>NZ_CP089593.1 GCF_021249405.1 Halobacterium zhouii | reverse complement strand
GGGCGTCGACTGACGGCACTCCGGTCGGCGAAAAAAAGTGGAAGTTCGGGTGGTCGGCGTTACGCTCCCGTCTCCCAGGTGGTTCCGTCCTGCATCGACATCCCGTGGAGCCACTCCTGAAGGAGGGTGAGGATATCGGTGACGAACGCTTCGAGGCTGCTCGTGTCGACCCGGTCGGCGAGCCCGTAGCGCTCGAGGATGGTGTCGATGGCGTTGCTCGCCATCACCGTCTCGCCGGGTGCGACCGCGTCCTCAGCGTCCGTCTCACTGTCTCCGTCTGCGTTACCGCCCACGTCTGCTTCGGTGTCCGTTCCGGCGGTCGTCTCGTTGTCCGCCGTCTCGTTGTCCGCCGCCGCGCCGCCGTTGGCCGCGGCGAACGTCACGTTGCCGACGTCGACGACCGGCTGCCCGTCGACGACGTACGCGCCGTCAGCGCTGCCGTTCGTCGCGACGAAGTCGTAGGTCAGGTTCCCGTTCGTCTCCATGTGCGGCATCGCGATGAGCGCCACCGTGCCGTTTGGCGCCGTCATCTCGGCGAACTCCGCACCGCGAACGCCCTCGTACAGCGTCACGCTGACGTTCTCGTGGGTCCCCTCCGCGAGGTAGTCCGAGACGCCGATGACGCTCCCGATGACGTTCCCCTCGAGCAGCGAGTCGTTGTGGATGGCGACGTAGCCGCCCTCGGTCAGCGTCACGTTCGACACGACGACAGTGTTGTTCGTCGTCGTCTGATCGTCGAAGGTCACCGTCGTGTTGCCGCCCTCGACCGGCGGTTCCTCCGCCTGTCCGGACGGCGATTCGGTGGCGATGTTGATGACGGCGAACGCGCTCGAGTTGTACGTGGTGATGCCGTGGATGTACTGACCCGCCGGGATGCCGGTGGTGTCCACCGTGAAGGTCACGTTCGCGGCCTCGTTCGCCCCGACACGGACCGTCTCGTGGTGGACGATGTCCACCTCGTCACCGGAGAGGCGGTACGCCAACTCTGCGGCGATCTCGCTGCCGCCCAGGTTGGTCACCGTCGCGTTCACCGTGATGGTGTCGTTCACGGCGATGGTCGACGGCACGTCGAGGCCCTCGACGACGAGTCCGGGCGTCGTCTCGTTGCCCGGTTCCATCGTCGTCTCGTTGCCAGCCTCCGTGGTCGTCTCGTTGCCAGCCTCCGTGGTCGTCTCGTTGCCAGCCTCCGTGGTCGTCTCCTCACCAGTCGTGGTCTCGTTGCCCGTCGTCATCTCCTCACCGGTCTGCTCGGTGATGTTCACGACGGTGAGCGCGCTCGAGTTGTACGTGGTGACGCCGTGGATGTGCTCACCAGCTGGAATGCCGGTGGTGTCCACCGTGAAGGTCACGTTCGCGGTCTCGTTCGCTTCGACGCGGACCGTCTCGTGACGCACGATGTCGACGGCCTCACCGACGAGGCGGTACGCCACGTCGGCAGCGACCCCGGAGGAGCCCATGTTGGCCACCGTCGCGTTCACCGTGATGGTGTCGTTCACGGCGATGGACGTCGGCACGTCGAGGCTCTCGACGACGAGCCCGGCCATCGTCTCGTTGCCCGGTTCCATCGTCGTCTCGTTACCAGTCGTCGTCTCGTTGCCCGTCGCCGCGCCGTCACCGGTCTGCCCGGTGAACGTCACGTTCGCGGGGTCGACGACCGGAGCCCCGTCGGCGATGTACGGCCCGTCAGCGCTGCTGTTTCTGACGAAGTCGTAGGTCATGTTGCCGTTCGTGTCCAGGTGGGGCATCGCGATGAGCTCTACCGTCCCGTTCGGGAGCGTCGTGTCGGTGAACTCGGCGCCCGGCACGCCCTCGTACAGCGTCACGCTGACGTTCTGGTGCGTGCCAGCCTCGAGATACTCCGACGCCCCGATGACGGGACCGATCGAGCCGTTCTGGCTGGTGTGGATGGCGACGAAGCCACCCTCGCTCAGCGTCGTGTTCGCCACGGTGACCGTGGCATTGTCCACCGTCTGGTCGTCGAAGGTCACAGACGCGTTCGCCTGCGAGTCGTCCGTCAGGTCGGCCGCAGCCGCGTCTGTCGTCTTCTGTGGTGTCGATACCTGTGCCGCCATCGCCACGCCGCCCCCGAGGACGACCATGACGACGACAGCGAGCACGCCGATTGTTGTTGTGCGCATCTACTGAATCACTCCTGCCGACTGGTTGACACGCCGTCCGAGAGGATAAACGAGACAGATAGTTTACTTCAATTCGAGAGGTAGCTCGGCGCTACATCCCGAAAACGCAAGCGTACCGAAAACAATCCTGGCTTACAACGGCCGCGACCGGTGGCGTAAAGCGTGCGCCGCGACGAACGTGGGACATGACTCTCAACGCGACGTTCCTGGGGACCAGCGCCGCCGTGCCGACGACGGCACGAAACCCCAGTTCGGTGTTCGTCCAGCGCGAGGGCGACGCCTTCCTCTTCGACGCCGGCGAGGGGACCCAGCGCCAGATGATGCGGTACGGCACCGGCTTCGGCGTGTCGGACGTCTTCGTCACGCACGTCCACGGCGACCACGTCCTCGGCCTCCCGGGCCTCGTTCAGTCCTGGGGGTTCAACGACCGCGAGGACCCGCTCACCGTCCACGTCCCACGGGGCACCCGGAACGAGGTCGAACAACTCGTGTTCGCGGTGGGCGGCGACGTCGGCTTCCCGGTTCGCTTCGACGAGGTGGACGCGGGGAACACCGTTCTCGACCACCAGGAGTACGAGGTCCGCGCGTTCCAGACGGAACACCGGACCCGGTCCGTCGGCTACGCGCTCGTCGAGGACGAACGAAAAGGGCGATTCGACCGCGAGCGCGCCGAGGAACTCGGCGTGCCGGTCGGCCCCGAGTTCTCGGCGCTCCACGACGGCGAGCCAGTGGAACTCGAGGACGGAACGGTCGTCCGCCCCGAGCAGGTGGTCGGCGACCCGCGACCGGGCCGGAAGTTCGTCTACACGGGCGACACGCGCCCGCACGACGCCGTCGTGGACGCCGCGGAGGGCGCAGACCTGCTGATTCACGACGCGACGTTCGACGCCGACGCCGAGGACCGCGCGCGCGAAACCGCCCACTCCACCGCCCGCGAGGCCGCCGACGTTGCGGCGCGCGCGGACGTCCAGCAGTTGGCGCTCACGCACATCTCCTCCCGGTACCCGGGTGACGCCCGCGAGCTCGGCGAAGACGCCCGCGAGGTGTTCGAGAACGCGTTCGTCGCACAGGACGGCAAACAGGTCGAGATTCCGTACCCGGACGACTGACCGCCGCCGGAAGCGGGTTCACACTCCGCCTCCGAACCGGGGCAGTCCACCGTCGGCCCCACGCACACGCTTTTGCTGGACAACCACGTCAGTTGACACATGACGTCGACACGCGCCATCGCCGAGTTCGCCCAGAGCGTCGACTACGACACCCTCGACGAGGAAACGGTCGCGGCCGTCGAACGCCGCCTGCTCGACAGCGTCGGCATCGCGCTCGGCGCGACAGACGCGGACACGCCCGCCGCCGTGCGTGCCGCCGTCGCCGCGGAACACGGCGGCGGGGACTGCACGCTCTGGGCCACCGGCGACACCGCCACGCCCGTCGGCGCGGCGATGTACAACACCACACTCACGCGCTACCTCGACTTCATGGACTCCTTTCTCGCGCCCGGCGAGACGCCCCACCCGAGCGACAACGTCGGCGCGGCCGTCGCGTGCGCCGAGTACGCCGACGCCTCCGGGGAGGAACTCGTCGCCGCCGTCGCCGCGGCCTACCAGGTACAGGGCGAACTCGCTTGGAACGCGCCCGTCCGCGATAGGGGGTGGGACCACGTCACGCACACCGTCATCTCCGCCACCGTCCCCGCGGCGATGCTGTTCGGTCTCGACGTCGAAGCCACGCAGAACGCGCTCGGCATCGCGGGCACCGCGCACAACGCGTTGCGCGTCACGCGCACCGGCGGCATCAACGAGTGGAAGGGCGTCGCGTCCGCGAACGCCGCCCGGAACGCCGTGTTCAGCGCGCGCCTCGCCGAACAGGGCGTCGAGGGGCCGCGGGACCTCTTCGAGGGGCAGAAGGGCTGGCAGGAGGTCGTCGGCGGGGAGTTCGAGATGGACCTGGACGCCGCCTGTCCGCGCGTCCACGACACGATGACCAAGCGCTACGTCGCGGAGACGTACGCTCAGTCCGCCGTCGAAGCGGTCGTCGAAATCGCGAGAGAGCACGACCCGGACCCCGGCGACATTGAGGCGATTCGGCTGAAGACGTTCGGCGGCGCGAAACTCATCATCGGCGGCGGCGAGGGCGACCGCCACGAGGTCGAGAGTCGCGCGCAGGCCGACCACTCGCTCCCGTACATGCTCGCCGTCGCGCTCCTCGACCGCGAACTTGGAGTCGAACAGTACGACCCTGATCGAATCCGCCGCGACGACGTCCAGTCACTCCTCCAGACCGTCGACGTGACCGCGGACGAGCGCCTCACCGAACAGTTCGAGAACGGCCTGATGCCCGCGCACGTCGCCGTCGAGATGGGCGACGGCACCGTCTACGTGGTGGAGCGGGACGCCTTCCGCGGCCACCCCGAGAACCCGATGTCCTTCGACGACGTCGAGGGGAAGTTCCGGTCGCTCGCGGACAGCGTGGTCGGCGAGGACGCGCAGGACGCCATCGTCGAGTGCGTCCGCGAGATGGACGAACGCGACGCGCGCGACCTGACCGACCTCCTTCAGGCCGGCGAGTGAGCGGTCTGTGAACGAACTCGTCGGCATCCCGCCACCAATCCGAACGTCCCCGTAACCACCGCTAACCGTCGGTACGCCGTCAGTTCACGCGTCATGTCCGCAGACCGCGCGTTCGACTTCCTCACCGTCAACGACCGCCCCGAGAAGCCACGCGAGAAGGGTATCACCGAGATCCGCGGCCCGTACTACGACCCGATGGGACCCCGGGAACTCCGGGACATCCTCGAGACGATGGGTCGCTACGTGGACATCTACAAGTTCTCCGGCGGGTCGTTCGCGCTGATGCCCGAGGACGCCGTCGAGGAACTCATCGACGTCTGCCACGAGTTCGACGTGAAGGTCTCCACGGGCGGGTTCATCGAGAACGTGCTCGTGAAGGACAACGACAAGGTCGAGGAGTACGTCGCCGAGTGCGCCAACCTCGGCTTCGACATCGTGGAGATCTCCTCGGGGTTCCTCGCCATCGACACCGACGACATGGTGGCGATGACCGAACTGGTCGCCGAGCACGACGGCGTCGAACCGAAACCAGAGATCAACGTTCAGTTCGGCGCGGGCGGCGCGTCGAGCCCCGAGGACCTCGAAGCCGAGGGACAGCAGGACCCCGAAATGGCCGTCGAGGAGGGCAGGCGCCACCTCGAGGCCGGCGCGGAGTTGCTCATGGTCGAGGCCGAGGGCATCACCGAGGAGGTCCACGAGTGGCGCACCGACGTCGTCTACACCATCGCGAACGAACTCGGGATGGAGAACTGCGTGTTCGAGGCGCCCGGTCCCGAGATGTTCGAGTGGTACGTCAAGAACTTCGGGCCGAACGTCAACCTGTTCGTGGACAACTCCCAGATCGTGGAACTGGAGTGCATGCGCTCGGGCCTCTGGGGGAAGAAGTCCAGTTGGGGGCGCATCGTCACGTACAGGGAGTGAGCCACGCAGCCGCCCCAAGCTTATATTCGCCAAACGCCTATCTCTGTCCAACGTGAGCACCCGTACGAGTGCCCTCGACGCCCTCGTCTTCGGCGTCGACGTGCAGAGCGGTGACGTGCGCGGGGACGCACCATCCTACGCGCTCGTCGTCTTCGACGGAGAGACGGTCGAACGTGACGTCGTGACCCGCCGGAAGCTCCTGCGGCGCGTGGAGAGCGAGGAGCCGGCCATCGTCGCGACGGACAACATGTACGAACTCGCCGCGGACAAGGACCAGCTGGTCCACCTCCTTCGCGGGCTGCCGGCGGAGACGAAACTCGTCCAGGTGACCGGCGACGAGCGCCCGGAACCCCTCTCCCGGGTCGCGAAGCGCCACGGCGTGCCCTACGGGAAGCCCGCGATGGAGGAGGCCGAGGCGTCGGCGCGCCTCGCCGCGCAGAACGTCGGCTACGAGGTGTCGGCGTTCACGAACGAGACGACGGTGAAGGTCTCCCGCGGCCGCTCCACGGGCGGCGGTGGCGGATGGAGCGAGGACCGCTTCACGCGGCGCATTCACGGCTCCGTGAAGCGCGCGAGCCGCGAGGTCGAGTCGAAACTCGACGACGCCGGCCTCGACTACGAGGTGGACGTCACGGAGAAGTACGGCGGCTACGCGAACGCCGTGTTCACGGTGGAAGCGCGCGCCGAGGACATCCCGGTTTCCTCGCGGCGCTCCGGAGACACCCGCGTCGAGGTCGAACCGGTGCGCCGCGACGGCATCGAGTTCCGGGCGCTCGCGCGCCGCCGGGACCGCGTGTTCGTCGGCGTCGACCCCGGCACGACGACAGCGGTCGCACTCGTCGCGCTCGACGGCCGCGTCCTCGACGTGACGAGCACGCGAACCGCCGACACCGCGGACGTCATCGAGTGGATCATCGAACGCGGGCGGCCCGTCATAGTGGCCGCGGACGTCACGCCGATGCCGAACACCGTAGAGAAGATCCGCGCGAGCTTCGACGCCGCGGGCTGGGCGCCCGACAGCGACCTGCCGGTCGACGAGAAACAACACCGCACCCGCGAGGAGGGGTACGACGACGACCACCAGCGGGACGCGATGGCGGCGGCGCTGTACGCCCACGACGCGCACGCCGACCAGATCCAGCGCGTCACCGAGCAGACGCCGCCGAACGTCGAGCGCGGCGAAGTGGTGGCTCGCGTGCTCGGCGGTGAGGAGTCCGTCGAGGGCGTGCTCGCGGACCTCACAGCGGACGACCCCGAACCCGAGACGACGGTCGAACACGAGCCCCGTGAGCTCACCGACGAGGAACAGCGCATCCGCGACCTCGAAGCCCAGGTCGAGCGCCTCGAATCCCACGTCGCGGACCTCGAGGCCACCGTCGAGGAGAAAGACGAGGAGATCGAGCACTACGAGGAGGAGCTCTCCGAGGCCCGCCGAGAGGAACGCCAGCAGGCCCGCGAGCGCCGCGAAGTGACGAAACTCGAGTGGGAGAACGACCGCCTCACGACGGAGCGCGACGAGGCTGTCGAGCGCGCCGAGGAACTCGACGCGAAACTCGAGCGGCTCAAGGACCTCTGGAAGCTCGACCACTCGAACTTCGCGGACGTCGACACCGAGGGCGACCTGGTCGCGGTCAAGCCCGTCGAGCAGTTCACCGTCGACGCCATCGAGGCCGCGGACGACGAGTACGGCATCGCGTCCGGGGATGTGGTCTACCTCCGCGACGCGTCGGGAGCGGGCGAGCGCACCGCGGAGCTGCTCGCCGAGTTCGAACCCCGCGTCGTCCTGCGGTCGGGCGGCATCTCGGACGCCGCCGACGAGGTGCTGTTCGAGCACGAGATTCCGGTGGGGCCCGCGGACGACGTGCCGATTCGCGAAGTCGACGAACTCGCGGTCGCCGAGGAGGCGGACGTGCAGGCCGTCCTCGAAGACTGGCGGAAACGCCGCGACGAGCGCGAGCGCGAACAGAAGGAGAGCATGGTCGATTCCATCATCAGCGAGCACCGCGCTGACCGAACGTAGCGCGCCCGAAAGCACCGTTTCGCGTGGAGTTGTCGGGCCGTCTGGGCGACCGTAGCGGCGTGGGGCGCCGGACTCCCGTCCCCCGCAGCCGCGTCTGGCATCGACTCTCAAAACCGCAGTACTGCGTCGACTCGAACGGGGAAAGCTGGCCGGTAGGTCGCGATGACGGCGTCGCTATCGTCGCCGATTCCAGCGCGCGTACCGGCCGCTGACGCACCCGAAACCCTCGGGTTCGCTGGAAAGGGCGTGACACGCATCCAGAACGCATAACCCCCCGCGCCGACTCTCCCCGGACATGGACGCCTACGAACTCGTCACTCGGAACGCGACGGAAGTCGTGACCGAGGAGGAGGTGCAGGAGCTAGCCGACGACCCCCAGGGCAAGCGGGCGTACGTCGGCTACGAGCCCTCCGGCGTGCTCCACCTCGGCCACCTCCTCGCCGCGAACAAGCTCATCGACCTCCAGGACGCGGGCATGGACGTCGTCGTCCTGCTCGCCGACGTCCACGCCTACCTCAACGACAAGGGTACGTTCGAGGAAATCCGGGAGACCGCAGAGCAGATGAAGGCCCAGTTCCTCGCGTTCGGCCTCGACGAAGACGCCACGGAGTTCGTGCTCGGCTCGGACTACCAGCTAGACGAGGAGTACGAACTCGACCTTCACGCCCTCCAGGTGGAGACGTCGCTGAAGCGAGCCCAGCGCGCGATGGCGGAAATCCAGGGCGGAGACACCGCGAAGGTGAGCCACGTCGTCTACCCCCTGATGCAGGCCCTCGACATCGAGTACCTCGACGTCGACCTCGCCATCGGCGGGATGGACCAGCGGAAGGTCCACATGCTCGCCCGCGAGGAGCTCCCGAGCGTCGGCTACGAGAAGCGGCCCGCGCTCCACACGCCCATCATCGGCGACCTCACCACGGGCGAGGGGAAGATGAGTTCAAGTTCGGGCGTCACCATCTCTCTCGAGGACTCCACTGAGGACCTCGAGGAGAAGGTAAACTCGGCGTTCTGCCCGCCGGAGCGCGACCCCGAGGGCGACCTCGTGAACCCGGTGCTGGAGCTGTTCCAGTACCACGTCTTCCCGCGCTTCGAGGCGGTGGTCGTCGAGCGCCCCGAGGAGTACGGCGGCGACCTGGAGTACGACGACTACGAGGACCTCGCGTCGGACTTGGAGTCCGGCGAACTCCACCCCGCGGACGCGAAGAGCGCGCTCGCTGACTACCTGGATCGGCTCATCGCGCCGGGACGGGAACGCCTCCGAGAGATCCGCGACGAGTAGCGTTCTCGGAGAGTTCCCGTCGGGTTCGTCCTGGGAGCGGGTGACGTTGGCCGTCCGACTTTTCCGCCTTCCGTCGAAAGACCCGTTCCCCATGGTCGAATACTGCGACAAATGCGGCACGGAACTCGACCCGGAGCAGCCGCGCCACCAGCGCTACGCGTTCGAGGCCGCGAGCGACGGCACCGAGACCACGACCGGGCGGCTCTGTTCGGACTGTTTCTTCGAGTTCGAGGAGTGGCTCGAGACCAAGTCCATCACCGAAACGACGTGAGGCGTTCGCGCCGTCCCAGTGAGACACGGGAAGCGTTGGTTGGCGTTCGGACAGTCGTTGCGTCGCGCGGGGGTGACTGTCGCGTTCCGATTCCGAATCCCGCGCGCTCGCTCTCAGCGCACGAGGCGGGTTGGTCCCGTTCTCTTACTTGAATCTTCGTCGGAGCGTCAGGGGTAGCAGAATCAGCCAGCAGCGACGTCGTCAGTTGCCCGTCCACCGGAGCAGCGCGAGCGTCCCCTCGAACAGGACGATCATCGTGATGGCGACGAGCACGGGGACGACGCCGGTCGGGTCGATGCTCCCGAACGCGAAGGAGATGCCGGCGAACGCGCCCCAGAAGAGCAGGCGGCGACCCTCGAGCCACTGCCGGGTGACGACGCCGAGCATGATGGCGAGCATGATGAACAGCGGAATCTGGAAGACGATGGCGAGGTACCCCATCACCATCAGGATGAGGTTGAACGTGGTGCCGAGCGCGAACGCGACGTTAGCGGTGCCCGTCGTGTACCCCTGGAAGTAGCTCATCGTGTACGGGAGCACGACGAAGTAGGAGAACGTCACACCGAGCACCGCGAGCACCAGGCTCGTCGGGACGGCGGCGAGGTAGTAGCGGCGTTCCTGCTTGTACAGACCCGGGCGCATGAACACGTAGGATTGGTAGACGAGAACGGGGAGCGCGATGACGAGGCCGGCGAGGCTGGCGACCTTGATCTGCGTGATGATGAGTTCGAGCGGGTGGTAGATGCGGGGGTCGATGGCCTCCACCCCGGGGAGAACGTGGTCCCAGATGGTGGTCACGAGTCCCTCGGTGACCGGGAAGACGGCGACGCTGACGAGGCCGGCGACGGCGATGACGATGGCGAGGCGCTTGACCATCTCCTCGACGTGCACGGCGAGTGGCTGTTCGACGTCCGAGTCGGGCGCACCGCCGCCGAGGCCCGTCGTCGGGTCGGGCATCTCCTCGGTGTCGAGCACCGTCGCGTCTTCCGACTCTGCGGTCGGCCCGGCGGAGTCCCCAGGACCCGTTGCCGGTTCCACGGGGGCGACGGAGTCTGCCGGTTCCGCGGAATCGGTGGCGTCCGCTGGTTCCTCGGTGGCGCCGTCGACACCCGCGCCCTGCTCGAGGGACGTGGGGCCGACGCTCTCGAAGTCGTCGTCGCTCCACTCCCACTCGTCGCCGGTGTCGCCGTCCGAATCGTCTGTCGAGTCGTCGCCCGGACTGTCGGTCGAACCGTCATCGACCGCTCGCTGGTCGGCCGCCTCGTCGACCGTCTGGTCGTCCGAGGAGTCGCCGTCGCGCTGGTCGTCACCGGCGCTGTCGGCGGGCGCGAGACCCGAACTGTCGCCGTCCTCGCTGGCGCGTCGAACGGCGGGAGTGAGGTCCCCCCACTCGTCGTCTCGCTCGGCGGGTTCGCCGGCCGTGTTCCGCCCGCCGTCCGGTTCCTCGGGCATTCCTACCCATCATTTGGCGATGGGGTCGTTATAGGCTTTCTTTTGGCAATCGACGAGAAGATTGATAACCGCGAGCGGGTTACCCCGCACCAATGAGTGGCTCCGGTTCGGGTATCGTGGACCCCAGCACGGCCCGCACCATCGACACCGGACGGGAGACCATCGGCGTACTGCTTCGGTCCGCGCAAAAGCGCCTCCAGCACGTCTTCATCGCGTTCGTGGTCGGTCTGCTGGTCGGCGTCTACGGAATGCGGGAGGTCATCTGGCCGCAACTCAGAGCGGACCTCCTCGTGCAGGCGGCCTCGGTCATCGCGAAGACGCCCTTCGACGTCATCCTGATGCAGGTGAAAATCGGGCTGTTCACGGGCGTCGCGTTCGCGGTTCCCGTCCTGCTCTACCACGCCCGGCAACCGCTCGAGGAGCGCGACATCATCCCCGAGGTGCACGTTTCGCGCCTCCAGATCGCGGGGTTCGTCGTGCTCGGAGCGGGACTCGGGCTGATCGGCATCGCGTACGCGTACCTCCTGTTCTTCCCGCTGATGTTCGACTTCCTCGCCGCGAACGCGGTCGGCGCGGGCATCGCGCCGAAGTACTCCATCGTGAAGTGGACGGAGTTCATCCTCTTCCTCGCGCTCTCGTTCGCGCTCGCCGCACAGCTCCCGCTCGTGATGTCCGCGCTCTCGTACTCGGGCATCGTGTCCTACGAGACGTTCCGCGACCGGTGGAAGGTCGCGGTCATCGCCATCTTCACGTTCGGCGCGTTCTTCTCGCCGCCCGACCCGTTCACGCAGATTCTGTGGGCAGCGCCGCTCATCCTCCTCTACGGCCTCTCGCTGTACCTCTCGAAGATCGTCGTGACGATGAAGCGAGGGCGCGAGCACGTCGACGTGCGCGGCGTGTTCCGGGAGCGCTGGAACCGCGTGCTCGGCGTCGGCGTGCTCGGGTTCGCCGCCGGGTACGCGGCCGGGAAGTACGGCGCCGTCGCGGCGTTCAACGAGGGACTCGAGTTCGTCGGTTCGTCGTTCCGGGTGCCGACGGTGGCAGAAGCCGTCGGCGTGCCGCCCGAGACCGGCTACCTGCTGCTCGCCGGTCTGTTCGCGGCGCTCGCGCTCGCCGCGGCGCTGTTCTACTACGTCTACGTCGCCATCGAACGCGCCGCACAGGCGGTCGCCGCCCGCGGCGGCGGCGACCCCGCGGACATCGACCTGGAGATGCTCGACGCCAACGGCGTCCGGGCGGCGCCACCGGAGACGTTCGCGTCGATGAGCGAGGACGACGCGCTCGTCGCCGCAAAGCACGCGATGGACGAGGACGACGACGAGAAGGCCCAGGCCATCCTCGACCGCTACGACGAGGTCCAGGAACGCCTGGACGAGCAGGCTGAAGGGGAGGCGGACGACGAGGAGTCCAACACCGTCCAGAGCACGGCAGCGGGCATGATGGACGCGTTCACGGAGGACGAAACCACTGAAGACGACATCGGCGGCTACTACCACGACATCCGGTTCATCTTCGACAGCCTGCGCTCGCGGGCGTTCCACATCGTGGGGTCGTTCATGGCGATGCTCGTCGCCATCTTCGGGTGGCTCTACTACGGCGGGTTCGCGCAGTTGCGCGACGACTTCATTGCGCGCATCCCCCAGAACGTCCAGCCCACGGGCGCCGTCGACTGGCCGATCGCACAGCACCCGGTGGAGGCGCTCGTCTTCCAGGTGAAACTCTCGACGGTGCTGGCCGCCATCGGCGTGCTCCCCATCGTGGTCTACTACGCGTGGCCGCCGCTTTCCGAGCGCGGGTTCGTGACGGGCGACCGCCGCACCATCGGAGTGTGGGGTGGCGGTATCGTCGGCGGCCTCGCGCTCGGGAGCTACGTCGGCTACGCGTTCATCGCCCCCGAGGTCATCTCCTATCTGGTGTACGACGCGCATCGCGCGGACATGGTCATCAGTTACACCATCAGCAACTTCGCGTGGACGGTGTTCCTGCTGACCGGGGGTATCGGCCTGCTCGCGGACATCCCGGTGACGATGGTGCTGTTCCACCTCGGCGGCATCGTCTCCTACGACACGATGCGCCGGCGCTGGCGCGTGCCCGTGCTCTCGATGTTCGCGTTCGGCGCGCTCGTCACGCCCGACAGCCTCTACACGATGCTCGTCATCGCCATCCCGATGGTGGTGATGTACGGCATCGGCCTCGCGTTGCTGTTCCTGGTCACACTCGGCGGACGCCGCGGCGGGTCCGGGACCGCCGTGGGCGAGTAACGCGGTCGCTTTCACGGCCGGTTCCGCGGCGCCGTCACGGCGGGACGAACGAGTTAAGGTATTCGCACAGTATTCTCGTCGTATGCCCAAGATAAGCGTCGAGATTCCCGGGGAGCTCCTCGGTGACCTCGACGACCACGTCGGCGACGACGGCAAGTTCGTGAACCGGAGCGACGCCGTCCGCGCGTCCGTCCGGAAGACCCTGGACCTGCTCGACGACATCGACGACCGCCACGGGAGGTTAGACGATGGTGAGGAGTGACGCCCGCACCGAGACGGGCCGGGTCGCTCTCGTCGGCCTGTTCGTCACCGCGCTGGTGACCGCCCAGTTGACCGCGTCGAAACTCCTCATGTTCGACGTGCCGTTCGGCCTCACGCTCCCGCTCACGGGGTCTGCGCTGGTGCTCCCAGGCGCCGCGCTGGCGTACGCCCTGACGTTCTTCGCGTCGGACTGCTACTCGGAGTTGTACGGCCGGCGGGCCGCCCAGGTAATGGTGAACGTCGGGTTCGCGATGACGCTCGTGATGCTCGGCCTCGTCTACACCACCATCGAAGCGCCCATCGCGCCCTTTTCGGGCGTCGGTCAGGACGCGTTCGCCCGCGTGCTGTGGTCGAGCGCGAACATCGTCGTCGGGAGCCTGCTCGCGTACGTCGTGAGCCAGAACTGGGACGTGCTCGCGTTCCACGCCATCCGCGAGCGCACCGACGGCGAGATGCTGTGGCTCCGGAACGTCGGCTCCACCGCGACCAGCCAGGCCATCGACACGGTCATCTTCGTCACCGTCGCGTTCGCCATCGCGCCCGCCGTGCTGGGCGTCGGTACCGTCTACTCGACCGACCAGATCCTCTCGCTCGTCGTCGGCCAGTATCTCCTGAAACTCGCCATCGCGGTCGTCGACACGCCGTTCGTCTACGCCGTGGTGGGGGCGTTCCGCGAGCGCGACCCCGCGGCCGTCTCGACGGCGGACTAAGCGCGCCCGTTCGGCCACGCCCACACCCATTCCCGTCAACGAGCTGAAATCGAGGTTTATTATCTGACGCTGCACACGGTTCGAAAATGACAGACGTCAGATCCCTCGTGCTCGTCCTTCTCGTCGCGCTCGCCGGCTGTAACGGCGCGCTTGGACCGATTGCCAGTGATAACGGTGGTGACGCCGACGGCGGCAACCCCTCGCTTCCCCCAGGCGTCACCGATGACAGCGTAAACGCCACGACCCTCATGGACGCGCACGTCGAATCGCTCGACGGGGAGAGTTTTACGCTCGAGTACAACCTCTCCGCGAGTAGCGCACAGGCCGACGTCGTCGCGACCATCGGGCCGAACCGCGAACGCGCAGCGATTCACATCGAGAAGTCCCACCAGACGGAGGCGTACTTCTTCGTGGACGGCGTGCAGTACGAACTCGACGAGCGCGACGGCGAGACCCAGTACCGCGTCGTGAACCGCTCCGGCGCCGACGGCGCGCCGTTCGCCGACCGGTACGTCCGGCCGCACGAACTTCGCATCCTGCTCGCGGCCGGAGAGTGGAAGACGAGTGGCACCACGGACTGTCGCGCCGGCACGTGCTGGGTGCTCGACGCCACAAGTGTCAACGAGTCCAGCCAGCTTTCTGACGCGAGCCGCTTCGACGGGCGTGCAGTCGTCGCACCGTCCGGCCGCGTCGAGAAGATCAGCGTCACCATCGAACGGCCGAACGACACCGGCAACGTCACTATCACCATCTCTGACGTCGGCGCGACCACAGTGACCCGTCCGGAGTGGGTCGACGAAGCCAACGAATCGGGGACGCGCGTCGGGTTCGAGTAAGCTCGACGTCCGAACCCGTACGTGTCAGTATTGCTGACTGGGAGTTTATCACACAGCGGCGCGCACAGCCCGAATATGACAGGAAGAAGAGTTCTCGTGATCACAGCACTCGTGGTACTCGCCGGCTGTAGCGGCCCGCTCGGGCCGTTCTTCGGAGGGAATGACGGCTCACCGTCACTCCCCCCGGGTGTCACCGAGGACGGCGTGAACGGGACGCGACTCCTCGAGGCGCACAGAGCGGCGCTCGCCAACCAGTCGTTCACCGTCGAGACCAGCGGCAGCGTCGCGGGCGCCGAGACCGGCCAGCAGGTGCGGGTCGGCGCGAACGACACCGCCGTCGTCGGAACGATCACGCCCAGCGTGACTATCATCGTCGTCGACGGCCGGCAATACGAGCGCATCGACGGTCCCCGCGGCGTCGAGTACACAGTCACGAACTGGTCGAGGGGCGGACAGACCGTCCACGAGGCGTACGCCGAACCGACTGCGCTACGGATTGCACTCGACCCATCGAGCGGGGTCACGGGCAACCTGACACTGAACGGTACCGTGGAGCGCGACGGACGCACCCTGTGGCGACTCACCGTCGAACCGCGCGGCGTCACCGAGGGGGACGCCCCCAACGGCACCGTGCTCGTCACGCCGGCAGGCCGCGTCGTCAGCGCCCAGCGGACGCTCGTGACTGGTGGGAACCGAGTGGCCGTCTCGGCCACGTTCTCCGCGGTCGGCGGGACCACCGTCACGACCCCGGACTGGGTGGCCGACGCACGCCGCCACGGCGAGTACGAGGGGTTCAGGGACGACCAGCGCCGCGTCACCGACCCCGTTCCCCTGGGGTACTCCGGCGACTCCCGCGGCCTCGTGACGCTCGTCGGCGTGCCGGGACACGCCGACAGCAGCGACCTCGATGTCGGACCCATCGCCACCGCCGACGACCCGCTCTCCGACGCCATCGTCGGCTGGTACGCGTACGTCGAGACGTCGACCGACCACGACCACGCGTACGTCACGCTCGGGTACAACGAATCGCGACTTCCGGCGAACGCCAGCGAGTCCGAACTCGCGCTCTACCGACTCGGACAGAACAGCGACACCTTCGAGCGCCTCGACGGGAGCGCCGACGCCGACGAGAACGAGGTCTCGGCGCGCGTCGACGACGCCGCCGGTATCTACGTCGTGTTCCACACACCGACGTTCGAACGTCTCCGAGACGAACTGGAGACGGAGAACTGAGAACTCAGACCTGCTCAGCGAACCCGAAGTTCGGCTTCACGTCCGTGACCTCGACGTCGACGGTGTCGCCCTCCTCGGTGTCCGCCACGAACAGCGTGTAGCCATCGACTTTCGCGATGCCGTCGCCCTCGTCGCCCTCGCCGACGATTTCGACCGCGAGCGTGTCGCCTTCTTCGACCGGCGCGTTCAGGAAGTTCTTCGCAACGACGTACAGTTCAGAGGAGGAGTCCCGAGACGCGTCGGGGCTGGTGACGCGCGTGAACGCGAACTCCTCCTCCACGTCGGCGAGGAAGTCCTCGAAGTCCTGGCCGTCGAACACCTTCACCGCGAAGTGGCCGCCGTCGACCAGCACCTCGCGAGCGGTGTCCAGCGCCATCCGCGCGAGGTGGACGGAGCGCGCGTGGTCGGTGCTGTACTCGCCGGTCATGTTCGGCGCCATGTCCGAGAGCACGACGTCCACGCCGCTCGGTCCGGCGACCTCCCGTATCTCCTCGCGGGTGTCCGCCTCGGTCATGTCCCCGCGGAGCGTCGTGACCGACGCCTTCGGGTCCTCGAGGTCGTCGATGCGCTGGAAGTCCACGCCGACGACCTTCCCGTGTTCGTTCGCCTCCTCGGCGGCGACCTGCAGCCAGCCGCCCGGCGCGGCGCCGAGGTCAACGACCGTCGCGCCGCCGAACAGCAACCCGAGTTCGTCGTCGAGTTGCTTGAGCTTGTACGCGGCCCGCGACCGGTAGCCCTCTTGCTTGGACTTGTTGTAGTAGTGGTCCTTTCCGTTTCCCATGGTCAGTTACTCGAAACGAGGAGTCGAAACCTGAAAATCCCGTCGCTCCAGCGCCAGCCACCCGGAACGCGGCGCTACTTCGGGCGGACACAGTCACCGACGACGGACAGGGTTACCGCCGGACGGACACGGTCACCGCCGGACGAACACCGGCGTTCCGGGGTTACCCCCGTCCCGGTAGCCCAGCGAGCGCAGCGCGTACACGAGGTCTGCGAGCGCGTAGTCAGCCGAGTCGGTGGCTGGCCGGCCGTCGTCCGTGTGCGCGGTGGTGCGCTCGCGAAGGTCGTCGAGCGCGATTCGGTCGCGGCCCTCGCGTTCGGCCTCGTCCAGCGCGGCGCGCACAGGGTCGTCAGAGCCGTCGAGAGCGTACGCCTCGCGTTTCCCGTCGACGCGCTCGCGGAGGTCGCGGAGGGTGCACTCGGCGGACCTGTCGGGATCGCGGACGCGTTCGACGTGGGCGACTAGCCGCCGGTTCGCGTCGACCGCATCCTGCCAGTTCTCGACCGCCTCGACGGCGACGTCCGCGAGGTCGTTGAGACCGCCGACGAGCGGGTAGTCCTCGGGTACGCAGTCGTAGATCCAGAGTTCGTCGCGGAGCACGAGCACCTGCCCGCTGGCGGCCTGCTCGAAGGGCGTTCGGGCCATCGTCTCGTACTCGCTCGCGCAGACCGTGAGGTCGCCGCGGTCCAGTGCGGCCTCGTACGTCCCCCGGTCGGCCTCGGGGTGGGCTGTCACCCAGTCGCGGTCGGCGTACGCGTCAGGAATCGGGTCCATGCTCGTCAGAATGGTCTCGATTCCGAACTCCGCGTGGAGGTGCTCCCCGACCGCGAGCAGTTCGTCGACGCCCTTCTTCTCCCACATCGACCCCGCGAGATGGAGAAACCGGGGTTCCTCGCGGTAGCGCTCCTCGAACGCCAAGAAGTCTATAGGACTCCCGGTTTCGAGTGCGCCGTCGAGCGTCTCGTCGACGACCTCCTCGCGAAGAATCTCGGTCGCGTGCTCGCGGAACTGGCGGGCGTCGGCGCCAGCCTTGAACCAGACGCCGTCGGCGAACGCTGCGCTCGCGAGTTCCATCTGGCTCTGGAACGCGCCGCGGTACGCGCAGTAGCGGTACTTGAACGGCACCTGGAGGTCGTGGACGTTCGCGACGACGTCGAAGGGGGTTACGTCGGCGGCCCACCGGTCGGTCTGCCAGCAGAGCCACTTGTGGAGCGTGAACCGGCCAGTTCGGCGCTGGTCGACGACGCAGTCGAGATACGCGCCGCGGTCGTAGACCTCGCGCTCGATGGCCCGCAGTTCGTCCCAGGTGTACCCGCCCTCGGTGAAAATGTCCGGCGCGTCCGAGTGGCCAGGCCCATCCGAGTCGTCAGTCGCGTCCGGGTCACCAGCAGCGAACGGGTCGGCCCGGATTGCGGTGACGCGCTCTCGTCCCGCCAGAAGCGCGTCGTCGGGGACGTTGGGAGCCACCAGCCAGTAGACGTGGAGCGAGTCGTCGCGGTCGAGCCACCCGCGCACCCACGCCGCGGCGTCGCCGAGCGTGCCGTTCGCGCTCGGGTCGTCGGGCCGGTAGAGCTCCGGTATCAGGAGAACGCGCATCGCCGTCGGTCGGACAGAGAAACGGCGGCGAAGGCCTTCAACGTCCCGGGCGGAGCGGTCAGCGAGGTGCGGCCGCTGGTCAGTCAACGGTGGCCACTGGACGGTCAGTCTGCCGTCGCGGCCGCCTCCGTCCCGCCGCCCGACCACACGCCCGTCGTGAAGTCGATGGCGTCGTTGTACTTCGCGGCGACCGTCGACACCGCGAGGTCACCGGTGACGTTGTTCATCGTCGCGACCGCCCCCAGAAGCGGGTCCACGCCGGCGACGAACCCGACGACCGTGAGCGGGAGACCGAGCGACTCGAGGATGATGGTGAGCATCACCAGCCCCGCACCGGGCACGCCCGCCGTGCCGATGGAGACGAACACGACCGTCGCGAGCAGCGTCACCTGTTCGCCGAGACCGAGCGGGACGCCGAAGAGGTTCGCCGCGAACACCGCCGTCACGGCCTGTCGGATGGCCGCGCCGTCCATGTTCACGGTCGCGCCCAGCGGCAGCGAGAAGCCGTACAGGCTCTCGTCGATGCCGAACGCCTCGTCCGCGCGCTGCATCGTCACCGGCAGCGTCCCCGACGAGGAGCGCGTGGCGAACGCCGTCACCATCGCGTCCTTCGCGCCGGCGAGGAACTCTACGGGCGAGCGCCCGAGCACGCCGACCGTGATGATGCCGAGGTACGTGACGGTGATGTGGACGACGACGCCGAGCGTCACCGTGAACACCAGCGTTCCGAGGGTCGCCACCGCGTCGAGTCCGAGTCCAGCAACGGAGGTCGCGGCGAGCGCGAACACCCCGACGACGCCGTACTCCATCACCGCCCACACGACGTTGAACAGCGCCTCCGTGAGCGCCGCAGCGCCCGCGAAGATGGCCTCCGCGTACGTCTCGACCTCCTCGCTGTCCGCGCGGTCGCGGGCAATCACGAGTCCGAGACCGAGGGCCGTCACGAAGAAGATGACCGACAGCACGTCCCCGGACGCCATCGCGTTCACAGGGTTCGTCGGCACGATGCCGAGGAACACGTCGACGAGACTCGGCGCCTCCGCGGACACCGCCTCGCCGCCCGTGAACTCCACGCCCGTTCCCGGCTGAACCAGGTTCGCCACCGCGATGCCGATGACGGCAGCGACAGCCGTCGTCGCGAGGTACAGCGCCACCACGGACCCCCCGATGCGACCCATCCGAGACGGCGTCAGGCGCCGGATACCCGACAGCAGTGTGAACACCACGAGGGGCAACACGAGCATCTTCAGGAGGCGCACGAACAGCTCGCCGAGCGGCGCTATCGCCTCGATGGGCGGCCCGACCGCGAGTCCGGCCACCACACCGAGCGCGAACGCGGCGGCGAGACGGTACACCAGCGGCACGTCACGGTACGCGCTCCACGCGCTCCGAGCGGCACGAACAGCACTCATACTGCTCGGCTACACACTGCGCGAACTCAAGAAGGAGGGCCGCGTCGGTCGCCGCCGGTACTCCGGCCACACCGTCCCGGATGACGGCAGGTATCGCCGGCAGAAATCCGCGGTCGGCGTCTGGAGTGGTGGCGACGCCGATTCGTCGCCCGCGCCAGCCCCACACACCCTGGAGTTGGCCAGTATGATTCGCTTACTCGTGGAAACGACCGCTTTCTACCCTCTCGATCGGTGCAATTGAGGTAATTACTCTGTAATCGATTGGCCTGTTCAACGTAACCAATCTCAGTGTGTCTCCGTGTAGCTGGTAATCGGCTGGTATGCAGTTCGTCAATATCCTCTTGAGGTAGGTCTGTCCTACCCGAAGTGACGATGATTAACGCTTCCAGCGCGGACCGTTTGGTAACGATTACTCGACGCCGCGGCCCGGCGTCGACGACCGACCAACAGACCGTTTCGACTCGCTTCAGCACACCGCCATCTAGCGGTCGGTGGTAAGTAGATGCCGACTAGACGGAGTTACCTTCAGGGGGTGGCGGCACTCGGGGGCATCGGGAGTCTCAGCTACGTAGCCGACCGCGGTAGCGGGGCGACAAAGACGTTCTCCAGTTTCGTCGACCGGGACGGGACTCAGTTCACGCTCGACGGGGCGCCGTTCTACTTCAACGGCGCGAACGCGCCGTGGCTCACCCACACCTACCCGTCGAAGGACACCGTCGACGCGGTGATGGCGTTCGCCAACGACCTCGACATCGACGTGCTCCGAACGGGCATCCACTCCGTCGACGTCGGCGGCGTCGTCCACTCACCGGAACCCGGCGAGCTCGGTGAGGAGGCGTTCCAGCACGTCGACTACATCTTGCAGCAGGCCGAACAGCACGGCATCCGCATGGTGTTCTCGCTGGTGGACAACTGGGACTACTACGGCGGAATGGCCGCGTACGTCTCGAACTCGCCGACGGCGAGCCAGCACGACGACTTCTACACCGACGCCCAGTGCCGCGAGTGGTATCGAACGTACGTCGAGAAGGTGCTCACTCGGAAGAACACGCTGACGGGCCGCGTCTACCGCGACGACCCGACGGTGTTGATGTGGGAACTCGCGAACGAGGCGGAAGCCAAGCAGGCAGGTATAGACCCACTCCAGTCGTGGACCGAGGAGATGGCGGCCCACTTCAAATCCCTCGACGGGAACCATCTGGTCTCGACGGGGAGCGGTGGGAACTTCAACAGGGACAGCAACGTCTGGGAGTACAGCGGCGGCAACGGCGTGGACTTCGTGCAGAACCACTCGATTCCAGAGGTCGACGTGTGCTCGTTCCACCTCTACCCCGAGTGGCTCAACGAGAACACGAACGCGTACGGCAAGCAGTGGATTCGCGACCACGTCACCGACGCCCACGACACCATCGGGAAGCCGGTGTTCATGGGCGAGTTCGGGTGGGCCGCGGGCCGGAGTCCGGACCGCGCGTCCGTGTATTCGGACTGGTTCGGCCTGCTAGACGAACACGACGCCGCGGGCGCCGCGACGTGGCAACTCGTCAAGGAGAACCGCTCGGAGACCAGCAAACACGACATCCGTCGGAACGACACGGCGACGACGAACGTGCTCGATGACTTCTCCGCCACGCAGACAGCGAAGCGCGGGTCGTCGAGCAGCGGTGGAGGGAGTGGTGGCACGGCCACCGATACGTCCTCGCTCGCGGGTGAACGACTCGACGTCACCGGCGCGGGCGCAGACATCTGGAACCAGTACGACGAGTTCCACTACGCCCACGAGCGGGTGTCCGGTGACGCCACGCTCGCGGCGAACGTCACCGCCCAGGACGACACCCATTGGTGGGCGAAAGCGGGTCTGATGGTGCGTGGTTCGACCGCGCCGGACGCTGCCCACGCGATGATCGTCGTCACACCCGACAACGGCGTCGCGTTCCAGTACCGGACGGACGCCGGCGGCTGGAGTTCGAGTACGGGAGCCAGTGGGTCGGTGCCACAGCGCCTGAAACTCGAACGGCGCGGCGACACCGTCACCGGGTACGCCGAGCGGAACGGCTCCTGGACCGAGGTCGGCAGCGCGACGATTCCGGTGACCGAACCCCACCTCGGCCTCGCCGTCACCAGCCACCGGGCCGGTACCGCGTCCACTGCGCGCTTCGAGAACATCACGGGACAGACTGACTCCCGGCTCTCGGCGTGGACGAACGAGGACGTCGGCAGCGTCGACGTCGCGGGCAGCGTCAGTTCCGTCGACGCCGCCGGCCCCACCGTCGAGGCTGGCAACGCGACGGTCGACGATACGTCGGCCACCCTCACCGGGGACCTCTCAGCCCTCGGCGGCGCCGACAGCGCCACGGTGTACTTCGAGTGGGGGCCCGTCGGAGACGGCTTCCCGAACGTCACCGCCACCCGGGCCCTCGACGCAACCGGGAGCTTCAACGAGACGGTTTCGGGGCTCGCGACCGGCACCCGGTACGAGTTCCGTGCGGTCGCCGAGACAGCGGCGGGCAGCGACCGGAGCGCTGCCACACAGTTCCAGGCAGCCACGTCGCCGCCGGTGGTCGACGACCTAGTGGCGGCCGGCTACGAGTCGTCGAGCGGCGGCCAGTACTGGGTGTCGTGGTCGGTGACGGACCCCAGCGGCGACCTCTCGGTGGTCACCGTCGAGTTGCTCGACGGGAACGGTAGCGTCGTCGCAGACGCGACTACGCAGGTGAACGGCGCGAACCACGGAGGCAGCGACGCGTTCAGCACCTCCGGGAGCGTCAGCCAGTACCGGCTGACTGTCGTCGACGCCGCCGGCAACGAGACGACTGATACCCGGGACATCACGCAGTAGGTGGTAGCTGGTAGACCGGGCTGACGTCGCGAGCGGTCAGCCGAGTGAGACTCGGACCTCGGCGGCCGTCTCCCTCGACGGGTCGGTGACCAGGACTCGGTCCACGTAGCTCTCGCCCGCCACGGAGACAACGAGTTCGTGTTCACCGAGGAAGACGGACGTCTCGAACCGCCCCTCGCTGTCGGTTCGGCCCGACTCGGTCGTCCACCACTCGTCGAAGACGAGCGACCGGTAAACGTCGCACGCGGGCTTCGCCGACCAGTCCTCCCGGAAGAACGGCGCGTTGTCCGCCCAGTGCGCGCCGTCCCAGAACCCCCACGTCAGGAACCCCGTGGTCGCCGGGTGCGCGAACACTGCCGGGAGGAACTGCTCCAGGTGGGTCGCCGCCTCGGACTCAGTCCACTCGTCGCCGTACGTGTCGTACTCCGTCACCTTCAACTCGAGACCGAGGTCGGCGTACCTGTCGAATCGCTCGCGGACAGTGGCCGGCGAGATGGTCTCCCCGGGGGTCTTGTAATGGCCTTGAACGCCGATTCCGCCGAGGTCCGCGCCCTCGTTCAGGAGGAATCGTGCGAGTGTCTCGTAGTCCTCCCGGACGCCGGGGTGGTCGTCAGTGAGCACGTCGTGTTCGTTGAGGTAGAGCGTCGCATCGCCCGCGGCCTCGCGGGCCAGTTCGAACCACTCTACGAGCGCCTGGGCGCGCGTCGGCGGCGCGTCCGGATTCAACACGTCCGTCAGTTCGTGGACGTGGATTTGTTCGTTCACCACGTCCCACTCCGCGACGTCGCCAGCGTAGTGCCCGACGATGTCCGAGACGTGTTCGCGGCTCCGCCGAGCGACGTACGCGGCACGGTTCTCGTCGTCCGAGCGTACTTTTGCCACCACGTCCTTCGGGACGACCGGCTGGTCGAACCGCTGCCAGATGACTGCGTGGCCGCGCAGTCTGAATCCCTGGGAAAGGAGCCACGTCGTCGCGTCGAGCGCGTACTGACGCTCGCTCGACTGCTCCCACGGCCGCCACTTGTTCCGGTGTTCAACCACGGCCGTGTTGAACAGGTTGCGGAGTTGCTCCCGGTACGGGCCGCCCGGGCCTGCTTCGTCGACGAGATAGTACGCGTCGACGGACGACCCGAAATCGAACGCGTGGGCCTGCATCGTCACGGACACTCGGGCGTCCGATACCGGGTCGCCGTTCTCGTCCCGGGTAGTCACCACCAGCCGCCCCGTCCGGTTGGCTTCGATGCGGTCCGACGTCTCCGAATCCGGGTCGCTGACTCGCGTCGTCGACCCGCCGCCCGCGTCGTCCGCTTGCTCCTCGCTCGCGTCCCGAGTGCCGGGCCAGAGTTCGGAGCAGCCAGCGAGCAGAACGCCGCTGGTGCCGGCGACGCCGGCACGCAGGAACCGGCGCCGACTCGTCGGGCGGTCACTCATTCGCCGGCACCTCCACACGACCCCGCGCTTACGCCGGGGAACTCGGCGGCGTAGGGGTCAGTGGGCCACGTTACGGGGGGCGATGGGGCGCGTTCCAGGCGGTAGACGTACATCGGGCCGTAGTCGCGGACGAGCGTGATGGAGTGGGTCTCCCGGAGCGTGGACAGCAGGCGGTTGGCCGCCGACGGCTGGTACTGGAACAGCCACACTTGGTCGTGGTCGGCAGCCGCCGCCCGGACCTGCGTCAGGTTGAGGGCGTACTCGCGGTTCGCCGTCGGCTCGTCCGGGGATAACACGCCGCGTTTCGTCACCCCGGGAGACTGCTGGTAGTACTCGACGTAGTTCTGCGTCCAGAACGTCTGGTACAGTACCAGATCACCTGGTTCGGTCCCCTCGGTGAGGCACTCACCGCTGGCAGCCCAGTCGGCCTCCGTACTCGTCGTGTGATACTGGCCGACGAGCACCCCCGAACACGCCACGATGACGACCAACACGGCAATCTGGTGTTTGCGGGCGGAGATGTTCGTAATTCCCGCTGCGACCAACAGGAACAGGGCCAGACTCGCCGGAATAGTGAACCGCGGGAAATAGACGGGCGTCACCAGATAGGAGACGAGGAACGGCACCACGATCGGGACGGCGAGGAGCACCGAAAGCTGGCCGACGGCGGAGATGTCCGCGAACTGCCACTCCCGGTCGTCGGTGTACGTCGCGACTGCAAGGACAGCACACACGACGTACACGACCACGAGAACTGCAGCGACTAGCCGCGACCACCCGGACTCCACGAGCAGCGGGAAATTGTGCGGCCACCCGACGTACCGCAGGACGGTGTTCGTCACGATGCCGATGCGTGGCGGCGGCACCCACGAGATGATGCCCCCCTCGCGGACCCCGGTCAGCAGCGCCCACACGTGGAAGGTCAGTCGGGCTACCCACGGTGCCGTCAGCACGCCGACGGCGGCCTGTACGCCCGCCCAGCGCCGCCAGTCGAGGCCCGCGTTCGTCTCCGAGAGGAGGACGTACACGTACTGGGCGGCGACGACGAACAACCCAAACACGTGAGTGTACACCAGCAACGCCGTCGAGACGACGTACACCACCGAGGCGCTGGTCGAGCGAGTGCGGAGTCGGGTGAATCCGTACCAGGACGCCAATGCCAGTAGGACGAACAGGCTGTACATGCGGGCGACGCGGCTGTAGTGGATGTGGAACGTGGAGATGGCGAGAAGGAACGCCGCGAGCAGGCCGGTCCGTGAATCGTACAGTTCGGTGCCGAGGGCGTACATTATCAGTATCGCGCCCGCCCCCAGGAGGACCGACATCGAGCGTATACTCGCCACCGAGTTCCCGAACAGGTCCATCCAGTAGTGCAACAGCAGGTAGTAAAGCGGCGGGTGGGAGTCAAGGGGTAACGGGACCATGAGCAGTTCCCGGACGGGGAGTGCTGCTCGCGATGTGACGGAGTACAGTTCGTCCCCATACAGGCTCCAGTCCGTGAGGCCGTAGATTCGCAGGCCAACGCCAACGAAGACGACGCTGGCGAGGGCGAGCAAGTGTTCGGTGTTCACCCACCCTGAGTTTTCCGCGTCGGCGGTCGGTTCGCCGTCGGCCGGGTACGCTGTCGTTCCCGAGATTGCCGTGGCGTCCGGGTCGACGTTCCGCCCGAAGTGGGTCGTCTTCGCCCAGTGGAGTTCGCCAGCGTACGTCTGTCTGAGTGCGCGAACGTCCGCCACCCACTGCATGAACCAGTACATCGGCAGCGTCAACGCCACCACCGTCGAGCGCCGCAGCCGCATCGGCCACGGCTTCTCCGACACCGTCCAGTAGCCGTACGCGTACAGTGCGACGACCACCGTGGCCATCAGAAACCCGGCGATGAGTACGGTGCTCGTGATGGGGTGGAGTGGGTATCCGAGCAAGTTTGCGCCAAGCAAGAGGACCGCCGTCGCGACGAGACTGACGGGACCGAGGTGGGGGACGGCGGACTGCGTGTACACGTGGAACTTCCCCTCGGTGGTATCGGGTGGGTATCGGAGGTACTGGAAGAACGTGTAGATCTTCCCCTTCTTCCAGCGCGTTCGCTGTCGCACCCACGCGTGCATCGACAGCGGAGACTCCTCGTCGGTTGGCGTGTCCCTCAGGTAGCCCGCGTTGTACCCCTCCTGCCAGAGGAACAGCCCCAGTTCGAAGTCCTCGGTGACGTTCTGGGGGTCCCAGGGGCGGTATCCCTGGAGGGCGTGGTCCTCGACCCACGCCCAGTCCGTCTCCGACCAGGGGTCTTCGTACTTCTCGAGGCGGCGCTCGCTCATCGTCTCTAGGAGTTCCCGGGGGAAGAAACACGTCGTTCCACCCAGCGGGATGGGATAACGGCGTTTGTACTTCGCCCACGTGTTCACGAGATACCAGTAGCCGTACTCCGCGCGGAACAGGAGGTTCATCCAGCCGTCGTTCTCGTTCACCATATCGAGGCGACCCTGGACGTAGTCGTGGCCGGCGGCCAGTTTCTCCGCGACGCCCCGGTAGAGTTTCGGGTGGACGACGTCCTCAGCGTCGGTGATGCTGACGACGTCACCACTGATTTTCTCGAAGCCGTAGTTGAGTGCGCGGGGTTTGTTCTGGTCGCCAGGGTACTCTGGAGGGACAGTGAGGGCGTCGAACTCGTAGTCGTCCTCGATGCGGTCAAGCACCTCGGTCGTCTCGTCGTCGTCAGGTTCCAGGAGGACGGTGACGGTCAATTTGTCCTGTGGGTAGTCCGCCTCCCGGATAGACCCGATAGAGTGTTCGATGACGCTCCCCTCCCGGTAGGCGGGGAGCAGCACGTCGATGGACGGGAGTTCCTGCTCGGGAATCGTCAGTGTGAGACTGTCGGGACTGGCTGGTTGGCTTCCGTTGGCGACGAGGTCCTGACCCGTCGACGCCGGTCCCGTGGCGCGTTGAAGGAGTGACTCCAGGGCGGTGACGACCATCGGGTAGTAATGATAGGAGTTGACCCAGATCCAACTGAGGCAGATGAGAATAGCAACCCCCTCGAACACCATCGACACCACTGTCGCATCCATGGAAGTACAGACAGGGTGATTGCATCCTTTGTTATAATTGAGATATTGTCATAAATGGTAGCTTGTGCTTCAGGTGGTTTATCCCCGGCGTCAGCGACAACGTGGCGACCTATACATTCTGACAGTTACTGCCGATTACACGCCACCGCCGCCGCAGAAGGCGCGCCGGCTTGGCTCCCCGTCCCGGGTGGGTTCTCATCGCGACAAGGCGAGATTACTCGCCGTTCGACCCCTGGCGGACTGCCAGGTACGCCGCCAACCCGGCCACCCCACTGAGCAAGAACGCCCCCGCGGCCCGATCGATACTCGAACCACCTCCGGACTCGTCGCCGGTACCACCCGGCCCACCGCCTGCCGTGGTTCGTCGCCCAGTCCCGCTGGAAGACGCGCTCGTCGCCGTCGTCTCCTCTAGACCGCCCGGCGGTTCGATGCGATGGATGGCCCCGGTGTCCCCGTTCGGGCCGCCCGTCTCGTTCGTCAACACGTACAGTTCGCCGTCGCCGCCACGCCCTAGCGAGAACACGAACCGTCCGAGGCGGCCGTCTGGTTCGTTCTCCACTACGAGTTTCTCCACCGACCACAACCCATCGCCGTCAGGCGGCGTCGCGACCAGCAACGACCCAGACGCCCGCCGGTAATCCCTGCTAAAGTCCCCGAACACGTACTTGTCTGCGAGCGCGTCCACCGACCCCGACTCCGACACGTAGCCGCCGATGGCAGCCGTCCCCACGGGGTTGCCGAAGTCGTCCCAGTGGGGATACTCAATGATAGGGTCGAGCAACGGCTCTCCGCCCCGAACGTCATCGGGCGTCGAAGATGGACACTCTGCGGGTGGCTCGCCAGGGTTCTCGGCGTCGAAGCAGTGGGTTCCCTCCCGCACGTTCCACCCGTAGTTCCCGCCCTTCTCCACGATGTTTATCTCCTCGAAGCGCTGCACGCCGGGGTCGCTCACGAACAACCGACCCTCGCTGTCGAAGGACAAACGCCAGGGGTTCCGCAATCCCCACGCGAAGAACTCGTCGTGCCCAGGCTTCCCCACGAGCGGGTTGTCGTCGGGAATCGCGTAGCCTTTCTCACCCTCCCGGCCGTCCACGTCGATGCGCAACACCCCGCCGAGCCGGTTCGCACGCACGTTTTGCGCGTTTCCGCCGGCGTTCCCCTCGTACCAGTCCTCTACGTGTCCCGGGCCGACATCGTTCGTGCTGCTCCCGTCTGACAGCCCTATGTAGAGATAGCCATCCGGCCCGAATCCCATGCCGCCACCGTTGTGTACCGGCCCCGGCATCGGCTCCTCGAGTACGATTCTCTCGCTCTCCGGATCGCCGTGTAGCCCGTCCTCGGTCACCTCGAACTCCGACACGACTGCCGTGTGGCCATAGTCCTGGAACGGCGCACCCTCTCGGGGCGGTGCGCTGTACCGTAGATAGAACCGCCCGTTCTGTTCGAACGCTGGGTGAAACGAGAGCGCGAGCAGTCCTCGTTCGTCGTAATCCGCCCACGTTCCCTCTCCGATGGCCACGAGGCGGTCCCGAACGTCCAGAAACGGGTCGTCGGCCAACCCGTCCTCGAGGCGGTACGCGACCCCGACCTGATCGAGCACCACCTCCAGTCTGCTTCCCCCTGGCGCCGCCTCCAGCCCCACTGGCGACGTCAGACCGCCAGCAACCTGCTCTAGGTGTACCGATTGTCCCATCGGGATGGCGCGCTGCTCACCGAGCGGTTCGTCCCCGCTACTAGTTTCGTTGTGGCCACTCGTGGTCACCTCGCCCCGCATCGACGACGGGTGGACCTCGCAGTAGTACGTCGACATCGCGTCGGTCGCAGTGAACTCGACGGTCTGAGTCGCGCCTTGCTCAGAGACGATGTCGCTCCGCACGAGCACGCCCCCTTCACCGTCCTCGATGGTCACGTTGTGCGGCGCACCGTCGCTGTTCTCCCAGACGATAGCGTACTTCGTCCCCGACTCGAGCGTGAGCGTCGGATTCCGCTCGCTCTCGATAGACGCCGGCGATCGACCCACCCAGCCGTCGGCTGCACCCAGGAGTTCGATGGTCTTCTGACGCTCTGCGCGGGCGGTTCGTACTGCGAACGGTCCGGAAAGTGCCGCGCCGAGGAACGCACGACGGCCGATTCCTCTGGACGCCGATGCGTCCGGCGTCCGCTGTTCGTACGACGGCATCGATACACACGAGCGGGGCTGCTCTATTTAGTATAGGCCGCTTATCCAGTGGCTACTTCAGCCCATCACGCTGGCCGGCACCGCCGCGGGGCGACAGACCCCGCAGCCTGACGGACTATCACAGGTCTCGCCACGACTCACGATTCGTGGACGCGCCAGGTGACCAGCGACTCGAGCGTGTAGTTGAACAAAAACCCTACTCCGATACCCACGATGTTCGCGGCGACGTACCAGATGCCGGCCCACTGGTAACACGCGTATAGCGTCGCCACCTCGACGACCGCTCCGATAGACCGCACGGCGTTCGACTTCACCAGCCGCCACACTACCTCCCCGATGTCGCCGTCGTCGTAGCCGACAAACGTCCACCGCTCGTTTAAACCAAACATGAACAGAATCGACGCCTCCTTCGCGAGCAGCGCCGCTACCACCGGCCCGAGCACCGTCAGTTCTACGAGGCCCACTAGGACGATGTTATCGAGGACGGCGCCGACAGCGCCGACCGAGAGAAACTGTCCGAACCGGGTTGGTGCGAGCAGCGTCCGGTAGCTCATCTCCCCGTGAGGGAATTGCGCTCCCTTCCGGTCCACACGACTGACGGTATCAGCCCGTGGTTACAGTCGAGTCGGAGCGCTGCCCACACCTCTACCTTGACAACCCAATACACGGGGCAAAAGTTGTGTAGACTACACGTTACTCGTTTCGACCAGTTACCTACGAAACCCCGGAGGAGCTCGCGAAAAAGCCGGTCACCACGGCCGACTGGCTACTTCAAGCCGCCAGTTCAGTGAATCAGTTCGCTGCCGCGACGGTGCCGGCCGAGAGCGTCACCCGCTCGCCGTCTGCGGTCACGACCAGTTCGGAGTCCAGACTCACGTCCGCCGTTCCGTCGAGAGTCAGTTCGCCGCCCGCGTTCGTCTCGCCGACGACCGTCCCGTCGACGGTGACGGTCGCGTTCTCGACCGGGTCGCCGTCGCCGTCCGTCACGAGGATGGTCGCGTGCTTCTCGGTAGCGAGCGAACCCTCGATGGCGACCGCGAGGTCGGCGGACGCGTTACCGCTCGCGTCGCCGCCGTTGTCTGCATCGTCGCTCTCACCGCCGGCCGCCGCGCCAGCGCCAATCTCGACCTCCAGTTCGCCGTCGAGAACGGCACCGTCGCCGTTCTCGCCAGCGTTACCGCTGGCACTCGCGTTCGCGGTCGCCTCGAGTTCCAGTTCGCCGTCCGCGGGAACGTGCACCTGCGCGGTGCCGTTCGCGTTCGTCGTGGCGACGACCTCATCGTCCGCGAGCAGTTTCGCGTTCGCGACCGCGTCGCCCTGGTGAGTTACCTTCACGGTGGCGTTCTCGCCGGCGGACGCGTTCCCGAGCACGCTCACGTCGAGTTCCGCGTTCGCCGCGGCGCCCGCAGCGCCAACGGCCTCGATCTCGACGTCGGTGCCGGACTCGCTCGCGACCGGCTTCAGGATGTACTTCCCGCTCTTGCCGGCCTCGACGACCGTGATGTCGAAGACGAAGTCCACGCTCCCCGACGCGTTAGTCGCGAAGCCTTTCTTCACGTGGAGTTTCTGGCTCGGGAGTTTGACGTTCACCGACTCGCCGTTCTGCAGCGTGGCGTTGACCTCGCTCACGTGCACGAACACCTTCTCGTACTCGCCAGCGGGCACGCTGACGTTCCCGAGCAGGGTCGCGTTCGCGCCCTGGAGGGTCGTCAGGTCCACGGTGCGGTCCTCGACGTCCCGCGTGACGAGGCCCGCCTCGGCCTCCGCAGAGGCTTCAGCGTCCGCGTCAGCCGACGCCGTTCCCGCAGCGCCGCTGGTTCCGTTCGTGCTCGCGTTCCCGGACGCGGTCGCCGAAGCGTTCGCCGTGGCGTTGGCCCCGACGGACGCGTTCTCGACGCCGGCGAACGCGACCTCCGTCACTGTGACGTTCAGGTGGCTGAACTGCTCGATCGCGTTCTGCTCGTCGCTCACGTAGAACGCTACTGTGCCACTGTCCGACGCCTGCGTGCCGCCGGGGCCGCCGATGGCGCCCGCGCAACCCGCGAGCACCACCAGCGAGGCCACCAGCAGACTAGATGCGATTCGGCTCATTGCACTCGACCTCCACGTCCCACCACCTCCTAAAAGGGGGAAGTCCTCAACCCGGCTTTCGGGCTCGAGAACCCCAATTAAGCCCAATTAACCCGGGTGCTTCGGGGACCCCACGCGGTAACCAGCCTGCAACCTTGCTGTCGAACCTCCCACCAGGCGGTCTCCGGTTGCGCGCGACAAACTACCCCCGCTAGACCGTCTACACTAACTGGCCACACTAGACTGATCACACCAAACTCCCGCATCAGACCGCGCGCACCAAACTGGCCCAAACAGCCCACCAAAACGCTGCGATTGCCGCTGGCAGTCACCAGTCGAGGACACGAACCCGCCCGTCGAGAACCACCGGACGAAGGCGTCCACGCCAAGCCGGCTCGCGCGCACGCGTACCGCAGGGGTTTTTATTCCCGGATTTCGTAGCGATTGGCAACATGTTCAAGGCGATTGTAGACGCCGACACGCTCCGGACCGCACTCGACTCCGTGAGCGTTCTGGTGGACGAATGCAAGATCCACCTCGACGAGGACGGCATCTCCATTCTCGCCGTCGACCCCGCGAACGTCGGCATGGTCGAACTCGACCTCGGAGCTGCTGCGTTCGAATCCTACGAGGCCGACGGCGGCGTCATCGGCGTCAATCTCTCCCGACTCGAGGACATCGCCGGGATGGCCGACGCCGGCCAGCTCGTCCAGCTCGAACTCGACGAGGAGACCCGCAAACTCCACATCCAGATCGAGGGCCTCGAGTACACGCTCGCGCTCATCGACCCCGACTCCATCCGCCAGGAACCCGAGATTCCCGACCTCGGCGACGACCTCTCCGCGCACGTCGTCCTCGAAGGCGCCGACCTCGACCGCGCCGTCCGCGCCGCCGACATGGTCTCGGACCACATCGCGCTCGGCGTCGACACCGACGCCGAGGAGTTCTACGTCGAGGCCGAAGGCGATACCGACGACGTCCACCTCGAACTCGGCCGCGACGACCTCATCGACCTCGACGTCAGCCCCGCCAACAGCCTGTTCAGCCTCGACTACCTCAAGGACATGAACAAGGCCATCCCGAAGGACGCCGAAGTCGAACTCGACCTCGGCGAGGAGTTCCCCGTCAAGCTCCACTTCGATATTGCGGAGGCCCAGGGCCGGGTCACCTACATGCTCGCGCCGCGCATCCAGTCCGACTAGGTACCTTTTGCTGCGAGCGCGCCTACGGCGCGCTCTGGCAAAAGCTACGATAAAAACACTCCTCCTTCGGTCCGTTCGTTTCACTCACTCCCCTCAGTCGTCGGCCTCTGCTCACTCGCTCACGGCACTTCGTGCCGCTCGCGCATTCCGAGGCGCGTAGCGCCTCGCGACGTTCCCAGAGTGAATCGCGTGCCTCGGGTTCTACCGAACCGCTCGGCCCGCGAATGCTGGTGGCTACCGGCTAATTCGACTGCCGACCACTACCGGCTGCGTAGATTCAAATAGGAGGACGGAACCAACCCCGGTCATGCGTTGACTGCTTGTCTAGGTCGGCCGAGGCGGGAGCGCGACGACCCGGCCTGAAGAACGGATACCGTCGTCTGTTCGCAACTATGTGAGTCCGAGCAAGCGTTTCGGTCGGTGAAACCGACCGAGCTACTTCGAGCCGTACCACTCCGCCTCGAAGCGCTCGACGAACTCCTCGAGGAAGGCGTGGCGCTCCGCAGCAATCTCCCGTCCGGTCTCCGTGTTCATGTTCTCGTGGAGGCGGAGGAGTTTCGAGTGGAAGTGGTGAAGCGTGCTGGCCGGCTGGTCAGAGTCGGCGAAACCCTCCTTCTCGTAGGCATCGTCGTCGGGGAACGGGCGGTCGGGGTCCCAGAGGAGGTTGCCGTGCGAGCCGCTGAACTGGAACGCGCGAGCGACGCCGATGGCACCGATGGCATCCAGATTGTCGGCGTCCTGGAGTACCTCGGCCTCCACGGTTTCGGCGGCCATCGGGTCGTCCTCGAAACCGTACTCCTCGTGGACGGCCACACAGTGGCACGCCGGGTCGACGAGTTCCTCGGGCACGTCTGCCGCGGCGAAGATGTCGCGGACCTCGGGGATGGTCTCCTCGGGGTGCGTGAAGTCGTCGCCACGCACGCGGTGAAGGTCGTGGACGAGCGCAGCAACGCCGACGATTCGTGAGTCCGCGCCCTCCGCCTCCGCGATGCGCGTGCCGACGCGGCAGACGCGCCACACGTGGTGCATGTCGTGGCCGGTGCCGTCGTCAGCGAGGTGCGCCGCCATCTCGTCTGCGACCCGGTCGAACACCGGGTCGTCGGGTCGAGTCATGGCACAGCGTCTAGCGCCCCGGTACAAAGTTTACTCGCCCGGACAGCGCAGCGTCCCACCGGCAACGTTCCGGACGCCATCCTGCACGCGCCGGCACACGAACTCGTCACGACGCCTTTCGGCGACGGACCCGTCAATCCGGGCGTTCACTATGCCTCCAGACGACGACACCATCAGTCCGTCACTGTCCCGCCGAGCGGCCGTGCAGGCGGGTGCGCTCACCGCCGCGGCGCTCGCGTTCGGACTGCCGGGCGTTCGGGGCGCCTCGACCGAACAGGAAGCCGACGCGCTGGCGCGGATCTACGCCAGTGACTTCCACCCGGACGCGCGCTTCGAGGTGGTATCGAACCCGCTCGACTACACGCCCGAAACGCCCATCCAGGAGGGAGAAGCGTTTCTCGTGGACCGCTACTGGCGGGGGTACGAGACGCGCGTCATCCGGTACGGAAACACGAACGAGCGCGTGCTGTTCTTCGTCCCGGAGTCTGCGGACGTCGAACCCGGACAGACCTACGAGACGGGCGAGATCCGGTCGACGGACGAGCTCGCGGAGGGTATCGTCGGCGTGACGTTCGTGTGACCGCGTCGGTGACGGGACGCGGACCAGCACTCACGCCTCGCGTTGTGCGAGACAGGTTTCGCCCGCGGTGACCGAGTCACCGTCCTCGACGAGTACGTCCGCGCGGTCGTAGCGCTCGGGCAGAACGACGTCGGCGCGACTCCCGAAGGAGATGTGCGAGATCCGGTCCCCGCGCGCAACGGTGTCGCCCGACTCGACGTAGGGGTGGATGCGACGGGCGAACGCGCCCGCGATGAGCACGACCGCGAAGCCGTCGAACTCGACGCGGACGCGCTCGTTGTGTTCGGACTCCTTGTCGAAGGCGGGGCGGTGGCCGCCGGCGCGGTGGTCGACGGCTTCGACGGTGCCGTCGAGCGGTGCGCGGTTGACGTGCACGTCGTGGACGTTCATGAACACGCCGACGCGCACGCGGCCGTCCTCCTCGCGGATCACGGACACCTTGCCGTCCGCTGGCGCGACGACGCCCGCCTCGACCGGGGTGGTGCGCTCGGGGTCGCGGTGGAACCAGACCACGAACCCCGCGAGCGCGAGCACCGGCACCCCCCACAGTGAGGAGAGGCCGAGCAGCGCCAACCCGACGACTGCGAGCGGGAGCGCGTACGTGTACCTCCAGGACCCGCGGGCGAACATACGCGACGTGACGGCGCCCAGGTGGGATAACGCTTCGGTCGGCGCAGACCCGGGGCGTTTATCGGCGTCCGCTCGCAAACGTGCGAGCGATGAACGCGCGCCACGCTCGATATCCGTTCCTCGGTGAGTCCCGCGCGGCCGTCCAGGAGGCCGGCGTGGACCTCGGACGCGTCGTCGCGGAAGACGACGCCGTCGTCGAACGCGCGCGAGAGCGCGTGGTCGGCGCGCTCACCGCTGGCGACATCGGCGAGCGCGCGCGCTCGGACCGCGTGGAACTGCTCTCCTATCCGGTTGCGCGCGTGCTCGTCTCCGTCGTCGACGAACACGTACTCGTGCGGAAGTACGCCGACGCGGAGGCAGATGCAGCCCACGACCGATTCACGACGGACGAGACTGACGAGACGGAGCTCAAGAGCGTCGGGAGTGACGCGAGTCTCTCGCGTGCGGCGTTGCTCCGCGAGTTCGACCTTACGGACCACGTCCACGCGACCGACCGCGGGTACAACGTGGACGTGCCGACGTACCTGCTGTTGGCGTCGTCGCTGCGCGCGGACGGCTGGCGACTCGTCAATCGCGCGCTGGACGGGGGACGCGTCCCGGTCACGGAGAACGAACTCGACGCGCTCCTCGAGCAGGCGGTGCGGGACCGCGTCGCCGAGGACCTGCCGCTGTCGGTGCCCGAGGGCATCGAGGAACCACTGGAGACGGAGGCGAACGCCATCCGTGACGTGCTCTCGGACATGGACCTCACGCGGGAGATTGACACCGTCGTTCCGGACCTGTTCCCGCCGTGCATGCAACACCTCCTCGACCAGGTGCAGCGCGGCGAACATCTCCCCCATCACTCCCGGTTCGCCATCACGGCGTTCCTCGCGAACGTCGGCTTGACGACCGACGAGATCGTCGAAATTTACTCCGTGAATCCGGGGTTCGGCGAGGAGATGACGCGTTACCAGACCGACCACATCCGCGGCGAATCCAGTCCGACGGAGTACACCGCGCCGTCGTGTGCGACGATGAAGGCCTACGGGGACTGTACGAACCCGGACGACCTGTGTGACGCTATCAGCCACCCGCTGTCGTACTACGAGGCGAAACTGGACGACGCCGACGGCGAGGAACTGGAAGATTGGCGGGACAGCGACGAACGGGCGGAAAGCGAGGCCGACGACTGAGCGCAGCGAAGGAGTGAGCCTCGAGGTGGAAAAGCAGGCGCCAGAAGAGTTCTATAGCCATCCATGATGATAATTTTATATAGAACATTTATCTGTACTAAGGTCGTTTCGCGTACGAAGTTCGGGAGTCGGTTGCCCTCAAAGCACTATGTCCACGTCGACACTGGAGAACTACGAAGAACTGCTCGCGACAGTAGACCTGAGCGACACCGAACGGTACAGGTTGCTGTCGGCGAAGCGGCGGCGGATCGTCTGTGGCGTTCTCGCGGACGCAGACGGCCCGGTCCGGTTCGAACGACTCGCTGAAGCAGTCGCCACCCGTGAGGCCGCCCCGGATGGCCGGGAGGAAGCAGACGACGTTGCGGTTGCGCTCCACCACGTTCACCTGCCGCGGTTGGCCGAGGTCGGCGTCATCGAGTACGACCCCGAGACGAAGCAGGTGGGGACGGACCAGACGGACCTGGAGCGTCTCAGAGACGGCCGCTCCGTCGACAGAACAGAGTGAGGCGTTCGGAAGCCGGAGTCACTCCTTCGTAGAGATCCAGTAGCCGACGCCGGCCATCAGCAGGATGAACGCGACGATGCCGCCGACGACGGTGAACGCGCCCGTCTCCGTGAGGCCGTTGTCGCCCATCGTGCCGGCGACGGAGAGGATAGCGACGAAGACGGCCACGGCACCCACGGCGATACCCGCCTCGGTGAGGGCGGACAGCGACTCGGACATACCCCGGGATTTCCGCGGCCCGGGCAAAAGCGCTTCGAAGCCGTACCCGCCGTTCGCCGGAGTGATAGCCGGGGGAGGTTGACGAGAGCTGATCGTCTCTTCAGGCCTTCTACGGCAGGTTTTCGACGCCCTCTCGGCCTTAAGCATCTTCCGAATTTGGGGTCTTTAGGGCGCTCGAGGGCGTACAGTGGAGTATGAGTGAGACGGGAGCGCGCAATCGATCGACCGACGAGCGCGCCCGACGCGCGCGCCAGGAGCCCATCCGGGTCACCGCCATCGGGGGCGGTATCTACGAGGTGTCGACGCCCTCGGGACACGAGTACACGGTCGACCTCGAGGAGGGGCGGTGTACGTGCCCGGACCACCAGTACCGGGGGACGCGCTGCAAGCATCTTCGCCGGGTCGCCATCGAGGTGACCGCAGGCCGCGTTCCCGCGCCCGGCCAGCGCGAAGCCACCTGCGCGGACTGCGGCCGGCAGTTCTTCGCGCCCGAGAACAGCCCCGACCCCGTCTACTGTGGGCGGTGTACGCTCCGGACGGGTGAGACGGTCGTGGACCGCGAGACGGATAGCCTGCTCGTGGTCGTCGAGAGCACCGACGACCGCGCGAACGAGGTCCGGATTCCCGAGCGCGGGTGGTCGGTCGCGGACCACTTCTCGAACCAGAGCTACGACCCCGAGGACGTCGTCGTGGACGTGCTCTACCCGCTCCGCCGGGGCGTGTCACCCGACGACGTCTCGCCGGGCGACCTGAAGCGGTACTCGTTCCCTCGCGGCCGGCTCCGGCGCGCCGGCCAGTAGCGCGACGCCCGAGCAGGTAGCGGCGCCGGTCAGTAGTCGTCGAGGTCCGCCTTCTCCGGCCCGCCGGTGAGTTCCTCCATGTCCGTACCGTCCGCGAGCGCCGTCTCCTTCTTGACGCGGTAGTTCCCGCCGTCTGTGACGTGGAGGTCCGCAGGGTGGAAGAAGTACCAGCCCTCGCGGTCGAAGCGCACGCCGATGCGGGGTTTCGCGCCGAAGTTCCGTGAGAAGTAGACGAGCGCCTCGACCTCCTCGCCCGTGAGGTAGATCGGGTCGCCCGAACTGGATTTCGCCTCGATGGCGTAGAACCGGTCGGCGTTCCCCGCGAGCACGTCCGGGAGTTCGCGGTCCGTGGCGCTGCCGCTGGCGGGCGCGCGCATCACCGCAAAGTCGCGGTCGTCGAGTTCGTTCACGAGTTCCCGCTCCCTGCGGTCGCCCTTGGCGTTCGAATTAGCCATCGCTACCCCATCCGTTGGCGGGTTCGCGCACCGCGTGCGCTCGAGGCCGGCGTCGCCGCGAGCGTGGAGTCGGCAGACGAGTCGTCCGGCAGTGGTCCGTCGCGTCGGTCACACGTGGACTCGGCTCTTCGGCGTGTTAAGTGCCGCGCAAGCGCAGTGGAAGTGAAGCTGCCGGCGGGTCACGCGCGCAACATCAGGTGCTCGAATGCGGTTCCGGGTGCGCGAGGGCGAACTGGAGACTGCCGCGCCGCTTTTCCGCAAACACGTAGACTGTTGGGGTAGTGGCCAAAGAAGAACTCAACGAACGCATCGGCGGTGAATCCACCGGGGGTGGCCAGAAATCGAAACAGGAGATTCTCGCCGAGGAGATCGAGGAGGGACTGGAGGAACTCGAGCGGCGGTCCAGCGGGCTCTTTCTGTCCGGACTGTCGGCGGGACTCGACATCGGGTTCGGGCCGTTCTTCATGGCGGTCCTGTTGACACTCGTCGGGGGTGCGTGGGGAGAGCCGCTGACCCGCATCGTCCTGGCCAACGCGTACGCGGTCGGCTTCATCTTCGTCATCGGCGGTCGCTCGGAGTTGTTCACGGAGCACACGACGCGCGCCAGTTTGCCGGCGATCGACGGACGGGCGAGCGTCGGACAGGTCGGTCGGCTGTGGGTGCTCGTGTACGCGGGGAACATCCTCGGCGGGTCGATATTTGCCGTCGCGATGGTGTTCCTCGCCCCGGCCTACGGCACCGTCGACCCGGCGGTGTTCGCGGACATCGCCACAGATCTCGTGGATCACCGGGCGTGGATCCTGTTCGCCGGGGCCGTCCTCGCGGGGTGGATGATGGGATTGCTCTCGTGGCTCCTCACCGCCGCCCAGGAGACGCTCGCGCGCATCTTCCTCGTCTGGCTGGTGACGTTCGGCATCGGCATCGCACACCTCCCGCACTCCATCGCCGGGAACGTCGAGGTGCTGGCCGGCGCGCTCGTCTCGCCGAGCATCACGTTCGCCGAGTACGCTGGGTTCCTCGCGCTCTCGACGGTCGGCAACGCGGTCGGCGGGACGGTGTTCGTCGCCCTTCTGAAGTACGGCCACACGGTTCGCGGCAGCGACTAGCCAGCCAACGGTTTTCCGGCGCCCGGCCGTATCTGCGCCCGCGTATGACTGCCTCCGACCTCACTGAGCGCGTCGAGGGCATCGTCCACGAGGACACCCAGGTACACGAGCGCGGCCTCGACCTCACGGTCGCTGACGTCTACGAGGCCCGGAAACCAGGGCGCGTGGACTTCGGCGGCGGCGAACTCGAGCCCACGGACATCGACGCCGTCGACACCGAGCTCCACAACGAGGACGACGACTACGAGTGGTGGAATCTCGACGGCGGTACGTACCTCCTCGAGTACAACGAGTCCCTGACCGAGGGTGACCCGCTCCGCGTTCAGACTCGCGACGAACTCCGTCACCGCGGCGCCTTCCACCCCGGTGTCTACACGGCCACGCTCGACCCGATGCCGCTCACCGTCGCCGACGGCGGCATCCGACTCAAAGAGAACGCGCGCGTCTCTACGGTTTTCGAGGAGTGAAACAACCGGCAGCCACCAGCATCCGCGAGCGAGCGGTTCGGTAGAACCCGAGCGAAGCGGTTCACTCTGGGAACGTCGCGAGGCGCTACGCGCCTCGGAATGCGCGAGCGGCACGAAGTGCCGTGAGCGAGTGAGCAGAGGCCGACGACTGAGGGGAGTGAGTGAAACGGACGGACCGAAGGAGGAGTGCTTTTGGCCGAGCTTTTACCGAGCGAGCGGCGCTTCGGGCCGCGAGCGCAGCGTAAACGGTCGCTAGGTGCCGTGTTGCCAGGAGTTCACGTATTCGGCCTGTTCGTCGGTGAGTTCGTCGAGTTCGACGCCTTCCGCGTCCAGTTTGATGGCGGCGAGTTCGCGGTCGAGTTCGTCCGGGACTTCGTGGACGCCCGGGCCGTACTGGTCGCCGTTCTCGACGAGTTCGCGCACGCAGACCGCCTGCACGCCGAAGGACTGGTCCATGACTTCGACGGGGTGGCCGAGGCTGACGGGGGTGGCGAGGTTGACGAGGCGGCCTTCCGCGAGTACGTTGATGCGGGTGCCGTCCGCAAGTTCGTACTCTCGGACGCCGTCCCGGACCTCCTGTTCGGCGTCGGCGAGGTCGGAGAGGGCATCGAGGTCGATCTCGACGTCGAAGTGGCCGGCGTTCGCGAGCACGACGCCGTCCTGCATCGACTCGAAGTGGTCGGCGGTGATGATGTCTCGGTTGCCGGTGGTGGTGACGAAGACGTCGCCTTTCTCGGCGGCCTCGTCCATGGGGAGCACCTCGTAGCCCTCCATGTGGGCTTCGAGCGCGCGGCGTTCGTCGATCTCGGTGACGATGACGTGGGCGTTCTGGCCGGCGGCCTTCTTCGCGACGCCCTGCCCGCAGTAGCCGTAGCCGGCGACGACGACGTTCTTGCCGGCCCACGAGAGGTTCGTGGTCATGGCGATGCTCGCGAGGGAGGATTCGCCGGTGCCGTGGACGTTGTCGAAGAGGCGCTTCATCGGCGTGTCGTTGACGGCGAACACGGGGTAGTCGAGCGCGCCGTCGTCGTCCATCGCGCGGAGGCGGTGGACGCCCGTGGTGGTCTCCTCGGTGCCGCCTACGATGGTGTCGATGAGGTCGGGGTGTTCCTCGTGGATGCGGAAGACGAGGTCGCCGCCGTCGTCCACGGTGACAGTGGGTTCGTGGGCGATGACGGCTTCGATGGCCTCGTAGTAGGCGTCGTCGTCGACGCCGTGCTTGGCGTAGGAGGTGATGTTCGGGTGCGCGTCGAGCGCGGCGCTGACGTCGTCGTGCGTCGACAGCGGGTTGCAGCCGGTGATGGCGACCTCGGCGCCGGCGTCGGCCATCAGTTCGACGAGCGCTGCGGTCTTCGCTTCGACGTGGAGCGCCATCCCGACCGTCTCGCCGGACAGGGGCTGGTCGGCCTCGAACTCCTCGCGGAGCGCGGTGAGGATCGGCATGTGTTCGAACGCCCAGTCGATCTTCTTGCGCCCCGACTCCCGCGCTGTCTCGGGGTCCTCGAGGCGGTCGCTGAGTGGCGACGCGGTGTCCATACCGGAGGAAGGCGGAGCGGCTTGAAAACGCTACCGAAGGTGTCAGAGCGTGCGGCGAGCGAGCAGACCACCGTTACTCGGAGCGGGAGGGCGACCGCGAGAGCAACCCGTCGAACACCTTCTTCTGGGCCTTCCTGAGGTGCTGGTGGAACGTCGGCGGCGCGACGCCGAGTGACTCGGCGACATCCTCCCCGGAGGCGTCGCGGGGCCACTCGAAGAACCCCGCGTGGTAGGCCGCCTCCAGCGTGGTTCGCTGGCGGTCCGTGAGGTCCGACGCGAGGCGTCGCTGTGCGTCGATGGCGTCGTCGCGTGCGAGGCTGACCTGCTGTCGGCGTCGCATCTGTACCCCCGGATAGGTCCGCTCGACGGTGTCGATGACGTGGCGGACGTCGACGGTCGGCGCGAGGTGGATCGTCAACTGGCAGTCGCCGCTGGCGAAGACGGCGCTGTCGACGTAGCCGCCCAGCGACGCGACCGTGGAGAGCACCGGCGGGTCGTTCAACCGGAGTTCGAACGACACCGGGTCGCCCTCCGAGCGGACGGTCACCGCCGTCCAGTGTGGGATCGCCTCGACGAGGGCGGTGACGGTGTCGACGGCGTCCGGCGTCGCGGTGCCGTAGACGAGGAACTCGCCGTCGCCGACCGGGATGGCTTGGTCGAGCGTGACGTTCCCGTCCTTCGGCGCCGGCACGTCGAGCGCCTCGAAGAGGTCCGGGATGTGGAACGCGAGTTCGACGACCTCGTCGCTCATGAGCGCACGCTTGCGCTCGGTCGCGGCGATGGCGTGCCCGACGATCTCGCCGAGTTGTCCGACCACGGTTCGCTCCTCGCCGACGAACGCCGCCGGCCGTTCCGAGTAGACGCCCAGCACGCCGTACAGGGTGCCCTCGTGGACGATGGGGATGGCCGCCGACGTCTGGTAGCCGTACTCCTGAGCGTGCTCGCGCCACGGCTCGAAGTCGGCGTCCTCGAACGCGTTCGCGACCTGTATCTTCCGCGTCCGGATGGCGGTCGCGGCGGGGCCCTGTCCGGTCGAGTCGTCCGGGTTCAACGAGAGCGAGATGTCGTCGAGATACCCCTCTACGCCGGCCTCCGCGCGTTCGACGATCGACTCCGTCCGCGGGTCGACCTCGCAGATCCACGCAAACTGGTAGGAGTCCGACGCGGCCAGTCGCTCGCAGACGACGGTCTCGATCTGCTCGCGGGTGGACTGGTCGATGACCGCGTCGGTGACGTCGCGGACGGCGTCGTTGACGTTGTTCAGCGCGGCGAGTTGCTCCCTGTGTCGCTCCAGTTCGAGTTCGGCCTGTTTCCGCTCCGTGATGTCGGTGATCGCGCCGGGGAACGAGACGGGGTCGCCATCGTCGGCCGCCACGTGTCCGCGAGCGACCACCCACCGGTACTCGCCGTCGATGTTCTCGACCCGGTACTCGGTGTGGTACTCGCCACAGGACTCGACTGCCGCCTCGATCTTGCGTTCGACGCGTTCCCGGTCGTCCGGGTGGATGGACGAGAGGAGGTCGTTGAGCGGGACGCCCTCGCGGGCGACCTCCGGGGCGAATCCGAACTGTTTGGCGAACGACGGCCCGCCGACCACCTCGTCGTCCCGGACGTTCCACTCGAAGGTGCCGACGGTTCCCGCCTCGGTCGCGGTCTCCAGTTGTGATTTGGCCTCCTGGAGGTGTCGCTCGTACTCCTTCTGGTTGGTGACGTCCTGAAGCATCACCATGCCGGCGAACACGTCGCCGCTGTCGCCGGTCACGGGGGCGACCTGTATCCGCAGAACGCGGCCGTTCCACTCGAACTCGAACCGACTGGTTTCACCGTCGAACGCGGTTCGGTAGTGCGATTTTATCGTCTCCCGGAGTTCCGCGTCGTCGACCACCGTCCCGACCGGGTCACCCATCATCTCCCCGGGGTCGACGTCGAACTGCTCGAAGAGGGTGCCGCCGGCGAGCGTGTACTCGAGCGTCTCGTCGAAGAGCGCGATGACCGCGTTCGGGAAGTGTTCGACGACCGCCCGGTATCGCTGCTCTGACTCCTCGAGTTCCTGTTCGCGCTGTTTGCGCCCGGTAACGTCACTGAAGTAGACCGAGAGCCCCGACTCCGAAGGGTACGCTCGCACCTCGAACCACGCCTCCAGTGGTTCGTAGTACTCCTCGAAGGAGACGGGTTCCTGGTGCTCCATCGCCCGCCTGTACGCGTCCTCGAAGGTCGAACCGACGGCCTCGGAGAACACGTCCCAGACGCGCTGCCCGAGGAGTTCCTCGCCCGGACGGTCGAGGAGCACCTCGGCCCGGTCGTTGACGTGCGTGAACCGCCAGTCCTCGTCGAGGGCGAAGAAGGCGTCGTCGATGCGTCGGTACACCTCGTCGAGTTCGGCGGCCAGTTCGTCGCGCTGGCGTTCGAGCTGTCGGGTCTGTGACTTGAGTCGGCTGACGTCCTGGCCCACCCCCGTGAGACCGATCGTCTGGCCTCCGCCGTCGGTGAGTGGCGCGGCGCTGAACTGGTAGGGGATGGTGTCTCCGTCGGCGGTCGCCAGCGGCAGTTCGACGGTGACGGTCTCCCCGTCCTCGAGCACCGCATCGATGGCGGCGGTCATCTCGTCGTTCGCGTCGTCCGTGATGAACTCGCGGGGACGCATGTCGGCGATCTCCTCGTCGCTGTAGCCGGTCACCTCGGAGAACTGGTCGTTCCACCGGAGAAACTCCCGCTCGGTGTTGTACGCGTACACGAGACCCGGTTGAGCGTCGAACAGGCTCTCCGTGAACGACTTCTCCGCCTGGAGTTCTCGTTCGCGCTCGCGGAGTTCCTGCTCGGCCGTCTTCTGCTCGGTGATGTCCGTGACGATGCCCTCGATGACCGGCGCGGAGCCGTCCGCGTCTGGGTCCACCCGCCCTCGCTCCCACACCCAGCGGTCGTCGCCCGCGGGCGTCCGAACGCGGTACTGGACGGTGAACTGTTCGCCCTCGTGGAGCCCTGACTGGACTTTCTCTCGGACGCGGTCGCGGTCACTCGGATGGATGACGTCCCCGCCCCAGCTGACCGTCCCCGACTCGACGGCGCCGGCGTCGTACCCCGTGAGGTCACGACAGCCGTCGCTGACGAACTCCATCGGCCACCCGGGTTCGTTCGTACACCGGTACACCACGCCCGGGATGTTGTCGACCAGTCGCTGGTACTGCGCGCGGTACTCCGTGCTCGCTCCACCTGATTCCCCCTGGTCTGCGTCGCTTCGGGGAGTGGGCTCGTCGGAGGCCGTCCCGGCAGTCGGTGCGTCTGGCGCCGGGGCGGACGCTGTCGACGGCCGCCACCACACGCGGGCGTTCGCCCCGACCTTCTTCGTCTCGAGTCGGTGCTGGTCGACAAGACGCTCCAGTCGCTCGTAGGTGCTCCGCCGCCCGAGGTCCAGAGAGTCCGCCACCTCGGGCGTGCTCAGCGGCGTCCCGGACGCCTCGAAGACGTCGAGCGCCTCCCGGAGCGCGTCGGTCAGTTCTCCGGAGGTCATTGACAACCGTACTGGCTGTCGAGCAACTAAACCTCCGTCGATGGAGGGGACGTACCAGGGAGTTGGTGGAAACGACCCGGCAGCTAGCTCGTGACTACCCAGTAGGTAACTGACTCTCGAATTCCGGTCTCCGGGCTAGCGCCGTCGACGACGACACCTAATCACTTACAGAGCAGCCTTAGGGGTGAGGAGCAACTTCGTCCCTACGTCTGGCTGGCAGACGCCAAACGAGAAACACAATGTCCCAATCTACTGCCGAAACGATGGAGGAGTGCGTTCGCACAGCCGACCTGTCAGCGAGTGACAAGCACCGCCTGCTGGCGGAGGAGCAACGCCGCCTGGCGCTCGCGCTCCTCGCACAACGGCGGGACACAGTCGAAGTCGAAGACCTGGCAGCGGAGATCGCACGCCAGGAAACGGGCGGCGAACCGGTCGGCGAGCAGGTCGTAGACCGCGTAGTGATATCGCTCCACCACAGCCACCTGCCGATGATGGACGGCCTGGGCGTCGTCGACTACGACGCCGACCTGTGTCAGGTCGACCCCGCCGGGATTCCCCGCGTCGTTCAGGACGGGCGACTAGAGTGGTAGAACCAGACCGCCTTCTGCTGCACCGCTAGCACCGTTCGGACGGCGTGTTTCGACAGCGTCGGTAGCGACGACTGGGACTACTTGTCGCCGGACTCGGTGCTGTTGCCGGGTGCGTTACCGTGGCCGTGGCCGTTGCCGTTGCCGTTGCCCGCGTCGTCGGGCTTCCCGTGGTCGCCGTCAGGGCCGCCATGGCCGTTACCAGAGGTTCCCTCGGGTTTGCCGTGGCCATTGCCGGGAGCCTCACCGGAACCGTCCTTCGGACCGGGGTTGGCGTTCTCCGAGCGGTGGTCGGCGCCGGGGTTGTTCGACGTGACGAAGTCCGCGATGGTCTGCCCGCTCATGTTGCTCTCGTTCTGGAGCACCTGGACGTAGTTCGACACCAGGAGGCCGAACGAATCCGACTGGTTGGCCGCGTCGTCGGTCTCGTTCCCCGTGGACGCGACGAGCGACAGCGTCGTCGTGTCGGAGGAGTTGTGCGCGAACGCGGTGAGTTCGACTGTGACGTTTCGCTCGGGCGCCGTCAGTCCCACCGTGCCGTTCTCGCCCGTGGTGTAGGTGCCGACGCCGGCGTAGGTGGTGTTGTTCAGCGCCTCGACCTCGACGGTCGCGTTCGACACTGCGGTGCCGTTCTGTGTGACGGTGACCGTCACCGTTCCGTCGTCTGCCTGTTCGCCGTCGACCGTCACCGCGCTCGCTGCCGCAGCGCCCCCGGAGACGGCAGCGATGCTCCCGACGACGACGAGAGCGACGACCAGTAACGTGTGCCTCTGTTCTGACATTGTAACCAGTTCATTACCAGACAATCCGAAATAAAGGTTTTGGCCAACGGATAGAGATATTTACGGAATGCTATCGCCGAAACAGAGAGCGGTCGGGCCGACTATCGCTCCTCGGCGCGGTCGACCACACCCGCGGCCTGTTCGGCGGCGCGCTTTCGGACGCGGGTCTCGTCCAGTGTCAGTACCTCGCGGTCCCGCATCAGCACGCGCCCGTCGCAGACCGTGTGGCGCACGTCGCCCCCGGTGACGGCGTACGCGAGGTGAGAGACGTGGTCGTGGACGGGCGTGAGGTGCGGCGCGGAGAAATCCACGACCGCGAGGTCGGCGTTCGCGCCCGGTTCGATGCGCCCGCTGTCGAAGCCAAGCGCCTCGGCGCCGCCCGCGGTCGCCATCTCCACGGCGGCCTCGGCGGGCACCGCGGCGGCGTCGTCTGCTGCGAGTTTCCCGAGCATCGCGGCGTCCCGGAGTTCGTCGAACAGGTCGAGGTCGTTGTTCGACGCCGCGCCGTCGGTGCCGAGCGCGACGGTCACGCCCGCCTCGCGCATCGCCTGCACGGGCGCCATCCCGGACGCGAGTTTCATGTTCGACGCCGGGCAGTGGACGACGCTCGTTCCGCGCTCGGCGAGCAACTCGATCTCCGTCTCGTCGGTGTGGACGCCGTGCGCGCAGAAGTCAGTCGCCGTCAGCATCCCCACATCGTCGGCGTACTCGAGCGGTCGCTCGCCGCGCTCTTCCAGAATGGGGTCGACCTCGTCGCGTGTCTCGTTCGCGTGGAAGTGCACACTCACGCCAGCCTCGCGGGCCTCCGCGACGTACTCGCGGAGGAGGTCCTCGTCGACGGTCGTGAGACTGTGGGGCATGTACGCTGTCTTGATGCGGCCGTCGGCCGCGCCGTCGAACTCCCGCGCTATCTCCAGGCTCTCCTCGTTGTCGAGTCGCGCCGCCTCCTCGTCTTTCCCCACAGTGACGACGCCGTGTCCGAGTTTCGCGCGCATCCCGGACTGCTCGACGGCGTTCGCGACCTCCGGGACGTGGAAGTACATGTCCGCGAACGCCGTCGTCCCCGACTTGATCAGTTCCACGAGCGCGAGTTCCGCGCCCGCTCGCACGTCCTCGGCGGTGAACTCGCCCTCCGCCGGCCAGATGTCCTCCTGGAGCCAGTCACCCAGCGGCTTGTCGTCGGCGTACCCGCGCAGCAGCGTCATCGCGGCGTGCCCGTGGGCGTTCACCAGCCCCGGCATCACGAGACAGCCGTCCGCGTCGAGCGTCTCGTCGCCCGCCTCGACCTCCCCGACGTCCAGAATCTCGCCGCTGTCCTGGTCGACGAGCACGTCGGCCTCTTCGACAGTCATGTCGGGGTGGAGGACGCGCCCGCCCGCGACTCGTAGCGTGGTCATGTACGGCCGTTCGGCGCTGCGGAGTGTGAATCTGTGGATTTGGCCCTGTTGAAACACTATTAATCATACACTACATCTGGTGAAATTCGGTAAGTAGGGTTGCGAACCAACCGCCGAGAGTTATATTCGCCTGGATCTCCTACTGGTGTACATGGCAGATGATAAACAGGGTCGAGATGAGCAAGCGGATCGTGAAGAGAATCGTCAGCGTGAGCGAGAATTAGAGGAGGCCCAGGCCCGCGGCGATGAAAAGGAACCGCTGTTTGATGACGAAAGCCGGCGGCTTGGTGATCTTGATGAAGCGCTCAAGTCGCACGACTATCCAGCCACGACAACTGAGTTGGTTGCGGCCTATGGCGAGTACGAACTTGAAACGCAGGGCGGCAAGAAACCCCTGCAGGACGTACTCTCTTCAACTGATGACCAAACATATGACTCGGCCGAGGACATTCGCAGACGGATACTGGAACTCATAGGCCGATAGCACAGTGCCCCAACACACTCATCTCGCGAATTAGACCGCCTGTACTGGCCGAAACCGGGGCAACATGTATCAATTGATGAGGGCTTCAACAGAGTCGCGGATTTCCAACCGACGGCGGAACACACCTAACGCGGCCGTCTATCCGTCATCGTGAACGTTTCAGCCGTCCGTTCCGGCCCGAACCGCGCAAGCCGCCCGTTCACGGATTGAGCCGCGTCAGCCGCCCGTCCGTGGCCCGGACTGCGGCGGTCCGGCGATAGCCCCCTCTTCACCGCCACCCTCCTCGCCACCGCCACCCTCCTCGCCACCGCCACCTTCGCCGCCTCCGTCGCCACCTTCCCCGCCGCCACCGTCCTCACCCTCACCGCCGCCGGGGAACCCACAGCCGGCGACGACGGCCGTCGTAGCAGTTGCGACCGCGGCGACGAACTGTCTCCGTTGCATGTGCCGTTCGTCGCTTCGCATCTCGTTAACCGTTGTTGCGGATACGCATCCGATACCTGCCGCTGGCCGCTCCCGCCGCGCTCGTTCGGCGCACGGTTTAACCCGGACGACGTGTTAGCAATCGTATGGAATGGCGGACGGACTGGGGGTTGCGGGCTCGGATGGCACTCACGATGTTCCTGCTGTTCGCGCTCTTCCTCGTGTTCGCAGCCGTCGTCACGGCGTACGCCGGCGGCGGTATACTGATGATAGCCGTGCTGATGGGCGGGTTCTCTGTGGCGCAGTGGTTTTTCAGCGACCGCCTGACGCTGCTGAGTATGGGTGCCGAGACGGTCAGTGAGAACGAGTACCCCGAGTTGCACGGGGCGGTGACGCGGCTCAGCCAGCAGGCCGACCTGCCGAAGCCGAAGGTCGCGGTCGTGGAGTCGAACAACCCGAACGCGTTCGCCACCGGGCGCTCCGCGGACCACGCCGCCGTCGCGGTGACCACCGGCCTGCTCGGATTGCTCACCCGGGAGGAACTCGAGGGCGTGCTCGCGCACGAACTCGCGCACGTGAAGAACCGCGATATGGCGGTGATGACGTTCGCGTCGCTGTTGTCGACGCTCGCGTTCATCGTCGTGCGCTGGGGGTGGCTGTTCGGCGGGCGGAACCGCCAGCAGGGGTCGTTCGCGGTGGCCATCGTGGCGAGCCTCGTCGTCTGGGTGCTGTCGTTCGTGTTGATCCGCGCGCTCTCCCGGTACCGCGAGTTCGCGGCGGACCGCGGCGGCGCGCTCATCACCGGGCGACCGTCGGCGCTCGCGTCCGCGCTCATGAAAATCGACGGGCGGATGGACCGGATTCCGGAGGAGGACCTGCGCAATCAGGCCGAGATGAACGCGTTCTTCGTCATCCCCGTCCGCCAGGGGTTCGTCGGCAGTCTGTTCCGCACGCACCCCACCACGGAGAAGCGCGTGGAGCGACTGCGCGACCTCGAGAAACAACTCGAAACCGTCGGATGAGCCTGCTCTCCCGCCTCCGCGAACTGCTCGCGGTCGCTGCCGAATCCGACGCCACGCGCCCCGGTGACCCCGAGGACCTCTTCCAGTTGGCGAGCGCCTCGGTGACGATGGAGGCCGACCTCGGGTTCCCGCCGATGCCGGTCGCGGGCCTCTGTTTCTCCGCGATGGACGCAACGGACTTTCGGGATGCGATCCGGGACGTGGAGGCCGTCCTGGAGGGCGACGGCTTCAGCGACGTGCGAGTCGACGGCCACGGCTACACGTGGGCGGTCGCGGAGCGCGAGGGGTTCGAGAGCCTCGTCACCGACATCTACGTCGCCGCCGACACCCTGGAGGAGCGTGGCTACGGTAACCGCGTGCTCGCCGCGGTGTTCGCGTTCGAGTCGGAAGGCGGAGGAACGGAGGGCAGCGACGGCGGCGAGAACGACGGCGAACGCGTCTACTGGGTGTACTCGTTCCGTCGCGGGACGTTCTACCCGTTCGCGCCGCGACCGGGCAACGAGCGGGACTCGACGCTCGAGGTGAAACTCCAGTCGGTGCTCGACGGTGAACTCGACGTGGAGGACGACACCGCGTACTGGTACCCGCTGTGGCCGGACCACGACGGCGGCCACCCCTGGGAGTGAGTCGGCTCCGTAGCCCGAGAGCCACCCCGAAGCAGCCACCGGCGACGCCCAGTTTCACTTTCACTTTGGTGTATACGAGTGTTTATACGGTGGTGGGGACAAGCCAGGTGTACATGCCCGAAGCTGACCTCGAAGAACTACCTGGAGTCGGTCCCGCGACAGCGGAGAAACTGCGGGAGAACGGGTTCGAGTCGTTCCAGAGCCTCGCCGTCGCGTCCGCCGGTGAACTGTCGAACACCGCGGACGTCGGCGACAGCACCGCTGCGGACATCGTCCAGGCGGCGCGCGACGCCGCCGACGTCGGCGGGTTCGAGACCGGTAGCACCGTCCTCGAACGACGCGAACAGATCGGGAAGCTCTCCTGGAACATCGACGAAGTCGACGAGATGCTCGGCGGCGGCGTCGAGACCCAGTCGATCACCGAGGTGTACGGCGAGTTCGGCGCCGGCAAGTCCCAGGTCACCCACCAGCTCTCCGTGAACGTCCAGCTCCCCAAGGAGCAGGGCGGCCTCCACGGCCGCGCCATCTTCGTCGACTCCGAGGACACGTTCCGCCCGGAGCGCATCGACGACATGGTCCGCGGCCTCGAGGACGAACAGCTGCAGGCCGCGATGGACGAGCGCGAAATCGAGGGAACGCCGGACGACGAGGACGCGATGGACGAACTCGTCCAGAGCTTCCTCGACATGATTCACGTCGCGAAGGGGTTCAACTCCAACCACCAGATGCTGCTCGCGGAGAAAGCCCAGGAGATCGCCGGCGAGTACGAGGAGGACGACTACCCCGTCCGACTGCTCTGTGTCGACTCACTGACCGCGCACTTCCGCGCGGAGTACGTCGGCCGCGGCGAGCTCGCGGACCGCCAGCAGAAACTCAACAAACACCTCCACGACCTCGACAAGGTCGGCAACCTCTACAACGCCGCTGTCGTCGTTACGAACCAGGTGCAGTCCAACCCGGACTCCTTCTTCGGCGACCCGACGAAGCCCATCGGTGGCAACATCCTCGGCCACAAGTCCACGTTCCGCATGTACCTGCGGAAGTCCAAGGCCGACAAGCGCATCGTGAAACTCGTCGACGCGCCGAACCTCGCGGACGGTGAATCCGTGATGCGGGTGCAGAACGCCGGCCTCAAGCCCGAGTGAGCACCCGCGACCGCCGTCAGTTTCGGGGCATCGACTCGTCCGGCCCGTACACCCGTATCTGGGGGTCGTCGGCGTCCAGCGAAGCGACCAGTTTCGCGTCCGGATGCCGAAGGATGACGGTGTCGTTGGCCCACTGCTCTCGGTCGGGGCCGCTGACTGCGACCCGGTAGACGCCGGTCTCCGGCAGGTCGGCGAGTTCGAATGGCCCTCTTCCCTCGCGCTGGACGGTGTTCCGGTAGACGAGTTCCCCCTGGTGGTGGACGACGATGGTCGTGGCGAAGTGGAGGTCGGAGTTCTTCCGGAAGCGCAGCGGTTCGTTCATCTCCTGGCGAGGAAGGCGAAGCGACCGGAACTCGATGCCGCGGTAGGTCACGTCCACGACCGTTTCGGTGCCGAGCGTACCGTTCACGCGGACGCGCTCGCTCATGTTCCCGCCACCCGCCGCGGGCAGCGTCGTGTTCACCGTCACCGTGTACGGCCCGGACTCGTTCAGCGACGAGAGGTCGACGTGGGTTCCCGTGCCGTCGCTCCCCACCTGTCGCTGGAGCAGTTGCGTGCCGTCTCTGGTGACGGTAACAGTCGCGTCGAACGATTTTCCGTCCGTGTCGGAGACGAACGTGAATCCGTGGAAGCCGGGGGCGTCGCGGGTCGTGGCCGGGGTTTCGGTTCCGCCGAGCATCGAGCACCCGGAGAGCAGGAGCATCGCTACGACCGCCAGCGCGGCTCGTCTGGAGGGCATACGTCCCCGCCCTTGTGAACAGATACCAAAAGTGTTTGGTCGGCCAGACGGCAGCCCAGGCCGGCGGGTTCGAGAGTGTGCGTCGGTGTTCCTCTCAGAGTGCTCGCGGCCGCTACGCACTCTGCACGGCGTCAATCGCCGCCCGGCGCTGCTCGACGACGGCGTCGATGCGCTCTTTCTTGTCCTCGGGGTCCTGGAGATCCCGGAGCCAGTACAGCGACGCGTAGAACTCCACGAGCGCCTCGACCTCGCGTTCAGAGAGGCGGCCGAGTTCGCCCGCGTTCGCCTCGTACACCACCGGCGTCTCGACTGCGGTGGTCACGCCCTCGTACGCGCCGGACTCGACGAGTTCGTCCAGATACTCGAGTGAGTCGAGTTCCTGAGCGAGCGCGACGCGCAGGTGTGACGTTTCGGCGCGCTGGCGCCGCCAGAACACGAAGTACGACCCCGCGGCGGTGGCGACGGCGCCGATGAGCGCGCCCACAACGAACCCCGTGACGGTCGTCGAGACGGCCATACTGGAGAAACGCGGGGAGAACAGAAAGGAAGCGTGGCCGTTAGTGTAAGACGGACAATCAACTGACCAGCATCCGCGAGTGAGCGTTAACGAGACGCCTGCGGCGTCTCGTTCGCACATCAGAAACGCGCAGCGTTTCTGAGGACGGCTCGAAAAGCCCGAGCGAAGCGGTTCACTGCGCGAACGGAGTGCGCGCAGGCCGACGACTGAGGGGAGCGATAGCGAGGTTCGAGCGAAGCGGACCGAAGGAGGAGTGCTTTTCCCCAAGTTTTTGCAAGCGAGCGGCCGGAGGCCGCGAGCGCTGGAAAAAGTGGGTCAGTCTTCAGTCGTCGTCTGGTCGACGTCCGCCTCGCCGCGGTAGATCTCCGCGCCGTCCTGGACGACCTTCTCGCCGAGCACCGCGCACTTGATGCGCATCGGCGTCACCTCGACGCCGAGCATCTCGAGGACGTCGTCGCGGTCCAGTTCCTCGATCTCGTCGAGGGTCATGCCCGGGAGTTCCTGGGAGAGCATGCTCGCCGAGGCCTGACTAATGGCGCAGCCGTCGCCGCTGAACGCCGCGCGTTCGACCGTCTCGCCGTCCTCGGCGAGTTCCACGTCGAACTCGAGTTCGTCGCCACACGACGGGTTGTACCCTTCGTGGCTGAACGTGGGGTCCTCGAGGTCGCCGTAGTTCCGGGGGTTCCGGTAGTGGTCGAGGATCTGCTGTCGGTACATGTCCGAGCCAGCGGTCATATCGATTCGATAGGGCAGAACGGCGTAAAAGGGTTCCGCGGAGACGCCCCACACCCTTTGAACCGGGGCGCCCGCAGTCAGTCTCGTGCACGTCGCGGCGACACTCGGGAACCTCGTCGTGAGCTACCTCGTCATCGAGGCCGTCGCCGCGAGCGCGGTCTCCTGGGTCGAATTCGCCGTCGTCGGCTTCCAGACCACGGCGACGTACAACCTCGTGTTGCTCGTCGAGGAGCGACTCGGGCACGCGCTCGGCTGAACCGCGGCGGTGGAACGAGCAGCAACGAAAGCGAGAGCGGAATGTGGCCACCGAAGTTTTCTGCGCGTTTGCCATCAGCACTCACCAGATGCCAAGCGAGGACTCAATGCGCACGCTCAGCAGTCGCATGGACACGCAGCGTGCGCACACCCAGATTCTGCAGGCCCAGATCGAGGAGGGGCTCCAGACCATCGACCGTCCGACGTCGGGGCAGTTCCTCTCCGGCCTCTCGTGTGGGCTCGACATCGGCTTCGGGCCGTTCATGATGGCCGCGATGTACGCCGTCACCGCGGGTACGATGGTGGCCGCGGGCACGAAGATCCTGATGTCCCTGATGTACACGCTCGGGTTCATGTTCGTCATCCTCGGGCAGTCCGAACTGTTCACCGAGCACACCACACTCGCGGTACTCCCCATACTGGAGGGCGAACGCAGCCTCCGTGACCTCGGCGGCCTCTGGGGGACCGTCTGGGTCGGGAACACCATCGGCGGCGTCGTCGTCGCGCTCGGCGCGGCCTACGTCGGGCCGGCGCTAAACCTTGTGCCGCCCTCGGCGTTCCGCCACCTCGGGAACACGTTCATCGGCCTGCCGGTCGGCGGCGTGTTCGGCGGCGCCGTCCTCGCCGGGTGGCTGATGGGGCTGCTCTCGTGGATTCTCACGGCCGCCGGGGACACCATCAGCCGCATCGCCGTCATCGTCGCGACGACGTTCGTCATCGGGTTCGGCCACCTCCCGCACTGCGTCGCGGGCAACATCGAGGTGCTCGCCGCGATGTTCTCCGGGGCGTCCATCTCCGTCGTCGAGTGGGCGCGCTTCCTCTCGATTACGACCGCGGGGAACGCGCTCGGCGGCGTCGTCTTCGTCTCCCTGCTGAAGCACGCGCACGTCCGGCGCGGCGGCCCGGAGACCACGTTCGAGATCGAGCAAAAGGAGGGCGTTGGCGTCGAGCGCTCCTAGTTGAAGATGTCGCGGGCAGCATCGATGGCGTCGACGAGCGCGTCCACTTCCTCGGTGGTGTTGTAGACGTAGAAGGAGGCGCGCACGGACGCCGCGATGCCGAGTTCCTGGTGGAGGGGCTGCGTACAGTGGTCGCCCGCGCGGATGGCGACGCCGTGGTCGTTCAGGATGGAGGAGACGTCGTGGGCGTGGATGCCCTCAACGTTGAACGACACGACGCCGCCGCGGTCGTCGCCCGGCGGCCCGTAGATGTCGACGTCGTCGAACTCGCTGAGTCGGTCGTAGGCGTACTCGGTGAGGCGGTCCTCGTGGGCCTGCACGGCGTCCATGCCGAGGTCCTCGAGGTAGTCGACGGCTTCGGCGAGCGCGATGCCCTGCGCGATGACGGGCGTGCCGGCCTCGAACTTCCAGGGCAGTTCGGCCCACGTCGAGTCCTCGTAGGTGACGCGCTCGATCATCATGCCGCCGTAGAGGTGCGGTTCCATCTCCTCGAGGAGGTGGCGCTTCCCGTACAGGCAGCCGATGCCGGTCGGGCCGAGCATCTTGTGGCCGGAGAACGCGTAGAAGTCGGCGTCGATCTCCTGGACGTCCACGGGGCGGTTGGGCACCGCCTGCGCGCCGTCGACGAAGAACAGCGCGTCGTGGTCGTGGGTGATGTCCGCGAGCTCCGAGACGGGGGCGATGGTGCCGAGCGTGTTCGAGACGTGCGCGACGTTGACGAGTTCGGTGTCGTCGGTGATCAGTTCGGCGGCGGCCTCCATGTCGAGGTAGCCGTCCTCGGTGACGGGGATGTACTTCACCTCTGCGCCGGTCTTCTTCGCGACCTGCTGCCACGTCACGAGCGAGGCGTGGTGTTCCAGTTGCGTGAGCACGACTTCGTCACCGGGGCCAAGTTCGTTCAGTCCCCACGCGAACGCGACGAGGTTCTCTGCCTCCGTGGTATTCTTCGTGAACACCATCTCCTCACGGCCGTGTTCGGCGCCCACGAACTCCGCGAGACGGTCGTGGGCGTCCTCGTAGGCGACGGAGGCCTCCTGGCTCAGCGTGTGGATGCCGCGGTGGACGTTCGAGTTGTACCGCCGGTAGTAGTCCGCGATGGCCTCGACCACGGGCTCTGGCGTGTGCGTGGTCGCGGCGTTGTCGAGGTAGACGAGTGGCTCGCCACCGACCTCGCGCTCGAGGATGGGGAAGTCCTCGCGGACGCGCTCGACGTCGAGGGACTGCTGCTCGGTCGCTTCCATTGGGGGCGTCTAGGGAGTGTGGCCACAACTGTCCTTCGGTGGCGCGAGAACCCGCCGGGGCGTGGTGTAGCCGGGAGCCGAATGTGGCCGGGGCGTGGTTCGAGCGCGCGCCCGTTCGATGCAACGACCGGGACACGACCAGTCGGCGACGACGAGCCGACCAGTTCCCGTCATCGAACCCCATCGAAGGAGGCGAGAAACATCAGGTATAGCGCCCGAGACGCCATCAGACGACGGAAAGCCGTATGAGAACGAGGAGCAATGGCACACACATGGGCGACCAAGGAGGCACGTCAGGAACCGGGTCCAGAACCCGGGTCATCGCGGCCGTCGTCGTAAGCGTCCTCGTCACCGTGTCGGCGGCGGGGGCCGTCGGCGCCGTCGCAGAGCTGTCCGACCCGGAGACGTCCGTCGTCGACCAGCTCGCGACTCCCGCGTCGGAGGAGACGCCGCCGCCGGAGTTCCCGCCGGGGACGAACGAGAGTGGCGTCACGAACGCGACGGCGCTCCTCGCGGCGAACAGTCACGCACTGAAGAACACGACGTACACCACGCGTCTATCGGTCGAGGGCGCGACGGCGACGACCATCGGAGGAACGCCGGCGACCACCGGAAACGACAGCGAGGCCGAGCGCAACGCGTCGGCGCTCACCGTCACCGTCGAGAAAGGCGCGACGGGGACGAGTGTCAACGTCGTCTCGGCGGGGGGCAGCGCCGAGTACTGGATCACCGGGAACGTGACGGCGACGCGCAGCGTGCAGGCGACGGGGAACGCCACCGCGGCAACCTACCTCTACGAGGAGCGCGGGGACGGACTACCAGACCGCCGCGGCGGCCCCGATGTGACGCCGACGGACGTGATAGCGCCGTACGTGTCGACCCTCGACTTCGACTACCAGGGCACAGTCACGCGCGGTAACGACACCCTCCACAGGTTCACCGCGACGGGCGTCGACCGACGCACCGACGCTGTCACGGGCGAGCTCCCCGGCGTCGTCGAGAACACGTCGGCGACGCTTCTCGTCAGCGAACGCGGCGTCATCCGCCACCTCGACGTGTCGATGCAGTACACCCGGAACAACCAGACGGTGGCGACGCAACTGCGCTACTCGGTCGACAACCTGGGCAACACCACCACGACCGAGCCGGCGTGGCTCGCGGACCAACTGCCGCGCTTCAACGCGTCGCTCACCGAGAACGGGAGCGTCGTCGCGCTAGAGTACACCGACGGCCCCGACCTGTCGAACGGAACGCAGTCCCCGACCGGCGTGCTCGTATCGACGCCGTCCGGAGACGCGTACACCACGTTCAACGCGTCGCTCGAACCCGGGGACACGGTGTACCTCTGGAACGCGAGCGGCGGCCCGGAACTGAACAGCAGCGTCAACGATCCGCCAGCGGTCGACGAGTCGTTCACCGCGTTCAGTGGTGAGCGCGTGTCGGTGGCCGTCGCCCGCCTTCAGCCCGCGCTGGGCGTCGACGGCGACACGAAGTCCCTGATAGTGCTCGACGTGCGCGTGGCGAACGGGACGGTGACGAACAGCGGCGAGACGGCGGAGAACGGCAAGACGACAGCAGCGAGCGACGGAACGACGACGGCGACCAGCGGCGGAGCGACGACCAGCAGCGAGACAGCGACGAGTAGCGGCGAGTAGCGATAGAACAGCGGGGCCAGCGACAGGACAGTGGCGACCAGCGGCAGAACAGCGGCGAGCAGCAGTCCGTAGCCGGGACGGCGAGTCGAGCGGTCTCGTCGCGAGCGACGGCCCACCCGCTACAGTCGCATGAACTGCGCGTGCACCGTGCCCTCGAGGTCGAGGACGTTCGCCTCCTCGACGAACCCCGCGTCGATGGCGAGTTCCACGACGTCGCTCCCCACGAGGTTCGCGATGTTCGCGCGAGCGAGCGAGTCGCGCACGGCCTCCTCCTCGGCCTCTTCGCCGCCGTAGAACTCCTCGTTGACGGTGAACTCCACGTCACCGTTCTCGAAGGTCTCCCCCAGCACGTCGGGGTCGCAGACGGCGACGAGCAGTCCGCGGTCGGTCTGACGCTCCGAGAGTATCATTCCTGGACGAGGTCCTGTTCCTGTTCCTCGCGGAGTTCCTCGGCGTGCTCGGCGACGTCGGCGGCCTCCTCGTCGCGCCCGAGTTCCTCGAGCGCGCGAGCCTTCTCCTCGTAGACGTCGACCTGCTGGAAGCCCAGGCGGATGGCGTTGTCCAGGGCGTCCAGGGCCTGCTCGTGGCGTCCGCGCTCGTTCTCGATGTAGCCGAGGTTGTACCAGCCCTGCGGGAGGCGCTTGTCCTCGCGGACGGCCTCCTCGGCGTGCTCGAAGGCGTCCTCGTCCTCGCCGTGCCGCCAGAGCGAGTACGCCAGGTTGGTGTGCGCCTCCGCCTCGAAGTCGCCGTCCTCGGCGACGAACAGCGCCTCCTGGTGGGCGCCCACGGCGTCGTCCCACTCTTCCATCTCGCCGTGCGCGATACCCTTGTTCACCCACGCCTCCTGTTCAATGTTCTCGTCGTCGGTGAACTGGGCGGCGCGCTCGAAGGCGTCTGCGGCCTGCTCGTGGCGCTTGATGCCCATGTAGCTCATGCCCACTTCGATGAGTTCGTCGGCGTCCACGTCATCGTTCGAGGTGTTGCGCTCGTCGAGCGTGTCGGTGACGACGCGGGAGTCGACGGGGTCGACCTCGGACGGGTCGACGGCCAGCTCTGGCGGGTCGAGGTCGAAGCCCTCGTAGGGTTCGTCGAACCCTTCTCCCTCCGAGAAGTCGTGGTCGCGCTCGGGGTCGACTGGCGGGTCGTCGCCCTCGGCGTCCTCTCGATCGGTCATGCGTTCGGCTATGTGAGGCGTGGGGTTAAGGGCACCGCACGGCGAATCACCGGGTATGCGACTGTTCGTCAGCGTCGACCTGCCCGACGACCTCGCGGACGCAGTGGCCGCCGTGCAAGACGAGTTTCGGGACGCCTCCGGCCTGAACTTCGTCGACCCGGGGCAGGCCCACGTCACGCTGAAGTTCCTCGGCGACGTCGACGACTCGCGCGAGTCCGAGCTCGCGGACGCCCTGGAGTCGGCGGTCGGCGCGGCCAGCACCGATGCCGGGAGCGTCGGCCCGTTCGACGCCGTGCTCGCGGGACTCGGCGTGTTTCCAGACCTCGACTACATCTCGGTCGTCTGGCTGGGCGTCGAGGAGGGAAGCGAGGAACTCACCGCGCTCCACGACGCGGTCGAGCACGAGTTCGTCCAGGAGCGGGGCTTCGACCCCGAGGACCACGAGTTCACGCCCCACGTAACGCTCGCCCGGATGGAACACGCGGGCGGCAAGGAACACGTCCAGGACGTCGTGCGCTCTCAGCATCCCGAGGTCGGAACGATGCGCGTCACCGAGGTGCGCCTCACGGAGAGCCACCTGACGAGCGAGGGGCCGGAGTACGAGACGGTGCACGCCGTCGAGTTGTGAACGCAGTCGAGCCGCGACACAGACCAACCCGGGTACAGGCGGAGAAGAACAACGTTTTAACGTCGGCGAAGGTAGAAACGGGCACTATGGGTAAGAAATCGAAGGCACAGAAGAAGCGACTCGGGAAGCTCGAGCGCCAGAACAGCCGCGTTCCCTCCTGGGTCATGATGAAGACGAACCGCGACGTCCAGCGCAACCCGAAGCGCCGCAACTGGCGGCGTAACGACACCGACGAATAATGAGCGCCAACGACTTCGAGGAGCGCATCGTCACCGTGCCGCTCCGCGACGTGACGAAGGTCCCGAATCACGAGCGCGCCGGGCAGGCGATGACCATCGTGCGCGAGCACCTCGCCAAGCAGTTCGCGGTCGACGAGGACGAGGTCCGCCTCGACCCCTCCATCAACGAGATCGCGTGGGACGGCGGCCAGAAGAACCCGCCGCGGAAGATCCGCGTGCACGCTGCTCGCTTCGTCGAGGACGGCGAAACCGTCGTCGAAGCAGAGTACGAAGCGTAAACCGTTGCTACGCGCTGCCTTCTTCGGGTCGCCGTACGTCGGCGTCTTCGCCCGCGCGACCCCGGAGTGCGTCGTGCTGCGTCGGGACCTCGAGGACGGGTTGACCGACGACGTCAGCGACGAGCTCGGCGTGCCCGCCGTCCGCACCACGGTCGGTGGCTCCTCGACTGTCGGATCGCTCGTCGCTGGGAACGGAAACGGCCTGCTCGTGAGCGGACGCATCCGGCAGCGCGAGCGCGACCGTATCAGCGACGAGGTCGGCGTCGCTGTCGGCACGCTCCCCGGCCGCATCAACGCCGCCGGGAACGTCGTCGTGGCGAACGACGAGGGCGCGTACGTCCACGCCGACCTCTCCAGGGACGCTGTCCAGGCCGTGAAGGACGCTCTCGACGTGCCCGTCACCCGGGGCACGCTCGCGGACGTGAACACGGTCGGCACCGCCGCCGTCGCGACGAACGACGGCGTGCTATGCCACCCGAAGTCGACGGACGCGGAACTCGACGCCATCGAGGACGCCCTCGGCGTCCCCGCGGACGTCGGCACCATCAACTACGGCGCGCCGCTGGTCGGCTCCGGCCTCATCGCGAACGACGACGGCTACGTCGTCGGCGAGGACACCACCGGCCCCGAGCTGGGCCGCATCGAGGACGCGCTCGGCTTCATCGACTGACTGCTGCGTCGGCGAATTCCGGTGACGGATTTTTCTGCGAAACACCACGAACACCCGTAACGACAGCCGACCAACCACCCAGTACCATAGCCCGACCAACCACCCGGTGGCCTGGTGGTCGCCGGAAGAGCGTAGCTCTTCCGAGACGCCGAAAATCGCTTCGCGATTTTCGGAAGAATCTCCAAGGGCGACCGAGCGAGCGAACGGCGTAAGCGAGGGAGGGAGGGCTTGGAAGTGAGAAGATACTTCCCGCTCGCAGCCGGAGTTCTGGGTATGAGTCTTGGAGGCGGCGGTCAACAGCAGCTGCAGCAGTTGTCCCAGGAGATTCAGGAACTCGACGAGGAGATCGAGGAGCTCGAGGCGGAGGTCGAGGACCTCCAGAACGAGAAGACCGAGATCGACGAGGCGATGGAGGCCCTGGACGTACTCGAGACGGGGTCGACCGTGCAGGTCCCGCTCGGCGGCGACGCGTACGTGCGTGCCGAAGTCCAGGACATCGACGAGGTCGTCGTCAGTCTCGGCGGTGGGTACGCCGCAGAGCAGACGAGCGACGACGCGACGGACGTCCTCGAGGAGAAACAGGACATGGTCGACGACCGCATCGACGATGTCCGAAGCGAGATCTCGGAGGTCGAGGAGGAGCAGTCCCAGCTGGAACAGCAGGCCCAGCAGGCCCAGCAACAGATGATGCAACAGCAGATGCAGCAACAGCAGGCCCAGCAGCAGGACGAAGAGTAACGGTATGTTCGACGGGCTGAAGGACAAGCTCTCGCAGTTCCGCGAGGACGCCGAGGAGGTCGCCGACGAGAACGCCGAAGCGCTCGACGAGGAGGAAGTCGAGGGCGAAGACGGGACGGCGGGCGGCGAAGCGGCGACCCCACGCGACGAACCAGCGGACGCGGCGACCGGCGAGGAGCCACCAGCCGGAGACGCCACGGAGTCGACGGCCGACGACGGCGTCGACTCCGACGAGGAAGCGACCGAGTCCGCGGACGCCGATTCTTCCGACACCGACTCGAACAACGGCGGGTTCGTGAACAGGGCGACGTCGTTCGCTCGCGGTCGCGTCGTCATCGACGAGGACGACCTCGAAGACCCGCTGTGGAATCTGGAGATGGCGCTCCTAGAGAGCGACGTGGAGATGAGCGTCGCGGACGAGATACTCGACACCATCCGCGACGATCTCGTCGGCGAGGAGCGCAAGTTCACGGAGAGCACGGGCGCGCTCGTCGAGGACGCGCTCCGCGACGCGCTGCTTTCGGTCATCGACGTCGGCCAGTTCGACTTCGACGAGACCATCGCGGCTTCGGAGAAGCCGGTGACCATCGTGTTCACGGGCGTCAACGGCGTCGGGAAGACGACGAGCATCGCGAAACTCGCGAAGTACCTCGAGGACCGGGGCTACTCGACGGTGCTGGCGAACGGCGACACGTACCGCGCCGGCGCGAACGAGCAGATCCAGGAGCACGCCGACAACCTCGGGCTGAAACTCATCAGCCACGAGCAGGGCGGCGACCCGACCGCGGTGGTCTACGACGCCGTGGAGTACGCGGAGGCCAACGACGTCGACGTGGTTCTGGGCGACACCGCGGGTCGCCTGCACACGTCGAACGACCTGATGGCGCAACTGGAGAAACTTCACCGCACCGTCGGACCCGACATGACGCTGTTCGTTGACGAGGCGGTGGCAGGCCAGGACGCCGTGAATCGCGCCCGCGAGTTCGACGACGCGGCGGCCATCGACGGCACCATCCTCACGATGGCGGACGCCGACAGCAACGGCGGTGCGGCGGTTTCGGTGTCCTACGTGACCGGGAAGCCGATTCTGTTCCTCGGCACCGGTCAGGGGTACGACGACCTCCAGTCGTTCGACCCCGAGACGCTGGTCGACGACCTGCTCGACGCCGACGAATAACCAGCCCTCGGTTTCCGATTCGGAGGGACCCTCTTCTCAGAAGTTCGGCGCGTCCTCCGACGGCGTCGTGGCGTCGACGAGCACGAGCGACTGGCGCGTGCCGTTGCGGTCGTACGCCCGGAGGTGGTCGGGGTTCCACGGCGGCACGGCGACGAGAAGTCGCACGTGCAGGTCGTCGGCGAGCGACACCTCGTACTCGCCTTTCGGGTGGGAGACGAAGCGGCCGGCGGTCTGGCCGGCGGGCGTGGCGAGGTCCATCCCGAAGACGCTCGTGATGGCGTCGGCGGCGTCCGGAAAGTAAAAATCCGAGAGAACGTCGGTTTTGTTGTCTACGGCGGTGAGCGCGCCGCTTACCGGTTCGAGTTCGTTCGCCGGCGTCGCCGCGAGCGGCACCGAGACCGAGTCGGGGTCGGCGTCCGCCGCGAGTTCGCAGAGCACGGAGGCGAGCGCTCGCGTGGCGTAGACAGTCGGCACAGTTGTTGTACGCGGTCGAAGCGGTTGAACGTACCGCTGGTGGCGACTCGGACTGTCGGTGTCGCTCCGGAACGCCGTCACGACAGGGAACAAGGCTCTTAGGTGGCGGCCACCTACGCCCGCACAACAATGGTACTCGACGACCTCGGGAGTTCCCTGCGGGGGACGCTGGACACCCTCCGCGGGAAGTCCCGCATCTCCGAGGAGGACGTCGACGAGGTCGTCAAGGAGATTCAGCGCTCCTTGTTCCAGGCCGACGTCGACACCAGTCTCGTGATGGAGCTCTCGGACTCCATCAAGGAGCGCTCGCTGGAGGAGGAACCGCCGAGCGGCACGTCTGCGCGGGACCACGTACTCCGCATCGTCTACGAGGAACTCGTGGAGCTCGTCGGCGACTCGACCGACCTCCCGCTGGAGTCCCAGACCATCCTGCTCGCGGGCCTCCAGGGGTCCGGGAAGACGACGACCGCGGCGAAGATGGCGTGGTGGTTCTCGAAGAAGGGGCTACGTCCCGCGGTCATCCAGACGGACACGTTCCGGCCGGGCGCGTACGACCAGGCCAAGCAGATGACCGAGCGCGCGGAAGTGGAGTTCTACGGCGACCCGGACGGCGAGGACCCCGTGCAGATCGCCCGCGACGGCCTCGAGGCCACCGCAGACGCGGACGTCCACATCGTGGACACGGCGGGCCGGCACGCACTCGAGGACGACCTCATCAGCGAGATCGAGGAGATCGAGAACGCGGTCGACCCCGACCGGAGTCTGCTCGTGCTGGACGCCGCCATCGGGCAGGGCGCGAAAGACCAGGCCCAGCAGTTCGACGAGTCAATCGGCATCGACGGCGTCGCCATCACGAAACTCGACGGGACGGCGAAGGGTGGTGGGGCGCTGACCGCCGTCAACGAGACCGACTCGACGATCGCGTTCCTCGGGACCGGCGAGACCGTCCAGGACATCGAGCGCTTCGAGCCGGACAGCTTCATCAGTCGGCTGCTCGGGATGGGCGATCTGAAGCAGCTCACCGAGCGCGTGGAGCGCGCGATGGAGGAGACCCAGGACGAAGAGGACGACTGGGACCCCGAGGACCTGATGAAGGGGGAGTTCACGCTCCACGACATGCGCAAGCAGATGTCCGCGATGAACAACATGGGGCCGCTCGACCAGGTGATGGACATGATTCCGGGGATGGGTGGTGGCCTGATGGACGAACTCCCGGACGACGCGATGGACGTCACCCAGGACCGGATGCGGAACTTCGAGGTCGTGATGGACTCGATGACCGAGGAGGAGATGGCGAACCCGCGCTCCATCGGCGCGAGTCAGGTGCGCCGCATCGCCAAAGGGTCGGGACAGGACGAGGACACCGTCCGCGACCTGCTTGACCAGCACAAGATGATGGCCCGGACGATGAAGCAGTTCCAGGGGATGGGCGACGGCGACATGCAGCGCATGATGAAGCAGATGCAACAGCAGGGCGGCGGCGGAGGCGGTGGCGGCGGCTTCGGCGGGATGTTCTAGAGGTAGTTGGGTCTATTGAAGCGGCTCTGTTGAAAGCCTATCAGTTAGACGCTGACCATAGTGAAACAGGCGTTAGATAGGTGTGCGACCCTAGAACTGCAGGCCATACCATTTCATGACGCAAATAATGGACCAAAGGAGAACGGCTGCTCCCGCTCTACTTGGGAGCACATTCAATTGGCTGATGACTACGACACCAAGCGCCCAGTAAATGAGAAGGTCAATTGGGATTGCTAGGTCAACGGAACCGACAAACTCGGCTAGTTTCTCTCTGAGCCTACCCGACAGTCCCATGCTTTCCGCCAGTAGCCGTCTGTTTGTAAATTCATATGGTTGGTAACAGTACCGCTGGCAGGGTTTCGGAGCGCGGGCCTTGCTCAGAACTACCGAAGGAGCTACGGAGCGATGTCGACGCTCGTCTTAACCTCGTAGCGCAACTGCATCGTCCGAGTACTCAGATTCTCCGCGAGCTCGGGTGTCATATCAGGGTGAGCTAGCGCCTCCTCCTTTGCCCGGCAGTCCTGGCGGACGACGCCGGCGACGAGATCGCGCTCGCTGGGTTCGACCTGGCCGTGGTCGAGGGCCGCGAAGTACGTCGTGTGTATCTAACGAGCGGAGTGACTGGTCGAGGTTGTGAGCGACCGCGAGCGCGCTGGGGATTTCGAGCGGAATCGAACTCCCAGCGGGTTTTTTCTCGCGGCCGCTCGTTCCTCCGGCAATGAGTGTCCGCGCGGTCGCCGCAGACGCCTACCAGGAGGCCGCGCCGGCGCTCGCCGTGAGCGTCGTCGGCGGCCTGTTCGCGGGCGTCGTGCTCGGCGGGATGCGCGCGGAACTGCGGGCCGTGGAGGGACTGCTCGTACTCGTGCCCGCGCTGCTCGCGACGCGCGGGAACGTGTACGGCGCGTTCGGCGCGCGACTCTCGACCGGGCTCCACCAGGGGGTCGTGGAACCGCGCGTCGGCGCAGGCGACGAACGCCTGCGCGCGGCGGCCGCGGCGGCGCTGGCCAACGGCCTGCTGGCGAGCGTGTTCGCGGCGGTCGCGGCGTTCGCCGCGCTCGTGGCGCTCGGAAACGGGGTCGCTGGGCTCGGCACGCTGGTCGGCATCGCCGCGGTCGCGGGGCTGCTCTCCGGGCTCGCGCTGACCGTCGCGGTGGTCGTCGTGGTGTTCGCAGGGTTCCGGCGCGGCCACGACCCGGACACGTTCGTCGGCCCGCTCGTGACGACCACCGGGGACGTGTTCGGCCTCGCGTTTCTCGTGCTCGCGGTGCGACTCGTCGTGGGGGTGGGGTGAGTGCGCAGCGAGTGGACCGTCGCGGCGATAACGCGCGCGATGCTCCCGGTCTTGCTCGCGCTGACCGTCGTGGAGATTGGGAGCGGGCTCGTCCTCCAGACGTTCGAGGCCCAACTGCTCGCCCACCCCTCGCTGCTCGTGCTCGTCCCCGTGACCATCGGCACCGCCGGGAACCTCGGGAGCATCCTCGCGTCCCGACTCTCGACGGCGTTCCACCTCGGCACGCTCTCCTTCGACCCGACGGACGACGAACTCGCGGGGAACGCGCTCGCCGTCGTCGCACTTGCGCTCACGCTGTTCCCGGTGGTCGGCGCCGGGGCGTGGGCGCTCACCGCGGTCACGCAGGGCACCGACCTCGGGGTCGGAACGGTCGTCCTCGTCGCGTTTCTCTCGGGCGCCGTGCTCGCGGCGCTCGCGGTCGCTGTCACCGTCGGCGCGACGTACGCCGCCTACCACTTCGGCCTCGACCCCGACGACGTCGTGATCCCCGTCGTGACGAACGTCTGTGACGTGCTCGGCGTGCTCGTGCTGTTCGGCGCCGTCCGCCTCGTGCTTTAAGTGTCGGCGGGCCGAGGTGAGCGCATGGCAGACGACAGCACGCCCGACCAGCCGGGACCCAGCCGACAGGTCGAGGTGTACATGCAGGGGATGGCGGACATCACGCCCGACCTCCCAGTCGGCTTCGAGGAACTGGAGGCCCGTGCGCTGGAGGAACTGGACGAGCAGGCCTACGACTACGTCGCAGGGGCGGCGGGCGCGGAGCGAACGAAGCGCGCGAACGACGCCGCCTTCGAGGACTACCGCATCCTTCCGCGGATGATGGGCGGCGTCGGCGAGCGCGACCTCTCAATCGAGTTGTTCGGCGAAACGTACGACTACCCCGTGTTGCTCGCGCCCATCGGCGTCCAGTCTATCCTCCACGAGGACGGCGAGCGCGGCACCGCCGAGGCCGCCCGCGACCTCGGGATTCCGCTCGTCGTGAGCTCCGCCTCCGACACGACGCTCGAGGACCTCGCCGACGAGTTGGGTGACGCGCCGAAGTGGTTCCAGTTGTACTGGAGCGCCGACCCCGACGTCGCCGACTCGTTCGTCACTCGGGCCGAGGACGCGGGCTACGACGCGCTCGTCGTTACGCTCGACACGCCGCTGTTGAGTTGGCGCGAGCGAGACGTGGACAGCGCGTATCTCCCGTTCCTCGACGGCGAGGGAATCGCGAACTACCTCGCGGACCCCGCGTTCCGCGACCGCCTCTCGGCCCCGCCGGAGGAGAACGAACTCGCCGCCATCAAGGAGTTCGTGGACGTGTTCGGCAACCCGAACCTGACGTGGGACGACCTCGCGGACCTCTGCGAGCGGACCGACCTCCCGGTCGTCCCGAAGGGCGTCCTCCATCCGGACGACGCGCGGGCCGCCGTCAACGCCGGCGCCGACGCCGTCGTCGTCTCGAACCACGGCGGGCGGCAGGTCGACAACGCCGTGCCAGCCCTCGAAATGCTGCCCGAAGTCGTCGCAGAGGTCGGCGGCGACGTCCCAGTGCTGTTCGATTCTGGCGTCCGCCGCGGCGCGGACGTGCTCGTCGCGATGGCGCTCGGCGCGGACGCCGTGCTGTTCGGTCGTCCGTACGCCTACGGACTCGCGCTCGACGGCGCAGATGGCGTGCACGAGGTGTGCGAGAACCTGCTCGCGGACCTCGACCTGACTCTCGGTCTCTGTGGCCTCGACGACGTTGAGGATGTCGACCGTTCGCTCCTCCGGGAACGAAGCGGCCGGTGATTCCGGGGCCGCCGTCAGCGCCGTCCCAGCGCACCGCCACAGGGCACCACCGCCAACGCTCCGTCCCAGCACGCCACCCCAACGCGCCACGGTCGAGTCGCTCGCGAGGGTCCGCTACTGGTTCGGACTACTGGAGTGCTCGGACTCCCCGTACTTCAGGACGAAGAAGGCGTAGACGAGCGAGACGATCATCATCAACACGGTGACGATGCCGACGTAGTGCGGGCGGAGGGGCACGCCCATCTCCTCGGGGTTTATCTCCTGTTCGGCGCCACCGCCGCCGCCCGTCCCGCCGCCGCCGAGTTCGATGTCCCCAACCATCGTGGTTGGGTGGATGGTACAGATGTACTGGGCCATCTGTTCGGAGGCGGTGAACGTGAACGTGAGCGTCGCGCCCTCCTCTGACGTCGTCGCGGTGCTCGCGAGGTTGCTCCCGCTCGAATCCTGTATCGTGAAGTTGTGGGCGACGCCGTCGAGGTTCTCCCACGTCACCCGGTAGGTCTGCCCGGCTTCGAGGTTCAGCGTGGGGTTGGTCGAATCGGCGATGGTCTCTGGTTCCCGCCCCTGCCAGGCGGACACGCGACCGCCGAACCGGTAGTGGACTGCGGGCTCACTGTCGCCGTCGCTACCGGTCGTTCCCTCGCCGCCAGCAGTCCCACCTGCTCCGGTTGTTCCGCCACCGCCCGTCGTTCCGCCAGTACCCGTGCCACCAGCACCGGTCGTCGTGGTACCCTCCTGTGCGCTTACAGTTCCGGTTGCGCCCGCCGCCGCTGTCATCCCGCCGAGCGTTCGAACGAATGCGCGGCGTGTACACCGTTCACTCACCACGATCCCCCGGTAATCAGTAGTCCGCGTGACCGCATGGGCATTGTGGCCAGTCAGTCGAGAGACGGTTACGGACTGGTGAAACCACGGCTGAACGGGGTCACCCAGCGGCAGAGTAAGCGCCGGCAACGTAGTGGCCAGTAGGCTTAGCTGCCTCTCCGACAAATCGTGGTGTATGTCCGACACGAAGGAGAAGGTTCCCAGCGACGAAGTCGACGAGACGCAGTTACAGCTCGCGGAGAAGATGGGCGAGGCATTCATGGAAGGCGTCGAGTACATGATAACCGAGGTCGCCCACACCGGCGACACGAAGGAAGCGGGCGAGTACGTCGTCGGATTCGCCCAGGAGGAAGCCGAGGGGCTCTGGGCGCTCGAGGACGGCGAGTTCTCCTGGCATGAACCCGGGGACGCGAACTGCCACGTCGAGGTCGTCGTCGTGGACGCCGCCGACGAACGCCTGGTTCCGAGGTGTGACGTCTCGTTCAGCCTCGAGGGCGATAGCGGCGAACACGGCCCGTTCGACGCGGAACTGCTCTGGCACCCCGGCATCTACCATTACGGCGCGAACGTCGAACTCCCCGAGTCGGGTACCTACGACCTCCACGTCACCGTCGACCCGCCGACGTTCCACCGCCACGACGAGAAGAACGGCGACCGGTTCGGCGAGCGCACCGAGGTGACGTTCAGCGGCGTCGACATCGAGACCGGCCAGGACTGAGCACAGCGCCGGTCACCGGCCGACGGTGCGACAGCGGCCGAAGACGAGGTGACTCGTCACTCGTCGGCGTCGTCGACTCCCTCGTCAGCATCGTCGGGCGCCTCATCAGCATCCCCAGAGTCGCCCGACTGGTCGGAATCGTCCGCCACGTCGTCGGCGGTCACCGGTTCGCCCTCCTCGGTTTCGGGCGTGAGATGCGCGACGAACTCCTCGACCGACGGCTCGACGACCGTTACGTCGACGTGCACGTCGCCGAGTTCGTCCGGATTCCCGACCGCGAAGTTCACCTTCCCGTTGAACGCCGCCTGCTTCTTCAGGTCGAACGCGAAGCCGTCGTCCGTGCGATTTCGGTGGAGTTCCTTCCGCGCGGTGTCGAGGATGCGCTGCTCGAACAACTGCTCGCGGAACCGCTCGAGGTCGTGTCCCGTCGCCGTCACGCGGTCGGCGTGCGTCTCCACGTCCGCCGACGGGAACAGATTCCGGACGGCGTCCGCCACGCGGTCGGTCACCTCGGTCGGATGCACCGGTGCGGTCACCCGCACCTCGACGCGGTAGATCACGCTTCACCCTCCGGCGACTCGCCAGCGAGTAGCTCCGCGACGCGGTCGTGGAACGCCGACAGCGACCCCGTGTTCTCGATGGTGACGTCCGCCGCCTCGATGGCGTCGCCCATCCCGAACCCGAGTTCGCGCTCGTCCCGGGACTCCACGCTCTCCCCGTCGCTGTCCCCCGGCCGCCCGCGACCTTCCACGCGCTCCCGGCGCACGTCCAGCGGTGCGTGCACTTCGACGAGCGTGAACGCGTCGCCAAACGCCTCCCGGAACTGCTCGACCTCCACGTCCGAGCGGAGACCGTCCACGAGCACGGTGTCGCTGTCCTTCAGGCGATCCTCGATGATGGGCAGCGAGCGCTCCGCGATGGCCGCCGGCCCCTTCTCCTCCCGCAGCGCCTGCGCGATTCGTCCGTGGTGCTGGGCCGGGTCGAGTCCGCGGTCCCGGCACTCCTGGCGGACGACGTCGCCCATCGTCACCACCGGAATGCCGAGTTCCTCGGCGACCGTGGCGGCCTCGCTCTTGCCGCTCCCCGGCATCCCCACAGTACCGATGACTCTCATTACGAGAACCGAGTCGGTGGCGATACCTATGTCGTTCGGTCTGCAGACCCGTCGGTTTTTACCCGCTCCTCCTGTACCCCACGGCAAGGGCACGTAGCTCAGTTCGGACAGAGCGTCTGGCTTCTAACCAGACGGCCGGGGGTTCGAATCCCCTCGTGCCCGCTTCTGCGAGGAGCGAACGCGACGAGCGAAGCGGGCAGAGATTCGAAGTAGAGAACACCGAGCGCTAGCGAGGTGTTTGCGTAGTTCGAATCCCCTCGTGCCCGCGTACCTTTTTACTTCGGCGGGTTCGCGCTGCGCGCGAACCTCGCCTCGCAAAAAGCTACGCTAAAAACTCCCTGCGCTCACTTCGTTCGCGCAGTGAACCTCGCGCGAAGCGCGAGGATGCTTGACAGCACGCGCGTCTATGCCAGAAAATCAGCAGCAGCTACGCATCAGGGCGAACTCGGCCGGAGCGAGCTACATCAACTGCTTCACTTCGTCGAAGTCCGTGTGGCAGAACGGGCAGCGGTAACTCGTCTCGAATCCCGTGGCCTGGGCAACCGTTCGCGTTTCGAGTTCGTGCATCGCGATGCCTCGACCACAGTCCGGGCAATCGAGCTTGGGCACGTGGGACTCTAACGCACGCCATTGCCTTAAAACACCGGATGGCATACGTTAGCATCCCCGGGCAGGAGGGAGGCGGTATCGCCCGGGAGCGCTGGATGCGTGGTTTTGAACGGGATATGCTCCCGTTATACGCCTTGTGGCCAACACAGAACGCGGCGAAGAACGCCGCTATCTGTCGAAGATTGTAGAATAACCGCCGCTCCCGTTATTCTTCGAACCCGTCCTCGAATCGGAACGTGCCGTTGCGCTGCACGACCTCCCCGTCGACCTCGATGTACGAATCCTCCGCCATGTCCACGATCATGTCCACGTGCTTCGCGGAGTCGTTCTGTTCGACGCCCTCGCCGACCGTCGCGGGGTACGCGCGACCGAGGGCCATGTGGACGGTGTCGCCCATCTTCTCGTCGAACAGCATGTTGTACGTGAACCGGTCGATGTCGCGGTTCATCCCGATGCCGAGTTCGCCGAGGCGGTTCGACCCCTCGTCCGTCGTGAGGATGCCCTCGAGGACGTCCTCGTTCTGCTCGGCCGAGAAGTCCACAACCTCGCCGTCCTCGAATTTCAGCCACGCACCCTGGATCTCGCGTGCCTGGTGGTAGACCGGCTTGTCGAAGGTGACCTCACCCTCGACGCTGTCGGGGACGGGCGCAGTGAACACCTCGCCCGCGGGCAGGTTGTTGGTGCCCCAGTCGTTGAGCGTCACCATGTCCTCGACGCTCATCGTCACGTCCGTCGTATCCCCGGAGACGATACGGACCTCCTCTGCGGGATCGAGAATCTCGACCATCTGGGCCTGGTGTTCGCGCACGGCGTCCCAGTCCTTGTTCATCGCGCCGAAGACGAAGTCCTCGTAGGCTTCCGTGGACATCTCCGCGCTCTGGGCGTCCGCGGGCGCGGGATAGTGCGTGAGACACCACTTGGTCTCGAGGCGCGCGTTCAACACGTCGCGGTACGCGGCGGCGAACGCCGCGCCCGTCTCCGTGTCCACGTCGCTCTGCTCGGAGACGTTCTCGTGGGGGCGCGCGACGACGGCGGCGTCGGTGTGCTCGAACAGCTTCAGGAGGTGCTCGGGCTCCGAGATGTCGTCCTCGTCGACCGCCCGGAGGTACGCGCGAGCGGCGCGGTCCGTGCCGATGCCGCGGTCGCCGCGCGCGAGCATCACGGGGTTCGCGCCGACCTTCCCGATCTCCTCGTAGAGCGCGACCCTGAGGTCCTCGGCGACCGGCGGCATGCTCACGACCACGTTCTCCCCTGGCTGTAGGTCGATTGCCTGCTGGACGATGATTTCGGCGTGCCTCCGAATGCGGGAGTCCATGCGGTAGTTTCACGAAAACTCGCTGAAGGGTCTTTCGAAAGCAAATTCTGCCGGTTGGTCGTCGCTCGCCCGGGTGACGGTCACCGATACTCCGAGAATCGCCGGCGAGAGCGGACGATAGAAGACCTAGTGGCGAGAGCAGGCGATAGGACATACGGCGGAATCGAGCACCCGGGACGCCCGTACTTTTGTACGCCGAGTACGGAGTCGGAGTGTGCTCGACCTGCGAAGCGACACCGTGACGAAACCAGGTGAGGAGATGCGGGAGGCGGCCAGCAACGCCGACGTCGGCGACGACGTGTACGGCGAGGATCCCGCCGTGAACGAACTCGAGGCGCGCGCCGCCGACGCCGTCGGCATGGACGCCGCGCTGTACGTGCCGAGTGGCACGATGGGCAACCAGATCGCCGCGCGCGTCCACACCGACCGCGGCCAGGAGGCGCTCGTAGAACACGAGAGCCACGTCTACCGGTACGAACTCGGCGGGTTCGCCCAGCACTCCCAGCTGCAGGTGCGGACGTACGACGGCGGCGAGAACGGCTGTCCGACGCCCGAGCAGGTCCGCGAGGGGTACGTCGAGACGGAACTCCACCGACCTGGCACGGGACTGCTCTGCGTGGAGAACACGCACAACGTGAAAGGCGGCGTTGCGGTTCCGGGCGACGAACTCGCCGCCGCGGCGGACGCTGCCCACGACCTCGGGGTGCCGGTACACGTCGACGGCGCGCGCGTGTTCAACGCCGCGACCGCGCTCGACGCCGACCCGGCGAACCTGCTCGCGCCCGCGGACTCCGTGATGTTCTGCCTCTCGAAGGGCCTGGGCGCGCCCGTCGGGTCGATGCTCGCGGGTTCGACCGAGTTCGTGGAGCGCGCCCGCCGCATCCGGAAACTGCTGGGCGGCGGGATGCGGCAGGCGGGGATGATCGCCGCGCCCGGTCTGCTCGCGCTCGAGAACCGCGAGCGCCTGGACGAAGACCACGCGAACGCGTCGCGTCTCGCCGGCGCGCTCGACGACCTGCCCGGGCTCGCTGTGCCCGACCCGGAGACGAACATCGTGCTCGCGGACACCACCGGCGCGGACCTCACTGCCGCCGAGTTCCTCGAGCGCTGCGAGGACGAGGGCGTGCTCGCCTCCGAGTTCGGGGAGCATACGGCGCGCTTTTGCACCCACCTCGACGTGAGCGAGGGCGACGTCCCGGACGTCGTCGCTGCGGTCGAGCGGGCGCTCTGACACCGCCCGCGTTCGCCGAACCACCGGTGTCGTCCGTCTCGCGCCCTCTCCGCGGACCGACGCTACTTCCGTTCGTCCCGGCTACTGTCCATCCCCTCCCGGAAGCCGGTTATCGTGCGGCGGACGAACAGGAACAGGAAGAAGACGAACAGCAACACCGCGCCCGCGATGACGTAGAACTCGGGACCGAACTGGACCATACGCGGTGGTTCTCGCCCGACACATTAGGGGTTTCGGGGGTCGACAGGCGAGCGTCGTCGCGTTCGCCCGGGAGAGAGTGGCGTGGCAAGATAAAACTCATACCACTCCGTCTCAAAGGAGCGGTTATGTCCGGTCTGCTACCCTCCCGCTCGGAGGTCGACGCCTCCGAGGGTGAACCCCGCGTGGTCGGCGTCGACTCCGAGGGCGCCGACCAGTTGCTGTCGGCGCTCTCCTCGGAGACTGCGCGGAGTCTGTACGCCGCCCTCCACGACGACCCCGCCACGCCCTCCGAACTCGCCGAGGCGGCCGACACGTCCCTTCAGAACGCCCAGTACCACCTCGGCAACCTTGAGGACGCGGACCTCATCGAGGAGTGTGACACCCGGTACTCCGCGAAGGGCCGCGAGATGAGCGTGTACGCGCCCTCGGACGCGCCGGTGGTGCTGTTCGCGGGCAGCGAGGAGGAGGGCGAGAGTGTCCAAACCGCGCTCGCGAGCCTCCTCGGCGGCGTCGGCGTGCTCGGCGTGGCGAGTCTCGTCGTCCAGCGCCTGTTCGGCAGCGGCCTCCAGGCCCCGGAGAGCGGCGGTGGCAGCGCCGGCGCGCAGGCGACGAGCGAGTACTCGGGGCTCGTGGCGCAGAACGAACCGGGTCACGCGGCGGCAGTCGCGGGGGACGCCGCCGGCCAGTCCGCGGGCGTGCTCCCGCTCGGCCTGGTGTTCTTCCTCGGCGGTCTGCTCGTGCTGTCGATGGTCGCGGGCGTCTGGTATCTCCGCCGGTAGGCCTGCTTCCTGCGGTTTCGCCGTGGCTAAAACGCGTATTTGAGTTTACATTGCCTACTTGACAACGTGTCCCGTACCTCGTGGTACAGGCCGCGTCGGCTCCGCTCCGACCGCGACGCCTGCTCCGTCAGGCCCTGACGGCCCGCTCCGCTGACGCTACCGGCCCTCCACCCGGACTTCTCTGCGAACATCCCCGTTGATTCCACGGAGTTGAACGGTCACGCCGTCGTCCGTAGGGAGTAGCTCCGCGTAGCCCGCCTCGTTGCCGCGTGGGTCGGCGTGACTGCCCGGATTCAACAGCGTCACGTCCCCGGTTTCGACCACCGCTGGCCGGTGGGTGTGCCCGAACACGACGAGGTCGGCGCCGCGTTCGCGCCCGAACAGGGACAGCCCCGTGGTGCCGCCGCGCCGGTGGTGGGTCACCGCCACGCGCACGCCGGCGACGTCGAGCGTCCGCGCCGCCGGGAGTCGGTCGGTGACCGCATCGTCGTCGGCGTTGCCGTGGACCGCGAGCAACTGCTCGCTCGCGTCGTGGAACGCGTCTAAGGCCGACTCGCTCGTGAGATCTCCGGCGTGCACGACGCGGTCGGCGTCCTCGACGGCGTCCAGCACCGGTCCGTCGAGCGCGTGTCCGTTCTCGCTGTGGGTGTCGGACAGCACCGCTATCATGTCCGTCGGTAGGCGCCTCCGCCCCCTGATTGTTCCGCCTCGGGGCGGTGACTGTTCCGCCTCGGGGCGGTGACCGTTCCGCCTCGGAGCCGAGACTACGTCGGCCCCAGCGGGCGACCGCCGGCCCGAGACGGCGGGAATACCTTTGTGTTACCGGAGTGAATTGTTCGGTGATGGCCGGAAGCAAGTCGGTCGTGATCGCCGCGCTGATCGCCAACGGCGCCATCGCGGTGCTGAAGTTCCTGGGCTTTCTCGTGACCGGGAGTCCCGCGATGCTCTCCGAGGTGTACCACTCCATCTCGGACACCGGCAATCAGGTGTTCCTGCTCATTGGGCTGCGGTACGGCGAACGAGAGGCGACACGCTCGCACCCGTTCGGCTACGGGAAAGCGCAGTTCTTCTACTCGTTTCTCGTGAGCGTGATGCTGTTCGGCATCGCGGGGTGGGAGTCCGCGAAACACGGCTACAACGCGCTCACGCACCACGGCGGCGCGGTAACGACGACGGTGTCGCGGTTCGGGTTCACGTTCCCCGGCGTCTGGGTGAACTACGCCGTACTACTCAGTGCGGTTGCCTTCGAATCCTACGCGTTCACGAAGGCCTACAAGGAGATGCAGAGCCAGATCAAGGAGAACGACTGGAGCGGGTTGCGAGAAGCGTTCCGGCGTACGAGCGACACCACGACGCTCACGGCGCTCACCGAGGACACGGTCGCGCTGGCAGGGCTGGTGCTCGCGCTCGTCGGCATCTTCCTCACCCAGCAAACCGGCAACCCGGTGTACGACGCGGCGGCCGCGCTCCTCATCGGCCTGCTGTTGATGGTGTTCGCGGTAGCGCTCGCGCTGGAGAACAAGCGCCTCCTGCTCGGCGAGAGCATCTCGAAGACCGACGAGAACCAGTTGCGGGAAGTCGTCCGCAACTGGGAGGGCGTCGACTCGCTCGTCGAGTTCCGCTCCGTCTACTTCGGACCGAGGCAAGTGCTCGTAACGGCCGACGTGGAGTTCGAGCAGGACCTCGAGACCGAGGAACTGGAGGGGAAGATCGCCGACATCGTCGCCGCGTTGAAGGAGACGAACTCGGACGTCAAGAAGGCGTACGTCGAACCCCAGAACGGCCCGGCGGGCGACGGTGAGTCGTCGGCGTCGGGCAGCGGCGGCCCGTCGCCGTCAGGCGGCGATGGCCCGCCGTCAGGTGGGGGCGCGTAGGCCCAGATTTTTACGGCGTGGCGACCAACTGCCGCCCATCGTGGCAGCGAGCGACTCCCCCGACTATCTTCGGTTCTTCCCGAAGCCCTCGCCGTACGACAACCAGCGAGAGGCGATGGACGAGATCCGGGACGCCCTCGATACCGGCACCGACGTGCTGTTCGAGGGCGCCTGCGGGACGGGGAAGACGCTCGCGGCACTCGCGCCCGCGCTCGACCACGCCCGCGAGACGAACAAGACGGTGGTCATCACGACGAACGTCCACCAGCAGATGCGCCAGTTCGTCCGCGAGGCCCGCGAGATACACGACGGCGAGCCGATACGCGCGGTCGTGTTCAAGGGGAAGGGGTCGATGTGCCACATCGACGTGGACTACGAGGAGTGCCAGGTGCTCCGGGACAACACCCGGGAACTCGTGGACGTCGAGCGCGACAAGCGCGAACTCGAAGAACGCCAGGAGGCGCTCTTAGAAGAGGCACAGGACGGCGACGACGAAGCAGTGGAAGCCCGGCAGGCGGTGATGGACGAACTCGAGGCGGTGGAAGCGGACCTCGAGGACCTTCAGGAGGGGAACGTCTGCGAGCGCTACTACGAGAACCTCGCAGGCGACAACGACGATTTCTACCAGTGGCTGTACGACGGCGTGCGGACGCCCGAGGACATCTACGACTACGCCCACGAGCGGAACCTGTGTGGCTACGAACTCCTGAAGGAAGGTATCGAGGGCGTCGACCTCGCGGTGTGTAACTATCACCACCTGCTCGACCCCGGCATCCGGGCGCAGTTCTTCCGGTGGTTGGGCCGCGACCCGGAGGACGTCGTCGTGGTGTTCGACGAGGCGCACAACGTCGAGGACGCGGCCCGCGACCACGCCTCGAAGGAGCTCACGGAGAACACGCTGGACAGCGCGCTCGCGGAACTGGAGGACGTGGACGACGACCGAGCGGGCGCCGCGGAGAACGTCGTCTCCGCGTTCCGGGACGCGCTCACCGAGACGTACGAGGACGCGTTCGGCTTCGGCGGGAGCGGCCCGCCGCGGGCGAAGTCCGAGGTCGGGTCGAACTGGGAGGACGTGCCGGTAGCCAACGACGACCGGCGCGACGACCTCACGCTGGCGTTCCTCCAGGCGTACACGGGGCCGGGCATCGACCCCGACCTGGACGACGCGCTCGCGCTCGGCGAGCACCTGGACGAGGAGTACGACGAGGCGTACCGGAACGGCGAGACGACGACGCGCCAGGAGTGCCACGTCCTCCAGGCCGCCGAGTTCGTGGAAGGGTACGTGAACGAGAGCGGCGAGCTCGGCCAGTATCCGACCGCGGCGGTGCGCCGTGACGAGGGCACCGAGGAGGTGTACGGTCGCGCCGAGTTGTACACCTGCATCCCCCGCGAGGTGACGACCGAACTGTTCGACTCGGTGCACGCGAGCGTGCTGATGTCCGCGACGCTCCGGCCGTTCGACGTGGTCAGCGACGTGCTCGGTCTGGACGACCCGGTGACGATGGCGTACGGCCTGCAGTTCCCCGAGGAGAACCGGCGCACGTTCGCGGTGGACACGGAACCGCTGTTCTCGTCGAACCGGAGCGACGAGGCCGTCCAGCAGGAGGTCGCCGGGGCGCTCCGGGACGCCGTCGAGTTCACGCCCGGGAACTGCTTGTTTTTCTTCCCGAGTTACTCGGAGGCCGAACGCTACCACGCGTTGCTCGACGACGTCGGGGCGACGCGCTACCTCGACGAACCCGGGGAGGCCGCCGAGGACCTCCGGCAGGAGTTCACCGCCGACGAGAACGGCGTGCTGTTCACGTCGCTGTGGGGGACGCTCGCGGAGGGCGTGAGCTTCGACGGTGACGACGCGCGCACGGTGGCCGTCGTCGGCGTGCCGTACCCACATCTCGACGCGCGAGCGGAGGCCGTCCAGGACGCGTACGCCCGGGCGTTCGGCGACCGGGAGGGCGACCGCGGCGGCGGCCGAGGGGCGCGGGACGGCAACGACGCAGGGTGGCGGTACGCCGTGGAGATTCCGACCGTGCGCAAGACCCGGCAGGCCATCGGGCGCGTGCTCCGGTCGCCCGAGGACTTCGGTGTGCGGATGCTGGTCGACCGCCGGTACACGAAACAGAGCCGCCAGGAGATGCGCAAGTTCAGCGTGAATCCGACGTTCCCGCCGGAGGAGCGCAGCGAACTCGTGGACATCGACCCGAAGAAACTGCGGTTCGCGACGCTGAACTTCTACACCGACCAGGACGCCTACGACGGCGACCCGCCACAGCCCTGAGTGGGGCGTGTGCCGTTCGGACTACGCCGGGAGCGAGATGGCGTCGACTGGTTCGTAGTGGTTCGCGTCGTACAACTCGAGTTCGGTGACCGTCCACGTCACGGGGTCGACGTCGCGCTCGAGGAGGTCGGCGATGGCGCGGCGGCCGCGGAGGCCGTCGGCGCCCCGGCCGAGGGTGACGTGGGGATCGTAGTCGTCACCGCCTTCGAGTTGCTCTACGGGGTCGAACACCGAGCAGAGTCGCGCGTGGACGTCGTGGATGCCGGGGCTCTCGACGGCGAGGTAGGCGACAGGGCTGCTGGTGCCGGCGGGCGGGTCGTCGAACGTGTCGATGCCCGCAATGCGGGCTTCGAACGCCGGCGCGCCCTCGAGTGCGCGCTTGGCGGTCCGCCAGTCGTCGCGGAGTTCGCGGCGGTTCTCGGCGGGCACGCGCTTGACGAGGAGCGTGCGCTGACCGCGCTCTCGCACCCGGTCGAACCCCGTGAGCGCGGGCCGCAGGTCGTCTGCGACGTCGTGGACGGCCGGCGGCACCGGGACGTTCACGCTGTACACGCCCCGTGTTCGGGGCGCGAGCGCCAAATCAGATGCGGTCGAGCAGCCAGAGAACGAGCAGTGCGAGCACGACGAGTCCGACGACTGGCGTCGCGAGGTGCAGGATGCCGGCGAGCGTGCCGACGATGGCCTCCAGCACCTCGAGTGCGAGCCAGATGATGACCAGAACGAGGACGATCTTGAGCAGGTCGTCGACGTCTAGGTTGCCTCGTGACATGGTCGGTCGTAGCCACACCACCGACATGAGCGTTCGGGCCGCTCGTGACAATCCTCGGGCGATGAGCAACTCTTAAGGCGTCGTGGGAGGGTTGTGGTAGTAACGATGCAGTCGCTCGCGCTCGCCGTGGGTTCGCCGTCCACCAGCGCAGCGGCTCTCCTCCGAACGCCGCGACGACCGGGGTCCGCCTAGACCCCACACTACCTACTCCCTCGTTTTCGGTCGGCTGTGTCGGCTTTCAAGCGTCGCGGCAATCACAACACATGACAGGAGGAACCGTCGCGCTCGCCTTCTCGGGCGGGCTCGACACGACAGTCTGCGTACCGCTGCTGAAAGAAGAGTACGGCTACGACGACGTCGTCGGTGTCACGGTCGACGTCGGCCAGCCAGAGGCCGAGTTCGCCGACGCCCACGAGACGGCGGCCGCGCTCGGCGTCGAGCATTACGTCGTGGACGCGAAGGCGGAGTTCGCGGAGCGCTGCTTCGACGCGGTGCAGGCGAACGCGACGTACCAGGGCTACCCCCTGGGGACCGCGCTCGCGCGCCCCGTAATCGCGGAGGCGATTCTGGAGGTCGCCGAGGAACAGGGCTGTGCGGCGCTCGCACACGGCTGCACCGGGAAGGGCAACGACCAGTTGCGCTTCGAGGCGGTGTGGCGCGCGAGCGACCTCGACGTGCTCGCACCCGTTCGCGAACTCGGGCTGACCCGTGAGTGGGAGATCGAGTACGCCGCGGAGAAGGGACTCCCCGTCGAGGCGGGCAACGACGGCGAGTGGAGCATCGACACGAACCTCTGGAGTCGCTCCGTGGAGGGCGGCGACCTGGAGGACCCCGGCTACCAGCCGAGTGAGGACATCTACGACTGGACCGACGCCCCGTCGGGGGAGACCGAAACCGTCGACGTCGGTTTCGAACAGGGCGTTCCCGTCTCCGTCGACGGCGAGGAGATGGAGCCGGTCCACCTCGTCGAGTACCTGAACGACCTCGCCGGGAGCTACGGCGTGGGGCGCACCGACCTGATGGAAGACCGCATGCTCGGGCTGAAGGTGCGCGAGAACTACGAGCACCCCGCGGCGACGACGCTGCTCGCGGCCCACGAGGCCCTCGAAGGGCTCGTCCTGACGAAGGACGAACGCGACTTCAAACAGCAGGTTGACCAGCAGTGGGCCCAGAAGGCCTACGAGGGACTCGCCGACCACCCGCTCGTCGCGGCCCTCGACTCGTTCGTCGAGGAGACCCAGCAGACGGTGACGGGGACGGTGACAGTGAAGTTCGAGGGCGGACAGGCCCGCCCCGTGGCCCGCGAGAGCGAGCACGCCGTCTACTCCGCCGACGCCGCATCCTTCGACACGGAGACGGTGGCGGGCATCGAGCAGGAGGACGCGACGGGCGTGGCGAAGTACCACGGCTTCCAGTCGCGTCTCGCGAACGCCTCGAAGCCCGAACTCGCGCCCGACGGCGGGAACACGACCACCGTCGACGCCGTAGACGCGGGCAGCGACGGCGCTACTGAGACGAGCACGGAGGAGGACGCGGAATGAGCGGAGAGGACGACGGCACGGTGGTTCGCCGCGAGCGCTTCAGCGGCGGCCCCGCGCGGTCGTTCCTCTCCTCGATGAGCGACGACGAGCGCATCTTCGCAGCGGACCTCGCGGTCGACCGCGCGCACGTCGTGATGCTCGCGGAGCAGGGCGTCGTGGGCGGCGACGACACCGGCACCATCCTCGGCGCGCTGGACGACGTCGAGGCGGCTGGCTTCGACGCGCTGCCCGACGGCGAGGACGTCCACGAGGCCATCGAGACGGCCGTCGTGGAGCGCGTGGGACGGGTCGGTGGCAAGATGCACACGGCGCGCTCTCGCAACGACGAGGTGGCGACCTGTATCCGGTACCGCCTGCGCGAGGACCTGCTTTCGGCCCTCGACTCGGTGCGTTCGCTGCGCGAGGCGCTGGCCGACGTCGCCGCCGCGGAGGCGGAGACGGTGATGCCCGGATACACGCACCTCCAGCCCGCACAACCCACGACCGTCGCGCACTGGGCGCTCTCCTACGAGGGGACGCTCGCGCGCGACGCCGACCGGTTGCTCGACGCGTACGACCGCGCGAACGAGTCGCCGCTCGGCGCGGCCGCGTTCGGGGGCACGACGTTCGACGTCGACCGCGAGCGCACGGCCGAACTGCTCGGCTTCGACGACGTGGTGACGAACTCGATGGACGCGGCGGCGAGCCGCGACTTCCTGCTGGAGGCGGTTGCAGCGCTGTCCTCGGTCGCCGTGACGTGTTCGGGGCTGGCCGAGGACCTCGTGGTGTTCGCCAACCGCGGGTTCGTCGACCTCGCGGACGACTACTCGTCGACGTCCTCCATCATGCCCCAGAAGAAGAACCCCGACACGCTGGAGCTGGTGCGCGCGACGGCGGGCGACGCGCTCGGCGCGTACCAGGGGCTAGCGACGACGCTGAAGGGGCTTCCACGCGCCTACAACCGCGACCTGCAGCGCGCGACGCCCCACGCGTGGCACGCTGCGGACGCGGTGACGGACGCGGCAGCGGTGGCCGCGGGCGCCGTGGCGACCGCAGACTGGCCCGCCGAGGCGCTCGAGTCGGCGGCCGGTGAAGGGTTCGCCACGGCGACGGGCGTGGCCGACGCGCTCGCCGCTGCGGGCCTGCCGTTCCGCACGGCGCACGAGATCGTTTCTCTCGCTTCGGAGCGCAGCGACACCACGGATGGAGGAGCGGACCTCGGCGCGGTGGACGCCGCCGCCCGTGACGTCACTGGCGAGTCGCTGGCGGACCTCGCAGACCCCGAGGTAGTGGCGGCCGCGCTCGACCCGGTCGAGAGCGCCGCGCAACGCGACTCCCTGGGCGGCCCAGCGCCCGACGCGGTCGGTGACGCGCTCGTTGCCGTGCTCGACGGTATCGACGCCGACGAGAACGCCGTCGCGGCACGCCGCGAGACGCTGTCCGAGGCGGCGGACAAACTGGAGACGGAGGTGGTGTCGTATGTCTGAGAGCGCCACCGTTCGTCCGTTCGGGGCAGTCACTGGGTGCGCTGGAACCGCCGACTGTCTCGCTCCGACCCGACCGCCGCGACCGCCCCTCCCAGGGCAAATAGACAATTCTCTTACCATGGAAACGGTTTCGGTGTTCGTTCGTTTTGGGCGTCTCCGTCCCGTTAGCCCCGCCCATAGTTAGTTTAACTTCTTTGACAGGTTCGGTTAGCTTAAGTGGTGTGACTCTGTAGCTGGAGGTGTAATGACCACGTGTACCGAATGTGGGGCCGACGTGACGCTCCACGACGACGCGGAAGTTGGCGAAATCGTCGACTGTGCGACCTGTGGGACCGAACTGGAAGTCACGGACGTCTCACCCCCAGTTCTCGCGCGAGCCCCCGAACTCGCGGAGGACTGGGGGGAGTAAGTTGCAGGTGGGCATCCTCTACTCGCGCATCCGGAAGGACGAGAAGCTCCTCCTGGACGAACTGCGCGAGCGCGGCCACGACGTGACGAAAGTGGACGTGCGCGACCACGGCTTCGGGCTCGACGACACCGACGCGCCACTCGCGGACTGCGACGTCGTCGTCGACCGCTGTCTGGCCACGAGCAGGAGCGTCTACCTCACGCGCTTCTGCGAGTCGTACGACATCCGCGGGAGCGAAGTGACCGCGGGCTCGTCGGACGAGCGAAGCGAGTCCGGCGGTGTTCCCGTGGTGAACAGCGCCGAGACGGCCGCGGTCTGTGCGGACAAGGCGAAGACGAGCCTCGCGCTCGCTGACGCCGGCGTCCCCACGCCGGACACCACCGTCGCGTTCACCACCGACAGCGCGCTCGACGCCATCGAGTCCTACGGCTACCCCTGCGTCCTGAAGCCAGTCGTCGGCTCCTGGGGCCGCCTCATGGCGAAAATCGAGTCGAAGAGCGCCGCCGAAGCCATTCTGGAGCACAAGGCGACGCTCGGCCACTACGAGCACAGCGTCTTCTACGTCCAGGAGTTCGTCCCGAAACCCGACCGCGACATCCGCGTGGTCGCCGTCGACGGCGAACCCGTCGCGGCGATGACGCGCTCGGGCGACCACTGGCTCACGAACGCCGCGAAGGGCAGCGAGACGGCGGCGTTCGGGATCGACGACGAGGTGGCCGACCTCGTCGCGGCGGCGAGTGACGCCGTTGGCGGCGGGCTACTCGGCATCGACCTGATGGAGACGGGAGACGGGTACACCGTCCACGAGGTCAACCACACGGTCGAGTTCAAGGCACTCGACGAGGCGACCGACGTGGACGTCCCAGCGGCAGTCGCCGACTGGCTGGAGACGAAGGCAGCCACGCAGGTGGAGGTGACCGCCTGATGGCGGCCACCGGAAGCGAGAACGAGAGCGACGCGAACGGCGTGGCCACCACCGCGGCAGTCGTCGGCGCGAGCGGGTTCGCGGGCGGCGAACTCCTGCGCCTGCTCGCAGGCCACCCCGAGTTCGACGTGACGCAGGCGACCAGTCGCGAGTACGCGAACAAGACGGTCGGCAGCGTCCACCCAAACCTCCGGGGACAGAACCTCCGGTTCACGGAACCGACGGACCTCGAGTCCGTGGACGTGCTGTTCGCGGCGGCGCCCCACGGCGTCGCGATGGAACACGTCGACGAGTGGCGGGACATCGCGGACACCGTCGTCGACCTGAGCGCGGACTTCCGCCTCCAGACCGAAGCGCAGTACGAGGAGTGGTACGACGGGCACAGCGCACCTGAACACCTCGAAGGCTCGGTGTACGCGCTTCCCGAAGTGTCGCGGGAGAAGCTCCCGGGGGCGAATCTCCTCGCCGGCGGTGGCTGTAACGCCACCGCGACGATTCTCGGCCTGCTGCCGCTGTACGAGGCCGGTCTGCTGGACGACGCCGAGATCGTTGTCGACGTGAAGGTCGGCTCCTCGGAAGGCGGGACCGGCGGCGGCCCCGCCGCGTCCCACGCCGAGCGCTCGGGCGTCGTCCGCCCGTACGCGGCGACCGGCCACCGCCACGAGGCCGAAATCGAGCAGTTGTTCGGCCGCTCCGTGTCGTTCACGGCCCACGCCGTCGACATGGTTCGGGGCGCGAGCGCGACCAGCCACGTCCTCTTCGAGGAGACGCCCTCGAAGGCCGACCTCTGGAGCGCGTACCGTGAGGCGTACGACGACGAACCGTTCGTGCGCACGGTCGCGGGCGGGGGCGGCGTCTACCGCTACCCCGAGCCGAAAGCGGTCGCGGGCACGAACCACGCGGAAGTCGGCTTCGAACTGGACGAGGCGAACGGCCGCGTCGTCACCTTCAGCGCCATCGACAACGTGACGAAGGGGTCGGCAGGACAGGCCGTCCACGCGGCGAACGTCGCGCTCGGCTTCGAGGAGACCGCCGGCCTCGAGTTCGCGGGGCTCCACCCCGTGGGGGCGCCATGAGTTCGCAGAGCGAACTCGAACGTCGCTTGCTCGCTCCGCTCGCGAGCGACGGTTCGACTACCGCGAGACGGTCGCGCGGAGCGCGCTGCGACTCGCGTAGTCACCCTCACCACGCGGGGTGGTTCGCGTGACGGTCGTGGTCAAAATCGGCGGCGCGCGCGCCGTCGACCCGCAGGGCGCGGTGACCGACGTCGCGCACCTCACCGTCAACGACGAAGACGTGGTGGTCGTGCACGGCGGTTCGACGGCAGTCGACGACGCGCTCGACGACTACGGGAAGGAACCGGAGTACGTCGAGTCGCCCTCGGGCATGACCGGCCGGTTCACCGACGAGGAGACGATGGACGTGTTCACGATGGCGATGGGGAAGGTGAACACCGACCTCGTCGCGGCGTTCGAGAACGCTGGCGTCCCCGCCGTCGGCCTCAACGGCATCGACGGCGGACTGCTCACTGGACCGCGCAAGTCCGCGGTGAAGGTCGTCGAGGACGGCACGAAGAAGATCCGTCGCGGCGACCACTCCGGGAAGATCGAGTCCGTGAACACGGACCTCCTCCAGACCCAACTCGACGCGGGCTACGTCCCGGTCGTGTCGGTGCCGATGCTCGCGGAAGACGGGGTGGCGGTGAACGCGGACGCGGACCGCGCGGCCGCCGCCGTCGCCGGCGCACTCGACGCGACGCTCGTCGTGTTGACGGACGTCGACGGCGTCTTCGAGAACCCCAACGACCCGGAGTCGGTCATCGAGGAGGTGGTGACGCCCGACGACCTCGCGGCCGCCGAAGACGCCGCGGAGGGATTCATGTCGAAGAAGGTGCTCGCCGCCACGGAAGCCCTGAAGGGCGGCGCAGCGGGCGTCGTCGTCGCGGACGCGAACAGCCGTGACCCGGTCGTCCGGGCGCTCGCCGGCGCTGGCACGCGCTTCGACCCGGAGGCAATATGAACGGAGCCGTCAGCGACGCGGTGGTGGCTGGCACCGTCGGCGGCGTGGAGGCAGCATGAGCGGATTCGTCTTCGGTGAGAAACCGATTGAGATCGAGTCGGGAGACGGCGTCCACCTGTACGATTCGGGCGGGAGCGAGTACCTCGACTTCGGGGCGTCGTACGCGTGCGCCCCGGTCGGCCACTCCCACCCCGACGTGGTTTCGGCCGTCGAACAGCAGGCCAGCGACCTGCTGTTCGTGCAGGGCTCGTACCCCACCGAGACGCGGACGGCGCTGTACGACCGCCTCGCAGCGCTCGCGCCGGGTGCGCTCTCGAACGTCTGGCTCTGTAACTCCGGCACGGAGGCCAACGAGGCGGCGCTGAAGTTCGCGCGCCACGCCACCGACCGGGAGACGGTGGTGGCGACCAAGCGCGCGTTCCACGGGCGCACGCTCGGGTCGCTCGCGGCCACCTGGAAGCAGAAGTACCGCGACGGCTTCGCGGTGCCCGACAACGTGGAGTTCGTGGACTACGGCGACGCGGACGCGCTCGCGGACGCCGTGGACGAGGACACCGCCGCCGTGCTGCTCGAGCCAGTGCAGGGCGAGGGCGGCGTCCGCCCCGCACCGGACGGCTACCTGGCCGCGGCCCGCGAGGCCTGCGACGAGACGGGCGCGGCGCTCGTGCTCGACGAGATCCAGACGGGACTCGGCCGCACCGGAGCGCTGTGGGCGTGCGAGCGCGCCGGCGTCGAACCCGACGTGCTCACCGTCGCGAAGGGACTTGGCAGCGGTCTCCCCATTGGCGCGACGGTGTGCGCGGACTGGATTGCCGACGACGCGGGCGACCACGGGTCGACGTTCTCCGGCGGTCCCGTTCCGTGTGCGGCGGCGCTCGCCACGCTCGACGTGCTCGAACGCGAGAGCCTGGCGACCCACGCTGGAGACCTCGGCGGCTACCTCCAGTCCGAACTGTCCGAACTGCCGGTTCGCGACGTTCGCGGCGCCGGGTTGCTAGTCGGGGTCGAGGTGAAACGGGGGGCGATGCGCGCGCTCCGCGCGCTCGCGATGGACCACCAGTTGCTCGCGCTCCCGGCGGGGCGAACGACCCTCAGGTTCCTCCCCCCGCTGTCGATTACGGAGGCTGACATTGACCGCGCCGTCGGGGCGCTGGAGGGGGTGCTGTGACCCCCCGAGAGCTGCTGTGGGAACTCGTCTCCACCCCCTCCGTTTCGGGTGGAGAGAGCGACGCTGCCGGCGTTCTCGTCGACTACTTCGAGGACGCAGGCCGCAACGCGTGGCTCGACGACGCGGGGAACGTTCGCGCCCCCGGCGACGACGGCGTGTTGCTCACGAGCCACATCGACACCGTCCCCGGCCACATCGACGTGCGCGAGGAGAGAGCGACGTCGGAGACACCGCAGGGAGACGGCGAAACCGTCGTACGCGAACTGTGGGGGCGCGGGAGCGTCGACGCCACCGGCCCGCTCGCCGCGATGGCGGCCGCGAGCGTGGCGACGGGCGCGTCGTTCGCGGGCGTCGTGGAAGAGGAGACGACCTCGTCCGGCGCGCGCCACCTCGTCGAGGACCGCACCGAACCCGACGCCGTGGTGAACGGCGAACCCTCCGGCTGGGACGCCGTGACGCTCGGCTACCGCGGGTTCCTCACGGGCACCTACACCGTCGCCACCGAGAGCGCGCACTCCTCGCGCCCGGACCCGAACGCCGTCCAGCACGCCGTCGCGTGGACGGAGCGCGTGCAATCGGCCTTCGACGACGATGACCCCGTCTTCGAGTCGGTGACGGTGAAACCCGTCGACTTCGACGGCGGCCTCGCTGAAGACGGCCGCAGCGTCACGGCGACCGTCGAGACGCAGTTCCGCCTGCCGCCCGGCACTACCGCGAGCGACGTGCGGGCGGCCGTCGCGGACTGCACGGAGGTCGGCGCGGTGGCGTGGAGCGACGACTCGGTTCCGCCCGTGATGGTGAGCCCGCGGACAACCGTCGCGGGCGCGCTCCGGGCCGGCATCCGTGACGCGGGCGGCGACCCGGCGCACCTCCGGAAAACCGGGACGAGCGACGCGAACCTCTACGCCGCCGCGTGGGACTGCCCGGTGGCGACGTACGGCCCGGGCGACTCGGCGCTCGACCACGCGCCCGACGAACGCATCGACCTCGCCGACTTCGACCGCGGCGTGGACGTACTGACGACGACAGCACAACGGCTATGCACTTCCTGAAAATCGACGACCTCACACCGGACGAACTCGCGAGCGTGCTCGACGACGCGGCCGCGCTGAAGCGCGCGCAGGCCGACGGCATCCCCCACGAGGCGCTCGGCGGCCGAACCCTCGCAATGCTGTTCGAGAAGCCGTCGACGCGAACGCGAGTGAGCTTCGAGGTCGGAATGACGCAACTCGGCGGCCACGCCGTCTTCCTCAGCGCCGACGACATCCAACTCGGCCGCGGCGAACCGGTCGCGGACACCGCGCGCGTGCTCGGCCGGTACGCCGACGCCGTGATGGCGCGGGTCTCCGACCACGGCGACCTGGAGACGCTCGCCGCGCACTCCGCGAGCCCAGTCGTCAACGGCCTCTCGGACAGCCATCACCCCGCGCAGACGCTCGCCGACCTGCTGACGCTCCGCGAGGTAGTCGGGGAGACGGGAACGGTCGCGTGGGTCGGCGACGGCAACAACGTCGGCGCCTCGTTCCTCGTCGGTGCGGCGATGGCCGGCTACGACGTGCGCGCCGCGACACCGCCGGAGTACGGCTTCGACGACGACGTGCTCGCCCGCGCTCGCGAGTTCGGTTCCGTGTCGGTCGGCACCGACCCCGAGGCGGCGACCGCCGGTGCGGACGTCGTGTACACGGACGTCTGGGTGAGCATGGGCGACGAGACCGAACGCGAGGAGCGCCTCTCCGCCTTCGAGGGGTTCCAGGTCGACCAGGAACTCCTCGGAGACGCGCAGTTCATGCACTGCTTGCCCGTTCACCGCGGCGAGGAGGTGACAGCTGACGTCGTCGACGGCCCGCAGTCGGTCTCGTGGGAGCAAGCGGAAAACCGCCTGCACGCACAGAAGGCGCTGCTCGTCGCGCTGCTCACGCAGACGAGTCACAGTTCTTCGTTCGCAGAAGCACAGAGAACGTGAGCGCGCTCGCTACCGGAGGTAGGGAAACGTTCCGCCGAGTACGAACCCGTACGTGAGGTAGACGACGAACCCCGCCGCCGTGAGGAAGGGGAACGCGAGTTCCGCGCCGCCGACGACCTCGAGCCACGCGGGTATCGCGAGCGCCATCACGACGACCCAGAGCACGACGCCGTAGGCCGCCCCGAGGGACGCGACCACCGAGGGGTTGTCGAGGTAGCGCTCGAGGGCCGGCACCTCGGTCATCAGGGCGGCGAAGACGACGCCGAAGACGGCCGCGATGGACATCTGGACGAACCACCCGACGATGCCGCCGTCGAGTCCGACCACGGCGGCGATCGCGTTCTCGAGGACGTCCGCCATCGTGAACGTCATGACGACGGCCATCGCGATGCCGCCGAGTATCCCGGCGGCGACGCCGGCGCGCCAGGCACTCCCTCGAATCCCTCGCCGCCTGCGCGCCTCGGTCTCCGTCTGGGTTTCGGCCATGGTGGATGCCTCTGCCGGAGGGACGGCGCACACGACAAAAGACGTACTTACGGAAAGCCGACGTTACGCTCCCCGAACACCAGGCTTACCGGGCGACCGAATCGTCGCGGTGATCGAACGGTCGGTGGGGCCGTCCTCTGCTGTGACGCCGGCGAGGCACAGGCTTGTTCGGGTCGCAAGTACGGCAGGGACCAGCCACTTCTTGTACGAGCGTCCCGCACCACCGACAATGACAGACCTGCGCCTGGGCGGGGACGCGCCCGCGTGCGCCGACGACGGGACGTGGCTGGCGTGCGTCGAGTGCGGCGCGACGCTCGCGCCCTTCGACGGCATCGTCTACCGGTGCTCGGAGTGTGGCGGACTGCTGGAGGCGAGATACGCCGACTATCCGACGTTCGAGAAGTTCTCGGGCGAGGGCGTGTGGCGCTACCGCGCGGCGCTCCCGTTCGACGCCGGCGTCTCGATTCGGGAGGGGAACACGCCGCTGTACGAGGTGCCCGGCATCGAGACCGAGGCGGGCGTCGCGGACCTCCACGTGAAACACGAGGGCGCGAACCCGACGGGGAGTTTCAAGGACCGCGGGATGACCGTCGGCGTGCGCGTCGCCGAGGAACTCGGCGTCGACCGCCTCGCCTGTGCTTCCACCGGGAACACGAGCGCGGCGCTCGCGGCGTACGGCGCGCGAGCCGATACGCCCGTGCTCGTCCTGTTGCCCGCCGGGAAGGTGGCCGCGGGGAAGGTGGCCCAGGCGGCGCTCCACGGCGCGCGCATCTGCGAAGTGGACGGTAACTTCGACGACTGCCTCGACGTCGTCGCGGAGCTCGCGGACAGGGGGGAGGCGTACCTGCTGAACAGCCTCAACCCGTTCCGACTAGAGGGCCAGAAGACCATCGGCCTCGAAATCCTGGAGCAGTCCCGCGCTGCAACCGGCGAGTGGCCCGACCGGATCGTGCTCCCGGTCGGGAACGCGGGGAACACGGCGGCGCTGTACAAGTGCTTCCGAGAACTCGTCGCCGCGGGCGAGATGGACGAGAGCGAGATGCCGGCGCTCACGGGCGTGCAGGCCGAGGGCGCGGCGCCGATGGTCGAGGCCGTCGAGGCGGGCGCAGACGAGGTCGAGCGCTGGGACGACGTGGAGACGCGTGCGACCGCCATCCGCATCGGCAACCCCGTGAACGCGCCGAAGGCCCTGCCCGGCATCTACGACACGGGCGGCACGGCGGTCGCGGTCTCCGACGACGCCATCACCGACGCCCAGCGACTGCTCGCCGAGGACGGCGTCGGCGTCGAACCCGCCTCCGCCGCGTCGGTGGCGGGGCTGCTCGAACTCCGGGAACGCGGCGAGATCGGTTCCGGCGAGCGCGTCGTCTGTCTGACGACCGGTCACCTGCTGAAGGATCCGGACGCGGCGGCCGCGGCCGGTGGGAAGCCGGTCTCCGTCCCTGCCGACGCCGACGGCGTTCTGGACGCGATCCGGGACTGAGTCGCCGTTCTCAGCGGGCTACGGGTCCGCGACGACGATTCCCGCGCAGATGAGTAGCGCCACGACGAGGCCGAGGAACGCGGCCTGGTAGCCCACGTACGTCGCGGTAGCGCCGACGTACGTCGGGCCGAGCGCACCGAGGCCGACGTAGATCGAGCGCATCGCGCCGAGATCACCGCCCGCCGAGTCGTCGGGGAAAGCGTCCATGAGGCGGGCCTGCATCACGGGCGGGAACGACATCAGACCCGCGGCGAACACGACGACGGCGACGATGGCGGCGAGCGGAGAGTCGACGAGCACGACGCCCACGAGGGCCGCCGCGGCGACGAGGACGCTCGCGGCAGTGAGCGTCCGACGGGAGACGCGGTCCGAGAGCGCGCCCGCGGTGGGTTTCACGACCGCGCCGACGCCGAACAGCACCGCGAACGCGGCCTGCGCGACGCCGGGCGCGAACTGCTTGCCGGCCTCCAGGTACGTCGGCAGGAACGCCGCGACGGCCTGCCAGGTGAACGCGTACAGCGCGTACGCGGTGAGCAGCCACCGGAACCGCGGCGCGCCGAGCAGGCGGGAGAGGGTCTGCCGGACGTGTAGCGGGCGGCGCTCGAAGACGTAAGGTTCGCGGCTCCAGAGGTGGAGCGCGAGCAGGACGGCGGCCACGACGAGCACGACGGGGAGGAACGCGGCGCGCCACGTCGCGGCGGAGAGCGCGACCGCGGCGAGGCCGGCGGCGGCCACGCCCCCGATGTCGCCCGAGGCGGTGTGCAGGCCGAACGCGCGGCCGCGCTTGGCGGTGTAGAGGTCCGAGACGAGCGCCCGGGCGGCGGTCGGGTAGAGGCCGGCGCCGGCGCCGACGACCGCCGCGCCCGCCAGGAACAACAGGTACGACGGCGCGCTGGCGAGCGCGGTGAACCCGACCGCCGCGAGCGCGAGACCCGCCGTGAGCAGCGTCTTCCGGGAGAGCGCGTCCGAGAGGCGGCCGCTCGGGTACTGGAGGAGCGCGTACAACCCCCAGAGCGTCGTGAACGCGACGCCGGCCTGCGCGTTCGTGATGTGGAGGTCGGCCTTCACGGCGGTCAGCGTCGTCGAGAGCACGAGCCGGCCGCCCTGGATGGCGAGCCACCCGACCGACGCGCCGACGAACAGGCGGCCCGCGTACCCCGTCACCAGTCGCTCCTCGGTCGCCGTCTCTGTCACTACCAGTGGGAGGGTGGGGGCGTATTTGAGGCGCACGGAAGCGGCTAAACGCCCCTGAATTGATGCGCTCGCTCGGTGAGGGACGACTAGTCGGAGGATTCACGCTCGCCGGCGAGCGCCGACTGCTCGAGTCGTCGGTCGCGCTCCGTCTCGACGACGAGGTCGGGAACCGGCTTCGGCTTCATCTCCTCGTCAACCGCGACGAAGACGAAGTAGGAACTCGTCGTCTGCTCGACGTCACCCGTCCGCGGGTCCTCGCGGAACGCGCGAAGTCGCACCCGGATGCTGCTGGTTCCCGTCGCGTACGCGTAGGACTCGATGACGCAGATGTCGCCGCGCGGAATCGGCTGCTCGAAGTCGAGGCTGTTGATGCGCGCGGTCACGCAGGTCTCGCCCGCGAGCCGCATCGCGGACATCGCGCCCACCTCGTCCATCCACTTGACGACGTTGCCCCCGTGCGCCGAGGCGTAGTTGTTGGTGTCGTCTGGCTGGACGCGCACGCGGTTCTCGATGAACGTGTCGGTGACGCTTGGCACGGCGGACGAACGGACGGGGCCGACAAAACTGCTCGCCTACTCGCCGTTCAGTTCGATGCTCCGGACGTCGGTGATGCGGTCGTCCGCGAGCAGTTCCTCGAGGGCGTCCTCTGGGACGGGTTCGTCGAGGTTGTAGACGGTGAGCGCCTCGCCACCGATGGTCTCTCGGGCGTTGAACATCCCCGCGATGTTCACGCCGGCGTCGCCGAGAACGGTCCCGACGAACCCGATGACGCCGGGTTCGTCGCGGTTGCGCGCGGCGAGCATGTGGCCGTGCGGGATGGCGTCCACGCGGTAGCCGTCGATTTTCACGAGACGGGGGTCGTCGCCCGCGTACAGCGTGCCCGAGACGGTGAGGTCGTTCTCACTATCCCCGACCGTCACGGAGACGAGGCTCTGGAAGTCCTCGCTCTGGCGGGTCTTCGATTCGGTCACCTCGATGCCGCGCTCCTCGGCGACCCGGGGCGCGTTCACCGCGTTGACGTTCCACTCCAGGGGGGCGAAGACGCCTTGCTGGGCGCTCGCGGTGACCAACTCGACGTTCTCCTCCGCGACGTCGCCCTCGTAGCGGACGTCGATGCGTTCGACCCGGCCGTCGAACAGTTGCGCGGCGACCTTCCCCGCAGTTTCGGCGAGGTCAACGTACGGTCGGATGCGGTCGAACGCGCTCTCTTCGACGCTCGGCGCGTTCAGCGCGTTCACCACGGGTTCCTCGTGGAGCGCGGCGACGACCTGGTCGGCGGTGGCGGTGGCGACGTGCTCCTGTGCGGCCCGCGTGGACGCCCCGAGGTGCGGAGTGACGATGACGTTCTCGGCGTCGAGCAGCGGCGAGTCGGCGGGCAGCGGTTCCTCCTCGAACACGTCGAGTGCGGCCCCGGCGAGCGTGCCGTCGTCGGCGGCCTCGGCGAGCGCGTCCTCGTCGACGACGCCGCCCCGCGCGACGTTCACGACGTAGCCGCCCGCCATCTCCCGGAGTTCCGACTCGCCGATCAGGCCCGCCGTCTCGTCCGTGAGCGGGACGTGGACGGTGAGGAAGTCCGCGCGCTCGACGCACTCGTCGAACTCGACGAGTTCCGCGCCGAGTTGTTCGGCTCGCTCCTCGCCGATGTAGGGGTCGTAGGCGACGAGGTCCATGCCGAACGCGCCGAGTCGTCTGGCGACCTCCTGGCCGACGCGCCCGAGGCCGACGACGCCGAGGGTCTTGCCGTCGAGTTCCGCGCCGAGGAACTCGCCTTTCGCCCACTCGCCGTCGCGGAGGCGGGCGTGGGCTTGCGGGACCGAGCGCGCCGCGGCGAACGCCAGCGCGACGGTGTGCTCGGCGGCGGCGCGAACGTTCCCCTCTGGGGCGTTCGCGACAATCACGCCGTGGTCGGTGGCGGCGTCGATGTCGATGTTGTCCACGCCGATGCCGGCGCGGCCGACGATGGCGAGGTCGGGCGCGGCCTCGAACACTTCGCGAGTGACCTCGGTCCCGGACCGCACGACGAGCGCGTCGGCGCCGGCGACCGCCTCCAGTAAGTCGTCGCCGTCCGCCTCGTAGGCCGTCTGTACGTCGAACCCGGTATCGCGGAGGCGTTCGAGGCCGGCGTCCGCGATTGGGTCCGTGACGAGTACCTTCATGCAATGTGGGTCGGCGGGAGCGAGGATAAGCGTTTGCGCAGGTGCACGTATTGACGGGAGTTCGATTCCCGCCCGTCGTTGCACGTTCTCGCATTTCGTCGTGAGGGAGGCGCCGGAATTGACCACGGCCACGCCCGGTTCCGGCAGAGATTGCCTCGCTACTCGGCGCCGGCGTCACGGTCGGTGTCGCTCCCCGCAACGTCGCCGATCACGGCGGCCTCGGCCCTCCGGAGGAGTTCGCCCGCCGTACTCGACGCGCAACCGAGAGCCTCGGCGACGTCCTCGACGGACGCCGCCCGGGGCACCTCGTAGTAGCCGAGGTCGACGGCGGCGTCGAGCGCGGCGCGCTGGCGGTCCGTGAGCGCCGCGGGCGTGCCGTCGCGGCGGACGTCCCGGACGGACGCTACCGTGACGTCGAGTCGGGCCGAGAGGTCGTCGTAGAACGCGCCGAGCGCCGCGGACGGGCCGACGGCCTCGAAGCGCGCGGTGCGGTTGCCGCGGAACGTGAGCGGCGGGAGGAACGCGACGTCCGCGCTGGCGACCAACTCGAGGAGTTCGGCCGCGAACCCGTACTCGGACTGCCGCGTGAACGCGTACGTGCCGTCGTCGCCCGCGACGAGCGTGGCCCCGGTGACGGGCGGGACGGCGTCGAGGAGCGCGCCGACCGTCTCGCGGTCCGCGTCGAACCACGTCAGCGTGGTGGCGCTCCCGACCGGCCCCCACGTCAGGACGTCGGCGCGCGAGACGGCGTCCCGTTCAACCACCTCGCGGTGGACCGGATGCGTGAGGTCGGGCGGGTACGACGCGGTGAGCGTGGCGCGTTTCACAGCCACGCTGAGCAGCCGCCATGTCATAAAAGGCCGCATGTGTCCGGCGGAACTGGCTCGCCGTAGGGGCGGTAACGCGGAGGTATGAGCGCCACGCAGCCAGCCGATTCGAGCGACGGACCCCCGCCCGGAACGAGCGAGACGCCTGCGGGCATACGGACTGTGGAAGTCGACGGTGAGCCGGTCGCCTACGCGGCGTTCGGCGACCCGGCGGGCGAACCGGTGGTGTTCTTCCACGGCACCCCTGGGTCGCGACGCCTCGCCGAACTGTACGACGACGCGGCCCGCGAGCAACGGGTTCGCGTGCTCGCATTCGACAGACCAGGGTACGGCCGGTCGCCTACACGGCCGGGGTACGAGCCGGCCGACACCGCCGACGTGCTCGCAGCAGTGCTCGCGGACGCGAGCGTCGAGCGCGCGGGCGTCGTGGCGTTCTCCGGCGGCGCACCTCACGCGCTCGCGGCGGCCGCGGAGTCCGGTGACCGCGTCCGCGGTGTCGACGTGGTGTCCGGCAGCGTGCCGGCGCCGCTCCGCGAGGAGACGCCGACCCCGCAGCGCGTGCTCGGCGGGCTGGCGGGCAGTACGCCGCGCCTGCTGGCCGGCCTGCTACGCGGACAGGCGTGGCTGGCGCGCCGGCTCTCGCCGTCGTTCGTCCTCGCGCAGTACACCACCGAGGACGGGCGCGACGCGCTCCCCGGGGACGTCGAAAACGTCGTGAAACAGGACTTCCTCGAGGCCTTCGCCCGGAGTCGAGCCGGCGCAGTCCGAGAGTTCCGGCACGCTCGCGACGACTGGGACGTCTCGCTTGCGTCGGTCGACTGCCGGGTGCGGTGGTGGCACGGCGGGGACGACGAGAATGTCCCGCTGGCGGGTGCGCGCCGCGTCGCCGACGCGCTCCCGGACTGTGACCTCCGCGTGCTCGGGGACGCCGACCACCTGGGTGCGCTCGTCCGGAGCCGGGAGGGCGTCCTCTCGCAGTACGCGCCCGACGAGTAGCGTGGGCAACGGCCCCCGGTTCGCCCGGGCATCGTTCAAGTGCCGGGCGCTCGAACGTCGATGCGACCGCATGCAGACTGCTCCGGTTCCCCCTCGCATCGACGACGCGCCCGAACTGCTCGACGGCGGCCATCTCTGGCTCCAGGAGTTCGTCGACGGCCACCCGTTCAGGTTCCGACTGCGTGCCGATGCTAGTCTCCGATTCGGGGACGACAGGCGTGAGTTCGCGGGCGACGACGCGCCGCGGGCGTACCGCCACGCCGTCCACCACGTCCAGCGCGCGCTCGACCGCGGCGCACTCCGGAACGCCGTCGGTGACACGGAAGCCGTGACGTTCCTCGGCCTCGCTACCCACCGGAACCGTCTCGACTACGGCTGGGAGCGCCTGCCCTCGGTGCTCGTCACGGACGTCCACGACGCGGACGCTGGTGGCGACGACGGCGAGGACGCGAGCGTCGGCCAGTTCCTTCCACTCGCGCGCGTCGAACAGGTCGCCGAATCCCTCGGACTCACACCGGTAAACGCCGTCGCGAAGGAGGTTCGCGCGGTCGACTTCGACCCCGCGGGCTACGAGTTCCCCGACTCCGCGTGGCGCGACGGCCCGGTCGCCGGCGTCGTCCTCCGGAACAAGACCGGCCAACAGGCCGTCCTCGAGAACGACGCCGTGCTCGACGCAGCGGCCGGTGACGCCGCGAGCAACTCCGGCGAGGGTGATTCCGTCGAGGACGCCGTCGCCGAGTACGCGCCCGAGTCGCGATACCGGCGGGCCGAGCAGGCGCTCGAGGCGGACGGGAAGTCGGTCTCGTTCGACGCCGTGCGGGAGCGCGTGCTCGACGGTGTGTACCGCGAGCACGCGCCGACGTTCTGCGACGGACGGCCGCCCGTCGATGTCGAGGCGTTCGAGCGGGGCGTCGGCCAGCGGACGAGCGAGTTCCTCGCGGACCCCTGAGCCGCGTCGCTCGGAACACTTGCTGCGGACGCAATTCGTTAAGGCGCTCGCTCCGTAGCACCCGGCGATGGGGCTCGTCGCGTTCGACTTCGACGGTACGCTCGCAGACTCCGAGATGCTCGACCGTCTCGCCGCCCGGCACGGCGTCGGGAGCGAAGTAGCGGCTATCACCGAGCGCGCGATGAACGGCGAGTTGTCGTACGCCGAGAGCCTGCGCGAGCGCGCCGACCTGGTCGAGGGGTTGTCCAGCGACGAGGCGCGCGACGTCTACGAGAACGTCCGACTGCGCGAGGGTGCGGGCGACTTGCTCGCCGACCTCCGCGGCGCGGGCGTCCGCGTGGTCGTGTTCACCGGCGGGTTCGAACCGGGTGTTGAGGCCGCGCTCGAGGCCTCGGGCGTGGACGTGGACCGCGTCGTCGGCAACCGACTCCCGGAGGCCGACGGGGAGCTCGCGGGCGCCGTCAGCGGGCCGCTCGTCGACGGCACGAAGGACGACGCGCTCGCCGATGCCTGCGAGGCGTTCGACGTTGCGGTGGACGAGGCGGTGGCGGTGGGCGACGGCGCGAACGACGTGCCGATGCTGGAGGCAGCGGCCCTCGGCGTCGGGTTCGACCCGAAACCGGCGGTGCGCGAGCACTGCGACGTCGCCGTCTCGTCGATGGCGGAACTGGACGAACTACTGCGCGAACGCGGCGTGCTCGACTGAGCGATTCGAGTGCCGCACTCGACGAGTCGGCGCCACGGAACCGCCCCGCAGTCATCGAATCAGGTGGACAGCGCCGGACGGAATCACGATTCTAACGGGCGCGCCGGACTCCGCAGGTAGCGCGTCGAAGGTCCGAGGTCGAACGGTGGCGACGAGCGAGAGCGGTGCGTCGTCGACGTCGACGACCACCCGGTACTCGGTACCCTCGTTGAGCCACCGGCGGATGGTCCCGGAGAGCGCGTTCTCGCGGTTCGAATGGCCGTCCTCGCTCGGCGCTCGCAACTGCACACGCGACGGGTGGACGCAGGCCGTGACGGAGGAGGCGCCGACGCTCGACGCGTCTGTCTGGAGCACGACCCCGCCGATTTCGAGGGTCGTGCCTGATTCGGAGTGGTCGGCCACGTCCGCCTCGAAGATGTTCTCGTTCCCCGTGAACTGGGCGACGAACCGGGTCTGCGGGCGGTCGAGCACGTCGTCGGGCGTGCCGACCTGCTCGACGGCGCCGTCCCGGAGGATGGCGATTCGGTCGCCGAGCGCCGTCGCGGTCCGCTGGTCGTGCGTGACGTAGACGACGGGGATGTCGAGGGACGCGAACAGGGAGTGGAGTTCGTCCCGCAGGCGCCGGCGAATCGGCGCGTCGAGACTGGATAGCGGTTCGTCGAGCAGCAGTGCAGCGGGGTCTGCTGCCAGCGTGCGAGCGAGGGCCACCCGCTGTCGTTCGCCCCCAGAGAGCGTCGACGGCCGGCGGTCGAGGACATCCGTTATCTCGAGACGCTCGGCGAGTTCGTCGACGCACGACGGGTCAGTCGCTGCGTACGCGACGTTCTCGCGGGCGGTCATGTGCGGGAAGAGCGCGCCGTCCTGGAACACGAGGCCCGTTCGTCGCGCCTCGACGGGGCGTCCGACGAGCGGGCGGCCGTCGAGTGAGATGTCGCCCGCGTCGGGGGTGACGAGTCCCGCGACGAGCGAGAGCAGCGTCGTCTTGCCGCTCCCCGACGGCCCGAGCACGGAGAGCACTTCGTCGCCGAGCGAGAGGTCTAGCGGGCCGAAGTCGAATCCGTCGTACGTCTTGGAGAGGGCAGTCAGTTCGAGCATGGTCACTCCAGGGGGTTCGTGCCGAGGGCGTTGAGAACGAGCAGGGTCGCGACGGCGATGCCGACGAGGATGACCGCGACGGGGAACGCGTTCTCCAGGCCGAGTGTGGTGAACGAGACCCAGATCTGCACCGGCATCGTTCGCGGGTAGTACGCGAGCATGAGCGTCGCGCCGAACTCGCCGATGGCGCGGGCGAACGCCAGCGTGATGCCGGCGAGAATACCCGGCCATGCGATTGGGAGTGTCACCCGGCGGAACGTCGCGAGTCGGCTCTTGCCGAGGGAACGCGACGCGTACTCGAGGCTCCCGTCGACGCTCTCGAAGGCCGCTTTGGCGGTGACCACCAGAAACGGCGACGAGACGAACGTCTGTGCGAGTACGACGCCCGCAGTCGAACGCGTCAGCGGCAGGCCGCTGGACGCGGCGAACTCCCCGAGGAGCGTCTCCGGGCCGACGACGGTGAGCAGCACCATCCCGCTGACGATGGGCGGGAGGACGAGCGGTAACACGACCAGCGCGGTCACGAGCGTCTTCGCCTCGCTGTCAGTCCGCGCCAGCCAGTACGCGAGCGGCAGGCCGAACACCGTCGCTATCGCCGCACTCGCGAGCGACGCGGTGAGCGACGTCGTCGCGGCGGAGACGACGTCCGGCGCAGTGACGCGGCGGAGGACGACGCCGGGCGGTTGGCTGACGACGAGCGAGAGGAGCGGCACGAGGTAGTAACAGAGCAACACCGCACCGAGCAGGAACGTGACTGACAACCAGTCGAAGCGCCCGGTGGCGCCGTCAGTTCGTGACTCTGTCGGGAACATTGCCAGTGAATCGTGGATAGTCGTCCGGGACGGTGAAGCCGAAGTCGGTCAAGTAGTCGCCCGTGACGTGGGCGTCGAACACGTCGAACACTGCCGGTGACTCGTGGCGGACGGTCGAAGCGTAGTTCACGACGCCGCCCTCGACGACCATCCCACTCGGCAACTCGTAGGTGGCCGTCGCGTAGTTGTCGGCGTACGCGGGGTCACTGAGGTCGATTTCGGCGGGCAACTCGACGTAGTCGTACCCCCGCTCGACGGCCATGTTCCGGTACGTGATCGCCGCGTCGATGGCGCCCGTCTCGAACTGGCTGACGAGTTGCGTTTCCGGGTACACCTGCCGCCGGCGGGGAATCGCGTCCCGGAGGTCGGCGTCCGCGTCGTAGAACCGGGACGCGAGTTCGAGGACGAACAGCGTTCGGTAGCCCAACGGGTCGAGGTCGGGGTCCGTCCGCCCGAGTGCGACCTCACCGCCGAGTAGTGGGCGGTACCAGCCGTCTCTGCCGGCATCTGCGATTCGCTGACCGCCCTCCGTGTCGGCGTTGTACGCCACGACGATGGCGTTCGTCGCGAACTCGGCGAACCACGGCGGTTGCAGTGGCGAGGCAAACAACGCGAGGTCAGAAACGGAGACCACGTCGGGGTCCTTCTGGCCCGCCGCGACGAGGCGCGCGACTTCGGCGGAGCCGTGGGCTTCGACCTGCAGCGTCGCGTCGACGCGCGGCTTCAGGCCGTTCTCCAGCGCGTTGTTCAGACTTCCGGCGGCGAGCATCGAGACCGGGGTCGACCCGCGTGTACCCAGGGTCGTGGTGCAGCCGGCGATACCACCGAGGACGGCGGTCGTTCCGGTGAGCACCTCCCGGCGAGAAATCGACGCATCGCCAGCGGCCATACACTACGTTTCCGTGAGTGACGTATAAGAGTGACTCCGAACAGCGTTCGAGACTGGTGGTACGACGCCCGCGTCCACCGTTCAGACTACTACTGCCGCGGGCGTGCGCCCCCGGTCGTCGACGGCGCCACCCGGAGCGCGGCGAACGGCACGATGAACCCCAGACAGTAGCCCAGCAGGTGCGCGTAGACGTTCAGCACGCCACCGCGCACCGCGATGTCCTGGGGGAACGCGACGAACGGGAACAGCACGACGAGGACTACGCCGACCGCCGCGAACTCCGCGTCGCCGACGCTGGCGGCGGCGCGCCGGAAACCACTCGCGCCGAGCGCGCGCCACAGTGACGCGCCGTAGAGTGCGACCCCCGCGGCGGACGCGGTGAGCGCCGTGAGCGTGAGCGCGGACGGTGAGCCCGCGGTCGCGACGAGCGCGGTGGTGACGCCAACCCCGACGAAGAACAGCAGCGGCGCGTGGTCGAGTGTCACCGCCGGCGCGACGCGCTCGCCGGCGTACAACGCGAGCGCGACCGGGAGGAAGCCGACGAACGCTATCGCCAGCCCGGAGAAGCCGTAGCCGACGCGGGGCCGGACGAGCGCGACGTTCAGCGCGGAGAGCGCGAACGGGAACGCCGTCAGGACGACGACGAACGCCGCGAAGAAGTCGTTTCGTCGGCCGGCGAGCACGCAGTAGCAGTACGCAGGCACCGCCGCGAGCGCGTACACCGCGAGATTCGTGGCGAGATGCGCGACCGAGAAGTGAACGAAGTGCGAGGCGTACATCGAAGCGATGGTCGGCGACTCGTAGTCGAGCACGAGGCCGACCCGGGTCGCCTCGGGGAGCGCGAACGCGGCGAGTAACAGCGCGGGAACGACCGCAAGCGCGGCGGCGTCAGCCGGCCTGCCGGCGGCCGCGAGCGCCGCACGGAGCCGCGATTCTCGTTCCACGCCGGTCGCCATGCGCTCGGGTTCACGACCCGCGTAGAAAGAGGTGGCGAGAAAGTCAGTGGCGAGAAAGTCAGTGGCGAGAAAGTCAGTGGCGAGAAAGTCAGTGGCGAGAAAGTCAGTGGCGAGAAAGTCAGTGGCGAGAAAGTCAGTGGCGAGAAAGTCAGTGGCGAGAAGAGCAGTGGCGAGAGCCGGGTTATGGCTCACCCCGCGGCGGCAGTCAGGCCCGCCGACGGGCGAGCAGGAACAGCCCGAGCACCGCCGCGACGATGAGACCAACCGCCGCGACGCTCGTCGCCGAGAAGCCACTCGGCTCCCTAGTCGGGCCGGTCGGTGGCCCGTCGGGTTGGTCCTGGTTGTCCGGTGCCGCCGTGGTCGACTGGTCGTCCGGCGCGTCGGTCGTCCCCGCCGCGGTGACGTCGAGCGTCCCCGCGGAGACATTGCCGACGCGTACGTCGTACGTGCCCTCGCTCCCGGGCGTGTACGTGACCGAGACGGTGCGCTCGCCGTTCGCGGGCACCATGACCGTTCGTTCAGTGATGGTCTCCCCGTCCACGACGAACGGCACGGTGGCGCTCCCGTTCGCGGCGCCGTCGTTGACGAGCGTGGCGGACACCGCCACGCTGTCGCCGACGGTCACCGAGGAGTCGCCGAGGTCCGCGCTCTCGACGGACACGTCGGCGGAGGCGGCGCGCACCGCGAACACCGAGAGCCCGGGCGACGTCGCGTTGAACCGGTAGGCGTCTCCGGTCTGTCCCGCGACCTGCGTGTCGAGTTGCGCCCACTCGCCGTCGTGGTAGCGCCACAGCGACACCTCACTCGGGTCGGCGTTCGCGGCGGCGAGGCGTTTCTCGCTCACCGTGAAGCCGAACGTGACCTCGCCGAGCGCGTCCTCCGAAACGGACTCCGAGACGTTCAGGTAGAGCAGGGAGCCCGACCCGACGGCCGGCGTTCCCGCCGGAACCGACTCGCTCGCGCTCACGTCGAGCGTGACGTTCGTCTCGCGGGTCGTCGACAGCGTCAGTTCGTTCAGCGAGACGCCGTTCGCGCTCGTCGCGGCCGTGTTCGCGAACACCGCCGTCGCTGGCGTGTCCGCGGGCAGTTCGGTGAACGCGACGTTCACCGCGTTCTCGCCGACGACCACGTCGGGCGCGTGCTCACTGGTATCGTCTGCTGGCGACGAGTCGTCGGACCCACCGGGGTCCGAGTCACCGGCGTTCGAGCCGCCGTTCCCGGCGTCCGTGACCGTGATAGACGCCGCCGTCGTCTCGGTGTTCCCCGCGGCGTCCGTCACCGCGATGGAGACCGTGTATTCGCCGGCCTGCTCGAAGGTCACGTCGGCGGTCGTTCCCGCAACCGTCGTGCCGTCCGGCAGCGTCCACTCGTAGTCCACGACGCCGACGTCGTCGGTCGACCCCGTGGCGTCGAAGCGGACCGTCGTGCCGGCGGGAACGCTGTCGGGTGCGCTCACCGCCGGCGTCGGCGCGGCGCCGTCCGTCACCGAGAGGGAGACCTGTTCGTGCGCGCCGGACTCCCACGCGACGGTCTTCACCGCATGGTCGCCGACACGGAACGTCACGTTCTCGCCTGCAGTACCCTCGACGACGAGTTTCTCGTCGAACGCTCCGGCGCCGCCGAGCGCGCCGCCCTCGGACGTCGTCAGCGACGCACGAACCTCGCCGTCGACGACCGCCTCGACGGTGACGCCCGCGGGCGCCGATTCGCCGTTCACCGTGACATCGCCGTAGTACGCGGCGGGCGGCGACGGCGGCGTCGCTGCCGCGCCCGTCGCCGCCAGCGGCGCGAGCACCAGCCCGATCACCACGACGATGGCGACGCGGCGGGACATCTACGCCGACCCTCCGGTGGTCGTCAGCGCGTCGATCATCTCGCTGTACGCCATGCCGGGGTACGTCACGCCCGCGAGCGAGCCGTCGTCGCTCGCGTACACCCAGTAGCCGCCGTACGGCGACACGGTCGGCGTGGCCGCGGACGCCTGCCCGGACTGGTCGAAGGTGTACGTCCCGAAGCCGTCACCGTTCCAGCCGTACGGCGCACTCGCGGCCGTCTCGTACTGGGAGATGACGCGGACCACGTCGCCGCCAGCGGTCGCGGCGAACGCCGTCTCCGCGGAGCCGTGCTGGGGCGCCGCGACGAAGTTCCAGCCCGCCTCGAGGTTCTTCTCGCCGGGCGTCGTCAGTTCGTCGCTCGCTGCGTCCTCGTAGTCGACCGTGACCTCTATCCGCTCGTCGGCCACGACGACCACGGCATCCATCGGGTCGACCTGCCTCTCCGCGTCGACCTGCTGCCACGCCTCGTCCTCGGCGTCGAAGATGTAGACGACGCCGTTGCAGTCGGCGAACAGTTCACCGTAGGTCGCGTCCACGTCCGCCGGGAAGCCGACGGCGTGCGGCACGCCGTCGCCCGGAACGGTGAAGTCGTGACCGTACTGCTGGAGTGCCTGGCTCGTCTCGCCCGGCGGCGCAGTGAGGAACGAGTCGTAGGTGACGTCGCTCCCCATCTCGCTTGCATCCGGGCCGCTCGCCTCGCCGAACCAGTTGAACCGCGCGTTGATGGTGCCGGCCGCGCTGGCACCGGCGTCTGCGTAGATGGCGTACGTCGACATGTTCCGGAACGCGTTCCGGTGCACGTCGACCTCGTCGAGGTCCGCGAGGTTCGAGCCGGTCAGCACCGCAGCCTGCACGTACTTCGTGTCGGCGTCGCCAGCGTCATCGAACGTGTTCCCGACGATGCTGACGTTCGCCGTGGTCGCGTCGAAGGCGTCCATGAACGCCCCATCGACGTAAACGCCTGCCTTCGTCGTGTCCACGAACTCGTTGTCCGTGACAGTCGCGCCGTCGACCGCGATCAGGGAGACCGCGCTCCCCGAGAGGTTCTGGAAGTGGTTGTCGACGACCGTGACGTCGCCCGTGTTCCAGAGGCGGAAGCCTGTCTCGACGTCGCTCACGTCGTTATCTGCGAGAACCCAGCCAGTCTTCACGTCGCTCTGGCCGCCGTCCTCCCCACCCTGAACCAGGGCGTTCGTCACGCCGTCGAACTCGTTGTCCACGACGGTGAGGTCGTCGCCAGCATTGTTCGCGTTGATCGCCGTGTCCGTGTCCGCGAACGTGAACCCGGCGATGGTGACGTTGTCCGGGTACGCAGGCTTCTGGAAGCCGATGCCGCTCGTGACAGTTGCGTCACCGACGCCGGCCACCGTGACGTTGGACGTCCCGATGGTGATGCCGTCCGTGACAGTGTCCGTGACGAGCACCGTGTCGCCGGACGACGCCGCGTCGATGCCCGCCTGCGCGCTCCCGTACACCGTCAGGTTGGCGGTCGGCGTCACGCGCGAAGTCACGTCGAACGCGTTCGCGTCGACGAGCGTCTGCGCGTCGAGCGTTCCGGTCGTGTCCGCGACGTGCACGTCGTTCCCGCTGAACGTCGTGTCGGTCACGGTCACCGGGCCGTTCTCGCCGTAGCCGGACGCGGCTTTCATCTTGATGCCGAGCGCGTTGTCGGCGATGGTGCTGTCCGTCACGGCGAGGTTCTTCACGCCGACCAGTTCGAGCGCGCCCTGGTCTGCGGTCGAGACGCCGGTGACGGTCACGTTGTCGAGCGTCGCGTCCTTCGAGGACATCAGCCCGACACCGAGCGCGTCCGTGCCGTCGATGGCGACGTTCCGGACGGTCAGGTTGGTCGTGTCGTAGTCGCTGCTGTGGATCTCGGAGTACGCGGCGACGCCGAACGCGCCGTCCGCGGCGTCAACGGAGAAGCCGTCGATGGTGACGTCGTCGGCCGACTCGCCGCTGGCGGGCGTGTGACCCGCGACGAGCAGGCCGGTGCCGCTGTCGGGCGCGATGACCGACTCACCGACGCCAGCGCCGAGCAGCGTCACGTCGTCCGTGTCGATGGTGACGGATTCGTTGTACGTGCCTAGACCGACGCGGACGGTCGCGCCCGCGTCAGTTGCATCGACGGCCGTCTGGATGCTCATACTGTCGCCACCCTGCGTGCCGACGACGTACGTCGACCCAAGGTCGATCTCGCCGTTGGCGTTCGCGGTGAGCGTCTGCACCGTCGAACTGCTGTTGTTCGCCAGGCCGAGCGCGAGCGACACCGCGTCGGACTTCGTCTGGGAGTAGAACACGAAGTCCTCGCCGCGCGTGCGGTGGTCGGGGTTCTCGACCGCGTAGTCGTACTCGGGCGCATATAGGGCGCCGAGTTCGCCGCCGTACGCCTGGTCGGAGTACAGCGGGACGGCCTCCGAGAGGCCGCTCTCGGTGGTGACAGTCACGTCCGAGGTGTTCTGCAGGAGCGTCCAGCCGTCCGGTGCGGTGACGTCGTCGGCGGTGTCGTACAGTCCGACGCCGCCCCAGGTGTTCCCGGACGTGTCGACGTCGTCGAGGGTCGCGTTCTGAACAGCAGTGAGCGCGACGCCGACGCCGCCGGTGCCGTTGCCGTTCGCGTCGACGTGCCGGAGCGTCGCGTTCACGACGTTGTTCAGGTCGATCTCGTTGCCGGCGGAGCCGTTGACGGCGACGTTCTCGATGGTGAGGCCGTCGGTGAACGCGGCCTTGATGGAGTCGTCAGAGTCGCCCTGTTCTGTGCCCTCCAACGTGAAGTTCCGGAGCGTGACGTCGCTCTGATTGTGGACGTAGATCGGCCACGGTGCGTCCGAGCCGTCGAGTGTCACGCCGCTCATCGACTCGCCCTCGATGGTGATGCCGTCGGTCGTCACGTCGAGACGGTCACTACCGAGGTCGTACGTGCCGTCCGAGAGGTGGACCGTGTCGCCGGACGACGCAGCGTCGACTGCCGCCTGCACGCTGTGGTAGTACGTGCCGTCGATGGACACGTCCCGCGCGTAGTGGTGGCTGTTCGCGTTCCAGGCGACGGTTTCGACGCCCGAGTTCGCGGCGAGCAGCGCGTTCGACGCCGCCACCTCGTTCGCCGTCGTCGTGTAGACGCGGATGCCGGGCGCGTCGCTGGCTGTGCTGACGTCGTTTCCGGAGACATCGTAGTTCGTGCCCGCCAGGCCGATGCCCTCGAGCGTCGCGCCGGTGATGGTGTTGTCCGTCGCGGTGTCGTTCCCGCTCTGCAGCGAGATGCCGACGTTCGCACCCGTGACGGTGCTCTCGGTCACCAGCACGCCGTTCGTTCCGGAGCCGTCGTAGCCGGTCTGCGTCTGGATGCCGGTGACGTTGGCGTCACCCTGGATTGTGACACCGCTGATGGTGACGTTGTCCGCGGACACCGAAATGCCGGTCGTGTAGTCAGACTGTCCGCTCGCGTCCACAGTGAGTCCGGCGATGGTCGCGTTGTCCGCGTCGCCCCCGGTGTCACGGAACGCGACGACGCCGTCGTTCGTAACACCTTCATCGGCGTCGACGACCGCGTCTGCGCCGTCTGCTTCGGTGACCGTCACGTCCGTCTTCACCATGAAGCCGGCGTACGTACCGTTCTCGACGGTGATGGTGTCGCCTGCAGACGCCGCGTCGATGGCGGTCTGAATCGACATCCCGTCACCGACGAGGTAGTCGCCGGCGCCGCTCGTGAGAGTCGCCCCCTGTGTGTCTGCCCCCCAGTCGAGTGCAGCCGACTGGCTCTTGAAGCGGACTTCGCCGTTCGCGCCGTCGGCCGTGCCGATGTAGTCGGCGTTGTCGAGCGTGACGTTCGAGACTGTACCGTTCGGTTCTCCGAGCACGAGCCCCCGAACGTCGTTCCCGGAGAGCGTGTTCCCGTCGAACAGCGTGTCCTCGACGCTGCCACCGTAGGCCGCGGCCGCGGAGAGTGCCCCCTCGAATCCAGAGACGTTGTTGTCGATGACGCGGACGTTCGTGACGGTCTCGCCGGACGCGTCACCGCTCTCGTCGTCGATGACCATGATGCCGGCGTTCGACGCGTGGTCGAAGCCAACGCCGGTGACCTTGTTGTCCGTGACCGTCGCGTTCGGCGTGGACACGCGCACACCCTGCGCGAACGGCGTCCCGCCTCCGGAACCGCGGTCGTCCGCGGCGATACGTTCGACGATGAATCCGTTGAGTGTCGGCCCGCCGAAGTCCCCGTCATCCGCGATCTTCACGGTCGGTTGCCCCGTCGAGCTGTCAGGCGCGTACCGAATGGTCGCCTCGCCATCGTCGGCGGCCTTGACGGTGATGTCCTGCTGAATCACGATGGATTCGGTGTAGGTGCCGTCGTGGACGAGGACCGTGTCACCGTTGGACGCGTTGTCGATCGCCGCCTGTATCGTGGCGGTGGCGTTCGTGCCGATGACGTAGCCAGCACTCGTCTTGTTGCCGTCTTCTTTGTCTGCCCAGTCGTCGTCTACGTGAATCGTTGCGTTCTCGCCGTCGTAGCCGGCCGCCGCGGGCGCAGTGAGTGCTGCGAGCGCGACGAGCGCGACCAGAACGCCTGCGAGGACCGCGCGTCCTCCAGACGTCCGACGTGTGTCTGTCGTGCGCATCGGAAGACTCCACGTCTCCCCCATCCTTACTTAATGGCAGCACCAGTCCGCTTAACGTCCGGTTAGTGGCCAGTTAGCTGCAATCTACTTGCTGAATTTGCATCCTTAGTACCACCAGTATATACCCTACCTATTGGGTACTCTTATACGTATCATTTGACAATAAGGCGGTAGTCAATCTGCAATGACGGTGACTCAGCGCGCCCGGGGTGGAGGAGACGACACGGAGCCAGACCTCCCGGCCGCCGACATCCACGACGTCCTGCGGAACGACCGGCGACGGATGGTCCTCGAACTGCTTGGTGAGTCGGAGGACCCCGTGACCGTACGCGAACTCTCGGAGGTCATCGCCGCCCAGGAAGCCGACACCGACCCGGCACCGCGGAACGTCCGGCAGAGCGTCTACATCTCACTACAGCAGACCCACCTCCCGAAGCTCTCGGACCTCGGCATCGTGGCGTACGACGAGAACGCGAAGACCGTCGCCCCAGCCGAGAACGCCGCCGAAGTCGGCGTCTACATGGAGGTCGTTCCGAAGTACGGCCTCGCGTGGAGCGAGTACTACGCCGCGCTCGGCATCCTCGGCACGCTGGTCGTCGTGGCTGCAACCATCGACGTACCCGTACTCCGGGTTCTCTCACCGGGTTCGTGGGCGCTGTTTCTCTTCCTCGCCGTCGTCGCGTCCGCCGCCTACCAGACCACCCACCAGCGCAGTTCACTCGTGCATCGCCTGCGTGACTGAGAGTCCCGTTCCGGTCTCTCGCCGGAGTTACCGCGACGCCGCCTCGATCGCGTGCTCGAGGTCCGCGACGACGTCAGCGGGGTCCTCGATGCCGACGCTCAATCGGACCATGTCGTCGCGAACACCCGCGTCCGCCTGTTCCTCCGCGGTGAGTTGCTGGTGGGTCGTGCTCGCGGGGTGGATGATGAGCGTCTTCGCGTCACCGACGTTCGCGAGGAGACTCGCTAGCTCGGTGTTCTCCGTGGTCGCCCGGGCGGCGTCGTAGCCGCCCTCGAGCCCGAACGTGAGCATTCCGCCGTAGCCGTCCAGGTACTCGCTGGCGTTGTCGTGCGTCGGGTGTCCCTCCAGTCCCGGGTACGTCACCCACGCGACGTCGTCGTGGCGCTGCAGGTACTCGGCGACTTTCCGGGCGTTCTCGCAGTGTTTCTCCATGCGGAGCCCGAGGGTCTCGAGTTTCTCGAGGGTCTGCCACGCGTCGAACGGCGACTGCTGGTTCCCGAGGTCGCGGAGGCCGCGCGCGATACCGGCGTACGTGAACGCCGCGTCACCGAACGCCTCCGCGAAGTTCACGCCGTGATAGGCGGGGTTCTCGGTCGCAATCTCCGGATACTTGTCCGCGTGCTCCGCCCACGGGAAGGTCCCGCCGTCGACGAGCACGCCGCCGACCGTCGTGCCCGCGCCGTGAATCCACTTCGTCGTGGAGTGCCAGACGACGTCCGCGCCGTGCTCGATAGGGTTGCAGAGATACGGCGTGGCGAACGTGTTGTCGACGATGAGCGGAACGCCGCGCTCGTGAGCGACGTCGCTGAGGCGCTCGAAGTCCGGCGTGGTGAGACTCGGATTCCCGATGGTTTCGACGAGTACGTACGCGGTATCCTCGTCGATGGCGTCGGCGTACGCGTCGTAGTCCAGTGCGTCCACGAATCGCGTGGAGATGCCGCGGCGCTCCACGCTGTGCGTGAGGTAGGTCCGCGTGCCACCGTAGAGGTCACTGGCTGCCACGACGTTGTCGCCCGCGCTCGCGAGGAGGAACGTGGCCAGGTCGAGACCCGCCATGCCCGACGACGTCGCGACCGCACCGACGCCGCCTTCGAGCGCTGCGAGGCGCTCCTGGAGCGTCTCGACGGTCGGGTTCATCAGCCGAGAGTAGATGTACCCGGGTTTCTCCAGTGCGAACTGGTCGGCCGCGTCCTCGGCGTCCTCGAAGACGTACGACGTCGTCTGGTGGATCGGCGGCGCGCGCGAACCGGTGGCCTCGTCCGGTTCCTGGCCCGCGTGAACGCTGTTCGTGTCGAAGCCGTAATCGTCTGCCATACGCACAACAAGTGCCCCCGAGGGGTTAAGACCGGCAGCTACCTGCAGTTCCTGCCGGACTTCCGGACAACGGGCGGAAAGACCCGGGGTTCCGACGCACGAAGCGCCGGGGTTGCCGTGGGAGAGACTACTGTGAACTGGAAGAGGCTGTTGTAAACCGGAGGAGACTGCTGTGAACGGATGCGTGACTCACTCGGCGGCCTCGTCGCGTTCGACGGTGTCCGTGACGGCGCGCCCGTCGACGCCGTCCGCGAGGAAGTCCCGGAGTGGCGGCCCTACCGACTCGGGTTCGACGAGGAAGGCGTCGTGCCCGTGGTCGGACTCGACGACGTGGTGGGAGACCGGTACGCCGCTCTCGCGGAACGCCTCGGCGAGTTCCTCGCTCTGGTCGACGGTGAAGTGCCAGTCCCCCGTGAACGAGAGGACGAGCGCCTCGCCGGGGAACGCGGCGACGGCGCTGGCGTCCGAGGCGTACCCCTCGCTCAGGTCGTAGTTGTCCATCGCCCGCGTGAGGTAGAGGTAGCTGTTGGCGTCGAATCGGTCGGTGAACGTCGCTGCCTGGTGGTCGAGGTAGGACTCCACGTCGCGGTACGGGAAGAACGCGGCCGCCGGGTCGGCCGGGAACCCGTCGTCGCCGGCCTCGCGGCCCGCGGTCCGGCGGCCGAACCTGTCCCCCATAGAGTCCTTCGAGAGGTACATCAGGTGGCCGATCTGGCGGGCGAGCGCGAGGCCGCGGTCGGGGTGTCCGTCACCGTGTCCGTCCGACCGCCCGCCGCCTGCATCGTTCGCGGAGTCGCCGTAGTAGTCGCCCTCGTTCCAGTTCGGGTCGCCGCGGATGGCGCGCCGCGCGACCGCGTTCAGTCCGAGACACTGCGCGTCGAGTCGGGGCGACGCCGCGACGGCGGCGACGCGGTCCACGTCCTCGGGGAACCGGCGTATCCAGTCGAGCGCGTTCATTCCGCCGACGCTCCCGCCGAGGACGGCGTGCAGGCGCTCGACGCCGAGTTCGTCGAGGAGGCGGCGCTGGGTGCGCGTCCAGTCCGCAACCGTCACGGCCGGGAAGTCAGTTCCCCACGGCTCGCCGTTCGCGCGCTCGGTGCTCGGCCCGTCGGTGCCGTAACACGACCCAGGGACGTTCGCGCAGACGACGAAGTACTCGTTCGTGTCGATGGCCTGCCCGGGACCGACGACGTCGTCCCACCACCCACGGCCCTGTCCGCGGTCCGCACCGCGGACGTGCTGGCTCCCGGTGAGCGCGTGGCAGACGAGCACCGCGTTGTCTCCCGTGAACTCGCCGTACGTGTCGTAGGCGACCGTGAGTTCCTCGATTGTGCGGCCGCACTCGAACTCGAAGCGGCCGAGGCTCTGCGCGGGCATCAGTGCGCCTCCCCGAGCGCGCGGTCGAAGTCCGCGAGCACGTCGTCCGTCTCCTCGATGCCGACCGAGACGCGGACCATGTCGGGCGCGACGCCCGCCGCGCGCTGTTCCTCGGCGGACAACTGGGCGTGCGTGGTGCTCGCCGGGTGGACGACGAGCGTCTTCGCGTCCCCGACGTTCGCCAGGAACGACGCGAGTTCGACCTCCTCGCAGACGGCCTTCGCGGCGTCGAACCCGCCCTCGGGCCCGAACGTGAGCATCCCGCCGTACCCGCCGGCTGCGTCGCCCGGGTCGCCGAAGTACTGGCTCGCGTTGTCGTGCGTCGGGTGGTCCTCGAAGCCGGGGTAGGACACCCACGCGACGTCCGGGTGGTCGCGCAGGAACTCCGCGAGCGCGAGCGCGTTCCCGCAGTGGCGGTCCACCCGCAGCCCCAGCGTTTCGAGGCCCTGGAGGGTCTGCCACGCGTCGAACGGCGTCTGCCCGGTGCCGGTGGAGCGCACGGCGCGCTGGCGCACCGCGGCGGCGAGCGCGCGCTCCCCGAAGCGTTCGGTGAAGTCGAAGCCGAACGCGGGGTTCTCGCCCGACAGTTCGGGGAAGTCGGCGTCCGGATGGTCCCACGGGAACGCGCCGCCGTCGACGAGTACGCCGCCGAGAGTGGTGCCCGAGCCGTGGATCCATTTCGTCGTGGACTCCCAGACGGCGTCAGCACCGTGCTCGACCGGGCGGCACAGGTGGGGCGTGGCGAACGTGTTGTCGACGACCAGCGGCACCGCGCGCTCGTGGGCGACGGCCGCGAGTTCGGCGAGGTCGGGCGTGACGAGCGACGGGTTGGCGATGGTCTCTGTGTGGACGAACGCCGTGTCGTCGTCGACGGCGTCCGCGACGGCGTTCGGGTCGAGCGCGTCCACGGTCCGGACGTCGACGCCGCGCTTGCCCGCGATGTTCGCGAAGTACGAGGCAGTGCCGCCGTACATCTCCTTGCCCGCGACGACGTTCCGGCCGGCCTCCGCGAGCGTGGTCGTGAGCGCATCGATGGCGCCCAGCCCGGCGTTCGTCGCGACCGCGCCCGCCCCACCTTCGAGCGCAGCGAGTCGCTCCTCCAGGACGGACACGGTGGGGTTGGAGATGCGCGAGTAGACGTGGGCCTCGGAGTCGAGCGCGTACCGCGCGGCGGCGTCGTCGGCGTCCTCGAAGACGTAGGACGTCGTCTGGTGGATCGGCGGCGCGCGCGAACCGGTCGCCTCGTCCGGTTCCTGGCCCGCGTGAACGCTCAGGGTGCGCCGCCCGTGACTCCCGTCAGTCATGTACTGAAGTAATAGAACTGGACGTGATTATGCACACCAGTTACGGCAACGCTTGCCCGGACGTGCGCCGACGCGGTCGGAGAGCGACTGGTCCGGCAGCCGTCGACTCCGGGGCGTTCTTGGCCCCTCAGCGCCAACCCGTGGCCGTGACCCAGCCGAGGCCAGGGAGGGAATCGCGGTGACCGGAACGGATCGCGAGCGCGCCGCGCTCGCCGGCGTGGTGTTCGCGGTGCTGTTCGCGCAGGTGCTCGTCTACCCGGGCGCGGCCGACCTCGTCGCCGCGTACGGCGCGGCCGACCCGGAGACCGCGAGCCGCTGGTTCCTCGCCACGGAGTTCGGCGCGTTCGTCGCGTTCGCGGGCGTCTGGGGCGCGGCGAGCGACCGTGCGGGGCGCCGCGTGCCGTTCATCGCCGCGGGCGCGCTCGCCGGGTCGCTCGGCTACGCCGCGCTCGCCGTCGCGGACGTCGGCTTCGCCGGCGCCCTCGCGCTCCGCGCGCTCCAGGGCGCGCTCACCATCGGCGCGTTCTCGCTCGCCATCACGATGCTGATGGACCTCTCCGACGACCACGGGAAGAACATGGGCGCGGCGGGCATCGCCATCGGCCTCGGCACCGCGCTCGGCGCGCCGGTGGGCGGCCAGCTTACCGAGGTTGCGCCGCGCGCGCCGCTCTACGGCGGCGCCGTCGTGCTCGCGGCCGCCGGTCTGTTCGCGCTCCGCGTCCCCGACCGCGCGCCGTCGGGCCACGGCGACTCCGCGCGCGCCGCCGTCCGGAGTCTCGCGGCGAAGCCCGCGCTCGCCGTCCCGTTCGCGTTCGGCTTCATCGACCGGTTCACCGCCGGGTTCTTCGCGCTCGTCGGCACGCTGTACTTCCGGCAGGCGTTCGGCCTCGACGCCGGCGCCACGGGCCTGACGCTCGCGCTGTTCTTCGCGCCGTTCGCGCTCCTCCAGTACCCCTTCGGGAAGCTCTCGGACCGGGTCGGCCGCACGCTCCCCATCGCCGTCGGCTCCGCGACCTACGGGCTCGCGGTAGTGGGCGTTGGGTTCGCACCGAGCCTGCGGTTCGCGCAGGCGGGCATGGTCGTCGTCGGCGTGCTCGGCGCGGTGATGGCGCCCGCGACGATGGCGCTCGTCACCGACCTCGCGGACGCGGGCGAGCGCGGCGTCAGCATGGCCGGCTTCAACGTCGCGGGGAGCCTGGGCTTCCTCACGGGCATCGTCGGCGGCGGCGCCGTCGCGGAGCGATACGGCTTCGCCGACGCGTTCCTGCTCGCGGGTGGCGCGGAACTCGTACTCGCGGCGCTCGCGCTCCCCGCGCTGCTCAAACTGAATCCGAAAACGATCGGTGTGGACGCCCGCTCGAGCGACGACTAGCAGCAGTTCTCAATACGGTTTTGCCCGGTGTAGGAGCCGAAAATAGTTGAACGCATCCTACCTGTTCACTCCTTCAGAGATTATTTACGGGCTCTGGGCTTGGTGACCGACGTGAACCGCCGTCAAGCCCTCACAGTCCTCGGTACGACAGCCCTCACGTCGGTAGCAGGATGTGCGACTCTTGAAGCCGAGCTCGGGATGCGATCAGATACACTCGGAGCGGTTACACTGGCAAACAGTATCGCAGAGCCGTTCGAAGTCTCGCTCGAAGTCCTTCGTGACGGCACCCTCGTGCATCAAGCATCGTATCAGCTTGACCCGGGTTCAGAGCGAGAACGGGCGCAGTATACCATCAATGAGTGGGAAGAGAATCCGGATGCACGGCAGTGGACTGTTCGGGCGAAGACTCCCGAGAGCGAGTGGAGAGACGCCACAATTGACGCTGCCAAGGGTTCCGAGGGCGAATGTTACAGCGTCACTGTTGTGACTGGTGATTGGCCAGAAACATCGCTGCTCGTCCTGCTCGGAGGATGCGAACCCAACAACCGCTAGCAATAGCTGTTACACTCGCAGAACTGCCTCTCAATCTGACCGCTGCCGATTCAGTCCGAGTGGTGAACAAAGAACTCGCGCTAGCAACTACTGCTAGCCCTGCAGGGATTCCTGGGCCGCCACGACGCCGGCGTCCGCGTCCACGTCGACGCCGATTTCGGTGAACGCGTCGCCGACCGTACGCACGCCCCGGAGCACCTGCTCGGGCGAGAGGTGGCCCATGTTCGACACGCGGAAGATGTCGCCGCCGAGGTGGGCCTGGCCGCCGCTGATGGAGACGCCGCGGGCCGACACCGCGTCCTGGAAGTCGCTCGCGCGCTCGCCGCGAGCGCCCTCCGGCAGTTCGATCGCGGTCACCGTGTTCGAGTAGTCGCTGGCTTCGTTCAGTTCCGGGAACGACTCCAGGCCCATCGCCCGGAACCCCTCTCGGAACGCGCGTGCCTGCCGGCGGTGGCGGTGGATTCTGGCCGACATCCCCTCCCGCCGGATGTCCGAGACGGCTTCCGCGAGACCCCGGAACAGGGGGACGGCGCTCGTGAACGGCGTCTGGTGTTGCTCGGCCTTCCGCAGATGCCAGTCGAGGTCCTCGTAGAACGGCGCGCGGTCGCCGTCGAGGTGTTTCTCTGCGCGCTCGGTGACGTACACGGCGCTGATACCCGGCGGCGCCGCGAGGCACTTCTGGCCGTCGGTCACCGCCACATCCACGTTCCACTCGTCGATGCGGAACTCGTCGCCGCCGATGCTCGTCACGCCGTCCACGACGTACCGCGCGTCGTGCTCCGCCGCGAGTTCGCCAACCGCCTCGACGGGGTTCAGGAGGCCCGTGCTGGTCTCGTTGTGGACCATCGTCACCGCGTCCGTGTCGTCGGTGATAGCGTCCTCAACGCGGTCCACGTCGACCGGTTCACCCCACTCGAACTCGACGTTCGTGACGCGAGCGTGGCGGTCCGCGATGCGCGCGAAGCGCCGCCCGAACTTCCCGTTGTGGACGGCGACGACGTCGCTGTCATCGTCGACGAGATTCGCCACCGCGGCCTCCATCCCCATCGTCGCGGTGCCGTTCAGAATCAGCGACGTCCCGCCCGCGGAGGTCGACGTTCCGCTCGGCGTGGAGTGCTCGAACACGTAGTCCAGGTGGTCCTGCGCTCGCTCGTAGACGGCCTCGAACGCCCCGGAGCGGTGCGAGACCATAGGTTCACTCATCGCCTCGCGAACGTCGCGGGACACCGGAACGGGACCCGGATTCAGGAGGAGAAAGTCATCGCGCATACTCCAGGATTGCCTCGCGAGCGGATAAGGTAGCGGGGTCGATGCAACGTCTGCCGGACTCCACCCGACACCGGCTGGGTTAGGCGGGCCTACGACCGGCCGTCACTCGAACACCCAGACGGCGTCCGAGTGGTTGCCGGCCTCGAACGTCAGCGACTGGGAGCGCTGGCTACCGTCGTCGGCCTCCCACCGGTAGATGACTTGATAGGTCGTGTTCGCCTCCAGGTCGTCGATGGTCACCATCTCGGCCTCGTACGCGCCAAGAGTCTCGGAGACGCTCCCGTCCTGCCGGCGGGCACTGTCGGCGTTCTCGATGACCTGCATCCGGACGCCGCGAGCGCTGTCCGCGGCGTTCACGAGGAGGAGCCGCTGGACCGGTCGCTCCGGGGGTTCCTCGCGGACCGCCGCGTCGTGGGGTATCCGGACGGCGCGCTGCTCGGTGACGTGGTAGAACGCCCGAGACGTGCCGTCGGCAGTCGGATACTCGACGTCGAAGCAGAACGCGTCCTCGCAGATGTAGAACGACGCGGTCGCGTTGCCCGTCGCCGGAGCGCCGACCACGTCGCCCTCGGTTTCGACGGCGAACGCCTTCGCGCGGTCGAAACTCTCCTCGTGGATGTCGATCCCATCGGGGGACGTGAGGTTCGCCGGCGGGTCGTACGTCTGCGAGCCGTCGTCTCCCGTCAGTTCACCGTACGCGACGTAGCCGCCGACAGCGACCACGGCGACGGCGAGGACGACTGCGAGCACGCGTCTGGAGGGCATTGCTCCGAGACTTACGTCAGATGACTTTACTGTTCGGGTGGTAGCGTACTGGCGCCGGGCGGGCGCGGTGTGTCGCACCGCTTACGACCCCCGGCCTCGTAGCCAGGCGCATGTCAGCAGCCGGCGAGCCGACGGACAACCCCTACGTCCGCGACCCGGACACCGACTTCGCGCCGGTCGAGGCGTTGAGCGAGCGTGAAGCGCGCGAGCAGGCGGCCGCGCTCCGCGAGGCAATCCGCCACCACGACACCCGGTACTACGTGGACAACGACCCCATCATCGGCGACCGGACGTACGACGCGCTGTTCTCCCGCCTGCAGGACCTGGAAGATGCGTTCGACGTCGCCGCCGAGAACAGCCCCACCCAGCGGGTCGGCGGCGAACCGCTCGACGAACTCGGCACCGCAGAACACGTCGCCCCGATGCTCTCCATCGACTCCAGTGGCGACCCCGACGAGGTGCGGGAGTTCGACGAGCGCGTGCGCCGCGAAGTCGGGGACGTCGACTACGTCTGCGAGCCGAAGTTCGACGGCCTCTCCATCGAGGTCGTCTACGAGGACGGCGAGTACGTCCGCGCCGCCACCCGGGGGGACGGCGAGACCGGCGAGGACGTCACCGAGAACGTACGCACCATCCCCAGCGTCCCCCAGAAGCTCCGGGGCGACCCGCCGTCGTTCCTGGTGGTGCGCGGCGAGATCTTCATCCCGCGGGACGCCTTCCAGGCGTTCAACCGCGAGCGCGTCGAAAACGACGAGGAGCCGTTCGCGAACCCGCGGAACGCCGCCGCCGGCACGCTCCGGCAACTCGACCCGAGCGTGACCGCACAGCGGCCGCTCGACTGTTTCTTCTACGAAGTACTGGCAGCCGGAGATTCTGCTGAGGACGTCGACGGCGACGCCTCGCGCGGCGGCCTCGGCGCGGGCTTCGAGACCCACTGGGCGGAACACGAGACGCTCCCTGATTGGGGGTTGCAGGTCAACGACCGCGCCGAGCGCGTCGACGATGTCGAGGGCGCCATCGACTACCGGGACCGCCTCGTCGACGAGCGCGAGGACCTGAACTACGAGATAGACGGCGTCGTGGTGAAGGTCAACGACCGCGCGAAGTGCGTCGAACTCGGCGTGACGAGCCGTCACTACCGGTGGGCGTTCGCGTACAAGTTCCCGGCGCGCTCGGAGGTCACGACCGTCTCCGACGTCGTCGTGCAGGTCGGGCGCACCGGCCGCCTCACGCCGGTCGCGCTGCTCGAACCCGTGGAGGTCGGCGGCGTCACCGTCTCACGGGCGAGCCTCCACAACGCCGAGGAGATCGCCGAGATGGGGGTCGGCGTGGGCGACGAGGTGCGCGTCGAGCGCGCCGGCGACGTGATTCCGTACGTCGCTGAAGTGGTCGAATCCCACTCCGAGGGCCACTACGAGATGCCGGACACCTGCCCGCGCTGCGGGAGTGAAGTGGAGTACGACGGTCCCATCGCGCGCTGTACGGGTGGCCTCACCTGCCCTGCCCAGCTCGTACGCGCGCTGGGCTACTTCACGAGCGTGCTCGACGTGGAGGGCGTCGGCGAGGAGGCCGCCGAACAGTTCGTCGAGGCGGGACTCGTCGAGCAGGACGTCGCGGACCTCTACGACCGCTCCGTCGAGGATATCGCGGCCCTCGAGGGCTGGGGGGAGACGAGCGCGCGGAACCTCCGCGAGGAACTCGAGGCGGCGCGCCATCCGCCGCTCGGCCAGTTCCTCGCCGCCATCGGCATCCCCGAGGTCGGGCCGACGGTCGCACGGGACATCGCCGCGGAGTTCGGCACGCTCGACTCGTTCCTCGCCGCGAAGGAAGCCGACTTCCGCACGGTCGACGGCGTCGGTCCGACGGTCGCACACCACATCGCGGAGTTCCTCGGTAACGAGCGCAACCGCCGCGTCATCGAGCGCCTGCGCGACGAATCCAGGCTCGGCGAACCCGAACCGGTCGAGCGCGAGGAGAGCGGGAGCGCGCTCGAGGGCCTGACGTTCGTGTTCACGGGGAGCGTCGAGGACTGGACGCGCGGCGACCTCCAGGACCTCGTAGAACGCCACGGCGCGAACGCCACCTCCTCGGTGTCCTCGAACACGGATTACCTCGTCGTCGGGGAGAACCCGGGGCAGTCCAAGCGCGACGACGCCGCCGCGAACGACGTCGAGGAACTCGATTCGGGAGCGTTCTTCGCGTTGCTCGAGGAGCGCGGTGTAGACGTCGCGGAGTAGGAGACGCGTTGCTGGGCGTTCGAAAGACAACTGCTCACCCGACGCGTCGCTACGCGATAGGAAAGCGGAAAAACCGCTCGTCAGTTACCGGGGATTACAGGCGAACGACGTTCGTCGCTCGCGGTCCCTTGTCTGCCTGTTCGATATCGAATTCGATCTCCGTACCCTCCTCGAGGTCCGCACCGCCCACGTCCTCCATGTGGAAGAACACGTCGTCGTCCTCGGCCTCAGTCTCGATGAATCCGTAACCGCCAGTCTGGTTGAAGAAGTCAACCGTACCTTCTGCCATTGCATCCAAACACATGCCCCGTCCACGGATAACGCTTCCGAGGGTCGCGGTACCACGCCGGTCGGACGGCCGAACGTCCAGAATTCGGGTGTCCAGCCACCGCCACAATCCAGAGACTGAAGCCCAATCGAACAGCCGACGACCACTAGCATCCGCGAGCGAGCGGCGGGCGGTTCGGAGCGAAGCGAGAACCGCCGAATGAGCGAACGGGGAGCAACGCGACCCGTGAGCGGCTCGACGAGCCCGAGCGAAGCGGTTCGCTCCGCGAGCGAAGCGAGCGGAGGCCGACGAGCGAACGGAGTGAAACGAAGTGAGCGAGGAGTGCTTTTAGTGCAGGTTTTGCCGAGTGGGCGCGCGAAGCGCGCCCACGCAGCGCAAAACGTGCATTAGCAGACCGGTTTGGGGTCGACGCCCTGCGCTTGGAGTTGTTCGACGTAGTCGTCGTAGGCGGCCTGGATGGTGTCGTCGGCGGCGGTTTTCGCGCGGTTCCAGGCGTCGTCGGTGTCACAGAGCGCGTCGAGGAGGTCGAGAGTGCGGTCTCGCTGGTCGTCGACGTCGGCTTTGAGGTCGCGGAAGACGTCCGCGGTCTGGGGGTCGGCCTGGCCGACGAAGAAGCCGACGAGTTGTTGTTTGGACTGTTCGGCGGCGAGCGTGCGGCCGAGGAGGCCGCCGGCGCGTTCGACGGTGGTCTCGAGTTCGCGGAGGTGGGCGTGCATCGCGGATGGGGTTTCGTCGGGGTCGTAGTCGTCGAGTTCGGCGGTGATGGCCTGTGTGTGGGCGCGTTCTTCGTCGGCGGTGGTGTCGAACGTCTCGCGGGCGTCCTCGTTTGGTTCCTCCTGGGCCCACGCCTCGAAGGTCTCCATGGCGACGAGTTCGGCGTCGGCGGCGGCTCGCAGGACGTGTTCGGCGTCGAGTTCGCCGCCGGTGTCGGCGTACAGTGCTTTCGAGGAGCCGAGGCGAGAGAGCGCGGTTTCGTTGTCGGTTCGGACGGCCTCGAGGAACTCACTGGGGGTCATGGTGGTGCGTACGCTCGCCACGGGTTTGTATGCTGGCGTCGGGGAGATGGCCGGCGTCGCGTGGCGGTACCTGGTGGACGTTCAGTGCCAGGAATGGGGAGAGGGTGCCGGGGGCTCGGCACCCTGGACAGCACACAGGGGCGACGTTCGCCCATTAGTGACATTCGTTACCATGATACATACATTTTACTGAATATCGGTTACCATAATACGACAAGGTGTCGATACGTCGGAAAAGGCGGCAGCGTTCTCGAAGACGATTCCTCGACTCCGTTCAGTTGTCGGCCTCGCCTTTCTCTATCGGCGCATCCACCAGATTCCCCCACTCGGTCCACGACCCGTCGTAGTTCACGACGTTGTCGTAGCCCAGCAGTTCCGACAGCGCGAACCACGCGATGCTGGAGCGTTCCCCGATGCGGCAGTACGCGACGACCTCCTGGTCGTCCGTGACGCCCTCGGACTCGTAGAGGTCCGCAAGTTCGTCGCGAGTCTTGAACGTCCCGTCGTCGTTCACCGTGGCCGCCCACGAGACGTTCTTCGCGCCCGGGATGTGGCCGCCGCGCTGGGCGGTCTCCTGGAGTCCAGGCGGCGCGAGGATCTCGCCGCGGAACTCCTCGGGCGAGCGCACGTCCACGAGCGGGATGTCGCGGTCGATGGCCTTCTCGACGTCGTCGCGGTACGCGCGAACGCCCTCGAAGGGGCCCCGGGGTTCGTACTCGCGCTCGGAGTGCTCCGGCACCTCGTCGGTGGTCGGGTAGTCGTTGGCCAGCCAGTAGTCCCGTCCACCGTCGAGGATGCGGACGTCGTCGTGGCCGTAGTACGTGAACTGCCAGTACGCGTACGCCGCAAACCAGTTCGAGTTGTCGCCGTACAGCACCACGGTCGAGTCCTCGGTGATGCCGTGGCTCCCCAGGAGGTCCGCGAAGTCCTGCTTCTCGAGGACGTCGCGCTGGGTCTGGTCCTGGAGCTGGGTCTCCCAGTTGAAGCCGATGGCGCCCGGCGCGTGGGAGTCGTCGTAGGCCTCCGTGTCGACGTCGACCTCCACGAGTCGGTACTCGGGGTCGTCGCTCTGGAACGCCTCCAGGTTGTCCTCCACCCAGTCGGCGGTGACGAGCACGTCGTTGGCGTAGCTGTCGTCTACCATACGACCACGTACTGTCGGCACACGCATAACTGTCGGCCACCGCGGCAGATTCCCCCGCACGTCAGTCCTACCGGCGACAGTCGCCGACTTCGACGCGCGGAGCGGCCAGCCAGCCGAAAACCCGCCAGAGATGCGGCAGAATTTGCCTGCATCGCGGATTTGGGGCCGGGCTGCTGACCGCCCGCGAGTCTAAAGGCCGGGGAACGCGTAGGAAACGACGATGACCGACGACTGGGTGGTGTCTGCGGATTGGCTTGCCGACAACCTGGAGGACGTGCGCGTCGTGGACGTCCGAGACCCCTGGGAGTACGACGGCATCGGCCACGTTCCGGGCGCGGTGAACGTCCCGTTCGAGTCGTTCCGCTCGGGGGAGCGCGACGGCGAAGGCGGGATGATGCCCGACCCCGAGGAATGGGCCGACCTGCTGGGGGAGGCGGGCGTCTCTGCGAACGACGCGCTCGTGGCGTACGACGACACTCACGGCGTGTTCGCGGCGCGGTTCCTCGTGACCGCCCTCTACTTCGGCCACGACGACCTCCACCTGCTCGACGGCGACTACTCGGGCTGGATCCAGGGCCACGAGGCGACCACCGACGCGCCGGACGTGACGCCCGTCGAGTACGAACTCCGGGACCGGCGTGGCACCCAGTTCGTGGACGCCGAGGCGGTGTCGACGGCGGTGGACGACCCCGATTCGGTGGTCGTGGACACCCGCGACCCGGAGGAGTTCGCGGAGGGCCACGTTCCGGGCGCAGTGAACCTCGACTGGCGCGAGCTCGTGGACGGCGAGACGCGACGGTTGAAGCCACGCGACGAGATCGAGTCGATCCTCGAGGCGAAGGGCGTTACACGCGAGAAACACGTCCTGCTGTACTGCAACACCGCTCGCCGCATCAGCCACACGTTCGTCGTGCTCTCGTGGCTGGGTTTTCCGGACGTCGCGTTCTACGAGGGGAGTCTCACCGACTGGGTGGCGCGCGGACACCCCGTGGAGTGACCGGCTCCGGAAGCGACGACCTTTTCTACCACTGGTTGGAACAACCAGGTAATGAGACGCCGCGAGTACCTGAAGGCCGCCGGTGCGGGCGCGCTCGGACTCACGACCGCCGGCTGTCTCCAGATCGGTGGCGGCGGTTCTGGTGGCCCACTCCAGATTGCCACGTACGATTCGTTCTTCGGCGACGAGCGCACCGCCGGACGGTGGCTGAAGACCGAGTGGGAGAAAAACCACGACGTCGACGTGGAGTTCACCGCACCCAGCAACGGCATCAACGAGTTCATCCAGCGGAAACGGGAGGGTGTCGGCATCGACGCCGACCTCTACGTCGGCCTGAACACCAGCGAACTCGTTCGCGTCGACCAGGAGTTGCCCGACGCCACGCTGTTCGACGGCATCGCCGACGACCTCCAGCACGACAGCCACATCAAGGACAGCCTCCGGGTCGACCCGGAGAACCGGGCGCTCCCCTACGACACGGGGTACATCTCCCTGGTCTACGACAGCACCGACGTGGAGAACCCGAAGACGTTCGACGCGCTCACCCAACCGGCCTACGAGGGCGCGCTGCTCGCCGAAAACGCCCAGTCGAGTGACCCCGGACGGGCGTTCCTGCTGTGGACCATCAAGCAGTTCGGCGAGGACGGCTACCTCGACTACTGGCGGAAACTCCTCGAGAACGACGTGCGCGTGCTCTCGGACTGGCAGCCCGCCTACGACGCGTTCCTCGCGGGCGAACGCCCCATCGTGGTGTCGTACTCCACGGACCAGGTGTACTACCACAGCGAGGACGAACTCCCCCACCACCAGGTCGGCTTCCTGAACGACCAGGGGTACGCCAACCCCGAGACAGTCGCCCGGTTCGCCGGCGCCGACCGGTCGGAGACCGCCGGCGAGTTCGTCGACTTCATGCTCTCCAAGCAGGCCCAGCCGAAGATCGCACAGAGGAACGTCCAGTTCCCGTCGACCGACTGGGCCGACCTTCCCGAGGGGTACGCCGAGTACGCCTACGAGCCGCCGGAGCCGGTGACGTTTACGTACGAGGAACTCGCAGGCAACGTCGAAGGATGGGTGGAGACGTGGGCACGCGAGATCGCCGCCAACTGATCCGTCACGTCGGGTGGCTGACCCACCGCGCCCGGGACCGACTGACGCGGGACACGGACCGCCTCGCGCTTCCGGTCGCAGGCGCCGTCACAGCCGCGGTGCTGGCGGTCGTCTTCTACTACCCCGTGCTGACGGTGTTCTCCGAGGCGCTCGCCGGCTACGGAGATCCCGTGTGGCGGATTCTGACCTCGGAGTTCTACCTCGGCGCGGCCCACGGCGTCTTCACGCACCCCCTCGAGGTGCCGGGCGACGTGCTCGCGTGGCTAGCGAGCGTCCGCGTGCACGCCGCGTGGGCTGGCCTGCTGCCCGACGTCTGGGTGACCGCGCCCCGGGTCCGCCTCGGACTGTTCGGATTCACGGCGTGGCAGGCGCTGCTCTCGACGCTCGCGAGCGTCGCACTCGGCCTTCCCGGCGCGTACGTGCTCGCGCGCTTCGAGTTCCCGGGGCGGCGGACGCTGCGCTCGCTGACCATCCTCCCGTTCGTCCTCCCCTCCATCATGGTCGTCGTCGGATTCGTCGCGACGTTCGGGCAGTTCGGGACGGTCAACGCCGTTCTCACTGCGTTCGGCCTGTCGCGCGTGACGCCGCTGTACACGCTCGAAATCGTGGTGCTCGCGCACGCGTTCTACAACGCGCCGCTGGTCACGCGGATGGTCGGGACCGCCTGGGAGAACGTCAACGCCAGTACGGTCGAGACGGCGCGCTCCCTGGGCGCATCGCCGTTTCACGCGTTCCGGCACGTCGTCGCCCCCCAGTTGTATCCGGCGCTCGCCGCGAGCGCGCTGCTGACGTTCGTCTTCACGTTCATGACGTTCCCCATCGTACTCGGCCTCGGCGGCCTGCGACTCGCGACCGTGGAGGTGTGGCTGTACTCGCTCGTCGGAGACCTCAACTACGACACCGCCGCCGCGCTCGCCGCGCTCGAGACGGTGCTCTCGCTTGCGCTCACGTACATCTACCTGCGCTACGAGGCCCGGCGCGCGGAGAGCGGCACTGGGAACCCGCTCCCCCGAAACCGGCTGCTGGACGCCGACACCGTGCGCGAGTGGCTGACTCGGGCGGGAATCGCCGTCTACGGCGTCGTCGTCGCGTTCGTCTTCCTCGCGCCGCTCGCCAGTATGGTGTTCGCGAGCGTCGGCGGCGTGAGCGACCCGACGCTGCGGTGGTGGTCGTTCCTGCTCGAACGCCAGTCCGGGCGAACCCGGCCCAGCACCGCGGTGTGGAACTCGCTGCTGTTCGGCGTCGGCGCGCTCGCACTCGCGCTCCCGATGGGCGTCGTCATCGCGGCGTTCACGACCCGGAGCGGGCGCGGCCGGAAGGTCGTCGACGCGGTGCTGATGGCGCCCATCGCCGTCTCCGGCATCGTCGTCGGGTTCGGCATCCTGCAGTCGCTCGTGTTCGGCGTGGAGCTGTTCGGCACGCGCGTTCGCGTCGTCGGCCCGGCAGCGGTCGTCGCCGCGCACGCCGTCGCTGGCTACCCGTTCGTGGTGCGGTCCGTCGCGCCGATGCTCGGGTCCGTAGACCACCAGCTCGTGGAGTCCGCGCGGGCGCTCGGCGCGAGTCGCGCGCGAGCGCTCTGGGACGTCGAAATCCCGCTCGTCTGGCCGGGCGTGCTCGCGGGCGCGGCGTTCGCGTTCGCCATCAGCGTCGGCGAGTTCGACGCGACCGTACTGCTCGCGGGCGAAGGCACGTACACGATGCCAGTCGCCCTGGAGCGGTATCTCGTGGACCGCACCGCCGGCCCGAGCGTCGGCCCGGCGGCCGCGATGGGCACCGTCTTGCTCGTTGTCACCGCTGCCAGTTTCGTGGTCATCGACCGCGTCGGGGGTCGGTATCGACCATGACTTGTCGCCGGACGCCCGAGCGAGGAGTCCAGCCATGACTGGCCTCGAACTGGACGGCGTCACGCGGCGGTTCGGCGCGACGACCGCCGTGGACGACGTGACGCTCTCGGTCGACGACGGCGAGTTTTTCACGCTCGTCGGCCCCTCTGGCTGCGGGAAGACGACGACGCTCAGACTCATCGCGGGCTTCGAGGGCGTGGACGAGGGCGAGGTGCGCTTCGGTGACGAATCGGTGGCGGGCGTCCCGCCGGAGGAACGCGACGTCGGCATCGTGTTCCAGAGTTACGCGCTGTTCCCCCACATGACCGTCGCGGAGAACGTCGGCTACGGCCTGCGCTTCACGGACCCCCCGGCGGGGCAGAGCCGCGAGGAGCGCGTCGAGGAGTTACTCGATCTGGTGGACCTCTCAGGGTTCGGGGACCGGTCGCCCGAAGAACTCTCCGGCGGGCAACAACAGCGCGTGGCGCTCGCTCGCGCGCTCGCCCCCGAGCCGAGCGTACTCCTGCTCGACGAACCGATGAGTGCGCTCGACGCTCGACTCCGGGAGCGCCTGCGCGTGCAGGTCAAGGAGATACAGTCCGAACTCGACATCACGACGGTCTACGTCACGCACGACCAGGAAGAGGCGCTTTCCATCTCCGACCGCGTCGCCGTGATGAACGACGGACGCGTCGAGCAGGTTGGCACGCCTGAGGCGGTGTACCGCGACCCGGCGTCCACGTTCGTGGCGTCGTTCGTCGGCGACAACAACGTCTTCTACGGCGCGTCTCCAGTCGAAATGGAGGGGTCGGCGGTTCGTGTCGGGGATTCGACGTTCGAGGTCGAGGGGGGCGTCGACGGGGTCGACACGCTCTGTATCAGGCCAGAATCCCTCCACTTCGACTCCGGAGTGAACACCATCCCGGTTCGCGTCGAGAGCGTGGAGTTCCTCGGCGACGCCTACCGCGTGCACTGCGACTGGAACGGCCGGGACGTTCTCGTGAAGACCCGCGAGAAACCGCCGACCGGCGAGGGCGTCGTCGGGTTCGACCCCGAGGACGCGACGCTGCTCTGAGTAGTCGGGCCTGCCGTCGCTCTCAGGGCGCCACGCCCACCGTCAGCAGCGTTCCGAACGTCCGGTAGCGTTCGACCATCTCCTCCCGGGTGTCGAAGCCCTCGTGGGGGAACTCGCTGGCGGGCGGAATCGGCGTCTCGTCGTCGGCGACGTTGTCCTGCTCGGCGACGTACAGGCCGGCGTCGCGGAACGCCTCGCGGTACTCCGCGCGACTCCAGCGCGTCATCTCCACGTCGATCTGCTCCTGCCACTGGTGGCTGTGGACGTTCTCCTCGTAGTAGTTCACCGCGCAGTAGAACGTCCCGCCGGGCTTCAGGATCCGGCACACCTCCTCGAGCGTCTCGCGGGGGTTGGCCGCGTAGTAGAACGCCTCCATCGTGAAGACGTGGTCGACGCTGTCGTCGGCGAACGGAAGACTCCCGAAGTCCCCGACGACGAACCCGACGTCCGGGTCGTCCGTGTACGAGCGAGCGTTGTTCGCCATCTCCGGGGAGCCATCGAGGCCGTAGCCCCGGGCGACGCCGCGCTCCCGCAGCGCGCGGAGCGCGTACCCACTCCCCGTTCCGAGGTCGAGCACGTAGTCGTCGTCCTCCACTGGCATCCGCGCGAGCACGTGCTTCGCGGTGTGCCAGTGGCGGTCCTCCATCCCCTTGTCGCGCCCGTCCGACGCCCACTCGTCGAACTCCTCGCGTACGCTCATGGCGGCACCCACGCTCGCGGCGGGCAAAACCCCACCGAACGCAGAACGCCGCGTCGAAACGGCGGTTGCAAGACCGCACCGCGAGGCGATCCGAGTACTCCAACCGCAGGACAATACAACCCCACCGCGAGACGATCCGAACACTCCACTACCCGGTGACGTTTTCCCGTCCCCCCACAATCTGCGGGTATGGTCGGTCGGAAGAAGCGCTACGCGCTCGCGGACACCGCCCAGCAGCTCGTCGGCGGGTTCCTGCTCGCGGGCCCGTTCGTCGTCACCGAGGAGGTGTGGGTGCTCGCCAACGAGATGGCGTGGTACCACGTCCTCCTCACGCTCGTCATTATCTTCGGCATCGGCTACGGCGCGCTGTACAAGGCCGACGACGACCGTGACCCCGACCGAGAGGTCGACGTCGTGGGAATCCCCGTGCGGTTCGTCTCGCTGATGAGCGTGGCGTTCGGCTCCGTCCTCCTGCTCGCGCTCGCGTTCAACGCGCCGCTGACGTTCGCGGAGAACATCGGCGTCGCAACCGACGCACGGACGCTCGCACTCCTCACCGTGAAAGCGACCGCCGTCGGCGCTATCTTCAGCGTCGTCGGCGCCGCGACCGCGGACAGCGTCTTCTGACCGGAGAGAACACCCTGTACTGCGAGACACCGTACCCCGCAAGATTAAGACGACGCGAGCGAGTATCCGCCGTATGGACTACGACCTCGCCATCGACGGCGCACCCGATACGGTCCCCGGCGGCACCGTCGTGTTGCTCCTCCACCCGAGCACCGGCGAGACGGACCGCATCGACACCGACTTCCTGAAGACCGACACCGACCACTTCCTGGTCGTCTCCACGCGAACCACAGCCCGCGAGGTGACCCAGAAACTCGAACACTACGGCGTGGACGAGGAGAAGGCCGACATCCTCGACACGCTCAGCGTCGAGCGCGGCTACTCCCGGCGCGGCGCGGCCCACATCCACTACGTCTCCGCACCAGACGACGTCGACGGCATCCTCACGTCCGTCGAGCGGTTTCTCGGCGACAACCCCGGGAAACGCCGCGTGAGTTTCGACTCGCTGACCGAACTCGCGTACTACGCCGACGAAGAGCGCGCGCTCGACGCACTCGTCCGCCTCGGCGACCTCCTCGAGGAACACGACGCCGTCGCGCTCGTCCACGTCTCCCGTGAGGTCCACGACGACGACACCATCACGGGCTTCGAGGACGCCAGCGACCTCGTCATCGAACTCGACGACGACGGCACCGTCACCGCCGACTACTGACCGCGAAAAACGAGCGGCGCCAGTTCGACATCCGCACCGCATCCACCCACTGCCGTCACTCGAACACCTTCTCCGCCCACTTCACGGCGTACCCGGCGCCGTGCTTCCGGTACGCGAGCGTGTCCAGCGCCGCGAACGGCGCCGGTAACTCGAGGTCGTGTTTCACGCCGCTGACCGCGAGTTCCGTGGCGTCCGAGAACGACGTCTCCTCGCGCGCGAGTTCCCGCGGAAGATCCTCGAGTCGCGGCGCGATCCGCTCGCCGGCGTCCACCCACGCGTCGTAGAGGGCGGGGAACTCGTCGTCCCACTCGCGGAACACCTCGCGCGTGTGGAGGCCCCGGTACGCGTCGAGGCACGCGACGGCCAACTGGTAGACGGTAGCCGGGTCCAGATCGCAGGCCGCGTCGAAATCGCGATACTGCTCCTCGAAGAAGCCCAGAAACTGCTCCGGCAGGTCGAGGCCGGCCTCGACGAGTGCCTCCGCGACGAGGAAGTCCACGAACGACTCCGGGGTCCCCTCGGTGCGCGCCTTCACGAAGACCACCGGCGGGTCGGTCTGAGTGGTCCACGCGACCGACCCGTCGCCCGGCGCCCCCACCAGGAAGTCGGTGGTGGTGAGTCGCCGGAGGAGTTCGGGCGCGTCCCCGGGGAGCCACGCCTCGTCGTAGTGGTGGGGCGTGATGGCGTCGGTAAGAAGCGCGAGGTCGTCGCGGTTCGCCGCCGGGAGCGTCTCGAAGTCCCGCTCGCAGTCCAGCACGACTGCGCCCGGTGCGTGGGCGTCGCGGACGCCCGCGAGGTCGTCCGTGAGGTCGCGCTCCGAGAACATCACCCGACGAGCGTGAAGAGAACGAACACCGATAGCAGCGCGGCGATGCCGACGGTTCCGACGACGAGTTTCGTTGCCGTGCTCATTGCCCGAGTGTGCGCGCCGCTCGCACTTGACGATAGTGGTTCGCGGCGTGATGCCAGTGGCTCGCAGCGTGATACGGTGTCACAGGCTGGCCTAGTCCGCCGTCGCCGGCGCGCCGTACGCCCGCCACGCGCCGGACCTGAAACGCACCAGGTTGACCGCCGCACGCGCGTACATGTCCCCGAGAATGGCCGCGTAGATGGCCACGAGACCGAAACCCAGGCCCGGCGAGAACGAGAGCGCGGGGATGGCCAGCGGCCCGAGCGAGAGCGGACCGAACGTGAACGCGAACCCGACCGGGAGGGCGACGAACGCGAGTGGAAGGCGCACCACGTACGTGCTGATGATGCCGCCGTAGAACGGCCACCGGGTGTCCCCCGCGCCGCGCAAGCCGCCGCGCAGCGTTCGAGACACGGAGAAGGCGGCGACGCCGAGGCCGAACACGCGCACGAACGTCACCGTGAGCTCGAGGTTGCCGGCGTCGAACGCCCGCGCGATGGGCGTCGCCGCGGCGAAGATGACCGCGCCGATGAGTAACTGGGTGGCGAGCGCGATGCGCAGCGTCTGCCACCCGTACTCGGCGGCCTCGTCCGGGTCGCCCGCACCGAGGCGCTGACCGACGAGCGTCGAGGAAGCCGTCGAGTACCCCCACGCGGGCATCAGCGCGAGCAACATCACGCGGCGCGCGATGGCGTACGCCGCGACCACCGTCGGTCCGAACACGCCGAGCACGAACAGGAACGGGAACCGGCCGAGCGTCCGTGAGAGTCGCGTACCGGCGAGCGGCAGCGCGACGCGCACGATCTCCCTGGCGACCGCCCAGTCCCACTGCTTCCCGCCGAGGTGCAACTGCACGCTCCATCGACCCGACAGCAGGACCGCGAAGAACGCCACGCCCGCGAGCGTGTTCGCGGCCGCGGTCCCCCACGCCGCGCCGACGACGCCCAGTTTCGGGAAGCCGAGCAGGCCGAAGATGAGCAACGCGTTCAACACGATGTTCGTCGGGAGCGTCACCAGGCGGACGTACATCGGTGTGCGGGTGTCGCCCGCGCCCGCGAGCGCTCGCGCCGCGGTCATGCTCCAGAACCGGAACGCCACGGAGAGCATCACCACGCGCAGGTAGTCGGCGCCGAGTGCGGTGGTCTGTGGGTCGTGGGCGAGCAGGCCGACGAGGAAGTCCGCGTACACCCACGTCCCGACCGTGATCGGCACGGAGATGAGGACGGAGAGCCACAGCGACTGCTTGATGGCGAAGTCCGCGCCGACGTCGTCCTCGGCGCCCTTCAGTCGGGAGACGACGCTGATGGTGCCACTCGTGAGCGCGAGTGCGAGACCGAACGGGATGAAGTAGTACTGGAACCCGAACTCGAGGGCGGCGACGGCCGTCGACCCGGCGGCGACGCTCACCATCAGGAAGTCCGCGGTGCGGAGCAGGGTCCGCAGGCCACCGGTGACCATCGCGGGAACCGCCAGGTCGAAGGCCTCCTCGCCCTTCTCGCGGTCGAGCACGCCGAGTCGAGCGAGTAGCGCGGGGAACGCTGCGAGCAACGCCCCAATTCGACTGGAGAGCGCCGCGAACACCGCGGCGAGGGAGGCGAGGGCCGACCGGGTTCGCTGGCGAAGACGCATCTATCGGAAGGGGGGTTCCGCGGCGGAAAACAACTTCGGCACGCGGCAAATCACTCGCCGTTTCGTGTCCGCTGGCCGCTCATCCCACCGTTTCGTTTCCACAAACTGGCCCGGTGTCTCGTGTCCGCGAACGTAGTCACCGCACCGTTTCGAGCACAAAACGGAACGTTCCACTCGAAAGAAGGGGTGGAGAGCGGTTGGTCGGTTGCCGCGTCGGCAAACAATGACTGTTCGCTACTCGTCGCCCGGTTCCGGCGCGTCCCAGGCGTCCGGCACCTCGATGACGTACCGACCGTTCTCCTGGAGCGCGATGATGTACTCCTGGCGGTCGTACAGCTCCATCAGGTTGAGCTCATACTGTCCGGGTGCGACGATGCGGATGGACTCGAACTGGTCGTTCAGTTCCGCCCGGAGCGAATCGATGTCGGGGCGGTCCTCGGGGTCGTCGGGTTCCTTGACGACGCGCCCGTCCTGTGAAGCGTCCGGCAGGGAGTTCCGGTCGACGACGTCGCTTCGCGCGCTCGCCTGCGCGATGTCCTCCTCGGACGCGCCTGAGCTCTCGGGCGCGTCTAAGCTCCCAGACGCGTCCGATTGGTCTGCGGACGCACTCGGCTCTTCGCCGTCGGCCCCTCCACTCGAGCGCGCGGACGCATTCGACCGCTCGCTGGACGCACTCGCACTCTCGTCGCCAGCAGTCGGCGACGAATCGCTCACGGCACCACCAGAGACCCCCTCCGTTTCCGGTGGAGAATTTCCTCGGACAGCCGTCTGATCGCTCGTCACGGCGTCACGAACCCGGTTCGCCGCGCGTCCGACCGCACTCGAGACGGACCCCCCTTCCGGTTCTGGCGGCTCGGAGGGTTCCGTGTCTCCGGGTTCCTCGGGCACCTCGCCGGGGTGGTACTGGAACTTGTTCCCGCCGCAGTCCGGACACCCCGACAGCATCTCCTTCGAGCCGTCGTTGAAGACGTGCCCGCAGTTCGTACACTGGTGAGGCATTACGTGAGTTGGGTGAACGTGTGGGACATTACTTGCGTGAGATGAGTGCGCTGATGAGCGTCTCGTCCTTGTGCAGGGACTGGATCTGGTTCGCCGGCCCGATGACCGTCAGCTTCGAGGTCGACTCGCGACCCATCAGCCGACCGAGCAGACTCGTATCGTTGGTCTCGGACTGCGGGAAGCTCTCGATCTCGATGCCGGAGAAGCCGTCCGGGTTGATCTCGCTCATCGTCACCTCGATGAGTTTCGACTCCTCGTCGGGCGTCAATCCGGCCTCCAGAATGACGATCTTGCCGTCTCGGACGCCGTCTAAGATCATCCGGATCTTCTCCATCGACGTCTTCCCGGCCATACGGTCGCCGCTGATGAGATCGATCTGGACGCCGTCCTCGCCGTCACCGTTCGTGATCTCAGGCATGATTAGGCGAAGTACTCCGCGATCTTCTCGTAGACCTCGTCCATGTTCTCGCCCTCCAGGGCCGAGAGCGGAATCGTCTCGTGCTGGGGGAACGCGTTCGAGATCTGCTGGATGTTCGCGCCGTCGAGGTCGGTCTTGTTCGCGAGGATGAGCACGGGCAGCTCTCGGCTCTCGATGATGCCGATGAGCATCGTGTTCACCTGCGTGAACGGATCCGTCGTGGAGTCCAGAACGTAGATGACGCCATCGACGTCCTCGCGGAGCCAGTGCATCGCCTCCGCGACACCTTCCGTGGCCTCGCGGGAGCGACGCACAGCCTCGTCTTTCTCCATGTCGTGGTCGAGGAACTCCGAGTAGTCGACTTTCGTCGTCACGCCGGGCGTGTCGACGATGTCGATTGTGACGGTCTTCCCGTTGCGCTCGATCTCGACGTTCTCCTTTCGACGCGCGCGGCGCGTCTCGTGCGGAATGTGACTCTCCGGGCCGACGGCGTCGCCGGTCCAGTCGCGAGCGATGCGGTTCGCTAGCGTCGTCTTACCCGCGTTAGGCGGGCCGTATATTCCGATGCGTTTCGGTTCCGAGTCGTCGTCGAAGAGGCTCGCCGTGACCCGGGAGATGCTGTCTCTGAGTTCTGCGAACAGTCCCATCCTTGACCTCCATACGCACCCCGCGCCTTGTATGTTTGACGCAGTATGCGGACGGTTACTGGGAAACATCCGGCGAGTATCCTTAAACCTACGTCAGACAGGTAACGGCTGGATACTGGACAGGACTGGAGGAGACGACTCCATCAGACGACCCTGCTGTTCGAGTGGAACGACAATCTGGTAGCAGGAAACGGAGACGGTCGGAGGTGAGTACGGGGTGAGGACGAAGACGAGTAGAGAGCGGGGACGGGTAAAGAGCGGAGACGAGTAGAGAGCAGGGACGAGTAGAGAGCAGGGACGAGTAGAGGGCGAGAATGAGTAGAGAGCGGGACAGGGAGAGAGTGAGTACGGGACAGAGGCGAAGATTAGCATGAAACTGGAACCAAGATCGGAATCAGGATTGGTACCGGAATCAGGATCAGGACTGGTCCCGGGACTGGAATCTGGACAGGGGCCGGGAGAGAAGGGAGTACGAGAGTAGGAGCCACAGACGGGCAAGATAACAGCGGACGATACCCGCCCCTACCCCTTCGTTTCGGGTGGAAGCCAGCGAGAGACGGGCGGTCATCAGAACGGCAAGCAAAATATCAGCAGAAACCGAACTAGAACTAGACCGCTTCTCTCCATCAACAAACGGGTAGTCCTGTATTACGGTTCCTGTTTTACAGTATATGTATTAAACCTTCTCCATTTTATTACCGGTTTTTGGCCGGGTGGGGTTCTGTGCCGTTCCACTCGAAACGAAGGGGTGGGGGGTCCCGCCCCATCCGCCACCACTACCCCATTGTTTCGTGTGGAACACAGAATAAACACACTCGGACATCCTCCCCTTCGTTACGCTCTCCATCCTGCTCTATCGACCAGAAGCCCGTTCACACTCAGCAGCAGACCGAACTCGGCACAGCTATCGAATCGGTCGACAACTCTCATTGTCGATCCGCTCCTCAATCTCTACCAATCCCGATTCAGCCTTCGATGGCCCCGGTTGTCTCTTCCTCTGCAAGCGCGCCCACCTCCGACGCATTCGAAACGGAGGGGTTGGCGGACGAATTTCGGTGAAAGGACGAATCTCGGTGGAAGGATGAATTCCGGGAAAGGACAGTCCCAGTTGAACTCGACAATCGGGCCTGGACCTTCGCTGGAAACCGCTGCGCGTTTCGATCCTGTTGTTCAGGTTTCATTCCCCGCGTCTCAGCGACCGCTCGACCCGAAAACGTCGGGAACGAATCCTCCACTTCGAACCGTGGCATGCACTCTCTCCCACCCGGTCGTAAGCTCTCCTTACTGCGAATCTCCCGCTTCGCCGAATCTACCGAAACTTATTAGTCACTCTCGTTTCCATTGGTTCATCTGCATCAAGTGGACGCGGCATTCGCCACGACGACGCGAACACGCCGTTCGCGCCGTTCTGTGGCTTGCTCTCTCCCGTCCGCGTCTTCCACTCGAAACAAGGGGGTACGGAGACGATACATGTCAGACGAACCGACGCCAGCGGAACGACGAAGGGCCGACAGGGACTTCGACGTCGACCTCGACGACGTTCTCGACGACGACGAGGACGAGGGCGACGACGGCCTGTTCGACGACCTGCTCAGCGGCGAACCCATCTTCGACAACAAGGAGGTGTTGCGGCCGTCGTACACGCCACACGAACTCCCACATCGCAAAGAACAGATCAACAACATGGCGACGATTCTCGTTGCGGCACTCCGCGGCGAGACGCCGTCGAACGTCCTCATCTACGGGAAGACCGGAACGGGGAAGACGGCGAGTGCGAAGTTCGTCAGCCAGGAACTCGAGAAGACCTCTCAGAAGTACGAGGTTCCCTGTGAGGTCGAGTACATCAACTGCGAGGTGACAGACACCCAGTATCGGGTGCTCGCGCAGCTCGCGAACACGTTCATCGAGCAGAACCACGATTGGATCGACGCGCGCGTGGAAGAACTTCAGGACCTCCGCAACGAGGCCGAATCCGATGCCTCGGGAACCGACGCGTCGAACCCAGACTCGGATACGCCCGAGAGCACCGACCTCGCTCCACTCGAAGACACGGAGTTCGACAGCGTCGACGAGGTCGATGAACAGATCGAGTCCTTGCTCCAGGACAAGGCCGACATGGAGGAGGTCCCGATGACGGGGTGGCCGACCGACCGCGTGTACGCGACGTTCTTCGACGCCGTCGACTACGTCGAGCGCGTCGCCGTCATCATGCTCGACGAGATCGACAAACTCGTCGAGAAGTCCGGGGACGACACGCTGTACAATCTCTCCCGGATGAACTCGGAACTCGACTCCTCGCGGGTCTCCATCATCGGCATCTCGAACGACCTGAAGTTCACCGACTTCCTCGACCCGCGCGTCAAGTCCTCACTCGGCGAGGAGGAGATCGTGTTCCCGCCGTACGACGCGAACCAGCTTCGGGACATCCTCCAGCACCGCTCGGAGGTGGCGTTCAAGGGCGACGCGCTCACGGAGGACGTTATCCCGTTGTGCGCGGCGTTCGCTGCACAGGAACACGGGGACGCGCGGCGCGCGCTCGACTTGCTGCGGACCGCGGGCGAACTCGCGGAGCGCGACCAGGCGGACCTCGTGACCGAGGAGAACGTCCGGAGAGCACAGGACAAGATCGAACTGGACCGCGTGGTCGAGGTCGTGCGAACGCTCCCGACTCAGAGCAAACTCGTCCTCTACGCCATCCTCCTGCTGGAGGACAACGGCGTCCACAACGTCAACACGGGCGAGGTGTACAACATCTACAAGACGCTCTGTGACGAGATCGACGCCGACGTGCTCACTCAGCGCCGCGTCACCGACCTCATCTCTGAACTGGACATGCTCGGCATCGTGAACGCAGTGGTCGTCTCGAAGGGCCGATACGGTCGCACGAAGGAGATCTCGCTCTCGGTACCCATTGAGGAGACGGAGGCGGTCCTCGAGGCCGACTCCCGTCTCGGTGACATCGAGAACGTCACCCCGTTCGTGCAGGCGCGCTTCGAGAACTGAACGCCGGCTGAACGCCGCCGTTCCGGAATTGGCTGTCGCGCCGCGGATCGACTTCCTGAAAACCAGGGGGTGGTCGGCGATCTTCCCGTCGTGGTCGCGTGAAATCTCTAGTTTCCTAGAAACCCCCTTATTTCGACTGGAGAACCACCCAACTCCACCGGGTCGAGTCGGCAGTGTGGTCTGGAATGTAGCGTCCTTTCCCCGAACACTACCTCGAATCCGACGGCGTCGATGGCTGAGAACAGAACGTTCCTGGAACTACGCCGAGAGCACTGTCACGCGGTGAGCACTGTCACGCGGAGACTTCCCGTGTGGAACCGTCGAGAGCGCCGTGGGAGAGCGAGGCCGTGTCGAGCGTCGACCGCTCTCTCACTCCAGCGTCGACGGCAGGCGTCCGAGGTGGCATTGTGACTGACGCCTGGGGTGGAATCGTGACTGATGCCTGAAACGGTGTCGCTGTGGACGTCTGCAGCGACGTCGTCGCAGGCACCTGGAGTGGCGTCGCGGCGCCGGAGAACGCGAGTCGGACCCAGCCGAGCCACGGGATGCGGTACTCCGCCGTACCGCGGATCCACGACGGCTTGACGGGGCTGGAGATACCCTTGGCCTGGTCGTAGTAGTCGTTCGTCACGGTGTTGTCGCCCTTCGTGATGAACCCGGCGTGGGGCGCGGGGCAGTTCGCGAGCTCCTCACACGAGGAGGCGTCGACGTACTTCGGGTTCGCCTCGTCGTACCAGTTCTCGCTGTCGTTCACCCAGAACCTCGCGCGGTGTATCACGGGCGTCTGGCCGTTCCGCCCGTAAGGTTCGTAGACGATGACGTCGCCGTACCCCCCGATCTTCCAGTAGTCGTGGTCGTCGGCGACCTGATACGGGACGACGCCGGTGCCCTGGTGGGCGTACTCGGGACTGAAGCGGTGTTCCTCCATCACGAACACGAGGTCTCCTTTCTGGAGGTTCGGATCCATGCTCCCGCTCTCTACGGCGACGAGCGGTGGCCAGACGCCGCTCACGGCGAACAGGATCAACCCGACCATACCGACGGCGAGCGCGCTGCTGGCGGCCTCGCGGAAGAACACGACAGCGGTGTGTTCGGTGTGGAGAAACCAGCCGAGCACGGCCCGCGGACCGCCGCTGGGGTCAGGCACGTCGTCGCCTGTCGTCATTCATTTTCTGTTGGACGGTGGCGCGTTTCAACCTTCCCCTCTGGCTACCGACGGCCACTGTGGCAGCTGACCGCCCACTCACCAGACCGTAACCGGCTCTTCAGGACCGCCATACTTTTGCTGACTGTCTACTTTCCAGTTGATGTGCCTTTGGAGCCGCCGGTTCGCGTCGTTAGGGAACTCACGAGCCGCGGCTACAACGCCGAACGCGAGGCGGTGACGCTGCTCGCGAACGCCGACGAACCGGCCGCCGCCGTCGAGCGGGCGGTGGACATCGCGCCCAGTGACGCGCTCACGCTGACCGTCGACCACGTCCGCGAAGCGGTCGGCGGCGCGGAATCCCGCGGGCCAACGGCGTCTGGCGCGGGTGGAAGCGTCGCCGAATCCCCGAGTGGTGAGTCAGCCAGCGCCGCGAACACCCCTAGTTCCCGTGGAAACAATTCTCACGATAACCAGGACACTGGGGGGCGTTCTCCAGGTGAAACGACAGGGGTTGAAACTGGAGCGGAGGAATCGACAAAGGTCGATAGCGGAACGGGCAGCGCGTCCCAGCAGCGCACTCGCGACGCGAACGCCGACGCAGACGCCGGCCACCAGAATCTCGACATCGCGGGCGACATCACCGGCGAATCCACGGGGACCGGCGAGTACAAGGACTTCGTCGCGACGTTCCGCGACCGCTACGAGCGCCTCTCGAAGAAACTCCGCGGGCGCGTCAACCACCGCCCGACGGACGCGCTTCACTCGATGCCCGGCGGCAGCGAGGCCGCCACCGTCGGCATGGTCAACGACGTCCGTTCCACAGCGAGCGGGCACTGGCTCGTGGAACTCGAGGACACAAACGGCGTGTTCCCCGTGCTCGTGATGAAAGACCGCGACATCGCCGCGCACGTCGACGAACTCCTCACCGACGAGGTCATCGCCGTCGAGGGGTCGCTCTCCTCGGACGGCGGCATCCTGTTCGTCGACGAACTCTACTTCCCGGACATCCCGCGCACGCACGAGCCGAACACCGCCGACCGCCACGTCCAGGCCGCGCTCGTCTCCGACGTCCACGTCGGCAGCCAGGAGTTCGCCGGCCGCGAGTGGACGACGTTCGCGGACTGGCTCCACACCGAGGAAGCCGACCCCGTCGAGTACCTCCTCGTCGCGGGCGACATGGTCGAGGGCGTCGGCGTCTACCCCGGCCAGGACGAGGAACTCGACATCGTCGACATCTACGAGCAGTACGAGACGTTCGCAGAACACCTCAAGGACGTTCCCGGCGACATGGAGATCGTGATGATTCCCGGGAACCACGACACCGTCCGTCTCGCGGAACCCCAGCCCGCCTTCGACGACGAACTCCGGGACATCATGTCTGCCCACGACGCCACCATCACCGGCAACCCCTCCACCGTCACCGTCGAGGGCGTCGATATTCTGATGTACCACGGCGTCTCCATCGACGAGGTCATCGCCGAACACCCCGGCGAGGACGTCTCCTACGACGCTCCGCACAAAGCCATGGAGCAACTCCTCAAGAAGCGCCACGTCGCCCCGCAGTTCGGCGGCCGCACCCGCCTCGCGCCCGAAAAAGAGGACTACCTCGTCATCGACGAGGTGCCGGACGTCTTCCACACCGGCCACGTCCACAAACTCGGCGTCGGCGGCTACCACAACGTTCGCCTGGTGAACTCCGGTTGCTGGCAACACCAGACCGCTTTCCAGGAATCCGTCAACATCCAGCCCGACGTTGCCACCGCTCCGATCCTCGACCTGGATACGCTGGACGTGACGGTCAGGAAGTTCCGCTAGCCCACTTTTTCCAGCGCTCGGGGCGCTCCGCGCCCCTCGCTTGCAAAAACTTGGGGAAAAAGCACTCCTCCTTCACTTCGCTCGCTGCGCTCGCTCCGTTCAGTCGTCGGCCTGCGCTCACTCCGTTCGCGCAGTGAACCGCTCCGATCGGGCTTTTCAAGCCGCTCACTCGCGGACGCTGGCGGCTACCGGCTGCGTAGGTTCAAGTACGAGGGCGGGACCAACCCCGGCCATGCGTTGACAGCCAGCGTAGGTCGGCCGAGGCGGGAGTACGGCGACCCGGCCTGCGATAGCGTGGTTCGGAACGAGTGCGTGGTTCGGAGCGACCGCAAGGAGCGAGAACCACGGAACTGCGAACGGGGCACAGAGTGACCCGTGAGCGTAGCGAGTGAGAACCACGTCAACGCGAGCGGGGAGGAACGACCCGCGAGCGAACCATTCCGCCGTCTGTTCGCAATCACACAACCACGTGGCGTCGGTGGCGTCCGTATTTCCTGCCGGACGAGTCGGCCGTCGTCGCTCGCGCCGATACGAGTAATAGAATCGCTGACGTTTGTACTGGTATGCCGAAACACCACCACCGCTGTAACCTCTGCGGGCGCGACTTCGAGGACAGACAGGGCCTCCGCGAGCACGTCGAGAAGCGTCACCCGAAGCGCGACGTCCACTGGTGGGTCGTCGCCGAGGACTCCTCGAACCTGCCCTTCGAGGTGGACGACTGACCCGCCGGTAGCACGCTCCTCAAGTGCCTCCGTGCCTAGACGGAGACAATGAGCGACGCCAGCGGCCCCCTCCAGCCGGACGACCCGCAGGCGGAAGTACCGTTCCGCGTGGACGCCCCGTTCGACCCCGCCGGCGACCAGCCAGACGCCATCGAACAACTGGCCGCCGGGTTCGAGGACGATGCAGACGAGCAGACACTGCTCGGGGTCACGGGCTCCGGGAAGACGAACACCGTCTCCTGGGTGGTCGAGCAGATACAGAAACCCACCCTGGTCATCGCGCACAACAAGACCCTCGCCGCCCAGTTGTACGACGAGTTCAAGAACCTGTTTCCGGACAACGCCGTGGAGTACTTCGTCTCCTACTACGACTACTACCAGCCCGAGGCGTACGTCGAGCAGACGGACACGTACATCGACAAGGACGCCTCCATCAACGACGAGATCGACCGACTGCGTCACTCCGCGACGCGCTCGCTTTTGACGCGGGACGACGTCATCGTGGTCGCGTCGGTGTCGGCCATCTACGGTCTCGGTGACCCGCAGAACTACGAGCACATGTCCCTGCGCGTAGAGCGCGGGCAGACCATCGAACGCGAGGAGTTGCTCGCGCGCCTCGTGGACCTGAACTACGAGCGCAACGACGTGGACTTCACGCAGGGCACGTTCCGCGTTCGCGGCGACACCGTCGAGGTGTTCCCGATGTACGGGCGCTATCCCGTGCGCGTGGAGTTCTGGGGCGACGAGGTCGACCGGATGGCGAAACTCGACCCCGTGGAGGGGTCGGTCGTCAGCGAGGAGCCGGCGGTCCTCTTCCACCCGGCGGAGCACTACTCGGTGCCCGAGGACGAGATGGAGAGCGCCATCGAGGAAATCCGCGAGGATATGCACGAGCGCGTCCGGCACTTCGAGCGCGACGGCAACCTCGTGGCGGCCCAGCGAATCGAGGAGCGCACCACCTTCGACCTGGAGATGATGGCCGAAGCGGGCTACTGTTCGGGCATCGAGAACTACTCGGTGTACCTCTCGGACCGCGAACCCGGGGACGCGCCGTACACGCTCCTGGACTACTTCCCGGACGACTTCCTGACGGTCATCGACGAGTCACATCGCACCGTCCCCCAGATCAAGGGCCAGTACGCGGGCGACAAGTCCCGGAAGGATAGCCTGGTGGAGAACGGCTTCCGCCTGCCGACGGCGTACGACAACCGCCCGCTGACTTTCGACGAGTTCGACGAGAAGACCGACCAGACGCTGTACGTCTCCGCGACGCCGAGCGACTACGAGCGCGAGCAGTCCGCGAACGTGGTCGAGCAGATTGTCCGTCCGACCCACCTCGTGGACCCCGAGATTTCGGTCGCGGACGCCAGCGGACAGGTCGAGGACTTGCTGGAGCGCGTGAACCAGCGGGCGGAGAACGACGAGCGCACGCTCGTCACGACGCTCACGAAGCGAATGGCCGAGGACCTCACCGAGTATCTCGAGGAAGCCGGCGTCGCCGTCGAGTACATGCACGACGAGACGGACACGCTCGAACGCCACGAACTCGTGCGGGGGCTCCGACTCGGCGAGTTCGACGTGCTGGTCGGCATCAACCTCCTTCGCGAGGGCCTGGACATCCCGGAGGTCAGCCTCGTAGCGATCCTCGACGCCGACCAGCAGGGATTCCTGCGCTCCCGCACGTCACTCATCCAGACGATGGGACGGGCGGCGCGCAACGTCGAAGGCGAGGTCGTCCTGTACGCCGACGAGACGACCGACGCGATGCAGGAGGCAATCGACGAGACCCAGCGCCGCCGCCGCATCCAGCGGGAGTTCAACGAGGAGCACGGCACCACCCCGACCACCATCGAGAAGGAGGTCTCGGAGACGAATCTCCCGGGGTCGGGATCGGACACCGCCTCGGTCTCCGAGGACGGCCCTGCGGACGCCCAGGAGGCCGCGGTGCTCGTCGACGAACTCGAGGAGCGCATGGACGCCGCCGCGGGCAACCTCGAGTTCGAGCTCGCGGCGGACCTCCGGGACCGCATCCGGGAACTCCGCGAGGAGCACGACCTCGGCGGTGACGACGGCGACGCGGACGGGGTCGCCCCCGAACCCGACGACTGGTAGCCAGCGGGCGTCTGTCGGGGACGACGAAACGAATCGTGTGGAACTGTCTCGCTTGGTAAAAACCCGGTGAGACTCTCCGGCACCTTGATACTAACCCGGACAGGACGGACTGACATGTCCGCAATAGAAACGGAGGGGTTGACGAGGCGCTTCGAGGACCTCGTCGCCGTCGACGACCTCGACCTCACGGTCGAGGAGGGGGAGGTGTTCGGGTTCCTCGGGCCGAACGGCGCCGGGAAGTCCACGACCATCAACATGCTGTTGGGGTTCCTGAACCCGAGCGACGGCGTCGCCACCGTACTGGGGATGGACGCCGCCAGCGACTCCCGAGCGGTCCGCCAGCGCGTCGGCCTGCTCCCCGAGGGATTCGGGCTGTACGAGAACCTCACAGGCCGCGAACACGTCGTCTCCGCCATCCAGACGAAGAACGCCGACGACGACCCGGACGAACTGATCGACCGGGTCGGTCTCGACGCGGAGGCCGCGCGCCGCGCCGCTGGCGGCTACTCGAAGGGGATGGGCCAACGCCTCGCGCTCGCCATCGCGCTCGTCGGCAGCCCCGACCTCCTCATCCTCGACGAACCGTCGTCGGGCCTCGACCCGAAGGGCGTCAAACTCCTCCGGGAGATCGTGCGCGAGGAGCAGGCGCGCGGCGCCACGGTGTTCTTCTCCAGTCACGTGCTCGGGCAGGTCGAGCAGGTGTGTGACCGCGTCGGCATCATGAACGACGGCCGCATGACCGCTGTGGACACCATCGACAACCTCCGCGAGCGAATCGACGCCGAGTCCGTCGTCGAAGCCACCGTCGACTCGGTGCCCGACACCAGCAACGTCGCCGCCGTCAGCGGCGTGCGCGAGGTGACGACTGCGGGCGACACCGTTCGCGTCGCCTGCACGCGTCGGGAGGCGAAGATGCCGGTCCTCCGGCGCCTCGACGACGCCACCACGGTCACCGACGTCACCATCGAGGACGCCTCGCTCGAAGCGCTGTTCGAGCAGTACACGGGTTCCACGGAACGGGACGCACCGCCGGCGCGCGAGACGCCGGTTGCCGTGCCCGGAGGTGACGACGCGTGAGCCTCTACACCGTCGCCCGCGACGACTTCAAGAACGCGCGACGGTCGTACGTCGTGCTCGGCGTTATCGGCGCGTTCGCGGCGCTCGTCGCCCTCATCTTCGCGTCCGAGATGAGCATCTACGACCACCCCTATCGGACGCTGTTCGACGTGTCGTTCTTCCAGTTCCTCGTGTTCCCGTTGATTCTCGCGCCGCTGGCGTACCTCTCCATCGCGGGCGACCGCGACACCGGCGCAATCAAGTACGCGATGGGCCTCCCGAACTCCCGGACGCAGTACGTCCTCGGGAAGTTCGCGTCCCGCCTCGGCGTCGCACTCGCTGCGGTCGTCACCGCGGTCGCCGTCGGCTTCGCGCTCGCCGCCGCCACGTTCGTCGAGTTCCCCGCTCCGATGCGGTTCCTCCGATTCGCGCTGGTGTCGTCGCTGTTCGCGTTCTCCTTCATCGGCATCTACGTCGGCATCTCGGCGGCCACTGCCAGTCGGTCGCGCGCGATGCTCGGCGTGTTCGGGGCGTACTTCCTCCTCGTTCCGTTCTGGTTCGGGTTCCTCCCCGTCATCGGACTCCCGGCGTTGCTCGACACCGCCGCGGACCTGCTGGGCACGACCATCGCGAACGACACGCGGACGTTCATCCGGTCGCTCTCCCCGGCCACGTCGTACCTGTTCAGCACCCAAATCGTCTACCAGGGGCTGTTCCCCACGCCGTACGAAGGCCTCAATCAGCAGGTCGGGAACCCCCCGGACAAACTGTACGCGAAGTTCTGGTTCAACTCGCTCGTGATGTTCGCCTGGGGCGCCGGTTCGATGCTCCTCGGGTACGTTTCGTTCCGCCGCTCGGAACTCGGCTGACGGCGCCTGCTGTTCTCCCGCCTACTCGACGCTCGAACTCGTCGCTCGCGTGAGCAGGGCGACGGCCACCGCACCGAACGCCAGGTCGAGTGCGACGAGCACCGCGAACGCCGGGACGAGCGCGCTCGTCCTGCATGGCACCATCGTCGCGGCGCTCGTCACGAACCTGCTCCTCCTCGGGTTCGCGCCGCCCGAGTTCAGCGGCCACAGCTTCACGGTTCCGTTCGGCTTCGGGTTCGCCGCTGGCCTGTGTTGTTTCGTCGGCGGACAGATCGGCGCGTACCTGAACAGCCCCATCCCCGAGCACGCCACGATGCGCGCGATGATGGTCGTCTACTCGCTCGTCGGCGTGTTCATGCTCGTTCGAGTGCTGGTCCTGTAGCGTTCTCCACCGCGAACAGCACCGAATACAAATCAGATTGTGTTTCTGAAACCACTGTTGGTAAGCTTTATTCGGCCGGCCCGAATGTGACGGAACACGACCGAGCGTCCCGCTCGCCGCCGCTCTGACCGATAGCGGCAGCCACGTCCAGCGGTGGCGCTCGGCGCGACCCATCATGAGTCAGACCACTGCCGACACGACCGAACTGCTCGCCGGAGCGCTCGACCGCGCCAGCGACGGATACGGCGACATCGTCGACGGAGACGCCCGCGAACGCGTACTCCAGGAGGCCGAGCGCAACGCCTACGACGGAGCCAGTACCGACGAACTGTACGACGCACTGCTCGGCGCGCTCACCGGCCGCATCGACCGCCACCCCGCGTACAAGTCTGTAGCCGGCCGCGTCCTTCGCGAGCGCCTCGAACGCCGCGTTGTCGACGACTACGACCCCGCCGACCGCGAGGGCGCCTACCGAGAAGCGTTCCGTGAGGGAATCCAGCGGGGTCTCGAGGCCGACCTGCTCGACGAGCGCATGGCCGACTACGACCTCGAACGACTCACGGACGCCATCCGACCGGAGCGCGACGACCGCCTCGATTACATGGCGATGGACACGCTCCGACAGCGGTACTTCCTCCGGGAACCCGACGAGGACCCCTTCGAACTCCCGCAGACGTTCTGGATGCGCGTCGCGATGGGCGTCGCGCTCCGCGAGGACCCCGAGGAACGCGAGGCGTACGCCATCGAGTTCTACGACGCGCTCTCCTCGCTGCGGTTCGTCCACTCGACGCCTACGCTGTTCCACGCCGGCACCACGCACGCTCAACTCTCCTCGTGTTACCTCACCACCGTCCCCGACGACCTCGAGGGCATCTTCGACGCGTACAAGGAACACGCGAAGCTCTCGAAGTGGAGCGGCGGCCTCGGGAACGACTGGACGCCCCTTCGGGCGGCCGGGTCGCTCATCGAATCTACGGGCGTCGAGTCCACGGGCACAGTGCCGTTCCTCAAGATTTCGAACGACGTCACCGCCGCCATCAACCGCTCCGGGAAGCGCCGCGGAGCGGCCGCTGCCTACCTCGCGTGCTGGCATCTGGACTTCCCGGCGTTCTGTGACCTCCGCCGGAACACGGGCGACGACCGCCGCCGCACCCACGACATGAACACGGCAGCCTGGATTCCCGACCTGTTCATGGAGCGCGTGCAGAACGACGAGCAGTGGACGCTGTTCTCCCCGAAGGAGACCGGCGACCTCCACGAACTGTACGGCAGCGACTTCGCGGAGCGCTACCGCGAATACGAGCAACTCGCCGACGAGGGGGAGATAGAGAACTTCGAGCGCGTCGAGGCGAGCGACCTCTGGCGCACGATGCTCACGCGCCTCTTCGAGACCGGCCACCCGTGGCTCACGTTCAAGGACCCGTGTAACGTGCGTTCGCCACAGGACCACGCGGGGACGGTTCGCTCCTCGAATCTCTGCACGGAGATCACGCTGAACACCTCCGAGGAGGAGACCGCGGTCTGCAACCTCGGCAGCGTGAACCTCGCGCGCCACGTGGCGGATGACGAAGACGGCGACGGCGGCGAACTCGACCGCGAACAGCTCTCCGACACCGTCGAAACGGCGATGCGGATGCTCGACAACGTCGTGGATCTGAACTTCTATCCGACGGAGGACGCCGAGCGCTCGAACATGCGCCACCGGCCGGTCGGTCTCGGCGTGATGGGGTTCCACGACGCGCTCCAGCAGTTACGCGTGCCGATGGCGAGCGGCGACGCGCTCGACCGCGCCGACGAGATACAGGAGTTCGTCGCGTACCACGCCATCGACGCGTCCGCGGGTCTCGCCGCCGAGCGGGGCACGTACGAGAGCTACGAGGGGTCGAAGTGGGACCGTGACGTCTTTCCGCAGGACACGGTCGACCTACTCGCCGAGGAGCGCGGCCGCGAGATTCCGGTGTCCCGAGAGGAGCGCCTCGACTGGAGCGGCGTGCGCGAGCGCGTCGCCGAGCACGGAATGCGGAACTCGAACACGATGGCAGTCGCGCCCACCGCCACCATCTCCACCATCGCTGGCACGTCGCCGTCCATCGAACCCGTCTACTCGAATCTCTACGTGAAGTCGAACATGAGCGGGGACTTCACGGTCGTGAACGACCGCCTCGTCGCGGACCTCGAGGAACGCGGCCTCTGGGACGATGAATTGCGCGACAGGCTCACGTACCACGACGGCTCCGTGCAGGAACTCGACGCCATTCCCGACGACATGCAGGAGCTCTACCGCACTGCGTTCGAAATCGACCCGCGCCACCAACTCCGACTCGCCGCTCGCCGCGGCGTCTGGATCGACCAGAGCCAGTCGGTGAACGTCTTCTTCCCGGAAACCGACGGCGACCTGCTCTCGGACGTCTACCAGACCGCGTGGGAACTCGGCCTGAAGACGACGTACTACCTGCGCACCCTCGGCGCGAGTCAACTCGAGAAGACGACCCTGGACATGGAGGAGTACGAGAACACCCAGTTCCGCGACGCGGAGGACGACCCGGACGACGAGTCCGGTGGTGACCGCGGTGACCTGCCGAGCGTCGAGGACCCGACCTGCGAGGTGTGTCAGTGATGCCGGTGCTGGATTCGGACGCTGAACACGACCCGAACAAGATCCTCCCCATCGACTACGACTGGGCGCGCGAGTACTACCAGCAGGGTGTCGCGAACAACTGGACGCCAGAGGAGGTGGCGATGCAGGACGACGTCTACCAGTGGAACAACGACGAACTCACCGAGGCCGAACGCCAGCTCGTGGAGTGGAACCTCGGCTTCTTCTCGACGGCCGAGAGCCTCACCGCGAACAACCTCGTGCTCGCCATCTACGAGTACGTCACCGCACCGGAGTGCCGGCAGTATCTGCTGCGACAGGCCTACGAGGAAGCCGTCCACACGGACACCTTCATCTACTGCTGTGACAGCCTCGGGTTCGACCCCGAGTACATGTACGGGATGTACGACCGCATCCCGAGCATCGCGGAGAAAGACGAGTTCGTCGTTGACCTCACGCGCGCCGTCGACGACCCCAAGTTCACCATCGAGACGGACGACGACCTCCGGGCGTTCCTGCGGGACCTCGTGGGGTTCTACGTCATCATGGAGGGCATCTTCTTCTACGCGGGGTTCGCGATGATGCTCGCGCTGAAGCGCCGCGGGAAGATGGTCGGCGTCGGCGAGCAGTTCGAGTACATCATGCGCGACGAGTCGCTGCACCTGAACTTCGGCGTCGACCTGATCAACCAGGTTCGGGAGGAACACCCGGGTGTCTGGACCGACGAATTCGAGGCCGAGATGGAGTCCCTGATCCGGGAAGCCGTCGACCTCGAGCAGGTGTACGCCCACGAGGCTTGCCCGGAGGACGTCCTGGGCATGTCCAGCGAGCAGTTCGCGGAGTACGTCGAGTACGTCGCGGACCGTCGCCTCCAGCAACTCCGCATGGACCCCGTCTACGGCACGGAGAACCCGTTCCCGTGGATGACCGAGCAGGTCGACCTGAACGCGGAGAAGAACTTCTTCGAGCGCAACGTCTCGGAGTACCAGCAGGGCGGCGCGCTCGACTGGGACTGACGAGAACCGTAGTGTCTGTCAGGGCGTGGGCGCCCGTTCGCGCCGCGTCCGGCGCTCGTCGATGGCGGCATCACGAAGCTCTCGTTCGTGGTCGGTTTCACAGACGAGGTCGGGGACGATAGCGGGTGATTCGGTTTCGTCGAGCGCGACGAACGTGAAAAAGGAGGACGCGGTTTCGCGCCGCTCGCCCGCGCTCGGTCGCTCCGCGGCGACGTCGACCTTGATCTCGACGCTGGTCTCCCCGGTGTCGAAGACGTACCCTTCGACGGCGACGATTTCCCCGAGGTCGATGGGCGCCCGGAAGTCGACGTGGTCCATCGACGCCGTGACGACCTGCCGGCGCGTGAACCGCCGGCCGACGATGGCGCCACAGATGTCCATCCAGTGCAGCACGCTCCCCCCGAGTGCGCGACCCAGGTTGTTCGTGTCGTTGGGCATCAGGATCTCGTGCATCTCCGTGTACGAGTCGGCGAGACTGGCCTCGTCCGGGCGGTCCATGCATGGTACTCGCCGCCCACACCTATAAAACAAGCCCAGTTGCCTTATCTAAAACAAATTTTCATGCTACAGCCGGCTCGACAGCGTCTCAGCGGTCTTCGCGCCGACGCCTTCGACGCTCCGCAGGTCGTCGGCGGACGCCGACCGCACGCCCTCCACGCTGCCGAACCGCCGGAACAGGCGCTTTCGCAACTCGGGGCCGACGCCGTCGACGTCGTCCAGCACCGTCGACACCTCGTCCCGGAGCGTCTGGTGGTACGCCACCGCGAACCGGTGGGCCTCGTCCCGCACGCGCTGGAGGACGTGTAACTGCGGCGCGTCGTCGTCCCAGTCGAACGTGCGCTCGGCCGTCACGACGATCTCCTCGTCCTTTGCGAGCGCGACCGCGGGCACGTCCCACCCGACCTCGTCGAGCGCGTCGAGCGCCGCGTTCAACTGCCCCTCGCCGCCGTCGATGAGCAGCAGGTCGGGGTCCGGGCGGTCGTCGTGAGCGTCGCCGTCTGCCGCTCCGACGGACCGCTCCGCTCGCCACCGAACCAGACGTCTCATGTTCGCGTAGTCGTCGTTCTCCTCGCCCAGTTTCTTCCGCCGGTAGTCGGACTTCTCCGCGCTCCCGTCGACGAAACAGACGTCGCTCCCGACGACCGACTTCCCCTGCGCGTGGCTCACGTCGAACCCCTCGATGCGCGCCGGACGGTCGATGCCCAGGGCGTCCGCGAGCGCGCCGACTTCGTCCCGGTCGCCCGAGCGCCGGTGGGCGTTCTTCAGTGCGAGGTCGACGAGCGTCGCGTCGCGGCCCGTCCCCGGGACGCGCACCTCCACGCCCGCCGCGTCCAGCCACGCCGCCACGTCGTCGTCGCCGTGGGCCTCCGGGAGCAGCAGGCGGTCCGGCAGGTCCCGTTCGGCGTAGAACTGCACCACGAACGCCGCGAGCACCTCCGCCACCTTGCTCTCGGTGTCGGGCGCGTCCATGACGTGCTGGTCGCGCTCCACGAGTTGCCCGTGTTCGGCGTGGAGGCGCGCGACGGTCGCCCGGTCGCCCTCGATGGCCACGCCGAGCACGTCCGTCGTCGCCTCGTCACGCCCGGAGACGGCAGCGCCCTCGCCCCCGTGGAACGCTTCCACCGCCTCCAGGCGGTCCCGGGCGTTCGCCGCCCGCTCGAAGGCCTGCTCCTGGGCGGCTTGCTCCATCTCGCGCTCCAGTGGGTCGGCGAGCGCACCCGTCTCCCCTTCGAAGAATCGCTTGGCGGCCTCGACGTCCGTCTCGTACTCCTCCTCGCTGATTTCGCCGGTGCAGGGCGCCGAACACAGCCCCATCTCGTAGTCGAGACACGGGCGCTCGCGGTTCCGGTACTTGTGCTGTGAGCACCCGCGCAAGCCGTACACTTCCCGAACCGCCTTCACTACCTCGTTCACGCGCCCGACGTCCGTGTACGGCCCGAACGCCACCGCGCCCTCGTCGGGGTCTCTGGTCACCTCGATGCGGGGGACGGCGTGGTCCGTGAACTGCACCAGCGGGTAGGACTTGTCGTCCTTCAACCGGACGTTGTACCGGGGCTGGTGGCGCTTCACGAGGTTCGCCTCCAGCAACAGCGCCTGGGTTTCCGTGTCCGTCACCGCGAAATCCAGGTCGTCGGCGCGCTCGACCATCCGCGAGATGCGCGCACTCCTGGGGTCTGCGTACGACCGGACTCGGTCGCGCACGTCGACGGCCTTCCCGACGTAGAGCACAGTTCCGTCCTCTCGCTGGAACTGGTAGACGCCGGGCTCCCGGGGCAGGTCGCTCGCGTGTGCGCGAACGTCGTCCGCGTCCATCGCCCCGCCGTACGTGCTTGGAGCGTTTGAACTGCGTGGTCACGCCCGGGTTCGGCCACCATCCTGTCGTCCGCTGGCCCCAACAGTTGAAGGAGGCGGCATCCGAACCCCCACGTATGGCCGACACCGAACGCGTCTGGCTGGTCTACCGCGAGTACACCGACAAGGGGATGCTCGACCTCACGTACGCCACCGAGGACGGCGAGCGCGTCCTCCACCGGCAGCGCTCCCTGAACGCCGGCGACCCGACCGCCGCCGTCGAGGCGGAACCCGACGAACTCGAACCCGCGGACGCGGAGGAACAGGAGCCCTACCGCGACGAAGTGACGCGGATGCGCGAACAGCACGCCCCCGAAGACGTGGTATAGGACGCTCCGGCCGCACGGACAGCCACCGGCTACGCGGGGAGAAAGACACTTGTCTACCCGCTGAGACCCCACGGACATGCACGCAGCCCTCCAGCGGGTGACGGCGCGGTGACGTGGTCGGTCGTCGCGCGCCGCGACCTCCGGATGCTCGTCGCGGACAACACGGTCACCATCTTCGTCGGCTTCTTCGCGCTGCTCGCCGCCGGCATCAGCTACGGGTCGACGAACAGTCCCATCGCGTCCCCGCTCACTGACGTGCTCTCGCTCCTGTTCATGTTCGCGGTGCCGCTCACCGCGGGGACGCTCACACACGAAGCCGTCCCGAACGCCGTCGCAAGCGGCCGTAGTCGCCTCACGCTCTCGCTCCCCCACACCCGCACGGAGTTTCTCGCCGGTGCGGGAGCGGCCCGCCTCGGGGCGGTGCTCGCGGCCGTCGGCGCGTCCGTGGTCGCCGGCGCCGCCGTCCACCTGCTCCGCGGCGGCCCGGTTTCGCTGTTCGCCGTCGCCGCCACCGTCGCGTTCGGCGCGCTCCTCGGCGCGGCGTTCGTCGGCGCGACGCTCGCGTTCACCGCGCGCTCGTCGTCCACGACGCTGGCCGCCGTCGCCGCCTACGGCTTCTTCATGCTCGCGCTCGCGTGGCCCGCCGCCGTCGCGCTCGGCACGGTCGTGCTCGCCGCGCAGTTCGGCGTCTCCCTCGAACCCGGTGTCGCCGACACCGTCATCCAACTCAGCCCCATCTACGCCTACCAGAACGCGCTCTCCGCGGTCGGCGTGAACACCTCCGGCCCGACCGGCCTCATCCCGGAGTGGGGCGGCGCGGTCGTGTTGCTCGCGTGGACCGTCGGCGGGTTCGCGCTCGCCGCCCGGCGATTCGACGGCCGGGACCTCTGAACCGGCGCGAGAACGACTGACGCCGGCCGTGTCCGTCAGCCCGTCTCGCTGAGCGTGAGAACCACCACAACGGCTTTGACTCCACGCTGTCTTCCCCCGCACAATGTCAGCTATCGAACTATCGGGCGTCACCAAGCGGTTCGGTGACGTCACCGCCCTCCACGGCCTCGACCTGACCGTCGAAGAGGGGGAGATATACGGCTTCCTCGGGCCGAACGGCGCCGGGAAATCCACGACCATCGACATCCTGCTCGACTTCGTACGCCCGACCTCCGGGCGCGCGTCGGTGCTCGACATGGACGCACAGGACGAGTCCCTCGAGATTCGCCGGCGAACCGGTGTGCTCCCGGACGGCTTCTCGGTGTACGACCGCCTCACGGCGCGCCAGCATCTCGAGTTCGCCATCGAGTCGAAGAACGCCGACGACGACCCCGACGAACTCCTCGCGCGCGTCGGCATCCCCGAGGCCGCGGACCGGAAGGCCGGCGGCTTCTCGAAGGGGATGGCCCAGCGCCTCGCGCTCGCCATCGCGCTCGTCGGCGACCCCGAACTCATCATCCTCGACGAGCCCTCGACCGGCCTCGACCCGAACGGCGCTCGCGAGATGCGCGAGATCATCACCGAGGAGGCCGAACGCGGCGCCACGGTGTTCTTCTCGAGTCACATCCTCGAGCAGGTCGAGGCGGTGTGTGACCGCGTCGGCATCCTCGACGACGGCGAACTCGTCGCCCAGGACACCATCAGCGGCCTGCGGGAGGCCGCGGGCGGTGGCGGCGGCCTCTCGGTCACCGTCACCGAAGTCACGCCCGCGGTGGTCGACGCGGTGCGCGACGTGCCTGGCGTCACCGACGTCACCGCGGACGGCGACACGCTCGTCGTCACCGCGGACGGCGGTGCGAAGACCGACATCCTCGACGCCGTCGAGGGCGCGGGCGCCCAGGTCGAGGACTTCTCCACGCGAGAGGCCTCCCTCGACGACATCTTCGCTGCGTACACCGAGGAGGAGATGACCGCATGACCTGGAGCGTCGTCGCGAAGAAGGACTTCCGTGACGCCAGCCGATCGAAGGCGCTGTGGGGGCTGACGGCGCTGTTCGTGTTGTTCATGGCGGGCGCGGCGTACGCGTACACGCTGATACAGAACTCCGCCGGCGCGGAGGCCGAGGTGCAGAGCCTGGGGCTCATCTTCTTCATCATCAGCCCGGTCACGATTCTCATCCCCATCACGGGGCTCGTGATGGCCCACAAGTCCATCGCAGGGGAGGTCGACTCCGGCAGCGCGAAGTTCCTGCTCTCGCTCCCGCACACGCGCAGGGACGCCGTCGTCGGGAAGGTCGTCGGTCGGTCCGCCGTGGTCGGCGTCTCCGTCCTCGTCGGCCTGGTCGCCGCGGCCGTCGTCACGGTCGCGCTGTACGACTCGTTCAACGCGAGCGCGTTCGCCGTGTTCTCCGCACTGACGCTCCTGCTCACGGTGTTGTACACGGCCGTCGGCGTCGGCCTGTCCGCCGCCACGAAGGACTCGGGGCGCGCGACGATACTCGCGCTCGGGTTCTACGTCGTCTTCGAACTCGCGTGGGGGCTCCTCGTCATGGCCATCTACTACCTCACGACCGGGTCGTTCTTCCCGACCGGCGTGCCGCCAGAGTGGTACCTCCTGCTCAACCGCGTGCCGCCGACGGCGGCGTTCTCTAGCGCCGTCTTCCAGTTCCTCCCAGGAAACGCGGCCACCATCGCGCAGTTGTTCCCGCAGAACGTCCCCATCTACCTCTCCGAATGGGCGGCGCTCGCGACGATGCTGCTGTGGTTCCTCGTCGTGCCGCTGGTGGGCTACCGCGTGTTCGACCGCGCCGACCTGTAGGCCCTCTCTTTCACTCCGCTGTCGGAACGTGCCGGTAGCGTCGCGTTCGCTCGCCGTCGAACATCGGCCCCGGTCCGACCTCGTCGAAGCCGGCCCGGACGACGACGTCGTGGAGCGGTTCGTCGGTGTCCAGTAACACCACCTCGACGGGTAGCGATTCGCGCTCCGCGAACGAACACGGCGCACCCAGCAGTTCTTCGACGGCGTCGGGATCGCCGCCGAGGCGAGTGACGTGAACGGTGTCCCGCCACGTGTCGAACGCGAGAAAGCCGACGACTTCCGAGTCCATCTCGGCGACCTGCACCGTTCGGTCCCTGATGAGACGGTCGGCGTCCACGTCGTCGTCGGTGAGGGTCACGAGCACGTCGGCGTCCTCGTCCACCGCATCTCGGACGCGCATAGCTACTCGTTCGTACCCGACTACCTTAATCCGGACGGTGGATAGCCGTCTCGAACGCGGGTCGTCCCGTCGCCGGCGACTGTTTCGGTGATGCAAGCAGTTATCTACCGGGCAGTGCCTACGCCCGACAATGAGTGCGTCTCGCGCGGTCGGTGAGCGGCGATGCGCGTAATCGCGAAGTTCGGCGGCACCAGTCTCGGCAGCGGCGAGCGCGTCGAGCGCGCCGCGGACTCCGTCGCCGACGCCGTCGCCGCCGGCCACGAGATAGCGGTCGTCGCGAGCGCGATGGGGGATGCCACCGACGAACTGCTAGAGGAGATCACGTTCGACGCCGAGGAGGCCGACCGCGCGGAGATCGTCTCGATGGGCGAGCGTACCGCGGTGCGGATGCTGAAGGCCGCGCTCGCCGCGCGCGGCGTGAACGCCGAGTACGTCGAACCCGGCCACCCCGACTGGCCGGTCGTGACCGACGGCCACGGCGACGTGGACGCCGAGGCGACGCGCCGACGGACCGAAGAACTCGCCGAGGAACTCGACGCCACCGTCCCCGTCATCACGGGGTTTCTCGCCGAGGGCCCCGAGGGTGGCGTGACGACGCTCGGGCGCGGCGGCTCGGACACCACGGCGGTGATGCTCGGGCGGTACGCGGACGCCGACGAAGTGGTCATTGTCACGGACGTGGAGGGGGTTATGACCGGCGACCCGCACGTCGTCGAGGGCGCGCGGAACGTCGGCGAGATCACGGTCGACGAACTCCGGAATCTCTCCTTCCGCGGCGCGGAGGTGCTCGCGCCCTCGGCGCTCTCGTTCAAGGACGACGACCTCGCGGTCCGCGTCATCCACTACCAGCACGGCGACCTGCTCTCGGGCGGCACCCACGTCGAGGGCACCTTCGAGAACATGATCGACATGCGCGAGGACCCGCTGGCCTGTCTCACCGTCGCTGGGCGCGCGATACGGAACCAGTCCGGCATCATGTCGACGCTGTCGACGGCGCTCGCCGAGAGCGACATCAACGTCGACGCGGTGGCCTCGGGGATGGACTCGATGACGTTCTACGTGGACGAATCCATCGCGGAGCGCGCGGAGAACGTCCTCCACCGCGAGGTCGTCGGCGACGACGAACTCTCCTCGGTGACGGTCACCGACAACATCGCCGTGGTGCGCGTGCTCGGCGGCGAGTTCCCGAACCGCCCGGGCGTGCTCCGCCGAATCGTCGACCCGCTCGCGGACGCCGCCATCAACGTCATCGACGTCGTCTCCAGTGCCACCTCGGTCGCGGTGTTCGTGGACTGGGCGGACCGCGAGGAGACCCTCGACATCGTCCAGCGCCACTTCGACTCGTAATCCCACCCGGCGCTCCAGCCCCGTTCTACTCCGCGCGAAACGTTCCACTCGAAGTACACGTCGGACGCACTCGGCATCACCAGTACAGGTCTGTACACTGGAGAACGACGTTCTGACGCGGGGAACTATGTCCATCCAACCCCCTCCGTTTCCTGTGCGCTCCTACAAGGCGACGATGGTCGACCCCGTCACGCTCCTCCCGCGCGACGAGCGCGAGGCCGCTCTCGAAGCGGCGGGCTACAACGTCTTCAACCTCGACAGCGAGGACGTCTTCGTCGACCTCCTCACGGACTCGGGCACCGGCACGATGAGCAACCAGCAGTGGGCCGCGCTGTTCCGCGGCGACGAAGCCTACGCCGGCAGCGACGGCTTCCGCGAACTCGAAACCGCGGTCGAAGACGTCATGGGCTTCGACCGCATCGTCCCCGCCCACCAGGGTCGCGGCGCCGAGAACGTCATCTACGGCGCGCTCGTCGAGGAAGGCGACACCGTCCTCAACAACGCGCACTTCGACACGACGCGCGCCCACGTCGCCGCGAACGGCGGCGACCCCGTGGACTGTCCGGTCGATGGCGCGACCGACATGCACGCCGACGACCCGTTCAAAGGCAACTTCTCGGTCGAGACGGCCCGCGCGGTCGTCGACGACGTCGGCGCCGACAACGTCCCCGTGGTCGTGCTCACTATCACGAACAACACGATGGCGGGCCAGCCGGTGAGCGTCGAGAACACCCGCGAGGTCGCCGACTTCGCCGACAGCATCGACGCGACGCTCGTCGTCGACGCCTGCCGGTTCGCGGAGAACGCCCACTTCGTCCAGCAGCGCGAGACTGAATTCGCGGACGCCTCGGTCGCGGACATCGCCCGCGAGCAACTCTCGTACGCCGACGCGTGCGTGATGAGCGGAAAGAAAGACGGTCTCGTCAACATCGGCGGGTTCGTCGGCGTCGCCGACGGCCAGGACGAGCTCTTCGAAGCGTGCCGCCAGCGCGGCATCCTCTTCGAGGGCTTTTCCACGTACGGCGGTATGGCGGGTCGCGACCTCGCGGCGTTCGCCGAAGGACTCCGGGAAGCCGTCGAACCGCCATACGTCGCCGAACGCGTCGCTCAGGTCGAATCGCTCTGCGAGCAACTCGCCGACCGCGACGTTCCCGTTTACCAGCCAGCGGGCGGCCACGCCGTCTACATCGACGCTAACGAAGCCCTCCCCCACATCCCCCGCGAGGAGTTCCCCGGACAGGCGTTCGTCTGCGAACTCTACCGCGAAGGCGGCGTCCGCGGCGTCGAGTTGGGTCGCTTCGCGTTCCCCGAAACGGAGCGCGCGGACCTCGTCCGTCTCGCGCTTCCGCGGCGCACCTACGGCCCCGACCACGTCGAACACGTCGCGGACACCGCCGAAGCTGTCTGCGAGCGCGCCGACGAGATTCCGGGTCTGGAAATCGTCTCCAACTCCTCGATGCCGGAACTCCGGCACTTCTCGGCTGAACTCCGACCACTAGACTGAGTGAGCGCTGTCTCTTCTGATTTCGACGCTACCTGAAAGCCCTCGGCGCTCTCGCGCCCGCTCCGCGACATATCCGCAAATTGCGGATAGGGGTCGCGGAGGCGCGCAAGGCCTCCGGCCGCGAGTGGGAGGTCGGCTGCGCCGACCTCCACATAACGTGACGTTCACAAATCGCCATGGCGATTTGTGCAGCCCATCAGAACGCGAAGCGTTCTGAGGACGGCTTCGCCGTCACGCGCCCCTCGCCCTTTCAATCCTCCAGGCTACCGGCTGTGTGGTCGGGTGACTAGCACACTGGAAAACGAGCCTGTTATCGCCCTTCCGCAAGCCGGTCGGCCGTCCCCGACGGCAGCCCTGCCTTCCGAACCCCCTCCTGAACCCGCTCGACGTCGTACTCGACCCGGTGCTCTTCGACTTCGAGCGCGTCCAGGTCGAGGACGGCGTACGCCGCCCGGGGGTCGCGGTCCCGCGGCTGGCCGACGCTTCCCGGGTTCATCACGACGCCGTCGTCGTACGTCTCGTGGTGCTGGACGTGCGTGTGCCCCAGAATCAGGACGTCCTCGTCACCGAGCAGGTGCGGGCCGAACTCCTCGGGGTACGTGTACTTGTCCTGGACCTCGGGGTGGTCGTGGACGAGTTTCACGCGGCCGTCCGCCAGCGTTCGCTCCCGAGGGAGGTTCTCCACCCACGTCCGCTGTACGTCGTTCAGCTCCTCGACGGCGTGTTTCACGCCCGCTTCCGCCATCGAGTTCCCGCGGAAGTTCCGGCCGGTCGCCACCATCCGGTCGTGGTTCCCCATCACCGTCGGCACGTCCCGTTCCCGGACCGCGTCCACGCACTCCGCGGGCCACGGGTTGTAGCCGACGACGTCGCCCGCGCAGACCAGACGGTCCACGTCCGGCATATCCTCGAGCACGGCCTCCAGCGCGACCAGATTCGAGTGGATGTCCGAGATGACGCCGACCTTCATGGCTGCTTCTGGGTCGCGCTCGCCCTTAGTCCTCGGGTCCGTCACCGGTACCGTCCTCCCGGCGACGCCGAGCGTACCGCCAGCCGACACCGAGCGCGACGAGCACCAGGCCGCCGAGCAACACGGCGAGCACGGGCGACGCCGCGAGCGGGGCCGTCAGCCAGTCGGGCAGCGCGACCCAGACGAACGAGTACACCGACCGCTGTCTCCCGTAGTAGACGACCGCCCCGACGCCGAGCGCGAACAACAGACTGCCGACCGCGGAGTACGCCGCGAACGTCGCGCGGTTCATCCGCGCGAACCCGGCCGGAATCGAGATCACCGACCGGAGGACGGGGAGCAGGCGGCCCCAGAGCACGGCGGTCTCGCCCCACCGCTGGAACCACCGCCGGCTCCGCTCGATGTCGGTCTGGGAGACGCGAACGTACGCCCCGTACCGGTCGGCCGCCCGCACGCCGGCCGTCCCGAAGACAACGTACGCGAAGAGGCTCCCGGCCGTCGCGCCGCCCGCGGCGACGAGCGCGAACGCGACGAGCGTGACCGGGCCGTGAACCAGTAACCCCGCGGCAACCGGGAGGACGAGTTCACTGGGGAGCAACGGGAACACCATCGACGTCTCCAGGAACGCGAAGACGAACAGCGCGAGGTAGCCGTATCGCGTAAGAAACTCGACTGCTGCCTGGGTTAATCCACCGAGCACGCGTCTGGGTGGTCTACGGACTGCTCGGCGAACCGTCTTGTGTTCACTCTCCGTCGTTCACGATGGCCGTCTCGTAGCCACCGTCCTCGCGCACCACACCGACCGCACAGACCACGTGCTCGAACGCCGCGCTGTACGCCTCCCGCGCGGCCGCGCTCGCGGTCACTGCGCCGTCCCCGCCGTCCGTCGCATCGAACCCGATGGGTTCGGGGCTGTCTTTCTCGTAGGTCGCGACGAGCGTCGGCTCGTCGACGGCCTCGACGAGCAGCGCGTCCTTCCGGACGGTGCCGACGAACGAACTGTCGTTAGGCCCGAGCACGCCCGCGATGCGGGGCGTGTCGTAGTCGTCCTTCTCGTAGTCGAGCGCGAGCAGGCTCTCGGCGAGCGCGTCCCGCGCCGGATACCCCAGTTCGAGTTTCTCGGCGATCGGGTCGACGTGCGAGCCGTTTCCGACGACGGCGTGGCCCGCCGCCTCGCGGTAGCAGTTGTACGACACGTAGGGGTTCTCGGTCTCTGGCGCGTCCGGCGTCGGCGCGACCGTCAGCGCGTCCTCGCGCTCCACCACGCGGCGATTCGGGAACGACCGCGAGGACACCCGGTAGGCGGCGACGTCCGGACCGACGACGACGAACCGTCCGACGTACATGCGAAAACATGCATTCCACGACGGCAAATAGGCGTCGGTGTGTGCACGTTCGGGGGCCACCGCTAGAGTGCCGTGAACCCCGTTCACCGCGGTTCGCAACACTCATAAGCCCGCCTGCACTCCATTTGGGTGCAGGCAGTTCCGTGGGGTAGTGGCCAATCCTGTTGCCTTCTGGGGGCAACGACGGAAGTTCGAATCTTCCCGGAACTATTCTCCGACCCGTCACGCGCGGAGCGAATCGTCTGAATTCGAACCCGGGGAGACGCCAGTCTGGCTCCGGTTCGAATCCAGTAGACTGCTGCTTCGACGTCACACGTCCAGTGCCGCCTGTCGCGTTCACTCGCGGCGCGAATCGTACTCGTAGCCGACGCGTTCGCGCGGGCCGCGCGTCCGGAGCTGTCGCGCCAGTTCCGTGAGGTCTGCCGCCTCACTGAACGCGAAGATGCCGTCCACGAACGGCTGTGCCGCCGCCATGCCGCGAGCCGCCGGCTCGTAGGCGGGCGACGCCGCGAGCGGGTTCAGCCAGCGGACACTCGCCGCGCGCTGCGCGATGCCCGAGAGTGCTCGCTCCAGTTCCGCGACGTCCCCGGTTTCGAGGCCGTCGCTCACGACGAACACGTCAGTGCGGTGGTCGACGGCGTCCGGCGGCAGTTGCGCGAGCGACGCGCCGATGCGGGTGCCGCCACCCCACTCCGCTTCCGCACGCTCCAGCGCGTCGAGGGCCGCGGTCTGCGAGGGCGCGTCGAACGCGTTGGAGACGTCCCGCAACTCCTCGTCGAAGAAGTAGACGCTGGCGTCCCGCCAGTCCGCGCGAGCGCGCCGCAAGAATCCCAGCAGGAAGGAGCGGTCGACGGTGTCGAGGACGGACTGGCTCACGTCCACGAGCAGGAGTGCGCGCACCGCGGGCCGCGTGCGCTCGCGCTGGGGCATCGAGACCACGATACCGCCCGTGCCGAAACTCGAGCGGAGCGCGCGCCGGGCGTCCGCTCGCTCGTCGCCGCCCGCCGTCCACCGCCGCCCTCGCAGTCCAGCGAGCGCGTCGGTGAGGTCCGCGAACGCGCGCTCGAACTCCTGGTCCGGGGTCGTCGTCGCGGCGGCCACCGGGGTCGGGGTTCCCGTCGGACTTCGCTTCGTGGCCACGTGTTCGCCGACGTGCTCGCCCGCGTTCTTGCTGACGACGCCGCCCAGCGACGACGACGCGGCGGCTCCGCGCTGGTCGTCGCTGTCGCCGTCCGTCTCGCGCCCACTGGACTCCTCGACCCGCTCGTCTGCTGGCGCGCCGCCGAGGGGCGCGAACCCGCCGTCGGGGTCGTCCTCGCGCCGTTCGGCGGATCCCTCGGGTGTCACGCCGGCGGTGAGCCGGCGCCAGAACTCCCCGAACAGGCGGTCGAACGTGTCGAGGTCCTCGCGCTCCGTGACGAGGCACGCCCGGAGCGCGACGTTCGCGCGGCTCTCGTCGTCGAAGCCGACCTCCACGAGCGCGCGGGCCGCCGTCGTCTGCGCGTTCGCAGGAACGCCGACTCCGGCGCGCCGGAGCGCTCGCGTGAACCGCACGAGTTCGTCGCGGACGTGGTCGCGCGCCACCTCGAAGTCGGGGACGTCGCTCATCTCGCCGCGTCCGTACTCGCCCGTGCTTCGCTCGCCGCGTCGAGCAGATCCGCGAGCAGGTCGTCGTCCACGCGCTCGACGTCCTCGACCTCCTTCAACAGGCAGCCCAGGGTCTGCTCGACCTCCGCGCTCGACAGCGATTCGTCTCCGTTCGTTCGTAACGCTGCGACCGCGCGCGCCCAGTCGATGGTTTCGGCGGCGCCCGGCGGTTTCCGCAGCGGTTCCTCGCGCAGGCGGCCCGCGGCGGCACACAGTTCCGCGGCGACCGCGCCGTCGAGTTCCGGGACCTTCCGCGCGAGGATGGCTCGCTCCTTCTCGAAGGACGGCGGCGAGACGTGGAGGTAGAGACACCGGCGCTTCAGCGCGTCGCTCAACCCCCGGGTCCGGTTCGACGTGACGACGACGACCGGCGGCGTCTCCGCGCGCACCGTCCCGAGTTCCGGGACGGACACCTGGAAGTCGCTCAGCACCTCCAGCAGCAGCGCCTCGAACTCCTCGTCCGCGCGGTCCACCTCGTCGATGAGCAACACCGGTGGGGTTTCTCCGTCGTTCCGCAACGCCCGCAGGAGCGGTCGCTCCAGTAGGTACTCCTCCGTAAACACGGATTCACCTCGCTCGCCGTCTTCCGCGCCGGCGTCGCTGCCGTCGCTACCGTCTCCATTGCCGTCGCTACCGCTTCCACCGCCGTCGCTACCGCCTCCGCTACTGTGCCGATTCCCGCGCTGCACCGCGAGCAACTGTTTCGTGTAGTTCCACTCGTACAGCGCGCTCTCCGCGGTCAACCCCTCGTAACACTGCAGGCGCACGAGGTCGGTGTCGAAGCCGGCGGCAAGCACCTTCGCCAGTTCGGTCTTCCCCGCGCCCGGTTCGCCCTCGACGAGCAGCGGCTTCCCGAGGCGGAGCGCGAGCAACACGGTGGTCACGACGTCGTCGTCCGCGACGTAGTCCTCGGCGTCGAACGCTGCCCGCACGTCGGACTCGGTCGCGTCCGCGAACGCCGTCGTCCGTCGGTCTGTCATGCTGTCTGGATGGGATTCGTTGGGGCCGAGCGAGTATATGGTCGTTGCTCACACACCACGCGAGAGCGCGGCGCGGGAATCGGCTGGCGAGACGGTCAGTCCGCGGCAGCGGGCGCGGACGCCTCCTCCATCGCCGTCGTCAGCGCGCGCTCCGTGTACACCTCCAGGAGGTGGGCGCGGAACTCCCCTGAGGCCTGCAGGTCGTCCATCGTCATCGCCTCGTCGATGTCGTCGGTGGCGCGGGACGCCGCACGCCCGATGGTGTCTTCGTCGAGCGTCTCGCCGTCGAGTGCGTCCGCGACGCTATCGAGTCGCACGCCGTGGTCGAGGACGCCGTTCGCGGCGACGCTCGCGGATTCGACGGTGCCGCCGTCGACGTCCAGGAGCGCGGCGACGCCGACCATCGCGTACCCCGAGGACGGACTCGCCTTCTTCGCGTACGCGCCCACCGAACCCGCCGCCGAGGGCACCTCGACCCGAGTCAGCAACTCGCCGGGCGCGAGGTCAGTGGCGTACATCCCGTAGAAGAACTCCTCGGCAGGAATCTTGCGCTCGCCGTCTGTCCCTTGCACGACGACTGTCGCGTCCGACGCGAGCGCCGCGCCCGGCAGGTCCGAGGCGGGGTCGGCGTGCGCGAGATTGCCCCCAACTGTGCCGCGATTTCGCACCTGCGCGTCCCCGACCTCTCGGGTGGCCGCGGCGAGCGCCGGCGCGTGCTCCCACGACTCGTCGGCGTCGAGGAAGTCGCTGTACGCCGTCATCGCGCCGACGGACAGTACGTCGCCGTCCGTGCGCACGCCGTGGAGTTCGTCCACGCCGCCGAGGTCCACGAGCACGTCGGGACTCGACAGGCCGGTCTTCATCGCCGGCAGCAGACTGTGCCCGCCAGCGAGCAGTTCGACCTCCTCGCCCGCGTGCTCGTCGAGCAGTTCAACCGCCTCGTCGACGGAGTCGGCCTCGTAGTAGTCGAACTCGTCCGGGAACATCAGTTCTCACCTCCACTGTCCGCGGCCGCATCACGGCCGTCCCGCGGCTCGCCTGCATCACCGCTGTTAGACGCGTTGCCGCTTCCGTCCGCGGTCGCCTGCGCGTTCGCCGCCTCCCAGACGCGCTCGGCGGTCATCGGCATCTCGACGCCCTCGACGCCGAACGGTTCGAGCGCGTCAGCGACGGCGTTCACGACCGCCTGCGGCGCGGCGATAGTGCCGGCTTCCCCGACCCCCTTCACGCCGAGGGGGTTGTGGGGGCTCGGCGTCACGGTCGAATCGGTCTCCATCTCCGGGATGTGCTCGGCCTTCGGCACCGCGTAGTCCTGCATCGACCCGGTGACGAGGCTGCCGTTGTCGTCGTACTCCGCGCCCTCGTACAGCGCCTGCCCGATGCCCTGCGCGACGCCGCCGTGAATCTGGCCCTCCACGATTTTGGGGTTGATCTGGTTGCCGACGTCGTCCACCGCGACGTACTGCTCGAACTCGATTTCGCCCGAGTCCGGGTCGACCTCGACGATTGCGACGTGCGTGCCGAACGGGAACACGAAGTTGTCCGGGTCGTAGAACGACGTCGCCTCGAGTCCGGGTTCCATCCCCTCGGGCGTGTCGTGGCCGAGGTACGCCTCCTGTGCGATCGTCTGGATGCCGATGTTGCGGTCGGGCGCGCCCGACACCCTGAACTTCCCGTCCTCGAACTCGACGTCCTCGGGGTCGGCCTCGAGCTGGTGGGCGGCGATCTCTTTGGCCTTGTCGACGACCTTCTCGGCGCTCTTCACGAGCGAACTGCCGCCGACCGCCGCGCTCCGCGACCCGTAGGTGCCCATCCCGTGGGGAATCTCGTCGGTGTCGCCCTCCACGACCTCCACGTCGTCGTAGGGGATGCCGAGTTCGTTCGCGACGATCTGGGCGTACGTCGTGCCGTGGCCCTGCCCGTGGCCGGAGGTGCCACAGAACGCGGTCACTGTGCCCGACGGGTGGAAGCGCACGACGCTCGACTCCCAGAGACCCGCCTGCGCGCCGAGTTGACCCGCCAACTCGGAGGGCGCGAGCCCGCAGGCCTCGATATAACACGAGAACCCGATGCCGAGGTAGCGCCCCTCCTCGCGGGCCTGCTCCTGGCGCTCCCGGAAGCTATCGTAGTCCACCATGTCGAGGGCCGTCTCCATGGGTTTCTCGTAGTCGCCGCTGTCGTAGACGACCGCGACCTGCGTCTCGTACGGGAACTGGTCGGGTTCGACGAAGTTCCGGCGCCGGAACTCCACGGGATCCATCCCCAGTTCCTTCGCGCCGAGACGCATCAGCCGTTCCACGAGGAACGACGCCTCCGGGCGGCCGGCGCCCCGGTATGCGTCCACCGGCGGCACGTTCGTGAACGCGCCGTCCACCGAGCAGTGGATGGCCGGGATGTCGTACTGTCCGGACAGCAGCGTTCCGTAGAGGTATGTGGGGACGGCGGGGGCGAACGTCGAGAGATACGCGCCGAGGTTCGCCTTCGTGTCCACGCGCAGTCCCTCGATGTCGCCGTCGTCGCTCACCGCGAGTTCCGCGTGCGTCTCGTGGCCGCGGCCCTGCGCGTCCGTGAGATACGTCTCCGAGCGCGTCGCCGTCCACTTCACGGGCCGTTCGAGGTGCTTCGACGCCCACGCCACGAGCGCTTCGTCGGCGTAGTGGTGGATCTTGCTCCCGAACCCGCCGCCGACCTCGGGCGCCTTGATGCGGAGTTTGTGCTCCGGGTGGCCGATGACACCCGACATGAGGAGCCGGTGAACGTGGGGGTTCTGGGTCGTCATGAACACGTCCAGTTCGTCCGTGCCGGGGCTGTAATCCGCGACCGCTGCTCGCGGCTCCATCGCGTTCGGGATGAGCAACTGGTTCTCTAGGTCGATCTCGACGGTGTTCGCGGCGCTCTCGAACGCATCGTCGGTCTTCGACTCGTCGCCGATCTCCCAGTCGAACGCGACGTTCCGGTCGGCGTCGCCGTGGAGTTCCGCCGCACCGCTGGCGAGTGCGTCGCCCGGCGTGGTCACCGCGTCCCTGCGCTCGTAATCCACGTCGATGCCGTCGAGCGCGTCGTGCGCGAGGTAGCGCTCCTCTGCAACGACGGCGGCGATGGCCTCGCCCTGATAGCGCACGCGGCCGTCCGCAAGGATGGGGTGGTCGACGGCGTTCAGACTCGGGAGCAGCCACGCGGTCGGCACCAGGAACGGGAGTTCGCCGGGCGTGTCCTCGCGAGCCAGGTCGTCGTGCGTGTAGACGCCGAGCACGCCCTCCATCTCCTCGGCCTCGCTGGTGTCCACGTCCTCGATGTCCGCGTGGGCGTACTGGCTCCGCAGTATCGCCATGTGCGCGGTGTTCGGGAGCTGAATGTCGTCTGTGTACTCCGCGTCGCCCGTGACCAGCGCGGGGTCCTCGCGGCGCTCGATGGCCGAGCCCAGGATGTCCGCCGCGTCGACGTCGTCCGGGTCGACGGAGTCGACGGTCATTCGCCCTCACCTCCCATGGGTTCGCCGCCATCGGTCTCTGCCCCGCCGTCGGACGAGTGGTCCGACGAGGGTCGCGCTCCGGTGGAGCACTCCCCGCCGTCGGCCGCCCGCTTGCGACCGCCGGCCGCCTCGCCAGCCGACCCCTCGCCCATCTCGTTCGCGGCGTTCTCCACCGCGTTGACGATGTTCTGGTAGCCCGTGCACCGGCAGAGGTTCCCCTCGATTCCCTCGCGGATCTCCTCCCGCGAGGGGTCCGGGTTCTCTTCCAGCAGGTCGACGGCGCTCAACATCATGCCGGGTGTGCAGTAGCCACACTGGAGGCCGTGTTCCTCCTGGAACCCGGTCTGTACGGGGTGGAACTCGCCGCCCTCCGCGAGGCTCTCGACGGTCTGTATCTCCGCGCCGTCGGCCTGCACCGCGAGCGCCGTGCAGGACTTCACCGCGTCGCCGTCCATCCGCACCGTGCACGCGCCGCAGATGCTGCTCTCGCAGCCGACGTTCGTGCCCGTGTAGCCGAGTTCGTCGCGCAGCGCGTGGACGAGGAGTGTTCGCGCATCGACCTCGAGGTCGTGGTCTGTACCGTTCACTGTGAGTGTGATGTCGTGTTCTGTCATCTGTCGTCCCCTCCCCTCGACCGACCGAGGATTCGGTCCACGAGGCTCGGTTCGTCGCTCCCACCACCCGATTCGTCCACCGACTCGCGAGTCGGCTCCGTCGCTGACTCGTCTCCTGTCTCCGCCGCCGTCTCGTCTCCTGTCTCCGCCGCCCCCTCCGACGACTCGTCCGCTGTGTCTGCCGCATTCGCTGTCTCCGTCGCCATCGAGAGGTCACGCAACTGCTCTTGCACCGACGAGAAGAACCGCTTGACGACCTGGTTCGCCACCGGGTTGACGACGCGCTGCCCCATCTGGGCGACGCGGCCGAACACGTCGGCCTGGGTCTCCCATTCGACTGCGACGCCGTCGTCGGCTTCGGAGAGCACCATCGACGACGACATCTCGAAGGAACTGTCGCCCGAAGAGCCCTCCCCGGAGGCCGACATCTCGGGTTTCTCCCGGTGGTCGATGGTCACTACTGTCTCGAACGTCGGGTTCACCGGGCCGACGCTGATCTGGACGAGGGCCGCGTACCGCTCGCCCTCCTCGAAGGCGCGCTCGGCGATGACGTCGGGGTCGGCAGTCGGTTCCACGTCTCGGTCGGCGTACTGCTCTCTGAGCGCGTCGAAGTCGACGTCCTCGTCGTCGACCTGCACCAGAAACTCACAGCCGGGGAGCGATTCCTCGACGAGCACCGGGTCCGAGAGCGCGAGCCACACTTCCTCGGTGGTCGTGTCCTCGAGTTCGAACGTGCCGTTGAATTCCATCTTTCATACACGCTCCTTGGCGGATGTGAACATCCTCCACATTATGGTCTGTTAACAATCCTAAAAAGTCTTTGTGAGGATACGCATCTTCCCGGGATACGAAACCGAATCAGGGTTCGAAACACGGATGACGTAACTATTCTCCGTCAACGCTGAAGGGGGCCGTCGGCGCGACCACACTGCTCCACGCGTCCACTGTTCGAGTCGAAACCCTCTACCACCCTCGTTCCTCACTATCGTTCTATGCAGACCCGTCCGTCGCGCCCACGCGTCCTCTGTGCCGGCAGTGGTTCGCTGGCACGAGCGCTCACAGACGCGTTCGCGGAGTTCGACTGCGACGCCGACCACGCCACGGAGGCGGCGAGCGCGCGCGACGCCCTCGGAGCCGAGTTCGACCTCGTCGTCGCGACGCCCTCGCTTCACGACCCCGCCTCGTTCGTCGGACGCGCGGCCGCCGATAGCACCGTCGTCGTGTACGACGCTGGGGGCGATGGCGCGCTCGCCAGCCGCGTGCTCGACGCCGGCGCGACGGACTACGTCACCGTGGCGGATTTCGGTGGGGAGACCGGCACACCGGACGTCGAGCGAGCGCTCGCTGCACTCGAGACGCGAGCACTCGACCACGGCGAACCCGCGAGCCAGGCAGACACTCCAGACACTCGCTCGCGGGCGCAGTGGTTCGACGCCATCTTCCGCGACGACGAGACGTACGCGTGGGTGCTGGACAGCGACGGGCGGGTCACCCGGCGGAACGACGCCGCGTCGCGGCTCTCCGGAGCGGACCACCGCCACGCGCCGCTCGCCGCGCTCCCGCACTGGGCCGACGGCGACGCAGAAGCAGTCGGCGAACTCGTCGACCGCGCGCTCGCCGGGGAGTCCGCGAGCGCGGAAGTGACTGCCGTCAGGCCCGACGACGAGGACGTGACGCTCTCGCTGTCCCTGCGCCCCGTCGAGGACGCTGCCGGGGGCCCGGCGGGGGCCGTCGCGCAGGCCGCCGACATCACCGAGCGGGTCCGCCTCGAGGAGGAACTCCGGGCGTCCGAGGAACTCCACCGGGTCACGCTGAACAACATGACGGACACGGTGTTGATGACCGACGAGGACGGCGAGTTCACGTACGTCTGCCCGAACGTCCACTTCATCTTCGGCTACGACGCCGCCCAGATACACGAGATGGACGGCGTCGAGGAACTGCTCGGCGAGAATCTCTACGACCCCGACAGACTCGACGAGGAGGGCGTGCTCACGAACATCGAGTGTCGTGCGACCGACGAGGCCGGCGAGGAACACGTCCTCCTCATCAACGTCCGCGAGGTGTCCATCCAGGACGGCACCGTCCTCTACAGCTGTCGGGACGTCACGAAGCGGAAACGCCGCGAGGAGGCGCTGACCGCCCTCCAGGGGACCGCTCGTGACCTGTTGTACGCGGAGTCGGTCGGCGAGGTCGCACACGTCGTTGCGGGTGACGCGCAGGACATCCTCGGCGCCGACGCCACGGCGGTGTACGAGTTCGACGAGGAGACGAACGCGCTCGACCCGGTTGCCGCCGAACCCGACCGGTTGCGCGGCGAGCGCGTCGTTCGACCCGTCGGAGCGACCGCCGACAACCCCGTCAGACGGGCGTTCATCGACTCCACGACTCGGCACGTCACCGGCCCGGACGCGGTAGCCGACGCGCTCGCGCCGACGACGTCGCTGGCGGCGCTCGCGGCCGTGCCCCTCGGGTCGCACGGCGTCTTCCTGGCGGGGTTCGAGGACGCCTCGGGCAATCGGACGCGGTCCGATGACGGAGAGGGACGGAGTCCCTCAGGCAATCGGACGTGGTCCGATGACGCCGACGCGTTCGACGAGGTGACCGAGGAACTCGTGGACGTCGTGGCGTCGACCGCGGAGGCGGCCCTCGACCGCCTCGAACGGGAGGCCACGCTCCACTCGAAGGAGCGGGAACTCCACGCGCAGAACGAGCGCCTGACCCAGGCCAACCGGGCGAACGCCATCATCCGCGAGATCGGGCAGGCGCTCGTTCGCGCGGAGACGCGCTCGGAGATCGAGGCCGCGGTCTGTGAGCGTCTCACCGCGGACGACCGGTTCGCGTTCGCGTGGGTCGGCAGTCGACCGCCGAAGGGTGAGGTCGTGGAACCGCGAGCGTGGGCGGGTGACGGGGACGGCTACCTCGACGAGGTGTCGTTCGGCGTCGATGCGTCCAGAACGGATCCCGCCGGCGTCACCGCTGCGACCGGGGCGGCGACCACCGTCGAGCGCGTCCGCGACGGCTTCCGGAGCGTGCCGTGGCGCCGCGCGGCGTTCTCCCGGGGGTTCCAGTCGGCGGTCTCGGTCCCGCTCGCGTACGACGAGTTCGCGTACGGCGTGCTGACGGTGTACGCCACCCGCCCGAACGCCTTCGAGGGCGATGTCGCGTCCGTGCTGGCGGAACTCGGGGAGATGGTGGCGTCCGCGGTGAGCGCGACCGAGCGGAAGGCCGCGCTGCTTACGCAGTCGGGGACGCGCCTGCGGTTCGAGGTCGCCGACGGACAGTTCACCGCGGTCCGACTGGCGCGCGCGGCCGACTGCCGCGTCGTCTTCGAGGGCGGCATCGCCCGAACGGACGACGGGACCGACGTGTTCGTGACGGTGAGTGGTCGGCCGGCGACCGAGGTGGCCGCGGCGGTGCGCGAACTCGCGTTCGTCTCCCAGGCCACGGTGATGACCGAGCGGGCGGATGGTGGCGTGCTCCGGGTCGGTGTGACCGGGTCGCTGCTCGCCGTGCAGTTGGCGAACCACGGCGCGGTCGTCCAGCGAATCGTCGCCGACGCCTCGGACGCGACCGCCGTCGTCGACGTGCCCGGCGGCGTGGGCGTGCAACGAACCATCGGCGTGGTGCTCGACCGATTCGGGGACGCCGAACTGGTCGCGCGGACCGAGCACACGGACGGCACGCTCGCGGACCTCCGGTCGACGCTCTTGGAGCGACTCACCGACCGACAGGTGGAGGTGTTGCAGACGGCGTACTACAGCGGGTTCTTCGAGTCGCCTCGCGAGCGCACGGGGGAGGAGGTGGCGGAGACACTCGACATCTCGCCGGCGGCGTTCTACGAGCACAACCGCGCCGTGCAGCGGACGCTGTTCGGCGCGTTGTTCGGCGATGCCGAGACGTAACGGTTCACTATTCAACCCCGAGAGGGAGAACGGGTTTGGCTTTCAACGGCCACGCTCTTTCTGGTGAGGCCGCTACGACCGATAGCCACCGGACGGTGGCGGATTCGCTACAATGTGGGATGTCGAAGTCAACAGACGGGACGAATCTGACTACGAGTGTTTCGCGTGCGGGGAGATCGTGACCGACTCCTCCCACCCGGGCACGTGTCCGGAATGCGGAGGCAACGTGCGCAACCGATCGACGCCCCTCGAGTGACATGTCCGGACAGAGCACCACACCTGTCGACAGTCAGGACGAGGAGCCGGCGTCGGCGCTCGAGACCGCGCGACGACAACTCGACAACGCGGCGGCGCACGTCGACATCGACCCGAACATCGTCGAGCGCCTGAAACATCCTGCACAGGTCCACGAGGTGACCATCCCACTGGAGCGCGACGACGGCACGCTCGAGGCGTTCACCGGCTACCGGGCCCAACACGACAGCGTTCGCGGCCCGTACAAGGGCGGACTGCGATTCCACCCTGAGGTGTCCCGCGACGAGTGCGTCGGCCTCTCGATGTGGATGACCTGGAAGTGCGCCGTCATGGACCTCCCGTTCGGCGGCGCGAAGGGCGGCGTCGTCGCGAACCCGAAGGCGCTCAGCGACGACGAAGTCGAACGACTCACCCGCCGCTTCGCCCAGGAGATTCGGCCGGTCGTCGGGCCGACGAAGGATATTCCCGCCCCCGACATGGGAACGGACGCGCAGACGATGTCCTGGTTCATGGACGCGTACAGCATGCAGGAAGGCGAAACCGTTCCCGGCGTCGTCACCGGCAAGCCGCCGGTCGTCGGCGGCAGCCACGGCCGGGAGGAAGCGCCAGGCCGGAGCGTCGCGCTCGTCACCCGCGAGGTGTGTGACTACTACGGCCTCGGCCTCGACGGCACCACGATTGCCGTCCAGGGGTACGGAAGCGTCGGCGCGAACGCCGCCGAACTCCTCGACGAGTGGGGGGCGTCGGTCGTCGCCGTCAGCGACGTCAACGGCGCCGCCTACGACCCCGACGGCCTCGACATCGGCTCGATTCCCGCTCACTCCGAGCGCCCGGAAGCCGTCACCGAGGTTGCGGACAACGTCATCCCGAACGACGAACTCCTGGGCCTCGACGTCGACGTGCTGATTCCGGCGGCCGTCGGCAACGCCATCACGGCGGACAACGTCGACGACGTCGACGCCGACATCGTCGTCGAGGGCGCGAACGGCCCGACGACAGCCGTCGCCGACCGACGACTCGCCGAGCGCGACATCCCAGTCGTTCCCGACATCCTCGCGAACGCGGGCGGCGTCACCGTCTCGTACTTCGAGTGGCTTCAGGACATCAACCGACGGTCGTGGTCGCCCGAACGCGTCAACGAGGAACTCGAGACCGAGATGCTCGCCGCGTTCGACCGCGTCCAGGAGGAGGTCGACGCTCGCGATCTGTCGTGGCGCGAAGCCGCGTACGTCGTTGCGCTGTCGCGCGTCGCAGCGGCCCACGAGAAACGCGGCGTCTGGCCGTAGCACCGCTCGCTGACCGCCGGCCGCCGGCGTGGGTTGGAGCCCGTACTGCCGGTGGCCGGTTCTTTCCTCACCGCTACCCGGACCGAGAGCGACAGCACCGCCTCGGCCACATTACTTTCACTTTCACCACGCGGCAGGATTTGGTATATGGGTGAGACGCACGTGGTCGCGTCCAGGTGACCCTACGAATGACGACCACACTGACTGCGGTTCTGGCGGCCCAGCGGGGTGAGCGACGGTGTCCGTAGACCCGCGCGCGAACAGCGTCGCTAACGGCACGCGTAGCGTGCTCCGCGGGAACCCCGACGCCACCACTCGCCTCCCGTCACCCGCCGAGGAGTACGCGCTCCGGGACCTTCCGGCCGAACTGCGTCGGGTGTTCCGCCGGTTCCGCGAACACGGCGTCATCAAGCGCGTCGGCGACGCGGGCGGCGACCCGAACACGTACCGGACGGACGCCGGCGCGTACGAGGTCGCTCGCGACATCCGGCGCTCGCGGACCACCCTCCCCTGTGGCCACGGCGGCATGCAGAACCTCCGCGGCGACGACTACACCTGCGGCGACCCGAACTGCGACGCGCGCTACGACCGCGACACCATCGCGGACGTCGTGTTCCAGAAGTAACCTGTTTTCCGCCACCGTCCGCCGGTTGTCTGACGCACGCACGCCGACCGCGGGCGCCGTTTCGACTGGAGCGTTCGGGGACGGCACCGACCCGCACAGGACCACGGACGACCTTCCACCAGCCGAAACCAGGGGGTTGCGCCCGGGCGCAACCCCTCTGTTTCGACTGGAACGTGGTGCGGTGACGGATGACAATCACCGGTGGCTGCTCTACTGTGCCGTCACTCTTGCTCCCGGTTCCGCTGTTCGTCTTCGGATTGCTCCCGTTCGTCCTGCTCGCGACTTTCTTGGCCCCGCTCACTCGAACGCTCCTCGCCGTGTCCCGCCGCGTCTAGCGTCCGCTCGTCGCCCTCCTCGAAGCGTTGCACGTCCGCCTCGCGCTCCGAATCCAGCGCGTCCAACTCCTCGTCGGAACTGTACTCCGCGCGATCCCCGGGACCGGCGCCCGACTCGCCCTCCAGTTCCGCCAGCACCGCCTCGCGCGCCTCCTGCTCGGTCTCGTACTCCTGGTCGGGCGCCATCCGGTCGAAGACGTCCCCCAGGGACTCCGTCTCGTTCCGCAGGTCCCCCGGTGTGTTCCCGTACGTCTCGTTCAGTTCGCTCGCGTTCGTCGGGTAACTCGAATTCCCGACCACGGCGTCCACCGCCTCCAGGGTCTCCTCGGTGTGCTCCGCGCGCTCGTTCTCGCGCTGTGCCGCCTCCTCGACGTGGTCGTCGTCCTGTCGGTCTACCATAGGGACACCTAACGACGCCCACAAGAAGACGGTGCTGGCCAGTTACTTCGACCGGGTCACTTCTCGACGTCCAGCAGCGCCACGCGCTCCCGCACGACGCCCGCGAGGTCGCCGGCCGCCGCGTCCAGTTCCGCGTCGCTCACGTCGAAGAACCCAGCGAGCGTCTCCGCGTCGCCGCCCAGCGTCTCGCGCTCCGAGAGCAACGCCGCGACGTCGGCGGCCGCGTCCGCCTCGTTCTCGTCCGTGTCCCTCGCGTCGGCCGACCCATCCACGACCACCACGACCGCCTGCTCGCCCTCGCTCACACCCATCTCCAGGGCGTCCCGGATCTGCCGGCGGCCCGCCGCGTACAGCAGAATCTCGACCGCCCGCTCGTCGGCGACCGCCACGCCACGCGCTACCGACCGGTTCGCGTGCGTCACGGCCGCTTCGAGGTGGTCGCGGTCCGCCACGTAGTCGGCGTCGAACGCCTGCACCGCGCAGTCGTGCTCGTCGCTGACCGCGCCGAGGTCCGCGACGAACTCCTCGACGCTCCCGACGTCCGCGACGCCCTCGACGACTCTCACGAGAAATCACCGAGACTCGTCTGGTCCTCAGCGTCGTCCTCTGTATCGCCGGAACCGCTCACGCTCGCCGCCACGCTCGAATCCGCGTCCACCCCCTCGAAGTCGGGGTCCGAGTGGCCGACGTTCTGCAGAATCGTGCGCGCGGTCTTCCGGCGGCCGCGCACCGCGCCCAGCACCACGCTCTTCTCCGCGTTCCGGAGGTCCGCCCGCGACTCCACGCCGGCGTTGTAGAGGCGACGCGCACGCTTCCGACCGACGTCCCGCACGCCAGCGAGGTCGAGCAGTTCCTCGCGCACGCCGTACTCCACGCGCTTGCGCGCTTCGCGGACGGCCGTCGCGCACTCCACGTCCAGTGCGCCGGCCAGTCGCTCCGCGGCGTGCAACAGCCAGTCCGCCGTCTCTACCTTCCCGCGGATGTCCCCCGGCCCGACGCCGTACCGCTCCGCGAGTCGGTCCTCGTCCAGTTCCGAGGCCCAGTCCTCCAGCAGTTTCGCGGTCTTCAGCGCGGACAGCCAGTCCTCCCAGCGCGCGTCCTCGTACTCCGTCGGCGCGCTCCCGAGCAACTCGGTCTCACGCTCGTACGCCAGTTCCGTGTACTTCTCGTTGTCCCCCGACCGGAGGTAGAGTTCGTACATGTCCGGTGTTCGACTCACGAGGTGGTAGAGGCCCAGCGGCGTCGGGTCGGCAGTCGGAGCGTCCTCGTCCCCCTCGTTCGCTGCGCCGTCCTCCCCAGCAGGCGTCTCTCGCTCCTCGCGCAACTCGTTGGCCGTCTGGAAGCCAGCGGACTCGTCGCCGCTGTCCGCATCCGCACCCGCGCGCTGCTTCACACTGCTCGCCCCCGTGGACGGCCGTGCGGCGTCCCGTAGGCCGTCGATGAGCGTCGCCGCGCTCATCGGGTCGACGTACAACTGGCTCACCAGGTGGCCGGTCGTCGTCGCCTCCAGGTTCTCCCCGTCACTCTCCACGAACCCGTTTGCCTCCAGATACGCGAGCACGTCCTCCGCGACGGTCTTCAGACGCCTCGGGTCGTCGGTCTGGGCGGCGTACAGCGTCTCCCCGAGGAACTCGTGGAGCGCGCCCTCCGTCGTCGTGAACCCGGTGGCGACGGCGGCGAGCACGTGGGTTCGGAGCGCCGGTTCCGCCGCGAGTTTCGAGCGCACGGGGTCGGGGTCGGCGTAGATGTAGCGGTCGAACAACTCCTCGAGTTCGTCGTGGTTGTTCGCCAGCAGCACGGCCTCGCCGTACGGGTCCAGGCCCGGCCGTCCGGCGCGCCCGAACATCTGGTGGACTTCCAGCACCGAAAGCGGCTGCATCCCGCCTGCGGTGCCGTCGTAGCGCTGCCAGTCCCGCACGATTACGCGGCGGGACGGCGTGTTCACGCCCGCCGCCAGGGTGGGGGTCGCCGCGACCACCCGGATGAGGCGGTCGCGGAACGCGTCCTCCACGAGTTCGCGGTGCTGGCGCGCGAGGCCGGCGTGGTGGAACGCCGCGCCCTGCTCGACGGCGTCCGCCAGGTCGTCGCTCGTCTCCGTGTCGCTCACGCCCCGGATCTCCTCGGCGACCTCCCGCAACTGGTCGCGCTGCTCGGCGTCGAGTGACTCACTCGACACGTCCGCGAGCCGGCGCGCGGCGGCCTCCGCGTTCCGCCGCGAGTTCACGAACACGAGCGTCGACCCGTCGTCCCGCAGCGTGTCCTCCACGATGGCTGCCGTCTGGCTCTGGGACCCGCCCGACAGTTCCTCCTGGGTGCCGTCGTCGTAGTGCACCGACTGGCCGTAGTGGACGCCGGTCCGCAGGTCGATGGGCCGCCAGTCCGAGTCCACGAGTTCGGCGTCCAGCCAGTCCGCTATCTCGTCGGCGTTCCCGACTGTCGCCGACAGCGCGACGACCTGGAGGTCCGCCACGCGCTGGCGGAGTTTCGCCAGCGTCACCTCGAGCGTGGGGCCGCGACTCGCGTCGTCCACGAGGTGAACCTCGTCGGCCACCACGCACGCCAGGTCGTCGATCCAGTCCGCGCCGTTGCGCACCAGCGAGTCCACCTTCTCCGACGTCGCGACGACGATGTCGTTGTCCGCGAGCCGGTCGCCGTCACTCTCGTAGTTCCCCGTCGAGACGCCCACCGAGAGGCCGTACTGCTCGAACTGCTCGAACTCCGTGGCCTTCTCGCCCGCCAGCGCGCGCAGCGGCACGATGTACAGCGCGGTGCCGCCGCGCTCGATGGCCGACAGCATCCCCAACTCGGCTATCAGCGTCTTCCCGCTGGCCGTCGGCACGCTCGCCACCACGCTCTCTCCGTCGGTGACGCCTGCCTCGACTGCCTCGGCTTGCGGGGGGTAGAGCTCCTCGATTCCCTCGCCTTCGAGGTGCTCCGGGACGCCGTCTGGAAGTCCCGTGAGCTCCGCGACGTTCATTGCACCGAGGTAGGGCCGTCCTCCGGTTTAAACTGTCGCACGGGAGTTTCGGGTGTGTTTGGTTCTGGAGTGGATGCCGGAACTGGTTCTACGAACGCTTAGAAAGCCCCGGCAGTCTCGACTCGGGAGACTCGCTGCGCGCGTTCGCTCCTTTCAGTCGCTCACGTGCTTTCGTCGCCTGCCTTCGCCGAGACTGCCGCCCCTTTCAATCCCGCCACCTACCGGCTGACCAACCGGCCAACGGGAGGACTGAAAGGGGCGGTGCTGTCGCGCTCGTGTAGTCGCCTCGGCGGCCCCTATCTTCGAAGGAGCGAAGCGACTGAGAGGATATGCCGGCGAGCGACCGCGACAGCACCGGGGCTTTCTGAGTGTTGAAACTAGGCCAGAAGTTGGTTTCCGGATTCGAAAACCCGACTAGCCCGGCAACGATTTACGCGAGCGAATTCGACACACACCCATGCAAATCGAGTTCGACCGGGACACCTGCATCGGGATGTTCCAGTGCGTCGCGGAGTGGGACGCGTTCGAGGAGGACACGGACGCGGGGAAGGCAGTACTGGTGGACAGCGAGGAGGTCGAAGAGGACCTGTTCGCTCGCGAGGTGCCCGAGGACGCGGAACTGGACGCGAAGTTCGCGGCGCGTGCGTGCCCCGTGGACGCCATCACCGTCTACGACGACGACGGCGAGCAACTGATCCCCTGAGTCGGCCCGCTCCGCGTGTTCGCTGGTGACGCGGCCCAGCGGAGCAAACCTTTTGACGCCGAGGGGCGTATCGCGTGGTAGCATGTGTCATCCGTGGGAGGAGGTGCCCGTCTGGAGCGAGAGCGAGGACGCGGAGGCCGACGACGACGTCACGAGTGACGTTCAACAGGAGGTCGCGCCCTCGTAACTACTCGCCACGCCAGGAACCAGCACAGCGGCGGAGGGCACACCACGCGAGTAACGAGTCCGGAACGAGCGCTCGCAGAAGAACGAGATTCACAGCCGACGCGTTGGTTCTCGCCGTCAGGCCGACGCGTCGTACCCGGCGTCGTCGACGGCCCGGACGAGACTGTCGGAGTCCGCGTCCCCGTCGACTGTCACTGACTCGGTTTCGCGGTCGGCGTTCGCGCTCGTGACGCCGTCCACGCCCTCGAGTGCGTCCTCGACTGTCTGCTCGCAGTGCCCGCAGGTCATGCCTTCGACGGTGATTGTCTGCGTCATACGAGTTGTACGGGCGGCCGCTCTTTGTCACTTACTGCTTCGAAACCAAAGCCGAATGGCGCTGTAGGGTTCGAAAACCAACAGCGTTGGACAGTGGCGCCCGGTCTCGCGTTTCTCGGACGAAGCGGTCCACACGGCACCGACGCGACGGAAGCGTTTCTCACCGCCGCGGGCATCTCGACAGCGCAGATTCGAGGAGCGCAGCGGCACCTCGAAGCAAGAGGTGATAAGCCCGGATACGCTTTCGAATCCAAAATATATCTGGGGAAAACCACCGACATCGGAGTAGCAAACCCACTAAGGTAGGAACCCGTAGTACAGAACAAGATGGAATCGAGACGCGCGCACCTCGACATCACTGGGATGTCGTGTGCCAACTGCTCGGCGACGGTGGGGGACGCACTCGAGGCTCTCGACGGGGTTTCCGAGGCGAACGTGAACTTCGCCACCGACGAGGGCTCCGTCGAGTACGACCCCGAGGCGGTATCGCTGCAGGAGCTCTACGACGCCGTCGAGAACGCCGGGTACGGGGTGGTGTCGGAGACGGCGACCATCGCCATCACCGACATGACCTGCGCGAACTGCGCGGACACCAACGAGACCGCACTCGAGGCCGCGCCGGGCGTCGTGGACGCGGAAGTGAACTACGCGACCGACGAGGCACAGGTCACCTACAACCCCGCGGACATCTCCCTCGACAAGCTCTACGACGCCATCGAGGACGCGGGCTACTCGCCGGTCCGTGAGCACGCGAGTGGCGACGGTGAGGGCGACGGTGAATCGGGCGAGGACGCCCGTGACGCAGCGCGCCGAGCCGAGACCCGGCGACAGCTCCGGCTGACCCTGTTCGGCGCGGCGCTGTCGGCGCCGCTCCTGATCTTCCTCGTCGACTCGCTCCTGCTCGGCGGCGCGGTCGTCCCGGAGACCGTGTTCGGCGTCGAGTTCGGGTGGGTCGAGTTCCTGCTCGCGACGCCCGTCCAGGTCGCCCTCGGCGCGCCGTTCTACAGGAACGCGTACAACGCGCTCGTGAAGAACGGGCGCGCCAACATGGATGTCCTCATCGCGCTCGGCTCGAGCACGGCGTACGTCTACTCGGTGGCGGTGCTCGCGGGCCTGATCGCCGGGGGGCTCTACTTCGACACGGCGGCGCTCATCCTCGTGTTCATCACGCTCGGGAACTACCTCGAGGCGCGCTCGAAGAGCCAGGCCGGCGACGCGCTCCGCACGCTCCTGGAGCTAGAGGCGGACACGGCCGTGCTCGTCGACAGAGCGGCGTCGGAGACGCCGCATGCAGACGGCGAAGCCGTCGACGAGGACGGAGACGAGACGGAAGTCCCCCTGACGGACGTCGAGGTCGGCGACCGGATGAAGGTCCGGCCCGGCGAGCGGATTCCGACCGACGGCGTCGTCGTGGACGGGCAGTCGGCGGTCGACGAGTCGATGGTGACCGGCGAGTCCGTACCTGTCGAGAAGGCGGCCGGCGACGAAGTCGTCGGGTCGACCATCAACGAGAACGGCGTGCTCGTCGTGGAGGCGACGAAGGTCGGGGAGGACACCGCCCTCCAGCAGATCGTCCAGACCGTAAAGGAGGCCCAGTCTCGCCAGCCCGACATCCAGAACCTCGCAGACCGCATCTCGGCGTACTTCGTCCCCGCCGTCATCGCGAACGCCCTCTTCTGGGGCACCGTCTGGTTCCTGTTTCCGGAAGCACTGGCGGGGTTCGTCGGGTGGCTTCCGCTGTGGGGCCTCGTCGCTGGCGGCCCAGTGGTCGCGGGCGGCGCGGTCTCGGTGTTCGAGTTCGCCGTGGTCGTCTTCGCCTCGTCGGTGCTCATCGCGTGTCCCTGCGCGCTCGGGCTGGCGACGCCCGCCGCGACGATGGTCGGCACCACCATCGGGGCGCAGAACGGCGTCCTGTTCGAGGGCGGTGACGTCCTCGAGCGCGCGAAGGACGTCGACACGGTGGTCTTCGACAAGACCGGCACCCTGACCGAGGGCGAGATGGAACTCACCGACGTGGTCGTGTTCGGTGACGACGGCCAACCGGTTGCGGACGGTGGGGACTCCGCCGCTGATGCGGGTGAGCCGAGTGAAGCGAAGCGAGGCTCCTCGGACTTCCAGTCCGACGGAGGTCAACTGACTGCACGTGAGCGGCTCAGCGAGGACGACGTTCTGCGTCTCGCGGCGACCGCCGAACGCGGCAGCGAACACCCCCTCGCTCGCGCCATCGTCGAGGGCGCCGAGGAACGCGGCATCGACGTCTCCGACCCCGACGAGTTCGAGAACGTCCCCGGGCACGGCGTCCGGGCGACCGTCGACGGTAGTGAGGTCCTCGTCGGCAACCGGAAACTCCTCCGCGACAACGGCATCGACCCCTCGCCCGCGGCGGAGACGATGGAACGTCTCGAGAACGAGGGGAAGACGGCGATGCTGGTTGCTCGCGTGCCAGCCGACACGGACGAGGGCGTACTCGTCGGCGTGGTCGCCGACGCCGACACGGTCAAGGAGAGCGCGAAAGACGCGGTGAGCGCCCTCAGGGAGCGTGGCGTCGACGTGATGATGCTCACCGGGGACAACGAGCGAACCGCCCGGGCGGTCGCCGAGCAGGTCGGCATCGACCCCGGGAACGTCCGCGCTGGGGTGCTCCCCGAGGACAAGTCCGACGCGGTCGAAGCCATCCAGTCGGAGGGCCGCAAGGCGATGATGGTCGGCGACGGCGTCAACGACGCACCGGCGCTCGCAGTCGCGTACGTCGGCACGGCTATCGGGTCGGGGACGGATGTCGCCCTCGAGGCCGCGGACGTGACGTTGATGCGCGACGATCCCGTCGACGTGGTGAAGGCCATCCGCATCTCGGACGCGACGCTCGCGAAGATCAAGCAGAATCTCGTGTGGGCGCTGGGGTACAACACCGCGATGATTCCGCTGGCGTCGCTCGGCCTGCTCCAACCGGCGCTCGCCGCGGGAGCCATGGCGTTCTCGTCGGTGTCTGTGCTCACCAACAGCCTCGTGTTCCGGCAGTACACCCCGGACCACGACTACGAACTGCTCGGCCGGGTCCGCTGACCCGTCAGCCAGAACGTCCCGCGACCGCAGTGCCGCCCTGCGACCGCAGTCCGCGCCGCTACGCGATCTTGTCGTACTGCTCGCCCAGTTTCTCTCCCGCCTCGCCGAGCTGGTCGCGCTCGTACTCCGTGAGGTCCCACTCCACGACCTCCTCGACGCCGTTCGAGCCGAGTTTCACTGGGACGCCGAGGCCCACGCCCTCGAGGCCGTACTCGCCGTCGAGCACGACACTGCCGGGGAGCACCTCGCCGGTGTCCCGGAGGATGGCCTCGACCGTGTGGGCGACGCCCGTTGCCGGGCCCCACTGGGTCGCGCCTTTGCGCTCGATGACGTTCATCGCGGACTCCTGGAGGTCCGAGAGGATCTCCTCGCGCTCGCTGTCGTCGAACTCGGGGTCCACGCCGTTCACGCGCACCTTCGAGAACACGGGGACCTGTGCGTCGCCGTGCTCGCCGAGGATGGTCGCGTCGACGTTCTGCACGGGCGCGTCGAAGCGCTCGCTCAGCACGTACCGGAAGCGTGCGGAGTCGAGGCGGCCGCCGAAGCCGACGACCTTGTGGCGGTCGCGGTCGCCCGTCTCGTAGAGGTGGCGGTTCAGCAGGTCGACGGGGTTCGACGTGGTGACCGTGACGAAGTCGTCGTTGTGCTCGGCGATCGACGAGCCGATGTCCTCCATGATGGGGGCGTTGTCCTCTGCGAGGTCGAGTCGCGAGTCGCCGGGCGAGCGCGGAATGCCCGCAGTGATGACGACCACGTCCGAGCCCGCGGTGTCCTCGTACGAGCCCTGGTAGACCTCCGTGTTGGCGTCGTACGCGACGCCGTGGTTGGCGTCCGCAGCCTGGCCGATGGTCTCGTCCTCCTTGTCGGGGATGTCTACGAACACGAGTTCGTCGGCGACGTCGCGCAGCGCGAGGTTGTACCCCGCGGCCGCGCCGACCGTTCCGGCGGCACCCACGATGCTGACCTTCGTCATATCACGTAACAAACCACCTGGGAAGCCGTTAAGCGCTTCGATAGACCCCGTATTCCGCCCCTACGAGCCCACTACTACTGCCGACGCCCGCCGAACGTCACATCGACGAACGACGAACACGTCCCCGCAGGCTTTTCGACGCCGAAGCCCCAACCACTCGCCATGAGCGACACGGACGACGGCTTCGACGAGGAGGCCGCGCGCCGAGAACTCCGCGAGAAGTACGAGGACGAGCGCGAGGACCGCGAGCAGACCGCTCGCATGAGCGACCTCCTCCTGCAGGGCGCGACGATGACGAACCAGCACTGCGACCGCTGTGGCTCGCCCATCTTCCGGTACGAGGGCGAGGAGTTCTGCCCTACCTGCCAGCACGAGGCCGAGCAAGCCCAGCAGGCGGCTGGTCAGCAGTCCGAAGACCAACAGCCAGCGGACCAACAGCAGACAGCCCAGCGACCTGCGGAGCAGCGACCGGAAGCCCAGCAGTCGGCGAACCAGCAGCCCGCAGACCAGCAGTCGGCTGGACAGCAGGCAGACGGCCAGCAGTCGGCTGCGCGACGACCTGGTGGCCAGCAGACGACCGGCGAGTCGAACGCGCCGGCGGACGCTCACGTCTCCGCTGGCCGCCGCGCGCCCCCTTCGCAGGTCGACGCCGGGCAGTCGGACGCCGGGGCCAGCGACGCGCAGCGCGCGCCGTCCGTCGACCACACACAACAGCGCGGCGGCGGTCAGCGCCGGTCGGGAAGCGACGCCGAGGACGCACTCGAATCCTCGATCAGCGCGCTCGCGCGCCGCGCCGCCAGCGCCGACGACCCCCGGACCGCGACCGAGTACCTGGAGGCCGCACGGGAGGCCGCCGAAGCCCTCGCAGCGCTCCGCCACAACGCGTAAGCCCCCGCGCCCGGACACCCTATTATGCATATCCTCGTCCCCATCGACGGCTCCGACTGCAGTTTCCGCGCACTCGAGTTCGCCGCCAAGATGGCCGACCGCTACGACGGGTCGGTCCACGTCGTCCACTTCACGGACGAAGAGACCGAGGCGACGGACACCATCAAGCAGCGCGCCCGCAGCGTCCTCGACGCCCAGGGAATCGACGCCGACCCCGAGGTCAGCACCGACGTCGACATCGAGTTCCGGCCCGGCGACCGCGTCGGCGACGCCATCCTCGATCTCGTCGAAGCGGACGGCTACGACCACGTCGTCATGGGCCACAAGGGTTCGGGCACGGTCGAACGCGCTATCCTCGGCAGCGCCGCAGAGACCGTGCTGCGCTCGGAGCGCGTGCCCGTGACGATAATCCCCTGATTCGTCGACGTCACCCATGCGCGACAGACAGCACGTCCGGCGCGGCTACGACGAACTCGCGGGTACGTACGCCGAGAAACGCACCGCAGACGACCGCGAACTCACCGTCCTCGACCAGTTCCTCGACGATTCCACCCCGGAGCGCGTCCTCGACGCTGGCTGTGGACCTGGAACCCCGATTCTCCGCCAGTTGAGTGAGGAGACGACCGCGAGTGCTGTCGGACTGGATCTCTCGCGTGAACTACTCCGCATCGCCGCCGACGCGGTTTCCGCCGCGCCGCTCGTCCACGGCGACATGACACACCTCCCGTTCCAGGACGGCGCCTTCGACGTCGTGCTCGCGTTCGACTCGGTGATACACGTCCCGCTCGGCGACCACCAGACGGTCATCGACGAGTTCGCGCGCGTCCTCCACCCCGGCGGCCGAATCCTGCTCTCGGAGGCGCCGGAGGCGTTCGAGCGCTCGAAGGCGGACTGGCTCGGCGGCGGCGTCGAGATGGCGTGGCACATGGCCGGCGCGGAGACGACCCGCGAGCAGTTTCGGGCCGCTGGCTTCCGGGTCACGGACGAGTGGGAAGCACCGGCGGTCGAACCCGGCGAGAACCCGAAGCCGCCGTTCTTCGCCGCTCGTCTCGAGGGCTGACTTCGCCACGCACCCGAAGACCCGCCGCTACGGCTGGTAGTCGCTCGCGACGACTTCCCGAATCCGCTCGGCGGTCACGCTGCCGACGCCCTCGGCTTCGAGCAAGTCGTCCTCGGTGGCGGTCATCACGCTCTCGACGCTCCCGAAGTGGTCGAGCAGCGAGCGCGCGGTGACGGGGCCGATGTCTGCGATGGCCGAAACCACGTACTCCTGCTGTTCACCCAGCGTCTTCGCGGCCTTCTCGCCGTGTGAGCTCACTTCGCGGTCGTTGTCGGTCTGCTCGCGTTCCGCGATGGTCTCGAGCATGTCCGCGGTGTCGTCGGCATCCCGGGTGTGTACGATGCTGATACCCCAGTCCACCGCGAGGGACGCGAGCGCCGCGCGGATGGCGTTCGGGTGGACGTTCCGCTCGGCGTAGAGGTCGCCGTCGCCCTCCAGCAACAGGACGGGGCGCGTGTAGTGTCTCGTGAGGTCCTTGGCCTGCTCGAACAGCGAGCGGTCGCCGCCCAGCATCGTGTCGAGGAAGTCGCTGTGGGATTTGCGCTCGGCGGCGACGCGGTCCGAGAGCACGTAGTCCCCCACGTCGAGGGTCTCGAGGCGGGTGTCGACGCCGTCGCGCTTCGAGAGGTCGCGCGCGATGTGGCTGTCGAGTTCGCGCTGGTCGATGACGATTTCGACCGCTTCCTCCACGTCGTCCCCCTCGCCGGCGCGCGCGACGGTGGCGTCGTCCTCGGACTCCGTCCCCTCCACGTCGTCCGGGTCGGGCGCCTCGAAGTCCGAGAGCCCCGCTTGCGCGTCGCCCGCGTCGTCCACTTCTCCGCTCGCGCCCGCGGCCTCGCCGGTGTCGCTGGCGCTCCCGCCGTCCGCGCTCGCGGCGTCGTCGCTCACGCTGTCGGCGTTCGCTTCTCCCGCGTCCGCCTCGGCGTAGTCCCCGAGTGCCTGCTGGTCCTCACTCAGGTCCTCCTCGAGTTCGTCGGCGACGCCCTTCAGGGAGCGCAGTTCGTCCTCCATCTCCTGCTCGCGGCGGCGGGAGATCCAGAAGTACGCCTCGTCGCGCGTGTCCTCGGCCATCAACACGACCACGCGGCCCTCCGTCTGGCGGCCGGTCCGCCCCTTCCGCTGGACCGAGCGGATCGCGGTCGGCACCGGTTCGAAGAACAACACCAGGTCGACCTCCGGCACGTCCAGGCCCTCCTCGGCGACGCTCGTCGACACCAGCACCTCGAACTCGCCGTCTCGGAACTCGTCTAAGGTCTCGCGTTGCTCTTTTTGGGTCATCCCATCGGAGCCGTCGGCGTCGCCCTGCCCGACGAACCGCCGGGTGTCGAAGTGCCCACCGAGGAAGTCGGTGAGAGCCTCCGCGGTGTCCCTCGATTCCGTGAACACGATGATGCGCTCGCCGTCCTCGACGCCGAGGGTCTGGGCGAGCAACATCCGCGCGCGCCGGAACTTCGGGTGGAGACCGTCGAACTCCTCGGCGGTCCGCATCGCCTGCTTGACCTTCGGTTCGCTCACGAGGCGCTGGCTCGCCTTCGACGCGCCCGAGGAGCGCGCGGCGTTGCGCTGGCGCTCGAAGTACCGGCGAACCGACTCCACGCTCTGGGTTTCGACGAGTTCGACCGCGCGCCGCAACTTCATCACCTCCGCGTGGACGCTCATCCCCTGGTAGCCCTCGCTCTGGTCGTTGTCGATGAGCGACTGCAACTGCGCGCGCATCTTGTTCAGGTCCTTCTGGGAGACGTCCGGACTCGTCTTCCGCGTCACGCCGAGTTCCTTCAGTTTCTCCAGGCGCTCGGTGATGACCTCGTTCAGCGCGTCCCTGACCTCGAGAACGTCGTCGGGGAGGTCGATGCGCTCCCACTCGACGTCCGTGTCGTACGTGTACTCGCCGACGTCGGCGTCGTCCTCGGTCATCACCTCGACGTTCCGCACGCCGAGGTTCTCACACACCTGCTGGATGTCCTCCTCGTTCCCGCCCGGGGACGCGCTCATCCCCGTCGCGAGCGGCGTCGCGGCGTCCGCGTGGTAGCGCTCCGCGATGTACGTGTACGCGTAATCGCCGGTCGCGCGGTGGCACTCGTCGAACGTGCAGTGGACCACGTCACGCAGGCTGATGCGCCCGCCGACGAGGTCGTTCTCCACGACCTGGGGGGTGGCGACGACGACGCGCGCGCTCGACCACTCGGCCTCGCGGTCGTCCGGGCGCGTCTCGCCCGTGAACACGACCACCTCGTCGTCGGGCACGTCGAGGGCCTCCCGGTAGAACGCGGCGTGCTGCTCGACCAGCGGCTTCGTCGGCGCGAGCAGCAGGGACTTCCCGCCGATATCCTCCTCGAGGCGGTAGGCGGTGACGAGCAGGCTCACGGTCGTCTTCCCGAGACCCGTCGGCAGACAGACGAGCGTGTGGGTCTGTCGGGCGGCCGCCGCGAGCTGGAGCTGGTACTGCCGGGCTTCGATGACGTCCTCGGTCAGCATCGGATGGTCGACGTAGGACTGTTCGCCGGACGGCATTCGGTCGAGGGTTGGGCGCTCTGACGGTTAAGGGTTCGCGTGGCGCGGTGAAAGTGGAACCCGCTGTGCGGTCGTCACGGAACGGTCACACCGCGAGCGCCACCCACATCGCGACGCCCGCGCCGAGCGGAATCGTGAGGTTGTCGTCCACGACGTACCCCCCGACGACGGGCTTCGCGCCGTCAGCGAGCGTCGCCGCGAGCGCGCCGGCGACCGCCGGCAACAGGGGGACGGCGAGCAGGCTCGCGATGGCAAGACAGACGCCGAACGTCGCGAGCAACACCCAGCCGCGTTTCGTCCCGAGTTCCCCCCGCGACAGCAGGCCGCTGACGGGGTCCGCGATGGCGAGCATCAACATCGCGGGGACCGCGATGCCGGGGTCGAACAGCCACGCGGTCGCCGCCCACGCCACCGCGTACAGCGCGTAGCCCGCGGGGTTGTCCTGCTCGTACTCGCGTGTGAGCGCGTCGTAGATGCGCCAGTTCACGCGCCCGGAGAGCCGGAACGCCTCGAGAATCAGTGCGCCGACCGCGCCACAGACCAGCAGCCAGCGGAGCCACGTCCACGGCAGGACGCCCGCGAGGTACGCCAGGGGCACCACCGCGCCGCTCGCGTGCACCAGCCGCCGGCCGAGTTCGCTCACAACTCCTCGAAGCCCCGATCGCCGTCGACGAGCGCCGCCACCACGCTCGGCACGTCCTCGATGGCGATCCGGGCCTGCTCGGTGGAGTCGCGGTCGCGCAGCGTCACCGTGCCGTCCTCCAGGCTCTCGTAGTCCACGGTCACGCAGTACGGCGTGCCGACCTCGTCCTGCCGGCGGTACCGACGCCCGATGTTGCCCGAGTCGTCGTACGTCACGTCCAGGCCCGCCTCGCGCAGGTCACTCGCGAGGTCGCGTGCGGTCTCGCCCATGCCGTCCTTGTCCATCAGCGGGAACACGCCGACCGTCGTCGGCGCGACCGCCGGGGGCAACTGGAGCACCTGTCGCTGCTCGCCGTCGACCTCGTCGGTCTCGAGGCTGTGCGCGAGCGCCGTGTACACCGCGCGACCGACGCCGAACGCCGGTTCCACGACGTACGGGACGATGTGGCGGCCCGACTCGGTCTGCTCCTCCACCGAGAAGCCGGTCTGCTCGACGGGCACGGTGTACGCCTCGCCGTCGACCTCGACGGTGACCTCCTCGTCGTCAAATGCCGCCCTGTCGCGCTCTGCGAGCGCCTGGAGTGCGTCCGCGACCGCCGCCGCGTCGCCGCCGAACTCCGGCCCGAGGTAGCTCATGTCCGGGTCGACGGTCGCCCGCTCGACGGTCTTCGGCTCGTCGTACTGCTTGAACACGCTGAAGTTGCCGTCCGCGTGCTCGGCGTGCTTCGAGAGGTCGTAGTCCGTGCGGGACGCGATGCCCGCGAGCTCCTCCCAGTCGCCGCCGACCTCGCCCTCCGCGTCCCAGCAGTCCGCCGCGTAGTGCGCGAGCTCGCCGGAGAGGTGCTGGCGGAACCGGAACCGCTCTGCGTCCACGCCGACGCGCTCGAACCACTGCTTCGAGCGCGCGAGGAAGTACGCCACCCACTCGCCGTTCACGACGCCCTCGTCGAGGGCCTCCTGTGGCGTGAGGTAGACGTACTCCTCGCCCTCGGCGTTCTGGGCCTCGGCGCTGTACAGCGGCAACTCGACGTCCGCGACGGCCTCGAGGTCGGGCGCGTCGTCCTCGGGGTCCACGAAGTACTCCAGTTCCGCCATCGTGAACTCCCGGGTGCGCAACAGCGCGTTCCGCGGCGAGATCTCGTTCCGGTAGCCCGTACCGATCTGGGCCACGCCGAACGGCAACTGGTTGCGCGCGTACTCCTTGAGCCGCGGGAACTCCGTGAACATCCCCTGGGCGGTCTCCGGGCGCAGGTAGCCCGGCTGGCCGCTCCCCGGGCCGATCTCCGTCTCGAACATCAGGTTGAACTCCTCGACGGGCTGGCCGGCCAGCGGCGCGCCACACGACGGACACGCGAGGTCGTGCTCGGCGATGATGTCCTCGACCTTCTCCGTCGAGTACGTCTCGGCGTCCTCGATGTCCGTGTTGTCCTCGACCACGTGGTCCGCGCGGTGGCTCTCACCGCACTCCGCGCACTCCACGAGCATGTCGTCGAAGCCGTCGAGGTGGCCCGACGCCACGAACACGGGTTCGGGCGTCACCGTCGGCGCGTCGATCTCCATGTTCCCCTCGCGGGTGACGAAGCGGTCGCGCCACGCCTCCTCGACGTTGCGCTTCAGCGCCGCGCCCGCCGGGCCGTACGTGTAGAAGCCGGCGACACCGCCGTAGGCCTCGTTCGCCTGGAAGAAAAAGCCCCGGCGGCGCGCGAGTTCGCCTAACTCACTCATCTTGCAACCCCGCCAGCAGGTCGACGTCGCGCACGATGCCGACGAGTTCGTCGCCGGACACCAGCGGAATCTGCTCGATGTCGTTCTTGAGCATCGTCTGTGCGGCCTCGCGGGCGGTGCGCCGGCGCGTCACCGTCACCACCTCGTCGGTCATGAACCCGCGAACCGGCTCGACGGGAATCTCGACGTTCCGCGTCGGCAGGTAGCTGTTCCCGACGGCCTTGATGGACTCCCACTTCCAGTCGTCGTCGTCGTCCGCGATGGAGTCGCCGGTGTCGTCCTCGCCCTCCACGACGCGCGCGACGGCGACCACGTCGACCTCCGTCAGCATCCCCGACATCTCGCCCTCGTCGTCGAGCACGACCGTGTACGGCACCTGCGCGTAGGATATCTCGCGCTCCGCGACCGTCAGCGGCGTCTCCACGTACGTGGTGTTCACGTCCCGGCGCGCGAGTTCGCCGACCTCCGTGTCGCCGTCCTGCTCGCCGTCCGCTATCGCGCGCACCACGTCGGTCACCGTCACGATGCCCTCCAGTCGGCCGTCCTCCACGACCGGCACGCGCCGCGTCCCTGCTCGGACGATCAGGGCCGCGACCTCGGGGATCGAGGTCTCCGCGGTGGTCGTCGGGACGTCCCGCATCAGCATCGCGAGCTGGTCCTCCTCCGGGCGCTCGATGAGGTCGTCACGAGAGACGAGACCGCGGTACTTCTCGCCGTCGCCGTCGTCTTTCACCACGGGCACGGAGGAGAACGCCCGCTCCTGGAGGTATTCGAGGATGTCGTTCCTCGTCCCCGGAAGATTCACCGTCACCACGTCCTCGCGGGGCGTCATCGCGTCAGCGACGTTCATGTACCCACCGTACACCCCCACGCATTTGTAGGCTACGACACCACGTTAGAAGGTCTCACGTCCGAACGCGTCCGACTTCCAGACTCCCGAAGCCGGCTGTCCAGACCACTCTTCGTCCGCCTGCTCGCTCACGGTTCCCTACGGTCACCGCTCGCGTTCTCGTGGTTCTCACTCGCTCCCTGCGGTCGCTCGTTCCGAACCACGCACTCGCTCAGACCCTCGCTACTCGCGGCATTCGCCGCTCGCGTTCTCGTGGTTCTCACTCGCTCCCTGCGGTCGCTCGTTCCGAACCACGCTATTCGTCGAGCCACCCCTCCGGGTCCGGCATCCGGTCGGCCTCTGGGAAGAACTTCTCGTACCCGTCGTGGTGGATTCGGCCCAGCACCGTGCCGTCGAGTTTCTTGACGTGCGTGTACATCTCGCCCTCCTCACGGGCCGTGTACGCACACATCTGCCCGTCGTGCTGGAGGTACGCGCCGGCGATGAAGATGGCCTGCTCGGTGTCGGGGTCGCGTAGCTCCGTCACCATGAACACGTGCCCGAGTTGCGTCTGCCGATAGACGTCGTACACCGGGAACTCACCCTCCTCGAGCATCTCCTCGAACGTCGCGCCGTCGTCGGCGCCGACGACGTACGAGAGTCCGAACTCACCCTCGTCGTCCTGTGTGTCGCGCCCGATCGCCGCCGTGTCGCCCGCCGCAATCGTCAACACGTCCCATCCTTCGTCCTCGTACTCGTCAGCGAGCGCCTCCATGTCGTTCAGGGTGGCCTCCCACGCCTGCTTCTTATCGTCGGCCTTCTCGGCCTCCCGCTCCAGTCGTTCGGTCTGCTCCTCGAACTGGTCCTCCTCGCCCAGCAACTCGTCGTCGTCGTCTGTGATGCGTTTCTCTGGCATACCCGCGGGTTGGGTGTTCGCACTGAAGAAAGTTCCGCGCCGCTCAACCGTCTCACCGCGCTACGGGCCGATTCCGAACGCCTGCTCGAGGACGATGGAGGTCCCGAGCATCAGAAGCGACGCGAGGAACAGCCGAATGCCCGTCGGCAGGCGGTGGTTCGGCTGTATCCGCCTGAACCGCGCCGGCGGCAGGTCCTGCACGAGCGACTGGAAGCCGGTCTCTCCGTTCGGCGGAACGCCGAACGGGTCGCGGCCGTCGTCGTCGTCCTCCCACGCCTGCGTCGGAAACAGCAGGTAGGTCGCGTAGCCGAACGCCAACCACCCGAAGACGAACAGGCCGTACTTCACACCCGGCGCCACGCGTGATCCGACCGCGACGGCGAGCACCGCCGACGCCGCGACGAACAACAGCGTGGTCGCCACGACGTACGTCACGAGGTCGAACAACTGCCCGACCTGGTCGGCCTCCGCCTCGACGGACTCAGTCGCGGTGGACATCGAACGAGTGGTTATCGGCTGTACCCGTGCGATTTGAGGAACTCGCCGGGCTCCTCGTAGTCGTCCGTGTGCCGGTGGCAGTGACTGATTCGGCCGCCCTCGTCGACCACGTGGTTCTCCGGAACCTCCGTCTCGCAGACGCTCCCGAACGCCTCGCGCATCTCCTCGCGCGCGGCCTGGAAGTCGTCACGCTGGACGCACTCGAGAGCCGAATCGACGTGCTGCCTGACGTTCGTCGGCACGTCGTGGCCTTCGAACACGTCGTCGATGACCTCCTCGAAGTCGACGTCGCCGGTGTCAACCCCGAGCAGTTCCTTGACCCGTTCGGACACCGACTTCGAGGTGCTGCCGCGCTCGCGGAGCACCTCCCGCAGGATCTGGATGCCCTCCCAGACGCCGTCGTCCAAGTCGCGGTACTCCTCGGGGCGGATCTTCATCGGGCAGCGCGTCTGGAACACGCACCCCGATGGCGGATTCCGCGGACTCGGCGGCGTCCCGCGGAGCGTCATGCGGTCTCTCTCCAGCGTCGGATCCGGCTCCGGAATCGCCGACAGCAGCGAGTTCGTGTACGGGTTCGCCGGGTCCTCGAAGAGGTTATCCGCCGGCCCGAGCTCCATCACGTTGCCGAGGTACATCACGGCGACGCGGTCACAGATATGCTCGACGACCGAGAGGTCGTGGGCGATGATGAGGTACGTCAGCCCGAACTCCTCCTGGAGGTCGTTGAGGAGGTTCAGGATCTTCGCCTGCACGCTCACGTCGAGTGCGCTCACGGGTTCGTCGAGCACGAGGAAGTCGGGTTCGAGCGCGAGCGCGCGGGCGATACCGACGCGCTGGCGCTGCCCACCGGAGAACTGGAACGGGTAGCGGTAGTAGTGCTCCCGCTGAAGGCCTGCGGTCTCGAGCAGTTCTCGGACGCGGTTCCGGCGCTCCTTCGGCGTTTTCCAGTCGTGAACGTCGAGGGGTTCCCTGACGATCTCCCCGACGGTCATGCGGTCGTTCAGGCTGCCGTCCGGGTCCTGAAACACCATCTGAACGTTCTGGCGCCACTCCTTCAGGTCGGAGCCCGACAGCGTCGTGATGTCGGTGCCGTCGTACAGCACCTGACCGCCCGTCGCATCCTCGAGTTGCATCAGCGTGCGCCCGAGCGTGGACTTCCCACAGCCGGACTCGCCGACGAGACCGAGGGTCTCGCCGCGCTTGATGTCGAAGCTCACGCCGTCCACGGCCTTCACGGCGGACCCGCCGAGGAGTCCACCTTCCTTGCCGTAGTAGGTCTTCAGATCCTTCAACTCGACGAGCGTTTCGCCCGTACCGGCCGTCACATCGTCCTTCGTCTCCTGATAGAGCGTAGTCATTCTGACACCTCCTTCTCGGTGGTATCGGTGCGAGACTGATGCAACTCGACCGCCTCGTCCTGCGAGACGTCTTCCGGATAGAGCAGGCACGCCGCCGTGTGGTCGTCGACGCCCTCCGCAACCTCCACGTTCACCGGGTGAACCTGCTCGCAGTCGTCGAAGGCCTTCGGGCACCGCGGCGCGAACCGGCAGTACGTCGCCGGTTCGTTCGGCGTCGGCACCTCGCCCTCGATGGTCGTGAGCTCGTCGCTCTCGCTGTTTCCGGGGATGCTCTCTAGCAGTCCCTGCGTGTAGGGGTGCTTCGGGTTCTCGAACAGTTCCACGACGGGCGCGGACTCGACCATCTCGCCCGCGTACATCACGTTCACGCGGTCCGTGATCTCCGCGATCACGCCCATGTCGTGGGTGATGAACATGATGCCGAGGTCGTGCTCGGTCTTCAGGTCCTCCAGTAGCTCCAGAATCTGGGCCTGGATGGTGACGTCGAGCGCGGTCGTCGGCTCGTCGCAGATGAGCAGGTCGGGGTCGCAGGCCAGCGCCACCGCGATGACCGCGCGCTGGCGCATTCCACCGGAGAACTGGTGGGGGTACTCCTTCACGCGGCGCGGCGCGTCCGGGATGCCGACCGCTTCGAGGAGTTCGATGGCCTCTTCGGTGGCCTCCTTGCCCCGCATTCCCTGGTGGAGTCGCAGCGACTCCTTGATCTGGTTACCGACCGTGTACACGGGATTCAGGGAACTAAGCGGGTCCTGGAACACCATCGCGATTTCGCCCCCGCGGACGTTCTGCCACTCCTTCTCGGAGTTGTCGGTGAGCTCCTCGCCCTTGTAGCGGACGGACCCGCCGACGACCTTCCCGGGGTTGTCGATGAGCCCCGTGATGGAGCGCGCGGTCACCGACTTTCCGGATCCGGACTCGCCGACGATGCCGACCGACTCGCCGCGGTCGATGTCGAAGCTCACGCCGTCCACGGCGCGGATCGTCTCCTTGTCGGTGAAGAACGTCGTCTGGAGGTTCTCCACCTGCAGCAGCGGTTTCTGGTCTGTGCGCTCGTCTGCGGCGTATTCTTGCTGACTCATCAGGCACCACCCCCTGCGGCCGCGGTCTCAGCGGCAGCGTCGTCACCGCTGGACTGCGGGTCGATTGCGTCACGGATGCCGTCTCCGAACGCGTTGAACCCGAGCACGAGCAGCGTGATCGCGACGCCCGGGATGATGGAGATGTGCCACGAGCGGGTCTGGATGAGGCCCTGCCCCATCGCGATGGCGCGCCCCCACTCGGGCGTCGGCGGGAGGACGCCGAGCCCCAGGTACGAGAGGCCCGCCGCCCCGACGATGTACCCACCGAGGGACATCGAGAGGTAGATCAGCAGGTAGCTGATGATGTACGGCGCGACGTGCTTGCGCACGATGTTCCACGGGCGCTCACCGAACCCTTCGGCCGCGAGCACCCACTCGTTCTCCACGATCTGGAACGCGGGGCCACGGACCGCACGCCACAGGTACATCCACCCCCATATGCCGAACAGCAACGCGAGGAGGAACGCCCCACTGTAGATCTCCTTTATCCAGTGGTTCTTCAGCACCTCCAGGAGCATGATGAGCACGAGCAGCTGTGGCATCGCGGAGAACGCGTCGGCCGTCACGACCGCCGTCAGGTCAGCGAGGCCCTGGTAGTAGGCAGTGAGGAGCGCGAGCGAGAGCGCGATACCGCCCGCTATCGTCGACGCGAAGATGCCGATGAACAGCGATATCCGGGCGCCGTACGCCATGAACGTGAACAGGTCCTTCCCGGACGGTAACGTCCCGAACGGATGGAATCTGCCGAACTTGTCGGTCGTCCACGGCCCGACGTTGCTCTGTGCGCCCTTCGAGGTCGTCTGGATGTTCGCCAGACCGACCGTCACCGTGCGCGTGGTGTCGAGTTGGGCGTCGTAGTACGTAGTGTTGTGCCCGTACGGATTCATGATGTTCGCCTCCTGGGTGGTCGGGCTGACCGTCGGCGCGAACACCGCCATGATGAGGAAGATAGCGACGATGACGAGTCCGAACTGGCCCCAGCTGTGGCCGCGGAACCGGTCGACGATGTCGTCGGCGGGCGACCAGTCCGCGTACCGGTAGTGGCGGCGGAACACGAGGTAGCCGCGCCACGCCCAGTAGAGGAAGACGAACGCGTACACGTACACCAGTGCGACGCGGAGCATCCAGGCGTGCCGGGAGGACAGGCCGAGGAAGGTGTTCACCCAGCCCTGCTCGGGGTGGTAGTATCCCCGGTTCGGGATGAGCGACCGGTCGAGCAGCGTCGGCAGGTCGGCGAGTCGGTCACCGATGCCCGCGAACACCGACGCGATGGACGCGATGATGCTGCCGAGCACCGGAATCGCGTCCGCGATGGGGTTGACAATCGAACCCCACGGGACGGCCATCAACCCGCCCACGAGCGCGCCGAACTCGACGGCGATGAGGATGGCCATGACGGCCCCCCAACGCGCTGCGGGTCCGGGGTTGTTTCTGATTCGCTGTACGAGCGTCGTGTCTTCTCGTTCAGTCTCGTTTCGCATGTGTTATCCCTCGAACCCGACCCGTGGGTCGACGATGGTGTACAGGAAGTCCTGTGCGATGTTCATGCCCACGAGTAGGAGGATGAAGATGTACATCAGCGACCCTGCGAGCGGCAGGTCCCCACTCGTCACTGCGGTGAGGAACAGCCACCCGATGCCGTTGATACCGAACACCGTTTCGATGAGCACCGACCCGCCGATGAGCACGCCGGCCTCCGCGGTGATGACGGGGATCAGGGGCAGCAGTGCGTTCCGGAAGATGTGCTTCCAGACGATGGAGCGGCCGGGAACTCCCTTTGCGCGCGCCATCTCGACGTAGTTCGAGTTTCTGGCCTCGAGGAACGCGGTGCGCCCGATGCGCATCTCGTTACCCATCGACGCCGACCCGAGGACGAGCGCGCCGGGAATCACGAGCTTCGACGCCATGATGAAGTTCTTCGGTTTGAAGATGTTCTTCATGTCCGGCGCGCCCGCGACGTTCGTAGAGTAGATGAAACTCTCCCAGTCGAATCCGAAGAGGAACTGCTCCGAGCGGGACAAGATCATGAGCATCAGCACGGCGAGCCAGAAGTTCGGCATCGCCCGCCAGACGATGCCACCGAACGACGCGGTGTAGTCGCCGAGCGTGTTCGGATTGAGGCCCGCGTAGAAGCCCAGCGGGATACCGATGAACAGCGGCAGCAGGATCGCCCACGCGCCCATCAGGATCGTCCGGGGCGCGAACGCCAGAATGACCTGCATTGCGGGTGTGTCCGGGGAGATGACCCACGAATCCCCGAGGTTGAACAGGAACATGTCGATGACGTAGTCGATCCACTGCTCCCAGAGGGGTTGATTCAGGCCGAGTTGTCGGTGGATCCGAGCGACCGCTTCGGGCGTCGCTTTGATCCCGAGGATCGCGTACGCCGGGTCGATGGGACCCGCGTAGATGATGAAGAACGTCAGCGACGTTCCGAACAGTATCACCGGTATCGCGAGAACGAATCGCTTTGCGAAGTAGGTCCAGCGGCTCATGAGTATGTCCTACGAGTTGTGGTACTCGTTTGCATTCTTTTATGTCTGTTATGGTCGTTTAGGTCTTGCGTTTTGGGGGCTCTGCGCGTGGAAACTGGCTGGTTTCGTGTCCGAAAAAACGCCAGGGCGGCTGGTGGAGGGCTACTTAATTCGTTACTCGTACTGTCCGCGGTCGCCGATCTTGACGTTGTTCTCCTTCGACCGGGACGAGCCCATCGCACCGAAGCGCGGCGCCTCGATCCAATCGTAACTGTAGCTCTGGCGGATGCCGTGCTCGAACGGCAGGAGCACCGCGTCCTCCCAGTTCGCGCGCTCGATGGTGAGGTAGGCCTCGGCTCGCGCCTTGGCGGCCTCCTCGGAGAGACCCATGTTGTTCTCGATCTTCTTCCAGGCGTCCTTGGCGCGCTGGACTGCGTCGGTGTCGAGTGCGCCCCAGTTCGAGTAGGCCGACCCGTCGGGCGTCATCGTGTTCGGCGGGTTCATCAGCGAGATGAAGTTGTCTGCGCCGGGGTAGTCCGCGATCCACCCGAGGGTGAACATCTCGAAGTTCCCGTTGCGACCGCGCTGGAGGAACGTCGACCAGTCGGCCGTGCGGAGCTGCAGGTTGATGTGCGCCTGTGCGAGCTTGTCGCGGAGCAGCGTGTACGCCTGCTGACCCCAGCTAGACGCCAGACTGCTGTACATGTCGAAGTTCAGCGTGTACTGGTTGTCCGAGCTGTAGCCCGCGTCTTCCATGACCTGCCGGGCCTGCTGGATCTTGGCCTTCCCGCTGTACGGGTACTCGCTCTGGAGCTCGTTGTAGCGAGTCGCGCCGCCGGGGAACAGCGCCGGAGGCGTGAAGAAGTACGCCGGCTTGCTCGGCGTCGAGATGATCTGGTTGTTGATCGTCTCCTGGCTCATCGCGTACGCGACGGCCTTCCGGACCGGACCCGGGACCGCCGGGCAGTTGAACGAGTAGTAGTACGTGGACAGCGTCGCAACCTCGTAGTACTCCGCCGTCATGCCGTTCGGCTCGAAGGGACCGTAGGTGCCGTAGCGGCGGCCCTTGTCGTCGGTGCCCTCGAAGTTGCGGAGCTCGGGCTTGTAACGCGAGGACGGGATGACCGGGCCGTCCGCGTTGACGTTCACGGTCGCGTACGTGTACGCGGGGTTGATCTCCGTGAAGACGCTGACGTCCATCCCGGCGTTCATCACGTCGCCGCCGTGCCAGTCGTCGCGAGCGTCGATGCTGATGTTCGTCGCCTGCTGCCAGTCGGCGAGCGTGTACGGGCCCGCGCCGACCGGGTTCTTGGTGGCGAACTCGTCGTACGGCATCTTCGGGTCGCTGACCGACTCGAGGTCGCCGACGATGTTCTTCGGGACCAGCGCGAACGAGGAGTACGCGATCAGTTCGATGGCCGCGTAGAACGGCTGCTTGAGCTTGAGCGTAACCTCGTAGTCACCGTTGGGTTCGATGGCCAGCGTGCCCGGCTTGTACACCGTCTGGGGCTCGCTGCCGTCGTCGTCGTTGTCCGGCTGCTCCATCGTCTCGTGCTGGATGCCGAGGAAATTGAGCAGGAAGCCGGCGCGCCGCGAGTTGCTGGAGGCGGCGAGTCGCTCCCAGGAGTACACGACGTCGTCAGCGGTCACTTCGTCGCCGTTGTTGTACTTCGCGCCCTCCTTGAGCTTGAACGTGATCTGCTTGCCGTTGTTCGACGTGGTGTAGTCGGTGGCGAGCAGGTTCTCCGCGTTAGCCTCGCCGTTCGGATACGTGGTGAGGCAGTCGAAGATGTTCCGGATGAACCGACCGGAGGCGGTGTCGGTCGCCTTGATCGGGTCCATCGTGGAAGCCGTGCCGGTCATGACGCTGCGGTAGCGTCGGGACGGGTCGTACTGGAACTCCCCCTCGGTGGTCTGGTCGCCCCCGGTGGTCTGGTCGCCTCCGGTGGTCGGTTCTTCGGTGGTGTCGGGCTGGCTACCGCCATCGGTACAGCCGGCGAGGGCTGCGGCGGTCGCGGCGGCTCCCGTTCCTTTCAGGAAGCGCCGACGGGAAAGGTTGTCAGTGTCTGTCATCCATGCTCGGGTTACGAATCTATAGTGATAAACTTACCGCTCCTGACGGCCAGTCAAGAGAAATTTTCCTAACGACTGGGCCTGAACGCTTCCCTTTCGGCCTTCAACTGGTACTCAAGTCGCCTTCAACTGGGACCAGAATAGTTACCGCGTGCGCGCCACCCGGGTGCCGCGTGTGCGCATCAGTCCGGTGGAGTTAAGTACACGGTGTGATGTTATACCATACGTCATGGCGACTGATGCCGCGTGTCCGCCGACGCCGCGTGACTCCGGGACCGACGTGATGGCTTCCCTCGACGGTGACGGGTCGGATTCCCGACTCGTCATCGCCGACATCTCCCGCGACGAGGCGTGGGTATCGATGACGGCCAACGACGCCACACCGCTGCCGGCGTGGCGATAGGCCGACTCGCCGCCGCGTGCGCATCGACCCTTACTCCGTAGTTCTAACCGACCAGCGGTCCGCTTCGCTCGTCCGGTGACCGACCGCGCACTCGTTGCCGTCGCCCGCCGGTGAGACGGCAGGACTTTTCCTCCCTCGCAGCAATGACGTGGTCATGAACGTTCGCGAAGTCGAAACCGAACGCGAGTTCCTCGCACGCCTCGAGCACGGCGCCGACTGGCGCGAGGAACTCGAGGAACTGGCCGCCGCCGAGGACCTCGACGCGGCGTGGTTCACCGCCATGGGCGCGGTCCAGGACGCCGAACTCTGGTACTACGACCAGGACGACTTCGAGTACAAGGCCGCGCGCTTCGAGGAACCCCTGGAGGTCGCCGCCTGCGTCGGGAACATCTCGCTGCTGGAGGGGGAGTTGTTCGCCCACACGCACGCCGTTCTCTCGCGGCGCTCGGGGCAGGCGCTCGCCGGCCACCTCGACCGCGCGACCGTATTCGCGGGCGAGGTCTACGTGTGCGAACTCGACACCACACTGGAGCGCGAGCACGACGACGCCACCGACCTCGACCTCTGGCTCTGATGCGTCCGGAAGACGAGGCTTACTTCGAATCCCTGGAATCGCGACTCGAGAACGCCTTCGATGTCGCCGAGCGCGCGAAGTCCCGGGGAGAGGACCCGAACCCGGAGGTCGAGATTCCGGTCGCCCGCGACATGGCCGACCGCGTCGAGAACATCCTCGGCATCGACGGCGTCGCCGAACGCGTCCGCGACCTGGAGGGCGAAATGAGCCGCGAGGAGGCCGCCCTCGAACTCGTCGAGGACTTCGTCGAGGGCACCGTCGGCGACTACGAGACGAACGCCGGAAAGGTCGAGGGCGCGGTCCGCACGGCCGTCGCCCTGCTCACCGAGGGCGTGGTCGCCGCGCCCATTGAGGGCATCGACCGCGTCGAGGTGAACCAGAACGACGACGGGACCGAGTACGTCGCCGTCTACTACGCCGGTCCGATTCGCTCTGCCGGTGGTACTGCCCAGGCGCTGTCTGTCCTCGTCGCCGACTACGCGCGCTCGCTGCTCGACATCGAGGCGTTCCAGCCCCGCGACGACGAGGTCGAGCGCTACGCCGAGGAGGTCGCGCTCTACGACACCGAAACGGGCCTCCAGTACTCCCCGAAGGACAAGGAGACGAAGTTCATCACGAACAACTGCCCCGTGATGCTCGACGGGGAGGCGACGGGCAACGAGGAGGTGGATGGGTTCCGCGACCTCGAACGCATCGACACCAACTCGCCGCGCGGCGGGATGTGTCTCGTGCTCGCGGAGGGTATCGCGCTGAAAGCCCCGAAGATCCAGCGCTACACGCGGAACCTCGAGGAGGTCGAGTGGCCGTGGCTTCAGGACCTCATCGACGGCACCATCGGCGAGGACGACGGAAACGAGGACGACCAGGCGGAGTCGGCGGACGCGAGCGCCGACACCACGGGCGACGCGCCCGAGGCGGCCTCGGAGCCCGACGGACCGCCCCGCGTCGACCCCTCGAAGAAGTTCCTGCGGGACCTCATCGCGGGCCGCCCGGTCTTCGGGCACCCCTCACAGACGGGCGGCTTCCGTCTGCGCTACGGCCGCGCCCGGAACCACGGGTTCGCGACGGCGGGCGTCCACCCCGCGACGATGCACCTCGTCGACGACTTCCTCGCCACTGGCACCCAGATCAAGACCGAGCGGCCGGGGAAGGCGGCGGGCGTCGTGCCCGTCGACTCCATCGAAGGCCCGACCGTGAAACTCGCGAACGGCGACGTGCGCCGCATCGACGACCCCGAGGAGGCCCTCGAGGTGCGCAACGGCGTCGTGGACATCCTCGACGTCGGCGAGTACCTCGTGAACTTCGGGGAGTTCGTGGAGAACAACCACGACCTCGCGCCCGCATCGTACGCGCCCGAGTGGTGGATACAGGACCTCGAAGCAGCGGGCGCCGACGTGCAGGCGCTCCGGGACTCGCCGTACGCCGACCTCGAGAACCCGGACGCCGACCAGGCACTCGAGTGGGCGACCGAGTACGACGTACCGCTTCACCCCGCGTACACGTACCTCTGGCACGACGTCGAGATTCAGGGCTTCGTCGCGCTCGCAAACGCCGTCGCCGGCGCGACCGTCGAGGACGGAGCGGCGTCGTCGAGAGCGACCGACGAGTCCGCTGGCGACCTCGTCCTCCCGAATACTGAGGCCGTCCGCGAGGCTCTGGAGGCACTACTGGTCGAACACACGCAGAGCGAGCAGTCGATTCGCGTCCCCGACTGGCTCCCGCTCGCGCGCTCCCTGGGCGTTACGGAGAATCTCGACCGCGAGTGGGACGGCCTGAGCGACGAGGCCCGCGAATGGCCGAACGCGATGAAAGCCGTCCGTGAGGTGGCGCCGTTTGCGGTGCGGGAGCGCGCGCCGACCCGCATCGGCAATCGCATGGGCCGCCCGGAGAAGTCCGAATCCCGGGACCTCTCGCCTGCCGTCCACACGCTGTTCCCCATCGGCGAAGCCGGCGGCAGCCAGCGCGACGTCGGGAAGGCCGCGCGCCACGCCCCCGAGATGAGCGACACGCCCGGCGAGGTCGACGTCCGCCTCGGCGTCCGGGAGTGCCCGGACTGCGGCGAGGAGACGTTCGAACCCCGGTGTGAGGACTGCGGGACGTGGACCGACCCCCACTACGAGTGCCCGGACTGTGGCATCGCCGCGGAACCCGACGAGGCGGGGCGCGTCGAGTGTCCGCGCTGCGAGCGCGAACTCGACAACGTCGAGACCCAGACCGTCGACGTGCAGGCCGAGTACCGGGACGCCCTCCAGGCGGTCGGCGAGCGCGAGAACGCCTTCGACGTGTTGAAAGGCGTCAAGGGGTTGATGTCCTCGGAGAAGGCGCCCGAACCGATGGAGAAGGGCGTGCTCCGCGCGAAACACGGCGTCTCCTCGTTCAAGGACGGCACCGTGCGCTACGACATGACCGACCTCCCGGTGACGTCGGTGCGCGCGAGCGAACTCGACGTTACTGTCGACCAGTTGCGCGACCTCGGGTACACGGAGGACGTTCGCGGCGACCCCCTCGAACACGACGACCAACTGGTCGAACTCCGCGTACAGGACGTCGTACTCTCGGACGGTGCCGCCGAGCACATGCTCAAGACCGCGGACTTCGTCGACGACCTCCTCACGGAGTACTACGGTCTCGACCCGTTCTACGAGGTCGAGGACCGCGACGACCTGGTCGGCGAACTCGTCTTCGGGATGGCGCCCCACACGTCCGCCGCGGTGGTCGGACGAGTAATCGGGTTCACGAGCGCCGCCGTCGGATACGCTCATCCGTACTTTCACGCGGCGAAACGCCGGAACTGCTTCCACCCTGAGACGAAGGTGTGGTTCGAGGATGAACACGGTGAGTGGCACTACGACCCCATCGAGGCACTCGTGGAGGAACGCCTTGACCCCGAAACCGCCGACGAGGACGACTTCGGCACACTCGTACAGGAACTCGACGGCGACGTGCTCGTCCCATCGGTGACCGAGGACGGTGAGGAGACGCTTCAGCAGGTCGATGCCGTGTCGAAGCACGTGGCGCCCGACCATCTCGTCGAGGTTGAGACGAAGAGCGGGCAGGAACTGACCGTGACTCCGGACCACCCGCTCCTCCGCTGGAACGGGGAACAAACGGAGCGCGTCGACGCCCGAGACGTCGAAGCAGGCGATGCGCTGCCGGCGTACCCGGGGGAAGCTCCGGTGAAGACCGGAGCCTCGGCTTCTGCCATCACCGACGGTGGAAGCGTCGCCGCCGACGAAGTCTCGTCTGTGGAATTCGTTCGGAGTGATGTCGACGCGACCTACTCCATCACTGTCTCCGAGACGCACACGTTTGTAGCGAACAACCTGTACACCGCCAACTGCGACGGGGACGAGGACTGCGTGATGCTCCTGATGGACGGCCTCGTGAACTTCTCTAAGTCGTTCCTGCCGGACAAGCGGGGCGGCCGCATGGACGCGCCGCTGGTGATGTCCTCGCGCATCGACCCGACCGAGATCGACGACGAGGCGCACAACATGGACGTCGTCGAGCAGTATCCACGGGAGTTCTACGAGGCGACGCGGCGCATGGAGGACCCCGGCGACTGGGAGGACGAGGTCACCATCGCGGAGCAGAACCTTGGCACGGACCGCGAGTACACCGACTTCGCGCACACACACGACACGTCGAACATCGCGCTCGGCCCGGACCTCTCGGCGTACAAGACGCTCGGATCGATGATGGAGAAGATGGACGCCCAGCTCGAACTCGCGCGGAAGCTCCGCGCGGTCGACGAGACGGACGTCGCCGAGCGCGTCATCGAGTACCATTTCCTGCCAGACCTCCACGGGAATCTCCGGGCGTTCAGCAGACAGGAGACACGGTGTCTGGACTGCGGGGAGAAGTACCGCCGGATGCCCCTCTCGGGGGACTGCCGGGAGTGTGGCGGGCGCGTGAACCTCACCGTCCACGAGGGCTCTGTGAACAAGTACATGGACACCGCGATTCAGGTCGCGGAGGACTACGACTGCCGCCCGTACACGAAACAGCGCCTCGAGAAACTCGAGCGGAACCTCGAGAGCATCTTCCAAAACGACAAGAACAAGCAAAGCGGCATCGCGGACTTCATGTAGTACTTTTTGCTGCGGTCGTTCGGCGCTTACGCGCCTCACTCCCTGGCAAAAAGCTACGCCAAAAAGCGCTCCTCCCTCCTTCCGTCAGAGCAAGCTCTGACGACGTCACGTTCGCCTCCGGCCACGTGACTGTCGCGCTCACTTCGTTCGCGCGGTGGTCAGTCGTCGGCCCGCTCTCGCTCGCGGTGAGTTTCGTCGTCCTCACTGCACGAGACCGCACCCTCGCCGGTCGGCGATTGGATTTATGCCTGATGCCGGCGTAGTTCCCCGTATGAGTGGCCACGGTGAAACACCGTCGGAGGAAGGAGAGAAGGAGGCGAGCGAGGAGATCATGCAACTCGACCTCGGGCAGCCGGTCTACAACGAGGACGGCGAGAAGATCGGCAAGATACGGGGCTTCGAGCGCGGCGGCTTCTTCGTCACGACGCGTGAGGGCGTCGAGAGCCTGAGCGTCGAGCACGCCCGGGCGGGCCACGAGTACGGCGAGGCCGAGTTGATGTGGCGCTGTACGAACTGCGGGGAGATGGGCGAGATAGACGACGGGCTCCCGGATACGTGTCCGAACTGTGGCGTCGAGAAGGAAGAACTCTACTACTGGACCGAGGACTGAAGCGGACTAGGTCGAGGGCTGAGGCGGACTAGAACGGCGCCTGCGGGCCTTCGTCTTCGTCGCCACCGTCGTCGCTGGTCTCTTCACCGGGGAACGACGGGCTCATCCCACTGCTTCCCCCGTCGCCACCCATGCCGGCCTCGGCGTGGACGGTCTCGACCTCGGGGATCTCCTTGGTCATCCGGGACTTGATGGCCTGGATCGTCATCGGGGAGATGCCACACCCCGAACACGCACCGCCGAGCTGGAGGTGGACCTCCCCGCTCTCCCGGTCGATGCTCTGGATCGCGGCAGTGCCGCCGTGCATCTGAATCTGCGGGAAGTTCCGGCGCAGGAAGTTGTTGACGCGCTCCTCGAGGTCCGTCCCGTCCTGACTCTCGGTGCTCATAGGCGTGGGTTGGCGCTCGCGGTGCTTAGGCCTTTTCGTCGCCGACCCCGAAGATGCGACGGAGTTGCGTCCGGATCTCCTGGATGTACCGCTCGAGGACGGCGTCGACCTTCTCGTCGCTCGCGAGCACGCCGTCGAGTCGCTCGAGGGGGTCTTCGGGGAGGTCGACAGTGAACTCGCCGTCGCCCTCGTAGTGGGGTTCGCTCTCCGCGAGGATCTGCTGGTCGATGCGGTGGACGAGGTCCGAGTCGTACTCCTCGTTCATCTCGTTGAACGCGCGCTTGTACGCGGTCTGGAGCTTCGGGAAGTAGTCCACGTACTTCTCCTCCTCGAACGTTTCGGGCGTCAGGTCGGTCATAGATGGCGATTGGGTGGGCCGATTAAAGTCGTCGTCGGTCGGCACCGTCACTATCACCTTCCAGCCCCGGTATCACTCTGCTGACTTGTACGCCTTCAATCCACTACCACGCGACAACGAACCTGCACGTACGGTGCCACTATCCTTGTCCTTCTGTTGATAGTACGGTGTTCCATGGAACGACGCGCATTCCTCAAGAAGGGGTCACTCGTCGCGACTGCTGGTCTGGTCGGCATCGCCGGGTGTGGCAATCCGGAGGGCGACGGCGGTGGCGGAACCACGACTGGAGCGGGCGAGACGCAGACCACCACGGCCGGCACGACACAGGCTACGCAGACCACCCAGGCCACCGAGACGACGCAGGCGGGCACGACAGAAGGGGCGCAGACGACACAGGGCGAGACCACTCAGGGGAACCAGACGACACAGGGTGGGACGACGAACGAGACCGCTGGCGGAACCCAGACGGGGACGGCGGGCGGCGGCGCGGGCGCCACGAACACCGTACAGATGGTCACTGAGGGCGGGAACTACTACTTCAACCCGATCGGTCTGTACGTCGAACCAGGGGAGACGATTACGTGGGTGATCGATAGCGGAAGCCACTCGTCGACAGCGTACGCCAAGGGGACGGGTGGGGCGTCCGTGCGCCGCATCCCCCAGGACGCAGAACCCTGGGACAGCGGTATCCTGTCCGAGCAGGGAGCGTCGTTCGATCACACGTTCGAGGTGCCGGGCACGTACGATTACTTCTGTATCCCACACAAGTCACTCGGCATGATCGGTCGCCTCGTCGTCGGCGAACCTGGCGGCCCCGCGGAGGGAACCCAGCCTCCGGACGGCCAGGTCCCCGAGAGCCAGCGGATCGTCGAACAGGGCGCCATCTCGTACAGCGAGTTCCACGAGTAACTCTGTTCGCCGCTCGTCGACGAACCACCGCCAGAAAAATTCTATATCCCAAAATAGGATTCATTGACGTAATGTACTCGCCCCGACTTAAACGAAAGTGGGGTTCTCGATTCCGGTGTCGCGGGGCCAGTTCGGTGGAATGGTCCGGGCGGCCGCTCGGGGCCCTCGGACACTCCGCTGGAAATGGCCGACGTGCTCCCCAACGCGAGGCGCGTCGCGTAGCCTGCGGAGTCAATGGTTGCTGGGCTTCTGGATTCCTTCCAGTGTTGAGCCCAGCCCGCGGTAACATAGTGTCGTAGCGCTGGGCCGCGCGCACGTGATTGCTGAGTGAATCTTCTTCGGATCGTCCTCCTGAGAAGATCGATAGCTATCAGCACGAGAGGATGCTAGCACGAACTTCTACTGGTAACTGGCGACGCCTGGCGTCTCGGCGTCGCCGAATCACTCTTTCTCTCTTTGAACATCGGGATACCCCCTCCCTCTCGGATTCTACGGCTTCTAGTGCCCGAACAACTGATTTTCTGGCCCTCACTCACAATCGAAATCCGTCCCAATAAACTCTATGATGGGATATCAAAATCCAGGGGCGTGGCGAACTGTTGCCCACAGACGCCACGCTGTTCGCGGCTCGTCTACTGTATCAGCCACTTGCGCCGCCGAAAACGAGATTCTCAGCGCAGTTGGTCGTCGACGAGGTCGCTCGCAGCGTCGAGAAACGCTCGTTCCTGCCCCTTCGGCACAGTCGCCCCTGCAGCGACCGTGTGGCCGCCGCCGTCGCCGCCGACCGTCTGGGATGCTTCGCCCATCACTACCGAAAGGTCGAGTCCCTGCTTCACGAGCGCGGGTGTGCCGCGCGCGGACACTTTCACCTCCTCGTCGTTCTTGTTCCCGAAGCCGACGATCGGGCGGTCGCTCTCGACGCCCTCGGCGCCCATCGCCATCCCTGCGACGATGCCGACGATCGTCTCCCGGATGCGGTCCTCGGCGTGGAACCACTGGAGGTCCTCCTCGACGGTGACGCCCTCGTCTTTCACCCACGCCAGTCCCTCGGAGAGGTTTCGTCGGTGGGTCTGGAGCAGTTCGCGGGCGGCGTCGAGCGCCCCGTCCCGATTCCCGAGACAGACAGCTAACCCGACGTCTCCGCGCTCGTACCGAGCTGTCGCGTTCAGTAGCGTGGAGAACTCGCTCGCGTCACGGAGCTCGGTGCCAGGTGTCTCCTCGGTGAGCGTGTACGTCGTCCCAACGAGGTCCGTCACCTTGTCAGTAGACACGCCGTTCCGGACAGCGCGCTTGACGAGTCCGCTCACGACGGTCTGGCGCTCATCGACGTCGAGACTCGCCCACGTCCGCCAGTCCCCGCCGTCGTGCAAGTCCAGGTCGAGTGAATCGAGGAACCGCACCGCGCCGCCCTGGTCGTTCGTGATGCCGGGGACGTACACCTCGCTCGCGTACTCCAGCAGTTTCGGGAGCGGACGCGTCTGCGTGCCGTACAGCGCGAGGTCCTTCGCGGTGTCGAGAACGCCGGCTTCGACGCCTTCTGCGGCGATCTCGACGTTCGCGCCAACGAGCTCGCCTTCCTTTGTCTGCATGTCGCCGACGGCGCCGACCACCGCCAGCGCAGCGAGGTCGGTCGCGCTCTCGCCGAGCAACGCACGCGCGAGTACGTAACTCGCGCCGGCACCTGACAGCTCTTTCCCGCCGTCCACACCCTCCAGCAGCGGATTCAGGTGGAACTCGGTGTCCGCGTCCGCGGGCTGGTGGTGGTCTGCGATTACCGGCGTGAAGTCGCCGTCGTCCTCGTGTTCGGTGATCGTTTCCAGTTGCCCGCTTCCGAAGTCAGTGAACAGCACGGTCTCGTGGTCGTGGGCGGCGATGCCCGCGATCTCCTCGTCGTCCAGTTGCTTCGAGAAGACGACGTCGTGGGGGATCTCGGCGCGTTCGAGCGCCGTCGACGCGATGCCCGCGCTCGTGAGGCCGTCGGCGTCGATGTGCGAGGCCAACAGCACGCTGTCCGCGTCTTCGAGCGCGTCCGCGCAGGCGTTTGCGCGCGTTTCGAGTTCCGGAACCGGGGCGTCCATCGGGAGTGGATAGCGCGCTCTCCGGTATAAACTGCCGGCCTGCCGCCCGGACTCGTATCGAATAGCATCAGGTGTGCTGGCTGTCTCCTTCTGAGCACTGCCGTTCGAGAATTTTGTATCGCAGTATCTGGTTTATTCCTGTTGCGCGTTCTACTATGCCGGACACAGAGTTCGGCTAGACTCAGGCTGTATGATGCCCGGCGCGGACGTTTCCACATCACCTGGCCAGTAGAGCGGGCTCCTGCAGCTTATATCTCTTCTCGAGATCGAGACGGGGTCTTTTTCGTTCCTCCTTTGCGCTGATCGGTCTCTTCTGCCACGTCACTGGTTGCTGTGGTGTGTGGCGTACATTTTCGATTCAAAATTCGACTATCTCGGTCAATCCGGTCTCGAATCCGGGTTCGGCTGAGATCTAATCCCTGGTCTGTTCACGGATAGCAGCGTCGTCTGTTCAGCTGCCGAACCGCCACAGGAGGATAAATGGGTTGGTTCCGCCGAAATACCGGGTTTGGCGCTCTAACCGACACGTTTCTGTGTCCTCTACCTGCTCCACCACCACCTCCAATGAATCCTATTTCACTATACAAAATTCTGGCTAGTCGTCGTTGGGGCCTTCTGACTCTAACCCGGTCTTGTGCTGTGTTCTATGGGACTCCGGCCATTCGAGCATGTTCTGCCTTCGTTGACCGTGTGCTGTTTCTACCGACTCGGACACTCGACGGCCTCGCCGAGAACGAGGCCTGCACATCTAGCTTGGTGAGGGTGAATCCCCGTAACGGCCGATTGTTGTTCTTCGACTGCCACCGCCGATCCGAGAGTTCTCACCTCCATCATGGTGGCGACGACTGGGGCAGTCCGCCGAAGGATATGCGAGCGTAGCGATCGCGGAACAGTCGTTCGCTTCCGCGAATCTCGCCGCTGACCACTGACCAATCCACATCTGTCTGGCCGATCGTGAATTGCCATCGAACGAGCGTTTCCATTACCACTGATACAGCCCACCATCTGTGATTTGATATCGTGGTATAGGATTTACTGGCGTCGACATTCACCACGAAACCGGGTGCAAAAATCACGAGGCTGGCTTCTCAGAGCGCACGAGCGGCAAAACCAGGAAATGGTCTCTCAGAACACCGCTCTCTTCATCTACTGAACGCTCACAAACTCGCGCTTTACCCGCTTTTTACTTCACTCAAGGGCCGTCTGTCGTCCACAGCTGCTCGACGACGGCGTTCAGTACGAACACGGGATACTCCCGCGTGACTGACTTCCCGGCGATGGCGATGTCCGCGGTTACAGTGATACTGCTGGGCGTCGCTTCGACGAGTCGTGAGACGGATATCTCGGGTTCGTTGACGACGGTACCCGAATCATCGACTTCGGTACGGTGAACGACCTCGACGTAGGGCGTCGGTCGCTCGAAACTGCCGCTTCGGACCGACACGAACGCCGTGTTCTGCAGGCGCGTTTCGAGGAACTCTCTGGTTCCCCTCGCTGCGACGGTCTCCGCTTTGTTGTTGGCCCACTCGTCGAACGAGACGTAGTGATACTCATCGACGCTACCGCCAGAGGCTATCGCTGCGTATCGAACGGTGTCGTTCTCGGGGATGTACTCGTTGTCGGAGTCAGAGACAGTTCGCTCGACGCTGATCGGGTCGGCTTCGGCTCTCGCTCGTTCGTTGGCAGGGAGCGTCGTCGTGTTGGGGGTAGCGGGGTCACTACTAAAGTCAGGAGCAGCGTTGCAGCCAGCAGCTGCGGCCAGTGTGCTAGCGGCGAGACCGAGAACGCGACGTCTGGCGGACATGTGGAGCTAGTCCCTGCCAGCCGCGAAAAGTCTTCTGTGGGTTTGTGCCGTTCTCGAACGTAGATTTTACCGCTCGCCGCAGACTGCGCGCGCCAACTGCTCGAAGTCCGCGTCCTCGGGTACGACGTCGACGCTGACACCGCTCTTCTCGGCTGTCTCACGAGTCGGAGCGCCGATACAGCCGACGACGGCGTCGTTCAGGCCGGCGAGCGCCGCGTCCCGGACGCCGCGTTCGCTGGCGGCATCGAGCCAGTGTTCGACCGTGAGCGAGGACGTGAACAGTGCCGCGTCGAGGTCCCGGCCCACGGCCAGTTCGACCGATTCGCCCGCGCCGTTCGGCCGGACGAGTTCGTACAGCACGGTCTCGTGGACGAACGCGCCGGCGTCGTTCAGGCCGTCCGTGAGCACCACAGATCCGTGGTCAGAGCGCGCGACCTCGACGCGTCCGCCGTCGACGCGGTCTTCGAGCGCGGCGACGAGCCCCGAACTCGTGTACTCCTCGGGGACGAGGTCGACCGTCCAGCCGGCGTCGCGGCACGCCGCCGCGGTCGCGTCCCCGATGGCACAGAGCGTCGTTTCGCCGGGTTCCCACTCGGCGCCTGCGGCGAGTTCGCCGCCGGTCTTGCTCGTGAGGACGGTGAAATCGGCGTCGTCGCGGGGAACGGCTCCGGTGGGTTCGACAGCGAGCATCGGGTCGGCGATGGGGGTGGAGCCGAGCGATTCGAGGAGGGAGACGGCGTCCGCGAGGCGCTCGTCGTCGGGCCGGAAGACGGCGACGTTCATTCCAGCACCTCCGGCACGCCCGCGACGCCGCCGATGACCGTGACCGCGGGCGGTTCGATGCCGGCGTCGTCGCGCGCGTCGACGATGGTGTCGAGGGTGCCGCGAGCGACGCGCTGGCCGGGCCGCGTCCCCTTCTCGATGAGCGCGACCGGCGTCTCGGGGTCCATGCCGGCGTTCACGAGTTCCTGGGTGTACTCGGGGAGCTTCCCGACGCCCATCAGCACGACGATGGTGCCGCCGGTGTCCGCGAGCGCCCGCCAGTCCACCGCCGATCCGTCCTTCGTGGGGTCCTCGTGGCCGGTGACGAACGAGACGCTGGAGGCGTGCTCGCGGTGGGTGACCGGGATGTCTGCTGCGGCGGGTGCGGCGACGGCAGAAGTGATGCCGGGTACCACTTCGAACGGCACATCGTGGTCGGCGAGGTACACCATCTCTTCACCACCGCGACCGAACACGAACGGGTCGCCGCCCTTCAGTCGAACCACGTCCCTGCCTTCCTCGGCGAGCTCTACCAGCCGGGCGTTGATGTCGGCCTGCTCGGTTCGCTCGCCGCCGGCGCGCTTTCCGACGTCCTCGCGTTTGTCCTCGGGAATCGAGTCGAGGATTTCGGGGCCAGGGAGTTTGTCGTGGAGCACGACGTCTGCCTCCTCGAGGAGGCGCGTGGCCTTCACGGTGAGGAGTTCGGGGTCGCCCGGACCGCTCCCGACGAGGTAGACGGTGCCGAGCGATTCGTCGGTGGACAGTTCGTCGCCGGCTGGTTCGTTGGGCTCCGACATCGTCTCAGTCCTCCCGTTTGGCGGCCTCGATGAGGTCCGCGGCGCCGCGGTCGCGGAGGTCGTCGGCGAGGTAGCGAGCGTCGTCCGCGTAGTTCTCCACGTCCAGGTCGCGGCTCTCCCCGACCTGCTGGCCGCCGCTGCGGTCGAACACCTGCACGTCCGCGTGGACGGCGTCGCCCTGCACGACCGCGTGGACGCCGATGGGTGCGATGCAGCCGCCGCCGAGAGATTCGAGGACGACGCGTTCGGCTGTCACCTCGATCCGCGAGCGGACGTGGTCGAGCGCGTCCCGGATGGCGTCGGCAGTGTCGCTGTCGCGTTCGGCGGTCACACAGAGCGCGCCCTGGCCGGGCGCCGGGACGTGCGTGTCTGTCGGTAACTCCTCGGTGTTCACGTGGTGGATCAGGCCGGTGCGTTCGAGGCCGACCTGCGCGAGCACGAGCGCGTCGTACTCTGTGTCGATCTCGTGGCCGAGCGCGTTCCGCTGGAGTTCCGACAGCGAGTCGAACCACTCCTCGACGGTCTGGTCGTACTCGGCGTTCTGCCGGCTGCCGCCCTCCGAGGCCGACGTCGACGGCCCGTCGTTCGAGTCGTCCGCTTCGTTGTCGTCTGCGTCCGACGCGTCGTTCAGGTTCTCGACGCCGGCTTCGATGTCCGGGGTGTACTCGTCGCGTTGCTGTTCGCGCTCGTCGGCCTCACGTCTCTCGCGTTCGGCCTCCTGCCGGCGCTCGTGTTCGGCCTGGAGCGCGGGCGCGAGAAGTTTCTCGACGCGCGTGTCGACGTTCCCGCGGATGGGTTCGACCTCGAGGCTTGGGCGGTGCGCGCGGACCTGTGCGCCGCGACGAAGACTCGCCGTGCCGACGACGCTCCCCGACGGGAGGTCCTCGAGGCCGGTGCCGTCGGCCGTCACGAGCACGTCAGCGGGGTTCGCGCGCCGCGGCACCGCGGCGACGACGAGGTCGTTGGGCACGTCCGTTGGCACGTCCTTCATGGAGTGGACGGCGGCGTCCGCGTCGCCGTCGAGCACCTCGCGGTCGAGCGAGCGAACGAACGCGCCGGTCTTCCCGAGGTCCTGCACGAGCGCGTCCTCGAGGCGGTCGCCGGTCGTCTCGACCTCCACGAGTTCGACGTCGTGTCGCCGGTCCTCGAGCGCGGACCGCACTTCGCCTGCCTGCCGGAGCGCGAGCGCGGAGCCCCGTGTGGCGAGACGAATCGACTGTTTTGGCATACCTCTTACTCTGGGCGCGGGGTTGAAACCCCCTACGTTCCGCTCACGCCGACGCCGTTCACGCCGCCCGCAGTTCCTCGCGCCACTCCCGCAGCGACCGCGGCATCGCGACGTGTTCGCGGCGCTCGCGGACGTACCGCACGCAGACCAGGCTCCCGGCGGCGACGCCGACGAGGATGACCGCCATCCCGAGCAGGCGCTGTGGCGTCACGCCGAGCGGTTCGATATGCCTGACGCGCGGGCCGGTGAAGTCGAGCACCTCGAAGAACACCAGGACGCCAGCGACGATCACGGCGTCCGCGGCGGCCGCGAACTGCGCCGGCTGGCCGGGGTCCTCGGGCCAGTCGGAACCGGCGTCGCGGACGGCACGCGCGTCGACGAGGAGCGCGAACGGCAACACGAGGAACGCGACGAGCGCGGGCACGCCGAGGGCCACCGCGGGAATCGAGACGATGGCGCCGCCGGTGGTCGCGTTCGCCTGCGGGACGACGAGCACGACGCCGACGAGCCAGAGCGCGCTGAGCGCCCACAGCGCCGCGATTGTGGGGACGGCGACCACCCAGTACCACCACCGGGAGTCGACGTGCACCACGCCGTGGCGGACCGTCGACGACACTCAGGGCACCCCCACGGCCTCGTGGCGCTTGTAGAGGTAGTACACGCCGAGTGGAATCTGGAGGGGTTGAGCGACGACGCTGGCCAGGCCGAGCAGGCCGTACAGCGCGGGGTCGGGCTGCCAGGTCGTGTCGGCGTCCGCGAGCGCCTCCGCGTCGAAGTAGAGCGCGATGGGGAACGCGAGCGAGAGCACGAGGCCGACGAGCACCACCAGCAGGACGAGGCCGACGATGCCGACGACGCCGAACCCCACCGCAAGCTCCGAGCTCCCGGGGCCGCCGCCGACGCCACCAGTCACGCCGACGAGCGTGGCGACGAACGCGACGAACCCGACGACGAAACTGAGCACTGTCGCCAGCGCGTAGAACACCGGCACCGCGAGCACCAGGTACCACCACCTGCTGTCGGGAGCGGACGTTGACATGCGCGGACGTTGGGAGGGCGCGGGGAAAAAGCCACAGGAAGCCGGCGGCGCCGACGCGCGTCAACTCGTTCGCGTCGTTCCAGCGCGAGGTGTCAGGGATAGTGCGAGAGGGGTGACAGCGCGAAGTGGGCGTCAGTGCGAGGCGGTCCTACAGCACCGAACGGTAGGCGTCCAGCGTTCGCTCGACGTCCTCCTCGGTGTGAGCGTAGGAGACGAACTGGGACTCGAACTGGTTCTGGGAGAGCATCACGCCCGAATCGAGCATCTGCGGGCGGAACACGCGATTCCAGCGCTCGACCGCACCGGCGGCGACGTCGGCGGCGTTCCTCGGCCCTGGGTTGTCGTCACTACGGTCGGCATTCGCGCCGCGCGTGAACGCGACCTTGAACAGGCTGTCCGTGCCGACGACGCTGTACTCGGGCGCGCGCTCCGCGACGACGTCCTCGAGTCCCGTCCGCAACTGGCTGCCGAGGTCGTTGACGTGCTCGTAGACGTCGTTCTCCGCGGCGAACTTCAGGGTCTCGAGACCGGCGGCCATCGTCACGGGGTGGCCGGAGAACGTCCCCGCCTGGAAGACGTCGCCGACGGGCGTGAACTCCTCCATCAGGTCCGTGCGGCCGCCGATGGCACCCACGGGGAACCCGCCGCCGATGATCTTCCCGAACGTCGTGAGGTCGGGTGTGACGCCGTACTTCGACTGGGCGCAGCCGAGGCCGCCGACGCGGAAGCCCGTGATGACCTCGTCCCAGACGAGCAGTGACCCGTGTTCGTCGGTGAGGTCCCGGAGCGTCTCGTGGTAGCCCTCGACCGGTTCGACGATGCCCTTGTTGGCGAGCATGGGTTCGACGAGCACGCACGCGATGTCGTCGCCGTGGCGCTCGAACACCTCCTTCGCGGCTTCGGCGTCGTTGAACGGCACCGGGAGGGTGTGCTCCGCGAACGACTGCGGGATGCCCGCGCTGGAGGGGCCGGGGTGTTCGGCGTCGCCCTCCACGAGGGTGGATTCCTGGGCGCCGTGGTAGCCGCCCTGCATTACGACAATCTTGTTCCGGCCCGTCACGCCACGCGCGAGGCGCACGGCGGAGGTCGTGGCTTCGGTGCCGGAGTTCACGAAACGCACCATCTCCACGCTCGGGACGTGGCGCGCGAGGAACTCCGCGTGCTCGACCTCGAGTTCGGTCGGCATCCCGTACATCGGCCCCTCGCTCGCTCGCCGCTGGACGGCGGCCTGCACGGACTCGGGGAGGTCGTGGCCGAGCAGCAGCGGCCCGAGACCCATCACCCAGTCCACGTAGCGGTTGCCGTCCGCGTCCACGACGTGCCCGGCGTCGCCCTTCTCGACGAACGTCGGGTAGGGCTGCGGGGCGGCGCGCACCGAGGAGTTGACGCCGCCGACCAGCACGTCGAGCGCGCGGTCGTAGCGCTCCCGGGAGTTCTCGCGGTTCATGCCCCGCGCTTAGGGCGGTCCGTGAAAGAAGTTGTTGGGTCAGGCGTCGTCTGGACGGCCGCTCCGACGAGTGGTGTCGCGCGCTCAGAGCGACTCAGCCACGCTCTCCGCGAAATACGTCACGATGAGGTCCGCGCCCGCTCGCTTGATGGAGAGCAGCGACTCACGGGCCGTCGCCTCGACATCCAGCCATCCCTGCTCGCCCGCGGCGTGGAGCATCGCGTACTCCCCGGAGACGTTGTACGCCGCGACCGGGTGGTCGAAGTTCCGGCGCACGTCCGCGACCACGTCGAGGTACGGGAGCGCGGGTTTCACCATCAGCACGTCCGCGCCCTGTTCGGCGTCGAGTTCGACTTCGCGCATCGCCTCGCGGCGGTTCGCTGGGTCCATCTGGTAGTGCCGGCGGTCGCCGAACGCGGGCGCGCCGTCCGCGGCGTCCCGGAACGGCCCGTAGAACGCGGACTCGTACTTCGCCGCGTAGCTCATGATGGGCACGTCGGAGAAGCCCGCGTCGTCAAGCCCCTCCCGAATCGCGGCGACCATCCCGTCGGTCATCGAGGACGGCGCGACCATCTCCGCGCCCGCCTCGGCGTGCGAGACGGCGGTCTTCGCCAGCAGATCGAGCGTCTCGTCGTTTTCGACTGTGAGGTCGGGGTCGTCGCTGGCATCCGCTTCGAGCACCCCGCAGTGCCCGTGGCTCGTGTACTCGCAGAGACAGATGTCCGTGATGACGTAGGCGTCCGTTTCGCTCGTAATCTTCCGTGTGGCCTCTTGCACGACGCCGCTCTCGGCGTACGCGCGAGTGCCGCGCTCATCCTTCGATTCGGGGATGCCGAACAGCATCACGGCCTCCACGCCCGTCTCGAGCACCTCCTCGACGCGCGCCACCGCCTCGTCGAGCGGGACGCGTTCGTGGCCCGGCATCGACTCGATGGGCACGCGCTCGTCGGTCGTGGCGTCCACGAACACCGGCGCGACGAAGTCCGAGGGGTCGAGGCTCGTCTCCGAGACGAGGCCGCGCACGCCGTCCCGGCGCAGGCGACGCGGTCGGTTCGGCAGGTCCATGCCCGGGCCTCGGGGCCGCTCGACAAAAGGCTTCGCGGAAGCGGCCCGTGGCCGTCACGGGGAACGTATCGAACGCTAGACTGAAACGCGCTTTCGGGAACACCTATCCTGCTGTACGAGAAACCGCCGAGTATGCCCGGCCCCACGTTCGCGGAGGGCGACACAGTGACCCTCCGGACCGTCGAGGAGGAGGACCTCGAGTTCGTGCAGTCCGCCCGCAACGACCCGGCGGTGCGTCAGCCGCTCACGCTGAACCGCGCGGCGAACGCCGAACAGATCCACGAGTTCTTCGAGAACTCGTTCTCGAGCGCTGACAGCGTGAGTCTCCTCGCGTGCGCCGACGAGGAACCCGTGGGCATGGTGGTGCTCTTCGACGAGGACGACGTCACCGGCACCGCCACGCTCGCGTACTGGCTCGCGCCCGACCACTGGGGGAACGGCTACGCCATCGAGGCCGCCGGCCTGCTCTGCGAGCACGCGTTCGCGGACCGCCGCCTGAACAAGATCCGCGCGGACGTCATCGAGTCCAACGACGGCTCCCGCCGCGTTCTCGAAAAGCTCGGGTTCCAGCACGAGGGCGTGCTCCGCGAGGAGAAGTTCGTCCGGGGCGAGCACGTCGACGCCGACCGCTACGGCCTGCTCGCCGACGAGTGGGGTGGCGTCTGATGCCGGGCCCGGTCTTCGCGGCGGGCGAGAACGTGGCGCTGCACACCATCGAAGAGGACGACCTGGAGTTCATCCAGCGCGGCCGCAACCACCCTGACATCCGCCGTCCGCTCACGGACGTCGACCCGCAGAACGGCGAGCAGATACAGGAGTACTTCGAGAACGGCATCTCGGGCGACGGCGACGGGTTCGGCTTCCTGATCTGTCGAACGGACGACGAAGGGAGTGGTGCCGACAGTTCGAACGACGACGAAGCAGACCCCGAACCAGTCGGTGCCATCCACATTCCGTGGATTCGCACGAAACACGGCTCCGGAATGTTGATGTACTGGGTCGCGCCCGAGCACCAGGGCAACGGCTACGTCACGGAGGCGACGCGACTCGTCCTGGATTTCGCGTTCGAGGAGCGCCGCCTCGCGAAGGTGTACGCCGTCGTCCTGGAGTCCAACGTCGGCTCCCAGCGCGTCCTCGAGAACCTCGGCTTCGAGCGCGAGGGCGTCCACCGGAAGGAGACGTTCGTGGACGGCGAGCGCCGGGACAACTACCGCTACGGCCTGCTCGCCGAGGAGTGGCTGGACGCGTCGGGCGCCTGACTGAAACGCAGTTCAGCGAGCACATATGCTGCCTCGGGCCTGAGATTCGAGTATGCCTGGACCAGCGTTCACAGAGGGCGACACTGTTTCCCTCCACCCCATCGAGGAGGAGGATTACGAGTTCATCCAGCGCGGCCGCAACGACCCGAGCACGCGCGTCACGCTCGGAGACACGTCGATCCGTCGGCGCGAGGACGTGGCGGAACTGTTCGAGGAGGGCGCGGAGTACCACTTCCTCGTCTGCGTCGACGAGGGGGAGGCCGCGGAAGGAGGAGCGCCGACCGGAGAGAGCCGCGACCCCGAACCGGTCGGCGTCGTGGCGTTCGGGTGGGTGCGCGACGACGTGCGCATCGGGAGCCTGATGTACTGGATTGCCCCCGAACACCGGCGCGAGGGGTACGTCACGGAAGGGACCGCGCTCTTGCTCGACTACGCGTTCGCGGAGCGCAACTTCAACAAGGTGAACGCCAACGTCGTGACGTCGAACGAGGCGTCAATCAGGACGCTCGAATCACTCGGCTTCGAGCGCGAGGGCCACCAGCGACGGGAGTGTTTCGTGGACGGCGAGTGGGAGGACATGTTCACGTACGGCCTGCTCGCCGACGAGTGGCTGGACGCGTCGGATTCCTGAGTGAAACGCAGTTCAGCGAGCACATATCCTGTTGCGGTCCTAGGGTTCACTCATGCCAGGACCAGCGTTCACCGAGGGCGACACTGTTTCCCTCCACCCCATCGAGGAGGAGGACTACGAGTTCATCCAGTACGGCCGCAACCACCCCGACGTGCGGGTGCCGTTGACGGACACGACGATCCGGTCGAGCGACGACGTCGAAGAGATGTTCGAGGACGGCAACGACTACCACTTTCTGCTCTGCGCGGCCGAGCGAAGCGAGGACGTGGAAGATGCGAACGGTGAAGCCGCGAGCAGCGCGGCCGGAGGCTCGGAAGAGCGAAGCTCTTCCGGCGAAGCCGTGAGCAGCACTGACGACGGCGACGACCCGGAACCCGTGGGTGTCGTGGCGTTCGGGTGGATGCGCGACAACCTGAAGATTGGCAGTCTGATGTACTGGGTCGCGCCCGAGCACCAGGGCAACGGCTACGTCACGGAGGGGACCGAACTGTTCCTCGATTACGCGTTCCGAGAGTGCGGACTCCACAAGGCGAACGCTCGCGTGAACGCCTCGAACGGCGCGTCCGCAGCGGTGCTGGAGAACCTTGGGTTCGAGCGTGAGGGCACCCGACGGCAGGAGAGCATCGTCGACGGCGAATGGGACGACATGCACATCTACGGCCTGCTCGCCGACGAGTGGCTGAACTGACCCTCCGGAACTGGTTGGATGGGTGACTGGAAAACGGGTAAGCCGCTGGCCGCCGTAGCCAGCCCTATGGACGAAGACACCAGTAGCACGTTCAGCTCGATCGTCGAGCGCCTCGCGGACGCCGGCCACGTCGACTCGGTGTACGGAGAACCAATCGAACGCGGCGACCGTACCGTGATTCCGGTTGCGCGCGTCGCCTGGGGGTTCGGCGGCGGTGGCGGCGAGAGCGAACGCGAAGACGAGACGGCGGAGGGAGAAGAACGCGAACAGGGCGGCAGCGGCTACGGCGTGGGTGGCGGCGTCTCCGCGACGCCGGTCGGCGCACTCGAACTCGCCGACGACGACACGCGGTTCGTGCGCTACGGCGACAGGAAGAAATTCCTCAAGGCCGCCCTGCTGGCGTTCGTCGTGGGGTGGCTCGTGGGTCGGCGGTAGTCGCGTCCCGCCGATTTCCGCCGGTCGACGCCCCGCCGCTGTTCGTCGCGAGGCGCTGATTCAGTCCGCGGCGGCGGACGTGGTGTCGACCTCGCTGACACCCGCTTTCGCGTCGAGCGCCTCGACGACGAGTTCCGTGATGTCCACGACCTCGATGTCGTCCTCGTAGCCGCCGGTCTTCCGGCCGTCCTCGTACATCGTCATGCACATCGGGCACGCGACGACGAAGCGGTCGACGCCGTGGCCCGCGTCCGTGTCCTCTAAGGCCTCGCGCATGCGCTCCTCGCTGGGCTTCGGGTCCTCGTCGAACTCCATCCAGAGGCCGCCGCCGCCGCCGCCACAACAGAACGAGTCGTCGCGGTTGCGCGGCATCTCGTCGAGCGTGACGCCGGTCGCGCGGATGACCTCGCGGGGCGCCTCGAACTCGCCGTTGTACCGGCCAAGGTGGCAGGGGTCGTGGTACGTCACGGTGTCGTCGAGTTCGTTCCCGGAGAGGCCGAGGGCGCCCTGTCGCACGATGTCCTCGACGACCTGCGTGTAGTGGTAGACGGAATCCGCGTTCTCGAAGCCGAACTGGTCGTACTCGTTGCTGAACGTGTTGTACGAGTGGGGGTCCGTGCAGACGATCTTCTCGTAGTCACACTCCCGGAACGCCTCGATGTTGTCCTCCGCGAGCATCTCGAAGAGCCCCTCCTCGCCGACCCGGCGGATGTCGTTGCCGTCGTTCTGCTCGTCCTCGTAGAGGATGCCGTAGGAGACACCCGCCTCGTGGAGGACGCGGGCGAGCGACCGCGCGACGTGCTGATTGCGGTCGTCGTAGGAGGGGTAGTCGCCGACGTACCAGAGGAACTCGACGGACTCCTCGCGGGCGTCCGGAATCTCGAAGTCGAGTTCCTCGGCCCAGTCCGGGCGCTTCCGGTCTGGGTCGCCGAACGTGTTCCCCTTCTGGAAGACGTTCATCACGGCCTCCTCGACGTTCTTGTTCATCTGGCCGGACTCCGTGAGTCGGCGGTTCATCTCCGTGAACTGGGTGACGTGCTCGATGTCCACGGGGCAGGCGTCCATACACGCCATACAGCTCATGCAGGACTCCATGGTCTCCGCGTCGATGACGGAGGTGCCGCCGTCCGCGACGATGTCGACCTCCTCGGTTCGGCCGGCCTCCAGATCCTCTCGGTAGTTCTTCAGGTCGAGAATGACGTCACGCGGGTCGAGCGGGCGGCCCGACGCCTTCGCCGGGCAGACCGACGAACAGCGACCGCACTTCGTGCAGGCGTCGTGGTCGAGCAGTTGCTTCCAGGAGAAGTCCTCGATTTCGGAGGGGCCGATCTCCTCGGGGCTGGCGTCCTCCGGAACCTGCGGGAGGCGGACGCCGGCGTCCTCGTCGCGAGTGACGAGGTTCGCGTAACTCGATATCATGTGGAACGGCTTGGCGTACGGAATCGTGGCGACGAACGCCAGCGCGAGCAGGGAGTGACTCCACCACGTCACGGGGTAGACCGCGGCCGCCATCTCGGGCGTGACGCCCGCGACCTCGAGGACGTCCTTCACGAACCACCCGACGAACGAGACGGTCTCGAAGGAGACGGTCCGGGTTGCACTCGTTCCCAGGATGCGCACTCCCTCGGTGACGTAGCCGCCGACGCCAAGCAGGAACAGCGCCCACACGAACAGGCCGTCCTCGGCGCTCGTATGCTTTCCCCAGAGTCGGTCGTTGCGCTTCCAGTAGCGCTTGTACAGCGCCATCCCGACGCCGACGACGAACAGGAAGCCCATGGCGTCCATCACGAACGAGTACGCGAGGTAGAAGTCGCCGACGAAGAAGGACTCCTGGCCGAGGAGCTTCGTCCAGATGTCCATGTCGACGGCGAGGATGGTCGTCCCGATGAGCAGCGTGAGAAAGCCCCAGAGGATGAACGTATGCATCAGGCCGGCGGTGAGGTCGCGGTCGAACTGCTTCTCGTTCGACGCGACGAGTTTCGCGGCCCCGAGGACGCGTCCGGGCAGGTCGGTGAGACGGTCCATCGGGTCCTCGCTGCCCTTCGCGTACGTGGCGAACCGCTGGTAGACGCCGAACAGCAGGAATGCGATGGCGACGGCGGCGAGGTAGTAGAACAGGGCCTCCCCGACGTGGCCGATGCGCCAGAACGTGGGTCGCGTCGGCCCCTCGGCCTGCGCCAGCACGAACGGTTTCATACCAGAATGCCGGGGCAGGACGCGCTTAAAGGTTGCCAAGAACCGAGCGTGCGGCGCCGAGTGGCCGCCACTCGCCAGGCCCGACCTCGCGGTTCGCATTCGCTTTCCGCTCGCTCGTTCGCTTCGCTCACTGCGTTTGGGCCTCGCGGCTCACGGCTCGCTTCGCTCACCGTTCGCGTTAACGTGGTTCTCACTCGCTCCCTACGGTCGCTCGTTCCGAACCACGCACTCCGACTGAAAACGTTTACCTCCCTCCGACGACTAGCCACGACCAACAGATGGCCCAGGACGTCAAGCCAACCCGCAAGAACCTCATGGAGATCGAGGACCGCATCGAACTCTCCGAGCGGGGCCACGACACGCTCGAGCAGAAGCGAGACGGCCTCATCATGGAGTTCATGGACATCCTCGACGAGGCCCAGGACGTTCGCTCGGGCCTCGAGGAGGACTACGAGACCGCCCAGAAGAAGATCAACATGGCTCGCGCGATGGAGGGCGACATGGCGGTTCGTGGCGCCGCCGCGGCGCTCCAGGAACACCCCGAGATCACCGTCGAGTCGATGAACATCATGGGCGTCGTCGTCCCCCAGATCGAGTCCTCGAAGGTCAAGAAGAGCCTCGACGAGCGGGGCTACGGCATTCTCGGCACGAGCGCTCGAATCGACGAGGCCGCCGAAGCCTACGAGGAACTGCTCGACGCCATCGTGCTCGCGGCGGAGGTCGAGACCGCGATGAAGAAGATGCTCACGGAGATCGAGACCACCAAGCGCCGCGTCAACGCCCTGGAGTTCAAACTCCTCCCGGACCTCTACGAGGGCCAGGAGTACATCGAGCAGAAACTCGAGGAGCAGGAACGCGAGGAGATCTTCCGCATGAAGAAGGTCAAAGCGAACAAGGAAGAAGCCGAGGAGGAAGCGGAACGCGAGGCCGAGAAGCACGCCCTCGAGGAGGAAGGCCGCGCGGAGACGCAGACGCCCGGCGACGACTAACTGATTCCGTTCTACTGCAGTTCCGTCCTGTTCTCCGGGCCGCCTAAGTCACTCCCACCCACAGATACGGCCATGACGTGTCCGAACTGCGGGAGCGACCAGGTCGTCTTCCCCGTTCCCGACGCCGTCCACGACCACCTGCCGGACGACCGCCCCGCCGCCACGATCTGCACGCACTGCCTCTACGTCGGTCCGGCGGACGACGCGCCCGCGGACTACCCCGACCTCTCCTCGACGGTGAGCGACGCCTTCCCCGACGACGGCGAGACCGCCGCCGTTCTCGCGTCACTGCTCGCGCTCCTCGACCGTCTCGTCCTCCACCGCCAGGACGCTGATGCCGTCGCTACCGAAGCCGAATCTCACGGCGTCGACGTCCTCCTCTTCCTCGACCGTCTCGCCGCCGACGACACCCTCGACCCCCACTTCGACGTCACGCGACGGCGAGAACAACTTCAGCAGTTGATTTAGTCTGCCGAAAGCTTATCTCGGTTGTATCACTTTTCCGGAGTAATGTCCTCCACACGCTACTTTGCAGTGGCACTTGTCACACTCCTCACCATCGCTAGCTTCACCGCGAGCGGGGCCGCGATGGCGGGCGCGGACCGCGGGCAGCACTCGGTCGCGCGTTCGTCCCCCTCGACGTGTATCGGCTCAACGCCATCCTCGGTCGAAGACGGGAACATCTCCATGTCGGTGTTCACCGGGCCGACGGGAACGTACGCCGACTTGCAGAACGCCAGTGCCGTGAACGACGCGCGGGCAGCCGGCCGGCTCGTCCCCACCACGACAGGTACGGAGGACTCGGATTCCGTCGTCGCGATGGGTGACGTCGCGGTCGTCCGGATCGGTCTCGATGGCTCCGCTACGAGCCTGCTCGACCGCCTCACTGCACAGGACGAAGGGTCGCCGACCGCGAACTTCCGAGCGCTCGTCCAAGAGCGCGGCATCGAAGTAGAATTTGAGGGGCCGTCGGCGTGCCCGCCAACACTCGCGCTGAACGAGTCCATCGAGCAGGGTGCAATCCGCGCCGTGCCCGACGACCAGCGTGACACGCTGTATCTGGTCTTCGACACCGACCGGTTCCTCGTGGACCCGCCTGGGACGGATAGCGAACCGACCGCAACATCGTGGAAACTAGGTCGGAACCATCTCGATGTTAGGCTGAAGACGACATCTGGACTGGTCAGCGCGAGTACCACCTGGCAACTCTGGGATCGCGGCGTCGAGCTCGAAACAGACGTACACGAACTCGTTCGCGTGGGGGTTGCGAACGCCTCGCTAGATGGACGCACGGTGGCTGCGCCAGGAAACACCCTCACCGTCCGCCTCTATTCGCTCGATAGTAGTGTGACGCGAACGGTGTCGGCAACGGTCGACGGGAGTCGCGAGTTCACTGCGCCGGTGGAGCTTCCGCGCGGCGTCTACACGGTGAACGTGTTGAGCGCGTACAAGGGTAACTACTCTGTGAACGTCTCGAACGCGTACGATGGTGACACGCTGGTCGTCGCGGGCAACGCCACGGGCGCACTTCTCGGGTTCGCGGATCACGGACTGCACGAGGAAACGCTCCACGGGCTATCTACGACGACGACCGATGGCGGTTTCGTGGTCGTACAGAACGAGTCTGGGAGCACTGTCGCTGTGAGCAATCATTTCACCAGTGGTGGTCACGCTCCGAATCTTCGTCTGTCGAATCCGCTCCGAACTAACCAGACACTCACTGCTACGGTCTACCGCGACACAAACGGCAACGGAGCGTTCGACCCCGACGTAGACGAGCCGTATCGCGTAGACAGTGAGCCGGTGCGTGCGAGCACGAACGTTACTATCGACCAAACTCACCGGACAACCAGTGCACCGGAGCCGTCGACGAGTACGCTAGACGCGACAACCGACGTGAACGACCAGACAACACCGACGGACTCAGAGACACCGACGGATTCGACCACCGATGAAACCGGCGCATCCACGCCTGGATTCGGTGCGCTGACAGTGCTCGCGGCCCTGGCCGCACTGTCTGGACTCGCGGTGTGGCGTCCCTGACGCTTGCCAGTGTTCGACTGATTTCGGTGTAGTTGCGAACAGACGGCAACGATTCCCGGCAACTCGTTTCACTTCTCGATCCATTGCTCGGGAATCTCGTTATCGCAGGCCGGGTCGCCGTACTCGTGCCTCGGCCGACCTGCGCTGGCTATCAACTCACGGCCGGCGTTGGTCCCGCCCTCCTACTTGAACCTACGCCGCCGGTAGGGGTTGGCAGTCGACCCAGCCGGTAGCTACGAGCGTTCGTGGCGTGAGCGTTCACAAGAGCGAAGCTCTTGTGCAGCCCATCAGAACGCGAAGCGTTCTGAGGACGGTTCGAAGAACCCGAGACGCGCGATTCACCGCGAGCCTACGGCTCGCGGGCCGACGACTGAGGGGAGTGAGCGCAGCGAACGAACCGAAGGAGGAGTGCTTTTAGTGCAGGTTTTGCCGAGTTGAGCGGGACCTGTGGTCCCGCTAACCATGCGAACGGGCGCTACGCGCCCGTGAGCAGACGCGGCTTCGCCGCGCCGCAGCGCAAAACATGCGTTCTAGACGCCCGTGCTGTACCTGAGGAGTCCGGCGTAGCCGCCGAACGCCGTCAGCAGCTGTTCGCCTTTCTCGAAGTCCGTGGAGATGAAGTGGGTCTCGGTGCCTCGCTGGTCGGCGATCTCGATGAGGTGTTCGATGGCGTCTTCGCGCTCGACGACCTCGGCGTCTTCGCCGCATTCCGAGCACTCGTGGGCGGGGGTGTCGTGGCGCTGTTCGACGAGTTCACGTTCCTCGTGTTCGTTCGGGCATTCGTAGGTGACGACGTCCTCGCGGAGGTCCTCGGAGATGAGGAGGCGGTCGACGGCGCCCATGACGAGGTTCCTGCGCGTGGGTTCGAAGCCGTAGGTCGCGAGGTCGCCGCCGTTGAGCTCCTTGAAGAACTCGTCCATGTCGGATTTGTCCTCCATGAGCTCGGCGTCGGCGAGCGCCTCCTGTCCGACGTCGACGAGGTCCGAGAGGCCGGATTCGTCGGTGTAGGAGACGTCGAACTTCCCGAGGACTTTGTCCTGGAGTTCGTGGTGGAGGTAGTCGCCGTCGAGGAACTCGTCTTTCGTGGGCGAGGGGCCGCCGACGAGGATGCCGTCGAGTTCGTGGCGCTTGGGGACGAAGAGGTCGTCGGCCATCCCGGCGACCTCCTGGTAGAAGTTGTCGATGGCTTCGAGGCGGAGGCGCGCGAATCGCTGGGCTGACTGGCCGCCCTTGCGTTGTTTCCCGGGGACGAGCGAACTCGCTGACTTGACGGGTTCGACGCGTTTGCCTTTCAGCCAGCCGACGTTGGCTTCGCGGCGGTCGAGGACGATGAGTCCGTACAGGCCTTTGTCGCCGAGCATCTCCGCGAGTGGTTCGGTGAGGAACTCGCTGTCGCAGTGGTAGCGGAAGGACTCGATTGGCTGGGGCGGGGATTCGAGGACCTCGGTGACCATGTCGGTGCGGCCGCCGCCGGAGTCAACAGCACCGGAGAAGATGACGAGGCCGTTGTCCGGCGGGAACGTGTCGTAGTACCGGAGTCGGTCCTTGATGGACGTGAGGGCGTCCTGGACGTTCGTCCGGGTCTGCTTGGACTTGATGTTGGACGCCTCGGAGTGCTCCTGCGTGACGTGGGCGACGACGTCCGAGATCTGTTTGTCCGGGGGGACGTAGATGGTGACGAGTTGCGTGCCGCTCCCGGAGTATTCTTTGAGCTCCTCGATGAGCTTCTTGAACTCGTACTTGCGTTTGTCCTCGGACGGTGCGCCCTCCTGCTCGCTCATTACAAGGAAGTAGCCGACGGGCGGGTAAGTAACCTTTGACCCGTCGCCCAACGCTTTATACGCCGGTCTGTGTAGACGGGGATATGACAGGGCGCGTGTTCGCGGTCGCGAGCGGGAAGGGTGGCGTCGGGAAGACGACGACCGCCGTGAACCTCTCGGCCGCAGCGACGGAGGCAGAGCGGTCGGTGGTGCTCGTCGATTTCGACCTCGGGATGGCGAATCTCGGCGACGTGCTGGACGTCGAGGCGTCGTCGCCGACGTTACACGACGCGCTCGCGGGGGACGCCGACGCACTCGAGGCGACCCGAGAGGCGCCGGGCGGATTCGACGTGGTGCTCGGCGGGACGGACATCGAGGACTTCGGGCGAGCGGACCCGGCGGCGCTCAGGGACGCCGTGGACGCCCTGCGCGAGGAGTACGAGGTCGTCGTCGTGGACACGGGCGGCGGATTGACCCACGACACGACGGTGCCCCTGGGTGTCGCGGACGACGTGGTGCTGGTGTCGACGCCGACCGCGGCCGCACTGGAGAACACTGGGAAGACGAACGACCTCGTGGCGCGACTCGACGGTGAGGTACTGGGCGTAGTGTTCACGCGCGTCGGTGCCGGCGGCCAGGTGGACACGGCGGACGCGGGCGACGACATCGACGTGGACGTGCTCGGCAGCGTTCCGGAGGATCGCTCGGTGCCCGAGAGCGCGGCGGCCGGCGAACCGGTCGTGGAGCACGCTCCCGACAGCCCCGCCGGGGAGGCCTACCGGGAACTCGGCCACGACCTGCTCGGGGAGTCGGTGCCGTCGTCGTTCCGCGACGACGACGCGACCACGGACGAGGCGCCGGAACCGGCTGGTGGTGCGAACGAGGAACCAGCGCCGGTCGACAGCGAAGACGATGAGTCGGACCCAGCTGCCGGCGAAAGCGAGGAGCCGGACCCAGTTGCCAGCGGAAACGATGAGCCGGACCCAGCTGCCGGCGGAAACGATGAGCCGGACCCAGCTGCCGGCGGAAACGATGAGCCGGACCCAGCTGCCAGCGGAAACGATGAGCCGGACCCAGCTGCCAGCGGAAACGATGAGCCGGACCCAGTTGCCAGCGGAAACGAGGAAGCGGGGCCGGTTGGCGACGCGATCGTCGGAACGCTCGACGACGACGGTACCCAGGGCAGTGATAGCGACCAGAAAGACGGTGGCGACGGCGACCGGTCGCTCGTCTCGAAGCTCACGGGCGGCCTGCTCGGGTAGCGCCAGCGGCGGTTCGCCTGTCGCGACGCTCGTCTCGTCGCCTCGAACGGGAAGGACTAAGCGAACGGGCCGTCCGAGGGTTGCACATGGCAAGCGAGAACTCGATTTCGACCGGCTGGATACTCTTCTACGTCGTGCTGGTGCTCGTCGTGGTGTACGGCGCGCTGTCGTTCGTCGGCGCGTTCTGAGGCGTCACATCGACTCCGGCGCTTCGATACCGAGGACGTACAGCGCGTTCGCGAGCGTGTGCTGTGCGGCGGCGACGAGCGCGAGGCGGGCGTCACGCAGGTCGTCGTCCACGTCCTCGGCGAGCACCGGACACTCGCGGTAGAACGCGTTGAACGCGTCGACGAACGCGCGCGCGAACGTCGCGACCTGATGCGGTTCGAGGTCGTCTGCTGCCGCCTCGACGACCGCCGGGAAACGCGCGATCTCCTTCAGGAGCGCGCGCTCCGCGTCGGTGTCGAGCAGGCCCGCGTCGAGGTCGTCGAACTCGGCGGCCGCGCCGTCAGCTTCCGAGAGGATTCCGCTGGTCCGGGCGTGCGCGTACTGGACGTACGGCGCGCTCTGGCCTTCGAAGTCGAGTGCGTCCTCCCACTCGAAGGTGATCGCCTTCGTCGGCTGCTTCGAGACGATGTCGTAGCGGACCGCGCCGATGCCGACCTGGCGCGCGATGCGCTCGACGTCGTCTTCCGTGAGGTCGTCGTCGCGGATGCGGTCGTCCATGCGCGAGCGCACGGCGTCCTCGGCGCGGTCGACGGCCTCGTCGAGCAGGTCGTCGAGGTCGACGCCGGTGCCGGCGCGCGTGCTCATCTTCCCCTCGGGGAGGTTCACGTACGAGTAGACGAGGTCCTCGAGCTGGCTCACGTCGTTCCCGAGCAGGTCGAGCGTGGCGCGCAACTGGCCGGCCTGGAGTTTGTGGTCCTCGCCGAGCACCGTGACCGCGCGGTCGAACTCCTCGAACTTCCACTCGTGATGCGCGAGGTCTCGCGTGGTGTAGAGGCTGGTGCCGTCCGAGCGCAGGAAGACGAGTTTCTTCTCGAAGTCCTCGAGGTCGAGTTGCCACGCGCCCTCCTCGATGGCGGCGTTGTCCATCGCTTTCAGGCGCTCGGCGACGTCCTCGGTCGACCCGTCGAACATGAACCGCGTCTCCTTGACGAACTGGTCGAACTCCGCCGGGAGGCGTTCGAGGCACTCGCGCATCCCGCCGAGCACCTGGTCGACGACTTCCTCGACGCGCTCGTAGGTCGCCTCGTCGCCCGCCTCGAGGCCCTGGAGGATGGCGTCGACCTCGGCTTCCGCCTCCTCCACGTCCTCGGGGTCGCCGTCCTCGAGCACCTGATTCCCCTTTCTGTAGTAGCGCACGAGGTCGTACTCGATGCGGTCGCGCTCCGGGTCGCTGTCAAGGTCCTCCTCGTCGAACGTCTCGTACGCCCACGTGAACACCGCCATCTGGCGGCCCGCGTCGTTCACGTAGTACTCACGGGTGACGTCGTGGCCCGCGAAGTCCATGACGCGCGCGACAGCGTCCCCGAGGATCGGGTTCCGCGCCCGGCCGACGTGGACGGGGCCGGTCGGGTTCGCGCTCGTGTGCTCGACCACGACCGACTCGCCGGTATCCGGAAGGCGGCCGTAGTCGTCGTTCTGGCCCGCGTCGAGCGTTCCCTCGAAGTACGCCTCGCTCGGCGTGAAGTTCACGTACGGGCCCTGCGTGCTCGCGCTCGCGACGCGCTCGGCGCCCGCGAGGTCGATGGCGTCTGCAATTTCGCCCGCGACCTGCGGCGGCGGTGCCTGGGCCTCACTCGCGAGTCGGAACGCCACGCTAGACGCGAGCACTGCGGGTACGTCCTCGGGCGGTTCCTCGATGCCGAGGTCCCCGGTCGGGTAGCCGAGGTCGTCGAGCGCGGCCTCGATGGCCGCCTCGACTTCCCGGCGGAAGGCGATGAACATGTCCGAGCGGTGGACGTGGGCGGCAAAAGGTGTTCTGAATGTCTGAGAACGGACGGCACGGGCGACTCGGTGGTCGGCGGCGCCGACGCCGCGGCTTACGGCAGCGGCGCGGCCGCAATCGCCCGAATTTTGCCGTGCGACGGGCCGACCGGAATCCAGGTGTCGCCGCCGTCGTCCGTCGCGACGACCTCGCTCTCGCCGTCCTCGTCTCGCGCGTGGAACAGCGTGTCGCCGTGGGCCGCGAGCAGGTTACAGCCAGTGACCGAGACGTCCGGTACCCCCTCGAAGCGGTGCCACGAGTCGCCGCCGTCGTCGGTGTACGCGATGGTCGCGTCCGCCGACCCGCTGCCGGCGGTGGCGTCCACGTAGATTCGGTCGCCGACTTCGAGGAACTGCTCGACGTAGTCGTCCTCGAAGCCCACTATCCGGTCGAACTCTTCACCAGCATCGTCGCTCACCAGTAGGCCCTCGCCCGCCGCGACGAGCACGCGGTCGGTGCCCGGGACGACGGCGGTGTCGTGGACGTCGTAGCCCGCGAGCGAGTCGTCCCACGTCTCGCCGCCGTCGTACGTGAACACGAAGCCGCCGTGTTCGACGCCCGCGAACACGCGGTCCGGGTTTTCGGGGTCGATGGCGATGCCGTGGACGTGCCCCGCTTCGAACGGCTCGTGGAAGAACGTCCACTGGTCGCTCGATGGGAGGTCCGATATCGCGTCGAAGGATTCGAAGGATTCGCCGCCGTCCCGCGACCGGTACAGCATCGGCGGTTCGGTGCCGACGTAGACGGTGTCGGGGTCGGTGGGGTCCCGTTCGACGCCCCACACCCAGGACTCCTCGTACCCAAGCGATTCCCAGGACTCGCCCGCGTTCCGAGTGCGGTGCAGGCCCCACCCGCGGAGGCCGCACGCGACGAGCGCCTCCCGAGGGTCGTCGGGGTGGACCGAAATCTGTCGGACGGCGTTCCCGTCGAGGCCCGTGCCGACCTTCGTCGCTTTGCCATCCCGGAGTTCGTAGGCGTGGCATCTGGTGTCCGTGCCGACGTAGAGCAGGCAGTCGTCCATGCGTTCGTGTTCGGTGGCCAACACCCTAAGCGTTCAGTTGGCGGGACTGGCCCGAAGGAACGAACGTTTTAGGACTGGGACGCCTCGCGTTCACACGATGAGTGAGTCCGACGGTCCGAAGCAGGTGAGCGACCCGGACTACCACCACGAGAACCACACCGCGGCTCAGACCTGTGGGTGGACGGCGAACGCGCTCCGCGGCGAGGGGACGTGTTACAAGCACGCGTTCTACGGCATCCGCTCGCATCGCTGCATCCAGATGACGCCCGTTGTCCGGTGTAACGAGCGCTGCGTGTTCTGCTGGCGGGACCACGCCGGGCACACGTACGAACTCGACGGCGTGGAGTGGGACGACCCCGAGGCGGTGGTGGACGCCTCGATCCGCCTCCAGGAGAAACTGCTCTCGGGGTTCGGCGGGAACGACGAGGTACCCAGAGAACGCTTCGAGGAGGCGATGGAACCGCGGCACGTCGCCATCTCGCTGGACGGCGAGCCGACGCTGTACCCCTACCTCCCCGAGTTGCTGGAGGCGTTTCACGACCGCGGGCTGACGACGTTCCTGGTGTCGAACGGCACGCGGCCCGAGGTGCTGGCGGAGTGTGACCCGACACAACTCTACGTCTCCGTGGACGCGCCCGAACGCGCGACGTTCGACGACGTGGTCGGCGCGACGGAGGACGACGCGTGGGAGAATCTCGTGGACACGATGGACGTGCTCCGCGAGAAGGACGACACCAGAACGGTGCTCCGGACGACGCTCGTGAAGGGCGAGAACATGGCGAACCCGGACTGGTACGCGGGCTTCTTCGAGCGCGCGGACCCGGATTTCGTGGAGTTGAAGGCGTACATGCACGTCGGGCACTCGCGCGGGCGACTCGACCGTGAGTCGATGCCGAGCCACGAGGAGGTGGTGGCGTTCACGGAACGCGTACAGGCCCACCTCCCGGAGCACACTGTCCTGAAAGAACAGGAGGCCTCGCAGGTGACGCTACTCGCGCGCGAGGAAGACACCTGGGTGCCGAAACTCCGGCCGGACAGCGAGTTCTGGGCGGACGGGGCGGCAGACGCGGACTGACTGCGCGTCTGCCGTAGGCCGCCTCCTACCCGCCAGCAGACAGCAACTAACAGTTTTGGAACGCGTCTCACATCCGGAGGGCTTATGCGGGCGGCTCGAGTACCCCGAGATATGACACGCGCGACCGGCACGCGCGCGGTCGGGTTCGACGAACTCGCCGCGCTGAAACTGCTGGCGCTCGACGGCGCGCGACGCGGCGAGGTCAAGGTCTCTTGCGGGGACCTCGCCGACCGCCTCGACGCCTCCAACCAGACCGCCTCCCGGCGCCTCCAGGCCCTGGAAGACGCCTCGTTCGTGGAGCGGGATCTCGTCAGCGACGGGCAGTGGCTCACCATCACCGAGGACGGTGAGCGCGCGCTCGAACGCGAGTACGAGGACTACCGCCGCATCTTCGAACACGCCGGCGAACTCGACCTCCACGGCACCGTCACCAGCGGCATGGGCGAGGGCCGGCACTACATCAGCCTCCCCGGCTACATGCGCCAGTTCGAGGAGAAACTCGGCTACGAGCCCTACCTCGGCACGCTCAACGTCGACCTCGACGCCGAGAGCCAGCGCGCCCGCTCGGCCCTCGAGGCGATGGACGCCGTCCCCATCGAGGGGTGGGAGGACGAAGACCGCACGTACGGCCCGGCGTCCTGTTACCTCTGTACCGTCCACAGCGACGACGTGTCGTTCAGCCCCGTACACGTCATCGTCCCCGACCGCACGCACCACGACGAGAGCCAGGCGGAACTCATCGCACCCGAGAAACTCCGCGACGAGCTCGGCCTGCTCGACGGCGACGAGGTGACCATCAGTGTCGAAGAGCGATAGCGCGAGTCGCGTCGACGCCGCGGTCGCCGCGTTCCGCGACGGTGGCCCCGTGCTCGTCCACGACGCCGCGGACCGCGAGGGCGAGGTCGACCTCGTCTACCCCGCCGAGGGCGTCACGCCCGACGCCGTCGCGCGCATGCGCAACGACGCCGGCGGCCTCATCTGCGTTGCGCTCGCCGGGCAGGTCGCGGACGCCTTCGGGTTGCCGTTCGCGAGCGACGCCTTCGACCACCCCGCCGCCGACCACGACCACCTCGGGTACGACGAACGCTCGTCGTTCTCGCTCTCTGTGAACCACCGCGAGACGTACACGGGCATCACGGACAACGACCGCGCGCTCACCATCTCCGAACTCGGGCGCGCCGCCGCCGACCCCGACGCCGTCGAGTTCTCGGACGCATTCCGCGCGCCCGGTCACGTTCACTTGCTCCGCGCCGCGCCGTCGCTCGCGGACCGCCAGGGCCACACCGAACTCGCGATTGCGCTCGCCGAGGAAGCGGGCATCGCGCCCGCCGCCGTCGTCTGCGAGATGCTCGACGGCGAGACGAACGAGGCGCTGTCGGTCGCGGACGCGAAGGCGTACGCCGACCGCAACGACTTCGTCTACGTCGAGGGCAGCGACCTGCTCGACGCGTTCGGCGAGTAGAACGGCCGGCCGACCGTCTCCCCTCACTTTTTCACCGTCGGGTTACCACTCAGTGGCATGGCAGAGTACGGGCTGCTCGCACTGGCACCGCCACTCCTGGCCATCGTGCTGGCGATGACGACACGCCAGGTACTGGTGTCCTTGTTCGCGGGCGTCTGGGTCGGAGCATTGATCGTCGCCGACTGGAACCCGATTGCCGCGACCGCGTTGACGATGGACTGGCTCGTCGAGGTCGTCCGGTCGCCGTTCGACGCGAAGTTCATCCTGTTGATCCTGTTCATGGGTGCGGGGGCCGCGTTCATCTACAGGTCCGGCGGCGTTCTCGCCCTCCAACGCTGGATCGGTGACCGCGTGAACAACGCGCGCGAATCCCAGATTCTCGCCTGGCTCATCGGTGTGTTCATCTTCTTCGACTCCTACACCAGCACCGTCGTCACGGGGAACGCGACGCGTGAACTCGCCCAGGAGAACCACTCTTCTCGCGAGATGCACGCCTACGTGCTCGACTCGACGACGTCCCCGGTGACGACCTTCGGCCCGGTCTCGAACTGGATTGGGTTCCAGGTGTCGATGATCGTCGCGGGTTTCGAGGCGGCGGAGTTCACCGCCGCACAACTCGACGTGACGGCGTTCGGGCTGTTCCTGCAGAGCATCCCGTGGAACATCTACTGCTTCATGGCGTTCTTCATGGTCGGATTCATCGCGCTCACGCAACGATTCTTCGGACCGATGCTGGACGCCGAGTGGCGAGCGCGCTCGACCGGGAAGACGATCGACGAGGACGCGACGCCGCTGTCCGACGTCTCGGCCGACGTCGGTGAACCGAGCGAGAAGAACCCGTCACTCGTGAACTTCTTCGTCCCCATCCTCGCCCTGCTCGTGGTCGGTCTCGTCTCGATGTGGTGGCTCGGCGGCGGCTACCGACCGGGCGTGGGCGTGGCCACCGCCTTCCAGGAGACCGACGTGGCACTCGGCCTGCTGTACGGCGCGTTCGCCTTCATGGTCACCGGCTTCGCCGGCGCGCTGGTCTACCGGACGATGGACCTGGAGGAGGCCAGTGACACCATCATCGACGGTTTCAAGACGATGAACATCGCCATCGCCATCATCGTCCTCGCGTGGGCAATCGGCCTCGCCGCCGAGCGGGTCGGCACCGCGCAGTTCATCGTCGACACGATGGTTGGCAGCGGCGTCCCCGGTAGTTTCCTCCCGCTGATCATCTTCATCGCCGCGATGTTCGTCGCGTTCACCACCGGGACGTCGTGGGGGACGATGGCGATACTCACCCCGCTGGCGATTCCGCTCGGCTACCGGCTCGTCGGTCCGTCGATACTTCCCGTCCTCGTGGGAGTGTTGTTCAGCGGTGCCATCTGGGGGGACCACAGCTCGCCGATCAGCGACACCACGGTGATGTCCTCTATCTTCGCGGGGTCGGACCACATCGACCACGTCACCACGCAGATTCCGTTTGCGGGGACCGCCGCCGGCGTCACCATCGTCGTGCTGGTGTTGTTCGGACTTGGCCTGCAGTCGGCGTACATCGCGCTTCCGCTCGCGTTCGTTCTCACGCTCGTGGCGGTGCTCGCGCTCAACAAGTTCGACGCCAACCGCAAGGGACTGCCCGAAGTGATGCCCACGGCCGAGCAGATCGAGAGTGACGCGTTCGACGTCGAACGCGTCAATAACGGCGAGGCCGACGCGAACGAGGGGAGCTACGACTTCCTCTCGCTGGTGCCTGTCGTCGCGGTCGTCGTCGTCGTCGCGTATCTCGCGCTCGTGTTCGCGTTCGCGACACTCGGCGGATAGCCCTCCCCGCGTCAGTCGTCGGCGGGCGCGGCGGCGTCCGTGGCCGGGTTGCGCCGCGTGACGGCGTGCCCGCTCGCCGCCATGGCGAACAGCACGAGTGGGGAGAGGAATCCGAAGAAGTAGAACGGCGCCCACCACCACGAGATGGCGCCGGTTGCCTGCGGGTAGAGCACGCCGGTCATGTACACCGCGCCGGCGTGCCACGGGAACAGCGGCCCGGTCGGGGTGCCCGCGGCCTCCACCGCGCGCGAGAGGTCGCTGTTCTCGAGGTCGTACTCGTCGTAGAGGTTCCGGAGGCTGACGCCGGGGATGACGATGCTCATGTACTGCTGGGCGGAGAACGCGTTCGTCGCTATCGCGGCGGCGCCGGTGCCCGCGACGAGCGATCCGGGCGACCAGACGGCCTGCGTGAGGTGGTGGGTGAGCGTCGGGAGGATGCCGGTGCGCTCGAGGAGGCCGCCCAGCGAGAGCGCGGCGACGACGACGGCGATGGTCCACGCGGACCCGGAGACGCCGCCGGTCGTGAGCAGGCCGTTCACGAGTTCGTTGCCGGTCTGCGGGCTGGTACCGTTCAGGAACGCGTTCCACGTCGCGGTGAACGAGACGCCCTGTGCGAGCATGGCCGTGAACGCGCCGGCGAACACGCCCGCGACGAGCGACGGAAGCGCCGGGTAGCCCCGGACCGCGAGGCCGAACGTGACGACGAGCGGCAGGAACACGACCGGGCCGAGCGCGTACGTCGCGGCGAGCGGCCCTCGGATCGCGGCAGTGCTCGCGCCTGACCCGCTGACGGCGAGCACGCCGAGCGCGGCGTACGCGAGCACGGAGAGCCCGAACGCGATGGCGGTGCCGACGCGCATCGCGTTGATGTGGTCGTAGAGGTCCGTGTTCGTGACGGCGGCCGCGAGGTTCGTGGTGTCCGAGAGCGGACTCTGTTTGTCGCCGGCGTACGCCCCGGAGACGATGGCACCCGCGGTCATCGCGGTGGGGACGCCGAGGCCGTTCCCGATGCCGATGAACGCGACGCCGAGCGTGCCGACGGTGGTCCACGAGGAGCCGATGGCGAACGCGACGATGGCGGCGAGCACAGCGGTGACCGGCAGGAAGACGGTGGGCGAGAGCACGCCGAGGCCGTAGTACATCAGGCCGGGGATGGTGCCGGCGCTGGTCCACGTCGCGATGAGTCCGTAGATGATGAACAGGATGAGGATCGCCTGCAGGCCCATGTGGAGGCCGCTCTCGGCGGCGTCGTAGACGTCGCGCCAGTCGTAGTCGAGGTGGTATCTGGCGAACAGTCCGGCGAACGCGATGCTCCAGAGCAGCGGTGCGTGGGGCGCGAGGCCGAGGTAGCCCGAGCCGACGGCGAGGAAGACGACGACGGCGGCCACCGGCACGAGCGCCTCGAGGAGGCTCGGTCGCTTCGCCTCCTCGATGTCCTCGTACGCGAGCGGTGCGAACTCACTCATCACCTCCGTCTAATTCCCTCGAGTAATTAAGGGGCACGATTAAATTATCGTAGGAAATTCCTGCCGCGAGTCACGGCTGCCGGCAACGCTCGCCACTACTCGGTTCGCGGTCGAGAACGCTCGCTCTCGAGAACACCCGCCGTCGAGAACGTCCGCTGCCGAACTGTTCGCCGTCGGCAATCTCCGCCGCCGATAACCAACTCGTCGGTACTCCACCGACAGTTCGAGGGCGAACTGCGGCGTGGAGTTACCGTAACTCCGCGTCGAGGGTCTTCTCCACGCCGCCGAGCGCGCGCGACACCGGACACGTCTCCTTCGCCTGCTCGGCTATCTCCTGGAACTCGTCGTCGTCGACGTCCTCGATCTCCACGGTGGTGTCGAGGTGGCTGCGCGTGATGGTCCACTCGCCGTCCTCCTTCTCGAGGTAGACCGTGGCCGCCGTCTCGACGGAGTCGGGGTCGTAGCCCGCGCGCCCCAGGTCTCCCGCGAGCGCCATCGAGAAACACCCCGCGTGGGCCGCGCCGATGAGCTCCTCGGGGTTCGTCCCCTCGCCCTCCTCGAAGCGCGACTGCGCCGAGTACGCGCCCTCGAAGGCGCCGCTGCCGAACGCCATCGAGCCGTCTCCGTCGGAGAGCGAGCCATTCCACGTCGCCGTAGCGCTGCGTTCTGCCATCGGTGGTGTCACCACTGTTCTATTCGACAGCTAACTATTTCGGCGTTCGGGCTAGGAGTGGTGTCCGCCGCAGGCATTGGTACGCGGGTCAGTTACGGAACCACCTGAAAGCCCTCGCGCGGCTCGCGCACGCTGCGCGACATCCCACTCGCTCCCGCTGGTCGCTCGCGGGAACCCTGCCGCGCAGCGAGCAGGTAAACGCGAGCCGCGCTCGTGGTTCGGGAGCGCGAAGCGCTCTCGTCACCTCGGGAGACCAAGCGAAGCGACGGTCTCCCGGTGGCTCTTTCAATCCGCCAGGGTAGCGGTTGGTCAGTCAGCGGAGCGTTGCCGGCTGGCCAGGCGCGAACCGATTCGTGGTCGCGTCTCTCTTCGACCACCACCTTACGACCTGCACATTCGTTCGGGACCGACTGGGAAAACTGATTAGTCGGGCCTCCGTTGCCACACGTATGCCCGGCTTCGAGGACATGGACGTGGACACCATTTGGATGGACGGCGAGTTCGTAGACTGGGAGAACGCCCAGGTGCACGTGCTGACGCACGCGCTCCACTACGGTAGCGGCGTCTTCGAGGGTGTGCGCGCCTACGACACCGACAACGGCCCCGCCATCTTCCGCTGGGAAGAACACCTGGAACGGCTCTACGAGTCCGCCAAACCCTACGACCTGGACATCGAGTACACGCCCGCGGAACTCACCGAGGCGACCACCGAACTCCTCCGTCGCGAGGACCTCGCGTCGTGTTACATCCGCCCCATCGCGTACTACGGCTACCACGAACTCGGCGTCTCCCCCGGCGACTCCCCCACCGACGTCACCATCGCCGCGTGGCCGTGGGGCGCGTACCTCGGCGAGGAGGCTCTCGAGAACGGCGTCGAAGTGATGGTGTCCTCGTGGCGCAAGCACGCCTCCAGTCAGGTCCCCACGAACGCCAAGACCACCGGCCTCTACGTCAACAGCATGCTCGCCGGTGAGGAAGCCCGCCGCAACGGCTTCACGGAAGCCATCGTCCTCAACAAGGAGGGCAACGTCGCCGAAGGCCCCGGTGAGAACCTCTTCCTCGTGCGCGACGGCGAGATATTCACGCCCGGGCTCTCCGAGAGCATCCTCGGCGGCATCACCCGCGACACCGTCATCACGCTCGCCCGCGAGCACGGCTACACCGTCAACGACGACGTCTCCATCTCCCGCGGCGAACTCCACACCGCCGACGAACTGTTCTTCACCGGGAGCGCCGCCGAGGTCACGCCCATCCGCCAGGTCGACAACGTCGAGATCGGTTCGGGCACTCGCGGCCCCGTCACCGAGGAACTCCAGTCCGCGTTCTTCGACCTCGTGGAAGCCGGCGAGCGCGAGGAGTGGTTCCACTACATCGAACAGTAACACGCCCCCCGCCGAACAGTAACGCACCCACCCAACTGTTTTCTCGCTGTCCGCGAAACCATCGACCGATGTTCGTCGTGCACACGACAGTCCCGCTCGACCCCGACCACAGGGACGACGCGCTCGAACTCGTCGACGACCTCACGGCCGCCGCCCGCGACCTCCCCGGGGTCGTCAGGTACCGGCCGGCGGTGTCCCTCGAGGAGGACTACACACTGCAGTTCTTCGAGCAGTACGAGGACGGAGCGGCCGTCGCCGCGAAAGAAGGGCTCCCCGAGTACGAGGCGTTCGCGACGGCGCTCCCCGACCTGACCGACGGGCGAATCGAGACCGTCCAGGCCGAACTCGACGAGGCGCCAGCGGCGGTGCAGTTCGACGCCGAGGACGCCGTTCCCGAGTGAGGACGACGGCCACGCCAGTTCCGGGCTGACCCTGCCGTCAGTCCTCCGCCGTAACCCCGCGGTCGGGTTCGGACTCGTCGTCGACGAACTCCTCGACCGACGCTTCCTCCTTGTTCTCCCCGAATCCCGCGCTCAGAACGCGCGTCAGTGCGTCTTCGACCTTCTCGTCGGTGTCGATGAGGTCCTCGGACTCGACTTCCATGACGAACCCCGTGGTGATGTTCGGGGACGTCGGCATGAACACCACCTCGCGGTCGTCCTCGGTCGTCTTCCCGGTCTTGAACGCGGTCATCCGCATCCCCTCCCAGGGCTCGACCTTCACGGGCTTCTGGAACTCGCCCGTCCCGTCGGAGAGCACCGTCTCCACGGCCATCTTCGAGGCGTTGTAGATGATGCGCAGCACCGGGAGGCGGTTGATGAGGCCGTCGATGAGCCCCTCCGCGAAACTCCCGACCGCCGTCCGCATCACGTACCCGACGGAGAACACGAGCAACACGAACACCAGCAGCGTCAGCGTCACTGCGAGCACCGGGTCCTGGATGTTGGTCGCTATCAGGGCGAACCCCGCGATCTGAACGAACAGCCAGTAGATGACGTACAGGGTCACCAGAATCGGGACGAGCACCACGAGTCCGCTGGCGAAGTCCCGCTTCCACGAGCTCATGTCAGGACCCATTGAGCGAGGGATTATGAGCCTTCGCTATCGTCGCAGAACAAGCGAAACTGGCCGTCATCTGGAAACAACCGAAATGACCGGTCGCCGAGAGTAACTGAGCGCCTACCGCCCGAGCACCGCCCGCAACGCGAACAGCAGGTTCTCCTTTCGCTCCATCGCGCGCCGGTAGAAGTAGGAGAGCCACTTCCCGCCGTAGGGCACGTACTGCCAGACCTCGACGCCCTCGGCCGCGAGATCGTACTGCGCGTCGTCGCGCACCCCCATCAGCATCTGGGCCTCGTAGGGCGTGCCGTACTCGTCGTGGAGTTCGCGCGCGTACTCGAGCATCTCGGGGTCGTGGCTCCCCACTGCGACGCCGTCCTCGAACTCCCGGAACATGAACTCGAGGTAGTCGCGGTACGCTTCGTTCACGCGGGACTTCTCCTGGTACGCCAACTCCGCGGGTTCGTCGTACGCGCCCTTCACGAGTCGGACCTTCCCCGGCAGGTCAGACAGGCGCTCTAAGTCCTCGCCCGTCCGCTTGAGGTTCGCCTGCACGCAGATGCCGACGCCGCCGTCGTGCTCGGTCGTCAGGCGCTCGAAGGCGTCGAGCGTCGCGTCCGTCGTCTCGTGGTCCTCCATGTCGACCCACACGAACACGTCGTGCTCGTCGCCGGTCTCGACGACGTCCGCGAAGTTCTCCGCGAACACCTCCTCGCCGATGTCCAGTCCGATCTGGGAGGGCTTCACGGAGACACAGGCGTCCACGCCGCTCTGGTCGATGTCCTCGATCAGTGTCTGGTACGCCTGCGCGTCCTCGTCGGCGGGTGGCCGCTCGTGGTAGTGCTCTCCGAGCAGATTCAGGATGGCGTTCACGCCTCGCTCGTTCAACTCCTCGACGTGCGCTATCGCCTCCGCCGGCGTCTCTCCCGCGACGAACCGACTGGCGATGGGCGGTATCATGTTCGCGTGTGCGTCCTACCCTCCCTTAAGCGACGTGTCTCTCGGCTCGAGCGTGTCTAAGCCCTCGTTCTCTGGTACCCGTAGCTAAGAACACCCAGAAAGCCCTCGCGGCCATTGACTGAACCACTCCTGTGGACGCCCAGAAAGCCCCGAGTGGCTGCGCTCCCGCGGCTCGCTGCGCTCCTCACTCCCTCCGGTCGCTGTGGTGCTTGCGTCGTCCTCAGAAACGCGAAGCGTTTCTGATGTGCGAACGAGACGCCGGCGGCGTCTCGTTAACGCCGGGGTTCGCGCAGCCACCCGCCCCTTTCAGTCGCGCCCGCTACCGGTTTATCAGCCGGTGCGAGCGCGAGTGAGCTTTCTGAGTGGTACAGAAGCGACTGAGGTTACGACAGCCGGGGCTTTCCGGGTGTCGACAGAACGAGCACAACCCAAAACAGTCGAACTCAGTACTCGAAGAAGCCGTCCTCGTCGGGGTCGCGGCCGAGGAGATAGTACGAGACGTACGCACCGACGTAGGTGACGAACAGCGAGAGATACCCCTCACCTTCCTCGCGGCGCGCGGACGTCTCGACTTCCGTGTCTGTGTCGTAGACGACATCGCCGGCGTGGCGCACGCGCATAGAGAGTTCGGTGTCCTCCATCATCGGAATCGTCTCGTCGAAGCCGTCGTGCTCGTGGAACACCGACGTCCGGTAACTGCAGTTGAACGTCGGTTGCTGGACGAGGCCGAGCGGCCAGGAGACGCGGTACCACCAGTCCGAGAGCACCTTGAACAGGACACGATTCTTCAGGTCGTCTTCGATTGGCCGCGCCGGCCCGCCGACGCCGACGACGTTCCCGTCCGCGTAGTGCCGCAGGTGATTCCGCATCCAGTCCGACGGAACGACGGTGTCCGCGTCGGTGAACAGCACGACGTCGCCGCTCGCGGCGTCGACGCCGCGGTTCCGCGCCGCGCCCGGGCCGTTCTCCTCGTCCCGGACGAGCACGTCGACGGCGTCGTGGGCAGCCGCGAGTTCTCGGGTGCCGTCGTCGCCGCTCGCGACGACGACGAGTTCGGCGTCCTGGCCCGCGAGCGAGGAGAGGCAGCGCTCCAGCATCGCTGCCTCGTTGTGCGCGGCGACGACGACAGACGCTGAGCGTGTCACGCGCTTCTCTGGTCGCTCCTCGTAGAAAAGCCCCGCTATCGACAGTCTACTCGCGCGCTTCGTGAGCGGCTAGCACCGCCAGCAGTTCACGGCTCAGGTCGCCAGTCTGACTCTGAACTGTGTCGGTTTCGGGGTCACGGCGCACCATCCCGCACGACTCGAGTTTCGGGATGTGGGTGTGGTGGAGTGCGGTGCGGACTCGTCGCCGGTGTCTCCCGTCTGCTGGTTCGCCGTCCCGGACGCGTTCGGCGACTCGTTCCGTGAGTTCGTCGAACTCGAGTGTGTCGTCGTCGGCACGGTCGAGTGCGTTGATGACCGCCCGCTGCTGTTCGTTGGCGATGACCGAGAGAACCACGCCGGGAGCCACCGACGACTCGTTCTCGTACTTACCGTTCAAATCCACGTCCCCGTCCGTGTCTTGCGTCCGGCTTACGATTCACGCTGGTCTGTAATTGCGCAGTTCTTGTGGGGGTTTGGCCTGGTGTGCCAGGGTAGAATGCTTATCTCTCCTGCTCGGGCGGATCGAGTGTCGAGGTGGCGAGCGATACGATGGCGCGGCGGAGTCGCTCCGTCACGGCCTGGTCTGAGATCCCGAGTTCGGCGGCGAGTTCCTCGGTGGTGCAGCCTCGCGGGATGTCGTAGTACCCCATCTGCACGGCGAGGGTCAACGCTTCCCGCTGGCGCTCGGTGAGCCCGTACCAGGGTCCGGCGTCTGGTTCCGTCGGGTTGTACACGCGCTGCACTTCCAGTGAGATCTGTGCGTCCTCACAGTGCGTCCTGAACTCGGTGAGCGCGCCGTGACTCGGGAATCGAAGTTCGAACTCCCACCGTTCGGGCGTCCCGATGGCGCTCAACAGTTGTCCCTCGTGCTCTCTGATTCCGCGGAAGACGTGGTCCTGGTTCGCGTCCCAGTCGAGCGTGAACAGCGTCCGGTCCTCGAACACGTCCACCTCGGAGGCGCTGTTGACGGTCGGGTGGCGCTGGACGGAGTCGACGAACCGGTCCCGCGTCGAGTTGTGGATCCAGAACAGCGGAACGGTGGCACCACCGATCGGGACGAGACTCTCGAGTTCGATGGACGACATCCCGTCGACGCCGAGAATCCGTCCGAGTTCGAAGTCGGCAGCCGATATCTCCACCTCTACAACCACGCTCATTGTTCGGTTGGGGGAGCATGGTAAGCCATGCCCGTACAAAACTGGTGAGCCTGATACACCATGCCCAGCGGACTAGCCTTCCCCATTTCCGCCAGTAGTCCCCTCGGTCGGTGAGAACCAGCACCTCGTCGAAGCCTGGTTCACCACCCACGCCGATTATTGGTTTCCGGGGCGAAACTAGCGACATGAGCACTGTAATGGAGTTCACCAGTCCCGCAGACGAGTTCCCACTGGGGACGGTGTTCGAGAACCTGCCGTCGGTGACGGTGGAACTCGAGCGACTCATCCCGCACGAGACCCTGGTGATTCCGTACTTCTGGGTGCGCGGAGCGGAGGCCGAGGACATCGAAGCCGCGTTCGAGGCCCACGCCGGCGTAGTCAACCTCGAACTCATCGACAGCGTCGACGACGAGTATCTCATGCGTGCGGAGTGGGAGGGCGAGTACTACGGCATCCTGACCGCTCTCGCCGAGTCGAACATCTCCGTTCTCTCGGGCGTCGGAACGAAAGACGGGTGGAACTTCGAGGTCCGGGCAGAGGATCGGTCTGCCGTCAGCGAGTTCCGAACTGACTGCCAGGCCCACGGCATCCCCATCGAGATCACCGGCGTTCACCAGTTGCTCGCGGTGCACGGTGACGACTACGAACTAACCGACACTCAGCGAGAGGCCCTGGTGTTGGCCTACGAACGCGGCTACTTCGACTCGCCACGCGAGGCGTCACTCGAAGACGTCGCCGCGGAACTCGGCATCACCCAGCAGTCGCTCTCGTCGCGGCTTAGACGCGGCCATCGACGCCTCATCGCCGAGACGCTCGCCGATCCGTAGCCAGTTACGTATTAATACCTTCTGTACTATCAGTACCCTCGTTGAACCGGCGCAAGCCGCTACGACACTGTAGATTACTTTGATTGCTACACAGGTTGGTGTCGGGTTGGAGTCAGTGGAGTACTACGGGCAGCCGGAGACGCACCGGTTCAAGTTCGACCAGGGCGGGACGCCTCCGAGTCTGGCCGTCGTGGCGTCCCTGTCGGAAGTGACGGAACGGGACCCGATCGACATCGAACCGCTCAACACGGCTGTGGACCCCGACGCGCTCGACTCGCTGCTCCACTTCGACGACACGCCGGACGAGGGCGTCTCGGTTTCGTTCACCCTGGAGGCGTACACGGTGGCGGTGTACAGCGACGGCGTCGTCGAAATCACGCCCCCGGGATTCGACCGACTCGACGGTCCAGACGGAGGAGGTCGACACGAATGACCACCGAGGAATCGACGATGACGACTTCAACGGAGTTACACGCCGAATTGAAGTCGCTGCTCCGTCGAGCGCACACCAACGGAATCGACGTCGAAGGCGGGTGGGCGTGCCGGAACGATGCCGAACACCCGGACTGGGATATCGTCGTCACCGAAGTGCAAAAACAGGACGAAGCGTAACCGACGTCCACTCTGAAGCCCGTCCGACGAACCTGCCGCGCGTTCTTTTCGGGCACGTCGCGCCGTGTCGCGCTCGCTGTACAGAACCCGCGCCCTTTTTATTTTGAACGCGTGCACCGGCGTATATGAACCTCGTGGCCACCATCGCCGTCGCGTTCTGGGCGATGCTCCCGGCGTACGTCCCGAACAACGCCGCGGTGCTCGCGGGCGGCGGCCGCCCCATCGACGCGGGGCACACCTGGGGCGGTCGGCGCGTTCTCGGCGACGGCAAGACGTGGCGCGGCACGGCGGTCGGCATCCTCGCGGGCGTCGCGCTCGCCGTCGCGCTGAACGCCATCCGGCCCGCCGCCGTCGACGCACTCGGCGTCCCACTCCCCGAGTTCCCGATCGCCGCGATGCTCGCGCTCCCCGCCGGCGGGATGCTCGGGGACATCCTCGCGTCGTTCCTCAAACGCCGCACCGGCCGCGAGCGCGGCGCCGCGTTCCCCGTCGTCGACCAACTCGACTTCGCCGTGCTCGCACTCGCGCTCACCGCGCTCGCCGCCCCCGCGTGGTTCGCGGCGACGTTCACGCTCGGCGTGCTTCTGGTCGTCCTCGTCCTCACGCCGATTCTCCACGTCGTCACGAACGTCGCCGCCTACTGGCTGAATCTAAAAAGCGAGCCCTACTGAGGGCGCTTTTACTCTGCGGCGCGGCGAAGCCGCGCCTCGGTAAAAGCGACACCAAAAGCACTCCTCCCTCAGTCCGCTTCGCGTCCTTCGGTCGTCGGCCCGAGCGCTCGCTTTGCTCGCGCTCGGTGAATCGGCGACCTACCGGGTCCTTCGGACCACTCGGTCGCCGAATGCTCGTGTCGGTCGCTCCCCGGTCGTCGCGACAGAACGCGAATCGTTTAACAGCGCGTCCCGAGAGTCGAACAACGATGGCGAACGACGACCTCATCCAGTCCCTGCGGGACGCGGACGCCGTCAAGTACGGCGAGTTCGAACTCTCCCACGGCGGCACGTCGGAGTACTACGTGGACAAGTACCTCTTCGAGACGGACCCGGAGTGCCTGTCGGCCATCGCCGAGGCGTTCGCTGAGCGCATCGATGACGACACCAAACTCGGCGGCGTGGCGCTCGGCGGCGTGCCGCTGGCGGCGGCGACCGCGACCGAGGCCGGGGTACCGTACGTCATCGCGCGCAAGCAGGCCAAGGAGTACGGGACGGCGAACCGCATCGAGGGCCGCCTCGAGGAGGGCGAGGAGGTCGTCGTCGTGGAGGACATCGCGACCACCGGACAGTCCGCCGTGGACGCCGTCGAGGCGCTTCGCGACGCGGGCGCGGAAGTCAATCGCGCGCTGCTCGTGGTGGACCGCGAAGAGGGCGGCCGGGAGTTGCTCGCCGAGCACGGCGTCGAGATGGAGGCACTGGTGACGGCGAGCGACCTGCTCGACGCGGAGTGAGTGGCCTGCGAATGCGATAGGCCCGCAGGTCGTCCTGATGCGCTCGTTTGTGGTTGGTTCGCATGGAAACTGATTCGGGATATTCAAGTTTGTGGAAACGTGTGTACCGACATGAACCGAGCCGAGAAGGCCGCTCTGCAGTTGCAGGCGGTCGCCGTCCTGCGGACGCTGAAGGAGACGCGAACCTACGACGAACTCTCTGCGGACACCGGACTGCCCGCGGGGGACCTGAACCGCTACGTGAACGGCCACGTGCTGCCGAGCGCGGACCGCGCAGAGGCGGTCGTGGAGAACGCCGGTGCGGACCTGCTCCGGGAGGAACTGCGCTCCCGCGTCACCCTCGACGACGAGGGGTACGTGGACAACTCCAGCGTCGTCTTCGACCAGTCCTTCCTCGACCTCGTCGCGCCCGTCGCCGCCGAGACGTTCGACTTCGAGGTTCCCGACGTCGTGCTGACCGCGGCCACCGACGGCATCACGCTCGCCGCGGCGCTGGCGTCGTACTACGGCGCTCGCTGTGCGTACGCGAAGAAGTCCAAGGAGACCGCCGTTGAGGAGTTCATCGAGGCCCGCCAGCGCCTCGATTCCGGCATCGAGATCACGTACTACCTCCCGGCGTCCGCCGTCGATTCGGGCGAAACCGTGCTCGTCGTGGACGACCTCATCCGCTCCGGGGAGACCCAGGAACTCCTCCTCGACATCGCCGACACCGCAGACGCGGACGTGACCGGCGTGTTCACGCTCATCGCGGCGGGGGACGAAGGAATCGACCGCGCCCGCGAGCGCACCGACGCGCCGGTGGGCGCGCTCGTCGAACTCGACTGACGCCGCCGCGGACTCGTTCAGGTAGCGAACTCAACTGCAGTGACGGACCGAGCGAGGCCGCCACGACGTTGATCACGTCGCTCCCGACCCGAGATAGCCGATTTCTGTGCACGTCTGTGACTCCTCGACGAATCTCGAACCTGTTTCTCCACACGAAATTCGAACGTGCATAACAAGCCTTAATGTACTCTCTCATCTGTGCTCGGACGTGCATCATGGGGCTCGCTGACTACTTCGCACTCGACGAACACGACACCGACGTCCGCACGGAGGTCGTCGCCGGCATCACGACGTTCCTCACGATGTCCTACATCGTCGTCGTGAATCCCTCGGTCATGACCCAGATAACGCGGAACGGCGAGGTGGTCAAACCCGGTATCTCGCTCGCGAACTACAGCCACGACCAGACGGTCCAGATGCTCGCAGTCGTCACGCTGCTGGCCTCGGCCGTCGCGATGCTCGTGATGGCGTTCTACGCCAACCGGCCGTTCGGCCTCGCGCCCGGCCTCGGTCTCAACGCCTTCTTCGCGTTCACCGTCGTCGGCGCGCTCGGCATCCCGTGGCAGACCGCGCTCGCCGCCGTCGTCACGGAGGGCGTCCTCTTCATCCTCCTCACTGCCGTCGGCGCCCGCGAGTACGTCATCCAGTTGTTCCCTGAACCCGTGAAGTTCTCCGTCGGAACCGGCATCGGCCTGTTCCTCGCCATCATCGGCCTCCAGGCGATGGGCGTCGTCGTGGACGACCCGGCCACCCTGCTCGCGCTCGGAAATCTCGCGCAGAGCCCCGTCGCCGTGCTCTCGATCCTCGGCCTCCTGTTCACGTTCGCGCTGCACGCACGCGGCGTCACGGGAAGCATCATCCTCGGCATCCTCGGCACGGCGGCCGCCGGCGCGGTACTCACGCTCGCTGGCGTCGTCGAACCCGGCGTGCTCGCAGGCAATTTCGTCCGTAACGGCGGCTTCGCGCCGAGCAGGCTCCCGCAGGCCCAGTACGACATCACCCCGCTCGTCGGCGCGTTCGTCCAGGGCTTCCAGAACGCCGAGGCGTTCAGTTTCGCGCTCGTCGTCTTCACGTTCTTCTTCGTGGACTTCTTCGACACCGCCGGGACGCTCGTGGGCGTCGGCCACGCGGGCGGCTTCCTCGACGAGGACGGCGACCTGCCCGACGCCGACGAACCCCTGATGGCGGACGCCGTCGGCACGCTCGTCGGTGGCATGCTCGGAACCTCGACTGTCACCACGTACATCGAGTCCGCCGCCGGAGTCGAGGAGGGCGGACGCACCGGGATGGTCGCGCTCGTCGTCGCACTCCTCTTCATCGCGTCGCTCGCGCTCGTCCCGCTCGCCGCCGCCATCCCCCAGTACGCGAGCCACATCGCGCTCGTCGTCGTCGCCATTCTGATGCTCTCGAACGTCACCGCCATCGACTGGGACGACCTCACGCACGCCATCCCCGCCGGCCTCACCATCCTCGTGATGCCGTTCACCTACAGCATCGCGTACGGCATCGCCGCCGGCATCGTCTCCTACCCCGTCGTGAAGGCCGCCACCGGCGAGTACGACGACGTGAGCGCCGGCCAGTGGCTGCTCGCGGGCGCGTTCGTCGTCTACTTCTACGTCCGCACCAGCGGCGTCCTCCAGTCCGCTGTCGCGTAGCCGGCAGCGTCCGCCCTTCCGAGCCCTCCACTGTCGCGCAACGACCGACGCCTTCCGGACGACCTCGCCTGTTTCCCCGGCGCTCTTTAGGCAGAAGTCCCAACGAACTCACATGGCACTCGAACTCTACCGACTCGACGGCTGTCCGTACTGCGCGAAAGTCGAGACCAAACTCGACGAACTCGACATCGACTACGAACAACACGAGGTGCCGAGTTCCCGCGCCGAACGCGACGAAGTGAAGGAAGTGAGCGGTCAGGCCGGCGTGCCCGTGCTCGTGGACGAGGAGAACGGTGTCGAGGGGATGCCCGAATCCGACGATATCGTCGACTACCTCGACGAGCAGTACGGTTCGTAAGCATTCGCGCCCGCAGCACTCCCTGGATTCGAGTCCTGCCGGGACCTGTACGCTTTTTGGGTCGGCTACCTGATATCCGGAGTGATGACCGAGTCGAACCGCCGCGACGACGCGCTCCGCGGCCCGGCCGAGGCGCTGTCGATCTCGGCCACGGGCGGCGTTGACGACGCGGTCGACTACCGAACCGGCGGGGAGATGGCCCCGAGCGAGGCGTTCAAGACGCTCGCCAGCGAGGTCCGCGTCGCGGTGCTGGTCTCCCTCCTGCGGGCGGAACGCAGCAGCGACGACCCGCTCTCGTTCTCGGAGCTACAGTCGACCGTCGGCAGCGACAGTTCCGCCGGGTTCGCGTACCACCTCCGACAGCTCTCCGGGCACTTCGTCCGGAAGGAAGCGGACGGCTACGTTCTCACTGCCGCCGGCCGTCGCGCGGCGGCGGCGGTACTCGAAGGAACGTTCACCACCAGCGGCGACCAGCGGGCGAGTTAGAGACCGCCACAACCGCCCAGGTAGGGCCTATAGCCGATTACGGCGCTATTCTCGATCCTCGAAGACCGCCCGGAGTCGGTCCGCCGAGACGGGGCTGTGGCCGTCCTCGTCGACGACCACCGCGTCGACGTCCGCGACCGTCAGGTCCTCGACGGCGGCGGCGAGTCCGTCGAGTGCCAGTCCGAGTGCGTCCCCCACGGTGAGCGATGCGCGATACGACTCCTCGAAGTGTTCGAGAGCCGCGTCGGCGCCGCTACCGACGGCGTTGGCTTCCCACTCGCGGGTCGCGCCGGACGGGTCGATCTCGAAGAGACGCGGGTCGTCGTCGTGGCCGGCGACGAGCAGCGCCGTGCCGTACGGGCGGGTGCCGCCCGTCTGCGTGTACTCCTGGAGGTGGTCGGCCACCGCCGTCGAGAGCGATTCGACCGTCGCGGGTTCGCCGTACTGGAGTCGCTCGCGTTGTGCGCGCTCCCGGGCGAGGTCGACCAGGCGGCGGGTGTCGGCGGCGTGGCCGGCACTCCCGACGGCGACGCGGTCGTCGACGGTGGCGAGTTTCTCGCCGCGGCGCGTGTCCACGAGCGGCGACCGCCGGGAGCGGTGGGTCGCGAGCACCACGCCGTCGTCGCCGCGGACGCCGACCACGGGCGCGCCCTGCTTGACTGCCTCGCGAGCGTACTCCACCTGGTAGAGGCGGCCGTCCGGCGAGAAGATGGTGGTGCCGCGGTCGTAGGCCTGCTGGTCGGTTCCCTGCATCACGCCACCTCCTCTGTGGTCGCGTACTCGTCGGTCTCGACGCCCTCGGCGGTGACCGTGGCGATGGTGACGCCGTTTCCGCTGGCGGTGTCGCGTTCGCTCGCGCTGCCGATGGCTTCGGCGGCGACGGTCCGTGCCTCGGGCGCGGTGAGGCCGTCGTCGTACTGGCGTTCGAGCACGCCGTACGCGAGTTGCATGCCGCTCCCACCGGCCGCGTAGTCGTCCGAGAGCACGCCGCCACCGCCGTCGATCGAAAAGACGCGTGGTCCCGTCTCGCCGACGCCGCCGAGCACGGGTGTGATCTGCATCGGCGTGCTTCCGAGGACGTTCCCCGCCAACGTGGCGAGAGCGTCCATCGAGAGGTCCTCGCCGCGCCGGTCGCTGTAGAGGCGGGTCTCGGCGCGCATCGTCCGGACGAACTGCTGGATGTGGCCGACGGCCCCCGAGAGTGCGACGGCGGCCGTCGGGTGGATCTGCTCGACCTTCTGGACGGACTTGTTCGTCACGAACCGGCCGCCGAGGCTCGCGCGCTGGTCGGCGGCCACGACGACGCTGTCGTCCGCCTGGAGCGTGACGATGGTGGTTCCGGTCTCGACGACCTGCCCGTCTGCGGCGTCGCTGGCCGACTCGCCCGCCTGGGGCGCTGTTCTATCGTGCGGTGTTGCTCCGTGATCCGGTGTCGTCTCGTGGAGCGGCGTCCATCCCTGTCGATTCGCTGTCGTTCGCTCGGCGTTCGGCCGGCGGTCAGACACCATGGTGGATGCCAGGCACGCCACACCGAAAAGTGTTAGCTAAATAATATTTTAGCTGCTGGCTCCCGACACCCGTCCGAAGTAGTGAAACCCAGTGTAACCCCTTGACACCCGGTGCTGCACCCAGTCCCGTGCCCAGACAACTGTTGGCTGGGATGTGGTCCTATCGAACTTGTCAATACTGTAGGTGTTTGCTGTGCCGGTCAGGGAGCCAGGGCTGGCGGCGTACAGCAGCACAGTCCCGCGGTCAGACGTCTCGAAAATGGCGCTGGTCGGAAGTCAGGCTTCTTGTGGGTCGCCTCTGCCCTTCAGCAGCTCGCGGAGGTCCTCGGGGTCGTCGACGTTCTCGAGTTCCTCGCGCTCCACGATGGCGGTCGCGTCCACGGAGTCGCGCTTCGCCTCGTCCACGACGTAGACAGCGCGCGTGCGTGTAATCTCACCGAGCGAACTCATGATGCGAGCGCGCTTGAGCGCGGCCTCCGTGAACGAGGAGTGGCCGGTGAGCAGGTGGTCGGCGCGTGCGACGTCCTCGCCGACGGCCTTGAACGGCGCGCGCACCGTCGGATGCACCTCGAACCCGACCCGGGCGAGCACCGACAGCACGGGCACGTCCTCCGGGTCGGCCTCCGGGTCCTCCGGCGTCGGGTCGGCGTCCCGGACCTCCTCGGCGCCGTCCATCACAGAGACGGGCGACGTGAGGTCATCGCCGAAGCGCTCCTCGAGCGTGATTGCGACCTCGATGCTGGCGTTCATGCCGTCCTCGTACTTCGAGACGGTGCGCCGGGAGACGCCGAGTTCGTTCGCCAGTTGGCCGAGGCTCATCTCCTCCTCGTCGCGGCGGTCCGCCAGCACGTCGCCGTCGATGTTCACGTAGAGACCACCCGGCGCCGCGTAGATGAGCGGCGGCACGCCCTCCACGAAGAAGTTCATCGCGGTGTCCGGACTCATCACCGGGACGCCGTGCCGGAAGTAGACCACGCCCGGTTCCAGGTCCTCGTCGCGCGTCCGCAGTCCGATGACGATGGGGGTCGCCCGCAGGTACGTGCCGAGGCGTCGCATCTCCGCGCCCGTCGGCCCGTCCAGCGCGTCGATGTTCCCGAGAATCTTCACGAGCACGACGTCGTCCTCGCGGCGGGCCGCGACGTCGAAGCTCTTCGGCCGCGTCGCACAGCGGTCGCTCACCGAGAAACCCGCGTCTGACAGCATCGCGGTGACGTTGTCGATGAGAGCCGACCGTGACATACCACCACCTAGGCCGGTCGGTACATATATGCGTTGTGACGCCACGGCCGCGCTCGCCGGTGGTTTCGGGTTTGTGGGTCGTATGAGCTGTCCTGCGATGGTCGTGGCCAGACAGTGAGCCTTGGCTAACGAGCGTTCTACTCGTTCTGGGTGGTCACAGTAGGGGGCGCAGGATTGTTGCAAGCCACTCCTTCTAGCGACCGGAAGCGCGAAAAGCCCGTAACTCTAACCGCCACCCAGCATGACCGTCGTGGCGCTGGACGACACGGATTCCCGCGACCGCGGGATGTGCACGACGTACGCTGCGCACCTGTTGGCAGAGCGTCTTCGGGAGCGCGGCGCGAGCGTCGAGCGCCTGCTGCTGGTGCGCCTGAACCCCGCGGTGGAGTACAAGACTCGCGGGAACGCGGCGCTGGCGGTCCACACCGACGTCGACCCGGCAGTGGGGATGGAGACCGCTCGGGAAGTCGTGGGGGATGCGGCGGAGACCGCCGACCCCCGGACGAATCCCGGAGTCGTGGTCATACCCGGCGCGCCCGAGACACCGATTCCCGACGCCGTCGCCGAGTTCTCTCGACGCGCAATGCGGGAGGACCTCGACGCCGGGGAGGCGGAGTCGCTCGCGGCGGCCCACGGCTACGAGACGACGGCGTGGAAGAACGGGCGGGGCGTGGTCGGGGCGCTCGCCGCCGTCGGCGCGTGGGCGGCGTTCGAGGACTGGACGGTCGAGCGCATCGACTACCGGGAACCCGAGCGCTGGGGGACCGAGCGCGACGTGGACGACGCCAGCGTGTTCGCGGCGGCGGACGCCGCGTACCCGGATGCGTGGGACACCGTCGACCGCGTGGAGCGCGAGACCGTCTGCGTGCCCCATACGCCCGGCCCCATCCTCTACGGAATCCGCGGTGACGACCCGGAGGCGGTCGATTCGGTCGCCGAGGGCATCGAGAGTGAAACCGTCCACGCGAGCGAGCAGTTCGTCACGAACCAGGGCACCGACGCCCACGTTCAGCCTGCCGACCTCGCGGACGTCATTGACGGACGCGCGTACCGCGTGGACGTCACGGTGGCTGGCGACCCGGAGACCCGCCGCGGTGGGCACGTCTTCGTCCCCGTACGGGACGCCGAGAGCGCGCGCAGTGGCGGCGATACGGGTGCCGACGAGGGCGACGCCACGATGGAGTGTGCGGCGTTCGAGCCGACGAAGCGGTTCCGGGACCGCGTGCGGGCGCTCCGTCCGGGCGACCGACTCACCGTCTGTGGCGAGGCCGCGAGTGGGACGGTGAAACTCGAGAAGTTCGCAGTCCGCGAACTCGTCGAGTCCGAGCGCGTCACGCCGACGTGCCCGGACTGCGGGCGGCGCATGGAGAGCGCGGGCGCAGACCAGGGCTATCGCTGCCGGGACTGCGGAACGACCACCGCGGGGAAGGTAGAGCGCGGCCTCTCCCGGGACCTCGAACTGGGCTGGTACGAGGTGCCGCCGTGCGCGCGTCGACACGTCGCGAAACCGCTCGTCCGCGGCGAGTGGGACGCTCCCATTCATCCCGAGCGGTGATCGGTCGGCCCGCCGCCATCCTCGGGCGGTGGCCGGTCGGCGACCCTCCGTCTCGCCTGGCCGATGACCGGTCGGCGAACCGCCCACCCACGAAACACGTTATCACTTAACACTGTCGCACAATATTTTATTACTAATCGTGTCGTACTCTGAACCATGACCGTTGGCGACGACCCACGGCGCTCCGACACCGCCACCGCCTCCACGAACTCGGTCACGTTCGTCGAGACGAAACTCGACTGCCGGATCGAGGAGTACGACGACCGCGCGGAGTGCACACTGTTCCCGGCGGACGTCTCCGAGGACGACCTCGTGACGACGTGGGTCACCGCCGCGAACGACGACGCGTTCGTCGACCTCGAGACTGTCCGGTAGTTGGTCACTCCGATGGCCGGCCAATCCGACAGTCGGTAATCCCCGACAGTCGGTAATCCCCGACAGTCGGTCACCCTATTTTCCGGCCGGTGGCGTCGACCGAACACCGCCGCAGACAGCGCCAGACGACCCGCGAATAGGTGCTCGAAGACCCGCGGGCGTGGGTCACAGCACTCCCCCCTGTAGAGGGCTACGAGAACAGTCGCTTCAGGCGCGCGAACAGGCCCTTCGAGCGGTCACCGCCGCGCGACCGCGTGCTGGCGTTCTGGCGACTGCTCCGGGTGTCGCCGTCGGTCGCCTCGCCGTCTGTCTGACCGTCCGATTCGGCGGCGCTGGCCTCCTGGATGAGGTGTTCCGCGTCGTTCACTGCATCCTTTACCGTCCCCTTCATGAGCGGTTTGCCCTGGAAGCGGTCGCGCTTCACTGACGTGTCCGCCGCGATTATCACGGCGTCCGCGTCGTCGATTTCGTCCGCGGTGAGTTCGTTCTCGGTGCCCATGGCGCCCTGCACCTCGACCTTGATGTCGTGGCCGAGGCGGTCGGCGGTCTGTTCGAGGTTCTCTGCTGCCATCTGGCTGTGTGCGATACCTGTCGGACAGGACGTGACTGCGACGAGATTCATTGTGTGTTTGTTACGATGTCGGTTACTTGGTCTTTCGTGCTGGCCGCGAGCGCCCGCGCTGCGAGGTCGCTCGCGTCCTGACTGTCGGTCGCCGCCACGCCCGCCTTGACGGCAGGCGCGGTCACGGCACTCATGCTCAGTTCGTCGAGGCCGAGTCCCACGAGGAGTTCCGTGTAGGCCGGGTCGCCCGCCATCTCCCCGCACATGCCGACCCAGCAGTCGTGGGCGTGTCCCGCTTCGACGGTCCGCCGGATCGCCCGCAGGACGGCCGGGTGCGCGGGGTCGTGGAGCGCCGCGACGCGGTCGTTGTCCCGCGCGGCGGCCATCACGTACTGCGCGAGGTCGTTCGTGCCGATGGAGAGGAAGTCGACGCGCGCGCCGAGTTCGTCTGCGACCAGTGCGCCCGCCGGCGTCTCTATCATCGCGCCCAGTTCGGGCGTCGCGTACTCGATTCCCTCGTCCTCGAGGTCCCCGGCCACTCGCTCCACGGCGTCGAGTGCCGCCTCGAGTTCCCCGACGGTCGAGACCAGCGGGAACATGACGGCCAGTCCGTCGCCGTGTTCGCTGCCGGCGGCGCGGAGGAGCGCGCGGAGTTGCGTCTCGAAGAGGTCGGCGTCCGGGCCGAGCGAGCGGCGAACCCCGCGCTCCCCGAGGAACGGGTTCTCCTCGTCGGGCGCGTCGAGGTAGGGAATCGGCTTGTCGCCGCCGACGTCGAGCGTCCGGACGACGACCCGGTCGTCCGGGAACGCCGACAACACCGACTCGTACGCTTCGCGCTGTTCGTCCTCGGACGGCGGCGCCTCACGGTCCATGAAGAGGAACTCCGTCCGGAGGAGGCCGACGCCGTCAGCGCCGCGGGCGACGGCGCCCTCGATCTCCGCCGGCGTCCCGAGGTTCGCGGCCACCTCGACCGGTTTGCCGTCCGCGGTCTCCACGGAGCGCTCGATGACGTCCGCAGTGTCGGTTTCGGCGGCACGGGCGCGGGTCTCCTCGTCCGGGTTCGTCGTCACGAGGCCCCGCTCGCCGTCGACCACGACCGTCGCGCCGTCCTCGATTCCGTGCAGGTCGTCGCCAACGCCGACGACGGCGGGGATGGCGAGTGACCGAGCGAAGATAGCGGCGTGAGAGGTCCGTCCGCCCGTTGCGGTCGCGAAGCCGGCGACGCGCTCCGGGTCGAGGGCGGCGGTGTCGCTCGGCGTGAGTCGCTCCGCGAGCAACACCGCGTCCTCTGGGAGCGCGCCGAGGTCGACGCGCTCACCATCAGTGAGGATGCGGACGAGTCGGTCCCGGACGTCGCGCAGGTCGTCAGCGCGTTCTGCCATCCGGCCGTCCATCGACTCGAAGCGATCGACGTGCTCGCCGAGCGCCTCGTAGACGGCGTGTTCGGCGGGAAGACCGTCGTCGATGGCCGCTTCGACGCCGTCCGCGAGCTGGGGGTCCTCGACGAACTGCGCGTGGGCGTCGAACACTGCGGCCTCTTCCTCGCCGACGGCGTCGGCAGTCTGCTCGCGCTCGCGTTCGAGCTCCGCGACCGCCTGCTCCTGCGCCGACGCGAAGCGCTCGCGCTCCGTCTTCGGGTCGACGGTCGCCGGGTCGGGCGGGTCCCCAAGTTCACCGTCGTCCTCGTACCACACCACCGTCCCGACGCCCGCCAGCGGCGTCGTTCCGACGCCCTCCAGGGACCGCACCGTCAGTCGCCACCCCCGTTCTCGGGCGTGGAGAGGACGCCCTCGAGCGCGTCGATCGCCGCCTCCGCGTCCCCGCCCTCGGCGCTGATGCGGACGTCCTCGCCGGACTCGACGCCGAGGCTCGTGACGCCGAGCATACTCCGGGCGTCCACCGGGTCACCGTCGCCGACGGTCGCGATTCGGATGTCGCCGTCGAACTCGTTGGCGGTCTCTACAAACTCCGAGGCGGGCCGGGCGTGCAGGCCGGCCTCCGGGACGACGGTGACGACGCGGTCGGTCACGCCACCACCTCGCCGAGCGCGGCGCGCACGTCGGCCGGAGACTCGGTTTCGTGGAGTGATTCCCTCGTCTCGTCGTGGACAAGTGCGCGCGAGAGCGAACTGAGGATAGAGAGGTGTCGTTCGCCGGCGTCCTCGGGCACGAGAATCATGAACACGAGCGTTGCGGGTTCGCCGTCCATCGCGCCGAAGTCGACGCCCTCACTCGAACGGGTGAACGCGACGGACGGTTCGTCGACGCCGGCGGTCTTCGCGTGTGGGATGCCGACGCCGTGCCCGACGCCGGTCGTCGTCTGGGATTCGCGCTCCATGAGGTCCGCGAGCGCCTGCTCCCGGTCAGTGACGCGACCGGCGTCCACGAGCAGGTCGAGGAGGTACTCGATACACGCTGTCTTTTCGGCCGGTGGTTCAGCGAGCGATACGTGGTCGTCGGCGAGAATCTCCTGAAGTTCGGCGTCGTCCATTGTCGTGTGAATTTACGGGGAGCGGTAAGGGAGTGACGTTCAGTCGGTGGCTTCAGCGTCGGCGGCGACTTCCTCGGAGGCGACGCGGGCGTCGTAGTCGGGCTTGACGGCCGTTGCGACGACGGCGGTCACCAGGGAACCGAGGAGGATGCAACCGAGGAACACGAACGGCTTGTTCGAGAGCGGCACGACGAAGATGCCGCCGTGCGGGGCGGGCATCGTGACGCCGAGCGCCATCGACAGCGCGCCACCCACCGCACTCCCGGCGACGATGCTTGGGATGACGCGAAGGGGGTCGGCGGCCGCGTACGGGATGGCTCCCTCGGTGATGAACGAGGCGCCGAGGATGACGCCGCTCTTGCCGTTCTCGTACATCTCCTCAGCGTACTTGTGGGGCGCGACGAAGTTCGAGATGGCCATCCCGATGGGCGGAATCATCCCCCCAATCATCACGGCGGCCATCGGTCCGGCGACGCCCTCACTGAGGAGGCCGACCGCGAACACGTACGCGACTTTGTTGACGGGGCCGCCCATGTCGAAGGCCATCATCCCGCCGAGGATGGCGCCCACGACGAGCGCCTGTGAGCCCTGCATCCCCGAGAGGAAGTCGGTGAGTGCGGCGTTCGCCATTGCGACGGGAACGCCGAGCACGAACAGCACGATAGGGAACAGGATGGCCGTCGTCGCGACGGGGATGATGAGTACCGGCATCATCGGTTCGATGGCGCTCGGAACGTCGAGGTTCTTGATCGCGCGTGCGACGTATCCGGCGAGCAGGCCGGCGACGAGCGCGCCGAGGTAGCCGGCGCCCGCCTGGCCGCCACTGATGCCGACTACTTCGCCGGCGGCGGCGACGACGTTGCCCTGTTGGATGATGTACGCGAGCAGGAAGCCGGGTGCGAGGCCCGGTCGGTCCGCGATGGCGTACGCGATGTACGCGCCGAGGATGGGCACCATGATGGTGAGGCCCGCGACCCCCATCTGTGCGAGGAACCAGCCCAGCGAACCGGTGTTCGAGAACACCTGTTCCGTGTTCCCGACCGCGTAGCCGAGGGCCAGGAAGATACCGCCGATGGTGACGAACGGTATCATGAACGAGACCCCTGTCATGAGGTCCTCTTTCACTGACGTTACGTGTGAGGAAAGCGCGCTTTCCGCGGTGTCTCTCGCTGCCATTGATGCTCTATCACGGTAATTACTGACACATTCAAAAATACTTTCGAATACGTTTGTTTTTGACCGCATACGCTCGTAACATCGCCAAAAGCAGGTGGTTTCCAGTAGAAAACAGGAACCAGGCAGCCGTCTACTCAGTACTCAGAAACGGACACGCGTTCGACATCCCGCTCGATGCCGCCGAGTGTCGGCACGACTGTTCCCGGCACCGAGACGGCGCGCGCGGCGACGGCGACGCCGGTTTCGAGCGCCACCCGGTCGGACTCGCCCGCCACGAGCGCCGAGAGCACGCCTGCGAAGAGCGAGTCTCCCGCGCTCACGGTGTCCACGACGTCGACGTCGAGGGCCGGCGCGTAGTACGTGGCCGTCGGCGTCACCATCACGGCGCCGTCGCCGCCCAGGGACGCAACGACCCGCTCGAACCCGCGGGACTGGAGGTCCCTGGCGGCGGCGAGACAGCCCTCCAGGTCGTCGACGGCGCGGCCAGTCGCCGCCGCGAGTTCCTGCCGGTTCGGCTTACAACCCGCGTAGGACGCGTCCAGAGCCTGCATCGTCTCGCCGTCCACGTCCACGAACGTCTCCCAGTCGCCCGCGGCCGCGAGATGGTCGACGTCACTCGGGCTGACGCCCGGCGGGAGCGACCCCGCGACCACGACAACGTCGGGCGCCCACTCGGTCATCGTGTCGAGGAGGTCGTCGACCGCGTCTTCAGAGAGCGTCGGTCCGCGGTGGTTGAGTTTGTACTCCTCGCCGTCCGCGAGAACAGTCGTGTTCAGCCGCGTTCGGCCGTCCACGTCGACGAAGTCCGTCGGAACGCCGAGTTCCGCGAGGTTGCTCCGGAGGAACTCGCCCGTGAACCCGCCGACGGGACCGGTCGCCACGGTTTCGGTGCCGAGTTCGAGCAGGTACTCGGAGACGTTGATGCCCTTGCCGCCGGGGTCGAACTGGGCGTCGTCGGCGCGGTGTATCGCGTCCGGCGTGAGCGCCTCGTCGACGCGCGCCGTGTGGTCGACGGCCGGGTTGAGCGTGAGCGTAAGAATCACGGCTGGACCTCGTCGGCGATGGTCACGCCTGCCGATTCGAACGCCTCGCGTCGTTCGCCCGTGAGCGTCGCGTCGGTGACGAACAGGTCGAGGTCCGCCAGATTCGCGAACTGGACGAAACTCCGCTCGCCGAGTTTCGTCTCGTCGGCGACGAGGACGACGCGCTCCGCGCGTTCCACCATCTTTGCCTTCATCTGGGCCTCCTCTTCGTTGGGGGTGGTACATCCGGCGTCGCAGTCGACGCTGTTCGTGCCGAGGAACAACTGGTCGAAGTGCATCCGCTCCAGGAACCGCTCGGCGGACGGCCCGACGAGCGACTGGGTCTTCGGCCGGAGCGTTCCGCCGGTGAGTTTCACCGACGCGTCCGCCAGGCCGACTTCGAGCGCGAGCGGCGGCGAGTTCGTCACGCCGAGGAACGACCCGTCTTCCGAGGCGCGCTTCGCGACCTGCATCGTCGTCGTGCCCGCGTCGAAGAACACGACCTGTCCCTCCGATATCTCTTCGACGGCGCGGCCGGCGATGGCGCGCTTGATCTCCAGATTCTGGACCTCCTTCTGGCCGTACGTCTGCTCTTTCCCGATGGTCGTGACCGGGACGGCGCCGCCGTGGGACCGTTCGATGAGCTCGTCGTCCTCGAGTTCCCGGAGGTCGCGCCGGATGGTCGCCTTCGAGTATTCGAGGTCGTCCGCGAGGTCATCGACGGAACAGCCGTCGTGTTCTGACACCAGTTCGACGATCACCCGCTTGCGCTCGGCTGGAAGCATGTGTCAGTTGGTCTTCGCGAGTGTGATTGGTTCCCCCGCGTATGTATCTTCTCGTGCCTGCTGGTGATTGTTTCTGACCGATGTATCTGTAAATTCTGGGTGTTCGTGTAGTCTCCGCGGTTCTACGGGGGACGGTGGCCCGACCAGTCGCTCATTCAGTCTCGCAGACCGCGGCAACCGCCGCGTCCACTCGCCGCTCGACGTGCTGCCTGGTCTCCCGGCCATCGAGGTCCCCGCGTGCCACCCACTCGACTGCAGTCGCGTCGGAACCGGCGATAGCCGTCCCGCGCACCGCGTCCGCACCGACGGCGTACGCAGTCGACACGACGTGTTTCTCCCCGTACGGCTCGAGTTGTGTCGTCTCCAGAAGCGTCAGCGCGTCCGGTTCGGCGACCACACCCGTCTCCTCGCGCAACTCGCGGGCAGCACCGACGCGCGGTTCCTCGTCGACTTCCAGGTGGCCGCCGGGAATCGACCACTCGCCCTCGCCGGGCGGCACACCCCGTTGGACGAGCAGCGCACGCTCGCCGTCGACTACGGTGACGTCCCCGCACGGCACCGCGTTCCGGTACACCGGCCGCTCGCACGTCGAACACCACTTCCGCACGCGGCCCTCGACGTCCCGTTCGCCGAGTTCGGTCCCGCAGTGCGGGCAGTAGTCCGGAATCACGTCTTCAGTCCGCTCCCCGTGAGCGCCACGGAGACGTCCTCGTCCGGGTCGATGGCGCCGCGCTCGCGGTACGCCTCCAGGCCGGCGACGGCGACGGCGCTCGTCGGTTCGACGTAGAACCCGCGTTCCCCGAGCGCGGCGAGCGCGTCCTCGGTTGCCGCCTCCGAGCACGCGATGGCGTCGCCGCCAGTGTCCTCGATGGCGTCGAGCACCTGGTCCAGACGCGCCGGCTTCCGGATCTGGATGCCGTCCGCGGCGTCGTTCGCTGCCTCGTCGCTCCCCCGCCCCGCGCCGCCGTCGCGCGCATCGACGATGGGCGCGACGCCCTCGGCCTGCACACCAAGCAGTCGCGGCATCGAGTCCGTCCACTCGGCGTCGTGGAGCGCGCGGAATCCGCGGTACGCGCCGAGGAACAGCGTGCCGTGGCCCAGCGGCAACACGACTGCGTCCGGCACCGACCAGTCGCGCTGGGCCGCGAGTTCCAGCGCGAACGTCGCCGTCCCCGCGTAGAACGCCGGGTTCCACGCGTGGCTCGCGTACCACGCGTCCCCGCCGACGGATTCCTGGATGCACGCGTCCGTCACGTCCTGCCGACTCCCCTCGACCCGGACCGGTGTGGCGCCCGCCGCCTCGATGGCGTCGAGTTTCGAGGACTTGACCGACGCGGGCACGTATATTTCGGCGTCGATGCCGGCGCGCGCGGCGTACTGGGCGATGGCCGCGCCCGCGTTCCCCGAGGAGTCCTCGACGACGCGCTCGACACCCAACTCGGCCGCACGGGAGAGCGTGAGCGCCGCGCCGCGGTCCTTGAAACTCCCCGACGGGAACACGTAGTCGAGTTTGAACTGGGCGTCCCACTCCGGGGCGTCCGCGAGCGGCGTCCACCCCTCGCCGAGCGTCACCTCCTGGCCGACCGGCAGGAACTCGTCGAACGCCCACAGGCCGTCGCGTGGGTCGACGTTGGGTTCGCTGTCTGCTGGCAATGGACGCTCCGCGAAGTCGAGTGCGTGCCCGCACTCACAGCGCCACGGCTCGTCCGTGCCGGACTCGTACGTCCGACTACAGGCTCGACACTCGAGAGCGTTCATTCTACCCTGTCCACGTCCGTTCCGACCGAGCAGACGTACTCGCCGGTCGCGACCTGGGGCTTGCGGCGCGTCCGCCAGAAGATGCCGTCGTCGTCCGCGGTCACGGTTGCCTTCAGCGTCCCGAACACGTCGGTCACCTCGAACAGCGTGTCGCCCGCCTCCACCCAGTCCCCCAGGTCCGCATGGAAGTCGACGAGGCCGCCGACCAGCGAGCCGTACCGGTCGAAGTCCGTCGCGCGCGTCTGGGGTGCGGGCTCGGCGTCGCCGTCGAGGAAGCCGTAGTGGTGCAGGACGTTGAACACGCCCTCGACGCCGTACTGAATGGACTCCTCGTCCCAGCCCACCGCGCCGCCGAGTTCCGGGTCGATGGTCGGGACGCCGCGGTCCGGCGCGACGCGCGCGAGTTGGCCCTCCGGCCCCTTCTGGTCGAGGACGTACCCACAATCGAACACCCGCGCGAGTTCGAGGCACTCGTCGTGGAGTCGGTGGCGGCTGCCACACCGCACACGCACCTCGTTTATCATGCGCGACGTCGACCCCTGGTGGAGGTCGAGCACGAGGTCGGCGTCCTTCGCCACGGAGAACGTCGCGTGCGCGATGCGCTCGGAGGACGACCCGTTCGCGTTCCCCGGATACGCACGATTCATCTTCGTGTCGTCGATGGGGTTGCGGTGTTCTGCGACCTGAAAGCCGTAGAAGTTCGTGATGCCGACGACGAGTATCTCGCCAGCGATCTCCGCGGGGTCGAGTTGCGGGACGACGCGGCGAACCACGCCCACGCCGTTGAGTTCGTCGCCGTCGCTGGCTGCCTGCACGTAGAGGGTCTTCCCGTCGCGCTCGCCGTTCACGACCGCGACCGGAAGCCCGGCCGTGGTGCCGTCGCGCGTCTCACCGACCGTCAACCGCCCGGTGTCGAGTTCACCGGGGGCGGCCGACGCCGTGCCCAGAGTCGTCATTACGTACACAGGACGTGCCGGACGCCTTGAGTGGTTCGCTCCGAGGGTGCGCTTTCGATTGTTGGAACATTCTACAGGCAGTGGGATGGTGCTGGAAATTCCGGCTGACGGTAACTATACAACATTGAGAATACCCAGAGGGCCTCGCTGTCGTTGATACCACTGTTCCTGCGGACACCCAGAAAGCCCCGGACCGCTCGCGTCCGCTCGCTTGCTGCGCTCCTCACTCCGTTGCGGTGCTTACATCGCGAGCGAACAAGCATGCGCGAGCGGGCCGCCCCTTCCAGTCCACCCGGTAGCCGGCTGACCAGCCGGCATGAGGTGGGATTGAAAGGGGCAAGCGTCTCGACGAAGGCAGGCGACGTAAGCACTGCAGGCCACGAAGTGGCCGAAGCGCGCCACGAGCCTCCCGAGTAGAGACGCTTGGGGCTTTCTGGGTGTTCTCAGATGTGCTTTCGTCGTGTACGCCCTCTCTAACAAACCACACCACTAGAACCGACGAGGATTTGCGTTCCCCGCTCCAACGCTCGCGCATGCCAGAGCGTCCGGGAGTGGACAACCTCGTGGCCGCGCTCGACCTGCGAACGCAGGCGCTGCGCGGGTTCGCCGTGGGCGTGCTCGTCGCGGCAGCGGCGTACTACTTCTTCGTGGTGATGTCCGGCGGGTCACTGTACGACCCGTTCCTGGTCGCGCTCGCCGGCGTGCTCGCGTTCACCGCCGGGTTGCTCGCAACGCTCGCGTTCGCTATCGGTGCGGCAGTCCGCCTCGCGCGCAGTCTCGACCAGCCGCCAGCGCGAAACGTCGACTAGCCAGTGACCCGAAACGTCGACTGGTTGGCGCTCCGAAAAAAAGTACATACGACCGGGATTCCTGCGTCCGACGAATGGCGGGCGACGACTTCCCGACGCGACTCGCGGCGTTCACGGGCGACGACGACAGCGATAGCGACGGCCTGCCGTCTCCTGGTGCGGTGCTCGCGGGCGTGCTCTCGTCGCTGCGGGGCGCCGACCGATCGAGCGCGTCCGAGCGCTTCGACCCCATCGAAACCAGCCACGAGAACCACCGCTACGCGTTCGCGTGCCTGGTCGAGTTCGCGGGCAGCGAGTGCACCGCGCGCCTCGTCGTCCGCCGCGAGGACGGCTACGTGTACGCCCGATTCACCGTCCAACCACCCGACACCGGTGGCCTACTCGACCGCGTTCGTCGACGCACCGGGTACGACGCGCTGGGTGTGGACGCTTCCCTCGTCGACCGTCTCGCCGCCGTGCGCCGTCGGGTCGTCGCCCGCGGGATGGACACCCGCGTGACCACTGCGCGCACCACCGAGGATCCGGTCGGGTTCGAACTCCGCTTCGAGACCGCAGAGACCGGGCCGTCGCTGTCCGCGACCGACTACGACGACGGCCGGGACTACCTCGAGACGCCGCTGCCGGACCTCGCGTTGCGCGCCGTCGACGCCGAACGGAAGGTGCTCGACTGACGGCCCGCGCTACGCCTCTGAACTAGTCGTCCCGTGCTACGTCTCCGAGCCGGCCGCCAGTTCTCGGAGGCGGCCGGCGCCCGCCCGCGTTCCCTTCGCCAGCAGCACGTCGCCCGCCCGAATCTGGGTGTCCGGGCCGGGGTGGACGACCCACCGCTCGTCGTCGCTTGCGTGCTCGCCGGCACGTTCCGGGCGGCGCACCCCGATGACGCGCATTCCGGTCTCCGTCTTCACGGCGTGCCCGCCGAGCGTCGTGTCGTCGAGGCTACTTCTCTCGTCGACCGCGACGCGAATGATGACCTCGTCGGACTCCTCGACGGCCTCCTGGACGACAGCGTGCGTGTCCAGCCCCCGAAGCACGCCCTCGCTGATCTCGAGGGCGGCGTCGCTGATGACCTCCGTCGCGTTCGCAATATGGACGAGGCCGCGCAGCGACACGGGGTCTGGCACGTCCGCCGCCGCCCTGAGCGTCCACGCCTCGAAGCGCGACTGGAGCGCGTCGACCTCCGCCTCGAGTTCCAGCACCTCCTCGGCGAGGTCCGTGGAGTCGAACAGCACCGCGCCGTACGCGAGGTCGACCGCGAGCTCGCTCATGTTCTTCATCAGCACGACGGAGTCGACGGCGCGCTCCAGGTCCTCGATTTCGGGTTCCGGGACGTCGGGTGGTTCGTAGCGCTCGCCCGTCGCCGTCTCGTAGACCCCGCCGATAGCCTGGTCGGGGCCGCGCAACAGGAGCGCGTCGTCCGCCGCGAGTTCGGTGTCCGGGCCCGGGTTCAGGATCCAGTCGCCGCCGCGCCGGATGGCGATGACGCGCACGCCAGTCTCGGTCTCCATGTTCACGTCCTGGAGCGTGCTGCCCGCGTACGCCGAGTCCGCGGCGAGTTCCGCGCGCACCAGCGTCTCGACGGCCTCGGGGAGCGCCGCGCGCATCGCGTCCGGCACGCCGATGTCCTCCAGGACGACCTTCGCGATGTCGCCCGCGGCGTCGCTGACCTTCTCCGCCGCGCCGACGACGCCGAGCACGGGCGCGAGCGCCTCCGCGTCCTCCGTGGTTCGGGCGGCGAGCAGGAGGCTCATCCGCGCCCGCAACTGGAGGACGTCCATGCGTTCCTCGAGTTTCAACACTTCCTCGGCCACGCCGTCGCTGCCGTGGAGTACCGCCGAAAACGAGAGGTCGATGAGGAGTTCGGCGGTGTCCTTCATCTCCGCGAGCAGTTCTTTGACGCTCGCGGGTTCGTACTCGACGCGGCCTGCCATACCTCTCGGTTCTGCGCGCCACCCGAAAAACGTTCGCGTCAACCTGCCGTCCCGGCGCTGGTTCGTCGTCCCATCGACAGTTCGGTACTCCGCCGACGGCTCCCTGCGCGCGGAGGCGAGTTTTGCTGGTTCCGCGGTCGGTAAATCGATACCCATTAGGGACGACCGTGAACAACCGAACTGTATGGCTGACGAACTCAAGAAGGGCCTCGAGGGCGTGCTCGTCGCGGAGTCCGACCTGAGCTACATCGACGGCGACGCCGGGAAACTGGTGTACCGCGGCTACACCATCGAGGACCTGGCTCGCGACGCGAGCTACGAGGAGGTTCTGTACCTGCTCTGGCACGGCAATCTCCCGAATCGCGGGGAACTCGAGGACTTCGAGTCCGAGATGGCGGCCCACCGTGCTGTGCACGACGACGTGCTCTCGCTGGTGCGGGACCTCGCCGAGGCCGACGAGGAGCCGATGGCCGCGGTCCGCACCGCCGTCTCGGAGCTGTCGGCGTTCGACGACGACGCGGACGCCGACCCGACCGACCGCGAGGCGAACGTCCGGAAGGGCAAGCGCATCACGGCGAAACTGCCGACCATCGTCGCGGCGTTCACGCGCCTCCGCAACGGCGACGACGTGGTCGAACCGCGCGAGGACCTGAGCCACGCCGCGAACTTCCTCTACATGCTGAACGACGAGGAACCGGACGACGTGCTCGCGGAGGTCTTCGACCAGGCGCTCGTGCTCCACGCCGACCACGGCCTGAACGCCTCCACGTTCTCCTCGATGGTCACCTCCTCGACGCTCGCGGACCTCCACTCCGCGGTCACGTCTGCCGTCGGCACGCTTTCGGGGAGCCTCCACGGCGGCGCGAACGCGAACGTGATGCGGATGCTGAAGGAGGTCGACGACAGCGATAAGGACGCCCTGACGTGGGTGCAGGACGCCCTCGAGCGCGGTGACCGCGTGATGGGCTTCGGCCACCGCGTCTACAACGTCAAGGACCCGCGCGCGAAGATTCTCGGCGAGCAGTCCGAGGAACTCGGCGAGGCCGCGGGCGACACGAAGTGGTACGAGATGAGCGTCCAGATCGAGGAGTACATGCAGGAGGAAAAGGGCCTCGCGCCGAACGTGGACTTCTACTCGGCGAGCACCTACTACCAGATGGGCATCCCCATCGACATCTACACGCCCATCTTCGCGATGAGCCGCGTCGGCGGGTGGATCGCGCACGTCCTCGAGCAGTACGAGGACAACCGCCTGATTCGGCCCCGAGCCCGATACGTCGGCGAGGAGGACCAGGAGTTCACGCCGCTGGACGAGCGGTAGTAACGTAACGTCTCACCGAGCGCGAAGCGCTCGGGTCGACGACCGACGAAGTCGTTCGAGAGTTTTACTTTCTCGGCGTAGATTTTTGCCAGGAAGCGAGGCGCGTCAGCGCCGAGCGACTGCGGTTTCGAGGGAGTACGACCCACGCTCACCACGAAAGAGCGCGTAGCGCTCTTTCGAACGACAGCAAAACGGGGCGACCGAGCCACGAGACGTTGTACCTGCGATACATTTATCGTCCGTGACACTGATTGGCAGACGAATTTCGGACAGATGCCCTCCACCGACACCGACGTCCCCCGGTTCACCGCCATCGACTGGGACGACGAGTCGAGTCGCACAGTTCCGCTGCGCCCTCGCACCGTCGGCTTCGGGCTGGCGTTGCTCGCGGTCGCCGCGTTGTTCGCGTACGACCACGTGTACGTCACGACCGCGCTCATCGGCACCTGGAACCCGACGCGGATGGACTGGCTGTTCCTCGTCGCGGCGATGGTCACGGTCCGGTACGGCGTCGTCCCGCTGGTCTTCGACCGCGACCGGACCGCGACGTACGTCCGGGCGTTCCTCTCACACCCCCTCGGCGTGGCGAGTTTCGGCTACCTCCTCGTGCTCGGCGTGGTCGGTCTCGTCGGTCCGGACGTGTTCGGGATGGCCCGCGTCGACTACGCGGCGAAGATGCAACCGCCGGCGTTCACGAGCGTGTACGCGGAGAACATCCCGCTGCACAACTGCGTCGGCAGGGTAGTCGGTGAGTACTGCCACGGCACCCTGGCGTACCCACTCGGCACCACGAAGGTCGGCGAGGACATGGTGCGAGTCATCGTCTACGGGATGCACATCGGCTTCAAACTCGGCCTGAGTACGGCCGTCCTCCTCGTCCTCGTGGCAACCGCGGTGGGCACCACCGCGGGCTACGCCGGCGGGTGGGTCGACGACGTGCTGATGGGGTACGTCGACGTCCAGCAGGCCATCCCCGCCATCGTGCTGTACATCATTCTGGCGACGCTGTACCTCGGAAAGGGCCTGTTCGCACTCGCGCTCGTCTTCGGACTGTTCGACTGGGGCGGCATCGCGCGCCTCGTGCGCAGCGAGACGCTGAAGCGCCGCTCGTCGGGCTACGTGCGGGCGGCGCGCGCCGCCGGCGCGAGCGACCTCCACGTCGTCCGGCGACACGTCGTGCCGAACTCCACGGCTACCATCGTCACCGCGCTCACGCGCCAGATACCCGTGCTCATCCTCATCCAGGTCGCACTCGCGTACCTCAAACTGAACCGGGTCAATGTCCGGTCCCTCGGCGAGGTGTTGCTCCGAGGACTCGCGTCCACCCCGGTTCCCTGGTACCGGCGGTGGTGGGTCACCGTGTTCGTCGTCGCCACGCTGGCGGTGACGGTTATCGCGTTCAACGTCTTCGGGGACGTGCTGCGGGACGTCCTCGACCCCCAGGAGGGCGGTAACTGATGTCGCTGTTCACGTACGCGGTCCGCCGGGCAGTCGTCGGCGCCGTCGCGGCGTTCGTCGCGGTGTCGGTGACGTTCCTGCTCGTCGCGACCCACCGCTTCCACCCGGTCGAGGCCCCACTCTACGAGCAGTTCCTCGGGCACGTGGTCGGCATCCTGCAGTTCCAGTGGGGGTACTCCGAGTCGCTCGGCCGGCCGGTCGGTGACGTGCTCGCAGCGGCGATTCCGCGGACGCTTGCGTACGTCGTCCCCGCCATCCTGTTCACGTACGCGCTCGGCATCGCTGGCGGACTGATCGCGGCGTACGGCACCGACAACGTCGACGCGGGTGTCCGCGTGTTCGCGTACGCGCTGCTCGGCGTGCCGACGATGGTGCTGGGGAGCATGATCGCGTTCCAGTTGATGGGCCACGTCGACTGGGTCTCCGGCCCCATCTGGTGTACGAACCAGGGAATCGACCGCCGGTGCTGGCCACCATTCACCGCGTACAACAGCCCGTTCCTGCAGCCCGTGTACTGGGGGATTGCCGGGGCGTACGGGTGGCCGAACACGGTGCCGTGGCGCCACCTCAGCTACCGATACGTGCTCCCGGCGGCGGTGCTCTCGGTGGGCCTCGCCACGGGGCTGTTCCGACAGGCGCGCAGCGCGGCGCTCGAACACCAGTCCTCGCCCGTCTCGAAGATGCTGGCCGCGAAGGGCGCCCCGGACGTCGTGGACGCCCGCCACGCGGTGCGGAACGCCGCGCTCCCCCTGCTCTCGGTGTCGTTCGCGGAACTCATGTCGGTGTTCGCCATCTGGACGTTCGTCGTGGAGTCCGTCTTCCACGTTCCCGGCATTGCGGCGTTCGTCCAGATAGCGGTGCGCACGCGAGACCTCCCGCTGCTCGTCGGGACGACGACCGTGCTCGCGCTCGTCGGTGTCGCGTTCAGTTTCGTCCAGGACGTCCTCTACGGCGTCCTCAACCCGGAAATCGGGGAGTGATCGTCACTCGCCCGCCGCATCCGGGTCGCGTTTGGCCATCATGTCGGCGGCACGGGTCGCCCAGTCGCCGCTGTGAAAGCCCCCCAGAACGACGAGCGCCATCCAGACGTTCGTGAGCGCGACGCCCCAGTACGCGCCGGTGACGCCCCAGCCGAGGAGCACGCCCGTGACGTAGGAGAACCCGAGCAGGAACAAGCCCAGCGCGGACGCGCGGGCGACGAGCGGAACGCGCGTCTCGCTGGCGCCCTGGAGCGCACCGGAGAGTGCGACGAACACCACGAGAAACGGCGCGCTCAGGCCGTACGCGCGGGCGAACCAGACGCCGTACCGGATGGTGTCGAGGTCGCTCGCGAGGAGCGCAACGAGCGGGCGTGCGAACGCCGCGAGCAGGACGCCCACGACGCCGACGGTAGCGAGGCCGAGAGCTGTGACTGCCCAGCCCTCGAAACGCGCGCGGTCGGGGTCGCCCTCGCCGAGCGCCTGCCCGACGACGACGTTCGCGGCGACGCTGTACCCCCGTGAGAGTGGGCCGGTGACCTGCTGGTAGGCGCGTCGGCCGATCTGGAAGCCCGCGTTCACGCTCGTGCCGAACGCGAGCAGGAGCGCGTTGAACGGGAACTCCGCGAGCGCCGACACCATCCCCTCGGCGACCTTCGGTGCGCTGACCGCGAACAGTTGGCGGGTGATGACCATAGACTGCGGGCGCGCGAACCCGGCGTCGGTGTACGACGTCGCGGTGGCGGCGACGAGCGCGCTGGCGGTGAAGACGTTCGCGCCGGCGGTGGAGACGCCGACGCCGAACACGCCGAGCTCCGGGAGGCCGAAGTAACCGAGGCCGAGGCCGACGCTGCCGAGAATGTTCCCGACGTTCGCGACGGCGTTGACGTACATCGGCGTGCGGGTGTCGCCGGTGCCTTGGAGCGCGCGAGCGGCGATGAGCGCGACGTGGCGTGCGGGCGCGGTGGCGAGAATGACGCCGAGGTAGGTGGCGCCGAGGGCGACGGTGTGGGGGTCGGCGCCGAGCAGGCGGATGGCGGGCCGGCCGAACAGCAGCCCGAACGCGGCGAACGGGACGCCGGCGAGCGCGCCGACGAGGACGGCCTGCGTGATGGCTTCGTCTCGGGTACCGGCGGCGCCGCGGCCGGTGTCCTGACTGGAGAGGCTGATGGCGCCGCCGCCGAGGCCGAGGCCGACGCGCAGCGGGAAACGCGCGTAGAGGTCCGCGATACCGACGGCGACGACTGCGGCGGGCGAGATGGCGGCGGTGACGACCACGTCGACCGTCCGCATCAGCGTGCGGAGGGTCTGTTCGGCCATCACCGGCCACGCGAGGGCGAACACCCGTCGCCAGACGGACCGGAGTCGAGAGCGCACACCTCAGACTCATCGCGGCCGGGGACGGGCGTTTCGGTTCCGGCAGCCCGCCTCACCTCGCTCCGCCCCAGCCCACCTCGCCCTACTCCACTCCGCGCCAGCCTGCTCCGTTCTACTCCGCGCCAGCCCGCTCCGTTCTACTCTGCGCCAGCCCGCTCCGCTCCACCCTGCCCCGCCCGCCTCGCTTCACCCCGTTCCCCCTACCCGCCCTGCCCAGCCGGCCAGTTTCACTTTCACCACGCTTTGCTCGGTTTTATGTCCACGGGGTGTGTATTCGCAACTGTCACACGCTCCCTTGGCCGTTTCTTGGGAGTGTTCGTACCCGAGCAGCCGTCGGTCCGTCGACCGAATCGTCGGACTCCGGTCCGCCGAACGGCCGCCGGTGCTCGGCGAGGCGTCGCTGTTCTCCGGCAGTATCAAGCGTTAACACCACCAGCCACCTATCCGCGAGCATGCTCCAACTCGACGACGTTCTCGCCGCCCGCGACCGCGTCGACGACGTCGCTCGGCACACACCGCTCGACTACTCGAACACGTTCTCGGCCATGACGGGCGCGGAGGTCCACCTCAAACACGAATGCTTCCAGCGCACCGGGTCGTTCAAGATCCGCGGCGCGACCAACCGCATTCGCACGCTCACCGACGAGGAACAGGCCGCAGGCGTCGTCACCGCGTCCGCCGGCAACCACGCCCAGGGCGTCGCGCTCGCCGCGAGTCGATCCGACGTCGACGCCAAAGTCGTGATGCCCGAGACCGCGCCCATCTCGAAGCGCAAGGCGACCCAGAGTTACGGCGCCGAGGTCGTCCTCCGCGGCGTCGACTACGACGAAGCCCAGGAGTTCGCCCACCACCTCGAGGCGGAGGAAGGGCGGACGTACGTCCACGCGTTCGACGACGAGTACATCATGGCGGGGCAGGGTACCATCGGCCTCGAGATCACCGACACACTCCCGGAAGTCGACACCGTCGTGGTCCCCATCGGCGGCGGCGGCCTCATCTCCGGCATCGCGACCGCGGTGAAGGCCCACGATCCCGATATCCGCGTCGTCGGCGTGCAGGCCGAGGGCGCGTCCTCCGTGGCAGGAGCACTCGAGAAGGGCCAACCGACGGCCGTCGACTCCGTGGACACCATCGCGGACGGCATCGCCGTGCGGAAAGTCGGCGAACAGACGTTCCCGGTCGTCCAGGAGCGCGTCGACGAGGTCGTCACGGTCTCCGACGACGAGATCGCCACCGCGGTGGTGCTCTTACTCGAGCGCGGGAAGACACTCGCCGAGGGCGCCGGCGCGGTCCCGCTCGCCGCGCTCCTCGAAGGCAAGTTCGACTACGAGACCGACGAGGTCGTCGCACCCGTCCTCTCCGGCGGCAACATCGACCTCAACCTCCTCAGCACCGTCATCATGCGCGGCCTCGTCGACCAGGGCCGCTACGTCAAGGTCCGCACCGTCCTGAAGGACCGCCCGGGCGCGCTCAACCACCTCCTCGACGTCGTCGCGGAGGAGCGCGCGAACATCTACGCCATCCAGCACGACCGCACGAACCGCGACATCGCGATGAACGCCACCGAGGTGGAACTCGACCTCGAAACCCACGACGCCGACCACGTCGACCGCCTCCTCGAACGAATCCGCGAGGAGGGGTTCGAGGTCACCGTGCTGAACGGCCCCCGCCAGTACCAGTAGCGCGCCGCCACCGGACGGCGGCTTTAAGTCCGCGGGCCGAGTCCGCTCGGTCATGAAGCGCATCATCGAGACCCCCGACGCCCCCGCCGCAGTGGGCGCGTACAGCCAGGCAACCACCGACGGCGACACCGTCTACACCGCCGGCCAGATCCCGATGACGGCCGACGGCGAACTTCTCGACGACGAAGCAATCGCCACCCAGACCCGCCAGAGCCTCGAGAACGTCAAAGCCATCCTCGAGGAGGCCGGCCTCACCATGCAGGACGTCCTCAAGGTCTCCGTGTTCATGGACGACATGGACGACTTCGACGAGATGAACGACGCGTACAGCGAGTACTTCCAGGACAACCCGCCCGCACGCTCCGCCGTCGAGGTCGCGAACCTCCCGAAAGGTGTCGGCGTCGAGATCGAGGTCATCGCCGCGAACCGCGACTGAGGATGCCCGCACGCGGGACTGTCTCACACCGAACGAAAGCGAGCGCGCTCTGGGGACTCGTCGGCGCGCTCTCCTTTCTCGTGCTCGCGCAAGCCGCCCGGCTCCTCGACGGACCCAGTGTCGGCTTCCTCCCGCTGCTCGGCGTCGCCATCGTCGTCGCGCTCGGCACGACCGCCGTCACGTACCACGCCGCCGACCGCCTCCCCTGACCCGAAGAGAAGGGTTTAAACGCACCACGCGGGTACGACCAGACAAGCCGGGATGGCCGAATGGCAAAGCGCACGCCTGGAAAGCGTGTCCCCTTACGGGGTTCAGGGTTCAAATCCCTGTCCCGGCGTACCTTTTTACTTCGGCGGGTTCGCGCTGTGCGCGAACCTCGCCTCGCAAAAAGCTACGCTAAAAACTTCCTCGCACTCACTTCGTTCGTGCGAGTGAATCGCGCGGCGAAGCCACGCGAATGCTGGTGCTCCGCCTCCGCCTCCGCCTCCGCCTCCGCCTCCGCCTCCGCCTCCGCTAGCACTGCACAGCACCGCAACCGCACTGCTCCGCGACTGCACAGCATCGCGCTCGCCGCCTCGTACTCCTCCACCGCCACCGCAACATCTGCCGTTACCTCTAGGTAGCCCCTCTTTACCGGTGGAAAAAAGCCGTTACTGCCTGATTAGCTACCTTGTACTCAAACCCCTGTACGAATTGGGGGCGGATATGGCAGAAGAAGCAACCGTGGAGACGCTGACCGACTTGGGGATGCTCGAGGCGGTGCGTCTGCGCGTCTGTGAAGAGGAGATTGTGGGGTTCTCGAACGAGAAGGTCGTGGAGGACGACCGCGTCCTCGTGACGGTGCGGGAGGCCGACGGGGAGCGGTCGTTCCGCATCGAGACCCAGTGGGCCCACGGCTGGCTCGAACCCATCGTGGACGAGTTGCGGGGCGACGAGCGCCGCCCCATCGGGTCGCTGGCGGAGGTCGAGGCGCTCGGGTACAGCTAGAGGTCGCGGCTGACGCGGACCTCTTCGTCGGTGACGGTGTCGACGGCCGCCGGCGGAACCTCGAGGTCGTCGGCGTCTGCGTCCCCCCAGCCGAATGCCTGGATGATCGCTTCTGGGATGCTGGGGTCCGGTTCGACGTAGGCGGTGCCGTCGTCGACGGCAGTGATAACGCCGAGCTGTTCGCCCTCGCTGTCGACGAGGAACTTCCCCTCGTCCTCCGTCGTGAGCGTGGCCATACCGCTACGTGCGTCCGACGAACTGAAACCGTTAGTGGCCATAAATCGTGGGTCGCATCGTTAGTGGCCACAGACCGCAGTCGTCGGGCTCCTGCCGGCGGTGGAACTCGGCGAGCGCACACTCATCCGCATCGCAGAGGTGGTAGGCGATTACGTGGTGGCCGACGTCGTCGAATCGGAGTCGAACGTCGGAGGACCACCTGAACACCGACGGGTAACTTAAACGCCGCCACGCGAGCAAACTTCGGTGTCGCCACGACATCCCGTAGCTGGGTGCGTACCGACGTGCCACGCCCGAAACTCGCAAAATTATGTGTCTCTTTCACACGGTAACTCCTCTCTTGGAGCAAACCTTTATATAGAAGCACAATCAATCGTTGGGTAGCCATGTCGCAGCAGCGTATGCAGGGACAGCCCATGATTATCATGGGGGACGACGCACAGCGCGTAAAGGACAAAGACGCCCAGGAGCACAACATCTCGGCCGCTCGCGCGGTCGCAGATGCCGTGCGCTCCACCCTCGGCCCGAAGGGCATGGACAAGATGCTCGTCGACTCGATGGGCGACGTCACCATCACGAACGACGGCGTCACCATCCTTCAGGAGATGGACATCGACAACCCGACGGCCGAAATGATCGTCGAGGTCGCCGAGACCCAGGAAGACGAGGCTGGCGACGGCACGACCACGGCTGTCGCCATCGCGGGCGAACTCCTCAAGAACGCCGAGGACCTCCTCGAGCGCGACATCCACCCCACCGCCATCATCAAGGGGTACAACCTCGCCGCCGAGCAGGCCCGCGAGGAAGTCGACAACGTCGCCATCGACGTCGACCCCGACGACGAGGAACTCATCCGTAACGTCGCCGAGACCTCCATGACCGGCAAGGGCGCGGAACTCGACAAGGAACTCCTCTCGGGCATCATCTACGACGCCATCAAGCAGGTCTCCGTCGAGACCGTCGACGACGACATCGTCGTGGACGCCGAGAACATCAACATCGAGACCCAGACCGGCCGCGCCGCCAGCGAATCCGAACTCCTCAACGGCGTCGCCATCGACAAGGACCCCGTCCACGACAACATGCCTTCGAGCGTCGAGGACGCGAAGGTCCTCCTCCTCAACGAGGCCGTCGAAGTCGAGGAAGCCGAAGCCGACACCTCCGTCAACATCGACAGCCCCGACCAGCTCCAGTCCTTCCTCGACCAGGAGGAAGCGCAGCTCAAGGAGAAGGTCCAGCAGATCGTCGACACCGGGGCCAACGTCGTCTTCTGCCAGAAGGGCATCGACGACATGGCCCAGCACTACCTCGCCAAGGAGGGCATTCTGGCGGTTCGCCGCACCAAGAAGTCCGACATCGAGTTCCTGAAGAACGTTCTCGACACGTCCATCGTCACGGACCTCGACGCCGCCACCGAGGCCGACCTCGGCTACGGTAGCGTCACCCGCGACGAGGAGGACGAACTGTTCTACGTCGAGGGCGACGCCGACGACGCCCACGGCGTCACCATTCTCCTGCGTGGCTCCACGGACCACGTCGTCGACGAACTCGAACGCGGCGTCACCGACGCCCTCGACGTCGCCGCACAGACGCTCTCGGACGGCCGCGTCCTCCCCGGCGGCGGCGCCATCGAAGTCGAACTCGCGGACCGCCTCCGCAACTACGCGGACTCCGTCTCTGGCCGCGAACAGCTCGCCGTCGAGGCCTACGCGGACGCCCTCGAACTCGTCCCGCGCGTCCTCGCCGAGAACGCCGGCCTCGACTCCATCGACACCCTCGTCGACCTGCGCTCTGCGCACGAGGACGGCGACCAGCGCGCCGGCCTGAACGTCCACACCAACGACGTCGTGGACACCTTCGAGGCTGGCGTCGTCGAACCCGCACACGCCAAAGAACAGGCCGTCACGAGTGCCAGTGAAGCCGCGAACCTCGTGCTCAAAATCGACGACATCATCTCCGCCGGCGACCTCTCCACGGACAAGGGCGACGACCAGGGCGGACCCGGCGGCGCGGGCGGCATGGGCGGCATGGGCGGCATGGGCGGCGCCATGTGAAAGTAGGCGATCGCCTGCTTTCCATGGGCCGTCAGAGCCCTGCTCTGACGTAGCCGATGTAGGACGTTTTGCCCTGCGCTCGGCGCGCTTCGCGCGCCGTCGCTCGGCAAAACCTCCACTAAAAGCACTCCTCCGCTCACTACGCTTCGTGGTTCGAGAGACGCCGGAGGCGTCTCTCGTCATCACGAAAGAGCGTGCGCGCTCTTTCGAACGACTCCGTTCGGTCGCCGGCCAGCGCGCTTCGCGCGCTGTGAACCGCGACCCTTCCGGGGCCTTCGGCCCGCTCGGGTCGCGGACGCTAGCCTGGCGGCTTTGCAGTTTGCCGATTCTCGCACCGCTCGCTTACCAACGTGCGATTTCTTTCGAGAACAGCGTTCGGATAGCGGTGGCGCTACACAGTGGTCTGGTGGCCGTGGACGCGCGTCACTGCTCGACTTCGAGTTCGAACTGCTCGTTCTCGACGGGCGCGGCGAGCACAACACTCGTATTGGACTCGTTGATGTCGACGTCAGCGAGCAGTTCCTTGATGAGCGTGTTCATGTCGTCGGTGTCTCGGAACTTCCCGACCGCGATGACGTCGTAGTCGCCGGTCACCTCGTAGACGGAGATCATCTGCTTGTGGCCGTGCAGGCGGTCCGTGATGTCGGGGAGGGCGCCGCCGTCGACCTTCAACTGGACGATGGCCGTGACGTCGTAGCCCGCAGCGTCGTAGTCGACGACCGGCGAGTAGCCGTCGATGATGCCCTCCTCCTCGAGGTCGTTCAGGTGATTCGAGACGGTGGTGACGGAGACGTCTAAGTCTTCCGCGAGGCTGCGGAGGCTGGCGCGTCCGTCGCCGAGCAGTTCGTTCACGAGTTTCGCGTCGAGGTTCTCGTAGGTCACACCTCCCCGTTCCATCTCCTTCGTATAGAAGTTTACGAACGTCCAGTTATAGTCGGAGTATGGATGATTGCGGCAAGCAGCAACCATTTATAATTGGATGTCGTCTTACCTCTCGTCCCAACAGATGACGAACGGAAACCCAGATTCGGACGGCGGTCTCACTCCGAGCGAGCAGGCGGTACTCGACGACATCGAGGAACAGAACATCGACTTCCTGCGACTCCAGTTCACCGACATCCTCGGTACGGTGAAGAACGTCTCTATCCCCGCACACCAGGCGAAGAAGGCGTTTACCGAGGGAATCTACTTCGACGGCTCCAGCATCGAGGGGTTCGTCCGCATTCAGGAGTCGGACATGCGCCTCGACCCCGACCCCGACACGTTCGCGGTGCTGCCGTGGCGCTCGAACGGCGAGGGCGGCAGCGCACGACTCATCTGTGACGTCGTCGACCGCGAAGGCAACGCGTTCGACGGCGGCCCGCGCCAGGTCCTCAAATCCGTCCTCGACCAGGCGGCAGAGATGGGGTACACGGTGAGCATCGGCCCGGAACCCGAGTTCTTCCTGTTCGAGAAGGACGAGGACGGCAACGCCACTACGCGCCCCCACGACACGGGCGGTTATTTCGACCTCGCGCCGAAGGACCTCGCGAGCGACATCCGCCGCGAGATCATCTTCACGCTCGAGGACATGGGCTTCGAGATCGAGGCCAGCCACCACGAGGTCGCCGACGGCCAACACGAGATTAACTTCAAATACGACGACGCGCTCACTGCCGCGGACAACATCGCGACGTTCCGCGCGGTCGTGCGCGCCGTCGCCGAACAGAACGACATCCACGCGACGTTCATGCCCAAACCCATCGGCGAGATCAACGGGTCGGGCATGCACAGCCACATCTCGCTGTTCGACGAGGACGGGAACAACGCGTTCGCCGACGACGGCGACGAGTTCAACCTCTCCGAGACCGCCTACCAGTTCATGGGGGGCGTCCTCGAACACGCGCCCGCGTTCACCGCCGTCACGAACCCGACGGTGAACTCCTACAAGCGCCTCGTCCCCGGCTACGAGGCGCCCGTCTACATCGCGTGGAGCGACGTGAACCGCTCCGCGCTCATCCGCGTGCCCGACGCCGCGGGCGTTTCCGCGCGCTTCGAGATTCGGTCTCCGGACCCCTCGTGTAACCCGTACCTCGCGCTCGCCGCGGTCATCGCGTCCGGCCTCGACGGCATCGAGCGCAGCGTCGACCCCGGGAGTTCGGTCCGTGAGGACATCTACGAGTTCGACGAGGCCAAGCGCGCGGAGTACGGCATCGACACGCTCCCCGGCAGTCTCGGCGAGGCCGTCACCGCGCTCGAAAACGACGAGGTGGTGTCGGACGCGCTCGGCGAACACGTCGCCGAGAAGTTCGTCGAGGCCAAGCGCCAGGAGTTCGGGGAGTACAAGGCGTCCGTCTCGGAGTGGGAGGAGGAGCGCTACCTCGAGACGTTCTGAACGGCACTCCGGCCGACCACGCTTCTTCTCGCATCAGACCAGGAGCACTCTTCTTTCTCGCGTCAAACCGACACCGCTTCGCCCCGCCAGTGGTCCTGTATCGCGGGCAGCGCGACGAAGGACGCGCCCGCCACGACGTGGACGGCGGCGACGACCGGAACGGCGGCGTCCGTCGCCAGCGTGAACGCGGCCGCGCCGCCGAGCGCCGCGAGCGCGACCGCGCCGGCGACCGGGTGAACGTGGGCCTCGAGGGCCTCCCGACGGCCGACGATCTCCCACCCGGCGAGCGCGCCGAACGTCGCCGCGAGCGCGCCGACCGCGTCCTCGGTCGGTCCAGCGACAACGAACCCGGCGAGCGCGATGGCGGCGGCGAGCGCGAACCCGTAGTCGACGCGGCGCTTGGTGAGCGCGAGCGCGGCGGCGAGGAACACCGCGCCGACGGCGAACCCCGCGAGCACGTCGACGAGATAGTGGACGCCCAGCGCGAGGCGCGTGAACCCGACGAGCAGGATGAACGCGACCGCGACCGCCCAGCGACGCGCCCTCGACCACAGACCGGTGAGCGCCGCGAGCGCTCCGTAGAACACGGTTGCTCCCGTCGCGTGGCCGCTCGGGAAGCCGTTGCCCTCCTCGGGAATCAGCATCACCGTCTCGGGCGGACGCGGCAGCGAGAAGAACGACTTCGCGGCGACGACGAGCGCGAGCGCGCCGAGCGTCACGGCGAGCAACCGCGCGCCGTCGCGGCGCGACAGCCAGTTCCGAGTCGGCCCGAACCAGTAGACCGCGGGGCCGACGGACACGAGGAAGAACGTGCCGCCGAGGAACGTCAACGCCAGCAGCAGGGGCACCACGCTCTCCGGCATCGCGCCGGCGATGGCTCTGGTCACGTCGAGGCCACGGTCGCTTGCGGCGGCCCCCGGCACGCTCATGAGCGCCACGAGCGAACGCGGTCGGCCACGCGACCTGGCAGCCCCACGGCGTTCATGCCCAGTCCGAACAGCACCATCAGCGTGTAGAGGCCGAGCGTCGAGAGCCACACGACGACCATCCCGAGGATCGCCCACCCACCGCCGAGGTAGGCGAACGCCCCGATGGTCATAGCGGTTCCGTAGAGCAACACGAGATACGGCCCCCAGCCGCGGGCCTTCCCGCTACGGATGCGTCTGCGGACGTACTGCTTCAACTCGCCCTCCAGTTCGTTCTTGCTCACCGTCTTGGCGTCCAGTTCCTCGCGGAGCGCCCTGACCTCGGCGCCGAGTTCCGCGACGTCCGGTGCTTCCGTCGGTGGCGCCGGGCGCGTCTCGTCGGCGTCCTCGTCGTCTCGTCCCGCCAACACAGCGTTGAGTATTGCACCGAGCGTGATAACGATGCCGCTGAAGTAGAGCCACGTCACCAGCAACAGCGCCGCACCGAGCAGCCCGTACACTTCGAAACTGCCGACGGTCGCCGCGTACACCCGGAACGCCTGGGAGAGCACCGTCCATCCGACGGCCGCGAACATCGCCCCCGGGAGCGCCGCGCTGACTGTCATCGGGAGGTCCGGGAAGACGTAGTACATCGGGAGGAAGACGAGCGTGAGCGTCACCAGCAGCGTCCCGATGCTCGCGGCGTTCGCGAGCGGACCAGGTCCGAGAACGGGAACCACGATGCCGACGACGAGCGACGCCGCCAACGCCAGCGGAACGGCGAGCAGGACGACCAGCGCGTCGGCCAGCTGGCGGGGCAGCGACTCCGCGGACCGGACGCCGTATATCTGCGAGAACGCGACGTCGAGCCCCCGGAACAGCTTCAACCCCGACCACGTCAGCAGTGCGATACTCACGACCGTGGCGCCGGTTCGACCCCTCGCGTTCGTCAACGCGTCCCGTATCGCGTCCCGCCCGCTCGCCGTCAGGAACTGGTCGAGGTAGCCGACGACGGCGTCCGCGAGTTCCGGCCCGCCGACGGCCGTGCCGATGGCGACGCCGAGCAACAACAGTGGGACGATGGAGACGAACGCGTAGTACGCGACGGCGGCCGACAGGAACGTGATCTGTTCGTCGCGCGCCGCCGCGAGTACGCTCCTCGCCACGCCGACCGCGGACCCGATTCGTGTCACGGACCCGACTTCGACGTGAGATGGTATAAATTCGGTCGCCGAACCGGAACCACGCTACCGCGCATCATTGTCCCCACGCTACCGCCCACCACCGTCCGCTACACTACCGCGCATCACTGCCCGCACGCTACCGCATGTCACGGTGGACTCTCTATCGCGTGACGCGCCGCACTACGCTATCGCGTCCTCGACGTCCGCAAGCGTCCCGTCCGTCTTGAACGTCGTGCCACCGAAGTGCGTCCGGGTCGCAGCGAGGCCGGCGTCCCGCAACTGCGCCAGGAACTCGTCCATCCCGATGGCGGGCTCCGATAGCTGCTTGTAGACGCGATGCTGGTCGAAATGTGTCGGCTCGTGGAGTTCGCCCTCGATAGTCCTCAGGAGCTTCCGTGCGCGCTTCGCGGACCCGGCGTCGTCCGGTATCTGTTCGTGCACCGCGGCGACGAACTCCCGGTCGTGGGCCGGCCCGAGCCAGAGCGGCCCCGCCGTGAGGACCTGCGGGCCGCCGCAGTGCGCGCACGTCTCCGGCGCGTCCGCGAGCAGGCCGTACTCGTGCTCGCGGTGCAGACACTGCTGGCAGTGGTAGACGTAGCCGAGTTCCTCTACGGCTTCGTTTGCGTCAGTCGCGCGGTGCGAGAGGTCGAGATACGTTCGCACATAGTGGTCGCTTACGTGGCTCAGAATCGGCGTTACGCCCACGTCGTAGCGCGCCGCCGTCCGCGCGAGCGCCGACAACAACACCCGCAGTCCCATCTCCGCGTGGTACTCCGTGTTCCGCGGGACCGCGGAGTACTTCCGCACCCCGGACTCGAAGTGCGCGCCACACAGCGGCGCGGTGTCCGTCGCCGTCACGCAGACCAGATTCCGGGCGTTCGCGAACGCCGCGTCCGCGAACGGTATCGGCGACCCGAACGGGTCGATGTCGACCACGTCGAACACCCGGTCGTGGTCGTGTAGCAGGCTGTTCGCGTCCCGCTCGACCACCTCACCGTCCAGGGTGTTGCGCGCGAGGTTCTCTCGCGCCAACTCGACCGCGTCGGCGTCCAGGTCCGCGAGCGTCGCGTCCCACCCGTTCGCCGCCGCTCGTGCCCCGCGAATTCCCGACGCCGCCATCGCGTCGAGGTAGGACTCGGCGCGTGGCTCGCGCTCCCGGTACGCCGCTAGCGCTGCCACCGTCACGTCCCGGTTCAACTCCTGCGTCGGATTGAAGAACACGCCCGACGCCGCGCCTTCACCGCCGCCCGACTCCTCGGGCACCTCTACGGTGACGCCGCCCTCCGTCACGTCCATGGTCTGGGCTAGTTCTGGACGCGAGATAAACCCCGGGATACGGGGCTAGAGGAAATCACTGTACCACCGCTGAGGATACGCAGACGAGCCAACCTCGGGCCAATTGAGGATTCGAACAGCAATGGCGTACCACCCCACGAGCACACTACTAGCGACCGAACGCTACTTTGCACAGCAGTCGCAAGGTGTACGCGTGCCCGAGGCCGACGACTGGCGGCCAGCGCTCGCGGACACCGGGGATCTCACCCCGGACATCGTCGAGTCGCTGCTCGCCGAACACGGCGACCGCGGCCAGCGAGCCATCGAAGCCGCCAGCGAAGGCCGCGTCAAACAGTACAACGACTTCACCGTCGTCGTCGGCCACGAGGACGAGTACATTATCGAGGACGGCGGCTGTAACTGCCACGACAGCCAGTACAACCTCGCGCCCGAGGAACACTGCTGGCACGCCATCGCCGTCGACATCGCCGAACGCGTCGGCGAAGTCGACCACCACGACATGTTCTACAGCGACGTCCGGGACTTCATCTAGGAGCTTTTGCGTTGCGCGCTGGCTTCGCCAGCGCTCGGCAAAAGCTCCGCCAAAAGCACTCCTCCCTCGGTTCGTTCGCTTCGCTCACTCCCCTTGGTCGTCGGCCCGAACGCTCACTGTGTTCGCGTTCGGTGAACCGCTTCGCTCGGGTTTTTCAAGCCGCTCGCTCGCGGACGCTGGTGCTGCCGGTTGTGTAGCTAGCGGAGCGCGCCGCTCCACGGTGTTCTTTTGGCGTTGTGGGTCTGACGCCCGGGTATGCAACCGAGAGGGGTGTTCGGGATTCCCCACGGCGTCCTGTCCTCGACCGACGAGCATATCGCGTTCGCGATCGGCCTCGTCGCGCTCGTCGGGTCGTTCGCGGCGCCGGCAGCGGTGTCGAACGAGTGGCACATCCCCGTGCTGGTCGTGGTGCTCGTCGTCGGGAGCGTCGCGTTCGCCCGACACCGCGGCTGAGACACCCCGTGACCGCATTTGCTGCTCACTCTCGGGAGTGCACCAGCCACGACAGCGACTCCGGGTCGCCGTCCGGGTGTTCGATGTTCTCGTCCATCACCTCGAAGCCGCAGTCCTCGTAGAACGGGACGAGACCCTCGCGCGCGAGCAGCGAGGGGTTCACATCCTGCAACCGGGGGTGGTCGCGGACGGCGGCCATCAACTCTTCGCCGACGCCCTCACCGCGGCGGTCCTCAGTGACAATCACGTCGTACACCATCGCGTAGAACGTGTAGTCCGTCAGCACGCGAGCGGCGGCGACCGGGTGGACCGAACCATTCTCGGCGTCGCTGGCGTCACTCTCGCGCAGGAGCACCGTCTCGTCCGTGTGCCGGAGCGACCGGCGCACGTCGGCCTCGTCGCGGTCGCTCCACCAGTCGTACTCGCGGTAGAGCGCGCACAGTTCCTCGGCGGTCGCGCCGTACTCGACCGTGGTCATGCGGTTGCGTCGGCCCGAGAGCGGGAAAAGCGTTCGCGGGGTGTGCGAGTCGGTCGCGAAGGAGCGATGGGAGCGCGGTCGACTACTGGGTGGCGCAGATGTCCACGAAGTTCCGGAGGATCTCGAGACCGGTCTCGCCGGACTTCTCGGGGTGGAACTGGGTGCCGAAGACGTTGCCGGCGTCGTTCGCGACGATGGACGGGAAGGTGACGCCGTAGTCCGTTTCGGTGACGACGTGACCGCTGTCGTCGGGTTCGGCGTAGTACGAGTGCACGAAGTACGCGTACTCTCCATTCACTCCCTCGACCAGCGGGTGGTCGCGAACGACGTCGAGGTCGTTCCAGCCCATGTGCGGGACCTTCACGTCGCCGCGGAAGCGGACGTTCCGGCCGGGAATCAGGCCGAGTCCCTCGACGTCGCCCTGTCCCTCGCGGTCGGCCTCCTCGCTGGACGTGAGCAGCATCTGCATCCCGAGACAGATGCCGAAGAGGGGCCGCCCCTCGTTTGCAGCGTCCGTGAGCGCGTTACGGAACGGGCCGGCGTTCTCCATGCCGTCGCCGAACGCGCCGACGCCCGGCAGGACGATGCCGTCGGCGTCGTCGAGCGCGCCTGGGTCGTCGGAGACGCTGACGCTCGCGCCGGCGCGTTCGAGGCCGCGAGTGACGCTGCGGAGATTCCCAAGCCCGTAGTCCACGACGACGACGGACGCCGCCGTCTGGTCGGTGGCGGTCGTGCTCATAGACGTGGGTAGGGCGTGACTGCGCAAGTCGTTTTCCTTCCACGCCCCGGCCGTTTCCATCTGCGTCCCCGGCTGTTTTCCTTCACGTTTCCGGACACCCCTCTCCCGTCCCGGACTACCGCTGTTTATGTATCACTACCCTCACCACCGGTGGTATGTGTACACGTCTATGCAGAGTATAGAAAGGTTTTTTACTTGTCTATCGAATTTCCAATTGGATTCCCATGGACCGACGGAAGTTCCTCAAAGTGGCGGGTGCGACGGGCGTAGCCGGCATGAGCGCCGGTTGCATCGGACAGTTCGGCAGCCAGCCGTACGTGGACGGCACGATGCAGTTCCTCATGTCGCCCACCGAGCCCCAGGACCAGATGCGGGCACAGTACTCGCCGGTCAAGAAGCGGCTGAACAGCTACGTCGACTCCGTCGACAAGGTCACCATCGACTACGCCGCAGACTACTCCGCGACCCTCAACGCGATGAACTCCGGCACCGCGGACGTCGCGGAGACTGGCCCGTTCGCGGCGGCCCTCGGCGTGAAGACGAACAAGGCCGACATCATCCTCCAGCGGAAGGCCTACGGCGGGTGGACGTACAAGTCCGTCATCGTCACCAAGGAGGACTCAGACATCCAGAAGACCTCGGACCTCAAGGGCAAGACCGTGGCGTTCGCTGACCCGCTCTCCGCGTCCGGGTCGCTGTACCCCCTGTACATGATGAAGAAGGCGGGCATCTCGATTCCGAACTCGCCGGGCAGCGAGGCGGGCGCGAACTTCACCCCGCAGTGGTCGACCCACGCCAGCGCCATCGAGGCGCTCAACACCGGCCAGGCCGACGCGGCGGGCGTCGGCTACTTCATCGCCTCCGGCGACCAGCCGGACGGATACGCGAAGGGGCTCCGGGAGGTCGAGGCCACGGACGGTATTCCGCGCGCACCGATAATCGTCAGCCCGAAGCTCTCCGACGAGGAGAAGGACAACATCGCGACGGCGTTCACCGAGGCGCCCCAGTCGATGTACTACGGCGCCGACGGCAAGGAGGACACCGACAAGAAGTCCGACAACCCCGACGACGACCTCTGGTTCAGCGGCGTGCGCAAGCGCGGCGTCGAGACCTACCAGCCCGTCATCGACGTGGCGAACGAACTCGGCTACGGTCAGGACGTCTTCAAGAGCGGCACGTCCTCCGAGTAATCGCCGTCGGAGCGCGAGTACGCCGGCAAAACACCGAACTACTGCCGGCGAGAAAGCACAACACTTTGGCCATAGCAGTTTTATCTCTCGGATAGACCCAGAGAATGGCGACAGTAACCGCAGCGGACGTCACCAAAATCTACGGCGAGAACACGGTGGCGCTGAACGACGTTTCGTTCGAGATACCCGACGGGGAGTTTGTCGTCCTGCTCGGACCGTCCGGCGCCGGCAAGTCCACGCTTCTCCGGATTCTGAATGGCCTCACCGCGCCGACCGAGGGGACGCTGTCCATCGGCGACGAGGAAGTGACTGGGACGCGTTCGGACGTCGCGATGGTGTTCCAGATGCACTATCTGGTCGAGTCGATGAGCGCGTACCGGAACTCCCTCACGGGCGCGCTCAGTCGGACCGAGACCGTCGACAGCGTGCTCACGAACTACACGGAGGAGGACAAGGAGATGGCCCTGAATGCCCTCGACACGGTCGGTCTGCTGGATGAAGCCGACCAGCGCGCGGGCTCGATGTCCGGCGGCCAGCAACAGCGCGTCGGCATCGCGCGAGCGCTCACTCAGAACCCCGAACTCCTGCTCGCGGACGAACCGGTCGCGAGCCTCGACCCCAAGGCAGCGCAGGAGGTGATGCGCTACCTGAAGGTGGCCGCGGACGAGCGCGACCTCACCTCCATCGTCTCGCTCCACCAGGTCAACATCGCGCGCGAGTTCGGTGAGCGATTCATTGGCCTCCGCGACGGCGAAGTCGTCTTCGACGGCGAGAAGGAGGACCTCACGATGGACGTCGTCGACCGCATCTACTACGGCGAGGACGGCGGCGAGACCGGCGTCGAACATCTCGCGGAGAGCTAACAATGGCGACAAGCAACATCCAACAAGTGAAAGACCGGATCGAGCAGAAACAGCGAATCCGCCGTATTCTCGGCGCTCTGGGTCTGCTGTTTGTCCTCGGACTCACCGGCCTGGGGATGTGGTACGTCGGGTTCACGCTCGCGGAGTTCGTGCGCCAGTTCCCCATCTGGCTCAACAGCGTCGTTCGCTTCTTCGCTCCGAGTTTCGTCGACCTCACGCTCGCCACGCAACGCGAGGGTGTCGGCGGCCTGCGGGCCATCTGGTGGACGCTCATGCATCCGAGCACCATCCTCGAGGCCGCGATGGCGGTCGAGCGAAGCGGGAGCATTCTCATCCCCGCGGCCATCACCACTATCATCGTCGGGTTCACGGGGACCGTCCTCGGCTTCCCGCTCGCGCTGGTCTTCGGCGTGCTCGGGTCCGAGCGCGTCACGCCGTTCCCGTTCAACTTCATCTTCCGCGGCACGATGTCGGCCATCCGGTCGGTGCCCGCGCTGGTGTGGGTGTTCATCTACATCGCGCTGTTCGGCATCTCCGAGAAGTCCGCCATCATCGCCATCGCCACGGACACCATCGGTAACCTCGGTCGCCTGTTCACGGACGAACTCGAGGAGATCGACGACGGCCCCATCGAGGCTATCAGTTCGACCGGCGCCGCGCGAGCGCAGACGGTCATCTTCGGTATGCTGAGCCAGGTGTCGACGTCGTTCATCGCGTGGACGCTGTACGTCCTCGAGATCAACACCCGCATCGCCATCTCGCTGGGCGTCGTCGGCGCGGGCGGTCTCGGCCAGTACATCAAGCTGAAACTCCAGTTCGGGAGCGCTGACGCCTACGCGCAGGCCGCCGCCGGCCTCATCGTGGTGATGCTCATCGTCATCAGCGTCGAACTCGTCTCCTCGCGGGTGCGCGCTCGACTCCGACCCGGCGAGAACGAGGGGAAGTCCCTCGTGGACTCCATCAGCGACCTGTTCGACTCGAGCAAGTGGCTCGGCACCGACACCGAACGCGTCTAACACCCGCCGACGTCCCTGCTCGTCCCCTAGTAGTCCTCTAACTGGGACTGACCGCCTTCGACGCCCGCCATCATCGCCGCTTTCGCTATCGTCTCCTCGAACGCTTCCTCCTGACTTCGGTCGTACAGCGTCGCCGCCGGGTGGAGGCAGACGAGGACGTTCCGCTCGTCGCCGCCGAGTTCGACGCGCTCGACGCTCCCCGACTCCTTGGTCACCGCGACGTCCCGCTCTAAGAGATGTTCGCCGGGCACCTTTCCGAGCGTCACGACGACGTCGGGGTCGACGAGGTCGATCTCGTGCTCGAGGTAGCCCCGGCAGTTCGCCAGTTCCTCTTTCGAGGGGTCGCGGTTCTCCGGCGGACGGCACCGCACGCAGTTCGTGATGCGAATGTCCGCCCGCGAGAGGCCGACCGCTTCGAGTTCCGAGTCAAGGACGCTGCCGCTCCGCCCGACGAACGGTTTCCCCTCCTCGTCCTCGTTCTTGCCTGGGGCTTCCCCGACGAACAGCACGTCCGCGTCCTCGGGGCCGTCGCCGTTCACGATCTGGGAGCGCGACTCCACGAGTTCCGGGCACTTCGTGCACTCGACCACCTCGAGTCCCTCCATCTGATCCATGCCGGAGTGTCCACGCCCGCGCTGTTAAGCGTAGTCGTCGCCGGCGCGCGCTGCCAGCCTCGCCACCCGCAGCGGTTCGGGCCGCCCGCCTTCTGGCGTGAACGCTCGCGTGACTTCCAGCGGGTTCTCGCAGCCGACGTTCCGCACGAACACGCGCTCGCCGTTCACCTCGACGGGGGTGCGCGCTGGCTGCTGTTCGTAGACCGCGAGTCGCTCTTTCCTCGCCTCGCCCTCGAACTCCCGCTCGATGGCGTCCTCGAGTCCGGGGCTCTCCTCGAAGGAGACCGAGAGAACGGGGCGCTCGACGCGCTCGTGTATCTCGTGCAGGTCGAGGACGCTGAACCACGCGGGCGCGATGCCCGAGACGAGCACGTATCTGACGTCCTCGCGGTCGAGCGCGTTGTAGAGCGCGCAGACGGCGTCGGTCGCGTCGCTGCCGCCGACGGTACACGAGTCGAAGGAAAAGCCGTCGACCACGCGGTCGGCGCGAACGACCGCACCCGCGAGCGTCGAGCGGTCGGCGTCGTGCGCGTAGGACTCCGCGACGCCGAGCGCGCGGGTGCCGGACTTCACGTCACCACCCGTCGCTTCGTTCGCGCCACTACTCGTCGTCCTGTTGGCGTCACCGACCGTCGCCCCGTTCGTCGGCGCTGGGGCGGCGACACGGCGTCAGTCCTCTTTGATGTCCTGCAGGCGGTCTAAGAGTTCGTCGTTCGACGCGCCGATATTGTAGTTCACGTCGCCGTCGTGTTCGTGTTCTTCGGTGTCGACGTTCTCGTCCGTGTTGATGTTCTCGGAGTCTACAGACTGCCGCTCCTGTTCGGATTCGTCGTAGCTTCCGAAGCCCATGTACTCTATCCATACGGGAGACGGCCACTAAAGTTCCGTGCCGGTTTAAGGCGGTGGCGCGCGTCCACGGACGCATGGACGTGCACGTCGTCACGGCGGACGCGGAGACGTTCACTTGCAACGCATTTCTCACGCTCGGCGACAGTCCGACGCTCGTGGACGCGGGCGCGTACGACGGCGTCGTCGACGAGATCCGCGAACACACCGACGAACTCGATCAGGTGGTGCTCACGCACCAGCACGGCGACCACGTCCAGCAACTCGAGGCCGTCGTCGAGGCCTTCGACCCGGACGTGTACGCGTACGCCGAACACCCGCTCCGCACCAACGAACTCGCGGACGGTGACCACGTGACCATCGGGAGCGAGGCGTTCGAGGTGGTGTTCACGCCCGGGCACGCCGACGACCACGTCTCCTTCGTCTCGGAGACGGCGCTATTCTCGGGGGACGTCGTGGTCCACGACGACGGCGCGTTCGACGACGGGAGTTTCGGCCGCACCGACATGGCCGGGCAGTCCCGCGAGCGCCTCGTCGAGAGCATCCGGGAACTCCTCGCCCGGCTGCCTGAATCGGTCGCGGAAATGTACTCGGGACACGGCGGCGTCTACGAGGGAGACGTGGGGAGCATCGTCGAGCGCGCCTTGGCGCGAGCGGAGCGCCGCGAGCCGAAGTATCCCGACGAATAGCGGTTGTGGGGCGATAACGCGGGCCTGAAAGAGTTAAGCGCTCGCCGCCGCCTGTTTCGAGTATGCCCGGTCCCGCATTTCTCGCCGGCGACGGCGTAACGCTGCGCACCGTCGAAGAGGAGGACGTCGAGTTCTTCCAGACGACCATCAACGACCCCGCCGTCAGAACGACGCTCGGGATGCGCACGCCCATCAACGGCGAGCAGGAACAGGAGTGGTTCGAGGAGCACGCGAGTGGCGACGAGCACGCGGACTTCGTCATCTGCGACGGCGAGGAATCCGTCGGGAACGTCGGCATCGGCCCCGTCGAACACCCGGACGGCAAGGCCGAAATCGGCATCTACGTCGCCGAGGAGCACTGGGGGAACGGCTACGGCACCGAGGCGGGGCGCCTCATCACGGACTACGCGTTCCGCGAACTCCGCAAGCACCGCGTCGTCGCGCGCGTCTTCGACGGGAACGAGGGCTCGCGGCGCGTCTGGGAGAAACTCGGCTTCCGTCACGAGGCCGTCCACGAGGAGGCCCAGTTCATGGACGGCGAGTACGTGGACGTCCACTTCTACGCCGTGCTCGAAGACGAGTGGTTCGCCGAGAATTGAGCGACCGCTCTCCGGACTGACATCGCGGAAAAGCGAGTACTCGCGAACGTTACGCCGAGCGGGTCTCCTTGGCCTTCGGGCGGAGGTTCTTGTAGCCGCACTTGCGGCACTCCGTCGCTTCCTGGGCGTTGCGGGCGTTACACCGCATACAGACCATCTTGCCGAGGAGTCGGTCCTCGATACTCTGAGTCATGTCCCCCGCTTCGCCCGGGGCGCGTTTAAGCGATTCGGAACGAGCGCGTGGTTCGGAACGAGCGATAGCGTCGTTCGGAACGAGTGTAGCGAGTGAGAACGACGAAAACGCGAACGGTGTCCACGGGAGCGAAGCGACCGAGGGCTCGGAAGCGCGAAGCGCTTCCGGTGAACGAAGTGAACCGTGAGCAAACGAAGTGAGCAAGTGAGAACCACGTTGTGGCGCGCGTCGACTGCGCGGCGTCGACTGCGTCACTCAACGAGTTCGACGTCGAACTTGCTCCGCCAGCGGTACCGCCGGCCACCCCACACGAACGTCCGGCGGGCGTACGCGTACGCCAGCAACGGCACCGACGCGAGCAGCGCTGGGTACCCGAGCACCGCCGTCCATCGCCGAATTCCGAACGCCGCGTAACACCCCGCGAACAGGAGCGCAGCGACGACGAACGCGTACACCGGCACGAGCAGGCTGGCGGTAACGAGACCCGTGATTCCGACGCTGCTCACGGACATGCCGACCGGGTCGTGGGCGTACGCGATCTTCGTGAACCGGACGTGGCGTTCCAGTGACTCACGGACCGTCCCGCCGATTTCGACCCGGCGCGTCCGGCGGACTGCAGTCGCGTCCAGGTGCTCCGAGAGCAGACCGTCGTCGCTGACGGTCCGTCGCAGGTCCGCGAGGAAGGCGTCGACCTCGAGGTCGTCGCGCTCGAACAGCACGGCGCCACCCCACACCATGTCGCCGGCGTACACGGACGCGGTTCCGCCGAGCACGTAGACGGGTTCCAGAAGCATCGAGAGTGGGTCGCGTCCCACGAACGCCGGCAGCTCCGACACGGGGCCGTGTCGCTCGTAGTCGGCGTGGAGTCCCGCCAGCCAGTCCGGCGGGTGGCGGAAGTCGTCGTCGGTCCACGCGACGCGGTCGTGGCGGGCCGCGTCCATCCCCGCAGCGATAGCGTTCGCCTTCCCGGAACAACCCGACGGCTCCCCGGCGACGACGAGTCGGACGTTCTCCGGCTGGTCGCGCACGTGGTCGGCGACGGGGTCCGTCTCGGCGTCGCAGACGACGAGCAGTTCGTCGTCTTCGGCCAGTTGGGCCGCCACCTCGTCGCAGGCCGGAGTCCACCTCGTCGTCGGGAGGAGAACGCTCGTTGGCGGGGGGCTCATACGCGGCGCTACTCCGAAGCGATTGAAAAAGATGCCTGAAACGTCAATCGCCCACCACGTCCGTTCCGGGAGATCGGCCGACCTACTCCTCGCCGGCGTCCAGATACTCCTGTTGGACCTCGACGACTTCGCTGGAGTCCGCACACTCGCTGTACCGGCGCAATGGCTCCTCGTTCAGTTCGAGGAAGGTGTGCCCCCAGCGGAACTTCGAGAGGATGTCCTCGGCGTGTTCGCGCTCCCCGAGAATGCAGAGCGCGCCGGCGAACGCCTCCACGGTGTTGAGCTGGAACGGCTTCCCGTAGTTCACGGGGTTCGCGGCGACGAGGAACGGCAGCGCGCGGTGGTCGCCGCCCATCTCGAACATCGCGCGCCCCGCCGTCTCCCACGAACAGTCGAGGGCGACGACCTTCGAGGCGTCGGCGTCCGCGGGCGAGAGTGCCTGCTCCGCGTGCGGGTTCAACACGACGCCGTACGGCGTTGCGCCCGCTGATTCGTGGAGGGTCGCCATGTCGAAGCGCGCCAGCTTCCGGGCCGTGCACTTCTTCGGGTCGTCGTCGCCCTCGTACCGGACGTGGAGGTCCACAGTGTGAATTGCTCGCTGCGGGGTAAAAGCGCCTCGCTCGACTGATGTCGCGTTCGTCGATTCTGGTCGTTCTACCGCTGCTACCGCGTAGAAAGCCCCGGCACGCTCGCGTCCGCTCGGGAGCATATCGACTCCCTCCGGTCGTCGATAGTGGCTCCCGACCGAACGAGGGCTTCGCCCGCGAGCGTGCCGCCCCTTTCAGTCCCACCCTGTCGGTTGGTCAGTTCTGAATTCGATACCGGTTGGTCAATCGGCGATTCGTCCACCGGTTTCTTGTCCGGGCGTCCCAACTATCTGGTATGGACGCCGCCGGACTCGCGCAGGCCTACTACGACGCCATCGACGACGGCGACTACGACGCACTCGCCGACCTGCTGGCTGCTGACTTCGTGCAGGTCCGCCCGGACATGACCCACGAGGGTCGCGAGGCGTTCGTCTCGTTCATGCGCGAGGAACGCCCCCGGAAGGACACCCGGCACGTCGTCGACGCGATGTACGACGGCGCCGAGGGGGTCGCGGCGCGCGGCCGACTGGTCGCGCCCGAGGGCCCGCTGTTCTCGTTCGTAGACGTGTTCGAGGTCGGCGACGAGCGAATCGAGCGAATCCAGACGTTCGCGGACTGACTGCTCGCCTGTCGCTGGCCGCTCGCCTGCCGTTCCGCTCACCCGAAGTCTGCGTTTTCGACGGCGGGGAACACCTCGTTCTCGTAGAATTCGAAGCACGCCTCCTGATCGGGACCGATCTGGTGGACGTAGACGTGGTCGTAGCCGGCGTCGACGGCCGTTTGGATGCTCTCGACGTGGGCCTCGGGGTCGGGGCTGGTGACGATGCTGGACTCCGCGATGTCCGCTTTCTCGACCATCTGGCAGGCCTGCTCGAAGTGGACGGGCGTCGGCAACTGGGCGCTGAGTTCGCCGGGGAGCGCGGAGTTCGGCCACCACTCGTAGGCTGTCTCCACGGCCTCGTCCTCGCTCTCGGCGTAGCACACCTGGAGTTGGGTGTAGCGCGGGCCGTCGCCGCCCGCGTCCTCCCAGGTGTCGACGGTGTCCTGCGGGCCGACGCTCCAGAAGCCGTCGCCGATGTCGGCGGCGGTCTGCGCGGAGCGTTTGCCGTACGCCGAGACGAGAATCGGCGGCGTCTCCTCGGGGAGCGTGAACAGCCGCGCGTTCTGCACAGAGTAGTGTTCGCCGTGGTGGCTCACCTGGTCGCCGGTCCACAGTTTTCGGATGATTTCGACGGACTCCTCGAGCATCTCCAGGCGGACCGCGTGCTCGGGCCAGTGCTCGCCGACGACGTGTTCGTTGAGCAACTCGCCGGTACCAACGCCGAACACGAATCGGCCGTCCAGCATCGCGGCGACGGTCGCCGTCGCCTGCGCGACGATGGTCGGATGGTAGCGCATGATCGGACAGGTCACGCCGATGCCGACCGGAATGTCGTCGGTGGCGTGGGCGACGCCGCCGAGCGTCGACCAGACGAACGGGCTGTTGCCCTGCTGGCTCGTCCACGGGTGGAAGTGGTCCGAAATCGAGAGGAAGTCGAACCCCGCGTCCTCGGCGCGCGTCGCGTGTTCGACCAGGTCGTTCGGCGGATGTTCCTCGCTGGAGAGCGTGTAGCCGAGTTCCACCATTCAGCGCCACCTCCCGAACTGTCCGTTCTGGGGCATAGGTTCGAAAATCGACACGAACCCGCAAAAGCGTACTTTCCAACTACTCGCGTGCAGCGCAGCCTGACGTCGTCAGCGGCCTCGCTGCTCACGGCTCACTACGTTCGCCGCTCGCATTCCGAGCGTCTTCACTCGTTCCCTCCGGTCGCTCACGGTTCACTCCGTTCACCGCTCGCGTTTCCGTGGTTCTCACTCACTTCGTTCGTTCCGAACCACGCTATCGCTCGCTCCGACGCTCGCCGTCCCCGAGCGCCGACTCGCCTACCTTCTGGGTGCCTTCGATGACCTCCTGGCCGCCCATGTACGACTGGAGGGCGTCGGGCACGTCGACGGTGCCGTCCTCGTTCTGGTAGTACTCGAGGATGGCGACGACGACGCGCGGGATGGCGACGCCCGACCCGTTGAGCGTGTGGAGGTACTCCGCCGACTCGTGGCGCTCCGGGCGGTATCGGATGCCCGCGCGCCGCGCCTGGAAGTCCTCGAAGTTCGACACCGACGAGACTTCGAGCCAGCGACCGCCCTGCTCGGGGCCGTCGTCCATGTCGTCGCCGGGCGCCCATACCTCGATGTCGTACTTCTTCGCCTGCGTGAACCCGAGGTCGCCCGTACACATCTCGAGGATGCGGTACGGGAGGTCGAGTCGCCGGAGCACCTCCTCGGCCTCGTCCACGAGTCCCTCGAAGCGCTCGTCGCTCTCCTCGGGTTCCACGAAGTTCACCATCTCCACCTTGTTGAACTGGTGGACGCGCACGATGCCCCGCGTCTCGGTGCCGTGCTCGCCGGCTTCCCGGCGGAAGTTCGGGGAGTACGCCTGGTGTTTTAGCGGGAGGTCATCCTTCAGCAGGATCTCGTCGCGGTACATGTTCGTCACCGGGACCTCCGCCGTCGGCAGCAGCCAGAGGTCGTCGTCAGTGTACTCGGCCTCGTTCTCGCCGCCGACGCGGTAGGCGTCCTCCACGAACTTCGGGAACTGGCCGGTGCCCTCCATCGACTTCGAATTCACGGGAATCGGCGGGAACACGTCCACGTACCCCTGCTCGCGGTGGACGTCGAGCATGAACTGGATGAGCGCGTGCTCGAGGCGCGCGCCGGCGCCCTTCGTGAAGTAGAAGCCGCCGCCCGACACCTTCGCGCCGCGCTCGAAGTCGAGCACGTCGAGGTCCTCGCCGAGGTCGTAGTGCGGAACGACCTCACCCGGAAGGTCGCGCAGGTCCTCGAAGCCCTCACGCCGGCGCTCGACGTTCTCCGATTCGTCCGCGCCGACCGGTACGTCCTCGTGGGGGACCATCGGGAGCGTGAGCAGGCGCTCCTCGAGTTCCGCCTCGAGTTCCTCGGCGCGCTCCTCGATGGCCTCGAGTTCGTCCTTGAGTTCCTGGGAGCGCTCGATGGCCTCCTGGGCGGCTTCCTCGTCGCCTTCCTGTTTGAGTTCGCCGATCTTCGAGGACACCTCGTTTCGCTCGTGTCGGAGGCCGTCGCCCTCGCTCTTGAGTTCGCGCCACTCCTCGTCCACTTCCAGGATCCGGTCGAGGTCGGCGTCCACGCCCTTCTTCTCGAGGGCGTCGCGTACCGCGTCCGGATGCTCCCGGACGAACTGTCTGCTCAGCATTTTCCTGTTCGTTCACCCGGATACGGCAAGAACGTATCGCATCCCCGGGGCGGTTTCACAGCCCTGGTGGTGGGCGGTGGCCAGCCGGTCGCCTGGTGGATTGCAAGGGCGAGGTGGTCTCGGCGAACCCCGGCGTTCGGAAGACGCTACGCGTCTTCCGCAGTCGCCCGAGAGACGCAGGGCGTCTCTCGGGATGACGAGACGGCGAAGCCGTCTCGAACCACCCATCAGAACGGCTTCGCCGTTCTGAGGACGACGCAAGCACTGGAACGAGCAACGCGAGTGAAGTCGTTCGAAAGACGCCGGAGGCGTCTTTCGTGATGACGAAAGTGCTACGCGCCTTTCGAACCACGCGCAGCGAGTTCGCCGGAAGACCGCTTCGCGGTCTTCCGAGATGATGGAAGACGCCGGAGGCGTCTTCCAGACCACGCGGGAGTCGAGACCGCCGAGGGCTTGCAGGTGTTTCCGACGACCCGCCTGCTCTAAACTGCCCATCTGAATACTACCCACCACGCCGACCCAGAATCTATACCGTAGAGCGCACAAACACAACAACATGGTCTCTATCCTTCTACTGGTTGGCCTCTTTGCCGCCGCGTTCGTCGGGTTCAACATCGGCGGGTCTTCGACGGGCGTGGCGTGGGGGCCCGCGGTCGGCGCGCGCGTCACCCGGAAGACGACCGCCGCGGCGCTGATGACGTTCTTCGTCTTCCTCGGCGGGTGGACGGTCGGCCGGAACGTCATCGCGACGCTCGGCAACGACATCGTCGCGCGGTCAGCGTTCACCATCGAGGCGAGCATCGTCGTGCTGGTGTTCATCGGTCTCGGGATGGCCGTCGCGAACGCCTACGGCGTCCCTGTCTCCACGTCGATGACCGCGGTCGGCGCTATCGCGGGCCTGGGGCTGGCGACGGGAACCCTGGACCTCGCGGTGCTCGGCGAGATCGTCGTCTGGTGGCTCGTCGCGCCCGTCGTCGGGTTCTGGTGTGGTGGCGTCATCGGGCGGTACTTCTACCCGCACCTCGACCGCATCGTCGCCGTCAAGCAGTCCCCGGGCGCGCTCGTGGAACTCGACCGCTCCCGTATCGTGCCGACGCCGAAACTCGGCCCGGGAACGACGCCACGCGAGTTCGTGAGCACCGCGCTCGTGCTCGCCATCGCGTGCTACATGTCCTTCAGCGCGGGCGCGAGCAACGTCGCGAACGCCGTCGCACCGCTGGTCGGCGGCGGCCTGATAGAGCCGGAACCGGCAGTCGTGCTCGCGACGGCGACCATCGGCGTCGGCGCGTTCACCATCGCGCGGCGCACCATGGAGTCCGTCGGCAGCGGCCTCACCGACCTGCCGTTGCTCGCGGCGATGGTGGTGATGGTGGTCGCCGCCTCGATCACGACGTTCGCGTCCTGGCTCGGCGTCCCCATCAGCCTCGCGCTCTCGACGGTGATGACTATCGTCGGCCTCGGGTGGGGGCGAGCCACCCGGAGCGCGACCGCGAGCGAACTCGCTCGCGGCGAACTCGAGACCGAGATTTCCGTCGACGCGGTCACCGTCCAAGGCAACGACGATGTCCCGAAGATCGGCGAGGAGCGCGCGCGAGACCTGCAGTCCGCGGACACCCTCTTCGACCCGTCGATCGTCGTTCGGTTCGTCTTCTTCTGGATCATCGGGCCGTCGGCCGCCACGCTCCTCTCGTACCTGTCGTTCGTCCTGTTGCCCATCGCGGGATAAACGGCCGGCGGCGTGCATCTCGCGTGCCGGCACGCGAACCCTTTTGGCCGCGCGAGACCCGTTCGGACACATGGCACCCGGCGACACATTCGACGTTCCCGACTGCGAGAACGTCACCTACGTCGACACCGGCATGTACGACACCGCGGAGTACGGGTCAGTGTACGTCATTGACGCTGACCGCCCCGCAATCGTCGACACCGGCATCGGCACCAACTACGAGCGGATTCTCGACGCGCTCGACGAGGCAGGCATCGAGCGCGAGGACCTCGCCGCGATTCTCGTCACGCACGTCCACCTCGACCACGCGGGCGGTGCGGGATTCATCGCGGACGCCTGTCCGAACGCCGACGTGTACGTCCACGAGCGCGGTGCACGCCACATCGCCGACCCGTCCCGGCTCGTCGAGGGCACGAAGCAGGCCGTCGGCGACCAGTGGCAGTACTACACCGACCCGAAGCCGGTTCCCGAGGACCGAATCGTCGAGTTGACGGACGGCGACAGCGTCGACCTGGGGTCGCGGGAACTCACTGCTCACCACGCGCCCGGGCACGCTCCCCACCAAGTCGTCTACGAGGACCACGCCGACGACGCCGTGTTCACCGCGGACGCCGCCGGCATCTGGATCCCTTCGAAGCAGCGCATCCGGGAGACGAGTCCGCCGCCGAACTTCGACCTCGAGCAGTGTATCACGGACGCCGAGATGATCCGTCGCCTCGACCCCGAGGTGTTGCTGTTCCCGCACTTCGGTCCCGGTCCAGAGGAGACGGACGCCGTCCTCCGGGAGTACGAGCAGGTGCTCCGCGAGTGGGTGGACGCCGTCGAACGCGAGGTCGTCGAGCGCGGGGACGAGGAGGTGACGGCCGAGCACTTCGCCGAGACCAACGACGTGGCGGACGTCTGGGGCGACCACAAGGCGCAGGCGGAAACGAAAATGAACGTCCGAGGGGTTTTGAACTATCTTAAGGGCCGGGCGGGAGAGTGACACGCATGAATTGGCGCGACGCCGAACGAGAATACGAGGACGAGACGGCGGCCGCGGACACGATTCCGGAACTGTTCGAGACGGCGGCCGCCGCACACGTCGACCAGCCAGCACAGGGGTACAAGGGCGGCGTCCACGACCGCACGCTCACACCCGACGTCGTGCCATCCGCGCCCAACGGCAACTACGCCCATCTCACGTACGGCGAGATGCGGGAGATCGTCCACAGCCTCGCCGCCGGCTTCCGCGACCTCGGCGTCGAAGCCGACGACCGCGTCGGCATCTTCTCGCACTCCCGCATGGAGTGGGCCCAATGTGACTTCGCGCTGCTCGCCGCCGGCGCCGCCGTCACCACCGTCTACGCGAGCTCCAGCCCCCGGCAGGTCGAACACCTGCTCGGGGACTCCGGCGCCGTCGGCGTCGTCGTCGAAGGCGAGGACGAACTCGAACGCGTCCGCGCCGTCGAGGACGAACTCGACCTGGAGTTCGTCGTCACCATGGACCGCGTCGCAGACGACCGCGCGCTCTCACTCGAAGACGTCTACGAGCGCGGCCAGGACGCCTACGACCGCGACACCTACGAGGACTGGGTCGACGCCCGCGACGCCGACGACCTCGCGAGCCTCATCTACACCTCCGGCACCACCGGCCAGCCGAAGGGCGTCACGCTCACCCACGAGAACTTCCGCGCGAACGTCACGCAGAGCAGGCAGCGGTTCGGCCCGCGGCCCGACAAACGAGACACTCCCACCGTCTCGGACACCGACCGCCACGTCTCCTTCCTTCCGCTCGCACACGTCTTAGAGCGACTCGCCGGCCACTTCCTCATGTTCGCCTCCGGCGCGCACGTCTGCTACGCGGAATCCCCGGACACCGTCCAGGAGGACTTCTCGCTCGTCCAGCCAACCATCGGCACGAGCGTCCCGCGCGTCTACGAGAAACTGTACGACGCCGTCCGCGAACAGGCCACCGAATCGCCGGTCCGCGAACGCATCTTCGAGTGGGCCGTCGACGTCGGCCGCGAGTACTACGCCGCCGACGACCCCGGACTCAGCCTGCGCGCGCGTCGCGCCGTCGCCGACAAACTCGTCTTCCAGAAGGTCCGGGACGCCCTCGGCGGCCAGATAGAATTCTTCATCTCCGGCGGCGGCTCCCTGTCTCCCGACCTCTGTGCGCTCTACCACGGCATGGGTCTCCCCATCCTCGAGGGGTACGGCCTCACCGAGACCAGTCCCGTCGTCTGCGTCAACCCCCCGGAGGAGCCGAAGGTCGGCACCATCGGCCCCGCGCTCCCCGACACCGAACTCGACGTCGACGAGACCATCGCCAGCCCCAAACAGCGCGAGACCGCCGACGGCCGCGCCGGCGAACTGCTCGTCCGCGGCCCACAGGTGTTCGACGGCTACTGGAACCTTCCCGAGGAGACCGAGAGCGCGTTCACCGAACGCGGCGGCCGGGAGTGGTTCCGCACCGGCGACGTCGTCGAACTCCGCGAGGACGGCTACGTGCGCTTCCTCGAACGCGCGAAACAACTGCTCACGCTCTCAACCGGGAAGAACGTCGCGCCCGGCCCCATCGAGGACGCGTTCGCCGCCAGCCAACTCGTCGAACAGTGCATGGTCGTCGGCGACGACCAGAAATTCGTCTCCGCGCTCCTCGTCCCGAACGTCACCGGCATCCGCAAGTGGGCCGACCGCGAGGAGATCGACCTCCCCGAGGACGCCGTGGAGCATAGCTCCACGAGCCCCCGTTCGCACGCTCCCGAGGACGTCGACGCGATCTGCCGGGACGACCGCGTCCGCGAACGCATCCAGGCGGAGGTCGACCACGTCAACCAGAACTTCGAGAGCTACGAGCAGATCAAGCAGTTCCGCCTCGTCCCCGTCGAATTCTCGGAGGACAACGACATGCTCACCCCGACGATGAAGAAGAAACGCCGGAACATCCTCGACCGGTACGCCGACCGGATCGGCGAGATGTACGGCTAGCACTTTTTGCGCTGCGGGGGTGGCCTGCGGCCACCCCCTCGGCAAAAACTTGCGGAAAAAGCACTCCTCGCTCGCACGTTTTGCTGCACTCGCGGCCTTTGGCCGCTCGCTGGCAAAACCTGCACTAAAAGCACTCCTCCTTCACTTCGCGCTACGCGCTCCGTTCAGTCGTCGGCCCGCGCTCCCTCCGGTCGCGCGGTGAACCGCTTCGCTCGGGCTTTTCAAGCCGCTCGCTCGCGGATGCTTCTGTGTTGTTTCGTCAGTCCGCCACCGCGTCCTCGACAATCTCGATCTCCTCGTCGGTCAATCCATAGAGGTCGTACACGATTTCGTCGATGAGGTCGTCCATCTACTGGATTCTCGAAACGGCAGCCCCGACCGCAACCCACGCGCTTTATACTCCGCCCCCGGAAACCAACGCACAATGCCGATACTGGAGGTGAGTCCGTGAGCGCGTCGACGATTCCGCTGGTCGCCATCATCGTCGCGCTCGGCGTCGCCGCGCAAGTGCTCGCAGACCGCCTACAGGTGCCCAGCGTGCTGTTTCTCATCCTCGCGGGCATCGTCGTCGGCCCGGAAGTTCTCGGCATCGTGACCCTGGAGGCGTTCGGCGGCCCGGGCGCGCTCTCCGGAATCGTCGGCCTCTCGGTCGCCATCATCGTCTTCGAGGGGGCGTTCCACCTCAAACTCTCGAAGCTACGGGAGGCGCCGGGCCCGACGCTTCGACTCGTCACGGTCGCCGCAGCCATCTCCCTGCTCGGCACGGCGGTCGCCGTACACTTCTTCCTCGGCGCGGACTGGGACATCGCGTTCCTCGTCGGGAGCCTGCTCGTCGCCACCGGCCCGACGGTCATCACGCCCATCCTCAACGTCGTGCCGGTGCGCGACCGCGTCGAGGCGGGCCTGGAGACGGAGGGCGTCGTGAACGACGTGACCGCCGCCATCCTCGCCATCGTCGTCTTCGAGGTGGTCATCAACCCTGACCTCACGCGTGCGGAGATCGTCCAGCAGTTCGCGGCGCGCCTCGGCATCGGCGTCTTCTTCGGCCTCGTGGTCGCCGCCGTGGTGTGGTACTTGCTCCGCGAGGTCAACCTCTCCCGGGGGAGCGCACCGCAGAACGCCCGTCTCATCGTGCTCGCTGGCGCGCTTGTCGCGTACGGCGCGGCGGACGCGCTCCGCGGGGAGGCAGGCATCGCCGCGGTGGCGACCGCGGGCGTGGTGCTCGGGAACGCGAACCTCCCCTACGAGGAGGACATCGAGGCGTTCAAGGGCGATATCACGTTGATCGTGCTGTCGTTCGTGTTCATCGCGCTCGCGGCGCTGTTGACGTTCGGCGACCTGCTCGCCCTCGGCCTCGGCGGCCTCGCCGTGGTTGCGGTGGTCGTGTTCGTCCTCCGTCCGCTCGGGGTCTTCCTCTCGACCCGCGGCGGCCGCTACACGCGCTCCGAGCAGTTGTTCATGAGCGTGGTCGGCCCGCGCGGCATCATCCCCGCGTCGGTCGCCACGCTGTTCGCCATTCAGTTGCAGGCCCTCGGTATGGGCGACGCCGCGAGCCTGCTCGTCGGCGTCGTCTTCCTCACGATTCTGCTGACAGTCGTCTTCGAGGGCGGTCTCGCCCGACACATCGCGGAATACCTCAACGTCATACCAATGCGTGTCATCATCGTCGGCGGCGGCACCGTCGGTCGCGCGCTCGCAGAGCGCCTCGCGGACCGCGGTGAGAACGTCGTCATCGTCGAACGAGACGAACAGATGGTCGAACGAGCCCGGAACGAGGGATACACGGTCCACAAGGGTGACGGGACGGACACCGAGGAGTTGCGGTCGGCGGGCGCGGACAACGCCCGCATCATCGTCGCCGCGACCGGCGACGACGACGCGAACCTCCTCGTCGCCCAGCTCGCGGACTCGAAGTTCGACGTGGAGACGATCATCGCCCGGGCGAACAACCCGGACAACGTCGACGCCTTCGAGGACCTCGGCGTGCGCACGGTCTCCTCGTCGCTCGCGACGGCGTGGGGCATCGACAACATCATCGAGCGCCCGGCGCTCGCGAACTGGATGACCGAGATCGGTCGCGCGGGCGACGTTCAGGAGGTCGAGGTCACCGCTGACGCGCTCGTCGGGAAGACCATCGACGAACTCGACGAGGAGATCCCGAACGGCTGTATCATCGCACTCGTCGGCCGCGACGGCGACAACCAGGTGCCCAGCGGCGACTTCACGCTCCAGCGCGGCGACCACCTCACGTTTCTCGGACGGAAGGACGCCGTCCGCGAGGCCCTGGAGTGGTGTCACCCACACGACTGACCGCCACACCTTCGTCGTCGGCTCGTTCACCGCCGTCGAGCGCCTGAACGCTTATTCTCACTGAATGCGTAGCGCCACGCATGCTCCGCGACGTCCTACGTCGACTCGCCGCTCGCATCCCTGGCCGCGAGGCCGGCGAGAGGGGAGTCAGCGGAACGGACGCCAACGACGGAACGGACACCGGCTACGGAGCGGACGGCAACGACGGAGCGAAGACTGACGATGAGGGCGACGAGTCGCGGTTTCGTCCGTCCGTACTCGACGCGTCGGTCCGATACGCACACGGGATGGACGACGGCGCACTCGAGCGCGAACTCGCCGACATCCAAGAACAGGCTCAGGAACGACGTGACCGACGTCGCGGCCGGTGACCGACGGGCACTCCGCTGCTCGGCCCGTCGCGTACTCCCAGAAACGCCGACGTCCGGCGCTACCGCGGGGCGTCCTCTTCGTGGACGCGCCAGGTGAACAGGCTCTCGAAGACGTAGTTGACGAGCATCGCCACCGCGATGGCGCCGCCCTTCACGACCACCAGCCAGAGGTCCACGCCCGCGACGGCGAGTTCGACGGACACGCCGTAGAACACGGCCACGAACAGCGCGTACTGGAGCGTCGACCCGCCCGCTCGGACGACGTGCGAGCGGAGCAGGCGGCGCCCGACCGAGCGACTGTCGCTGTCGCCCTGCCCGGCGAACGTCCACGACTCGTTGACGGCGAACATCACGAGAATCGCGGTCTCGATGCTCGCGACGTTCGCGACGGCCGCCGGAAGCCCGACGACCTCGGTGAGCACCACCAGCGTCGTGATGTCGAAGACGGCGCCGATGGCGCCCACGGAGACGAACTGCCCGAACCGCACGGTCGACACCAGCGACTCGAAGCGGTCGGGCACGGCGCGCCGGAGTCGGTCGTCGATGCTCATCGTTCCCGCTCCACGAGCGACGTCGGGTTCTCGCGGCGCGCCGCGATGGCCGCGTGCAGTCGACTGTCACTGAGCAGTTTCGCGCGGTGCCGCGCCGCCAGCAGCGCGCTGAACAGCGCGAACGGCGTCCGAATCGGCGACACCGTCGACCCGGGCTTGTCCTCCCAGGTCAACGGCACCTCCGCGACGCGCTCGCCGAGCGCGCCGGCGATGGCGACCAGTTCCACGTCCCACGCGAACCCCGGCTCGTAGAGGTGCTCGCGAACGCGCCCCCAGGAGTCGGCCGTGATGGCTTTCGCGCCACACTGGTAGTCGTAGAGGTCGACCGCGAGCAGCCTACCGGCGAGCCACGCGAACCCGTCGCCGAGGAACCGGCGCGCGAACGTCTGATGGCTCGTCACCTCCGCGTCGGGGTGGCGCCGCGACCCCACCGCGAGGTCCGCGCCGCCGTCCACGACCGCGTCTACGACACTCGAAAGCGACTCGGCGTCCGTGCTGCCGTCCGCGTCCGCGAACACCAGCACGTCCGTGGAAAGCGCCTCGAAGCCCGCGGTGACCGCCGCGCCCTTCCCCCGGCGCTCGGACGCCACGTGCACAGTCGCGTCCGTCTCCCGGAGCGCGTCGACGGTCGACGCCGGCGCGGCGTCGAGTTCCACGCGGAGTTGCTCCGGGTCGAGTGTCTCCCGGAGCGAATCGAGGTACTCGACCAGCACCTCGACGTCGGGCTCGTATGCGGGAACCACGATCCCCACAGATTCCATTACTCGATGCGAGTCGACCGAACGGTATGAGTTTCGTGGTATCGCTGCGGGAAGTTGTTAGCGTTGGCGTCGTTGTTGACGGCAACACCTGAAAGCCCTCGCGCGCCTCGCGCACGCTCAGCGACCACGGGCTTCGCCCGCGAGCCACGCTCGCCCTTTCAATCCGCCAGGGTAGCGGTTGACGAAGCGGTTGAAACGTCGGTGGCTGGCTAATCAGTAGAAAATTCGGTGGCCGCTCAGACTCTCGCTACCGTTCGAACGTGATCGCGCCGCCTTGTCCGAAGCCGACGCAGAGCGTGGCGAGACCCTTGTCGGCGTCGCGCTTTTCCATCTCGTGGATGAGCGTGACCGGGAGGCGCGCGCCGCTCGCGCCGAGCGGGTGGCCGATGGCGATGGCGCCGCCGTTCACGTTGAACTTCTCGGGGTCGACGCCGAGTTCGTCACGGGCGTAAACGGTCTGGGACGCGAACGCCTCGTTCAACTCCACGAGGTCGAACTCGTCGATGGACTCGCCCGTGCGCTCGAGGAGGCCGCGGGTCGCCGGCACCGGACCGATGCCCATGACCTCGGGGTTGACGCCCGCGACGTTGTGGTCGCCGACGTACGCGAGCACGTCCAGGCCGTGGTCCTGCGCGAACGCCTCGCTCGTCACGAGCGTCGCGGACGCGCCGTCCGAGATCTGACTCGAGTTCCCGGGCGTCACCGTGCCGTCGCTCTTGAACACGGTGGGGAGCCCCTGCAGGGCCTCCATCGTCGTGTCGCGGCGGATGCCCTCGTCCTCCTCCACGAGGCCGTCCTCGGTCTCGATGGGCACGATCTCGTCGTCGAAGCGCCCCGAATCGGTCGCCTCCGCGGCGCGCTGCTGGCTCTGGAGCGCGTACTCGTCCTGTTGCTCTCGGCTGATGTCGTAGCGCTCCGCGACCTCCTCGGCGGTCATCCCCATCTGGAGTCCGGGGACGTTGTACAGCTCCGCGAGCCCCGGGTGAAGGTGCTGGTAGGAGTCACCGTCCATCGGCACGCGGCTCATGTTCTCCACGCCGCCCGCGATGATGGCGTCGCGCTGGCCCGCGCGGATGGCGTCCGAAGCCCGCATGATCGCTTCCATCGAGGACGCACACCAGCGGTTGATCGAGGCCGCGGGCACGTCCTCGCCCAGCTCGGAGAGCAACGCGATGACGCGTGCGACGTTGTTGTCCTGCTCCTTGCGCTGTTGGGCGACCCCCCACTGCAGGTCGTCGACGTGGTCGCTCGTCAACCCGGTCTCGTCGAGGATGTGGTCGATGAGCGGCACGGAGAGGTCCTCGCTACGGGTGTCGGCGTAGACGCCGCCGTCTTTCCCCTGCGGAGTTCGGTACGCCGCTGCGATGACCGGAGTGGTGTCGCCTGCCATACCTCACACTCACGCACGCCGACCTATAAACCTCTCACAACCGGACGCCCGACGCTCGCTGTTTACTCGTTGGCGCTCGCATTCCCGAGAGTCTCGCTCGCTACGCTCGCTCACGGTTCACTACGTTCACCGTTCGCGGTTCCGTGGTTCTCACTCACTCCCACCGTCAGAGCAAAGCTCTGACGAGCTCTCGTTCGCCTTCGGCTCACGAGAACTGCGGTCGTTCGCTCCGAACCACGCACGCTCCAACTCTCGCTGCTCGCGGCTCACTGCGTTCGCCGCTCACACATTCGGAGGCTCCTCGCTCTGCTCGGAGCCTCCCGTTCCGGAAAGCGTTTACCCTCACCCCTCGCTAACCCATGATATGTCTCGGTCCCGGGACGCCGGCCGGGAACGCGCGTTCACCGCGCTCGTCGGCGTCACCGCGCTCGCCCTCCTCGCGCGCCTCTGGAACCTCGGCTGGCGGGTCGCCCACCAGGACGAGGGACGGGTCGCGCACTGGACGCTCCACTACATGGACGTCGGCGTGTGGGAGTACCGCCCCATCATCCACGGGCCGTTCCTCCCGCACGTCAACGGCGTCGTGTTCAGCCTGCTCGGTCCGTCGGACTTCACGATGCGCCTCGTGGTGGCGCTCATCGGCGGCCTGCTGCCGCTGTCGGTGTGGCTCTACCGCGAGCACCTCCGGAACGCCGAACTCGTCGGCGTCGCCGCGTTCCTCGCCGCGAACCCCATCCTGCTGTACTACTCGCGGTTCATGCGCAACGACCTCCTCGTCGCGGCGTTCATGTTCGTCGCCGTCGGCCTGTTCGTGCGCGCCTACGACACCGGGAAAGCCAGGTATCTGTACGCCGCCGCGCTCCCGTTCGCCCTCGCGTTCACCGCCAAGGAGAGCGCGATGCTGTACGTCGTCTGCTGGGTCGGCGCGCTCGCGCTGATCCTCGACGGCCGACTCTCGCTCGCCCGCGTCCGCGACGCCTCCCGAATCGACGCCGCCACGGAGTACGCAAAGCGCACGCTCCGGGCGGCCTGGAACCGGAAACTCCACGTCGCGCTCGCGTCCGTCGAAGCCGCCATCGTCGTCGTCGCGTTCTACGCCCCGAAACCCGACCTCTACCGCGCGCTCTCGAACCCCGAGCGCCTCCCGGCGGTCGTGAGCGCGGCGACCCTCGGCACCTGGGAGAAGTTCCTCGGGCGCTGGGGGTCGACGAACCACCAGGCCCACTCCTACATCGCGTACCTCGAACACGACCTGAACGTGCTCGTTGCGGGCGCGCTCGCGCTCACCGCCTTTGCCGTGCTCGGCTTCCTCCACGAGCGCTACGCAACCGAACGCCCGCGCGCCGTCGTCTTTCTGTCCTTCTTCTGGGGGCTGTTCGCGCTGTTCGGCTTCCCGGTGGTGATGGACATCACTGCGGGGTGGACGCTCGTCAACTCGGTCGTCCCGCTCGCGCTCCCCGCCGGCGTCGGCGTCGGCGTCGTGGTCTCCTACGGCCGGGACGCGGTCGCGAACGACAACGCCGCGGGTGCGCGCGCCGCCGCAGTCATCCTGCTCGTCGCCGCCGCCGGCACCGGCGCCGTCGCCGCCCAGACGACGTACGTGAACGCTCAGGGACCGGACAACCCGCTCGTGCAGTACGCCCAGCCTGCCGGCCACATGAAGCCGACGCTCCACGACATCCGGGACCTGTCGGCGAGCAACGAGGGCGTCGACGTGATGTTCTACGGGTCGAACTGGAACGCCGACGACGACCTCCGGCGCGACCTCGAATTGAACAACACGTACGGCGGGTACGCCGGCTGGTTCGACCGACTCCCGCTCCCGTGGTACCTCGAGGTCTACGGGTCGAACGTCTCCAGCACCACCCATACGGAGGAGATTCTCGAACACGACCCGCCCGTGGTCGTCCTGGTCGCGGACGAGACGAACGACCTCGAGGTCGACCTCACGGAGCGTGGCTACCGGCGCGTCGTCCACCAGGGCTTCCAGTACGCAAAGCCCGTCGTCTTCTACGTCCGGGAGAACGCGTCGGCGTGAGCGCTCCGTCCTCCGGCCCGCAGACCTGTCCGAATGTCGACGCGCTTAAGCGGTAGCGGTGGGTAGTTCGCGGCTAGTGACTACCGAGGCGCTCGACGTGGTGGAATTCCTCCTGACCGCTCGCGTCTACGACCGCCACCCCGAACTCGACGAGAACGATCTCCCGCCAGCCCACCGAAGCGCGCTCTGGGGCGACGACGGCGTCCCCCGGCCGCCGACGGTGAACGAGGAGTCGGCGAGCGAGGCGACCGGCCTCACCGACCCCTGGGAACCGGTCTCGGGGCTGATGTTCACCGACCGGGATTCGTTCTCCGGGCAGTTGAAACTCGTCGACGACGACATGGCCGTCGACTGGTACGTGGAGCACGCGGACGCCGAGCGGGTGTTCCAGAACCCCGCGATGGCGTTCGTGCTCGACGACGAGTTCGACGTGGACTACGAGGACGCCCGAGAGGCGAATCGCTCGGTGCAGGCCGACCCGCAGTGGATCGACGGCCTGCTCGCGGAGTACTTCGACGAGGAGGACGAGGAGATGCTCGACCTCGTGGAGGTTCGGTCGCCCGCCGACATCGAGGTGACCCTCGACGACATCGTGCTCACCGAGGAGCAAGAAGAGGAGATGTCGAAGGTCGCGAAGGCCATCGAGCACCGCGACTACCTCGCCACCATCGGCCTCAGCGAGATCGGGAAGCTGCTGTTCGTCGGCCCACCGGGAACCGGGAAGACCTCGACAGCCCGTGGACTCGCCCACCAGCTCGACCTGCCGTTCGTGGAGGTCAAGCTCTCGATGATCACGAGCCAGTACCTCGGCGAGACCGCGAAGAACGTCGAGAAGGTGTTCGAGGTGGCCAAACGGCTCTCGCCCTGTATCCTGTTCATGGACGAGTTCGACTTCGTCGCGACGACGCGCACGGGCGACGAGCACAACGCCATCAAGCGCGCCGTCAACACGCTCCTCAAATCCATCGACGAGGTGAGCCTGGTGAACGACGACGTCCTGCTCATCGGCGCGACCAACCACCCTGACGAACTCGACGCGGCGGCGTGGCGGCGCTTCGACGAGATTCTCTCCTTCCCGCGTCCGGACGAACTGATGCGCGCGGACATCCTCCGCATCGTGATGCGGGACATCGAGGTGGAGAACTTCGCCCCCGAGGAACTCGCCGCCGAAACCGAGGGACTCACGGGCAGCGACCTTCGTCTGGTGCTCCGGGAGGCCGTCCTGGACGCGCTCGTGGAGGACCGCCGCACGCTCACCCAGGACGACCTGCTGGCGGCCATCGAGGACTTCGAGGACCGCGACCACCTCCGCAACCTCGACACCCTGGAGGACGCGCTGAACGGCGACGGCGAATCCTCGGACGCCAGCGGCCACGCGGACCACGACCACGCAGGGCACGCGGACGGCGGACACGAGCACGAGTAACGGATAGACCAGTCTGACACGGGCACCCGTTCTGCATCTGCTCTCGAGGCGGTCAGTGATTCTTGTTGCCGGTGGATGACGGACTCCTGTCTCCGGACTGGTAACGCTGCCCCGCCACGAACGTTTCATCTGAACAATGATAACTGTAAACTTGGCTGGCCTGAATTCCGTACCGTGAACAACCCGGTAACGCGACGCGAGGCGCTCGCCACCGGGGCCGTAGCGGTTGGTTCAGTCGCCGGTCTCTCGGGGTGTCTCAGCTGGGGCGACTCCCGCGTGCAGTGGACGTTCGAGATGGGACTCCCAGTTCCGGGCCGTGCGATGGTGGTCGAGAATTTGGTGTACGTCGCGTCGCACGACGGCTTTGTTCGTGCCCTCACGGTCGACGATGGAACCGAGCGTTGGCACTTCGATACCGACACGGACCTTCTCGGTGGGCCCTCCGTGGTTGGCGATTCACTGTACATCGGGACGTACAATGGAACGCTGTACGCTATCGACGCCGGAGCGGGGACGCAGCAGTGGCGGACATCGACGGCTGGGAAGATAACTCATGAACCCGGGGCGACACCGACGCGAATCGTCCTCGGCGGCGGTCCGGTCTACTCGTTCACGTCTGGCGGCGACCGAGAATGGACGTTCGACCGAACGCACGGCTACGCCGCGCCACACATCACTGAGAACCGAGTTATCATCGGGACGGCGAAAAGTGGGACGTTCGCGCTCGACGTTGCCACCGGGACACTCGATTGGCACGTATACGAGTCTACCTACGTGACGCCGAAACTAACGGTGGCTGGCGACCTCGTGGTGATCGGGTATCGGAGTAGTGGCGTCGTGGCGGTCGACCGCCAGACCGGGGAGCGCCGCTGGGAGGTGCCTGAGGTTGGCCACGTCCGCGCTCGTCCAAGGGTCATGGACGGGGTCGGTTACGTTGGCGATGCGTCCGGTGTGCTGTACGCGATAGACCTCCAGGAGGGGGAGGTACAGTGGCGACACGAATCGAGGGGTCCCATCCCGTCGACACCGACGATTGGCAAGGACGGCCGCATCCTGTACTTCTGTAGCGATCAGCGAGTTGTGGCGTTCGACATCCAGAAGCGGGAGGTGGTGTGGAAGTCGGGTCGACTCGGTGCGTTGTTGTTCACACCGCCAGTGCTCGTCGAGGACGGATTGCTGGTCAGTGGGGGTGGCGAGAAGTTGTACAAACTCTCCCGGTGAACTACTGGGGCCGCGGCAGACCCCACTGCTTTAGATGCCGCCGGCCGTCGCGCTACCTGATGCAGGTCACGCTGCTCGGCACGGGCGACACCACCGGGACGCCGACGCCGAACTGCGATTGTGCCACCTGCGAGGCCGCCCGCGAGCGCGGCATCGAGCGCACCCGATTCTCCGTCCACGTCGAGGACGAGTCCACGGGAGATTCACTCCTGCTGGATTTCAGCCCGGACTTCCGCCGACAGTTCCTCCGCGAGGACGTCCCGCTGCCGGACGCGGGCGTCGTGACGCACGTCCACTTCGACCACCTCGACGGCCTCGGGAACGCGAATCGATTGTTCGACGACCTGCCGGTGTACGCCGCGAACGAGACCGACCCGGAGACCGGCGAGAGTGTCGCGGAGACGGTCGCCCGCAAGTTCGACTACCTGGGCGCGCTGGACGCGCGTGGCGTCGCACCCCACGAGACATTCGAGGCGGCGGGGTTCGACGTGACGCTCGTGCCCGTCGACCACCCGCCGCTGCTCTGCTACGGCGTAGTCGTCGAGCGGGACGGGGCAACACTCGCGCTCTCCGGCGATACGACATACAATATTCCTACGCAATCGCGAGACGCGATGCGGGACGCCGACCTCCTGCTCGCGGACGGCATCGTCCCGGCGAGCCTCTGCGAGCATCACCCGCTGGGCGGCAAACACGAGGGCTCGGACGGCGTCCCGCGAACGTTCGGCACGAAACACATGACCCGGGAGGGCGCGCTCGCGCTGGGTGAGGACCTCGACGCGAGTGAGACGCGGGTCGTCCACGCCGCGCACTTCTACCCCGGGGCGGAGGCGTTCGCCGACGAGATCGCGGTAGACGGTGAGACGTTTCGTCTCTGACCGGTGCACGGTGGGGCGTACCAGCTACGACGTTCGCGGCACATCGACGCCGTCGACGACCTACGTGAACCGGCCGAGTCCCGACTGCCGACGGCGGCCGCCGGCGTCGGCGCGCCACGCGGTGTTGCGCTCGCGTTCCGCGTCGAGGTCGGTGACTGGTGCCTTCTCGTCGTCCACCGGGTTGTAGCCCGGACACTCGGGTCCGCACTCTGCGGCAGCGTCGACGAGGCGGTCCTTGTACGCGCAGAACGGAAGCGTCTCGGTGTCGGCTTCCGCTGCGGACTCGTGCTCGGTACACGCCGGCAGGTCGTACGTTCGCCATCCCTTCCCGAACGCGCGCTCGGCGATACGCAGACGCTGGCGGGCCTTCGCGTCCGCCGTGACCGGTCGGACGTCGGTCCGCCCCGGTTTCGAGTCGAGCACCTCGAGGCCGGGTCCAGCCGAGTCGAGTCGCTCGGGTTTCCGAATCACCTCGATGGGGCTGTCGACCGGGTCGTCGGCGCCGCTGGTCGAAGCGTCCTCGTTCTCGAAGTTCACGCGCCACACGCCGACTGCGTCGGGAAGGCGGTTCAGATGAGCGCGCGTGACGTGGGACTCCGTGGCGACGACGGCGTAATCCAGCACCCCGAGGCTGGCGTCGTGGCGGGTCTGCCACTCCAGGTCGCCGGGGCGCCCGAGGTCGGGTTTGTTCTCCACGCCGACCAGTCCGCCGACCCAGTCTGGGTAGCGGCCGGTCTGCCGGACGACCGTCTGGCCGTTCTGTCTGTCGAGTTCGAGGAAGCCCGCTTCGCGGCCGCGCTCCGCGAGTCGGCGGGCGCGCTCCGGCGGGTCGTCGAAGACGCTCGTGACGCGCCGGAACCGGCCGACGCCGACCTCGGCCTCGATGGCGGGCAGCGGGATAGCGTCGCTCGCGAGCGCCACGCGCGTTTCGAACTCCGGCCCGGGGAGCACGCAGACGGTGTCGACGATGCGGCCGCCCGCGGCGTGTACGCTCGTGCCGAGTTGCCGGGCGACGACGCCCGCGTCGGCGTTGCCCGGTTCGCCGGCGCCGTCGTCGCTGGCGAGTCCCGGCACACCGCCGGCTTCGAGGCGCGCGCACAGTCGGAGTTCGAACCCGAACTCTCGCATCACCCGGTGGTAGGCGCGTCGGGGGGAAAAGCGGCGCGCTCAGTCGGTCGCGATGACGGCGGCGACGGCGCCGCCGAGCACGATGGGGAAGAGGTAGGTCGCGCCGCGGTGGACGAGCACCGCAGCGGCGACGGCGCCGGCGGACACCGGCGTGAGCGTGGCGAGGACGAGCACGTAGAGGGCCTCGACGCCGCCGAGGCCGCCCGGGAGCGGGGCTGCCGCGGCGAGGTCGCCGACCGGAATCGCCACCAGCACGACCGACAGCGGGACGACGTAGCCGAGCGCGAACAGCGACGACCAGAGAGAGGCCACGAGCGCGAGCCACCCGAGCGCCGAGTAGCCGACCGCGACCGCGAGTCCCCGGCGGTCGGCGGCGACGCGGTCGATGGCGACGAAGAACCGATCCACACGCTCCTCGATGCCGCTCGCGTCCGGCGCGTCGAACTGCGGAACGACGCGACCGACCGCGTGGACGATGGGCGTGACGACCCGCGCCACCCCCGCTTCGACGCGCTCCCGGTTGCGCCACCCGAAGTACGCCGCGATGGGGAGGCCGACCGCGAGCACGCCGACGACGCCGGCCACCATGGTGAGGCGCCGAGTGAGCGCGGCGGTCGCCCCGACGTAGCCGATTCCGAGAACGCCGAGCGTGAGCGACGGCACGAAGTGGATGGCGTCCACGCTCGAGATGGCCGCGAACCCGGTGTCGTACTCGATGTCCGTCTCGTTCGAGATGAGGTACGCGCTGAACGGTTCGCCGCCGGCCTGGCCGAACGGCGTGACGTTGTTCGCGAACGTCGTCGACGCGTAGACGGCGATGGCCCGCGGCACGCTGAGGTGTTGGCCGAGCACGCCGAGCACCGTCCGGAGCGAGAGCGCCCACGAGGTCAGCCAGACGATCGCCGCGGCGGCGACGAGCAGAATGCGTTGTGGGTCCGCGCGCCCTAGTGCAGTGATGACGTCGTTCACGCCCACGACGTAGACGAGTCCGGCTGTCACTGCGATCGCCGCGACGAATCCGACGACGACCGCCCGAACGTCCACTGGTCCGTCCACGGCCCCAGTACCATCCCGACGACGATGTACCTGATGGGCGAACACTGGTCTGGCCGTCCCGACTGGCTGACTCGGGTGGCTGCACGCAGGATGGACCCACCGGGCCAGCGTTCGAGCCGAGTCTGTCGAAGCGACCGGTGTTCGAGACGAGCCTGTAACAGTAGGTTTATCAGTCGCTCGGGGCGAAATTCACGCAAGATTACTCTGTGAACATGGCAGACAACAACCGACAACCGGAGGTGAACATCGGACTGGTGGGTCACGTGGACCACGGCAAGACGACCCTGGTCCGCGCACTCAGCGGTGAGTGGACCGACCAGCATTCCGAGGAGATGAAACGCGGCATCTCTATTCGCCTCGGGTACGCGGACGCGACGCTGCGTCGCTGTCCAGAGGCCGAGGAGCCCGAGTGTTACACGGTCGAAGAGACGTGCTCCGAGCACGACGTCGAGACGGAGGTGCTCCGCACCGTCTCGTTCGTCGACGCGCCCGGACACGAGACGCTGATGGCGACGATGCTCTCGGGGGCATCCCTCATGGACGGCGCGGTGCTGGTCGTCAGCGCCAACGAATCGGTGCCCCAGCCCCAGACCGAGGAGCACCTGATGGCGCTCGACATCATCGGCATCGAGAACGTCGTCATCGCCCAGAACAAGGTCGACCTCGTGGACGCAGAGCAGGCCCGCGAGAACCACGAGCAGATACAGGAGTTCGTGGAGGGCACCGTCGCGGAGGACGCGCCGGTCGTCCCCGTCTCCGCGGAGGAGGAACTCAACCTCGACCTGCTCATCGACGCACTCGAGCGCGAGATTCCGACCCCGGAACGCAACCCCGACGCGGACGCCGAACTGTACGTCGCGCGGTCGTTCGACATCAACCGCCCCGGGACCACCTGGGAGGGGCTTTCGGGCGGCGTGCTCGGGGGCAGCCTCGTGCAGGGCGAACTCGAGGGCGGCGACGAACTCGAACTCCGTCCCGGCCGCGAGGTCGAGGAGGGCGGGCAGTCCGAGTGGCGCCCCATCACGACCGACGTCCGGAGCCTGCAGGCCGGCGGTGAGACCGTCGACACCGTCTCGCCGGGCGGCTTGCTCGGCGTCGGGACGGGTCTCGACCCGAGCGCCACGAAGGGCGACGCGCTCGCCGGCCAGGTCGCCGGTCCGCCGGGTTCACTCCCGCCGGCGTGGGACTCGTTCACGATGGATGTCGACCTGCTCGAGCGCCTCGTCGGCGCCGAGGAGGGCGAGGAGATCGACCCCATCAACACCGGCGAACCGCTGATGCTCACGGTCGGCACCGCCACCACCGTCGGCGCGGTGACGAGCGCCCGTGACGAGGAATGCGAGGTCGAACTGAAGCGGCCGGTGTGCGCTCGCGAGGGCGCGAAGATCGCCATCAACCGCCGCGTCGGCGCGCGATGGCGGCTCATCGGCGTCGGCACGCTCACGGAGTGATGCGGGTCGCCATGGACGCCAACGCGCTGATGATGCCGGTCGAGTTCGGCGTGCGGGTCTTCGAGGAGTTGGAGGACCTGCTGTCGGACTACGACCCATTCGTCCCCGCCGCCGTCGTCGCGGAGCTGGAGAAGCTCGCGACTCACGGCGGCGAGGAGGGGACGGCGGCGAGCGTGGGGGCGGACCTGGCGGCGCGCTGCGAGACCGTCGAGACGGACGCATCGTACGCTGACGACGCGCTGCTCGAACTCGCCACGACCGGCGAGGTCGACGCCGTCGTCACGAACGACGGCCCACTGAAAGACCGGGTGCTCGACGCGGGCGTTCCGGTAATTCATTTAAGGGGTCGGAATCAACTCACAACCACTCAACCATAGATGTACAAGCGAGCACGCCTGAAGGACACGATCGAGGTTCCGCCAAAGCACCTCGGAGACGTGGGTACGGACCTCGTCAAGCGCCTCTTGCAGGACAAACTCGAGGGCCGGATGGACGAAGACATCGGGAGCGTCGTCACGATCACCGAAGTTCACGACATCGGGGACGGTGCTGTACTGCCGAACCGCCCCGGCGTCTACTACGACGCCGAGTTCGACGCGGTCACGTTCGACCCCGAGATGCAGGAAGTCGTCGACGGCGAGATCGTCGAAGTGGTGAGCTTCGGCGCGTTCGTCGGCATCGGGCCGGTCGACGGACTCCTGCACGTCTCCCAGATCTCCGACGAGTACCTCGCGTTCGACGAGGAGAACCAGCAACTCGCGTCCCGCGAGTCGAACAACGTCATCGGCACCGACGACGCGGTCCGCGCCCGCATCGTCACGAAGAGCATCGACGAGCGCAACCCCCGTGAGTCGAAGATCGGACTCACCGCGAAACAGCCCGGGCTGGGCAAGCACGGGTGGCTCCGGGAGGAGCGCGAGCGAGAGCAGGAGGCCGAGTAGATGGCGTCGAACCGACTCGCCTGCCGGGACTGCCACCACATCGTCGAGCCCGACGAGGACGTCTGCCCCCACTGCGGGTCGAACACGCTCACGGAGGACTGGGCCGGCTACGTCGTCATCACGCACCCCGAGACCTCCGAAATCGCCGAGAAGATGGAGGTCGAGGAGCCGGGCGAGTACGCGCTGAAGGTCAGATAGTGCCTCGCGCGGTCGCCACGCTCCCCGAGGACGCCCGCGCGGCGTTCCGGGAGCCACTCGGCCCCGTCTACGAGGACGCGGAGCGACTGCTTTCTGCCGCCGGGAGCCCGGTCATTGCGGTCGGTGACGTCGTCACGTACCACCTGGTCAACGCGGGTGCGCCGCCGGACGTCGCGGTCGTAGACGGGAAGACCGAGCGCGAGGCGGTCACAGAGGCGGTCGCCGGTGGGATGCCCGAGGCGGACCGCGAGGTGGCCGTCGAGAGCGATGCGGCGACCGTCTCCGCGGCACTGCTGTCGGCGCTCGTCGACGCAATCGGCGCCGACGGCACGACGCTCATCCGGGTGACGGGCGAGGAGGACCTCGCGACGTTGCCCGCCGTGCTCGCTGCGCCCGTCGGCGCGAGCGTCGTCTACGGCCAACCCGGGGAGGGGATGGTGCTCGCGAACGTCACCAGCGAGCGCACGGAGCGAGTACGGGAGCTCTGTGAACTGCTGGAGACCACCGAGGAGTTCTGGTCGCTGCTGGAGAACTGACCGGGCTCGTCGGTTCGCGAGTGGTGAGTTGGCTCGAAACTGCCGTGACGGGTCGTTCGAAATCCTTTTACTGATTTCGCGTTCATATACGAACAACTGACCATGGAAATCGAAATTCTGGATCAGGAGGGCAACCCCCTGCTCCACCGGACGGAGGTCAAGTTCGAGATCACGCACGAGGAAGCAACGCCGTCGCGTCTGTCGGTTCGAGACAGTCTCGCGGCGAAACTCGACAAGGACTCCGAGGAGGTCGTCGTTCACGAGCTCGGCACGAAGTTCGGGATGCGCACGACCGTCGGGCGCGCGAAGGTGTACGACTCCCCGGAGGAGGCCACTGAGGTCGAGCAGGACTACATGCTCGAGCGCAACAAGATCGGCGCCGACGAGGACGCCGACGCGGAGGAGGCCGAATAATGCCCCGGAGCGACTACTACGAGGACGGCGAGGTCGCCAAGGAGACGTGCCCGCGCTGTGGCGACACGTTCCTCGCGGACCACGGTGACCGCCAGCACTGCGGCCAGTGCGGTTACACCGAGTGGGAGTAAGGCCGTAGATGCGCGTTCTCGGAATCGAGGGCACGGCGTGGTGCGCGAGCGCGGCGCTGTACGATTCCGAGGCAGACACCGTTTCTATCGAGTCCGACGCTTACCAGCCAGAGAGCGGCGGCATCGACCCGAGCGAGGCCGCCGAGCACATGCGCTCGGCGATTCCCGCCGTCGTGGAGCGGGCACTCGAGCACGCTGACGGCGAACTCGATGCAGTTGCGTTCTCCCGGGGGCCGGGTCTCGGCCCCTGCCTGCGAATCGTCGGGACGGCCGCGCGAGCGCTCGCCCAGGCCCTGAACGTGCCGCTGGTCGGCGTGAATCACATGGTTGCGCACCTCGAAATCGGGCGCCACCGCTCGGGATTCGACGCGCCGGTCTGCCTGAACGCGAGCGGCGCAAACGCCCACGTCCTGGCGTACCGGAACGGCCGCTATCGCGTGCTCGGGGAGACGATGGACACCGGCGTCGGGAACGCCCTGGACAAGTTCACGCGCCACGTCGGGTGGAGCCACCCCGGCGGCCCGAAGGTCGAGGAGCACGCCGAACGCGGCGAGTACGTGCCGCTGCCGTACGTCGTGAAGGGAATGGACTTCTCGTTTTCCGGCATCATGAGCGCCGCCAAGCAGGAAGTCGATTCGGGAACGCCGGTCGAGGACGTCTGCCGGGGCCTCGAAGAGACAATCTTCGCGATGCTGACGGAGGTCGCCGAGCGCGCGCTCTCGCTGACGGGCCGCGACGAACTCGTTCTCGGCGGAGGCGTCGGGCAGAACGCCCGCCTGCGTGGGATGCTCAGGGAGATGTGCGAGGCCCGCGGCGCGGAGTTCTTCGCCCCAGAACCCCGGTTCCTGCGGGACAACGCTGGGATGATCGCGGTGCTCGGCGCGAAGATGGCCGACGCGGGAGACACCCTCGAAATCGAGGATTCGGCGGTCGACTCGGACTTCCGCCCGGACCAGGTGCCCGTGACGTGGCGCGCGCCCGACCCGCCGCCCGTCCGCGACGGTGAGACGGTCCGCGGCGCGGAGGCCACCGTCACTTTCGACGACGGCACCGTGACGAAAGCCCGGATTCCCAAGCAGTACCGCCACTCGGACCTCGACGCGCGCCTGCGCCGCGACCGCACCGTCCTGGAGGCCAGGTTGACGAGCGAGGCTCGCCGGCACGGCGTCCCGACGCCGCTCGTCCGCGACGTGGACCTGCCCGAGGCGACCATCGAGTTCCAGCGCGTCGGGGACAGTGACCTCCGGGACGCCGTCGACGAGGCGGGCGTCAGGGCGGTGGGACGCCACCTCGCGACCATCCACGACGCCGGGTTCGTCCACGGTGACCCCACTACTCGGAACGTACGGGTGACCCAGTCAGATGCGGACGACCGTGTGTTCCTCATCGACTTCGGCCTCGGCTACTACACGGACGACGTCGAGGACCACGCGATGGACTGTCACGTCTTCGAGCAGAGTCTCGTCGGCACCGCCGACGACCCCGAATCGCTCGCGCTCGCGTTCGAGGACGCCTACCGCGCCGCCGGCGACGACGCAGTCCTCGACCAGTTGCGCACCATCGAGGGCCGTGGTCGATACCAGGCAGGCGCGAACTGACGGTGCCCGCCCAAACTGATTTGACGCATTACGACGAACGGTTACCACATGCCTGACAGACCCACCAGCGGCGAACTGTTCGGAATTCCGTACAACTTCGACCGCCCGAAACTCAGCCGGGTGCTCTCCTCGTACTGGCAGCCCGGCGAGGGGATGCTCGTCGAGAAACCCTTCGGCATCGGTTACACGCTGAACCTGGCGAACGCGCGGTCGTGGATAGTGCTCGCGGTCGCCGCGGCGCTCCTCTGGCAGGAGAGTGAGAGCGAGTCGCGCGAACAACACGACGACGAGTCCGTCGAGGTCGTCGTCGACGACTGAACGACGCCTCGACCCGTTCCGCCGGCTCTCGGCCGCGCCGCAATCGACGCACCCAACTCGCGGGAGCGCGAGCATCTGGACGTGCAACCGCTTCGCTTCGTCACCACCAACTCCGGGAAGGTGCGGGAGGCAGAGGAGTACCTCGAGGGCCGCTACGACGTCGAGCAACTCGACTACGACTACACGGAGATACAGAGCGACAGCCTCGCGGACATCGCGGCCCACGGCGCGCGCGAGGCCTTCGACGCCCGCGACGACGACGTCCCGGTCATCGTCGACGACGCCGGTCTGTTCGTGAACGCCGTCGGCGGGTTCCCCGGGCCGTACTCCTCGTACGTCGAGGACACGCTCGGCGTCGAGCGCGTCTGGCGGGTCGCGGAGACGCTCGACAACCGCCGCGCAGCGTTCCGCTGTACGGTCGCGTTCACCGACGGCGAGACAACGGAGACGTTCGACGGCGCGGTCCAGGGCCGCATCGTCGCGCCGCGGGGCGACGGCGGGTTCGGCTACGACCCCATCTTCGAGCACGACGGCGAGACGTTCGCGGAGATGAACACCGAAGCGAAGAACGCGCTCAGCCACCGCGGCCGGGCGCTCGCGAAACTCGCTGACTGGCTGGCCGAGCGCTGAACGCCGACCGAGAACAGCTACTCGCGGGGGTCGCGGTCCGGGCCGGGGTACTCCCCGCCCACCACCTCGGGGTAGAGCCGTTCGGGATCGAACAGCGTCGCGAACCCGTCAGGTGGTTTCACGCTGACGTCGACGCGCTCTTTCAGCTTCATCCCAGTTCTGGCCGAGCCGAGCGCCTCGTCGTACGTGAGGACGTGCGCTGCGTCGCCGTGGTACGCCGCGGCGAGCGCCGGATGGTCGCCCTCCGGGTGTTCGACGAGCGTCGCGAGCGACTCGACGCGCTCGCGCCAGTCGGCGGCGAGGCCGGCGTCGCCGAGTGCTTCGACCACCGACTCGGCGTCGTCGAGCAGCGGTTCGCTCACAACGAGCTCCACCCACGAGTGCGAGCGCACGCAGTCGAGCGCGCGCCGCGCGTCCCCGTCCACGAAGACGTCCGCGGCGAGCACGTCGGCGTCGGCAGCGACGCGCGCCGGATGCACGTCTGCCTCGCGGTCACCCATCGCTCTCGCCTCCGGTTTCATCGCTTCCGGTCCCGTCGCTTCCTGTCCTGCTGCTTCTGGTCCCGCCGTTTTCGGGGTCTTCGCGCCGGTCGTCGAGCGCGGCGCGGACGTCCTCGACGCTCGCGCCGCACTCGCTCGCGCGCTCGAATAGGTTTCTCCAGGTCGTCATCGGGGACACGTTCGGGTTCGCGCGCCTACTCTGTTGTGGCGACGAGGCCCCGAACCTCCTCGCGGTACGCCTCGGGCGTCAGCCCGAGGTCGATGTTCACCGTCACCGAGATGGCTTCCGAAAGCTGCTTCGTCGTCGTCTTCGCGACGTTCTCCGCGGGGTACGCGCCGCCCGCGACGACGACGTAATCGCCCTCGTTCCACACCGCGAGGTCGCCCGCGACCGAGATGGCGTCGACGTCGAGTGTGAGCGTCTTCCCGCCAGCGTCGTAGGTCATCTCCTCGACGGGGAACGACGACTCGTACGTGGTGAGACTCGCTGTCGCGCCGGAGTCCGTCTCGAAGTCCTGCTCGCCCGTCTTCGTGACCTCGACCAGGCCGGCGTCTCGCATCCGCGCCTCGAACTGGTCGCGCGCTGCCGTTTCCGTCCGATTGAGAACTTCCTTGCGGCCGATGGCCGCCGGGAGGTTGTTGAGGTCCGGCGAGAAGTTGATGTGGGACGCCGCGAAGATGGCGAGGTCGCCCTGGATGCGGCCGAGGGTCTTCTCCTCGACGGACTTCGCGAGTTCCGCGTCCGTGTACGTGAGCGTCGTCGACTTCCCGGTGACCGTCATCGGGCCGTAGGACTTCTCGAACACCGTCTGCTCCGTGCGGTCGGTCTGCTTCCAGCCACCGTCCGACAGCGCCTGTTCGGGGATGCTCGGCGGCGCGACGCTGCCGGCAGCGGTCGAACATCCGGCGAGCGCGCCGAGTCCGGCGATGCCCGCTGTTCCGAGAAATGTGCGACGTCTCATGGACAGTACTGTACATTCTCGTGGTTTGTGTCTTCCGCTACGTGGTAACTGTCCAACGTGAACCGGGCTGGCGGACTGCGTCGGCGCTCTGTCTGACAAATCTTTATGGTCGAACCGCGAGTTCTGCCGACTGGACGCGCGGAGTGTACTCCTCCCCACTCCCGCCGCGCGTTCTGCACTCCCCACTCCCTTTCCGTACTTTCGTTCGCGAGCGAGCAGCATAGAGGCGGACCTCTGCGTTCGACATTGCTGTCGCTCCGCAGATGGCCACTCGGAAAAAGCCTAGGCCGGAATTTGAATCCGGAGCGGGACGGTTCTGCTCGGCTCACTGCGTTCGCCTGTGCGGACTGCGACTCGCAGGGATTCAAATCTCGGTCGGCGGTTCTTTCACTCGGGAACGCGGAGATGAAACTCCGCGTTCGATGCCGTTCGAGAAAGAGCCTAGGCCGGAATTTGAATCCGGGGTCTCGTCCTTACCAAGGACGCGCTTTACCGCTAAGCTACCCAGGCACGCATTCATAGCAAGGCGGGGGTTCGTCTTTATTCGTTTCGATTCGGTGGCCCGGCCGACGATGCCTGCCGGATGAAGACGCGGACCTTCCCACAAGGTATCCAGAACCGTGTAGCAGGTATCTACTGCCCGTAGGCCGTTCATTCTTAACCCGGTGTCGGGCGCAGTCGAAGGTATGGCGGCGCAGAAGGCGATACAGTCGAGGGGGACGGAAACGGGAGCGTACCGGATTCGGTGGTACGAGAACCGGGACCGGGCGGCGTTCCTCGACCTCTACCGGTTGGCGTTCAGCGACTGTTCGGACTCGTGGTTCGCGTGGAAGTACGAACAGAACCCGTACGCCGACGACGTCCCCGTCGTGGTCGCCGAACGCGACGGGGAGATCGCCGCCGTCCGCCCGTACGTCCCGCTCCCGCTGCGACTGGGCGACCGAACGGCCACCGTTCACCAACTCGTCGACCTGGTCGTCCACCCCGACCACCGCCGCAACGGCCTGATGGCCGACCTCTCCCGCTGGCTGAAGACCACCTGCTGGGACGACGCCGCGGCGACGATCACGTACGCCACGGAGGCGGCGCGCCGGGGCGTTCTGAAGATGGACACCGAACGCTGGACCGACCACGGTCTCGGCGAGTTCGTGAAGTACGAGCGAATCAACGATATCGAGGCGTTCGTCGGGACAGACCAGTCGCTTCCGGTCCGGGTCGGCGCGACAGCGGCGACCCCTGCCTACCGGATGCGGAACCGCCTCCGGGACCGCTTCGCCGCCGGCGATTCGACCGTCACCGTCACCCGCCACGAGGCGGTTCCCGTCAACCTGCTCTCGGAACTGTACGAGGCGACACAGCCCGCGACGGCGCACGTGGAGCGCGGCGCCACGTTCTACGGCTGGCGTTTCGCGGAACCCGGACGGGAGTTCGTGACCTACGTCGCGGAGCGCGACGCGAAGCCGGTGGCCGCGGTCGTGGTCAGCACCGACCACGACCCTGGCACACCGTCGACCGCTAACCTCGTCGAGGTGCTTCCGCTCGATGGTGGTTCCGAGTCGGCCGACGCCTTCTCCGCGTTGCTCTCGCGGATCACGGCCGACTACTCGTGGATCGACCACCTCTGCGCGGCGGGCGGGACGATTCCGCCCTCGGTGTTCGCCGCGCACGGCTTCGAGCGCGCCGACACCTTCCCGATTTCACGGTTCGTCGACCCCATCTATCGGCTCGTCTGCCCGCTCGGCGCGGTGGCCGACGACCCCGGCGCTACCGCACGTCTCACCGGCGAGCACGACTGGATGACGTCGCTGTGCATCCGGCTGCTGGGCTGACGGTTGGGAGTCGACACTCGCCGGAGTGAGTATCGAAAACGACTGTCGTGGGTGTTCGTTCCGCGTCAGTAGTCGCCGACTGACGTCGGACTGACGGGGTCGTCGGCCGTGGGGCCGGCGACGCGGGAGAGCACGTCCTCCGCGTCCCGAGGGAGCCCCTCGCTGGCGTCCGGGAGCGGCGGCGCGTCGCTCGCGGCAACGAGGCCGACGACGTACTGCCGGAGCGCGGTCGGCGTCTCCCCACCGTCGGCGGTGCTGCCGGCGATGGCGGCGAGTTCGAAGACGTTCGACTCGAGGCCGCTGACGTCAGCCGGATCGGCGGTCTGCTCGCGCCCGAATTCGCGAACGGTCTGGACCGCCTGGCTGGCGGCCTCCGTGCGCGCGAGCGTGCGGAAGCCCCGGGCGACGAGTACGTCCGCGGCGAGCACGTCGAGGTCGTCGTCGGGGTCAGCGGCGTCGGTGTCCGCCCACGGCTCGTCCTCGACGAGGCCCCGCGTGACGCGTAGTCCCTCGTAGATCAACTGGACGCCGGCGGCGCGCTCGGAGACGGCTCTCGAGGTGGCGCTATTGGCGGCGACGCGGGCGGTGAGAATCACGAGTGCCCCCGGGAGCATCGAGGACGACGCGACGTGGTCGTCGATGACTGCCCGGAGTCCGTCGGGTTCGATGTCGCCGACGGCGTCCCGGGCGGCGGTCCGCGCCTGCTCGGCCTCCTCCATCGAGCGGAGGTTTCGGCGGGAACGGCAAAGACCTTTGGAAACCGCGAGCACACTCCGGTATGCTCCGAATCGAGGACGAGAACGACGTCCGCGTAATCGCGCTCGACCGCCCGGAGCGCCGGAACGCGCTCACGCCGGCGGGACTCGACGACCTCCGGGACGCGGTTACAGACGCCGACCAGCCGGTCGTGTACGTGCACGGCGTTGGCGACGCGTTTTGCGCCGGCGCGGACCTCGACGCGGTTCGCGGTCTCGCTGGCGGCGACAGCGAGACGGCGGCGGCGTTCGCGCGACGCGGCCAGCGGACGATGAACGCCATCGAGGACGCGGACAGCGTCGTGGTTGCGGGCGTCGACGGCGCGGCCCGCGGTGGCGGGGTGGAACTCGCGCTGGCCTGCGACCTCCGGGCGTGCACGCCGGATGCGACGTTCGCGGAGACGGGCGTGGCGCTCGGGTTGTTCGGCGCGTGGGGCGGGACGCGTCGGCTATCCCGGGCGGTCGGTGACACGCACGCTGCAGACCTCTCGCTGTCCGGGCGGACGGTCGACGCCGAGGCCGCCCGCGGGATGGGGCTCGTGTCCCGCGTCGTCCCCGCTCCCCGCGAGGTCGCAGACGAGGTTGCTGGCAACGACGCGGCGGCGCTCCACGAACTGAAGCAGTTGCTCGCGGGGGGCGACGACTCCGGCGTGAAGGGCAGCGAGCAGGCGGACCGCGAGGCGTCCGACCGCGCGGAGGCCGAGGCGTTCGGCAGACTGCTCTCGAACGACCCGTTCTAGTCAGCTAGACAGTCCGGGTGTATTCCGTAAATTCGACCGCTCAGGGCGCTGGCGGCATCGCGCGCTTGTGCTCGCTGCGCTCGTAGAGCTCCCGAACCCGCTGCACGACGGATTCCTCGACGCCGAGGTGTGTGGCGGTCGCGGCCGCGGGAACGCCGCCGTCGACGTGGATGGCGAGCACCGCGTCGATGGTGTCGTAGCCGACGCCCATCTCGTCCTCGTCGGTCTGGCCCTGCCAGAGGCCCGCAGTCGGCGTCTTCGCCACGAGGTCCTCGGGGACGCCGAGGTCGCGGGCGAGCTGTCGGACCTGCATCTTGTAGAGGTTCCCGATGGGGTTGCAGTCGACGGCCTGGTCGCCGTACTTCGTGAAGTAGCCGGCGAGCGCCTCCGTGCGGTTGCCGGTGCCGAGCACGAGACCGTCCTCGTGGTTCGCCACGAGGTAGTTCAGCACCGCGCGGGTGCGCGCTCTCGCGTTCCCGACGGCGAGTCGGTCGCCTTCGGCGGCCGGGTACGCCTCGGTGAGCAGGTCGACGAACGGGTCGATTTCGACGACGTCGTACTCGATGCCGAGGTCCTCGGCGACGCGCTCGGCGTCGCTCATGTTCTCGCCCCTGGACGCCGACCCCGGCATCACGAGGCCGTGGAGCGCGTCAGCCCCGAGTTCGTCGACTGCGAGGTGTGCGACGGTCGTGGAGTCGATGCCGCCGGAGAGGCCGAGCACGCAGCGCTCCGCGCCCGCGCTCTCGACGGTGTCACGGAGGAACGTCTGGATGCGGTCGCGGCGCTCGGCGAGTTCGTCCTCGGAGAACCGAAGGTCGAGTGGCTCGACGGTGTCGGGGCCGGTCATGCCGGACGTTCGCCCGGGCGCGACTAAAAGCCACGCGCTCCCCCCGGATTCGTGGACGAGCGTTCAGTTCGGGGAAGCGCTACGTTCAAGTGTCGCCCCGGATAAATCGCAGACGAAGCACCTCTGCGCCCGCGCTGGTGGTGAGGCGAACTACGTTCGCCGATGCACAGCGCAAGTGTGGCGAGCGCTGGTGGTGAACAAACCCAACGGGTTTGCGAGCCTCAGCGCGCGAGCGAAGCGATGCGCGCTGGTGGTCTAGTGGTAGGACATGAGCTTCCCAAGCTCATAGCCCGGGTTCAATTCCCGGCCAGCGCATTTCGCAGTCTCACTCCGTTCGACAGCTCGTGCGCTGGCCGACCTCACGTTCGCTACACTCACGTGAGTCCCGGCCAGCGCATCTCCCGGTCTCATTTCGTTCGTCTGCCTGCCGCGTTCAGAACGCTTTTCGTCGTCGTCACGCACCTCCCGACAGTGAGTTCCCTGGACCTGGTCGCCGCTCGTGAGTTCGTCCGCGAGGAGCACACCGGCGTCGTCACGCGTTTGGATTCGTGCGCGGACGCGGTCGCGGCGTCGTGGGGCGCCGACAGCGTCGAGGACGCCGGGGCGATAGCGACGCCGCTGGAGGGCTGCCTCGACGAGGCGGGTGTTCTCGACCGACTACCCGACGTGCTTGCAGGCGCGGTGGACGCGGCGGGCGCGGAGTTGGCGGCCTCGCCGGTGGCCGCGCCGCCGTACGTGGTGGTGACGAGTCGCGGGGTGGTGCTCCGTGCAACCGTCGACGCCGGCCGTCTCGTGGTTCGGGTCGACGCGTTCCGCGTGACCGAGGACGGGCGCTACGAGCGCGCGGAGACGACGGTGCGGGCGGCGGTGCGGTAGTCCGTGTACACAGTCCGTCAGTGTCGACGCGCGCCACAGTACGGCGGCGGCACAGCGGGCGGTCGGACGGCTACGCGTAGTGTTCGTCGAGGTACGCGATGATGTCTTCTGCCTCGTACACGCTCTCCTCGCGGTCAGTGTCCACGAGGAACGGAATCTGGTCCTCGCCGCCGATCGCCGAGAGCTCGTGGTGGGTCTGTTCGTTCGTGACGTCGCCGCCTTCGTCGCCCGGGAACCGGGGGTTGTGCGCGACGTACGAGAGGCCGAGTTCGGAGAGCCTCGCTCTCGCCTTCTCGGAGTGCGGACAGCTCTCGGACTGGTACAGTTCCAGCATGGTCGAGCGTACGCCGGCGAGTCACGTAACGGCGACGGCCGCACCGAGCGACGAACGACGTCAACGGACGGCTGGATAGCGCTCTCGGTGGACCCACTCGCGGAGGCGCTCGGCCCCGCTGGCGTCGTACCGGAGCGGTCGCCGCCACCAGGGTCCCTTCCCGGAGTCCGCCGACCACTCGGTGACGGCACGATTGGCGTCCGTCCCGCTCGCGCTACTCAGCGGAACCGCGCGGTCGTACAGCCGTGAGCTTCCGGCCCCGGCGAGCACGACGGCGGCGTCGAACGACTCTCGTGCGAGGTGTGCGTTCCCCGCGTACCGCTCGCGCTCGGCTGTCGGCAGGTCGCGGAACGCGTCGCCCGAGACGGGGTCACGGGCGAGTTCGAACTCGCCGATGACGTACGCGCCCCAGTCGGCGGCCATCCAGTCGGCGCGGTCCGCGGGCGCGTCGAGCGTGGCGTAGAAGTACACTCGGTCGCCCGCCGAGAGGTCCAGCAGCGGCCGGGCCTTCACGCCGTACGGGTCGCCGTAGGTGTAGCGGTCACAGCACGCGTACTCCGCGAACGTCGGGTCGAGGTGGACCGGCGTGTCGCGGCGGTCCGCTGGCACCGAGAGCGGCAGGTCGAGGTCGGCGTACGTCGGCACCGGTTCAGTGGTGGGTTCAGTTTCGGGTATTGGTACGTAGACGAACGACCCGTCGGCCCGGAGCGGGCCGCGAAACCCCGGCTGGTTGGTGTTCGCGCCGACGTTGACGGCGACCGCTCGCGGCCCCGCGTCGTTGTCCGTCACAGGTACAGGGTCTCCGCGCACTCCCGGCAGAACCGGTATCCGGTCTCGTTGTCGGCGCCGCAGCTCGGGCACGTCGTCACGCCCGGGTCGTCCTGTTCGCGCTGGGGCGGCGTCTCGGGAGGCAGTAGTCTGTCGCTTTGGACCGCCGACTCGGTCGCGTCCGCGGTGTCGACGTCGTCGCTCTGGAGGCGCCGCCAGACGGCAATCTGGAGGAGCGCGACGAGCGCGACGGCGACCACGAACAGCCCCCACTCCATGGTTCGTGTTAGCACGCGAATCCTATTCAGCCTTGCCCACGCCGGGTCAGAATCAGGGCACCACAGGGAGAACTCGGGCTGGGTGTCGGGCGGCGAGAACACGGACCGGGTGTCAGGCGACAAGCGGTCGAGCGTACCGTCGGGCACTACGCGTCGGGCGGGGAGAGGTCGCGCTGGAACTCGTCGTAGGCCTCGAACTCCTCGGGGAACTCGTCCTCGATGCGGCGCTCGGCCTGCCGGTTCTCGTTGGCGTCCTCCACGGACTCCGCGACGGACTCCCAGCCGGGCTTGATCTTGACGCTCTTGGCGGGCATCCCGACCGCGACGTGGTGGGGTGGCACGTCGTTCTGCACGACGGAACGAGCGCCGACGATGGCGTTCTCTCCGATGCGGACGCCCGCACGAACCAGCGCGCCCTGCGTGACGCGAGCGTCGTCGCCGATCTCCGTGCGGAAGTTCGTCACCTCGGTCTGGTCGACGACGTCGTGGTCGTGCGTGTAGACGTGCGCGCCGTCCGAGACGCTCGCGCGGTCCCCGATGCTGAGGTAGCCGCGGTCGTCGAGGTGCACGTCGTCGTGCACGACGGTGTTGTCACCGATTTCGATGTTGTGGCCGTACGTCATCGAGATGTCCTTGAACAGGCGGACGTTCTCCCCGACGTCCGCGAACAGGTGGCCGGCGAGCATCTCCCGGAACGCCAGCGCGAACTCCACGTTGTCCGCGAGCGGCGTGTTGTCGAACTGTCGCCACAGCCACTGCAGGGGCTTCGAGCGCGCGTACTGTTCCTCGTCTTTCTCCGCGTAGTACTCGGACTCGAGGGTGGCGTTCCGCGGGTCGAAGTTCTGCAGGCGCGCCTCCTCGACCGGCGAGACGTGCTCGCCGTTCTGCCACGACTCGTAGGCGTCCCGGTCGCCGTGCAGGTCCACGACCGTCTCCGTCACGGCGTCCGCGAGCGCGTCAGGGTCGTCCCCGGCTGTCGTGAGCCTGTCGTCCACCTCGTCGACGAACCCTCGGAGCGTGGCCTCCGCGGACTCAGGGAGGGAGACGTGTCGCTTGGTCATACCTGAACCTCGTCGGCCCGCGCCCAAAGGGGTTTCCGTACCGACGGGAACCCCCGCAATCGGTCAGGCGTCGTCGGTGTACTCGCCGTGGTCGCGGCGCAGGTCGGCGGTGAGGAAGCCGAGGAAGACGACGAGCCCGCCGCCGACGACGAGGACGAACAGGAACCTCAGGAAGTACTCCATGCCGAAGAAGGCGTACCCGAGTGCGAGCACCGCGGCGAACAGTCCAGCGAGCAGCGCGACGGCGTAGTTCAGTCGTCTCTGGAGGGCGGCGTTCATGCTCACGTGCTCGCACGCCACAACTTCAAGATTGCCGGTACTCGGCACGTAGGAGAGTTTCACGATGCTATACCAGTTGATTTTGAGAACACCCAGAAAACCCCGGACGTCTCGACTCGGGAGGCTCGCTGCGCGCGTCGCTCCCTCACTTCGTTCAGTCGCTTCCGTGCTTACGTCGCCCGCCTTCGTCGAGACGTCCACCGGGAGACCGAAGGTCTCCCGAGCTAACGGGCGGCTTCGCCGCCCGTGAACGCCCCTTTCGTTCCCACTCCCTGTCGGTTGACCAGCCGGTAGGGTGGGTCTGAAAGGGTCAGATGGCTACGCGAACCCCGACGACGTAAGCACTGGAGCGAGTGGGACGAGCGAAGCGCGCAGCGAGTCGCGGGAGTGTAGCCATCTGGGGCTTTCTGAGTGGTCACAAAACGGGATTCCCTCGTGCCGGTCGATGCTTTCTGGCAAGCCCCGGGAGATGTCCTGGAGAGAACCTACGACATTCGATACGTCTACTAGAACCGCACGCGCTAAGTGACGCACGCCCCAACCCTCGCGCATGCAGCACCGCGAACTCGGAGACTCCGGTGTCGAGGTGAGCGAGGTCGGGTTCGGCGCGTGGGTCGTCGGCACCGACTGGTGGGGCGACCGCGACGAGGACGACGCGCTCGATATGGTGGAGTACGCGCTCGACCAGGGCATCACGTACTTCGACACGGGCGACGTCTACGGCCACGGCCGCAGCGAGGAACTGCTCGGCGAGGTGCTCGCGGAGCGCGGCGACGAGATGACCGTCGCCACCAAGGTGGGCTACGACTTCTACAACAACCCGCAGGCCGGCCACGGCGAACTCCCGAAGGAGATGGACGCCGAGTACCTCCGGGACGCCGTCGAAGGAAGCCTCGACCGTCTGGGCGTGGACAGCGTGGACTACCTCCAGCTCCACAACCCGGACGTCGCGGAGTTCACGCCGGACGTCCTGGAACTGCTGGACGAACTCCGGGAGGACGGACGCGCGGACGCCATCGGCGTGGCGCTCGGCCCCTCCATCGGGTGGCTCGCGGAGGGCGAGTTCGCCATCGAGGAGGAGTTCGACGCGGTCCAGTACGTCGGGAACATCCTCGAGCAGGACGTCCACCAGCACTTCGTCGAGAAGATCCGCGAGGAGGACGCCAGCACCTCGCTCATCCCGCGCGTGCCCCACTCCTCGGGTCTCCTGAACGAACAGGTCACGCCCGAGACGGAACTCGGCGAGGGCGACCACCGCGGCTTCCGCCCGGACGAGTGGTACGAGACCGGCTGGGAGAAGATCGAGGAACTGCGCTTCCTGGAGCGCGCGGAACGGAGTTCCGCGGAAGGCTCGAGCGGCGACAAGCCGCGAGAGCGAGACGGTGAGCGCACGATGGGCCAGGCGTCCCTCCAGTGGCTCCTCTCCTTCGACGAGGTCGCCACGGTCACGCCGACGTTCCGCTCGAAGGACGATATCGACGAGTGGGCCGCCGCGCCCGAAACTCCGGCGCTCAGCGACGAGGAACAGGCCCGCGTCGCCGACCTCTACGAGACGAACTTCGGTATCGACCGATTCGACGGCATGGAGAAGGAGGACTACCGGACGAGCGTGGACGGCGACGACCTGCGGGACGCTGGGCTGATCGGGTCGGCGGACTGACGAGCAGCATACCCGAACGAAGTGAGGGTTTCAGCGCGCCTCTGGCGCGCGCCCTTTCTTTACGGGACTTTTTCGAGGAGTGGTGCGCGGAGCGCACCCGACGACGAAAAATTTCCGTGAGCGACCTGCGGGACGCTGGCCTCATCGGGTCGGCGGACTAGTCGTTCCAGCGTTCGCGGACTAACTGTTCTAGTGCTCGACGACGTTGCCGCCGTTCGTACGGGGGTTGGTCGTTCGGTTCTCTGGGTAGGCGAGTCTGATAACGGTCGTCTCGTTGACGAAGTAGTTGGTGTGGAGCCACACGTCAGCAACCGAGTGCGCGCCGTTGGAACACGCGCTGTACGTGGCGCTTCCGTCGAGTTGAACGACGTATCCGGTGTCAGTCTCGTTCACGGCTCTGACGCGTGTGTTCACCTGAAATTCCGTCTCCGCCTGCTCCTCGTGCTCGTTCCATACGAACGCTTTTTCGTACGCCGCGGCGAACTTGGCGGCGGTTTCCTTCGAGAAGTTTGTGGGTTTCTCCGGAAGCGACTTTTGCTCGTAGTCGGTCGCTGCCGGGCACTCGTTCTCCGAGAGTTCCGTCGTCGTCGGTGTCGTTCCGGTGGAACTCGGCGGTGGTGTCGTCTCTGTAGCGGACGGCACGAATCCACTACATCCCGCGAGCAGGACACACGCGAGAACTGCGAGGTGGAGTGCGGTGGAGGGCATCTACGGCTCAAGTGGGAACAAGCCACAAAATATGTTTGGGTGACCTGAACTGTCGGACGGAGCAACCTGTTCGTGATAACCTACTCTGCAACGGTGAACTCGACACCGACCCCGTCGGCAGCCTCTTCGTTCGACGTATTCTCATCATTGCTGGAGACGCCCCAGTAGACGAACCGGTAGGTGCCGGGAGTGACCGTTGCGCAGGCATTGAGATTGTTTGGCGCCGACGAGAACCCGGGCTTGGACGCCGTCACAGTCCACGTGAAGCCTTCTCTCGGTTCATGCTCGAAGGCGATGTCGGGCCACCCCATGTGTTCTGTGGTGGCGTAGACAGATTGCCAGCCAGAGTCCGCTTGTTCGTGAATTGTGAACTTATGCCGATTTCCAGTTATCTGGTCGCTTTCCGTGGCGTTCTCCATGCGGATGGTGATCTCTTCTCCCTTGGCGACAGTCTCCGGTGACGCCGTCATCGAGAACCCGCCGAAGCGACCCAACTCGGCCGTGTCCACGATTTCCGTCCGCTCGCAGTCTTGACTCCCGGACAGGGCCGGTAATGACGCACACCCCGCGAGCGCCGTCGACGCACCCGCCGCCGCAACGAACTCGCGCCGTTTCATACTGCTGTCTTCTGTAGCCCCCGTGGGAAAGTTTCCGGGCGGTGAAATCGGGGTTTCAGTCTCGGTTATCGAACTCACACACCACTTGCAAGTCGGTAATTAGACTCCGACTCGAAGCATACGCCGAGCGAGCGGTTCGAAGAACCCGAGCGAGGCGTTTCACCGCGCGAACACAGTGAGCGCGGGACGTTTTTAGCGTAGCTTTTTGCGAGGCGGGTTCCCGTAGCGAGCGAGGAAACCCGCCGAAGTAAAAAGGTCCTACCGGAGGAAGACGTGGCGCGGCCGGTCCGCGAGCACGTCGCGGCCCCAGTCCACAGTATCGCTGAAGGCGTCCGAGCGGAAGAACGCCATCGCGTCGTCCTTGGAGGCCCACTGGCTGGCGATGAACATATCGTTCTCGTCTTCGACGTTCACCATGAGGTCGGTCTCGTGGTGGCCGTCCATGTCCGCGAGCACGTCGGCGACGGTGTCGAACTTCTCGACGAAGTCCTCGGTGTGTTCGGGTTTGGTCTCGTAGAACATCCCCATCGTGCCGAACCCGGACTCCTCGCCGGCGCGGGAGACGACCTCGGGGAGTTCGGCGAGGAAGCCGGCGGCGGTGTCGGCGGCGCTCTGGGTGTCCCAGATGGAGACGACAGCGGCGCGGTCCGTCTTGCGGCCCCGATAGACCGCAGTCTTGACGTGCGTGTCGTAGTGGTCGAAGTTCCCGCGGAGGCCGTCGACTTCCTCGAACAGTTCGTCAGAGTCGGCCTCGGAGTAGAGCACGGTGGCGTAGACGTCCTCGCCGTGGGGCTGGCCGGCGTAGATGTCGAGGTCTTCGAGATCGCCGCGGATGTCGCCGTCCTCGCTCTCGTCGCCGCCGCTTCCGTGGTCGTGGTGACCACTGTCGCCACCGTGGTGGCCGTCGCTCTCGCCGTGGTGTCCCCCGGAATCGCCGTGGTGGTGACCGCCCTCACCGTGGTGACCGCCTTCGTCCTCGGGTGTCGGCACTTCCTCGCCGGCCATGTACGCCGGGAGGTCGGCGGGCGGGAAGCGCCGGCCGACGAAGAACTCGCCGAACTCGCCGTACTTCGAGGACGCCTCGTCGAAGCGCATCTCGTAGACGATGTCCTTGATGTCCGTGAGGTCGTCCGCGAACAGCGTGACGCCCCATTCCCAGTCGTCGAGACCCACACTCGAAGCGATGACCTGCTTGATCTTGCCGGCGTACTGCTTGCCGACCTCGCCGTGGCCAGCCATCAGGTCTGCGCGCTCCTCGAAGTCGAGGTCGTACCAGTTCTGTTCTGGTTGGCGGCGCTTGCTCATCGGGTAGAACGAGACGTACGTGTCCTCGGGGATGTCGGGCGTGAGTTTCCCCTCCATGTAGTTCCGGAGGCCGGCGTCCACGCTCTCCGGGTCGTCGAAGTACTCCGGAGAGGTGTATCCCGAAATTTCGGTGACGGAGACGTAGGAGTGGGACTGGTCGGTGTAGCCCGCGAACGCGGTCTGCTCGAACTGCCGCTCGATGCGGTCGACTTCGTCGAGCGTCTCGCGGAAGTGCACGAACAACAGGTCGGCCTTGTGGCCTGTGATGGAGAAGACGGCAGAGTCCCCTTCGTCGGCCTGCGCGAGCGCCTCGCGATGTGTGAGATACGATTCGACCTCCTCGAGTGCGGCGTCGCGGTCGCGCTCCGGGGCGTCCCGCCACGCGTCCCAGTCGACGGTGCGGAAGTCGTGGAGCGCGAACCAGCCCTCCTCGGTCTGCGGGGCGTCTACCATGCGCGAGGGTTTGGCGTCCGCGTAGAAGGGTTTTCCTGAATGGGTATTGGACGGGAACCGCCCGCTCGCCCCGACCGAAACGCTTTCCCGCCGCTCCCGGAAACGTTCGCGCAGATGCGAAAGAGCGGCCCACCGAAGGGACTCGTCTCCTACCTCGTGCTCGAACTTCTGGAGGAGAAGCCCCGGTACGGCTACGAGATCCTCAAGGAGATCAAATCCATCAGCGGCGGCCACTGGGAGCCGTCCTACGGCTCTGTCTACCCCATCCTGTACAAGTTCGAGGACAACGGCTGGGCCGAGCGGATCGAGGTCGAGGACGAACCCGACCGGAAGTACTTCGAACTCACCGACGACGGCCGCGAGGAACTCACAGAGAAGCGCGCGGAGGTGGGTGAGACGGGCCACGACTTCGCGGATGTCATCCTCGGGTTCTACCACGTCTTCGCGGCGCTCGGAACGGACGAACGCTTCGAGGTGGAGAATCCCGAGGAGGGGTGGCGATTCGACGAGACGTTCTCGGCGTGGATCGTCGAGCAGGTCGTGCGCCACCACGAGTACTACTACGAGGAGTTCGAGCGCATCCCCGACACGCCCGAGGAGTTCGCAGAGCGGATGGACATCGAGTAGGTTTCTACTGGTTCGCGGGCCGCGTTTTAGTCGGTACTGCTCGGTGTGCAGTTTCCGCGACGGATGACTGAAACTGAAAGCCTTCGACGGTCTCGCGGCCGCTCGCTCGCTGTGCTCCTCGGCCACTCCGTGGCCTGCGGGTGCTTACGTCGCGAGCGACCACGCAAGCGCGAGACCGTCTCGCCCTTTCAATCCGCCAGGGTGCCGGCCATGTGGGCTGTAATCGCTATCGGCTGTGTACCCTGCTGAACAGTTGCCGGCTGGGTTGATTGCAGATACTCGTATCTGATGTGCTTCACAGCCTCAGTTGAGCAGTTGCGGGCCGAACAGCATCACGACGAGACTCGTCAGCATCAACAGTCCGACGCTCGTCGTGATGGCTCGCGTCACGGCCTGTCGGTCGCCGAACGGCAGTCGTGACGTGACGGCTTCCGCGCACGTCCGGAGGAGGTGGCCGCCGTCCAGCGGGAACGCCGGGATGCAGTTGAAGAACCCGAGGTTGAGATTGATCCACCCCGTCCACAACAGCAGATTCGCGACCACGAACACGACGCTCGAGGGGAGCACGGACAGCGGTCCCTCGACGGCGTAGAACCCGGCGTTCGTGCCGGCGATGCCAGCGAAGTTGAACGCTAGCGTCGGGTCCACGATCGCGATGAACGGCAGGTAGAGCGCGCCGAAGACGCCCTGCAGGAAGCCGACGAGCACTCCGGCGCCCGTGCCGAACAGCGCGGCGAGGTACGCCGACCCGCTGACGTCACCGGAGACGAGCGAGAGGAACCGGTCGGCGGGGTAGAGTTGCGCGCCGAACCCGGTGGCTTCGACGCCGGAGACGCCGTCCGCGATGAGACCGCCGAAGTAACTCGACCCGTCGTCCTGCTCGCCGAGCGTCATCTCGTAGGTGTCCCGCGTCCCGTTCACGTACGCCACGAACTCCACGGTGGCGCCGGGGTCGTACTCGTCCAGGGCGTCCCGGAAGGCGTCGCCGCTGGCCACGCGCTCACCGCCGAACGAGACGACGATGGCGTTACCGCCCGCCGGCAGACCGCTTGCTGCTGCCGGAGCGCCCGGAATGACGGTGACGAACGCGCCAGCGGGCGCGGTTACGGTCGTGCCGTTCTGCGTCGTGAACGTCGCTGTCGTCCGGTTCTCCACTGCGTTTTGGAGGCCCGATTGCGTGTACACAGGGGTGCCGTTCACTGTCGCCAGTCGCACGGCCCCGTCGTCGTTCTCGGGCGCGAGCGCGGCGAGCGGGGAGTTCGCGGCGACGCCCGTCACGAGCAGGTGGCGGTCCACCGTCATCTGCTCGCCGCCGGCGAGCGTTACCGACACGGCGCGCTCGTCCGCGGCGCGGAGCGCGTTCCGGAACTCGGTGTTGTTCGCGACCTGCTCGCCGCCGACGGCGACGACGCGGTCGCCACCCTCGATGCCCGCCTGGGCGGCCGCCGAATCACTGTACACGTCGCCGACGAGGCCGCCGTCGGCGACCGCGAGCGCGCCCGCGACCGGCCCGAACAGCAGGCCGAACGCGAGCACGACGACGAGGAAGTTGTTCGTCACGCCCGCCGCGAACATCCGCGCCTTCGACCCGCGGTCGGCGTTCTCCTGGCTCTCCTCGTCGGGTTCGACGAACGCCCCGATCGGCAACACCGCGAGGAACACCGCGCCCATCGACGCCACCTCGATGTCCTCTACGCGGGACATGATGCCGTGCCCGAACTCGTGGACGACCATCCCGACGAACAGGCCGGCGACGATTTCGGGCGCGACCGACAGCGGCAGGAAGTCGTTCACGCCAGGGATCACGAGCGCGTTCCGCGGCTGCGTGACAGCCGAAGGTTCCGGCGGGTTCGCGAGGGTCAACGTCGCGCTCATCAGGAGCACGAACACCGTGCCGACGAGCACCACGAGCGCGACGCCCAGCCCGAAGTTCCCCCACGCACGCCACGCGCGCTTCGGCGTCGCCAGCCAGTTCAACAGCGCCTTCCCGCGCTTCGTGTGGAGGGTCAACACCGGCCCGGTCGTAGAGACAAACGACGGCAGCCAGCCGCGAGCGCGGGCGAACGCCACGCCCGCCCAGTAGACACCAAGCGCGACCAGCAACACCATCCAGATATCCATCAGTACCGGATATCAGTGCTCGTCCGGCAAAAGCCGTTGGGGTTGCTAGGAGGTGGATGCGCTTCTGGTGGTTTCTACTTCACCGACTGCATTTAGAAAGCCCCGGCGCGCTCGCGTCTGCTCGACATTCACGAGAGCGAAGCTCTCGTGCAATCCATCAGAACGCTCCACGTTCTGAGGACAGCATCCCATTCGCTCACTCCGTTCACTCGCGGGAGCCCTGCTGTCGAGCGAACACGGGCTTCGCCCGCGAGCAGTGCGGATGGTTACACCGTCCGCGAGTTCGGCGGCGCTACGCGCCGCCCACGGCCCCTTTCAGTCCTTCCGGTGGTGGCCGGTGTCGATGGCAGAAACAGCGGGTTATCGTTCTCGCCGTAGCCGGGCAATCACGAAGTCACGGTCGAGTTTCGCGAGGAATGGGCCAAGTTGCGGGCCCTGGTCCTCGTCGAAGAAGAGGCGGTAGCCCGCCGAGAAGAACTCGCCGACGTCGAGGTCCGCGCGCTTGGCGCTCTCGTAGATCTCTCCCTGGAGTTCGTCACCGTCCGGGGATTCGCGCTCGATGAAGTCGGCGAGCGCGTCGAGGGCGTCCTCGGTCGCAGGGTCGAAGTCGTGGGCGGGCAGCTCGGTGCGCTTCAGGTCGTAGTTGAACTCGTTGTCCGTGCGGCGCGCCCACTCGCGGGCGAGTTCGACGCGCGCCAGTGCCTGCTCGACGGCCCAGTCGGGGGCGTCGTCGGGGATGTGCCCCTCCTTGCGAGCGATTTGCTCGCGGAGGTCGGGGTCGTCGGTCATGCCGAGCACCGCCGCGAACGTGAACGGGATGCGGATGCGCTCCTCCCGTGGGTCGTCGACGACGAGCGGGTAGGCGCGCTCGGCGAGTTCGCGTTCGTCCTCGGTGACGTCGACCTCCCCGAAGTAGGTGGCTTCGAAGCGGTCGAACTCGTCGACCAACTGGTCGAGGCGCTCGATGGAGAAGTCCCGCGCCTTCTTCGGGTCCTTGCTGAAGAAGTATCGGACAACCTCTGGTTCGAGCATGCGCAGGACGTCCTGCACGAGAACGACGTGGCCCGACGACGAACTGAAGGCTTCGCCGTTGAGCGTGAACCACTCGTACACCATCGGGACCGGCGGAACGTTTCCGAGGACGTTCCGCGCGACGTCCGACCCCGAGGGCCACGACCCCTCCGCGTGGTCCTTGCCGAACGGTTCGAAGTCGACGCCGAGGACTTGCCACTGCGCCGGCCACTCGAAGCGCCACGGAAGTTTGCCGTCGCGTAGCGTCGCCGTTCCCTCGTGCCCACAGCCCTCGATGGTCTGGTCGCCGGCCTCCATGTCCGTGCACTCGTAGTCGACGGTGCCGGCCTCGGCGTCGACCGCAGTGACCGTCTCGGTAACCTTCCCGCACTGCTCGCAGATGGGGTTGAACGGGACGTAGTCGGCGTCCACCTTGTCCTGGTACTCGCTCAGCACCTCGCGCCCTCGTTCGCGGTTCGCCAGAAGGAACCGCGTGACGTCCTCGAAGTCGCCGTCCTCGTACAGGTCGGTGTTCGACACCATCTCGACGTTGACGCCGAGCAGGCGCGCGGACTCCTCGATGAGGTTCGAGAAGTGGTCGCCGTAGGAGTCACAGCAGCCGAAGGGGTCGGGGATGTCGGTGTACGGCGCGCCGAGGTTCTTCCCGAGCGCGCCCGCGTTCACGTCGCCCAGGTCGACGATGTTGCCGTCGAGGTCTGCGAGTTTCCGGGGGAGTTTCCGGAGCGGGTCGCGGTCGTCCGAGGTGAATAGCTGCCGGACGTCGTACCCGCGCTCCCGGAGCACCTCGGCGACGAAGTAGCCCCGCAGAATCTCGTTCATGTTCCCCAGGTGGGGAACGCCCGAGGGCGAGATGCCGCCCTTCACGACGATTGGCTCCTCGGGGTCGCGTTCGAGAATGCGGTCGGCGACGGTGTCCGCCCAGAATGCGTGGCCGTCCGCGTCGCCGAGGAAGTAGGGGTCGTCGTCGGGGTGCATCTATTCCTGGACCCAGTACGTCATCTCGTCGTCGGTACCGTCCGGGATGATGTCCGTGCCGTCGTGCTCGCCATACAGCACGGCGTCCACGATGCGTTCGGGGTCCGTGCCGTCGAGGACGATAGAGCGCACGCCCGAGCGCTCGATGAGTTTCGCCGCGAGCAGGTCCACGGGCGCGGAGCTGCCGGCGGCCATCTCGATGTCCGCGATGACGTCCACGAGTTCGCTCGCGGTCATCTGCTCGTAGTGCTCGGCGTCCGGGTTCTCGTTCGGGTCCGCGCTGAACACGCCCGGCACGCTCGTCGCGTAGAGGAGAAGGTCGGCGTCCGTGTACTCTGCGAGCGCTGCGCTCACTGCGTCCGTCGTCTGTCCGGCGACGACGCCGCCCATCACCGCGACGTCGTCGCGGCGCATCGCCTCGCCCGCCTCCTCGTAGCTTTTGGCGGGACTCGGCGCGGCGCGACCGTCGAGGGCCGCGATGAGCAGGCGCGCGTTGAGGCGCGTGACGTCGATGCCGATGTCGTCCAGTTCAATCTCGTTCGCGCCGAGCGACCGGGCGGTGTGGATGTATTCGCGTGCGACACCGCCCCCGCCGACGACGGCCCCAATCTCACAGCCGGCGTCGGACAGGCGCTCGATGGCGGCCGCGTGGTCCTCCACTCGCTCGTGGGCGAGGTCGGGCGCGAGAACACTGCCGCCGATAGAAATCACGACTCGCATACTACAGCGGAGTAGCTCGGTTGCAGCCTTAAGGGTTGTCAACTCCCGTGGTGTAGGCGGACGCGTTTCCGCTGCGAGGTGACAGAACCACTATCCACGCGGTCTCCGAGCGGCCCGTATGGTTGCACTCGTCTCTCCGCTCGTCCTCGTCCCATCCTTCGTTTTGCTCGCGGTGTTCGTCGCGGGCTGGAACTACCAGTTCGGCGACCTGCCGCCGGCCCGCGCTGTCGTCGTCGGACTCGCCGCCCTGTGGACGGTCTACTCGGTCGCGTCACTCCTCGTCCTGCCTTCGGAGCCAGTGGCGTCACTCACGGTCGTCGTTGCGTTCGCGCTCCTCGCGGTGGGCCAGCGCGTCTGGCGTCGCGTTCGGGCGTAGCGCCGACACCTACAAGCCCCGAGACGCCCCAGTTTCAGGCATGCAACTGCTCGGTATTGTCGGCCCCGAGGCGGACGCGTTCGCGGACGCTCTTGCCGACCGCCTCGCAGACCGCGGCCGCGTCGGCGTCGTTCGGCCCGGGGAGACGGACGCGCCGGACTGGACCGCGTACGTCGTCGGCGACGGGTGGACCGGCGTCGGCGGCGGGCGCTCGGTCGACGACGTGCTCGACGAACTCGCGCGCGACCACGACTACGCGCTCCTCGTCGACCGGCCGGAGGCGCGCGTCCCCCAGATTGCGGTCGGCGACGCGGACGTCGACTCTCCCGCGCTTCGCGTGGAACCAGCCGACCCGAATCTCGACGCAGCGGTCGAACTCGCAGACAGCGTCGAGCGGTTCGCGACGCTCCAGTCGCTCGTCGCGGACCTGAAACGCTCCTCGATGGCGGAGTACGCGGGCGCTATCGCCACGTTCACCGGCCGCGTCCGCGAACGAGACGAGGAAGACGACGAGCGCACAGAGGCGCTCACGTTCGAGAAGTACGACGGCGTCGCGGACGACCGCATGGCGACCATTCGCGAGGAACTCGAGGCGCGCGACGGCGTGCTTGAGGTGCGCCTGCACCACCGCGTCGGCCGGGTCGAGGCGGGCGAGGACATCGTCTTCGTCGCCGTGCTCGCGGGCCACCGCCGCGAGGCGTTTCGTACCGTCGAGGACGGCATCGACCGCCTGAAAGACGAGGTGCCGCTGTTCAAGAAGGAAGTCACCATCGAGGACGAATTTTGGGTTCACGACCGTTCGTAGCCCGCCGAAACGGCGGTTCGAACGATTAGCCGTCGTCTACACGTCTGACGATAATTCTACAACTAGTAATCCGAACGGAACGATTTGCAGGCTTTATAAAATGTCTAAACGAATTTCGAACGGTATTGAAACGTCCAAGAAACGTGAGCCTAGGGTGAAATTGCCCGAAGTAATCCTAACGTTCACCGCTTTATAACCCCCCGGCGCCGGTAGGGTGGAGCGAGGCCAGACAGATGAGCGCAACCCAGCAGTCCTCCACCGCTACCGAATCGCAGGACAAGGAAAGCCGCCTGAAGACGTTCCTCCGCGAGAAGGCCGAGGACGGCGAACTGTACTTCAAGAGCAAGTTCATCGCCGACGAGGTCGACCTCTCGCCCAAGGAGATCGGCGCGCTCATGGTGAAACTCTCGAAGTCCGCCACGGACCTCGAGATCGAGAAGTGGTCGTACACGAGCGCGACCACCTGGCGGGTCCAGCCAGCCTGAACTCGTATCTAGCCCGTCTTCGCCCCTGGATAGCCCGGTTGAGTCTGTGGCCCGGGCCGCTCGGGTTCCTGCTGGAACCGTTTTCCCCCGAATCCACTCGATTTCCGGGAATATCACACGCTCTACACCCTCATCTCGCCGCTCTGAGGTCCCGAATTCCACTACTCTGTTGCTTCTTTACTTCCGCCTCCTTTCCCACCACTCTCTTCGCTTCTCTGTCACCCCGCTCCGCTTCGCTGTCGCCTCGCCGTCCTCGTCTCGTCTAAGTATTTAAACGGCTGGCCGCGTTACACAACTGTGATGTCGGTTCAGTCGCCCGATGGTGCACCGGAGCCCGCGGCCATCGACTCCGTCTTCCAGGTGTACGAGGTCCGCAAGGACGGCGACGACGTGCTCTACTACGGCGATCCGACGACGGACCACCAGACCCTCGTCGAGACGGTCTGGCCGACGTTCCGCGACCACGGCTACGAGGTCAGGGTCGCGCGTCGCACCGGAGAACTCGTGCTCGTCGCCGAACCCCACGAGACCGGACGCGACGGCGTCCCCTGGAAGAACGTCGCGCTGTTCGTCGCCACCGTCCTCTCCACGCTGTTCGTCGGAACTGCCTGGTACTACGTCCAGGACCCACTCTCGCTCGACGTGCTCCGCGCGCTCCCGTTCACCGTCGCCGTACTCGGCGTGCTCGGCACCCACGAGTTCGGCCACTACGCGATGAGCAAGTACCACGACGTGGACGCCAGCCTCCCGTACTTCATCCCCTTCCCGTCGCTGTTCGGCACGATGGGCGCCGTCATCCGAATGCGCGGCCAGATGCCCGACCGCGACGCGCTGTTCGACATCGGTGCCGCGGGACCGCTCGCAGGCCTCGTCGCCGCCGTCGTCGTCACCGCTGTCGGCCTACTCTTGCCGCCGGTGCACGTGCCGCCCGACGTCGTCTCCTCGAGCAGCGCAGTGCAGGTAAAATTCGCGTACCCACTGCTGCTTCGCGCTGTCGCCGCCGTCGTCGGTCAACCACTCTCCTACAGTGACCCGTCGCTGTCCGTCAATCCGGTCGTGATGGGTGGGTGGGTCGGGATGTTCATCACGTTCCTCAACCTCATCCCCGTCGGCCAACTCGACGGCGGCCACATCCTCCGCTCGATCCTCGGCGAGGGCGCAGAGCGCCTCGCTCCGCTCGTCCCCGCAGCCCTGTTCTCGCTCGGCGGCTACCTCTGGGTGGTCGGCGACGCCGGCAACGCCGCCGGTATCTGGATCATGTGGGGGTTCCTCACGACGATCGTCTCGTACATGGGGTCGGCCCGCCCTATCGACGAGGAACCTCTCGACCGGAAGCGCGTCGCACTCGGACTGCTCACGTTCGCGCTCGGCGCGCTCTGCTTCATGCCCATCCCCATCAGAATCGTGTGATGACCCGGCTGGCGTCGACCGGGCGCCTCGGCGACACCGCCGGAATCTCGTCGTTCTGATTCTCGCCGTCCGGTCGGACTAGTGCGTCCACCCGCGGTCCGCGAGCGGTTCACCGTCGAGTGTCACGCCGGAGTCGGTGACCTCGCCGACGACAGACAACGGCGTCGGTGACGCCGCACGCGCGGCCGTCACGCTGTCCGCAGGCAGGGTCACGACGAGTTCGAAGTCCTCCCCGAACGTCACGGCAGTGTCGAGCGGGTCCGCTGTCACCTCGCGCACGCTCTCGTCGACCGGCACGCGGTCGCCCTCGACGGCGAACCCGCAGTCGCTGGCCGCGGCCAACTGGTGGAGCGAGCGCGCGAGGCCGTCACTCGAATCCATCATCGCGGTCGCGTGCTCGGCCAGCGCGCGCCCCGCGGCGACGCGCGGCTCGAAGCAGAACAGGTCGTTCGCGCGCTCCGTCTCGCCCGCATCGAACAGCGCGACCGCCGTGGCGCTCCGGCCGAGCGTCCCCGTCACCGCGACTTTCTCGCCGGACGACGCGCCGCCCCGGCCGACGGGCCGCTCCACGTCACCGATGGCCGCCGACGCGACCGTGAACTCGTCGTGTCCGTCCAGGTCACCACCGACGTACTCCGCGCCGACGCCCTCACAGACGTCGCTCGCACCGTCCAGAAACGCCGCCAACTCGTCGTCCGCAAACTCGGGTGCGCCGTACACCGCGACCGCCGCCGACGCGTCGCCGCCCATCGCCGCCACGTCCGAGAGGCTCGCGCCGACCGCGCGCCACCCCGCCGTGTAGCGGGTCGTCCCCGGCGGGAAGTCCGTCGTCTCGTGGAGCATGTCGATGGTGAACGCCGTGCCGTCGACCACTGCCGCGTCGTCGCCCGCTGCGTCCACGAACCCGGACACGATGTCCAGCGCCGCCTGTTCGTCCATGCACCGACGTTCGCGGCCACCGCCTAAAACGCCCGGGATGCGCTCGCAGACTCCCTGTTGCCGGCGCACCCCACGGGCCCCGGGCCCGACACGACCGACCAATGCTCTGGCCCCGCCACGACCGACCAACGCCCTGGCTCCGACCCCCCTGCCGACGCCTGCTTCGAGTCATCCCGGTGGGTTTACACTGGCGCCCCGTCTCCACCCGGACAGCATGGACGTCGACGAGACGAAGGTCGCCGTCGGATTCGTCGGCTCGCTGCTCGTGCTCGCGCTGCTCGTGTTCCTCGTCGGCATCGAGGACGTTGCGAACGCGCTGGCACTCCTCGACGCCACCACCGCCGCCACCCTCGCCGCCCTCGGAGTCGGCTGGCTCGTCGCGTGGGGGCTGTCGCTGCGCGCCGTTCTCGCCGCACTCGGCATCCCGGTCTCGCGGACCACGGCGATCTTGTTGTACGCCAGCGCGGCGTTCGCCAACAACATCACGCCGTTCGGCCAGGCCGGCGGCGAACCGTTCAGCGGCTACATCATCTCCCGTGCGACCGACGCCGAGTACGAGAGCGGCCTCGCCGCCATCGCCAGCGTCGACTCCATCAACCTCGTCCCGTCGCTCGCGTTCGCGCTCCTCGGCCTCGCGTACTACGCACTCCAGTACACCGTCCTCGACCGCGTCAGGGACATCGCCCTCGTCGTCGTCGCACTTGCGTTGGCGCTCCCCCTCGCCGTCTACCTCGGCTGGCGGTTCCGCGAGCGAGTTCGCTCGGGGCTTGTCGGCGTTCTCACCCCGCTGTTCGGCGCCGTCAGTCGCGTCATCCCGGGCTTTACCGCCCCCGACCGCGACCAGATACGCACGCACGTCGACGGGTTCTTCCGCGCCATCGGCCGCGTCGCCAGCGACCGCCGCCGGATTCTCGTCGCCGCCGCGTTCTCCGCCGCCGGCTGGTTCGTGATGTGCGTCGCGCTCTGGCTCTCTATCCGTGGGCTCGGTCACTCCGTCCCGTTCGCCATCGCGTTCGTCGTCGTCCCCGTCGCAACCATCGCCAGCATCACCCCACTCCCCGGCGGCACCGGCGGCGTGGAAGCCGCCATCATCCTCATCCTCGTCCCCACGACCGGCGTCTCCACGGCCACTGCCGGGGCTGCCGCCATCGTCTTCCGCGCGGCAACCTACTGGCTCCCCACCGCCCTCGGCGGCCTCTCCGTCGTCGCCCTCGAGAGCCGCACGGCCTCCTAACGATGGCTTTAAACGAATCCGACGAGAAATCTCGCCAATGGCAACCCTCTACGACGCTCCTGCTGACGAGTTCATCGACGAGCTCGCCGCGGAGCTCGAGGACCGACTCGAGGAACCCGACTGGGCGCAGTTCGCGAAGACCGGCGTCGGCCGCGAACTCCCCCCGAAACAGGACGACTTCTGGGCGCGCCGCGCCGCCAGCATTCTCCGCAAGGTGGCCATAGACGGCCCCGTCGGCGTGAAACGACTCGCCAGCGCCTACGGCGACACCAAGGACGGCTCCACGCGCTACGTCGTCTCCCCGCCCTCCAGTGAAACCGGCTCCCGGAACGTCGTCCGCACCATCCTCCAGCAACTCGAGGACGAAGACCTCGTCATGCAGCAGGGCAGCGAAGGCCGCATCGTCACCAGCGACGGTCGCAGCCTCCTCGACAACACTGCCAACACCGTCATCGAGAATCTCGACCGCCCCGAACTCGAGCGGTACGCCTAACTCCCACTTTTTCCTGCGCTCACGGCCTTCGGCCGTTCGCTTGCAAAAACTTGGGGAAAAAAGCACTCCTCCTTCACTCTGCGCTCTGCGAGCGCGCCGTTCAGTCGTCGGCCTGAGCGCTCGCTCCGCTCGCGCTCAGTGAATCGCGGGCCTCGGGCTTTGCAAGCCACTCGGTCCGCGAATGCTACTACCGGCTGGTTCGACTGCCGATTGCTACCGGCTACACAGATTCAAATAGGAGGGCGGGACCAACCCGGGGCGTGAGTTGACGAATCGTGCAGGCCCGGTCGAGGCGGGAGCGCGACGAACCGGCCTGTCATCGCGGCGTCGCCTGTAAGCCCCAGGAATCCACGCATCTTCTATCGCTCCACGAACGGGCTCTGTGGTGCGCAAATACCTCTACTGACGCGCCACAGTCTCTCCATTCGGTGCCAGCCCGTAGCGCCACGCTCGTCCCGGGGCGTTACAATTAACCGGATTCGACGACAACCTTCGAGCAACATGAGCGAGAACCCAGACGACGAGCGAATCGAGGAGCTGCGCAAGCAGAAGATGGAGGAGATGAAACAGCAACAGGGCGGTGGCGGCGAGGACGGCCAGGCCGCGCGGCAGGCCCAGCAGGAGCAGGCCGAACAGCAAAAGCAGGCGATGCTCCGCCAGCACCTCAGCGACGGCGCGCGAAAGCGCCTCAACACCATCCGCATGAGCAAGCCCGAGTTCGCGGAGAAGGTCGAACAGCAGGTGCTCGCGCTCGCCCAGTCCGGCCGCCTCCAGGACCAGATCGACGAAGAACAGATGAAGTCCATCCTGCGCGAGTTGAAGCCCGACTCCCAGAGCTTCGACATCCAGCGCCGGTAGTCGATGGACCTCGCGTTACTCTACAGCGGCGGAAAGGACTCTACGCTCGCCGCGCTCGTTCTCGAGCGGTTCTACGACGTCACGCTCGTCACCGCGCACTTCGGCGTCACCGACGCCTGGCAGCACGCCCGGGACGCCGCCGACGCCGCCGGCTTCGACTTCCGCGCGCTCGAACTCGACCCGGACGTCGCGGACGACGCCGTCGAGAAGATGCGCACGGACGGCTACCCCCGGAACGGCATCCAGCACGTCCACGAGCACGCGCTGGAGGCCGTCGCGGCCCTGGACGTCGACGCCGTCGCCGACGGCACGCGCCGCGACGACCGCGTCCCCACCGTCTCGCGCGCGCAGGCCCAGAGCCTCGAGGACCGCCACGACGTCGACTACCTCTCCCCGCTCTCCGGATTCGGCCGGGGCGCCGTCGACCGACTCGTGAACGCCGAACTCGACGTCGAGGTCGGGCCGAGCGAGGAGATCCCGCGCTCGGACTACGAGGCGGAACTCCGCGCAGTGCTCGCCGACGAGGACGGCGAGGACGCCATCCGTGACGTGTTCCCCGACCACGACCAGACGTACGTCCACGGCCTCCGGTAGCCAGTCGATTCTTCTCTCGGGGGTTCCGCGCTGAACGCTCAGTCAGCCGTCACGCGTCTACCGCGCAGTGGCTGTCCAAGTGCGTTCTCGAACGAAGCGAAGAAAACAGAACTCGAAGAGCGGCGTTACGCCTCGGCTTCGACGCTCTCGCGGTAGTTCTCCTCGATGAGTTCCTCGTCGACGCGGTTGAGTTCCTCCTTGGGCAGCATCGAGAGGAGGTCCCAGCCGGCCTCGAGGGTGTCGTCGATGGAACGGTCGGTGTCGAAGCCCTGGTCGACGAACTCGCTCTCGAAGGCGTCTGCGAAGTCGAGGTACTTGTTGTCGCGCTCGCTGAGCGCCTCGCGACCGACGATGTTCACGAGGTCGCGGAGGTCCTCGCCCTCCGCGTACGCCGCGTACAACTGGTCGGAGACGTCGCCGTGGTCCTCCCGGGTGAGCCCCTCACCGATGCCGTCGTCCATCAGGCGGGAGAGACTCGGCAGCACGTCCGTCGGTGGCTGGACGCCCTGGCTGTTGAGGTCCCGATCCATCATGATCTGGCCCTCGGTGATGTACCCCGTGAGGTCCGGAATCGGGTGGGTGTCGTCGTCGCCCGGCATCGTGAGGATGGGAATCTGGGTGACAGACCCCTCGACGCCCTCGATGCGGCCGGCGCGCTCGTAGAGTTCGGCGAGGTCGGTGTACATGTACCCGGGGTAGCCCCGGCGTCCCGGCACCTCTTCGCGGGCCGCGCCGATCTCGCGCAGTGCCTCACAGTAGTTCGTCATGTCCGTGAGGATGACGAGGACGTGGTAGCCCTTGTCGAACGCGAGGTATTCGGCGGTCGTGAGCGCGAGTCGCGGCGTGACCGTCCGCTCGACGGCGGGGTCGTCCGCGAGGTTCATGAAGACGACCGAGCGCTCGAGTGCGCCGGTGCGCTCGAAGTCCTCCATGAACTCGTTGGCCTCCTCGGCGGTGATACCCATCGCGCCGAAGACGACGGCGAACTCGCTGCTCTCCTCGTCGTCGTCCTCGTCGACCTCCTCGCTCGCTTCCTCGGGCACCGTCGCCTGCCGCGCGATCTGGAGCGCGAGTTCGTTGTGCGGCAGGCCCGACGCGGAGAAGATCGGGAGTTTCTGTCCGCGCACGAGCGTGTTCATCCCGTCGATGGAGGAGACGCCCGTCTGGATGAACTCCTCGGGGTACTCCCGCGCGTGCGGGTTGATCGCCGCGCCGATGATGTCGCGGCGCTCCTCGGGGACGATGTCGGGACCGTCGTCGATGGGGTTGCCCGACCCGTCCAGCACGCGACCGAGGAGGTCCTCGGTCACGGGCATCTTCAGGGTCTCTCCGAGGAATCGCACGGAGGCGTCCTGGCCGATACCTTCGGTGCCCTCGAAGACCTGGATGGCGACGAAGTCGTCGCTGGACTCGAGCACCTGGCCGCGCTTCACCTCGCCGTCCGGCGTCTCGATCTCGACGATCTCGTCGTACCCGATCGGTTCGTCGATGTCGACGTACACCAGCGGGCCGCTGATCTCGGTGATTGTCTGGTACTCTTTCATCAGTAGAGGCTCCGTAGTTCGTCAGTGATGTCTTCCTTGAGGTCCTCGATGTAGGACTCCCACTCGTCCTGTACGCCCATGCGGTTGAGCTGCGGCGCGGCGTCGATGTTCTGGATCTCGGTCACCGGGACGCCGGCCTCGAGCGCCTCGAAGGCCTCGTCGTTGAACGTCTTGATCGCCGTCAGCATCGTGTACGTCTTCGCCGGCGGACAGTTGGTGTCGACGTCGTGCAGGGCGTTCTGCTGGAGCCACGCCTCGCGCAGGTAGCGCGCGATTTCGAGCGTAAGCTGCTGGTCGTCGGGGAGCGCGTCCTTCCCGACGAGCTGGACGATCTCCTCGAGTTCGGCCTCCTCGTCGAGGACGTCGACGGCCCACTGCCGGACCTCCGGGAAGTCCTCGGCGACGTTCTCGCGCCACCAGTCGTCGAGCTGGTCCTTGTAGAGGCTGTAGGACTCGCTCCAGTTGATGGCGGGGAAGTGACGGCGCTCCGCGAGGTCCGCGTCGAGCGCCCAGAACGTCTTCACGATGCGCAGCGTGTTCTGGGTGACCGGCTCGGAGAAGTCGCCGCCGGGCGGGCTGACCGCGCCGACCACGGACACCGACCCCTCGTCGTCGTTCAGGGTGGTGTAGAGGCCCGCGCGCTCGTAGAACTGCGCGAGGCGGGCGGCGAGGTACGCGGGGTACCCCTCCTCGCCCGGCATCTCCTCGAGTCGGGAGGAGATCTCGCGCATCGCCTCGGCCCACCGCGAGGTGGAGTCGGCCATCAGCGCCACGTCGTAGCCCATGTCGCGGTAGTACTCCGCGATGGTGATGCCCGTGTAGATGCAGGACTCGCGGGCCGCGACCGGCATGTTCGACGTGTTCGCGATGAGGCAGGTGCGGGCCATCAGCGGGTTGCCCGTCTGCGGGTCTTCGAGCTCCGGGAAGTCCTCGATGACTTCCGTCATCTCGTTGCCGCGCTCACCGCAGCCGATGTAGACGACGATGTCCGCGTCAGACCACTTCGCCAGCTGCTGCTGGGTGACGGTCTTCCCGGAGCCGAAGGGCCCCGGAATCGCGGCCGTCCCGCCTTTCGCGAGCGGGAACAGGCCGTCCTGGATGCGCTGGCCGGTCACCAGCGGTGTCTTCGGCGTGTGCTTGTCCGCGGTCGGTCGCGCACGGCGGACCGGCCACTCCTGATGCATCGAGATCTCCTCGCCGGTGTCCAGGGTGACGACGGGGTCCTCGACCGTGAACGAACCCGACTCGACGTCGGTGATTTCGCCGCCGTCGCTGCGCGGCGGGACGAGGACCTTGTGTTCGATGCTGATTGTCTCCTCGACCGTGCCGAGCACGTCGCCGGCCTCCACTTCGTCGCCCTCGGAGACGGTGGGTTCGAACGCCCACTCCTTCTCCAGGTCGATGCCGGGCGCGTCGACGCCGCGGTCCAGGAACGACCCCATCTCGTCCTCGAGCACGTCGAGGGGGCGCTGGACGCCGTCGTAGATGGAGTCCAGCATGCCGGGGCCGAGGTCGACGGTCAGCGGCTCGCCCGTGTTCTCGACGGGGCCGCCCGGGCTGATGCCCGACGTCTCCTCGTACACCTGAATGGTCGTGATCGGTCCTTCGATTTCGATGACCTCGCCCATCAGCCCTTCGTCGCCGACGTAGACGACGTCGTTCATCTGGGCGTCGAGGTCCGTGGCGGTCACGACGGGACCGCTCACGCTCTCGATTTCGCCTGTGTCGATGATTGTTTCTGCTTGGCTCATTCTCCTTCGTCCTCCGCCATCAGGTCGATACCGATGGCTCGCTTGATCTGGTCGCGCAGTCCGCTCCCGCCGGCGGCGCCGCCGCCGATGGTTACGAACGTCGGTTCCACGCTGGTCTCTACCTCGTTCCGGACGTTCCGGGAGAGGAACTCGAGGTCGTCGTCGTGCATCACCGCGATGCCGACGTTCTCGTTCTCGAGGACAGCCTCGACGGCGTCGTCGAGTTCCTCGTCCTTGGCGTCCTGGGGGACGTTCTCGAACGCGCGGACGCCCGCCAGGCGGAACCCGGTCGTGAACTCGGGACTGCCGATGACTGCAATCTCCTGGCTCATAGGATGACGAGTTCCTCCTCGATCTCGTCCTCACTCAGGCCGGCCTCGCGGCCGCGAGCGATGGCACGGATGTTGTCGACTTCCCGTTCTTTCGCGAGCACGTACGCGAGCACCGGACAGACGGACAGCGGGAAGACGTGCGAGAGGTGGTCCGAGTACTCCAGGAGCGCCCGGTCGAGCGCGTGCTCGAACCCGATGAGGCTGTCCGCGGCCTCGAGGTCGTCGAGCGCGTCGGTCAGCTCGCTGCCGTACTGGCTCTCCCGGATGCGAGAGACGAGTTCGTCGCGGTTGTCGACGAGCTGCCCGAGCTCCGAGGCCGAGAACAGCGTCCCGCCCTCGATGAAGTACTCCGCAGGGTCGACGTCCGCGCCGGAGCGCGCGAGTCGCAGCGCGTTGCGCACGTTACGGAAGTCGATCTCCGCGTTCAAGAACTCGGCGTACAGCGCTTCCGGGCTGTCCGCAGCGGCGCCGGGAGCGGTCTGTGGCACGAGGTTCTCGTAGTACGCGCGGTCGAGTGCGTTCTCGAGCGGGACGAGCGCGCCCGTCTGCTCGTACGTCTCGAAGGCGTCGACGAGCGACGGCCCGAACATCGTGCCCTCGAGGGTCTCGACGACGTCCTCGATGCCCTCTGCCACGACGAGGCGGTCGAGCAGTTGCTCGTCGAACTCGCCAGCGCCGATGAGGTCCTCGCGGATTTCGTCCTCGGTTGCGCCCGAGTACTTCCCGCGGATCACGGTCTTGGCGTTCCACACGTCGAACTTCCGGAGGTAGCGGACGACCTGTTCGTACAGGCGGCCGTTGCTCCACCGCAGGAGGTCCTCGAAGTTGTTCGCGAGGTTCAGGTTCAGCGCGTACTCGATGAGGTCGACGCCACTGTACCGGGAGCCGAGCGCGTTCACCGCGTCCTCGTACTCCGTCTCCTCCATGAAGCGGGCGATCTCGCCCGGCCCCATGCGGAGCAGTTTGCGGTACTCGTCGTCGCTGAAAAGGGTGGCTCGGCGGTGTCGAACGCGGGCGACCACGTACTCGTAGTTTGCCGTGCCGGACGCGCTCATTGCTCCTCGTCGAACAGTCGGGCGCTGATCTCCTTCAGATTGTTCTCCCAGACGCTCGCGAGAACCGAGTCGAACGTGTTGTTCACTCGGACGCGTGACGTCTCGCTCTCGACAACGACGCCGCCGAGACAGTCGTGCTCGCCGGCGTACTCGTAGCCGTCGTAGTCGTCGAGGATGTCGGAGACGAGGCCTTCGTCGGAGGCGCGAGCGTAGACGCGAACGTCGCTGCCGTCCTCGAACTCGGCCGCGGCGGCGTCGAGGAGTTCGCGGGTGAGCTCCTCGCGCTCGTCGCCGTCGAGTTCGGCGATGCGTTCCTCGACCTGCTCGCGGACGCGCTGCAGGGCGTCGCGGCGGGCTTCGAGGCGCATCTGTTTGGCTTCGAGTTTCGCACTGGAGAGCTTCTGCTCGCGCTCCTGTGCGATTTCGCGTTCGGCGTCGGCCTCCGCTTGCTCGAGCGTCTGCTCGGCGTCGGCCTCGGCCTCCTCGAGGAGGTCGTCCGCTCGCTCCTCGGCGTCCGCGCGAATTTCCTTCGCGCGCTCGCGGGCTTCGTCTCGAACGTCCTCAACTACTGTTTCCAGACTCATGGAATGGGGGAAAAGCGGCTGTTTAGATGACGAACACGACGACCAGCGCGAGGATGACGAGCGTCTCCGGGAGGACCGTCAGAATGAGGCCCGTACCGAAGAGGTCCTGGTCCTCGGCGATGGCGCCGACCGCCGCGCTACCGATACCGCGTTCCGCGTACCCCGAACCGAGTGCTGCGAGGCCGACGGCGAGCGCCGCTGCGGCCTCCTTGGGGATCGCCGGTGCAGTTGTTGCCTGTGCGCCTTCCTGGAGAATCGTACCGAGTTGAACGAGTGTGTCGAGCATGTTATTTAGTCCTCAGTGGTGTAGTTTCGCTTGTAGCCGAACGGGTTGTACTTCTCGCCACCGCCTTCATAAAACTTGTTAAAGAATTCCACGTATTCGAGGCGTAGAGCCTGTAAGCCGGCCGATGTGACACCGAGTGCCAACACCAGCGCGTGCCCGAGGAGCAGGACGAGGATGCCGCCGATGACACCCACTGGGCCCTGCCAGAGCAGGCCGGGGAACAGCACTTCCGCGGCCTGCGGGAAGTGGCCTCCGAGCGCGAAGTGCGTCGCGCCGTGGTGGTGGTACGCGCCGAACACGAGCAGATTCACGACGTACGCCATGCCGGCCTTCGCCAGCAGAACTGCCGCGATCCGCGTGTACGACACCGTGTGGACGAGCGCGTACGTCGGGCTCTCGACGAACCCGACCGCACCCTCACCGATGGTGAGGAGCACGAGGCCGACGAGCGCCACGACGAGGGCGGCCATCCCCACCGTGGGGGAGAACTGCGCAACTTCGTAGAGGAACGGCGGGCGTGGTCCGCCCCCGCTCTGGATGTGCGTGCTGAACAGCCAGACGGTGACGCCGGCCATCAGCATGAGCTTCGCGCCCGACTCCGTGATGGCGGTCGTGATGCCGTGGGCGCGGCTCTCGTTTATGATGCCGAAGACGTACCCCACCGCGAGGTGGAGTGCGCCCGCGACGAGGCTGAGTGTCAGCCACAGGTTCGCGAACTCAGTGGAGTGAAGCCCCTTCTTGATGGGCGCGTGCTCGAGACCGACGACGCCCTGCCACAGGTACTCCGTGACGAGATGGAGACCGAACACTTCGCCGTACAGCACGCCGAAGATGGCGGTCGAGACGCCCGCCCAAACGGCGACCGCGCCGATGGACCGGAGCGTCTCGCTCTCGAAGCTCGAGTACACCCAGTAGCCGAGCGCGGTGTACAGGATGCCGTACCCGAGGTCCCCGATCATGAACCCGTAGAACAGCGGGAACGTCAGGAACAGAATGATAGTCGGGTCGATCTCCGTGTACTTCGGTCGGTTGATGACCTGGGTCAGCGCCTCGAAGGGCTTCGCCGGCCCGGGGTTGTTCTGGATGACGGGCGGGCTGTCGTCGCTGTCGAACTCGGCGTTCGTCCCGCCGTCCGTCTCGGCCTTCGGGGCCTCCGTGTCGTCGTCGGCCGCGGCCTCGCTGACCGCCGGACCTTCGCCGTCGTCTTCCGCGGCCTCCGCGGCCTCGTCGTCCGAGGGCGCGTGGTGGCCGTGACCGGCCGGCTCGTAGGCCGCCTGTTCGAGCTCCTCGACCGCGGCGTGCTCGCCGACCGCGCTCTGCACGCTCTCGACGAACGCGCTGTACTCCCCACTGGGGAGCCAGCCCTCGGCGACGAACGCGTGTTCGGTCGTCGCGAACTGGAGGGGAATCTCGGTCTTCTGCACGTCGATCGCGAGTTTCTCCTCGGCGGCGAGCAGGAAGCCCGCGTGCTCCAGTCGGAGATCCTCGAGTTCGTTCTCGATGCCGCCGAGTTTCGACTCGAGCTTCTGGCGCTCGTGTTCGAGTTCCTCGACGTACGCTTCCGGACTCGTCTCCGCGTCCGGAACCTCGAGCCGAGCGAAGTCCACGCCGACGAGCGCGTCGTCGAGTGCGTCCTCGTCGTCGTCTCGGGGACGCGCGAACGCGGCGACGGTGTCGTCGCCCGCGAACACTTCGAAGAACTCGATGGACTCGGACTGTGCGAGTTCGTCTCGGACGTCCTCGGGGTCGGCCTGCCCGACCGCGACCTGCAGGTTATCGTAGCCCGAGAGCAAGTCGAGGTCGATGCCCAGGTCGGCGAACGGCTCGACCGCGTCGATCCGCTCCTCGGTCGCGCGCAGTTCGTCCTCGAGTTCGTTCCGTCGGTCGTCGAGCTCGTTGACTTCGACGCGGATCTCCTCGAGTTCGGTCTCGAGGGCGTCCTCGGTGACGATGCGCGTCGGGCCGGCGTCGTCGTCGGTGACGCCGAGCATCGATTTGAGTGACCGTACCGTGACGAGCTTGTCCGAGGCGTCGTCGGCGCCCTCGAGCGGGTCGCCGTTCTCGAACCCCTCGATGGAGCCGTCGTAGTCCGAGAGGTGAACGAGGTCGAGTTCGTGAATCGCCTCGATGACGTCCCCCAGCACGCGCCGGGAGCCCGTCACCGAGACCTTGCTCATCTTCTCAGGTCTGAGCATGTACCGCCTCCGTGAACCGTTCGAGCGCGAACTCGACCGCTTCCGCCTCGTTGTCGGCGGCCTGCGCTTCGAGTTCCTCGCGCTCTGTTTCGCCTTCCTCGAGGACGCGCTCGCGCTCGGCCTCGATGTCCTCGCGGGCGTCCTCGAGTCGTTGTTCTTTCAGTTCAGTCGCTTCCTCGTCCGCCTCCTGACGGATCTCATCGGCTCGCGTCCGGGCCTCGGACAGCCGCTGTTCGCGGTCCTCCTCGGCCTCGGCCACGATGTCGTCGGCGTCCGATTCTGCCGATTGTATCCGTTCGAGAACCTCTGGCCTTGCCATGCGCTCTTACCGGGAAAATCTTGGAACAGAGCCTATTTGGTAGTTGCGAAAGGCGTCGCTCCCGCTACCGACGCCGCCGACGCGCCACAAAGCAAGGGATTATGCGGGTCCGGTAGAAACCCCGCGCCGATGGGAGTCCTCGAGAACAAGGCGCGAGCGCGCACCTTCTACAAGTACCTCTCGAAGGTGTACGACCGCGTGAACCCGTTCGTGTGGAACGCGGAGATGCGCGACGAGGCCCTCGAGATGCTCGACGTGGGCCGCGACGACCGCGTGCTCGACGTCGGGTGTGGAACGGGCTTCGGGACGGAGGGACTGCTCGAGCACACCGACGACGTGTACGCGCTCGACCAGAGCACCCACCAACTCGAGCAGGCGTGGGCGAAACTCGGGAAGCACGACCCGGTCGCGTTCCACCTCGGGGACGCCGAACGCCTCCCGTTCCGCGACGGGAGTTTCGACGCGGTGTGGTCGTCGGGGTCCATCGAGTACTGGCCCAACCCGGTGGTCGGCCTGCGCGAGATCCGCCGGGTCCTGGAGCCGGGCGCCACGGCGCTCGTCGTCGGCCCGGACTACCCGAACTCGACGCTGCTGCAGAAGCTCGCGGACGCGATCATGCTGTTCTACGACGAGGAGGAGGCCGACCGGATGTTCGAGGAGGCGGGGTTCGTGGACGTCGAGCACCGCGTCATGCAGGCTAAGCCCGGGAGTCCGAAGGCCATCGTCACAGTTGCCCGTGCTCCCGAACGAAGTGAGGGAGCAGACTGAGAGAACGGCGAATGCCGTGAGCCGTGCGCCTGAGCGTAGCGAAGGCGCAGACTGAGCGAGCGGTGACCGGAGGGAACCGCGAGCCGTGCGCCTGAGGAGTGAGGGAGCAGACTGAGAGAACGGCGAATGCAGTGAGCCGTGAGCCGTGCGCCTGAGGAGTGAGGGAGCAGACTGACCGAGCGGAACTGCTCAGGCTCTGTCAGTGGCCACCGCGACGACCTGCCCGCGGACGAGCAGCCTGATTTTCACGGTGTCGCCGTCGCGGAGCACGGGGTGGTTGGTCGAGGCGACCCGGAAGCTCGCGGTTTCACCGACCGACCAGGTCGGGTCGGCGGCGACGTTGAACGGGCCGGTCGGGCCGCCGCGGAAGCCGTGCGCGGCGAAGAACGGCACTGGTGGCTGGTGGCGGAGCGCTCGCCCGTCGACGGTGACGCGCACGTCGAGGTTCCGAACGTCGACGCTGGGGCCGGAGAGCAGTGTGAGCGCGACCGCTCCGTCCGGCGTCGCGTCCGCCGACACGGCGCGATGTGGTTCGGGGTCGCTCGGGAGCGCCGGCAGCGCGGTGGCGAACCCCGCCGCCGCGACAACCGTGACGGCGACGAGGAGCGCGACGGCTACCGGCGTCGTTGAAGCACGAGCCACGCGATGGGTTGGTCGCGTTCTGGTACAAGAACCTTCGGCGCGGCGCAGTGCTCGGTCAGCGGGCGGAATCGACGGTTCTGCGAGGACGAGTTACGGCACCGGTCGCGCCGTGACGTTCACCTCGGCGCTCACCGGACTCTGGCCGGCCGTGACGTTGTACGTGCCGGCGGGGCTGATGGTCCACAGTTCGCCATCCGACCCCGTCGACCCGACGAGCGTGCCGTTCACGTATATCCGGGTGTCCGTCGGCGCGCCACTCCGGTTCTGGGTAGCGACGTGCAGCGGGCCGCCGGCGTACGTCCGGGAGACGTTGAGCGTCGTGTTACCTTCGGTGGTTGATTCGCCGATCTCGAAGGGGAGTTCGGCCAGCGTCTTCCACTGGTACTCGGCGTAGACGTCGTTCGTGGTGGCGTCCATGTACACGGAGATGCGACCGTGGCCGTGGTTCGTGGTGTAGTAGTAGGCGTAGCCGCCGCGGAAGAAGATGCTCGGCCCGAACGAACTGTTGTCCAGCCACGGGTAGATGGTGTTGAACTTCTGGATGATGTCGTTCGAGAAGTCCTCCGCGAGTTCGGGGTCCGCGTTGCCCGGACGGATGGTCTCGCGGACGTACTGATCGCCGTCGATGGTCGAGAGCATCACGCCGTTGCCCGTGGTGACGTGGACGCGAATCGCCTCGCGGTCGCCGCGAACGACCGTGGCGACGCGTTCCCGGACCGGTCCCCGGACGAGCGCGGTCTGTGCGCTGATGCGACTCACCTCGGAGCGGATATCGCTGTAGCCTCTCGCGTAACTGTACAGCGTCCCCTCGTCCGACGAGCCGTCCAGGAACGCTGCCAGTTTCGCGGCCTCGGCGTGTATCATGCCGAGCGTGAGCACGTACTCGGCGGCGGTGATGTCGCCGGACGCGAACGCGGCGCGGGCGGTCCGCTCGCGCTCCTGGAGCGCGGCGAGACGCGCGGCCGCCCAGTCAGTGGCGTTCTCCAGGATTGCGTGCTCGATTGCCTCGCTGTCGACTCTCGATAGCTTCCGGTCTATCTGTTCTCGCTTGAACTCGATGCTGAGGCTCGCGTGCCCGGCGGCGAGCGCCTTCGTGACGGTGGGGCTCGCATCCTGGAACGCCGCGGCGTCGGCGTCCGTCAGGAGGAGCACGCGGGAGGTGTTCTCGGAGACGCCGACGACTGGGTCGTCCGCGGGTTGAACGGGCGCGGACATCGTCCCGGTGGCGACGGCAGCGGGCGCCACGCCCGCGATGACGAGGAGGAGGGCGGCGAGGGCGGGAGTGGCGCGAGACATGTCGTTCGATTGAACGCCCCCCGATAAAAACGATGCGGACCCACGTTGCCCGTCACGTTGGATGGAAAATACTTTGCCCGAGCGCGGTGCACCTTCGGGGTATGCGGCAGGTCGCCCTCCTGGTCGCCGTCGTCTGCGTGCTCGCAGCGCCGGTTGTCGCGGCCGCGGATCCGACGTCCGGGCAGGCGGCGCGAACGCTCGACCTCCAGGAGTCGCCGGACCAGGAGGGCGTCGACATCACGATACAACTCCAGCCCGACGGCGACGCCCGCTGGAACATCTCCGCGCGGTACGCACTCGAGACCGCGAACGACTCGGCGGCGTTCGCGAGACTCGCAGAGCAGTTCAAGGCGGGCGAGACGAACACCGGGTTCTCGGTCGGCGTCTTCGAGTCGGTGGTCTCGTCGGTGAGTGACGAGGTGGGACGGCCGATGCAGATCCGGGCGACCAACCCCCGGACGGCCAAGACCATCGACCACGGGAACAACTCGACGGGCGTGCTCTCCATCCAGTTCACGTGGACGAATTTCTCTCGCGTGGAGGGCGAGCGGTTCGTCGTGGACTCGTTCACGGGGACGTGGTTCGGGGACCTGGAGCCCGGCCAGACGCTCACGATACAGCCGCCGTCGGGGTTCGAACCGGAGCAAGTGCGGCCGGAGGCGACCGTGGTGAACGGCGGCTACCAGTGGACAGGTCCCCAGAACTTCGAGTCCGGGCAGCCGAGCGTCGTGTTCACTGACGACGGCCTCCAGGAACAGCCGTTCGCGACGTCGCTTCTGACGCTGCTCGGCGTCGGCGCGCTCGCGCTGGTGGTCGGCGGCATCCTCGTCTGGGCGTACCAGTACTCGGGCGACGCCGGTCGGAGTTCGACCGACGACCAACTGCCGAACAACTCCAGTTCGCCGAACGGCGGAACGACGCCCGAGGCGGCGGCCACTGCGGGGTCGAGTGACGACTCGGCGTCGGGGGGTGGGGCCGCCGTCGACAGCGAACTGTTGAGCGACGAGGAGCGCGTCGAGCAACTGCTCGCGGACAACGGCGGACGGATGAAGCAGGCGAAGATCGTCGATGAGACGCGGTGGTCGAACGCGAAGGTCTCTCAGTTGCTCTCCTCGATGGCCGACGACGGCCGCGTGGAGAAGCTCCGCATCGGGCGCGAGAACCTCATCTCGCTACCGGGCGAGGGCGTCAACGACGAGGAGCACGCGGACGAGTAGGGGGCGGTGTCCGGCGGAACTGTCGGACGGCGTCCGGTTGACAACTCCGAGCGCGACTCCCCGAGTTCCGAAAACGTTTACCGCCGCGACGGGCGAGTTACGCGGTGATGAAGGTTCTCGTCACTGTCAAGGAGGTGGCCACGGTCGAGGAGGACTTCGAGATCTCCGGCACGGAGATCGAGGACACCTACCTCGACTACGACCTGAACGAGTGGGACGACTACGCCGTCGAGGCGGGCGTCCAGCTTTCGGAGGCGGGCGACGACGTCGAGGTCGTCGCCGTGACCGTCGGCCCGGAGCGCGCCGAGGAGACCATCCGGATGGCGCTCGCGAAGGGCGCGGACCGCGCGGTCCGCGTCTGGGACGACGACCTCGCGGACGCCGGCCTGCTCGACGTCGGGTCGAAGGCCGAGTTGCTTGCGGCGGTCGTCGAGGCCGAGGACCCCGATATCGTGCTGTCGGGCGTACAGGCGAGCGACGACAACTTCGGCGCGACCGGCGTCGCGCTTGCCGAGACCGTCGGCTTCGAGTGGGCCGCTGTCGTGAACGCACTCGACACCGAGAAGGTGCTCGAGGAGGGCGTTGCCTCGGTTCACCGCGAACTGGAGGGCGGCGTCGAGGAGCTCACGGACGTCGAACTGCCGGCGGTGCTCACCATCCAGACGGGCATCAACGAGCCGCGGTACGCGAGCCTCCGGGGCATCCGGCAGGCCCAGTCCAAGGAGATCGACGTCCAGACGCTCGCGGACCTCGGCCTGGACGCGTCGGTCGCGGACAGCGACCTCGAACTCACGGCGATGTACGAACCGGAGAGCGAGAGCGACGCGCAGTATCTCGAGGGCGACGCGAGCGAGCAGGCCGCGGCGCTCGCTGACGTACTCCGCGAGAAGGGGGTGGTCGGCGAATGACTTCCGTCGGACGCTGCGCGCCCGACGACGTCATCGTTCTCACCGGGGGTGAGAGCCGATGACCGTTCTGGCCGTCGCCGACCACCGACGCGGAGAACTCCGTGACGTGAGCTACGAACTCCTGACGGCGGGCCGCGAACTCGCGGACGCCGCGGGCACGGACCTCCACGCCGCGGTCATCTCGGGGGACGTGGACTCCCTGGCTGACTCCCTCAACCGCGAGGGCGTCGACCAGGTCCACGCCGTGCCGAACGGCGAGGAGTTCAACCACGACGTCTACGTGCAGGCCATCGAAGCACTCGCCGCGGACATCGACCCCGAGGTGCTCGTGCTCCCGAACAGCGTGAACGGCCTCGACTACGCGCCCGCTGTGGCGAGCCGGCTGGGCTACACGTACGTCTCGGACGCCGTCGACGTCGATTACGACGGCGGCACGCTCGAGGTCGCCCGCGAGATGTACGCCTCGAAGGTCGAGACCACCGTGGAGGCCGACGAGGGGCCGTTCGCGGTGTCCGTGCGCGGCGGCGAGTGGCCGGCCGCGGAGGGCGTCGGCGACGCCGACGTCTCGACGTTCGAAGTCTCCATCGACGAGGACGCCGTGCGGTCGACCGTGCGGGGCTTCGAGGAGGTCGGCGGCGGCGACGTCGACATCAGCGAGGCGAACTTCCTGGTGTCCATCGGGCGCGGCATCGAGGAGGAGGAGAACCTCGAACTTATCGAGGCGCTGGTGGAAGCGACCGGCGCGACGCTCTCCTCGTCCCGCCCCATCGTGGACAACGGCTGGCTGCCGAAGAACCGCCAGGTCGGCCAGTCCGGCAAGCAGGTGACGCCGGACGTCTACCTCGCCATCGGTATCTCCGGCGCGGTCCAGCACGTCGCTGGGATGAAGGGCGCCGAGACCATCATCGCGGTCAACACGGACCCGGACGCTCCCATCTACGACATCGCGGACTACGGCGTGGTCGGCGACCTCTTCGAGGTCGTGCCCGCGCTCATCGAAGCGTTCGGCGGCGAACCGCCGAACGTCTGAGGCAACAGACGCGGCCAACCGCAGCGTTCAGTCAATTTTCGGTCGTGTCCTCTCGGGTGTGCCAGGGCAATGGAATGTTCCACGGCGCCACCCCGATGACAGCGAGAATAAGCGGGGACAGTACTGTGGCGAGCGCCCCGACAGGCCACAGAATCACCATGAGCAGCCTAGATAGTTCTCCTGGAAGAACGGGTATCAGCACGTAGACGCCCATCACCGCGAGGGTGGGAAGGAACGACCAGACCGCCAGTATGCAACCCGTCTCCCGGGTCGTCGACCAGCCGCCCACCATCCCGACCACGTACGCGAGGGCGCCGAGCACGAGGTAGCCGGCGGAGAACACACCCGCCACGGCGCCGAGAGGAATTCCCATGGTCATGAACCGGCCGACACATCAACCAGGGATAAGTTCTGGGTGGTGGGTGGAGTTCCGGCAGCAGATCGGCTCGGGCGGTTTAGGGGTTGTCAGTCCTCAGAGAGCCCGGTTTCCAGACACTCCAGCACTGCGGGCCAGGCGTCCTCCCCGGCGCGGACGGTGCCCTGAGGCGTTCCGTGCGCGTGGTCGATGTCGTTGATGCCGGTGAGCGGGGCGTATGGCCGGCCGATGAGGTGGCCGCAGTCGTCGTAGGTGCGGTGTTCGTAGTCGTGGTCGAAGTCGTGTTCGTCGAGACGGTCGACGACGACGTCGGAGAGCCGACTGGCGTTCCAGGTGTTGTCCTCCTGACCAGAGAGCAACAGGATGGGGGCGGTGGCGTTCTCGACCGGCGGGACGTTGCCCGCGAGGTCGCGCTCGTCGAGATCCGTGACGGTGGGATGCTCGTCCGCTTCGATATGTGGGACTGGGTCGCCGTTGTGAGTCCACGCGGGCGCGCTGCTGGGGGTGTCCCACGGAACGCCGCTGCCGGCGAACGAGACGACGGCGCCGACCCAGTCGCAGTGCGCGGCGAGCAGCAGGGCGAACTCCGCGCCACGGGAGGCGCCGACGACGCCGACGTGTCCGGCGGCAACCTCGGGGCGGTCGCGAAGCCAGTCGATGGCGTCGTCGGCGTACGATAGCGGGATGTGCTCGAGTTCGTCCGGGAGCACCTGGTCGTCGTCGCCGAAGTACGTGAGCGCGAGCGCGGCGTACCCGTTGCTGGCGAGGAACTTCGCGGTGCCGTCGCCCCGACGACCGCCGGAGCCGTGGAGTTCGATGACGCTGGGGTGCGGGCCGTCGTCGGTGGGGAGGTACAGCGTGCCGACGACGCCGTCTGCGTCGACGGGGATGGCTTCGATGCCGTCGTCGAACAGGACGCGCGTGAGCGTCCGGTCGGCGATTGCGCCCGGTGTTTCGGCGCGGAGGGTGACGTCGACTGTGTCCCAGTCACCGAAGCGCGCGAACGGCGCGTCGGCGTCGCTCTCCATCGCCCACAGCCATCCCATCGGTTCGACGCCGTCGTAGCTTCCGGAGTCGGGCGCATGCTCGGTGAGGTCGACGACGCCGTCTTCGCCGGCGGTGAACGTCGCTTGTGAGAACCACTCGACGCCCTCCACGTCCGTCATCGTGGCCGCGAGTTCGACGGATTCACCGGGATCTGCGCCCGTAACGCGGACGGTGATCGGTTCGTCGTTCTGGCTGGTCTCCGGGGCTTCGATGGTGAGCGTGCTCGCGTCCGCGACCTGTCGTGTTTGATTGTCGTCCGACATGGATGGGGCTGTGGCTGGTTGGCGCGCAGTTCGTTCAGCGTCGAACAGGCAAGTCAGTATCTCTGTGGCGACTCTGGAGGATAGCTGCAGCTACGCAAAAAGAATTGTGGTTTGGATTAAGCTTACTCCTTGCTTACATATTCGCGGACCGGGCTGAAAGCTGTTTTCCCGGGTTCGGGGACAAGTCAGATGTCTGTCGGTAAGGAAAGCAATCAGTTCTGCGTGAGTCGCGGCGAGATAACGTACCGGGCGGTTCCGTCGCTGTCGGCTATCCCAAACTCGACCTCGATAGGCGCTTCCTCGCCGAGTCGGAGTCGAACACGGTGGTCCGCGGGCACGGCGCGCTCGACCGACGAGAGGTACTGCAGCGAGAACAGTGAGCGTGCCACACCGGGGTCGAAGGTGGAACAGTCCTCCTCTGGGACCTCCACGGAGACGGTGTCGGTGTCGCCGTCGGCCCTCGCGTACAGGTGGGTTGCCTCCTCGTCGACGCCGAGTTCCAGGTGGTCGGAGACCATGTCCGCGGCCTCGACGGCCCGCGAGAACGCCGCGCCGTCGGCGGCAACGGTCGCGGTGAACTGGTCGGCGAAGTCGATCTCGTCCGGCGGGGAGCGGATGGCGTCGGGGTCGATGAGCGCGAGCGTGTACGAGAGTTGACCGACGCGAACGTGGAGTGTCCGGGTCTCCTCGTCGAGCGCGAGCCGGACCAGTTGGTCGCGGTCGGCCATCCCGACGACGTCCCGGAGGCGCTCGAGGTCGACGCCCATCGACGTTCCGGCGGCGTCGTAGGCTTCGAACGCGTCAGCGCCGAGGTCGAGTTCCACCAGGCCGACGGTCGCCGGATCCATCGCGGTCGCGGAGAGACCATCTTCGTCGGCACGGAGGACGCACTCGTCGACGAGCGCGTCGAGTGCGTCGAGGGCGGTCTGGAGCGTTCCGGCGGGGGCGATTGCCGAGAACGTGGGGTCGCTGGGTGATTGCGGGTGATTCGCCGCTCGCTGTGTGGTAATGTTCTGGGGCATGGTGTTCGTTGGTGCGCGACTCGCTGGTCGAGTGCGTGCCACTCGCGTGTCGAGTTCGGTCGTGCATTCCACCAATAAAGCCTTTGTCGGATGGTTGCCACTAAAACGGGGGAATAACCGAAAACAGATTATATTTATATGCATGTGGGGAAAGACGTAACTGAATATGGATTATGATGGGTGACGATGAACGCGACCGCGGTGTCCTCTCCGCGGCCGACCGCGAGTACCTGCGAGGCGACCGAGAACTGGCGAGCGTGCAGGCCGAACGGAACGCTCGCGCGAGGATCCGCGACCGAATCTACGACGCGCTTCTCGACTTCGAGGTGCTCGTCGAACACCTCTCCGAGCGCGACCTCGAGTTGGTCTTCGAGAAGCGCACCGCCGAGGCCGACGGCACCGAGGCGTTCGACGCGCTCGTCTCCGCGGTGGCGTTCCTCTACCGCGGCCTCGGCCGCACCGACCTCGACTTCGAGACGGTGCTCCGTGAGGGTGTCAACCTCGCGGAGGCCGCCGACGACCGCGGCGCGACGGTCTCACTCGACGTGACTCACCACGCCCTCGACGCCGACCACCTCCGGCAGAAACTCGCCGAGGACGAGTCGCTCTCGCTCACCGAAATCGCGTACCTCTACGAGTCCGACGACGTCACGCCCGAGGAACTCGCGAAATTCTTCGGGGACTCTCGAATGTCGGAGTTGGACGACGGTCGCGTGCAATCGAAGGTCACGGACTACTGACGGGCGTCGACGACCGCGAGCTTTTTGCTCGGTGTTGTGCTACGCACGCAGTCTATGCCCGACACGGACTCCCCGGTAGCGCTCGCGGCCTACGACGCGCTCGCCGACGACTTCGCCGAAAGCGCGCCGGAGAAACCGTACAACGCCGACCTCGAACGACCCGCGACGCGCGACCTGCTTCCCGACCTGGACGGACTGGACGTGCTCGACGCGGGGTGTGGCCCGGGAATCACCACCGAGGAGTTGCTCGACGCGGGCGCAACTGTCGTCGCTGGCGACGTGAGCTCGGCGATGCTTGCACACGCCCGGGAGCGAGTCGGTGCGCACGCCGACCTCGTTCGACTCGACTTCGCGCAGGGCTTTCCATTCGCCGACGACGCGTTCGACCTCGTGCACGCCTCGCTGGCGTTCACGTACGCTCGCGACTGGGGCACGCTGTTCGCGGAGGTGGCGCGTGTGCTACGACCCGGCGGTCGCGTCGTGTTCTCGACGCAGCACCCGATGGACGACGCAATTCGTCTCGACGTCGAGGATTACTTCGAGACGGAAGCGGTCTCGGAGACGTGGGACGGGTTCAGTGACTCCGTCGAGATGCACTTCTTCCGGCGGCCACTCGAAGTCACCCTGAACACGGTGCTGGACGCGGGCCTCCGAATCGAGCGCGTCGTCGAACCCGAACCAACCGACCGATTCCGCGAGAAGGCGCCTGCGGCCGCCGAGCGGATTCGCGTCCAGCCGCCGTTTCTCTGCGTTCGAGCGCGACTGCCGCCGGCGCCTGGAACCCGGAAGCCGACGGAGTGAAAACCCCGTAGCCCCGAGTCGGGCGTAATGGAGTACGTGGAGTCGCGGCGCGCGGCCATCGAAGAGCGACTCGGCGAGACGGTCGCGTCGGTGGAGCCCGCCGAGCTCGCGGCCCAACTCGAACACGTCTCGCTGGCGGGTGGGAAGCGTGTGCGCCCGACGCTCACGGTGCTCGTCTGCGAGGCGGCGGGCGGGGAGGCCGAGGACGCCCTGGACTTCGCGGTCGGCGTGGAACTCGTGCACAACGCCTCCCTGGTGGTGGACGACATCATCGACAAGTCCGCGGTGCGTCGCGGGACGTCGAGCGCGTGGGCGGAGTACGGCCACGGGCCCGCCATCGTCGCCTCTGACGGCCTGCTCGGGGAGGCCTTCGACATCTTCTCGCGGAACCCCCGGGCCGTGGAGTGCGTGACGGACGCGCTCGTCGAACTGGGGGAGGGCGAGGCGACCGAACTGGTCGACCAGCCGGAGACGGAGGCCGAGTACATGGCGCTCGCGCGCCGGAAGACGGGCGCGCTGTTCCGCGCGGCGGCGGAACTCGGCGCCATCGCGGCGGACGCTGACGGTCGCACGGTCGAGGCGCTCGGCGAGTACGCCGAACGCGTCGGCGTGGCGTTCCAGATTCGGGACGACGTACTCGACGCGACGGCTGAATCCAGTGACCTCGGGAAGCCCGCGGGGCGCGACGAGGAGATGGACCGCCCGAGCATCGTGCGCGTCACCGACCGGTCGCCCGCGGAACTGGACGACCTCGCGGAGGCCGAGGCCGACGCGGCGATGCGCGCGCTGGACAGCCTCGACCTGCCGGCGGGCGAAGCGCGGGCGTACCTCGAGGATCTCGCGGAGTTTGTCGTCTCTCGGGAAACCTGAGAAACGCCAGCACTCGGAATCCGGGGGCTACGCGGCGTCGGCGCGCCACGTCTCCACGACGGCGAACGTGAGCGTGGAGAGCACGCTGACGAGCGTCCCCGCCGTCAAAACGGCGGCGAGTTCGGTGAGCGTGACGTACTCGAGGAAGTACGCCGAGAGCATGTGGAGCACCGCGGCGATGGAGAGCACGTAGAACGGCGCGTTGAGGTAGCGCCACCGGAACTGGTCGGCGAGATACTCGTCGGTGATCTGGCCGAGGCTCGTTGTGAGGCCGGCGGCGGCGAACCACCGAACGGCGCCGAAGGTGAGCGCGGCGACGATGGTCTGTGGCGCGAGGTTGCCGTCGGTTGCGGCGCGCACGGCGGTGAGTTCGTTCGCCGCTTCGACGCCGCCGACGACGAGCAACGCGGCGGCGACGACGTACGTGATGAGTGTCACACTCCCGGTGTACAGGCTCGAGCGGACGCGCTCGACGGTGTCGTCGACGGTGCCCTCGAGGCCGAGGCCGCGGAACAGCGCGTACAAGCCGACGAGCGCGGAGGATAGCCCGAGTACGGCGCCCGGCAACCCGAGGAAGTCGGCGACCACCGCTAGCGGGTAGATGAGCAGCAGGACACCGAGGGGGACGAGAATCGTCCCGCGCGTCTCGGGGTCGTTCATCACCTGCTTGAGCGTGTAGTACATCGACTCGAGGTCCTGGGCCTGCCGCACGACGACGCGCTTGACGGCGTCGATGGGGACTCGCGAGCGGATGACCGGGACGACGGACTCGTCCTGTGCGCCGTCCGTGACGATGACGGCCCGCACGGGGTCGTCGGTCTGGATGGTCGCGAGCACTTCGTCGACCTCGCGTCCGACCCTGCGGTTCGCGGTGACGTCGCCGCGCTCGACGCCGGTGACGGCGGCGACGACGACGTCCTCCTCTTCGGTGCTGTGCTCGTCGTGGATGTGGATACCCTCGAAGAGGACGTTCACGTCGCTGTCCTCGGGGTCGGCTTCCGCCAGCGAGACCGCTGCGTGCTCCACTTCGTTCCGGCCGACGACGGGCGTGGGGATGCCGGTCTTTCGGCCGAGGTCGTCGTCCAGGTCGACGCACAGCACGAGCAGCATTCGCCTGTGGCTACGCGCGACCGGTTTATTTGCTTTCGGGACAGTGTTGTCCCCAACTGGCCACTACTCCTACTTATACAGCGGACGTTACATTCCAGTGAGGTGAACTAACATGACAAGCACAGGCCGTTGGCTCGCCGGAGTGAGCGCGTTGATCGGCGCCTGGATATTCGTGTCGGCATTCCTGTACGAACTACAGGTAGGCCACTTCTGGAACAACGTGATCGTCGGCGCTGCCATCGTCGTTCTCGCCGCCTACAGCGGCTACCAGGCCATGGAGATGTCCGCGAGTCGCGGGGCATCCGGGCTGGCGGCGTTGCTCGGCCTCTGGATGATCGTCACGCCATTCGTCTACCCGGGCGTAGAGGTGACGTGGCTCTGGGGGAACGCTCCGACAGGGGCCAACACGGCTATCCTCTGGAGCGACCTCATCAGTGGCGCACTCGTCGCCGTGTTCTCGGGCTACAACGCCGCACAGGCGGGTCGACCCGAGCGCACGACGGAAGCCGAGCGCGAGACGATGTAGGCAACGTACCGTAACGTGACGTTACGCCACTCGACGCCGGGCGTAATGTTCTCGTTACCACTGAGAGCGAAGCGTAACGGTCATCAACCAGCGGTCTATAGCTATCGGCGTGACGCGGACCGATTCGCCCACGGCGGACCCGTCCGTCGTGGACATGTTCCGGGCGCTTCCCGTCCGGAGTCTCGTGCTCTCGGTAATCCCGGCTTTCATCGCACTGCTACAGGGTGTGAACGTCGCAGTCAACGGACTCCCGCTCCAGTACGGCGCACCGTTCGCGCTGATGATGCTCACGTGTTCGGCCGCAGCGACGCGTCAGAATCTCGCGTCGTTCCGGACGCGGACCCTCGAGGACCGCTGGATGGACCAGCGGGTGTCCCGGTAAGTAACGCGTCGGTCAGTGCGGACCCGACAGCTGGTCAGAGCAACGACCGCCGGTGACCGGTAACTGCTCGTGAACGAGCGAGCGCTACCGGTGTGTGTCGCGACGGGGACCTGGGCGCTCGAGGAAATTCACACGCTTTTTCAGCCTCGGGCGAGTAGACGGCTCACTGAATGATCTCCGAGGGCTGCGAGCAGTGCGCGAAAGGCGGGAAGATGGTGCTGTTCGTCTACGGCTACTGCGATCAGCGCGATTGTTTCTACTGCCCGCTCGGGGAGAACCGGAAGAACGTCAGGCAGGTGTACGCGAACGAGCGCCCGGTCGAGGAGGACGAGGACGTCATCCGGGAGGCAAAAGCGATGGACGCTCTCGGCACCTCCATCACGGGCGGCGAACCCCAGGAGGCGATGGACCGGACGTGTCGCTACCTCCGCCTGCTCAAAGACGAGTTCGGCGAGGACCACCACACGCACCTCTATACGGGCATCACGGGCGGCCGCGAGAACATGCGCCGACTGAGCGAGGCCGGTCTGGACGAGATCCGGTTCCATCCGCCGTTCGAGCAGTGGGGCGACCTCCACGGCACGGAGTGGGAGGACATCCTCTACATCGCCCGCGAGGAGGGACTCACACCCGCCTTCGAGATTCCGGGCATCCGCGCCGAGGATGAGTTCTTGGAGTTCTTAGATGAGGGCGCGGCGGACTTCTGTAACGTCAACGAGTTCGAGATGAGTCAGGGGAACTACGAGCGCATGCAGGAGGCCGGGTTCGAACTCCAGGAGGACCACATGAGTGCCGTCGACGGGTCGAAGGACGCCATCCTCGAGGAGATGGCGGACCACGAGAAGGTGTACTTCTGCACGTCCGTATTCAAGGACTCCGCCCAGCACCGCTCCCGACTCAAACGCATGGCCAAGAACGTGCGCCGCGAGTTCGACGAGGTGACCGAGGACGGCACGCTCGTCTACGGAAAGACCCGCGTCGACCCCGACCGAATCGTGAACCTCGGCGTTCCAGAGGAGTTCTACACGGTGAAGTCGGACCACGTCGAGGTGGCGTGGTGGCTCCTCGAAGAGATGGTCGAGGACGGCGACGTGGCCGACGGGGAAATCGTCGAGCAGTACCCGACGTACGACGGCCAGGTCGTCGAGCGGACGCCGTTGGCGTAACGGTCTTTTCACTCCTAATCAGTGCCTGTGGTCCGGTAGCACCCGTCAAACAGAGCGAAGTGCGTATGTCAGGTCTGGAGACGTATCGTGGACCCTCGCGAGGAATCACTCGAACTCGTTTCGTCCCGGCACGACGACTGGCTGGAGCGTTTCGCTGCGGAGCACGACCGTGTCGCGTTCGTGCTCGCGGACGCCGGGCTCGCGGACGACCTGGTGCGCATCGAACACGTCGGTTCGACAGCGGTGCCAGATCTCGCGGCGAAGGACATCGTCGACCTGGACGTCGTCGTCGCCGATAACGCCGTGTCCGAGGTGTCGAGCGCCGTCGAGGCGGCGCTCGGCGGCAGCAAATTCGAGAACAGCGACGCGTGGCACCCGGTCTTCCGAGAGGACGATGGCCAGCGGTTCAACGACCACGTGTTCGCGGCATCCAGCGAAAGGTGGAAGATCAGCGTGGCGACTCGCGAGATATTTCGGGAGCGCTCGGACGTGCGCGAGGAGTACGAGCAGTTGAAGCGCCGACTCGCCAACGAACACGACACCCTCGCGGATTACTCGCAGGGAAAGACGGCGTTCATCGAGGACGTACTGCGCATCGCCAGCGAGAGCAAGGATGTGACACTGCCGTTCGACGCGCCGGACGACTGGTAGTGGTCACGTGTGGGATGGACGCTGTTGGGGTAGTCCAGCATTCGCGCCACAGGCGCGATTCACTCCGCGAACGGAGAGCAGAGGCCGAGGAACCCCCGGGGTTCTCGTGAGCGAAGCGAACGAGGGCTCGTCAGAGCTTTGCTCTGACGGTGGGGGTGACGCTGTGCTTTTGGCCGAGCTTTTGCCGAGGCGCGGCGAAGCCGCGCCCGTGGTCCGAAAGACGGCTTTGCCGTCTTACGTCATCTCGACAGGCGCGAAGCGCCTGTCGGCGACAGCGCAAAAGGTCGCTAGTGAAAGGTCGTTCGCAAAGATTTAGACTACTGAGCCGTAATCGGGTCGTATGCCCGAGTGCCCACTCGCGGACGAGTGCCCCAGTTTCCAGGAACAGATCGAGGGGATGGGGTGTCAACATTACGGCGACCGCGGTGGGATGGAGTGGTGTAACCACTACAGCCAGCCCATCGAGGACCTGAAGACGGCGCCCGTCGTGCCCGGCGAGGAGGTCGTCGTGGAGGTCGACGACATGCACGAGAGCGGCGCTGGCGTTGGTCACCACGCTGAAACCGGTTTCATCATCATGGTCGACGGCGTGCTGCCGCCCGCTCGCGTGAAGGTCGAAGTGTCGAAGGTAAAGTCGAATTTCGCCCGCGCGGACCTCATCGAGAAACTCCCGGAGGTCGAGGACGAGGACGAGGGGGACGAAGAGGACGAGGCGGCCGAGGATGACGACGACGAGGAGGAGGAGTCCGGAGACGACGGCCCGGAGCGCGAGCGCCTGGGCAGTCGCGAGAACTTCTGGGGGAGCTAGGGCGCTCCACCGGGCGTTACTGGAAGTCCTCGACCGTGAGGTCGGTGGTGTGACGGAGTTCTCCGTCCACGACGACCGGGACTGATTCGTTTTCGAGGTATTGTTCGAACTGCTCACGAGGAAGTCGTTCTGTCCGCGTTGTCCAACCAGACAGCATCGCCTCCTCTCTCGAGTACATTGTTGTGATGAGAGCGCCGAGGCCGTTCTCAGCCTGGGGATAGTACCGGGCTGTCGCCGGAACTGGATCGGTGTCGGTGTCGATGTGAGTCGTATCGTACGAGTAGAGCACCGCTGAACCGTCGACGCTCTTCCGGAGCGCGAACGCGTCGTTGCCGAGAATCGTGTACCGGTCGCGGTCGATGCGCGTCGCTTCGAGCGCGTCGAGGGCGGCGTACAGCGGGAAACCGGCGTCGAGCAGGAGGGAGAATGCGTTGCCGACCCGACTGGCTTCGACGTCGGTCACGTCGTCGACGGTGACGATGCCGCCGAGGCTGCCGGCGGTGAGCAGCGCGCGCCCCTGTTCGTAGGAGCGACAGCCGTTGAGGAAGAACGCGTCGACGCCGGTTCTCGCGACAGTACGGGTGTCGAGTTCGCCGTCCGCACACACCATACCGGCGTCGGTGACGTGGCCGACGAAGTGGAGGAAGTCGGTGTCCTCGGCGAGCGCCGCGCGGAGTTCGCTCGTGGAGAGGTTCTCTGAGACGCGGACATCGGTTTCGTCGAGGGCATGGCCGCCGTAGCCGCTGATTTCCGAGTCACGGAAGCGGGCGTCGTTGTAGACGACGTGGATGTCGAGAGGGTCGGTGCTCGCCGTTCGTTCGAGCGTGCGGGCGTACGAGCCAACGGTCGGTTTCGCGGCGCCGACCGGGAATCCCTCGGCGATCCAGGCGTGACCCGGCGTGTCGGTGTACTCGGGCACGACGACGGGTCGTGAGTCGGGTCGCGGAGCGGTCTGATTCGACGATGAGCGGGCCACGCTGTGCTCGTCGTAAAACGCCCGGAGTGCGTCGGGTTCGGGGGTAAGCGACCGCGTGTTACGGGCGGGCGCGGGGCTCCGGACGAGCGGTAGTCCCCTGAGCACGTACGGGAGCGCCGGGGCGTACTCGGGGTTGGGGTCGACGTCGACGGTCCGGTGCCAGTCGAGTAGCCCCCGCGTCGCTTCGCGCGGGATGTCGAGGTACGCAGCAGTTCGCTCGGCGAGTGATAGGTCGTACAGTTTGCCGTAATCGATGTCGACGCGCTCGTCGAGTTCGTCCGACGCGGGCGTACGCATCGGGTAGAGGCCGGCGGACCGGATCACGCAGTCGAGCGTGAACGCGTGTTGGAGGAAGTTACGAACGCCGTCGCCGAACGAGTCGCGGTCGAACTCGCGCGTGTGGCCGTCCGCGACGAGTCGCGGCGTCGACGCGGGAACGAGTGTTGCGCCGAGGTAGAACGCGAGCGGCGCGGCGGTGTAGATGGCGCTGTACTCGGGCGGCAGTTCGAGCGTAACGCCCGTGTCCGGTGGTTCGGCGGCCGCGGGGACGTCGAGTTCGGCGCCGAATTCGAGTGCGGGTGGGTGGCCCCGGAGCGTCGGCCAACTGCGCTCGGGACTGGTGGTCTTGAGCGCAGAGCCGAACGTCGAGACGGCGCGTATCAGGTCGCGTGGGTCGTCGGTGGTCGTCACCGTCGCGGCGGGTTGCTCGTGGTGTGACCGGAGACCGAGTTCTACGTGGACCGTGGACCCGAACTCGAGGTAGATGTGGTTCTCGGCGTACCGAGCAGCGACGCTCGTGTCGCTCACCCGGACGTACAGTTTCACCGCGGGTGGCGAGACGTCCACCTCGTAGCGTGCTGGCTCGAGACGCTCGACGTCGTCCTCGGACGTGACCCGGTGAACGACGTCGCCGTCCTGCCAGAACGTCGCGGTGGTGAACAGCGGTAGGTGGAGCTCGGACGTTTCGATGGCGACTGCGGTGTCCACGGGCATCTCGAAGCCGTCCGTCGAGACGGACGTTGGCTCGACGGCGCGGTCGGTGTACAGGTCGAACTGCTCGCCCTCTACGGTGTCGCTGACTTGGACGCCGTCCTCGTCGCCGAGCGGGTCGACTTCGATCGTCACGACCGACCACCTCGTCCGGTCGTCGGCCGTAGTTCCATGTCCGTGAACTACCGGTGGTGGGGCAAAAGGGTTCGGACCGCCCCGGGGTTTTTGCGGGGGCGCGACGTTTCCGCGGGTATGAACGGGGACGTTCCGGACGCCGACGCGGTGCTCGCGCGGACCGGGTTCGACGCCGCGGACAGCGCGCTGACGCGCCGACAGGCGGAGGTGCTGGCGCTCCGAGAGCGCGACGTGACCCAGGCCGACGTCGCCGCGCAACTCGGCACGTCGCGAGCGAACGTCTCGAAGGTGGAGGCGAGCGCCCGCGAGAACGTCCGGAAGGCTCGTGAGACGGTGGCGTTCGCGGACGCGCTGGGGGCGGCGGTGCAGGTCGAGATACCGCCGGGAACCGACCTCTACGACGTGCCCGGCGCGGTCTTCGACGCGGCGGACGAGGCGGGCGTGAAGGTGTCGCTGCCGGCGCCGGAGTTGCTGGCCCATGTGGGTGACGCGGCGGATAGCGCGGTGGCCGACCGAGAGGTCCGGACGCGCCTGCTGGTGAGCGTCACAGCGTCCGGCGATGTCCAGGTACGGGTTGCACCCGAGGAGTAGCGGCTGGACCCTCGGGCGACGAATAGGCTTTGAGGCAGGCCACCGACCTTCCGGACATGGACCTGGAACTCGACGGCGACGCCGCGCTGGTCACGGCGTCGACCAGTGGCCTGGGGAAGGCGAGCGCCGCCGCACTCGCCCGCGAGGGCGCGAACGTGGTCGTCTGCAGTCGGAGTGAGTCGAACCTCGACGCGGCGCTCTCTGACCTCCGCCCGGAGGCCGTGGGCGACGTGGAGGGCGTCGTCGCGGACGTCACCGACCCGGACGACGTGGAGGCAGTCGTCGAAGCGGCCGTCGACGCGTTCGGCGGCCTCGACCACGTCGTCACGTCGGCGGGTGGGCCGCCGAGCGGGTCGTTTCTCGACACCCGGGAGCGCGACTGGTACGAGGCGTACGACCTGCTCGTGATGAGCGTCGTGCGCACGCTGAAGGCCGCACACTCCCACCTCGTGGACGGCGGCGGCACCGTCACCTGCATCGCGTCGACGAGCGTCGAGGAGGCCATCGACGGCCTCGTGCTGTCGAACGCGGTGCGGCGCGGCGTCGTCGGACTCGCGAAGACCATCGCTCGCGAGTGGGCGCCCGACGTGCGCGCGAACGTCGTGATGCCCGGCACGCACGAGACGCCGCGCATCACCGACCTCGTGGAGCAGGGCGTCGAGCGCGGCGAGTACAGCAGTTTCGAGGCGGGGCTGGCGGACTGGACCGACGACGTCCCGCTGGAGCGCGCCGGAAACCCCGAGGAGTTCGGGAACGTCGTGGCGTTCCTCGCGAGCGAGCGCGCTGGGTTCGTGAACGGCGCGAGCGTTCCGGTGGACGGCGGTCGCATGCGCGGATGACGGTCGACGAGTCTGGGCCGGCAGCTGACGAGTCCGAATCGGTGGCCGACGCCCCGGAGACGACGGCAGTCTCCTGGAGCGGCGGGAAGGACTGCGCGGTCGCGCTACGGGAGTTGCGCGACGACGCCGAGGTGGCCGTGAGCGAGTTACTGACGACCGTCCGCGCGGACGTCGACCGATCCTCGATGCACGGCGTGCGCCGCGAGCACCACGAGGCGCAGGCCGACTCGCTCGGGCTACCGCTTCGCGTGGTCGAACTCCCCGCGGACGTCGAGAACGACGAGTACGAGCGGACGATGCGCGAGACGCTCGACGCGATGGCGGGCGACGGCGTGGCGTCGGTGGCGTTCGCTGACCTGTTTCTCGAGGACGTGCGCGAGTACCGCGAGGCGAACGTGGCGGACAGCCCCGTGTCGGGCGCGTGGCCGCTCTGGGGGCGCGATACCGACGAACTCGCCCGCGAGTTCGCCGCCGAGTTCGACGCCGTCGTGGTCTGCGTGGACGACGACGCGCTCGACGAGTCCTTCGTCGGTCGGCCGTTCGACCGCGAGTTCCTCGCGGACCTCCCGGAGTCAGTCGACCCCTGTGGCGAGTACGGCGAGTTCCACACGTTCGTGCGCGATGGCCCCGGATTCGAGTACAAGGTGGACGTGGAACCAACCGACCGCGTCACGAAGACGGTCGGCGACGGCGAGTTCCACTACTGCGAGTTAGAATAACCCCTCGCTGCGGAGTTCTGCGACGAGGTCCCGGACGCGCTGGGCGTCGTCTTTCGGCACGACCAGCACGCGGTCGTCGAACGCTGCGACTACGAGGTCGTCCGCGCCCACGACCGAGACGTGCTTGTCGTCGCTCGCGATGACGTTCCCGGTGGCGTCGAGCGTGAGCGCGTCCCCGAGCGTGGCGTTTCCGCCCCCGGCTTCTGTGTCCTCGTTCAGCAGGCGGGCGAGCGCGTCCCACGCGCCGACGTCGTCCCACTCGAAGTCGGCGGGTACGACGCGCACGTCGCCTGCGCGTTCCATGACTGCGTAGTCCACGCTCACGGGGTCGACGGCGGTAAACGCGTGCTCCGGGTCGCCCGCGTCCAACCCCTCGACGACCGGCGCGAGCGGGCCGTCGCTGGCGGCGTCGAGGAACGCGCTGGGCGTCCACGCGAACATCCCCGCGTTCCAGAGGCAGCCCCGCTCGACCAGTTCCTCGGCGGTCTCCGCGTCCGGTTTCTCGCGGAACTGCTCGACCTTCCAGTGGTCGCCGTGGTCTTCGCCGCGCTCGATGTAGCCGTACCCCGTCGCCGGGCGGTCTGGTTCGACGCCGAGCGTGACGAGCGCGCCAGTCTCGCTGGCGACCGAGACAGCCGTCTCCGCCGTCTCCCGGAAGCCGTCGCCGACGACGTGGTCGCTCGGCAGGCAAAGCATCGTCGCGTCTGGCGCTCTCGTTTCGACTTCGCTAGCGGCGTACGCGAGCGCCGGACCGGTGTCTCTCCCCTTGGGTTCGACGAGCACCGTCGCCTCGGGTACCTCCTCGCGCACTCGGTCAACGAACTCCTCGCGGGTGACGACGAACAGGCCGTCCGCGAACGCGGCGCGGTCGGCGGTGCGGCGGAGCAGGCTCCGGTCGTCGTCGCCGAGCGCGAGGAACTGTTTTGGCCTGTTGCTCCGGGACGCGGGGTAGAGCCGAGTGCCAGTGCCGCCCGCGAGCAGGACCGCGGCGGTCGTCGGTGTGTCGTCTCCGCCGCTGTCCGCTCCTGAATCGTTCACCACGTTTCTACGCTCCCGTCGCGGACGTCCCGCAGGCACCCCTCGCAAGCGGGGTGGTCGGCGTCGTAGCACGCCGGTTTCATGTCGTCGTCGAGTTTCACGGCGCGCCGCTCGGCGTAGCGCCGGCAGACGATTTTCGCGCGTCCCTGGTCGTCCTTCGGGATGTCGGCGTCCACGCGCCCCTCGCTGTACGCGCGTTTCGTCTCCTCGAAGCGCCGGCCGGCCTTCCGCGCGACCCGGCCGACGAAGGAGTCGTCGCCGTCGTCTGTCATCAGACGTGCGTTGGGCGGCGCGCGTTATAGGCCTGTTCCGCATCTTCGCGACCCTCGGACGAGATTTCTCGCCGGTAACCTGGTGTGCCGGCGCGTACAACCCAACCAAGGCTACGGAGCCCCACGTTCGAGATATGACGCACGTGACAATCGAGTACTGCGTGCCGTGTGGACTGCTCAGCAACGCCGTCGAGACGCAGCGAACGCTCCTCGAAACGCACGGGCAGCGCCTCGACGGCGTGACCCTCGACACCGGTGACGGCGGCGTCTTCGAGGTGCGCGTCGACGGCGCCACGGTGTACGATAAGAGCGAGGAGGGGTACGACCGGGACGCAATCGTCGAGCGGGTGGGGGACCGCCTGGACTGACTGACGGTCACAGCGACCTCGTTCTCGCCTCAGCAGTCGTCGGCCAGGTGGTCCTCGCCCCAGTCTTCCAGCGCGCCGACGACCGGTTCGAGCGAGCGACCGCGCTCGGTCAGCGAGTACCGCACGCGGACGGGTTTCTCATTCTCGACCGTGCGCTCGACGACGCCCCGGTCCTCGAGATCCTCGAGGCTCTCGGAGAGCACCTTGTTCGTGACGTCGCCGAGTTCCTCGGCCAGTTCGCCGAACCGCAGCGAGTCGCGCTCGAGGAGGCGGTGGACGACCACCGGGTTCCACTTCCTCCCGAGCACCTCCATCGTGCACGTGACGCCACACCAATCGTCGTCGGCGCACCACGACGCGACGCAGTCGGACGCGCTCGACGCTGTGTTCATCTGCGGCGGTTCTCTCTCGCGGCGCATAGTCGTTGTCCCGTACTACCGAGAAAAGACACGCGCCAGCGCCGCACTCGACAGCATCTCCACGACGCCGAACGCGACCGCCGGCAGCGACGCGACCGCCGGGAGGCCAGCGGCGAGCACGAGCGCTGCCGCGACGGCGAAATCCCGCATCCCCACGGAGAGCGTGGTCGCGACGCGCGTCGGCCGTTCGGTTCCCGCCCCGAGCGCGTAGCCGACTCCGTACCCGAGCGCGTTCAGCGCGACAGCGCCGACTGTCACGGTGGCGAGCAGGCCGGTGTTCGAGCGCACGAGGTGGGCGTTCGCGGCGGCGACGCCCGCCAGTATCAGCACCACCATCGCGGCGCTCACGCCGGGGTAGACCGCGTCGTGCTCGCCGACGCGCTCCGGGAAACGGGCGCGGAGCGCGATGGCGACGGCCATCGGCGCGACCACCGCGAGCGCGAGCTGTTCGACGACGACCCCGGTCGGAACCGAGAGACTGCCGGCGGCGAACGTGGCGAGCGCGGCGGGGATGAACGCGAGGCTGCCGACGCCCGTGACCACGAGCACGGTAGAGGCGAGCGCCGTGTCGCCGTCCGCGAGTTCGGTCATCACGGGCGTGACGAGTTCGGGCGTGACCGCGCCGAGCACGACGAACCCGGTGACGACGGCAGGGCGGAATCCGAGCGCGGTCGCCACGCCGAACGCCAGCACGGGCATCAGGAGGTGGCCGGCGAGCGGGCGAGCGAGCGCCGAGGCGTCGATTCGCCGGAACTCCGCCGGGGAGAGCGTCAGCGAGACGCTGCCGACCATCACGGCGAGAATCCCGGTCGAGTAGCGCGTGATGCCGGCGAGCGCGGGAAACGCGACGCCCGCGAGGACGGCCGCCAGAATCCACGCGAGGAGGTAGTCCTCGACGAGTGCACTCGCGCGGCCGATAGTTCGGTTCACGCCACTTCCCCATCGAGCGTTCCGCCGCCGAGTGTAAGCGAGAACCCACCGCCGGTCGACTCCTGCATTGCCGATGCTACTCATCCGGGGAACGTCAGTGTACGGCCTTCGAACGGTAACGACGTTACTCCGGGGAAATCAGAGCGGTCGTCAACGCCGGCTGGAAAGCATCCAGACGATTGCACGACGGCGACCGAGAGCCACCTGGTTCTTCCACTTTCAACCCACTCACGACAATTTAAATAGGATCGCGCACCAACAACGATACGTCTCCCACCGAAACACACGCGGAGACAGAAACCACATGAGCGACGTTTCAGACACCGCTCAGGAGATCCACGACGAGTTCTCCGAGCACCTCGACGTGTCCGTCGAGGACGTAGAAGAACGGCTGAACCGACTTGTCAGTGACTACAAGGTCCCGCTCGACGAGGCCAAACGCTCCGTCGAGAACCACTACCTCGAGGAGGCGGGACTGGACCGCGACGACTTCGCCGGTGGCGGCGGCAACGAGACCGTCCAGGTCGAAGACGTCGAGGAGGACGAACAGTGGGTGGACATCACCGCGAAGGTCGTCGAACTTTGGGAGCCGAGAAGCGACTCCGTCGCGCAGGTCGGCCTGCTCGGCGACCCGACCGGCACCATCAAGTTCACGAAGTGGGCCAAATCCGACCTCTCCGAGATCGAGGAGGGGAAGGTCTACCGCCTCGGGAACGTCGTCACCGACGAGTACCAGGGCCGGTACTCCGTGAAACTCAACAGCACCACCTCCATCACGGAAGTGGACGAGGAGATGGAGGTCGGCGACAACGAGGACGAGGTCGAGGGCGCACTGGTGGACATCCAGTCCGGCAGCGGCCTCATCAAGCGCTGCCCGGAGGAGGACTGTACGCGCGTCCTCCAGAACGGCCGCTGTTCCGAACACGGCGAAGTGGAGGGCGAGTTCGACCTCCGCATCAAGGGCGTGCTCGACGACGGCCGGGACGTCCACGAGGTCATCTTCGACGAGGAGGCGACCGAGAACCTCACCGGCATCGGCCTCGAGGAGGGCAAGGAGATGGCGATGGACGCCCTCGACACGACGGTCGTCGCGGACGAGATGCGCGACCTAGTGCTCGGGCACTACTACCGCGTCCGCGGGCCGACCCTCGGTCGGTACGTGCTCGCCAACGACGTCGACGAACTGGACGCGCCGACCGACCCGGAAGCCGTCCTCATCAAAGCGAGGTCGATGTAGATGAGCCAGGCACCCACCCGCGAAGTCGCGCGACGCGTCTTCGCCACCGAGTTCAACGACGCACAGTTCACGTTCAAGGAGTCCGACGACGAGCGAGCGCCGCTGTACGCGCTCCTGCCGACCGGCGAGTCCGCGAACCGCGTGTTCGTCGTCGGCACCCTCACCGAGACCGAGGACATCGGCGAGGACTCCGAGTACTGGCGCGGCCGCGTGGTCGACCCCACCGGGACGTTCTTCATCTACGCTGGCCAGTACCAGCCCGACGCCGCCTCGATGCTGCGCGAACTGGACACGCCGACGTACGTCGCCGTGGTCGGAAAACCGCGGACGTTCGAGACCGACGACGGGTCGGTGAACGTCTCCCTGCGCCCGGAGTCCATCACCGTGGTCGAGGAGTCCACCCGCGACCGCTGGGTGGTGGAGACCGCCGAGCGCACGATGGACCGCCTCGCGGCGTTCGACGAGGAGGGCAACGAGTACGCCGAGCGCGCGAAACAGGAGTACAGCGAGGATGTCTCGCCGTACCGCCGCGCCGTCCTCGAAGCGCTCGAGGACTTCGACAGTGAGAGCGCCGACGGTGGCAACGCCGACGACGCGGAAGCGGAGCCGACGCCGGACGCGTAACCACCAACGGCGGCGGCCCCCGGCGGAGCCGCGTCGGACGCTGCGCGTCTGACGAACCCTTAAGACGCTCCGCTCTCGTTTTCCCGGTAACATGGGCAACAAGAACAAGACAATCTCGTTCCGCGTGAACGAGGACGCGTTCGACGCGCTCCGCGACATCGCGGAGGAGCGCGACCTCTCGCTCTCTGCGGTGTTCCGCGACTACGTCGACTCCCTGGTCGCTCACGACGGCCAGGTGCGGGTCGTCCCGGAGAACGAGGCGTCGGAGACCGACGGCGAGGCGTTCCCGCCGAAAGTCGAGGTGCCCAAGAGCTTCGTGCGTGAGCACGAGCGCCTCGAACTCGAGGCCCAGCACCTCCGCGACCAGCTCGACGAACACAAGGGGTACATCAATCAGTTGCGCGAGCAGGTCGACTCCCAGGACGACGTGGACGACGTCGTCCACCTCGACGACCTGGAGGACGACACCGACGACGAGCCCTATCAGCTAGGCTGATCGCTCAACGCGTTTTCTTCGTTCGTCACGAGTACGCCGTCCGGTTCGCCGCCTTCAGCGCGACGGCGCCGAACAGCACGAACGCTCCCGCGCCCAGCAGCACCGACACCCACCAGTTCCGGGGCGACGCGAGATACGCGCTCGTCGCCGCCGCCACGCAGAGAAACGCGGTCCCGAGCGCCATCGCAGAGAACGCCTCGAACTCCATTTCGTGTCAGCGATTCCGCCGGAATTGTAAATAACTATCTACTGTCCGACACGGAGCGGTAATCGCGTTACCGAGTGAGTTCCCGTTTCTGCTCGGTGGCGCGCTCGGCGGCCTCGCGGTTCCCGTCCACTTCGGCGAGGTCCTCGACCGCTTCGAGCGTGCGCACCGAATTGTCGAGGAACGAGTAGAGGTCGCCGGGGTACGCGTACACCATGTAGTCGTCGGTCATCACGGACACCATCGACTCCGGGTCGAGGTCCTGCGCGCGCAGGTCGAGCAGGTACCGGATGAACTTCCGCTCCGGGTGGCCGCAGTACGGGTTCGAATCGCAGCCACAGTCGAGGAAGTCCGTCGCGAACTCCAGGACCTTCTCCTGGGTCGCCTCGTTCAACTCCGAGAGGTCGCCCTGGAACAGCACGTCGAGGGTCGCACCGCTGAACGCCCCTTTCGGGAAGCGCGTCCCCAGTTGGGAGGCGATCTGGCGGTGGTTCTTCACGTAGATCTTGTCCGTGACGGCCACAGTCGACTCGGTGTAGGGGTGTGCGCTGGAAAAGCGTGTCGCGTCTAGGCGTGGTGTTCGTGGTTGACCGAAACTGAACCGCTCTCTTCGACGCCCCCGAAAGCCCCTGGCCGTCTCGCGGGCGCTGCGCACCATCCCGCTCGTTCGCTACGCTCCCTCGCGGGAGCCCTGATGCGCAGCGAGTGAGGGCTCCGCCCGCGATACGGCCAGCCCCTTTCAGTCCCACCCCGGCCGCTGGTCAGTCTGAGAGATGCCGGCTGGTCGGCCGGCAGTAACGCGCCGAGAGGTCGAATAGGAGAAACTGCCTACTCCGCTTCTAGTTCGTCGAAGAGGTCGCTAACTTGGTGTTCAACGTCGTCTCGGATTCGGGCGACCTCGTCGGGAGACCGGCCGTCCGGGTCGTCTAAGTCCCAGTCGCGGTTCTCGCCCGCCCAGCCAGCGGGGCAGACGTCCTCGGCCGAACAGCCCATCGTAATCACGTAGTCGGCGTCCCGGACTTCCTCGAACGTGACCTCACGGGGCATGCGCTCGGAGACGTCGACGCCGGCGTCGCTCATAGCGTCGACGACCTCCGGGTGGACGTGGTCGGCGGGCCGGGTTCCGCCGGTCACGAGGTCGATGCTGTCTTCCAGACCTCGGGCGGCGCGCTCGCGCTCTGCGAAGGCGTGAGCCATCTGGGAGCGGCCCGCGTTCTGCACGCAGACGAAGGCGACGGTGGTGGTCACGTGACCACCTCTCGGCGGGCGTGCAGAGCACGTCGCGCCGCAGGTGCGACGGCGTTCTGGACGCAGACGAAGGCGAGGGTGGTCGTGGTGGAGGCGGTGGCTGAGGACATGGGTGTCAGTCGGTGGTGGCGTAGCCGGCGGTGGACTGCTGGTCGGCGAACAGGCTGTCCCGCGTCGCGAGCGCGACGCGGACGAGCGCGAGCATCACTGGCACCTCGATGAGCGGGCCGACGACGGTGGCGAGCGCGACGTTGCTCCCGATACCGAAGACGGCGACCGCGACGGCGATAGCGAGTTCGAAGTTGTTCGACGAGGCGGTGAATGCGAGGCTCACGCTCTCGGCGTAGTCGAATCCGAGGACCGCGCTGACGCCGTACGCGATGGTCCAGAGGCCGACGAAGAACACGAACAGTGGCGCCGCGACGAGCAGTATCTGGCCGGGGTTCGAGACGATGTAGTCGCCCTTCAGCGCGAACATCACGACGACCGTGAACAGCAGGCCGAGCAGCCCCAGGGGGCTGATGCGCGGAATCACGCGGTCGTAGTACGCCTCCCGGCCCATCGTGTTGAACGCCGCCTTCTGGACGAGATAGCCCAGAAGGAGCGGGAGGCCGAGGAACACGCCGACCATCTGGGCGATGAGCCCCATCGACACGTCGACGGCGGTGTCCCGGAGCACCGTGAGGAAGAAGAAGGCGTAGGGCACGAACAGCGCGATCTGGAGCAGGCTGTTGACGCCGACGCAGACCGCGCACATCTCCTGGTTGCCGGCGGCGAGTTCGTTCCACACGAGCACCATCGCGATACACGGCGCGATGCCGACGATGATGAGGCCGGTGACGAACCCAGGGTGGCCGCCGAGGAAGAGCGTGGCGAGGCCGTACATCAGGAACGGTGCGACCAGCCAGTTGAACGCGAGTGTGACCGCAATCTCGCTGCTCGCGTTCCGGGTGACCCGGGGGATGCGCTCGTACTCGATTTCGGCCATGATGGGGAAGATCATCACGAACAGCCCGACCGCGATGGGGAGGCTGGTGCCGTGCCAGGTGACGGCGTTCAGCGCGTCCACGACCCCGGGTGCGAACCGCCCGAGTGCGACGCCGAGCACCATCGCTAGCCCGATCCAGAGCGTGAGATAGCGGTCGAGCAGCGGGAGGGAATCGTCAGTGGAACTGGCGGACGCGGCGTCGGTGCTCACGCCGACCCCTCGCTCATCGTCGCTCCGTCCGTCGTTCCGCCGTCTGCGACGGCGAACAGGCTGTCCGCGAGGCCGGTGCTCTCGTAGTACCGCCAGTTGCCGTCCTTCCGGCGGGCGACGAGGCCGGCGTCGACGAGGTCCGAGAGCGCGTGGCTGACCGCGCTCTCGCTGACGTCGACGAGCGCTTCGAGTTCGCAGACGCAGCGCTCGTCGCCGGCGACAGAGAGCACGCGGGCGAGGCGATACCGCGTCTCGTTCCCGAGGACCGCGAACACGGTCTGGGTGTCGTCATCGGACTCCGTCCGACTGCCTGAGGGACTCCGTTCCTCACCGTCCGCGAACGCGGTGGCCGCGAGCCCCTGCAGTTCGTCGAGTCGTCGCTCCACGTCCGCGTCACAGCACTCGCCGAGTTCGTCGGCGAGCAGTCGGCGCAGGCGAGCGGTGGACTGGCTCATTGCGAGCTACTTGAAAACTTGCTCAGATAGGCGTTTCGAGTTGAATGCGCGTTCAGATAGACTGGTAGTGTGCGGGAAAGCGGCGGGCAGTCCGACCGCCACGCCCCATGTCGTAACGTATTTGAATTTCACCGCGCTACGGTCGAGTGCAGTGTCCGGGGTAGGGTAGTGGACTATCCTTCAGCCTTGTGGAGGCTGAGACGCGGGTTCGATTCTCGCCCCTGGACCTCGTTCTTCGAGCGACAACGTGGCGAGCGACCGCTGTGGGTGTCGCTCGTCCGCGTCGTGAGCTGTCGAGCGTCCGGCGAGAAACGAAGCACGAGAGTCGCAGCGCGAACGGAGTGAGCGACCGTCTTTCGGCGGTTCGATTCTCGCCCCTGGACCTTCTCACACCCGAACCGCGCAGCGACCGCTTTGCGTGTCGCAAGCGTTCGGTCGGTTAGTGAAGTCCAGCAGGCGAGATCGAATCCTGCCAGTGGCAGCCCGCGCAGCGACCGGCGGGAGCGAGCAGGAACCTCTGGACCCGGTTCGATTCTCGCCCCTGGACCACCTTTCCTCGAACGTCAGCCGACCAGCGCCGCGTAGCGTTGCACGCGCTTGATAAGCGATGGTTACTGCTCGGCGCACTCGGTGTCGTCTAGTCCGGCGAGTTTGTCGCGGAGCGCGGCGTAGGTGTCTGCACAGCTCTCGGCGGGGTCACGGTGGGCGGCGCGGGTCGCGAGGGTGTCCCAGTCGCCGACGAGCGCGAGGTGTTTCCGGGCGCGAGTGAGCGAGACGTTGAGGCGGCGCGGGCCTTCCTCGGGGTGTTCGAGGAAGCCGGCGTTGGCGTCGGGGTTGCTCCGCGCGAACGACACCACGATGGCGTCGCGTTCGCCGCCCTGGAAGGAGTCGACGGTGTCGACAGTGAGGCCGTTCGTATCGCGGTCGAGGCCGCCGAGCCGCGACCGGATCTCCCGGACCTGTCCGCTGTACACGGCGATGACGCCGACGTCGGCGGGGGCGACGCCGGCGTCCAGGAGGGTTTCGACGCGGTCCGTGACGACGCCGGCTTCCCGGGGGTTACGGACGGACGCGCCGCGCTCCTCGCGGCGTTCGTTGCCGGCCACGTCCACGAGGGAGACGGCCGGAAACCCGGGAATCGTCCAGTCGGCGTTCGCGCTCGCGGTCTCCAGGCGGCCGCCGTAGAACGCCTCGTTCGGGAACGCGGCGATGGCCTCGTGCATCCGGTACTGGCGGCCGAGGAGCACCGCGACGTCGTCGCCGTAGCGCTCGACGAGTGTCTCGAAGAGGGACGGCCGCATCTCGCCTTCGCCCGACTCGGTGACGCTGAACGGCGGTAACTGGCGGTGGTCGCCCGCGAGCACGAGTTTCCCGGCGGCCCGGAGCGCGATGGCGGTTGCGGCGCGACTCGCCTGCGTGGCCTCGTCGACGACGGCGACGTCGAAGTCGTTCGCGTCGAAGGCCGCCGCGCCGCTGGTCGTCGCCGCAACCACGTCGGCGTCGTCGATGGCCGTCTGCCGGTAGTGGTCGGCGACGACGCGATTCCGGGAGTGACGGCCGTATCGAGCCACGCGAACGTCAGGGTCGTCCGCGACGGCGGCGTGTAGCGTGCCCTCCTCGCGCTCGTCTGGCGTGCTGTCGCCGACGAGGAGGTTGTCGACGGCCTGGTTCGAGTGTGCAGTGACGAGCACGCGTTGGCCGCGCGCGACAGCGTGGGCGACGAATGCGGTGAGCGTGCGCGTCTTCCCGGTGCCGGGCGGCCCGTGGATGCACGCCACGTCGTCGGCGGCGACGGCCCACGCGAGCGCGCGGCGCTGGTAGTCGTTGAGTTCGACGCCGGAGCGACGCGTCGACGGAAGCGCGCCGAACGACAGGTCGCGTTCGCCGGTGAGCAGGCGGCGTTTTGGTGGTGTTTCCCAGACCGCGTCGATGGCGTCCCGCCGCCGGTCGTAGGGAACCGGGTTCAGGAGCGCGCGGAGCCAGAACGGGCCGGCGTCCTCGAGCGCGGCGGCGACGCGGCCCGGATTCTCGACGCGCTCCCAGGACGGCTGGAGCGTGACGACGGGACCGTCGATGGAGTCGATCCGCGCGGGAATCGGGAACGCCGCGTCGAAGGCGTCGAGCACGACGCTGTTGTCCGGGTAGAGGTCGAGACTCGCGACGAGGTCGACGTCCGCGGGAACGCCGTCGTCGGGTGCGTACTGCACCGTCAGTTCGGCGGGACGGCTCGCACCGTGGGATTCGGTGGCGACGAGCACGAACGGGCCGTCGACAGCGCGCTCGTTCACGAGGCGAGCGAGGTCCGCTTCGGCGTGGTCGGTCCAGTTCGCGCGTCGTTCGGCCGCGCGCTCGTCGGCGACGGTGTCCCGAAGGCCGTCGAAGAACGCCCGGCGCTCCCCGCCGGAGAGCGGGTCTGTGGACGATACGCTCGCGGGCGGCGCGTCGACGTGACCGAACGGGTCGTCGCGGGGCGCGTACTCGGGATGCCAGAACCGTACCCGCCACGCCAGTTCGGTCGCGAACAGGTCTTCAAGTTCCGTGTAGCGGGCCGTCCCGCTGACGCCGAACTCCTGGTCGTGCCAGCCCACCGTGTCAGCGTCCGGGTTCCAGCGCACGTACTCGTCGGTGGGCGCGGGGTCGTCCTCGCGGTGGAGCGGGACCACTCGGCCGCGGCCGTCCGGCGCGTCCACGTCGACGACGCTCGCGGCGTTGTCGAGGGCTGCTCGCGTGGCCGCGACGTCAGGGCCGTGGTACGCGCTCGTCGAGCGGAGCGCGTCCTCGGTACCGGCAAAGAGGTCGGCGTCGTGGAGCGACCACTCTCCATAGAGGCGGTCGGTGTCGGGCGCGGACGCGTCGGACATCGGGACTCGCGAGGTAGCGCCCGGACGGGCAAGAGCGTGCTGGTTACTGGCCGAGGCGGTACGCCACGGTCGGGAACCGACTACCGACTGCTCGCGCGTCGGGCCGGCGTGTCGGCGTCCGTCCCGCCGGACTGGATGATGTTGAACGCGGTCATCAGGTCGGTGCGGGAGATGAGGCCGACCATGCCGCCGTTCGCGTCAACGACGATCAGACGGCCGACGCCGTGTTCCTGCATGGCGTCGAGGGCGTCCATCGCCTCCGAGAACTGCGGGATGGTGTACACTTCCGGAGTCATCACGTCGTCCACGCGGAACGCGTCGCGCTCGACCTCGTCGACCCGACGCGCGTCTTCGAGGGTGACCATGCCGGCGAGCTCGCCGTTCCGGACGACCGGGTAGCCGGTGTGGCGCTCCTCGAACATGCGCTCTATCAGGGTTGTGACGGAGTCCTCGGCGTCGACGGTCTTCACATCGCTCTCGGGTGTCATCACGTCTGCCACCTCGACGCCGCGGAACGCGGCGTCCATGACGGTCCGCTGGGCTTCGCTGGACGCGCCGATGTAGATGAAGAAGGCGATGCCGATGAGGATGAGGTTGAACCCGAGCAGGCCGACGATGCCGAGGATGACCGCGAACACCTTCCCGACCTCCGCGGCGAGCTGGGTGGCGCGGGCGAACGACCGGTTGCGCGCGAGGAGAGCGCGCAGCACGCGCCCGCCGTCCATCGGGAACCCGGGGAGGAGGTTGAACGCGGCGAGCGCGAAGTTCATCAGCGCGAGGTAGCCGACGAGGAACCGGACGAGGTCGAACGCGCCGGGCAGCAGGCCGAGGCTGGCGTACGCAACCACGCCGATGAGGATGCTGACGACGGGGCCGGCGACGGCGATGAGGAGTTCGTCACTCCACTTCTCGGGCTGCTCGGAGAGGCTGGCGATGCCGCCGAGAATCCACAGCGTGATGGAGTCGATGGGGAAGCCGAATCGCATTGCTACCACGGAGTGCCCGAGTTCGTGGAGCACGACGGTGACGAACAGGCCGACGGCGGCGACGCTGCCGAGGTACCATTCGGTGTTGCCGTCCGTGAGCGCGGCGGTGTCGAGTTCCAACAGGAACGGCGCGTTGTTCAGGGTGTTCGCCCACAACTCGACCTGCGTGCCGATGAGGTACGCGAACACGGGCAGAATAATCAGAAACGTGAGGTCAACCTTGATCGGAATGCCGAACGCGCTCCCGACCGTGAAACTGCGCATACGTCCTGTTGGACCGACCGCCGCTTAAAGTCGGGGTGTCGACTGGGGGTGGTCTGGCTCCGTCCGGTGACACGGGTGTCGCCACGCGACAGCGATGCCAGCGAACTGTTAACACGCCTGGCAGCCAATCCGGGGTATGGCCTGCCCTTTCCTCTCGTACCGACGCGAGGTCGGCGAGCAGTCCTTCGACACGGAGCGGGCGTACTGCACCGCCGCCGGGGAGTTCGTCCAGCCGATGCGGGCGGACATCTGCAACGACCGCTACGACCTCGAACACGACGAGGACTGCGAGATCTATCTGGAGCACGCTGACGACGCCGACGAAGCGAGCGGCGACGCCGACGCAGCGACCGAGGACGACGGCGCCGCGGACAACAGTACCTCGGAGGTCGACGAATCGTGACCTACGCGGAGTACCTCGCGAGCGACCCCGTGGTCGTCACTGCAGCGCTCACCGGCGGCGTCCACGGGAAGGAGGCGAACCCGAACCTCCCCGAGACTCCCCAGGAGATCGGACGCGCCGCCGCCGAGGCCGAGGACGCGGGCGCGGCGGTCGTCCACGTCCACGCCAGAACGGACAACGGCGAGCGCTCGTTCGACACCGAGCGCTTCCAGGAAATCGACGACGCCATCCGCGAACACGCCGACGACGTCGTCATCCAGCACTCCACGGGCGGTACCGCCGCACCCGCCGAGGTCCGCCACCAGCCACTCCGGACGGATCCGCCGCCGGAGATGGCGAGCCTCGATATGGGGCCGCTGAACCGCTACCAGCACCTGACGAGCGAGAATACTCGCGCGCTCGTCGACTCGCTGTACGACGAGATGCGCGAGAAGGACATCAAGCCGGAACTCGAGGTGTTCAACGACGGCCACCTGAACGAAGTTCACCAGTTCATAGAGCGCAGGGACCTCGCTGACCCGGTGTACGCGACGCTCATCTTTGGGGGCGGCACGCTCACTCAGCCCCGTCCCGAGAACCTCCTACACTCGGTGTCGAACCTCCCGGAGGGCGCGGTGTTCAACACGCTCGGGTTCGGCCAGCACCAGTTGCCGTTCGCCACGATGGGCGTCCTGCTCGGCGGCCACGTCCGCGTCGGCCTGGAGGACAACGTCTACTACGAGGCCGGCGAACTCGCGGCGAGCAACGCCCAACTCGTCGAACGCGTCGTTCGCGTCGCCGAGGAACTCGGCAGGCCCGCCGCCTCCCCCGACGAAGCCCGCAACGTCCTCGGCCTCCGTGGCCGCGACGACCAACCCTAAATCCCGGGACGCCCAACGCTCGTCCATGACCACGACCGAGTCGACTGACGCCGTGATTCGCCGCGCCGACGACGCCGACTACGAGGACGTCGGGGCCGCCGACGGCATGCGGAAGGGAGTGTTGCTGGACGAGTCGGACGGCGCGCCGAACTTCGCGATGCGTCGGTTCGTCCTCGACCCGGGCGCGAGCGTCCCCGAACACACGAACGACGTCGAACACGAGCAGTACGTCCTCGAAGGCGAGTACACGGTCGGCATCGACGGCGAGGAACACACCGTTTCGGCGGGCGACAGCCTCCTGATTCCCGCCGGCGTCGTCCACTCCTACGAGAACGACGGCGACCAGCAGGGCGCGTTCATCTGCGTCGTTCCCAATGGGGACGACGAAATCAAACTGGTGGAGTAGGTCGTTTCTGCGGTCAACGTTCGAACTCGCCGTCGACGATGCTCGCGGTCACCGACGCCGTGTAATCAAGCAACGGCGGCCAGTCGGACCCGGTGCCCGCGTCGGAACCGACCTGCCGGGAGTGGATGTCCTCTCAGACCGTCGCGGTGCCGAACGCAGCGAGCGCGCTCGTACAGCGGTTGCCGTCGGGTTGGCACGCCCCGAATACGTCCCTACAGGGGCTTGGTTGTTCGGAACTTGCGTAACCGAAACCATTTACTCACCGCTTTCTCGCACCAATTCTATGTCACTAGCGAGGATCGTGCTGGCTCTCGTCGCGCTACTGGTCGGTGCGACCGTCGCTACGCCGGTGGCCGCGGGAGCGAACTCGCAATCCGACTCGACGAACTGGCAGACCCTCGAATCCGAGCACTTCCTCATCAAGTACCAGTCCGGCTATCAGGCCGACGCCGAGCGCACGCTACAGTACATGCGCTTCGCGCGGAACCACACGCTGGATGTGTTCGACACCCGACTCGAGAACAAGGTCGAGGTGTACGTCCACCCGTGGGACGAGTACAGTCGCTCCAAGTGGGCCGTGTACACGGAGACTCAACAGGCGGACGACGGGAACGGACTCGACGCTGACGTCCACCTTATGGCACCGTCCGAACGACCCTCCCCGACCCAGGAGGAACGCCGGCGGTTCTTCCGGCACGGGATGACCCACGAGTACGCGCAGACTCACATGTACTACGGGATGCTCCAGAACGGCAACTGGGTCTCGATGCCGAGTTGGCTCAACCAGGGCATCCCGGAGTACGTCGCGATGTACCACACTACCGACGACATCCAGAACAGCCAGTTCGAGCAGACCGAGGTGGTTCGGGAGATGATCACACAGGACAGCGGCTACCTGATGTCGATCTCGCAGGAACCGTACAAGAGCGGCCCGCTCGTCGTCAAGTACATCGTTGATGAGTACGGCTGGGACGCGGTGATGGGCGTCCTTCGCACCGAGCACTCGAACGCACTCCTCGCGTTCGAGTCGAATCTCGGCGTGTCCGTCCGGGAGTTCCAGGATCGGTGGTTAGTCCACGCGAGCGAAGAGTACGGCGGTGACTATCCACAGGCCGAAGCACGCCTGGCGGACACGAACGCACACCGAACTGAGGACCTGCTGGTGCGCCTCGATTCGAAAAACGAGACTATCGACGAACTCCGTGCGCGACTCGCAGCGCAAAAGGAGACCATCGAGGAACAGGACGAGACGATAGCTTACCTCCGCGACGCCCTCCAGAACCAGTCTGACGGTGCATCCACAACCGACGCCGCAGACCCCGCGGAAACCACCGATACGTCGGCGGGTTCGTCCGGAGTGTCCAGTCCAGGATTCGGCGCTGGCGTCGCGCTGTTGTCCTTGCTGGCCGCGGGTGCCATCGCAGTCAGACGTCGCGGCGGCTGACCGGGCCGACACGACCCCCGCGGTTCGTCCCCGAAGGCCAGAAGCCGAACCGCTGAAATACCGTGGTCGACTAGTCACTCGCAGTGTCTGAGCAGGTCCAGCGCGTGGATACGCTCTTCTTGCACGAGGCGCGCGACCACTACCTCGCGGTGGCGCGCCGGGACGAGGAGCGACTGTTCCGCGCGAAACTCGAGGTCGCGGAGAAGGACGCCGGCCCGCGACCTGGTCGATTCCGCACCAAGACCGATAGTGGGGAGGAGCCACGCAACCCCGACGAGTTCGTGGACATCGCGCGGCGTGCGGGCCGCATCCGCATCAGCGAGCAGACGTCCCGGAGCGGGCGGGCGGAACTCCAGGAGCTACTCGACGCCTACCAGTTGGACGCCAAGGTGGTGCGGACGTGCCGACTCTGCGCCGGGAAGGGACGGTACTCGCCAATCACGTCCGAAACCGCTATCGAGGCCGACGGGGAGTCCATTTGCCCCGATTGTGCACTCCGGGAACTGGAGCGCGAGATCGCGTTCTCCGGGCAACTCACGGGGACCGCCCACGACCGCCTCGAGGAGTTGCTGCTCGACGTCCAGGACTTAGACCGCATCACGGGACTGCTACAGGGGAACCTCGACCCCGACCTGACGAAGTTCGACGAGGTGAGCGCGACCACCGACGACATCGACCCGGTGCCCGTCACGGACCTCGACCTCCACCCCGGGATTCAGGGTCTCCTTGAGGACCGATTCGAGGATTTGCTGCCGGTGCAGAGCCTCTCCGTCGAGAACGGCCTCGTGGAGGGCGACGACCAGTTGGTCGTCTCCGCGACGGCGACCGGGAAGACGCTCGTCGGGGAGATGGCGGGACTGCATCGCCTGCTCTCCGGGAACGGCAAGATGCTGTTCCTGGTGCCGCTGGTGGCGCTCGCGAACCAGAAACACGAGGACTTCGAGGACGAGTACGGCCACCTCGCGAACGTCACCATCCGCGTCGGCTCCTCCCGCATCCGGGACGACGGCCACGCCTTCGACCCGACGGCGGACATCGTCGTCGGCACCTACGAGGGCATCGACCACGCGCTCCGCACGGGGAAGGACCTCGGCGAAATCGGGACAGTCGTCATCGACGAAGTGCACACGCTCAAGGAAGACGAGCGCGGCCACCGCCTCGACGGCCTCATCTCGCGGCTCAAACATTACTGCGAATCCCAGGCGGAACGCAAGCAGGACTACACGGGCGCGCAGTGGGTGTACCTCTCGGCGACGGTCGGCAATCCAGGAGAACTGGCGCGCGGCCTCGACGCGAAACTCGTGGAGTTCGAGGAGCGCCCGGTGCCCATCGAGCGCCACGTCACGTTCGCGGACGGCCAGGAGAAACCCGACATCGAGAACAAACTCGTCAGGCGGGAGTTCGACCAGGAGTCCTCGATGGGGTACCAGGGACAGACCATCATCTTCACGAACTCGCGGCGGCGCTGCCACGAGATATCCAGAAAACTCGACTACCCGTCGGCGGCCTACCACGCGGGCCTCGACTACGGCGAGCGCAAGTCCGTCGAGCGGAAATTCGGAAATCAGGACATCGCGGCGGTCGTGACCACCGCGGCGCTCGCGGCGGGCGTCGACTTCCCCGCGAATCAGGTCATCTTCGACTCGCTCGCGATGGGCATCGAGTGGCTCTCCGTCCAGGAGTTCGAGCAGATGCTCGGACGCGCAGGCCGCCCGGACTACCACGACAAGGGCAAGGTCTACTTGCTCGTCGAACCGGACGCCGCGTACCACGGTTCCATGGAGGGGAGCGAGGACGAGGCCGCGTTCAAACTCCTCAAGGGCGAGATGGAGGACGTCGTCACGCACTACGACGAGACGGCGGCCATCGAGGAGACGCTCGCGAACGTCACCGTCGGTGGGAAAGCCGCCAAGCGACTGAACGACCGCATGATCGGCGACGTGCCGACGAAGCCGGCGCTCAGCAAACTCATCGAGTACGAGTTCATCGACGGCTTCCAGCCGACGCCGCTCGGGCGCGCCGTCACCACGCACTTCCTCGAACCCGGCGCTGCCTTCCAGATTCTCGACGGCGTCCGGAAGGGCGCGGACCCCTACGACGTCGTCGCGGAACTCGAGTTGCGTGGGGAAGAGGAGTAGCGTGGTTCGGAGCGACCGCAGGGAGCGAGAACCACGTTATTGCGAGCGGTGAACGTAGAGAACCGCGAGCGACTGTAGCGAGTGAGAACCACGAAGTAGTGAGCGGCGAGCGAAGCGAGCCGTGAACAGCGAAGCCGCTCGGAAGAGGCGAGTGGCGAAGCGCGCCGCGCTGTTCTCACACCAGCAGGAGCGCCGGCAGGAACGCGACGCCGGCGTACGCGAGCAGGATGACGAGTATCGCGCCGGGAATCCCGCCGACCGCGACCACCAGCAACGCGAGCGGCGTCACCGCCACCTCGGCGCCGAGGTACTGCGCGAGCAGGATGACCAGGAGGCCGAGCACGGCGTTCACGATGAACGGTTTGATGGCGCGAATCACGGCGTACGCGCCGAACAGCGCGACGAGCACGACGGCCAGGATTCCGATTTCGAATCCAGTCGCCATACTGCGTGGTCGTCGCCCGCCTCGAAAGGCGTTGTGGCGGCCAGCGTCACTGCCAGGGCGACTGTGAACGCTTCGCGGTGGGCCGAGCGGAACGAAACCCTTACGCCGAACGCCGGGGTACGTGTGTCTGCGGGACCGTAGGGTAGCTTGGTATCCTTCAGCGTTTGGGACGCTGTGACCCCGATTCAAATTCGGGCGGTCCCACTTTTCGCGACGCGAAAATGGGAGCACGAGAGACGCTCGTCTCTCGGCGGTCGCACTTCTCTGCTGGGCTAACTCGGCGAACATCCTCTCCGGGCGTACAACATTAAGTCGTCTTGAAGAGAACCGTCTCGTAGTGAATCAACATTCCCGCCGTGGCCTGTTGTCGGCAGCGCTGGCTGCGACAGTACCGGTCTTCTCGGGGTGTACAGAGATTCTACCTGGGCCTGATGGCTCTCGAGTCCCTCGTCACGATATGACTGTCATCAATCAGGGTGAGCGAGCAGTGTTCGACATCGTCGTTTCGGGGAGAGATGATACTCCACTTGTTCAGAAGCCACTGGAGATCCCTGCGAGTAAGACTGACACCTTCACGTTCGAGGGGAGTCCACAAACGGTCGAGGTGCGCGTGAACGGCCTTCACCAGATCGAACAGTGGCCAACGGTGGTCAACGAGGGTGGTTGTGATGGTGGTACCACCAGCGCACTAACGCTCACCTTGGGTCCTCATGGGGAACTGTATTTCCAGTTTGGGTGTGAGTCTCCCGCTTGAACCCGTCTGCGAACAGTTCCGCCGTGTGGTTGGTGTTCTTCGTCTCCGAGACGGCTCTGCTCCGTAGAGCTACGACTCAGCGACATTCTGTAGTCTCATCTCCGGTCGAATGCGCTCCGAGAGTTTACAGTCGAAAGCGTCCGTCACACGCTTCCTACCCGTCAGTCAGGTTGGAGTCCGCGGACGCACCACCACCGCCGAATCGCCGCCGAACCGGGCCGACGACACTCACCAGTAGAATCGCCCAGCCGAGTACCGTCATCACGACGCCGAACACCTGGTAGAACAGGTGGTTACAGCAGTAGTAGCCGCCCCCGGTCGCGCGGAGGAACTCGCGGAGTCCGTAGGCGACGAAGACGCTGCCTGCGGCGGCGCCGGCGGCGTGCTGGAGGAGGTCGGTTGGCGAGTCGAATTGCCGGCGCGCGAGGACGAACGCGGCCGCGCCGAAGACGAGGAGAACGATCTCCTCCGCGAACGGGAACACACCGAACTGGGCGATAGACATGCAGCAGCCAAAACAGGTCGAATATGTAAATACTTCCCTACTTACCAGACAGGCCGGGACACGTTACCGGTGATTCACTCGGCGTCCGTACCGAGCGCGGCGGGTTCGATTCATAGCCGATTCGCGCGAAACAGGTGCAGAACGTTATGTACACGGCCGTAGACGTCGGGACATGCACCGATGCTCGCGGTTATGGTGGAGCGAGCACACTCTCCCGGTGCTCACCACTGGGCTTGCAGTCGCGTCACTCGCGTACCTTCCGTTCAGTTACGCGCCGGGACTGTCGGACGTTCCGAGTATCATCGTTCCGTTCGTCCTCTCTCTTGTGGTCGGCGCCTTCACGTTTCAACTGCGGGAGCGAGGGTACGAGACCACGCAGATCGAACAGATCGGTCGATTCGGGTGGTTGGGGGTAGTTATCGCGTCGGTCGTCGGTGGCTGGTGGGCGCTGAGTTCGGTCCGCCGCGGGGCGTCGTTCGTCTCCGTGAGCGACCAACTGCTCACCGTCCTGAGCGTCGGCCTCGGCGCCGGAGTGCTGCTCGGCAGTTCCACCGCTCGACAGGAGCGCGTTCGGCCGTACGAGGGACACGACCGCGTTCTCGCGGAGGGAACGTGGACCAACTACTCCGGGCCGAACCCCGTGTTGGTCGCGGTCGTCGAGCAGCTCTCGGAACTCGAAGGAAGCGATCCGATGGACGTGGACACTCCGTTACACGACTACATCGACCCAGATGTCCTCGAGAAACTGACTGCGCGCAACGACAGCCAGTGGCAACTGCGGTTCTACACGGACGGGTACCAGATTCGGGTCAGTGGCCAGGGCACCGTGACGGTGTACGACGCTGATTCGTGGGCGGACGACCGCGTCGTAGGAGACGGCCGGGCGCTCCGATGAGCGGTCCTGCCACTCGTCCCGCTCTCCACTGACTGGTGGCGAATTCGAGCACACCGCAGAACGGACGTTCTCAGCTGGTGGCCAGTTCTTCTACTTTCGATGGGGTTTGCGAACCTTCATAGGCGAGAGGGCGTAACCTACTCAGGACAGAATGGCGCAGGCCGCAAACCAGGAACTCGTGGACAGGTTCGAGGAGTTCTTCCGCCGGTACTACAGCGACGACATCGGGGAACTCGCCCGCGAGTACCCGCGGGAGTCCAAGTCTCTCGAGTTGGACTGGCGGGACCTCTACCAGATGGACCCGGATCTGGCCGACGACTTCATCAACCACCCGGACCAGCTCACGGAGGCCGCCGAGGAGGCCCTCAGGCTGTACGACCTCCCGGTGGACGTCAGCCTCGGTCAAGCCCACGTCCGCCTGCACGGCCTCGAGGAGCACACCGAAATCCGGGACATCCGCGCTGAACACCTGAACACGCTCATCAGCGTCAAGGGGATGGTGCGGAAGGCGACCGACGTCAAGCCGAAGATCGAGCGCGCGGTGTTCGTCTGCCAGCGCTGTGGCGCCGAGACCGAGGTGCCACAGGGCGACGCGGGGTTCCAGGAGCCATACCAGTGCGAGTCCTGCGAGCGCCAGGGGCCGTTCAAACTCGACCCCGAGCGCTCGGAGTTCGTGGACGCCCAGAAGCTTCGCATTCAGGAGTCCCCCGAGGGACTGGCGGGCGGGGAGACCCCACAGAGCATCGACGTTCACATCGAGGATGACATCACCGGCGAGGTGACGGCGGGCGACCACGTCACCGGTACGGGCGTGCTCCGTCTCGACCAGAGCGAGGGGACCAACGAGTCCCCCGTCTTCGACCTCTACATGGAGGGTGATTCCATCGTCATCGAGGACGAGGAGTTCGAGGAGATGGACATCACGGAGGAGGACAAGGAGCAGATCGTGGAGATCTCCGAGCGCGAGGACATCTACGAGCAGATGGTGGACTCGATGGCGCCCGCCATCTACGGCCACCGGGAGGCGAAACTCGCGATGATGCTGCAGTTGTTCTCCGGCGTCACGAAGAAACTCCCCGACGAGTCCCGCATCCGCGGCGACCTCCACATGCTCCTCATCGGGGACCCCGGTACGGGGAAGTGCGTTCGCGGGAACACGACGGTCACACTCGCGAACGGGACCCAGCACGAAATCCGGGACCTCGTCGAATCGAATCTCGATGACCCACAGCCAATCGACGACGGCGTCTGGGACGAGGCCGACCTGAAAGTGCCGTCACTCGCGCCAGACGGTACACTTACGCAGCGGCGCGCGACGAAGGTCTGGAAGCGAGAAGCACCCGATAAGATGTACGAGGTGCGGACGGCAAGCGGTCGTGAGGTGACGGTGACGCCGAGTCATCCACTGTTCGTACCCGGTGCGCTCGGCCACGAGGCAGTTCGCGCCGACGAACTCAGTGAGGGGCAACCTATCGCGGTCGCACCTGACACCGTTAGCACTGAGAAATCGTTGAGCACAGACGGTGGGGTCGTTGCAAAGAGTTCCGGCGAGTGCAGTCCGGACGTACCCGTGGAAATCGAATGGAGTCGCATCGAATCCATCGAACCAGTCGAACCCGAGGACGACTGGGTGTACGACCTCGAAATCGAGGGGACGCACAACTACCTGACGAACGGCGTCATCTCGCACAACTCCCAGATGATTTCCTACGTGCAAAATATCGCACCGCGCTCCGTCTACACCTCCGGCAAGGGCTCGTCTTCTGCCGGTCTCACGGCGGCAGCAGTTCGCGACGACTTCGGGGACGGCCAGCAGTGGACCCTCGAAGCGGGCGCGCTCGTGCTCGCGGACCAGGGCGTCGCGGCGGTGGACGAACTCGACAAGATGGCCGCAGAGGACCGCTCGGCGATGCACGAGGCGCTCGAACAGCAGAAGATCTCGGTGTCGAAGGCGGGCATCAACGCCACCCTCAAGTCGCGGTGTTCGCTGCTCGGCGCGGCGAACCCGAAGTACGGGCGCTTCGACCAGTACGAGCCAATCGGCGAGCAGATCGACCTCGAACCCGCGCTCATCTCGCGGTTCGACCTCATCTTCACGGTGACGGACGAACCCGACGAAGAGGAGGACTCGCGGCTCGCCCAGCACATCATCCAGACGAACTACGCGGGCGAACTCCAAACCCAGAACAATCGCCTGGCGAACGCGAATCACTCCGACGAGGAGATAGAGAGCCAGACGGAGGCGGTCGCGCCAGCCATCGACGCGCCGCTACTCCGGAAGTACATCGCGTACGCCCGGCGGTCGTGTTACCCGACGATGACCGACGAGGCGAAGTCGGCCATCGAGGAGTTCTACGTCGACTTGCGCTCCCGCGGCCAAGACGAGGACGCGCCTGTCCCCGTCACGGCCCGGAAACTCGAAGCACTGGTGCGTCTCGCGGAAGCGTCGGCGCGCCTGCGGCTCTCCGACACGGTCGAGATAGACGACGCAGAGCGCGTTATCGGTATCGTGCGCTCGTGTCTGCAGGACATCGGCGTCGACCCGGAGACCGGTGAGTTCGACGCCGACGTCGTCGAGACGGGGCGCTCGAAGACCCAGCGCGACCGCGTGAAGAACGTCAAAGCGCTCATAGAGGAGATCGAAGAGGAGTACGACGAGGGCGCACCGATCGACGAGGTCCTCGACCGCGCCGAAGAGATCGGCATGGACGCGGAGAAGGCCGAACACCAGATCGAGAAGCTCAAGGAGAAGGGAGAGCTCTACCAGCCGAACAAGGATCACCTGCGTGGTATCTGATGGACCGTATCTCAGCCCTCCGGAACGTGGAGGACGCACTCGCGGATTTCGAGGAGGGCGACGCCGCGCTGGGGGACGTCGAGGACCGCGTGCTGGGGGTGCTACGAACGTATGCGACGGAGTTCGAGGACGAGAGTGCGGCGGCGTTCCGCGCGACGGGCGACCCCGCGGTCGAGGGCGTGGTGGTCGCCGCGCCGAACGCCGAGGCGGCCCACGAGCGGGTTGCCGAGCGATTCGAGGGTGCCGTCCCGGAGTTCGACGTCGAACGCGCTGATTGATTCACATCTCCGAAAGTAATTTTTAGCTGCGGGGATACGCGCAGGTAGTGCTGCTCGTCGTCACGTACTCGCAGGCCGCACGCCAGAGCCTGCGGAACGTCTGTCAGACCCACGGGGACTGCGTCGTGCGCCGGTTCGGGCGCGCCGCGCTGCTGGAGGCGACGGAGTTCGGCGCGTTCCAGGCACTGCGTTTGCGGGAGAAACACGCTGGCGACGTGCAGGTCGAGCGAACTGTCCCGTTGAACGAGTTCGCGGACGTCCCCGAGCGCGTGCGGGACGCGGCAGCGGCCTACGGGTCTCGGGAGTGTGCGAGCACGCCGTACACGAAGTTCGCGACGGGCACCGACCATCCGAGTCCGGAGTCGATGACTGACGCGGAGCTATGAGGGTGGCGTTCGACGGAATCACAGAACAGGGTCCGGCGGTCGACCTCCGAGACGCCGACGTCGACGCGAACGAGGTGCTCGCGGCTGTACGCGACCCGGACGACGACCGCGTTCGGTGCGCGCGACCCCGCTCCCTTCACGAGCGTGTCGGCTTCCTCCACTGTGACGCCACGGTGTCCCCGGTGGCCGCGCTCGCGGCGGCGGCGCGGTCGCGTGGCACTCGCAGCGAACACGACGACGCGATTCTCGAGACCGAGGACGCACTCCAGTCACTCGACGTTCCGGACGTCGACCTGGCGTCGGCGCGCAGACGCGTCGCCGAGACGGAGGCAGACGTGACGGCGCTCCGGGAGCGGGTGGCGCGAGCGAGCGGCGAGGTCGCTGCGCACCGTTCGCTCGACGCGGACGAAGGCGACGTGGAGACGGCCCACCGGACGGCGGCGCGGGAGCTCGCAGTCGCGGAGACGGAACACCACGCCGCCAGGGAGGCGCTCGCCACGGCCAGGCGGCGTGCGCGTGACGCTCGAGACGCTCGGGAGCGCCGTCTCGAACTCGAGGACCGACGCGAGAACCTCCGGCGGGGGGCTCGCCGGGAGCTCGCGGCGGCGTTCACGCCGTCGTTCGAGCGGGCCCTCTCCGCGCTGCCGGTGCCGGGCGAGCCTGCTCCCCTCGGCGAGTTCGACGGCCCTGCGTGGGCGGCGGTGGCGGCGATAGCGCGCGTGGCGCGGTTGAGTGCGCCGCTCGTCGTCGCCGACGTCTTCGAGCGCGCGCCCCGAGCGCGAGCGGCCCTCGACGCGCCGGTGTTGCTGGTGGAACTTTAAGCCCGATAGCGCCACCACCCTACGCCATGCGACTGGAGACGGAGGCGTTCCGGCGCGGTGGGGTGACGCTCGTCGCGGCGCGCGTGACCAACGACAGCGACGACCCGCGGCGAGTCAGGGTCGCGGACCGCTGTGGTGGGTCGGTGCTGCCGCCGCGGACGAACGGATTACCGATCGCCGGCTGGGACGACGGCGGCTGGGAGGGCGTCGTCGACGCCGGGGAAACCCGGCCCGTGGGGTACGCGACGCGAGCACCGCCCACAGACCCACCAGCAGATGTCGTGTGGAGCGAGCGCGCGGCGAGCGACCCGACGCCCGCGGCGACACTCGACGACCTCGGCGACCCGCGGCCGCCCCGGGACGCGGTGACGCCGCCGGCGACCGACCTTCCCGACGGCGTACGGGAGTGGCTCGATGGGGTTTCTCGGCGCGCGAGCGACGGCGAGAACACGCGCCGCGACCGCGAAGGACTGCGGGCGCTCGCGGCGCGAACGAGCGTGCTCCGTGAGTCGGTCGGCGGCGAGGAGGCGGCCGCCGCCGAGGCGGGGCGCGGCGAGGGCCGTGAATCGAGGCGAGATGGGTGATTCTCGCGGTCTGCGGCGGGAAAGGCGGCGTGGGGAAGACGACGACGGCGCTGAACCTCGCCGCCGAACTGGGCGCCGTGCTCGTGGACGCGGACCTCGGGATGGCGGACGTGCCGGCGGGACGCGGCCCGGACCTCCACGACGTGCTCGCGGGCCGCGCGACCGCCGTCGAGGCGGTGCAAGACGAGGGCTACGAGGGTCCGTCGGGCGTCCGTCGGTTGCCCTGCGGGCGAACGCTGGCGGGGGCGCGCGAGGGTGACCCCCGCGAACTCGTGGGGGTTCTCGAGCGCGTCGACGAGGAGTACGGTGACGCGGTCGTGGACTGTCCGGCGGGGTTGCGCGCCGACGTCGGCTTGCCGCTGCTCGCGGCGGACGCCAGCGTGCTCGTGACGACGCCGGACCGCGCGGCCATCGCGGACGCGCTGCGGGCGCGGTCGCTCGCGGTGGAACTGGACGCGGGGCTCGCAGCGGTCGCGTACAATCGCGCGCGTGGGTCGAGCGAGCGCGTCGCGGAGACGCTGGGCGCGCCGGTCGTCGCGATTCCGGCCGACGAGCGGGTGGACGCGGCGCTCGCGTCGGGGCGACCCGTGCGCACCGTCGCGCCGGAGTCGAAGGCCGCGAGGGGGTACGCGTCGCTCGCGGAGCGGGTGCGAGTCTGCGAGGAGTAGTTCGCTGCCTACTGTTTTTCCCGCCGTCGGTCAGTCCTGGAGGTCGTAGTAGTTCGAGCGGAGCGTGACGGCCGTCACGTCGGCGACGTCGGCGGCGTCGGCCTGCGTGAGCCCGACGCCGTGCTCCTGGGCGGCGGCATAGAGGCACGCCGCCGCGACGCCACTTGGATTCCGGCCGGAGACCAGGTTCCGTTCTTCGGCGGTGTCCGCGAAGCCACGTGCGGCGCGCTCGACGTCGTTCCCGAGGTCGAGCTCGGTGGCGTACCGGGGGAGGTACTCTCGCGGGTCGATGGGGCCGGTGGGGAGGCCGAGTTCGCGGTTCATCGCGTCGTAAGCCGCCTGAATCTCGGATTCGTCTGCGCGCGCGACCTCCTCGACCTCGTCGAGCGTCCGCGAGACGCCGTTCGTCCGGCAGACCGCGTAGACCGCGGCGGCGCTGAACCCCTCGATGGAGCGCCCGGGGAGCAGTCCCTCGCTCTGGGCGGAGTCGAACAGCGCGCACGCCTGGTCGCGGACGCTCCGCGGGAGCGAGAGCGCGCCGACGAGCCGGCGGATGTCGGTGAAGCCGTACACCTGGTTGCGGTCGGCCTTCGACGGGATGGACGCGCGCTTGTGCTGGCGGCGCATCCGCGCGAACTGGCGGCGCTTGCGCCCCTTCAGGCGGGTGGAGCGCCCGATCTTCGTCGAGAGGCCGCGGTCGTGGCGAGAGCGCGTGAGCGGCGCGCCGGTGCGCTCGGGGTTGCGGTCGTCACCCTCGAAGGTTCGCCATTCGGGCCCGCGGTCGATGCGGTCCTCGTCGACGACGAGCCCGCAGTTCGCGCAGACGGATTCGGTGTTTCGGCGGTGCACGTCCCCCTGGCACTCGGGGCAGGTCGCTGACTGACTCATCACACCTGAACGTAGGCCCGGGAGGAGTATTTAAACGCGGGACGAACCCACCGTATGCGGGCGATTTCGACGGGGAGAACGTACCGGTGACCGGTACGTTCACTGGGCGGGCGCCGGTTCCCGAGAGTACTATCGGTCGAAAATTTAAGTGAAGGAGGTTACAATCAATTCGCATGGGGCTGTCGGACATCGCCGCGGGGTTGACCGTGACGACGCGCCAGCGCGAGCGCGGCGTGGCGAGCGTCGACCGCACCGACGCGCCACTCGCCGACCGGCTGGAGCCGCTCGCGGACAACCTGCCCGTCGACGCGGCGACCGCCGCGGAACTGGCGGAGGCGTTTGCGGGCGGCGCGAGCGTTGGGGACGCCGCGGACGCCGGGGACGTGCCGCCGGTGACGGCGGCGAAGACCCTCCATTGCCTCGGGTTCGAGGGGTTGACGCCGTTCTCCCCGATCCAGCGCGACGTGCTCGCGGACTGGCTGGACGCCCGGATTCCGCGCACCGACGCGCTCGAACTCACCGGCGCGAGCGAGCGCGAGTTCGCGCTCGCGGCATACGTCGCCACGCACGACACGCTTCCGGACGCCCGTGAGGCGGTGGAGAGCGCGCTGTCCGCGGCGGGCGACGCGATGGTCGAGAAACAGGACGCCCTCGGCGCGGCGATGCCCGAGGGCGACGCGCGGTAGTTCTGGCGGCCGAGGTCGACAGGTCGGCCTACGGCAGTTTACGACGCGCCTCCTCGAGCAGCGACTCGTCCGCGATGTCGACGTCCACGGTGGTGTCGAAGACGGATTCCGCGAGCGAAGCGACCGAAGCGGTGAACGCTCCGTCGCCGTCGAGCGCGACCGGCGCGGTCGGAACGCCCGTCTCCGCGTGCTCGGGGACTGCGAGGTCGGCGTCCGGAATGCTCTCGCTCGTTCGGTTGGCGATCGCGAGGTCGAACCCGCCGTCAGACTCTGTCTGACGAGTCGACGAGTCCGACTCGCCGCCGCTTCCGACGTCTGCGAGGCGGCCGCGGGCGCGCTGGAGGCTGTCGACGCCGCGGTCGCCGGCCGGCAGCACGGCGGCGACGCGGCCGGCGCTCGTGACCGCGGCGACGGCCTGGTTGCTGGCGACCGGCGGCGTGTCGACGACGACGTAGTCGTGTGCGTCGGCGAGGTCGGTCAGCCGGTCGCCGAGGCGCTCGGCGGCGGTCGGTGTCTTCGCCTCGGCGAGCGCCGCGAACGGCGCGAACGCGGGGTACGCCGCGAGTTCGCCGGCCGTGTCGGACGCCCGGTCGTCCGCGGTGTCGCTCACGAGGTCGTACCGGGCGTCCGCGGGGTCGACTGTCTCGTCCGCGAACAGTTCGGTGGCGTCCGCGTCGATGCGGCCGGCGACGTACTGCGAGAGGCCCTGCGTGGCGAACGCGGCGTCGAGGACGCCGACTGACGCGCCGTCGCGGGCGAGTACGGCGGCGGTTTCGACGGCGAGGCGGGTCGCGCCCGCGCCGCCGGCGACGCCGACGAACGCGGCGGTTCGTGTGTCCATGCCAGTAGTTTCGTCTCGTTCTCGTACTAAAATTCGTGCATTCTGCCCGCTGACAGATGTGTGGCGTCCGCTGGCCAGCGTCATTCAGTCTCGACGACAGCGGCGTTGGTTTCGCCGAGTCGGCGTTCGGTTAGTCGTTCGCGCGGGATTCGATGTCGCTCGCTATCTCGTCGAGTTCGTCCTCGGAGAGGTCCGGCGACTCGCCGGCGACGGCGTGCAGCGGGTAGCCGCCGTCGCCCTCGAAGCGCGGGATGATGTGGCCGTGGACGTGGGGCACCTCCTGGCCGGCGGCCTCGCCGTCGTTGAACCCGACGTTGGCGCCGTCCGCGTCGACGCCCCTCTCGACGACGTCGACCAGGTCGTATAGCGTCTGGAAGACGGCGTTCGCGGTGTCCTCGTCCATGTCCGCGAGTCGCTCGTTGTGGGTCTTCGGGATGACGAGCGTGTGCCCGGGCGCGAGCGGGTTCGCGTCGAGGAACGCGATGGCTTCCTCGCCCTCGTGGACGACGCGCGCGGGAATCTCGCCGTCGACAATCGAACAGAAGATGCAGTCCTCGCTCATATCCGGGTTCTCGCGCTCCGGCACCAAAAGCGTACTCGCAGCGAGATTACTCGGTCAGCGGGAGCACGATGCCGAAGACGAACGGACAGAGCAGGAGGCCGAGCACGCCGAGGATCTCGAGGTCGGTGAGCAGCGTGATCTCCCACCCCGGGAGCGTGCCAGCGCCGACAGACGCGCCGGTGAACCCGACGAGTACGAGCGCGAGGCTGGCGAGCGTTCCGTAGTCTGGGTTTCCGTGCCGTCCCATGGGCCACGTTCCCCGCAGTCTGTCCTAAGCGTTCCGACGTCCGACTTGGGTCTCACCCGCCACGTCGGTCGTCCCGCCGTTGCAGAAGGGCTTTGAACCGCGAGCGGATACGAGGGGATATGCTCAACTCACTGGCGGACGCCGCGGCGACGCTCCTGTACGCGGTGCTGAGTGCAGGACTGTTCGGCGCGGGGGTCGTCACGGAGATGCGCGGGTTCAGCGCGTTCGGCGGCGGCGACACGATGCTGGCGGCGTGGCTGGTCGGCATGGGCCTCGTGGCGTGCGTGGCGGGACTGTTCGTGTTCCGCGACGTCGTCCGGCCGCGCATCGCCAGCGCGTCGTAGCGACCCCCGCCCGTTGGACGGGCGACTGTACAACCGATTATCCTTTTAGGAGCGAGCGAGTCGGATTCGGGTATGAGCGACTTCGGTGACGCGCCGGACCAGTACGACCCCGAGGACGTCGAACAGCGGGTGGAGTCGTACTGGGACGACGTCGATGCCTACGAGCGAGTGAAAGAACACCGGGCGGACGGCGACCCCTTCTTCTTCGTGGACGGGCCGCCGTACACGTCCGGGTCCGCGCACATGGGCCACGCCTGGAACAAGAGCCTGAAGGACGTCTACATCCGCCACCTCCGGATGCAGGGGTACCGCGTCACGGACCGGCCGGGCTACGACATGCATGGCCTCCCCATCGAGACGAAAGTCGAGGAGGAACTGGGCTTCGACAACAAGAAGGACATCGAGGAGTTCGGCGTGGACGCGTTCCTCGAGGAGTGTCGCGACTTCGCGCAGAACAGCCTCGAGTCCCTCCAGGAGGACTTCCGGTCGTTCGGCGTGTGGATGGACTGGGAAGACCCCTACCGCACCGTCTCCCCGGAGTATATGGAGTCGACGTGGTGGGCGTTCTCGCAGGTCCACGACAACGGCCTCGTGGAGCGCGGGAAGCGCTCGATCAGCCAGTGCCCGCGGTGTGAGACCGCCATCGCGAACAACGAGATCGAGTACGAGGACGTCGAGGACCCCTCCATCTACGTGAAATTCGACCTCGACGACCGCGAGGGTTCGCTGGTAGTGTGGACGACCACGCCGTGGACGATTCCCGCCAACACGTTCGTCGCAGTCGACGAGGGCGGCGAGTACGTCGGCGTCGAGGCGGAGAACGACGGCGAGACGGAGACGCTGTACGTCGGCAAACCGAATCTCGAGGAAGTGCTGCAGGCGGGGCGCTACGACGACTACGAGGTCGTCGAGGAACTCACCGGCGAGGACCTCCTGGGCTGGACGTACGAACCGCCGCTCGCCGACTGCGTCGACCACCCCGACGGCGAGGGCGCCTTCGAGGTGTACGCCGCCGACTACGTCGAGGTGGACGGCGACGGCACCGGCCTCGTGCACTCCGCGCCCGGGCACGGCGAGGAGGACTTCACGCGCGGCGAGGAACTCGGCCTGCCGGCGTTCTGTCCGGTCGGCCCGGACGGCGTCTACGACGAGTCGGTCGGCCCGTACGCCGGCCAGTTCGTGCGGGACGCCAACGACGACATCGTCGCGGACCTGGACGAGATGGGCGCGCTCCTGGCTTCCGAGACGGTGACCCACAGCTACGGCCACTGCTGGCGGTGTGACACGGGCATCGTCCAGATCGTCACCGACCAGTGGTTCATCACGGTCACCGACGTGAAAGACGACCTGCTGGAGAACATCGAGGACGCCGAGTGGCACCCCGAGTGGGCCCGCGAGAACCGCTTCCGTGACTTCGTGGAGGACGCGCCGGACTGGAACGTCTCCCGGCAGCGCTACTGGGGCATCCCCATCCCCATCTGGACGCCCGAGGACTGGGATGGGTCCACGGACGACGTCGTCGTGGTGAGCGACCGCGAGGAGCTTGCCGACCGCGTCGACCAGGACGTCGACTCTAGTAGTGTTGACCTCCACAAGGACACCGTCGACGATCTCACTATCACGGAGGACGGCCGGACGTACAGCCGTGTTCCGGACGTTTTCGACGTCTGGATCGACTCCTCGGTGGCGTCCTGGGGCACGCTGGACTACCCCTCGGAGACGGCCGCCCACGACGAACTGTGGCCGGCCGACCTCATCATCGAGGCCCACGACCAGACCCGGGGCTGGTTCTGGTCGCAACTCGGCATGGGGACCGCGGCGGTCGACGAGAGCCCGTACCAGGAGGTGCTGATGCACGGGCACGCGTTGATGCCTGACGGCCGCGCGATGTCGAAGTCCAGGGACATCCGCATCGACCCGATGGAGGTCGCCGACGAGTACGGCGTGGACCCGCTGCGCCTGTTCTTGCTGTCGGTGACGCCGCAGGGTGACGACCTCCGGTTCTCGCACGACGAGACCGAGAACATGCAGGGGACGCTGAACATCCTCTGGAACATCTTCCGGTTCCCGCGCCCGTACATGGAGATGGACGGCTTCGACGCCAGTACACCGAACCGGTTCGGTGGCGAGAACGCCGGCGTGAGCGTCGACGACGTCGATCTGGAGCGCGTCGACCAGTGGCTGCTGTCGACGCTCCAGCGCGTGAAACGGGACGCGAACGCGTACTGGGAGGAGTTCGAGCAGCACAAGGCGCTCCACGAGGTGCTCGATTTCGTCGTGGAGGACCTCTCGCGGTACTACGTGCAGGTGGTCCGCGAGCGAATGTGGGAGGAGGAGGACTCGCCCTCGAAGACCGCGGCGTACGCGACGATGCAGAAGGTCCTGCTCGAAGTGACCGCGCTGCTCGCGCCGTACGCGCCGTACGTCACGGAGGAGCTCTACCAGCACCTCACGAACGGCGACGCCTACGCGACGGTCCACATGTGCGACTGGCCCGAGGTCGAGGAGCGCCACCGCCGTCCCGACCTCGAGGAGGCCGTGGACGTGCTCCGCGAGGCAGAGGAGGCGGGCAGTCACGCCCGCCAGCAGGCCGGGCGGAAACTCCGCTGGCCCGTGCAGCGAATCGTCGTCGCGGCTGACGAGGACCGCGTCGTGCGCGCGCTCGAGGAGCACGGCGACCTGCTCGCGGACCGCCTGAACGCGCGCCGCGTCGAGGTCGTGGAACCCGGCGAGTCGTGGGACGAACTCGCGTTCAGCGCACGCGCCGACATGAGCGAACTCGGTCCCGCGTTCGGTGACGACGCTGGCCGCGTGATGAACGCGCTGAACGACGCGAGCGTCGAGAGCACGGACCTCGACGCGCTCGCCGCGCAGGTCAGCGACGACCTCGGGATGGACGTCGAACTCACCGAGGAGATGGTGGAGTTCGTGGAGGAAACACCCGAGGGCGTCGCAGGAGCAGAGTTCGAGGAAGGGACCGTCTACGTGGACACGGAACTGAACGAGGACGTCGAGAGCGAGGGGTACGCCCGCGAGGTCATCCGGCGCGTCCAGGAGATGCGCAAGGAGATGGACCTCGAGTTGGACGCCGAGATCCGCCTCGACGTGCTGGTGTTCGACGAGCGCGTCGCGGAACTCGTCGCCAGCCACGAGGACCTCATCGCCGAGGAGACCCGCGCCGTCGAACTCACGGAAGTCGAGGACGGCTACCGTGAGGAGTGGGAGGTCGAGGGCGTGACGATGGCGCTCGAAATCGAGGAACTGTAGGCGGCCCTGTTCTCCCGCCCGGTCTGGCGTGACTACTCCAGTTCGTCCGCGAGCACGGACGCGACACTCACCGAGGAGACGGCGCGCTCGAGCGTGTCCGTCCCGTGGACGGCTTCGACGCCGGCAGTCGCGAGTTTGGTGCGGGCGTTCCCCGCGAGCAGCGGGTGGACGCAGGTGACGAAGACGCGCGCCGGGTCGTCGAGCGCGGTGATGGCCTCGCTCATCGTGGACCCGGTGGCGACGATGTCGTCCACGACGACGACGTCGCGGCCCGTGACGTCGATGTCGCTCGGCGTGACGGTGACGTCGCTGCCGGAGTGACGCACCTTCTCGAAGAAGTCGGTCTCGCCGTCGCCGTGGGCGTCGCGCACGGAGCGCGCGAGGTCGATGGCGCCGTCGTCGGGCGCGAGGAACACGGGGTCCTCGAGGTCGCCAGGGAGCGGGTTGGCGAGCTGCGGTGCGGCGTCCACGCTGGTCGCCGGCACGTCGAAGAACTCGAGAATCGCGTCCTCGTGGGGGTTGACGGTGACGACGCGGTCGGTGTCGGTGGAGACGGCGCGCGCCATCGCTCGCACGGAGACGGGTTGTCCGTCCTCGAACGCCTTGTCCTGTCGGGCGTACCCCATGTACGGGAGGACGGTGACGACCTCGCTCGCGCCGGCCTCGCGGGCGGCGTCCTGCAACTGGAGTAACTCGACGTGGGCGTCACTGGAGTCCGTCGCGGCGACCACGACCGCGCGCCCCGACACCGGGGGGACGGTGACGAGGCGTTCGCCGTCCGGGAACGTCTCGTACTCCACGCGCCCGAGGTCCTCGTCCAGGGCGTCGGCGAGTGCGGCCGCGAGCTGCTGGGAGGACGACCCGCTCAGTATCATGTGGGAATCCACTCGAGCCGGTGGCTTACGCGTTTCCTTCGAGAGCGAGGGCGCAGCGACCGAAGGGAGCGCGCCCTCGAAACTGTGAACGGTGAACGCAGTGAGCCGCGAGCCGCGAGGGAGCCACCTCAGTCGCCGCTGACCGCCGCGATTGCGCTGGCTCCGGGGAGGCCGAGCGCGCGGTGCCGGAAGCCGTCGCCGGCGTCCACGAGGAGGGTGCCGGCGTCGGTCACGGCGAGTACCGGGCGAGACCTTCGTTCCCGTGAGTCGTCGGGCGGTTCGCGCTCGACAACGGCGGGGCCGTACGCGACGCCGGCGACGCGCTCCTCGACTGGGAGGTCGCGCTCGCGCCAGTCGCCACCTGCCAGCTCGTAGAACGCGCCGCTCGTCGCGGCGTGCGCGAGAATGTCGTTTTCCTCGTCGCCGGTCGCCGCGTCCACGACCTGGAACGTACCTTGAAGTTCGTCAATCCAGCCGTTTCCGAGGCGGAACAGGCCCTCTGGGGTGGCGGCGCGCGGGACGCTGGCGTTCGCGACATCGCGTGCGTCTTCGAGGCCCGCAGGCGCGAGCGAGTCGCCAGCGATTCGATGGACGCCGTCGGCGGCAGCCACGAGGTCGCCGTCGAGCGCGCGAACCTCCCCGCAGGTGCCGACTGTCTGCCACGTACCGTCGTAGCGCGCGACCCGGCCGGACGCGTCGGCGGCGACCACGTCGCCGTCGAGGCCGGTGACGGCGACCGCCGCGTCGAATCCAGCGTCGGACCCGTCGCCAACGCGCTCGAACACCTCGCCGTCACCGAGCAACACGCCGTCGTCGGCGGCGACGGCGACGCCACGAGCGGTCGCAGCGACGTCTCGCGCGGTGCAGCGTTCGACGAGGGTGAACTCGCCGACGATGTCGCCGGAGACGGAGACGGCGGCCACGCCGAGGTCGGCGGCGACGTACGCCGTCACCGTGCCGGTCTGGTCGGCGTAGACGCGCTTCTCGTCGATGCTGGACACGCCCGTACCTGGCGCGCGGACGAGCGAAAGTGTTGTGGTCGGGTTCGGAAACTGTCCTGGGAAGAACGTCGAAAACACTTTGCGGGGGAGTCCGTACAACCGACCATGCGACGGCGCACTGTGCTCTCGGGGGCAGCGGGGGCGCTCGCCGGCCTTGCCGGGTGTTCGCGGGTGCTAGGCTCGGACTCGATGCGGGTGCGAGTGATGCGAGCCAGCGACGAACGCGCCCAGAACGCGGACGCTCACTGCTCGCTCTCCGAATCATTCGTCGCGAACCACTCAGTCCTGGAGCGACTCCTCGACGCCGCGCGGGACGCCCCGACGGGAGCGTGGGTGTCGACCGGCGTCGACCGAGACATCGCACGCCGTCTCCGGTCCGCGCTCGACCGCCACTGCGACCGGCCGGACCCGGTCTGTCACTTCGACGGGGAGGCGTACCTCGTGGCGGTCGGAACTGCCTCCGAAAACCCGTAGCTGACGGTTGGCGTGTCGACGAGGATACACGAAACGCGGCGTAAGAGCGCTCGAGACCGGGTTCGGAATTTCTATGAGGGACGCTACCCGACACACACGCAATGAAGGTGTTCGGGTCGAGCGGGACGCGGGGCGTCGCCAACGAGGAGTTGACGCCGGCGTTCGTACAGAAGGTGGCGAAGGCCGCGGGGACGGTCTGGCGGGCCGACCGCGTCGCCGTCGCTCGGGACACCCGAACGACCGGACGCATGCTCGTGAACGCTGCAGTGAGCGGCCTCCAGAGCGTCGGCGTCCACGTCGACCGACTCGGCGTGGTGCCGACGCCCGGGACGCAAGCGTACGCTGAACGCGAGGGCGTTCCGGCGGTGATGGTGACCGCGAGCCACAACCCCGCGGAGTACAACGGCGTGAAACTCGTCGGCGCGGACGGCATCGAACTCGGCGTCGACGACCTGGAGCGCGTCGAGCGGAAGTTCCTCACCGAACAGTTCGACGACGTCGCGTGGGACGATGTCGGCACGGACTTGGCGGTCGAGTCCGCGCGCCGGACGTACGTCGAGGAACTCCTCGAGGCGGTCGACCGCGACGCCATCGCGGACGCCGACCTCACGGTCGCGCTCGACCCCGGACACGGCGCGGGCGCGCTCACCAGCCCCGAGCTCTACCGCCGCCTCGGCTGCGACGTCGTCACCGTGAACGCCCAGCCGGACGGCCACTTCCCGGGCCGGGACCCCGAGCCGGTGCGGGAGAACCTCGACGACCTCGGACGCCTGGTGCGCGCGGCGGACGCGGACGTCGGTATCGCCCACGACGGCGACGCGGACCGCGCCATTTTCTTCGACGAGCGCGGGGAATACGTCGAGGGCGACGCGACGCTCGCCGCGCTCGCGGAAGCCGAACTCGAGGAGGGCGACACCACGGTTTCGGCGGTGAACGTGAGCCAGCGCCTCGTGGACGTCTGCGAGCGAACGGGCGCGGACCTCGAACTCACGCCCATCGGCAGCACGCGCATCATGACCCGCATCCGCGAACTGCTCGCCGAGGACGAGTCCGTCCCTGTCGCGGGCGAGGGCAACGGCGGCATCATCTTCCCCGACTACCGGATGACCCGCGACGGCGCGTACACGGGCGCCCGCTTCCTCGAACTGCTCGCCGAGCGACCGGCGAGCGAGGTGGTCGCGCCGTACGGCGACTACGCCAACGTCCGCATCAACGTCGGCTACGACGGCGACGCCGAACGCGACGCCATCCTCGGCACCGCCGAGGAGCGCGCCCGCGAGAGCGACGCCGAGCGCACGACCATCGACGGCTACCGCCTCGACTACGGCGACGCGTGGGTGCTCGCGCGCCCCTCCGGAACCGAGCCGGTGGTCCGCATCTACGCGGAGGCGACGACCGAGGAGCGCGCCGACGAACTGGCGACCGAGTTCGCGGCCGCGCTCCGCGCTGCGAAGACCGGCATCGAGAACTAGACCGCTCCCGTCTCCGACGCTCGCTGCTGGCTGCTGTCTCTCAGTACTCCGATAGGGCGTCCCTGAGCGCCGCCTCCGCTTCGCGCGCGGCCTCGAGGTCGTCCTCGACCCCGCTGGCGGCGCGCTCCATCTCGCCGTCGGTGAGTTCGTGGTCCGCGACCGCCGCCGTTCGCAGGCGCTCGTAATCGTTCGTGCGCGCCGCCGCTCGAACCGCGTGGAGCCATTCGAGTACGCTGTCGTCCGCGAACCGCCCGACGACCGCGACGAGTTCGCGGGCGCGGTACTGGAGTTCGGCGGCCGGCGCGGGCGGCCAGTCGACCACGAGCGGGTCGGCGTCGAGTCGGTCCAGGTACGTGCGATTCCCGCCGACGACGCGCTTCAGCGTGCGTGGCTCCTCGACGTAATGCTCGAGTTTCGACGGCGAGTACTCCGCGTACTCGAGCAGTTGGGGGATCGGCTCTCCGCCGGCGTCGTCCGCGCCCGCCACGAACTCCCGGAGGTCCCCGGGAACGGGCTCGAAGGGCACGAGCGGGTAGGACTCCGCGGTCGCCACGAGGTCGAGCACGCAGCGCGCGGACGCGTTCGATTTGAACGCCTCGAACGCCTCGCGGACGGCCTCGTCGTACGCCTCGATGGGGTCCCGGAGGTCCTCCACGGGCGCGTCGAGGTCCGCGTTCCCGAGTCGCCGCAGGCGCTCGAGGTGCTCGACCTCCGCGGCGTGCTCGTCGGCGCGTTCCTCGACCGCCTGGCGCGCGTCCGCGTACCGCTTGCGGGTGTCAGCGAGGTGGTCGAGTCGCCCAACGAGGTCGCGGGCGTCCGACAACCGGTTGCGGGCCTCCGTGAAGTCCGCGTCCGAGAGCCGTCGCTTCTTGAACAGGTCGAGCAGGGATTCGAACGCCTCGCGTTCAGGCAGGTCGTCGTCTAACTCCTCGACGAACGCCACCAGGTCGTCCTGGAAGGAGAGATACGACTGGAAGTCCCCCGTCCCGGTGGCGTCCTCCTCGTACTGCGCGAGCAGTCGGTCCAGTTCCGTCAGGGCGTCGCGGAGGGCGCGGATCCGGGACTCGCCGACGTCAGCGACCGCGTCCTCGGCGTCGTCGCGGGCGTCCCGGGCGCGTTTCAGGTCGGCCACGAGGCCGTCGGGTGCGGCCTTCGCGTCGGGCATACGTGGACTGTTGGCGTTCTCGTGGATAGGCTTTCTGTAGGAGTATCGTCTGCGTGGTTTCGATGATTCTCTGATCTTTCGAACGTCCGGACTGGTGGAACCGAACCCACCATCGCCACGAACACCCAGAAAGCCCCGGCCCTGTCGCGGTCGCTCGCCAACATATCGCTCGCTGCGCTCGCGATAGGGGTCGGCGAGACGACCAAACACGCGCGACAGGGCCGGCCCTTTCAATCCTGCCCGTTGGTCGATTGCTCAACCGGCAGGGTGGGGCTTTCTGGATACTCACGGCGACAGCTCCGTTCGAAGCACCCGAGAAATCCACTCCGTCAGTACACGTCGTCGGGGTCGAACACTTGCTCCCCCACGTTCTCGCCGTCGAGTGTGCGGTAGAAACAGGAGTGGTGGCCGGTGTGGCAGGCGCCGCCCGACTGCTCGACGATATACAGCAGCGCGTCGCCGTCGCAGTCGACGCGGATCTCCTCGATAGTCTGCGTGTTCCCGCTCGTGGCGCCTTTCTCCCAGAGTTCGTCGCGGGAGCGCGAGTAGTAGTGTGCGCGTCCCGTCTCGGCCGACCGCTCGACGGCGTCGCGGTCGGCGTACGCGAGCATCAGTATCTCGCCGTCCTCGGCGTCCTGGGCGACGACGGGGACGAGGCCGTCATCGCCGAAGTCGAGGTTGACGCCGAACGAGGCGCCGTCGGAGTCAGCATCGGAGTCCATACTGGAACGCGGAGACGCGGGCGGTTAGCCGTTACGCGTCCGCTCGTTGCTGTGTTACGCGCCCGATCGATTCCGCGCTGCGTCGAGTGTCACTCGCTGTGTGTCGCGTCGACCGCCCACGCGACGCCGAGGAAGATGCCGCCGTAGGCCGCGCCGAACACCAGCACGCCGAGTGCGACGCGGTGGCGGTCCGGGAGCGACATGGGGATGCCGAACAGCGTTACAGTCATCGCGAACGCGGGGAACGCGGCCTGCGCCCAGTTCGGGCCGTCGGGCTCCGGCCAGTCGCCGTAGCCGTCAGCGAACGCCCACGCGCCGAACGCGTACGCGACGAACACGCCGACCAGCAGGCCGAAACTCGCCCACAGCCAGCCGTAGACGCCCGCTGCGACGAGCGCGCCGGCGCCGACGGCGATGACGGCCTGGGCGGACCGGCGCATCTCAGGCGAATCCGACCGCGTCCAGCGCGTAGTAGAGCACGTCCCCAACGGTGAGGGAGACGAGCAGGCCGACGAACAGCGGCACGAGGAACGGCACGCCGGGCGTCACCCACACGTCCTCGCGCTCGGTGACGGCGTCGAGTCCCTCCCGGAGTTTCGCGGGCGTCGTGCCGTAGGCGGTGCCGTCGATGTCCCCGAGGAACGCCGCCGCGCCCCAGGGGTCGTCGGCGTCGACGTTGCCTGGGTCAGTGTCGATGCTGGCGTCGTCAGTTACGCTGTGGCCGCCGTCGGTCGTCGGTTCGCCGCCCGAGGGGGTGAGCGTGTCGTCCCGAATCACCGCGCCGTCCGTCGGCTCTCCGGGGGAGTCGGGGAGCGTGTCCGGGTCCCGGAGCCCCGGATTCTCGCGGAGTTCCGGGAGCGACGTGTTCCGCCACCGGAGGTACATGCGGAGCGCGTCCAGGTCGAGGCCGTTCCGCGTGAAGCCGTCGCCGTCCTCCAGGAGGCTGCCGTGCGTGGTCGCGAGTTCGGGGACGCGAACGCGCCGCCCGACGAACATCACGTAGGAGAACTCGCCAGCGAGCGCGTTCCGCGCGCCGAGCACGAGCGGATACGCGAGTCCCAGGAGCACGGTGTTCGTGAGCACGGTCAGCGAGAAGATGCCGACCGCCGTATGGATCTGGGGGAGCGCGTACCCCGCGACCTCGTAGTAGGGGTACGTCGGCAGCAACACTGCGAGGACCATGAACGCGCGGGCGTCCGCGCCACCGAACCCGCCGACGTACCAGAAGCCGTACGCGAGCGGCACGACGAACAGCACGCTGAACGCCACCCGGACCGCGTACAACTGGAAGGCGCCGGGCTGGCCGAGGGACACCAGTCCCTCCCAGAACAGCAGAGCGAAGCCGAGGAACGCGAGCGGCGACCAGAGGTCGTTCGGGACGCGGCGCGTCTTCCAGTCCCGCACCGCCGCCCAGCCGAGCGCGGGCACGGCGAGCAGGCGAAGCAGGTCCGGTATCGAAGCGTACACTAGCCGGTCACGGGACCGCCGCCCGCTTAGGTGTTGCCCTTGGCTGAGTGGGAGACGACTGGTGAGTCTGAGTGGGAGACGAGGGGTGGGCTTGAGTGGAAGACGACTCTATCGGACGGCCCGTTCACTGGATGTCTCACTCGTTCGCCTGCCACTTCCTGCGACATTCGTCGCTGCAGAACGTGTAGAGATGAAATTCGTCGTTATCGTCGACGCGAGTCGCAACCGGGTGCCAGCCTGTCGGGTCGACCTCCGTTCCACAGACCTCGCATCGCATCGAGGACGCCGACCCTGTCTCGGGTGAACGCGAGTGTTCTCCGTCGTCAGACAACGTCGAGTGGTCGTCGCTGGAGGGCAGCGAACCGTCCGCTTGGTCGTCCCTGTTCCCAGTCATCGTCCGCCGCTCCGGTGTGTCACGTCGACGTCCCGCGGTACTGGGTTCCATTAATCCGTGGGCTCTGGAGCGCTCGAGGATTCGGCCTCCGAGGCGACATCGGGGGTCACTGCCGCCGCTTCGTCGTTTTCCTCGACCTCGACCCGTCCGTCCGCCCAGATGGTCACCTGACAACCGGCGATGGGGAACGCGACGTGCCCCTCGTCTCGCGGCGACGCGGACTGGATGTCGCTGAACAGCGTGTTCAGGCTGTCCGGGTCGACGGTGTTGAAAAGCGGTTCCAGGTCAGTCGGATCAGTATCCGTCACTTCTGACACCTTCTCGACGACGTGCTGACTCACGGGGCCCTCGTTTAGATCGATAGTCGCAGTCATTGTGGGACTCTACACTTCCGTACGAACTAGTCGGGGTTACTCGTTCTCAGTATCCAGTTTCACCGGTTCCACGCCCCGGGGTATACTGATACACCCCGGGGTGGGGACGGTGCCGGTGCACTCGAGTCACCGTTCGTCTCCGCCGAACAGCATCGAGTAGAGTTTCTGCTCTGCGGAGCGGATGTGGCGACTCACAGTCGGCTGAGAGACGTCCAGCATCTCTGCGACGTCCGCCGCCGAACTCTCCCGGGGTTGCTCGAAGAACCCCGCGAAGTACGCCGTCTCCAGGACCTCCGCCTGACGGTCGGTGAGGGTATCGAGATACGTCCGTTCGAGTTCTGTACTGTCCTGAACTGGTCCCGGGGCTTCCCGGCGGGCGACGAGTTCCACGTCGTCGTACCGCCGTTCGAACAACTCCACGAACGACCGGACGGACGCCGTCTTGGCGATGCGTATCGACACCCGACCACCCTCGGGCGTCGCCCGGTGAGTCGTCGGGACCGCCCCGCGGTCCAGCAACTCGATGATGAGCGAATCCCCGGTGATAGCGAGTTCCACGGTGGTCTCCTCCCCCCGACTCCTGACCACCGTCAGGTCGGCGGCTTCGCCGTGCTCGTCGGGGAACGCGGTAACCGCCGCTGTCGGCACGCCCTCGAACACCCCGAACGCGCGGAGCGTTCGTCCTTCGCGGCGTCTCACGTTCTGCAACCGGAACGTCCCCTCGTGTTCCCTGAGGAACGAAAGCAACTCGTCGGTCGTGTCCCGGATCGCGAACTCGAGTTCGATGGAGTCCTGAGAGACGAGCGCGTCGTAGTGCTCCATGGCGTTGATCGCGTACCCCACCATCTCGCCCAGCTCCGACAGCACGGCCTCCTCCGTGGCGGAGAAGATGCCCGCCTCGGCCGAGTAGAGATTCAACACGCCGTACAGCGTGTCGTGATAGACGACCGGAACGGAGACGCTCGCGCGATAGCCTCGCTCGACCGCCGCCCGGCGCCAGGGTTCGAACGGCGGGTCGGCCCGGAGGTCGTTCTGGATCTGTGGCTCCCGGCTCTGTATCGCGCGCCCGCCGGGTTCCTGGCTGGTCTCGCTCCCGTCGGCCATGACTGTCACCTCGTCGAGGTAGCCGTCCTCCGCGCCCGCCCACGCCGACGGCACGAGTTCGCCGGTCGAGAGGTCGCGCTCGCCGAACCAGACGAACTGGTACGGGTCGCTGTTCGCCAGCCTGTCACACACCAGTTGCTGGATCTCCGCGCTCGAGTCGGCGTCCCGAAGCGCCGCCGCGATGCTCCGTATCTCGTCGTTCACCCGCTCGAGGCGCCGAAGCTCCTCGTTCTTCTCTTCGACCTCGGTGGTCCGCTCCCGGAGCGTGGTTTCGCGTTCGAGACGGTCGAAGGCCGCCTCGACGTTCCTGACGAGGATTCGCGCGAGCGATAGCGTGGTCTCGGAGAACGCGTCCGGCGTCGTCTCCCCGCTGACGAGCACCCCGTGCTTCCCGATGGGGAGGACCATCGCGCTCTCGAGGAGCGTCTCGTCGGCGTCGACGTCCCGAATCTCGTCCAGACGCGCGTAAACCCGGGGTTCGTTCTGCGCGAACGCTTGCCAGGGAAGCCCGCGCTCGGCCGTGAACAGCCCGCCGTCGCCGACCAGTTCGTCGACGCGGGACGTGCGGGCACACGACTCGAGGCTGCCGGTGTCACCGTCGTACAGATCGATCGTCGCGATCGAGAGGCCGAGGACGTCGCTGGCCGCAGTGAGCGCTCGCTCGCAGGCCTCGTCGAACGTCTCGGCCTCCGAGAGCGCCAGCCCCAGTTCGTTCAGGCGCTCTAGTTGGTCGGAGCGGCGTCGCTGCTCGGAGACGTCCCGGATGACGCCCGTGAAGAACCGCTCGCCGTCGCTGGTGAATTCGCTGAACGATATCTCCAGGGGGACCTCGTGGCCGTTCGCGTGTTGCCCTGGAAGCTCGACGGCGTCCCAGTCTAGCGTGCGCGTTTCGGTGTCGAGATACCGTTCCATCGCGTCGAGGTGCCGGCGCCCGAGATCGTCGGCCATCAGCGTGGTCAGGGACTCGCCGGTCAGCGCCTCGGGGGTGTACCCGAGTACCTCCTCGACCGCCGGGTTGACGAACTGGACCCGGCTGTCCGAGTCGATGGTGACGAGCACGTCTGGCGTCGTTTCCGCGAGCGCGTGGAGTTGCGCAGCAGCGATCGAGTCGTCGTTCATTGCGTGCGTTGACCCTCACGGCAGACGACACTGCGCGTCAGACCGACGGGGCTGACGGCGGTCTCGTCCAGTTCGAGAGATGTCCGTGATTGGGCTGCCACACCGATAAGAAGCATGGCGGAGACGTCCGGACCTCCGGGACATCTCATCGAAGGCGTGCGCACCAGTCGGACGGGGAAGACCGCTCTAGTGAACGCGGACGAGTCGAAACGCGACCGCGTGAAAAGGGGATACGCTGCGAGAGAACGACAACTGCCCGTCGGAGAACTGCTCTCCCTTCAGATGACGCGGTTCTCCCTGCTAATAGTGGTGCAAATGATTGTACACGCTTTTGGTTCTGCATAGAGAGCGCCTGAGCATGCCGAACAGGACGGAACGAATCATGGTGCGCATGACTCCACAACGCAAAGAGAAGTTCGAGGCATTCCTTGAAGAAACGGGGGAGTATCCGTCCCTGTCGCAGTTGTTGCGAGCGTCTGCGAACGAGAAGGTCGAAGGACGAATGAACGACGGCGAGACCGCGAGCATCGACGCAGAAGAGGTCACTAACGCGGTCGAGATAGCGATGGGTGACGTCACTGAACGACTCGACCGTATCGAGCAAGAAGTCGGGCGCGTCGATACCGCAGTGCAGCCAGACGAGGAGGACATTGATGACCTGGCCGACGACATCGCGGTGCAGCTTCCGGTGATGGACGACGGCAGCGAGTTCCGAGGGATGAACGAGATTATGGAGGAACGAGCACATAGCGGGCTTTCTGGGCTTGATTTCACGCGGGAGATGTCCACGGTCGGGTTTTGGGCGGATTTCGTTGAGTCTGACAACAACAAAACCAGACGCGCGTTGACGCGTGCAGCGAGCTGGTATCCCGACGTGCAATGGACGTACGACGAGTCCATGAACGAGCGTCGCTACTACCGAACTTCGGAGGCTCAATAGATGCCTCCACGTCAATATCGAGATATTAGCGAGTGTCGTGCAGAAATCAAAGCGTACGCAAAAACCCTGGAAGCAGGCACTGACGACAATGACGATGATCAGCGAGCGAGTGCTTCAACGAAACGGTACCAACAGGACGTGCGTTGGTTCGACCACTGGCTCGACGAACACGATATTGATTCGGCGTACGATGTGACGTCGGAGCAAGCGATGGAGGTCGGTGAAGACCTATCGGCCCAGTATAACGGCACAACCCCGCGATATCGTTGGGATAGGATTTACGCGATGTACGACCATTTCGTGGCGCTTGAGAAGATTGAGAAGAATCCGCTGAGGCAGTGGGATGGGCAGAAGAAGACTTTGTGGGGAATGTCGAAATCGACGGAGCAGAGCAAGCAGTTGGAGGACGGTGAGGACTACGCGGTCGATGCGGAGGACGTTCGCGCGATGGAAGCGAATGTGGAGCAGAATCGATTGAGGAACCAGTTGTTGATACGCCTCCTTTGGCACTCTGGCATGCGGCGTGGGGAGGCAGAAGCGGTCACGCTCGATATGCTCTCCCGGGATGCGAGAGAAATCACGCTCCCAAGTTCGGTGACGAAGAACGGACGGGAGCGAGTGGTTGCGTGGCAGCCGAACCTGGATGGGTTGTTGCACAAGTGGTTGGATGGTGGGATTCGAGACGATTACCTGGGGGGACGCGACCATGAGAAGTTGTTTGTCGGGGAGCGTGGAGCGCCGCTGTCGGCTGAAGCGATTAACGAGGTAGTCATCAACGCGGCTGATAACGCCGGCATCAACCGCCGAACGTACGCAGACGCCAACGCCGCGCAGCCGGAAGACGGGAGCAACCCAGAACCGAATCGGTGGTTGATATCGAGTCACAATATTCGACATGGGCTCGGGTCACATCTCGTTCACAAAACCGATGCGTCACTGTATGAGGTTAGTCGGTATCTTGGCCATCAATCAACGAGCGTGACCGAGGAAACGTATGTGGAGTACGACCCCAGGGCTGGGACTGATTCGGCGCACGAATTCGCGCCTGAGTAACGTCGAGTCCGGAGGTTGTGGCGGTGAGACCGGTCTTACCAACAGGTGACGTGTGAGTCGAGGATGTGAGGTGTGACTGTGCCTTGTGACTGTGAGGTGTGAGCGTCACATGTGAGTGTGACGTGTGAGTGTGATGAATCACACTTCTTTGTCACATATTTTATTTTGCAAAATACTTTGTGTGGGGGTTGAGTCGGTTGTTTTGATGCCTGCAATCGCTATCAAGGACGACCGCGTCGAAATCTTCGAGAAAGCCGGAACGGTTGAGAACGAGGAGGAGAATCGATGGGAGATTGCTGGCCGGTCACTCGTTGAGGCGGACTGTCTCATTTTGTTCCCTGACGACTAGTAGCCCGCACCACTCACAACGAGGGGTGTGCTGGCCCTGAGAGTTATCCACACAGCACGCGACACCTGGGATAATGACCGAAGAACCACAACCGCCCGAACTCAACAAACGGAACCTCATCTCTGACATCGCCGGCCACCCACACGGCGCTCCGAGCCTCGAAGAACTCGCTTACCTGAACCCGAGACTGAGTAGCGAGGAGATCCGCAAAACGCTGCAAACCCTGATTGCGGACAACGCAGTGCACACGCTCCCGGCGTCGAACGTGGACATCGAGGACGCGCCTGAACGGTTCTACCGTCTTACCAAAACCGCGAGAAACGACCATTCAGACACCGAAGACGCGTGGAAACGCGAATACGAATCGGTGAGCAAGACCGAGCGAATCGAGACACTCCAAAACCTTCCACGTCCGGACTGAACCGACCCCACTCGCGCCGCCCGAAAACATGACGTAGAGCACGTCTACCCCCGCCTAATCAGGCAGCACAGGCGGAACCCTTTTTGTTATAAAGTTTCTACTACTATCCGTATGAAACATACACTATCGGGCGGCGAGAAACCGCAAGATATCGACACGGAAGGCGACCTCTTCCACACAGCGGAGATGCACAGTTTCGACGCCACAGACGAAACCGCACTAACGAGTCACGCAGCGTGCCCGCACTGCGACTACGACACCCACGCCACCGACCCAAGGCGCGTCGGTAGATACATGCTGGGTTCCTCTGTCGTAGCGCTCGCGCTCATGCTTACCGGGTTCCCGAATATTGGGACATGGACAGTCGTGCTGGCAATGATTCTGTCCGTGTTCACGTCAGATAACCCAGGAATCGTGCACTGTGCTCTCGCACGGGTGGGTCTATGACGACCGCCGACGACGGCGATAGCGGCACCGGCGGGCCAGCACAACTATCGGACATCATGCGACTCAAAGAACATGCGAAGGTCAGGGAACTCGCTCGTATCGAGGAACGAATCGGGCAGCTGCGCGAATTCCGCCAGGAATACAACCAGAACCCAGGAGAACACGATCAGCAAGAATTCCAAACCTGTAAGCAACTGCTGAAGGCCACAGAAGAGGCGCGCGACCGACTGCAACAGTCTTTGAGTGAAGTAGAGGGTCGAGACCGATGTGACGACTGCCCGGAATGCGGTGCACCAACACGTCTCGGGTGGACGGACGGGACGCGACTGTGCCTGAACGGGCACCGATGGACGACAGGTGACTCTCAATGATTGGCACAGTTTCGGACGTCGAGTGCCGCGACTGTGACGCGCTCCTGATTGACGAGGGCACGGCGTACAGTTGCCTGGATTGTGGTGCCGTGTTCCCGGGAGAAATCGGGAGAGGTCGAGACCGATGAGTGACTACGTAGGTTGCCTCGAATGCGGCGGTGCATTGATGTCAACGAACGATACGCGCGCCTATCGGTGTGTTCGCTGCGGGGAGACGTTCATTGTCACAGTCAAACAACCGACACCAACGCCGAACCAGGGCGAAACCGATGAGTGACGATTTGCTCGACGTGCTCACCGCCATCGGAGATGGCGCGCTGCTCCAAACGCTCCCCGACAGTGTTGCTGACCCGATCGTGCTGCACTGCGACACCCGAGATGAACTGCATCTCGCGCTTGAGAATCTCGACGTCCCTCGGAGTGTCGATGCTGACGAACCGGTGTTCCGGCTTGATGAGACTCGGTACATGACGCTCCCAGAGGAACGAGGTGACGACCGATGAGTAACGCCACGCAACACGTCGAGTGGAAGAAGATTGGTGACTGCGGCGTCCCATCGTGCGACAGAACGAACGTCGAGACGTTCCCGACACATGACCGACCCGAGTATTTCCACGGTGCTGAACGCGTTTGTGAATCGTGTCTGCGAGGGTTGACACCAACGGAGTGGGACGACGATGAGTGACGAACTAGTCGTGTATCGGTGCACCGAGTGCGGACACCAATCCCTCAGCCTCGGGTCGTTGCACGGGCACGCAGAACGACATCGAGGATGGCATGGACTCCAATGGCCGTGGAACTGGGGCGATGCAGACGCACTGATGGACTACACACAGGTGCTGCACGTCACCGACTACACCGAGTATCGTCTCGACTCGACAGACGAGCTTCAGCAGGTGGTTCCCGATGAGTGACGAGAGGTCAGAACTACTGGCTACTGTCGGCCTTGTCGTGCTCGGCATCATCAGTGTGGCCGCGATGAGCCTACTTCCGACAGAGCCCACGGTCACGGCTATCATGTGGCGACTCACGTACGGAGTCGCTGCCGTGGGAACGTTACTAGCAGCCGGTGCATCCCTGCATCTGCACTACTCCCAGCAGGTGACCAACGATGGGTGAGCACGTGTATATCGTTCAGAAATGGTATGCTGGAGAAACTATCACTGAGTACCTAGGGACTTACGCTTCAGAATACGATGCACTGGAAGAAGCTATCGACTTTGTTACTGAATCCGTTCATCTTAGAAAAGGAAACACCACCCACAAAGACCCGGATATCCGCACTACAGGACAATATACGCAACGAGTTTTCCATCCGGCATGCAGGAATCTCTGGGTGGAAGTTAGAAAGACGGAGGTTCGGCGATGAGTGACGGTGGGGTGCTTCGAGACGTTGCACTCGCGGTTGTCGTGCTCCTGACGTTCGCAGCGTTCGTTTCCGGCGGCTACTACAATCACATTAGCAGGGTGTCGTTCAATCCGGTGTTGGGTGTCGGGTTGTTGGTGTTGCTTGTGGGCGCGTGGGTTTCCGCCGACGACTGATTCTGACCCCGCGAGTTATTGCGACCCCGACCCTGGTGTCGAGCATGACTCCGAGTGAGATGCAGGAAAGGGTCGAGCATCTACGCGAGGATGCGAACGTGTTGTTTGCGATAGCGTCGGAACCAGGACAGACGCCGGTACACCCTTCGGGTGTCGTCGAGCGTGAGCTGGAGGAGGGTATCGAGGATGCGAACGAAGACCGATTTGTCCGACCCGATGCGGATTTCGAGTTCTGAGTCTTACCAACAACGAGTGTCGTGTTCCCCTGTTTCTACGACGCGTTTGGTGTTTTGGTGGGGGTGAGTAGTGGTGGACGGTGGTTTGAGGGTTATTTTCGGACGTGTTTGTTCTGGCGACAAGTGTTAAGTGTCGGAAAACCCTAGATATAGGTAGAAGACGACATGACAAATCGCCCTCCACACGCAGATAGTATCGAACGGAATCACGACCGCACACACGACGACCACGAGATAACCCCGAACATGCTTGACCGGCTGGTCAAGTACTTCGTCGTTGAAGCAACCTGCCCCGACTGTGGTCGTCGGGGGTGCTTCATCAGTTCTCCAGGAAGGAATATAGATGTGAACTGTAAGGAGCCGACCTGCACTGAGGTGTTCCTCCTATAATGCAGATTGAGCCACTCACCGACGAGGACAACGACGTGCCTCCATGCCGCTATCGGCCAGAGTTCGGGAATACCCATCACATCGTCTTCATATACAATGAGGATTTCCGCCCGGCACACGCATACAAATCAACCGAGAAACGAGACGCCGAACAGGAAGCATTCCTCGCGCTCCGAGACACCGACCCCCGGAAAACCGGCGATATCGAAATCATCCCCCGGGATGACTACACAGAAATGCATCACCCGGACGGAACCTACGCTGTCATCCATCACCCAAGAGGTGCTGTCTAATGCAGATTGAACCGATGCCGAGCGACGACGGGTACCGTTGCTGGCTGAATCCTTCGGAGCAAGACCTGTTGGTAGAGTACTTCTCTGAGGAACCGAGGAAGCAGCTGGCCGTCGAGTTGATGCTGGATGGACTGAGATCAGAAGAAGTCCCGCGCGTTGCAACACGCGACTTCCGCAGGCTCGACGGCGACGAGGAAGCGCACAAACTCAGGGTGCGGGAAGGCAAGACTGGGTTCCGAGAATGCCCCGTTAGCAACGATACGAAGCAGAAAGCAGTGATGCTGAAAAACGCACGTGGGTTGACGAAGGAAGACCCGTTGGTCGATGTGTCTGCGCGGACGGTGCAGCGCTGGATTGCTGGCGGGAACGGCACCACCGGCGCGGTCGAGACGTTGGCCGAAGAGACTGGGAACGATGATTGGCTGCACGTCACCGCGCACGACCTCCGCCGCACCTGGGCCACCTCAACGTACTACGGACTGAGTGCTCCGTACTCTCTCGAAGTTATCATGCAGTGGGGCGGCTGGGAAGACGGCGACACCTTCAGAAGCAATTACCTCGGCAAAGAACCCGACCATCTCGCGGTCGAAATGATGGACGAAGCCGGACTTCGCTGACCGTTTTCACGCCGTTGGTGTGTCACGAGCCACCTGCTCGTAGATATCCGCCTCCGACCGCACGTAGTCCCCATCCTTCTCAACAACATCCACCGAGGCAAGCTCACCAAACTTGTCCTGGAGATAGAACCGGTCTTTGCGCTCCCCGTGAAGTTCCTCGAAGTTGTCCGCGATAGTGTCGATGTCTAGCCACAGGTCTTGCTTCCCACGCTGAATAGCGTCGAAGTAGTACGCACCAGAGAACTTCTGGTAATGCCCGAGCATACTGAGGTTCAGCTCGTCTCGGATCGTGACGTACCCTCGTTGTACGACGTCACCAAGGAACTTCCGACCGAACTCGTCCCAAGTGTACTCATTCAGGTCAGCGGATTGCAGGCGCTCACCCGGCAGAATCTCGTCGTTTTCGACTCTGATGTACCCGAAGTTCTTCAATAGGTCAACGTATTCGCGAGTGTTCTTCGAACGCTGGTTATCGTCGATTCGCGTGACAGTGAGTCCTCGTCGGTTGCGAGCGGCGCGCAGAATCTGGAGAATAGGGTTGAGTTGTGTTCGGACGGCTGGAAGGTCGTAGACGTGCTTGTAGATGGCTTGCGCCATCGAGAAATCGAGCTTCTCCTTGATTTCTTCCTCGCGCTCATCGATGCCATCGATAACGTCGCTGCGGTCAGGAACATCGATGAGGTACACTCCTTGCCCGGTGTTCTCGGCCTCAATTGTGTACACGTCCCGGAGCGTGATGAACTTCAGAACGTTGTCGTGGTCACGACAGTCGCTGAGGTCTCGCGGGGAGGCGTTCCCCAGGGAAACTTCTAGGTTCCCGTTCGGGAGTTCGTGAACGTCGTGAACGTAGACACCTCTACCGAGATGGCGCTTGAGGCGTATCTCTGCATGTCCGCCTTGGAGTGCTTCTGGGTTCTGAACGCGAATTGCGTCGTCTGGTGATGCTTCCGTTGTAACCATGCTATTCATCCCCGAACGCTGCTGACAGCGTTTGTTGTTTAGATGGTTCGAGCCACAGCGCCCAACGTTTTTCGGGTCGTGTCCACCATTCATTGAAGGCCTTGATGGGCACGTTCATCGCGCCGTCATCGTCGATGGTGTCGAGATCGTGGTAGAACTGGATATAGGGGTCGAAATAGAGCACGGTGTTGTCGTTGATTTTGAAAGGGACGATGACGTGTTTCCATCTTCCGAATCCGTCGAGTCCCGCTTCTGGTGTGTAGTTCTCGGTGTGTTGGCCGATGTCTTCGAAGTATTGTTCGTGGAATTCGCACAGCGGGAGTGAGCGGTCGTCAGATTCGATGATGGTTTGGAGTTGGTCGTAGCCGACGCCGGTCATATGGTTGACTTCCCAGCCAGCGTCTTCGAGAAGTGGGTCGAGGCGTGCGGCGAGTCGGTCAGAGGCTGAGGCGCGGTTCTCGACGTAGCCGAGGGCGTCGCCGAGGTCGCTGATGCTGTAGCGGAGGTCTGGGTTGTCTTTGCGGTCGGCGAGTTCGTCGAGGATGTTCTTCAGGGCGGTTGGGAAGCAGCTGTCGGGTTCGTGTTGGGTGTGGAAGTCACTGACAGCTGTCTGGTATCGTTCCCGGTCATCGTTCGTTATTGTCACTCTTCGGCCCTGACTACGTGTTTGGTTGGTACTATTTAAAAGTGGTAGCTGATGCACACGTTCTTGGTGCTCGTAACTTCCAAAAGTCGGTTTACACCGGTCTGGCAATGCTCGTTGGTTCACTCCGCACCGAGTTAGACGCGCGTCCCTGGTTCCCCGTAGGGGACGGGAGCAGGCGTCTCGTCAGAGTCGTCGTTCGATGTGTTACATTCCCGACCGGCCACGATCCCAGTACCGTCTTCGTCGGGCTCGATAGCGACGCCCGGGTTCTCACACTCAGGCTCAGGCGTGCGTTCTGCGGGGGTTTCGTAGGTGTCTCCGGCAGCGATAGCCCACGTGACGCCACCGATGAAGACGGTAGCGAGAAGCACCAGTGCGGCGACTGTGAACAGTTGCTCGCGCGTCAACAAGGCGAATCACCACCGAGAGAAAGCCCGTGGTTGAAGTACGCGAGATACACCAAATCACTCGTCCACACAAGCGCGACGACGTACAGAATGAGCGGGTCGAGCGTGACGACGCCCGCGAGGAAGAGCGGGAGTGAGAAGACGCCGAGCGCGAGCGTGAGCGCTATTTCGGGCACCTGTGCGAGACTCTCGAAGAACACGAGCGTGATGAGCGGCGCGAACAGAACGCGACGCAGCGTGCTGTACGTTTGCCACATCACGAGTTCCTTCAGACGAGACGTTTGATTCGAGGTACTCACCGTGAATCACCTCGCGGGCGATGAGCGTCCCAGAGCGCGCTCTTGGCCCAGGAGTTGATGCGGCGCTCGCTCCGAGTCAAGTTTTGCGCACCAAACTTGTTCAGCACGTTTTGGAGCCGACGTCGGTCTTTCTTCGTCAACACGTAGCCGCCCTCAACGCGTGCTTGGAGTCGAGACAGGTCGGCAATCGACGGGTCAACGACCGAGCAGTAGTTGATTGCTTGCCTGACCGCTTTCTTCTGACCGGGCGTGAATACGGTGTCTGGGTCTGCTTGTGCCGCCTCCATTCGCACGCTGCGGGGAATCGAGGCACTACTCATCGCACATCACCTGAGAGGAGCGTGAAGCCACCATCGGCGACTTCGGCGCCGTGAATTCGCCAGCCGATGGATAGCACGTGGTTACGCACCTCGTCCGGGATCCCATCGGGAGTGACGACGCCGTCTTGTCCGGTGTCACCAACAACACGCACGCATCCACCCTGGGGTCGGAACGTGACGATGCGACCACCCTGGGAGACGTGATATCGACCGTCAGAATGCCACGACCGGCACTCTACATCCGGGGTGTCGAGCTCCACAGACCGCTCCTCGACGAACGTCATCGGGACTCACCCCGCTCGAATTGGTCAAGGCCCTGCTGCGGGCTCTGAATCGAATCGGACGCGCGCTGGAACACCACGGCTTGGCTCTTCGCCACGAATTCAGTACTACCGTCTGGCTGCGAGAGCATCCAAGCAGCGTCGCTATAGTCGGTAACTGACGCCACGTAGAGGGTTTTTCCACCGGCGACGGGGTCGAGAGCGTAGTCATCGACCATCCAACCGGGAACGTACACGACGGTCTCGACGCCTTCAGACAGCAGCTCCGCAATCACATCGGCGCCACGCCCCGAGATTTCGGAACGTGAGTTGATGTCGCCGTAGGTCTCGACGGAGACCATCGTCATTGGCCTTCACCACCGAAGACGGAGAAGTCGGTTTGGTCGCAGTCTACGCACTGCCAGCGACCGTCGCCAGTTGCTTCAGTCAGTCCGCATGCGGGTTCGTAGGTACCGCATTTTGAGCAGAACGCGTTTGCGCGGATTCGTTTGATATTCGCTTCTGCGTCGGGCGGTACTGTCAGTTCCTCTTCGACGTTTTTGGTTTTTGTTCGAGTCATCTTTTGGAGGGGGTGACGAAGCGGGGACACGCTTCGTCGGAGTGCCCTGAGGGGAATCGAACCCCACGTGAACCGCCAGGAGGGCTATCGCGTTCGGACGAGCACGTCCGAGTTGCTCTCATCCACCACGAATTCTGAGTCGTCTTCCGCATCGATGATGTCTGAGGATTCGAGGAGTTCGTCGAGCGTCGCCTGCGTCGATTCAGTGTTGTCCACGACCACTGCATCGTCTTCTTCAACAACGTCTACACCTGCATCGTCGTTCTCGGACGTTTCAGACTCTCTGAGCGGGTAACTGTCGAGGTTCCGACCGAACGACTGTTCCAGGTGGCAGACAAGCTCGTTCTTGTGGTCGTCTTGGTCTGCGTTGGCCCAGTCACGGTCGGGGACGCGAGCGTTCTGCGTCCACTCCCCGCCACCGCGACCTTGGAGGCTTGCGCGCGTCACCAGGTCGCCGTTCATCTCCAGCACAATCCGCGCTACGCGCTCTGAGTGCTCGTACACACGCTTGTCGTCGGTCTTGGTGTCGAGAGTCCACGTGTCGAGGAGTGGGATGAGTGAGTCCCAGTCGCGCGTCATTCGCCATCCTCCTCCTTTGGAACAACTTCGACACTATTGGCGAGTTCAGCCAATTCTACGAGCGCGTTCAGTCCCTCAACTTCTTCGTCGAGGTGCCCGCGAAGTTCCGTCTTCAGTTCGGCGAGCCAGACACGCAGGAATCGATAGGCGACGTCGTGCGTTTCTGGCTGTGTTTGGGCGTTAACACCGCTAATCAGAGTGAAACCCCAATCTTGGTTGACATCGACGGCGTGTGTGACTTCGATTTCCAGGCCAACCCAGCGGAATTCGTTTTCGTCGGTGTGGTGCGCTTCTCGGAGCGCGTCTGAGTTGTCGAATTTGTCGTGTGCGCGGTTGTAGGACTCGGTTTTGATGGTTTCGCGCTTGTCTTCGGAGAGGTTCTTGTACGCTTCTGCCAGCTGTTCTTCTGTGTAGCGAGTTGATTGTTGGTCTGTCATTGTCTACATTTCAAATGATGGGTTAGTGAAATAAAAGGCTTTGGCGAATGTTGGAAGCACTGACTAAACTCGACGTGGCTTTTAATGCTAGCCCCACCCAACACCCAACCATGCAACAACGCGCCCTCCTAACAGAACGCGAACGAGAAGTCCTCGAAGGCACAGACACCGACGACATCAAAAACGTCGAAGCCTACCAGCAGAAAATCCGCACACGCGTCCGCAAACGAATCACCAACTTGGAAAAGGATCTCGAAACACTCGACGAGAACGAACGCGAACTCGCAGACGAAGCACGACGCGCAGCCTGCGGCCCAGAACCGATGCTACTCCAACTCCGCAACGAAATCCAAGAACTACGGAACGAAACCTGAATAGGAGGAGCCCGCTACAGCTCGAAGTCGTCCGGTTTCACGTCCTCATTATTGCCAAGCGCCTCTAAGACATCGCCCGTCTCCTCTACCGTCCGCTTGTTCTTCTGTAAGAACTCCTCTCGCGCAGCATACGCCTCCTTGACGTTCTCATGAATCTCTCGACGAACGTCCTCCGGCGGCAACACCACCGGCATATCCTCAATCTGCTCCGGCTCAATATGGTCGATGCCGATACCAAACTCGTTGTGCAGCATAATGACGCGCCCAACCCAGGAGTCGAGATACGCGTACAGATACCCCTCAAGCGTGTCCTCCTCCGGCACGACCCGAATCATGTCGTGGGTGAGGAAGTAGTCTGAGAGGAAGTCCGTGGCCATGAACACGCTCCCGACGTTCACACTCCCGGAGCACGTGATGAGAATCCAGTCCTCCTCAACGTTGTACTCGTTGATATCGTGCTGTTTCTTCGAAACGTACGCCTTGGACGTGTTGTTGATTTGCCGGTACCACGGCTTCAGCGACCCAACCTCGGTCGGCGCGATGTACGGATGCCCGTACTCGGGATTATCGACGTACACGCGGGTGAATCGAGACTTGCGGAACACGCGCTCGCACAAGTCCTGAAGCTCAACAACCTCATACTCGGTTTCCTCGACGATGTCCATCGCGTGACCGTAGTCGCCCGTGTACGCAGACGCACCCATCGTGTGCTCTAAGTCACGCGCAGGCGTTTCGGCCACGTCAACATCCTTCTCCAAGAGCTCTTCAGCAGGATCAAACACAGTCACTTGTACCACCCCTTGAACGCTTGCACGACAGACGGCAAGTCGTCATCAACGATCGGGTCACCACCACCATCTACAATCTTATCGCCTTCCGGCGTACGAAGGTGAATCGGTTCACCACGCTTGTCCGTCCCGATTTTCTCAGCAGACGCCATAAACGCCTCATGCCCGCTAAGCGACGGATTATCTATCGGCGAGTCACGCTTCTCCACCAGCATCAGATGCGTTTTCGTTGGCGTGTACGGCAGGAACGTTTCTCGCGGCAGGCCAATCGATGCGACAACCTTCGTGTGCTTCAGCAACCAGTGACGAATGAACTTCTCACTCGGGTTCGTCAATATACTGTCCGGGGTAACGATAGCCGCAACACCGCCTGGCTTCAGCAACTGCACACTCCGCTCGATGAACAATTGCTGCGGTGGCACCGACTTCCGGTACTCCGACTTCTTCGTCGTGCCATCCCACCGGTGAGCGAGGTCGTACTGCCGCAGTACGTCCTTTTCATCGACACTCATGTTACTCCCGAACGGCGGGTTCGTGAACAGCAAGTCGAACATCCCCAACTCCACGTTGTCGTCCTCCCAACTGTCGGGGTACACGAGACTGTTTGCCGGGAATGGGTTGCGATGCCCGTTCCCGTGCATCACCTCGTTCATTTGCGCAGCACGCACCAGCTGCGGGTTCAAATCCATCCCATACACGTGATTTTCGCAGTACGTCTGAAGCAAGTCCATCGCGCGACGCCGCGCCTTCTCCGGGTCGTTCCATTTCTTCTCCTGCTGCTCGATGAACTGCCGCTTCATGTACTCGATAACCGAGATGAGGAACCCGCCCGTCCCACACGCTGGGTCGATAACATCCAAGCTCGCCCAGTCACGCTCCGGTTTCATGTGGAACGCCATCTGCACGCCTGCCTGACACACGTTTCGCGGCGTGAAGAACTCACCACGATCACCTCGGAGATTCGACCCGACGATGGTTTCGTACGCCTCGCCCTTGATGTCAGAATCCGTGTCGAGTAGCAGGTACGGTTCGAGCTCTGCAACAACGAACGCAAGCACGTCCGGTTCGAAGTTTATCTGGGCTTCGTCACCGAAAATATCGGGATGTTCATCCTTTACCTCCTGGAAGAGCGACGAGATACGCCGCTTACACGCGTCAGGGTTGCTCCGACGCTCGTCGTCGGTGACGTAGAACCGGACTCGTGAGGAGTGACGCTCGTCGTGAGCTTTGCAGAAGATGATTTTAAGAAGCTCGTGGAACGCGTCAGTTTTCGACAGGCCCTGGTTTGACGCGATGTAGTTGTGGCAGCGCTTGAACTCGGTTTTCAGTTCAACCGCTGGCGTGAGCTGGTCGAAGTCACGCTCCTCGATGTCTTCGAGCGTAGCACCGTGCGGCGGGACGTCTTTCACCTCCGTGATTTTCCCGTCCGCTTGGTGGAAGTAGAAGTGCTCCTCACCGTTGTACCAAATCCCGAATTCAGCAGGAGCGAGACGCATGTACGACTTCGCTTGCCCGACACCGTGGTCGGGGTCATCGGGTGCGGTTTCTTCCGGTTCGATTTCAGCGACAACGCGAATGTCCTCCTGCCGGCGTGTGCCTTCTTGGTCGAAGACAACTAAGTCAACGTCACGGCTTTCGGATCCTGCTTTGACCGTGTACTCGATGTCCATCTGGTCGTACGTGTACCCGTACTCGCCGTGGAGTTCTTCGGAAAGACGACGTCGGTTCCGCTCGTGCTCGTTATCACTTCTGAGACTATCGGTTACCTTGCAGAAGATTTTGTCCTCGGGGATTTGCGCATCCCCGGTCAGGTCACTTTGAACTCCCATTAGATGTTAACTACCCCTCTCACACACCAACTAAAAGTTTGCACTATTTCCTGGTAACCTGCCCGCCTTGTAGTAAATTCGAACACCCCCACCGCATTCAAGGTACGAAGTTAAGCATCACCTAACTTTGTTAGCACTTTCCTAACGACCGACAGAGAGAATCGACGTCGCCACGTCCACAAGCACGTTCCGGAGCGTCGAGTCGGGGCATTCCGGGCACCGAACCGTCGTCGTGTTCTCTGTCTCGACACGTTCCAATTCGGCACCACATGCCGGGCAGTCGTAGTCCGTCACGATCCCCTCGCGTCCCCGTCGCGACACCCGTGACATACCCACGGGTCGATTGCTCTGCCCAGCTCCCAATCAAGGATGATTTCGCGTCCGTCGGCCACACTGCCACAGTCGCTGCATCGAACCGGATTCCGCGATTTGTTACTTGACATAGTTGATTAGAAATAGCAGTCAGACTAGGTTAAACCCTCTCCCCTCCCGACAACAACGCCGGAGGACTCGAACCCCCTGGAGAGCCGAACCACAAGAGCTGGGGCACCACCAACCACCGCGTTAGCTCCTCTACTACTCGTTATCAAGCATGCAAACGTTAACCAATTCCGCACAGAAGCGCAAAACGCAAGAGAGAATGAGGGACTGGAATCCCTCAGACCGAACAAACCTGACTCATCGACGAAAGGTCGATTGCTAATACATGCGTGAGGTCGCCACCGTCCCCTCTTCGAGGACACTGCAACGTAGGGCGCAGCACGCATTAAGTTCGGCGGCGTTAGTAGTGAAATATATGGGGCGACAGAGCCGGCGCTGGTCAGTTTGAGAATGAAAGGAGTGTCCCGGCACCACCCGGGAGGGTGCTGTAGTCACGGGACACTACGTCCCTTAACAACATCTACGCACTCAGTTAATAAAAGCGTTGTGACTATTCGGTGTAGAGAACCAGGGCACCACCCCTGGTTGCTGTAGTCAACGCACCCATCGCTTGGGTATCGACAGATAGGACGAGGTCATATTTAAAACTGCCCCTAATTTAACAAAACTGTCAATTGGCACCCTTGGCACCCCCAGAATTCTAGAGGGTGCCAACGAAATCGCGGAGCAGAAGCTCTGAACCGAACAAACAGACGGGGGTGACACCCTTGGCACCCTTATAGAGAAAACTGAGATTCTGAACAAAGAGAAACGCTCTGATTGAGAACGGAGTAACCACCCGTCTAAGCCTGCCAAGGGTGTCGCCCCCCATAGAACACTCGATACAAACACTCTAGCGCCCAAATTCATTGGCACCCTGAATCATGACCTAGGTTTCGAGGGTGGCAACGCTCTGCTGTTGCGGTGTTGTTGCTGTGCTGTCGCGGGAGTGCGGGGGCGTGAATACCCCGGCGGTGCTGTCTGTCGTCGGTTCAATGGGATCAACGGCGACTTCTGCGTGGTTGCTGGGTTGATATGTTTAGTTGCCAAAGCCTTATGGTCAATACACAATTACGAGATGGTAAGCAGCGAGCGAGACGCGGTCGCAACACACCACGCGCCGCACTCCCTCCTCTGCTGTAGTCAACATGACGGATAAGCAACCTTCGGCAGACCCATCAGACTCTGCCGGCACGACAGACGACGCACAGAATCCAACTAACAACGTCGATAACGGCCACAACAAGAACATCGAGTTCGGTGGCGACAACGACAGCAGCGACGGTGAGGACGGTGAAGGAGACTTCACGCACGCAGTCAAAGAAGACGACGGTGACGAGAGTGAGTCCACGGTAGAAGAGAACTTCCCAGACGAAGACGTCGGGGAACTACCGTCGTCCACCAACACAGATACTGACGCGAGTACGAACGAAGGCGATGAGCGGTCGATTCGGGATCGTGTTAGCGAAGTTCTCGACGACCGCCTGAGCGACGAAGACACGCTCGACCCCATCCGGATGGAATACGAAGTCGCCGACGAGCTCGGTCTCGACAACGACGACGACGAGCTACTCGATGCGATTGATGACGTCGCAGTCACCAACGATGACGACGACATTACCGACGTATCGAGTACGGCATTCATGACTGGTGGCGTGCCTTCCTGGGAAAGCGTTCGCGCAACGTATTCTGCCGATTACGGGCAAGGTGCGGCGTACCGGGACAAGGCAGAGAAAGAGAAGCACGCACGCGTGAAGGCCGTTGACCGGCTGATGGAAGACTACCACTGGATGCACTACTGTCCTGAAGAAACCGGAGAAGAACAACTGTACTACTACGACCCCGACCTCGGCAAGTTCCTGCGCGACGTCACGCAGAAACTCGAAGGCATCATCGAAGACAAACTCGGTGTACACGACACCGGACACGAAGTGCGTGAGATTGAGCGGAAAATCAACGCTCGCACCGCCGCAGCGTACGAAGACGTGAACGCACGTCACATGGACGGAACATATGTGAACTGTGCGAACTGCGTGATTCGTATCGACGAAGACAGCGGTGACGGGCCGTGGGACTGGGAGACGTATGAGCACAGTCCGAGGTTCCGGTTCACCAGTCAGAGTGCGGACAACGCCGTGTTCCCGTTCCACGACGACGAGCACGAATTGGACACAAGCAACCTGCGTTGGACTATCAACTGGATGCAGTCACTGTTCGACGACGAACACAGCTGGAAGGTGCTCGGCGAAATTTTCGGTGGTGCGCTTCGTCCCGACCAGAAGTTCAAATTCTTTGCTCTGCTGGTTGGCCCGACGAACGCAGGGAAGTCGATGGTGATGGCGGCGCTTCGAGGAATGCTCGGGCGCGAAAACACCAGCGGTGTTGAGTTTCAGAAGCTCGCCGAAGGCGACTTCGACTCTTCTGAAATGTTCCGTAGTGGCGGGCGGATGGTGAACGCCGGCAACGATATTCAGAAGAAGTACCTGAAGGAAACGTCGGTGATGAAGACGCTCACCTCGAACGACTACGAATCACACGGTGTGAAGCACGCATGGTCGTTCGAGGCAGTGTCACCAACGACACAGATTCACCTCGCTAACAAGGAGTTCCTGATGGACAATACCGCCTGTGCGATTGAGTCCCGCATGAAGTATCTGCGGTTCCCGTTCCGGTTCGAATCGCCGAATAAGGACACGTTCGATGAAGATGACGACTACATCAAGGAGGCAGACCCGAACCTTGGTTCGAAGCTGGCTCGGTCTGGTGTGCGGGATGCGCTGCTGTTGATTGCGCTTGAAGGTCTGCACCGGCTGTATGAGAATGACGGAACGTTCAGCTTTGAGAAAGGCGAGGAAGAACGGTGGGAAGAGTACAAAAGTCGTGCCGACACTGTCGGTGGGCAGTTCGCTGGAGACTGCCTGAAGAACACGTCTGCAACGAATGATGGGATGCAGTGCTACCTCACGCTCGACGAAGCGTACAACACGTTCAAGGGTTGGTGCCAGGCGAATAACGAGACGATTAAGTCGAAGCAGCAGTTCTCGTCACTGCTGAATCAGGTTCCGACACTGCGCTTCTCGGCGCAGCGGTCGTCACGCGTCAGTCCGGGCGATTCGAAAGACCAGGTTCGCTGGGGTCTCGCGCTCGATACTGCCGGGTTCAACTACTGTCAAGACCCGGATGTGCTGGAGCGCATGAGCGAGTACGGTATCGATGGCCCGAACAGTAACGGCGACTCTGGTGAGGATGACTCGCAGGAGAGCCGTGAAGGGGGTGACACGCTGTTCACGGAGGTTTCGAATGCCATCATGCAGCTGGGGAATGCGAACGGCTCTACGGCGAGTTTCGGGCAGATTTTGAGTCGTGTTGACGATAGCATCGAGGATGTGTCCGAACTTGATGCTGTGTTGATGCGGGGTGTTCGGAAGGATCGCTTCGAGATGACTGACGACGGCTACGCAGTCGTCGCTGAGTAATCACCTCTCGTCGATTCTCGTTCTCTCCTACTAACTATCAGTTTGTTTACCTAGCGCTTCGGGGGTCGCGCTCCCCCGACAACATTCGTTGTCTCGACTCCTCTCATCCACCCTTCTCACCATCTCTGGTACCCACTACCTTGGTGCCATTTCGGCCACCATCGATTGTCTATCGCGAGCGTATTTCGAGAATGAGTGGGATCTGAGCAAAATGTGTGCGTTTCGGGTGTTATACGAGAACTGCTTACAAAAGTAGCGGCTCGTCGAGTTTTTGATTTGGTTGTTTTTCGGTGTTCTGGGCGCTGTATCGTTTTATTTAGGTGTTTTTTGGTCGCGTCAGAATAGTGGTTGCGGCAAACGTGGCGATTCGGGTCGAGGTTTTCCGGCTGAAACGCGCGTATTTTCGAGATAGGCGATCGAAACCCCCGTGCAGTTCCGTAATAGACTGAGAGTTGGGGTAGACTGGAAGTGGTGGTGTCTGAGGGGCGAAGTTCGGGTTAGTAATTCCCGATTGTAACTAGATTGGTAACTCTGTATCGAGTCTTACCAACACACAGCTCACCCCGCCCCACGTCCTGTTTGTTAACTCGGCAGAAGTGTTTAATAACTACAGAAACAACTATGAAACGAAGGTGCACACGACCGCACAATCGGTCTCGATGCATCCAACACAGAATAACACACTATGTCAAGTAAAACAAAAGAACTCGCGCAGAAAGAACCAGTAATTCGAATCAGTAACGGGCTGTTCGGCCTCGCCATCGCCATGTCACTGGTGGTAGCGACCGGTCTGACAGACCCGCTCATCAACTTCCTCACCGGCAATCTCGCCAACCTCGGCGACCTCGGAACTATCACGGTCGGTCTCGGGATCGGTCTCGTTTCACTCGCCCTGACGTTCGCCCGGAACGAAGCACAAGCAAGTGAATTCTCGACAATCGAACACATCCTGTACGGCGGCGGGATTCTCGGGTACCTGTCGATATTCCTCAGCGACACAGTGAACCAGGCGGTGTCTGGCGACCCAGCCATCAGTGCGGTCGTGGTTGCTGGCGGTGTCGGCCTGCACTACGCCGTGTCCGCTGCGGATACGCTCGGTGAGAAAATCAACTAACAGACGGTAACCACCTCTTCCAGAATGAGTAGTCAAACGAACACCCTAACGAAGTCGCGAATCCTACCCATAGCAACCGTACTCCTCCTCGTAGTGAGTGCTGTCGCTGGTGGGATCGTACTCAGTGGTTCAGTCGTTGCAGACGGTGACACCATCGAGGAATCTCAGCAATCGAAGCAGTCGAAGCCGATTGTGAGTGACACGTACACTGACCACGTCAGCGGTGGCGAGGTCACGTTTAGTGTTCGAGACGACTCCTACAGCCTCACTGCGAGCGCGTCCCTCAAAGAACCGCGAGCGAACACGGCTGTTAACGTCAAAATCAGTAATCAAGGCACGCGCGAAACCGTGCGGATTCTGAACGCGTACTGGAACGACACTAAGACCGGGAACAGCTGGCATACCGAAAACCCGTCAAAATACGATGACGGCAACAGCGGATACATCTGCGGCGCAGACAGTGGCGTTTGCAACATCTACAATAACAGTAGTGAGGCGTTCTCGCTCGAATACCACCGCTACCAAAACCACGTGCCCGAACCCGGCACCGGAGAGGGATTGAACACGCGTGGGTGGCCGGTGGAGACCTTCCGTGGGAACAAAAGCACAATCCAAGATATCGCTAACGCGGCCAGCCTGTACAGTGACGAAGGCAAACTCAAAGTAGTGTACCTGGTGGGCGGTGTCAAGCACTCAACGACGCTCGACGTGGACATCGACGCGGACGATGACGGGCTGTACAACAAAGGCGACCCGGCACCGTATCAGCAGCCCGAAATCGTAGACACGATCGAGATTGATGACGACAAAGGCACTGCGTACGCTATCCGCAGTGTTTGGAACAACACGACAGCGAATGACCGCGCAAAGTTGTCGTTCTTCAACACTCGGAACGCGTCCTACGAGAATTGGAACGAGGTGCGGTTGGCTGCGGACAAGCAGTACGAAAACGGTATCGCCGCACACGGTCGAGGGCCGTACCCAGACGGCCACACCAACATCTCCCAAGGCGCGTTCTACTTGTGGAGCACAGACTGGGTGAAGCCAGGGAGCGATTCGTATGTGCCGTGGAGTGACGCGCTAACAGACACGTCTCGGACGTACATTAGCAGTCACATCGACGACCACGTCAACGACCTGCATCTCCCTGAGCGGACGCGCGACGGCGACGAGATTGTGGTCGTATCGCATGGGAACGCAACGTACGATTACGGTACGCAAACCGTGGAACACGGGTTCAAGGAGTACGTCGTCACGTCGGGCGAAGTCGGTGAGGAAGGGGTGGCGGTGAACCTCTCCGAGGGAACGCATACCGTTACTGTGGAGGCTTACAACCCGGATTACGGGACTGATGCGAACACGTCTGCACGCACTCTGATCAGTCGCGAGACCGTCACGAGTACTGACGGGAATCACACGTACATCGCGCCAATCCCTGATTCTTGGGGTGATAGCAGTCACCTCTACCACGAACTCCCGTACAACGGTACGACGTATCGCATCACCGTTGAAGGTCACGACAGTTACGGCGCGTCACTGGTGTACTTCCCTGTCGGGGGCGGTACCGGTGGCGCTGGTGGCGGTAGTGGTGGGGTTCCGGTGTGGGTGTGGGTAGTGCTGGCTGTGGTGGTTACGGCGATAGTGTACTACCAGAGCCACGGCGACGTTGGTGTCGGGTTGCAGAACAAGCAGTAGAAGCAGTGATAACAATGAAATCTAGTAAAAACAAGAATTCACGAACCGAGTCGAACCGAACACTAACGAACGCATTGCGAAGCATCATGGCCGTGCTCGTGGTCGTGTCCGCGATTACGGTCGGATTCACGGGTTCAGCGGCTGCAACGCACGAATGTGACGGGGTAGACATGGCAATCGCAGCGGTTGCCGCAGGTTCCGCTTGGGCGACTGGCGATGACCCGAGTAACGTCATTAACTATGACCTTTGCGGACGGAACCACAATCAGTACGTCGAAGAACAGAAGAAGGACGACGCAGACCAGGAGTGGGTTGACTTCTACCTGGGACTGCGTACGGAGCACGAAAACCACGAACAGGACTACGTTCAGCGTGCGAACAACCTGCAAGACACAGACACGCTCATCTGGGTGCGAGCCCAAGCTGCCGCGGTCTCGGCGCACAAAAACAACACCAACATCTCTCTTGACGCGATGATTCAGGCCGGCTACGAGCCGATTGAAGCGCACTACGCGGCGCAGCAGTACATGATGTTGGAGGATGCTGAAACGCAGATGGCGAATATGAACTACCAGATTACTCGTGCGGAGGGGGAAGATTATCTGAACGGTAGCGATATCGTGAACGTTGGCACGGTCAACGCGAACGGATCCCTCATCGACACGAACGCTGTGAACGCGTCCTTCACCGGGAAGTCCGTGAACGTGACGTACAAGCTTGCTGACGGTAGCACGCACACGATTAGCGTGTTGACGTACACGAACACTGAGACCGGGCAGCGCGTAATCGCGTCTCCGGTTCCGACGCGGTACGTCGTCGGCACCAGTGCGGACTACAACGGTACATTCGCGATGCAGTACCACGACAGCTGGGTGCCTGCGTCAGGGAACCAAGCGGGGTACTGGACGCAGAATGAGAACGCGACCGTGATTGTCGCGACCGCATCCGACGACATGACGAATTACACCGACGCTATCGCGTACAATCCGTCGATGTACACGGCGAACTTCCGCACAACGAGTGATAAAGTCGCGCAGTTGAAGGCGAATCTGCCCGGGTGGGCCGAATCCATGCGGAACGCGTTGAACAACGGCACGATATCGCACGTGGAGGCGACCCCGACGACGGCGAAAATCGACTCGTACGCCAACGAAACGGCATCGAGTCAGTACTACATCTACAAGGTCGCGACCTTGGCCGGCGTGGGGTTCCAGACGCCTGACCTGAATAACGTTAGTCGGATGAAAATCGACGTGAACGGCGGGAACACGTCCTACACAGGGTATCTGCTTGCGCGACAGAGTCCCGATAATGGTTGGCAGGTCGGGCAGCAGTACGTTGCTGGGAATTGGTCTCGCGTGATGATTGTCGGCGAGTCCGGCGCGGAAGTCGAACTCGACGATAGCGACACGTTCACGATCACGTCCGCGACGGACATGGACGGGAACGAACTCAGTAGTGTCTCGACGAAGCAGTACGTGGAGAAAACGTACAACAACACCGCCTATCTGGAGATGGTGGAAGCGATGGAGAAGCTCACGCAGGAAATCGAAGACCGTGAGCCGTCCGGTGTTGGTGGCGCTGGCGGGCCGGCTGTCGGCCCGATGCAAGCGCTGGCTATGCTCATCGCGCTCCTTGCTGGGTTGTACGTCATGTACGGCAGGGACGAAGAACCGCCGCGAGGTGGTCGCTAATGCCGATTTGGCTTCTCGCTAAGCCGGTACTGAAGATGCTCGAACCAATCTTCAAAGGCCCGCTCGGGTGGCTATTCAAGCTCGCTCTGCTGGGTGCAGTGGTTGTTGTCGGCGGGTACGCGGTAGGTGCTGACCCGATTGCGTTCGGGATGGATTTGGTGTCGCAGGCAATCGATGCAGTGCTTGATGCGATTGCGGACGCCGTGATGGATAGAATACCGGACTTGAACCCGTTATAGGTGCTCTACCCTCACTTTTCGCGCACCATCGTGCGTTCCTGTTTTGTGTTTATTTGTTGACTCGGCAGAAGTGTTAATAAGAGCGAGGCGCGAGTTATTAACAGAGCAGTCATACCGCAAAAAACTGCCCACAACGAAAAATAACACTATGAGTGTAACAACACAACTCCGCGAAAAGCTCGCGGGAGCGAATTCAAGCACAATTTCGAGTCTGGCGCTGGCCATGGTACTGGTTCTATCGGTACTCACAGCCGGCACAGGCTCCGTAGCAGCAAGTTCACACGACATCGAAATCACCGTCGTAGACGCTGGCGGAAACCCAGTGGCGAACGCTAGCGTTGATGTCGTCAATAGTAGCGACGGGACAGTCGTCGCATCCGGCACAACCGACAGTAGCGGTGTCTACACTGCTAATGTCGCCTCCGGTACGTACGACTTCGTCGTCAACGCAGACGGCTACGAGCAATCCGTTAAAACCGGTGTGAGCCACACTTCTGGGACGCTCACAACCGCATCCGTGACGCTGAACACGGCCACTGGGACGATCGAGTCCACAGTCACAGACAGTACCGGCGTAGAAATCGCGAACGCCACAGTCGAGTACATCAACCCGGACACCGGAACGGTTCTGACGACCGCGACCACGGACGCTAACGGGTTCGTGTCTACGGTCGTACCGACCGGGACATACGACGTTCGCGTGACTGCGGACGGATACAACAGCGCCACAAACACCGGCGTGAACGTCACGCAAAACACGGTGACGACATCGAACTTCAGCCTGACCGAGTCGTCAACGACCAGTACGACTGGGGCGCTTGAAGTCAGTGCAATCGACACTAGCGGGAACGCTATCGCGAACGTGACCGTGACCGTGATTGACGCGAGCGACGGCAGCACGGTCGCGACCGCGACCACTGACAGTGCCGGTGAAGTCATCTTCGAGAACCTGAGCGAAGGCGACTACGCGGTTGAGATGTCGCATCCTGACTACCAGACAGCGAACCTCGACCCCGTGTCGGTTACTGCTGGCGAAGTCACCAGCTTCGGCACGACGCTGTATCTGCCTGGCGAGAACATGCGCACCGGCGACCTCACCGTTGTCGGCAGCGAAGGCACGCCGAGCTCGCTGTACGTGGAGCTCGCGCCTGGTACGTACGAGATTACGTGGTCTGTCGTTGACAGTAACGGTGTGCTGAAGACACTGACTACTGAGACAGTCACGATGAACGAATCCGGCATGCACGAATTCGTTCCGGCAGACCTCTCGAACGCGTCTGACGGTGCCATGTACCACTACAAGGTCGTGTACGACACCGACACCAGCCCTAACGCGTCCGTAACCACGAGCGGTATCCTCTACGATAGTAGTGGTAGTGGCGGTGCCGGTAGCGGTGATTCAATCCCGACTGAAGTGATTGTGGTCGGGCTGCTGGTGGCCGCAGGCGCAGTTCTCGCGTACGGTGCGAGTAAGGACGAATAGACGCTCTAACCAACTTTTCCAACTTATACGACACAAAATACAGGACTAAGAATTATGACGAATCAACAGTTGAATCGTGCCAAACTAATCGCGCTCATCCTCTCAATTTTGCTGATTTCCGTGTCCGGGCTTGCGCTCGTCGGGTCAGCAAACGCACAACAAACACCACCAACAACAACCACTGAAACGACGGTAGAGGACGGAGAGAACGGCGAGAACGGCACAACGACCGACGGAGACGGTAGTATTGACACAGGAACGACCGTATCGACAATCGGGCACGTCACAATCCACGACATCAGGTGGGTCGAGGGCGGCGTTGAAGTAGATTTGACGCTACAACGTGACGACATCATCAGGATCAACGAGTACCACGACGGCGGCGGGTATTGGGACATCTATCGTCTCGATGCCGGCACGCATACGATTCACTACGATTTCCGTGAGTCCACGGACGAAATCGGTGTTTCAGTCAAGTCTGAGCGTGAGTGGAAGAACTTCACCAAAGGCACCCGGTTTGTGATGCCGGGAGCGAACGAGGTCGCGACGCTCATTGTGGGTGTGGTCACGGTGTTCATCCTGCTCGCTGCAATCACGCTACGACGCCGCAGGAAGCGCGAGCAAGACGCTAAGCAGGTGTTCTAACCATGACGAGTACAAACACTACCAACGACTCGGAAAGCCGAACCAGCACCGTCCTGAACGCGCTGAAGGGCGCAGTCGTGTGGGTCGGGTCATGGTTCAAAGCGCACGTGCTACTGTTGTTCATCGTCTCGACCGCGTTTGTCGGGACGCTGGAGTACATTGGAGTGCAGACCGGTGTTCCGAGTGCGGTTGCGCCGTATACGGTGTATCTCGCGCTCGGCGCCACGATTGGGTACTACCCGAGCAAGGCACTTCTCGACTGGCTCGAAAACAAGTTCGGCGTACCTTTGCACGACGTAGACCCGGCGACAGGCGACGCTGCCGGGTACATCCTGAGCCAAGAGCGCTGGGAGAATCTCACGGTTGAGGCACCGCACGCGGTGGACGAGGACGGTGATGTGCTGTACAAAACCGTGGATAAAGACCAGCTGCACAACATCACCACCAAGTTCGGAACTGGGTACGAGTGCACGGATTACGATAGTGAGGCGAACACGGCGCGAACGTCCTGGATGGCCGGTTCGTCGCCAAACGAAATTCGCGCATTCAAAAAGACCCTCAAGAGGGTCGAAACCACGCTGAGCGTGCTTGCAGACCTGGGTATCGAGGAGAGCATGAACCGGACGCCGATTGTGCGTGAAATCACGGAGAAGCTCGGTCGATACCTGGTGATGTGCCATCAGCAAGGCACAGTGCCGAACGGGGACGAAATCAACGGCGTCATCACCGAAACGCTGAACGAGCAGACTGGGTCGGATTGGACGACTATCGAAGACAAAGTCCAAGACCGGCTGCCTGACGAGTACGCAGTTAGTAACGCTGCGGGCAACACTGGGGAGTCGGAAATGGTGTATCGAGACCCCGACGGCGCGTCTGGAGGTGACGGCGAATGAACGGTGACGACCCCGAGAGAGCCTTTGTCTCGCTCCTTGAAGAGCACTATCAGGGCGACGAAGAAGGTGTGCCGGACAACTTCTGGTGCACGCGCCTTGGTCGGACTATTGCGGCAGAACGCGACTTTGAGTGGGTGATTGACGATGAGTGACGACGCTTCCTCAAAGCCGATTGAAGCCGAATTCCGCGAATACGCGCTCGGCACTCTCCCGAATCAGGAGCACAGGGATGTGCATCCGATTGTCGGGATGATACCCAACAAGGACGTGCGTCACTACGTGATGTTCCAGGCCGAGGCGTACGACGCTGATGCGCCGATGTTCGACGGGAGGGACATGCCAGACAGCTTCTGGGACACCGAACTCGCCCGAGAAATCAAGCGCAAATACGGGACAGACACCGGGACAGACGCGCTCCTGAGCGGGAACATGGGGCAGTTGAATTACTTCTCGGGCCTCGTTTCTTACCAAAAGGACGTTTCGGGGATGCAGACGCTCATGAGCCTCCAAAAGCTGATTGAAGACATCCCTGTGTTCATCAGCTATATTTACGGGATCATGGGCGCTGGCAAGACCGATTTCGCGTTCCTCTTGCTGGAGGTGTTCGCGTCGATTTACGGGCGTGAGAACGTCTGCATGGCGGCGAACCTCACCAGCGACGACCTCGACGAGGAAATCGACCACTACTCTCGTATCGTCGAGATTCTCGATAGTCGTCGTGAGCGGATGCAGGCCGGTGAAGACCTGGATGAGTTCATCATGGTGGTGGACGAAGCCGCGCAAATCTTCACCGGCAGCGGCTCAGACCAGCACAAGGCGAAAGCGCTTGCTAAGCTCCTGAAGCTCGCACGAAAGGCAAACGCGAACTTGATCCTGATTGGCCAGGACGGCAAGGACATTGGCCCGTCACTGCGAGCACTGTGCACCGCGTTCATTCACAAAGAGTCGGAGAAGAAAACGACGTTCTACCGGGACGTGAAGAACCGGCAGGGCATGGGCGAGATGATGACGCTCTCCGGCATCCCACCAACGAATTACGATGACTATTCGACGTGGGACGAAGGGGAATTCATCTTCGACGCGGACGGTGACGACGATGAAGACCTCGTTACGCAGGAAGAGTTGGATGAGCTGATTAAGGAGCATGAGCGGGAGATGATGGCGCTTCTCGACGCTACGACGGAGTTGACGCAGGCGGCGATTGCTGAGAAGTACGGTGTGAAGTCTCGAACGGTGCGTCGGGCGAAGCAGCGGTACGAGGATGAGTTGGAAGACCTCGGCCTCAGTTAGGGTCGAGAGTCCTTGCTCGCGTGCGTGCGTTGCGCGGGCGTCGCGCGCCTTTGGAGGGGGAGGGGTGCCGCCTGTCCGGTGTCCGTCCCAGCGCTGTGTGGCGATTCGGTTTGTTGGTTCGGACACTCAATCCGTTTGTTTCGAGGGGAACGGACACCGCGAGTGTTAGTTTGCGTGTTTGTACGCGTGAACGCGTGTATTGGTTGTTCGCGGGGATTTGTGGATCGGTTAGTGCCGTGAGTTTGTTGCAGTGTTGTGGGAAGTGTTAATAATGTCTATGTTCTAGTTATTTACGTAATGCAAGCAACAGAAACCATCGGTGGAATCGAACGTGGTCGAGAAGAACTAGAACAAGAACTGCAAGAAGTAGCGGGCGTCGAACGTGGTGATGAGCGATGAGTGACGGTGGCTTGATTGTTGATGCATGGCCGGAGGTCACCTCTCACACGTCGATTTGTGTCGAAGGCAGTGACCTTTGTCTCACGCTGTCGCCACTGACCGGTATCATCATCATCGTTATCGTCGCAGCAGTCGCGTACGTCTACACTCGCGACTGACTGACTGTCGGTGCACAACGAGTTCTGCCCGGCAATGCAACCAGTATTTCTAATGCGGCGTGAAAACGCGTCTAAATCGTGTTTTCGACGGTTCCGTACTTAACGAGGGAACCGATGTCGTAGCGTGTGCATCGGTTTGTACGCCGTTACGAATCTAAATGACGCGGTTCTGCAGGTAGTCGAGGTGCTTGGCGTTGTAGACGATCTTGACCTCGTCGGTCGCCGCCGACCCGATGCAGGTCAGACGCACGTTCTTCTCCTCGACCTCCTCGTCGGAGAGAATCTGCTGCATGTCCATGTCGATTTCGCCCTCGAACACGATGGACGCGCAGTTCGCACACGCACCGGCGCGGCACGAGAACGGCCAGTCGTAGCCCTGGGCTTCCGCAGCCTCGAGGATGTACTCGCCTTCCGCGACGTCGAGCGTGCCGTAGTCCTCGTCGTCGAAACCGGCGTCTGCGGCTTTCTCGAAGAGGTCGTCGTCGTCCATGTCCCAGCCCTGGTCGTCGAGCGTCTCGTAGTTCAGGTATTCAACCGTCGGCATCACCCGACGATTCGACGGCCGCAGTCATAGTACTTATTGTTCGGAGCGACGCCCCGACGCCGTCGATTCCGGCGTCTTCCGGCCGTAATTCGTCACCCGGGCCGGTCGTGCGCGAGGTTTTTGCGTGCGGCACTCGCATCGCCCGTATGGCTTTCGAGTCGTTCGAGGTGGTCCCGGCGGTGGACGTACAGGACAACGAGGTCGTCCAGCTCGTGCAGGGTGAGCGCGGGACCGAGCGCCGGTACGGCGACCCGGTCGAGGCCGCCGAGCGCTGGGTGGACGAGGGCGCCCGGACGCTCCACCTCGTGGATCTCGACGGCGCCTTCGAGGGGGCGCGAGCGAACGCTGAGGCCGTCCAGCGCATCCTCGACGCCACCGACGTGGACGTACAACTGGGCGGTGGCATCCGCACTGTCGAGGACGCTGCCGCGCTCCTCGACCGGGGCGTGGACCGCGTCATCCTCGGCACGGCGGCCATCGAGACTCCCGAAATCGTGGGGGAGATCAGCGCCGAGCAACCGGGCAGCGTGGTGGTCAGCCTCGACGCGAAGGACGGCGAAGTCGTCGTCGAAGGGTGGACAGAGAGCACAGGACTCGACCCCGTCGAAGCCGCCGAGCGCTACGCGGACCTCGGCGCCGCCGCCATCCTGTTCACGAACGTGGACGTGGAAGGCCAGCAGTCGGGCGTGCGCACCGAACCCGTCCGAGAACTCGCGGAGCGCGTCGACATTCCCATCGTCGCGAGCGGCGGCGTCGCGGACGTCGACGACGTCGTCGCGTTGAAGGAGGCGGGCGCCGCAGCGGTCGTCGTCGGCACCGCGCTCTACGAGGGCAACTTCACACTCGAGGAAGCCCAGGCGGCCGTAGAGTGAGCACCAGCACGACTGATTTTCCGCCGTCCAGTAGCCCACTGACCACCCGGTAGCGGGTGGACTGAAGGGGGCCGAGGGGGATTTCGGGGAAGTTGTTGACTGCTGTAGAGTTACCGACAGCAGAAATCCACGCGAGCGGAACGTCCTTGTGGGAGCGCGCGAACAACCACGTATGACTGACCGGAGCGCCGCCGTGACCCGGGAGACGGCGGAGACGGACGTAGAAGTGACGCTGGCAGTGGACGGCGACGGCGACAGCACCGTGGACACGGGCATCGGCTTCTTCGACCACATGCTCGAGTCGTTCGCGAAACACGGCCTGTTCGACGTGACCGTGCGCTGTGACGGCGACCTGGACGTGGACGACCACCACACGGTCGAGGACGTGGGCATCGCGCTGGGACAGGCGTTCGCGGAGGCGCTCGGCGAGAAGCGCGCCATCGAGCGGTTCGCGGACCGCCGCGTCCCACTGGACGAGGCCGTCGCGAGCGTCGTGCTGGACGTTTCGGGCCGCCCGCTCTTCGAGTTCGAGGGGGTCTCCGGGAGCAGAGCGACTGGCGGCTCGTCACGAGCGCAGCGAAGTGGCGGCGCGTTCAGTCAGGAGTCCGTGGGCGAGTTCACGAGCGTGATGGCGCGACACTTCTTCCGAACGTTCGCGACGCACGCGGGCCTGACGCTACACTGCGAGGTGTCCGGCGAGAACGCCCACCACGAGATAGAGGCGCTGTTCAAGGGAGTGGCGCGCGCGCTGGACGACGCGACCCGCATCGACGACCGGCGCTCGGACACGCCGTCGACGAAGGGCGAACTGTAGACCGGCGGCCGCTCGCGGCGGACGGACTGCTACTCCGTCTGCAGTCCGTCGCTGGTCTCCTGGAGGTCACCGTTATCCACGGCGGCGGTGACTGCCTCCTCGACCTCGCGCTCGCCGAGGTCGTAGGCGTTCGTCGCGAGCGCGCGCAGGTCTCCGCGGGGCATCGCGCCGTCCCGGTTCTGGAGCAGACGCACGACCTGCGCGTACCCCGGGGGTTTCCGCTCGGGTTGTTCGTCCGCGTCGCCGTGGTCGCGCTGCTGGTGACTCGACTCCGCGTCGCCGATGGTGACGGCGTCGTCCTCGGATGCCGTCGACTCGCCGCTCGCTGCATCGGCGTGCTGGTCGCCCGCGGTATCGGCGGCGGTGGCACCGGTGCGCTGGTCGCCCGTGGCATCGGCGGACCCGTCGCGCGTTGGCGAATCGGTGGTTTCGGTCGCGTCGCTCGTACCGCTCGGGGACGAGTCTGCCGTTCCGGCGGACTCTGCGGCGGCGAGTAGTGGTTCGGTCACGGACTCCAGGGTCTCCCGGCAGTCCGCACAGAGCGCGAGTCGGCGGGCGTCGCCCGCGACGGACGCGGGCACGACCTCGAAGACGCCCTCCGGCGTGTTGCCACAGAAGTCACAGCTGTCGAGTTGGCGCATGTCCGGTCTGTAAACCCGCATCGACAAAGATTCTCGGCCTCGAGAACGCACACGGGCCCGGACGCCGGCCGACACCCCGGCCCGAGCGCCGAAGCGTCAGTCGCCGTCGACTGTCTTCGTTCCGGTCGTGCCGGAAACGCCGCTCCACCCGCTCCCGTCGTCGACCTGCACCGGTCCGAACAGGTGGGCCTTCGAGAGGTCCAGCAGGTCGGTCGGGGACTCGACCTCGTACGTGAAGGTGGTCTGCTCGCCAGCGGGCGCGTCTCCGAGGTCGACGTACGTCACGCCCGCCTCCTCGTCGGTGCCCAACAGGATGTCGTCGCTGAGGACGGTCCATTCCTCGGGGATGACGTCGCGGACCGCCACGTCGGCGTCGGGTTCGACGGTGACCTCGACGGTGGACGTGATGCCTGCTCCGAGCACGCCGTCGTCTTCAGTTCGGTTGCCGCGAGCGCGAACGCCGGCGCGCTTGTCCACAGTGAGGTCGACGTTCGCCTGCACGTCGTCGCCGTTGGCTCCACCGGGCACGTCGACGAGTTTGGCGACGACGAGGTACGTCGACCCGCCACCGCCCCGCTGCTCGGCCGCCGAGACAGACGCCGACCCCGCGACGCCGGCGGCGCGGTCGACGATGTTCGGTTCGCCGTGTTCGGCGGGGGCGCCGCCGTCGTAGACGAAGAGGTCGACGTGCGGAACGCCGTCGGTGACGTCGGCGTCGCTCCCCTCGTAGCCGGTGAACTCCACGCTCGCCTCCAGTTCGCCGACGCCGAGGTCGACGTAGCCGGCGACAGCGCGCGAGTCCGTCGGGAGGTCGAGACCGAGTTGCTCGCTCGTGGTTCCCGAGAGTTCACGCGTCGCCGCGTCGACGGCAGCATCGGGATTCAGTCGGCCGAAGCCCTCGTAGGGGTCGCGCCCACCGAAGTCGTAGGTCGGCGTCTTCGCGCGGTGGTACGGCGCGGCCGTGAACACCGTCTCGGACGCCGTCGCCAGCAGCAACTGCTTCAGCCGGAACACGTCGTCGAGAGTGGTGTCCGCTGGGGCTGGGAGGCCGAGGCGCGGGCCGCCGTCCTCCTCCATCGCCTGCGCGACGAGACCGGTCGCGCCGGTCGTGAACGGCGTCGCCATCGACGTTCCGGCTTTCCCGGTGTAGTCACGAATCGGCGGTTGCTCGGATTCGCTCACGTCGGCCTGTCCGTTCTTCCCGGCGGTGATGACGTCCGTGAGCGTTCCGCCGGGCGCTGAGACGTCGGGTTTCATGTAGGCCTCCTCCTCGTCCTCGTCGATACCGCCGATACCGCCGGAGGAGTAGCCCGAGATGCCGTCGAGCGGCCCGGTCGCGACGACCGAGACGGCTTCGTCGGCAATCGCCGGGGAGCCGTTGCCGTTGACCGGCGTCGCGGCGTTGCCCGCGGCGGCGAGCGTGAGAATTCCCTCCTGCGCGATGTCCTTGATGACGGCGGGGATGCGGTCGAAGGTGCCTGCTGCGGCACCGAGTGGCAGGCCGCCGACGTAGCCCCAGGACATGTTCACGGCGCGCATGTTGAACGTGTCCGCGAACTGGCCGGCGAACCGACCGAGGTCCTCGGCCGGGCCAGAGAGCCCCTGCAGGCAGAGGAGACTCTGGTCGGGCGCGAACCCGGTGTGCACGCCGTCGGTCGGCCCGTCGAGGCGGTCGGCCGCCGTCGCGTCGGGGTCGAGGAAGGGTCCGTAGCCGACGCGTTCGACGTAGGCAGCACTCGCGTCCTCGCCGTCGGCCGGCGCGATTTCGAACGTGTACGTTCCCGACACGGTCGCCGGTTGCTCGACGGTGTTCACGTCCCACGTCGAACTGTCGTCGACGCCGACGCCCGAACTGTCGATCTGATTCCCGTCGGGGTCGTACAGACGAAGCTCGACGAGTTCGCCGTACGCCGCGCCGACCAGACCAGTGCCCGCCTCGACGTCGACCCCGTAGGTGAGCGTCGCGTTCGTCACCTTGGAGAGTGCGGTTTCCGGTTGCTCGGTGGTGAACGCCGACCCGTCGATGGCGCTCGCGCGGCCGGTGCCGCCCATGATGGACGAGCAGTGCGACCCGTGCCCGTTGGGGTCGCGTGGCCGGTCGTAGAGACCGTAGCGAGACTCGGCGTCGTACCAGCCGACCGCTTTCGGCGTGTCCGCGGTGGGCGTCCCCGAGGTGTCCTCGAAGACGACGCTGTCGTCGTAGGTCGTGACGGTGCCCTCGATGTCGTAGTACGTGCCGCTGATCTCGTAGTCAGTCGTGGTGTTGAGGTACGCCTCGATGACGTAGCGGTACTTCGTCTCGCTCTCGACGGGAATCTGGAGGAGTTTCTCGGGTTGGCTCCCCGTCGCGGCCCGCGCTTCCGTCTCCCAGCGACTGCCGGTCCACACGTCGAGACGGAACTCGAGGTCGTTCTGGTCGACGGGACTCCACGAGAGCGTGGAGTCGAGTTCGTCCACGTCGCTCGGCGTGACGAACTCGACGTGCTTCTCCTCGCCCGTGGCGAAGGTCCCGGAACTCATCGTCCCGGTGTACTGTTCAGTCTCCCCGGATTTCACGCGCGAGACGTCGTTGTTCGCGGGTTTCGTGAGTTTCAACTCGTCGCCTTCCGTGAACGCCTTCACGCCGTTCCAGGGGCCGATGTCGGGGTGCCGTGCGTCGAGTCCGGAGTCCGTCAGCGCGATGGTGCGGTCCGAGCGGCCGCGATAGCCCCGGTCCCACACCTTCTGGGCCTCGATTGCGCGCCAGTTCCGGAACGCGTCGTGTGTGTCGCCGGTCGCCGCGGATGCCACGCTCGAACCGGCCGTGCCGAGTAAGCCGCCGCCAGCCGCGACGCCCATTGCCTGCATGAGTGTTCGACGCGTCAGTTCTACACGGTGTTCCTCACCGGATTCTTCCGACTGTGCCATGGCAGAGCAAAACACGACCAAACAAATAAACCTGTACCAACTTGGTAAAAGTTTGATAATTGGATGCGGAGTGGAACTCGGGGTAAAAATACGGGGCAGTCGGCACGTCTGCGCCCGTTCCGGAGAGACCCCACACGGTTTTCACGGCACGCTACATCCGTTCGCGCATGTTCGAGGACATCATGCAGAAGTTCGAGGGGAGCCCCGGCCAGCAGGCCGTCATCCGTCTCCTCCTCGAGCGCGGGTTCTCGGTGAACGACGACGGCCGGGTGGTGTCCGGCGGCATCGAGATTCCGTACACGCAGGTCGCCCAGGAGGCTGGCGTCGACCGCCGCGTCGTCGACTCCACGACCGAGGCCATCCTCGCGGACGACGAACTCACGCGCATCTTCCAGAACATCAGCCAGATTCCGAGCCTGATGGACCTCGCGCCCGTGCTCGACCTCACGGTGGTCACCGTCGAGGTCCAGGACGCCGACGAACCCGGCATCGTCGCGGAGGTCACGGGACTGCTCGCGGACCGCGAGATCAGCATCCGCCAGACCATCAGCGAGGACCCCGAGTTCACCGACGAGCCACGGCTCTACCTCGTCACGGACGAGGACCTCCCCGGCGACGTCGTCACGGAACTGATGGCGCTGCCGTTCGTGCGCTCGGTCGAACTCTCCTGAGTCGGGGGTCGCGGCGCGCTCACCCCCCGCGGCGCGCTCACTCCCCGAGCACGCTGCTGATGACGAAGAGGTAGCCGACCGTCGTGAGCGCGTAGTTCACAGTGAGGAGAACGAGCGCGTTGTCGAAACCCTGCTCGAACGCGGAGATGGTGGTGGCGATCGCCGCCGCGACGATGATGCAGAATCCGACCGCCAGCGAGAGCATCTCCCGGCGGTCGGTCTGGAGGTAGGCGTTGGCCGCGAGCGACACCATCGCCAGCCCGGAGACCGCGAGCGCGATGCTGAAGAACACGTAGACGAGTTCCAGCGTCGACAGCGCTACCATTCGCCTGAGGATTCATAGAGCGCGGGCATAACCCTTGTGGAGCCGTTCGCGAGGAGTCTGTTCTGACGACTGAACTGCTGAATCCACTCAGGAATTGCTGACAGCAGTACCTCCTATAGCCTCCAAGAACACCCAGAAAGCCCCGGCTGGCTGCACTCCCGCGACTCGCTGTGCTCCTCGGCCGCTTCGCGGCCTGCGGTGCCTACTTCGTCGGGGTTCGCGCAGCCAGCCGCCCCTTTCAGTCCCACCCTGCCGGTTGGCCAGCCGGCATCGGGTGGGGCTGAAAGGGGCGGCCGTCTCAGGGAAGGCGGGCGACGTAAGCACCGAGCGACTGGAGGGAGTGAGGAGCGCAACGAGCCCCCCGACCTGAGACGACCGGGGCTTTCTGGGTGTTCGCAGGTCCAGTTTGACGCACGACTGCTGGCACATCCTGAGCGTCTTCGAAACGAACTCCAGAGACGCCAGCACTCCATCTCGCTAGAACCGCAAGGACGAACCGCCTTGGCGACCCAGAGACGCATATGAGCGAGGCGTACCACACCATCGCCGAACGAAATAAGGCGGCCTTCGAGGTGCAGGGCTCGGAGTTCGTCGGGTACGCTGCGCCCGCGGCGACCGTCGAGGAGGCGGAGGCGTTCGTCGCGGCGGTCGAGGAGCGGAACGCGGACGCGACGCACAACGTGCCGTGCTATCGGGTGCGCGTCGAATCGGGCGGACCCGGGACCGGGTACATGCTCCGGGAGTACCAGTCCGACGACGGCGAGCCGACGGGGTCGGCGGGGAAACCCGCGCTGAACGTGCTCCAGCAGCGCGACGTGGAGAACGCGGTGGTCGTCGTCACGCGGTACTACGGCGGCACGAACCTCGGCGTCGGCGGCCTCGCACGGGCGTACTCGCGGGCGGTGAAGGACGCCGTCGACGCCGCCGGAGTCATCGAGCAGGTGCCACAGGAGCGATTCACCGTCACCGTGGAGTACGACGACTCGGGGACGGTGCGCGGTATCCTGGAGAGTGCGGACTGTGAATTCGACGCCGAGTACGGCGAGGACGTGGCGTTCGACGTGACCGTCGCACGCGAGGACGCCGACGCTCTCCGGGAGCGCATCGCTGACGCGACGAGCGGGCGGGCGGCGGTGGAATAGTCCGCAAACAACGCGGGCGGGCGGCGGTGGCATGAGTAGGGTGCCGCGAGGACAACGCCTTTCCTCGCGCCGCACGACCCACGAGCCATGAATCGCGTCGAGGCGTCGGACTACTACGAGTTCTCGCGGCTCTCGCATCCCGCCACGTCACCGGACGGCGAGCGCGTGGCGTTCGTGAACCAGACACCGGAAACGGACACCGAGTACGAGGCGACCGTACACGTCGCACCGGTCGGCGGCGGCGAGCCGCGGCGATTCACGGCCGCGGAAGGCGTCGACTCCGAGCCGACGTGGAGTCCATCCGGTGACCGACTGGCGTTCGTGTCGACGCGCGGCGAAACCGGCGCTGCGGACGACGACCGACCGCAGTTGTGGGTGCTTCCGACCGACGGCGGGGAGGCCGAGCGGGTGACCGACGTGGTCGGCGGCGTGTCGAACATCGCGTGGGGGCCGGAGGGCGAGTGCATCGCGTTCGTGCAATCCGTTCGTGACGAGGAACGCGAACGGGGCCTCGACCTGGCGGCCAGCGAGCCCGACGGCGGTGAGGCCGAGCGGAACGACGGCGAGTACGAGCGCGAGCCTCCGGACCCGAGAGTGGTTGACCGGCACGTCTACCGGGCCGGAGAAGCGTACTTCGACGGCGCGAACGCGCACGTCTACGTCGCGCATCTGCCGTCTGGTGATGTCGAACGCGTCACGTCCGGAGAGGCCGACTGCCTCGGGCCGGCGTGGGGCGAGACCGACCTCTACTACCCGATTCGGCGGGGCGTCGACCGAGACGACCGACTCGAATGGGATCTCGAGGCCTACGACCCGGAGACGGGGGAGTCGGAGACGGTGACGACCGTCGAGGGGTGGGCGCCAGCGCTCGCAGTTGCGAGTGAGGGCGCCGCCGGGCAGGGCGACCGGATCGCGTACACGACGAAACCCGCGGACGACCCGACGCTCGCGCAGACCGAAATCGAGGTCTACCACCGGAAAACCGACGAGACGACCCGCCCGACCGAGAATCTGGACCGCGACCTCGAACTGTGGAACTCGAGTCACGCGCCGGAGTGGTCGCCTGACGGCGAGTATCTCTACGTATGCACACCCGACGAAGGCGGCTACGTGTTGTGGCGTATCCGCGTCAGTGAACGCGGAGAGGGCGGCGAGCGCGGAGACGACGGCGAACGCGACGCCGAGGTCGTCCTGGGCGGCGACCGCCACGTCCAGGGGTTCTCGGTCGCTCGGGACGCGGTCGGCGTCGTGCAGTCCGAGTGGGACCACCCGGGCGACGTGTTCGCGGCGACGCCCGCGGGCGCCGAGGAGGTGCGGTTGACGCGCGTGAACGCCGACTACCTCGACGACCGCGCGGTCCGGAAACCCGAGCAGGTCACCTTCGAGAGTCCCGGCGGCGGGACGGAAATCCAGGGCTGGGTGCTGACGCCGCCGGACTTCGATTCGAACCGGGAGTATCCGCTGGCCGTGGAGGTGCACGGCGGCCCGCACCGGATGTGGTCGACGTCGGGGTCGATGTGGCACGAGTTCCAGACGCTCGCGGCGCGCGGCTACGTCGTGTTCTGGTGCAATCCGCGCGGGTCGACGGGGTACGGCGAGGCGTTCATGGCCAGTATCGAGCGAGACTGGGGTGACGTCACGCTCGAGGACGTACTGGCCGGCGCACGGCAGACCGCCGACCGGGAGTACGTGGACGACGAGAACGTCTTCCTCACGGGCGGGAGTTTCGGCGGCTTTCTGACGGCGTGGGCGGTCGGTCACACCGACTTCTTCGACGCGGCGGTCGCCCAGCGCGGCGTCTACGACCTCACCGGGTTCTACGGGTCGACAGACGTCCACCAACTGGTCGAGGGGGACTTCCGGGCGGTGCCGTGGGACGACGCCGAGTTCCTCTGGGAGCAGTCGCCCGTGGCGTACGCCGACCACGTCGACACGCCGACGCTCCTGGTTCACTCGGAGGACGACTTCCGCACGCCGATGAACACCGCCGAGTTGTTCTACCGCTCGCTGCGCAAGCACGAGGTAGATACTCGCCTCGTGCGCTACCCCCGGGAGGGCCACGAACTCTCCCGGTCGGGCGAACCCGGCCACATCGTCGACCGCATCGAGCGCGTCGTGCGGTGGTTCGACGGCTACTCCGACCACCACGACGCCGAGAGCGCCCTCGACAGGGAGCGCGGTGCGGGGCTATCAGCCGACGCCGACGCGCCCGAGCGGTAGCGCGACGCTCCGGCCATTCTGGGGGAGCGTTTCGTCGGCGACCGGGGGACCACCGAATCGATAGACTGCGGCGGGTCGCGGAGGTGAAGAAGAGGGGTTGCTGGAACGGGGTGTTCTGGAGTGGAAACCCACCCCATCCGGCTGCCGTCTACCGTCGGTTCGAGGACGGCGACCGCCATCGTCAGGTGGGCGACGCTGTTGGTCTCTCAGTCGGCGATGCCGTCACTTTTCGGTCGGCGATGCTGTCGTCTCTCAACCGGAGATGTTGTCGTCTTTCAATCGGCGATGCTGTCGTCCCTCAACCGACGATGCTGCCGTCTCTCAGTCGACGATGATGTCGGTGTCGTCGTGAGCGATGGTCGGCTGGTCGTCGTCGTCCGGCGTCATCTCCTCGTCGTAGCGGTCGATCCAGTTCGCGAAACATTCGGGACAGAGCCGCTGGCTATCTATCTCCGAGCGGTCCACCGTCACGCGCACGGTGCGGGCCAGCGGGTTCGTCACCGCGTCCCCACACCAGTCACAGGGAGCCGTGTCCGCGTCGTCGCTCATGGAATCCACGTCGAAGGGCGCCGCCTTATACCCTGCGTCGTGGCGACGGAGTCGGAGAACAGGTCGCGTTACGTCGTGCGGAACGCCCGGTCGCCGGCGTCGCCGAGCCCGGGCACGATGAAGCCGTGTTCGTCGAGGTGGTCGTCGATGGAGACGGTGAGCAGGTCGGCCTCCGGGAACTGCTCGCTGACGCGGAGCAACCCATCAGGAGCGCTCACGGCCGACAGCACGAACAGGTGTTCGGGGTCCGGGGCCTCCTCGGTGACGTGGTCGAGGACTGTACACATCGTCGACCCGGTTGCGAGCATCGGGTCCGCGACGATGACGGTGTCCTCGGGCTTGATCTCCGGGAGTTTCACGTAGTCGATGGTGATGGGGAACTCGCCCTCCTCGTTCATGCCGGCTTCCTCGTCGCGGCCCGCGCTGATGACGCCCTGTTTCGCGCGCGGGAACGCCTTCAGCAGGCCCTCGACGAACGGCGTCGCGGCGCGCAACACGTTGATGATGACGACGTCGTCGAGTCCCTTCACGCGCTCGCCCGTCGTCTCGGTGAGCGGCGTCTCCAGGGAGACGAACTCGGTGTCCATCGCGCCGTCGATGATCTCGTAGCCGGAGATGCGGCCGAGTTTCACGAGTCCCTTGCGGAAGCCGACCTGTTCTGTTTCGACGTCGCGGATCTTCGAGAGCGTGTCCTTGGCGAGCGCGTGCGTGAGAACGTGCGCGTCGCCCCGGTCCTCGATGGGCATACCTAGTCGGGGAGGCCGCGACGGCATAAAACCCGCTATGGCGCGCGATGGCGTGCGCCGCCGGCGCGGCCGCTCTGTCTCGTGTTCACACGTGAGCGACAAGATGTATATCGGGTGAGGCGGTACGTAGCCCCAATGGAAGAGAGCATCTCCGGGTTCAAGCAGCGCGGAACCTGGGGGGAGATCGTCGAGCACGGCGAGCGCGTCACGCAGGCGCTCCGCGAAGCGGGGGCCGACGAGACGGTTCCCGACGCGTTCGAGGCGTGGAACGAGTGGCGGCCGAAGTCCCACGAGCGCATCGAGGAGGAGGTCAACGAGAAGACCGCAGACCAGGCGAGCGTCGACGAGGGCGCCGGCGAGAAGGCCGGACAGTCCCCCGACGAGGACCTGCAGACGGCGGGCGAACGTCTCACGGAGTCCTACGAGAAACTCGAGAACGGCGAGGATGGCGCAGTCGAGAAGTGGCAGGACTCCCTCGGCCACGTCAAGCGGGCGGCAGACACCGCCGGCCGGAAGGCGCTCCGGCGGGTCGAGAACGCGGTGTACCAGAACGTGATGACGCAGGTCGCGCCGTACTACTTCGACAACGACCTCGTGAGCGCGAACATCCAGCGCGTGCGGAGCCAGGACGAGTTCGTCTTCGAGGTGAACGTCAACGACGACGCGCTGAAGGAGGCCGTCCGCGAACACCTCCAGTCCTTCGAGGATATCGAGCGCTGGCACGTGAACACGGAGCGGGACACCGAGACCGCGGAGGCCGCGGAGGGCGTCGAACCGCCCGTACAGAACGACGACGCGGACGCGACGACGAACTGACTGTGGACGCGACGACGACTTGACGACGGACGCGACGACGGACTGACCGCGGACGCGACAACGAATTGACCGCGGACGCGACGACGAACTGGCCAGGTCGCCGGCTTCCGGACGACCAGTCACCTTCGGTCGGTACTCTCTTGTTTCACCCGCGCAGAGAGGGAGCACAATGGTTGGGTCGGGGCTAGTGACGCTTGCCGTCGCTGCACTCGCGAGTCTGTTCATGGCGTGGGCGATCGGTGCCGGATCCTCCGGGTCGACGCCGTTCGCACCCGCGGTCGGCGCGAACGCCATCCCCGTGATGCGCGCCGGGTTCGTCGTCGGCATCCTCGGGTTCGCTGGCGCCGTTCTCCAGGGCGCGAACGTCTCGGAGGCCGTCGGCCAGGAACTCGTCGTCGGCGTCACGCTCTCACCCATCGCGGCGACGGTGGCGCTCATCACCGCCGCCGCGCTCGTCGCCATCGGCGTGTTCACCGGCTATCCGATAGCCACCGCGTTCACCGTCACGGGTGCCGTCGTCGGCACGGGGCTGGCGATGGGCGGCGACCCGGCGTGGGCGAAGTACCAGGTCGTCGCCATCATGTGGGTGCTCGTCCCGTTCGTCGGCGGCGGCGCGTCCTTCGGTATCGCGTGGGCGCTTCGGCACGTCGACGCCGACGCCGTCCTCATCCCCGCGCTCGGCGCGGTGGTCGGCGTCGTCGTCGCGAGCATCCAGTTCGCGTTCTTCGGACCGCCGGAGGTGAGTCGCTCGTTCGCGCGCGCCGTCGCCGTCAGCGCCGGCCAACCCACGGCCGTCGTGCAGGTCGCGGTGACCCTCGCTGTCGCCGCACTCGTCGCGCTCGCGCTCCGCCGGGACATCGTCGGCGACGCCGCGCGCGGCCAGCGGCACTTCCTGCTCGCGCTCGGCGGCCTCGTGGCGTTCTCCGCGGGCGGCAGCCAGGTCGGCCTCGCCATCGGCCCGCTGCTCCCGCTCATCCAGGGCGACGCCATCCCCCTGTACGTTCTCGTCGGCGGCGGCCTCGGCCTGCTCGTGGGGTCGTGGACGGGCGCGCCGCGGATGATCAAGGCACTCAGTCAGGACTACTCAAGTCTCGGGCCGCGGCGCTCGATCGCCGCGCTCATCCCCAGTTTTGCCATCGCGCAGTCCGCGGTCTTCTTCGGCATCCCCGTCTCGTTCAACGAGATCATCGTCAGCGCCATCGTCGGGTCGGGGTACGCCGCAGCGACCGGCAGCGGCGTTAGCGGCCGCAAGATGGCGTTCACCGTCCTCGCGTGGGTCGCGTCGCTCGTGATAGCGTTCGTGGTCGGCTACGTCGGCTTCACCGCCATCGACGCGGTGGTGTGACGGCTCGGAGCGGCGGTTCGACCACCGCTGCCCGCCACTTCGACGCCGGCGATACGTTCATTGTCGTCGGTCCGAGACTCCCGGCATGAGCGAGACAGGGTACTTCACGCGGGCGCAGTTCATCGCGGGATTCTGGGCGCTGTTCGGGTTGTGGAACGCCGGCAGCGGCGCGAAACGACTGCTCGCGGACGGTCTCGGCGTCGGGAGCGCCGGCTACCTCACACTCGGCGTCGCGGGGGTCGCGCTCGCTGCGTACTACAGTCGGAACCCCGGCAGCGTGGCGCGGGGCACCGAACACGTCGACCGGCGCGTCGAAGCGATCGTCATCTTCGCGCTCGCGTTCGTCGCCACCGCTGCGGTGTACGTCCTGCTCGCGTGAGAATCAGTTGAGGGCAGCAGGTCAGCCCTCTTCCTCGACCGAGAGGTCCTCAGGTTCGTCCCCGTCCTCGCCGCCGGTCTCCCGGTCGTCGGGCTCCGGGAGGCGGGTGACGAGGGCCTCCATGATGCGCGTGTTCTCCACGCGCTCGACGGTCAACTCCACGTTCTCGTAGCGGAATGACTCGCCCTCCTCGACGAGGCGGCCGGCGCGGTTGAAGATGAACCCCGCGATGGTCTCGAACTCCTCGCCCTCCGGCAGGTCGATTTCGAGGGCCTCGTTCACTTCGTCGATGTTCACTTCGCCGCGCACGCGCACGGTGTCCTCCTCCACGAAGTCGATGGGGAGCTCCTCCTCGCCCTCGAGTATCTCGCCGACGATTTCCTCCGTGATGTCCTCGGCCGTGAGCAGACCCTCCGTGGTGCCGAACTCGTCGATGATGACGACGAGCTGGACGCGTTCGTCCTGCATCTCTTGGAGGAGTTCGTCGACGTTCTTCGACTCGGGGACGTGGAGCGTCGGCTCGATGAGGTCGTCGAGTTCGAGGTCGTCGGACTCCCCGTAGAGGTACTCCCGGACCAGGTCCTCGAGACTGACGACGCCGATGACGTTGTCGAGTTCGCCCTCGTAGACGGGGATGCGCTCGTGGCCGGCCTGCGTGCACGTCTGGATCGCTTCCTCGACGGACGCCTCCGTCGAGACCGCGGTCACGTCGAGGCGCGGCGTCATCACCTCCTTCGCGATGGTGTTGTTGAACCGGAAGATGCGCTGGAGCATCTCGCGTTCGTCCTCCTCGATGACGCCCTCGCGTTCTCCGGTCTCGATCATGTCCTGGATCTCCGAGCGCGTGACGTAACTCGTCTCGATGGCCGCTCGACCGCCCGTGACGCGGTTGACCGCGCGCGTCAGGTAGTCGAACGTGACGACCAGCGGATAGAGCAAGCGCTCGGACCACTTCAGCGGCCCGGCGATAGAGAGCGCCCAGGATTCCGTGTTCTCCACGGCGTAGGACTTCGGCGCGCTCTCCCCGAACAGCAGGACGAGCGCGGTGACGCCGAGTGTGGAGACGAGCACCGCGACACCGGAGTTCGTGACGTACATCCCGACGAGCGCGGTCGCGATGGAGGACATCGCGATGTTCACGAGATTGTTCCCGACGAGAATCGTGACTAGCAGGCGGTGCGGGTCGCTCTTCAGGTCGGCGACGGTCTCTGCGCCGGCCTGCCCCTCCTCGATGAGCGCGTCGATGCGGTGACGCGCGAGCGAGAACATCGCGATTTCCGAGGAGGAGAAGAACGCCGACAGGCCCATCAGCCCGACCATAACCACGGCGCCGAGTGCAGCGATGGCGTTCGTGCTGAACTCCACGCCGAACACCGTCACTACGAGCGGAGACAACGGTAAGCCCATTCCAGTACGCCACGTTTTCGGGCGCCCGGATTAATACTTTGCTCCCCAGAGGCCGCACGGACCGCCGCGGGCGAAGCGTTTACCCGCGCATCGCCCGACTTTCCGGACATGAGCGACGGACCAGCACCGCCCCGACCGGCGCACAGCGACGCCGACGTCACGCTCTACCGCCTCCAGGCGTGTCCGTTCTGCGAGCGCGTCGTCCGCAAACTCGACGAACTCGGCATCGACTACCACTCCCGGTTCGTCGAACCGCTGCACTCTGAACGGAACGCCGTCGCCCGGATCGTCGGTACGCGGACCGTCCCCGCTATCGTCGACGACGACACCGGCGTAACGATGGCCGAGAGCGCGAACATCGTGACGTACCTCGAGCGAACGTACGGGGAGGGTGGTAGCTGATGGACTTCGACGTCGTTTCGCTGCCCGACGCTGACCACGTCACGGAGGGCGAGGAGGCCCCGGCGTTCACGCGCCCGCTCGTCACGACTGACTACTGGGAGGACGTCGCGCTGTCGGACCTGCTCGCCGAGGGCCCCGTGCTGCTGGTGTTCACGCCGATGGACGGCGCGTTTCCGACGACGTACGTCTACAACGAACTCCGCGACCGCGGCGTCGCCGACGACGTGCAGGTCGCGGGCGTCTCGGTCTCCTCGCCGTACGAGCACGCCACGACCATCGATGACCGCGGCATCCAGGCCTTCGAGGGGCTGTTCAGCGACCCGCAGAACGGTGTCGCCGAGGCCTACGGCGTCGAGCACGACCTCGACGGGATGGCGGGCGTGAGCGAGGCCCGGCCCGCCGTCTTCCTCGTGGCCGAAGACCGCACAGTCGAGTACGCGTGGGTGTCCGAGGAGTGGCCCGAGTTCCCCGAGTACGACGACGTCGAGGCGGCCATCGACGAGTTGTAGCGCCGGCACAGGCGCGGCCGCCGCGCCGGAACCGCCACCGCAGACATACAACGCTTTTTCGCGTCCCGCCCAACCACCGCGTATGAGCGTGAGCGACGCGGACCTCGACGCCGCCGCGGCCGCCATCGAGGACGGTGGCCTCGTGGTCTACCCAACCGAAACTGTCTACGGCCTCGGCGCGGACGCCCTCGACCCGGACGCCGTCGAGCGCGTCTTCGAGGCGAAACAGCGGTCGCGGGACAAACCCCTCTCGTTCGCGTTCCCGGACGCCGACAGCGCACTCGAGTGCGTTCGCGTCGGTGAGACGGAGCGCGAGTTCATGACCGAATTCCTGCCCGGCCCGGTCACCGTGGTCTGCGAGAAGCACGCGAGTGTCCCCGACGAACTCACGGGCGGCCGTGAGCGCGTCGGCGTGCGCGTCCCCGACCACGAGGTGGCGCTGGCGCTCCTAGAGCGCGTCGCGCCCATCACGGCGACGAGCGCGAACGTGAGCGGACGACCGAGCGTCACCGACCCCGCCGAGTTAGACGACGAGTTGCTCGCGAACGTGGACGCAGTGCTCGACGCCGGCGAGGCGGCGGGCACCGAGAGCACCGTCGTCGACGTGGAAGCCGGTGAGATACTGCGCCGCGGTGCGAACGCCGCCGCCGTCGAACGCTGGCTACGGGAGCACGAGTAGCCCTCACGACCCGCTCAGTTCCTGCCGAGACAGGCGCTACAGTAGCGAGCGGAGCGTTCGCGTCCTCGTGCCGCACTCGTCGCTGTACTCGCAGGCGTCGCACTTCGCGTCGTCGTGTAACCGGGGTGGCGGCCCGTCGACGCTCCGGGCGGCGCGGAGTGCGCGCCTGTACGTGGCTTTCCGGCGCGTCGTCAGCGCGAACGAGCGGACGACGCCGTGGCGCGGATACTCCACGAACGCGCACTCGACGGGGGTCTGTTCGCGCCACGCCAGCGCCTTCGCGGCGGCCACGGCCCGGACGGTCTGTGGCTCCCAGACGCCCTGGTCGGGCGGGTCGCCGTGCGTGACGACGCTCACCGCGAACGGGTCGGTCAACACCTTGTCGGCGCGCCCGTGGGCGTCCTTGCCCTGCAGGAACGCGTCCGTCTCGTCCGGGTCCGCGACCGCCGAGTGGTTCGCGAGGCTGGCGTCGAGGTTCCGCCGGAACTCGGGCGGCGGCACCGCGAGGTCGAACGTGGCGAGTGCGGCCTCCGAGGCGACCGCGAGGTCGTCGTACCGCCCCGCGAGGTCGCGGGCGTGCTCGTACTCGGGCGGCGGGTCTGCGTCGTCGCGGCGCGCGTAGTACAGTTGGCGCGGGCAGTACGCCGCGCGGGCGAGTTCGCCGAACGCGATGGTGTCGGGCACGCGAGTGGGTGGTCCCGCTCTGGTATTTGAACGTTCGCAGCGAGAATCGAGACGGTTCGGCCGCGCTCAGTGCGTCTAGAGTTCTACGTCGGTCTCCTGGCCTTCGGTGGCCTCCTCGAGGCCGTCCTCGTGGACCTCGCTGGTGAGGCGTTCGGAGAGTTCGCGGTCGCGCAGCAGGTTCTCGAACTCCGCGCGGTAGCGGTCGTTGACGCGCTGTATCTCGTCTCTCGTGCGCGCGATTCGGCGGTAGCGGTGTGCGGTCGACTCCTCGACGTCGAGCGTGGCCGCGAGCGCCTCGAGGTTGGCGCCCTCGTCGTCGAGTTCCTGGACCGAGTCGAGGTCGACCGGCGCGTCGGTGTCGTCGTCCCGGAGGAGGTGGAGGTCCATCCGGGCGTGTCGGACCGTCTCTGCGTCGCCGTCCTCGAGTTCGGTCGCGATGTCGGCGTCCGACTCGCCGGCGTAGAACTCCCGAACGACGGTGACGAGATCCTCGTCACCCCGGTCAGTGGCGAACTCGAGGTCCTCCCGCATCCCCTCGACGGTGGACTCGAGACGCGATTCGAGTTCCGCCTCGGACGCGAGCGAGCCGTGCCCCTCCTCCTGGGATTCGGTGACGGTGTCCTCGTCGGTCACGCTGACGAAGATGTCCCGTAGCTCCTCGGTTTTCTCGTTCATCGATGGTGCGAACGTGACGGTGGGAGTAGATAAATGTCTGTCGGCAGCCGCGACGTAAATCGGTTAATTGAAACGGGTTTACGAGAGTCGGTGGGGCATGAGCGCACAGACGCAAGCGGTCGACCTCGTCGGCGACGAGACAGTCGAAAACCTCGCCCGCGCGGCGGTGTTCGCCGCGCTCACAGGGGCGTTCGCGTACGTCGCGTTCCCCAATCCGATTTCACCCACGAGCATCACGCTGCAGGTACTCGGCGTCTTCCTCGCTGGCATCTACCTCGGGCCCGTCTGGGGTGGCGCGTCGCTCTCGCTCTACCTCGTCGCGGGCGCCGCGGGTGCACCAGTGTTCCTCGGCGGTAGCTCCGGCATCGGCGCACTCCTTGGCAACACTGGCGGCTTCCTCTGGGCGTGCCCGGTCGCCGCCGCGGTCGTCGGCGCCGTCGTTCACGGCACGAACGACCTCCGCGACCCGAGTGAAGTACATCCCGCGCGCCTCGTCGTCGGAATGACGCTCGCCACAGCCGTCATCTACGCGATGGGGACCGTTGGCGCCGCCGTCGTCCAGAACCTCGGCCTCTACCGCGCGTTCATGCTCTACGCGGTTCCGTTCATCCCCGCGGAAGCCATCAAGATGGCCGCCGCGGTCGGCATCGCGCGCACCGACGAACTCAACGCCGCCTGATGCTGGAACTCCGCGGCGTGACACATCGGTACGGCGAGACTGCCGCCCTCGACAGCGTCGACCTCGCGATTCCCGACGGCGAGTGCGTGCTCGTCGCGGGCGCGAATGGCTCCGGGAAGACGACACTCGTTCGCCACTTCAACGGCTTGCTCGAACCGGATTCCGGCGACGTACTAGTAAACGACACGCCCGTCGCCGACGACCTCGTGGCGACGCGCGCGAGCGTGGCGATGGTGTTCCAGAACCCACGCGACGGCTTCGTCTCCGCGACGGTCGGCGCGGACGTCGCGTTCGGTCCGGAGAACCTCGGCCTCCCGCGAGCCGACGTGAACGAGCGAGTCGCCGACGCGCTCGAAAACGTGGGCATGGCGGAGCGCGCCGACGAACGAATCGACGAACTGTCGGGCGGCGAGCAAGCCCGGGTCGCCATCGCGGGCGCGCTGGCCATGCAACCCGACCACCTCGTGCTCGACGAACCGTTCACCGGCCTCGACTGGCCAGCGCGCGAGTCCGTCCTCGAACGCCTGCAGGACCTGCACGCCGACGGAACGAGTCTCGTCGTCGTCACCCACGACCTGCGCGACGTTTGGCAGATTGCGGACCGCGTCGTCGCACTGAGCGACGGCGAGGTGGCGGTACGCGGTTCGCCGGAGGACGTGCGCGAGAAACTGCCCGACCTGGGGGTGCGGGTGCCGTGAGCGTACTGCGTAGCGTCGAGGTGCCGGCGCCGTGACGCTCGCGTACCGCCCCGGTGACGCCCCGTTGCACGGCCTCGACCCGCGCGCGAAACTCGCGCTCCAGTTCGGATTCGCCGTCGCCGCGTTCGCACACACCACCCCCATCGGTCTCGCAGCGCTGACGCCGCTCGCGGTCGCCGCGCCACTGCTCGCAGGCGCGTCACCACTCGACGCGCTCGGGGAGTTCTGGCTCGCGCTCCCGTTTCTCGTGCTCGGACCGCTCGCGGCGGGACTCACACTCGGGCCGCCGTGGATTCGCTCGGACGCCGCGTTCCACGCCGCCCTCGCTTCGTACCGCGTGCTCCTCGTGTTGCTCGTGGCGGCGGCGTACGTCTACAGCACGCCCGTTCGCGACTCGCGCGCGGCGGTGCGGTGGTTACTGCCCGGACGCCTCGGCCAGGCGACGGGTGTCGGCGTCGCGCTCGTGTTCCGGTTCCTCCCCGTGCTCCAGTCGGACCTGGCGGGTCGGCGGAACGCCGTGAACGCCCGCCTCGGGAGCGAACGGTCGCTCCGCGAGCGCGTTCGCCTCGTCGCCGTCGGCGGTCTCCGGCGGGCGTTCGAGCGCGCTGACCGCCTGAGTGTGGCGCTTCGCGCTCGCTGTTTCGCGTGGAATCCGACGCAACCACCCCTCTCGTACCGGCCTATGGACTGGCTGGCGACCGGCGTCGGAGTCACGCTCACGGCGTCGGCGCTCGTCTGATTATCACACAGTCAGCGGCCGTGGACACCGCTCTACGCCGACTGCATCATCTCGCGGCAGGACTCGGCGCAGTCCTCCAGTACGTCGGCACAGACCTGGCAGTGGTCGTGGTCGTGCTGGCGGCACTCCTCGGCGCACTCCTCGGCGGCCTCGGCGGTGGCCTCTGTGAGTTTGTCGGTCAGGCCGGAGTCGCGCGCCATGAATCGCGCGTGGTCACTCGCGAGGTCGGCCGTGTCCCGGCAGAGGCGGATGCACTGCGACATGTCCATGTCCTCGTCGAGGCACTTGTCGGCGCACCACTCGCAGGCCTGCACGGCTTCCCAGCAGTTGTCCATGCACTCGTTCTCGACATCGCTCAACCCGAGTTCTGATAGTGTCATCGGGATAGGGTGACGGCGTTCGTCCGAAATAGCGTTCTGGCCACTTGGTGCGGTTTCACCCCCGGAAACAGGCGTGTCGGTCTCCCGTCGTCGGGCCGACTGCCGGGCAGTCACACGGAACGGAAGGTTTCAAGCGCGGGACGGGCCAATCAGTGTGCATGTACGACCGACTCAAGGGATTTCGTGACTTCTACCCCCGCGAGATGCGGCCACGCCGAGAGGCGTTCGACGCGCTCGAGGATTCCGCGCGGCGCTACGGGTTCCGAGAAATCGGGACGCCCGCGATGGAGCGCACGGAGATGTACGTCGACAAGTCCGGCGAGGGCATCGTCGAGGAACTCTACTCCTTCACCGACCAGGGCGGCCGGGACGTCGCGCTAACGCCGGAACTCACGCCCACCGTCGCGCGGATGGTCGTGGCGAAACAGCAGGAACTCTCCAAGCCCATCAAGTGGTACTCCACACGCGCGTTCTGGCGTTACGAGGAACCCCAGCAGGGCCGCTTCCGCGAGTTCTACCAGACGAACGTGGACATCTTCGGGTCGAGTGACCCGCGTGCCGACGCCGAAGTGCTCGCCGTCGCCGCGGACGGCCTCACCGACCTCGGACTGACGGGCGAGGACTTCGAGTTCCGCGTCAGCCACCGCGACATCCTCGGCGGCCTGCTCGAAGCCTTCGATGCGGACGTCGACGTCGAGAACGCCATCCGAACCGTGGACAAGCGCGAGAAGATCGAGCGTCCCGAATATCTCGACGGCCTCGCGGCGGCGGGCCTCTCGCGCTCGCAGGCCGAACAGTTCGACGACCTGCTCGCGGGCGACGACCTCGACGCGCTCGTCGAGTTCGCGGGTACCGACCGCGTCGCGGACGCCGTCGAGAACCTCCGAAACGTGCTCGACGCCGCCGAGAACCTCGGCGTCCGGCAGTACTGCGACGTCTCGCTGACGACCGCGCGGGGCCTCGACTACTACACCGGCGTCGTCTTCGAGTGCTTCGACGCCACCGGCGACATCGGGCGCTCGGTGTTCGGCGGCGGGCGCTACGACGACCTCATCGAGAGCTTCGGCGGCCAGCCGACGCCCGCGGTCGGCGTCGCGCCCGGCCACGCGCCCCTGAACCTCCTGCTGGAGCGCGCCGGCGTGCTCCCCGAGGGCGACCTCGAGACGGACTACTACGTGCTCCAGGTCGGCGACACCGAGGCGGAGGCCGCGCGCGTCGCCCGCGACCTCCGGAGCGAGGGCCACGTCGTGGAGACCGACGTGAACGACCGGAGCTTCGGCGCACAGATGAACTACGCCGACAGCATCGGCGCGGAGACGGTCGTCATCGTCGGCGAGCAGGACCTCGCGAACGGCGAAGTAACAGTGAAAAACATGGAGTCGGGCGACCAGACGACTGCTCCGTTCGAGGAGTTCCCCGGGGACTTCGACCGCCCGACGCTCGCTGACTTCGAGTAGCTCGTGCCCCGCCGCGCCTTCCGCGTCGCCTACGACGGCCGGCCGTACTTCGGGTTCCAGCGCCAGCCAGACGCGACGACCGTGGAGGGTGAACTGTTCGCGGCGCTCGGGCGACTCGACGCGACGGACGGCGGGAAGCCGCCGGGCTACGCCGCCGCGGGCCGCACCGACGCGGGGGTGTCGGCGCGCGCCCAGACTGTCGCGTTCGACGCGCCCGAGTGGCTCACGCCGTACGTCCTGAACGGAGAGTTGCCCCACGCCATCCGCGTCTGGGCGCACGCCGACGCGCCGCCCGATTTCCACGCGACGCACGACGCCGAGTGGCGCGAATACCGGTACTACTGGCTAGCTCCAGATGTGGACGACGACCGCGCCGCTCGCGCGCTCGACGCGCTCTGTGGCGAGCACGACTTCCACAACCTCACGCCCGACGACGAGAACACCGTTCGCGACCTCTCGGGCAGTCTGGAGCGAAGCGGGGAGTTCCTCGTGGTGACGCTGCGCTCGGGCGGCTTCACCCGCGAACTCGTGCGCCGCGTCGTCTCGCTCGTCGCGGAGGTCGCTGGGGGCGCGTCGTTCGACCGCATCGAGACGGTGCTGGGTGAAGCGCCGGTGGAGGGGCCTGACGGTGTGCCGCCCGCGGACCCGCAACCGCTCGTGCTGCACGACGTGAACTACGACCTCGAGTTCGTCGAGGACGAGGACGCCGCCGCTGACGCCAGAATGCGCTTCGGGCGGTTGCGGGACGACCGTCGCGCGCTCACCGCGGTCGCCGGCCACCTCGCGGACGAGATATAGCCGTCAGTCCCAGTTCTCGGGCCAGACGCCTGCGGCCTCCATGCCCGGCCGCTGGTCGGCGTCGAGCAGGCGCCCGCGGAGCGCGTCCTGGTCGGGGCGAGGAACGTCCCGTGATGCGAGGTCCTGCACGAGGAGCGCGGCGAGCATGCCGTGCTCGCGGAGGTTCCGTGCGTCCGCCTTGTCGCGGGTGTCGGCGTGCGTGTGCCCCCACCCGCGACCACGCTCTTCAGTCACGCTGTGGAGTTGGACCGCCGGCACGCCGCGCCGGAGGAACGGCCAGTGGTCGCTGTACGGGTGGACGTGGGCGGTGGTCTCGACGGGCCGGTTCGCGCGCTCGGCGACGGCGTCGACGGCCGACTCGAAGGCGTCTTCGCCGAACGTGAACGCGCGGAGCGTCCGGTAACGGCCCGCACCGTCGACGTTCACGACCGCGCGAACGCGCTCTGGGTCGAGCGAGCTCGCGAGCGCCTGGGAGCCGAGCAGGCCGACCTCTTCCGCGCCGACCGTGGCGACGCGCACGGCGCAGTCGAGGTCGAGGTCCGCGAGCACGCGGGCCGCGGCGGCGAGGGTCGCCACGCCACACCCGTTGTCGAGTGCGCCCTCTGCGATATCGTGGGCGTCGTGGTGCGCGACCACCACCACCTCCTCGTCGGTGTCGGGACCGAGGCGTGCGTGCGCGTTCGTCCCCGTTCCGGGCTCGGTGGTGGCGTCGACGGACAGCGAGACCGTGCCGTCGCGGTCGGCGTACTCCTGGAGCCAGGCACCCGTCTCTTTCGAGACGCCGACCGCGGGAATCTCGGCCTCGCGCCCGAACCGGAGCGACCCGGTCGGTGGCAACTGGCCGTCCTTGTGGTTGTAGAAGACGAAGCCGGCGGCGTCCCGGTCGACGGCCCGCCCGTACTTCTCCATGCGGTGGACGAGTCGACCCTCTGGTGGGCTGTCGGTCGAGGCGAGGACGACGTTCCCCGCGACGTCCGCGTCTTCGAACGCAGACTCGGTGCCGTACCCAACGTCCACGAGCGACCCGGCGACGTCGCCGGCGGGCGCGTACGGGAGCGCTATCGCGTCGAATTCGCGCTGTTTCGGCTCCGTCAACGCGAGCGAGCAGTCCCCGCGCGTCCACACCGGGAGGTCGAAGGTGTCGATGCTGGCGTCTCGCGCGCCGGCGTCCTCGAACGCCTCGGCGGCGAGTTCCGCCGCGCGCCGCTCCCCGGGGTGGCCGGTCATCTGGTCGTCCAGTTCGGTGAGCGCGGTGAGCACGTTCCACGGCGCGTCGTCGGCCCACGCGCGGCCGAGCGCGAGAGCCACGTCGTCCGGGAGTCGGTTCGCGGCGTCCACGCCGGTGGAGTCGTCGTCGGTCACGTCCGCCGGTAGGCGGGCCGGCGAGGAAAAGCTACGCCCCGCCGAACGTTAATTTCGAGGTGGAGCCCCGGCAAGTGGGACGCCGTTTGCGAACGTTTAACCGCCCTCCCACGGACGAATAGCGCATGAGTAGTGTTCCCGAGCGGTCCGAGCGAGACGAGGAATACAAGTGGGACCTGGAGAGCATCTACGCGACCGACGAGGACTGGGAAGAGGCCTACGAGGACGTCGAGTCGCGACTTGGTGACCTCCAGTCCTACGAGGGGCAACTCACCGAGGACGGCGACACGCTTCTAGAGGCGCTCGAACTCCGCAACGAGGTCTACCGCGACGCCCACATGGTGGCGTCCTACGCCCGCATGCGGTCGGACGAGGACACCCGCGACCAGGAGTACCAGGCGCTCAGCGCTCGCGGCGCCAGCCTGATGTCCGACGTGGGGAGCGCAACGTCCTTCTTCGACCCCGAGATCCAGGACTGCACGCGCGAGGAACTCCAGTCGATGGTCGAGGAGACGCCCGGCCTCGAGGAGTACGAGCACTACTTCGACGACGTGCTCCGCATGAAACCCCACACGCGCTCGGCGGAGGTCGAGGAACTTCTCAGCGACCTCGGCGAAGTGTTCGGTGCGCCGAGTGACGCGTACAACATGCTCACGGACGCCGACCTCGAGTTCCCGACCGTCGAGGATCCGGACGGCGAACCCGTCGAGATCTCGCAGGCGAACCTCACGACGCTCCTGAAGAGCCAGGACCGGGAGTTCCGCCAGACCGTCCACGAGGAGTTCTTCGAGACCATCGAGGACGTCCGTAACACCATCGGCTCCACGATGAAAAACCAGATGAAGCGGGACGTCAAGCTCGCGGAAGCCCGGAACTACGACACCGCCCGCGAGGCCGCCCTCGACAACTCGAACATCCCGACCGAGGTGTACGACAACCTCGTCGACACCGTCGACGACAACCTCGACAAACTCCACCGGCACGCCGACCTCAAGCGGGAGGCTCTCGGCGTCGACGAACTCGAGATGTGGGACCTCTACATGCCCATCGTGGAATCTGAAAGCCCCGAGGTTCCCTACGAGGAGGCCAAGGAACACGTGATCGAGGCGGTCGCGCCGCTCGGTGAGGAGTACCAGCAGCGCGTCGAGGAGGGTCTCGAGAACCGCTGGGTCGACGTCTACGAGAACCGCGGGAAGCGCTCGGGCGCGTACTCCGGCGGCACGTACGACACCCAGCCGTTCATCCTGATGAACTACCAGGACGACATCTCCTCGATGTTCACGCTCGCCCACGAACTCGGGCACAGCCTCCACAGCGAGTTCACGAGCGAGGAACAGCCCTACGTCTACTCGCAGTACGAGATCTTCGTGGCGGAGGTCGCCTCCACGGTGAACGAGGCGCTGCTCACGAACCACCTGCTGGACACCGTCGAGGACGACGAGTTCCGCCGCCACATCCTCAACGAGTACTTAGAGCGCTTCCGCTCGACGCTGTACCGCCAGACGATGTTCGCGGACGTCGAACAGCGCCTCCACGAACTCACGGAGGAGGGCGAGGCGCTGACGCCCGACCGCATCGACGAGGTGTACGGCGAGCGCAAGGAGGCGTACTACGAGAACGCGAACGTCGACGAGCACATCCGCGGCGAGTGGATGCGCATCCCCCACTTCTACTACAACTTCTACGTGTTCCAGTACTCCACTGGTATCTCGGCGGCCGTCGCGCTCGTCCAGGGCATCCTCGAGGAGGGCCAGCCAGCGGCCGACCAGTACCTCGAGTTCCTCGAGCGCGGGTCCAGTGAGTACCCACTGGAACTGCTGCGCGACGCGGGCGTGGACATGTCGACGAGCGAGCCCATCGAGCGCGCGCTCTCCGTCTACGACGAGTACCTCGAGGAAGCCGAGAAACTCGTCTGAACGCACGAGCCGCCCCTGAAACCGCCGGAGCTCGTCTGACGCGCGACCGCCGGCCGACCTACTTCTACCCAAAGGAACTTCTACGCCCAGGCCCTAGCGGGGACAACGAATGTCTCGCAGTCCCTCACTACCCGACCGGCCGACGCTCGACATCGACCCCGAGTCGCCGCCGGATGAACACCTCGACGCGCTCCGCGATCACTACGGAGACATCCTCGCCGTCAACGAGCAACTCGAGGAGCAACTCGATCAGGTGGAGTCCCGTCGTGAGGACCTCCGAGAAGAAGTCAACCAGCTCCAGCGCGAGAACGAGACGCTGAAGACGGCATCGCTGTATCTCGCGACGGTCGAGGACCTGCCCGAGGACGGGGACGCGGTCATCAAGCAACACGGCAACAACCAGGAGGTCCTGACCGAACTGTCGCCGCGCCTCGCGGACAAACTCGAGGTCGGCGACCGGGTCGCCATCAACGACTCGTTCAGCGTCCAGCGCGTGCTCGACGACGAGACGGACGCCCGCGCACAGGCGATGGAGGTCGACGAGAGTCCGAGCGTGGAGTACGAGGACATCGGCGGCCTCGACGAGCAGCTCCGCGAGGTCCGGGAGGCCGTCGAGGACCCGCTCGTGAACCCCGAGAAGTTCGAGGCGGTGGGCATCGAACCGCCCAGCGGCGTGCTCCTCCACGGCCCGCCGGGCACCGGGAAGACGATGCTCGCGAAGGCGGTCGCGAACCAGACCGACGCGACGTTCATCAAGATGGCGGGCTCCGAGCTCGTGCGGAAGTTCATCGGGGAGGGTTCCCGCCTGGTCCGGGACCTCTTCGAACTCGCCGAGCAGAAGGACCCGGCCATCATCTTCATCGACGAGATCGACGCCGTCGCCGCCGAGCGCACGGACTCGAAGACGTCGGGTGACGCGGAGGTCCAGCGCACGATGATGCAACTGCTCTCGGAGATGGACGGCTTCGACGAGCGCGGCGAGGTGCGCATCATCGCCGCCACCAACCGCTTCGACATGCTCGACTCGGCCATCCTGCGCCCGGGCCGGTTCGACCGCCTCATCGAAGTGCCGAACCCGACGAAGGAGGCTCGCGAGCGCATCCTCGACATCCACGCCGAGGAGATGAACGTTGCGGACAGCGTCGACTTCACTGACCTCGCGCGGGCCACCGAGGACTTCTCCGGCGCGCAACTCGCCAGCCTCACCACCGAGGCGGGCATGTTCGCCATCCGCGACGGCCGCCAGGAGGTCGTGCGCGAGGACTTCGACGAGGCCTACGAGAAACTCCTCGACGAGTCCGGGGACACCGACCCCCACTACCCGAGTTACATCCAGTAGCGCCCGACCGACTGCGAGACACCTGTTTCTGCGAACTCGCTCTCACCGCCCGGTGCGGGGAGTACGACGAATCGAAGCCTCTTACCCGGCGCACGAGGTACCCCGAGTATGACCATCCGAGTCGTCTGGGGGACCGGCACGGGGCCGACCGAGATGGCGGCCTACGACGCCGCGCTCGCGGACGCGAACGTACACAACTACAACCTCGTCGCGGTTTCGTCGGTGATCCCCGCGGACGTCGACGTGGAGGCCGTCGGCACCGCGCCGGGCCTCGGACCGGCGGGGAACCGCCTGACGGTCGTGGAGGCGCACGCGAGCGGCGCGGGGCCGTGCCAGTTGAGCGCGGGACTCGGGTGGGCCGAGAGCGGAGGCGGCCCCGGTCTGTTCTACGAGGACGCCGGCGAGTCCGACGCCGCCGACGTGGAAAAGCGCGTTCGCGCCGGCCTCGACGCGGGGAAGGAACTGCGCGACTGGGCGTTCGAGCGCGACCGCCTGCAGTCGGTGACGATAGACGTCGACTCAGGCGAGTACGGCGCGGCGGTCGTCCTCGCTGCGTATGGCGAGAGCACACCCATCGTCGGCGAGTAGCGCGCTGAACCTGGAGGGCAGCACCACTGGACCGGGAGTAACCCACTCCTACCGTGGTATTGCGAACGACTACCACACTAAAAGGTTTTTACCGGCGTGGCCCCAACTACGGGAGAATGCACGGGAACTCACCGCACGTCGGCGAAGACCCAGTGGAGGCCGACATCACGGCCACACAGCGACGTGCGCTTCGAAGCAGCATCTCGGCGATCGCCGCACAAACTCGAGACTACCTGCCCGACGAGTACGTCGTCGGCTCCGACATCAGTCAGGGGATGCAGGGCGTCCAGGTCACCGTCGCCGTCCGCCCGCCCGTCGGCAATCCCGTCAGCGCCGGCTTCACGCCCGAGTTCGACGACGCCGGGGACGACGACCTCATCCCCCTGGAGGACCGCGAGGAGGTCGCCCGCGGTCTCGCCGCGAGCGCCGCTCTCCAGGTGAAACACGCACTCGGCGACGACATCCCGCCGACTGCCCGGTAGTCGTTCCGTTCTGACCGCTAGTTCTCCGGTTCGTCGACGAACAACGCGTACCCCGTGACGATGAGCGCGGCGGTCGTCCCCACCGTCGCCGACTCGACGAGTGAGACCGTCGGCACTACCACGAGGGACACCGCTGCGAGCAGGAGGAGCGGGATAGAGAGCAGGACGGCGTCCGGCCGGGAGACGCGACCGGCCAGGGCTGTTGCCACCGACTGTTCGGGATCGTTCGGGAGCACTGCTCGCCCGGAACGTCAACGGCCACTCTGAAGTGCCTTCTGTCCGCGGCTACTGTCTCGGGTGGTTCTGTCCGCGGCTCCCGTCCCAGCTAGTTCCCCCCGTCACCCGAACGCGGTGTGCGGTCACGGACGCTCTCGACGGCCGCCGGCGGGTCGACGAACAGTCCGTACGTAGTCGCGGCGACCGCGACGACGCCCCCGCCGGCGAGCGCGAACCGCCACGGGAGTGCGACGGCGCCCGCGGCGACGCTGGCGGCCAGCGACAGCGCGATGACGGCGAGGACGAGGTCGTGTCGAGTCGGCCCGACGGGCCCGGACTGCTCGCGAGCGATTCGACTGATGGTTCGGAGCTGTTCGACCTGCATGCGAAACACCCGCGGTCGGGTGTACGTCCTCCTCGATAAAAAATTTATCCGGGCAACGGGGTCGCTTGCGTGCGGTTTCCCCTGGCGACGCGATGCTCGGCGACGGCGCTACTTGCCCCAGAACGGGTCGCGGTTGCGCTGGGTCTCGAGGAACATGTGCAGCGCTTCGCGCTCGTCGGCGGGGATCTCCTCGACGAGTTCCTGCTCTAAGACCTTCGCGTGTTTCTCCGGGACGTCCACCCAGAGTTCGTCGCCCTCCTCGATGTCGCGGCCCACGGTCGGACCGTCGATGGAGACGCTCACGCGGTTGCCCGCGCGCGCCTCGTCGACGTCCTCGCCCTGGTCCTGGATGCCTTTCAGTACGCCGACGCGCTGGAACTCGTTGCCGTCGAAGTAGCCCACGGGGGTGTTGCGCTTCAACGTCCCCGAGTTCACTTCGACGCCGACCACCGCGGGGTCGTTCTGCCGGAACACGTGGTCCTGCAAAATGCGGAAGCGCGCCGGGCGCACGATGTTCTCGAAGATGGCCTCGCGCTGCTCGCGCTCGCGGCTCTCCACGAACTCCTCGTACTCCTCGACCAGGCGGTAGATGACGTCGCTGTCGAACACGCGCACGTCCTCTTCCTCGGCCTTCCGCTCGGCGTCGGCGAGCGTGTCCACGTTGAATCCCAGGATGATGCGGTGTTTCTCTTCGTCGACGGTGGTCGCCATCGCCACGTCACGGGGCGCGATGTCCCCCACTTCCGCGGCCATCACCGGAATCTCGGCCTCCTCGAGGGCGTTCGCGAGCGCCTCGAGGCTGCCGAGCGTGTCCGCCTTCACGACCACGCCCTCGTCTGCGGTCTCGACAGCGACCTCCGCGAGTTCCGCCTCCACTTCCTCGACGACGTCGTCGACGTCGCGGTCACCCACGACGCGGACGGGCGCGCCCGCCATCGCGTCGTCGAGGTCGGGCGCCGCGATCTTGACCCCTGCTGCGGCCTTCAGTTCCTCGACGTCGTCGAAGCGCTTCTCCGTCCGGATCTCCGCGAGTTCGCGTGGTTTCAGGAGCGCCCGGACCTCCGTGACGATAGTGTCGTTCGTCCCGCCGACGACGATGGTGTCGCCCTGCCGGACGGTGCCGTCGTAGAGGATGACGTCGAGGGTCGTCCCGAACCCCTGCTCGTCTTTCACCTCGAGGACGGTGCCCGCGCCCGGCCCCGCGATGTCGACTTCCATGTCCTCTTTCATGTAGCGCTGGGCGAGCCCCATCAGCACCGTGAGGAGGTCCGGGACGCCCTCGCCGGTCTCCGCGGAGACAGGGATGACGCCGATGTTCTTCCGGAAGTCCTGCACGCGCCAGTAGAGGTCCGAGGAGAACTCCGCGCCCGACAGTTCGCCGATGATCTCGTACAGCTTCTCGTCGAGCTGGGAGCGAACGCGGTCGGACTGGGCCTCGTAGGTCTGCTTGATCGGCGCGTCCTCGTTCGGGTTCCACCCCGGGATGGTGTCGACCTTGTTCGCCGCGACGACGAACGGCGTGCCGGTGTCCTTCAGGATGCGGATTGCCTCCTCGGTAAGGGGCTGGAACCCGTCGTTGACGTCCACGACGAGGATGGCGATGTCCGCGAGCGCGCCGCCCCGCGAGCGAAGCGTCGAAAAGGAGTGGTGGCCGGGTGTGTCGATGAACAACAAACCAGGCAAATCGAACTCCTCGGGGTCGACGAGGCTCCCCGCGACCCGCGAGACGACGTCGAGCGGGACGGCTGTCGCGCCGATGTGCTGCGTGATGGCGCCGGCCTCCCCCTCGATGACGGTGGAGCCCCGAATCTTGTCCAGTAGGCTGGTCTTCCCGTGGTCGACGTGACCGAGGACCGCCACGATGGGCGTCCGGAGGTCCCCGGTGGTCTCTGTGGTGTCTGCGTCGGACATAGTAGAATCCTCCGAGAGAACGGTTGTTACGTGAACACAGCGGGTCGGACGGTTTAATTCCATCGTCATTCGCGTACGATTGTGATTGGACTAGTCGATGCGTCTAGTTGCGTTCCGACTGACGCCTAGGCTGTTCTGGCTTCCGTAGACAGAATCACTTTTCTAACACCCAGAAAGCCCCGACTCGCTGCAGTCGCGCGACTCGATGCGCTCCTCGGCCTCCGGCCTGCGGTGCTTTCGTCGTCGTGCTTCCCGCAGCGAGTCGCCCCTTTCAGTCCTGAGAGACTCGCTTCGCTCGTCTCTCAACTTCGCGGGCGCAAGCGCCCGCTCAGTCCCACCCTGCCGGCTGGTCAACCGGCACGAGGTGGGAATGAAAGGGGCGGCCGTCTCGACGAACCCGGACGACGCAAGCACGCGAGCGAAGCGAGCGCGCACAGCGAGGCCCGGGAGTTGAGCCAGTCGGGGCTTTCTGGGTGTTCTCGAAGTGACTCTCACCTACAGCGACCTAATCAGACACTGATCCTCAAAACCGTCACACAGCCGTCGGACGCGGGGTTTATGTGAGGCCCGCGATAGAGAACGAGTATGTCCGACATCCTCGCCGAGAACCTCTCCGGGAAGGCCGTGATGGGGTCAGATGGCACGGAACTCGGGATGCTGTACAACATCACGATGGATCTGAAAAGCGGGAAACTCGAGGACCTGCTCGTGGAACCCCACGAGGATTCGACGGTGACCGTGGATTTCCCGGCGGACGACGAGGGGCACTACCGCGTGCCGGTGGGCCGCGTGCAGGCGGTGAAGGATTACATCGTCGTGCAGCGATAGTGCGCGTTCTCGACTCGTCGGCGTTCATCCACGACTACGACCCCGACGGGCCGGTCGCGAGCGTGCCCGCCGTCCGCGACGAGTTGAAGGACTCCGCTGGCTACCGCTTCGACGCGATGGCGGGCAGCGGCATGACCGTGCAGTCGCCCGGAGACGACGCGTTGCGGGCGGTCCGGAGCGCCGCGCTCGCCACGGGCGACCGCGACGCGCTCTCCGAGACCGACGTGTCGGTGCTGGCAGTCGCCCACGAACTCGACGCGACACTCGTTACGGACGACTACGCGATGCAGAACGTCGCCGGCGAACTCGGGGTCGGCGTCGAAGCCATCGCCCAGGAAGGAATCACGGAGCGCCGGGACTGGCACTTCCAGTGCCAGGGGTGTGGCCGCGAGTTCGACGACGACCGCGACCGGTGTCCGGTCTGCGGGAGCGGCCTCGAGCGGAAGAATCCGCGTTAGTGTACGCTCTCGAGGCCCTGCTCGATGAGTTGTCGGAGGACCTCCTGCTTCGGGATGTCGTACTCTTGTGCGAGTTCGTCCACCTCCGCGGCCAGCGAGTCCTCGCAGACGACGGATAACTTCCGCGGCATGACTGCTTGATTCAGGATGGGTGTACGTAATGATTAGTCAGACGAGTGTCTGACGAACTGTCGGGTGGGTGACGTGAGCGGCCGGGTTCGGCGTGCGGGGGCGCGACTCAGCGCGAACGAGCCGGGTTCGGCCTACGAGAACGCGAGGTAGGCGAGCGCGAACTGCACGCCGTCGTAGGCGCCGTGGACGACTACCGGCGCGAACAGGTCGTCCGTGCGCTCGTAGACGACGCCGAGCACGAGTGAGACGACGAACAGGCGCGCGAGCGTCACCAGCACCGCGCCCGGCGTCGCGCCGCCGGCGTACGCGAGCAGGTGGACGCCGGTGAACACGAGACAGCCGACCACCACCGCGCCGTACCGGGAGAACGCGCCGTAGAGGTACTTCTGGACGCCGTTCCGGGCGAGCAGTTCTTCTGCCGGCGCGATGGCGAGAAACGAGAGCACGACGAGCGGCGGGAGAATCCCGGGGTGGGTTCGCGCCGTCTCGACGAGACCGTGGGTGGTCTTCGGGAGCGAGAACGCCTGCACGACGCCCACCATCGCGACGTGTAACGCGAAGATGGCGACCACGCCGACGGCCGCGACGACGACGTCCCGCCGGTCGGGAACGCTCGCGTCGACGCCGCCGTCGAACGAGCGAACGAATGCGAACCCGGCGAGCGCGTAGCCGACACTCGACACCGCTGTCTGTACGGGGATGGCGACCACCGGGTCGTCGGGAACGACTCCGAGAACGACGCTCGCGAGCAGCGACCCGAACACGAGCGCCACGGCGGACACCGCAACCGCGGTGACGCTTCGCTGCTCGCGACCCAGGAGCGCCTCGCGGCCCTGTCCGTTCGCGGCGGCGACGGCGACGCCGATACCGACGATGCCCGCGAGGAGCGCGACAGGTGGTCCGTACGGGAGCGCGCCGCGGAGACCGACAATCGCCGCGGACGCGGTGAGCGCGAGGCCGGCGGCGCCGACGCCGGCGACGTAGTCGAGCCACGCCGGGCCGACGCCGTACCGGCCCAGTGCGAACGCGACCAGCGCGAGCGCCGCCCACCCGCTGGTGAGCCAGGTGACCGGCGCGCTCACCGGCGTCCATTCGAGTAGCGTGGCGGCGAGGCCGACGCCGGCGACGACGAAGCCGACGGTCTGCGGGTATCGGTCGCCGTCGACAGTCTGGGCGCGTCGGTTAGTAGCGGTCTGCGCGTCCTGCCCGTCCATACCGCGTCTCCGAACGCCCGCCGCTTATGGGTGCCGTTCCGCAGTGGGAACGGAGCCGGGGTCCCCTGCTCCACGACCAGTTCGTGAGCTAGACCTTACTCCACGACCAGTTCGTGAGCTAGACCTTACTCCACGACCAGTTCGGTCTTCTCGTCGAGTGCCTCCTCGCCGCGCAGCAGGCCGCGAGCCGCTTCTTTCCCCCACTCGACTGCCGGCTGGGTGAACGTCTCAACGTCGTAGAGTTCACCCGCGAGCACGCAGGCGGCCTCCATGTCGTACAGCAGGCGGCCGAGCGAGCGCTCGTCGACAGCGTCGAGTTGGACGCGGACGTTCGGGACGCCTGACGCCGCGAGACTCGCCTCCGTTGCCGCGAACTCCGCGTCGAGCAGTTCCCCGAGGCTGCCGCCCGCGAGATAGTCGATGCCCGCCAGGTCGGTCTCCGGAATCGCGCGGTCCTCGCGCTCGTCGACGCCGACGAGCGTGACCATCTTGTCCCGCGGGCCGGCCCGGTAGAGCTGGAGCTGGCTGTGCTGGTCGGTCGCGCCGAGCGCCCGCGCGGGCGTCTGCCCGAGGCCGTCCTTCCCGAGACTCTCGGCCCACAGCTGGGCGAACCACTCCGCGAACGTCTCCAGGGACTCGGCGTACGGCATCATCGCGTTCACGCCCGCGCCGCGCACGTCGAGGGCGTACGCGGTCGCGCCGTAGGCGTACGCGGGGCAGTCGTAGAGGGAACTGGACAGCGATTCCATCCCCTCGCGTGCGCCCGCGAGAATTTCGTCGACGTCGTGGCCGGCGAGCGCCGCGGCGGGGAGGCCGACCGTCGACAGCGCGGAGAACCGCCCGGGGACGCCCTCGGGCACGTCGAGCGCCGGGAGGTCGTGTTCTGCGGCCAACTCGCGGAGGTTCCCCTCCGGCCCGGTAGTGACGAACGTGCGCTCGGTCCAGTCCACGCCCGCGTCGTCCATCGCCTCGCGCACCACCAGGAAGTTCGCGATGGTTTCCGCGGTCGTCCCCGAGCGCGACACCACGTTCACCGCGACGTTTTCGAGGTCGACGGACTCGAGCAGTCGCGTGACGTGCTCGGGGTCGACGTTGTCCAGGAAGTACGCGTCCAGCTCCGAGTCGAGCGCGTCCACGAGTGTCGCCGCGCCGAGCGCGCTCCCGCCGATGCCGACGTTCAACAGGACGTCGCTGTCCGCGAACGGCTCGACCGCCTCGCGGACCGCGTCTGCGTCGGCGGTCTCCGGCAGATTCAGCGCCGCGTAGCCGAACTCCTCCGTGTCCATCCCGCGAGCGATCCGGTCGTGGGCGTCCGCGACGCGGTCGTCGAGGCGTTCCAGGGCGTCCTCGGGGACGCCGGGGGTCGCCGCCTCGGCGAGCGCGTTCCCCAGGTCTACGTACATACTCCTATGCCGCACGCCCCGTGGCTTAAGTCGCCGTGCTTCTGGCGCGTTCGAGTGCGGGACTCGCTCGCGCTCGCGCCCGAAGTCGCCGTGCTTTTGCTCGGCCGGCGCCGACTCCCCGATAATGGGCCGCTTCGACAGCTACTCCGGACTGCTCTCGGCGTACCCCTACGCGTTCGGCCGGTCGGACTCCCGGCTGTTCAAGAGCTACGCGCTCGTCAGCGGTCTGCTCGCCGGCCTGTTCGCGTTCATGATGGTCGCTGCGGTGCTCGTCCTCCTCGGGAACACCGAAGGCGCCCGCGGCGGCACGCTCACGCTCTCCCGGACGTTCTACGTCGTCGTCGGCCTGTTCGTCTTCGTTCCGCTGGTCGCGCCCGTCCTGCTGGTCGCGCGCCGCCACCGCCGGGACACCCCCGTCGACTCGCGCTACGACCCCGCGCTCGCCGCCGCGGGCTACCTCTTCGTGCTCTCGGTCTACGCCGGCCTCGTCGCGTCGATGCCCGAGACGTTCACGACGAACGGCGAGACGGTCGCGCGGCCAGAACCCGCGGGCCTGCTTGCCCCCGTCGTCGAGGCGCTGTACTCGATTCCGCCGGTCGCGTCGCCGCTACTCGTGCTCGCGGGTGGGATTCTCGTGTATCTCGCCCACCGTCGTTTCAGGTAGTGTTCGGACGGTGGGTGCTCGTCTTTGGAGGTTTCGAGAGCGGCTGTTTCGGCAGTTGTAGTGACTGGAATTTGTTCTACGAACACCCAGAAAGCCCCGGCGTGCTCGCGGTCGCTCGCTGTTCGGAAGACGCGGAGCGTCTTCCGCAACCCATCAGAAACGCTACGCGTTTCTGAGGATGGCATATCCGCTCGGTCGCTGCGCTCCCTCGCGGATAGTGGCCACCGAGCCGACCACGTAAACGCGAGCACGCCGCCCCTTTCAGTCCTGAGAGACTCGCTTTGCTCGTCTCTCAACCTTCGCGGGCGCAAGCGCCCGCTCAGTCCCGCCCGTTACCGGCTGGGCAACCGGCAGGAGGTGGGAATGAAAGGGGCCGCGTCGCCGGAAGCGAAGCTTCCGGCTGCTCGCGAGAGCTTCGCTCTCGCCCAGTTCTCGGGGAAGGCCGACGACGCAAGCACGCGACCAACGGGAGCGCGCACAGCGAGTCGCCCGACCCGAGAACGCGGGGGCTTTCTGGGTGGTGTTCACGTCGGTTCGCCTTCTCTACACGGTACACTCACCTAGCGTCGAAACAGGGAAACAGCGAGACCCCCAATCCGCTCGTAATGACCGACGAGAAGACGAGTACGTTCTTCGTCACGCACGCAGAGGAGGAGTCCGCGATGCTCTCGGACGTGCAGGATTCCCAGGTGCACACGCTCTCGGAGAACCCCGGTGTGGACGCGGGCGACGTGCTGGAGGCGACGGTCGCTCCGGACCCGCCGATGGGCGTGACGTACAGCGTCGTGGACGTCGAGGAGCGGAAGACGATTCCCGTGGAGGAAAGCGAGGAGCCCCCCACAACTCAGACCGAGGACATGGCCGCCGACCTCGCGGAGGGGGACATCGAGACGACCGAGCGCGCGGGCGAGGGCGAGGTGCACGTGATCGCGGTCCCCCAGGACGGTGTCGAGGACGCGGTCGCGGACGTTCGCGAGGACGAGCAGACCGTCTCGCGGGCGGCGCGCCTCGGTGTGAATCGCGTGGAGATCCGCTCGGGCGAGGACTTCCTGAGCGTTCGCTACCTGCCGTAGCAACGAGTCGGCCCGTCGCTCGCTCTCCGGCGGTCAGTCCGTACGCGAGAACTCGAACGGCCCGGGCGGGAGGCGCAGACTCTCGAGACGCGGCAGGTGTTTGACGTTGTAGACCACCTGCAATTCGTCGGTGAGCGGTTCGCCGTTACAGGACAGGCGGATGTTCTCCTCTATGAGTTCTTCCGGGAGGATGTGGTCGGCTGGTTGGGAGAGTTCGCCCTCGCGGAGCAAGACCGCGCAGTTCGCGCACGCGCCGCCGCGACAGGAGAACGGCCACGCGAAGCCGTGGCGTTCGGCGGCCTCGAGGAGGGACTCCCCGGGTTCGACCTCGAACGCGCCGTGGTCCTCGGGCGCGAGATCGGCGTCCGCGGCCTTCTCGAAGAGGTCCTCGTCGTCGAGCGCCCAGCCGTGGTCGTCGAGCACCGCGTGGTTGACGAACTCGACGCGGGACGTGGTCGCCGCGTCGCGGTCGGCGTCGGGGCCGCTCGCCGGGGTGTCGGAGCGGTCCGCATTCTCGCGGTTTTCGGTCGAATCTTGTGCGCCACCGCTGGTCGAGTCCCGTGAACCACCGCCGGCCGACTCGGCCCGCCGGGCGGCCGGCTTGTCGTCGTCAGCGGCGGGTTCGGAGTCCACGTCGCCGGCCCGGATGCGCTCGTAGGCCTCCTTGACGGCCTGGAACTCGCGAGCGGACCCGCCCTGGTCGGGGTGGGTTTCCTTCACTCGTCGCCGGTACGCTCGGACGATGGTCGCTTCGTCGGCGTCCGGTTCGACGCCGAGCACCTCGAACGGGGACGACACGTCCTCGGGTAGGGCCATCGAGCGGATAAGCTTCTCCCCCGGCGAGCCCACGTTCCGCGTCCGGTGGCGTGTCGCCCGCTCCGTCGCTACGTGCTCGTCGGCGGGCCGTCCTCGCTCTGGACCTTCCAGCCGGTGTCGACGCCGCAGGCCTCCCGTTCGACGTACTCGATCTCCGTGTCCTCGTCGAGTTCGGGGTCGCCGCCGACGGCCTCCACGCGCAGCGGGACGTCGGGGCTGTCGCCACAGCAGCCGACGTCGAGGAACACCTCCCAGACGTCGCCCTCGCGGGCCGGCCCCTGGGTCTTCTTGAGGTACGCCCGCATGTGGTTCGTGTCGAGCTGGTCGCGGTCCCACCGGCTCAGGTCCGCCGGGTACGACAGCGTCACGCTGGTCGCGGCCATGGCCGTGCGTACGGCTGGCACACTGATAGCTTCGTTGCCAGCGCAGACACAGTCCCGCCTGCCGCGGGCGGCCCGGCGTTCACTGCCCGGATTCGAACTCCAGCCACGCCGTCAGCGCTGAGACGTCCCTGCGGAGGTGGCGCGCGCCGAACACCGCCACGACCACCGCGCCGACGGCGTCGAACACCAGGTCGAGGAGGGAGTCCGTGACGCCGTACTGCACGAGCACGGGGTCCAGGTCGAGCGCGTGGGCGGCCCCCCGGGTCGCGAACTCGAGGACCTCCCAGAGCACGCCGAACGCGATGGTCGACAGCAGGATGAACACGACGAGAAACGGCTGCGGCAGGTCGAGATTCGGGCGGTGTTCGTCGAGCGCGGCCACCGTCGCGTAGCTGACGCCCGCGACGAGCGCCGCGGAGGTGGCGTGCGTGAGGTTGTCCCACCACCACACCGAGTGGTACGGCCCCGCCATTCCGAGCGTGTGCAAGAAGACGGCGAGCGCGACCCACAGCGACACGCCCGGCGAGAGGTGGAGGCGGTAGTCCCGCCGCAGGAGCGCGGGGAGGAACGTCACCGCAAGGCCGAGTACGGCGTTCACGACGACGCTCACGTTTCGCGTCACGACGCCGGCGACGAGCACGGCGCCCACGCCGGCCTGGAGGAGGCGGGCGACGGTCCGGGCGCTCGGAGTGCGCATACTGTCGGTTTGCGCTCGAGACGGTAAACACCGCCGCCCATTCTGTCCTCAGCTACCGCTTCGGATGCCGTCTCCGGCCGCCGCCGCTGCTATTCTCGGCTACCACTGATTCTGTCCCCGACTGTACGACAGGCTGAAATGGTCGGGTGGCCTATCACCCCTATCCATGATGGCGACCACACACGCGTTGATGGGACTTGCCCTCTCCGCGGTCGTCACGCTCGTCGCCCCCGAGTACACGCCGGTCGCGGCCGCCTCGGGGCTCGCCGGTGGCGCGTTCCCCGACCTCGACCTGTACACGGGCCACCGGCGCACGCTGCACTTCCCCGTCTACTTCACCATCGCCGCGGTCGCCGCGGCCGGCGTCGCCGTGCTCGCGCCCGGAGCGTGGACCGTCGGCGCCGCCGTCTTCCTCACCGCCGCAGGACTCCACTCCGCGAGCGACGCACTCGGCGGCGGTCTCGAACTGAAGCCGTGGCGTGCGACGAGCGAACAGGCCGTCTACAGCCACTTCCACGGGCGCTGGATCCGCCCGCGCCGCTGGGTCCGCTACGACGGTGCGCCCGAGGACCTCGCGCTCGCCACCGCCGTCGGCGTCCCCGCGTCGCTCGCGTACGGCCCACGAATCCAGGGAATCGTCGCCGGCGCACTCGTGGTCTCAGCAGGCTACGTGCTCGTTCGGAAACGCCTCCCCACGCTCGCAGCGTGGCTGCTCGGCACGCTCCCCGACGACGTACGGCGCCGCATCCCCGAGCGGTTCGTTCCGTAACGCACGCCCGTCGCACAGACAGTCCGTCGGGCCAGCCTCGGCCGTATAAGAAGCCTTATCCTGTGGCGCTCCCGAAGCGAACCCATGCCCAGTTTCGAGGTCCCCAACGTCGACCTCAGCCAGTACACCATGCGGGAGATGATGGCTCCCCCGATGGCCGTACTGGTCCTCGCGCTCGCCGTGCTCGGCGCGTGGGTCGCGTTCACGGGGTCGCCGGTTGCGCTCGGTATCCAGTTCACCGGCGGAACCGAACTCGTCGTCGAGACGTCCGCGTCACAGGCCGAGATCGCCGAAACCTTCTCCCAGTACGACCCCTCGGTCCGACCCATCGGCACCGCCGACCAGTATCTCGTGACGTTCCAGTCCACCAACCAGGACGCGATCCGCCAGCAGGCCGTCCAGGCCGGCTACTCGATCGAACAACTCCAGTCGTCGTCAGCGACGTTCGGCCAGTCCACGCAGCGCCTCGCGCTGATCGGCGTGCTCGCCGCGTTCGTCGGTATGAGCATCGTCGTCTTCCTGCTGTTCCGGACCGCCGTGCCGAGTCTCGGCGTCGTCATCTCCGCGTTCAGCGACATCGTCGTACCTGTCGCGCTGATGGATCTCCTCGGCATCAAACTCTCACTCGGCACCGTCGCCGCGCTCCTGATGCTCATCGGTTACAGCGTCGACTCCGACATCCTCCTCACGAACCACGTGCTCCGGCGCTCCGGTGGCTTCTGGGAGAGCGTCCACCGGGCGATGCGGACCGGCGTGACGATGACCGTCACCTCCATCGTCGTGATGGGGGTGATGGCCACCGTCGCGTACATCTTCGGCATCCAGTTGCTCTCTGACATCGGCCTCGTGCTGGTGTTCGGCCTCGCGACCGACCTGATGAACACCTACATGTTCAACGTGAACCTGCTCCGCTGGTACAAGTTCGAGGGGGTGAGCCGATGAGCCGATTCCGAGAGAACTGGCGCGTCGGCCTGCTCGTCCTCCTCCTCATCGGCAGCGGCGTCGCGCTGTTCGCGCCGGGACTCGGTGACGCCAGCGCCACCCAGGCCGGCACCGCGAGCAAGCCCACGAACCTCGACTACGGACTCGAGCTCTCCGGCGGCGTGCGCCTGCGAGCGACCGCCACCGGCGTTACCGCCGAGGGCGTCGACGTCACCCAGCAGAACGAACAGACCATCGAGCAGAACCTCTCACAGGCGCTCGGCCTCGACGCCGAGGCCGTCCAGGCGCGCGTCCAGCAGGACGCCGTCGAGGTGTACGCGAACAACTCCACCGCAGCCGTCGAGAACGCGCTCACGGACCTCGGCTACTCCCCGAGCACCGTCCGCCGTGGCGTCACCGAGACGACCCGGCAGACGATCATCTCGACAATCCAGAGCAAGATCGACGCCACCGGCTTCTCCGGCGCGAACGTCTACCAGACCACGACCCAGACCGGCGCCCGAACGCACTACATCGTCGTAGAGGTGCCCGGACAGAACGCCTCGCAGGTGAAATCCCTCATCACGGGACGCGGCGAGGTCGAGCTGTGGGCGTACTACCCGAAGAACGGCACCCAGACGAACGCGACTGTGCTCCAGAGCGAGGACCTACAGGAGGTCAGCCCGCCCCAGACCAACCAGCGAGGCCGACCCATCGTTCCGGTCGTGCTCACGTCTGACGCCGCCCAGGAGTTCGCGAACGACCTCCAGCAGTACGGGTTCACGTCCGGTCAGGGCGTCTCGAACTGCCAGTTCCAGACGACGGGCAACGAACCCGACTACTGCCTGCTCACCGTGCTCGACGACGAAGTGGTGTACTCCGCGAGCATGGGGCCGGGGCTCGCCAACAGCATCGAGAGCGGTGACTTCGTGAAGCGGCCGAGCTTCTACATCACCGCGAACTCCATGAGCGAGGCGCGCCAGCTCCAGGTCAACCTGCGCGCCGGGTCGCTCCCGGCGAGCCTGGAGTTCCAGAACTCCTACTACGTCGCGCCGAGCTTCGCGGACCGCTACAAGCCTCTCTCCCTGGTCACCGGCATCGTCGCCGCCCTCGCCATGGCGGGCGTCGTCTTCCTCCGGTACGGCAAACCCGAGGTCGCCATCCCGATGGTGTTCACGGCGCTCTCGGAGGTCGTCATCTTGCTCGGATTTGCAGCCATCTCCGGACTCGCTCTCGACCTCTCGCACATCGCCGGATTCATCGCCGTCATCGGGACGGGGGTCGACGACCTCGTCATCATCGCCGACGAAGTGATGACCGAGCAGGTGAACTCCGCGCGCGTCTTCCAGAGTCGCTTCCGGAAGGCGCTGTGGGTCATCGGCGCGGCCGCCGCGACCACCATCATCGCGATGGGGCCACTCGCCGTGCTCAGTCTCGGCGACCTCCGCGGATTCGCCATCATCACCATCCTCGGCGTGCTCATCGGCGTGCTCATCACCCGGCCCGCCTACGGTGACATCCTCCGCCGCCTGCTGACGGACAACCGCTAGAAACGGACGCGTCTGTTCCTGGTTTTCCGTACGAACATCCTGCTCTCTCCGCAGTGAATTACTCGACACCAGTCCGCGCCGCCTACGAAGCCCCCTCCCGCTCGCGCCGACTGTGCGTTCACGAGACGCCGAAGGCGTCTCGTGCAGCCCATCAGAAACGCGGAGCGTTTCTGAGGACGACATATCCGCTCGCGGTGCTCGCGGATAGGGGTCGCGCACCGCGCCGCCCACGGCCCCTTCGAATCCCGCCCATACCGGCTGCGTAGATGGGTGACACTCACTGATTGTCCCGTATCCGATACACAGATTCATCTCCCGGGCCTGCGTTCCTTCGGTCGTGCGAGCCACCGTCTGCGGCCACGACTTCGACGTCGATCTCGACTACGTGGACGCCAGCGAGGAGCGGGTCCGCGAGCAGTTATGCGAGTACGAGGACGGCGAGCGCGACGCCTTCGACCTCGAGGTCCGCTACCCCGATGGGTTCCTCGGAGACGTGATGGCCGCGATGAGTGAGATTCCGGCGGGCGAGACGCGAACGTACGGCGACCTCGCGGCGAGCATCGATACCGCCGCCGTCGCCGTCGGGAACGCCTGCGGAAAGAACCCTGTGTCCGTCGTCGTCCCCTGTCACCGCGTCGTCGCCGCGGACGGACTGGGTGGCTACTCCGCAGCGGGCGGCCTCGACGCGAAGCGCGCGCTCCTCGAACGCGAAGACGCTCGGCTGTAATGGTGCCTAGAAGTCGGTGAGTTTCGCTTCCTGTGCGCCCTTCGCGTCCAGACCGAACTCCGCGAGTTCCACGAACTCCAGGCCGTTGTCGCGGAGCGCGCGCTGCACGCGCTCGGACGCCGACGGCGCGACGAGCATCCCTCTGACTGAATCGTTCGTCTGGTCGTAGAGATCGACGTACCGCTGCAACTGGTCGAAGTGGTTCAGCGTCGCCTGGATGCGCTTGACCTCCACGACCACCGGGACGCCGTCGTCGTCCACCGCGTAGAAGTCCACGAACCCGTACTTCGTCTCGCGCTCGTGCTCCACGATGCGCAGGTCGTCCTCTAGAACGCCGGGGTTCGCCTCGATGTACTCGTGCATCTCGGCCTCCGTCCCCGACTCCTCGTAGGTCGCGCCGTCCTCCGCGTCGAAGCGCGTACAGCCGTGGACCTCCTCGATGCGCGCCTCCACGCGCTCGCTCGGGTTCGTCCGCCGCGCCAGCAACACGGCGTCGCCCTCGCTCTCCCGCGCGGACACCGTCCCGCCCCCGGGCATCCAGTTCACGGGCTTGTGGCCCGTCGGCTGATGCACGAGGAAGGTGCCGTCCGGTTTCGCCACGAGCAGGCGGTCACCCGACGCGAGATAGCCACTCGTCCGCCCCTCGTACTCCACCTCGCAGTGTGCCTCCACCGTCAGCACCGCGCCGTCCCGGAACGCCGCCTTCGCCGTCTCGACGAACTCCTCGGGGTTCGGCGCGTCGAGTCGATCCACGACCATTGGTTACTGGATGCACGTCGTCTGGCCGGCAAAAGGATGCGGATTCACGCCCGTGTGGACATCGGGTCGTTCTCCAGTTGTTCTAGTGCGGGTTTCTACTCGGGTGTCGGTCTGGAACTGAGCGCTACGAATCGACCGTCAGTTTTGGGACCTATCGGCTCGAAGAATCGGCGATGCTCATCAATCTACGCGGTCGAGTGTGAGACGAGTATCTCGTCGTCGCTGGAGACGACGATGGCGACGACGGACGGGCCCCGCTCTGGAACAGTTCGCCAGGCGTACTCCTTGGTCTCCCCGCCCTCCAGCGATGCTGTCAGCGATTTCTCCCCGCGTTTCGTGAACGGCTGGTTGTACGGATGGGTCTCGTCAGGATTCAGTGATACGGTCTCGTCGATAACGACTTCGTCGGACGCTGTGTCTCGGACCGTGAGTGAGACGGTCGCTGTCTGGTTCGATAAATTACTGATCACCAGCTTCGGTGGTGGTCTCTCACCCTCGATGAGACCACATCCTGCCAAAGCAAGCGTGCTGACGCTGGATATCGCCGTGAGCACGCTCCGGCGTGAGATACGATCTAGAACCATCGATCCAAATAGTCAGATTACGTATAAATGTCTTGTGTGGGGACTCGCTCAGAACTCGCTCAGACCGGACTGCTCGGCGGCAGCGAGTACGTCCGTGCACGTCTGCCAGGACTCGCGAGCGCAGTCCGGGAGGCCCCCGTGCTCGCGGACGTACCCCCGGAGGAAGTCGCGGGTTGTGGGGTCGCTCGGGTAGCCGGAGCCGACATCGCCGTGGTCGGCCGCGAGGTCCGCGACGTGCGCGTCCCGAGCGACCTTCGCCACGATGCTCGCGGCGGCGACGAGCGCGTACTCGTCGTCTGCGCCGTGCTCGGCGGTCACATCCACGTTCGAATCGACGCCGTCCGCGACGCGGCGGCCGAACCGCGCTTCGTCCACGTCCCCGGCGTCGACGTAGCCCGTGAGGTCGTCGCACTCGATTTGCGAGAGCGCCGTCGCCTGCGCCTCGACGGTGAGTGTGTTCATGTCCGTCTCCGGGTCGTCGATGCGTGCGACCGGAATTTCGGCGACACCGACCTCACAGACGTCCCGGATCCGGGCGTCGAGGTCCTCGCGGCGCCCGGAAGTCAGGCGCTTCGAGTCCGCGACGCCGTCCGGGAGGTCGGCGGGGTCCGCGACCACCGCCGCCGCGAACATCGAGCCGAGCACCGGCCCCTTCCCGGCCTCGTCGACGCCGAAACGCATTATCTAAAGAACGCCTCGTCCTCGAATTCCTCGTCCTCGCCCTCCACGGTCACGACGTCGAGGGCAGTGACGTTCGCGCCGACGCCGAGCAGCCCCGCGAGACTCGGTTCCGTGCGCCCCTCGTCGCTGGAGACGAGTTCCTTGATGTAGAGGCCGCCCTCGCCCTCGATCTCGACGGTGGCGTGCGCGTCGTCCTCGCGTTCGGTCGCAACGCCGTCTTCGCCGCCCGCCGCGATGTCGTACACCTGCCGTGTGCGCACCAGTTCGGCGCGCCGGTGGCTCACGCGCTGGGGCGTCTCCTGCTCGATGGTCGCGCCGTCGAGTTCCGCGATTGCGGCCTGCAGGTCGTCGTCGCTCACGGGCGCTTCGAACTCCACCTGCGCGCGGTAGCGCTTCCGGGCGTCGAGTTCCTTCACGCGCTCGACCATCTCGTGGGTCGCGAGGCGCAGTCCCTCCACCTCGACTTTCCCCTCGGCGTACTCGTTGATGGCGTCCTGCAGCGACTCGACGTCCGGATTACGCTCCTCGGGGCGCTCGACCTCGATGACGAACGGGCGTCCAGTCCCGAGCATCAGCGCGTCGATGTCCTCGCGGCCCGCGCCGTGGAACGTCGCGCTCTCCCCGCCCATCGCCTCGACCACCGGCGGCGCGCTCAACTGCTCGACGCTCTCCGGGTAGAGAAATCCCGTGCCGTCGCAGTGCGGGCACGGCGAATCGATGATGGTGCCGGTGCCGTTGCACTCCCTGCACGGCCACTTCGTCTGGGGAATCCCGCGCTCGAGTTTGCGGTAGCGCCCGTAGACGAACGTCGAGTTCGTCGTCACCTCGACGGTCTCCGCCTCCACGTTCAGCACTGCGAGCACGTCCGGGCGCTCGAAGTCCACCTCCGCGCCCGTCGTCTGCCCCACGCGCTTGCCCACCTCGCGGTTGCACTCGGACTTGAACTGCTCGCCAGCATCGGGGTCGAGTCCGGCGAGGTCCCGGAGCATCGCCTCGTTCTCCTCGACGAGTGGTGGTGCTCGCGTCCCTACTTGGTACGTGTCGAAGTGCTCGTCGCCCAGCGCGTCCACGACCAGGTCCGCGAACTCCTCGAAGCGCCCCGACGCTCCCTCGCACACCCAGCAGTCCGCGGTGTCCACGCCCTCGAACGGTTCGTCGTCCTCCAGTGCGACCGCGACCCGCAGGGAGCGCCCGCGCTCCGCGTTCGACAGCCCGAAGCTCCGCTCCGCGAAACAGCGCCCGAGACAGGCGTCACACACCGGATTCTCCGCCAGCACCCGGCGCGCGTCCTCGATGATGGTCATACGTACGTCCTCGGAGCGTGCCGGCACGTATCCTTCGGTCTGCAGGTGCACCAGATTTTGTTGTCAGTACCAATGCCTGAAAGCCCGCGACGGTCACGACTCGGGGGGCTCGTTGCGCGCCTCGTCGTTCGCTTCGCTCGCTCCTGCGGTGCTTACGTCGCCCGCCTTCGTCCTGACCGCCTCGCCCTTTCAATCCGCCAGGATACCGGCTGTGTCGACGAGCGAGGCTGACAGTTGTATGGGCAAGCTATGCTGGTGGCTGGTCACTGTTGCTCCGATGGTAGTAAGCCGGTGCCGCGAGACGTTGGGGTATGCGCCAGTTCGTCGTCCTCGGCCACGACGCGCCGACGGACTCCGACTTCTCGCTCGACGACCTCGCGGGCAGCGCGGGCCGCCTCGACGTGCTCTGCCGGTGCGTGAGTTCCGCGCTGTTCCTCTCGCACGGCATCCGAGAAGGCGTCCAGGTCCACCTCGTGCTCGGCGACGAGGTGACCGTTCGCGTCGACGCCGCGGAACTACAGTACATGAGTCCCGACGAGCGTAACATCGCGGGACTCCTGAAGAAGGCCCTGGAGGCAAAAGACCGCGCCATCGGCCACCGCGAAGTCGAATCCACGCCCGGCATCCACGTCTCGACGCGCGGATTCGAACCCGTCCTCGACTCCCTCGACGGGACGGTCGTCGAACTCCACGAGGACGGCACGCCGCTCGCGGACCTCGAACCCCCCGAGGACCCGGTGTTCGTGCTCTCGGACCACGAGAACTTCACCGACGAGGAGGCCACGCTGCTCGCCGAGCGGAGCGACCAGCGCGTGCGCGTCGGCCCCGAGGTGCTACACGCCGACCACACCGTCACCGTCGCGCACAACTACCTCGACACCGACGGGTTCACCGACTACTGATGCGGGTCTCCGTCATTGGCGCGAGTACCCCCACGGAGTCGGGAACCGAGACAGCCCGCGATGTCGGTCGACTGCTCGCTCAGCGCGGCCACACCGTCGTCTGCGGCGGTCTCGGCGGCGTCATGGACGCGGTCTGCGAGGGCGCGAGCCAGGCCGGTGGCCACACCATCGGCGTCCTTCCAGGCGAGGACCGCACCGCGGCCAACGAGTACGTCGACACCGCCATCGCCACCGGACTCGGGCACGCGCGGAACGCGCTCGTGGTGCTCAACGGCGATGCAGTCATCGCCGTCGAGGGCAGTGGTGGCACGCTCTCGGAGGTCGGATTCGCCGCAGTGTACGACCGCCCGATAGCGGGCATCGGCGCGCCCGACGCGCCCCACGTCGAAGCCGTGGACGCGCCAGCGGACGCCGTCGAGTACGTCGAGGAGAACGCGTAGCGGAACGCGGAGACGAGAACGAGAGAGAAGCACGGAGAAGGTATCGAAGAGCGGAGAAGAGGGCGTAGCAGAGCAGAGAGCCAGGAGACGGCGTCCGACTCAGATTACTCGAGGTCGAAGCGGTCGAGGGTCATCACTTTGTGCCACGCGTCCACGAAGTCGCGAACGAACTTCTCCTCGCCGTCGTCGGACCCGTAGACCTCCGCGATGGCTCGCAGTCGTGCGTTCGAACCGAAGACGAGGTCAACGCGGCTCCCCTTCCACTCGACGTCGCCCGTCTCGCGGTCGCGCAACTCGAAGACCTCCTCGTCGTCGGAGACCGCCTCCCACTCCAGACTCGAGTCGAGCAGGGTCGCGAAGAAGTCGTTGGTCAGCGTCTCCGGCTCGTCGGTGAAGACGCCGAGGTCGGAGTCCTGGTAGTTCGCGTCCAGTGCGCGCATCCCGCCGACCAGCGCCGTCATCTCGGGCGCCGTCAGGTCGAGCAGTTCCGCGCCGTTCACCAGCAACTCCTCCGCGGGTTCGTCGGCCTCGTCACCGACGTAGTTGCGGAACCCGTCTGCGTCCGGTTCGAGTGCCTCGAAGGAGTCGACGTCGGTCTGCTCCTGAGAGGCGTCCACGCGACCCGGTTCGAACGGCACGTCCACGTCGTAGCCGGCGTCCGCCGCCGCCTGCTCGACGGCCGCGTTGCCGCCGAGCACGATGAGGTCGGCCAGCGAGACCCGCGTCTCGTCGGACCGCGAGGCGTTGAACTCCTCCTGGACGTCTTCGAGAGTTCGGAGCACGGTCGTTAGCTCCTCGGGCTCGTTCACGTCCCAGCTCTGCTGGGGTTCGAGGCGGATGCGGGCGCCGTTCGCGCCGCCGCGCTTGTCGCTGTCCCGGTACGTCGACGCGGACGCCCAGGCGGTCTTGACGAGCTGGGAGACGGACAGCTCCGACGCCAGGAGCTCTGCTTTGAGCTCTTCGGCCTCCGACTCACCGATCACGTCGTAGTCGGCGTCCGGGAGGGGGTCCTGCCACAGCATCTCCTCGTCGGGAACCTCCGGGCCGCGGAACCGCTCCGGCGGGCCCATGTCGCGATGGGTGAGCTTGTACCAGGCCTTCGCGAAGTTCATCCCGAACTCCATCGGATTGTCCTGGAAGCGCTCGATGATCTCCCGGTAGTCTGGGTCCTTCTTGAGCGCGATGTCCGTCGTGAGCATCATCGGCGTCTCCGCCTCGTCGCCGTGGGATGGGTCGGCGCTCCCGTGCAGCGACTCGTCCGTCGGCTCCCACTGCCACGCACCGCCGGGGCCCTTGTGCGGTTCCCACTCGTAGTCGAGCAGGTTGTCGATGTACCCGAGGTCCCACTCGATGGGCGCCTGCGTCCACGGGCCTTCGATGCCGCTGGTAATCGTGTCGGCGCCCTTGCCGGATTCGTGGTCGCTAGCCCAGCCGAGGCCCTGCTCCTCGATTGGCGCGGCCTCTGGCTCGGGGCCGAGGTTCTCGGGGTCGTCGGCACCGTGTACCTTCCCGAACGTGTGGCCGCCCGCGATGAGCGCGGCCGTCTCCTCGTCGTTCATCGCCATGCGGCTGAACGACTCGCGGATGTTCTCCGCGGACGCCTCCGGGTCCGGATTCCCGTCAGGGCCCTCCGGATTCACGTAGATGAGCCCCATCACGGTGGCGCCGAGTCCCTCCTCGAGGTCACCGCCCTCGTCGAAGCGCTCGGACGCTTCCCACTCGTCCTCGGGGCCCCAGTCGACGGCCTCGTCGGGCGCGAAGGCGTCCTCGCGTCCGCCAGCGAAGCCGAACGTCTTGCCGCCCATCGATTCGATGGCGACGTTCCCGGCGAGAATCATCAGGTCCGCCCACGAGAGGTTGCGGCCGTACTTCTGTTTGACCGGCCAGAGCAGTCGACGCGCCTTGTCGAGGTTCGCGTTGTCCGGCCAACTGTTCAGCGGCGCGAAGCGCTGCCGGCCGCCGGCCGCGCCGCCGCGGCCGTCGCTCGTGCGGTACGTACCGGCGCTGTGCCACGCCATCCGGATGAACAGCGGGCCGTAGTGGCCGTAGTCGGCCGGCCACCACTCCTGGGACGTCGTCATCACGTCCTCGATGTCGGCCTTCACGGCGTCGAGGTCGAGGGACTCGAACGCCTCCGCGTAGTCGAACTCCTCGTCCATGGGGTCGACGTCGCGAGCGTTCCGGTCGAGGATTTCCAGGGGCAACTGGTTCGGCCACCAGTCTTGGTTGGATTCAGTCATCACCGAGTCATTGCTTCTTTGCCCTGTTAAGATTGGCTACTTCGGAAAGGAATCTCCGCCCACCCCAAGCAATCTGCCGAATCTCTACAGTTTTGTTAGTAGCTGATCCACGCGCGACCTCGGGGTGTTTCCGCCTCGAACTAGCGGAGTAATGGGCGTTTACCGGGGAAAGATGGCTCGCGTTTCCGTCGCTTCGAGGACTTCGCCGTCGTCGACCGGAGTGGTACTGACGAGGGCAACCGGAGCGCTGCGGACTCGCCAACCACGCCGTCAGGAACTTCCGTGGATTCGGAACCGTTAAACCGCCCACGTCCGTTGGTTCGACTGCGGGCCGGTGGGGTAGCTTGGTATCCTTCGGCCTTCGGGTGGCCGTAACCGCGATTCGAATTCGCGCCGGCCCACTTTTCCCGCACACTCGCCCGCTGAGCGATGCGTGTGTCGCTCGGCCGTCATTCGGTGTTGTGACTCGGCCAAGTGAATTCGAAGGAGGGCAGCCGCAGGTCCGCGCAGGCGCAAACCGCCGAGCAGGAACGTCTGCGCGTGAGTCGAATTCGCGCCGGCCAGCTCTATCCAGCGCGAACGGGGTGAGTGTCGCGCATGAGTGGGGGGACTGTCCCGACTGCGGCGCGCACAGGCCGCCTCACCCTTCATCCTTCACCAAACACGAGGCGTAGAATTTATCCTATGGTATGTGTCTTATTTGGCAACCTTCGGTGAACCACGCTGGAACCGGGCCGGAGCGGACTCACGCTCGTCATGACTGTCCTGCTCGTCGTCGGCGCAGCCGCGCCGCCATCGGTAGACCTCAGGACGTCTAACGGTCTCCGGCGGTCGTTGACCGAACCCTCTCGACGCCGACCTCCTGGCCGAATATCTCGACGGGAAGGCGGGTGCGGGCGGCCAGACGATGATCAGAAACAGCTGATACTATGACCTACTCACTCACTCGACGCGACCTGCTCGCCGCTGCCGGCGCGACGACCGTCGGTCTCAGCGGCTGCCTGGGCTACCTGCGCGGGAGCGCCGCGACTACCGGTCACTGGCCGATGTGTGGCTTCGACGCCGCGAACACCTCGTACGATTCAGCGGCGTCCGGTCCCGGCAGCGGGGCCGAAGTGCTGTGGCGCGCGGAGTTCGAGGCGTTCGCGTCGCCGGCGATAGCCGACGGGCGGATGTACGTCGGCAGCAGTGACCGCGGCATGTACGCACTCTCCGCCGAGGACGGGACCACGGAGTGGCACGTACCCACTACGGACGTGGTGACGAGCGACCCGGCGGTCGTGGACGACACCGTCTACGTCGCGGAGAGTGGGGACGCGCTGTACGCGCTCTCGGCAGATGACGGCACGGAGGAGTGGCGGCGCGAGTTCCAGGTGGCGTCGTCGACGCCGACGGTCCACGACGGCGTGGTGTACGTCGGGAGCTGGGTAGGGTACGTGTACGCGTTCGACGCCGCGAGCGGCGACCGACTGTGGCGTGCGTCGGCACCGGCGGGGAAGGAAGTAGACAACCCGCCGGCCGTGGCGGGTGGCCGGGTGTTCGTGGACGGCAAGGCGCTGTACGCGCTCGACGCCGATGATGGAACCGGTGTCTGGCAGTTCACCGACGCCGGCAAGGTGACGGCGGGGCCGACGGTCGCCGACGGCACCGTCGTCGCGGCCTTCGAGGACCACTCGGTCCGCGCGTTCGACGCGGCGACCGGCCGGGAGCAGTGGGCATTCCAGGCGGACGACATGGTTCGGTCGTCTCCGGCGTTCGCCGACGGCAAGGTCATCTTTGGGACCAACGCCCACGCGGTGCACGCGCTCGACCGCGCAACGGGCGACGTGGTCTGGACGTACGACACGGAGTGGCTCGTGCTGTCCGCGCCCGCCGTCGCGTCCGGGACGGTGTACGTCGGCGACCGGGGCAGTACGCTCCACGCGATCGACCTCGCCGAGGGTGAGGCCCGCTGGCGGCTGGCCGTCGGTGACGGACCCGGTGACGGCTTGGACAAACCCGTCACCGTCGCCGGCGGACGGGTGTATGTCGCGAGCGGCCACCCGATGGCGGTCGGTCGGCGGTGACCGACGGCCCCGTCACTCGCCGTCGCGTTCGCGCCGACGGGCACGTACTGCAGGGACACGCGGTCGCGAGTAACGACGAGTACCCCGTCACCGTGCTGGCTGTCCACCTGCCATTCGCCCGCTGAGCGATAGGTGCGTGTTTCCCGCGGACGGCGTCGAGAGCGGGAGTTATCCGTCTCCCGGACCTAGGGACGCCGATGACCGAGCAGGACGAAGCGTCGCCGGGAAATGAAGCGCCGCCGGGGGTGGACGCCCCAGTCGCGGACGCTGAAGCAATCTGTGAGAACCGCGACGAGGTGGTCGCCCGGGTTCGCGACCACGCCGGCCAGATGGCCCGCGAACTCGCGCTTCTGCAGGGCGGGGACTTCGGTCGGCAGACGTTCAACACGGAGCGCGGCGAGTGGACGGTGAAGTACGAGGGCGGGGACCTCCAGTTCCTGCGCTTCGAGGGGCAGTCCGGTCTCGACGTCTACGTGGTGTCGACCCACCAGCCGCCGGAGCCGACGGAACTCGCGACGGCGATGGACCACTACCCGGCGCTGGTCGAGTCGTTCAACGACTACGTTCACGGCCTCGATGGCGTCCTGGACGGGGCGCCGTCGACGTTCCCGGACGTCGCGTCGGCGGGGGACGTCGTCGAGGAGCGCGACCGCATCGTCGCCCGGATTCGGGACGTCGCAGACCGGATGGCGGGGGCGCTCCACCGCGTCGAGAGCACAGAGTACGGGTCGTTCGCGGCGACCGTCGACGGCACGCGCTGGGAGTTGAAACGCGAGGCGGACCGCGCGTCGTTCCTCCGCGTGGGCGGCGAGAACGGCGTCTACCTGGTGTCCCAGTACGAACCGCCGTCGGCTCGGGACGTGCGCGAGTACGCCCCCGACTTCGGGGGATTCGTCGAGTCGTTCAACGAGGACGTGGCCGCGCTGAGCGACGAACTCGACGCAGTGTCGCTGTGATTCGACGCGGTGTCTCTGTGGCCCCGGCCCGGTCACGGTTCGCCGCTACCGCCGCGTTTCCACACCTTCATATTGCGGGCGCGTCGTTCCTCATTCGATTACCGTGAGCGGAGAGCGCGTGGCAGAGCGAACGGAGCCGGACGAGACGCCGACCCACCTCGTCGTCGTCTGCGGGTTGCCGGGCGCGGGGAAGACGACCGTCTCTGAGTACGTCGCGGAGCGACTCGACGGCCAACTCTACCGCACGGACGTGATCCGGAAGGAACTGTTTCAGGACCCCGAGTACACGCCCGAGGAGCGCGAGGCGGTGTACGCGGAACTCCACCGCCGGGCGAAGGCCACGCTGGACGCGGGCCGCTCGGTGGTGCTGGACGGCACGTTCAAACTCCGCGAGCACCGCGGCGAGTCCCGGCGCGCCGCCCAGGCTATCGGCGTGCCGCTGGCGCTCGTACAGGTGGTCTGTGCCGAGGACGTCGTGCGCGATCGCATCCGGGCGCGCTCGGGTGACGCGAGCGACGCCGACTTCGAGATCCACAGGCAGTACCAGCGCGAGTTCGAGGCCATCGCGGGTCCGTTCACGCGGGTCGACAACTCGGGGACGCTGACCGAGACCCGGCGCCAGGTCGCGGATCTGTTCTGAATCTCTACTCGCCCGGGTCGACGCTCGCCACGCTTTTCTCCGCGCTCCACGAACTCCGGGTGATGACCGAGGACTCGCTGGCGTGGGAGACGGCCGAGCGCGAGGTGGCCTACCGGTGTCCGGGCTTCGACATCGTCCACGAGGACGTGGTGCTCCCGGACGGCACCGAGACCGACTTCGACTACCTCGCGGACGACCCCGCGGTCGCGATACTGCCGTTCACGCCCGATGGCGACGTGGTGCTCGTCGAGGAGTGGCGGCAGGCCGTCGAGCGCGTGAACCGAGCGCTCCCCGCTGGCGGCGTCGAGGGCGAGGACGTGGACCTGGAGACTGCCGCGCGCCGCGAACTCGCGGAGGAGACGGGCTACGAGGCCGAGTCGGTGGATTTTCTGTGTGAGTTCGAACCCGCGAACGGCATCTCGGACGCCGTCTTCCACTACTTCGTCGCGCGCGGCTGTGAGCCGACCGCCGAGCAGGACCTGGATTTCGACGAGTCGATTCGCGTGAGGACCGAGTCCTACGACGATCTACTCGAGGCCGTGCTGGCGGACGAGGTCCGCGACGGCCGGACGGCACTCGGCGTCATGCGGTACGAACTGGGCGGACAGTAGGCATACGCATCATGGCGGGAACGGCGTGGATTTATCGCCGGCCGGTGTGACGACCGCGTATGGGCGTCATCGTCTACGAGGACCCGCAGGGCGGCGTGACTGACTGGCAGACCGCGGACGCGAACATCGGCTTCGACGAGACGACGGGTCACTGGCTGGTGCGGGCCGAGAGCGGCGACACGGTGCGGCGCATCCCCCGTGAACGCGTGTTCTACGTCGAGACCGGAGAGTAAGGTACGTCGAGACCGGGGAGTGATCGCGGTGGGGCAGCGTCTCGAACCCGACGGCCGGAGAGAAACCCTTACGCGCGGCCACTGACTACCTCGCGGCAATGAGAGACGCCTTCGAGGTTCGCGCGCAGGACGGCCTCGCCCGCATCGGGGAACTCGAGGTGCCACGTGCGGGCGTGACGGTGGAGACGCCGACGCTGATGCCGGTCGTCAATCCGAACCTCGTCACGGTCGACCCCTCGCAGTTCCCCGACTTCGGCGCGGAGATCCTCATCACGAACTCCTACATCATCAAGAACGACCCCGACCTTCGGGAGCGAGCGCTCGAGGAGGGTCTCCACGAGATGCTCGGCTTCGACGGCGCCATCATGACCGACTCGGGGAGCTTCCAGCTCGCTGAGTACGGAGAGATCGACACGGACACCGAGGAGATTCTCCAGTTCCAGCACGAAATCGAGAGCGACGTCGGGACGCCCGTCGACATCCCGACGCCACCGGACGTCGAGCGAGAGCAGGCCGCCGAGGAGCTCGCGACCACGCAAGAGCGCCTCGAACTCGCAGAGACCGTTGACGTCGGCGACATGCTCGTGAACGCGCCCGTGCAGGGCTCGACCCATCCCGACCTCCGAGAGGAGGCCGCGCGCCACGCCTACGGCACGAGCCTCGACCTGTTCCCGGTGGGCGCGGTTGTCCCGCTGATGAACCAGTACCGCTACGACGACATGACCGAGGCCGTGCTCGCCGCCAAGCGCGGCCTCGGGCGGGACGCGCCCGTCCACCTGTTCGGCGCCGGGCACCCGATGATGTTCGCGCTCGCCGCCGCCCTCGGCTGTGACCTCTTCGACTCGGCGGCGTACGCCATCTACGCGCGAGACGACCGCTATCTGACGGTCCACGGCACCGAGCACCTCGACGACCTCCGGTACTTCCCCTGCGAGTGCCCGGTCTGCAGCGACCACACGCCCGCGGAGGTAGAGGCCATGGATGCCGATGGCCGCGAGCGACTGCTCGCCGAGCACAACCTCCACATCTCCTTCGGGGAGATCCGCCGCGTGAAACAGGCCATCCACGCCGGCAACCTCCTGGAACTCGTGGAGGCTCGCGCGCACGCCCACCCCGACACGCTGGACGGCTACCGCACGCTCCTCGACCAGGTCCACCAGCTCGAGGCCGCGGACCCCGCGAGCAAGGACGTGTTCCGCTACGCGTCGTCGGACAGCGCGCACCGTCCCGAGGTCTTGCGCCATCACCGCCGACTGGAGCGACTCGATGTGGGTGGCGACGCTGGCGGGGACGACAGCGCGAGCGACGTCCTGCTTACCGAAGCCAGCGCTGACGACCGCTTCGACGAATCCTGGAACGTCGTCCCGCCGTTCGGCCCGTTCCCGAGCGCGCTCTCCACGACCTACCCCCTGACCGCGGAGACCCCCGACCGGATGGACCACGCGGGCTACGAGGCCGCTGCAGAGGGAGTGGCGCGGCTGGCGGAGGCGAATCCGGAAACGGCGTTCACGCTCGCGCACCGCGACTGGCCGACGTCTGCGCTGAACTGCGTTCCTGAGCGCGTAGAACTGGTGGACATTTCGGCGAACGACTCTGAGTGAGTAACCGGCGGCGCTGTTCTGAAGAGCTTCACCGAGACCCGTTAGAAAGCCCCGGCTCTGTCGCGTCCGCTCGCTCGTTGTGCGCGCTCACTTCGTTCGCGTGCTTACGTCGCGAGCGAACACGCAAGCGCGACAGAGCCGCCCCTTTCAGTCCTCCCGATGCCAGTTAGTCAGCCGGCAGGTGGTGGGGCTTTCTAACGGGTCTCAGAGTCTCTCGGTTCACTTTCGGCTATCGAGGTCCAGCCAGGGGACGAATCACGAAACATCCAACTCGCGAAAGGCAAGGCAATTGGGCGCGCACGCCTGACAGACACGCAATGACCGAGTACTTCGAGGTCCACGAGCGCGACGCGGCGGCGCGCGTGGGCGAACTCCGACTGTCCGAGTCGGTGACGACGCCGGCGCTCGCGGACGACGTCGTGCGGGACGCAGGGAGTCGGTGGGCGAACCCCCAGGAACTCCCCGAGGGCGACGACTCCGAACTCACCATCCTCCCGCATCGGGCGTTCCCGTCGGGCACCGCGGACGAGGTCCAGGAGTCGTTCGCGCCGGACTACCCGGACGTGGGGTTCCCGAGCGCGGCCGTGGTGTCGCCGGAGACGGCGGGCGATTTCGATGCGGACGCGTACGTACTCTCTGGCGCCCCGGGGACCGTCGGCCACGGGTCGGCGTTCCGGGACGCCGTCGTGAACACTCGAGAAGCGATTCCGGACGACACGGCGCTCTACCTCTCCGGGGTGGCGACGCCGCGGAACGTCGCGGTGATCGCGTACGCGGGCGTCGACCTCGTGGACGCCGACCGAGCGGTGATTCGGGGGACACAGGGACGGTATCTGACGACGGAGGGAGAGTACGACGTCGAGGAACTGGACGAACTGCCGTGTGCGTGCGCGGCGTGCCAGCAGGGCGTCGAATCGTTCGGACAGGACGAGTGCGTGGAACACAACGTGAACGTTCTGTCGGCGGAACTCGCGCGCGTGCGCCGCCGGATCCGGGACGGGCGACTGCGGGACTACGTGGAGGGGCAGGCGCGCCACGAGGCGTGGGTCACCGCGGCGTTCCGCGAGTTCGACCAGCAGTACGGCTATCTGGAGGAACGCACGCCGACGGTCCGGGATTCGCTGTTGCTCTCGGCGACCGAAGACGCGCTCCGGCGCGTGGAGATCCAGCGCTTCGCGGAGCGCGTGACGACCCGGTTCCGGGCGCGCTACGACGACGACCGGCCACTCTTGCTGGTTCCGTGCTCGGCGAAGAAGCCGTACAGCGAGAGCCAGAGCCACCGGCAGTTCCAGGACGCCGCGAACTACCGCGCGCACGTCGTCTCGATGACGTCGCCCATCGGCGTGGTCCCACAGGAACTCGAGTTGACGTACCCCGCCCAGCACTACGACTCCGTGGTGACCGGGAACTGGAGCGCCGAGGAGGTCGAGTTCGTCGCGGCGGTGCTGGAGCGCTACCTCGAGCGGACGGACTACCCGCGCGTCATAGCCCACGTCCCGGACGAGGGCTACCGCGAAGTCGTCGAGCGTGCGACCCAGGGCAGCGACGTGCCCGTCGAGTTCACGGTGGAGGACCACCCGACGACCAGCGAGTCGCTCGCGAACCTGCGGGACGCGCTCGCAGGCGAGGACCAGATCTGGGTGTCCGAGCGCGAGGAGAACACGCTGAAGGCGGTCGCAGACCACCACATCGGGGGTGGAGCGGGCGACGCGCTCTTCGAGGACGTGGAACTGCGCGGTCGCTACCCGAAACTGCAGGCCATCGACCCGGACGGCGAACAGCTCGCTGCGCTCGTGCCCCAGTACGGGTCGCTGTCGTTCACGCTCGCGGGCGCGCGCCGGTGGGTGGACAGCGACGCGCCGACCAAGCGCGTGGAGATAGACGGGTTCGTGCCGCGTGGGAGCGTGCTCGCGCCGGGCGTCGTGGACGCGAGTGACGATATCCGCGTGGGCGACGAGGTGGTCGTCGAGGGCCCGGCGGCGTTCGCGGTGGGGCGCGCAGCGATGCCCGGCCCGGCGATGAACGAGTCGACGCGCGGCATCGCGGTGGAGGTCCGGCACTCCGAGGAGAAGTAAGAAGGGAGTACTCTCTGTACTTCTCGTATGCGCGTGGAGGACGTGATGACCGACGTGGTGGTGACGGTGGACGCGGACGCGTCGCTGCGCACTGCCGCGGGCCGGATGGTCGAGGAGCGCGTCGGGTCGCTCGTCGTCACCGCCGACGGCGACCCGGCGGGCATCCTGACGGAGACGGACTTCGTGAGCGCGGGCTACGAGCACGACCGTCCGTTCAGCGAGGTGCCGGTGCACGCCGCGATGAGCCGGCCGCTGGTGACGGTGGGGCCGGCGGAGACGGTGCGGGCCGCGGCGCGCACGATGCGCGACCGCGGCGTGAAGAAGCTGCCCGTGGCCGATGAACTCGACCTCGTCGGCGTCGTCACGACGACGGACCTGGTCGCCGTACAGGACGACCTGGCGCGCGAGACGCGTGAGCACCTCGACGAACGCGAGACGTGGGCGGGCAAATAGCGTGCAACCCCGCGCTCACTATTTTCATAGCTCCCCTGGAGAATATTTTAGAAATATGGAACCTTTGGTGTTCCGATACTTTGAAACAGGTTACAGGATTACTGTGCGACAGGGATGCTAATGGGGGACGAGGACGATGTGCAGCGCACCGTTGCCGACGGCACTGACGACTCGGGCGTCGAATCGCCCGAGTGGGCCGTCGTGAAGTCACTCATCGACGTCGAGAACGCTACCACGGCCACGATGGAGGAGTTCCTGTTGCACACCACGACGGACGCGACCGACGACCTCCCGGTGGAGAACCTTCAGGAACGCCTCGACGACCTGATCGCGAAACAGGAGCGCGCCGTCGCGGAGTTGGAACTCGCGAAACGCGCGCTCACGGAACTCGACGCCGAGTAGTTCTGCCGCCCGGATCCACCCGGCGGCCCGCCACCACCCACATCCCGTATACTGATAGTACCTACTCACTGTAGGATTCCGGACAAAACCCCCGGTATATATAGCCTAGAGTTCCCATTCTCGCACGCATGAAACTCGCAGTCCCGACTGATTTCGAGGTTCTACAGGCGCTCTCTGGTGGGAAGCGAAATAACGCTGTGAATATATCACATGTAATTGACAAAAATCGCGCGTACATCAACACGCGCCTTCCCATCCTCGCGGACTACGGCCTCGTCGAGCGCGTCGGTCCCGCGCCGAACAGCGGCCTCTACGAGATCACGGAGAAGGGTCAGGTGGTGCTCGAGCACCGCGACGCCTACGAGAGCGACGACGTCGACTTCGAGGCCGTCGTCGCCGACGAACTGGACGAGTAGCGCGCTCTGAGACGCAGTCGGGACTGCATCCGTTTTCACTGGTAACCTCCTGCCAATAGAGGCGTCTCCTTCTCGTTAGTAACCCTGTAACTATCCGCAACCATTTTAAGCCCGTTCGGTATATACCGACAGTACATGCGGACAGTTGGCTCCGATGACACGTCGGCGGTGGGGGACGCGGACCGGCGCCACTGACCGCTGTGGAACGACCCCAGACACAACATGACAGACACGAACCTACAGAACAAGGCGCGCGCAGTCGTGCTCTCGGCGCTGATGGTGCTCTCCGTGATGGTGGGCACTATCGCGCTGTCGGGCGGGGCTGCGGCGGCTGCCAGTACTGCGACCCTCGAGACAAAACAGGTCGCGGCTGGTGGCGACGTAGTAGTTAGCGGTACCGACGACGCAGACAATCTTACCGACGGTTCACCGGACGACCCGATATACGTCTACGTGGACCTCAACGGTGATGGTGTCTTCCAGACCTCCGATATGGAGAAGAAGGTTGCTGACACCACAGAAGAGACCAGCAGTTCCTCGTTCAAGACGACGTTTGATGCACCCGCTACGTCTGGAACGTACTCGGTGTTCGTCTACGAGGCAAGTAGCAGTACTGGTCTCGCAGACGGAGACTCGTTCTCGGGGATCAACGTTGGGAAGCTCACTGTCGACGCTGACAACCCAAAGGCCGACTACAAGGCTCCGACGGGGACCGTCACGACGAGTTCCCCGACGATTGACGTCGCCCTGAACGGCACGGGCACGGCAATCAACGAGTCGACCATCGACGTGTCGGTCACCGGCCCGAACGGTGTCATCTTCACGCACGAGATCGACTCCGACGTGTCCGGCGACGGCATCGAGTTCTCGAACGGGAATCTCACGCTGACCCCCGGAACCGGTAACGTTCCGGCGCTGCCCGAGGGCCAGATTGACGTTTCCATCGAAGCCGAGGACGCTGTCGGTAACTCGATTGCTGGTACTGGCGAACTTACGTTCAACTTCGTGGTCGACAAGACTGGACTTGACTTCACGCTGAACCAGCCCACGGCAGGTGACTCCTACGGGAAGACGTCCCAGACCATCGCAGTCAGTATCGATGGGGGGACTGTCAACGACAGCACCGCAGAACTCACTGTCAGTGGCCCGAACGGCGTCATCTTCACCAACGTGACGAAGGACGACGCGTACGACAAGGCCAACGACAAGTTCTCGGTCACGACTGGTCAGAGCGGTGTTCCCGCGCTCCCGAACGGCACCATCGACGTGACCGTGAGCGCGGCGGACGACCACGGTAACAGTGACAGTGAGACGTTCAGCTTCCAGGTGGACAACCAGAAGCCGACTATCACCGACATCGCGGTCGAAGACACGCCGCTCAACGTCTCCGACACGACTGACAAGGTGGACGTCACGGTCACGTTCGACGAGAACGTCGCCGCTGACACGGTCACCGGCGTCCTCAAGGCAGATGGTTGGGGAAGTATCCCCCTTGGAACCTTCAGTGACGTCGCAAACGACGGCACGAAGTCCGTCGTGCACACACAGGTCGACCTTTCCGGCGCAGCGGCCATCGAGGACGCGAGCGCTTCGGTGAACATCACCGCAGCGAGCGACGATGTTGCCAACAACCCGAACGGACTGTCCGCGAAGGAGTTCAACACGACGTTCGCCGTCGATACGACGAAGCCGTCGGTGAGCGACGACACGAACCTCCCTGACACGCTCAGCGGGTACGTGGACTTCACGGACCACTACTCGGTGTCGGCGGACGACGGAAACGGCCTGACCTACTGGGTCGCGGTCGATGACGGCGACATTGCCGCAGACGACTACGGCAAGATTCTTTCGCCGTCGCACGTCAACACGTCCGACGCTGCAGAGGGCAACTTCGTCCTTAAGGTTCAGTCGACAGACGACGCCGGTAACGTCCACTCCGTGACTGAACAGTTCACGATTGACAACGCCGAGCCGTCGCTCAGCTACGACAAAGACGCGACGCTCACCGGCAAGGTCAACATCACGACCTTCCTGACGGTTGAGAACGCTGGCGTCGGAACTGGCGACATCGTGTACAAGTACATCTCCGCGGAGGATGGAGACTTCGGTGACACCAATGACGTCACGACGACGGCAGACGAGTTCAACGTCAACACCCAGGGTGAGGGCTTGTACAAGCTTGTCGCCGTCGTTGAAGACCCTGGATACGATAAGTCGGCTACGGATACGCTGACGACGAAGGCGCTCACGGCCGAGAAGTTCGACAGCGGTGACTTCGACATCAACGCCGAGCGCTTCCCGAAGGACCTGAAAGACAGTGAACTGGACCCGGGCGACCTCAACATCACGATCGAGTCGGACTACGACCTCAGCGGACTGAACGTCACGATCGAGAGCTTCGACGGCTACCACAGCCAGAACAGCGAGACGCTCTCCATCGAGAAGTTCACCGAGAAGAAACTCGGTGACGGGTCGTACAACTACACGCTGACGACCTACGAGACGCCGCGAGACGGCCTCTACAAGATCAGCCTCGACAACGCCACGACGACTGGCGGGCTGACGCTCGACTCCGGTGTTGAGTCGAAGGAAATCAAGGCCGACAGTGGTCACGTGAACCTCGCTGACGCCGACGTAATCGGCGCGACGAGTGAGGGTCACACGAAGGTGAAACTCACGTTCTCCGAGCCGATTGACGGACTCGAAAAGTCCGACATCGCATTCGAAGGCGTGACCGCGGCCACCTTCACGGACAACGACGACGGGACGGTCGTCGTCACGTTCGGGAAGGAGATTCAGACGGGCGGGGAGAACGCGAACATCACGCTCGTGAAGGAGTCCTTTACCGAGACGTTCTCCAACGACCCCAAGTCTGACAGCTCTACGGGACCGTACAAGATGCCGGTTGACTCCATCGAGCTCGACCTGGAGAAGGGTACGAACTTCGTGTCCGTGCCCATCGAGGCAGGCAGTGTCGACTTCGAGGATGTCAACTTCTGTGGCTGCGTCGAAGTCATCTGGACGTACGACAACGGCAAGTGGATGAGCTACGACCCCGAGGCCAAGGAGAACGACTTCTCGGCCTTCGAAGCTGGTCAGGGCTACCTCATCGACGCGAAGAAGGACACGGAGATCGACGTGCGCGGGTTCACGAAGTACGGAGCCGGCTCCGTCGGTGACGAGAACATGCCGGAGACGTACGGCGAGCAGGAACTCGAATCTGGCTGGAACCTAATCGGTCACTACCAGGAAGGTAGCCAGCCCGTCGACCAGGCACTCGCCCTGCTTGACGGCAGCACCTACTCGGTTGAGAACGCTGACACCCAGGTGCAGGTGGACACGCTCCGCGCCGGCGAGGGCTACTGGCTCCTCACGGACGACAAGAGCGGTCTTCACGCACCCGTCAACTACGACGGGATGAACAGCGAGCAGCCGTCCATCAAACTCTTCGACGTGAGCAGTAGCGGACAGGACGTCGATGTGAAACTGATTACCGACGAACCGCTGGCCACAATCCACGTTGCCGGTACTCAGGATGCTGACGGAATGCTGTCCGAGTCCGACTTCACGATGTCGACCTCGGGCGGCGATTACATCTACACGGCCGACCTCAGCACGGGGAGTGACGGTACGTTAGGTGCGTACCTCCTCTCGGCTGAAGACGCCGACGGTAACGATGGCGCTGCGAACGAGATGGATTCAGTGACGGTTGACTTAGACGATCCGTCGGCTTCGGTGACGCGAACCGCGACCAGTGACGTGACTGGTTCGTCGGTCGACGTGTCGTCCTGGTTCAGCGTGAACAAGGACGGCGGTACGGCAACCTACGAGTACTCCGCGGACGGCGGTGATTCGTGGAGTTCGATCTCCGACGCGACGGCGTGGGACTCGAACAACGCGGACGACGGTAGCGTGAAGGTCCGCGTGACTGTCGACGACGGTGAAGGCAACACGAAGACGGCCACGGCAACGGTCACTGTTGACAACAACCAGGGCTCGGCTTCCAAGAGCAGTAGCTTCCCGAGCAGTGACGTGACCGGTTCGTCGGTCGACGTGACGACTTGGTTCGACACTTCCGCTGACGGTGGCTCGGTGACCTACGAGTACACCACGGCTGGTGGTTCGAGTTGGACCGAGATCACGTCCGGTAGCTGGGACACGACTACGCTGTCCGACGGTGACTACGACGTTCGTGTGACCGTTACCGACGGTGAAGGTAACAAGAATACGGCGTCCGGCACTGTCACGGTCGACAACACCGCAAGCGCTCACGCCTCTGGTTACCCGAGCACCTCGGGTACGACTGGTGACAGCTCCATCACTGTTCACGACAAGGCAGCCATCGAGGGTGGCACGTCCTACTTCGTCGTGGTGAGTTCCGGAGCTAACGCACCGTCTGCGTCCCAGGTGAAAGCTGGTAACGACGCAACTGGTAGCGCTGCACTCTCCAGTGGAAGCTTCAGCGTGTCTACTAGCGCGGAGAACACTGGTACGGCATCTGGACTGACCGCGAGCACGTCCTACGATATCTACGTCGTCATCTACGACGGCGAAGGTAACCCAAGCGACGTCAAAAAGGTCACTGCGACTGCCTAACGCGACCTAACCACTCGCGTTCCATCTTCCAATTTTTCGAAATCGAACATTTATCATAGGCGGACGATATACCGATGATACATACCATGAAATGGCAACGTTCGGCGGCTCGACTCCTCGTCGTGGTCGTCGTACTGATGACTGTGACCGGCGCGTTCGCGCCGGCCGTCGCCGCGACAGCCGACGGCCCGCCCCAGCCCCCGCAGCGGTACTTCGGTACCGTGACGGACGGCGGCGGGTCGCCGGTCGGCGGCGTCCTCGTGGAAGTCACGCAGGACGGCGAGGTCGTCGCGACGGACGTAACGGACAGCGACGGGTACTACGACCTGACCGTGAACACCAGCACGGTGAACACGGACGAGCAGGTCGAGATCTCCGTCAAGCAACAGACCAAGTCCGCGGACGTCGCCTCCGGCGGCTCCACCGAGGTCGACTTCAGCGTCGACGCCGGTGACACCGTCGCGGGCGGCTCCGCGGCGCTCGGCGACGACGGCAGCGCGGCGGTGCCGCTCTCCGGCGGCGACCTCTCGGAGGTCGCCGTGGACCTGGGGAGTGGCGCGTCGGGCACGCTGGTCGTGCGCGAGTCCACGACGCCGACCGGTAGCGCGCCGGCGGTGTCGAGCGCGTCCGTCGTGACGTACCTCGACGTCTCAGTGTCGGGGGCGTCCGGCGGCGGGACGGTGACGGTCACCGTCTCCGAGAGCGCGCTCGCCGACGCCGGCGTCGCGCCGGCGGACGCGAACGTCCTCCACTACGAGGACGGCGCGTGGCAGACCCTCGACACGACGCTCGTCGGCGAGACGAACGGGGACGTGACGCTGCGCGCGGACGTCTCCGGATTCTCGCCGTTCGCCATCGCTGGCAGCAGTGACAGCGGGGGCGACACCGGCGACGGTGACACCGAGACGCCCGGCACCACGCAGGCCAACACCGGCGGCGGTGGTGGCGGTGGCGGCGGTGGCGGCACCGGTGGCGGCGGCAGTGGTGAGAGCGAAACCACCACGCCGCCGACGACGGACTCGCCGACCACCAGTCCGCCGACGTCGACGCCGACGACGGACTCGCCGACCTCGACGGACGACGGCACGACGCCGTCCGAGACGACGAGCGACCCGGGCACCTCGACGTCGCCGCCGGGCGACGGCGAGGACGGCGGCCCCGGCCTGCTGTTCGTCGGCGGCCTCGTCGTGGTGCTGCTGGCGGTCGCTGGCGCGCTGTACATGGTGTACGGCCGCGAGTAACGAACCCACCCACTCCATTTTTCGAGGCGCTACTTGTTCCGGTAGCGGCCGCGCTACGCGCTCGACGGGGCGTCAGTAGCGCGACCGACGACGTGACGGGTTATCAGACTCACTATGCGGCGGCGCGCTCGTGGTTCACGCGCTGTGCTGCCGGAGGTAGCTGTCGATCACGTAGAGGCCGAACGGGACGGTCCCGCAGACGATGGCGAACGCGGCGACCTCCAGGTTCGCTTCACCGAACTCGTTGATATACACCTGGAGGCTGCCGTCGAGGACGTACGCGGCGAGCACGACCATCCCCAACACCAGGATGGCGAAGCCACCGAGGATGGCGGTGTACCACGCGATAAACAGCCGGAACCGGTCGTGTGCCGTTCGCTGGGGTTCGGGGTTGGACATTGGGTACGGGGTGGCTGGGAGTTACCGTATACTCACTGACCGCTTTGTTATACGCAGCCAAGTGACGACATAGCCGTCACTAACCTCCGTGGCGACCAGCCAATCCTCGACGAGCGCGTCGGCTTCGAGTGGTTGTTCGGGGAGTTCCACGTCCCTGCTTGACGCCGCGTTCGACGACGCGAGGGAACGAGACGACCCGCCGACGCAAGCCCCTTTGGTCACGTACGTGCATTCAAAACACGTTCCAAAAGAGTCTTTGCACACACACGCGCATCTCCACGCGATGACCGCGTACACCGCGACGGTGACCGTCCGCCTCGAACGCGGCGTCCTCGACCCGGAGGCCGAGACCACGGAGCGCGCGCTCGAACGCCTGGGCTTCGAACTCGAGGATCTCCGCTCGGCCGACCGCTTCGAGATCGACCTCGACGCCGCGGACGAGCGCGAGGCCGCCGACCGCGCCGGCGAGATGGCCGAACGCCTGCTCGCGAACCCCACCATCCACGACTACGACGTGGCGGTCGAGGCCCGCGAATGACGGTCGCGGTCGTGCGCTTCGGCGGATCGAACTGCGACCGCGACGCCGCGCGCGCACTCGACCACCTCGGCGTCGACACCGAAATCGTCTGGCACGAGGACGGTCTTCCGGCGGACACCACGGGCGTGTTGCTACCCGGCGGCTTCTCCTACGGCGACTACCTGCGTGCGGGTGCGATGGCCGCGCAGTCGCCCATCGTCGAGGAAGTGCGCGAGGCCACACACCAGGGCGTCCCCGTGCTCGGCGTCTGCAACGGCGCCCAAATCGGCTGTGAGGCCGGACTAACGCCGGGCGCGTTCACCACGAACGCGAGCGCGCGCTTCCGGTGCGAGCACGTTCGCCTGCGCGTCGAGAACGCGGACACGCCGTGGACCGCCGCCTACGACGAGGGCGAGGTCGTCTCGCTCCCCATCGCGCACGGCGAGGGGCGCTTCGAGGCCGCGGACGCGACCTACGAGGACGTCGTCGCAGAGGACCGCGTCCTGTTCCGGTACTGCGACGAGTCCGGGACCGTCACGGACGCCGCGAACCCGAACGGGTCCCGGGGCGCCGTCGCTGGCGTGCTCGGTGAACGCGACTCTGTCGCCGTGATGATGCCACACCCCGAGCGCGCCGCGCTCCCGGAACTCGGCAGCACGGACGGACGAGGCGTGCTGTCGGCGTTCGCGTCGGGATAAAAGAACTCGCCCGGGGCGGGCCCGGAGCAGAGGTCAAGGCTGGCACTCGACCGGGCGGTCGGTGGCAACCCACCGGTGTGGGCTTGCGGTGTCCCGGAGTTCGAGCCAGCCGTCCTCGCAGAGGATGGTTTCGCAGTCAGTGGATTCCATGGAGTCTCCCCAGACGGCGGCCCCGTGGAGCCAACGGGGCGCCGACTGGGACTCCGTGGTCCATCCTCTTCAGTAGTTAGCGGCTACAGGCCGTTCACGACTAATTACTGCGCTATCGCCGGCTGTCACAACCCGATTTCCGGTCGGGACCAACCTGGGTGGGGAAGTACCTCCGCCGCGTCGGGTGGCCGTCGTGGTGGGCGTCTGCTCCGGTCACTCCGCGAGCGGGAGGTTGTACGACGCCTCCCGCTCGACGACGGCGTCCCACGTCGCCTCACAGTCACACGATACTTCCGAGAAGACACTCGGGTCCTGGCGCAGGTCGAAGTCCTTGATGGCCTCCTGTACGAGGTCGTCACACTCCCCGCAGTTGTGCGGGCCACGGTCGCTCCCGTGGCCGACGGGGTCCGACACCACGATGGCGTCGGCGTCCGTCGTCGATTCGAGCACCGCGGCCACGCTCCAGAGCCACGGCGGACGGTACCCTCCGCGGAAGTGCAGTTGGTCGACCATCGTGTACCGCTGGACGTTCGTCGGGTTCATCGAGACGGTGTGACAGCCCTCGACGTCCGCGCACCGGCGGATGGAGCGTTCCATGTCCTCGACGGCTTCGGACTCCGAGAGGAACGGCGGCTTCATCAGGAGGTACGCCTTTACGCCCGCGTCGACGGCCTCGGCGGCCTCGCTCGCGCGCTTCGCTTCGGCGCACGCCTCCTCGAAGTCGCTGAAGTCGAAGTACTTGTTCACGCAGTCGTGGCGCACTCGGTCGGTCGCCGTCTCCAGGCCGACCGCCACGTCCGTCTCCAGGCCGACGTCCGTGAAGTCCGCGATCTTCTCGCGCTCCACGAAGTCCGGCAGGCTCTCCACGACGATGCGCTCTCGGTCCGCGAACGTCTCGGCGATGGCCTGCCGCGTCTCCGCGGGCACCTCGCGCTCGTCGAGGAACGACCCGCTCGTGTAGATCTTCACGAGGCCGCTTTCCTCGTCCGCCTCGTCGCGTTCGTGTTCGAGGCACGCTTCGACCTGCGTCATCAGATTATCGTGGGCGACCGTCCCGCCCTCGACGGACTCTGCGACGTAGCCACACATCGTACACCCGCCCGCTCGCGCCCACCGACAGCCGCCCGTGTTCAGGATGATGGTGAGACTCTGGTAGACGCCGTCCGGCGTGTTGTCCTCGTCAAGCCAGACGCGCGTCGGCTCCGCGGGGTCGTAGTCCTTCGCCCCTTTCTCGTCGCGCAACTCCCGCATCACCTTGTTGTGGGCGTCCATCCCTCGCCCCTGCTCGTACACCTCGGCGCTCGGCTCGCTCATTGGACGACTGAAGCCGTCGCGCGCGTAAAGCCGCTTCGTCTGGCTGCGTGGGTGCTTGCCCCGTGCGTCCCGCAGGAACTTGCCCGTCAGTCAACTCTTGTAGCCCGGCTTCGTAGTTTGGGAGCGATGAGCATCCGCGGCGCGCTCGGGGACGCGGTGGCGTGGCTGGAGCCACGGCCGCGGGTCGTCGACTGGTCGCTGTTCGCGCTGGTGCTGGTCGAGACAGTCACGGGATTCGTCTCGTTCACGGTGGGCATTCCCGCAGGCTGGCCGGTGTTCTGGGTCCACCGCATCGCCGGCCTCGGGTTCGTGCTCGTCCTCGGGTACAAGCTCGTTCGCGTCCGGTCTCGGGTGACGAACGCCGAGAAGTGGACGCGCTCGACGCCGCTGTCGGCGCTCACCGCGCTCGCGGCGCTCGGCACGCTCGCGACGGGCGTCGTCTGGGTGTTCGGTCTCGACGTACGCCTGTCTTACTGGACGCTGCTGAGCGTGCACGTCGGCTTCGGGCTGGCGCTCCTCGTACTCGTCCCGTTGCACGTCGCGACGCGGTTCCGACTGCCGCGCACGCGGGACGTCGAGGGCCGGCGCACGGCGCTCCAGTACGCGGGCCTGCTGCTCGCGGGCGCGCTCGCCTACCGGTTCCAGGAAGCGCTGAACAACCTCTTCTCGACGCCGGGCGACGACCGCCGGTTCACGGGCTCCCAGCCCCGCGAGGGGTCGGGAAACGCGGCCTTTCCGATCACGATGTGGGTGGCTGACGACCCCGGCCCCATCGACACCGACGCCTACCGACTCGAGGTGACGGGCCTCGTCGCGTCGCCCACCACGCTCTCCGTCGAGGACGTGACGGCGGGCGACGAGATGACCGCGCTGCTGGACTGCACGAGTGGCTGGTACACCGTTCAGGAGTGGTCGGGCGTCCGCGTCGGCGACCTTCTCGAGGCGGCGGGCGGTCCGACCGGGGACGCCGCGTGGGTGCGGTTCGTCTCCGTGACGGGCTACCGCTGGAGTCTCCCCATCGAGGAGGCCGCGGACGCACTGCTGGCGACCCACGTCGGCGGCGAACCGCTGACCCACGGCCACGGCGCGCCCGCGCGACTCGTCGCGCCGCCGCGGCGCGGATTCCAGTGGGTGAAGTGGGTGACCCGCGTCGAAGTTCGGTCCCGGAACGACCCGGCGCAATGGCTCGTTACCCTGGTGAGCGGCTTCGACTGACCGCCCACAGCAGCGCGCCGACGGCCCGCCGTCAGTCGCGCTGGCGGAAACGCCACCACGCGAGCGCGCCGAGCGCTGCCCCTGCGAGGTTCGCGAGCGCGTCAAGTGCGCTCGCGTGCCGCCCGACGCTCGGCTGGACGACCTCGATTCCGACGCCGAACACCGTCACTGCGAGGACGATGCCGGCCAGCATTCGCGGTGTTTGGGCTCGGACTGCGGCCGCGACGGCGTACGCGAGCGCGGTGTAGCCCGCGACGTGCAGGAGTTTGTCCGCGCCGCCAGCGGTCGCTCCGCCCGAGGTGCCCGTGAGCGACGGGAGGTGCAACGCACCTTCGAATGCGCGAGTGGGGGAACCCGCGAGCGACGCCACGAGCACGACGAGTGCGAGTAGCGCGGCGGTCGTGGAGCGCTCGTTCACATTTCGTCTGCAGGCGTCGTCGGGAAAAACACGCCGGATGGGTATGTCGATACTACCGAGCAGGCGCAGGTCGTCTGCTTAGCCCCGGGACGTTCGTCTGCGTGGCTCTGAGCGGACGAGAATGTAACTCCTCTATAACTTAATCAATTCGTGCAGTTGTCATGACGAAGGGGGAGTAGTGCCCCTGCAGCGAGATATCCGGCGCTGAACCGAACACGAGCCGAAACCAGTGGTGATACGAATCATGAATCTACACAACGCGCTGTCAAGTATCGTACTACAAGAAGAGGGTCCGTTCGATGCCATCCCAGAGTTCCTGCAGGAGACTGTCCAGTCGATCATCGCGTTCCTGCCGCGGTTGGTCGGTGCGATTGTCATCCTGATCATCGGATGGATCATCGGTGCTATCCTGGGTGGCATCGTCAAGCGCATCACCGATAGCGTTGGTCTCGACGCACACGCAACCGACACGCCCCTGGGTCGGATGTCCAGCGGGGACGACCCGGTATCCACGCTCCTGGGAAAGATCACCGCGTGGTTCGTCTACGCGCTGGCGATCCTCGCCGCCGCGGACGCGCTGGCGATTGAGATCCTCTCGGAGTGGCTCGCACGCGCGGTGTCGTACCTGCCGGCGTTCATCGCGGGTCTGCTGGTCATCATCGTCGGGTTCGTCGTCGCCGACATCATCGGTGACGTGATCCGTAGTTCGCTCGGGTCGACCGCCAAGTCGTCGTGGTTCGCAGACGGAGTCCGGATGTTCCTGTACTTCACTGCGATAGTGATCGGGTTCGACACCATGGGCATCGACATCGAGTTGCTGTACATCTTCGCACGGGCGCTCGCGTGGGGCCTCGCGATCGGCATCGGTGCGGCTATCGCCATCGCCTTCGGCTGGGGCGCCAAGGATTACGTCTCGAACAACATCAGCCAGTGGGCGGGGAAGGCCAAGCAACAGTCACCGTCTCCCGATTCGGAGCAACGTTCCGGCGGCGACGACTAACGCCACCGACGGAACAACCGTTTTTCGGCCGTCTAGTCGAGCGCGCTGAGCGCCTCGGCGAGCGGCGGGGCGTCGAACCACTCGTGGCCCGTGTAGCGGTTCGCGCCGGCGGCGTACATCGCTGAGACTGCGGACACCACGTCCTCGTCGAGGGGCTCCGGGGACGCCGCACAGAGCGCCCGCCAGTCGGCGACGCCGCGCTCGTCGGCCTCGCATTTCGCGTCGTCGACTGCCGCCACCCACTCGGGGTCGACGCGCCGGTAGTGCTGCCGAACGACCTCCTTGGACACCTCCCTCCCGTCGAACGCGAAGCGGTTCTCGTCGAACGTCCCCGTCACGTCCGCGACGCGCACCTCGCCGTCGACGTACAAGCACTCGATCTTTCCGTCCTCGTGGACGAACCCGGCGTCCGCGGCGCGCGCGGTGACCTCCCGATTCACGTCGCGCGCGAGCGATTCGAGGTCTGCGACGTCCGCGCGTCCGGCGACGGCGTCGGCCGCCGCCCGGGAGAGATAGCGGTCCCGCTCCTCGTACTTCGTGGAGAACTCGACGACGGGTTCCGGGAGGTCGACGCGCTCGTCGGGCCACGACTCGGCGTCGAGACCGAGTTCCGCGTCGAGGCCGAGTTCACCGGGGCTGTGGCGCCGTCGCAGACTCGACCCCACGGGGACGCTGTTCCGGAAGACAATTTCGAGTGGCACCAGGTAGTGGTCGCCCGTCGCCGCGTGGTAGGCGTCGTAGTCGTAGCCGGCACGGAGCGACGGATCCGCGCTGTCGCCCTCGAAGGGGAGGTCGGGGACGCGAGTCAGGTCGATGGCCATCTCCGTCGGGGGTTCGGGGGCGTCCGCGAGCGCGACGGGTTCGCTGGCCGCCTCGTCCCCGGCGCGAACCCCCCGGTAGTGCGTCGGGACGCCCGCCGCTTCCAGTAACTCGAAGGTGAACGCGCCCATCACGCAGAGGCTCGCGCCCTTCCCGGGGACGTGGTCGGGCATCTCTCCCCAGTCGAACACGGAGTACTGGTCGCTGAACGCGAACGCGCCCGCACCCAGTCCTGTCTCGGTCGGCGCGTCCTCGACCAGGACGTCCTTGACGCTCGTCATGGTCGTACTCTGGCAGGCGACTACAATCAATCTTTCACTCCTATGGTCACACCACTCGATGCCACTGGCTTATGTGTGCACGAATGTGGTATCAGAAAGCCAGCGGTTGCTGGTGTGGCAGGCTTTTTGGCAGTTCGAGCGGTGTACTCGACCATGACCGACGCGGGCGGGCCGACCGACGGGACGGGGCCGACCGACGCCAGCGACATTCAGTTCGACGTGGTCCCGGACACCGACCAGTCCTTCGAGAACGCGCTGGCGAAGGCCCGCAACGGCATCCGCCTCACGGTCGCCGACGGCATCGAACTCATCACGACGGGCACGGACGCCGACGGCATCGACCCGCGTCGGAAGGAACTCGTTCTGGAGGCCGCCGACCGCCGTCGCGCCGACGTCGTCGGCGACGAAGTGACGTTCGTCGCGAACGTCAACAACAACGTCACCACCGCCTGCAACACGGGGTGTCTGTTCTGCAACTTCAAGGACACCGCCCACCAGTTCGAGACCGACCACGCCGACGACCACGCTGGCTTCACGAAGACGCCCGAGGAGTCCCGGGCGGTCGTCCGCGACGCCGTCGAACGCGGCGTCTACGAGGTCACGTCCGTCTCGGGCCTCCACCCCGCGTTCGGTCTCGACGACGACCACCGGGAGGCCCTGGACGCCGGGAATCCCGAGCACAACTACAAGCCACCCGAACGCTACACCACCGACCCGCACACCTACGTCGAGCAGATCGAGGCGATGAGCGTCGACGGCGTCCACGTCCACTCGATGACGCCCGAGGAAGCCCACCACGCCCAGCGCGGAGTGAGTCGGGACTACCGCGACGTCTACCGCCGCCTGAAGGACGCCGGCCTCGACACCATCCCCGGCACCGCCGCCGAGATCCTCGTCGACGAGGTCCGAGACGTCATCTGCCCGGGGAAGATCGACACCGGACAGTGGGTCGCCGCGATGGAGGCCGCCGCCGACGCCGGCCTGCCGATGACCGCGACCATCATGTACGGCCACGTCGAGAACGCCGCCCACCGCGTGGAGCACCTGAAGGTGGTCCGGGACCTCCAGGACCGAACCGGCAACATCACAGAGTTCGTCCCGCTTTCGTTCATCCACCAGCAGACCCCGCTCTACGACCGCGGCGTCGTCACCGGCGGTGCGAGCGACGCCGAGGACGAACTCATGATCGCCGTCTCACGACTCTTCCTCGACAACGTCGAGCACGTCCAGTCCTCGTGGGTGAAGTTCGGGAACGCGAAGGGGTTGAAACTCCTCAACTGCGGCGCCGACGACTTCATGGGCACTATCCTCTCCGAGGAGATCACGAAACGGGCGGGTGGCCAGCACGGCGAGTTCAGGTCGGTCGCGGACTACGCCGACATGCTCTCGGCTATCGGCCGCACGCCCGTCGAGCGCTCCACGGACTACACCGAGCGCCGCGTCCTCGACGCCGACGCAGAATCGGACGCCCTCGGGCCACGGCTAGGTCCACAGGCCGACGGCACGCCCCTCGTCCCCGAGCGCGGGAGCGACGTGGCCGTTGGCCCCGCGGGCGCCGACGACTGACTGCCGATGACCGAGGAGGACTCCACCACGCAACACGCGATTGACGTCCAATCATGATGAGCACCACGCACGCCGCGATGGGCGTCTGCCTCGCCGCCCTCCTGTTTCCGTTCGCGCCCGAACTCGCCGCGCCCGCCGCGCTCGGCGCGATGGCGGGCGGCGTGTTCCCGGATCTCGACGTCGCCGTCGTCGCGCACCGGAAGACCCTGCATTACCCCGAGCACTACTGGCTCGTCGTCCTCGCCACCGGCGCCGTCGCCGCGCTCGTCCCCACCGCGACCACGGCCGGGGTCGCGTTCTTCGCGCTCTCGGCGGCGGTGCACTCCGTCACCGACGTGCTCGGCGGCGGTCTGGGCGTCCGCCCCTGGGCGAACGACGACGAACGCGGCGTCTACTCCCACCGCCGCGGCGAGTGGCTGCCACCCCGTCGCTGGATTCGGTACGACGGCGCGCCCGAGGACTTGCTCGTCGCCGCCGTGCTCTCGCTGCCTGGCCTGCTCCTCTTCGACGGCCTCGTCCGCCAGCTATCGCTCGCGCTGCTCGCCCTCTCCCTCCTCTACACGCTCGTCCGCAAGCAAGTGCCAGCCATCGAGGAACGCCTGCCGTGACTGCGACGCCACAAGCCGTATCCGTCACCCCGAACAGCCTCCGGTATGGTTGCGGTCGCGGGCGTCGTCCTGGGACTCGTCCTCGTCGCCGTCGGTGCGGGCGTCGTCAGGTACGCCTACAGCCTCACGAAAGTCGAAGAACAGATCGACGCCATCGGCAGCAAGCGCTCCGGCGACGTCGAACCCGCGGGCTGGCACGTCACACTCACCAAACTGTTCGGTGGCGTCGTCGCCGCCGGTGGCCTCGTCGTGCTCGCCCTCGCCCTCCAGCCCTAGTCGGCGAGCACTGTCCGGTAGCGCTCGCCGGCCTCGTCCTCGGCGTCGATGGCGCGCCCGATGCGTTCGCTCAGCCACTCGTTCGCCACCCCCTCCTCGGGCAGGAATCGCTCGTACACCGGTAGGCGCTCCCGGAGTGGGACGCCACCGTGGTCGGCGATGTCCTCGAGTTCGCGCAGCGCCGGCCACGCGTAATCCGGGTTGATGTAATCGTCAGTGACGGGAGAAACGCCACCCAGGTCTTCGACGCCACAGTCGAGCACGCTGCGGGCGTCCGCGAGGTTCGGTGGCACCTGCACCGCTACCTCGTCGGGGAGCACCGCGCGCGCCATCGCCACTGCGCGGCGCATCGTCGACTCGTCCGGTGCGTCCTCGTGCCAGCGCTCGTTCGGGCTGACGGGCTGAACGATGACCTCCTGGACGTGCCCGTGGCGCTCGTGGAGTTCTCGAATCGCGAGCAGGCTCTCCGCGCGGTCCGCCCACGTCTCGCCGACGCCGACGAGGATGCCCGTGGTGAACGGCACGCCGAGTTCGCCCGCGACGTCGATGGTGTTGAGGCGCTGCCCCGGACTCTTTGCGCGCGGCCCGCCGTGGGCCTGCACGTCCGCCGTCGTCTCCAGCATTACGCCCATCGAGGCGTTCACGTCCGCGACGACTTCCATCTGCTCGCGCGTCTGGTCGCCCGGGTTCGCGTGCGGGAGCAGTCCCTCCTCGAGGGCTATCTCACAAGCTTTCCGGAGGTAGTCGTGAATGGAGTCGTGGCCCCACGCCGCCAACTGGTCGTGGACCTCGGTGTACCGGTCGTCGGGGTCGTCCCCGAACGTGAACAGCGCCTCCGTGCACCCGGCGTCGGCGCCCGTCCGGCACGCCTCCCGGACGTCCCCGGGACTCATCAGGCTCGCCTCGCCGGGCACGTCGTAGTACGTGCAGTACGTGCAGGTGTACCGGCACGCCGTCGTCAACGGCAGGAAGACGTTCCGCGCGAACGTCAACTCCTCGGCGGGTTCGACGTCGCCCGGGCGGACGTCGAGTGCGCGCTGTCGCTCCCTATCGTCGATAGCGACGTCGACGCCGTACTCGTTCGCGCCGGGAATCGAACTCATCGCGCCTGCCCGCGGTACACTGCGAGGTTCCGTGAGACGAACGTCGCGTACCCGGCGACCACCGCCACTGACAGCACCACCAGGCGAGCGAGGCCGCTTCCGTCCCCGCTCAACAGCACGTACGCCCCGAGGAACCCGACCACGCCGCCGACGACCGCGGCGAGTGCGACGTCACCGCCCAGCTTCGCCCGCGGCAGGTCCCGTAGCCCGGTCGTCCGAGCCGTGTCTCCCAGGGGCGTGTACACGTCCGCCACGGCCAGCGCCGCCGTGACCGTCGCGCCGATAGCCACCGGCGACACCACCCACTGCGGCAGACCGACCAACGACAGCAGGACGGACAACGCTACGAACATCACCGCCGCGAGAACCGCGAGCACGACCAGGGCGACCGTCGCCCCCGCGAGTCCGTTTCTCCGCATACCCGTTCGTTTCGCTGGCGGGCGCTTAGGCGTTGGGTTCGTGTACGCTTTGGCCTGTTAGCATCCACTACATCTCTGGAACTGACGTCACGGCATCTGTGACCACCCAGAAAGCCCCGGCCGTCTGAACTCCCGCGGCTCGCTGCGCCCTTCACTCGCTTCGCTCGTTCCAGTGCTTACTTCGCCGGGGTTCGTTCAGACGGCCGCCCCTTTCAGTCCCGCCCTGCCGGTTGATCAACCGGCGTCGGGTGGGGCTGAAAGGGGCGGGCCGCTCGCGCCTGCCTGTTCGCTCGCGACGTAAGCACGCGACCAGCGGGAGCGCGCAACGAGCGAGCGGACGCGAGCGGCCCGGGGCTTTCTGGGTGTCCACAGAGGTGGGTTAGTTGTCTCCAGCCGGGGCTTTCTGGGTGTGTACAGACCCAACTCAACGTTCGACAGTCGCTCAACCACCCGATTCCCGGGTCACCGTCGGCTCCCCATCTTCGACGACAACAGCAAATCCCGCGTTCCGCAACCATTCAGCCGCCGACCCCGTGCCGTGAACGAGCACCTCCAGGAGGTCCGGGGGGTCGTCGACGTCGACCGCCAGCCGGAACGAATCGACGGTCGCCACGCTCGCGCCGGCGGCCTCGGCGGCGGCGACGTGGTCGGCGTAGGAGACGCCGTGGTAGTCCACGGCGAACCCGTCGGTCCGCACGACGAGCGCGTTCGTTCCGCCGCCGCGTCCGGGCGCGACGACGACGTCGCCCGCAGTGTCGAAGAGTTCGGTAAGCGCGTCGGGTGTCGCGAGCGCGAGGTCCGCCATCACGACGGCTGCCGGCAGTCCCTCCGCGAGCGCGTCGTTCACCGCAGCTGAGAGGTCGCGGTCGTCGACCGTGACCGGTGCGGAGTCGCCGTTCGCGTCCAGGTCGGTCACGTCGAAGGCGGCCGTCGAGAGAATCTCCGGGTCACCGCCCGCCGCGCGAACCGCCGAGAGCACGTCCGCGAGCATCGCGTCGGCGAACTCGCGTCGCTCGTCGGACGAGAGCACGGCAGAAAGCCGCGTGTTCGGACTGCCCGGGTCGAACGGGACGACGACCCGCATCGGGTCAGCCGAGTTTGTCGTAGGTCTCGCGCTGCTGGAGGTACCAGTAGACGCCTCCGAGCACCACGAGCAGTACGACGATGCCGGCACCGACCATCAGTAGCGTGTCCATCTGCTGTGCGGAGGACGCCGCTGCCTTCGCGGCCTCCTCGGCCTGATTCGCGTTCTGGATGGCCTGCTGGAAGTTCCCGCTGTTGTAGAACTCGATCGCGTCCTGGAGGTCGCTCTTCGCGCCGCTGACGTCGGCGGCGTCCTCCACGTCGTCGATCGTGCGCTTGGCGCTCGTGATCGCGGTGCGGGCGTTCTGGCTCTCAGTCGTGTACGGTCGGGTCGTGAGCCTCTTCACCGTGTCACTCGACCCGCCCTGCTGGGCCTGCACGAACTTCGCGTACGTGAACTGCTGGGCGGGGTCGTAGCTCCAGTTGTTCACGCCCGGCGCTGTCCCGACGAGCCGAACCTCGACGCGGGTCACGCCGCTTTTCGCCTGGAGATGGTACTCCACCGACTGCCCGGTGAGCGTCTTCTCGCTCACCTGATTGTCCGCGTTGTCGTACGTGGTTATCCGCCAGGTCACGTCCGTCAGTTCGGTCTGGAGCTTGAGCGTCCACTCCTCGTAGTCGCTGAACGGTTCCGTGAGTGTGAACGTCGTTCGTTGCTTCTCGCCCACCTTCGTCTTGCTCGGAGCGTCGCCGCTGATCGAGACCGCGGCCGCTGGCACCGTAGCGACGAGTACGAGCACGACGAGGGCAACTGCGAGCTCAGAACAGCGGCTCGAGTTCATCCTCGTCGTCTTCGACTAACTCCTCCAAGTTCTCTTCGCTTTCGTCCCGGATGTCGTCGATGTTGTCCTGGGCTTCGATGGCGATCTCCTGGAGTTCCTTGATGCGGGGAACGTTGGTCACGCCCGAGAGCAGCGTCACTGACGCCACCTGCTGTGAACCCGCGACCGGGTAGTCGCCGCCGCGGACCTCCATCGAACCGGTCTGCTCTTCTAACCACTTCCGGCCGCGCTCGATACCTTTCCGATTGAGGTACTTCGGCGGGCCGGCGGTCACGAGCAGTGCGCGCTCGGTCCCCTCGATCTCACACGGCAGCGTGAGTCGGCCGAGCGCAGCCTTCCGGACGAGCGAGGTGATGCGATTGGTCGTGGACGCCGTGTCCTCCATGGTCTCGTCGCTCCCCGTGAAGCGGGAGAGCAGGCCACTGCCGGACCCGCCGTCGTTATCGACGCCCTCGGAGGCGTACCCGATGGTGGAGACGCCGCCGCCCGCGAGCGTGTTGATAATCTCGCTCGAGTCGACGACGGATTCCGCGACGTCGCCGCCCTGTTCGACCTCACCGGCGCCGAACAGGATGCCAAAGCGGGTGACGATCTCCTCGTTGATCTCGTCGTAGCCGCCCTGGACGGACTCCCCGGACTTGCGCCACGCGTCGTTGTCGAACACGAGCAGATTGTCCACTTCGCGCACGAACGTCTGGAACGAGCGCGCGGCGTTCAGCGTGTAGATGCCGCCCTCGTCGCTGCCGGGTAGCACACCGAGTCCGTAGACGGGCTCGGTGTAGATGCGCTTGAGGTGCTTCGCGATGACCGGCGATCCGCCGGAGCCGGTGCCGCCACCCAGCCCCGCGATGACGAGGAACGCGTCGACCTCGTGGACGGGAATGCTGTCGATGGCGCCCTGCACCTCGTCGATGTCTTCCTCGGCGATCTCCGCGCCGAGCTCGTTGTCCGCGCCGACGCCGTGTCCCTTCACGCGGGACTGTCCGATGAGGACGCGGTTCTCCTGTGGAACGTGCTCCAGACCCATTAGGTCGGCCTTAGCGGTGTTGACGGCGACGGCAGCACGGACGATGCCAGAGCCGTGCCGTTCGTCGTACTCGAGGAATTTGTCGAGTATTTTCCCGCCCGCCTGACCGAACCCGATCATTGCCAGTTTCATACGTGACCCTTTGCAGGTTATCAGTAGAAATAGACGTATAAGCTTTTTGCAGACGCGTGTCCGACGTATTCGCCGAACTGCCCGTTTTCTGGCGTTAGCGTCTGCATAACGAATATGTTCGGTGGTCCTATTATGGTAGATATCTCCACCTTTTAATATTGTTGGGTGCGTTACTGGATGGCAAGGTGTTGGGGTCGCGAGCAACGTGGCGGTCCTCCGCTTGCTGCCGGGGGGAGTCGTTACTCGACGCCGAGGTACGCCGCGAGCGTCGTCAACTCGGACGGCGACCGCCCGAACGCGACTACGTCGTTCTCCTCGACAGTGTTGTTCGCCTTGAGCGACCGGTACTGGTCGGTGCCGAACGGCACGAACGGGAGCGGGTCGACGAGGCTCGCGCCCACCGCCACGAGGGGCATCGGAATCGACACTATCCGCAGTGACTTGCCCTCTGCCCGGTAGGCGAGTCGAGCGACGTCTGCGAGTGTCAACACCTCTGGCCCGCCGATTTCGTACGTCTTTCCGCGGTGCTTCTCGTCTTCCAACGCGTCGGCGAGCATCGGCACGAGGTCTCCGATCCAGATGGGCTGGAAGCGCGCCGTCCCGCCGCCAGGCAGTCCCGTAACGTACGGCGTCGTCACCCGTTTCGTGAACGAGACGAACTCGCCACCGTCTCCAAATATCACCGACGGCTGGAAGATGGTGTACGCGAGGTCCGAGTTCTCGACCACTTCCTCGGCGCGCCCTTTCGCGCGCAACAGCGCCGTCGGCGAGTTCGGATCCGCGCCGAGGTTCGACATCTGCAGGAGGTACTCGACGCCGTGTTCCTCGGCGGCCTCGACGACGTTCTCCGTGCCGCCGAGCGTGACCTCGAAGTGTCTCTCGTCGCCGCCCTTTGGCTTGTACAGCGGCGACAGCGAGGCGAGGTTCACGACGGCGTCCCGCCCCGCCACGGCGCCGGCCACCGAGTCGTACGCGGTCACGTCGCCGACCACCGTATCGACGCTGGCGGGCAACCCCTCGCCGTCGGCGTGTCGTGCGAGCGCTGTCACGTCGTGGCCCCGCTCGTCTAACTCCCGGCAGAGGTTCCGGCCGACGAACCCGGTGCCGCCGGTGACCAAGATGTCCATGCGTCGATAGAAACACGCGGCCGTCCTAAAGCTAGGCCCGCTGATGGGAGCAGCGTTCAATTCGGACGGGTTACCGCTGGTTCCGGCCGGCCAACCAACCGTCTTCCTGGAAATCACAGGAAGTCCTGCGCTCCCGAGAGTTCGGGAACCAGAGATACGTAGAAACTACTGGGTTAGCCCTCAACCTATTATGGACTGCCGGACCTAGAGTCGCGTATGAGCCGGATGCAGGCTCTGATTGTCGTCCTCGTCATCACCGGTGTCGGTGGCTGTCTGTCCGCCGACACTGCTGCCCCCGGAAACACGCAGGAGACCTCCTCGCCCGCTCCCACTACCGCTCGGTCAGTGGAGTTTCCCTCGAAACCGGCTACGCTGACGGCCGAGTCAGTGAGACAGTACGTCGAATCGTACGAGCGAGCGCACCGAAAACAGGCGGTCTACGACGAGCACGATGCTGACGGAACAGAGATCAAACGGCTGGTGGTCAGTCTCAACGACGTGTCCGTGGAACCGCGTGGCGAGCACGCGTTCCTCGTTACACTCCAGTATATGACCGGGTACACGACTGTGAGGGGGACTACTCGGGTGGCACACGACACACGATTCACCGCGAGATACTACGTCAACGACTCGACGACGTTGCGAACGGCCACGGTCGGAATCGACGGTACTGGTCTGGACCCCATCGAGAACGGAACGGCCGTGTCCGAGGGCGCGTAACCGAGTGGGCAACACGGTGAGCGTCTGTATTGCTACCCAGCAGCGGTTCTTCGATTTCTCGCCGTAACCGAACCCGAAGCCGTTTGTACGTCGCTCCCGGTTCTCCCGACATGCTCGTGACGCTGGAGGGCATCGACGGCAGCGGGAAGACCACGGTCTGGGAGTCGCTGCGCGCTGCTCGAAGCGGCGGAGGCACCGACCGGGGCTACACGTTCACCCGCGAGCCGACCGATTCGTGGTACGGCGAGGCCGCCCGCCGCTCCGAGGACGAGGACGATGCCAACCCGCTCGCGGAGCTGTTCCTCTTCACCGCCGACCACGCCGACCACCTCTCCCGCGTAGTGCGGCCCGCGCTCGACGCCGGCGACGTCGTCGTCTCGGACCGATACTCGGACTCCCGATACGCCTACCAGGGCGCCGCCCTCGAGGGCGAGGTGCCCCGACCGATGGAGTACGTGCGCGGCGTCCACCAGCCCTGGACGCGCCCGCCGGACCTCACGCTGTACTTCGACGTCGACCCGGAGACCGGCGCGGCGCGCTCGGGCGCGACGAACAAGTTCGAGCAAGCCGAGTTCCTCTCGGACGTGCAGGCGAACTACGAACAACTCCGCCAGTACAGCCCCGACCGGTTCGTGCGCATCGACGCTACGCAGTCCCCGGAAGCCGTCCTCGACGACGCCGAGGACGTGCTCGACCGTGCGCTCGGCGATGCCTGACGACCCGCGGAGTGACGACTCGCGGAATAACGACTCGCGGAATAACGACTCGCGGAAGGACGACCGCCCAGAGCGCGACGCATCTCGTGACGGGACCGACGACAGCAGTGGCCTCTCTCTACAACTCCCGCCAATCCGACTGCCGTCGTTCTTTCCTGAGGACTTCCGCGTGTTGTGGCCTGGCGGCGGTGACGACCCGCATCGCCGGGCGGTGTCGGCGCGAACGGTCGCGCTGGCGTGCGTGGCCTTCGACGCCGCGGACGCGCTCCTCGCGCTCACCGTCGATGCGCCCCTCGTCACGGGCGTTCGAACTGTCGGCGGCGCGCTCGCCGCTGCAGGAACGTTCGGCCTCCTCGGCCTTCCCTACCTGTGTGAACCGGTCGCCGCGCTGCTCGGACTCGGCACGCTCACTGTCTTCCCGTCGCTGTCCGCGCTACTGGTCGTTCGCGGGCTTCGGTGAGTCCTCGTAGGCCTCCGGTGGTGGAATCCAGAAGATGTCGACCGACCACCCGAGGAAGAACGGGAACACCCACGTCACGCCGATCAGCGTCCCCGCATTCTCGAACGCGCCCGCGCCGAACCCGAGCACGCCGAACGCGAGCGTCGTGGCGACGTAGACGACCGGGGTCAGGACGATGGTGTACAGCACGGACCCCCAGCGCGTCTTCAGCGTGATCCGGAAGTAGCGCGCGCCGACGGCGGCGATAGCGGTGTGTACCAGTACGATGACGCCGACGCCGAACGCCGTGGCGGCCGAGACCATACCCGGGGTTGGAACTCGGGCCGTTTTTCGCTATCGGTAAGTGACTGGCCGCGGAGTCCCGACACATGCACCGCGTCATCGGGGAGCGCGACCTCTCGGAGACGGCCCTGAACGCCGAGGCGGCCCGCGAACTCCTCCGGGACATGATTCGAGCGCGAGAGTTCGACGAGCGGGCGCTGGCGCTCCAGCGCCGCGGCTGGATGAGTGGCTACCCGCCGTACAAGGGCCAGGAGGGCTCCCAGGTCGGCGCCGCCCACGCGATGCTCGAAGACGACTGGCTGTTCCCGACGTACCGCTCGAACGCGATGCAACTCGCGCGCGGCGTCCCGGCCAGCGACATCCTGTTATTCCGCCGCGGCCACGCCGAGTTCACCTCCGGCCACGACGTGCCGAACTTCCCGCAGGCCGTCCCCATCGCCAGCCAGATTCCTCACGCCGTCGGCGCGGGGATGGCGATGAACTACGAGCGCGCCGTCCAGGAGAGCAGCGACGACGACGCCGTCGTCTGTTACTTCGGGGACGGCGCGACCTCCGAGGGGGACTTCCACGAGGGGATGAACTTCGCGGGCGTCTTCGACGCGCCCGTCGTCTTCCTCTGCGAGAACAACAACTGGGCCATCTCGCTCCCCCGTGAGAAACAGACCGCAAGCGAGTCCATCGCCGTCAAGGCCGAAGCGTACGGTTTCGAGGGTGTGCAGGTCGACGGCAACGACCCCGTCGCAGTGTACGAGACGGTCGCGGACGCCCTGGAGGACGCCAGGGCCGGCGAACCCGTGCTCGTGGAGAGCCTGACCTACCGGCAGGGTGCCCACACCACGAGCGACGACCCCGAGCGTTATCGCCCCGACGAGGAGGACCTCCCGGAGTGGCGCACCGCCGACCCACTCGAGCGATTCGAGTCCTACCTCCGCGAGCAGGACGCCGTCGACGACGGGTTCGTCGAGGAGTGCTGGGACGACGCCGAGACCGAACTCGACGACGCCATCGACGCCGCAGAGGACGTCGGCGAACCCGACGTCGACGAACTGTTCGACTACGTGTACGCCGAGCGCACGCCCCGTCTCGACGACCAGAAAGCGACCCTCGAGGAGTGGCTCGAAACCCACGACCTACAGGAACAGGAGTTCTGACCACTCCTCACTCGTTTCTCACGCCGCCGACAGCGAGATGTACGTCTTGGTGTTCGTGACGCCGTCGACAGTGCCGATGCGGTTCGAGACGGTGTCGAGTACGTTGTTGACCTCCGGGCCGTCGACCTCCGCGATGATGTCGAATTGCCCAGCGACGACGTGCGCCGCTTCGACGCCGTCGAACCCCGCCATCTGGTCGCGGACCGTCTGAGCCTCGCCTGCGCCGGCTTTCACCATGATGAACGCGTGCACCATGCTCCCGGGTTCGACCGCCGAGAGCAAAAACGTTGGTGCGTGCTAACGCTGCACAAACCTATTTGTCGCGTCCCGGTGTACGAACGGCCATGCGAATCGTCATCATCGGCGCCGGCCGCGTCGGGCTACGGACGGCCCGCGTCGTCGCGACCGAGGGCCACGACATCACACTCATCGAACACGACACCGAGAAGGCCGACCGCGCGCGAACCGACGGCTTCGACGTCATCGAGGGCGACGGCTCCAGCGAGGACGTCCTCGACGAAGCGGGACTGGACACCGCCGACGCGCTCGGCGCGCTCACCAGTGACCTCAACACCAACTTCGTCGCCTGCATGGTCGGCAAACACCGCGGCTGTCGCACCGTCCTCCGCATCGACGAGGACTACCGCGAGGAGATCTACCGGAAGTACGCCGACGAGGTCGACGAAATCGTCTACCCCGAACGCCTCGGCGCCATCGGCGCGAAGAACGCGCTCCTCGGCGGCAACGTCACCGCCATCGCCGACCTCGCGGTGAACCTCCAGGTCGTCCAGTTCACCGTCACCCGCGACGCGCCCATGCACGGCTACACAATCAGCGAACTCGAACTCCCCTCGCGCGCCCGCCTCCTCGCGTTCGGCAAGGAGGACGGCGAGCTCGGTCTTCCAATCCCCGACGAGACCCTCGACGTCGGCGACCGAATCGCCGTGCTCGCGGAGTTCGACGCGCTCGACGGCGTCCGCCAGATGCTCGTCGGCGACGAACCCACCAGGGGTGGTGCCTGATGGTGGTTGCCTACGTGCTCGTGAAGGCCAACACGGGCGACGCCGACCGCCTCCTCGACGACGTTGCATCCATCGACGGCATCGTCGACGCACACGTCGTCGCCGGCGACGTCGACATCATCGCCAAACTCGACGTCGACTCCCCCGCAGACGTCAAGAACATCGCTGCGAACGCCATCCAGGCCACTGCCGGTGTCGAAAGCACGGAGACCTACCTCTCGATGCAGTAGTACCTTTTGCTGCGCTCAGTCGCTTCGCTCCTTCGCTGGCAAAAGCTACGCCAAAAGCACTCCTCACCCCCTTCGGGGGTTCGTCGGCCCGAGCGCTCACTTCGTTCGCGCTCGGTGAACCGCTTCGCTCGGGCTTTTCAAGCCGCTCGCTCGCGGATGCTCGCCTCACGGTTTGGATGGTTGCGAACAGACGGCAGATGGTTCGTTTCGAACCACACTCCACAGGCCGGGTTGCCGTACTCCCGCCTCGGCCGACCTGCGCTGGCTGTCAACTCACAGCCGAGGTTGGTTCCGTTCTCCCACTTGAATCTACGCAGCCGGTCGTCACCAGCACTCATAGCAGCCGATAGCCGCCAGCGTTCGCGGCGCGAGCGGTCTAACGGACCCGAGCGCCGCGATTCACCGCGCGACCGAAGGGAGCGCGGGCCGACGACCGAGGGGAGTGAGAGCGAGGTTCGAGCGAAGCGAGAACCTCGGGAATGCGAACGGCGAAGCCGTGAGCAACGCGAACGAACCGAGGGAGGAGTGCTTTTGGCGGAGCTTTTGCCGAGGGCGCGCTTTGCGCGCCCGCAGCGCAAAAGGTCCCTTAGAAAATGTTGGCCTGCCGGTAGACGCTGATGCCCTGGTGGGTGATTTCGTATGGTTTGGTCTCGCGGGAGTGGTTGGCGTCCCGGATCTTCTGGATTTCGACGGCGAGGCGGGTCTCTCGGAAGTCGTCGGGGCGGATGTAGCGGAGGACGACGACGGCGTCGGTGAGGTACTCGATGATGCCGTGGCGGGAGGCGAATTCGTTGTCCTCGGAGGCTTCGCTGGTGAGCATCGTGGTGACGCCGGCGTCCTTCAGTGCTTTCGTGAAGTCGTAGATCTCGGTGCGCCGGGTGGACTGTTCGTCGTACATCATCTCGAGCAGGGACACCGAGTCGAGCACGAGGCGGGTGGCACCGAACTCCTCGACGAGGCGCGGGAGTTCGTTCCGGATGCTGGTGAGGGAGTTCGCCATCTCGACGGGGTCGATGTCGATGATGGCGAGACGCCCCTCTTCCTCGTGGGTCTGGAACGACCAGCCCTTGTCGGCGGCGCTCTCGAGGACGCGCTCGCGGGACTCTTCGAGGGTGATGAAGACGGCGCGGTCGCCGTTCTGGATGGCTTCGTTGAGGAACTGGAGGCCGAACGTGGTCTTCCCGGTGCCGGCGCCGCCGACGGCGACGATGAGCGAACGCTCGGGGACGCCGCCCTGGATCATGTCGTCGAGGCCGTCGATGCCGAGGTCGATGCGCGGGATGTCGGATTCGTACTCCTCGTCGGTGTCGAAGCCGCCGGGAGCGCCAGCGCCGACGTCGCCGTCGACGTCGAAGCCGAAATCCTCGCCGTCGCCGCCGGGGGACGGCGCGCCGCCGAACGCGTTGGCGAAGTCGTCGTCGAAGAGGTCGTCCTGGCCGCTGGAGTCGGCCGCTCCGGAGGCCGCCGGCTGGTGGGAGTCGCCGTCGAAGGCGTCACCGAATGGGTCGTCCGTGTCGTTCTCTGCGGTGTCCACGGACTGTTCGGACGGCGACGGGTCGTCCGGAACCGAGTCGTCCGGAACCGAGTCGTCCGCAATCGAGTCGGTTGTCTCCTCGTCGTTTGCGTTCGTCTCGGTGTCGTTCTCGTCCGCGTCGCTCTCGTCCGCGTCGGTTGCGTCCTCCTCGGCCGCGTTCGCGGCGTCCGGTTCGTCGTCGAAGGCGTCCTCGAACCAGTCGCCGTCCTCGTCGTCAGCCACAGCCACCCCTCGTGGGTTCGGCGCGTTGCGCCGTGCGTTGCATGTCTGGGTCCTGCGCAGAGCAGCGAAAAGTAGTTTCCCCCGGCGGACGGCGTCGCCGCGTCTGCCGGCCGCCTCCTGCCGCGGGTTTTTCATAGTCGCCGCTGTGAGTGAGCGTATGCGCGTTGGAATCGTCGCACAGCGCGGGAACGACCGGGCTGCCTACCTCGCGGCGGACGTTCGGGAGATGCTCGTCGACGAGGGCGTCGACGCGTGGGTCGACGCGGCGACGGCCACGGAAATCGACGTGCCAGGGCGGGATGTCGGGGAGTTCGACGCCTGCGACCTCGTGGTGAGCATCGGCGGTGACGGCACGTTCCTGTTCGCGGCGCGGGGCGCGGAGTCGGTGCCGGTGCTCGGCGTGAACCTCGGCGAGGTCGGCTTTCTGAACGCGGTGAAACCTGCAGACGCCGTCGAGGCCGTCCGCCGAGAGGTCGAACGCTACGAGACGGAGGGGACCGTGCGCTTCCGGGAGGCGCCCCGGGTCGTCGCGTCGGGGGAGCGCGGGTGGTCGCTCCCGCCGGCGCTGAACGAGGTGGCGGTGCAGGGCGAGCAGCGCGGACACGGGCAGGGCGTGGACGTGGAGGTTCGCGTCGACGGGTCGCTGTACGAGGCGATGCACGCAGACGGCGTGCTGGTGGCGACGCCGACGGGGAGCACGGCGTACAACCTGAGCGAAGGCGGCCCGCTCGTGCAACCCGGCGTGCGCGGACTAGTAGTCACCGGGATGTGCGCGGCGGAGGCGATGCCGTCGCTCGTCGTCCCGCACGACAGTGAGGTGACCGTTCGCGCAGACGGAGCGGACCACGCCGTCGTCTCCTCGGACGGGTCGAACGAGGAACGCGTGGACCTGCCGACGACGGTGACGCTGCGGACGGCCGAGGAACCGGCGCGAGTCGCGGGCCCGGACAGCGACTTCTTCCGGGCGTTGAGCAAACTCGAGTGAGGGCCAGTCGGAGTCGCAGGCGGACTGATTCTTCGAGCGTGTCGCCGGAATGAAAAGGGTTAGTGAGCTTCCGACCCAACGCCGCCTCAATGAGCAAGCAGCTACCTGACGTGCAGGCGAGCGAGCCTGACGTCTCCGTCGGTCTGAGCCAGGTCGGCGTGACCGACGTCGAGAAACTGGTGAAACTCGCGCGCGAGGACAAGCGCCCCATCGTGTTGATGGCCGAGTTCGAGGTGTTCGTCGACCTCCCCCAGGGCCGAAAGGGAATCGACATGAGCCGCAACATGGAGGTCATCGACGAGACCCTGGAGGACGCCGTGGCAGAACCCGTCTTCCGCGTCGAGGAGATGTGCGGCGACGTCGCCGAGCGCCTACTGGAGAAACACGACTACACCACCACCGCCACCGTGGAGATGGAGGCGGAGTTGATGCTGAACGAGGAGACGCCCGCCTCCGGGCGCAAGACCCAGGGGACGGCGGACATCATCGCGTCCGCGACGGCCCGCGAGGACGCGCCGACCCGCGAGGAGATCGGCGCGCGCGTCGTCGGCATGACAGTCTGCCCGTGCAGCCAGCGCATGATGGAGGGGCACGCTCGCGCGGAACTCCGGGACCTCGGCGTCGGCGAGGAGGAGGTCCGGGAGTTCCTCCAGGAGGTCCCGCAGGCGGGGCACAGCCAGCGCGGGCACGCGACGCTCACCGTGGAGGCGACCGGCGACCCGAACGTCGACCTCGGCGACGTCATCGACCTCGCGCGGGATTCGATGAGCGCCCGCATCTACAACATGGCCAAGCGACCCGACGAGGACCACATGACGTACGCGGCACACGCGAACGCGAAGTTCGTGGAGGACTGCGTGCGCTCGATGGCCGACGGCGTCGTCGAGACGTTCGACCACCTGCCGGACGACGCGATTGTCACGATGAAGCAGTCGAACGACGAGTCGATCCACCAGCACAACGCCCACGCGGAGCGCGTCGCGGAGTTCGGCGCGCTGCGCGAGGAAGTGAACGGCCAGTAGTTCTCCGACTGAGCGGTCCGTGGACTCAGGCAGGAATCGAGCGGCCCGTGGCCCAGGCAGGAATCGAGCGGGCCACGGATTCGGTCGTCAGCTGAGCTCGTCGGCGTTCGCCCAGCTGTCGGTGAACGCGTCGTAGACGTCCGTGGCGAACCCGGCGTCCTGGAGGTCGATGATGGCGAAGGACTCGTCGGGGTCGACGGGGTTCGACACCTCGAGGCAGACCTCGGCGCCGTCGATGATGGTGGCGTTGCCGTCGATGCTGCTGCCGACGCGCACCTCGTACTCGGGGTGGGACGCGAGGTCAGTGACGTAGCGTTCGTTCACGGCCGGCGGGAGCGAGTGCGCGAGGTCACCCGAGATGAGCACGCGCACGGTGACGTCGCGTTCGAGCGCATCCTCGAGGTGGTCGAGCACGCGCCCGCTGACGTCGTCGACGTCGAAACTCGAGGAGGGCGTTCCGGAGACGAGGACGACGCTGTCGTTCGCGGCGTCAATGCGCTCGAAGAGGAGCTCCACGGAGTCTTCCGGGCCGAGCGCGGCCGTCCAGAACCCCTCCTCGGGTTCGCTGGGGTCGCTGAGTTCGCGCGTGAGTTCGTCGACGACGGACGCGTACTGGTCGGCGCGCTCCTGGAGTTCGCGCTCGCGGTCCTCGAGTAAGCGGTCGAGCGCGGTGTCGGGTTCGACGGCGACGTACTTCTTCGGGCGACTCGCGGCCTGACTCCGCACGAGATGCTGGGATTCGATGCTCCCGAGGATGTCGTATATCCGGCCCATCGGCACCCCGCTCTCGTTAGACAACTCCTTTGCGGTTGCCGGTCCAGTGTCGAGGAGCGCACGATATGTGCTCGCCTCGTACTCTGAGAGTCCTAGGTCCTCCAGGTTGGCCATCTCGTGGGCTTTTCCCGTCGCTGGCGTAAAAACCCATCGTCGGTTTATTTCTGTCCTGGGTCGGAAAACGAGAAGCGCGGGGCGGCCAGGTCGACAGTTCGGCCCCTTCTCCCGCTACTCCGGAGTGACACCACTCGTTCGAATGCGGCGGCCACGAGCGCGCTATCTGGCGTCTCCGACGAGGCCCACGAGCGCGTCCGGAGAGTCGACGGCGTCCGTCGCGGCGTCCGGTTCCCGGAGCCACGCCGTCCCCGGTTCGCCGTCGGCGTTCGGCACGACGACCTTCTCGTGGTCCGCGACGCGGAGCGCCGCGCGATGGAGGTCGCTCCCGGGGTCGTCCGCGACGGCGACGACGAGCGGTGGATTCGTCACGCGCGCTGCCGCCGTACCATACGCCGCCACCTGCACGCCCATCCTGTCCGCGGCGTCCGCGAACGCCGCGACTGCGTCCGCTGCTGCGTTCTGGTACCGCGATTCGCCGCTCAAGTGGTGAATGTCGACGAGCGCGTCCGCGAGCACCGCCGCGTCGTCGATGGGGCGCAGCGGCCGGTCGAGCAAGCCCGCGCCGGACTCCGGGCCGTCCCGGAACGCACCCGTCGCGTCCTGCAGGTCGTCGATGGCCGTGTCGGCGACCGCCCGCGCCGTGTCGAGGAACGCGGGGTCGAGCACCTGCGCGGCGGTGGCGAACGCGCGAGCGACCTGCGCGTGGTCCGCGAGCAGTTTCTCCGGTGGCTGGTCGGTTTCGGGCGCGCCGTCGGCGAAGTGTCGGACAGTGCCGTCGTCCGCGACGAGTTCGCGCTCGAGGTACTCGAGCGTGCGCTCTGCGTACCGGCGGGCGCGCTCGTCGTCCGTGTACGCCGCGAACCTCGTGAGTCCGTCCGCCGCCAGCGCGTTCACGCCCGCGTACGCGGTGCCGTCGACGGCGGGTTCGGCGTGGCTCGAGCGCTCGTCTGCGGGCGCCTCGAAGTACTCGCCCGCCGCCTGACTGCTCCCGAACGCCTCACCCGTCCACAGCGTCCCCGTCAGGTAGTCGATGGTGTTCTCGGCGGGACCGCGGTACTCCTCGCTGCCCGTGTGGAGGTACGCGTCCGCGTACGCCCTGAGGAGACTCGCGTTCTCCGAGAGCACCTTCTCGCGCTGCGGGTCCGACCAGTCACGGGCGTGCGCGAACCGGAAGAACCCGCCGTCCACGTCGTCCGCGAGGTTGCGCGTCACAGCGTCGAGTGTCCGCAGCGCCTGGTCGCGCTCCCGTTTCAGCGCGAACCGCACCGTCTCGGGGAGCGGGAACTTCTCGCTTTGCCCCCAGCCCGCGTGCTCGGCGTCGTACTGGTCGGTGAGTTGGCCCGCGATGAGTCGCTCGATGTCCGCGGATATCGTGCCCGCCGGCGGTTCGTCGCCTCGGAGCGCGCGCGGAATGCGGCCCGCCTCGTCGCCCTTCTCCCCCCACGTCTCCCGCACTCGCTCGAGCACCTGGCGCATCCCCTCGGGTTCGAGGAACGTCGCGCCCGCGATGTGCTCGCCAGCGGGCGTCACGAACACCGTCGACGGGAACCCGCCCATGTTGTACCGCTCGCGTACGCGCGGGCGGCGGTCCGCGTCCACTCGCACCGGTACGAAGTCGTCGTTCACGTTCGCGGCGATGCGCGGTTCGGCGTACGTCCGCTCGTCCATCTGCCGGCACCAGTCGCTCCACGACGCCGTCAGCGCCACGAGCACGGGAACGTCCCGCTCGCGGGCCTCCGCGAATGCCTCGGCGCCCCACTCGCGCCACTCTACGCGCGTCCCGTCCGCAGCGTCGTCCATACCGACGTTCGGCGTCGCGCGCGTGAAACGGTTTCGACACGGGCAGTCGACACGGGAAGCCGGCGTTCGACGGCAGCCGGATAGCCGACCCCCTGGTGGATTGAACGAGCTAGCGCCGCGAGGTTTCAGCCATCGGAGAGCGAGAACCGACACGCAACTCCTAGCCCGGTGTTTGCAGAAAGGATATGGGTCGCCACTGACTACGACAACGCATGCGACTCCGGTGGCTGTTCGTGGCGCTCCTGGTCGTCCCGCTGGCGGACGCCCTGTTCCTCGTGTTCGTCGCGGGCCAGATCGGCTGGGAGTTGACCGTCGCGCTCGTCGTACTCACCGCGCTCCTCGGCACACTGTTCGTGCGCGCCGAGGGCCGCGCCACCATCAGGCGTCTCCAGCAATCGCTCGCGAAGGGCGAAGCGCCCACCGACGAACTCGTCGACGGCGGCCTGCTCATCGCCGCGGGCGCGTTTCTCCTCACGCCCGGCCTCGTCACAGACGCCCTGGGGTTCCTGCTCGTGATTCCCGTCACGCGCATCCCCATCCGGTACGCGCTCAAGCGCTGGGTCATCACGCCGAAACTCGACGCGAAGACCGGCGGGTTCGCCACCGGGAACGTCTACACGTTCGGCTTCCCCGGAAACGACGGCGACGACCCCTTCGGCGGCGCTGGCGGAGCAGGTCCGTTCGGCGGAGGCGGCGACGCCGACGCGGGCGGCGGCCCCTTCGGCGGTGGGGTCGACCCGGGAGACGCCAGCGACTCACCGGACGATAGCGACACCGTCGACCTCGGCGAGGACGCCTACGACGTAGACGTCGACGACGACGAAACTCGGTGACGTGGTGTCGAAAGGAAACCCTTAATTGTACCACCGGCAAACGAACGACTGCGTTCGGGCCAGTAGCTCAATTAGGTAGAGCGCCACTCTGATAAGGTGGAAGCTTGCGGTTCAAATCCGCACTGGCCCACTCATTTTCTCAAATCGGTACTGACCGATAGCCGACGGTCTACGACGGACTCGGCGTCTGTACCTGCGAGACGTACGCGGTGAGGTCCGTGGTGGTGATGATGCCGATGACTTCCTCGCCGTCGACGACAGGGACGTGGTGGAAACCGTGTTCGACCATGGCGTCCGCGACGTCCGTAACGGAGTCCTGGGCGCCGGCGGTCTTCACGTCCGTGGTCATGTACGCCGAAACGGGCGTCTGGTCCTTGGGTTTCTGTTCGGCGACGATTCGCACGAAGTCCGTGGTGGTGAGGATGCCCTCGAGTCGGTCCTGGTCGTCCACGACGACGACGGAACTGATACCGCGGTCGAGCATGAGCGTGGCGGCGTCCTCGACGAGCGCGTCCGGGTCGACGGTCGCGAGTTCCTCGGACATGAGTTGGCCGACGAATACGTCTTCCATGTGGTTGGTCCACTCGTCTCACCCCCATAAGGGTTTCCGCTGTCCTGCGTTCACAGCGCACTACCGGGCCGTCCGGAACCGGGGGATTGACGCGGCTACGCTGTGTAGAACACGGACATGGACTCACGCGTGACGCTGGGGGCGCTCCTCGTTGCGGGCGTCGTGCTCCCCGGAGTGATGGACTTCGCGCTGCATCAGGCGGGCTATCCGACACTCGGCGCGGCCGTCTGGGCGACGGGGTACGCCGCGATGGTGGTCGTCGTGTGGGCCGGCTGGATCCGGCCACTCGACCTCGGGAACGCGAACGGCGGAACGGAACCTTAAAGGGGATTTCGCGGCGAAATCGAAGCAACGATGGCGTTCACACCGCTGCCCCTCGTCGACGACTTCCTCGTCCCGTACCACGTCGGGCACGCGCTGCTGTTGCTGTTCGGGCTCTCTGTCGTCGGCGCAATCCCACTCGGCTCGCGAAAGATAGTCTCAGCGAACGCGCTGCTGTTCGGCGTTCTGTTCCTGTTGACGCCGGGGTCGCTGCTCGGCGGCGCCAGCAACGCGTTCACGTACCGCTTCCTCGGCATCGCGTTGCTAGTCGTCGCACCAATCCTGTTTACGACCGCGCGCGAGTAGTCCGACGACCGGCCTGTTTCCGCCGGTGACGGCGACTCACTCACCGACGAGGTCGTCGTACTGCGCACCCGTCTGCTTCAGCGTCTCAGTCGAGTAGAGGCGCTCGTGCTCGAAGGGGAGGTGCTCTGTGGCGAGCTCGTCTATCTTATCGTCGACGGCGTCGCTCTCGCGGCCGTGGATCATCGTGAAGAGGTTGTACGGCCAGTCCTGGTCGGGTCGCCGCGGGCGGTGGTAGCACAGCGTCACGTAGGGCAGACCGCCCGCTGCAACCCCGCGTTCGTCGAGTTCGTCGTCCGGGACGTCCCAGACGACCATGCAGTTCGCGTCGAACCCGGTGACGACGTGGTTGACGACACAGCCGACGCGCTTGATGCACCCGTCCGCGAGCAGGCGTTCGACTGCCGCGAGTACGTCCTCGACGTCCGCGCCGATGGACGCGGCGACGTCGCGGTACGGAGTTGCCGAGAGCGGGAACCCGTCCTGAATTTCGAGCAGGAGGTCGGCCTCGAGTTCCGTCAGGTCGCCCGCTGCCGTTTCGCTGATTCGCGTGGCCGAGACGGCGGTCGAATCGACCGATTCGCGTGCGAACCGGTCAGCGTTGACGACCGGGAACTCCAGGTCGATGTAGTAGTCAGTGAGCATCGGGAGATTCAGGACGTCACACCCCGTTCGCTCCTCGATTTCGTCGAGAATCGCGTCGCGCGCGTTGCGGTCGGCGGCGGTGACGACGAACCACTGATTCCAGTCGTGGTCGCGCCGGTAGTTGTGGTTCACCTGCCGGTAGCCGTTGATGACGTCAGCAATCTCCTCGAAGCGGTCCTCGGGCGCCTGCACCGCCGCGAGCGTCGAACTCCCGATGACGGGCGGATTCAGCACTGCGCCGAACCGCCGGAAGACGCCCATCTCGCGGAGGTTCTCGACGCGAGCGAGCGCGTCGTCCTCGGTGGTGCCGAGGTCCGTGGCGACCGCCCGGAACGGCCGCTCCTCGACCGGGAGGTCGCTCTGGTACTCGTCGACGAGGCGCGCGTCGACGTCGTCGATGCGCTCGCGCCAGTCGTCCGCGGGCATTGCGCGTGGGTAGGCAGGCCGGTCGTTACTGTGTGTCGGTTCACTCGTCGCGACGCCGCGCGGTGGTGCCGTCGAACCGAACCGTGGGGCTTTACGCCCGCCGGAGCGAACTGCCAGTATGAGCGACGCGCACGGCGAGTGGCCGCTGAAGCGCCTGATGACCGAGGTCTGTGGGTCGGGGCCGAAGTCCGCGGAGGACATGAGTCGCGAGCAAGCAGCGGAGGCGTTCGAGCGCATTCTCGACGGCGAGCCGGACGCCACGACGCTCGGGGCGTTCTGGCTGGCGAACCGCTGGAAGCGCAACAACGGCGAGGAACTCGGCGCGTACGTCGACGTGATGCGCGAGGAGAGCGTGCAGACGGCAGAACCCGACGCCGACCCCGTGGACTGCGGCGCGAACTACGACGGCAAGGGGCGAAGCGCGCTACTCGGCGTGGCCGCCGGCGTCGTCGCCGCGGCCGCAGGCACACCCGTCGTCGTGCACTCTGGAGATCACGTTCCCACGCAGAAACAGGACGCGTACAAGCACGTCCTCGACGCCCTCGACGTGCGCACCGATCTCTCGCCCGAGGAGTCCGCCGAAATGGTGGACGACGTCGGCTTCGGCTTCTACTACCAGCCGAACTTCAACCCGGTCGTCCACGCGCTCTGGGACCGCCGCGACCAGATGGGCGTTCGGACGTTCGTAAACACCGTCGAGACGCTCGGCAACCCCGCGAACGCGAACGTCTACCTCGGCTCCTTCTACCACCTCGCGTTCGCCAAGAAAATCGTCGACACCGTCCAGGAGAGCGAGCGCGCGGGCTTCTCTCGCGTGCTCATGTTCCAGGGGATGGAGGGCTACGACGACGTGCGTCCCGGCTCCACGACAGTCGCGGAGTGGAGCGAGGGCGACGAACTGGAGGACTTCACCGTGGAGACGCCGGAGCACGGCATGGACTTCGAGAGCGACGACCTCGCCGTTGAGGACGTCGCCGCTGACTCGGCGACCATCACGACCGAAGTGCTCGCCGGCGAGCGCGACGACCAGTTCGCGGACGCCGTAGCACTCAACGCTGCCCTCCGTATCTACGCCCGCGAGGACGCCGACTCCATCCGGGAAGGCCTCGACCTCGCGCGCGACGCCATCGCCGACGGCTCCGCCGAGGACGTGCTCGCGGACCTCCAGTCGTTCTGAAGGGCGGCGCTCCGAGACCGTCTTTCGCCGCCCGTGGAGCGCATCGAGTAGGTAGCGTTATCCGCGAGGCTTGCGTTTCTCCGCCACGTATGACCACCGACGCAACCCTGCACACGAGCGAAGGCGACATCGAGATCGAACTGTACGACGAGAAGGCGCCGAGGACAGTCGAGAACTTCGTCAACCTCGCGGAACACGACCCCGCGGCCGACGCCGACCCGGCACCCGACACCACGACGTGGGAAGACCCCGATAGCGGCGAGACGCGCGGCGACGCGCTGTACAACGACGTGCAGTTCCACCGCGTCATCGAGGGCTTCATGATTCAGGGTGGCGACCCGACGGAGACGGGTCGCGGCGGCCCCGGCTACCAGTTCGACGACGAGTTCCACGACGACCTGCGCCACGACGACGCTGGCGTCCTCTCGATGGCGAACTCCGGCCCGGACACGAACGGCAGCCAGTTCTTCATCACCCTCGACGCCCAGCCCCACCTCGACGACCGCCACGCCGTCTTCGGGAAGGTCACCGAGGGCATGGACGTCGTCGAAGCGATCGGCGACGTCGACACCGACCGAAACGACCAGCCGAAGTCGGACGTCGTGCTCGAATCCGTCGAGATTCACGACTGAACGCCGGCCGTCTCCACTTCCCGAACAGCGCCGCTTAACTGCCGCCGGTTCCAACCCCGCCCATGGCCGATGCCGACGACGCGGTCGACCCGAGCCAGTTCGGCGAAGCCGACGCGCCACCCGTCGACGAGAAGCCCTACAAGGTCATCTTCGAGGCGAACAAGTGCTTCGGGGCGGGCAAGTGCGCGGAGGTCTCCACCAACTGGGAGATGGACGTCACCTCCGGCATGGCGAAACCCGTCTCGTACTTCTTCAGCGAGGACGACCTCGAGCACAACGTCGCCGCTGCCGACGCCTGCCCCGCGAAGAAGGGCGACGGCGTCATCCACGTCGTCGACCGCCGCACCGACGAAGAGATTGCGCCCGACCCCCACGGCGACGGCACGCTCTCCGTCGACTGGTAGCGTGCGCGCGCTCTACCTCTGCCTCCTCGTCACCGCGCTCGCCTTCCTCGCTCTTCTCGCCGTCGCAACCCCGGTGCTCGGCACGACGTGGACGCTCCGCAACCGCGCGGCGCTCCTCGCCGCCAGTCTCGGGTTCGGCGCTGCCACCGCGCTCTACGACCACCGCCACTGACACCGTAACCGACTTCTCTCCCCGGGGCGCACAGACGGATGCGAGGGTGGCCGAGCGGCCAAAGGCGGCGGGCTTAAGACCCGCTCCCGTAGGGGTTCGTGGGTTCGAATCCCACCCCTCGCACGTACCTTTTGCTGCGCTCAGTCGCTTCGCTCCTTCGCTGGCAAAAGCTACGCTAAAAGCACAGCGTCGCTCCTGTCGCGCCCTGCGGGCGCGGTAGTCACTCCTCGGCCTCCGCTCACTCGCGATGCTCGTTCGCGAAGTGAATCGCAGCGCTCGGGTTCTAGCGAACCGCTCGCGCCGCGAACGGAAGCCGCGGTCGGCTGGTTCACCTTCTGATATTGCCAACGCTCTGTCGAATTTCCTCTAGCTTATCCGGGATTTCAGAACGTGTTCCGTACGTATTCCTCGAATACAGGCCATAGCCGTCACCACCCGAACAACTATATTAGTGGCTGCTAATATTAGTAATTGCTAAGATGGGTCAGCAAGAGAGCGAAACGGAGTCGGCCAGCGCCAGCGGCCCAGCGGCGGGCTGCTGCCAGCCAGCAAGCCACTCCCTGACGGAGGACGCGCTCGCGGCGGACGTCGAGACGCTCGCGACGCTCGGCAACGATACGCGCTACGAGGCGCTGCGTCTCATCGCGGATGCCGAGGACGACGTCTGCGTCTGTGAGATCGAGCCGGCGCTCGGTGTGAGTCAGAGTGCCGTCAGCCAAGCGCTCTCGCGGCTCTTCAGTGCCGGACTGGTGGAGCGGCGGAAAGAGGGGCGGTGGCGGTACTACACCGCGACCGCGCGCGCCGAACGCATCCTGTCGGTTCTCGACAGTACGAGGGAACTCGACGATGACTGACGACACCCGTACCACCGACGACAGCGCGAGCATCGACCCGGCCGAACAGCGAGCGGCCGTCCGCGAGCGCTACGGCAGCATCGCCAGCGAATCCTCGTCGTGCTGCGGCGGCACCGCAGACGCACCGTCGACAGCGGACGCGCCCGACGACCGCGCGCGAGACCTCGGGTACTCGGACGACGACGTCGACGCCGTCGAGGCCGGCGCGAACCTCGGCCTCGGCTGCGGGAATCCGACGGCGCTCGCGAGCATGAACGCCGGCGACGACGTCCTCGACCTGGGGTCTGGTGGCGGATTCGATTGCTTCCTCGCGGGACGCGAAGTCGGGGTCGAAGGGTCCGTCGTCGGCGTCGACATGACGCCGGAGATGGTCGAGAAAGCCCGCGAGAACGCTGCGGAGAACGACGCCGGAAACGTCGAGTTCCGCCTCGGCGAGATCGAACACCTCCCGGTCGCCGACGAGACCGTGGACGTCGTCATCTCGAACTGCGTCGTCAACCTCTCGCCGGACAAGCCGCGGGTGTTCCGGGAGGCATACCGCGCTCTCCGCCCGGGTGGCCGCCTCGCCATCTCGGACGTCGTGTTGACCGCGGACCTCCCGGACGACGTGCGCGCCGACCCCGAATCAGTCGCCGCGTGCGTCGCGGGCGCGTCACCGATTCCCGACCTCGAGGCGATGCTCGCGGACGCCGGATTCGAGGGTGTCGTCATCGAGCCGAAGGACGACAGCGAGTCGTTCATCCGCGAGTGGGACGCCGAACGCGACCTGAGCGAATACGTCGTCTCCGCGACCATCGAGGCCGAGAAGCCGTCGGCGTGACGGGCCCGACGACAGCCACCGCTGAGCGACCACGATACGACCAACCTACCATGCACGAACCCCCATCCACCCCCCGAAACGGACCGCTCGTCGACCAACCCACCTGGCGCGGCGTCCTCGCGGTGTACGCCGTGATGGCAGCCGTTCCTCTCTCGCTGTTCACCGCGAGCAACCCGCTCGCGGGCGCCGCCGTCGTCGCGTCCCTCGGCGCGCTGGCCGTCAGTGCGCGCCGCACCGCGACGCTTGTCGAGTGTTTCAACGAGTGCCAGGGGTTCGCGTTCGACGTCGCCGGCCGCGTCCGCATCACCGTCGCGCACCCCTCGAACAGTGACGGGTGTCAGCCGGCGTGACCGCCGACGTACCGACCGTTCGAGCTGCGGAACCCGAAGACCACGACCGCGTGGTCGCGCTGCTGAACGCGAACGACCTCCCGCACCGCGACCTGCAACCGAACGAGGCGTCTCTCCTCGTCGCCGTCGACGGCGGCGACGTCGTCGGTGCTGGCGCGCTCGAACCACGCGCGTCGAGCGCGCTCCTCCGGTCGCTCGTCGTCGCTGACTCGGTGCGAGGACGGGGCTACGGAACCGCGCTCTGTGACGCTCTGGAGGGCCACGCCAGGGAGAACGGGGTCGACGAGCTCTACCTGCTGACCACGTCAGCGGCAGGGTTCTTCCGGACGCGCGGCTACGAGGCGGTCGACCGGGAGCGCGCGCCCCGAGAACTCCGTCAGACCAGCCAGTTCACGGACGTCTGCCCGTCGACCGCGACTTGCATGCGGAAGCCACTCCGGGAGTAGCGTCACCCGGCCAGCAGCCACGCCAGCCCAATCGCTACCGCCGCACCCATCAAATTCCCGAGCGCGTGGAACGCGGCGGCCGCGTACCGCTCGTTCTCGGCGAGGCCGACCACGTCGACGCTGAACGAGGAGAACGTGGTGAACGACCCGCAGACGCCGGTGCCGAGCAGGAGCATCGCGTCGGCGCCGGCGTTCGCGAACGTGAGGAGCGCGAGCGCGAACGTTCCGAGGACGTTCACGACGAGCGTGCCCGCCGGGTAGCCCTCGACGTCGACGAATTCGCCGACTCCGTACCGGAGAACGGCGCCGATTGCACCGCCCGTGCCGACGAGATGCGCGGGAGCGAGCGGGAGGTCCATCACGCGCCACCTCCGTAGCGCGTGGCGAGCGCTCGCCCCGCGACGACGCCAGCGAACCCGAGCAGGTAGTTCGCGGCGACGTTCGCCACCATCAGTGGCGGCGAGACGCCGGCGGTCTGCACGGCGAACGTGCTGTACGTGGTGAACGAGGAGAGGAAGCCTGTCGCGAGCACGGTCCGGGAGCCCTCAGAGAGGACGCTGTCGCCGACGGCCTCGTAGACCAGAAAGCCGAGCGCGAGACTCCCGACCGCGTTCACGGCGAGCGTGCCGAGCAGGCCGCGTGCGGCGAGCGAGACGGCGTCTCGGCCGAGCGTAGCGAGGACGAGGTTCGTCGCGAGCGAATGCGAAGCGACGGCGTACCGGAGGTTCGCGCCGGCGAACCCGCCGACGCCGACGAGCGCGAGCACCTCGAGCGCGCGGAGTGAATCTCTGGACATGGCTGTGAGAAGGCGTCATCAGCCGGCGTGTCCGGCGGTTGGGGTGGGCGGACGCCATCGCCCGGGTTGGCGGTAGCTGTGCGCCAGCGGTACTTACGACCACCGGAACGGTCGCGTGAGGGAGTGACGCGCCGGAGCGCAACGCACAACTGCTCGCGCGTCGTTCGGTGGAGTAATGAGTGACGCCGAGGCGGCGTTCGAGGACCACCGGCACTTCGAGCGCACAGATGACGGATTTGCGCCGACGACGAACGACTTCGAGGCGACCGTGGCACTCCGGGACGACGCGGTGTCCGTCACGGTGACGCTGCCGACGCTGGACGCGGCGACCACTGAACCCGTCGCGGACGTCGTCGAGGACGGCTGGTACGAGACGTTCGAGCGCCGGGTCGAGGACGCCCCCGGCGTCGCGATCGCCGACGACGTCGCCGCGCCGGATGTCGAGCGTGGCACCGACGAGGTGACTGTCGAAACGCGCGTGTCCGGGGATGACGACACGGCGGCAGACGACGCGCTCGCGCTCGTGAACTACGTCGAAGGGACGTGGTTCCAGGGAATCATCCCGGGCTACGACTACGTCGAGGAGGTTCAGGCAATGCGCGAGCAGGCCGCCACGCAGGCCGAGGGGGACGGCCAGGGCACGCCGCTCTAGAGCAGGCCGAACACCAGCACGGCGACCCCGAGTCCGGCCAGAGAGGTGCCGTACTGTCGCTCCGTGACGATTCCCGCGGGCGGTGACCACGCCGGCCAGGCCGCCTGAAGCAGGCCCACGACCACGAGGACGAACCCGGGCACGAACCACCCGCTGAACGCGCCGAGTCCGGGAACGAAGACGTACCCGAGTACCGCCCCGACCAGCAGCCACGCCACCGCGAATCCGCGAGCGCCCGGCGTCACGTCCTCGTTCGAGAATGCCGGGAAGATTGCGGCCGGCCAGTACCACTGGATTACGCCGATTCCGATCCAGAAACCCGGGAATCCGAACCGGACGAGTGGTGCTTCGGACATACCGTCTCTCTCGGCACCACAGAGTCAGGTTCTAAATAGTTTCCGCAGGGTGTAGCGCGCTCACCCGCAATACGACGGTGTTCAGCCACGGACACAGTCCTCCGTTCCTCCCAGTGAAGGTTCAAGTAGGAGAACAAGACCAACCCGGAGCGTGACGTAATCACCGACGCAGGTCCGGCCGAGGCGGGAGCACGGCGACCCGGCCTGCGACAACGAGTGAGGTCATTGACCAGGACACCGCCGTCTGTTCGCAACTACGCAAACCGCAAGACAAGCATCGGCGAGCGAGCGTTCACAAGAGCGAAGCTCCCGTGCAGCCCATCAGAACGCGAAGCGTTCTGAGGACGGTCCGAAGGACCCGAGTGAAGCGGTTTTCCGTCAACGCGTAGCGTTGACGACGTCACGCTCGCTGTCGTCGCCGGCCTACGGCCGGCTTCCAGCGGGACCTTTGGTCCCGCCCGGCTCGCGTAACCACCGAGCGCGAGCAACGCGAGCGCTCGGGCCGACGAACGAACGGAGTGCCGGAGGCACGAAGTGAGGGAGGAGTGCTTTTTCCCAAGTTTTTGCCGAGTTGAGCGGGACCGAAGGTCCCGCTAACCATGCGAACGGCGCTGTGCGCCGTGAGCAGATGGGGCGCGCGGAGCGCGCCCCACGCAGAGCAAAAAGTGGGTTTATCGCACGATGGTGACCGGAACCGGGGAGCGCCGCACGACGCTTTCGGCCACGCTCCCGAGGAGGATGCGAGAGACGCCGGAGCGGCCGTGGCTCCCCATGACAATCTGGTCGATGTCGTTGTCCTTGGCGTACTCGACGATGGTCCGCGTCGGGCGACCGACCTCGGAGACGGAGTCCAGGCGCACGCCGTACTCGTCGGCGGCTGCCTGGGCTTCGTCGAAGAGTTCCTGGGAGCCTTCCTTGGCCTGCTCGAACCACTCCTCGGAGTAGCCGGGGACGGCGGACTGCCCGGCGTAGCCGGCCTCGATGGGGTCGATGATGTTGATGACTGTGATGTCGTCGTCCTGGAAGTTCTCGAGGGCGTACTCCAGGGCGTCGGTCGACTGCTGTGACCCGTCGATGGGGACGAGAATCCGAGCCATACCCGACTGTTCGTCGCCTCCCTCAAAAAGCGTCTGGCGGCGCTCGTCACCCACCCCGTGATGCTTCGCTACTCGCGACCGTGGCGCGTGAGACAGGTCGGCAGCCCCTGAATCTCGACTGGTTCGGAGTTGTCCGGCGAGTAGACGACCATCTGTCCCTTCTCCATGTACGGCACCTTCGACTGGAGTTCCGAGGGGATGTTCACGGCCTTGATGGCGTCCTCGTCACCGAGGTTCAACACGACCGTCGTGTTCACTTGCTTGAACACGGGGTCCGCGATGTCCTGGGGGTCCTGCGTGATGAGGAACAGGCCGAGGCGTTCCTTACGGCCCTGTTTGGCGGCTTCCGTGAACTTCCCGACGACCTTCCGCGCCTGCACGCTGTCGGCGTCCGAGAGGAAGTTGTGCGCCTCGTCCATCCCGACGACCAGCGGCGTCTCCTTGATAGCGTCGTAGCGCGGGTCGTTAGAGAGTTTCTGGTCGACGAGCAGGCTGGACACCGCGAGCACGACGGTTTCGGCGGCCCGCGAGTTGCTGATGTGGTACGTCGGCACCACGGAGAGGCGGCCCGGTCGCACGAACTGGTTCCCCTCGACGAGGTCCGTGATGGGGCGTGCGTCCTGGTCGAACAATCCGGAAGGCATGCCGTGGACGCGCCGCAGCACTGCCTCGTAGGTGGCTTCGTGGACGCGGCCGCTCTCGTCGAGTTCCTCCTTCAGGGCGGGGTCGTCGAGGAACGAGCAGAACTCCTCGTACGTGCCGCCGTTCCCGTGCTGGTCGAAGAACCGCTCGAGCAGCAGGGTGAGCCCGCCGTACTGGTTGTCGTTGAGGCCGCTGGACGCGACCAGCCACGGGTTCGAGCGGACCATCGAGAACGGGATGGTGAACTGGACCTGCTCGGCGGCGTGGTGGTCCGCGGCGTACGTGGCGTCTCCGACCTTCGGCACGAACGCGGTGGTGTCTTCGTGGCCGCCGTACGCGAGGCCCTGGGTTTCCCAAACGCGTTCGTCGCTGGCGTCGGCGTCCGGGTTGTCGTCGTGCATCTGGGCGTACTCGTCCTGCGGGTCGAACTGCACGACTGCGGCGCGGCGTTCGGCGCCGTTCGCCTCGACGGGGTAGCGCCGGTCCTCGTGGAGATACTGTCGGAGGACGTTCTTCGCGGAGTGGGTCTTTCCCGAGCCAGTGCCGCCGGCGACGAGCGTGTGCCGGAACACGAGCGGGTCACCGGCCTCGAAGTCGTCTTTCACGCGGTAGTCGATGGTCGGGGGTTCGGCGGCGGTCCGCACCTTCTCTCCGCCGACCGAGAGGTGACCGAGGAAGACGCCCTCCTCGGGGATCTTCAGCCCGGTCTTGATCTCGGTGGCGTCGTCGGCGGCGCGCACGACCGTCTCGGGTTTCGGGACGCGGTCGGGCATCCGGCGCTTCAATTCGTCCCCGTCAGAGTAGAGGACGGCGACGGGGTCGAGTTCCGCGAGGAACTTGTAGTCGCGTTCGTCGACGCTGTCGCTTCGCATCGCGCGGCGGGCGTGGATCTCGGTGGCGTCGTCGCTCTGGAACGCCTGTACGTACTCGAGACCGGTGATGCGGCAGAACAGTTTCTCGCCGCCGGGGTAGGGCGCGACCAGATAGCTGCCGAGGCGGACCGCGGACCGATTGCTCGCGGTGACGTACGCCTTCAGTGCGGTCTCCTGGCCGTCCTCGTGGATGCGTAACCCCTCGGAGACGGCGAGCGCGCCGAGTCCGTCGTCTGCGCCGACGTCCGCCAGTTCCGGTCGGTCGAACTCTTCGCCGTCGTCACGCTCCTCTACGTGGTCGCCGGCCTGCTCGTCGGCGTCAGTCGCACTCCCGTCGCCGTCGGCACCGTCGTCGGTGCCGTGGTCGGCGAAATCCCCGAGTTCGCTCATAGGATGGCGTCACGTTCCGGTAACAAACGCCTTTCCCCTCGAATCGGAACGCCTTAGGCGGTGGTCGTTCGGCTTCCGCCGATGCTCTCCAGGATAGAGGACACGGCGGTTCGAGCGTGTCTCGCGGGTGGTCGCCACCTCCGTGACCGGTTCGACGCGGACGTCGACGCCGAGTTCGCCCGACACGACGTGAAGGCGGCGGCAGACCGCGCGTCCGAGGAACGGATGTTGGCCGTCATCGAGGAGTCCTGTCCGGACCACGCGGTGTACGCCGAGGAGTCAGGGGACGTTTCGACAGGCGGCGACTACCAGTGGGTCGTCGACCCGCTGGATGGTACGAACAACTTCGTCTCCGGACTGCCGTCGTTCGCCACGGCCGCCGCGGTGCTCGTGGGCGACGGAGGCCGCCCACGGAATGACGAGGCCGATGAAACCGGCCTCGCGGACGACGACGGGCCGGTGGTCGGCTGCGTCTACGTTCCCGTCACCGACGACCTGTACGTCGCTCGTCGCGGCGAGGGAGTCACACTCAACGGCGAACCGGTGACCGCGGACGGCGGCGTACCGACTGCGAAGGCCACTGTGGGGTTCGTGATCGGTCACGACGTGAAACTCGACGACCGGATGGACGAGGCGGTGACGATGCAGTCGGCGCTCGCGGGCGCGACCAAGCGCGTCGTCGAGAGTTGGTCGCCGTGCGTGCACTGGGGGGCGCTGGCGCGCGGTCGCCTCGACGGGATGGTGTGTTTCTACCCGGACGACGAGGAACAGCACGTCGGCGAACTCCTCGCGGCCGAGGCCGGCGCGTCTATCGCTCGACCTGGGGACGGCGTCTACGTCGCGGCGACGACCGAGTCAGTACGCGACGACCTGCTCGCAACGATCGAGTGAGTGACCCGTCGGTAGTTGCAACCGATTGTCGCCCTGCCTTGCCACGGCGTTTATCCCCCGGCCGGTCGTATCGATGAGCATGTTGCTTGTGCGAGGTTCTGCGGCCGGGACGACCTTGACGGGGACGCTGTACGAGCGCGGCGAGGAGTCGCCGTCGTTCAAGGGCGCGCCCGACGAGGCGGCCCCCTACGTGTGGGTGTGCGACGAGTTCTACGCCGTGGACAGCGGGGGGAGCGTCCAGCGAGTCGACGGCCAGGAGGTGAACGTGGCCTTCGAGTCGCCGATGCCGCGTGGCTTCGACACGAAGGACCAGGCGCTCACCGCCGCCCGGGAGCACGTTCGCACGCAGTTCGCGCGCATCGGCGTCGACGAGGAGGACGTCGAGATCGAGGTCGTGCGCGAGCACGAGGCCGAAGACGCGTCTTCGGCGCACTCCTGACGCCGAGGCGGTTCTTCTACAGCAGTTCCGGCCGCAGTTTCTTTGTCCACCGCCGCGAACGAATTTCCGTTCACTACCGTTTACATTTCCTATGAGATAATTATATACGGGGAGAGATTCACGTCAGTCTGTATGTCTGAAACACCACAAATTACGGACCCATCAGCGTTCTCGGAGAGTTCACTTCTCCTACAGGTTGTGCTCACAGTTCTCACGCTGGGCCTGTACCCGCTGTACTGGACGTACAAGACAGCGAAGAAGCTCGATCGGGGAACGGACCAGAATCTGACGCCCATTCTGGCCATCATCCCCCTGGCGAACATCATCGCGTTCTGGCAGATATCCGAAGCCGCAGAGCCTGCGACGGACAAAGACGCGATGCCCGTCTTCCTGTTGTTCCTCTTCTTCGGAATCATCTCCTGGTACTGGGTCCAGAGCGGAATCAACTCCGTGGCGACCCAGCAGTAACCGCCACCCGGGGTTTCGACGACTTCTCTGGAACACACTGACCAGTGCTCCACCTGAACAACGAACTCACGCTAGCAACTACTGCCTGGGTCACACATTGCCGTCACTCGTGTACTCGTCGAACGCCTGGACAGCGGTGCTCACCGCGACGGCGGCGGCGATGCCCGCGAGCGTGACGCCAACGAGGAAGCCGGCGACGTGCACGACGGCGGTGCCGACGCCGGCGACGTCAGTGAGCAAGCCTGCGACCGCGGGTTCCTGCGCGCCGGTCGCGACGCCGGCGGTGACGAGGAAGACGATGGTGTAGATGACGAACGCCCACGTGGACGGAACGACGACCTCCCGGCTCCGTCCCATGGTTGTGGCCTCGTACTTCGGGAACGAAGCGCCGATGCCGACGGCGACAGCGCTGGCGAGCGGAGGGAGGACGGCGGCGGCGGCGACGGTGCACGCGAGCGCGACCGGTTCGAGCGGGCTGAGAACGGCGAGCGCGCCGGCGACGACGACCGTGACGGGGGTGCCGAGGAGGGCGCTCGCGGTGACGAGTCCGCCGACGAACTGACGGCCGGTGATTCCAGTGGTGACGGTGACGGGGAGCACCGCGCCCTCGTCGCCGAGCGGGTTGAGCGTGAACGCCGCGCCGGTCATCCACGCGCCGTACAGCGCCACGCTCGTGGCGAGCGTGGTGGTGACGTGGCCGGCCTGGACGCTCGCCTGAATCGGTGTGATGAGCACGAACGCGGGGTACGCGACGTAGATGAGTTTGATGGGGGCGCGGCGGGCGCGCAGCCAGCTCTTGCGCGCGACCCACGCGGTCCGGCGGCCGAGCAGAGAGTCGAGGCGGCCGCCCGCGACGGAGTCGGTGTGGCGTTCGTCCGTGTCGACGGCGTCGGCGTACCACCGTCGTTCGGAGAGTCGGACGCTCGCGAGCACGCCGAGTGCGGAGACGGCGACCGAACCGACGAGCACGCCGGCGGCCTGGAGCGCGCTCGCGGCCGAGGAGACCGGGAGGAGCGCGAGGTCGGCGTACCAGCCGACGGGTGACGCCCGGGCCGCCTCCACGACCGGTTCGAAGAGTTCGCCGAGCGTGTTCGTGACGATGAGTCCGAAGTACGCGGCGAACGCGAGCACGCCGATGGCGGTCTTGTACCGCTCGACCATCGCGGAGCGGCCGAAGAGGTAGGCGAGGCCGACGCCGACCGGGTAGCCGACGAGGAACGAGGTGACGGTGAGCGCGAGCACGCCGACTGCGGCGAACGCGGCGGCGAGCGGGGACTGCGCGCCGACGCCGAACGCCACGCTGGCGACGAGCAGGGGCGCGGCGAAGAAGCCGCCGACGCGGAGGTAGCCCGAGACGAGCAGGCCGCCGACGAGGTCGCGAGCGGGAACCGTAGTGAGGTAGCCGTCCCGGTTGTCGATGTCGCCGATCTGAATGGCGGTCATGTACGCGGTGAGGAATACCGTGAAGGTGGCGAGGCCGGCGGGAACGAGTCCGATGACGTCGGCGCCACTGGCCGGGTCTTCGACGAACGTCTGGCCCGCGTAGTACGCGCCGAACGCGGCGGCGCCGGTGAACACGACACCGAACAGGATGGCGACGGCGAGCGCCACTATCTGGACGGTGCTCTTCTCGACGGTCTTCCGCCAGCCGCGCACGACGACGTTGCGCGCGATGGCGTACGCGTGGTCGGCGTCGGGGAACGCAGACATCTCAGGCCTCCTCGGCGTCGATGCCGCCGGTGACCTCGAGGAAGACGTCTTCGAGCGTGCGCTCTTCGCCCGTTTCGGCGCGTTCCTTGAGGTGCTCGGGTGCTCCCTCGGTGACGAGCTGGCCGTCGTACAGCACACCGACGGTGTCCGCGAGTTCGTCGACGACGGGGAGGATGTGCGTGGAGAGGAAGACAGTGGAGGCGTCGTCGGCCAGGTCGGCGATAGTGTCCCGGACGGTGCGCGCGGCCCGCGGGTCGAGCCCCGACGTGGGTTCGTCGAGGAAGAGTACGTCAGGGTCGTGGAGTATCGCCTGGATGATGCCGACCTTCTGTTTCATCCCCTTCGAGTACGCGGAGATGCGCTTGTCGGCGTCACTGGAGAGCGAGAACCGCGCGAGCAACTCGTCGATGCGGGTCTCGGCTTCCGCCTCGGGGATGTCACGCAGGCCTGCGACGTAGCGAAGTTGTTCGCGCCCGGTCAATTCGGCGTGCAGCGGCGGTTCCTCCGGGAGGAAACCGATGTTACCGACGACAGCGTCGCGGTCGGCGACGTCCGCGCCGGCGACGGTGGCGGTGCCGTCTGTCGGTTTCACGAGCGTCGTGAGCATCCGCATCGTCGTCGTCTTCCCGGCCCCGTTCGGCCCGAGGAAGCCGTAGACGGCCCCCTGGGGGATGGCGAGATTGAGTCGCTCCACGGCGGTCGTATCGCCGTAGCGCTTCGTGAGATCGCGGCTCTCGATGGCGCGGTCGGTCATTATCGAGAACTCACACGTCCGGTCGTTTAAAAGTGAGCGAGTAGTCTCTGGCTACGAAACGCCGTTCCGCGTCGCCTTGCTGCCAGCGCTCGTCGTCGTAGTCTGTGCCCCGTGTTCGGCGCCGTAGTCTACGTCCAGTGTTCGTCGTTCGCAGTCTACGCCCAGCGGTGTCGCCCCAGCCTACCCCCAGCGCTCGTCGTCGTAGTTCTGGTCCTCGCGGCTGTCGAAGGACTCCTCGAGTTTGCGCACGAGTTCGCGCTTCTCGGCGGCGTCGATGCGCGCGAGCTCGTCGGCCTTCCCCACGGGTTTCGGCGGCCCAGCCTCGGCGGCCACCTGGCTCGTGACGTAGCGCTCGACGGCCTCCCGAACGTCGGCGTCTTCGGCGAACGCTCGGGGTAGTTCGACCTTGTGTACGAGGTCGGTTCGCGGGTCGTACAGCACGAAGAACGCCACCTCGTACGCGCTCGCGTCGAGTTCCCGGTCGACGCCGGGTTCGTCGTTGTCATCGGACTCCGTCTGATCACCCGCGGAACTCAGCCCTGCTCCGTCGGCGAACACGCCGTCCGCGCCGAGCGTCGACGTGAACCAGTTCGTCCACGTCAACTCGTCCGTGAGGCGCTCGTACTCCCCCTCCTCGAACTCCCGGCGTTCCAGAACCTGGGAGAAGAACGCCGCGTCGCTCGCCCACGGCGTCGGCCGGCCGCGGTCACCGAGCGCCTGCACGAGCGCCTGGCTCGCGGGACTCTTCACGAACCCGGCGAGAGGCACGTCCTTCTCGACGAAGCGCTCCACGAGACGCATGTAGTTCTCCAGTACCTCGCCGACGAGTTCGTCCTCCGTGACGAGGTCCGCGAGGCTGGCGTGCCTATCGAGCCACTGCACGAGGCCCTTCGGGTAGAGCGGGCCGTCGAGCACGAGCAGGTCCTCGACGCGGTCGGCGTGCTCGAGCGCGTGGTGGCTCTCCGCGAGGTACAGCGAGAGGCCGTGGACGACGCGCTCTTGGTCGCGCGCGAGCGGTGCGGTGTGGACGATGCGGCCCCTGCTGTAGCCCGCGTCCCACTTCGTCCAGTCCGTCGAGTGGTCGACGCTCGCGTCGTTCGAGTGCACGCTCGTGATGACGGTGCGCGAGCGGTGCAGGTCCAACTCTGACGGCGTTGCGCTCATCGCCGCCTGCGCGAGGTCGAGTACGAGTCCGTTCTTGAATGTCCGCGGGTTGATGGTGCCCGAGTCGAGGCCGTGGGCGGTGTCGAACGGGCGCTCCTGGAGCGCGAGTTCCTCGAGGGGCGCGGCCCTCCGGGACTGCTCGTCGAGGGGTTCGAGCACCACGTCGCCGTCGCCGTACAGCGGGTCGAGGAACTCCCGCCACGTCTCCTCGGCGATGTCGCGGTGTTCCTCGGTGTCCACGTCGGTGCGGATGCGCCGCGCGAGCGACGCGATGCCGTCGAAGTGGACGGGGTCGAGGGTCATGGGGTGGTCTGGTCGGGCGAGAACCAAATAGCCCGCCGGTGTGTTGGTGGGTGGAACTATCTGTAGGGCTGCGAAAATGACACGGTATGACTCGTCTCTCCATCGTTTCGTTCGCCATCGTAGCTCTCCTCGTCACAGCGGGCTGTATGGGTGTCCCGCTCGCTGACAGTTCCGGCGACCAATCGTCCTCGTCGACGCCAACCGCCGAACCCACGACGGTCCCGACAGCGACGTACCCCGACCCGCCGGACGACCTGACTAACGAAACCGCGAAGCAGGTCGCCGTGGCGTACGAGGAAGCCCGCCTGCAGAACCAACTCCGGAACGAGAGCGAGATCACGTACTTCGAACTGGGGTACGTCAAGCCGGTGAACGTGACTGTGTTGAATCGGAGCGACGGCGGTCTGTACGTGGCGGTCGACGGGGCGTACTCCTACGGAACCCCGGAGAAGAGCGCGGACGGCGTTCCCGTCCGGTCGCTGTATTACGTGAACGAGGCCACCATTCGTCACGTCGTGGAACGCGACTGACCGGTGTTCGGCGGCTCTGCGCCGTCCCCCATCGCGCGACGCCCCTCGCTCATCGGACGACCTCTTGCTCACCGAACGACCTCCCGTTCAACGGACGACCAGTCCGGTCGCCCGCTCGGACTCGAGCGCACCCGGCCACTCGCCGGGAAGTTGCTCGAAGGACGCGCCCCAGTCGTCGGTGCGGTAGAGGCCGTGGTTCGTCGCGGCGTACGCCTCGCCGGGGTCGTTCGCGGTGGTGAACACGGGCGCGAGCACGCCCTCGCCGCCGGGCAACTCCTCGCAGCGCTCCCACTCGCCGTCGACGCGACGGAACGCGGCGCTGTCCGCGCTGCTCGCGGTGTGTGCGCTCCGCGCGCCGAAGGCGGCCGAGAGCAGCAGTCGCTCCGGGTCGCCGGGGTCGCAGACGACGCTCCAGCAGTACGTACGGTCGAGGCCGGTTTCCTCGGTGTGCCAGGAGTCGCCGCCGTCCTCGGTGACGTAGAAGCCGTCGCCGGCGGCAGAGTACGCGAGGTTCGGGTGGTCGGGGTGCGTGGCCATCGAATGGGTGTCGTACGGACCGGAGGAAACGCGGTCCTGCCACGTCGCGCCGCCGTCCCCTGTCCGGACGAGCGCGCCCGCCTCGACGGCGACGTAGAGGCGTTCTTTCGTCGGTTCGAGCCAGCGCACGTGGTGGGTGGAGGGCCGCGGCGGGAACGCCCACGAATCCTCTGACGGGAGGTCAGTGAGGCCCGGGCGCTCCGCGAACGTCTCGCCGTCGTCGCTCCGGTAGACGGCGCTCGGGCCGGTGCCCGCCCAGACGCCAGTCGCGTCCACGGCGAGCGCGGTCACGTCACCGATGTCCGCGGCGCGCGTCCACCCACTGTCGTCGTCCGCACGTCGATAGACGCCCTCGGACGTCCCGCAGAACACGCCAGGTGGTCCGGCGTCGAGACACTGCACGTCGCCCTCGAAGTCGGTGCGGAGCGCGTCGCCGTCGTAGACGAGCACGCGGTCGGGGTACGCGGCGAACAGTTGCATGCCCGGTAGTACGCGGTACAGCGGGTTAGAACGAGGGGGTGAGTCGCCTCAGAACTGCTCGTCCAGGAACACCTCGACGTCGGCGCGCGTCGGCGCCGTTCGCGCGCCCTCCTCGCGGGCGGCGAGCGCGCCGCAGGCGTTCGCGAACTCCAGGGCGCGCTCGTAGTCGGCGTCGTGGTCGAGGAGCACGGAGACGAACCCGGCGGCGAACGCGTCGCCCGCGCCCGTCGTGTCGATGGGGTCGACGCCGAACCCCGGGTGGTCGTAGGAACCCTCTGGCGTGTGGACGGTCGCGCCGTCCGCGCCGTGTTTCACCACGACGACGCGGTCGCTGTGGCCGGACTCGGCGTAGGACTCGTCGCCGTCGATGACCGAAGCGGCCTCGCGGTCGTTGACGAAGACGACGTCGGCGCGGGCGAGTGCTTCCGAGAAGTCGCGTTCGCCGAGTCGGCGCCCCGGGTCGAAGGAGACGGTCGCGCCGGCGTCGGCGGCGAGTTCCGCGAGGTGTGCGGCGGTGTCCGGGCGCTGGCTGGTGAGGTGGAGGTGGTCGGCGGACGCCACGTAGTCGCCGTCCACGGTCTCGGGCGTGACGGCCTCGTTCGCGCCGTCGTTCCCGAGCACCATCACCTCGCCGTCGTTCGCGACGAGGAGGTATTTCACGCTCGTCTCGGCGTCCTCGACGACTCGGAGGCCGCGCAGGTCGACGCCCGCGCCGTCGAGTTCCCGGCGCGCGAGCAGGCCGTTCTCGTCGTCTCCGACGCTGCCGACGAGCCCCGGGTCGGCGCCGAAGCCGGCGAGCGCGCACGCGACGTTCGCCGCACTCCCGCCGCCCGAGCGGCGCTGGGAGACGAGTTGGGCTTCGCCGTCGGGTTCCGGGAGCGCCTCCACGCGCAGCGTGACGTCCCAGTTGACGTGACCGGCGGCGACGACTCGAACCATACCCCGGCAGACGGCGTCGCCCCGCTAAAGTCCTGTGGGGTTCGCCGCGATAAACAGCAGGATGTTGTGGGCGCCGGGGCCGAGGCCGACCGCGGTGACGAACGCGAGCACGAGGTTCCCCTCGCTTGGCTCCTCGCGCACGTACTCCGCGAGCAACACGACGACGCCGCACGCGAGCACTGTCTTCACGAGCACGAACAGCCACCCGACGCCGAGGTACGGTTCCGTCGGGAGGGCCGCCGCGAAGTGCATGATGGCGGCCGAGAGCGGCGTCTGCTCGCCGAACCCGAGCAGGTCTACGCCGACAGTCGTCGAGACGGCGTCGAGGACGTGCCCGAAGACCGCGAGCGCGCCGGCGGCGCCGACGATGGTGGTTTCCTCGGGTGCGAGACGGCCGAGGAGTCGCCACGCGACGGCGGCGAGCGCCACGGCGACCACGACGCCTGCGAGCGGTTCGACGAGCGTCAGCGAGTCGTGCTCGAGTCCGTACTGCACGGCGAGCGCGGTCGGTACGAGTGCGAGCACCCCTCCAGTTGCGGCGAGCGCGGGCAGTGGACGGCCGACCGCGGGAATCTGTCGGAGTGCGAGCCAGACTACGCCAGCGAGCGCGAACGTTGTCGCGTAGACGATGGGGGACCCGAAGAACGGAGCGACGGCGTCCGGGTACTGCTGTAACTGGAAGCCGACGTACAGCGCGGAGCCAAGCGCCATCCACGGTGCGAACGCCAGCACGGTGCGCTCGGTGACCGGCGGGTCCTCGCGGACGAGCAGCCAGCCGACGACGAGCACGGCGGCTGCCACGACCACGAGATACGGGAGCGCCGGGGGTTCGAATCCGGTCGGCAGGATGTCGGGTTGCAGGAGTCCGACTGGAAGAAACCCGGTCTGCTGTGCCAGAGCCATACTGTCCCGCCGGACGCCCGCCTTGAGAATATTCCCCTTTCAGCCGCCGGTGAGCGGCTACTCCTCTTCCCAGGGTTCCGTGTCGCCCTCGCCGTACAACTCCCGCATCAGCGTGACGATGCTCTCGGGCGGGAACTGGCCGCGCTCGGTGACGATGGCGTCGACGTACCGCGGCGGCGTCACGTCGAACGCGGGGTTCTCCACGTCGACGTCCCCAACCTCCGCGCGGTCGTCCTCGGTGAACACCTCGGCCTCGTCCCGCATCTCGATCTCGACGGTGTGGCCGGTGAGCGTGTCCGGATGCAATTTGAGGGTCTGGGCGGCGACCATGATGGGCGTGCCGCGCTCGCGGGCGTTCACCGCGAGCCCCGAGGTCCCGATCTTGTTGATGACGCTGCCGTCCGCCGCGATGGAGTCCGCGCCGACGAGCACGTGGTCGACATCGTCGAGGTAGCGCCGTGCGGCGTTGTCGACGATGATGGTCACCGGAACGCCCCACTCGCGGAGTTGCTTCGCGGTGATGTGGCCCTGCTTGCGCGGCCGGGTCTCCTTCACGATAGCAGAGAGTTCCTTCCCGTCGTCGAGTGCCGCGCGAACGCAAGCCAGCGCGTCCGTCGAGTGGCAGTGCGTCATGATGGTGTCGCCGTCTCGGAGGCGGTTCGCGCCGACCGCGCCGAGGTCCTCCTGCGCGCGGTCGAGGTTCGCGCGGAACGCCTCCGCCGCCGAAACCGTGGATTCCCGGAGCGCCTCGACGGAGTCTCCCTCAACCTCGCGGAGCACGTACCGCAGCGCGTTCGGCAGGCTCACCGCGGTCGGGCGCGTGTCCCGGAGACGGCGCGCGGCCGCCCGGAGTTCCGCGCGGAACGCCTCCGGCGTGTCCGCGTCGCTCTCCACGGCCTGGGCCTCCAGCGCGTCCGCGGCGGCCCGGGCGATGGTTGCCGCCCCCCGAATCTCCATCTCCGCGATGTCCTCCGCGGTGTCCCTGACTTCCGGTGCGGTCATACTCGCTCGTAGGTGCTGTGGGGTCAAAAGCGCGTTTGAATTCACAGAAGGTATTTGCCGCTTCCAGTCGCCCATCCGATATGAAACGGCGGACGTTCCTCAGTGCGGCTGGCGTCACGTTCAGCACTGCTCTCAGCGGGTGCCTGGGCGAGCGCAGTGGTCCCAGAGCACCCGGTGGCGGAAACGGGACGCCAACCGAGGAACCGACAACACAGGAACCCACCCGCTCCGGGACCGACCCGCCAGATGAACCGGACGTCGAGGTCGAGGACATCGTTGTTCGGAAGGCGGTCAGGTATAGCTCGATAATGGGCTCGGGAGGCGTGCTCGCCGCCGACGACCAGCAGTACGTCGTCGCGTCGGTTCAGTCCGACCAGGAACTCTCAGAATCCGCGTTCACCCTCGAAACAGACGGGCAATCCTGGGAACCAGGCCTCCCCGAAACCGCTGGCGCCATCAACTCGGCCGTCGCGGGCCACGAGGGCAGCCCAGTTGGCCGGAACCTCGGGGTTAGTGACCGTTCGTACCTCGCCTTCGCGGTGCCGTCGCCGCTGACCACGTCCGAAGCGAGCATTCGATTCGGCGAGTCGGCGTCCGAATGGCCGCTCCCCGACGCCGAACAGAGTCGTCTGGCGGCACCGGCGCCACGGTTCGAACTCGATTCACTGGACGTTCCCGAGCAAGTGTCGCAGGGCGAACCGCTGTCCGTGTCGCTGACGGCGACGAACGTCTCCGAAACCGACGGGCGGTTCCTCGCAGCGGTCTACTGGCCGACCAAGCGCATCGCGGACGACGACGAGTCACACGTCGTCGAGCGCGAGGTGGCGTCCGGCGACCAGGTGACGGCGTCGCTGGAGATCGACACCGAGTACACGACCAGCGAAGACGAACCAGTGACGCTGTCGGTTCGCGGCCACGTCACCGGTGAGCGAACGATTCGGATTCGCGACTCCCGAACGTCGTCCTGACACGAACCTCGCTATGGAGGAAACGGACACCCCCACGGAGTCCAACACACCACCCAACTTTTGACACCACCCTGCCTCTCTCCGAGTATGAACCGCGAGGAACTCGCAGCGAGCATCGACCACACCGTACTCGGCCCCGAGACCACGCTCGCCGACGTCGAGCGCGTCGTCGACGAGGCCACGGAGTACGGAATGAACGTCTGCATCCCGCCGTGCTACGTCGCGGAGGCCCGCGAGGACGCGCCCGAGGACCTGACGATTGCGACGGTCGTCGGGTTCCCGCACGGCCAGAACGCGTCCGGCGCGAAGGTCGAGGAGGCCCGGCGGGCGTACGACGACGGCGCGGACGAACTCGACGTCGTCATCAATATTGGCCGACTGAAGGCCGGCGAGCACGCCGCCGTCCGCCAGGAGATAGCGGACGTGGTGGCGGCCGTCCCCGTCCCGGTGAAGGTCATCATCGAGACGGCGCTGCTCACGGATGACGAGAAGCGCGCGGCGAGCAGGCTGGCGAGGGACGCGGACGCCGACATGGTGAAGACCTCCACCGGATTCGCGGAGGGCGGCGCGACGGTGCCGGACGTCGAGTTGATGGGCGGGTTCCTGCCCGTGAAGGCCTCCGGCGGCGTCGGGAACTACGAGCAGGCGCAGGCGATGTTCGACGCGGGCGCGGTGCGCATCGGCGCGAGTTCGGGCGTCGACATCGTGGAGAGCTACGAGGAGTAGCGGTTCGAAGGAACGGCAGCGATTCGAAGGAACGGGCTCCGCGGCCTGCCTGCGGTGTTCTTCACCCCGGACAGTACAGCACGCGCCCCGACGTTTTTCGTCCTACCATGCGTATCCCCGCTATGACACGTTCGAGAATCCCGGAGCAGTCGCGAGCGGCGTGGTGGCTGTTCGTCATCGCGCTCGGTCTGGTCGTCGCGTTCGCCGTCTACTCGTACATCGGCACCGCCGTGCTCGGCCTGTTCATCTACTACGCGGTGCGGCCGCCGTTCCGCCGAATCAACGACGTCGTCGACGGGCGGGGACTCGCGGCGGGCATCACGATGCTCACCGTCGCGCTCCCCGCGCTCGCCGTCGTCGCCTGGATCGGCCTCCAGGCCGTCCAGGAGATCGGACCGGCGCTCACCAACTACCGGGAACTCCTCCAGCCGTACGTCGACGTCGCGGCGCTCACTGACGACCCCTGGCGGGCGGCCGTCGACCAGCTCCGCAACCCGGGTTCGGAGACGTTCAACCAGGCAGTAACGGCGGCGCTCGGACTCCTGCAGGCCGCCGCGACCGGGCTGACGCACGTGTTCATCGCGATCGCCATCGCGTTCTACCTGCTTCGGGACCAGCACCGCATCGCGAACTGGTTCGAGAACGACGTCGGCGGCGAGGGGACGGCGTCGTACGGCTACGCCAACGCGGTCGACCACGACCTCCAGACCATCTACTTCGGGAACGTCCTGCTCGTCGCGCTCGTCGCGGTGCTCGCGCTGATCACCTACAACGCCTACAACCTCCTTGCGCCGAGCGCGCTGTCGATTCCGTTCCCGACCGCGCTCGCGCTCGCCACCGGTCTCGCGAGCATGGTCCCGCTCGTCGTCGGGAAGGTCGTCTACGTGCCACTCGTGGGCTACCTCGCGTGGGCCGCCACGGTGACGCCGGACGCCTCGATTGCGTACCCCATCGGGCTGTTCGTCGTCGCGTTCCTCTTCCTCGATCTGATCCCGATGACGTTCCTGCTGCCGAAGGTCGCTGGCCGCGAGACCCACGTTGGCCTCGTGATGTTCGGGTACATCGTCGGCACGCTGCTGTTCGGCTGGTACGGCATCTTCCTCGGGCCGCTCGTCGTGGTGCTGGTGTTGCAGGCGGTCCGCATCGTGCTCTCGGAGTTGCTCCACAGCGACGACGTCACGGCGGACGTACGCGCCGCGGAGTCCATCGGGTCCGACCCCGACCAGGCGGAGTGAGCGCCATCGCGCCGGACGCCACCCCGCGGCGGCGTAGCACTATAGTGACTGGCGACGGAGTTCGACGCATGGAGTGGAGACTGTTCGCGGACCTCGCGGAGACCGCTGGCGGACAGCGCGTCGACGTGGACGTCCCGGCGGACGCGACGGTCGGGGACGCCCTGGACGCGCTGCTCGCCGACCGGCCGGCGCTCCGCGAGCGCGTGCTCGACGACGCGGGCGACGTACACCACCACGTCAACGTCCTTCTGAACGGGGAGAACGTCCGGGAGGCGGCGGGCCTCGATACGCGACTCGAGTCGGGCGACGAACTCGCGATGTTCCCGCCGGTGAGCGGGGGCTGATGTTCGAGATCGCGCACCGCGGATTCGCGGGCGTCGCCCCCGAGAACACTGTCACTGCGGTCCGCGGGGCCGTCGAGAGCGGTGCGGATGGCGTCGAGGTGGACGTCCAGCCGCGCGCGGACGGCACGCCCGTCGTCTTCCACGACCACCGTCTCGACGACGAGGGGGAGTCGCGTGGCGTTACCGACGCGTCCGGGTTCGTCTGGGACGCCGACGCCGGGACGCTCGCGGACGCGAACGTCCTGGGGAGCGGCGAGGGCGTGCCGACGCTCGACGCGGTGGCCGACGAGGTTCCCGGGAACGTGGAACTTCACGTCGAACTCAAGTCGCCCGGGAGCGAGGACGCCCGCCTCGGCCTCGGGGGCCCCGCAGTCCCGGTGTGGCGGCCGTTCGTGGAGCGCGTGCACGGCGTGCTCGCCGCCAACGACGCCCCGGTCGTCTACGCCTCGTTCTTCGACGGGGCGCTCGAGGCCGCACAGGAGGTCGCGCCGGAAACCCCGCGCGCCGCGCTCTGCCTCGACCCCGACCGCGGACTCACGCGCGCCAGCGAGTTCGACTGTCGCGCGCTCCACCCGTCGCTGGACGTCCTCTCCGCGGACCTCGTCTCGCGGGCGCACGGCGACGGCCGCGCGGTGAACGTCTGGACCGTGACGGACTGGCAGCAGGCGGCGGCGTGTCGCGACGCGGGTGCCGACGGCATCATCGCGGACTACCCCGGCTTGCTCGCCCACCGCTGACCGCCGGCGTCGCTCGGCGACCGGTGGTGGGTTCGCGCGACCGGCCGTGTCACCACAGAGCGCAGACCACTCCAGAACACGGTGGAGGGCAGGCCGCTTCGGAACCGGGCCAGCCCGGGTGTTCGGTCGGCGTCACTCCGTCTGCTCGTCGCACCACGAGTCCTGGCACGTCTCGCTGCAGAAGGCGTACAGTTCGACCGACCCGTCCGGGTCGCGCCGGTTGGTGACGGGGTACCACTCGCTCGTGTCGATCGGTGTCCCGCAGTATTCACAGACCGCCCCCTGGTCGTCGCGCTGTCCGTTCGACGGAGCAGTCGGCTCTTCCTCGTCACGGCCCCCCATGGACTAGGTGTTCGGGCGGAGTTGCCCGCGGTGTTCGACACCCGTTGTAGTCCCTGCTGGCGCCCGCCGTCGGTTGGAGCGTGACGTGGTTGCTGGTTCGTTCGATTGGAGGAGTGAACGACGGCCACCGGCTCTGCATTGCATCCTGATTGTCATATCAATCTTCGCGCACTGCGACAGGGCCCCCACCTTCGTCTGCCGTAACCGGTGGTGTCACGACGATGTCGCCATCCCCGTGGACGACCACCTCGCAGCCTTCCATCGTGAAACTGAGTTCTCCGACCGTCGATTCTTCCCCCGCCGACTGGAACAGCCTGTCCAGTGCGTCCGGGTCGATGACGTTGTTGAGGGGTTCCAAATCGAGCGGGTCGGTGTCTCTGGCGTCCGCAACCGCGAGAACAACTGCCTCGCTCGGTCGTGTACCGTGGTAATCCGTCCTGACTGCATCCGATGCAGTCTCACTCATTGCTTCCACGGTAGAACGAACGGGCAGACGGTGCATAGGGTCTCTTCCAACACCAGTAGGGGACTGGTGAACCCAACACTACACACGTTGGTTGGTCAGTCGGACGGGGGCGCGTCTCCCTCGAACAGTTTCGCACACAGTTTCCGCTCCGCCGCGCGCAAGTGCCCGTTGAACGTCGGTTGCGTGATGTCGAGGTCCGCCGCGACCTCCTCGCCAGTGCGGTCCCGCGGCCACTCGAAGTACCCGCTGTGGTACGCGGTCTGGAGCGTCTCCAGTTGTCGCTGCGTCAGGCTCTCCGTGAGGGCCGCCTCGAAGGCCTCCGACGACCGGTCAGACCGCTCCCTGTCGCGGCGCGCGACGAGTTCCGTGTCGGGGTAGTTGCTCTCCAGTTGGTCCACGAACGTCCGAACGCCGACCGAGTGGGGGAGCTCCACCACGACGTTGGTCTCCGTGTCCGCAATCCGGATCGTCCGAACGACCGCCCCGCACTCGACGAGCGTCGACGGAATCGTCGCGCCAGCCACCGAGACCTCGAACCGGTTCTCGTCGTCCTCGCTCCCCCCGCCGCTGAGGAGCGTCACGCCCTCCACGCGCGTCGACTCCGACGCGGCGGCGCGGACGGTGTCGGCGGTCGCACCGGTCGCCGTGACGAAGACGCGGGCCGTCCCCGTGGTCTGGGGAACGATCCCCTCGAACTCGAACCGGCAGCCCGTCTCGCGCGCGAGCTGGACGAGCGGGTCGTCTGCGTTCTGTATGTCCAGTTCGAGTTCGACGACGCTGTCCGAGAGCAGCGCGCGTCTGGTGTCGATGAAGTTCATCGCGTTAGCGATCGTCTCGCCGAGTTCGCGGAGGACGCTCTGCGAGAGGTCGTCGAAGGCGTCCGGCTCAGTGTCGTACACGGTCAACACGCCGTACTCCATCCCGTCGTGCTCGAGTGGGATGCTGACGACCGACTGGAGGTCGCGAGCGAGCGCGGCTTTGCGCCACGGCGCGTCCCGCAGGTCCGCGGCGACGTTCGACACGAGCGTGGTGTCGCCCGTCGCTGCCGTCTTCGCCGCCGGGTCGCCGTCGCCCTCGGGGCCGGTCGCCAGCGAGACGGCGTCGAGATACCCCTGGTCGTCGCCGGCCCACCTTCGGGGCGCCACCGCTTCGTCGCCGGTGTCGCCGATCCACGCGAACGTGAACCGGCCGTCCCGGGTCAGCAGTCCACAGACGGCCTGTTCGACCGCTTCCCGCGTCGTCGCTTCGACGAGCGCCTGGTCGATGTCCCGGATGATGTCGTTCGTTCGGTTGAGGTTCTGGAGCTGCTGGTTCCGCAACTCGAGTTCGCGCTCCTGTTCCCGGAGCGACTCCTCGCGCCCCACGCGGTCGAGCGTGGCCTCCGCTGTCGCCGCCAGGTGGTCCGCCAACCGCTGGGTCTGCTGGTCGAACTCGCCGACGTTCTCGGAGAGGATGGCGAGCACGCCGTGGTCGGAGAGCGGAATCCAGATACCGCTTCGGAGCGGCGTGTCCCGCCGGTAGACGTCGTCGGACTCCAGTATGTCGTCGAACGTGAGCGTCTCGTCGTTGATGAACGAGTTCCACGCGATTGCGGTGTCTTTGGGCGTGAACGACGGGGGTTCCCCGCCGAAGATGTCGTCGAGTCGTTCGGTCGTCGCCGTCGGCTGGAGAGCGTTCTCCGTGTCGTCGAACAGGTAGACGGCGATGTTGTCGAGGTCCAGAACGTCTCTCGCGGCGTCGACGACGTGTCGACTCACGTCGCGTTTGGTTTCGGTCTGCGTGAGGTCACGACTCACCTGGTGCAGGTTCGTGAGCGCGCGCTCGAACCGCTTGCGCTCCGTGTTGTCCCTGATGATGCCGACGAAGAACTGGTCGCCGTCGTGCTCGTACTCGCTGAACGAGACCGCGAGCGGAATCTCGTGGCCGTCCGCGTGCTTGCCCGGCAGTTCGAGGTACTCCCAGTCGAGCGTCTGCTCCCCGGTGCGGAGGTATCGCTGTATCGCGCTCCGGTGGCGATCCTGGAGCGAATCGGGCATGAGCATCGTGAGCGGTTCGCCGATTATCTCGTCGGGTTCGTAGCCGAAGACGCTCTCGACCACCGGATTCACGTACTGAACCTGGCTCTGCGCGTCGATGGAGACGATGACGTCTGACGCCGTCTCGGCGACCGTCTCGTACTGCTCGAGTTCGTGCTCGCGTTCCTTTCGCTCGGCGATGTCGCGGAAGTAGACCGACATGCCAGTCTCGGACGGGTAGACAGTCGCCTCGACCCAGAACTCGAGTGGTTCGAAGTAGAGTTCGTAGCTCTGTGGCTCCTGGGTCTCCATCGCGGTGTGGAAACTCTCCCAGACGGCGTCCTCCTCGGCCGCCTCGGGGAAGCGCTCCCAGAGGTTCTCGCCGAGCAGTTCCTCCTCGGAGTGCTGGAGGAGTTCCTCGGCCCTGTCGTTGACGTGCGTGAACCGGAACTCCTCGTCGAGGGCGTAGAACGCGTCGGACACGCGCGCGAAAATCTCGTTGAGTTCTTCTTTCATCCGCTTGTACTCGGAGATGTCGCGAACCACTCCGACACGGCCGTACGACCCATCTTCGAGTTCGAACGGCGTGACCTGCGTCCGGACCGTCACGAGACTTCCGTCGGCGGTCTCGACTTTCGTCTCGACGGGCGCTATCTCGCGTCCGCCGTCCACCGCTTCCGCTACCTTCGCCGACAGCTCGGAGTTTAGATCGTCGGTGTGCACGAGCGACGCGTTCTCACCGAGCAGTTCCTCGCGGTCGTACCCCGTCAGCTCGCAGTACGCGTCGTTGACCATCGTGAAGCGGGAGTCGGCGTCGAGCGCGTAGATCCCGTCGTCGACGGTCTCGACGATCCGGGAGTGTTTCTGGAGTTCTCGTTCGCGCCGCTTTTGCTCGGTGACATCGCGCGTCAGCGCCACCTGGACGGTCGTCCCGTCGGGACCGGGCATCGGCGCCGCGTGCGATTCCATGTGTCGGCGGGTGCCGTCCAGACCGACAATGTCGAACTCCAGCGTCCCGCTTTCACCCTCGCAGACGCGCTCGTTGAACTCGCGGAACTCCTGGCGGTGCTCGGGGGCGATCAGGTCGTAGACGCACTCGCCGACCACGCTCGACGCCGCGTCGGCCTCCACCATGTCCAGTCCCGCGGGGTTCATCTGGAGCAGCGTGCCGTCGGGGCCGACGGTTTTGATGCACTCGGGCGTCGTCTCGACGAGCGTACTCAGGTGCTGTTCGCTCTCGCGCAGTTCCTCCACGTAGTTCCGCCGTTCGAGTTCCGAACCCACCCAGTCGCCGAGGAGTTCGACGAACGTCACGTCCCAGTCGGTGAACTCCTCGCTCCGCGCCTCCATCCCGTAGAAACAGAACGTGCCGTACACCTCGTCGCTGGCGTACACCGGCGTCCCGAGGTAACAGCTGATTCCCCAGGTCGGGTCCGCTAACTCCGGAGCGTCCTCGTCGACGTCCCTGATGACGAGCGTCTCCTCGCTCTCGACGACGTGTCTGCAGTTGGGAAGTTCCTCGAGTGGAACCGTCTCTCCCGCCTGGAGGTCGCCGTCGTTCGGCGCGTCGATCGCCTCGAAGCGGTAGTCGTCGGTCACGTGCGAGAACGTCGCGAAGTCCGTTCCAACCGCCTCTCGGACGACCTCGAGGAGGTCATCGACTCGCTCGATGAACGGCCGGTCGCCGTCGGCGATGATTTCGTACGCCCGTCGCAGGTGGCGTTCGCGTTGTTTGATCACGACGGCTTCGTCGTTCGCATCGGTGCCGTCGCCGTCCGCGTCGGTGCCGTCGTTCGTCGCCGCCTCGGCGTCGTCGAGTGCGACCGCGATGGTTTCCCCCAGCGTCGCGAGCAGACACTGCTCGTCGTCGCCGAAACCGTCCGCGCGGTCTGCCGCCAGGTAGAGAACACCGTACACCTCGTCCTCGTGGACGAGCGGGACGACGGCCACGGACTGGTAGCCGTGGTTCCGCGCGTGGTCACCCCAGTCCGCGCTGGGCGGGTCGTCCAGTAATCCCCGTTCGATCTGGACGCCCCGCGTCTCCACTGCCGAGCGAACTAGGCGGTTGCGAGGCGAATCGTCCGCCAGTGGCACCGCCTCGGGCGCATCCGCCGTCGTCCCAGCGGCGGCGTCCAGCGTCACGCGCTCCTTGGCCGGGTCGTAGCTACCGAGCCACGCGAACGCGTAGAGCCCGGACTCGGCGAACCGCTCGCAGATACGCTGGCGGAGTTCGTTCTCCGGGACGGACAGAACTAGTTCGCGGGTGACGTCTTCTTTTACCTCTGACACCAATCGGCAGCCCCCGTCGCTCATATACAGGTCTATACCCACCGTATGACGACCCGTTGTGATGAATCTCTTGGTTTTGGTAGTGCGTGTCACGGGGGTGCGTAGGTCAAAAAATTTGAAACAATACCACTCTCCGTCGAACGGGCGCGGTCTCGTTGTGGAGCGCGGCAGCGAGCAGGACCATCGAGGTAACCCCTAGAACAAAGGCGACATTCGCCGTCGATGGCCCCATGCAGACGCCACCGACCGGACCGCGCGCGTCGACCGACCGAACGCGTCGTTCGAACCACCGATGACCACGACAGCCGCGGGCATCGCCGCCGCTCTCGACGCCCTCGACACCGAGTACGTCTTCGGCTTCCCCGGTGGGCGCGTCATCGAGGTGTTCGAAGCGCTCGCGCACACCGACGCGGACGTCGAAGTCGTCCGCCCGCGCGACGAACGCGAGGCGAGCGTGATGGCGGAAGTCCACGGCAGACTCACCGGCGAACCGGGCGTACTCGCAGGGCAGGGGCCGTGGGTCGGTAGTATCGGCGCGTTCGGCCAGATGGAGGCGCGACTCGGCTCCTCGCCGATGGTCGTGATCACCGAGGCCTCCGAGCGCGGCGAGTACTCCACGCTCGCGCCCTACCAGCAGGCCCGGGGCGACTACGGTGGCGTCGACGTCCCCCAGATTCTGGACGCGGTCACGAAGGAAGTGTGGGAGCCCCGGACGCCCACCGAAACCCTCCGAACGCTCGGCCTCGCGTTCAAGCACGCGACCGCCGGACGGCCCGGGCCGACGGCCGTCGTCCTCGACGGCGACGCTGTCACCGAGGACGTACCCAGCGAACCGGAACCGCCGCTCTGGGAGGCCGCTGCCCAGGCCCGAACCTGGGAGTCCCGGCCGACCGCGGAGGACGTCGCCGACGCAGCGGACGCCCTCGAAGCAGCCGACCGACCCGTGATAATCGCCGGAAACGGCGTCCACGCGGCGGGCGCGTACGACGACCTGCGGGCAGTCGCCGACGCCTACGACTGCGTCGTCACCACCTCCTACCTCGGGAAATCCACGATCCCAGAGACCCACGACCGCGCCGCGGGCGTCATCGGCTCGTTCGGCCACGAGGGTGCGAACCGCGTGGTCAGCGAGGCCGACACCCTGCTCGTCGTCGGCTGCCGGCTCAACCCGATGGACGCCAACTGGCTCGCGCCGTCGTTCGTCCGTCCGGACGAACAGACCATCCTCCACGCCGACGTCGATCCCAGAAATACGGGCTGGGTGTACCCCGCGGATGTCGGCCTCGTCGGCGACGCCAAAGAGTCGCTCTCCGCGCTTGCCGAGGCGGGAGGCAGCACCAACGACTGGGCGCTCGACCGCGCGGCGGACGCCCGAACCGACTTCCACGTCTCCGAGTGCGACGACGACTCCGCGCCCATCAAGCCCCAGCGCGCCGTGCAGGCCATCGACGACGTGGTCGACGAGGACACGCTCGTCACCGCGGACTCCGGGAACAACCGCTTCTGGCTGCTGAACTACCTCCAGGTGCCCAGCGAGCAGGGGTACATCGGGAGCGGCGGCGTCGGCGGCATGGGGTGGGCCGCGCCCGCCGCCGTCAGCGCCGCGCTCACCACCGACCGCAACGTCATCTCCGTCACCGGGGACGGCGGGTTCGCCATGTCCGCCACCGCCGTCGAGACGGCCGTCGAGTACGGCGTCGCGCCGACGTTCGTGGTGCTGAACGACGCCGGCCTCGGGATGGTCCGCCAGATGGACGACGCGATTCCGGGAACGACGTTCCGGGATACCGACTACGTGGCGCTCGCGGAGGCGTACGGCGCGGACGCGGAGCGAGTCACCGAACCCGCGGACCTCGACCGTGCGCTCCGTGACGCGAAGGCCGCCGACGCGCCGACGGTGCTTGACGTCCGCATCGACCCCGACGAACCGATGGCCGAATCACTGCAGTCGTCGTTCTACGCGGCGGTCGGCGGCCTCCACGAGTAGCGCAGGGGCGTTGCGAGTGGCAGCGTCGCCACTCGACTGCGAACCGAGCGACGACTCTGTCGCTCTGGACGATTCCCGCCGCCGGGTGGAGCAGTCCGACGACGGACGCGGGCCGCCGCGCTCGGCCCGCGGGAGGCCCCTCCCGGGCCTCCGGGTGAGCGGTACGGGGAGACCGCTCGAGAGGCGCTCGTCCAGGCGCCCGGGCCGGGTTGGTCCCGCTCTCGTACTTGAACCCTCGGACGCCGCCATAGCTTTTTGCCCCGGCCCTCCGTCGTCGCGAACATGTCAACCGTTCTCGTGACGGGCGGTACCGGTTTCATCGGCGCGTTCACGGCCCAGGAACTCGTCGAGCACGGACACGACGTGGTCGCGTTCGACATCTCCACGGACCGCCAGAAACTGTCGGCGCTCGGCGTCGCCGAGGACGTAAACGTCGTGCGCGGCGACGTGACCGACGCAACCGAAGTGTTCCGCGCGGTTCGCGAGCACGACGTGGACCGCATCGTGCATCTCGCGGCGCTGCTCACGAACACCGCCGCGGACGACCCGCGCGCGGCCCTCGAAGTGAACGTCCTCGGGACGAACAACGTGTTCGAGGCGGCGCGCACGTTCGACCTCGACCGCGTCGCGTGGGCGTCCAGTGCGGCCGTCTACGCCTCGCCGGAGCACTACGACGGCGACGTCACTGAGGAGGACCTCGTCTACCCGGACACGCTGTACGGCGCGACGAAGGAGTACAACGAACACCAGGCGAGCGCGTACGAGGAGTTCGGCGTCTCCCACGTCGGTCTTCGACCTACTGTCGCCTACGGCCCCTACCGGGAGACCGGCGGGTCGGCGTTCCTCGTCGACCTCATCGAGAAACCCGCGCTCGGGGAGTCGTTCTCTGTGGAGTACGGCGACCAGTACATCGACTGGCAGTACGTCCGGGACATCGCGCAGGCGTTCCGGAAAGCGGCATTCGCCGACGAGGCCGACCTCTCGCGGCGCGTCTACAACGTCGCCGGCGAGACGACGACCATCCGGGAGGCCGCCGAGGTGGTCCGTCGGGTCGTTCCCGAGGCCGACCTCACCGTCTCGGACGAGGGCGAACTGCCGTGGACGCAGACCCTCGACACGACCGCCGCGGAACGGGACCTCGGCTATGACCCCGAGTACGACCTGGAGGCGGGCGTCCGCGAGTACGTGAACGTGCTCCGCGAGGAGCACGGTCTCGACCCCGTCTGAGCCGCGCCGACGCCGCTCTGTTCTCCTGTCTACTCCGTGGTCTGCGAGTACTGCTTGACCCACTCGTCGAGGGAGATGCCCATCGTCGCCTGGGTGATGGCGTTCGAACTCGCGGAGTTCGCGCTCTTCACGAGTTCCGCTTCCACCGTTCGCTTCGGGACTTCGCCGAGGAAGTGCGGGATGGCGCGTTGGACTGCGAGCGGACAGCCGACCTCGTGGGCGAGCGCGTACCCCGACAGGGAGTGCGGAACGTCCTCGTTCGCGTACTCGGGGTCGGGGTCGTCGAGCACGGCGTCCTCGACGTGCGCGACGTACTCGTAGCACTTCCCGACGTCGTGGAGGAGCGCCGCCGCGCGCACGACGTCCATGTCCGTGTCGGCGTCGTGGAACTCGCGCTGGATCTCGCCGGAGCGCTCCGCTATCTTCGTGACGCCGCGGACGTGCTCGACGTTCGTCACCTCGTGGATGTTCCACGCGTACGGGATGTCGTGGACGTTCCGCCACCCGCCGCGTTCGAGGCCGAGCACCCACGCGTCGAGCACTTTCTCGCGGAGGGCCTCGTCCTCGACGTCGTCGAGCTCGGGGAACGCGTCCTCGACCTGCGTTCGGAAGTCAGGCGCCATCGTTTCCTCTCTCGTCTTTCTGGACCGTCTCGCGCCCGATGAACCGCGGGCGCTCCTCGACGGCGAGGAAGTTGTCGACGTCCTCGCGCGCGGCAGCGGCTTTCGGGTCGTCGGGGTCGTAATCCCGGTTGCCGCTCACGCCCAGTGATGCCTCCAGGGCGCCGAGGTCCTCGAAGTAGAGTTCCGCGACGCCGTCGAACTCCGCGGCCTCGGGTTCAGTGGGGACGACGCGAGCGTACCGCACGACGCCGGGAATCTCCCGGGCGATGGGGACGTGCTCGTTCGCCCAGTGGTCGAGGAACTCCTCGTGGGTCATCCCGTCCTTCCGCACGAGGAACGCCGAATGCTTGTAGAGGCCGGTGGTGTCGCCGTCGAACTGGTCTTTCTCGACGATCTCCTCGCCGATGAGTCGCGGGCGCTCCTCGACGGCGAGGAAGTTGTCGACGTCCTCGCGGGCCTCCTTCGCCTTCCCCTTCGCGGGGTCGTAATCCCGCGATCCCTCACTGCCGAGCGCGTCGTACAGCGCGTCGAGACTCTCGAAGGAGAGTTCAGCGATGCCGTCGTACTCCGCCGCTTCCGGGTCCGTCGGGAGGACGGTCGTGTACCGGACGACGCCCTCGATTTCGCGCGCGATGGGCGTGTGGTTCGTCTGCCAGTGGTCCACGAACTCGTCGTGGCTCAGGCCGGCCTGCCGAACCAGGAGCGCGACGTGCTTGTACATCGGTTCGAGGGTCGCCGCCCGCTCCCTTAAAGGTACGTCGCGTGGTGGCACGCCGCGCGGTGCGCCGAGATGCGTCACCCACCCGAACAGATAACTCCCCGCAGGATACGTGTTAAGACATGCCGTACCACGACGTGGAGACCGCGGACAGCGACGACCTCCGGGCCCTCCAGGACACCAGACTCACGAACACCGTCCAGCGCGCGTACGAGAACGTCCCCTTCTACCGCGATCGCCTCGACGACGCGGGCGTCTCCCCCGACACCATCGAGGGCGTCGAGGACCTCCAGGAACTCCCATTCACCACGAAAGAGCACTTCCGCGAGGAGTACCCGACCGGCCTGTTCGCCGTCGACATGGACGACGTCCTACGGATTCACGCATCCTCGGGCACCACCGGGAAGCCGAAGGTCGTCGGCTACACCGAGACCGACCTCGGCGTCTGGGAGTCCGTGATGGCGCGCTCGCTGTACGCCGCCGGCGTCTCCCCCGGCGACACCGTCCAGAACGCGTACGGCTACGGCCTGTTCACGGGCGGTCTGGGCTTCCACGACGGCGTCGAGGCGCTCCCCGCGACCGTGATTCCGACCGGCGGCGGCAACACCGAACGCCAGATATCGATGCTCCAGGACCTCGAGAGCGACGCGTTCGCGTCCACGCCCTCCTACTGCCTCTACCTCGCGGAGCGCGCCGCCGAGAACGGCGTGGACGTCCGCGACCTCCCGCTTTCGACTGTAACCATCGGCGCGGAACCGTTCACGGACCCGATGCGCGAGGAGATCGAGGCCGCACTCGGCGTCGACGCCATCGACGTGTACGGCCTCTCGGAGATCATCGGCCCGGGCGTCGCCATCGAGTGCGAGCACGCCCAGGACGGCCTCCACGTCTGGGAGGACCACTTCTACCCGGAGGTCATCGACCCGCAGACCGGCGAGGTGCTCCCCCCGGGCGAGGAGGGCGAACTCGTCCTCACCACGCTCACGAAGGAAGCCCTTCCCGTGCTCCGGTACCGGACGGGGGATGTCACCTCGCTCACCCGCGAGGAATGCGATTGTGGCCGCACGATGGTCCGCATGGACAACGTCACCGGGCGCACCGACGACCTGCTCGTCGTGCGCGGCGTCAATCTGTACCCGAGTCAGATCGAGGCCGCCGTCCTCGACTTCGAGGACGTCGCCCCGCAGTACCGCATCGACGTCCACCGGGAGGGGAACCTGGACCGACTCGAGTTGACCATCGAACACCACGAGGAGTTCTCCGGGTCCACCGACGCGCTCGCCGACGACGTCCAGGACCGACTCGCGGACGTGCTCGCCCTGCGCCCGGACGAAGTTGACGTGGTTGCTCCGGGTGGTATCGAACGCCAGGAAACCGGAAAGATTCGGCGCGTCTGGGACCACCGAGAGTAGTACGGGCAGTTTCGTTTCGTTCGTACTTCGACAACGCCCCGAAGCCCTCGGAAGTCTTCCGAAAATCGCTGCGCGATTTTCGGCGTCTCGGAAGAGCGAAGCTCTTCCGGCGACCGCCAGGTTACCGGCTGGTCAGTGGGCCGAAACTGTCGGCTGGTCGGTTCACCAGTCGTTGCTAGCGCGGTTTCTTTGTTCAGAATAGGAACTGGAGCGACTGAATCGGTAAGTAGAACAGCGAATGTAGAATCCGCGAGCGAAGCGAGTGAGGTTGCTTCACTACTCGAGACAAGAGGGTACTCCTACCGAATTGGACTCGCGTCTTCGCCGAACCCACTCCCGTATGTGTCGATGACCTCCGTAATGGTCACTTCGTAGGCGTCATACCACTCTGCCCACCGCTGTTTCGCACGTTTGTGGTCCGCACCCGACCTAAACGACTCGATTGCGTCTAACGACTCCCAGTAGTAGAGGACGAGAACTTCCTCACTATCCGGTGCCTGCCACGTCTGCTTGCCCAGATACCCCTTCGTGTTCTCGGCAGCCGCCTGTATCGCATCGTTCAAATCGTGAAACTCCGCATCGTACTCACCCGGGTCGAGACGGAACGTTACCAAATACATCTGGATTATTCACCCACCTACGCGAACAAGACGCTTCCTGTCGGAGTAGACAGCGGGTAGCGGTCAACGACTCGTTGGACTACACGAGGCGGTTTTGGGTTTCTGGCCACCTTCGCCGGAAACTTCACAACTATCCATTGTGACTGAGAATATATTTCTGGGCTCCTCTTTAACCGGGTTGAGAGGGTTTGGTGGTGAATGACAGATGTCACGACAAAACGATTACTCCGACAGAAATCGATTTGCTACCCTCGCCGTCGGGTCAGCGGAATCTGAGACGCATCCTCACAGAGGTGGAACGAACGATGTCGTCCCGCCAATCCACCTATCGACTACATTCGAGTGGGCAAGTGGAGAAAACGCCAACGAACACGACTATTCTCGCGAGAGCAATCCGACTCGGGCGGCCCTCGAAGCACAGTTAGCTCGTCTCGAAGGTGGAGAGTACGGGTTGGCGTTCGCTTCCGGAATGGCCGCCACATCGACGACGATGCTGTCGCTGGTCCCACCGGGAGGCCACGTCGTCTCCTCGGACTCCATCTATAGCGGAACTGAAAAACTACTCACGGAACACATGGCCGGGCATCTCGGCGTGGACATCGACTTTGTTGACGCCCGTGACCCAGACAACGTTGCTGATGCAGTCAATGCGGATACTGACTTGATCTGGGTTGAAACACCATCGAACCCCTTGATGAGGTTGTGCGACATTCAAGCGATAGCCGACATTTCCGATGACTATGATGCCTTATTCGGCGTGGACAGTACCTTTGCGAGTCCGTACTACCAAGCCCCGCTTGAACTGGACGCCGACATCGTCGTTCACAGCACTACCAAGTATCTCAACGGACATTCCGACTCGATTGGCGGTGCAGTCATCACCGACGTCGAGGAGGTTTTCGAGCAATTAGCGTTCGGACAGCGCGTTGGACTCGGGAATATGCTCTCCCCGTTCGACTGTTACCTCGTGGCGCGAGGCATCAAGACACTGCCTGCGCGGATGGAACATCACGAGAAGAACGCGCTGGAAGTCGCCCGATTCCTCGAAAGCCACGACCGAGTCTCCCGTGTTTACTATCCGGGTGTTGAGAGTCACCCACAACACGAGCTTGCAAATGAGCAAATGTCGGGGTATAGTGGGATGCTGTCCTTCGAGTTCGATGGAACACGCATCGAACTCGAGGCGTTCGTTGAGGGGCTTGAAGTATTCACGCCGGGGGCCAGTCTTGGTGGCGCTGAAAGCCTCATCGAAGTACCGTCACTAATGCTCCCCGACGAGTTCAGTCGTAGTGAGGATTCAGCAGAGATTCCTGAGACGTTGGTACGGGTATCTATCGGCCTCGAAGACGCCGAGGACCTCTGTGAAGACCTTCGGACGGCGCTTCCGTAAGCTCAGTTCTACTCACCGTTACCTGCTCACAAGTCAGAATAGCAGAGAAATGAACGGCAGTATGCTGAATACACCATCTGTACTAAACGGGGCTTTCATTCTCAACTCTGAGTAAAGAAACCGTATTGGCAACTACTGTTACTGGACCTGCCGGCTATTTGGTTTACTAGAACCGCCGGCTGGCCGGTCGGCCGATGCTCGTGGTCGGCGTCTCATGGCAGATAGACGCGCCCGCGGAACGTCGCGATGCGGTCACCGTCGCTGGTGCTGACCACGACGTCGTACTCCGCCGTGCGCGACGAGCGGTGGGTCTCCTCGGCGGTGGCTTCGAGGGTCTCACCCGGTTCGACGGCGTCGAGATACGAGACGTTCGTCTCGAGCGCGACCGCCGTCTCGCCCCGCGAGTTCGACGCCGCGGCGAACGCCGCGTCCGCGAGCGAGTAGCACGCGCCGCCGTGGAGCGTCCCGTGGAAGTTCAGGTGGTCGTCGGTGACGCGGAGGCGGGTGCGGGCGGTTCCCTCGCCGAGTTCGACGAGTTCGACGCCGATGGACGCACAGAACGGGTCGGATTCGATCCGCTCGCGAACGTCGGCGGCAACGTCGCCGTCCGGCCCGTCGGCGGGAGTGTCGGTCATACCGGCCCGACGCCCGGGTTCGACAAAAGTCCGGCCCCGAACGCCCGTCAGCGCGCCGGCCGTTCAGTCGCGGCAGTTCTTGCACAGTTTGATAACGCGGGTCGCGGTACGTGGACCCATGCACGAGCGGGAGTTCATGGACGGAACCCGCGGGACGATGGCGGTCGACTGGGAGGAGCGCATCGACGTCCGGCGCCTCCGCGAGGACCGCAAGCAGCGCGTGCTCGACCGGATGGACGACGCCGGCCTCGGCAGCGTCCTCCTTCTGAACGACCCGAACGTCCGCTACGTGACGGGACTCGCGATGACGGGCGGGAGCGGCGCCGACCACTACACGCTCCTTCTGGAGGACGGCACCATCGTCCACTGGGACACCGCCGACCACGCGAGCAACCAGCGGTACAACTCCCCGTGGCTGGACGACGTGCGGTACGCGTGCCCCGGCCTCGGAAATGTCCCGCGGGCGTCGGGCCGGAACTCCGCCCGCGAGTTCCTCCTCGGCACGATGGCCGACACGGTGGTCGACGCTCTCGAGGAGTACGACCTGCTCGACCAGCCGATGGGCGTCGATATCGGGAACGCGGGCCTCCAGTCGGCACTCGACGAGCGCGGCGCGGACGTTCGCCACGACGCCGCTATCGATTTGCTCGAGGACGCGCGAAAGACGAAGACGCGAGACGAAATCGAGTGCCTTCGGACGGTGGCGGCCATCTGCGAGGCGGGCTTCCAGAAGATCAAGGAGGTCGCGAAACCCGGGATGCGCGAGTCCGAGGTGTGGGGCGAGGCAGTGCGAGAGCTGTGGCGCCACGGCGCGACGGTCCACGGCGGCTACCTCACCTCGGGGCCGAACACGTGGCCGAAACACCAGGCGAACACCACCGACCGCGTGCTCCGGCCCGGCGACCTGGTGTACGCGGACTTCTACAACGTCGCGTTCCTCGGCTACCGCTCGTGTTACTACCGCACGTTCTCCCTCGGCGAACCCACCGAAGTACAGCGGGACGCCTACGAGACCGCTCGCGACAACCTCTACGACGTCATCGAGCGCCTCGAACCCGGCGCGACGACTGACGAGGTCGCGCGCGGATTCCCGGACATGGACGGCGAGCACGCCGACTACTACGGCGCCGACGAGTACTGGCAGATGACCACCAACCACTGGGCCCACGGGTTGGGGCTCCAACTCTACGAGGTCCCCCTGGTCTGGCGCGGCGTCTCGGAGGACCACCCAATCGAGATAGAGCCGGGGATGACGATGGCCGTCGAGACACAGGAGCCCGCCGACCGACAGGGCGTCCGCGTCGAGGAGATGGTCGCCGTGCGCGAGGACGGCCCGGAGGTCCTGAGCCAGTGGCCAGTCGCGGAGATCACCACCATCGACTACTGAAATGGAGGACAACGAATGAAACTCGGAACCGGCCTGTTCACGTGCCAGCAACGCCCCGACGACGACCGCTCGGGCAGCGAACGCTACGAGGAGATGCTGACGCTCGCGCGCGCCATCGACGACGCCGGCCTCGACTCCGCGTGGGTGTCCGAACACCACTTCGCCGAGGACGACTACCTCTCGGGTGTGACGCCCGCGCTCGGCGCCATCGCGGCCGAGACCGACGATATCGAGATCGGGTCCTGTATCGCGCTCGCGCCGCTGTACGACCCCGTTCGACTCGCGGAGGACGCCGCGACGATCGACCTCATTTCGGACGGTCGGCTCACGCTCGGCCTCGCCATCGGGTCGAACCCCCGCGAGTTCGAGCAGTTCGGCGTCCCGCGCGAGGAGCGCGTCGAGCGCCTCGAGGACGCGACTTCACTCCTGCGCGCGGCGTGGAGTGACGGCCCGCTCGACTACGACGCCGACTTCCACGACGTCGACCCGGACGTTTCGGTCACGCCGAAACCCGACGGCGACGTCCCCATCATGCTCGGCGGCGCCGCGAAGCCGGCGGTCCGCCGCGCCGCGCGCACCGCGGACGCGTGGGTCGCGCCCTCGAAACTCTCCGTCGAGGGCGTCCGCAAGCGCCACGAGGACGTCCAGATGGTGCGCGAGAAGGAAGGCCTCGACGGCGAGTTCACCACGTACGTCCTCCGGCACGGCTTCGTCGCCGACTCCGAGGAGGAAGCCTGGGAGACGATGAAGCCCGGGTACTTCTACCTCCAGCGGCGCTACGCGGAGATATTCTCCGGCGAGTCCGTCGACGAACTCGACGCCGAGCGCAAGCAGGAGTTGAAAGAACAGGCAGTCTTCGGCACCCCCGAGCAGGTCCGGGAGGAACTCGGGACGTACGGGGACGCGCTCGGCGACGACGTCCACGTCGTCCTGCGAACGTACTACCCCGGGCTCGACACGGACGCGATGGTCGAGTGCGTCGAACGGTTGGGGGACGACGTCGCGCCGCACGTGTAGCGAAGCGCGACGTAGCCTCCGTTCAACCCGTCTTGTACACGCCGCGCGCGTCGGCGACCTCCTCGCCGTCCTCGTCGAACACCGTCACGTCCACCACGCCGACGTCCGACCCGCAGCGCACCACGTCGGCCGACGCGGTGAGGTCGCCCGAGGCCGCCGCGAGGTAGTCGATGCGCATGTCGACGGTGGGGACGGGCTGGTCGACCAGCGACACCAGCGCGGCACCGCCGACGGTGTCCGCGAGCGTGAACGTCACGCCGCCGTGTGCCTTCACCTCCTCGGCGTGCCAGGAGAGTTCCTGCGTGACCGCTACCTCGCCCTCGGCGTGGCCGTCCGCGGCCTCGGTGACTTCGACGCCGAGCAACTCCGCGAACGGCATCCCCTCGAAGAACGCCTCTACGTCCATGCGGGGAGTGTCGTCGCCCGGGGTCCTAAATTGGGGTGTCGGGTCGACGGCAATCCACCGTCCCGGCGTCGGTGCTGTGGCTGGCACTGAACTGTCACTCCACGAAAAGTCAGATGCTCTCGGCGCAAAAAATCGGCCGCAGACGGGCCCCGTTCAGGCGGACACGGCGTCGCGGTGCCAGCCGGGGTCGTGGCCCGTGCGGTCGATGAGGTCGGACCGACACGCCGGACAGTAGTCGGGTGTGTCGGCGACGGTCCGGGGGACGTACACCGCGCCGCCACACTTCACGCACGCGTCAGCGACGATGGTCGCGCAGTCAGCACAGACGTGGAAGTCGTCGACCGTGAGTTCGCGCAGGGGTTCGAGTTGTTTGTCCAGGGTGTACTCGTCGATGACCGCCTGACAGTTGTGGCACGGTTTCATGGCGATGCCTGTTACACCATGTGACCACGACACATATGCTTGCCCCGTGGAAGCGGTGCGGGACCGCGTCCTCGGTGACGGTGCGCGACTACCGCCGGTCGGTGAGGTCGCACTCCAGCAGGAATTTCGGTTCGTCGCTCGTCCCGGCGCGCGTGTACGCGGCGTCGCTGACGTGGCGCGGCGTCTCCGGAATTAGGACCCGGGTTTTGTCCGCCCCGAGCGCGGCGGCGTCCTCCGCGACGGCAGCGAACAGGGCGCGGGCGGCCTCGACGTCGTCCCACGTCGCCGCGCCGTACTCCGCCCAGTGAACCGTCTCCCCGTCGTCGTTCTCGCGGTCGTAGTCGCGGATGCGGAACGCCATCGCTCGCGTACCGCCGTTCTGGACGGTGAGTACAGTGGTCTCGTCGTGGAGGTCGCGGAGCGTCCCGCGGGTCAACTCCGAGAGCGCCCACGACTCCTCGGGGTGGAGTGCGAGCCCGCCGAGCACGTCCCGGGCCTCGCTGGCCACCCAGTGGCTCCACGCGGCGTCAGCGTCGTGCGCGACGGCGGCGTCAGTGTCGAGGGCCGCGAGCGCGTCACCGTCGGGGTCGGGGTGCGCCCATCGGAACTCCACACCGGGTTCGAAGCCGGCGGCGCGGGACGCCCCGAGGCCGGCGCTGTTCCACGAGAACACCATGTTGCGTGCGACCGTCGCCCCCTGGCCGGCGAGCCAGTCGAAGGCCGCTTCGTTCAGCAGGTTCGCGATGCCTTCACCCCGGAACTCGGGGTTCGTTCGCATCCCCTGGAGCCACGCCTCGTGCTCGGAGAGCATGACGCCCTGGAGGATGCCGCCGATGTCGTCGCCCGTGTCCACGACGAACGTGCGCTGGTCGTCGCCGTCGCCAGCGATCCAGTCGTGGTAGACGTGCGGGATGTAGTCGCCGCTGCGGTGCGTCCAGATGTCGCTCGTGAACTCGACGACGTCGTCGTAATCCTCGCTGGTCGCCTGTCGCACGCGGAGGTTCTGCTGTGTCATTCCCATGGAACGGAGCGCTCGGTTATCTCGCCCGCGACGGGGGTTCGCATCGTCTCCGGGACGCTCTCGCTGTTCGCGAGCGCCCACATCAGTTTCACCTTCGCGGTGCCGGGGAGCAGATCCTCGCCCTCCACGACGCCCGCGTCCAGGAGGTCGCGACCCGTGTCGTACACGCGGTCACACACCCGTCCCTCGACGCACTGGCTCGTCATCACGACGGCCGTGCCGTCCTCGACGAGGCCCTCGATGGTGTCCACGAGGTCCGTGTGGACGTGCCCGAGGCCCGTGCCCTCGAGGACGACGCCCGCCTTCCCCTCGCACGCTTCGAGGAACGCGGGGTCCATGCCGGGCGTGAACTTCACGAGTTCCACGTCGGATTCGAGGTCTGCGTCGAGCGCGAGGTCGACAGCGTCGCGTTCCCTGTAGGACTTCGTGAACTCGACGCCCGCAGCGTCGCCGCTCGCGTCGCTGGCGACGTCGTAGTCCACGTAGCCCAGTGGCTGCGCGCCCACGGTCTCGAAGGCGTCACGACGGCTAGTGTGGTTCTTCCGGACTCGAGTGCCGCGGTGGAGCGCGCACCGGTCGTCGCTCTCCGTGGCGTGCATGCAGACCAGCACCTCGGCGGCGTCGGCCTTCGCGGCCTCGACGGCGCACACCGCGTTCATCACGTTGTCCGAGGACGGCCGGTCCGCGGAGCGCTGGCTCCCCGTGAAGACGATGGGCACGGGCGTGTCGAGCATGAAGGCGAGCGCGCTCGCGGAGAACTGCATTGTGTCCGTGCCGTGCATCACGACGACGCCGTCCGCGCCGTTCTCGACTTCCTCGTGGACGGCCTCCGCGAGGTCCTGCCAGATGGAGGGCTCCATGTTCTCCGAGAGGATGTTCGCGACGACCCGGCCGCGGTAGTTCGCGCGCCCAGCGAGGTCCGGAACCGCCCGCAGCACGTCCTCGGCGTCGAACTGCGCGGTGACGGCGCCGGTGCGGTAGTCCACGGTCGACGCGATAGTGCCGCCGGTCGAGATGAGCGATATCGTCGGCAGGTCGTCGTCGAACTCGACGTCCGCCTCCGCTCGCTCGTCGCTCTCGTCCTCGGCGTCGGTCCCGGCGCTCTCGCTGTCCGCCTCGCCCTCGACGTCGAAGACGCCGGTTTCCAGAACGTCCACGTCGGCGTCCGCGTGCTCAACGCCGACGTTGTATCCGGAGTCGAGTTTCACGACGAGATGCTCGGGCGACGTCGACGGCAGCAACACGCCCTCGTGGGCCGTGCCGCCGCGCTCCACGCGCACCCTGTCCCCTGCGTTCATGCTCCCGGATTGCCCGCGGGCGAAGGAAAACGTTGCTACTCGGTCGTCGTCCGCATTGCTACTCGGTCGTCGTCCGCATTGCTACTCGGTCGTCGTCCGCATTGCTACTCGGTCGTCGTCCGCATTGCTACTCGGTCGTCGTCCGCATTGCTACTCGGTCGTCACTAACTAGCGCGTCACTCGGTGATCGTCCACCCATCGTCCGCACGCGCGACGACGCCTTCCTCTTGCAGGGATTCGAGGACGCCCTCGACGAGTGGCTCGGGCGCGTCCATCGCGCGAGCCAGCTCCCCGGCGGTCTGCGCGCCGCCCGTGAGCAGGCCGAGCACGTCCGCGTACAGTCGCTCCTCGGTGCCGTCGACGGAGTCCGAGAGGCGGTTCTGGACGTCCGCGAGGCGGCCCTGGACCCAGCGCTGGGCCATCGACAGTTCGCGCTCGAGGTCCCGCAGCTCCTGGAGCTTCGACGCGAGTTCGGCGACGTCGCCCGTGTTGTCCTGCTGGACGCGGATGGAGACGTGCTGGCAGCGGCTGATGTCGAGGTCCGCGCTCGCGGGGTACGCGGATTTCGCGCCGAAGTCGAACGGGGAGAGCCGCACCTCGAGGCGGAGGTTCTGTGAGATGTTGAAGTACTTCCGGCGCCGGTCGTCGACGCGGGACTCCACGAGGCCGGCCTCCTCGAGTTTCCGGAGGTGGTCGATGACGGCCTTCGGGCTGACGCCGAGATACTCGGAAATTTCGGTGACGTAACAGGGCTTGCGCGCGAGCAAGCGCAGGATGCGTCGCCGGTTCTCGTTTCCGAGTATGTCGAGCAGGGCCCCCGAGTCCATCTTCTAGCGATGGTTAGCGACGAGACGGGAAAAGGGTGTCTGCTCTCCGTGGTGGAAAAGCCCGACGGCATAAGGATTGGGCGGAGGACTTATCCCGAAGGGTGGTAGATGTTAACACATGTTCGAGGCGTTCTCAAGCGGCTACTACCTCGGACGGCTCTACGTCCAGCCAGCGTCCGACGAACGCGCGGTCATCAACAGCGAGCACCTCGAGCGGGTGAACGAACAGCTCTACGCCGACGGTGACGCACTCGCCCGCGTAGACCATCCGCTCGTGATGAAACTCGGCGGCGCGCACTTCCCCGTGCACGGGGAGACAGACGTCCCCGAGCGAACGCTCGCCGTCCCCGAACCGGTTCTCGACGCCGGCGACGTCGAGAATCCGCCCACGCTCACCGAGGTACTGTTGGCGAAGGCCGACCACGCTCGTCGCCTCGTGAACATCGGCGCGGTGTAGACGCGCCGCTGGTCGTTGTCCTCCCCGATACTCTCAGTCGTTGCCAGAACGTTACGGAGAACGCGCTCTTTTTGCTCGCTAACAGCGACGTGTCAACCATGGCACAGACGCCAGAGCCGACGGACGTCGAGACGGAAGACGACTACATCCACGTTCGCTACCGCGACCCTGACGACTTCGACACGATTCGGACGCCCGACTGGGCGGACAACGCTTCGGACTCGGTGTCGGAGGGGAGCGAGGTTCGGACCGGAAAACGGGAGGACAGCGACGACTGGGAGGTCCAGTCCGTCCTCATCAAGAAGAGCGTCGGCGAGGAGAAAGCGCGCGAACAGGCCGACGAGATCGTACAGAAGATCGAGGAGTGAGCGCCGCGGCGCCCATCCAGACGGACCCCGCTACGATTCGTTTCGGGTCCCCGCGATTCGGTGTCGGCCACTACGAACTGTCGACGGTCCGCTCGAACTCCTGGATGGCGTCGTCGCTTCCGGCGACGAACATCTCGTCGGTGTCCGCGATCTCGGTGCGCTCGTCGGTGAGCACGGCCCCCTCCCTGGCGACACCGACGACAGTCCATCCGCGCTCGGGGTTCCGGCGTGCGTCCGCCAGCGTCTCCCCGGCGAAGGGCGCCGCGTCGGCGCGGACGAGTCGAATCTGTCCCACGGGGTCCATGATGCGTTCGCCGTGTACCTCCGCGGCGACCAGTCGCGCACACACCCGCTGCACGGAGAGCACGTAGTCCGCGCCGGCCCTGAACGCCGGTGCCGTCTTCTCGGCTTCGGTGACGCGAACGAGAATCTCGACGTCGTCGGAGAGCGAGCGCGCCATCGCCACGGTCAACAGCGCGGTGGCGTCCTCGCCCACCGTGACGACCAGCGCCGACGCCGCTTCGATGTCCACCGCCTGTAGCGTCTCCGGTTCCGTCACGTCGCCGACGACGTCCGCGCCGGAGTCCGGCGACTCGTCGACTGTCGTCACCGAGACGCCGTCCGGCAGGGTGGCCGCTGCCTCGTGGCCGCCTTCCCCGAATCCCGCGACGATCACCCACGACTGCGCCGCCGCGCGCGGCGTCCGGGTTCCGCCCACCTCGGCCGCGACCTCGTCGATGGTGCCCTCCGGGCCGGCGACGACCAGGACGGTGTTGGGTGTCAGTCGGTCCTCGGGCGACGGCGGCAGGCGCAACTCTCCGTCGAACCACCCGGCGACCAGCGTCAGATTCGGGTGGGCGGCGAGCGGCGAGTCTCGCACGCGAACGCCGTGAAGCGGACTGTCGCGCCGAACGAGCAACTCACGGATGGCGACCTCGTCCTCCTCGTCAACCGATTCGGGGACCGAGACGGGCGTTGTCGCCTTCTCCGCGAGTCGTCGACCGATGAGCGCGCGCGGCGAGACGCTCCGGTCGACACCGACCTCCGCGAGCGCCGCCCGCCGGCGGGTCGAGGCCGTGAAGCTGACGACGCGCAGGTCCTCGTTCGCCTCCAGTGCGGTCAGAACGATACTCGCCGTGTTGTCGCCGGCGTCCGTGATGAGCAACGACGCCCGCTGGATGGTCGCGCGCTCCAGGTCGTCGCGGTCCTCGGGGTCGCCGTTGATGGCCTGATAGCCGTCGTCGGAGAGGCGTTTTGCCTCCTCCTCGTCGGACTCGATGAGGACGTACTCCACGTCGAGGGCCTCGAGTTCGTCGAGCAGCACCTCGGTGTCGCGCTCGTACTCCGCGACGACGACGTGGTCGTTCTTGATGGTGAGGCGGTCGTCGAGGTTCAGCGGCGTGCGCTCGAACAGCGGAATGACGAGGATGCGTAGCGTGACGAACCCGATGACCACGCCGGTCACCTGCATCGTCGCGACGAAGACGTTCATCGCCGGGGTCGTCCACGGCGCGTCTGCGCCGTATCCCGTCGTCGTCATCGTCTCGATGACAGTGTTGAACGCCTGGAACACGGACCGGGGTTGTCCTTCGAGCGCGCGCATCCCCCAGTAGTATATCGCCGTGAAGAGGAGCACGACAGTGACGAGTCCGACGCCGAAGGCGAGCACTAGACGCTGGCGCCGCGTGAGGTCCCGGGGGTGAAGTCCCTTCAAGTCCGTGAGTTCGCGCATCCAGTGTCTCCTCTCCGAGAGTTCTCCGTCAACCACTAAAAGCCCTGCCGGGAGGCCACCGCCGCCTGTGGGAAGCCGTCGGCGAGCAGGGAAACGCCTAAGCCCACGGCCCGTCGCGGTTTCGCCATGCTCGACGACCTCCTCGGGCGCACGGAACTCAAGGAGCGCATCGAGGAACTGGAGGCCGAGAAGGACTCCCTCCAGAACCAACTGGACGCCGAGGGGGAGCGCCGGAGCGAGGCGGTGCGCGACCGCCAGGAAGCCGAGGAGCGCGTCAACGAACTCGAAACTCGCGTCGAGGAACTCGAGGACCGGGTCGAGCGCGCGAACGACGAGGACGACGGCACCGGCACCGATCTCGACTTCCGGGGTCGCGAGAACCTCACAGACGACCGACGCGACCGCACGCTCGACCTGCTGGCGAGTCTCGACGGTGGCCAGGAGAGCGTACTCTCCGCCTACGTCTCGGACGACCTGCCCGATGCCGTCCGGGAGGAGTTCGGAGCGCGCGCGCCGCTCGTCGACCGCGCCGCCCCCTGCGTCGTCGTGCGCGACCGCGAGGGCGTCGTCTCCGCGGCGCTCCGCCCGCCGAACCCGCCGGCAGACGCGTTCTGCGGGTGGGGCGATTCGGCCCGCATCGAGCGCGAGTGGTTCGCGCCGACCGGCCGGTACGCGCTCGCCGTCGTGCGCGCCGACGTGTTCGCACTGGGCGTGTATCAGGCCGGAGCGGAGGGAGACGTGGAGCGCGTCCACTACGAGGGCTTCGAGAGCGACGTGAAGGGGGACCACTCGAAGGGCGGGTTCTCCCAGGGCCGCTTCGAGCGCCGCCGCGACAGCCAGATCGCCGAACACCTCGACAAGTGCCAGGAAGTGCTCGCAGAGGTGGATGCAGACCGCGTCTTCGTCGTCGGCCAGGAGACCCTGCTCGGGGAGTTCGACGCCGACGCCACCGCTGCCGTGGACGCGACTGGGAAGCCAGAGGCCGTGCTCGGCCACGCCCACGACGACTTCTGGACTGTCCCGTTGTTTTTGGTGTGAGTTCCTGGTTGGTGAATGGTGTTCGCAGGTTTGTCTTCTCCAACCGAGGACACCCAGAAAGCCCCGGACGGCTGCACTCCCGCGACTCGCTGCGCGCCTCGGTCACTCCGTGACCTGCGGTGCTTGCTTCGTCGGGGTTCGCGCAGCCGTCCGCCCCTCTCTGGGTGTTGTGAGTGGCCGTGCAGTCATCTCCAGCCAGGGCTTTCTGGGTGGTCACGGAGTGAGGATCGTTCGAGACAGCTCCGGATATCCAGTTGGAACTCTCAAACGTCTCGCTTACCGGCGACTCTGGATTTAAGGGTCCCCGCGGCCACCCTCGGGGTATGAACGTCGCGGTGCTCGCACACGAGAAGTTCCCGGGCCGGGCGAAGACGGCTGTCGGGGTGCTCCGGTACACGGACGACGACGTGGTGGCGGTGCTGGACCGCGAGAACGCGGGGACGCGGACGACGGACCACGTCGAAGACGTGCAGGACGCGCCGGTCGTCGCGTCGATGGACGAGATAGCTGAGGACGAGGCGGTCGACGCGCTCGTCATCGGCATCGCGCCCATCGGCGGCGGGTTCGACGAGTCGTGGCGGGCGGACGTCCGAACGGCACTCGAGCGCGGCTGTGACGTCCACGCTGGCCTCCACTACTTCCTCGAGGACGACGAGGAGTTCGCGGCGCTCGCCGCAGAGCACGACTGCGAACTGTGGGACGTCCGGAAGCCACCGACAGACCTCGGGGTGGCCGACGGGTCGGCGGCGGACGTGGACGCCACCGTCGTCGCGACGGTCGGCACGGACTGTTCGGTGGGGAAGATGACGGCGACCCGCGAGTTGTACGAGGCAGCCCGGGAGGCCGGGATGGACGCCGCGTTCGCCGCGACGGGCCAGACGGGCATCCTCATCGAGGGAGCGGGGATTCCGGTCGACCGCGTCGTCTCGGACTTCGCGGCGGGCGCGACCGAGCGCCTCGTCGTGGAGGCGGCGGCCGAGCACGACTACGTCTTCGTGGAGGGGCAGGCGAGTCTCGTTCACCCGGCGTACTCTGGGGTGACGGCGAGCATCGTACACGGCGCGCGCCCCGACTATCTCGTGCTCTGCCACGAGGCGGGGCGCGAGTCCGTCCACGGCTACGACCAGGACCTGCCGCCCGTGTCGTCGTTCCCGGAGCGCTACGAGACGTTCGCCGCGCCGGTGTGTGACGCCACGCTCGCGGGCGGGATGCTCAACACGCGCAGCACCGAGTCGGACGCGGATGCTCGCGACGCCGTCGCCGAGTTCTCCGAGACCATCGGCGCGCCCGCGGACGACCCGGTGCGCTTCGGACCCGACTCCGTGCTGGAGGTGATTCGGTGAAGACGAGTTTCGAGCGCCGGGAGTTCCCGCTACAGCATCCGTTCACCATCGCGCGCGGCACGCAGGAGACGGCCGCGAACGTCGTCGTTCGCGTCGAGGACGACGCCGGGAATGTGGGCGTCGGCGGGGCCGCACCGTCTTCTCACTACGGCGAGACGGCGGGGACCGTCGAGGCGGTGCTGCCGGACCTCCTCGACGTCGTGGAGCGGGTGGACGACCCGCACGCCCTCTCCCGAATCGAGAGCGAGATGCGGACGGTCGTGAACGACAACCCCGCCGCGCGCGCCGCGGTCAGCATCGCGTGCCACGACCTCGCGGCGAAGCGGGCGGACCTGCCGCTGTACCGCTACTGGGGGCTGGACCCATCGAAGACCCTCGATACGTCGTTCACAATCGGCATCGACGACCCGGAGGTGATGCGCGAGAAGACACGCGACGCGGTCGAGGCGGGCTACGACACCTTGAAGGTGAAACTCGGCACGGACCGCGACGAGGAACTGCTGTCGGCGGTGCGCGAGGCCGCGCCCGAGGCAGCCATCCGCGTGGACGCGAACGAGGCGTGGTCGCCCCGCGAGGCTGTCCGGAACATCGAGTGGCTGGCCGATTGTGGTGTCGAGTTCGTCGAGCAACCCGTTCCGGCGGAGAACCGCGAGGGGCTGAAATTCGTCTACGAGCGCGCGGCGCTCCCGATCGCCGCCGACGAGTCCTGTATCACCGCGAGCGACGTTCCCGCCGTCGCTGATCGGTGTGACATCGCGAACCTGAAACTCATGAAGACCGGTGGACTGCGCGAGGCCAAACGACTGATTCACGCTGCTCGCGCCCACGGTCTCGAGGTGATGTGTGGCTGCATGATAGAGTCGAACGCGAGCATCGCGGCCGCCGCACACCTCGCGCCGTTACTCGACTACGCCGACCTCGACGGGTCGTTGTTGCTCGCCGAGGACGACTTCGAGGGCGTGCCGATGCCTGAGGGGAGAATCGACCTGGAGGCCATGGACAGGCCGGGTACCAGCGCGCGAGAGACGTAGGCGCTCCCCACTCAAGCGTTCCGGCGGTGCGCCACACATCCGCACTGTCTCAACAGGCTTATGGGGGATTCAGAGCGAACGAACGAGCGTCTATGAGTACTGTGACTGTGACGCTTCCGGACGGATCCACGCTCGAGATGGAGTCCGGGGCGACGGTCGAGGACGTAGCGTTCGAAATTGGCCCTGGCCTCGGCCGCGACACAGTCGCGGGGAAGGTCGACGGCGAACTCGTCTCGAAGGAGACGCCGCTGACGGAGGACGCCGAAATCGAGATCGTCACCGACCAGTCCGACGAATACCTCGACGTGCTGCGCCACACCGCCGCGCACGTCCTCGCGCAGGCCATCCTCCGGAACCACCCCGAGGCGAAACTCACCATCGGGCCGTACACGGACACCGGCTTCTACTACGACGTCGCAGACGTCGAACTCGACGCCGACGACCTCGCCGAAATCCAGGACGAGGCCGAGGACATCGTCGAGTCCGATTTCGACGTCGAGATGGTGGAGTACAGCCGCGAGGAAGCCCTCGAGACGTACGCCGACAACGAGTACAAGCGCGACATCCTGGAGACGGAAGCCGCTGGCGAGGACCCAGTCAGTTTCTACCAACAGGGCGACTTCGAGGACCTCTGCAAGGGGCCACACGTCGAGTCTACGGGCGAAATCGGCGGCTTCGAGGTGCTCGAAACCTCGGCGGCGTACTGGCGCGGCGACGAAGAGAACGACACCCTCACCCGAGTGTACGGCACGGCGTTCCCGACCGAGAGCGGCCTCGAGGAGTTCCTCGAGATGCGCGCTGAAGCCGAGGAGCGCGACCACCGCCGCATCGGGAACGAGATGGACCTGTTCTCGATTCCCGACGTCACGGGGCCGGGGCTCCCGCTGTACCACCCGAACGGGAAGACGGTGCTCCGTGAGCTCTCCGAGTACGTCCACGAACTCAACCGCGAGATGGACTACGAGGAGGTCGAGACGCCCCACCTGTTCCGCACGGAGCTCTGGAAGCAGTCCGGGCACTACGACAACTACGTCGACGACATGTTCCTCCTCGATGTGAACGACGAGGAATACGGCCTGAAGCCGATGAACTGCCCGGGCCACGCCACCATCTTCGAGCAGGAGTCCTGGAGCTACCGGGACCTCCCGGTGCGCTACTTCGAGGACGGGAAGGTGTACCGCAAAGAACAGCGCGGCGAACTCTCCGGCCTGAGCCGGGTGTGGGCGTTTACCATCGACGACGGCCACGTGTTCGCGCGCGCCGACCAGATCGAACAGGAAGTCCGTCGCATCATGGACCTCATCTCGGAGGTCCTGGACACGTTCGACCTCGACTACGAGGTGGCGCTCGCGACGCGCCCCGAGAAGTCCGTCGGGAGCGACGAAATCTGGGAGCAGTCCGAGCAACAGCTACGGGACGTGCTCGACGAGCAGAACGTCGACTACGACCTCGAACCCGGGGACGGCGCGTTCTACGGGCCGAAGATCGACTTCGGCTTCGAGGACGCGCTCGGCCGGAAGTGGGACGGCCCGACGGTCCAACTCGACTTCAACATGCCCGAGCGCTTCGACCTGGAGTACGCTGGCTCGGACAACGAGGCCCACCAGCCGGTGATGATCCACCGCGCGCTGTACGGCTCCTACGAGCGCTTCTTCATGGTGCTCATCGAGCACTACAACGGCCGTTTCCCGACGTGGCTCGCGCCCGAGCAGGTGCGTATCCTCCCGGTCACGGACGACAACCTCGGCTACGCCCACCGCGTGAAGAACGAACTCGACGACTTCCGTGTCGAGGTCGAGGACCGCGACTGGACGGTCGGGCGGAAGATCCAGCAGGCCCACGACGACAACGTGCCGTACATGCTCGTCCTCGGCGACGACGAGGAGGAAGCGGACACCGTCTCTGTGCGTGACCGCAAGGAACAGGAGCGAAACGACGTCGAACTCGAGACGTTCCTCGAGCACCTCGAGGGTGAGGTCGGCGAGAAGCGCACGGAACCGGACTTCGCGGAGTAGGTTAGCGCAGGGCCGCTCGCGGATTACAGCGACCTACGCGCGAACCGTCACCGTCTCGTTCGTCCCGCTCGCAGTCACATCAGCGACGAACGCCTCGCTTCCGACGAACAGCACCGTCGTCTCTGGCGCGACGCGACTGACGCGGACGCTCGCGTTCAGTCCGCCGCGCGCCGCGAGGTAGTCGTTCACTCCTTGCTCGAACTCAGTGGCGTTCGCGGCGTCGTCCCACCGGTGCACCCACGCGTAATCCGTCTCGTTCCCGGAGCCGATGGCGACGCGGCGGTCGTTCCCCCAGCCGTCGGCGGCGCGCGCTGCGACGGACTCGTTCACCGCGGTGCCGAGGAGCGCGCGAAGGTGGAGTTCACCGAGGCGTTTCGTCGTCTGGTTCTGTCGGTCCGTCTCGACGCTCACGGAGAGGTCCGCTGGCGGTTCGCTGTCCGGCGGGAGCGCGTGAATCAACTCTTCCGTAGTTCGGGGTGGATTCTCGTAGACACGCTGGAGTCCCTCGGGCGACTCGGTGGTGGCGTTCAGATACCGCCAGCCGAAGTAGGTGGGAGCGACGGAAATTTTCGCGGTGGTCGACCCATTCCGGTACCACTGGCCGAGATTCCGCGGCGTGCTCGTCGTGTACTGCCGTTCGTATTGGCGCGCGACGTACGTCGCACTCCCCTCGACGAGCGCCCAGTAGACACTGTATCCGTCCCTCGAAGCCGTATCGAGTGCCCGCCCGAGTTTATTGTACGTGTTGGTTCGGAACTGGACGACGTGCGTGTATTCGTGGGCGAGCGTGTACTCTAAACGGGTCGGCGTGTCGAGCATAGCCGTATCGACCTTGACAATATTGCCTGGCTGGAGGGTGCGGCCAGCCGGCCCAACTGCTGGAGCCGGCTGGACACCGAGCAGGCGCTGGAAACGCGGCACTCGGGGAGTACCGTCCGCCGAGATGTTCTCGATGCGGACAGTCAGCGGCGCGCCGACGTCGACACCGAGCATCGACTCGACGCGCGTCCAGACGGTGTTCACGCCGTACGGGAGTGTACCACCCTCGACATTGATTTCGCGGGTGCGCTCCGTCGTGGGTTCCGACGTTGACGTTTGCGCAGGCGTCTGTGCGGTCGACGGTGTCGAACCCGCGGTTGCGGGAGCGGTGGTCGGCGTGTCGTTCTGTGCCGGCAACCCTTGACAGCCGGCGAGCACGATCAGCACACAGCAGACGACGGGGACCAGTCGCATACTCCGCATCTACCTAACGATTACTAAACAGTTTCTCCGAGTTGCTGGCAACGCAACGCGCCCGTCCGTGCTCCACTACAGACCTGTCTACTCCCCCGAATGTCGTCGGCTACTCCCCGACGTGGAAGTTCGGCGCTTCCCGCCGGGGCGCCGCGGTCTGCAGGAAGCCGACGAGCGGACTGCCGACGAAGCCGACGAGTCCCGCGAGGAACACCGGGGTGATACTCGCGCCGTCGGTGAGCGCGATGGCGATGAGCGCGGAGGATAGCGGCGTGCCCGTGACGACGGCGTTGAACGCCGCCATGCCCGCGAGCATCGAGATGACCGGCGGGAATCCCGGCACCACGAGGGACGCCGCGAGGCCGAGCACCGCGCCCATGAACATGTGCGGGACGATGAGGCCGCCGATCCAGTTGCCGTTGATGGTGAGCGCGGCGGCGACCATCGTCCCGAACAGGGTCGCGAGCAGTACGCCCAGTCCGAGGTCCGCGCCGACGAGTTGGTTCATCTTCGAGCCACCGTAGAAGTACGTCAGCGGGAGGAGCCACCCGAGCACGCCGATGCCGAGGCCGGCGGCGGTGGTGCGCACGTAGACGGCCGACGACCACCGGTTGAACAGCCGGCCGACGACGCCGAAGATGGCGGTGTAGAGCGCGCCGAACGGCACCGCGACGACGGCGACGACGGCGGCGACGGCCAACTGGAGGGCGGAGACCGGCGCCACCGCGCTCACGTGCCACGTCGGGAAAAGGTGGAAGCCGCCGAGCAGTGCCTCCGTGAGGTAGCCCGCGAAGCTCGCGACGAACGTCGGGATGATGGCCTCGTAGTACTCGAGGCCGCGCTCGTGGGGGAGTTCGAGCCAGAGCAGCGCGCCGCCGATGGGCGCGCCGAGGATGGCGCCGAATCCGGCGCCCATGCCCGCGAGCGTGAGGAGTTTGCGGGCGTCCGGGAGGCCGAGGGAGTCCGCGACCTGCGTGCCGAAACTCCCGCCGACGACGCTCATCACGCCCTCCGGGCCGGCGTTCTGTCCCGCGATGAGGCCGATGAATCCGACCGGGATGGTGGGGACGTTCTCCGCGAGCGGGACGCTGCCGTTCTCGTGGAACTGCCGCACGAGCGCGGCGAGTGCGCCCGGGTAGAAGGTGCGGTAGAGGATGCCGCCGATGAGGACGCCTGCGCCCGTGCTCACGACGATCCGCCAGTAGGTCGCGTCGAGTTGGTGCCAGAGCGCGTGCTTCGCGGCGAGCCACGCGATCCGGAATCCGGTGGCGACGAGGCCGACGGCGACGCCGAGTACGGCGGCGACCAGCAGCAGCCTCGAGTATCGACGCCTGTCCATTGCGTTCAGGGACGAACGGCGGGGTGACGTGTCTTACGACTTTCCCCGCGGCAGGTGTCCTTCACCGCTTCCGGCGGGCGACCAGCACCGGGCGGTCGGCGTTCCGGACGACGCGTTCCGTCACGCTCCCGTTGAGAAATCGGGTGATGCCCGAGCGGCCGTGGGTCGCCATCACCACGAGGTCGACGTCCTCGTCGGCCGCGTACGCCAGAATCTCGCGGTGTGGCGTGCCGGTGTGGACCGCCGTTTCGGTGTCGAGACCGCGGTCCTCGGCCGCCGCGACGACGGTCTCGGTCGCCTCCTCGGCGACCGCCTGGACGTCCTCGCCGTCCGGCCCGCCGGCACCGCCGACGATGCTCGCGCTCTCCGTCTCCGGGACGACGTAGAGGACGTGGACGACCGCGTCGAAGGCCGCGGCGAGGTCGAGGCCGTGTGTCACGCCCGCACTCGCGGCGTCACTCCCGTCGGTCGGCACGAGGACGGCGTCGTACATGTGTCGCCGTAAGTCCGGGAGGAACGTAAGTGTCTGGTCAGTTCCACTCGATGTCCTCGGAGCGACTCGTCTTCCGGAGAATGAACGGCCCGATGGAGAGCGTCCGCTTCGTGACGGTGACGATGCGAAGGATGTACGCGAGCAGGAGGACGAACGGCACGACGGCGACCGTGGTCGCCGCGCTCACGACCACGACCGCGTGGTTCACGCCGAGCGTGTGCCCGGGGAAGTTCGACGGGTCGAAGAACACCAGCGCGAAGATGGCGACCGCGAGCGCGGGCACCGCGGCGTACAACAGCACCCGCGAGAGGTCAGAGAGCTCCCACTGGAAGTACAGCGTCTTGAAGTGCTCGCGCGCCGGCCCGAACAGCTCCAGGAGGTCCAGGAGTTCGGCGAGTGCTTCGGTCGCGTCCTCGCTCAACGCCTCGCCGTACTCCGCCCGGATGCGCTCGCCCGCGTAGATCTTCCACGAGTAGTTGTAGTTCAGCGCCGCCCACACCACGTCGAACTCGCCGAACTCCGCGCCCTCCAGTTCGGCCGCGACCTGGTCTGCGTTCTCGGTGAGGTCGTCCACGTACGTGTCGACCACGTCGCTCGCGTCGGAGTCGTCGTCCGGCACAGCGTCGGCGAGCCGCCCGGCCTTGTCCCTCGTTCCCTCGACGAGGCCGCGCAGGAACGCCGAGGGCTCCGTCGGAGCGACGTCGATGCCGGCGGCCGACGCGGCGTCGCGCCGGAAGTCCATCGCGCCCTCCATGCGCTCGCGCTGGTCGCCCGCTGCCCCGAGTTCCTGGGAGAGCACGAGTTGGCTCAGGGTCAACACCAGCGTGACGCCGGTGATGGTGGAGCCGACGAGCGCGTTGAACAGCGTGTCGGTCGGGTCGCCGTTCGTCAACAGCGCGTACGCCGGCGTCGGGTTGAGCGTCGCGCCGACGACCATCGTCACGAACACGACAGCGAGGAAGACCCCAGACACGACGATGCGGTTGGCGTCCATCAGGAACCAGAGCTTCCAACTGCTCTGTGCACCGCGGTCGCGCATCTGGTCGCTCGGTTGGTCGTCCTCACCGTCGCTCGAACTCATGGAGGGGGTACGGACCCCCTCGGTAAAACGTTGGCCGCCACCGCCTTCCGCGCGGTCACTCTACCGCGCCGTGTCCCGGCCACTCGTCCCCGGCGCCTACGCGGCATCCGACTACTCGTTCTCGCCTTCCACGCGGCATCTAGCTACTCGTTCTCGCCTTTCACGCGGCATCTAGCTACTCGTTCTCGCCCTTCTCTACGACCTCGTTGTGCGTCTTCGAGTCCGCCTTCCCGAGGTCCGGAACCATCCCCTCCAGGTCCGACTGGTGGAGCAAGGAGAACTCGCCCTCGCCGTCCACGGACTCGCCCTGCGTCCACGGCGCCTCGTACTCGGATTTCTCCTTCATCGTGGAGAGGAACGCGTAGTTGTAGTCCTGGAGCTCCTCGGCGTCAGGGAAGCTGTCCGGAATCGGGAGGTGGTCGTACGGGTCCTCCGGGTCGCCCAGGGTCTGTAGCGCCTTCAGCCACTGGTTCTGGTGCATGGTGTCCCGGGCGATGAGGTACGCGAGCATGTCCTTCATCCCCTGGTCGTCGGTCATTTCCCAGAGCCGCGTGACCATCAGCCGGCCCGTCGACTCGGCCATCACGTTGGCGTACATGTCCGCCGCGAGGTTGCCGCTCGCGACGACGTAACTCGCGTTGAACGGCGCGCCGTTGGCGTCCACTGGCATCGCGTTCAGCCCCGACGAGAGGATCTGCCTGGGCATCACCCCGGACATCGCCGCCGAAACGGCCTGGTCCTGCCCCATCTCCTCCTTGAGTTCGAGCGGCGCGCCCTCGAGGTTCTTGGCGACCGCGGTCGCCAGCATCTCGATGTGGCCGATCTCCTCGGTCGCCGTCTCCATCAGGAGTTTCCTGTATTCTTCGTGTTCGTCCGGCACGCCCCACGCCTGGAAGAGGTACTGGAGCGCCACGCGCATCTCCCCCTCGACGCCCCCGATGGCCTCCTGGAGCATTTTCGCGAACACCGGATTCGGTTCCTCGACTTCGACTGGATACTGGAGTTTCTCGTCGTGGTAGTACACGTCCGACCCCACCTGTTGGTCGACACACACGTCCATAAACCGTGTTTCGAGGTGGCGTCTACCACACGACCAGATTGTACGCGCGGCTTCTGGCGGCCGCGCGTCTGTGCCTGATTACACGTCCTGGCCGAATCGAGGCGGCCCGTCGCTCCGGTCTGCGACTGCGAGCGGTTCGTTCTCTCCCTCGAGCATCTCCCGAACGGTCTCGTCGTTGTCGCGCGTGGACGCCGACTCCAGCATCGCTCGCTCGTGAACGGCCCGCGCCGCACCCGCCATCTCGTCCGACAGCCCCAGGTCGTCCTGTATCGCCTGCCAGACGTGCTCGCTCCCGTAGAGGTAGGCCAACTGGCCGTCGTCCCACCCGTAGTTGTGCTCCGAGGAGTAGTCGTACCCGCCGTCGTCGCGCTCGAATCTGCGCTGGACGTCCTCGAGCGCCGCGCGTAAATCCGCCCGGTCGACGCTGCGCTCGTCCGCAACTGTTCCGACGAGGTCGTCGGAGAACGGATGTTCGGCCATCGATCAGGACTCCTCCTCTTCGCGCAGTGCCTCCATCTCCTCGTCCACGGCCGCTTCGTCGACGTGGTCGGCGGCTTCGGCGGCCTCGCTCGACCGGTCGCCTTCGACCTCTGTGCGCAGCGTATCGAGTTCGGCCTCGACCTCGCGACTGGAGCGCCCGGACGCGAGTTCGCGGTCGATCTGGTCCTCGTCCGAGAGCGAGTCCTCGAGGACGCCGCGTTCGGTGAGTTCGTCCATCGCCGCGGCCCGCGCCTCCATGTCGTCGGTGCGTTCAGTCACGCGTTCGATGGCACGATTCACGTCCCCGAGTTCGTCGCCGACGCCCGTCATCGCCTCGGAGACGCGCGTCTTCGCCTCCGCCGCCTCGTAGCGCGCCTTCATCGTCTCCTTTTTCGTGCGGAACTGCTCGATGCGGCCCTGCAGTTCGTCGGCCTTCTCCTCTAAGTCGTGCTGGGTGGACTGGAGGTCCGAGATCTGACTCTCGAGTTCCTCGATCTGGTCGAGTTTCGCCTGCTTCTTCTCGAGAGCGCGCCGCGCTAACTCCTCACGGTCCTGGCGCATCGCCTCGCGGGCCTGGTCGTTGTGCTTGTCGACGTTCTCCGCGAGGCGTTCGCGCTGGACCTCCAGGCGCTTCTTCTGGGCCGTCAGATCGGCCAGCCCCTTCTTCACGTCGTTGAGTTCGTCGCGCATCCGCTCGTAGGAGTAGTCGAGGGACTCCGAGGGGTTCTCCGCCGACCCGATGAACGCGTTCAGCTTCGACCGGATGACGTACGACGCTCGTGAGATGATGCCCATGCCCACACGTTGCGCACGAGAGCATAAAGTTCTCACTCGGCTTACATTTGTGGCCGGGTAGCGACCAGTCGATTACCGGCCTACACGCGAATGCATCCCGGGCGTTGAAGGCCGTGCTCGGCGAACGACGACGCATGCGTCAGGAAACCGTCCTCGTCCCGGGGGCGCGCCGCGTCGAAGCCACGCTCGACGAACCGGATTCGGGGTCGCAAAGTTGCGTGGTGATGTGCCCGCCCCATCCCCAGTACCGCGGCAACCGCGCCGACGACCGACTGGAGGCGGTTTCGGAGTATCTGGTCTCGAAGGGAATCGCCGCGCTGCGATTCGACTACGGCGACTGGGACGAGGGCCTCGGGGAGCGCGAGGACGCACGGAACGCGCTCCGGTGGGCGGACGAGGAGTACGCGACCGTCGGCATCTTCGGGTTCAGTTTTGGCGGGAGCGTCGCCGCGCTCGCCGCCGCAACCACGGAAATCGGGTTGTGCGCCGTCTCGCTGCTCGCGCCCACCGCGGAACTCCCCGCCGGCCTGAACGCCGCGGACGCGCTCGCGGACGTCGACGCGCCGCTGCAGGTCGTGTACGCGACGCGGGACGACACCGCCGACTGGGAACCGGTCGTCGAGGCGGCGCGAGACATCGACTGCGAGGTCGTCGAACTGAGCGCCGACCACTTCTTCGTCGGGCAACTGGACACGGTCGCAGAGACTGTCGGGCCGTTTCTGGTTCGGGCGTGTTAGGTCGAACGGGTGGTGTTCAGGCTGCTTTGAGCGGGCCGTACCGACTTCCGAATCCGTACGCGAGAACTGCCACTGCGCTCGCTGCCAGCGTGACGAGAAGGAGTGCTGCCGTGACTTCTCGCGGCTGAGGCGCGATGGCGGGGCTACCGGTCACTTCGAGATACAGTCGGTACAGCACGTTCTCGAAGGGATACACCGCCAGGAATCCCCCGAGACTGACGACACCGACGCTCCCCGTCCATACGTACCGCGTCCGAGGCGGGAGTTCTCGACGGACCGCGTCCGCGAGTACGAGACCCGTTCCGGTCGCTCCGATGACGAGGCCGGCCACGAGGACGACCGAAACCATACCGAACAGTTCGGCTGAACCCGAAGTAAATCTTCGGCTGGTCGGTGGCGGGCGACCAAGTAGTGCGCCACGCTGACCCTCGCGCCGACGCTCCGAAACCGTTTTTGCCACGCCTCGCACACCAACAGTATGCCGAAGGAGACCGGATACGACCCCTCACTGGGGAGCAAGTTCGTGTTCGTTACTGGGGGTGTGATGTCTGGACTGGGGAAAGGCATCACTGCCGCGAGTCTCGGGCGACTGCTTTCTAACGCCGGGTTCGACGTGACTGCGGTGAAGATAGACCCCTACCTGAACGTGGACGCGGGGACGATGAACCCCTACCAGCACGGCGAGGTCTATGTGTTAAAGGACGGCGGGGAGGTCGACCTCGACCTGGGGAACTACGAGCGGTTCCTCGACGAGGACATGACCTCTGACCACAACGTCACCACGGGGAAGGTGTACCAGGAGGTCATCGAGCGCGAGCGCGCCGGCGACTACCTCGGGAAGACCGTCCAGATCATCCCGCACGTCACCGACGACATCAAGCGCCGCGTGCGCGAGGCCGCCGAGGGCTCGGACGTCTGTCTCGTGGAAGTCGGGGGGACTGTCGGCGACATCGAGGGGATGCCGTACCTCGAGGCGCTCCGGCAGTTCAGCCACGAGCAGGACGACGACGACATCCTGTTCGCGCACGTCACGCTCGTCCCGTACTCGAAGAACGGCGAGCAGAAGACCAAACCCACCCAGCACTCCGTGAAGGAACTCCGGTCCATCGGTCTCCAGCCGGATGTCCTCGTGGGGCGCAACGAGAACCGCCTCGACCCGGACGTCCGCGAGAAGATCGCGCTGTTCTGTGACGTCCCCACCGAGGCCGTCTTCTCGAACCCGGACGTCGCGGACATCTACCACGTCCCGCTGATGCTCGAAGAGGAAGGTCTCGACGAGTACGTGATGGAGCAGTTCGGCCTCGAGGACCGCGCGCTCCCCGAAGACGAACGCTCGACCGAGTGGCGGGACATCGTCACGCAGGACCTCGAGGGGGAGGTCGACGTCGCGCTCGTCGGGAAGTACGGCCTGGAGGACGCGTACATCTCCATCCACGAATCGCTCAAGCACGCCGGTCTGGAGACCGGCGTGAACGTGAACGTCGAGTGGGTGGACTCCGAAAAGATGCGCGAGCACCACGAGGAGCGCCTCCAGGAAGCGGACGCCATCGTCGTGCCGGGCGGCTTCGGCGCGCGCGGCACAGAGGGGAAAATCGAGGCCATCCGGTACGCCCGCGAGCACGACGTGCCGTTCCTCGGTCTCTGTCTGGGCTTCCAGATGGCGGTCGTGGAATACGCCCGCAACGTCCTCGGGTGGACTGACGCGAACTCCACGGAGGTAGACGAGGACACCCAGCACCCGGTCATCGACCTGCTGCCCGAGCAGTACGACTTAGAGGATCTCGGCGGGACGATGCGCCTCGGTGCACACGACACCGAAATCGAACCCGGGACGCTCGCCCACGACCTCTACGGCGCGGACTCCTGCACGGAGCGCCACCGACACCGCTACGAGGTCAACCCCGAGTACATCGACGAGTTGACCGACGACGGCCTGACGTTCTCCGGGAAGGCGGGCAACCGCATGGAGATCGTAGAGAAGGCAGACCACCCGTTCTTCTTCGGGACGCAGTTCCACCCCGAGTTCCGCTCCCGGCCGACGCGTGCGAGTCCGCCGTTCGTCGGATTGGTGGAGGCGGCACTCGACGAGTCCGACGCCGGTACTGACGCCGACACCGAATCGGAGGTGACCAACTGATGGTGGACGTCGACGAGTTCATCGACGAGGCCACCGCAGAGATTCGCGAAAAACTCGGTGACGACACCGCCATCATCGCGCTCTCCGGCGGCGTGGACTCCTCGACCGCCGCGGCGCTCGCCCACGAGGCCGTCGGCGACCAACTCGTCCCCGTCTACGTCGACACCGGCCTGATGCGGAAGGGCGAGACCGAGGAGATTCGCGAGGAGTTCGGCTACATGGACCGCCTCCGCATCGTGGACGCCGCGGACCGCTATCTCGACCGCCTCGCGGGCGTCACCGACCCCGAGGAGAAGCGCAAGGTCATCGGCGACCAGTTCATCGAGGAGTTCCAGACCGTCGCCAGCGAAGTCGGCGCGGACCACCTCGTGCAGGGCACTATCTACCCGGACCGCATCGAGAGCGAGGGCAACATCAAATCCCACCACAACGTCGGCGGCCTCCCCGACGTGGTGGAGTTCGACGGCATCGTCGAACCGCTCCGTGACCTCTACAAGGACGAGGTCAGAGAGGTCGCCCGCGAACTCGGCCTAGAGGAGGTCATCAGCGAGCGTATGCCGTTCCCGGGGCCGGGGCTCGCCGTCCGTATCGTCGGCGAGGTCACTCGCGAGAAGGTCGAGGTCGCGCGCGAAGCCACGCACGTCGTCGAGGAGGAACTCGAGGAGTACGACCCGTGGCAGGCGTTCGCCGCGGTGCTCGGGAAGGCCACCGGAGTGAAGGGAGACAACCGCGTCCACGGCTACGTGGTCGCCGTGCGCTCCGTCGAATCGCGGGACGGCATGACCGCTCGCGCGCAGGAACTCGAGTGGGACACCCTCCAGCGCCTGCAGTCCCGCATCGCCGGCACCATCGACAACGTCTCCCGCGTCGTCTACGACGTGACGCACAAACCGCCAGCGACAATCGAGTACGAATGAACACAGCCGCCACTACCCAGCACCAATGAACGCAATCGTCGTCGGCCCGGACCGAGGTATCGCCGCCGCTCTCGAAGGTGAGGGCGTCGAAGTCACGCGAATCGAGGGCGTCGCATCCGGCGAGAAACTCGCGGACGCCGGCGTCGAGGACGCCGGCCTGCTCGTCGTCACGGACGCCGGCGAGGCGACCGCGGTTCCGGTCGCACTCGAACTCAACGAGGGACTCAAGACCGTCGCGTACACGCCGGACTCGATGCCCGAGTTCGTGAAGGCGATGCTCGACTTCGCCATCGACCCCGCGGCGCTCTCCGCGGACGCCGTCGCCGAGGAACTGGTCTGAGTACACACACTTTTCACGAGTCCTTTCGAAGCGCCGAGCAGTGATGAACACGCGACTGGGCGCTGTCGCAACGGTCGCTGCCGTCGCGCTCGTGGTGATCGCTGGCTGCAGCGGACTGACCGTGACTGACGCGACGCCGCGAGCGCCGACGCAGACGACCGCGGAACCCACGCCCGCCGAACCGACGACGGCCGGCGTCGCGGTCACGGAGACCGTGACTGTCACCGAACACAATGCCACGCTGGGTGACGTGAACGCGTCGCTCGTCTACGCTCGCGTCGGGGAACTCGTCAGTGTGGACGGTCCCAGTCCGCCTCCAGTACACGTGTTTGGACCCGCTGGTAACACTGGCACGGTCCCCACGAACCAACTCTTCCGTCTGTTCGGTGTCCAGCGGCAACCGGTAGAGGGAACCAACTCGTGGGTCGGTGGTCGGATGGACGCGGGACGGGGCACGTACGACGTTCTGCTCGTTCGCCTCTCGAACGCGACGGACGCCGCGATGGAAGCCATCCTCGCTCACGAGTTTGCTCACGCTTACCAGATGAACGCTGTTCACAGCCTTCCCGAAAACACGACTGCGTTCACGCGCGACGCCGTCCACGAGGGGGCCGTCGAGTACGTCACGTGGCGGTACGTGGATCGGTACGACGTATCGTTCGACGAAGCCGCCACGCTGGCGGAGGCGTACCGACAGGCTGGTCCGGTTCGGCGGGCGCACTACGCGCCGTATCTCTACGGCGCCCGGTACGCTCGGAACTTCAGCGACCCGGACGCGCCGCTCGAATCGATGTACGAGAACCCGCCGACGACCGACGAACAGGTGCTCCACGGTCTCCCGCCGGGCTCCGAGTCGCCGAAGCAACTGACGGCTCGCGGCGTCACCGGCGAGGACTGGGTGGTCAACCCGACCGCCACGCGGCGCATCGGCGAAGCGCGCCTGAAGTTCGTGCTGGAGAGCGGCGTCTCGCGCGACCGTGCCGCCACCGCCGCCGCCGGATGGGGGAACGACCGATGGCTGGAGTTCGTCTCCTCGCACGGATACGGCTACGCGTGGGTGCTCCACTGGGACACCGCGAGCGACGCCCGGGAGTTCGAGCGCGCGTTCACGGACTACCAGCAGAACGTCTCCGTTCCCCTCGACGTCAAGACGGTCGGCGAGGAGGCGACCGTGGTGTTCGCCGGTAACGCGTCGTTTGTCGAGAACGCGACCGCTAGCGGAACAGCCGAGAACGTCACCGTCTCGGTTTGACGTGCCCGTTTCTGCCTGGCGGCCCGGACGCCTAAGGCTGTGCCCGCCGTCGTTCACGGCATGGGACTCGATCGCTACCCCGACCTGAACCCGGCGCCGAAGAAAGTCCAGACCACGGAACTGTACTATTCGTCGGACCTGCTCGTGAAGGCGTTCGCGCTCGGCCCCGGCGCCGAGGTCGACACCCACGAACACGCCGAGCAGACGAACGTCTTCCACGTCCTGGAGGGCCGAATCACCGTCGTCGCCGAGGACGACGAGGAGGAGATTGCCGCCCCCGGCGTCGTCGTTCACGAGCGCGAATCGCCCCACGGCGCGCGCAACGACACCGACGACCAGACGCTGTTCACGGCGACGATGGGGCCGATGGAGTAGTTTACAGTTCGAGTGCGACCGGCCTTCCCTCGGGCGTCTCCTCGGGGTCACCCTCGACGGCCGCGGAGTGCGGACTGACGTGTTCCCAGCAGACGAACTGTTCGACGTGGCCCGCCTCGAAGAGGAAGTAGTCCGCAGCGCTCGAGCAGAGCACACACTCAGGGTCGCCGTCGACCGCCGCAACTGCGTGCGTTTTCGCCGCTTCTACGTCCGCCGAACTCGCGTCTCCGCCGTCTGCCCGCAAGTCGGCCATGCTGCCGTCGTCCGTGGACGCCATTCAGACAGGAGTACGTCGCTATCCGGTTTAAAGTTCGGCTTGCAGACGCTCCAGAACCGGCATCTCCTCAATCTGCTCCTCGTCGAGTGCGTCCCAGTCGACGCCCGCTGGCCGGTCGTACTCGCTGTCCGTGCGAATCACGCGCTCGGGGGTCACGACGAGGTCCATTGGAACGTCGTGGGCATCCGGCGTCACCTCGCCGCTATCGACGACCTGGCGCTCGTGGACCGTCGTCGCCACAGTCGTCTCGTCGTCCACGAGGCCGAGGTCCGAGAGGATGGCGAACTCGAGGTCGCTGAACCCCTCGCCCTTCCCGACGCGAGCGCCGGCTGCCGTCACCACGACGCTCCCGGAGAGCACGAGGTCGACGTGCGGGAGCGCGTCCGGACGCACCTGGTCGGCGTAGTCGTCGACGTTCGACAGCGCGGGCGCGGCGTCGTACTCCTCGGGGTCGATGCGGTCGGGGTCGAGTTCGAGAAAACACTTCTCGTCGCGGAGCCGCGGCACCGCCATGTAGACGGTCTTGCCGTCGCGGAGCGCACGCCGGCGGGCGGGGAGTTGGGGCGCGTCCGGGTTCGCCTTCACGGTGTCCGCCCCCTCCCACTCGGGTTGTGCGGCGAGCAGGTCGGCGGCGTCGCTCGCGCCCGCGAAGTTCGGAATGCGGCCGTGTGGCGGGAACGGGAAGCGCGCTTCGCCCGACTCCTCCAGGTCGTCCCACACGCGCTCGCGGAGGGCTTGCTTCCCGGGCACCGAACTACTCCTCGTCCTCGTCCGGGTTCGCGAGTCCCGCGAGGTGGCCCGCTTCCGGGACGACGATCTGTTCGCTGCCGAGACGCGCGGCGTTCTCGCTCCCCGGGAGGCAGAACACGGGCGTGCCGTCTGCGACACCCGCCGTCGCACGCGTGCCGACGACCTTCGTCCCTATCTCGTCGTAGGAGAGCAACCGGAACAGCTCTCCGAACCCCGGAAGTTCCTTGTCGAACAGCACCTCGACGGCTTCGACGGTGACGTCGTCGGGCGTCACGCCCGTGCCGCCGGTCGTCACGACGACGTCGACGTCACCGCGCGAAGCGAGGTTGTCCACGGCGCTCTGCACGCGGTCGTAGCCGTCCGCGATGAGCTCCCGCATCACAACCTCGCCGCCGTCCGCCTCGAACGCCGCCTCGATGGCGTCGCCCGCCGGGTCGTCGTCCAGCGACCGCGACGACGACACTGTGAGCACCGCCACGCCGACGCACTCCACGTCGTGGTGGTGGTGGTCGTGGTGGACCTCCTGTTCGTCGTGGGAGTCCTCGTCGCTCGCTGGTTCGGACTCCGCTGGTTCGAAGTCGCCGGACTCCTCTCCCTCGTCGTCCGGGTCTTTCACGTGGTCGTCGCGCCGCGTTTCCCGGGACTGGAAGTCGACCATGCGCATGTCAACGAACCCCGCGGGGAAAAACGTACGCTGCTTGCGTGCTCTGTAGTCGGACTGGTTCGTGTTTTCGTCTCTACCGCTACCGCTGCTCGCGTTGTGATTTTTGCCGCTGAGAAAGCCCCGAGGCTGTGGACTCGGGAGGCTCGCTGCGCCCTTCACTCCCTCACTGCGTTCGGTCGTTCCAGTGCTTGCGTCGCCTGCCTTCGTCCACAGCCTCGCCCCTTTCAGTCCCACCCGATGCCGGTTGTTCAGCCGGCGTGTGGTGGGGCTTTCTCGGCGTTGGCAGTGACGACGAGTCCGCTTGGTACGAGAAGACTCGTTACCCTACAGTTTTGGCGACGGCCACGCACCGTCCTTCTATGCAGGCAGTACGCCTCGACGGACACGGGGAGACGGACGTCATCGACTACGGTGAGGTGCCGGACCCCGACGTCGGACGGGACGACGTGCTGGTGGACGTGAAGGCGGGGGCGCTCAACCACCTGGACGTGTGGACGCGCCGGGGGTTGCCGGGCCTCGACCTGGAGATGCCCCACGTGCCGGGGAGCGACGCGGCGGGCGTCGTCGTGGAGACCGGCGCGGACGTCACGCGATTCGAGGAGGGGGACCGCGTCGCTGTCTCCGCCGGCGTCTTCTGCGGGGAGTGTGAGTTCTGCCGGGACGGCGACTATCCGCTGTGCACGTCCTTCCACGTCCTCGGCGAGCACGTCCCCGGGGTACACAGCGAACTCGCTGCGGTGCCCGAGGACAACCTCGTCCCGGTGCCCGAGCACGTGGACTGGGAGACGGCGGCGGCCGCGCCGCTCGTCTTCCAGACGGCGTGGCGGATGCTCGTCACGCGCGCTGACGTCGACCCCGGGGAGTCCGTGCTCGTGCTCGGCGCGAGCGGCGGCGTCGGGCACGCTGCGGTCCAGATCGCGAAGTACGCTGGGGCGGAGGTGTGGGCGACCGCGAGCACCGACGAGAAACTCCAGTACGCCGAGGAGATCGGTGCCGACCACGTCGTCAACTACGAGTCCGAGGACTTCGCCCGCACCATCCGCGAGGAGACCGGGAAGCGCGGCGTGGACGTGGTCGTGGACCACGTCGGCGAGGCGACGTGGGACGACTCCCTGAAGTCGCTCGCGAAGGGCGGTCGGCTGGTCACCTGTGGCGCCACCACCGGCGGGAAGCCGGAGACGCACGTCCAGCGGTTGTTCTGGAACCACCTTTCCGTGCTCGGTTCGACGATGGCGACGCCGGGGGAGGTCGACGACGTCCTCGAACTCGTCTGGGACGGCACGTTCGACGTCCGAATCCGGGACGTCCTCCCGATGAGCGAGACGGCGCGCGCCCACGAGGCACTGGAGAACCGCGAAGGCTTTGGGAAGGTAGTCGTAAAACCCGACAGCGAGTACTGATGCGCTCCGTCTACGAACCCGAGGACGTTGACTCCGACGACGCCCCAGCGGGCGACACCGCTGGAGAGGCTGGCGGTGCCACCGGAGAACCGGCCGAACCGAAAGCGGAGACCGACATGAGCCGGCGGCGGCAGTGGCTCGTCGTCGCCGCGCTCGTCGTCTCCGGAATCCTGGCGCCCGCGTACCTCTACTTCGTCGGTCCGGGGAGTTTCGGGCTTGGATTCAGGGACACCTACCTCGCGATTCCGATGATTCCCGCGCTCCTCATGGGGGCAGTCGGCGTCTGGACGGCGGTGCGGCGATAGACCGGTCGGCGTCTGGACCGCAGTCTGCCAGCAGTCCCGTTCTACGTTCCGCGTACAGTGACCGCCTCGCGCTCGAACGCTTCGCCGGTCCAGGTCCACGCGTCGAGCACTGGCGGGCGCGCTGCGAGCGAGACGAGCACGTAGACGCGCCCCGGCCACGACGCCTGCTCGCGGTCCCGTGCACTCATCCGGACCGGCCCTGAGGGGTGGGAGTGGTAGAATCCGAGTACGTCCCGGCCCGCCGCCTCTGCGTCGTCGAACGCTGCGAGCGTCGCCTCCGGGTCGAGTTCGTACGCGACGCGCGGCGTCTCGGAGACGTTCGGCACCCGGCGGACCTCCTCGACGTGTCGCTCGCCGTCCTGCTCGCGGCCGACCAGCACGCCACAGGCTTCCCGCGGCACGTCCACCTGAGCGTGGTCGAGTACCGCGTCGTAGGCCGCCCGCGTCAACACGAGCACACCGGCTGTTCGGGTGGCGGCGAGAAAAGGCTATTCGGGGCTGTCGCCCGGCCGCTATTCCCGAGTTCCGTCCGGGACGGGGTCGGCGTCCCCCTCGAAGTCCCTGCGCATCGAGATCTCGAACCACGGGCAGAGGCGGAGCTGGCGGTAGTACCGGGGGTTCTCGTGGACGTCCTCGTAGTCCGCCCAGAGCACGCCGCCGACCTCCTCGGGGTCCGGGTCGAGGCTGGTGTCCGTGAGCGTCGCCTTGAGCACCGCACAGACCTCCCACTCCACGCCCTCGTCGATGTAGTGGCGCTTGTACTCGAAGCGGTCGGTGACCTCCAGGTCGTCGTACTGGTCGGGCGTGATGCCGAGTTCCTCCTCGAGTCGCTCGCGAGTAGCTTCCGCCTGGCTCTGGCCCTCGACCGGGTGGCTGGCGACGGTGCCGTCCCAGTGCGTGTCCCAGAGGCGCTTGCGGGCGGCGCGCTGTGCGAGCAGGAGGCGTCCGTCCTCGTCGAACAGCATGCAGGTGAACGCGCGGTGGCGGATGCCGTCGCCCATGTGTGCGTCGAGACGGTTCGCCATCCCCTGCTTCTCGTCGAACTCGTCGACAGTGACGACGTCCTGTTCGGCGTTCTCCGCGGTTTCGTCGTCCCGGGAGGACTCGGCCGGAACGTCGGACTGCGTCTCGCTCATGCCCGAACGGAGGGGGACCTGGGTCAATAGCGCTTCGACTCTAGCCGATGACGCTTCCACTCGCGTGCGTCGTTCCCTGCTTTCATCCGTTCGGGTCGGGCCGGTAGTCGTCCCCGACCCGGACGCGGAGCGCCTTCTCCCGAACGGTGAACTCGACCGTGTTGGCCTCGAGCGGTTCGCCGTCCAGACTGAATGTCACCGGGTCGTTCTCGTGGACGGTGATGGTGAGGCTCTGGGAGAGTATGCGGGTGACGTACTCCTCGTCTTCACCGAACAGGCGCTCGACGGTAGCCGCCCGGAGTAGCTTCGTCGGGGGGACCTGTTCGACGATGGTGACGTCGAAGAGACCGTCTTCGGCGTTAGCCTGCTTGACGCGCTGTGCGCTCGCCCGGCGAACGTTGCCGACGAACACGACGGCCGCGCTTCCCGCCCAATGTTCCTCGCCGTGCTGGTCGATGAGCGTGAGTTCGAGGCCGCTGTAGTCGGTCACCTCCTGCAGGAGCGTCAGCACGTACGCGAGCACGCCGAGTCGTTGCTTCGAATTGCTCGACGTCTTGTGACTGGCGTCCGCGGGGACGCCGGCGATACACGAGTTCACGAACAACTGGTCGTCGGCGTATCCGAGGTCGATGCGGCGCTCGTCGCCGTCCTCGAGGACGTCGAAGGCCTGGTCGATTTCGGTGACGCCGATGTTGCCGGCGAAGTTATTACCAGTGCCACAGGGGACGACACCGAAGGTCACGCTGTCGAGCGCGTCGGCGTCGTCGAGGCCGCGTACGACCTCGTTGACGGTGCCGTCGCCGCCGCAGGCCGCCACGACGCTCGCCCCGTCGTCGGCGGCGTCGCGTGCGAACTTCACACCGTCGCCTTCTGCCTTCGTTTCGCGGACGTCGTATCCTCGAATGGCGGCGATGTCGTGCACGCGTTCGGCGTGTTGCCCGTCACCGCACACGGGATTGAGGACGAGGACGTGACTCGCCATGAGCGTTCGAACGGCCCGCAACACCAAAAGTAATAGCTGGACAACAACCACGCATGTACGCCGTCGATCTCCACGCGCACACTCGGTTCTTCCACGGATTCGAACGCGCGGGCACTGCGTTCGACCCGTTCGGCTATCGACTACTCGCGCTCGCGGCACGTGCCCGGGGCCTCGACGGTGTCGCGCTCACGAACCACGACTACTGCACGCCGTTCGAGGGCGGCGGCGTCGCCTCCATCCCCGGCATCGAGGTGACGACGACCGAGGGCCACGTTCTGGTCGTCGGCCCGGACCCGCCGAGGCGCACGCGGCCCGGGGAGCTCACCCCGAACGCGGTGGTGTCGATGGCACACGACCGGGACTGCGCGGTCATCCTCCCGCACCCGTTCCGCCGGTCGAAGGTACGTCACAGCGACGCCGACTTCGACGCCGTGGAACTCAACGGGAAGAGCAGGCGCGCGTGGGACGCCGCCCGCGAGGTGGCCGCGGACCGCGCGCTCCCGCTCGTCGGCGGGAGTGACGCCCACTATCCCTTCGAGGTCGGCCGGTCGTACACGCGCGTCGACGCCGAGTCGCTCGCCCCGGCCGACGTCGCCGACGCCATCCGCGGGGGACACGTCGAACCGGCGTTCAGTCGCGACCCCGTGTCACGCGCGCTCTCACGCGTGTACGACAGGCTCCACGCTCGGAAGGGTCACCACGAACAGTTCTGACACTACCAGCCACGAGTAGTTCTGACACTACCAGCCACGAGTAGTTCTGACACTACCAGCAGTTCCGTCGACGACTCGTTCCGCCGACACCCGTTTCGCCCCACTCGTTCCGCCGACATCCGCTTCGGCCCACTCGTTCCGCCGACATCCGCTTCGGCCCACTCGTTCCGCCAACGCTTCTCGTCCGCGTTCCCTACCCGAGTTTCTCGTCGAGGATCAGACGCGTTTTGGTGGAGACGACCTCCTCCTGCTCGCGGGCCTTCGTCACGAGTTCGTTGACACCGCCGGTGTCCGTGGCGTCCACGACGAGCACGATGTCGTCCTCACCGGACACCTGCCAGACGAAGTCCACCTCGTTCCACCCCTTCATCCGGTCGCCGATCTCGTGGGTGTTGACGTCCATGGCGACGCCGATCTCGATCATGGCCTTGACGTTCCCGGTGGAGGTGGCGACGGTGAACCGCTCGATGACGCCGTCGTCCATCAGGCTGTCGACGCGGTTCCGCACCGTTCCCTCGCTGACGCCGATGTCGTCGGCGATCTCCGTGTACGCGGTCCGCGCGTCCCGCCGCAGCGTGTCGAGGATGCGCCGGTCGATGTCGTCCATGTCCTCACCTGCCGCCCCGACACAAAAAGGATTGCGAAAATCGAAACTTCGTTACGAAAGCAAGGTTTATAGTGCGGTCATCCGTTTGATTCTCGTAATGACGGACGCTTACCTCGCGCTCGAAACTGGCGACGTGGTCGAAGCGAACGCCCGCGCTCCCGGCCGTGCGCAGGGCGAACTCGTCTTCACCACCGCCTACACGGGGTACGAAGAGAGCCTCACCGACCCGTCCTACGAGGCCCAGGTGCTCACGTTCGCCTACCCGCTCATCGGGAATTATGGTGTTCGCCCCGAGCGCTTCGAATCCGACCGCGTCCACCCGAGCGCCGTCGTCGCGCGCGAACTCACCGACGACATCGCCGACTGGCTGCGCGAGGAGGGCGTTCCCGCCGTCGACGGCCTCGACACCCGGGACGTCGTCCTCAGCGTGCGCGAGCAGGGCGCAATGAAGGTCGGTATCGCCGCCGGCCCCGACGCCACGCCAGAGGCCGCCCGCGCCGAACTAGCGGACTGCCCGCACATGAGCGACATCGAGGACATCGGCGAGCGCGTCAGCGTCGCCGAACGCGAAACCCACGGCACTGACGCCGGTGACGGTGCGAACGCCGACACCCACGTCGCACTCCTGGACTGCGGCGCGAAGCGCTCCATCGTCGACTCACTCACCGACCGCGGCGCGACGGTCACCGTGCTCCCACACGACGCCACACCCGAAGCGGTCGCCGAACTCGACCCCGACGTGCTATTTGTCTCCAACGGCCCCGGCGACCCCGCGAACTTCGAGGCCGCCCAGCGCGTCGTCTCGGAGTTCGTCGGCGATATCCCGCTCGCCGGCATCTGCCTCGGACAGCAGGTCGTCGCCCGCGCGCTCGGCGGCACCACCGAGAAGATGGAGTTCGGCCACCGCGGCGTCAACCAGCCGGTGCTCGACCACGAGAGCGGGCGCGTCGTCATGACTACGCAGAACCACGGCTACACGGTCGCCGACCCCGGCGACCTCGAGGTAACACAGATAAACGTCAACGACGACACGCCGGAGGCCCTGGACTCCGCGGAACTCGACGTGCTCACCCGCCAGTACCACCCCGAGGCCAACCCTGGTCCCCACGATACGCTCGACTTTTTCGACGACGTGCTCGCGATGGCCGAATCGGGTCGCGTACCCCTCGCCGCGGACTGACAGCGCGGGCCGGTGCTGTAAACTGCCGCTGCGTTCTTGTTACTGATTGAAGTCGCATTCCGGCATCACTGGCTAACGCTATGCTCCGTCGTCTCACGCTCTGACACAACCTGTTCCCCCGACGACCAAATCACTTATATGCACTCCGTGGGTCTGCGAACACAATGTCCAACACCGTCGGCTCCGGCAACTCGCTCACGTTCACCGAGTGGCACGCCGCCGTCCTCGGCAGTGTCGTCGGCGCGTTCGCCGCGTACCTCCGGACCATCGGCTACACCGCCGTCGGCGTCTCACTCGCCGTCTTCTTCGTCGCGGGCGCGCTCGGACTGCGGGCGTACGACGGGAGCGTCGCGGGGCGAACCGTCACGAAGGAACCGTGGTACGCGCTCGCTGCGCTGGTCGTCGCCGGCGCTGCCGTGATGCTGATCGCCGGGTAACCGTCGCGCCGGAAATTGGGGTGGGTGGCGCGCGTGCGCCACGCCGAATGCCAGGTGGGGCGTCACTACGAAACGGCTCCTCCCCAGTTAACTACACACTCGATACCACCGAGTAGCCACTCTTTACCGCCGGTGGCGGGGAACCAACTGGCCCGAAGGCATAGTTGTGTAGCGACAGTATCGAGACGTATGCGTGGGGACGATAGCCGCACGGACGAGGCGTATCGCGACGACGCGTACGACGACGACCCGGACAACGCGTACGACGACTCGTCGTTCCCGTACGGACTGGGCGCCGGCTGGGGCTGGGGTGTCGGGTGGCCGCCGGTGTACCGTGACGAAGACGACGTGTACGACGACGAAGAGTACGGCGACGAAGCGTACGCCGAACGCGGTCCGGCGGCCGAACGGGAGGACGATAGCTGGCTGGACGAGGGCGGGATATCGCTGCTCCTCGTCGGCGGCGTCATCCTGTTCCTCTTCCCCGAACCGATCACGTCGACCATCGGCATTCTCCTCATCGTCGCCGGCGTCGTGATGTGGGTGGCCGACGCGCTCACGTAGCTTACTCGCTTCCGCCCCAGTCGTCGTTTCGAACCGGGCGCTCGCTCACCGGGTGAACCGACAGCGAGTCCGCTCGGCGAGCGAGCGCGTCCAGCGCGGCGCTCGCGCCCGCCGCCGTCGAGAGGTAGGACACCTCCTCCTCGACCGCGGTCTGGAGCGCGTCCAGGTCGTCGCTCACCACGAGGTCCACGTCGCCCGCGCGAATCGCCGCGGGCACGTCCTCGAACGCCTCGACGTCGTAGTGCTCGGCGAAGCCATCCCCGTCGTCCGTCACACCGTCGAGGTCCACGACCGCCGTCCCGCTCTCGGGGAGGTCGTTGGCCGCCGCTGACTGGGCCTTCTCGTAGGCCTTCCCGAACGTGTCCGCGGTCCCCATCACCTCGCCCGTGGACTTCATCTCCGGGCCGAGACGCGGGTCCGAGTCGGGCAGGCGGTCGAACGGCAGGACGACCTCCTTCACGCTGTACTGCTCGGGGACGCTCTCGTTCGCATCGAGGTCTGAGAGCGACTCGCCCGCCATCACCCGCGCCGCCAGTTTCGCGATGGGGACGCCCGTCGCCTTCGAGACGAACGGAACCGTGCGCGAGGAGCGCGGGTTCGCTTCGAGGACGTACACCTCGCCATCTTTTACGGCTAGCTGCACGTTCAGCAGGCCGACGGTGTCCAGCGCCCGCGCGATGTCCTCCGTGACCTCGCGCACCCGCGCCATCGTCTCGTCGTCCAGGGAACGCGGCGGAATCACGCACGCCGAGTCCCCGGAGTGGACGCCTGCGCTCTCGACGTGTTCCATCACGCCGCCGAGCAGGACGTCCTCGCCGTCGCTCACGGCGTCCACGTCCAGCTCGACGGCGCCGTCCAGGAACTCGTCGACGAGAATCGGCTTCTCGGGGCTGACTCGCACCGCCTCCGCGACGTACTCCCGGAGTTCCTCGTCGTCGTGCACGACGTCCATCGCGCGCCCGCCGAGCACGTAGGAGGGGCGCACGAGCACCGGGTAGCCGATGTCGTGGGCGAGTTCTAGCGCCTCGTCCTCGCTCGTCGCGGAGCCACCGGACGGCTGGCTGATCCCTAGGTCGTCCATCAGGCGGTTGAACCGGTCGCGGTCCTCCGCGAGGTCCATCGCGTCCACGCTCGTCCCCATGACCTCGCAGTCGAGGTCGCGGCGCTCCAGTTCGGCCTCCAGCGGTTCGCCGACGTCGACGCTCGTCTGCCCGCCGAACTGCACCATCACGCCGTCCGCGTTCGTCGCCTCGACGACGTCGGCAACCTCCTCGGCGGTGACCGGTTCGAAGAACAGGCCGTCGCTGGTGTCGTAGTCCGTCGACACCGTCTCGGGGTTGTTGTTCACGACGTGCGCGTCGATTCCCTGGCTTCTGAGCGCGCGCACCGCGTGGACCGTGCAGTAGTCGAACTCCACGCCCTGCCCGATGCGGATGGGGCCGCCGCCGACGATGACGACGCTGTCGGCGTCCCGGTCTGCCTGCACTTCGTCGCGCCGGGCGCCGGCGTCGCGGGCAGAGTAGTAGTACGGTGTGGACGCCGCGAACTCGCCCGCGCAGGTGTCCACTTGCTTGAACGTCCGGTCGGGCGCGGCGTCCTCTACCGCCTCGATACCGCCGTCCGTCATCCTCGCCACCTCCGCGTTCGTGAATCCGGTCTCGGCGGCCGTCTCGAAGTCGCCCTCGCTCGCGGCGACGGCGGCGTCGGCGACGTTCTGGAAGCGCTCGAGGTACCACTCCTTGATGCCCGTCAGGGCCTCTACTTCGTCTACGGTGTAGCCGCGCTCGAACGCCTCGAACAGCGCGTACGGGCGGTCGGGCGTCGGCGTCTCCAGGTAGTCGGCGTCGAGTTCGTCGTCGCCCACCTCGTCCCACTCCACGCTCGGGTCGTACTCCGAGGAGCGAAGCGCCTTCAGCAGACTCTCCTCGAAGGTGCGCCCGATGGCCATCGCTTCTCCTGTACTTTTCATCGCGGTGCCGAGGTCGAACTCCGTCTCCGGGAACTTCTCGTTCGGCCAGCGGGGCACCTTCGTGACGACGTAGTCGATGGCGGGTTCGAAGGCCGCCGTCGTCTCGCCCGTGATCTCGTTTGTGATCTCGTGGAGGCGCTTGCCGAGCGCGACCTTCGCGGTGACGCGAGCGATGGGGTAGCCGGTCGCCTTCGACGCGAGCGCGGAGGAGCGGGAGACGCGTGGATTCACCTCGACCACGCGGTACTCGCCGCCGGGCGTGCCGTCGTCGCGCCACGCGAACTGGATGTTACATCCGCCCTCGATGCCGAGGTCGCTGATGACCTCGAGGGCGGCGTCGCGCATCTCCTGGTGGCCGTCGTCCGGGATGACCTGGGAGGGCGTGACGACCGTCGACTCGCCGGTGTGGATGCCCATCGGGTCGATGTTCTCCATGTTGCAGACGATGAGACAGGTCCCGCCGGCGTCCCGCATCACCTCGTACTCGAGTTCCACCCAGCCGGCGATGGACTCCGTGACGAGCACCTCGCCGTTCCGCGAGAGGCGGAGGCCCTTCCGCACGCGCTCTTTGAGCTCCTCCATCTCGTGGACGACGCCGCTCCCGCTCCCGCCGAGCGTGTACGTCGTTCGCGAGATGACCGGGAGGCCGCCGACGTCCTCGACCGCCTGCTCGACGCGCCCCTCCAGCGCGTCCGCGTCGACGTCCGTGAGCGATTCGTCGTCGTCGAGCGCGATGGTCCGCGAGCGCGCCACCGGTTGCCCCAGTTCCTCCATGCGCTGGCGGAACAAGTCGCGGTCCTCGGTCGCGTAAATCGTGTCCAGTGGCGTCCCCATGATGTCGACGTCGTGTTCGTCGAGGACGCCCTGCTCGGCCAACTCCGCGGTGACGTTCAGTCCCGTCTGGCCGCCGAGGCCCGCGATGACGCCGTCGGGGTTCTCCTTCCGGACGACCTCCGCGATGGCCTCCGTCGTGATGGGTTCGATGTAGACGGCGTCGGCCATCTCGGGGTCGGTCATGATGGTCGCGGGGTTCGAGTTCACGAGCACGACGCGCACGCCTTCTTCCTGGAGCGCTCGGCAGGCCTGCGCGCCAGAGTAGTCGAACTCCGCCGCCTGTCCGATCTGGATGGGGCCGCTTCCGACGAGAAGAACCGTACGGTCGTGCTCGCTCATTGCTGTCCGTGTGGAGTGCGCTCATCGTAATAAGTCCGGCGAACTCGTACGGAGTTCGGAACTGAATTACGAAATACGCAACTCATCCGGGGCGGGGCAGAGGAACAGTCATGTCGAGTGCGCGAGACACGCGAACGATGCCCCATCACACCGTCTTCGTCCTCTCCGGCCCGCCGGCGTCCGGGAAGACCACCACCGCGGCCCTGCTGCAACGGCGACTCAGCGAGCGCGGCGAACCCACACTCCACCTCGAACTGGACGCGTTCATTGACGCGCTCCCCGACACGGCCGGGTTCGACCCCGACGAGTTCGAGCGCATGGAGCGCGCCTACCACCGCTCGGTTGCCGAGAGCGCCCGGGAACTTCCCGTCGTCGCCGACCACCTCCGGCCCGACCTCGACGCCGACCTGCTTGCCGACCACGAGGTCTGGCTCGTCGGTCTTCGGTGTGCGCTCTCCGAACTCGAGCGACGCGAGGCCGAGCGACCGCCCGAACGCCGGGGGTTCGCGAGCGAGCAGTTCGAGGGCTACCACCGCGGGCGGACCTACGACGTCGAACTCGACACCGCCGAACACCCGCCGGCGGCGTGCGTTGACCGCATTCTCGCGCGCTACGACCGGGGTTCCCCGGAGGGGTTCGCGGCCACGATTGCGGATGCCGATTGAGTGGCCGAATCCGCCGGACCTGAACGTCTACTGAACCCGAACATCCGCCGGACACGAACACCCGCCGAACCCGAAAGCCTACACGTCGCGCGTTCCTCGACGGCGTCGTGAATACACGGCTCCTGCACCGATACCGCCGGGCGCTGTCGGACCCCGCCACCCGCCCGAGCGCGCTGAACCTCGGCGTGGCCCTCGCGTACCTCCTCGTCGCCGCGCTCGCCGCCCTCCTCGGCGCATTTGCGGGTGACGTCGCTGGACTCACCGGGGATGGAGCGTGGCTGCGGTCGATGTACGCGTTCGTCCTCGCGCTGTTCTACCTCGGCGGCAGCTACACCTATCACTGGCACGCGAAGTACACCTTCGAGCGCGCGTCCCGGAGTTTCGCCCTCGGAACGCTCGGCGCCGCGCTCGGTCTCTGTGGCCTCCTCGTCCAGTTCGCGTTCCCGATGGCCGGAACGATGCTCTCGCTGGTCGGCGTCGGCAGCAACGTCCTCGGCGGGTCGTGGGGGACGTTCGTCTACACCTACAACACGTACGCGCCCGACTGACCACGGGGTTCCCGGCTACGGGTGGTACGCCTCACGTGGATCTCCTTACCAACAGCCGTTCAGACTCTCGCCAGCGCACTTTTCAGTACTCCCGCCCTCTACGCGAGTGCATGACAGAGTCCGACGCCGACCTCACAGAGGAGTTCGACCTCGAGGAACTGCCCGACTCGGTCGACCGCGCGGCAGTCCGGCGGATGAAGACCGTTGCGTGGGCGCTCGACGAGTCCATCACCATCCCCGGCACGAACTACAAGATCGGTCTCGACCCCATCATCAGCGTCGTCCCGGTCGGCGGCGACGTCGTCTCCGCGACAATCTCGCTGTACATCGTCGCGGAGTCCGCGCGCCTCGGCGTCACCTACGACACGCTCCTGATGATGCTCGCGAACGTCGCCGTGGACACCGGCGTCGGCGCCATCCCCTACGTCGGCGACATCGCGGACGCCGGGTGGAAGGCGAACAAGCGCAACGTCGAACTCGCGCTCACCAACCTCACGGAGTCCGAACCCGAGGAGGAACCGGTCGAGATTCCGGTCGAGCAGTAGTCGCAGAACCTCGCCGAACAGTAATCACAGAACCGTCAGCGGCGATCAGCGCGCTTCGCTGTCCCGCGGCCCGTGTTCGTCCTCCCACTCGCGGGCCGTGCGGTACTCCTCGACGAACTCGGTGACGTCGAAGTCCAGCATCTGCTCCTCGAAGTCGCTCTTCGAGGACTCGCGCTCGGCGTGACTCACGGCGTGGTCCATCAACTCAACCATCAGTTCGACGACCACCTCGTGCAGTTCTCGGGAGTCCATGTCCGCCACCCAGAGCAACGCGTACCCAACAGAGCCGTTCTCGCTTTGGTCCACGGCGACGACATCCTCGGGGAGTTGTTCCATCACCGCGCCCATCAGGTGAGGGGTGCCGAACTCCTCGAACTCGTCGTCGTCCGCGGGCGTGATGGCTTGCTTGAGCACGTCGACGATGGACTCGGGGAAGAATCGCGCGGGCGGATGCATGTCCATCACGACGGCGTGCGAGTCGCCACACGAACAGGCGTACTCGCGCATCCCCAGGTCGAAGTTCTTGACGTGGGCGCGCTCGCCACACGGCAGGTCGACCCACTCGTCGTCGCTCTCGGTGCCCGGGACGCGCGGTTCGGTCATTACCTCCTCGTTGGCCGTCGCGGTGGTTAAGCCCCGCGGAGCTATCGCGACGACCCGGGGAGAATACTCATCCGTTCGTCTTCGTGTTCAGCGTCGTCGCCGACCGCGCGAGCGTCGCCCAGCGCGCCGCGATGGCGACCGTGTTCGGATTGTTCCTCCTCGAATCGATCGTCACGGGCACCGACTACTCGTGGGTCGGCGCCGTCGCGCCGATGCGATACTTCGACCCGACCGCCATCCTCGTGGACGGCACGTACGACGTCGCGGCCGCCGCGATTCTCTCGGTCGCGACGCTCGCGCTGGTCGGTGCGAGCCAGTGGTACTTCGGCCGTCGGGACGTGAACTGACGCAGAAAACGGGGCCAGACGCTCGCGTCGGCGGGGCTACGGCCAGTCGTCGCGCTCCGGTTTGTCCGGCATCGGGTCGGCTTCGCCGTCCTCGGCGAGCTCCCAGTCCGCGGCCGCCGCGGCGTCCTCGAGCGGGAGGTACTCCCAATCCACCTTCTCGGCGAGCGCCTTGTCCTCGTCATTTGTCCCGACGAAGACGTGGCGTTCCGTGTCGAACTGCTGTTTCACGGATTCTAGGCTCTCCTGTTTGCCCTTCGGCCCCGAGAAGAAATCCTGCCGGATGCGGCGCTTCCGCGTGAAGTTCGTGACGACGTACGTCGGCTCGTCCGACACAACACCGACGTACTCCGTCCACTGGCGCGCGCCCGCGAACGCCGTCCCGGGTTTCGCGAGTTCCTTGAGCGCGGACAGTTCGAACGCGAGGGTCATGTCCGTGCTCCCGCCGGGTTGACTCATGCGTGATGGTCGGTTGCCGACGGGAAAAACGGCTTCGATTGACGTGTTGGTCGATGTTTGGAGTGTGGACGCGAGTCGCTGGGCTCGTGGATTCTGGTTCTCTCGATGTTATCAGTCCGGAGGTCACCCAGAAAGCCCCGGCTGGCTACAGTCGCGCGGCTCGCTGCGCGCGTCACTCACTTCGTTCGTTTTCGTGCTTGCTACGCCGTGCTTCCCGTAGCCAGCCGCCCCTTTCAGTCCCACCCTGCCGGTTGACCAGCCGGTACTGGGTGGGACTGAAAGGGGCGGGGTCATCGGGCGCGTAGCGCCCGATTGCTCGGGAGACCGGAGGTCTCCCCCAGCGCTCGCGCTTGCTCGTTCGCTCGCGACGTAAGCCGCGAGGGACGCTTCGCGTCCCTCGGCCCGTGCGAACGGCGGCTTCGCCGCCGTGAGCAGACACCGCAGCCGTAGGCGAGGAGCGCAACGAGCGAGCGGACGCGAGCGGCCCGGGGCTTTCTGGGTGGTCGCAAAAGTGACGTGGGCCACACCAGCCGGGGCTTTCTGGGTGTCCGGGAATGAGGTTTCGTATTCTCCAGTCGGAACGTCTCACCACTACACGACCAGCACCACAAAAACCACGAGTGTACTACTTCGCGATGTTGACGCGGTAGTAGCCGGTGAACCGTACGACTTCGCCGTCTGAGAGGTTCGTCGCGGTTTCCTTGGAGATGTCGGCGCGCCCGTCGGCGGCCGCCGCCGAGAGGGCTGTCTGGGCGTCGTCGTGAAGTTCGTCGATGTGGCGGACAGTGGCGTCCGCGGACACCTGATTCGTTTCTGTGGTTTCGAGAATCGGGTTCATCTGCTCACCGGCACTCCTGTGCCGTGGTAACGTATGGCATTATTTGGCATAAAGCCATCGCCGGCCGGCAAGGATTGCGGGAGAATAGTGTGCCGGCGACTCCGGGGATTCGCTACTGCTCCGTGGGGAGCGCCAGTTCGTCCATGTCGAAGTTGTCCTGCAGGAGGACGTCCTGCTGGTCCGCGACCGTCGCCTCCTGTTTGATGAGTTTCTTGTACTTCGATTGGGGCGCGAGGTTGCCGATGAGCACGCCACCGATGAGTTTGCCGTCCTTGAACGCCAGGCGGCGCCACTCGTCGTCGCTGTACTTGCGCTCGCAGGACTCGTCGCCCAGCGTCGGGAAACCAAAGGAGAGGAACGGGAAGTCAAAGTGCGTGATGGAGTACGAGGAGACCCAGCGGAACGGGTCGACGTCGAGATCGTGGCCCGCGTCCGCGAGCATCGTCTTCGCCGCGAGCGCGCCCTGTTGTTTCGCGGAGCCCCACGAGCCGTTCTGCGCTCGCTCGCTCATGATGGTGTCCCAGAACTCCGTGATGTCGCCCGCTGCGTAGATGTCCTCCGCGTCGGTGCGCATGTACTCGTCGACGTGGACCCCGCTGTCGATGGTGGCGTCCGTGTCCTCGAGGATCTCGACGTTGAAGTCGAGGCCGATGGCGACGCCGACGAAGTCCGATTCGTAGCGCTCGCCGTTCGGGTCGACCGTCGCGACGACCTCGCCGTCCTCGGTCTCGAAGTGGTCCGCGCCCGAGTCGAAGACGGGTTCGACGCCCATCTCGCGGAGGCCGTCGTGGATGATTTCGGCGCCGTCCCCGCTGAGCGCGTAGCGCCACCAGCAGTTCCCGCGCATCAGGTACTTCGCGTCCACGTCCTGGGCGCCACAGATGGCTGCGAGGTCGATGCCGAGCAGGCCCGCGCCGATGACGGTGCCGGTGTCGGCCTCCTCGGCGTGCTCGCGGATGCTCCGAGCGTCCTGGAACGTCCAGAAGTGGTGGACGCCCTCAGCGTCGGAGTTCTCGACCGGGAGCTGGTTTGGCGTACCGCCCGCGGCCACGAGGAGTTTGTCGTACTCGATGGTCTCCCCCTCGTGGGTGTGGATGGTGTGGTCGTCCTGGTTCACGCTGGTGACGAGCGTGTTCAAGACGAGGTCGATGTCGCGCTCGTCGTACCAGTCCTGGTCGTGGATGCTGATCGGTGCCTCGGGGAGTTTGCCCTTCGCGAACTCCTTGATGAGGATGCGGTTGTAGAGGGCTTCACCCTCGTCCGTGACGACGGTGATGTTGGCGTCGGGGGCCGCCTCGCGGAGACCTTCCGCGGCCGAGCTGCCGGCGATGCCGTCCCCGATAATCACGTACGACTCGCTCATAATCCGAACCATGCTTTCGGGGTTAAAGTGGGTTGCTATCTGCCGGGAACGTCGCGCTTCGAGCGTCTCCCTTCGAGTTCGAGGCCTGCGATGTCCTCTCGCTCTGGTAGTAATCGATGTTGATGACCGACGGCAGAACGACGAGAATCTTCGAACGCCCGTCAGTTCGACGACGGTGCTGGCTGCCGGCACCGACGAACGCGACGGAGTGGACTGACGACGCCGTCCGCGGCGTACCAACGCCACCCTCGCATTGCCGTTTCCCTCGCACTGACGCCTCCCGGGAACGACGCTCCCGGACGTTCGAGTAACACTCCGTTACTGGCGCCGCTGGCCGTGAACAGTCGTAAACAGTGCACTCGCTTTTTCAGCGCCTCTGTAGACGTTTCACCCGTCCCGGGCAGCGGGACGGGAAACAATGCATCTCGGAGATACCACGCAACTGCAGTCACGTCGGACCGGACGCACGGACGGCAATTCGAACGACCCCAGGAGCCGGTACTCGCGCGCCCCGCCCCGAAAACCGTCGTTCGAACGCCCGACACGATCACCGGGTGAGTTGCGATGAACGAGCGAGACCGTCCCAGGTCGTCCAGAAAGTCACGCGAGACGGAGTCCCCGCACGCCCGCCGTCAGGACCATCGAGCGTCCACCGACGTCCAACAGGGCGGAACGGGCGGGTCGTTCGGCGCCCGCGGCCAGCCACAGCCGCCCGAGTTCGGCGGTGTACAGCCGGCACCACCCGAGAGCGAGGGCGAAAAGATGACCCAGCAGTCCACGCAGGGACAGCAACAGTCGAGGTTCGCGTCACCGATGGTCGACGTCGTCGAGACGCCTAAGGAACTCGTGGTGTACGCGGACACGCCGGGCTTCGAGAAGGACGACATCCAGATCCACGCGGACGCGAACACGCTCTCGGTGTCCGCGGACCGTTCGTCGAAGCCGCCCTTCGACGAGGACGAGGGCGAGCGCGGACTCGTCATCGAGCGCCCGTCGAAACTCGAGCGAACCATTACGCTGCCCGTTCACGTCGACCCGGAGGAGGCGTCGGCGTCCTACGAGGACGGCGTCTGTGAGATCACCATCCCGAAGGAGGAAGGTGACAAGCGCCGCGAAGTCGCCTTCCAGTGACCGCCTGACCGGAGACCACCGTCACGCGGTCGACTCGGCGATTCCGAGTGGCGTCGACTGAGATGTCTCGGTCGTCCGTCTTTGTGCTTGCTCCGTTCCTTTCATCGAGTGAACGCTCCGTTTCGTCGATTGGCAGTACGCGCCCCTCCACGCAATAATCTGGTAACCATCTGGGGTGTTTATTCCACGAATCAAATCCCGAAAGAGTATTCTGCGTGGGTGAGTAACACGCTCCTACGGCCGGTAACCGCGGACTACTGCGGCCGGCGACGCCAGACGATGACCGAATCAAACTACCGAGTCGTCTCGGAGCGGAAGCGCGCGGGCGAACTACTGGACCTCCCGGAGGGCGCGAACAACGTCTCCGTCGAACCCGCGGACACAGCAGGCTACGTCACCGTCACCTACCTCAAGCCGATGCTGCGCGTCCCCTTCCGAGACGACGGCCCGCTGCCGTACGTGGAGTGACGTCTGCTCCGCGCTCTGCCCGCTACCCCGGAGCCAGCGCTGCCATCTTCTCCTCGTCGATACAACGCAGCGGAGACGCAACGAGCGGGACGTTCTTTGTCGTCCGCTCCGTACGCCCGGGTATGAAGATCAACCAGAACGTCCGCCACTTCGCGTCGAAGAAAGCCCTCGAATTGCCGGGCGTGCGCGCGGTGGCGAAACGCGGCCTCGTCGACCTCCACGTCCGGATCTTCGCCGGAAAGGCCGCAGAAGGCCGCCGCGAGGAGCGCGAGAACCGCCTCGAGGCGTTCTTCGACGCGACGATCGACATGTATCTCGCCGCGCTCCAGGAAGGATTCTCGGAGGCCGAAGCCCGCGAAATCACGCACGCTGTCGCCACCTTTGACTTCTACAACCACGGTTGGGCGGAGATGATGGAGTACCCGCCGGACGAACTCGCCGACCACTACGACCGGTACGCCGCGTTCTTCGACCGGCACGGCGTCAGCATCGACGACCCGCTCGGCGAATTCCGGCCCGCCGATGGTCTCCCGGACGCCCCCGCAACCCCCGAGAAACTCGACGAAGCCGACTTCGAGAACGCTGAATCCGGCTACGCCGACGACGTCTACGTCGAGACGGAGGACGGCGACGTGACGCGCGGCGACATCGATGAACCCGACGACGTCGACCCCACGGACAGTCCCGGAGTGGAGTAGCTAGTCGGCCGTGGTGTCTCGAGAAACGGCGCACCGGCCTTCGCTGCAACCGGCCTGGTTCTCCGCCGGGACGAGAATGTTAGAGACAAGATTCGCTGGCTGAACGTGTCCCGAAGCGCTGATCAGCGTTGTTCAGTCGCTCGCTGACTCCTCGGACGACGCGTCGGGGGATTCGAGTTCGCTCGCTGGGTCCTCCCCACTCCCGTCCACTGGGAAGTAACAGGCAGCGTGGTGGTCATCGTCACCAGTGTCGGCCAACGCGGGTTCGCCCTCCCAGCACTCGCTCGACGCCTTCGGACACCTGGGCGCGAACGTGCACCCCGACGGGAGGTCAACTGGGTCCGGTGGCTCACCGTCGAGGAGGACGCGTTCACGCGAGACAGAGGGGTCCTTCTCGGGTGATGCAGACAGCAGTGACTCCGTGTAGGGGTGTTTCGGTCGGCCGGCGACGCGGTCGACGAGCCCTTCCTCGACGACACGACCGAGGTACATGATGGCGAGTCGGTCCGAGACCTGCGTGAGGCTGGCGAGGTCGTGACTGATGTAGATGATGCCGATGTCGTCGGTGTCCGCGAGGTCACGAAGGAGGTTGAGGAGGTTCACCTTGAGGGAGACGTCGAGCATCGACGCGGGCTCGTCACAGATGAGGAAGTCCGGATCGAGGACGAGCGCGCGTGCGATGGCGACTCGCTGGCGCTGGCCGCCAGAGAGTTCGTGGGGGTACTGGTCGAGGAAGCCTCGTGCTGGCGTCAGTCCGACCTTCTCTAGGGTCTCCGTGACTGCGGCTGTTCGTTCGTCTGTCCGGTAGTCGTGAATCGTGAGTGGTTCGCCGACGAGTTCCCTGACCGTCTGTCGGGGGTTCAGCGAGTCATAGGGGTCCTGGAAGATGATCTGCGCCTTCCGCCTGAACTCCTTCATGTTCCCGTCGCGGTAGTACTCGTCTGACTGGCCGTCGAACACGATTCCCCCGCCAGTCGGTTCCTCGAGCAACGCGATCGTCTCGCCGAGCGTGGATTTACCGCATCCGGATTCGCCAGCGATTCCGAGGACCTCCGACTTCCGGACGGAGAGTGACACACCGTCGACGGCGCGAACGGGGTTCGGGTTCTCCCCTCTGACCTTGCTGAGTAGTGACTGACTCCGTCCGTAGTGCTTCTCCAAGTCCTTCGTCTCTAAAATCGTCTCCCCGACGTCCGACGACGCGGCGTCGTCGTCTTTGATACCCCACGTTTCGGCTTCAGTCGCGTCCTGTCGCATCGTCGCAGCTTGTTGAACGTGGTGGCACGCCGACCTGTGGTTCCGATTCGGGAGGTCGACGAAGTCTGGATGTTCGTCCGCACACTCCTCTGTTGCGAACGGACACCGGTCCTGGAACACACAACCAGACGGAACGCTGTCGAGGTCTGGCGGTGACCCCGGAATCGATACCGGATTCGACGACTCCTCGTCGATCTCCGGGAAGGAGTTCTTCAACCCCATCGTGTAAGGGTTCGTCGGGTTGATGAGGACGTTGTCGACGCTCCCCTGTTCCATCACCTTCCCTCCGTAGAGAATCGAAAGTTCGTCACACGTCTCTGCGATCACCCCGATTTCGTGGGTGATGAGGAGCAACGAACTGTCCATGCGCTCCTGGATATCGAGTATCTTGTCGATAATCTTGTCCTGAACGACGACGTCTAGTCCCGTGGTTGGCTCGTCCGCGATGATGAGATCGGGTTCGAGAGCGAGTGCCATGGCGATGGTGACGCGTTGTCGCATCCCGCCGCTGAACTCGTGGGGATAGTCGTCTATTCGGTCGGGGTCGAGGTCGACGATGTCGAAGAGTTCCCGGACGCGGTCTCTGGCGGTCTCCGTCGAGACGTTGCGGTGTTTCTGTATCGCTTGCCGTATCTGGGCACCCGTCGTCATCACCGGATCGAGGGAGTCCATCGCGCTCTGGGGGATGTAGGCGATGTCCTCCCAGAGGACGTCCCGGAGCCCCTCGTCGGTGAGTCCCGTGAGCTCCTGGCCTCTGAACTCGACGGTTCCGGATTCGACGATTCCGTTGTCGGGGAGAAGACCGAGAACGGCCTCGGCTACGGTAGACTTCCCCGAACCGGATTCGCCGGCAAGCCCGTAGTTCACTCCCTGGTCGATGCTGAAAGATACGCCGTTGACGGCGTGTACCTTCCCGTCTTTCGTGCTGTACGTGACCTCGAGGTCGTTGACGTCGAGCAGACTCATTGGTTCGTCTGGATTTCGGGGTTGATGACTTCCTCGTAGGCGCGTCCGACGAGGAACACTGATGTCGTGACGGCCGCGATGCTGAGTGCCGGCGGGAGCACCCACCACCACGCGAACCGGATGCTTCCGGAGTCGAACACCATCCGAAGCATCCGTCCCCAGCTGGTCATCGTCGGGTCGCCGAAGCCGAGGAACGCGAGACTCGCCTGCGCAGATATCGCCCACGCGACCCCGTACGCCGTGTACAGGAAGCCGATGGGCAGGACGTTCGGTGCGACGTGCAGGAACATCGTCCGCAGGTTGCTCGCACCGCTTGCGCGCGCGGACTTGACGAACGTTCGCTCGCGCACCGAGAGCACCTCCGAGCGGACGACGCGTGCCGGCATCTTCCAGAGGAACGCCGCGATGACCGCCGTGATCACCCAGATGTTGGACGTGATGAACGTCAACAGGAGGAGTGCCATGGGCATGAACGGGAGCGAGAACGTGAGGTCCGTGAACCGCATCAGCACCTCGTCGACCCACCCACCGTAGTATCCGCTCACCAGTCCGATCAGGAAGCCGATGAGGCCCGTGAGAACCCCGCCGACGAGTCCGACGATGAGTGTCGGCCGGGCACCGGCGAGGAACTGGCTGAACACGTCCTTTCCGTAGGCTGTTGTACCGAACAGTGCGCGCGCGTTCGGCTCCGCGAGTCGCATCACACTCCCGTCGCTGGCCGTCACGTCGTACTCGATTGGGTCGTGGGGGGCGAGCATCGGCCCGAACAGCCCCAGGAACACGAACACCACGAGAATGATCGCACCGGCGAATGCGAGGCGATCCTGGCGGAGGAACGCGAACTGCTCGGCGATGGCCGACCGAATCGCGTTCACGCGCTCGAAGAGGACGGCGCCGTTCTTGGACTCCGTGCTCACGCCGCACCACCTCCACTGGTCGAGACGGTGGGGTCGAAGTATGCGTACAGGACATCCGCGAGCAGATTCGCGATGATGACGGCGAGCGCCATGATGAACACAGCCGCCTGCACGAGCGGATAGTCCTGTTGCTGGATGGCGAGTACGAGCGCTCGCCCGATTCCGGGCCACGCGAACACGACCTCCAGGAGGATGAGCCCCTGGAAGATCATGCCGAGACGAAGCGCGAAGTACGTCAGAATCGGGAGCATGGAGTTCCGGCCTGCTCGCGCAAGTTGCTCGTACTCTGACAGCCCCTTTGCCTTGTGGAGTTTCAGGAACTCCGATCCCCGCTTCTCGATGACGCCGTTGCGGGCTAACAGGAGGAAGTCCCCGCTGTAGTAGAGTACCGCGATGGAGAACGGGAGGATGTAGTGATGTAGGAAGTCCAGGGACGCGAACGTCTGGTAGTATCCCTTCGGAGACGCCGTGATCGAGCGCATCCCGAAGGCTGGAACGAGATTCAACTGATAGGAGAACACCATGAGCAGGAGAATCGCCGTGATGAACACCGGCGTCGATCGGAGGAACGTCGTCCCGATGATGCTCGTCTTTTCGGTGGTTGTCCCGCGATTCCACCCCACGTACATCCCGAGGAGAGAACTTAAGATAGCGGTGGTGAGTAGTGCGGGCACGAGGAGAACGAGTGTGTTCACGAGTTTTGGGGCGAGAATGTCCCACACGGGACGACTTCGAAGGATGGAGTACCCGAACTGGAAGGTGAGAAGACTCTGGAGGTACGAGAGGTACTGCTTCCAGATTGGTTGGTTCAGGCCGTACGTGGCCATGATCTCCTGCACCTGCTTCTCACTGAGGTTGCCGGCAGTGATGAGCGCCTCAAATGGGGTTCCGGGGAGCAGCCGGAGGACGACGAAGATGATGCTGACGGAGACGACTGTGAGCATCATCGCGATGGCGACCCGTTTCACGAGGAACCGCCGGAAGTCGCTCACCTGGCCACCTCTTCGTGGCGGTCGATTACTGTCCGGTACTGTTCGACGATCGCTGTGTCGAGGAAGACGCCGTCGACGACCAGTGAATCCCGGTCGGCGCTGTCGAACGCGTCGACGAACTGGACGGCTTCCTCGTACTCGTCCTGGGTTGGTGTGTACATGTCGTTGAGCGTCGATAGTTGAGTGGGATGGATGGCCTTCTGTCCGATGTAGCCGAGTCGCCGCGCCGCAGAGGCGTGCTCACGCAGCCCTCCATCGTCGTCGATATCCTGGTAGACCGTCGTAATCGGGTCGAGGCCACCGAGAGAGGCCGCGCTGACGATGGTCTGCCTGAGAAACCTCTCCATCTCTGCTGGTTTGCCGGTTGCACCGATGGCGCGCGTGTAGTCCCCCAGTCCGTAGGAGAGCGCAGTGACCGACTCGTACTCCCCGCCGCGCTCGGCAATCTCCGCCGCGTTGAACAGGCCACGTGGCGTCTCGATGGTCACAAGGAACTCCGGGCTGTCGTCGCCGACCTCTGCAGCAGCCTCGACTGCCATGTCGACCTGCCGAGGCTGTTCGATCATCGGGAGAACGACTGTGTCGACGCCGGCCGCGATACTCGCCCGGAGGTCAGTCTGCCAGTGATTCGTCTGCAGGCCGTTGATGCGCGTACACGTCTCTGTGGCTCTGTTGTCCGTCTCCTCGAGTACGACAGCGATACTCTCCCGCGCCTCGTCGAGCGCGTCCGTCGGAATGGCATCCTCGAGGTCGAAGATAACTGCGTCCGCATCGTCGAGCCGTACGGCGTTCCGCATCATCGACTCGTCGTCGGCGGGCGTGTAGAGGAACGACCGTCGGAGTCGGTTAGTCATCGCCTTCGCCCCCGACGTGCGTGACGCCGTCGTCGGCCAGTTGCCGCACCTCGTCCGGCGTTCTGTCTGTGTACTCGGTGATGACGTCGACGGTGTGCTCGCCGATATCCGGACCAGGGTGTTCGACGCGTCCCGGCGTCTCGGAGAGCTTCGGAAAGACACCCCGCATCGGAACCTCCTCGTCGCCATCGTCGACGTGCAGGATGGCGTCTCGTCTGTCGAAGTGCTCGTCCTCGAAGATGTCCCCCATGTTGTTCACCGGACCGAGCGCCGCGCCGTGTTCCTCGAAGATGTCGATGACCTCCTCGCGGGTGCGTTCTCGCATCCAGTCCTCGATGATGGCGTCTAACTCCTCGACGTGCTCGAGGCGCCCCTCCATCGTCTGAAACCGGGCGTCCTCGACGAGGTCCTCACCACCAACGATCCGGAGGATTCGTTCCGCGATACTCGGCGCGCTCCCGGATATCGCGACCCACCGGTCGTCTTTCGTCCGGTAAGTGTTCCTCGGGGCGGTCCGGCTGCTCTGATTCCCTGATCGCTCGTGGTCGATCCCCTTCCTGCCGTACTCGGTGACGTGATCGCCGAGCACGCCGAACATCGACTCGAGTATCGAGGTGTCGACGTACTGGCCAGTGCCGTTCTGTGTATCACGCCAGTAGAGCGCCATCATGGCGGCGTACGCGGAGTGGAGTGCACTCACGGTGTCCGCCATCGCAGTGGGAGGAAGGGTCGGCGGGCCGTCAGGCTGCCCGGTCGAGTACGCGTACCCGCTCATCGCCTCGACGAGTGTGCCGAATCCAGGGCGATTACTGTAGGGGCCGGTCTGCCCGAACCCGGTGACGCGAACCATCACGAGATCCTCGTTCAGGTCGGAGAGCGTCTCCCAACCGACGTTCCAATCCTCGAGCGTTCCCGGGCGGAAGTTCTCGACGAGTACGTCCGCGTCCGCGACGAGCTCTCGGAATATCTCCTGGCCGTCCTCCGCGTGCAAGTCAAGCGGGACGCTCTTCTTGTTCCGGTTCACCCACTGGTAGGAGAGCTCCTCGGGGTAGTCGCCGAACTCACGGAGGGCGTCACCGTGTTCGGGATGTTCGACCTTGATGACATCGGCACCGAAGTCGCCCAGGATCATCGCGGACAGCGGACCCGCGTACAGACTGGCGGCGTCTACGACGGTGAGACCGTCGAGCGGTGTGTCTGTTGACATTGAATGGTAGTGGTTCGGAGTGGTCAGGAGAAGTCTGGCTGACCCAGTTCGGCACGGCGCTTGTGCGTGTTCCCGTTCTGGATGCGTTCGACGAACGCGCCCCACGCGTCCCCGTTCGGGTATCGGAGGCTGCCACTCCCGTCCCACGTGTATCCGGCCTGCTTCAGGATGGTTTTCGCGGCCTGGGGGTCGTGCGTGTAGTTCTTCGTGTCCTTCGTGTTCCAGGGTGTGATCGGAGAGATCGGATTCTCCCCGTTCGGAACCGTAGCGTTCCCGAGAAGGACCTCCTCGACGAACCCGCGTTTGTCGACCGACTTGGCGAACGCGACGCGGAACTCCTTGTCTCGGATGAGCGGACAGGAGAACATTAGCTTCGCATCGAGTGGCGCGAAGTTCTCCGCGACCATCTTCTCGATACCACTTGTGTTCGCGGCCCGGTTCGCCTGGCTGTTCGAGAGCGTCGTGCCGACCGCGTCGATCTGGTCCTGTTTCAGAGAGCCGAGCATCGTGTCGACGTTGCTGAGGTTGACCCAGATGACGCCCTCCACTCCTGGCCCGGACACTGCCTGGTCGCCGAGATGTTTCTGACGCCACGCATCGTCGAACATCCAGTGGCCGTCGTTACGCTTGACCTCGAACTGAGAGCCCTGGCTCCAGCTCTTGTACTTGAACGGCCCCGTTCCGACTGGATTCTTCGGGCTGTGGCGGGACGGCGTTTCGACGTCCTTCCACTTGTGCTTCGGAATGATGACACTGCGCACGACGCGCTGGGTCAGGAACGCGGCGTCCGGATATTTCAGGTTGAACTTGACCTTGTGGTCTCCGAGAACTTCCGCGCTTTCGATGGGTTCGTAGAACGCTACCTGGCTCGTCGAAGTGTACTCCTTGTATATGTCAACGGTGAACTTCACGTCTTCCGCCGTGAAGGGTTCGCCATCGTGCCACGTGACCCCCTCTCGGAGGTCGAATTCGACCGTTGTGTCGTCCGTGAACGCCGCGTTTGTCGCGAGCGCCGGAATCACCTCGAGGTTGGGGTTGGCGTCGAACAGGCCGTCGTAGATGTACTTCAGGCGTTTTTCCTCAGCGCCGCCAGCCGCCCAGGGGAGGTTGAGTGAGTTCATCGACGTAGTGACCCCCTTCACGTACGTGGAGCTGTCTGCCTGAGGCTGGAGATTTACCTCTGACCATTGGAAGGAGTCCCCTGTCGGTCCGTTCCCGGGCGTCATCACGTACCCCGACCACCGGTTCGTGTTCGCCGCGGTGATGACGTCGGGGAAGAGGCTGATAATCGCCCCGACGTCCTCGGCGAAGATGCGCTGTGCCTCGTCGACGAGTTGCTTCCGCTTCGATTCGTCGCCTGTCAGCGTGCGCTGTTTTTCGAGGATTTCGTTCAGTTCGGGGTTGAAGTAGTTGTCGTAGTTCGAGGGGCTGTTCTTGTGCCGGCGCATCAGGAGGGGGTTCGGGTCGAGCCCGCGCTGTGGGTCGGGACCGTGGGTACTCATCGAGACGACCGCTTCGAGCCCTGGCGTGTTCCAGCTCTGCGCATAGAGCTGATTGAGCGGACGGTCGTTCAGCGTAACGGACGCACCGAGATTCTCTGCGGCGCGTTTCATCATGAGAGCGTGCTCTCGCATCCAGGGGTCGTCTTCGCTGGAGAACTCCATCGGAATCGGTTCTAGGACCGACCCGGCTTTCGCCGTGTAGTCGAGGGGCGGTTCTTCCGCCTCGATGGTCGACCAGTCGTGCCAGTACTTCGTTTTGACCGATGCGGGAACTCCGTCGGGCACTTTCGCCTCTAGACCTCCTCCACTCGACTTGTTACAGCCCGCGAGTGTCGAGAGGCCCGCAGTGGCGACTGCCGCAGAAGTCAGGTAGCCACGTCGACTGAGTGTTCGGTTGTCTGACGACTCGCCCGGTCCATCACGGTCTTTCGATACCATGCCACTTCCTCAATTAGGGGTTAAAACAATCATTATGGTCCCGATGGGAAACGATGTGTATCACGTTATAAGTTGGATTGGTGTTTGATAACATATCACACTGATGGCTGAACCCGTAACGACCCCTCGTGGCCGGCGCGCGCAAGTCTCAGTGCCGCGGGCCGTAGACAATCTCTAGAAGGTTCTGCTCTGCCGTTCGAAGGCGTTCGCTCATCGTCGACTGCGCCACCCCCAGTTCGTCCGCCACGTCTGTCGCCGACACCTCTCGCGGTACCTCGAAGTACCCCATCGTGTACGCTATTTCCAGCGTCTGCAACTGTGCGTCCGGGAGTTTCGTCACTAACACCTCCGTCAGCCGCCCGCTGTCGAGGGGTTCGCCAGGGGACGCGATTTTGTTCACACTCGCCAAATCGAATCTTCCTAGCGATGCCTCTATCTCGTCTGCGAGGTCACGGAACCCGTCCCACGTCCGCGTCGTCAACACAATCTCGAACACCCCCTGCGTCAGCACGATTCGGTTCGGAATCGCTTCTGCGCGCAAGATCAGTCCGAGAATGAACGGGTACGATTCGTTCGTGAGGACCATCATCCGAACCGCGTACCGGTCGGACGAGCCGGTCGGCACCGTCTGCCCGTAGAAGTACGTCGTCCCCGAGATACCGAACACGACCTCCTCGGCGTCGAAGGGCTCGGTTGTCGACACCGTCAACGACTCGATCCATTTCCCGTCCTCGACGTAGAAGGCGTTGTCCAACTCGATACTCTGGACATCATCGATGCACGACGCGAGCCGGTCGATTGTGCCGGTCGGTTCAGTCTGAAATTCGACGCGGAGAATCTGCTCTCACCTCCGCCATCTTGTGACGTGGGTGTGTAAATGTCTGTCGCACTTGCTGGTCCGTGTCACGCGCTTATCCGTCCCGGCGCTCGCTGTTTCTCCCCGTCGTTTCTCTCTCACCAGCGATTCGGTCCGCACACTCGTAGCCAGCGACGATGCCGCCGTTCAGCGAACGCTCGGGGTACTGAGCGCGCGAGGCCATCCCCGCGTAGTAGACGCCGTCGCCCACCGACTCCTCGAGGTGGTACGGAATCACCATGTCGAGGTAGCCGCGCTCGTAGACCGGCGCGGTGCGGGGGTTCCGGGCCGTCTCGATCCAGTTGACGTGGCTCCGGTCGAACGACGGGAAGAGGTCCTCCAGGCCCGCGAGCCAGTGCTCTTCGACCTCGTCGTCGCTCATCTGCCAGACCTCGTCTTCGGGACTCTGGATGTACTTCGGGACGTACAGGAGGTGTTCGCCGCCGTAGCGCTCCTCGGAGATGAAGTTCGTGTGCTCGATGAGCGCGCCGAAGGGCGCGTCGTCCGCGATGTTCAGCCAGTACGTGTCCGTGAGCTGGCGGTCCATGCTCACGAGCGAGCACACCGTCCCCTGGAACGTGATGTCGCACTCGTAGCCCGTGAGCTCCTCGAGGACGTTCGGCATCGCCGCGACCACCACGGCGTCCACGTCGAAGGTCTCCTCGCCCTGCCAGTCGAAGGCCGTGTCGGCGACTGAGCGGGCCGAACCGCCGCCGTCGGACTGCGCTGTATCGTCGCCGTCACCCTGGCCCGCGCCGCCGCTTCGCTCCACGGTCACCGTCCGGGCTGTGCCGTCCGCGACGCCGAGGTTCGTCACGCGCGCGTTCGTCTCGATGTTCTCGCGTCCGACCGCGTCGACCAGCGCGGCGTTCAGGCGCCCGAACCCGCCGTCGAGATACCCCAGGGGTTCGCCGCGCAGCAGGTCGCGTTCGCCGCGGAACTTGATGCGGCCGAGCAGCCACGCCGCGCTCACGTCGCTCACGCGGTCCCCGAACTTCGCTCGCAGGAGCGGCTGGAAGAACGTCTCGTAGACGTTCCGCGTGGTGTGTTCGATGCAGAACTCCTTGACGGAGACGTCCTCGAAATCCTCGAGTCTGTCGTACGTGTCGAAGGAGGGGACGCCGCCGCGAACGTCCACGTCCAGCATCAACATTCCGAGACGGAACGTGTCGTAGACGCTCCAGTGCGGGAACGCCAGGATCTCCCACGGTGTGTCCATCGGGTGGACGGTGCCGTCGACGTAGTACGCGTTCTTTCCGATGGGCCACCGCAGGTCGTCGCCGAGGCCGAGTTCCTCGATCAACTCCACGATGGTCTCCTCGGACGCCGAGAGGTGGTGGTAGAACGTCTCGATGGGGTCGCCCGCCGTCTCCCGCGTCGCCGCGAGGCCGCCGACCGAGTCCGACGCCTCGAACACGCGGACGTCGTGGCCGTGGCCCTGGAGTCGGTGCGCGGCCGCCAGCCCCGCGATGCCGCCCCCGACGATGGCAATCATGTACAATCGTGGGGCGCGACTCGGGGTTAGCGTTACGGTCCACGACAGCGTTCGAAGCGGCGGTAGTATCGCCCGGTGCCACCATATATTTGGGAGGGGCGTTCGATGCGCGGGTATGGCTCTGCAGGCGACTCCGTACACGCTCCCGCTGGTGGTGTGCGGATTCGCGTTTGCGGTGTTCGCCGTTCACCTCGCGCGCCAATGGAACGAGCAGTCGCGGGACGTCCAGTACGCCATTCCGCTGCTGCTGGCGACGGCAGTCTGGATGCTCGGGTACGCCGCCGAACTCTCGGTCACGACGACGGACGCCCAACTCCTGTTCGCGAAGATCGAGTACGCTGGGAACGTCACCGCGCCACTGCTCTGGTTCACGTTCGTCCTCTCGTACCTCGGGTACGACGACCTCCTGGACCGCCGCTGGCGTCTGGCGCTCGCCGTCCCGCCCGTCGTGACGTACGCCCTCGTGGTCACGTACCCAGCCACCACCCTCGTCTGGACGAGCACGGAGACCATATCCAAGGGCGGGTTCGTGGCGCTCCATACCGGCCACGGACCTGTGTTCTACGCGTTCATGGTGTACATCTACGCGCTTGTGGCTGTCTCGATGTGGTTACTCGCGCGACGACTCGCCGCGGGCGCATCGATATACAGGCGGCAGACCACGGGGTTGCTCGTCGGTGCGTTCGTACCAGCCGTCGCCGGTCTCGTCTACATCTCCGGAGCCAACCCGTTTCCCGCGGTGAACCTCCCGGCGCTCGCGTTCATCGTCACTGCCGGCGCGGTCGCGTGGAGCGTCGCGCGCAACGAACTGTTCCGGCTCGCGCCGGTCGCCTGGGAGACCGTCGTCCAGGAGTTCGACAGCGCCGTCTTCGTCCTCGACGACGCCGACCGCGTCGTCACCGCCAACCCCGCGGGACGCGAGCTCGCGGCCGCCGCGGTCGGTGCGCACGCTGGCGAGGCGTTGACGCCAGCTCTCGGCGGGGACTGCTGGCGGCGGTCCGGTCAGCACGAATGCGACGCATTCCGTGACGGCGAGCGCCACGTCTTCGAGGTGTCGGTCGCCTCCGTCGAACGCGGCACGTCGCGTCTCGGTCGCACTGTGACGGTTCGCGACGTGACCGAACGCCACGCCCGAGAGCAGCGTCTCGAGGAGTTCGCGAACGTCGTCAGTCACGACCTCCGGAACCCCCTGAACGTCGCCAAAGGGAATCTCGAACTCGGCCGAGAAAGGGGGGACGACGACCACTTCGAGGAGACCGCCGACGCGCTCGACCGCATGGAGCGTATCATCGACGACCTCCTCACGCTCGCTCGCGAGGAACGCGCCGAACGCGACCACGCGACCGTCTCACTCGCCGCGACTGCGCGCACCGCCTGGCAGTTGGTCGACGCGACGGACGCGAACGGAACACTCGAAGTGGGCGGCGACCGCGAACTCGCGGCCGACGAGACGGCGCTCCTGCGACTTCTCGAGAACCTCTTCCGGAACGCCGTCGAACACGGTTCGGCGAGCCCTGCCTTGCAGGCTCGCCAGGACGCCGTGGAACACGGTTCGCCGGACGGATTGACTGCGTCGGACGACGTCGCCGCCGACGGAAGTCACTCGGCCGTCGCCGTACGCGTCGGCGCGACCGAGGACGGCTTCTTCGTCGCTGACGACGGCCCCGGTATCCCGATGGACGAGCGCGAACAGGTCTTCGATCGCGGCTACACCACGAACGACGAGGGAACCGGGTTCGGGCTCGCCATCGTCGAACAGATCGCGGGCGCCCACGACTGGACCGTCGCACTCGCGGAGAGCGAGGACGGCGGCGCGCGCTTCGAGTTCACTGTCGAGTGAGGGTTCGGTTCAAACGTGGATGGGAGCGTAGTTCTCGCTCGAGTCGGGCCGTAGTCCTCACTGGGTGAGTCCTCCGCTATGCTTTTGCCGCGGCCACCGGAACGAGGAGGCATGATAGCAGTTCGCGCGCCGGCGACGAGCGCCAACCTCGGCAGCGGATTCGACACGTTCGGGGTGGCGCTCGACCGGCCCGCGGACGTGGTTCGCGTCGAGCGCGCCGCGGAGACAACCATCGAGGTGACCGGACTCGGGTCGCAGTACATCCCCGAAGACCCCGCGCAGAACACCGCCGGCGTCGTCGCCGACGCGCTCGACGCGCCCGCACACATCCGCATCGACAAGGGCGTCCGCCCCTCGTCGGGACTCGGCTCCTCGGCCGCGAGCGCCGCCGGCGCCGCCGTCGCGCTCGACGCGCTCTACGACCGGAATCTCGGCGACGAGGAACTCGTGCGCGTCGCCGCCGAGGGTGAGGCCGCCGTTTCCGGTGACGCCCACGCTGACAACGTCGGACCCGCGATCCTCGGCGGATTCACGATCGTCCGCGACGACGGTATCGAGCACGTGAACGCGTCGCTCTCCCTGGTCGCGTGTCTCCCGGATTTTGTCGTCTCCACCAGCGACGCCCGTGAGGTCGTTCCCGAGAGCGCGTCGATGGACGACGTCGTCGACACCGTCGGGTCCGCGGCCACGCTCACGCTCGGCATGTGCCGGAACGACCCTGCGCTCGTCGGACGCGGCCTGGAGGAACGCGTCGTCACGCCCGCGCGAGCGCGACTCGTCGACGGCTACGACGCCGTCCGGGACGCCGCGCTCGACGCAGGCGCGACGGGCGTCACGGTCAGCGGTGCGGGCCCGGCGGTGCTCGCGGTCTGTCTCCCGACTGCTCAGCGCCGCGTCGCCGGTGCGCTCGTGGAGGCGTTCGACGACGCTGGCGTCGACGCCACCGCGTACCGAACCGGAATCGGGGGTGGGGCGTCGATTCTTCGAGGCACTCCCTGAGCGGAATCGGATGGCGTTCTACAGTCTGGTAACGCCACAGGAACATTTATACAACAGTTCTGAAATTGTCGATTCACTCATGTCAGGATACTCGAAGCAGCCGGACCGCGACGATACCGACATCATCGGCTCGCGGATCGGCGCACAACTCGTCGACTCGATAATTATGGTCGTGCTGTTCTTCATCGGTTCGTTCATCGGCGGACTTGTTGGCGGATTCATCGGTGCGTTCGCTGGCAGTGATGGGATTGCCGGTGGTGCCACTCTGCTTGGTATTCTCGTCGGAATTGCTGCCGCGCTGTTCTACGCCTTCCTGCTCGAGGGCGCGTGGGACGGCTACACTGTGGGCAAGCGGGTGTTCGGAATCAAGGTCGTCAAGGAGACCGGAGAGACCCTGGACTACGGCGCCGCGTTCGTCCGCAACCTTCTCCGCATCATCGACGGCCTGTTCTACTACGTCGTCGGTTTCATCGCGATGGCCGCCAGCGACAAGCGCCAGCGCATCGGCGACCGCGTCGCCGGCACTGTCGTCGTTCGCGAGGAGAACTGACCACCAGCCACCGCCTGTTTGCTCGGCGCCAATCGATGCCGTGGCGTGCTCGGCGACGACCTGACAGCGACAGCGTCGCCACGACAGCTCGTTCCGTCGAACCGTGATAGCTCGGCTCCGTCGAAGTCCGAGCGGTTCGGGGAGGACTCGAACTCCACTCCGCCACCGTGGAAACAACTATGAACCGAGCCGAGAACTGCCAACCATGTCAACCAGAACGACAGTTCACGGAACCATCAGCGGGATGGGAACCCGGGCGAACTCGGCGTTCGCGGCGGGTGCGGTCGCGCTCCCGCTGGCGGCACTGGTCTACGCCGTCGCGTTCGGTACGGTCGAACAACACACCTACGTGCACGTCATGGCGGGCGTGCTCTGGACCGGCATCGACCTCTTCATGGCCATCGTGCTCGGTCCGGTGCTCGGCGGCCTCGACGTAGAGGAACGCGCGAGCGTCTTCCAGCGGTTCACGCCGAAGATGACGTTCCTCCTGCCGACGCTCGCGCTCGTCACCATCGTCGGCGGCATCACGCTCGCGCTCCGGATGGACCTCTTCCCGCACGCGGACGCGTGGCTCGCCGTCTTCACCACCGTCACGCTCCTCCCGGCGCTCGCCCTCATCGGCTGGCAACTCGACGCGTTCCGGGACTGGCGCTGGCAGGCGTGGTTCGGCGCCGCCACCGTCGGCAGTGTCGCCTATCTCGTCGTCGCGCTCCCCGGATTCGCGATGACCAACCACGCCATCGCCGCCGCACTCGTCATCGTCGCCGCGCTCAGCGTCGTCGGGTTCGGCGTGCTGATGCCCGGCGAGGTTCGCATCTACCGCGAGATGACGTCCGCGAACCCGGACACCCAGCTCATCGGCGACATCGGGATGCGGAACGCGAAACTCTCGGGCGTCCAGGGCGTCCTCCAGCTCGCCATCGTCGCCGTGATGGTGTATCTGCGCTGGGGTGGCTTCTGAGAAAACCGACGGTAGCGACGTCCAGCGGACTTAGTTCCCGCGACCCTGCATCTGCTCTTCCTCGGGCAGGTCGGCGTTCGCCTCGCCTTTCATGCCCGACCCGATGTTCGCGGAGATGTCCGCGAGGCGCTCCGGGTCGTCCCAGTTGTTCACGGCGTCGACGACCGCGCGACCCATCGACTCGGGGTCCTCCGCGCCGAAGATGCCCGACCCGACGAAGATGCCGTCGCACTCGTGGTGCATCATCAGCGCCGCGTCCGCGGGCGTCGCGATGCCGCCCGCCGCGAAGTTCACGACCGGCAGTCGACCCATGTCGGCGGTCTCGTGGACGAGGTCAGCGGGCGCCTCGTTCTCGCGAGCCCACATCTCGCGTTCCTCGTGGTTCATCCCCTCGAGTTCGCGGATGGCGCCCTTGATGGCGCGCTGGTGGTGGACCGCCTGATTCACGTCGCCCGTGCCCGCCTCGCCCTTCGTGCGGATCATCGCCGCGCCCTCGTCGATGCGCCGGAGCGCCTCGCCGAGGTTCCGCGCGCCACAGACGAACGGCGCCGTGAACTCGCGCTTGTCGATGTGGTACTTGTCGTCCGCCGGCGTGAGGACTTCGGACTCGTCGATCATGTCCACGCCCACCGCCTGCAGAATCTGGGCTTCCTTCCGGTGGCCGATGCGGGACTTCCCCATCACCGGGATGGAGACGGCGTCGATGATCTCCTCGACGTCCGCCGGGTCCGCCATCCGCGCCACGCCGCCGCGCTTCCGGATGTCCGCCGGGACGGCCTCCAGGGCCATCACCGCGACGGCGCCCGCTTCCTCCGCGATTCGGGCCTGCTCGGCGTCCACGACGTCCATGATGACGCCGCCCTTCTGCATCTTCGCGAAGCCGCGTTTCACCAGGTCGCTGCCGCGTCGCAAGTCCTCCAGGTCGGTCTCGGTCATACCCTGACGTTGCGCGGGGCACCGCTTAATTGGGTTGGTTGCGGAACGGAGTGCGGTCGTTTGTGCATTCGGTACTGCTCGAACCGATAACGATGCCTGAAAGCCCTCGGCGCGCACGACTCGGGAGTCTCGCTGTGCGCTTCCCTCGTTCGTTCCGCTCACTCCGGTGCAGTGCTTGCGTCGCCTGCCTTCGTCCTGCGCGCCTCGCCCTTTCAATCCGCCAGGCTGTCGGCTGATCAGTTTGCTGTCGACATCGGTTGGTTGGTTAGCGTGATTCGAGCCGGCTGGCCGGCGGGTGAACTCTGGGGAACCCCACAAGGCTATGGCGTCGCGGGCGGACGGTCGGGGTATGTCGCTGTCGTCGCGGGTGTCGTTGTCGGGGGACGAAACGCTCCCCGAGCGCGCCGCGCTCCCGTGGTACGTCGCGCCGCTCCCGGAGAAACTGGAGAACCTGGCGCTCCGGTACGCGTGGCTCATCGTCGCTATCAATCTCGCGGGCACCGCGTTCGGCTTCTGGTACTACCGCTTCCAGCTTCGGGCGACCCAACTGGTGGCGTGGCCGCTCGTCCCCGACAGCCCCGTGGCGACGCTGTTCATCGGGCTGTCGCTTGCCGCGTACAAACTCGACTGGGACGCAGACTGGCTGCACGCGCTGGCGTTCTTCGGGACCCTCAAGCTCGGGTTCTGGACGCCGTTCGTCCAGCTCGTCGTGAACGGCCAGGGCGCCCTCTGGTGGGGGATGTACTGGTTCCTGATTCTGAGCCACCTCGCGATGGTGCTCGAGGCGTTCGTCATCCACCGCTACGCGACGTTCTCCGTTCCCGCAGTCGCACTCGCCGTCGCGTGGTACGCCGGTAACGACCTCGTGGATTACTTCCTCACCGTGCTCGGCGGCCCGCACCACACCATCCTGCGCGCGGAAGTCGTCGGCGCCGCCGTCGACCACTCGCTGGCTGCCCACGACCTCGCGGCGGCCGCGGCGGTCGCGCTCACGATTCTCGCGACGTTCCTCGCGCTCGCCACGCGCGTCAAAACGCTCGAGACTCGCGCTGCGGACTGAGCGCTTTTCCCGCTAGCGCTCGACTGTCCCGGCATGTACGACGCCGTCGCCGACCTGTCGCTCGTGGTGGAAGCCGTCGAACTCGAGCAAGTCGAGCGCGAGACGCCCGGATTCACGAGGGTCACGACTGTCGTGACGCTCCGCGGCGCGGGCGAGACGGGCCGCGGCGAGGACGTCACCTACGAGGCCGACCTCCACGACGATCTCACTGCCCTCACGGAACACGCGGACAGCGAGGGCGCGGACCGCGCGCTCGACCTCACCGGCGAGTACACGCTCGACTCGTTCTCGGGCGCGCTGGACGACGCGGACCTCTGGCCCGCCGGCCTCCCGGAGCGCCGCGACTTCGTGGATTACCGCCGCTGGGGGTTCGAGGCCGCCGCGCTCGACCTGGCGCTCCGGCAGGCCGGCGAGACGCTCGGCGACCGACTCGACCGCCAGTACGACCCCGTGCGCTTCGCCGTCAGCGAGAGCGTGCCCGAGGGGGACACCGGGCGCGTCGAGGACCTCCTCGAACGCTACCCCGAGGCCGAACTCAAACTCGACGCCACCGACGCCTGGACCGACGAGACGTTCGAAACGCTGGCCGCGACGGATGCGGTTCGCGTCGTCGACCTGAAGGGCCAGTACCACGGCACGGAGGTCGACCAGTCCGCGAACCGCGACCTCTACGAGCACGTCTTCGAGACGTTCCCCGAGGCCGTCGTCGAAGACCCCGCGCTCGTGGGGGCAGCAGATGCGACCGACGACGAGGACGCCACCGCCGACCTCGTGAGCGAACACGCCGACCGCATCTCGTGGGACGCGCCGATCCACGGCCTGGAGGACGTGCGCGACCTCCCGTTCCAGCCGCGCTGGCTGAACGTCAAGCCATCGCGGTTCGGAACGCTCGAATCCCTCTTCGAGACCATCGAATGGGCGAACGAGCGCGACGTCTCGCTGTACGGCGGCGGCCAGTTCGAACTCAGCGTGGGACGCGGCCAGATACAGGAACTCGCGTCGCTGTTGTACCCCGACACCCCGAACGACGTCGCCCCCGGCGTCTACAACGACACCGAGTTACCCGAGGACCCGCCGAGGAGTCCACTCGCTGTGCCCGACGACCACGCGGGATTCGGATGGTAACCACGCCCAGTCGCTCTCACTCGTCGCCGTGCGCGCGCACCCACAGTTCGCCGATGCGCGACAATCGAGTGCGATACGACTTCCCGTGTTCCTCGCGCTCGACGTACCCCTTCCCACCAGGGCCGAGTTTGTCCACCGTGTAGATGACCTTCGAGCGGAACGAATCCGTGTACTCCTCGTTCAGGTCGGCGGCGAGCGCTTCCGCGAGGTCGCTGACGGAGTCGAACTCGCCGTGCTCGCCGAGCGTGAACAGGATGAGTTCCTCGAAGGGCTTGACGTTCGAGAACGAGGCGACCGGGAGTTCGACGACGTGGCTGCCGTCGATCTCCTTCGCGCCGATGGTGGTTCCCCGCTCGTCGAATTCCGCGAGCAGGTCGCGGGCGGCGTCGAGACGCTCTCGGACGGCGTCGTCGTCGAACTCGCCGTCTACGACGTCCGCGAGCAGGTCCGCGCTCGCCCGCAGTTCCTCCGCGAGCTCAGTCTCGAGGTACTTCTCCGGGGCCGTGTAGTACGTGTGGATGCGGTCGCGGTCGGCCTGGCGTTCGACCATGATCGAGTGGGCGGCGGTGGCGAACGCGAACGACACCGTCCGGGGCATCGCCGCGATGTTCACCCACACCTCACCGTCCGGGTCCGAATCGAGGACGTCTTCGATGAGTGTGAACGCCTGCTCGAACGCGTCGTCGTAGGCGTACACGTCCTCGACGGACACGCGCTCGGTCTCCGCGCCGAGGAGGTTACGGAAGTCCTGTTCGAGCTTCTCGGAGATGCGCTGGCTGTACTCGACGTTCGCCTGACTCCCGACTGCGCCCTCCAGGAGGATGACGCGGTCGACGCGCAACTGGTCGCGCACGAGCGGCGCGATGAGCCGGTCGTAGTCGAAGCCGACCGGCACGACGTGCGTCTGCATACCCGACAGGTGGAGCGCGTCGTTTATATAATCCGGCAAGCGAGTCGCTCGCGCACCGACCGCGCACCGACCGCGCACCGACCGCGCTCCTACGCCGCTCCACGCCGCCCACGCTACCGGGTCCGATAGCGGGTGCGTTTATCCCTCTTGGCTGCCTCTATGCGCACATGCCCGAAGAAGTGCTGTTCGAGTCCGAGAGCAAGCAGTCCCGCGAGAGCATCGCGACGTACCTCCGTCGAGTGGCGTCGAACCTCGAGGAGGGTGCCCCAATCACACTGACGGCCGGCGGCGAGTCCGTGACGCTCGAACCGGCCGCGACGTCGACGTTCGAGGTGAAGGCCGAACGCGAGGGGTCGGCAGACGACGGCGAGGTGAGCGTGGAGTTCGAACTGGAGTGGCGAGAGGGCGCCGACGAGACGGAGCGCGGCAGTCTCGAAATCGAGTAGATTTGGGGTGCTGGCCGTCGGCGCGGTCCGTCACCCGTCCTCAGGCGGAGATGAGGACGACGGCGACGACGGCGAGTGCGATGCCGACGAGGTTCGTGGTGCTGAGTACGGCGTCGAAGTAGAGGACGCCCGCGATCACGGGGATGATGAAGTACAGCGCGGAGATGGCGGAGACGACGGCGACGTTGCCCTGCCCGAGCGCCGTGTAGAAGAACACCGCCCCCGCGGCGAGCATCACGCCGGATGCCAGCGCGAACGCGACGTCGATTCTCGCGCCCGCGAGCGGTTGGCGGGTGCTGACGGCGTAGCCGCCGACGACCACCAGGCTCGCCACGTAGGACAGTAACACGGCGTTCACTGGCGAGAGCGAGCGCGTCGCGACGCTCGCGGCCACGGCCCATCCACCGTACAGCAGTAACGCGCCGACGGCGAACGCAATCGCTGTGCTAGTCATGCAGGCTGTTGTGCCAGCGGGACAAAAAGGCCGGCGCCCGCGGAACGGTAGCACTCCGGAACGTCGGCACCGTGGAACGTCAGCAACTTTGGTGCGTGTGCGCAACGACGACCCATGAGCAAGTGGCTGACCTCTGGACTGCGGCGGGATATCTGCGTCGTGGTTGCGGGCGAGGACGCCCCCACCCAGCAGTCCGTCAAGCGCGCGGTAGAGCGGAAGAACGACGACCGCATCCGGCCGAAGCGCTTCGACGGCGCGGTCAGGAAACTCGTCGACGCGGGCATCGTCGACCGAAACCCGGACGGCGTCCACGACCGCCTCTCGCTGACGGATGCCGGCGAGACGCGGCTGGCGGAACACCAGGAGTGGGTGGCAAAGCGACTCGACGAGTGACGCCGAGCGCGCTCGACGTGCGCGAGGATGATCAGTCGGCGCGCTGCCCGCCGAAGTAGACCGTCGCGTCCTCCTCAGTCGCTGGCGTGGTGATTGCGGAGACACCGACGGTGAGCGCGAGGCCGAGTACCATTCCGGCGATGGACGCCGTCCACCCCCAGTACGTCGACGCGAGCAGAGGGAACCCGCCGAGCGTGACCGTGGGGCCGAACACGGTCCAGAGGTAGAACGCCTGGCTGCCGGTGACGCCCGCGAGCATCCCCCTGCGAGTGGTGTTGCGCCAGTAGAGCGCGACGACGACCGGGAGTGCGAGTTGCGCGAATCCGCCGAAGGCGGTCTCACCGATGCTGACGAGCGTCCCCGGCTGGAAGAGGCTCACGACGAACGTGCCGGTGGCGAAGACGACGACGCCGGCGCGCCCGAGCAGGTCCTCGCGGCGGTCGCTCGCGTCGGCGTTCACGAACGGCCGGTAGAGGTCGCGAGTGAGGTACGACGACCCGGAGAGCAGCATCGAGTCCGAGGAACTCATCATCGCGGCGAGCGCGCCCGCGACGACTAGCGCGGCGAACCATCCCGGCGTCTGGGCGTTCAACAGCACGGGCAGGATGTTGCCGCCCTCGGGGAGCGCGAGGCCGAGTCCCTTCGCCCACGCGCCGAGCAGGAACGCGGGGACGAACAGGAGCACGACGAGCACGGGCCAGAGCGCGAACGAGCGCTTCAGGACTGTCTCGGATTTCCCGACGAAGAAGCGCTGGTTCACCTGCGGGAACATCGTCACGCCGAACGCGATGCCGATTGCCTGCGAGAGCATCCACTGCGGCGAGTACGCGCCGCCGCCGAGTGCCTTGAATTCCGCGGGCAGCGCGCCAGCGAGGCTCCCGGAGGACGCGATTCCGGCGGCGACCCAGACGAACGCCAGCCACGTCATCGTCAGCATGAACACGCCCTGGAGGGTGTCGGTCCACGCGACGCCGCGCATCCCCGCCAGCACGACGTACGCGATCATGAACAGCGTGATGAACCCCGCGCCCGCCCAGTACGGAATCGCGCCGTTCGTGAGCGCCTCCAGTGCGGTGCCGGCGCCGACCTGCTGTAACATTACGTACGGGAACAGCCAGAAGATGCTGACCGCGGCGACGAGGCCGCGGAGTGCGGGCGACCCGAAGCGGTCGCCGAGCATCTCGCCGAGCGTGACGTAGCCCTGGGCGCGCCCGACGAGCCACTGCTTGTAGCCGACGAAGTACCAGAGCAACCCGAAGAGGACGCCGTCCATCAGCCCCATCACGAGAATCCACTCGGGACCGAGTTTGTACGCGATGTTCGGGCCGCCGAAGAACGTGAATGCCGACAGCAGCGTGGCGAACGTAGTGAACAACAGCACGCCCGTGCCGAGGCCGCGCCCAGCGAGGTAGTAGTCCTCGGCGGAGCGGTCGGTCACGCGGTACGCGAGCGCGCCGACGCCGAGCGCGACGAGCAGGTAGCCGGCGACGATGGCTATCTCGAGCACCGCGCTCATCGTTCACCCTCCGTCGCGCCCGCGGGTTCCGCCCCCGCCTCCACGAATATCCCCCAGTCGCGGCGCGCGAACACCGCGAACGCGCCCGACGTCAGGCAGAGCCAGCCGACGTGCCACCAGAGCCACACCGGTAGCCCGGCGACCGTCGCCGCCTCCCGCCACATGAACCACGGGATGGCGAAGGCGACGAGCGTCGCAAAGACGATTCCCCAGGCGACCGCCGAACGAGACGCCATATTGGGCGCACATCGCCCTCCATATGGGTTAAAGGTTACTGATAGTCACCGGTATCGAAATTCGAAGAAAATTTTTCTGCAGTCGAATCTCGACCTCGGTCGCTCTTACGATACGTCGCTGTCAAGCCGACGCGACCCGTCGCTGTCGGCCCGGTCATGGTCCGCCGTGGTCGACCTGGCCACAGGCCGCCGCTGTCGATTTGGCTACGACGTGTCCTCGTCACCGTCGTGGAGCACACTGTTGGCGTACTCGGAGAGGCTGCTCCAGCCGACCTCCTCCTCGATGCGGTCGATGAGGTCGCCAAGCGACTGGTCGGTGCCGAGTTGGTATTTCTCCCGGAGCTCCGAGAGGTCGCCGTCCGGCCGCACGTCACCGCTGATGGTCATCTCCCGGATGGGGTCCCAGTAGACCACCGACCCCTCGTCGTTCACGCCGAGAATCTGTGACCCGTCGTCCAGTTTCTCGGGGTAATCACTCACGTTGCTGTCGTTCCGGTCGGACATGGCCGACCGTACAGACGCCTGGCTTGTAACGCCGGTGGCCGGTCGCGGCGCTGCTCCACTGCGCTGCCAGAGAACCGCTCTCGAGCACCCCAGTCACGACAGCTATTTCCCGGGTCCGGACGTAACAAACTGATAGTAGAACGCCGATGGAGGACACCGCGAAGTACCTGATACACGCCGACGTGGTCGCCGACGGCGTCGTCGAACGGAGCGACGTCGTCGGGGCCGCGTTCGGACAGACAGAGGGCCTGCTCGGGGACGACCTCGACATCCGGGACCTGCAGGACTCCGCGAAACTCGGCCGCATCGACGTCTCCGTCGACAGCGAGGGCGGCCAGTCCTTCGGCCACATCACCATCGCGTCGAGTCTCGACCGCGTCGAGACGGCGACGCTCGCGGCGGCCCTGGAGGCGGTCGAACGCGTCGGGCCGTGTCGCGCGAACGTCGAAGTCCAGCGCATCGAGGACGTGCGCGCGGCCAAGCGCCGCGACGTCGTCGACCGCGCGAAGGAACTGCTCGCCAACGCCTTCGACGAGGGCGCCATCGACTCCGAGGACATCCTCCAGGAGGTCCGGGAGAGCGTCCGCGTCGAGGACGTCACCGAGTACGAGGGCCTACCCGCCGGCCCGAACGTGGAGACGAGCGACGCCGTCGTCGTCGTGGAGGGTCGCGCGGACGTGCTGACGCTGCTCGGCTACGGCGTCAAGAACGCCGTCGCCGTCGAGGGGACGAACGTCCCCGACGCGGTCGCGTCGCTCACCCGCGAGCGCACCGCCACCGCGTTCCTCGACGGCGACCGCGGCGGCGACCTCATCCGCCGCGAACTCGACCAGGTGGGGGACCTCGACTTCGTCGCGCGCGCCCCCGATGGTCGCTCCGTCGAGGACCTCTCGCGCGAGGAAGTGGACACGGCGCTTCGCGAGAAGACGCCCGCAGGCGCGATCGAGGACACCGCCGACGAACCGACCGATGCGACGCCAGCGACCGACGGCAGTGCCACGCCGGCACCGCCGACAGGGGCCGACGCGACCGCGGCGTCCGGGACGGCCGAGCCGTCCACGCCGCCCGAACCGACGGAATCGAACGATTCGGACGCTGACGGCGGCGCTTCACCCGACCAGTCGGCGACCCGGACGGTCGGCGAGCACGTCGAGGACGTCCTCGACTCCGAGCGCGTGCGGTTGCTCGACGCCGATCTCGGGGTTCTCGCGCAGGCCGACGCCGCTGACGCCTTCGAGGAACTCCGGGACGCCGACCCGGTGCCCGCGACGGTGGTCGTGGACGGCACCGTCACGCAGCGCCTGCTCGACGTCGCCGCTCAGCGCGGCGTCGGCACGCTGGTCGGCGCGGACGCCGGCGAGTTCGTGAAACAGCCGGCGAGCGTGCGGGTTCGCACAGAAGACGACTACTGACTTCTCCGGCAGTAACGGTGGCAGTTTACGCCAATCCGGCAGCGAGCGCCAGCGCGCCGCCGACGACGCCCCCGGTGAGCGTCGCGAGGAAGTTCACGCCCTGGTTGCCGACGACGTCGTTCTCGATGGTCGCGCCCGCGAGGCTGTCCGCCGTCATCCCGGCGATGCCCGCGCCCACCACCACGGCGACGCCGGCGGCGCCGAATCCGAACACCGCGACGCAGATGCCCGCAATGAGGAGCGCGCCCGCGATGCCGGCGACTTCGCCCTGCCAGGTCACCGCACCGTCGGTCCCCGGTTCCACACGCTCGAGGGACGTCAGGAGTCGAGGGTCGTCGAACAGGCCGCCGACTTCACTCGAGAGCGTGTCGGCGAGCGCGGTGGCGACGCTGCCCGCGTACGCGAACTGGTAGGCGGTCGACGACAGTGGTACGTGCGCGTGGGCGGCGTACAGGAGAAGCGCGACCAGCGCCGCGGCGGAGTTCCCGAGGACGTTCCCGGTGCCGCGCGCGCCGTCGTTCTCCTCGGCGACGCCGCGCTCGAGTTTCCGGTCGTACCGGAACTTCGTCGTCAGACTCCCCACTGCGAAGAAGGCGATGAGCACGGCGAACCAGCCGTACCCCCCGAGCACGACCGCGAGCAGGCCGAGGAACACGCCCGTCAGCATCCCCGCGACCGAGGTCGCGCCGAGCGCCCGCGACGCCCACCCGAACGCCACTGTGACGGCGAGCGCGACGCCGACGCGCTCCCACGCGGTCGCCGTGGAGACGTCGTCGAGCGGGCCGAGCACGGTGAACAGCCACAGCAGGAGCGCCACCGTGAGCAACACGAGCGGGTCGTCGCGGGCGACGAAGACGGTCCGGAACACTCCTGCGAGCAGCGCGCCGCTAGTCGCCAGAAACACCCAGCGCGGGTAGGCGGGTGGCTGGCCGGTGACGGCCGCGACGACCGCCTGGCCGGCGAGCGCGGCGAGCGCGGCGAGCACCACGAATCCGACCATCGAGAGCGCGCGGTTCGTCCGGCGCTCCAGCACGAGTCGGCGTCCGAGGTCGCCGAAGCCGACGACGAGCACGCTCGCCACGAACACGCCGACAGGGAGCGAGAACAACCCGGCGAGCAGGCCGAGTCCGGTCGACGCCAGCGAGAACCCCAGCAGCGTCCGCAGCTGGCCGGCGCGTCGATCGCGGGCCGTCGAGAAAACGTCGAAGAGGGGGCCGTCGGTGATGGCGAGCGCCCCCAGCGCGACGCCCGCGAACGGCGCGGCCGCCGCTGGGCCGAGCGCTGGCGCGGAGAGAGAGAGCGTCGCCACGAGCGCGAACGCCGCGGCGCGCCGCAGACTCTTGTTCACGTCTCCCGGCGGTTTGGCTGGCCGTCACTTAACTTCCCCGAAGGCCAGCCCGCAATTTCTCGCAGTGGATCGGCGTCGAGCACTCCGACGGACGGGACCCGCAACGTTTTGATGGGCGACTCTCGATTCACGACCGTGGGACTGTACGACTACTACCTCGCTGCTCGCGTGCGCCGCCACGTCGACGACGCACCAGCGCACGTCGCGCTCGTCATCACGGAGCGCGATCTCCTCGAGCAGGGCGCCTACGACACGCTGTCGTCGTTCTTCGAGTTGGCGTTCGACTACGGCGCCGAGCGCGTCACGGTGTACGTGAGCGTGCTCGACGAGGCCGCCGTCCCGACGCTCGAACGCGAACTCGAGCGCGTCTCCGCGCCCCGCGAGGTCGCGGTGCGCGGGCCGGACGACGAACAGCGCGCCGACGCCCCCATCCAGGTGAGCGTCGGCCACGGCGGCAAACACGAGTTCGCGACCGCCGTCCGGCGGGTCGCGCGCGCCGTCGACGCCGGCGAGATGGCTCCCGAGGACGTCGACGAGGCCGCCATCGAGTCCGAACTGGTGTTTCCGGAGGAACCCGACCTCGTCATCAAGACCGGCGCCGAGCGCCTCTCGGATTTCATGATCTGGCAGTCCGTCTACTCCGAACTCTATTTCACGGACGTGAACTGGCGGGACTTCCGCAAACGGGACTACCTGCGCGCGGTGCTCGACTACGAGAACCGCCAGCGTAGATTTGGTCGTTGAGCGGTTAGCGGAACGGCCGAACGCTGCCCACCGTGGCCGCTCTCCTCACTCGTCGCCTGCAAGCGGCGTCCCCCACGCCGCTCTGGCCTCCTGTAGCGAGTCGCCGGCCCGGCGCCCGCGGTAGCCGAAGATGTGGTCGTAGCCGGTTTCGGACATCAAAATCGGGTAGAACGAGTCGTCGGCGACGAACTCCGCGTCCGACGTGGTCGCGTACGTCGTTCCCTCGCTCACCTCCCGGAAGTTGTCGACGAGCAACTGCGGGTCCTCGGCGTCAGCGGGTTTCTCGACGGACCCGGTTAGGGTGTGGAAGTCCGGCGACCCGGTCGTCGGTTCGTCGGGGAGCGCGTCCGTCATGCGCAGGAACGACCGCACGAGTTTCGTCGCGTTCGTGGTCGCGGCGTCAGTGAGTTGCCGGCCGACCTCGACGCTGACGACGCGTTTGCAGGACGTGAACGCGCCGTCGACCACGGGGTCGTGGTTGACGACGTGCTCCACGGGGAGGCGCGCGGCCACGGCCTGCGCGTCCGGGTGTTTGCCGGACACGAACGCGATCGGGTTCGTCGACGAGTGCGTCGAGTGCAGGGACAGCACGATGCTGCCGCCGATCTCGTCGGCCAGTTGGGCGGCCAGGCGGCGCTCCCGGTCGGGCGAGTCGGGGTCGCCGGGGAACACGCGGTTCATGTCCACGTCGAGGTAGCGGCGGTGGGCGACCCCCGCGGGCGGGTTCGCGACGACGAACTTCACCGCTCGCTCCAGGTCTGGCTCCGTGTCGAGGACGTGTCGTATCGCGCGGACGCCGCTCGGCTCGTCGCCGTGGATGCCGCCCACCACCGCGAGGTCGGGGTCGCCGTCGCCGAGCACCGTCGCGTCGACTTCGGCGCGTTCTCCGAACACGCTCTCTGATACGAACTCCGGCCTGGTAAGGCCGGTGGCGAGTCCGTTCGTGGCGGGTCCGCTCGTGGCGGCGGATGCACGCCGTCAGTCCGCCGACCGCTGGTCACTGTCCTCGAGTTCGGGGGCGTCCGGGGCGTGCTCGCGGAGTCGGTCGAGCACGCGCCGCGCCTCCTTGACCTCGCTGCCGAGCGCGCGAACGAGCGCGAGCGCCCGCCTGGCCTTCGTCTGCCGCCACGAGGCCTCCCTGGACTCGTAGGTGCGGACGGCGCGCAGGAAATCGACCTTCGAGAACGCCGGCCAGTACGGCGTACAGAAGAACACGGCGGCCTCGTTCCCGTTGGCGTGCCACGGCAGGAAATTCGACGTGCGCTCGTCGCCGCCGGTGCGGATGATGAGGTCGACGTCGCGCACCGAACTCTCGCGGAACCGGGACTCGACCGTCGAAACCGTCACGTCGTCGGGGTCGAGGTCGCCAGCGTCGACGGCGTGTGCGACGTCGCGCGCGGCACCGAGCAGTTCCGCCCGCCCGCCGTATGCGAGCGCGATGTTCAGCGTGAACTCGTCGTACTCGGCGGTGCGGCGCTGGGCGTCGGCGACCGCGTCCCGCACGCGCTCGGGGAGCATCTCGGTCTCGCCGATGGCGCGGATGCGGACGCCCTGCTCGTGGACGCGGTCGGCGTCCGCGAACTCCCGGAACTTCTCGACCAGCAGGTCGAAGAGGTGTTCGCGCTGGGCCTCCGGCCGGTCGAAGTTCTCCGTCGAGAACGCGTACAGCGTGAGTTCCTCGACGCCGAGTTCCGAACACCAGTCGAGGACGTCCTCTGTCGTCTGCGCGCCGGCGGTGTAGCCGTCGGTCGCGTCGCCGCCACGCTCGCGGGCGTACCGACGGTTTCCGTCCTGGATGACGGCGACGTGGGCGGGCGCACCGTCGATCTCGCGGCGCAGCAGTCGCTCGTAGGCCGCGCTCGCGGTCGCCCGGAACCAGCTTCGCATGGTAGTCATTTCGTCAGTATCCCGTATGAGGCTTCCCCCGGCGGCGCCGGTCAAGCGTTGCGCGCGTCCTCGATGCCGGTGCCCGTTATCTCGAAGCGGGCGTGTTCGCCCTCCGGCCGGGCGCGGTGTTTCTCGAGCGTGGCGCGGCGGTTGCCGCCGCGGAAGCGCTCGACGCGCACCACGGCGCCCGTCCAGTGGGTCAGCGTGTGGCCGCCGAGCGGCCGCGCGCGGTCACTGTCGGCGCTCACGTCCGTGAACACCTGATTGGTCAGGACGACCGCGAGGTCGTGTTTACGCGCGAGCGAGAGCAGGTGGGTGACCTGGTTCGCGACGCGGCGCAGCGCGTCGCCCTCGTCGTCGTCGTCGCGCTCCAGTCGGTAGAAGCCGGTCGCGGAGTCGAGCACGATGAGGTCCGCGCGCTCCGCGAACTCCGCGGCGTCGCGGACGGCCTCGGCCTGCTCTTCGAAGTCGTGGGCGTCCGAGAGCACGATGCGAGAGGACGCGCTCTCGACGTCGTCGGCGCGCGCCGAGAGCACTTGGTCGAAGCGCTCGACCGACAACCCCTCGGTGTCGATGTACACCGCGGTACCGCCCGCCGCGGCGGTCTCGACGGCCGCGGACAGCGCGACGTTCGTCTTCCCGGCGCCCGGCGGCCCGTACACCTGCGTGACGGTGCCGCGTTCGACGCCTCCACCCAGGAGGTCGTCGAGTGCGCCACAGCCCGTCGGGAGGTGGGTTTCGTCGCTCACTGGTCGCCGCTACGCGCGTCCACCGCAAAAGACCCCCGGTGTGTGTTGTCTGGAACGCCCCGTGTGTTTTTGCCGCGGGAACGCGCACGTTCAGTAGTGATTGTCGTCGCCACCAGGGACTTCGAACTGTACCACGGGGTCGTGGCGGAACTCCGCGAGCGGGACGTGTCGTTCACCACGATGGAACCGGGTGACCCGCTCCCCGCGGAGGCGACGGTTCTCGTCACCGGCAGCGACGACGTCGGTGCGGACTCGTCGTCCGGAGACGGGGACTCGTCACCCACAGACGCAGACGTCCCGGTCGTGGTCGCGGACGTGGATGACGCGCGGCGGGCCGTCGAGGAAGCGCTCGTCTACCTGCGTGGCGGCGACGGCCGGACCATCGTCGGCGTCGACCCGGGAACGCGACCGGGCGTCGCGGTCATGCGCGGCGGTATCGTGGTCGCGTCCTTCCAGGTGCCCGCCGAGGACGTGGCGGACGTGGTCGTCGACGAGGTGGCCGACGACCCGAACGCTATCGTCCGGATCGGGGACGGCGCGAGGCTTGCTGGCGCGAGAATCATCGACGAACTCGACGACGTGCGCGTCGAACTCGTCGACGAGACGGGGACCACGCCGTACCTCGGGTCGGGCGCCCGTGGCATGGGGGACGTACTCGCTGCGGTGAACATCGCGTTGCAGTCCGGCGAGGAACTCGAGGGACGAACCATCGAACCGACGGAGGGAGAACTCCAGGTCATCAAGAGTCGGTCGCGGGAGCGAAGCGAGGAGAACCGCGCCATCACTGAGGCGCTCGCGCGACGGGTGGCGTCCGGCGACCTCACGCTCGAGGAGGCGCTGGCGGAACACCGCGAGGAGTGACCCAACGCAGTAACTCCCACGGCTCGTCTCACTCGCCCCGAATCCGCGCGCCGCGACGGCGCCAGTAGATGTCAGGATGCGTCACGTCTTTGTGTCTCGGTGTGTTAGTTCTCGACAGTCAGTTGTGCGTGCCGGCGGAAGGTTCTTCCGTGGTCACGTCACACTCACACGTAATCCCCCGCGTGGCTTACCCATGAATGAAGTCCAACTCGAGGTCGCGAAAGCGTACCCGAACGATTCGGGGAGAGGAATCGCGCGCCTCGACCCAGACACCCTGTTGCATCTCAAGCTCAGTCCGGGCGACATCATCGAGATCGAGGGGGCCGAGACGACCGCCGCGAAGGTGTGGCGGGCCGACCGGCAGGACTGGAACACGGACACCGTGCGCATCGACGGCTTCACGCGACAGAACGCCGACGTCGGCATCGGCGAGCGCGTGAAGATCCGGAAGGCAGAGGCAGAGAAGGCCGACCGCCTCGTGCTCGCGCCACCAGAGGAGGCGTCCGTCCAGTTCGGCAGCGACGCCGCCGGCATGGTCAAACGCCAGATCCTCAAGCGCCCGGTCGTCTCGCGGGACATCGTGCCCGTCATGTCCTCCACGAACCACCCGTTCATGCGCTCTCCGGGTCAGGCGATCCCACTCATCGCCGTCGAAACCGAACCTGAAGGCGTTTGCCTCGTCACGGAGGACACCGACGTCGAGTTGCGCGAGGAGCCCATCAGCGGGTTCGAGCGCACCGGCGGCGGTATCACGTACGAGGACATCGGCGGGCTCCAGAACGAGATCCAGCGCGTCCGGGAGATGGTCGAACTCCCGATGAAACACCCCCAGATATTCCAGAAACTCGGCATCGAGCCACCCCAGGGGGTGTTGCTCCACGGGCCGCCGGGCACCGGGAAGACGCTGCTCGCGAAGGCCGTCGCCAACGAGACGTCGGCGAGTTTCTTCTCCATCGCGGGCCCGGAGATCATCTCGAAGTACTACGGCGAATCCGAACAGCAACTCCGGGAAATCTTCGAGGACGCCAAGGAGGACTCGCCCTCGATAATCTTCATCGACGAACTCGACTCCATCGCGCCCAAGCGTGAGGACGTCACCGGCGAAGTCGAACGCCGGGTCGTCGCCCAGTTGCTCACGATGATGGACGGCCTGGAGGGCCGCGGTCAGGTCATCGTCATCGCGGCGACGAACCGCGTCGACGCCGTCGACCCCGCGCTCCGCCGGCCCGGCCGGTTCGACCGCGAGATCGAGATCGGCGTGCCCGACGAGGTCGGTCGCGAGGAGATTCTGAAGATCCACACGCGCGGCATGCCGCTCTCTGACGACGTCAACCTCGGGTCGCTGGCGGACGACACCCACGGGTTCGTCGGCGCCGACATCGAGAGCCTCACCAAGGAGGCCGCAATGCGTGCGCTCCGGCGCTACCTCCCCGAGATCGACTTAGACGAGGAGGACATCCCGCCGAGTCTCATCGACCGCATGATCGTCAAGCGCCAGGACTTCAAGGGCGCGCTCAGCGAGGTCGAACCCTCCGCGATGCGGGAGGTCCTCGTCGAACTGCCGAAGCTATCCTGGGACGATGTCGGCGGCCTCGACGACGCCAAGGAGAAGGTCAAGGAGTCCGTCGAGTGGCCGCTCAACGAGCCACAGAAGTTCACGCGCATGGGCATCGACCCGCCGGCCGGCGTGCTCCTCTACGGCCCGCCCGGCACCGGGAAGACGCTCATGGCGAAGGCCGTCGCCAACGAGACGAACGCGAACTTCATCAGCGTCCGCGGCCCCCAGCTCCTCTCGAAGTGGGTGGGCGAATCCGAGAAAGCCATCCGGCAGACCTTCCGGAAAGCCCGGCAGGTCGCGCCGACGGTCATCTTCTTCGACGAACTCGACAGCCTCGCGCCCGGCCGCGGCCAGGACGTCGGCAACAACGTCAGCGAGCGCGTCGTCAACCAGCTTCTCACGGAACTCGACGGCTTAGAGGAGATGGAGGAAGTGATGGTCGTCGCCGCGACCAACCGGCCCGACATCATCGACCCCGCGCTCATCCGCAGCGGTCGCTTCGACCGCCTCGTCCAGGTCGGCCAGCCAGAAGTCGAAGGTCGCGAGCAGATTCTGAAGATTCACAGCGACGACACGCCGCTCGCGCCCGACGTCAGCCTCCGCGAACTCGCCGAGATCACGGACGGCTACGTCGGCAGCGACCTCGCCAACATCTCCCGGGAAGCCGCCATCGAAGCGCTCCGCGAAGACGACGACGCCGACGAAGTCGAGATGCGCCACTTCCGGAAAGCCATGGAGAACGTCCGCCCCACCATCACGGAAGACCTCATGGACTACTACGACCAGGTCGAAGAGGAGTTCAAGGGCAGTCGCGCCCCCGAATCCGACCAGCGCCGCGGCGGCCACATCGGGTTCCAATAGTACCTTTTTGCTGCGGGCGCGGCCTGCGGCCGCGCCCTGGCAAAAAGCTACGCTAAAAAGCCTTCCTCACCCCCTCAACCGCGCTTCGCGCGGTTTCGAGGGTTCGTCGCCCCGCTCGTTCGCTCCACTCACTCGCGGTGAGAATCGTAGTGGCTCAGCGACAGCGCCGCCCTGCTACCGCGCTGCTCTCCGCAGTCGCCCCGCTATCGCGCTGCTCCGCCAATGTCGCCCTGCTTACCGCGACGCACCGCTCTACTATCTTCCACACCGCACAGCATCCGCTACGCGTCGTGAGAATGTAGAGAGTGAGAGCCGCTTATTCGTCGCCGACGAGGACAGCGCTGACCTGGCCGGACTGGCCGGGTCGAGACGTGACGCGGGCCTTGCCTTCGGTCGTCACGATGACTGCGCCCTTCGTGATGATGTTACGGCGAGCGTAGTTCGGGTTCGCTTCGTTCTCGGTGACGTCCTGGATGGTCGCGTGAACCGTCTCCTCGCCGTCGGAGACGTTCGCGACGTTCGTGGAGAGCGCTCGGACCTTCGTGCCCTCGCCGCGGGAGTCGACGACGCGGAAGCGCGGTTCGCCGACCGTCGTCTCCGTCGGGAGACGGCCGAGTTCGGACTTCTTCTTCTTGCTGTGCGGACGAACTCGGGCGCCGGTCTTCGTGCGCTTGGAGCGGCCCTGGTTTTGCATACCCGAGAAGAAACGCAGGACGCACTTGAATGGCTCGGTTAGGGCATCTCAGGTCTATCCTGCCTTGGTCAGCATTCGGCGACCGAGCGGCTCGAAGTCCTCGTGAGCGAAGCGAACGAGGGCTTGCGAGAGTTTGCTCTCGCAGTGATCCCGGCAGGTCGCCGAATCACTCCGCGAGTGTAACGAGCGGAGGCCGACGACTGAGGGGAGTCGTACGAAAGACGCTTCGCGTCTTTCGTGATGCCGAAAATCGAAGATTTTCGGGCACGCTCGAAGAGCGCGAACCGAAGGAGGAGTGCTTTTGGCCGAGCCTTCACCGAGTGAGTGGCGCTTTGCGCCACGAACGCAGAGTAAAAGGTCGAGTGGGAACGCAGGCTTTACCGCGGTTGCCCGACTTCGAACACGCATGAGCCTCCGGGTCGCCGTCGCCGCGCCGTTCAAGCAGAAGGGCAAGTCCCGCATCCCCGAGCAGTCCTTCGTCGTCACGCTCTCTCTGGACCGGGACTGGATGAGTCCCGACCAGGCCAAGCGCCTGCTCGACGTGGCGACGAGCGAGGGCCTCGTGGAGCGCGTGGACGGCGAACTCGAAGCCGGCTTCGACCCGGACGACGTGACGATTCCCGAGGAGTTCGAACCCGACGATTCGCTGTTCCACGAGCGCTCGGCGTTCGAGCGCGTGCTCGACGCGCTGGTTTCGGCGGACCACGACCGCCAGCAGGCCGTCGCGTCCGTGAACGAACTCCAGCAGAAACTCGGCGTGAACGCCGACGCCGCCGCCGTGGTGTACGCGCGCCGGGAGGGGGTCGACGTCGACGGCGCCGCGGAGAAAGCCAGGGAGGAACTGTACTGATGGTCGAGGACAGCCTGCAGGACGGGAAGCGCGTCGCGGAACTGCTCGCCAGCGAGGTCTCGGGCCACGAGAACGAGCCCTACGGCCGGCTGGCGGTGACGAACGCGGACCAGGACGTCGAACCGACCGCGGACGGCGCGCACGCCTACGACGTGGAACTGGCTGGTGACGCGGCGAGCGACGACCCGCTTGCGGAGGTGTTCGTCCAGCCCGAGCGTGCACGACTGGAGGTTCGTTCGGGACTTGACGCCGCAGTGGACGCAGCCGAAGACGGCGGCCTGCGGACGCGTCCGGTCGGCGGCGCCTCGCCGCGACTCGTGGTGTTCGTCGAGGACGGCGTCGAAGTCAAGCGCGCGCTGGACGTGCTCGGCGCGGCGGCGGATGCGGCCTGACGGACGCACCTGCCGAGGCGCAAACGAATTGCTTTTGCTGGCACGCAGAAACGCCGAGATATGAGCTTCTTCGACGACATCGCAAAGCGCATCGAGGCCGCGGACACCGTCCTCAGCGTCGGCCTCGACCCGGATCTCGACAGGCTTCCGGACGACGTACTCGAGCACGACCTGCCGCGGTGGGCGTTCAACCGCCGCATCATCGACGCGACCCACGAGCACGCCGCGGTGTTCAAGCCGAACGCTGCGTTCTACGAGGACTCTGCTGGGTGGCGGTCGCTCCGGGAGACGGTGGCGTACGCTCACGGGAAGGGCGTGCCCGTGTTGCTGGACGCGAAGCGCGCGGACATCGGGAACACGGCCCGGCAGTACGCGAAGATTCTGGACCACGTAGACGCCATCACCGCGAACCCCTACCTCGGCGAGGACTCCCTCCAGCCGTTCCTCTCCCGTGAGGACGCGGGGGTGTTCGTGCTCTGTCGGACGTCGAACCCGGGCGGAATGGACTTCCAGCACCTCGAACTCGCGGCGTACGACCGACGCCTCTACGAGCACGTCGCGGAGCGCGCGGCGGGGTGGAACGAGGAGTACGGGAACGTCGGCCTCGTCGTCGGCGCGACCGCGCCCGACGAACTCGAAGCCATCCGCGAGCGCGTCCCCGAACTTCCGTTCCTGGTGCCGGGCGTCGGCGCCCAGGGCGGAGACGTCGAGGCTGCCATCGAGTACGGCCTGAACGACGAGGGCGTCGGCCTGGTGAACTCCACGCGGGGTATCATCTTCTCTAGTGAGGGCTCCCCCGAGTGGGAGCGTGCGGCGGGCGAGGCGGCGCGACGACTGAAGGAGCGCCTGAACGAACACCGGTAGCGGCGCTGTCGAGTCGCCTGCGGCCGACGGAGCGACTGGTCTACTGCTGGAACGTCCCGCCCGTCGCCGCGTCCTCGGAGCAGAGCCCGGAGTCGTGGTCGTAGTGCGTCTCGCAGACGACGCGCCCGCAGCGCGGACACGAGTGGGTCGCCTGCGCGTTCTCACAGATCTGGCAGAGCCCGGTGACGCTCATGGCGTCCCGTTCGCGCTCCAGCGCAAAGAGCGTGAGGCCAACACCCTTACCGATTCACGCCATACGGGGACGCGTGGAACCGGATTCGAGCATCGTCTGGGGGTTGACCGTTACTTTCGGCGTGCTGGCTGCGGTGTTCGGCGTGCTCGGCGTCGCGTACAGCCCCGTCGCGTTCGGCGTCGCGGTGCCGTTCGCCGCCGCCGCCGGTATCTTCTACTACCACGCCTCGGGACGCCTCACTCGTCGGGCGTTCCGTCGTCGCCGGGTGGACCGCGAGGCGTACGAGCGAGAGCAGAGGCGGGCACGACAGGGCCGCCAGCGAACCGAGGGACGGACGCGAGCAGGTCGACAGCGTGCGAGCGGACGCCGGACGGCGGGCGGGCGCCGAACGACGGCAGGCCAGTCTCGCGGCGGCGCGGCGCGTCGTCGACCCGCGGCGGAGGATTACCGCTTGCTCGGCGTGGAACCGGGCGCGAGCGACGAGGAGGTGCAGGCGGCCTACCGGGAGAAGGTGCGCGAACTGCATCCGGACCGCGGTGGCGACGAGGAGGCGTTCTCGCGCGTGAACGAGGCGTACGAACGAGTGAAACGCGGGACGTGACACCGGCAACTCCATCAGAACGCCTACTTTGGAGGCGACGAGAGCGTAGATATGGACGCCCTCTACTTCGACCTGGACGGCACGCTCGTGGCGTTCGAGCGGTCGTTCGCGGAGATTCTGGCGGACGCCGCGGAGCGAGCGGACGCCGAGCTAACGCCCGCGGAGATGGAGCGCTACGGGGGTGCGCTCGGCGCGGCCCTGGAGTCCGCCGAGGACCCGTATGCGACTGCGGCGCGGACCGCCGAACTGGCCGTGGACCCGGCGGCGTTCAGCGACGCGATGCACGAGGCCGAACCCGCCGCGACGGCCGCCACTCCCGGCGCGTTCGAGGCGCTGGACGCAGTCGCCGGCGACCACCGACTCGGCGTGCTGACGAACGGCCACGGGCCGATGCAGCGCGCGAAACTCGACGCTTGCGGCCTCTCCGAGTACTTCGAGGTGGTCGTCGCCTCCGGCGAGGTCGGCGTGGGGAAGCCCGACCCCGAGATCTTCGCGGCGGCCGAGGAGCGCCTGCCCGCCGAGTCGTACACGTTCGTCGCTGACGAACTCGACCGGGTCGTCCGTGCGGCTGTCGACGCTGGCTGGCGCGGCATCTATCTCGGTGAGGAGGAATCGGATGACGTGCCGCGAATCGAGTTGCTGTCGGAACTCCCCGACCGATTCGAGGCGTACAGCGAGTGAACACAGCAACTCGACGGAAGGAAGAACGGAACTGGTAGCCAAGCGCCATCTGTTCGACCGTGAGTCGACAACGACGTCGCTCAGACCCGGGGAAGGCTTTTGTTCACCTCTCTCTAACCCGCTCGCATGAGCCGCGACCGGTCCCAACTGCTCACCGCCATCGAGCGCGGCGAGCGGGAGGGCGGGAGCGTGGAGTTCAAGGAACGGCTCTCGAAGGACGTCCACCTCTCTGACGGGCGACTGGAGAGTCTGACCGCACAGCTCCGTCACCGCGTGTTGTCGGGCGACGGCGAGGCCGAGTACGTGGTCGGCGTCACCGACGAGGGCGGCATCGCTGGCGTCTCGCGGGACGTGTTCTCCGAGTCGATGGACGTCCTGAGCCTGCTCGCCGAGGAGGCGGGCGCGCACATCGACGACGTGCAGACGTGGGGGACCGACGAAGGAGGACTGGTCGGCGTCGCCACGCTCCGCGACGGCGCGGCGCTGACGCCCGACGACGACCACATCATCGTCGGGACGGCGGGGCACGTCGACCACGGGAAGTCGACGCTCGTCGGGAGCCTCGTCACCGGCGACGCGGACGACGGCGACGGCGGTACGCGAGGATTCCTCGACGTCCAGCCACACGAGGTCGAGCGGGGTCTCTCCGCGGACCTCTCGTACGGCGTCTACGGCTTCGACGACGACGGTCCGCTCCGGGTGCGCAACCCGGACCGGAAGGACGAGCGCGCGGCGGTCGTGGAGAACGCCGACCGCGTCGTGTCGTTCGTCGACACGGTCGGCCACGAACCGTGGCTCTCGACGACCATCCGCGGCCTGGTCGGGCAGAAACTCGACTACGGCCTGCTCACGGTCGCGGCGGACGACGGCCCGACGAAGACCACTCGGGAGCATCTCGGCGTGCTGTTGGCGACGGACCTCCCCTCGATGGTCGCCATCACGAAGACGGACCTCGTGAGCGAGGAGCGCGCGATGGAGGTGACCCGGGAGGTGGAGCGACTGCTCCGGGACGTCGGCCGCACGCCGCTCCCGGTCGCCCGCCACGGCGTCGACGTGGCGGTCGAGGAGATCGGCGACAACGTCGTGCCGGTCGTCCAGACGAGCGCGGTGTCGATGGAGGGACTGGACGTGCTCGACGAGTTGTTCGAGCGCCTCCCGAAGACCGCGGCGGCGGGCGGCGAGTTCCGGATGTACGTCGACCGCACGTACAAGGTGACGGGCGTCGGCGCCGTCGCCTCGGGCACCGTGAAATCTGGCACCGTCGAGGCGGGCGACGAACTCGTCCTCGGGCCGTTCCCGGACGGCGAGTTCCGCGACGTGGAGGTGCGCAGCATCGAGATGCACTACCACCGCGTGGACCACGCGGAGGCCGGCCAGATTGTCGGTATCGCGCTGAAGGGCGTCCGCGAGCAGGACGTAGAGCGCGGGATGGTGCTCCTGCCGAAGGGGAGCGACCCGACCCCGGTGCGGGAGTTCGAGGCGGAGGTGATGGTGTTGAACCATCCGACGCGCATCGACGCGGGATACGAACCCGTGGTCCACCTCGAGACCGTCGGGGAGGCCGCCCGCTTCGACCCCGCGGACGGCCAGTTGCTCCCCGGCGACACCGGTGAGACCAGCGTCCGGTTCAAGTTCCGGCCGTACCTCGTCGAGGAGGGCCAGCGTTTCGTCTTCCGTGAGGGGTCGAGCAAGGGCGTCGGCACGGTGACGAACGTCCCCGAGTAGCCGCCCCGTCAGTCAGCCGCGACGAACCCGTTTTCCGTCCGTTCCGCGAGACCGAACAACACCGCCCAGTCGAGTCGACGCTCGACGCGCTCCGTCCAGAACGCCTCCCAGTTATCGCGTTTCGCTCGCTCCCAGCGCGGCACCCGTTCGCGGACCTGCTCGAACACGTCGGCGGGTGACTGCGGGTCGTCGGAGAGCGCCTCGACGGTCTCGGACGCGAGGAAGACGTTCGACTCGAAGGCGTCGGCGAGCGCGTCTCGGTCCGGGTTCTCGGTGGTTCGGGCGTAGCTTCCGTCGGTCTCCGAGGCGAGACCGACCGCCGCGAGGAAGACGAGCCACGCCGACGCTGTGCCGCGGTCGGGCACGCCGGCGCGCGAGACGACGCGCTGACAGCAGTCGTCCTCCGGCTGGGGGACGAGCGGGAGGGCCGCGCGAACCGAGTCGACGGCGTCGAGCGACTCCGGAGCGGGCGGCACCGGCTTTCGCTGCATGCTCTGGGCTCTGCACCGCGTCGCCTTGAGTGGTACGGAGAACACTGGAAGTCGCCGCTTCGGCCACCGTGTTTTTCTTCTTTCTCGACAAACTCCTATCAAGACGCGCAAACCACCCGGGTTGCGTGCGGGGCGACCAGCCGTCACCCCACACACGATGGTCGATAGCAACCAGATTTCGACGAGCAAGACGATCCAGCAGCGAACCGGGAGGACGTTCCACCTCGCCACGCGCCTCCTCCCCGAGCGCGTCCGCCACCCGACGTACGTCCTGTACGCGTTCTTCCGGGTGGCAGACGACGTGGTAGACACCCCGGCGAACCGCGACCCGGACGTCCAGCGGACTGAACTGGAGGCGATTCGAGCGGCGGCGCTCGGCGAGCGCGACACCGACGACGCGGTGCTGTCGGCGTTCCGCGAACTCGTGGTGCGCTACGACATCGCCGAGGCGGACGTCGACGCGTTCGTCGACGCGATGCTCGCGGACCTCGACACCGCGCGCTACGACACCCACGAGGAGTTGGCGGCGTACATGCGCGGGTCCTCGGTCGCCGTCGGGAACATGATGATGGACGTGATGGAGGTCGAGAACCCGGAGATTGCGGCCCCTCACGCAGCGGCGCTCGCGGAGGCGTTCCAGTTGTCGAACTTCCTGCGCGACGTGAAAGAGGACGTCGACGAGTACGACCGCGTCTACCTGCCGGGGGAGACGCGCCGGGAGTACGGCGTGACCGTCGAGCAACTGCGCCGCGGCGAGGTGACCGAGGGCTTCCGCGCGGCGATGTGTTCGGAACTCGCGTACACCGAGGAGCGCTACCGGGAGGGGGTCGCGGGAATCGAGTACCTGCCCGATGACTGCCAGTTCGCGGTGTTGCTGGCGGCTGTGTTGTACGCGGACCACCACCGCGAGATCCGGGCGCGTAACTGCGACGTGTTGTCTGCCACGCCGACACTCGGGACGACGCGGAAACTCTGGCTGCTGGCGAAGACGCGCGCGCTGTGGGCGCTACACGAGGACCCGAAGCGCATGTTCTACCGGGTGACCGGGCTGTCCGCGTCGCCGAGCACTCACGGGAACCCGCCGGCGAACGTCCACCCCGCTCGGTAGGTCAGCGTCGGAGGGGCTCGACGGAGGCCACGTCGAAGTCGAAGCGGTCAGTTCTGCGGAGCGCGACGCCGAGGGCCGCGGCAGCGAGCGCGGGGGCGAGTTGGCCGTACGCGAGGTTCACGACGCCCCAGAGCACGACGAAGCTCACGAGGTCGTCGAGCAGGAACTCACAGGACGCGAGGCGTTCGCGGATGTCGGCTCTGTCGAACCCCCAGTCGAGGAGGGCGACGGCGACGACGGCCGAGAGCACCCACCCGAGATAGTTCGAGAGCGGGACGCCGTAGTACGCGCCGCCGGCGTCGTACTGCCAGAAGCCAAGCGCGACTGCGGCGGGGTCGAGCACGACGTCCATCCAGAGAACGACGGCGGCGACGACGGGCAGGCGGAGGCGCGTGCGGTCGGCGCGCGGTCCCAACAGGAGCACGCAGAGCAGGTAGCTGTTGAGGACGAGCGGGAAGAAGAACACGGGGAGGCCCGCGGGCACCTTCCCGAACAGCATCGGGCCGAGTTCCACGAGGTACGTGAACTCGCCGTACGGCCACCCGGTAGTGACGCCGAGCAGTTCGATGCCGAACGCGTACGCGGTGAGCGCGAGCAACGCGACGCCCGCCTTCCGGTCGACGAGGGGCGCGAGACCAGCGACGAGCGGGAGGCGCATGACGAGCGTGCCGAACAGGATGAGATAGGGATCGAACGAGACCGACGCCGGCAGGCGGTTCCACGCGGACGCGAGCAGGAGGACGGCGCCGACCGCGGGGAAGACGATGGCTATCTCGAAGCGGTGTTCTCGCACGAGGGCGTCCAGTCGGCGTTCGACGGCCTCACGCATGCACGACCCTCCAGAGGCCGCCGAACGTGATGACCGTGCCGACGAGGGTGTTCACCGTGGGGTACCACCAGTACGCGCGTTCGACCGGGACGCCCGAGCGCACGATGCCGAAGACGAGTGCGGGGTACGCGAGCAGGACGGCGCCGAGACGGACGTCGAGGAGCGCGAACGCCGCGGCGGCGGCGAGCCAGCACGTCGCGCAGTAGGCGTAGGTTCGGCGTTCGCCGAGCGCGGTCGCGGTCGTTCTGATGCCGGCCTCGCGGTCGGATTCGATGTCGGGGATGGCGGAGAACGTGTGCATCCCCATCGCCCACAGCCACCCGCCGGAGACCGCGAGCACGGGCGGATGGTGGCCGGCGACGGTGGCGAACGCGGCGGCGCCCGGGAGGACGTAGAGGCCGTTCGAGAGCGAATCGAGAACCGGCGTGGTCTTGAACCGGAGCGGGGGTGCGCTGTACTCGGTTGCGAGCAGGAACCACGCGCCGAGCCACGGGAGCGCGACCGCCGGAACGAGTGGGACGAGTGCGACCAGCAGGAGCGCCGAAAGTGCGACGACGGCGACGACGGCGTGACCGCCGCGGAAGCGCGCTTCACGCCCCGCTTTCTTCGGGTTCGATTCGTCCACGCCCCGGTCGAACACGTCGTTGATGCCGTAGAGGTAGACGTTCGCGGGGACGAGGAAGTACGCGAACAGGCCGACTGTGGCGGGGCCGAACAGCCCGGACAGGTCACTCGCGCCGTACGCGACACCCACGAGTACGGGTCCCGCGAGGTAGAGCCAGAAACGCGGGCGGGAGAGCGTGAGCACGTACCGGAACATCTCTCAGGCGTCCGCCACGACGTAGTTCGCCGTGATGTCGCCGCTGATGAGACACATCGGAACCCCGATTCCGGGCGTGGTGTACGACCCCGTGAAGTAGAGGCCGTCGACCTCGCTCGACCGGTGGGACGGACGGAACATGGCGGTCTGTCTGAGGGTGTGAGCGAGGCCGAGCGCGCTCCCCGCGTAGCTGTTGTAGCGCTCCGCGAAGTCCGAGACGGTGAACGCCTCCTCGGTGACGATGCGGTCGCGCAGGTCTACGCCCGTGTGTTCGGCGACGTCGTCCAGAATCAGGTCGCGGTAGCGCTCCCGGATCTCGGGCGTATCCTCCAGGTCGGGCGCGATGGGAACGAGCACGAACAGCGTGCTGTGGCCCGCCGGAGCGACGTCGTCGTCCGTCTCCGAGGGGACACAGAGGTAGTACGCGGGGTCGTCGGGCCACTCGGGGTCGTCGAAGATCTGGCCGAAGTGTTCGTTCCAGTTCGAGGGCAGGACGAGCGTGTGGTGGGCGAGCGGGTCGACGTCGCCCTCAACGCCGAGGTAGAGCAGGAACGCCGACGGCGCGTAAGTTCGGGACGCCCAGTAGTCCTCGCTGTACTGGCGCTTCTCGGGCGGGAGGAGAACCTGTTCTGTGTGCGCGTAGTCGGCGTTCGAGACCACGACGTCCGCGAGCACGGACCCGGTTTCGCCGTCGGTATCGACCTTGAACCCGCCGCGCTGGCCCTTGATGGCGGTCACCGAGTGGTTCGTGTGGAACTCCACGCCCAGTTCTTCGGCCACGTCGGCCATCCCGCGAGCGACGGCGTGGATGCCGCCCATCGACGCGGTTGCGCCCTCGACGGGTCTCGGATAGTAGACGCCGAGGTTGAAATCGACGTGACTCATGAGGTTGTACAGCGCCGGCGTCGTGTTCGGCGCGCCGCCGAGGAACACCAGCGTGTACTGCATAATCTGCTGGAGTTTCGGGTGCTCGAAGTAGCCCTCGACGTGGTCCTGCATCGTGCCGAGCAGGCTGAGACCGCGCGCGTAGCGCGCGAGGTCGGGGTCGAGCCAATCACGGAGTCGCGGCCGGTCCTCGTAGACGAAGTGCTCCATCCCCACCTCGTAGTTCTCCCGGGATTTAGCGAGGTAGTCGTCGAGAGCGTCCCCGGCGCCCGACTCGTAGGCTTCGAACACGCGCTTGACCTGCTCGCGGTCCGGCGTCACGTCTACGGTGTCTCCATTCGGGGATGCGTGGAGGCCGGGAACCGACTGCTCGGGCCGCTCGCCCGCGTTGTCCTTGAAGAAGATGCGGTAGTGCGGGTCGAGACGTTCGAGGGAGTAGTAGTCCGTCGGCTCCCGGTCGAAGTCCGCGAAGAACCGCTCGAAGACGTCCGGCATCAGATACCACGAAGGTCCCATGTCGAACGCGAAGCCGTTCCGTTCGAGTCGGCTGGCGCGCCCGCCGACCTGCTCGTTCTGCTCCAGGACGGTGACGTCCGCGCCGGCGTCCGCCAGATAACAGGCCGTCGAGAGGCCGCCGAACCCCGACCCGACGATGGCGGCGGACTGCCCGGAGAGAGGGCTCATGGTCGAACACTCGGACTCGCGCGAGATAAAACGTCCCCCGGGGGCTGCCCAGCGGGCGACTCCGCGGCCTACGCGATGTCGAAGCCCTCGGCGAGCAGGTCCTCGTGGGTGTCCCCGAGCGTGTACGTGTCGCCGCCGACGACGTTCACGGTGACCTGCGCCGGGCCGAACACGTCCGCGCCGACCTCGCTCGCGTCCCAGTCGGCGTCCGCGAACACGTCGGCGAACGGCGCGCCGTACTCCTCGGCCGCTGTCGAGGGAATAGCGTCGAACTGGTCGAACTCCTCGGCGACTGTGAGGTGGACCCGGCCGCCGTACGCGAGCGCGTCGTTCGTCCGGGCCATGGCGGTCTGTTCGTCGCCGGCGACGGGGGCGACCGGCGCGACCCCGCTCGCGGAGACGACGTCGAGCGGGTCGTAGCCGAGTTCGAACAGGCGGAAGACCGCGAGCTCCGCGGCGCGCGCCGCGGCGGTGACGCTTCCCGCGAGACTCGCCGTGCGGTACGCCGGCAGGAAGACGCTCTCCGCGTCGACCTCCGCGAGGTCCGCGACCTGGTCGGCGGCCGCCGCCGTGGGCAGTTCCTCGCCCTCCAGGGCGAGCACCGCGAACTCGAAGGCGTCGGCGTAGTCCAGTTCGCGGTACTCCGCCTCCCGGGCGACCAGCGCGCGAGCGGGGCCACTCCCCAGGCCCTCGTAGTCGTCGACGCTGAGCTCCCAGCCCGCCTTCTGGGCGCCGAGGAGCGCGACTCCCGGGCGGTCGCACGCGAGTTCGACGTGTGGGAACGTCGCGCCAGCGACGTCCTCGACGCGCGTCTGTACGGTCGCGAGTCCGGCGGTCTGCAGTTCCGCGAGCAGGAGGCCGGCCTCGAGGCCGCCGAGGTGGTCTACCCCGAAGTCGAGGACGGTCGCGCCGTTGTCCAACTCGAACGCGCCGATGTCGAGTTCCTCGGCGAACTCCAGGGCCTCGTCGGCCAGTTCTAGTGCCATCCGATTGAGGCTGTCCATGCCCGCGGCTTTGTCGCCCCCACACAAGAGGGTTCCCAGTCTCCGCGTTGCGTCCCCGGCGCGAGGTCGCCGCTCGAACCGCGCTGGAACCGACAGCAGCCGTCGGGAGCCGGAAGTAACGACGCGTTACTCAGTCCTCGAACCTGACTGCCCGCGTCGTACCGGGGTCGACCGCCCGCAACTGCTACGTCTCGTCCGAACGCGCCTCGCGGCCGAGTTCTCGCTCGACTGCGTCGACCTTCTCCCCGGCCAAGTCGTCGCTCGCGCGCTTGTCGTCTATCTTCAGGAACGTCCCGACGCGGTCCCCGTCGACGGCCGTGTGGGCCGCTCCTACCGCCGCCAGGAGTTCCTCGACGTTCGGCGCTTCGATGACCGTTCCCATCGGATTCGTCTCGTAGGTCACGTCGAAGTCCTCGAGCGCCTCGACGGCGTCCGCCACGTCCGCGGCCATGCTGCCCTCCTTCACCGGTGCGACGCTGAGCAGTGCGACAACTGTCATGCACGCACCTGGGACGGGGAGTCACTTAGTCCTCTGCGACCGGTGGCCGAAGCCAACGTCGAAAGGGTGACGGGACGCGTCAGTCCTCTGTCGTCGTCGACTCCACGGACGCGTTCGGCTCTGCGGACCGCTCGTAGTCGGCGCTCACTGGCGACCTGAACAGCCACAGTAGCGCCCACCCGACGATGAACAGGCCACCGAGGATGGCGACGGCCTTCATCGACGTGAACATCCCGGCGAGGATGCCGCTGCCCACGCGGAACGGGATGCCTGCGACCTGGCGCAGCATGTTCACGGAGGACAGCAGCGTCGCGCGCCCCACCGACTGCACCTGGTCGTTGACGTAGTGATTCGAGATGGGGCGCGTGAGCGCACTCCCGCCCTTCATCACGAACAGCATCGGGAACACGAGTAGTGGGAACAGCCCCGCAAACACGTATACGGCGGCGATAGACACCGGAATCAGCATCATCGCGTACCGCACGCCGAGCAGGTCCTCGACGTCGCTCGCGTAGTCGCTCGCGATGGCTGACATCACCGTGAACGCCCCATACAGCAACCCGAGGATCGGTCCCTTCGTCAGCCCCCAGTCGCGGAGTTGGGGGCCGAACGTCGTTTCGAGCGTGTCCTGTACGATGGGCTGAATCCACATGTCCATCGTCATGATGGCGCCGCTGAACAGCGCCAGGTAGACGACGAACCAGCGCAGGTCCGGCGCCCGCAACTGGTCGCGGATAATCGGGAGCGCGTCCACGATGGTCATCCGGTCGTCGTCCTCGTCGTCGACGTCCGCGTCGTACATCCGGTTCTTCGGCAGTCGAAGCACGAGCAGAAGACTCAGCGTCGCCGTCGCAACGCCCGCGTAGAAGGGATAGAACCGGTTGATGGCGTAGAGGAATCCGCCCGCGGGGAGCGTGACGACGCTCACCCAGAGTCCGATTGCGCGCCCGCGCCCGCTCACGTGCGTGTATCTGTCTTCTACGTCGTACTCTCTGAGGGTGTCGTAGAGCCACGCGCTCCCGCTCCCGGACATGAACGTCCCGCCGAACGACAGCATCACGAACGTGAACGTGAACCCGATGAAGTCGGTGGCGACGAGGTAACTGGCGTTCGAGATGAGCATGATGATCGAGCCGACCACGAGGCTGTTCCGGCGGCCGATGCGGTCGCCGATGTAGCCGGTCGGCACCTCGCCCGTCACGACGACGATGGACTGGATGGTAGCGATGAGGCCGATCTGGGGGAGACTCAGCCCGTTGAACAGCAGGAAAAGCGTGTAGACGGGGTAGTGAAAGCTACTGCGGCCGACCGCCCGGTAGAGGTAGTAGCGGAGGATGACCTGGGACTTGGAGAGACGGGGCATCGGCAGTCACCACACCGTTGTTCTGAATCGACAAGAAACCACCGTGAGGTTGTCCCTCATTATCACAGCCCATCGCCAAAACCGCCGAGACAAGAGCAGTACGCACCCACTCTCGGAATCGTGTCATCCAAACTGATGAAGTAGATTAACGTAAACTCGGTGAAAGTTCTTCGAGTGGCGATTCTGGAGCGTGTCCGACCAGCGCGAACGTTTTTCACGTTCCTCTGGGTAACAGGGCTGTACGGCTGACAGTTCCGCTGCCCTCACCGTCGTCGGCGTGCTCGCCTGCATCGTCGGCGTCGTCGGCTACGTCGCGTTCGGCTGGCGCTTCGGCGGCGACTCGAGTCCGATTGCAGTGACAGTCGCACTCGCCGCTGTCGTACTCGCCCTCGGCCGTGAGTTCCGGGCGCGCGGATAGCCGTTCGCTTCCGATCGAGTTGCCCAGGACTCGCGCGCCACACGCCGCCCCGTAACTCTCCGCAACCAACTCGTCACCTACTGGTCGCTTGCGCGTTCGCGGACTCGCGTACTCTCCAAATAACAACGTCCCAATGGGTTCTCTGGAGGGGCATGGCGTCCAACCTGAACGCCCTTGACTGGGTGTGTTTCGCGCTGCTCATCATCGGCGCGCTGAACTGGGGCATCATCGGTCTCGTCGAGATCAACGTCGTTGCGCAGATCATCGAACCGATATTCCGACCGGACGCCGCCGAGCTCGTCCTCCGCATCATCTACACGCTCGTCGGCCTCGCCGGCCTCTACGTCTTCTACCCGCTGTTCCGGATGTCCCGGCGGGACCACCGAGACGCAGACACCAACACCGTCCGAGATACGTAGGCGTCACCCAGGGACAAACGGGACGCCAGTGAACGACGGCGGGAGTGAACCGCGAACTCGAACCACTGGGCAATGTACGACCACATCGTGATTCCAGTCGACGGGAGCGACGAAGCCGAGCACGCCGCTCGGCGCGGCCTCGAACTCGCGTCAGCCTTCGACTCGACCGTCGACGTGCTCTACGTCGTGGAACAGAACATCCGCCGCCTCGCGAAGACGGACGACGAGGAGGCACGCCTCAGAGAGGCGGGCGAGACCACCCTCGCAGCGATCGAGACGCTCGCCGCCGAACTTGACCACCCGGTCACGACGAAACTGGTGACTGGTAAGCCCGCTGTGCAAATCAGCAAGTACGCGGCCGAACGGGACACCGACCTCGTCGTGATCGGTAGACAGGGAACGACTGGACTCGGCAAGCGCCTCCTCGGCAGCGTCACCGAGAACGTCCTCCACCGGGGCGACGTTCCCGTGTTCGTCGTCCCGGGCGGAGACTCCGTGGGTGAGACGACGGCCGACTACTCACGGGTACTGATTCCGACGGACGGAAGCGGGAACGGCGAAACCGTCACCCCGCACGGTGTGGCGTTCGCGACTAACCTCGACTCGACTCTTCACGTTCTCAACGTCGTGGACCTGCAAGCCGCAGGTGGTCTGTTCAACGCGGGCGGCCTCGAGACGGAGTTCGTCGAACGACTCGAAGCGGAGGGCCAGGAGGCCGTCGACCGGATCGCGGCCGAAATCGCGAAAACCCAGTCGGACGTCGACGTCCAGACCGCCGTCGAACGGACGACGTCGTTCGGCGGTCCCGCGGTGGGTATCCAGGAGTACGTCGAGGAACACGACATCGGACTCGTCGCCATGAGCTCCCACGGCCGGTCGAATCTCAAGCGGCAACTCGTCGGGAGTGTCGCCTCCGCCGTGCTACGGACAGTCGACGTCCCAGTCCTGATTGTCAAACGAACGTCGTGACACGCGGAGCGATACACGCGTCGCTTCGGGGGTGAAGTGGAGACACAGAGGTCTCTCGCGGTCGTGAATATGGGAGAAGTGCGCTGGCTGGGATTTGAACCCAGGTTGTGACCATGGCAAGGTCACGTGATACCACTACACTACCAGCGCGCAGTGGAGCACGGGGCTTCCGTCCTCGCATCTGATTCAATGGCAGGGTCGTATATAAATCCGTTCTTTGCGACTGGGATTCGGCCCCGGTGTTCCCCTGTAACCGGGAGACTGCGCCACGGCCGCGGCCGGACACACCGTCTGCCCAGTGAGAACCACTTACACACGATTCGGCCAGTAGACGGGGTGTGACGGGCTCACAGGCCAGCTTCGGAAACGCCACCCTTTTAGTGAAGGCTTTGGTAGGTAGCCTACAGTCTCGTGACGAGACACGGACGCGACCCGGCATGACACTCAGCGTACTCGTGCCGTCGTCCCTCGTCCGGGAAGCCGAGGACAAGCGGGAGGCGACCCGCAAACTCGGTTACGTCGCCCGCGCGGCGGCGGTGTTCCGGGCAGACCGCCTCGTCGTCTTCCCCGACGAAGACGGCGAGCGGAAGTGGGGCGGCGGGTTCGTCGAAACGGTGTTGCGGTACGCCGCGACGCCACCCTACCTCCGAAAGGAGGCATTCGACACCCGCGACGAACTGGAGTACGCCGGTGTCCTGCCGCCGCTCCGCCTCTCGTCATGGACCGGCTCAGACTCGAGCGGGTCTGGGTCGATACGACAGGGAATCGTGACCCAGGTCGGATCTGAAGGGCGCGTTCGGGTCAATTGCGGAATGCAACACCCGATCTCCCTCCACTCACCTCCCAATCGGGAGCTCGTGGAGGGGGAGCGCGTGACCATCAGGGTCTCTTCGCGACGACCGGTTCGTGCGAAGATCGTCGACGAACCCCTTCCGGGGTTCTCGGTCGACCGCATGGACCTCGGTGACGCTCTCGACCGCCCCGACGCGGGCGTTCGCATCGCCACCTCTCGGCACGGCGAGCCACTTTCCGTGGCCTCGCTAGAGGGGTACGTCGAACGCACGAACCGGGACGGACTGACCGTCGCCTTCGGGGCGCCAGGACGGGGCTTACCGCCCATCCTGGGGCTGGAGCCGGACGACATCGGCTCCGAACCCGAGGCGGTCAGCGAGAACGTCGCCACCACTTCCGACGCTCCCACGGGGTTCGACGCCTGGCTCAACACCATCCCGTCGCAAGGCAGCGAGGTCGTGCGAACCGAGGAAGCGATGTTCGCCTCCCTCGGCTGCCTAACGCTCACGGAGTGATACGATGCCACAGCCAAACCGACCACGAAAAGGCTCGATGGGGTTCAGTCCCCGCAAGCGCGCGGAGAGTGAAGTGCCGCGCTTCAACTCGTGGCCCGCAGACGACGGCCAGGTTGGTCTTCAGGGCTTCGCCGGCTACAAGGCCGGGATGACCCACGTCGTCCTCGTCGACGACAAGGCCAACTCCCCGACGGAGGGCATGGAAACGTCCGTGCCAGTCACCGTCGTGGAAACGCCTCCGATGCGAGCGGCAGCCGTGCGTGTCTACGAGGACACGCCGTACGGCAAGAAGCCGCTCACCGAGGTGTGGGCCGACGACGTCCACGAGGATCTCGACCGCGCGCTGTCCGTCCCCGAAGAGGGCGGCGACGCAGACGAACTGACCGCGGCGCTCGACGAGAACGACGTCGCCGACATCCGTGTCATCACGCACACGGTGCCCGGCGAGGTCAAGAGCGTCCCGAAGAAGAAACCAGACATCATGGAGACGCGCGTCGGCGGCGGCTCGCTCGACGACCGCGCCGAATTCGCACTCGACCTCATCGACGAGGGCGGTGCACACGACTTCGGCGACGTGTTCCGCGCGGGCGAGTTCACCGACGTCGCGGGCGTCACCACGGGCAAAGGGACCCAGGGGCCCGTCAAGCGCTGGGGCGTGCAAAAGCGGAAAGGCAAGCACGCTCGCCAGGGCTGGCGGCGCCGCATCGGCAACCTCGGTCCGTGGAACCCGAGCCGCGTGCGCTCGACGGTCCCCCAGCTGGGGCAGACTGGCTACCACCAGCGCACGGAGCTCAACAAGCGCCTCATCGACTTCGGTGAGGGCGAGGACGTGAACGCGGACGGTGGCTTCCCGAACTACGGCGAAGTCGACGGCCCGTACACGCTCGTGAAGGGCTCGGTGCCCGGCCCGGACCAGCGCCTCGTGCGCTTCCGTCCGGCCGTCCGACCGAACGAATCGCCGCGCCTCGACCCAGAGGTGCGCTTCGTCAGCACAGAATCTAACCAGGGATAACCTATGCAGGCAACCGTACGCGGCCTCGACGGCGACGACGCTGGCACGCTGGACCTGCCGGACGCGTTCACCGAACCGTTCCGGCCGGACCTCATCAAGCGTGCCGTCCTCGCCGCTCAGGCCAACCGAAAACAGCAGCACGGCTCCGACGAGTACGCGGGCCTGCGCACCTCCGCCGAGTCGCACGGTAGCGGCCGCGGCATGTCGCACACGCCACGCACCAACGGTCGTGGCGCGCGCGTGCCCCACACCGTCGGCGGTCGGAAGGCGCACCCGCCGAAAGCCGAGGAAGATCCGACGCTCGACCTCAACGACAAGGAGCGGAAGGCCGCCGTCCGCAGCGCCATCGGGGCGACGACGGACAGCGACCTCGTGGCCGAGCGCGGCCACCGCTTCGAGGACGACACCGAACTCCCGCTCGTCGTGAGCGACGAGTTCGAGGACCTCGTGAAGACCCAGGAGGCCGCCGACGCACTCGACGCGCTCGGCGTCTTCGACGACATCCAGCGCGCAGACGACGGTAAGAACGTCCGCGCCGGACAGGGGACACTTCGTGGGCGCAAGTACCAGCGCCCGTCCTCGGTCCTCGTCGTCACGTCCAGCGAGAACGGTCCGTCGAAGGCCGCCCGCAACCTCGCGGGCGTCGACGTGGCCACGGGTCGGGAAGTGAACGCAGAGGACCTCGCGCCGGGCACGGAGCCCGGCCGACTCACGCTCTGGACCGAGAGCGCGGTCGAGGAGGTGGCAGACCGATGAGCGATATCATCGACTACCCCCTCGTCACCGAGAAGGCGATGGACGAGATGGACTTCGACAACAAGCTCCAGTTCATCGTCAGTCTCGACGCCGCGAAGCCCGAGATTCGTGAGGAGATCGAGAACCAGTACGACGTGACCATCACCAACGTGAACACGCAGGTGACGCCGCAGGCCGAGAAGAAGGCCACGGTCACGCTGTCCGAGGAGGACGACGCGCAGGACGTCGCCTCCCGCATCGGGGTGTTCTGAATATGGGACGACGAATCCAGGGTCAGCGACGTGGTCGCGGTACCTCGACGTTCCGCGCACCGTCGCACCGATACAAAGCAGAACTGTCGCACAAGCACACCGAGGACGAGGAGGTGCTCGCGGGCGAGGTCATCGACGTCGAACACGACCCCGCACGCAGCGCGCCCGTCGCTCGCGTCCAGTTCGAGGACGACGACCAGCGTCTCGTCCTCGCGAGCGAGGGCGTCGGCGTCGGCGACACCCTCGAGGTCGGCATCTCGGCGAGCATCGAGCAGGGCAACACCCTGCCGCTCGCCGAGGTTCCGGAGGGTGTCCCGGTGTGTAACGTGGAGAGCCAGCCCGGTGACGGTGGCAAGTTCGCTCGCGCGTCCGGGGTCAACGCCGACCTCATCACGCACGAGCGAGACGCCGCCGTCGTTCAGCTTCCGAGCGGCGAAGTCAAACGCCTCTCGCCGGACTGCCGCGCCACCATCGGCGTGGTCGCCGGCGGTGGCCGCACGGAGAAGCCGTTCGTGAAGGCGGGCTCGAAGTACCACAAGATGAAGGCGCGTGGCACGAAGTGGCCGCGCGTCCGTGGTGTGGCGATGAACGCCGTCGACCACCCGTTCGGTGGCGGTGGCCGCCAGCACCCCGGTCGGCCGAAGAGCGTTTCGAAGAACGCGCCGCCCGGACGCAAGGTCGGTGACATCGGCTCACGCCGCACCGGCCGCGGAGGGAACTGAACCATGAGCACGGAATACCGAACCGGCCGCGAAGGTGAGTTCACCTACCGCGGTCACGAACTCGACGAACTCCAGGACATGAGCCTGGAGGAAGTCGCAGAACTGCTGCCCGCACGCGCGCGGCGAACTATCACCCGTGGTCTCTCCGACGAGCACCAGAAGGTACTCGAGGAGGCCCGCGAGGCAGAGCCCGAGGAGACGGCGAACAACCCGATCCGGACGCACCTGCGCGACATGCCGGTGCTCCCGTCGTTCGTCGGGCTGACGTTCGCGGTGTACTCCGGCCAGGAGTTCGAGCGCGTCGAGGTTCAGCCCGAGATGATCGGGCACTACCTCGGCGAGTTCCAGCTCACCCGGTCGTCGGTCGAACACGGGCAGGCGGGCATCGGCGCGACCCGCTCCTCGAAGTTCGTGCCGCTCAAATAACCATGGGAATCAGCTACAGCGTGGACGTCGACCCCGACACATCCGCGAAAGGGATGCTCCGGGAGCGACCCATCAGCTTGAAGCACAGCAAGGCCATCGCCCGAGAGATCAAGGGCAAGACGGTCACGGACGCTCGAGAGTACCTCGAGGCCGTCGTGAACGAGGAGCAGTCCGTCCCGTTCAAGCAGCACAACAGCGGTGTCGGTCACCGAAGCGACATCGAGGGATGGGACGCGGGCCGCTACCCGAACAAGGCCTCGAAGGACTTCCTGAAGCTCCTCGACAACGTGTCGAGTAACGCCGAGCAGCAGGGCTTCGAGAGCGACCAGATGGTCATCGACCACGTCGCACCCCACAAGGTGGGCGAGTCCCAGGGCCGCAAACCCCGCGCGATGGGGAAGGCGGACCCGTGGAACACCCCCGAAGTGGACGTCGAACTCGTCGTCACCGAACCCGACGCAGAGGAGGTGAGCGCCTGATGGCCGACGAGATGGAGTTCATCGAGCAGGGTCTTCGGCGCTCCCAGATCGACGAGTTCTTCGCCGACGAGCTGGCTCGCGCCGGCTACGGTGGCATGGAACTCGCCCCGACCCCGATGGGCATCCAGATCGTCCTGAAGGCCGAGAAGCCCGGGATGGTCATCGGCAAGGGCGGGAAGAACATCCGGAAGATCACGACCCAGCTCGAGGAGCGATTCGACCTGGAGGACCCGCAGATCGACGTGCAGGAGGTCGACGAACCCGACCTGAACGCACAGATCGTCGCGGACCGCCTGGCGAACGCCCTCGAGCGCGGCTGGTACTTCCGGAAGGCCGGTCACACGACCATCGACCGCATCATGGAGGCCGGCGCGCTGGGCGCCGAGATCGTCCTGAGCGGGAAGGTCACCGGCAACCGCGGCCGCGTTGAGAAGTTCAACCGCGGCTACATCAAGCACAACGGCGAGCCTGCGGCGGAGATCGTCGACCACGGCCAGGGTGTCGCAGTGATGAAACTCGGCACCATCGGCGTGGACGTGAAGATCATCCCGCCGGGCGCGAACCTCCCCGACGACTTCGAGATCGAGGAGGACGCCGAGATCGGCGACCTCGTCGTGGACGAGGAGGACCTCGACGCCGAGGAAGGCGTCGAGCAACTCCTCGAGGGCGAGACCGACAGCGACCCGGCCGGCGAGGCCGAGGGCGAACCCGAGGACGAGGCCGACACTGCTGCAGAGGCGGCTGACGTCGCGTCCGAGGAGATCGTCGAAGAGGAGGTCGTCGAAGAGGAGGGCGCAAGCGAGACGTCGCCCCCCGAGACCGAGGAGGAAGAGGACGTCGAGGAAGCCCTCGACGAACTCGAAGAAGACGTCGACGAGGAGTTCGAGGACGTCGACGCCGACGCGGAAGCCGAGGCCGAAGACCTCATCGACGAGATGGAGGAAGACGAGTCCGACGCGGACGCCGAGGAGTCTTCGGACGCGGAGTCCGAGGACACCGAGGAGACCGCCGACGACTCCGAGGAGGGTGAGGAATAATGGCGATCCTCTACACCCAGGAGATCCGCGACATGACGCCGCCGGAGCGAGAGGCGGAACTCGAGGACCTCGAGACGGAACTCCTCAACGAGAAGGCCGTGAAGGCCGCCGGTGGCGCGCCCGAGAACCCGGGCCGCATCGGCGAACTGCGGAAGACCATCGCGCGCATCAAGACGATCCAGCGCGAGGAGGGCGACGTCGAGTCGTCCGCGGACGGTTCCGAAGACGACGACACCGAGAGCGAGACGGAGGAATAACGATGCCACTGACGCCCGAGACACTGACCCGGCACGAACTCAACGGCCTGCACGCGCGGGTCGTCGAGTCCACCGACCCCTCGCGGGTCGGCACAGCCGGGCGTGTCGTCAGCGAGACGATGCAGATGCTCGCTGTAAGCGATGATTCGGGCGTCACGCAGGTTCCCAAGCGGGGGACCACCTTCGAGTTTCGGCTCACAGATGAATCCGCGGTCGCCCCCAAGGCGGCCGGGACCGCGTCGGAACCGGTCAGTGACGAGAGTCATACTGCCGGCTACGACGCGGCCTACGTTACGGTGGATGGAACGAAACTGCTCTCACGACCCGCTTTTCGCTCCGAACAAGGAGTTGATTCGAAATGGCGCTAGGACTGAACGTAACAGAACCGGAGGACACCTGCTCCGACGATGACTGTCCGTTCCACGGGGAACTCTCCGTGCGCGGACAGCTCATCGAGGGTGAAGTGGCCTCTACAGCAATGGACAAAACCGTCGTCGTCGAGCGCGAATACGACGTATTCGTGCCGAAGTACGACCGCTACATGAAACGGCGGTCCCGAGTGCCGGCCCACGCGCCGGAGTGCTTCGACGTATCGGAAGGCGACACGGTTCGCATCGCAGAGACCCGACCGCTCTCGAAGACCAAGTCCCACGCACTGGTCGAGATCACCGACCGAGGTGACGCCTGATGGAGGCCATCAAGGCCGACGTCACGCAGGGACTTGCGAAGGGTTCGCTCGTCACGTGTGCGGACAACACGGGCGCGCGCGAACTCAAAATCGTGAGCGTGTCAGGGTATCAAGGAACGAAGAACCGCCACCCGAAGGCCGGGCTGGGCGACACCGTCACCGTTTCGGTGACGAAAGGCACGCCGGAGATGCGCCGTCAGGTGCTCGAGGCTGTCGTCGTCCGCCAGCGGAAAGCGATCCGACGGCCGGACGGCACGCGCGTGAAGTTCGAGGACAACGCCGCGGTCATCATCGACGACCTCGGCGAGCCTCGCGGGACCGAGATCAAGGGCCCGATTTCGCGCGAAGTGGCGGAACGATACGGAACGATCGCCAGCACGGCGACGATGATCGTATAGACAATGAGCGAGCAACCACGCAAACAGCGAAACGATTCGGCGAACGCGTCGCTCCACGAGCGACACGCCGAGGTGCGAGCGCACCTGTCCGAGGATCTCCGAGAGGAGTACGGGCAGCGCCGCGTTCGCGTCAACACTGGCGACACCGTCGAGGTCATGCGCGGGGACGACGCCGGCACGGAAGCCGAGGTCGCCCGCGTCGACCTCCGCAGCGAGTCGGTGTTCGTCGAGGACGTCACCGTCGAGAAGGCGGATGGCGAGGAGGTCCAGCGCGCGGTCGATGCGAGCAACCTCCGCGTCACCGACCTCGACCTCGAGGACGACGTGCGCGCCGACCGACTGGAAGGTGAGAACGAATGACGAAACACCAGAAGCGACTTTCGGTTCCGAAGTCCTGGCCTGTCGAGCGGAAGACGGAGACGTTCACCGCGAAGGCCGGGGCCGGTCCGCACGGCGAGTCGGGCGTTCCGCTCGTCGTCGTGCTCCGGGACGTCCTGGGCTACGTCGACAACTCGAAGGAGGCGAAGTACGCCGTCAACACGCAGGGCGTGCTCGTCAACGGCGACAACGTCGGCGACATCAATCGCCCAATCGGGATGTTCGACATCCTGACGTTCCCCGAACGCGACGAGTACTACCGGGTCTTCCCGGACGAGGGCGGCCGCCTCGGACTCACGCCGATCGACGCGGACGCGGCAGACAGCAAGCTTAGCAAGGTCGCCGACAAGACACTCGTCGACGGCGGTCGCACGCAGTTGAATCTGCACGACGGCTCGAACCTCATCGTCGAGGACGACGAGTACAGCGGTGGTGACTCCATCGTCGTCGACAACGAGTCGAACGACGTCGTCGCCCACTTCGAGTACGAGGAGGGCGCGCTCGTCACCGCCGTCGCCGGCCAGCACGCCGGCCACATCGGCACCGTCGACGACATCAGCGTTCAGCCCGGTAGCGCCGACAACACTGTCAGCGTGAGCGGCGAGGACGCGTCCTTCGAGACCGTCGAGGATTACGTCGTCGTCATCGACGAGAACTTCGTCGGCGACGAGGGCGACGAGTCCGAATCCCGTCAGACGGAGTCTGACGGAGGTGACGAGGAATGAGTGAGAGCGAGGCAGACGCCGAGTTCCACGAGATGCGCGAGCCCCACATCGCGAAGGTCGTCGCCCACATGGGCGTCGGTCGCGGTGGCGTCGAACTCCAGAACGCGGAGGCGATCCTCGAGGAGATCACGAACCAGACGTCCGTCCGCACGACGGCGACGCAGACGGAACCCGAGTTCGGCATCCGCGACGGTGACCCAATCGGTGCGAAGGTCACGCTACGCGACGACACGGCCGTGGACTTCCTCGAGCGCGCACTCCCGGCCGCAGACCTGTCGGCGCGACAGTTCGACGACACCGGGAACGTGAGCTTCGGTATCGAGGAGCACACGGACTTCCCGAGCCAGGAGTACGACCCGAACATCGGGATCTACGGGCTCGACGTCACCGTCAACCTCGTTCGCCCGGGCTACCGCGTCTCCAAGCGCGACCAGGCGAGTCGACAGATCCCCTCGAATCACCGACTGAATCCCGAGGACGCCATCGCGTTCCTCGAATCCAACTTCGACGTGGAGGTCAACGAATGAGCGAGACAGAAGCCGCTGAGGAGACGGGCCAGTCCCACGAGTGCCGCCGGTGCGGTCGGAATCAGGGACTCGTCGGGAAGTACGACATCTGGCTCTGTCGACAGTGCTTCCGCGAGATAGCTCGACCGATGGGCTTCAAGAAGTACAGCTAACAATGACAGCGAACGACCCCCTGTCCAACGCGCTCTCGGGCATCGACAATGCCGAGAGTGTCGGACATCTGGATCACACGGTAGAGCCCGCCTCGAACATGGTCGGCTCCGTCCTCGAGGTCTTCTACGACCGCGGGTACATCGACGGCTTCGAGTTCGTCGACGACGGGAAGGCCGGCCGCTTCGAGATCGAACTAAAAGGAGCCATCAACGAATGTGGCCCCGTGAAGCCGCGGTACTCGGTCGGTTCGAGTGACTTCGAGCAGTGGGAGAAGCGATACCTCCCCGCCCGTGACTACGGGACGCTCGTCGTCACCACCAGCCACGGCATCATGAGCCACTACGACGCCCGAGAGGAGGGCGTCGGTGGCCAGGTCATCGCGTACGTGTACTAACTATGGCACGAGTAGCAATCGACATTCCGGACGACGTGACGGCTGAGGTCGACCACCTCGACCTCACCGTCGAGGGCCCGAACGGGTCCGTGACGCGTCGACTCTGGTACCCGGACGTATCCGTCACTGTCGAGGACGACACCATCGTCGTCGAGAGTGACATCGAGGACGCGAAGACGTCCTCGACGCTCGGGACCTTCGAGAGTCACGTCACGAACATGGTTCACGGCGTTACCGAGGGATGGGAGTACCAGATGCAGATCCACTACTCTCACTTCCCGATGCAGGTCGACGTGGAGGGCGACGAAGTCGTCATCCAGAACTTCCTCGGGGAGAAGGCTCCCCGTCGGGCCGAGATTCGCGGCGACACACAGGTCGACGTGGACGGCGAGGAGCTCACGCTCTCCGGACCGAGCAAGGAGGCAGTCGGCCAGACCGCCGCGGACATCGAACAGCTCACGCGCGTTACCGACAAGGACACGCGCGTGTTCCAGGACGGCGTGTACATCGTCGAGAAACCCTCGAAGGGAGGTGCCTGATAGATGGCAGACGAAACACAGGACGACGTGAACGCCGAGGCAGAACAGCAGGCCGAGGACGCCCCCGAATCGCTCGAGGACGTCTCGGGCGTCGGGCCGTCGAAGGCCGAGACGCTCGCGGAGGCGGGCTACGAGTCCGTCGAGGACGTGAAGGCCGCGAGCCAGAGCGAACTGGCGGAAGTAGATGGCGTCGGCAACGCGCTCGCTGCGCGTATCAAGGCCGACGTTGGCGGACTCGAGGTCGAATCGGAGACCGAGGCGGAGGTCGAGGAGGCCGAACCCGAGGAAACCGAGGAGACCGAAGAGGACGTGGAGACGGAGCTCCGTCCCCGCGGTCTCACCGAGAAGACGCCGGAGCTCACCGATAACGAGCAGCGCCTGCTCACGCAGCGCAGCCGCGTCGGGAAGCCCCAGTTCAACCGCCAGGACTACCACAAGAAAAAGCGGACACCCAAGTCGTGGCGCCGCCCGAAGGGCACGCTGTCCAAGCAGCGCCGCGGCATCAAAGGGAAGGGCGACACCGTGGAGGCGGGCTTCCGCACGCCGAAAGCGGTCCGTGGCAAGCACCCGAGCGGCTTCGAGGAGGTCCGCGTGCACAACGCGGACGACCTCGAGGGTATCGACTCGGACACGGAGGCCGCTCGCATCGCCTCGAAGGTTGGCGCACGCAAGCGCGAACGCATCGAGGAGGAGGCCGAGGAGCGCGACATCCGCGTTCTGAATCCGACCTACGTCGAAGTGGAGGTAGACAATGAGTGATCTGAGCGCCCAGAAGCGGCTCGCGGCCGACGTCCTCGACGTCGGCAAGAACCGCGTCTGGTTCGACCCCGAGGCCCAGAGCGAGATCGCGGAGGCGATCACCCGAGAGGACATCCGCGAACTCGTCGACGAGGGCACGATAGACGACGAGGAATCGCGCGGCAACTCGCGCGGTCGCGCACGCGAGCGTGACGAGAAGCGTTCCTACGGTCACCGCAAGGGCCCTGGCTCCCGGAAGGGCAGCAAGGGCGCTCGCGAGGACGAGAAGAAAGACTGGCAGTCACGCATCCGCGCGCAGCGACGCACGCTCCGCGAACTCCGGGATGAGGGCGACCTCACCTCGAGTCAGTACAGGGAACTGTACAACATGTCGAAGGGCGGCGAGTTCGACAGCGTGCGCCGTATGAAAAACTACATCGACGAACACTACGGTGAAAACTGATGGCAACAGGACCACGATACAAGGTGCCGATGCGGCGACGCCGTGAGGTCCGGACCGACTACCATCAGAGGTTGCGCCTCCTGAAGTCAGGGAAACCTCGGCTCGTTGCCCGAAAGAGCAACAAGCACGTCACGGCGCAGCTGGTCGTGACCGGTCCGAACGGCGACGAGACGCTCGCGAGTGCACACTCCGGCGACCTGGCGGAGTACGGCTGGGAGGCCCCCACGGGCAATCTCCCGAGCGCGTACCTCACTGGGCTACTCGCCGGCAAACGCGCACTCGACGCGGGAGCAGAGCAGGCCGTGCTCGACATCGGCCTCAACTCCGCGACGGAGGGCTCGAAAGTGTTCGCAGTACAGGAGGGCGTCATCGACGCCGGCCTGGACGTTCCGCACAACGACTCGGTCCTCGCGGACTGGTCGCGCACGCGGGGCGAACACATCGCCGACTACGCAGAATCGCTCGACGAGCCGCTTTACAGTGGTGAGTTCGACGCAACCGAGCTTCCCGACCACTTCGATTCGGTGCGGGAGGCCATTCAGGAGGACTAACATATGGGCTACAACGACACCTGGGAACCGAAGACGCGCCTGGGTCGCCTCGTACAGGAGGGGGACATCGACGACATGTCCGACGCCCTCGAGAGCGGACTCCCGCTGAAGGAGCCGGAGATTGTCGACAACCTCATTCCGGGGCTCGACGACGAAGTGCTGGACATCAACATGGTCCAGCGCATGACCGACTCCGGTCGACGGGTGAAGTTCCGCTGCGTCGTCGCGGTCGGTAACCGCGACGGTTACGTCGGCTACGCCGAGGGTCGAGACGACCAGGTCGGCGGCGCCATCCAGAAGGCGATCGAGGTCGCGAAGCTGAACATCATCGACGTCTCTCGCGGCTGCGGTTCGTGGGAGTGTGGCTGTGGGCGACCCCACACCGTCGCGCTCCGCACGACCGGCACCGCGGGCAGCGTCGAAGTCGAGTTGATTCCCGCGCCGCGTGGCCTCGGCCTCGCGGGCGGTGAGACCGTTCGCAACGTGCTGGAACTCGCCGGCATCGAGGACATCTGGACGCGCTCGGCGGGGAAGACCCGGACGACGGTGAACTTCGCGAAGGCGACGTTCAACGCGCTCCGTGCGACCACGGAGGCTCGCGTCCCACAGCACGCCCGCGAGGAGCGTGAGGTGATCGAGTGATGAAAGCGGTCGTGCAGGTTCGCGGCGAAGTGGACATGCAGACGACCGTCGAGGACACGCTGGAGATGCTGAACATCCACAGCGTGAACCACTGCGCGCTCGTCCCGGAGACCGACACCTACACCGGTATGGTGGCGAAGGTCAACGACTACGTCGCGTTCGGTGAGCCGAGCGCGGACGTGCTCGCGTCGCTCGTCGAGAGCCGCGGTGAACCCGTCGAGGGTGACGCCACCATCGACGACGAGTGGGTGGCCGAGAACACCGACTACGACGACGTGGCTTCGCTCGCGGACGCGCTCCTCGACGAGGAGACGACGCTGCGCGACGCCGGTCTGTCGCCGGTGCTCCGTCTGCACCCGCCGCGCGGCGGGCACGACGGCCTGAAACACCCGGTCAGCGAGGGCGGCGAGCTCGGCAAGCACACCACCGAGGAGATCGACAGTCTCCTCACCGACATGCGCTAACCATGACTGACAAGAAACGACGACAGCGCGGCTCACGCACGCACGGCGGCGGTTCCCACAAGAACCGACGCGGCGCGGGCAACCGCGGCGGCCGCGGACGCGCTGGTCGCAAGAAACACGAGTTCCACAACTACGAATCGGTCGGCAAGAGCGGCTTCAAGCGCCCGGAGAAGACTCAGGTCGACGTTCGCGAGGTCCCCGTCCAGAAACTCGACGAGGACGTCGCACTGCTGATCGAGGACGGCGTCGCCGAGGAGACCGACGACGGCTACCGAGTCGACGCCCGTGACGTCGCCGAGGACGGCTGGGATGCCGACGTGGTGAAGGTGCTCGGCGGCGGACAGGTACACGAACGATTCGAAGTGACGGCTGACGCGTTCACTGACGGTGCGGTCGAACTCATCGAGAGCGAGGGCGGCGACGCCGTCGTCTCGGACCGCGCTGAAAGCGAGGACGACGAGGCCGACGCGGACGACGAGGAGTAAGCCATGGGATGGAAGGAGACTGCTGCGCCGGTCCTCACGCGAATGCCCGCAGTGGAGCGTCCGGAGGGACACGTTCCGTTCCGCCGGAAGATGTACTGGACGGCCGGCGTACTCGTCCTGTACTTCTTCCTGACGAACGTCACGCTCTGGGGCATCGACACCGGCGCCGGTAGCGACCTCTTCGGTCAGTTCCGAAGTCTGCTCGCTGGCGGTCAGGGGACGGTGCTGCAACTCGGCATCGGCCCCATCGTCACGGCGAGCATCGTTCTGCAGTTGCTCGGCGGTGCGAATCTACTCGGGTTGGACACGAACAACGACCCCCGTGACCAGGCCATCTACCAGGGGCTCCAGAAGTTCCTGGTACTCGTGATGATCTGCCTGACGGGGATTCCGATGGTGTTCCTCGGGAACTTCCTGACGCCGAGCGCCTCGCTCGCGAATTCGCTGGGCGTCGGCATCTTCGGCGTACAGGTGCTCATCTTCGCACAGATAGCGGCTGGTGCCGTCCTCCTGCTGTTCATGGACGAGGTCATCTCGAAGTGGGGCGTCGGCTCCGGTATCGGGCTGTTCATCGTCGCTGGCGTGAGCCAGAGCCTCGTCGGTGGCCTGCTGTTCTGGCAGGGCGGCATCGGCAGCCAGGGGCTCATTCCGACGTGGTTCGACATCGCGCTCGGGAACGCGCCGAGCATCCCGCCGCTGCTGTCCGTCGACGGGTTGTCCTTCCTGCTCATCCAGGCGGGCATCCTCGGACTCATCACGACGGTCCTCATCTACGTGGTCGTCGTGTACGCGGAGAGCGTTCGCGTCGAGATCCCGCTGAGTCACGCCCGCGTGAAGGGCGCACGTGGTCGGTTCCCCGTGAAGCTCATCTACGCGAGCGTTCTGCCGATGATCCTCGTGCGCGCGCTGCAGGCGAACATCCAGTTCTTCGGCCAGATCCTCGTCTCGGTCCTTGGACCGGGCGGGATGCCCGACTGGCTCGGCGTGTACGCCGACGGTCAGGCGGTTAGCGGGATATTCTACTATCTCGCGCCGATCTACAACCGCCAGAGCTGGATGTGGTGGCTCGGCGGTACGACCGCGGAACCCTGGCAGATCATGCTTCGGGTCGCGATCGACCTGACCTTCATGATCATCGGCGGCGCTATCTTCGCCATCTTCTGGGTGGAGACCGCCGACATGGGTCCCGAGTCCACCGCCAAACAGATTCAGAACTCCGGGATGCAGATTCCGGGGTTCCGGAAGAACCTCGGCGTCATCGAGAAGGTGATGGAGCGGTACATCCCGCAGGTCACCGTGCTCGGCGGCGCGCTCGTCGGCCTGCTCGCGGTGCTGGCGAACATGCTCGGCACCATCGGGAACGTCTCCGGGACGGGTCTGCTGCTCACGATCTCTATCACGTACAAACTGTACGAGGAGATCGCCGAGGAGCAGCTCATGGAGATGCATCCGATGATGCGGGACATGTTCGGCGGCGGCGACGACTGACCGTCGCGTTCCGTTCTTCATTCTTCGAACGCTGTGCCGGTCCCGAACGTGCCGGTCTGTGCTCTTCACAACCCGTCTTATCGGTGATCTATCTGGAAACAACTCGGAAATAGTAACCTTTCAGGCCCGGGAACGAACCCGACTGTATGACATCCCGCTCGACTGTCTGGAACCGGAAGACTGGGCGGTGGCGCGGTGGGAACGAACGGGGGCGGACGTGACGTGAACTTCGCCCTCCTCGTTCTCGGCGTCGTGGTTCTCGTGGCTGTCGTCGTCGACCTGCTGTGGACGACACTCTGGGTCGACGGGAGCGCTGGCCCGTTCACGATGGGACTGATGACGGTGACGTGGCGGGCGTTACGACGAGTCGGCGGGGAGAACTCCCGGCTACTCACCATTTCCGGGCCGCTGATGCTCGTGCTCGGGCTCGCGATGTGGATTCTGCTGCTCTGGGGTGGGTGGACGCTCGTCTTCGCGGGCGCCACGAACGCCCTGCGGGACACCATCGATTCGGGCCCGATTTCGTGGTACGAACGGATCTACTTCACTGGCTACACGATATTCACGATGGGGAACGGAGACTTCGCTCCCCGGGACGGCGTCTGGCAGGTCGTCACTGCTCTCGCCACGGGAAGCGGTATGCTGTTCGTCACTCTCAGCATCACCTACGTGATCTCGGTGCTGGACGCGGTCACCCAGAAGCGGTCGTTCGCGAGCGGCGTGACCGGACTCGGAATGCGGGGGGACGAGATCGTTCGAGCGGGCTGGAACGGCGAGGCGTTCGAGGGCCTGGAGCTACCGTTGAACACGTTCACGGAGCAACTCAACACGCTCACGTCGAACCACCGGGCGTATCCGATCGTTCACTACTTCCACAGCGGGCAACCGGAGACGGCGCCGGTCGTGGCCGTCGCCGCGCTCGACGAGGCACTGACGATGCTCCATTTCGGGGTCACCGAGCGGGACCGCCCGAGCGAGGCCATCGTCGGGAACGCGCGGGCGAGCGTCAAGAACTACCTCGAGGTGCTCAGTAGTTCGTTCGTCGAGCCCGCGGACCGGGCGCCCCCACCACCGGACGTCGATGCGATCCGAGACGCGGGCGTCCCGGTCGCGCCTGACCGCGAGTTCGAGTCGTCGGTGGCCGACCTGACCGGGCGCCGTCGGTTGCTGCTCGGCCTCGTCGAGTCCGACGCTCGGCAGTGGCCGTCCGCGGACGGCGAGTAGGAGTCGGCGGTCCGGCACGCCCGTGGCGTGGGTCGGGGGCCGTCGCGTGAAATCCGAACGAATATGTGTGTTTAGGCTAGCCTAAAACCATGAATTCAGAAACGACGCGCCACACGACACCGACGCGACGGGAGTACGTCCGGGGCACGGGAGCGGTTCTCGCAGGCGGACTGCTCGCGGGCTGTACGCAACCGACGAACACGGCCGGCTCCGGGTCGCCAGACGGCGACGAGACCCAGACTGACGATACCTCGTACACCGCCTCGATGGCGCCGGTCGGGGACGTCGAGTTCTCCAGTGTCCCCGAGAGCGCGTTCGTCGCGTTCCCGCAGTACGCCGACATGGCCGTCGCGCTCGGACACGGCGACGCGGTCAACGCCCTCTACGTGCCGGAGATGTCCGGCACGACGATGAACCACTACTACGACCGCCTCGACGGCGTTCATCAGACGCCACAGGCGTCTGATGCAGCCCATCAGAACTCTCCGAGTTCTGAGGGCGTCTCCTTCGACTGGGAGGGGCTCCCGGACCCGCTGGCCGACGGCCTGAACAAGGAGCAACTGTACGCGCTCAACAGCGACGTCCACTTCATCGACCCCGCGTACGTCTCGGCCCAGGACGGCTGGACCGAGGAGGACATCGACGGCATCGCGCGGAGCATCGGCCCGTGGTTCGGGAACTTCTACAGCGGCACCCACGACGACCCGCCCGCCGGCTACCAGGACGCCTACGAGTTCTACGACCTCTGGACGCTGTTCGGCCGAGTCGCGGACGTGTTCCAGGAGCGCGCTCGCTACCGCGAACTGAACGCGGTGCGCGAGGAGATGCTCGCCCACATCGAGTCGAACCTCCCGCCGAAGGCCGAGCGCCCGACTGCGGTCCGCGTCACGCTGAGTGACGACTCCTTCTACACGTACCACCTGAACAAGCCCGGGTACTGGCTCGCGGACACGCGCCCGCTCGGCGCGCGGGACGCGTTCGCCGACCAGGACTGGTCCTCGCTCTGGGGGACGGTCGGCTACGAGACGATGCTCGACGCCGACCCGGACGTCATCCTCCACCTGTGGGGGACGACACCGAACTACGACATGGCGACCGTGCGCGAGAACCTCCGCAGTCACACAGCCGGCAAGCGCCTCTCCGCGGTGAAGAACGACCGCGTGTACGCCTCGGGGATGCGCTACCAGGGGCCGCTGATGAATCTCTTCCAGACCGAGATGACCGCAAAACAGCTCTACCCCGAGCGGTTCGGCGAATGGCCGGAGTACGAGGACGGCGCGGCGTACCCCGAGATTCCCCCCGAGGAGCAGTTGTTCGACCGCGAGCGCGTGGCTCGCGCGGTCACTCGGTCGTCGTAGGCGGCGGGGTCTGCTCGTTTTCGCTGGCCGTCACGAACTCGAAGCGCGCGCCGCCCGCCCACTCCGTGTCGCTCTCCGGGTCGGCCTCGCTCTCGGTGAGCCGGACGGTCCAGTCGTGGGCGTCGGCGACCTGTTCGACGATGGCGAGCCCGAACCCGGTGCCGTCCTCGCTCGTCGTGTGCCCCATCTCGAACACCTCGTCGCGTTCGACCGCGGGGATGCCGGGACCGTCGTCCGCGACGTAGAAGCCGTCATCGTCCTCGAGCAGGCCGACGCGCACAGCGGCCCCGGAGCCGACGTGTTCCAGCGCGTTCGCGAAGAGGTTCTCGAACAGTTCCTGGAGGCGGCTCTCGGCGGCTTCGACGGTCGCACCAGCGGCGTCGACGCCGAGGCTGGCGTCTTCGGTGGTGACCGACGCCCACGCGGACGCACAGACCGCCTCGAGGGCCACCTCGTCGGTGTCGTGGGCGTCCGGGCCGTTTCGCGCGAGCGCGAGCAGTTCGTCGAGTATCTCGGTCATCCGGTCGTGGGAGCGTTCGACGCGATCGAGTGCGGCCTCGTCGCCGGTCTCGCGGTAGCGCTCGAGCCACCCGGTCGCGACGTTCAACGGACTCCGGAGGTCGTGGCTCACGACGTTGGTGAACTCCGCGAGGCGGTCGTTCTGGACCTCGAGTTCGCGCTCGCGTCGCTTCTGCTCGGTGACGTCGCGGACGGCCCCGATGGTGCCCCGGAACCCGCCGTCGTTCGGCCGGAGTGCGAGATGGCACTCGAACACGCGGTCGTCGTCGATCCCGGCGCGGCGGACGCGGAACTCGAAGCGCCGCCGCGCGTCCGGAGAACTCGCGGCGACCAGATCGCGGACAGCGTCCTGGTACCGCGAGACAGCCTGAGGTCCGAAATCGCCACGTTCGGCGAGCTCTGCGACCGTGGTGCCGAGCAGATTCTCGCGGTCCGCGTCGAACATCTCCTCGAACGCATCGTTGACGAACGCGAACGCGCCGTTCTCGTCGACCGTGTAGACGGCGTCGCCGACCGCCTCGATGACGGTCTGCGTGCGCTCTAGCGTTCGCTCGCGCTCGACGCGGTCCGTGATGTCGGTGAAGGAGGCGACGACGCGATCGACCTCACCGTCCTCGAACAGCGGCGCGCAGTGCATCACGAGATACTTCCGCCAGCCGTCCGGCCACACGACGCCGAGGCGAACACCGTGGAGCGGCTGTCCGGAGCGCGCGACCCGGGTGGCGGGGTGGTCGTCGTCCGGAATCGGGTCGCCGTCGATGGTGGTGAGCTCCCAGTCCGGTTCCTCGTCGATGCCGTTGTCGATGGACGCGAGCTCCCGGTCGGGCGCGTCGTCGCCGTCGAGGCCGAGGGTGGCGCGGGCGCGGTCGGTCGCGGAGACGACGCCGCCGTCGGGCGTGAACACCACGGACCCGGGTGTGGTGGCGAGCACCTGCTCGAGGCGGTGTTTCTCCTCGCGGAGCGCGCGCTGAGAGCGCCGCTTCTCGACGGCGTTGCGCACGCGATTCGCGAGCACCGCGTACTGGTCGCTGCCGCCCTCCTTCTGGAGGTAGTCGGTGACGCCCGCGGAGATGGCGTCGCTCGCGATCTCCTCGCTGCCCTTCCCGGTGAACAACACGAACGGCAGGTCGGGGTCGACGCCACGGACGGCGTCGAGGAGTTCCAGGCCGTTCTTCCCCGGCATGTCGTGGTCGCTGACGACGCAGTCGACCTCGCCGTCCTGGAGGTGTTCGAGCGCCGGTTCGGCGGCGGAACGCGTGGTGACGGCGAACGCGTCGTCCTCGCGCTCGAGGAACGACGCGGTGAGGTCGGCCTGGGTGTCGTCGTCCTCCACGAGCAACACCCGGACCGCGTTGGAGCCGCGTCTCATTGGCGGTAATGTGGGCTGTCTTACCATAAACGTTTCAGGTGCCTCCGAACGGCTGTGCAGATTCTTCCGAAGGGCTATTGACGGGGCAGACGGACGAGGACGTATGCAAAGAGGTGGCTCCGACTGATGCGCATCCTCGTCGTGGGCGCGGGCGAGGTCGGGTCAAGTATCGCAGCCAGCCTCGCAGACGCCCACGAGGTCGTCGTCGTGGACGTCGACCCCGAGCGCGTGGATTCACTCACGTACTCCCTGGACGTACTCGCGGTGACTGGCGACGGAACCGACCTCGACACGCTCGCGGAGGCGGAAGTCGAACAGGCGGACGTCGTCATCGCCAGCACGGACGACGACGAGACGAACCTCGCCACCTGTGGCACCGTGAAGACGGTGAGCGACGCGTTCACCATCGCGCGCGTCGAGGAGACGTCGTATCTCGACACGTGGCAGCGACACCGCGGCGCGTTCGGCGTGGACTTCCTGGTGTGCACGGAGTTGCTCGCGGCGGAGGCCATCGTCCGCGTCGTCGACCTTCCGACCGCACACGACGTCGACCCGTTCGCGGACGGTAAGGTGCAGATGGCGGAGTTCGACGTACCCGCGGACAGTCCACTCGCCGGCGAGACCGTCGCGGAGGCCGACCGTTTCGAGGCGCTGACGTTCGTCGCGGTCGTCCGCAACGGCGACGACATCGACATCCCCACCGGGGACACGACGATAGCGGGCGGGGACAGGGTGATCGTCGTCGGGCGACCGGCGAGCGTCCGCGAGTTCGCGCGCGCCGTCGACCCCGCCGCCGCACAGGAGGTCGAGGACGTCGTAATCGTCGGCGGCAGCACGACGGGCGCGCTCACCGCGGAGTTGCTCGTGGACCGCGGCCTCTCGGTGCGCATCGTGGAGTCGGACGAGGACCGCGCGCGCGAACTCGCGGACCGCGTGCCCGCGGCCACGGTGTTCTCGAACGACGGCACCGACCCCGACTTCCTCTCTCGCGAGCACGTCGACGAGGCGGACGTGGTGGTCGCGACGCTCGGGAGCGACGAACGCAGTCTGCTCGCGGCGCTGCTCGCAAAACGCCTCGGCGCGACCCGCGCCATCGCCGTGGTCGAGCGCGCGCGGTACGTCGAGTTGTTCGAGGCGGTCGGCGTCGACGTCGCCGTGAACCCCCGCCAGGTCACCGCCGAGGAGATCACGCGGTTCACGCGCGAGCGCCGCGCGGAGAACGTCGCCATCGTCGGCCCCGGCGGGGCGGAGATCGTCGAGATCGAGGTGGACGACCAGAGCGTACTGGCGGGCCACGCCATCCAGGACGTGGTCGGTGACCTGCCCGCGGGCGTCGTCGTCGGCGCTATCACGCGTGACGGCGAGTACGTCACGCCCCGCGGCGAAACCGTCGTAGAGGTGGGCGACCACGTCGTCGCGTTCGTCCACGCGGACGCGATCGACGAGGTCACGTCGAAGCTATGACGCTGCGCGTGAACTGGCGGGCGAGTCTGGCGCTCGTCGGCACCGTCGTGAAGTGGCTCTCGGTTCCGCTGGTGTTGCCCGTTCTGGTCGCACTCTACTACGGTGACGGCGGCCTCGCGGCGTTCGGCGCGACCATTCTGGTGGCGCTCGCACTCGGGACGGCCCTCGAGTCCGTGGGTGACCCCGAGGAGATGGGCGCGCGCGAGGGGTTTCTGATGGTGGCGTCGACCTGGCTGGCGGTGAGCGTGGTCGGCGCGCTTCCGTACCTCTTCGCCGCCCACGGCATCCCGCCGGTCGTGGAGCCGACGGCACCTACGTCGACGCTCGGGAACCCGGTGAACGCGCTGTTCGAGACGATGAGCGGGTTCACCACGACGGGGGCGACGGTGATGGGAACCATCTCGTTCGACGCCCACTCCCACGCCATCCTGCTGTGGCGACAGCTCACGCAGTGGCTCGGCGGCATGGGGATTGTCGTGCTCGCGGTCGCCATCCTCCCGGAACTCTCCGTCGGCGGCGCGCAACTCATGGACGCCGAAGCGCCCGGCCCGGGCATCCAGAAGCTCACGCCCCGCATCGCGGAGACCGCGCGCGCGCTGTGGCTCGCGTACGCCGGCATCACCGCCCTCGAGATCGTGTTGCTGTACGGCCTCAACGCCGCCGGACTCGCCCCCGATATGGGTCTGTACAACGCCGTCTCGCACGGGTTCACGACGATGGCGACCGGCGGATTCAGCCCGGAGGCGCGCTCCATCGAGGCGTTCTCCGCCGCCGTCCAGTGGCTCATCATCCCGTTCATGGTCGCGGCGGGGACGAACTTCGCGCTGTTCTGGCACGTCCTCCAGGGCGACTTCGAGGACCCCCTCGAGGACAGCGAGTTCCGGTTCTACGTCGGCGTGCTCGGCGCCGTCACGGCCATCCTCGCGGCCATCCTGTTCACGGGCCCTACACTCGACGTCACGGACGCCGTCGGGCCGGTCGCCGGCAACCTCGAGGCTTCGCTCCGGCACGCCGCGTTCCAGGCGACGTCCATCATCACCACCACCGGGTACGCGAGCATGGACTTCACCGCGTGGAGTTGGCCCGCGAAACTCGTGTTGTTCTTCGCGCTGTTCCTCGGCGGGAGCGCCGGCAGCACCGGCGGCGCGGTGAAGATGGTGCGCTGGCTCGTCATCATGAAATCCCTCAAGCGCGAACTGTTCGCCACCGTTCACCCGGACGCCGTCAAGCCAATCCGGCTCGGCGGGCGCGCGCTCGACGAACGCGGCGTCCGCGGCATCTACGCGTTCACCGCGTTCTACTTCGCGCTGTTCGTGGTTGGAAGCGTCTTCGTCGTCGTCGACTCCGGACGCGTCTCCGCGACGGTCACCGCCTTCGAGTCGACGAGCGCGGTCGCGGCGACCCTCGGGAACGTTGGTCCGGGCTTTGGCGTCGTCGGCCCGATGAGCAACTACCTCGTGTTCACGGACGCCTCGAAACTCCTCATGGTCGGCCTGATGTGGGTCGGCCGCCTCGAAATCATCCCCGTGCTCGTGCTCTTCACGAACACGTACTGGCGGTCCTAACGGCTTTGACGGCGCACGTCCACCTCTGGATAGTCACTCTGGCTGGAATCACCAGGTGAATCGCCTCACTGTACACCACGACCAACCGTAGATTACCGAGACGACCGTGGCTCTATCCGGGTGGTGTTTTATTGCGCTGTGCTCCCAACCCCTGCCAATGAGCATCAACTCGGGGGACCGTCCGTGGCCCCAGGTAGTCGGCCACGAGGACCTGGACTGGCCAGCGGACGACCAGCGCATCCTCGTCCCGTTCTGTGACGCTGTGAACGAGCGGGAGACGAGTCTGCTCGGCGCGAACATCACGTTCGGGGTCGACGGCGAACTGTACCTGTTGTACGCCCCCGATTCGGACGGGGCTACCAGTTCGGACGAACTCCGCGACGAAGCGGAACAGAAGATGGAGATCCGCGACAGATTCTCCATCCCCGTCACGCAGACGCAACTGTCGTACTCACGGGGGCTCCTCGACTCGTTCGTCGACTCGCATTCGATAACGACGACCGTCGTCGACCGTGACGAGACGCGTTTCTTCTCGCGAGGCCGGGACGAGACGACGGTCGCGAAGGGGTGTCACACCGTCGTCGGAACGAGAATGGATCGATTCGAGTCGCCGTCGAGTATTCTGGTTCCCGTTGCCAGAGGGCCCCACTCGGGACTCGCGACGAGAATCGCGGAGGCGATCGCCAGAGCCGCCGACTGCTGGATCGAACTGTTCCACGTCGTTCCGGAAGACGCCACGGAACGCGAGGAAGTCGACGCCAGGAATCTACTCGACGCCTACGACTATCGGCTCGACGACGGCGTCGACGTCGACCACCACGTCGTCCGGGCGTCCGATCCGGCGAACGAGATCATCGACCACTCCGGCTACCACGATATGACGATAGTTGGCGCGCCCGAGAAGGGGAAACTCAGACGGTTCCTCTTCGGCTCCACGACGGACGAGGTCAGACAGGACAGCGAGTCGGGACCCGTGCTGACGGTGCATCGAAAGACGGACGAATCCGTACTCTCCCGCCTGTTCTGAACGAGCCTGTTTCGAGCCGTCTCCGGTGGTAACTGGAGGCTGAAACCACCACGCCAGTCACGGGTCTAGCCCGTAGACGGTGGCGCGGAGGAACACGAGAACCGGGATGATTTCGAGGCGACCGACCCACATGTTCAGGACGAACATCCCTTCCGCGAGCGCGGGCATTTCGGGGCCCGTGATGCCGGTGGAGAGGCCGACGTTGCCCTGCGAGCTCGCCACCTCGAACAGCGCGTCAGCGTAGCCGAACTCGGGCGCGGCGACGTTCACGAGGACGAGGCTGGTGGCGACGAGCAGGAGTACCCAGAGGAGCGTGACGATGGCGGCCTCGCTGAACTCGTGTTCCATCTCGGTGCGGTCGAGCGTGCGGTCGCCGATGTGCGCGACGACGACGGCGTTCTTCGGCAGGAACACCCGCGAGAACTGCCAGATGATGCCACGAACGACGGTGTACGCTCGGATGATCTTGATGCCGCCGACGGTCGACCCGGCGGCGCCACCGACCACCATCGCGCCGACGACGAGCAGTTTCCCGCCGGCGACCCACTTGCCGACGGGCGCCGACTGGAAGCCCGTGCACGTGAGCGCGCTCACCCACTGGAAGACGGAGTCCCGAATCGCATCGATTTGCTGGGGGTCGACGCGCGGGAGCGAGACGAACGACTGCGTGGCGAACGCGTCGGTCACCGCGGGCACGGTCAGCGCGTTCTGGAGGGCGAGGACGAGCGCGCCCCCTGCGAGCAGGACGAACAGCCAGCGGGTCTGAAGGTCCGACACGAGCGCGCCGAGGTCGCGGTCGCGCAACGCGACGTAGTGTATCGGGAACGCGACCGCGCCGGCGATCATGATGGGGAGCAACGCGGCCTCGACCAGCGGCGAGTTGTACGTCGCAATCGAGTTGTCCGTCACGCTGAATCCGCCCGTCGTCAGGCCGGTCATCGCGTGATTGAGCGCCTGCCAGCCCGCCTCCCACAGCGGAAGGTGGCCGCCGTACTCGCTCGCCCGAATAGCAGCGAACAGCAGGAGTGTCGCCACCACCGTGTACGCGAGCACGAGCTTCCAGACGGTGCGGACCGTAGAGACCACGCTCGGGTGGATCTTCTTCTCCCGGGCTTCACTGCGGTAGAGCGCGTAACTTCCGCTCCCCGGCCGCGAGAGAATGGAGACGGTGAGCACCACCACGCCGACCCCGCCGACCCACTGGATGAACGACCGCCACCACTGGACGGCGCGGGGGAGTGTCGGCTCGTGGACCGCCATCGTCAGTCCGCTGCCCGTCCACCCGCTCATGCTCTCGAAGAGCGCGTGCAGCGGGTTCCGGAAGTACGCGAGACTGGAGAACGTCGTCGTCCCGCCGACCGAAATCGCGTCCCAGTTCGCGGTGTTCGCGCCCGCCGCCACGAAGGCGTCCATGGCGGCGGGCGGTGTCACCCACGCGGTGAGGAACAGCGGGAGCGCACCGAACGCCGCGACCAGCAGCCACCCGCTCGCCGCGATGACCATCCCGTGTTTCATCCGGGGCGTTGGAGCGTCTGCGTACCTGCGGTTGGCGAACCCGCCGACCGCGGCGGTCACGCCGCCGGCGAGCAGGAAGCCCAGGGCCGCGTAGAACTCGCGCGCTACGAGCGCGACGGCGACGCTGGCTACCATCATCGCGGCCTCGATGAGCAGGAGCGAGCCGACGTCCCTCGCGATGGTGGCTCGGTCCGCCGCGTCCGCGAACGACCAGTTCGACATGTCAGTCGCTCTCGTGGTGTCCGAACAGGCGGGTCAGTTCCGGCGTCACGCCGTCTGACGAGTAGACGGTGAGGAGGTCGCCGGCCTCGATTCGAGTGTTCCCGCGGGGCGTGATCGGGTCACCGTCGCCGTCGCGGTCCACCGCGACGACGAGGATGTCCCTCGAAAGCGTGCCGTCGTCGCCTGCCTCTGCGAGCGTCCGGCCCGCGATCGGTGCGTCGGGTTCGACGTGGATTTCGAACACCTCGGCCTCCTCGCCGACGCGCATGAAGTCCACGATGGAGGGGCGCTTGATCGCGCGGTAGAGGTAGTCGGCGATGAGCCGCTGGGGGTTCTCGATGGTGTTGACGCCGACCTCCCGGAACAGGCTCATGTGCTCGGGGTTCTGGACGACGGAGACCACGCTGGGCACCGAGAGGTCCTGGGCGAGCAGACAGACCATCACGTTCGTGGCGTCCTCGTCGGTGGTGCTGATGAGCGCGTCCGCGCGGTCGGCGCCCGCCTCGCGCAGCGTCTCCTTCGACGTCGCGTCGTCCTCGATGACGAGACAATCGAACGTCTCTGCGGCCCGTTCCGCCCGCTCGTGGTCGCGTTCGACGACGACTACCTCGTTGCCACCCTGCGTGGCCATCTCGATGAGCGGCGTTCCGGTGTCACCCGCGCCGACAATTACGATGTACATAGATTGGAACTCTCGTCGCTCGGCAATCGTGTCTGGCGTGTACGAAGCGTCCTCATTTATACTGCCGGTTCCGTCCCGAGCGTCCGAAATCACACGAGTTACCCAGAATCAAGCGACTGCGCCCGCCGAACTGTCCGCTTCCGAAGTCGAGAACTGCTGTTCGCCGCGAGTGGTCCAGCAATAGGATTTACCTCCCTTCCCGGACATTACAGACCAATGGTAGAACACACCCGTACGCTCGGGTTCAAGGTCGCCTTCGCGATGGGGCTCGGGACGATGATCGCGGCGGGCATCTTCTCGCTGTCGGGGCTCGCCGTGGCGCGCATCGGGTCGAGCGCGGTCATCGCGTTCGTGCTCGCCGCCGTCGTCGCGAGCATCACGGCGGCGTCGTACTCCGAGTTCGCTTCCATCTACTCGGAGAACGGCGGCGGCTACCTCTTCTCCTCGCGCACGTTCGACAGCGACCTGCTCACGTACTTCGTCGGCGCGTCGCTGTTCCTCGGGTACACGGGGACGACGGCGTTCTATCTCGCGACGATGGACGAGTGGTTTTTCGCGTTCATCATCCCGGAGACCCTCCGTTTCGCAGGCACGACCCTCCACCTGCACGACGCGATTCCGCGGGGGAGCGTCGGCGTCCTCACCGCTGTCCTCCTGGGCGTGCTGAACGCCCAGGGAACCGAGGAGAGCGGCGGTTTCCAGGTGATTGTGACTGGTGCGAAGGTCGCGGTGCTGTTCGCGTTCATCGGCGGCGCGTTCGCGTACACCGGCCCGGCCGCGGCGGTAGGCACGTTCACCGCACAGTTCTCCACCGACATCGTCGGCATCGTCTCCGTGGCGGCCCTCGCGTTCATCACGTTCTTCGGTTTCTCGGCCATCGCCGCGAGCGCGGGCGAGATAATCAACCCGACGGAGACGGTGCCGAAGGCCATCGCCGCGAGCATCGTCACCGTCACCGTGCTGTACACGTTCGTCATCATCGCGATGGTGAACGCGCCCGTCAGCGAGGCCGTTCTGCGCGCGGGCGAGACGGCGATGGGGCAGGTCGCGGCGGCGTTCCTCGGCTCCATCGGGCAGGCGCTCATCGTCGCCGGCGCGGTGTTCTCGATGGTGAGCGCGTCGAACGCGAGCATCCTCGCGGCCAGCGGCATCGGGTCGCTGATGGGTGACCGCGGGCAAGCCCCGCGGTCGTTCGCGCGCATCCACCCCGACTACGGAACGCCGTTCTGGAGCGTCACCGCGGTCATCGGCACCATCGTCGCGCTCATCGTCGTGTTCGTCAGTCTGTTCTCCCAGCACGGCGCGCTCGGCGGCGTGGAAGTCGCTGCGGTGCGAATCGCGTCCGTCGTCGTCCCGCTCACGCCGAACCTCGGGCTGAACGCGCTCACTGGCTTCGCGACGTTCAACCTCCTACTCCCGCTGTCGGTCGTCAACGTCGCTCTGGTCTACTCGCGCCGTAACGAACCCGGCCTCGAGCGCCCGATCCGCGTCCCGCTCGTTCCGTTCCTGCCGGTCCTCGGCGTCGTGGCGAACCTCGCGCTCATCACGAACCTCCCGCTGGTCGGTGTTGCACTCGGCGTCGTCGTGGTCGTCGTCGCCGTCGCCGGCTACGTGCTGTGGGGTGGTGCTCCCGAATCCGAGGAACTGTTCGAGCGAGTCACCGAGTCCGGAGCCGCGACGGACTCGCCGGCCGCGAATCCGGCCGACTCCGAAGGCCGGCACACTGTCCTGGTTCCGGTCTCTCGCCCAGGTCGCGCGGTCGGCCACGTCCAGGTCGCAGCGCGGTTGGCGGCGGCCGTCGACGACGACCCCATGATTCGCGTGCTCACCATCACGCAACTGCCCGAACAGACCCCGAACGAGGTCGTTCGCGACACCGCCACCAGACGAACCGAAGCCATCGAGGACGAGCTCTCGGACGCCGACCTCGCGGTCGACTACGAGGTCGAAGGCCACCTCAGTCGGGACGTCGGCTACGACATCGTGGAGACCGCTCGCGGCTACGAGGCCGACCTCGTGGTGATGGGGTATCCTCGCGAGAGCCCCGCGGTCACCCGGAAGGTCCAGTACCAGTCGCCCTGTGACGTGGTGTACGCGGACGGCTTCGAGGACGCGGACGCCCTCGACACGCTCTGTGTCGGCGCCGGCGGCGGCCCGCACCACGAGGCGCTGTTGCCACTCGTCGACGCGCTCGGGCGGGCCGGGTCGACCATCCACGTCGTGCGCGTGGCGCCGACCGGCGGGCAGGGTACGAGCGAGGCTGTCACGGACACGCTCGACGCGCTCTCCCCGGACGTCGACGTCGAGGCACACGACGTTTCGGCTGACAGCGTCGCCGACGGTCTCGTGTTCGTCGCTGACGAGGAGGGCGCGTCGCTGCTCGTCGGTGCAACGCGGACGCGGGAACTCCGCCGCTGGGTGTTCGGCAGCACGACAGACCGAGTCGTCGAAACCGCCCGCGGACGCGACGTTCCGGTGCTCGTGTACGCGCGGACCACCGGCGTGGTGGACCGCGTGGCCGAGTTGTTATTCCCGCTCTACCGGTACGCCACGAAACTCCGCTGGTGAGCGCGGGCGTCTCCGGTGAGGTCACGCTGACGTTCACCGGCGAGGAGTCGACAGTACAGACGACATCGGTTCGAACAGTGATTCTGTGGCCGGAAACCCACGGTAGTCCCGTCTCTGGCGGTGAATATCAGTCCGTTCCCGAAGACGAACAACCGTTCTACTCTGGGGTGAACAGCGCTCTCACTCCTGAAGCCCCCCGTTCGCTTCGGGATTCCTGAGCCACCGGTAGATGTCGATTACGATAACGAGAACGATGACGAAGAGAGCGACGCCGACCAGGAGCGCGGCGATTCCGATGACACTGTTGAACAACGCCATGTTCCGCTGTTTACTCCCTACCGGTATATCGCTTGTCGTCGGAAACGCCCGTTACGGGCGTCCGGGAACCCCGGGTCAGAGCCAGCGGTTGATGAGCGACGTGATCCCGAGATTCCGCTTGGCCATGATGACCGTACTCTTCGCGTCCCACCCGATCTGCTCGGGGATGGACCCGAACGCGAACTGGTTGAGCAGTCCCTCGCGCGTCGCACCGACGAGCGTCATGTCGTACCCTTCGGACTCCTCCGTGATGGTCTCGACGACGTCGTCACCCTCGATGATCCGCGTCGTCACCTCACTGCTCCCGTCGATGTGACTGCTCGTCGACTCGAGCAGTTCCTGTGCCTTCTGGCGCTCGCTCTCGCTCGCGTCAGGGTCTACGACGTGGACGACGTCGATCTCCGAGTGACCGTCGTCGGCGATTGCGGACGCGATCTCCGCCGCGAACTCCGCGTGGGGGCCGCCTGCGGTCGGCAGGAGGACCGTTTCCGCCCTCCCGGTCGCGTCCTCCCCGAGGCGCTCGACGAGCACGTCGGCGTCCGCCTCCTGGGCGACCGTGTCCACGTTGCTTCCGAGGACGATGTCGCGGCGCTGGGTCTTGTGTTGGCCCTTCCATCCCATCAGCACGGCGTCGCTGTCGTACTGGTCGATGGTGTTCAGGATCGCCGTCGAGACGTCGTGGCCGATGCGAATCGTTCCGCTGACGGGGACGTCCTCGGCTTCCGCGATCTCCATCGCCTCGTTCAACACGTCACGTTCGTCGCTGATGAACTGGCGTCCCTCCGAGAGCGGCGTCTGCTGGGGGACGGTGACCACGCTCATGACGAGGATCTCCCCACCACGGTCTTCGACGATGTCGACCGCGGTCTGCATCAGCTGGTTCGCGTTCTCGGGGTTCGCGATGGGGACGACGAGTTGCTTCTCCGCGTTCGAGGGCGCGCTCTCGGAGACCACCGTTGGCGTCTCCTCCTCGATCTGTTCGGCCTCGCGGGGCTTCGAGTAGCCGTAGTACACGGCGAGCCCCAGCCCCATCCAGATTACTGTCGTGACGAGCGCGATGAGCCCGTGGTTACTGGTGCCGATGCCGAAGAACTCCAGGCCCAGTGTGTAGATGAGGAACGGCGTGAGCAGGAACTGGAGGGCGATACCGATGAGCGGCGGCCACGGCATGTACGGCACCGTGTACGTGCGCGGAAGGTCGGGGTGGGTCTGTCGCATCTTGATGACGGTCCAGTTCACCTGGATGAACAGGAGGATGAACATGATGTCCGCCGCGGCGGCGACGCTCTCGATGGGGAGTACGACCGCCATTATCGCGATGAGCACGACTGAGAGGAAGATCGCGATGTGGGGCGTGCGCTTCTCGGAATCGATCCGCTGGAAGAACGCCGGGAGCGCGCGGTCCCGACCCATCGCGAACGACACCCGACTGGACGAGTAGACGGTCGCGTTCAGCGCGCTCATCGTCGCTGCGAGCCCCGCGATCAGCAACAGTGGAACGCCGTAGGGGACGAACTGCCCCGCCGCTCGAATGATGCCGAGTTCACCGAGTTCGCCGAGGAGTTCCCACGTGTACACCTGCGTCTGGCCGGCGAGACCGGCTTCCTGAACGAGGGTCTGCGTCACGCTGATGCCGCCGATAGAGGCGAACGCGACGAGAATGTAGATCGGAACGACGATGATCATAGAGTAGAACACCGCCTTCGGAATGTTCTTGCCCGGGTCGACGACCTCCTCTCCGGACTGGACGATGATCTCGTACCCCTCGAACGCGATGTAGGTGAACCCCATCGCGCCCACGATACCGAACAGGCCGGCGGGGGCGAACTCGGGGCTGTTCAGGAACTTCCCGGTCCAGTTCGGGGAGTTGACCGTCGCCAGGATGCCGAAGCCGACGAAGATACCGAGGACGATGATCTTGATCGCAGTGACGACGATTCCCGCGGTCCCGGTCTCCTCGGCGCCGCGGTAGTTGATGTACCCGAACAGCGCGACCATCAACACCGCGAAGATCTTCTCCAGCATGGGGCCGGTGATGACGCCGAACAGCAGGATCTCATCGACCTGGGGAAGGAGGCCAGCGTAGTGAATCAGGTGCGCCAGGAACGTTCCGAAGGTGATCGCGTACAGCGAACACGCGACGGCGTGGGCGAACCAACTCATCCATCCCGCGTAGAATCCGTTCGGGTCGACGAGGGCTTCTTTCACCCAGAGGTAGCCGCCGCCGGCTTCGGGGAACGCAGCGCCGAGTTCGGCGTACGAGATGGCGGTGAACGTCGCGACGAGTCCGTTCAACAGGAACGCGAGCGTCAGCGCCGGCCCGGCGAGCCCGGCCGCGAAACCGGTCAACGCGAACACGCCAGCACCGATCATCGCACCGACGCCGATGAACGTGACGTCGGTGAGGCTCATGTCCCTGGACAGTTCAGTCTCTACGTTGTCATCTGTTTGACTGCTTTCAGCGACACCGCTCTCTGGGGGTTCATCTGACATGGTTAGATCGAGATATCAGGAGTGTTCGTACCACGTTTACCGCTACTCCGGGTTGGGAAACCGCTCTCCGACATCGCGTCTACGACCCCGAATTCGGGTTGACGGCGGTTCCATCGGGATGGAGCACACCACGCACCAACTGCCCGACAAGATACTCCTCAGTAAGCGCGGCCATAGTTACATTTCCCCTACCTGCAGCGGCTACTTAATGCTAGTGTCTGAGACTGCGTCTCCGTTAGTAGCTCCACGACGGTGAGCCGCTGAGGGAGTGGACACCGATAGCGGGACCGCTGGTTCACCGCGTCGCTCGGGGAGACGCAGGACCGAACGGGTGACAGTCGACACTCGTTCGTCGAGGGGTTTCCCTTGCGACTATCGACAGACGATTCACACCTCGACGGCCCATAGACGGAACTCCTCGTCGAGTTCGTACACGTCCCGGAACACGCGTTCCACGAACTGGCCGACGCGCTCGTCGTCCGTCTGGGCCTCGATTCGCACGTTCGTCCCCGGCGCGTCCTCGTGGCTGTCCTGTGATTCGACAGTGAACGCCCCGAAGTCGGCGAGCACGCCGTCGAGCGCGTCGAGTTCTTCGTCCGTGCAGTCCAGGTTCAGCGTGCCGTCGGCGTACTGCACCCACGGCGGCAGGAAGTCAGGGTCGTCGCTCGGGTCGTCGTCCGCCTCCAGCGTACAGAACGCGCTCTCTCGGTCGCGGTGCGCGGCGATGGCGTCCACGGCGAGCGCGACGCGCTCGGCCGACTCCGTGGCTTCGAATCGAGTCATGGTCGTGTTTCGCGCCCCGGCCACTAATCAGGTCGGGACACGCGAGCGGTCGGGAGACCGAACCGGGCGATTACCTGGGGGACGCGAGCGCGGACACCCAGCGGTCGTCGAGGCGCACGTTGCCGTCGAGTCCCGCGTCATCGAGAACGTCCTCGAACTCCTCGCTCGAGTAGTACGCGAAGAAGCGGTCGTCACCGTCGCCGTGGTCGTCGTCCGGTTCGAACCCCGCGTTCGCGCCGCGTTTCACCGAGCAGAACAGCATGCCGTCGTCGCGGAGGACGCGCGCGAACTCCGCGAGCGCAGCCCCTGCCTCGTCCTTCGGGACGTGGTGGAGTGCCGCACAACACCACACACCGTCGAAGGCGTCCGTGTCGAGCGGAAGCGAGCGCATGTCGCCGCGGGCGAACGCGGCGCTGCCGGGCTGTGAGACTGCAGCCCCCGCTTCGTCGAGGTGGTCGGCGGCAGCTACGAGAAACGATTGGGTGACGTCGAGCCCGGTCACGTCGAGGCCGGTGTCCGCGAACGTCGCCGAGTCGCTACCCGGACCGCAACCGACGTCGAGAACCCGGTCGCCGTCGAGTTCGTCGACGAACGGGCCGCCGTGGTCGGCGGCGACGCTGCCGCCGAGGTACTTCTCCTCGTAGGCGTCGGCGTTTTGCTCGTACGTCGCCGACGTGCGGAGGGCTTCGTCCATACCGTTACGTGCTGGTTCAGAGCGCATAGAAGTTCGCCCGGAAGCAACACCGTCATAATCGAGGCCGATGAATCGGCTTCCATGAGCAACCCACACGTACTCATCCTCGGTGCACCCGGGGCCGGAAAGGGGACGCAGAGCCGTCGACTGGTCGAACACTTCGGCGTCGAGCACGTCACCACGGGGGACGCGCTCCGCGCGAACAAGCAGATGGACATCAGCCACCTCGACCTGGCGTACGACACGCCCGGCGAGTACATGGACGCCGGCGAACTCGTTCCGGACGAGGTCGTCAACGAGATCGTGAAGACCGCTCTCGAGGACGCCGACGGCTACGTGCTCGACGGCTACCCGCGGAACGAGAGCCAGACGGAGTACCTCGACTCCATCACGGACCTCGACGCCGTGCTCTACCTGGACGTCGAGGAGGAGGAACTCGTCCGCCGCCTGACGGGCCGCCGGGTCTGCGAGAACTGCGGCGCGACCTACCACGTCGACTTCAACCCGCCCGAGGAACCGGGCGTCTGTGACGAGTGTGGCGGCGACCTCTACCAGCGCGAGGACGACACGGAGGAGACCGCCCGCGAGCGCATCCAGGTGTACGAGGAGAACACCGCCCCGGTCGTGGAGTACTTCCGCGACGCGGGCGTGCTCGTCGAGATCGACGGCGAGCAGACGCCGGACGAGGTCTGGGAGGACATTCGGGACGCCCTCGAGTAACGCGTGCAGTAGACGAATCCGGAGCGCTGCCGTCCGCCGCTGTTCACTTCGTTTTGCCTCGCGGTCAGTCGCCTACCAGCAGACCAGTTCCCTGTCTCTCCTGTCGCTCGACCCGACCAGAGATAATTAAGTCATAAATAATGGATAATTATACTGGATGCTAGAAAAGATTAACAACCACGTGGTATGCACGTCGATATGCTATGGTGGAACAACCCATAGGAAGAACGCGACGTGACGTACTGAAAGCGACCGGCGGCGCGCTCGCGGGCCTCAGCATCACTGGCCTCGCGTCCGCCGAACCGAATACGGTCGAAGTGAACGTCGGTTACAGCGCGGCGAGCGGACGGCGCGCGGCCGCCGCAGAGGCGAGCAGCGTCCTCCGGGAGTTCAACTTCGACGCGATGACGCTTCGCGTGAACGAGAACGCCATCTCCGGCCTGGCCAAGCGCCCCGACGTGCGGTACGTCGAGCGCAACGGCACGATGCACGCCCTCGATCAGCAACTGACGTGGGGGGTCGACCGCGTCGACGCCGACGTGACGTCGGCCAACGGCACGACCGGGTCGGGCGGCGACGTCGCCATCCTCGACACCGGCATCGACTCCGACCACCCCGACCTCGTGGACAACCTCGGCGCCGGGAAGGCGTTCGTGAAGGCGCGCGGAAGCTACGCCGAGAACTGGGACGACGACAACGACCACGGCACGCACTGCGCGGGCATCGCCGACGCCGACGACAACACGCAGGGCGTCCGCGGCGTCTCCACGGAGGCGACGCTGCACGCCGTGAAGGTACTCGACAAGCGCGGCTCCGGGTCGTTCTCGGACATCGCCGCGGGCGTCGAGTACGTCGCCGACCAGGGCTGGGATGTCGGGTCGATGAGCCTCGGTGCGTCCTCCGGATCTAGCGTCCTCAAGGACGCGTGTTCCTACGCGTACGGGAAGGGCGTGTTCCTCGTCGCGGCCGCCGGCAACAGCGGGCCGTGTTCGGACTGCGTCGGCTACCCCGCGTCGTACAGCGAATGTCTCGCCGTCTCCTCGTCGGCGTCCGACGACTCGCTCTCCGGGTTCTCCTCGACGGGACCGGAGGTCGAACTCATCGCGCCCGGGACCGACGTCTACTCCACCATCCCGGGCGGCTACGACACGTTCTCCGGCACGTCGATGGCGACCCCACACGTCGCGGGCGCCGCCGGCCTGCTCATGGCGAACGGATACACGAACACGGACGCCCGAAGCAGACTCAAGAGCACCGCCGAGGACCTCGGTCTCGGGTCGAACGAACAGGGCTCCGGGCTGCTCGACGCCGCCGCGGCCCTCGGCTACGACTCCAGCGACGACTGATGGCGAGTCGCCTGGTCCCCGGTTCCACCCCGCTACGGCTCCGACGACCGACCACGCGGCGACGACGGACCGCGTGGCACCACGAGCAAAGGCACGTCCACTCACCGCGAAACGGTGGACGAAGACGCGTCCACCCACCGCGGACATTTTGTACTCGCAAGGCGAGTGACTGACCGTGCTCACCGCGTCACTCACCGCCGAACCCACGGCTGACGGGGTCGAACTCGAACTGACCGTAGTCAACGAGGGCGACGAGCCGGTGACGCTGTCGTTCCAGGACGCCCAGCGAGCGGAGTTCGTCGCGACCGAGGAGGGAGCGGAACGGTGGCGGTGGAGCGACGACCGGATGTTCGGGATGGTGACCGGGAGCGAGACGCTCCCGCCCGGCGACCGTGTGTCCTACACCGCGACGTGGCCGGACGCCCCGTCCGGCGCCTACGAGGTTCGCGCGTGGGTCGCGGCACCGGACGCCGACGCCACCGCGGAGACTGCCGTCACGGTGTCGTGAACACGCCGCGCGTCGGCACGGACGCGTTCCCCATTCCGTAAGAGGTTCAAGAGGGCACTCCAAAGAGACACCAAGAATGGCACGAACCCCGCAGAAGGTCCGCTCGCTGGTCCACGAGGACCCCGAGATGGCCGAGGTACTCGAAACCCTCCTCGAGCGGGACGGCGAACTCCGCTGGCGCGACGTCAAGGGCGACGTGAGCAGCGGCCAGTGGGGGCGCCTCCTCGAGAAGGACATCCTCGTCGAATCCGACGAGGGATTCGAATTCGCGGACGCCGACGGCGTCCGCGAGGGCCTCGCCCCGGACGACGACACCGACGACGACGACGGCCCGGAAGCGTCCTCGTGGTCGAAGTGGGACAAACTCGCCGCCGTCGGGTCTATCGGCGTGTTCCTCGGCTACAACATCCAGTCCATCCAGAACCTCATCGGGAACACGATGAACACCATCATCAGCCCGCTCGACTCCATCCTCCCGTTCTACATCGTCGTGATGGTGCTCGCGGTGCTCACCGGCCTCTACTCCACGATTCTTCAGGCTAACCTGACCGACATGGAGAAGATGTCCGAATACCAGGAACGTGCGAAGGACATCCAAGAGCGCATGAGCGACGCCCGCGAGCGCGGCGACGACGCCGAGGTCGAACGCCTCCGCGAGGAACAGATGGAGGCATTCGGCGACCAGGCCGGCATGCTCAAAGAGCAGTTCCGACCGATGGTGTGGATCATGCTGTTCACCATCCCGGTGTTCCTCTGGATGTACTGGATGCTCGGCACCGGTAACGTCCCCGTCGAGGAGCGCATGGTGACGCTCCCGCTCATGGGCGAGACGGACCTCAACTCCGGCGTCCTCGTCTTCCCGGCGTGGATCCTCTGGTACTTCCTGTGCTCGTTCGGTTTCTCGAACGTCATCCGGAAGGCGCTGAACATCCAGACGACGCCGACGTAGACCCACTTTTTGCTCTGCATGGGGCGCGCGAAGCGCGCCCCATTCGGCAAAAACTTGGGGAAAAAGCACTCCTCCTTCGTGGTCCGAGAGACGCCGGAGGCGTCTCTCGTCATCACGAGAGAGCTTCGCTCTCTCGAACGACTTCACTTCGTTCCGCTCAGTCGTCGGCCCGAGCGCTCACTGCGTTCGCGCTCGGTGAACCGCGACCCTTCCGGGCTCTTCGAGCCGCTCGGGTCGCGGATGCTTGTCGGTTAACCCCGTTCCCATTCCGCCCTCCGACCGTCCTTTCAAAACCTCTTTGTCCGCGCCGGACACAGCAGAGATATGTTGATCACCATCTCCGGGCCGCCGGGGAGCGGGAAGAGCACGTCCGCGTCCGCGCTCGCGGACCACCTCGACTACGAGCACATCTCGGGCGGCGACATCTTCCGGAGTCTCGCCGACGAACGCGACCTCTCCCTGGAGGAGTTCAACGAACTCGCCGAGGAGGACCCCCAGATAGACAGGGACCTCGACCGGCAGCTCCGCGAGACCGCGCGGGACCGCGACGACGTCGTCCTCGAATCCCGGCTCGCGGGGTGGATGGCGGGCGAGTACGCCGACATCAAGATCTGGCTGGACGCGCCGCTGGGCGTTCGCGCGCGCCGCATCGCGGAACGCGAGGAGAAGACGCCGGCCGCCGCGCGCGCCGAGACCGAGAAACGCGAGGAGTCCGAGACCGCGCGCTACGCGGAGTACTACGGCATCGACTTCGACGACCTCACCATCTACGACCTCTCCGTGAACACCGCGCGCTGGGGGCCCGACGCGGTCACCGACATCGTGTTGTACGCCGTCGACTCCTACGAACCGTCGAGTGACGAGGGGCCCGCGCCCATCGAGAACGTCGACTACGAGTTCTGAGATGCTACGCGACGCGCCCGAGAACCGCGACCCCGAAGACGTCATCGAGTTCGGCGTGCTCAACCTCGACAAGCCGCCGGGACCGTCGGCCCACCAGGTGTCGGCGTGGATCAGGGACATGCTTGGAGTCGAGAAGGCCGCGCACGCCGGCACGCTCGACCCGAAGGTTACCGGCTGTCTACCCGTGCTGACGGGCACCGCGACGCGACTCGCGCCGGCGCTCCTGGAGGGCCCGAAGGAGTACGTCGCCGTCCTCGAACTCCACGGCGACGCGCCCGTCGCCCTCGAGTCCGTGGTCGCTGAGTTCGAGGGCGCCCTCTACCAGAAGCCGCCGCGCAAGTCCGCTGTCGCGCGCCGCCTCCGCGTGCGAACCGTCTACGACCTCGACGTGCTCGAAATCCGGGACCGGCAGGCGCTCCTCCGCATCCGCTGTGAGTCCGGCACCTACGTCCGGAAGCTCTGCCACGACCTCGGGCGGGCGCTCGGCACGGGCGCGCACATGGGTCACCTCCGGCGGACGGCGACCACGCCGTTCGACGACACCGACCTCCGCACGTTCCAGGACCTCGCGGACGCGCTGGCGTGGTGGCGCGACGAGGACGACACCGAACCACCCAGCGGCGACCCCGAGGCCGCGCTCCGCGACGTGGTGTCGCCGGCCGAGCGCGCACTCACACACCTCCCGTCGGTGACCATCGCGGAGTCGGCGGCCCGGGAAGTCGCTGAGGGCGCGCCGGTGTACGCGCCCGGCGTGCTGGACGCGGACGACGCCGAACGCGACGCGCTGGTGGCGTGTTTCACACCGAACGGTTCGGTGGTCTGCCTCGGTCGCCTCGTCGGCGACCCCGGCGCGGAGTCGGGGACTGTCGTCGACCTGGAGCGCGTCCTGGTGTGAGCGTACAGGAGACCCCGCTCTCGGTCGGTCTACTATCCGGGGAAAGCGAAGGCCTTAATGCCCGAACCCACATTTGGACGCGTGTGGGGCCGTGGGGTAGCGGTATCCTCGGCGCATGGGGTGCGTCGGACCCGAGTTCGAATCTCGGCGGGCCCACTCTCGATTTCTGACGGTGTCGGTCGGACCGGTTACTCGAGCGCTGTCACGATGTAGCGACGGCCATTCTCGTCCTCGTAGGTGTGTCCTCCGCATTTGTACCGGTGTTCGGTCCTCGATTCGAGTTCGTCGAAGGACCCGTCGAACTCGACCGTGTACTCGCCGACCCGGTCGTCGCCACGGCGCTCGAGGACCGTCGCGCCGGCGTTCTCGAGGTCGTTCTGGTGGCGTGGTTCCATTCGCGGTCAATCAACTGGGTGTTACGTCTCCGGCATCTTCTCGCCCGGAGACCGGATGGCGTCGTTCTCGAACTGTTCGATGCCCTGTACGGCGCCCGCGAGCGCCGCGAGTGCCTTGTCGGCGTTCGAGCCGTGGGTAACGACGCCGGTGTCGTCGTCGAGTTCGACGACGTCACACGCCTCGAGTTTCGGGACGTGGGTGTGGTACAGCGAGAGATACGTTTGCTCGGCGTTCCGTCCGGCGTCGCCGTCCTGCCGTTCCTCCCGCCAGTCGGTCAACTGTTGGGCGAGTTCCTCGAGCGTTCGCTCCGGGCCGGCGTGCAGGGCGTAGAGGAAGAATCGACGTTCTGGATGGGCGAGCGCGTCGAAGACGGGGTCGAGCGTGAGGATGGCGTGCGGGCCGTCCTCGGAAGGGGTGGTGCTTCGTGGAGAGTCGATTCGGCCCAGGTCACTTAGGCCACCACCAGTCATGTTTGTCATTAACACACTCTCCTATCATAAGTGTTGCCCCTCAGTCACTATTCTGGATTCACCATCGAGTGTCTGATTCGCCGCACATCCGGCCAGTTTGCCCGTTGACGCGAGCGCGACCGCTGCCATATGAGGGCACCCATAACAATACTGTCAGCACGGCTGCCAAATATTCAAATGAGCGGACGCACACGTACGGTCGAAGCATGGGTGGTCGAGACCGTGCGTTCCGACTGGAGATCCGGTCGACGGAGACCAGGCCCTCCGAGGAGACCCAGCAGAGCGTGCTCCCGGCGATGTCCCAGAAGTTCGGGCAGGGCGTCGAGATATCGAAGGCGACACTCGAAGGGCAAGCCCCCGGCACGACCACAATCGGGACGGTGACGACTCGGAACGTCGAGGGCCTGTTTTCGGTCTACGAATACCTCGAACCGAACGACCTCGTGAAGGTGGGGGACATCGTCTCGAGCGACGGCAGCCGCGTCGTCACGCGGCGACTCCACGAGGCAGACAAGGACGCTCTCGACCGCCGCGAGGACGCGGAGGTCCTGGGGGAGGCCGGGAGTAGCGTCCTGGTCCGCGTGCACTCGACCGAGACAGACGACCCCCGGTAACTTCGTCGCCGCGCACTCGGTGGTTCGACCCTGAACTGCTTTACGTCCGGACTGTGTTCGCTCGCTCGATGAGGGTCTCAACTGGCGTCGCCGGGCTGGACTCGATGCTCGACGGTGGACTTCCGGCGCGCCGACTCTACACGCTGAGCGGGCCGCCGGGCAGCGGGAAGACGACGCTCGCCTCGCAGTTCGTCACCGACGCCATTCGGAACGGCGAGGACGTGTTGTACGTGACGATGCACGAGACGCGTAACGAACTCGTCGAGGACATGTCGAGTTACGACTTCGGGTTCGAGCGCGCGACGAGCACTGACCGGTTCACGTTCCTGAATCTCACCCGGGACCGCTCCCGCCAGTCGCTCGCGAAGTACGGCCGGGAGAGTGGCCTCTCCGCCCGTCTCGCGTCGATGATCCGCCAGGAGGACTACGACCGCGTGGTGGTGGACTCGACGATGCTCCTCGACCACTTCACCGACGGCACCGACACGGAAGTGACCCACTTCGTCACGGGCCTGAAACAGACCGACGCGACCGTCGTCCTCGTCTCCGAGATGACCGACCCGACGGCGTACGCAGAGGAGCATTACCTCGCACACGGCGTCGTCTTCCTCCACAACTTCCTCGAGGGCGGCGGGATGACTCGGGGCGTCCAGGTGGTGAAGATGCGCGGCACGAACATCGACTGTGACATCCGCGACGTGACGTTCACGGGGTCGGGACTGCAGGTCGACCCGAGCCGGAAGGTCAGGCCAGACTGATGTACGAGGAGACGCTGTCGACTGACTGGAGCGAGGATGACCTGGACCGTGAGGAGGCCGTGTGGCGGGCGTACGCGCTCGGCGTCGCCGCCGTCCTCGGCGAACAGAACCCAGATGAGTACCGCCAACTGGTCACGGCCGTGGGCCGCTCGCTCGTGGAGATGGCCTACGACGAGGGGAAGAGTTCCGCCGCGGAACTCGACCGGGAATTCGCGTCTGGCGGTCTCGACGACCTCGACAGTGACTTCCCGTCCAGAGAGGACGCGGTGTGGTCGAAACTCATCAGTTACGAGCAGGGCGGTGGCGGCGAATCCGGGTTCACGGCCGAGGCGAGTTCCCGGACCGACCTGCCGGAGTTACTGGAGAAGATCGACCTCGATTCGGTCACGAAGGACGACCTCGAGCGACTCCGCCTACCGGAGTTCCTCTCCGGTCGCTGAACGTGCTGCTGCTCGCTGCAACCCCGGACGGGCTCTATCGGGTTGACTTGGACAACGAGACGCAGGTCCTGGATGCGGACGTCCGAGCGGTGCGGGTGGCGGAGGGGACGGCGTACGCTGTGACCAGTGACGGACTACTGGAGTCGACAGACGCTGGGAAGACGTGGCGCCACTGTGCGCTGCCGATGTCCGACGTGCACAGCGTCGAACCGGGCGAGAATCTGCTCGCAGGCGTCCGGCCGCTCACCGTCTACCGACGCACAGACGGCTGGACCACGCTTGAGGGCCTCTGTGACCTCGCATCTCGAGAGGGCTGGCCGACCCCGTCGTTCCGCGACGACGCGTGGGCGCGAACGCTGGCGACGGACGGCGACCGCGTGCTCGTCGGCGTCGAAGTCGGTGGCCTCGCGGTCCGCGACGAGGACGGGACGTGGCGGAGCGCTGGCCCCGCGGAGGAGAACCCGCAGGCCGCACAGCGCCGCGACGATGTCCACCACGTCGCCGTTCGGTCACGCGGTGAATGGGTGCTGGGGACCGGAGACGGTGCGTTCTACACGACCGACGCGGGCGAAACGTGGACCCGCCTCGACACGGGGACGCGGCGGTACTGCCGAGAGACGTGCTCGGTCGGCGAGCGTCTGTACGTCGGCGTGAACGCGTCCCCGCCGCGATGGAACCCGCCGGACGCTGCAGTGTACGCCGGCCCGCCCGGCGACCTCCGGCGCGTTCGCTACCCTGGTGGTCGCGAGCGATTCGTGGTCTCGTGGGCGAGCGACGGCGACATCGTGTACGCCGGCGCGAACGACGGTACGATACTCCGCTTCGACGGACGAAACTCGGAGACGGTGGCGTCGGTTCCGGTGAGCGAGGTGGCCCGGACCGCGTACGGCGTCCGCTCGCTGGCAGTGGTCTGACCGCCCCGAACTGGCGTTCCCATACCGGGCAGGTTTGCCAGCGACGAAACCACCTTCCTGTGGCGCGTCGAACTCCGCGCATGGCTCGAGTCGAGACCGGCGGTCGCCTCCACGTCGGCTTCTGTAACCTCTCGCTCTCCCGGGACCGACTGTACGGGAGCGTCGGCCTCGCACTCGACGAACCTCGCGTCGTCGTGGACGCCGAACGGGCCGACACCGTCGTCTGCGACCACCACAACGCCCGCGAGCACGCCGAGCGCGCCTGTGCCCTGCTCGGCGTCGACGGCGCGCACGTCACCGTTCGCGAGGAACTCCCCCGGCACGTCGGCCTCGGCTCCGGCACCCAGCTGGCGCTCGCGGTGCTCACCGCCGTCGCGCGGGCTCACGGCCGCGACCCCCGGGTCCGCGAGCGAGCGCCCGAACTCGGCCGCGGCGGGCGCAGCGGCGTCGGCGTCGCGGCGTTCGAAGCCGGCGGGTTCGTGCTCGACGCCGGCCACCCAACGGAGCGATTCACTACCGAGCGCCCGGCGCGCGGCGAGTGGGACGTTCCGCCGGTCTCCGCCCGCCACGCCGTCCCCGAGGACTGGCGCTTCGTGCTCGTGTGCCCGGACGCCGACCCCGGGAAATCCGAGAGCGGAGAAGAGGAGAGCATGCGCTCGGTCGTGGAGCGAGCGGACGGCGCGCTCGCGGACCGCATCGCCGGCGCCGTCACCCGCCGCGTCCTCCCTGCGATTGCGACCGACGACGTCGACGCGTTCGGCGCGGCCGTCGCCGAAGTCGGACGGCTCAACGGCGCGTGGTACGCCGACGAGCAGGGCGGCGTCTACCGCCCGCCCGCCGGCGCACTCGTCGACGAACTCACCGCCAGTCCCGCAGTCACGGGCGCGGGTCAATCGTCGTGGGGGCCCGTGGTGTACGGTGTCACTGATGTCTCACGAGCAGATGCTGCCGAAGATGCTGGCTGGAGCGCGCTCGACGCTGCTGGTGTCGGTGGCGATGTCCGCGTCGTCGAACCGCGAAACGTTGGTGCCCTAGTCGAGTGAGGGGACTGACCTGCGTCTGTGACCACCCAGAAAGCCCCGGCGGGCTACACTCCCGCGACTCGCTGCGCGCCTCGGTCGCTTCGCTCCCTACGGTGCTTACATCGCCGGGGTTCGTGTAGCCCGCCGCCCCTTTCAGTCCTCCCGTTGGCCGGTTGGCCAGCCGGTAGGGTGGGACTGAAAGGGCCGGGGCTTTCTGGGTGTTCGCAGAAGTGGGACTGTGAGAGCTGCCGGAGCTTTCCACTCGAACCAAAACACGACCCACAACCACGGCACAAGACGTAAGCACTCTGCGTGTGACGCCGGGGTATGGCGACGATTCCGTTCGGCATTTCGCGGCTGGACGGCCGAATCGAGGGCGGCGCACCGGAGGGCAGTGTGGTGTTGCTGTCCGGGGACGCGGGGGCCGGAGCACGCGAGTTCCTCTACACGAGTACGGTGATGAATGGGTTGCGGGAGGCCGACGCGGACCTCTTCGACCTGCACTACGGCGACCTCCAGGGGAACGCGCGGGCGCCGGAGTCGATCCACTACGTCTCGTTCACGGCCGACGAACCGGAACTACAGCGCGAGATCTCGTTCTCGATGGACGAGGAGATCGTGGAGGCGGGCCTGGAGGCGGTGACGTTCGAGGATCTCTCGCCGGAGTTCTTCCAGTTGAGTCCGGTGCCCCGAGAGTGGTACTCGGGCGAGCACCGGCAGATAACGGACCTCGGCCAGCAGGACGAGCGCCGGGAGGTGCTGGGCGCGTTCGCGGACTACCTCGACGAGCACGCGAGCGAGAGCCTGGTCGTGGTGGACTCGCTGTCGGACCTCATCGGCGCTCGTAGCAGTGACATGTCGTTCAGCGACGTGGTGCTCACGCTGAAGGGACTGCGGAAGGCGGCCCGCGACTGGGACGGCCTAATCTTGTTGTTGCTCGCGCGGGGCGCGGTCACGGACGACCAGCTCGGGCGCCTGATGACGTCCGTGGACGGAACGATAGAGTTCTCCTGGGAGAGCGGCGGCAACGAGCGCGTGCGGACGATGTTCGTGCGGGAGTTCCGCGGCGTGCTCAGCCGCCTCGAGGCCGAGGACATCGTGCAGTTCGAGACGGAGATACACGACGCCGGCTTCGACGTGAGCGACGTGCGGAAGATCCGGTGAGCGTGGCTGTCCGGCACCGACGAACCTGTCCGAACGGTTAAGTCACGCCCGTACAAAGTCGGCGTGAATGCCCGACGGAACGTCGGACGCGGTCGACGCCGCGAGGCTCACGGGGCCGGACGCGGCGTGGCTGGGGGAGCGAGCCGAGGAGTTGGGCGTCGACGAGGAGGACCTCCTGGAGCGACTCGTCACCGCGTACCGCGAGGTGGCGGAGGGTGACACTGACACACCGACCGCTACGGACGTCGAGGACCTCGAAGAGCGGATTGTTGACGCGGAGCGCGGGTTCGACGACAAGATCGAGGACGTGCGCGAGCGCGTCATCCAGGTGAAACGGGAAGCCGACGGGAAGGCCGACGCGGACCACGACCACGAGGACCTCGAAGAACAGACGCGTGCGGCGGCGGAAGCCGCGCGCAGCCTCGAGGACGACCACGAGGCTCTCGCGGCAGCGGTCGAGGACCTCGAGTCGCGGGTGGACGCTGGGTTCGAAAACTTCGAGGAGGTGCTGTCCTATCTCCGCGACGAGACGGACGGCCTGAGCGGCAAAGTGACGACGGTGGCGGCGACGATGCTGTCGATGCGGGAGTCGGTGGCGGCGCTCGCGGGCGGGGCGGCCCGCCGGGAGCGCGTCGAGCGACTGCGCGCGGCGGCGAACCGCGCGGGTGTCAGAGTCGCGGACTGCGGCGAGTGCGAGCAAGAGGTGTCCGTGGCGCTGCTGACAGAGCCGTCGTGTCCGTTCTGCAGCGCCGCCTTCGAGGACGTCGAGGCCAAATCCGGCTGGTTCGGGTCGCACACGCTCGTGACGGGCGAACCGCCCGCGCTGGAGTCCGCGGAGCAGTGGCTCGAGGAGGACGACTCGTGGCTCGGCGACGACGCGGCCCTGGAGGAGATGGTCGAGGAGGCCGAGGACGCCGGCAGCGAGTCGACGGAAGACGACGATTCCACGGAGGCCTTCGAGGATGTCTGAGGACCCGGAAGACGCCGACGGTGGGGACGCCGGCGGCGAGGATGCCGGTGGCGGAGACGCGACCACGAGCGAACCCACGCGAGACGCGCCGTTGTCGGACCTGCGCCGGGACGTCGAGGAGCGCCGGCGGCGGGACGACGGCGACGACGCGGCCGACCTGTTCACCGACGTGGACGTGGGCGAAATCGACGAGGACGAACTCTGGGAGCAACTCGAGTCCTCGGGCGACGACCCGCTGTACACCACCGAGGAGAGCGAGGGCGGGCGCGAGGTGTCGGTCGTGAACAAACGGCTCTGCCACGAGTGCCCGCACTTCGCGGACCCGCCGGAGTTGTCGTGTACGCACGAGGGTACGGAGATCGACGCGGAAGTGGACACCGAGCGCTTCCGCGTGCTGGACTGCCCGATGGTCGACCGGCCGGAGCACGCGGATGCAGCGGGCTTATCCGAGGACGGCGACTAATTCGACCATGCAGTTCTGCGACGAGTGTGGGTCGATGATGCACAAGCAGGACGGGGAGATGGTGTGCTCGAGTTGCGGGTACAGCGCGGCGACCGACGAGGACCGCGCCGCCGAGTTCGTCTCCACGAAGGGCCAGGACACCAGCGACGTCATCGAGACGGAGGAGGACGCGAACTTCGAGGGCAAGCCGACGGCTGACGAGGTCTGTCCGGAGTGTGGCCACGACGAGGCCTGGTACACCATCAAGCAGACGGGGAGCGCGGACGAACCGCCGACGCGCTTTTTCAAATGCCAGGAGTGTGGCGCTCGCTGGCGCGGGTACAGTTAGCGAACGCGGCGGGCCGACGGCGAATGCAGAATTTTCACGTTGAAGCGCTCTGAGCCACAGGCAGGACACGATTCAAGAAACGGTGTCGTAGTTCGTTGATTCTATCGCGGAGAAACTGGAGGAACACCAAAATTGAATGTAGAATGGAAATAGTCTCCAAAAAATTTCGCTACCCGTACGGCTTTGTAGACCACTCAACTATGAGCTCAGTATGTCGAAGGATGCAGAATTACTCTGGGACACAGTCCTTGTCCCGTATGGTCTCGTGACCGGCATTTTGTGGGGTCTTAATGTTAGCCCAAGAGCAGATCTACTGCAAGCATTGGGAAACCCGTCACCAATTTTGCTCTGGGGGGGTAACTATTCTGAACTTCTTGCCATTATTAAGAGCATCAACCAAGTCATATGAATACGGTCGCTCCTTCGGGGTGTTTTCGCTGATTATCGCCCTCCTGAGCGGCTATTTCCTGCCTGTGTACCAACAGTTGGGGTTGCTCTTGCTAACGATATCATTTGCTTCTGGAATTCTTGGGGTCGCTTGGACAGATGCCCGAAGCTTCTAACCTGGCGTAAGGATCGGATGCTTCACTGAACCAGCAGGAACGCCGCGAGCACCGCGAGACCGCCGAGGGCCGTCGAGAGCACTGCCTGGATGCGCAGGCGGTCGAGCAGGTCGTGGTCGTGCTCGTGGCCGGTGCGGGTGACGGCGTCGTGGACGTCGCTGCCGGTCTCGCAGTGCGGGAGGAAGTCCATGGCGACGTGGAGGAAGATGCCGGCGGCGAACCCGAAGACGACGGCGAGGAGGGTGGGGTTCGTCGGGAACGAGAGGAGGCTGACCGCGAGCGCGGCGAGGCCGACGCCGGAGGCGGGGAGCAGTAGCATCGTCGCGGAGTGGTCGTCGGCGGCGAGGCGGCGCGCGGCGGCGTAGCCCGCGGGCCCCTTGTGCGAGACGATGGCGAGGCCGAGCAGGGGGCCGAGGTCCGGCATCGCGGTGTAGACGACGCCGATGATGGCGCCGGCCGTGAGCGCGTGCGCGGTGAGTTCCGCGGACGTGCGGTCGAGTGGCAGGTTGCGGTGCGTGAGTCGGTGGCCGATGGTGTGCGCGCCGAACCCGGTGAGGATGCCGGCGGCGACGCCGAAGCCGCCGGGTTTCGCGGCGTAGCCGATGGCCTGCGGGACGAGGAAGACGGCGGAACTGGTGACCATCGCGCCGCTGGCGAGGCCGTACCCCCAGACGAGGCCAGTGGGGTGTTCGGCGCCGGCGCGCGCGCCGAGTGCGGCGGCGCCCGCCATGCCGACGAACGCGACCCACGCGATGCCGAGGAGTTTCGGCGCTGGCGCGAACACGAGCACGTACGCCGAGAGCGCGGCGAATACGAGCGCGCTCGCGGTGCCAAGTCGTGACGTGCGGGCGCGTGCTGCGACGGCTGACTGCGTGACAGACATCTGGTTATTAATTCTGGCTCGGATTTTAATACTCTGTCGGTCGTGGCGGCGGTGACCGACAGCGCGCCTCACTCGGCCGCGTCTTCCCAGTCATCGGCGTCGAGAACGCGTCCGTCGAGTGCCCCAGGGACGGACGCCGCCCACGTAAACAGCCCCGCGACGTCGGCGGGTTTCCGGCCACCGCCGCCGTGGATACCAGTGTTCACCTCGCCGGGGTCGACGCAGCCGACAGCCTGTTCGCAATCCACCGAGAACTGCCCCATCACGCCCTCGACGGCCGCCTTCGAGACGGCGAACGATCCGCGTCCGGGTTCAGGGTCGCGGGCCACGCGCTCGGTCGGAATCACCACGCGCCCGTCCGCGGGCATGTGCGGGAGCGCCTCGCGGACCGCCGCGAACACACCGCGGACGTTCGTGCGGATCGTGTCGTCGAACCCGCTGTACGACTCCTCGCCGAGTGGCGGTCCGGACCCGCCGCTGTGGTCGACCGCCGCACACGGCACGACGACGTCGACGCCGGACGCCTCGCCCGCCCGCGACGCCTGCTCCATCAGTCGCTCGACGTCGTACTCGTCGCGCACGTCGGTGCGAACCGCGACGGCGCCAGCGTCGGCGGCGACCGACTCGACGGCGTCCCGGTCGTAGCCCGCCGCGACGACGGTGTCGCCCTGCCCGGCGAACGCGCGCACGACCGCCGCGCCGACGCCGCCCGACGCTCCGGTGACGACCACTGTGTCTCCCATGGCTCTCTGAATGCACGGCGTCGGTGTAAAAGGACCTGCTCTCCCGAGCGAGAGACCGCCCGGCTTACGGCGTCAGCACCGCCGCTGTGAGCTCGCCGAGCGGTCGCGTGACCTCGAAGGACGGGCCGCTCACGCGGATCGGCATCTCGTCGTTCATGCCAGAGAAGTAGAGGTGGAGTTCGAACGAGCCGTCCTCGCGTATCGGCGCGGCCTCCTGCTGGCCCGACGCCGGGTTGGTCGCCCACACGTACTCGCCGGCGTACTGCGCGGCGACGTCGCCCTCGATGACGGCGTTCTCCGGAGCCGCGAAACTCGTGCCGCGCATCGGGTAGCCGCGACCGCGCCACTCGCCGAACCCCTCGTCGATGACGTAGACGTTCGAGAACCCGCTCTTCTGGAGGCCCGCCGCGCGGATCGAAGAGAGGTGGTGGGGACACCCGCAGTAACACACGACCCGGTCGTCTTTCGGCCACCCCTCGATGGGGCCGCCCTGGGAGTTCTTGACCGCAGGGCTCAGGACCGACCCGAAGACGTGCGAGCGCTCGTACTGGCGCTGGCCGCGCGCGTCGACGAACCTGGCGGACTGGCGCTGGTGCCAGTAGTGAGCGACGTCGATGGGAACGAGTGTGACGGACTCGCCGTTCGTCGAGAGCTGGGAGAACGTCGACTCGTCGACGCTTCGCTCGTTCGCCTGTTGTCCGTACTCCGGCGGGAAGCCGTCTGAGTAGTCGTTGTCGGAGGGGTAGTCGCCGTTCGCGTGAAACGTGGTTTCGAGGTTGCCGGGGTGTTTGATGGGTCGAGCGGCAGCGTTGGTGCCGCCACCGAGGCAGCCCGCGAGCGTGGCGAGCGCACCCGAACTTGCCCCGAGGAACGTGCGGCGGTTCATGCACCCACATTGGCGCGACTCCATTAAGAACTGTCGCCACCCGGTGACGCCAACCGGATTCTCCGGGTTCGCCGCCGCGTCCGTCCGCCCAAACCGGCCGTCCGGGCGCCACGAAACGCCTTTGCCGGGGCGTTGTGAACCCCGGTCTGTGAACTACGACGCGGTCATCTTCGACAACGACGGCGTACTCACGCACCCGACGCCCCTGGACGTGCTCCGGGATGCCACCCGCGAGGGCTTCGCAGCGGTCGGCGTGGACGACCCGCACCCCGACCACGTCGAGGAGTTGACGATGCACGCGACGCCCGCCGACCTGGACGCCGCCTGCACGGCCCACGGTGTCGACCCCGACGACCTCTGGTACGAACGCGACCTCGCGTTCTCCCGAGCACAGGTCGCCGACATGGAAGACGGTCGAAAACCCCTCTACGAGGACTACGACGCTGTGCGCGCGCTCGACGCGTCCCGCGGTATCGTCTCCACGAATCAGCACCGTACCATCGAGGCTATCCTCGATTTCCACGACATCCGCGGCGACTTCGACACCCACTACGGCCGCGAGATGGAGATTGCCAGCCTCACGAAGAAGAAGCCGAACGCCCACTACCTCGAGCGCGCGCTCGCCGACCTCGACGTCGACCCCCACCGCGCGCTGTTCGTCGGCGACAGCGAAACGGACGTCGAGGCCGCGCACAACGCCGGCACGGATTCGGCGTTCATCTGGCGCGACCACCGCGACGGACTGGAACTGAGTGTGAATCCCGACTACGAACTCGACGGTCTGGACGACCTGCACGAACTCGCGTAATCGAGGCTCTCACCGTCTCAAACGCCTCGAAAGCCGTTCCATTCCCTCTCTGTTACCGGTTGATTCCTCGGCCATCGAAGGTCTGTGAGACCGATTCGCAGACGGCGAGCAGGTAGAAATCCGTTTAGGGACGAACCGTTTCCACTCTCCCAATGAGTTACAACATCGGTCTCGTGGGCAAACCCTCCGTGGGGAAGTCCACGTTCTTCAACGCGGCGACGATGAACGACGTGCCGGAGGGCGCGTACCCGTTCACCACCATCGACCCGGCAATCGGGGAGGCGTACGTGCGCGTGGACTGCGCGGCGCCCGAGTTCGACGAGAGTTGCACGCCGTCGACGGGGTTCTGCCAGGACGGCACGCGGTTCGTGCCGACCAAACTCGTCGACGTCGCAGGCCTGATTCCGGGCGCCCACGAGGGGAAGGGCCTAGGCAACCAGTTCCTCACCGACCTCAACGAGGCCGACGTGCTCGTCCACGTCGTGGACTTCTCGGGGAAGACGGACATCGAGGGCGAGACGACGGAGGGCCACGACCCCCGGGAGGACATCGACTTCCTGGAGGACGAACTCGACCAGTGGTATCTCGACATCCTGGAGAAGGGCATCGAGCGCTACGAGAGCCAGCACATGGTCGAGACCGACGTCGAGACCGAACTCGCCGAGCAGATGAGCGCGTTCCGCACGAACGAGGACGAGATCAAGCAGATCATTCTCGCCGTCGGCCTCGGTCTCGACCCCGACGAGTGGGACGCCGACGACCGCATGGACCTCGCCCGCGAGATCCGCAAGCGAACGAAGCCGATGGTCGTCGCGGCGAACAAGATGGACACGCCCGAAGCCCAGGCCAACTGGGCGGAGATCACCGAGGACCCCGACTACGACCACCTGACGTTCGTGTCGGCGAGCGCGCACGCGGAGAAGGCGCTCAAGCAGGCCGCCGAGGACGACGTGGTCGACTACCGGCCGGGAGACGACGACTTCGACATCACGGGCGACGTGAGCGACGAGCAGGCCGCGGGCCTCGAGTCGATCCGCGAGTTCGTGGGCGAGTTCGACGGCACCGGCGTCCAGCAGGCGCTCGAAACCGCGCTGTTCGAGGAACTCGGCGTCATCCCCGTGTTCCCGGGGTCCGCCAACGGTCTGGGGACGGCCGACGGGCGCGTCCTTCCGGACGTGTTCTTGCTCCCGGCGGGCGCGACCGCCGAGGACTTCGCGTACCACATCCATTCGGATATCGGCGACGGCTTCCTGCACGCGAAGGACTGCCGCGCGAATCGGCAGATCGCGTCGAGTCACCAACTCGACGCGCGGGACGTCGTCGAGATCGTCTCCACGAACTGAGTCGGATTCCCGGAGCGGACCGCCGGCAGAAGAGCTATTCTTTCGGCGACCGCCGGCCTAGGCGTGGCGTCTCCGACAGTGAGTGTCGTGATTCCCGCTCGGAACGAGGCCGGATACCTCCCGGCGACGCTGGGCAGCGTCCGCGCGCTCGACACGAACGTGAAGTACGAGGTGGTCGTGGCGGACGGCGACAGCACGGACGGAACCAGAGAGATCGCGCGGGCCGCCGGCGCGCGCGTGGTGGCCGCGGACGAGCGAGGCATCGCCGCAGGCCGGAACGCCGGTGCGCGGGCCGCGAACGGCGACTGGCTGGCGTTCGTGGACGCGGACACCACGGTACGCGCCCGGTACCTCGACCGAATGCTCCGCTTCGTCGAGAGCGAGGGCCTGGCCGCGGCGTCCTCGCGCTGTCGCGTCACCGGGGTTCGCCGCGGGAAGGCGATGCAGGTCGTCGTCAACCGCGTGTTCCCGCGCCTCCGTCTACCCATCCTCCCTGGATTCAACACGTTCGTTCGCCGGTCGGCGTTCGACGCGGTCGGCGGCTACCCGGCCGTGGGGAACGAGGACACCGCGTTCAGCCGCGCGCTCGCCCGTGAGTTCGACACCGGGTACTGCCCTGACGTGCTCGTGGAGACGTCCGGCCGCCGGTTTGCGGACCTCGGCCTGACGGGAACGCTCGCCCATTACCTCTATCACGACCTGGGCCGCGTGCTCGCGGACCACTGACTTCGACGCGTTGAGGGTGCTGGCGCGTCTCGCCGTGGGTATGTCTCCGTGGCTCTTGTTGTTCGTGGCTGGCGTCTTCGAATCCGTGTGGGCGGTGGGGCTCGCGTACACCGGCGGCTTCTCGAAGCTCGTGCCGTCCGCGCTCACGCTCGCGGCGATGGCCGTCTCGGTCTACCTGCTCGCGCAGGCCGTCCAGGACCTCCCGGTCGGGACGGCGTACGCGGTGTGGACGGGCATCGGCGCGGTGACGACAGCTATCGCCGGCATCTACCTCTTCGACGAGTCCGCGTCGGCGCTCAGACTCGGCTGCATCCTGCTGATAATCGCCGGCATCGCGGGACTACAGGTGACGTCGAGCGCGCACGGCGCGTGAGTGCCGAAAAATAGGGGTGGTCTGGCTGACAGGAGAACGATTCAGACGTTCAGCCGCACCGTCTCCTCGTTGACGTTCGAGACGTACTGGTCGCGGAGGTGGTGCGGGCCGGCGTCCTCCCAGTGGAGGTGGTCGGTCGTCTCGTCGTCTGCGCCCGCCGCGACTTCCACGTAGAGATCGCCGTTCCGGACGTCGACCACGTCAGCGACGTAGCCGCCGTCCTGGTTGTACACGCGCTTGCCGACGTGGCGGTCGGTGAACTCGCCCATGTCTACAGTGAGGAGTTCCAGCATCTTAGCTCTCCTCGAAGACGACCTCGCGGACGGCGACGTCCGTGACCGTGGGGGCGCCGTCGGGGCCGCGCGCCCACGTGAGCTCCGGGCGGACGTCGTAGGTCTCCTCGCCGGCGTCGAGTTCGAGCGTCGCCGTTTCACCCTGCGCGAACCGGCGCGCGACCCTGCCACGCGCGCCGTCCGCGAAGCGGTTCATCTCCTCGGTTCCCTTCCCACTACGAACCGCGACGACCTCGACGTTTAGGCCGTCCGCGCCGGTGTGCAGGGCGACGCGGAGCGGGACGCGTTCGCCCTCGCCCTCGCCGAGCACGAGTTCGGCGTCTTCGGCGTCTTCTAGCCTGTTGATCTCCTGGTCGAGCGGTTCGCCGACGAACCCGGGAACCGACTCGCTCACCGAGGAAAGCACCTGGCTCGCGATGCGCTCGCCGAAGTCGGGGTCGAACGGCGACGGGTTCTCGCGCGAGCGACGCTCGCCGTGGCCGCGTTCGCCACGCCGCTCACGGTCGTGTTCGTGGCGGGGGTCCGGTCGTGAACTGGACGCGGAGTGCTCGTGTGACCGGCTCTTCGGGCGCTTCCCGCGCGGCGGTTCGGCGCTGTCGCGCAGGCCGCGGCGGAGCGCGTCCTCCCACGAGAGGTCGAGGGCGTCCTTCCGGCGCTTCAACCGCTCGAACACTTCGTCGTCCTCGATGCTGATCCGGATCTGTCGGCTCATACTCGGGCCGAGGCACCCCACGGCAATAAATGTGCGCATCGGCTCACACTGGACTCACACACAACTCACATTCAGCGCAAGACTCATATGCTCGCCCGTCGCACGAGGTGGTATGGGAGACACAGTTCGTGGCGACACCATCCGCATCGACGGCACAGGCAAGTACGACACCGTGGACGTCGAGGAGTTCCGCGTCAACGGCACGGGGAAGGTCTCGGAGGACCTCTACGCGGGCGCAGCCAGCATCAACGGCACCGGGAAGGTGGGCGGACACGCCGACGTCGGTGAACTCGACGTCGACGGCACTGTGAAAATCGAGGGCAACGTGCGCGCGGAGACCGTCGAAGTAGACGGCACAGGGAAGTTCGGCGGCGACGTTGCCGCGGACGAACTCGGCGGTGACGGCACCGTGAAGATCGGTGGCGACGCGAGCGTCGACCACCTGCGCGCGGACGGCACGACGAAGGTCGGTGGCAACCTCGACGGCCACCACGTCGAGAGCGATGGCACGATGAAGGTCGGCGGGAGCCTGGTCGCCTCGGACGCGCGCTTCGACGGCACCGGGAAGGTCCGCGGACTCACGGACGTCACCGAACTCGGCGTGGACGGCACCGGCAAGTTCGGCGACGTGAACGCGGAAACGCTCACCGCGAAGGGGAGCCTCCGCGCCGAGGACGTGAACGCGCGGGTGTTCGACCTGGCGCTCGACGGCGACTCCGAGGCCGACAGCGTGCGCGGCACCCAGATCCACGTTCGACGCCGTGAGAGCGACTCCTCGCTCGGGTCGAAGCTTCTGAACCGCGGCGACCCCGTCTTCGAGGTCGGCGTCGTGGAGGGCGAAACGGTCGAACTCGACGCGACGCGCGCCGAAACCGTCGTCGGCGACGGGGTCACGCTCGGTCCGGACGTGAACGCTGAGACCGTCTACACCGACGACCTGGACGCACACGACGACGCGACGGTCGGGGACGTGAGACCCCGCGACGACTACTGAGTCGGCAGCGTGCGGACTCGGCAGGATGAACACGACCCAGTAATCACTCCGTCACCATCGTCTTTTCACCGCCCGCCGTCACGTTGGATGTGGCACAACAACGGGGGATATGGCGGTGAGCACGACGGGTTGTCCGCCACCACAGACCCCACAGGCCCGCGCGTACGACGCCGCGTACGCGTCCATTCCGAACTGGGACATCGGGAAGCCACAGCCGGCGTTCGTCCGACTCGAACAGGCGGGCGCTATCCGCGGGCGCGTCCTCGACGTCGGCTGTGGCACGGGCGAACTCTCGCTGTACCTCGCGCGCCAGGGCCACGACGTACTCGGCGTCGACTTCGCGCCGCGCGCCATCGCAGAGGCGCAAGCGAAGGCCCGCTGGCGGCGCATCGACGCGAACTTCCTGGTGTGGGACGCGCTCGAACTCGACGAACTCCCGCTCCGGTTCGACACCGTCGTGGACTCCGCGATGTACCACGTGCTCGCCGACAGCGAGCGCGACCGGTTCGTCGCCGGCCTGCGCTCGGTGCTCCGCCCCGGCGGCACGTACTTCGTGCTGTGTGACGCGCCGTCGGCGGACACCGGCTTCGAGAGTGCGGGGGTGTCGCGCTCGGAGTTCCCCGAGCGATTCCGCGAGGCCGAGGGCTGGCGCGTGGATTTCGTTCTCGACACGGCGTTCGTGCGACGCTGGGGCCAGAACCCGGCGTTCCTCGCCGTCATCACGCGCGTCTCGTGACCCGTTTCCGCCGTCACGCTACCGACTTCCAGCTTCCTCCCGCCGACTCCCGACCGTCGCGTCACTGTTCTCCGCTCGCCACATCACCGTTCTCCGGCCGTCACGCTGCCGATCTCACCGGATGCTACGCGCTACCGAGCGTACCGCGTCACTTTACCGTCTGCCGCTCCGAGTGTTAGTGTGAGCGAAGACACTGGGCGACGGAATTTACGCATGCCCGACGACGACGAACTGTTCGCGGTCGTGACGAGCCACAACGGCGGGAACCACGTCGAGGTCCGTTGTGAGGACGGCGAGGAGCGGATGGGTCGTATCCCCGGTCGGATGAAGTACCGCACGTGGATCAACGAGGGCGACGTCGTGCTCGTCGAGCCCTGGGACTGGCAGGACGAGAAGGCCAACATCGAGTGGCGGTACAGTGAACAGGACGCCGACCAGCTCCGCGAAGAAGGACACATCGACTGATTCTCATGGACTCCGAGGACGTCCGCCACGAGTGGGCGGAACGCTCGGGGGAGTATTCGCCGCGGTACTACGCGTACTACGGCCCGAACGAGACGAGCGAAACGGTCCGGCGGACCGTCGCGGAGTTCGCGGACAGCGACCCGTCGGTCCTGGAACTGGGCTGTAGCTCCGGCCGCCACCTCTCGCATCTCTACGACAACGGCTTCGAGGATCTGGCGGGCGTCGACATCAACGCCGACGCGTTCGACGTGATGGCGGACGCCTACCCGGACCTCGCGTCGGCGGGCGAGTTCCACTGCGCGGACATCCAGGACGCCGCCAGCGGGTTCGACGACGACGCCTTCGACGTGGTGTACTCCGTGGAGACGCTCCAGCACGTCCACCCCGACGACGCGGCGACGTTCGACGAACTCGCGCGCATCACGGGCGACCTCCTGGTCACGGTGGAAAACGAGGGCGACACCGGCCTGGACGAACCCCCGGAGCAGGACGTGAACTACGTCAGAGACGACGTGCCGCTGTTCTACAGGGATTGGAACCGGGTGTTCACCGGGCGCGGATTCCGCGAGGTCGAGGTGACCCAGAGCGGCCGCGACACGGCCCGGGTGTTCCGAACCGACGACCACTGAGTCGGCTGGGACCACTGAATCGACTGGGACCACTGAATCGACTGGGACCACTGAATCGACTGGGGCTACTGACGTTGGCCGGGATCACTGAACCGGCCAGGACTACTTAGCAGGCGTATTCAGGGCCGCTTAGCCCGACCAGCCGTCGATGGGGAACCCGCCGCGTCGCTCCTCGTTGTCGTCCGGGAGCACGTACTGCTCCCACTCGTGGACGCCCGGTGCCCCGTAGTCGCCGATGTCGGGGTGACGGGCCACGTCGTCGTACTCGGCCAGTCGGCCGCGGATTATCTTGCGCGCGCGCTGTCCCTCCTCTGTGTCTCCGCCGAGGCCGTCGAACACCCACCGGGGCTGTACGGTTATCTCGAGGCCGTGGGGTGTGTAGCGGCTCCGCCGGCGCTCGTAACACGGCGCTCGCGCCACCATGAACACCGGTTCGCCGGCGTAACAGAACTCCCACTCGGGGTCGCCCGGGTCCACCGGTATCTCGTCGGGCCACGGTGCCGGGTCGTGGCGGTGGAGGTACCCCAGAAGGTCCCAGAACCGCTCCCGGTACGTCTCGAGGCCGAGTTCTCCACTCGGCGGTTCGAAGAACACCGCCATCGACGTGAGGTCGGCGATGTCACGCGCGCTATCGAGGTACGTCTCGAGGCTGTCTGCGACTGCGGCTTTCCCCGCCTCGGTCGCCTCGGACGGCGCGAAGAGATACCGGATGTGGCCGTCCTCGTGGGCGTCCGTGGCGAAGTAACACGGGAACGGCGGGTCGTCCTCGGTCATCGTCCGGTCGAACGAGCGGTACCGCATCGCCTTCCACTCCGAGAGGTCACCCCGTTCGAGGGCCGCTTCGACGCCCCGGTGCGTGTGGAGTCGAGCCATGTGTCTCGCATCGATGCGCAGGCACAAATGCGGAACTGGCCGATTTGTGGCGACCGGGTTAGTCGCGTGGGCCTATCGGACGGTCAGTTGTCGTGGACCGACTCGACACAGACGGTCGTTCCGTCGGGAACGACCACGTCGATGGGTGTGAGCGTCGTGCCGCTCGCGACGCCCTCCGCCGAACAGGCCGAGACCGCGACGACCGCGTCCTGCTCCGCGCGGAACGTCACCGCGTCCCCGGCCTCCGCGGGACTCTCGCGCACGTCGAAGTACACCTGGTCCGTGACCGTCGACTCCTGGAAGACGTTCATCGTGTCCGGAACGGGGACGTCGAGGCCGTACGCGTCGAGCGCGAGTCCGAGGTTCTCCCGGCATCCGCCGGGTTCGTTCTGTCGCCCGTCGCCCGTGGGTCGGTCGGTGAGCATCCACCCGGTGCACGGCCCGAACAGGATGTCGTGGACGCCACAATCGTCCGCCGTTATCGTCAGCAACTCGTTCCCCTCCGTGGTGTACAATGCGTCCCCGGTCGAGATGCGGAGTTTCCCGTTGCAGTCGCGCGTGTAGGACTGCGCGAACGCCTCCGACGGGTCTCCGCGAACGAACGCCACGAGGTCGGCGACCTGCCGGGGTTCCGGGGTGACGACCTCGAAGGTGTCGCCCGCGTCGACCGCGAACGCCGCGCCGCTCTTCGCCGGAATGCGCGTGGTGTCCATGAGCGACCCGACGGGAACGAACACCAAAGAACTGTACCCGCGTCGGGGTGTGGCTTTATTCGGGCCGGCGTCGTTCGACCGATATGAACCTCTCGAGGGGGGTATTGCTGGCGCTCGTCGCTGTTCTCCTCCTACTGACGGTCGCGTTCGTGCTACCATTCCTCCAATACTTCCTGCTCGCCGTGCTCCTCGCGTACGTCCTCCTCCCCGTCCAGCGGACCCTCGAAACCCGGGTGAGCGACCGGATCGCCGCTTCCCTCACCGTACTCGGGGCGACGGTCGTGCTCCTCCTGCCGTTCCTCGTGGTGATTCGCTCGACCGCCGCGGAGGCGACTGCGCTCGTAAGGCGCGTCCAGCGCGGCGACCTCACGTTCGCCGTCTTCGAGAACTACATTCGCGAGTTCACCGGCGTCGAGATCGAAATCGGCCGACTCGCGCAGTCAGCCCTCTCTGGCATCGGCGCCGGCGAACTGAGCAACCTCGTCGGGGTTCTTGGCACTATCACGCACATGGTCGTCGGTTTCGGTCTCGCGCTCTTCTTGCTGTACTACTTCCTCAAGGACCGTGAGCCGTTCTTCCGGTGGCTCAGGCACACCGTGCCGCTCTCGGACGGCGTCCAGGACGAACTGTACACAGAGATCGACGACATCATGCGTGGGGTCCTGGCCGGACACGTCCTCATCGCCATCTTCCAGGGGGTGATCGCGGGGCTGGGGTTGGTCGCCGTCGGCATCCCGAGCGCGCTGTTCTGGACGGTCGTGATGGTCGTGCTCGCACTGTTGCCCATCGTCGGCTCGTTCCTCGTGTGGGGGCCGGCGGTCGTCTACCTGCTTGCCACCAGTCGGCCGCTCGCCGCCGCGTTCCTGCTCGTCTACGGCACCATCGTCGTCGGCGTCTCCGACGACTACCTGCGCCCCATCGTCGTCGACCGGTACGCGCGCATCAACCCCACCGTCGTCATCCTCGGCGTGTTCGGCGGTCTCTACGCCATCGGCGTCATGGGGCTGTTCTTCGGTCCCGTGATCCTCGGGTCGCTCCGGGCGACCCTGGACGTGTTCGCGCGCGAGTACGGGCCCGGCGAGTGAGCAGTCCCCGTTCGGCAACTCCGTGACCGCCGCCCCGACACCGCCACGCCGTCACCGCCAGCGCTTGCTCCGGGTGGTGACCACGTCGACGCCGGGACTGTAGTAACAGACCGGCTCCGCGTCCGGTGACTCGAACCGGGTCGCCTCGAACACCGTGTTCTCCGTTATCGACGTCTTCGCGTCGTACAGCGTCCACTGGTCGTGTTCGACGTTGGTGTGCCGGACGGTGCCGTTCGGCGACTGTGTGAACAGTCGGCGGCGCTCCGTCAGGAACTCGGCCAGCGACCCGGGTTCGGCCTCGAAAGCGTCTCCCGTCGGTGCGTACGAGGCGGTGAATCTTGCCGGCCTGTCGCCGGGGTGGCGCCGCCTGGACGACACCCGGACGCGGCCGCCGTCGCCCCGGGCGCGGCCGCCGTCGCGGCGGAACCGGATGCGGGCGTAGTAGTACGGGAGGAAGTGCGTGAGGCGCGCGCCGAGCACGCTGGCGAGACCCTGTGCGTCGAGGCTGAAGAAGTAGACGCCCGGTTCGCCGTCGCAGGTGACGTAGGTCCGGACGTTCAGCTCCCGGAGCGTGACGCCTGCCCACCCCGGGAGGCCCCGGGGACGGGTGTCGACGTTGACGAGCGGAACGATGGACAGCCAGCCAGTCCCGTCGTACTCGTCGACGGCGAACGCGTCGGGAACGTGCGCGTCGAGTTCGTCGGCGTCCACGGGCCAGTTCGCGAACAGCAGGTGTCGCCACCCGAACGCGACAGGGAGCACCACACCGGCGCCTCGCTACGACCCGTCGGGGGTCTCTTCGCCGTCGGGTCCCGCGTCGACGTCCTCGGCTTCTTCAGTCTCCGTCGGACTGGAGCCACCCCGGTCTGAGTAGTTCGCGCGCCCGACGCTGTCGCGGGGCATCAGGTTCAGCATCATCTGGCGAACCTCCTCGGGCGACTCGTAGGAGTCCTCCCCGATTCCCTCGAACAGTTCCCGAACCGGGATGGGGTCCGCGTTCGTCCGGTCGACCGTCTCGTCGCCGTACTGGTCGACCAGTTCGTCGGTCGTGATCGGGTACGAGATGTCCTCGAGGACGGGGTCGATGGTGGTGAAGTCGACGCCCTGCTCTCGGTCGGTGTCGTCGCTGTCCATACGCTCGATTCGGGCGCCAGCCCCAAAGGTCGTCTGGCGCCCGTGCTCGCGGACGGCGAGGCACTGACGTGCATCGAGCGCGTAGTGGGAACGAATGGTCAACGCGTTCTGGCTGGACCGAGACCCCGATAGAGCGGCCGCGTGGCTCGTGGACTCGCACGTCACGAGCAGCGTCCTCGAGTGTTCGATGGTGCTCACGACTGCCGTCCAGCTCGTCGGCTACCCGCGCGAGGACGACCTCTACTTCACGCACGCGGACCACCCGCTCACCCAGTGGGCTGCCGAGTCGCGTGCCAACTGGAAGCGCCTCCGGGCGTACACCGACGCCGCCCACCGCGAATGGCGGTACCGCTGGGACCACGGCCCGGACGAGCGACACGGCTGCTGGGCGACGGTCGAATCACTCGACCTCGACGTCGTCGACGGCCTCGATTGGCCGTCCGAGACGGCGAGCGACCCGCCACAGGTCACCGGCGAGTGGGAGGCCGAGGAGTACGTCGACGCCTACCGGTACTACTACGCGAACGAGAAACGCCACCTCTTCGAGTGGTCGAAGGACCGCGGCGAACCGCCGTGGATCGCGGCGTACACGGTTGAATCAGGAACTCACGACGACGCGGAAACGTAGCGAGCGCGGAGCGGCGTCGCAAGGCGGGCGGTAGATGCCAGCGCTGTCTGTCGCCGTACCATCTCACAACAATCCTGCGCCAACCAATAACCCGCCTCGTGTCGAACCCACGTACCGATGAGCGACCGACTATCCTGCGAGGTGGCCGTCGTCGGCGGCGGGCCCGCCGGGATGACGACGGCACTCTACACGACGCGACTCGGACACCGAACCGTCGTCCTTGAGAAGGAGGGTGGCCGACACGCGGCGGTCAGCCACGTCCACAACCTCCTCGGCGTCTCCGAGGACGTCTCCGGCCGGGAGCTGGCGGCCCACGCCGCCGAGCAACTCGTCGAGTACGGCGGCGAGTACCACAAGGACGCGGTGACCGCGGTCGAGCGAACCGGCGACGGCGGGTTCGCCGTCGACGCCACTCACACCGCGCTCGAGGCGGACCGCGTGGTGTTCGCGACGGGGTTCACAGACGTCGAACCGTCGGTGCCGGGGCTCCAGGAGTTCACTGGACGCGGCCTCCACTACTGCCTGCACTGCGACGCGTACTCGCTTGGCGACGGACCAGTGTTCGTGCTCGGTCACGGGGAGGAGGCCGCGCACGTCGCGATGCTCATGTTGAATTTCACCACCGACGTCGACCTGCTACTGGACGGTCGCGACCCCGAGTGGAGTGACGAGACCGAACGCCAGCTCCGCGCGCACCCGGTCGACCGCGTCGAGGAGGAGGCCGTTGGCGCGTTCCCACGGGAGGAGCACGAGGGCGAGCGAAGCGAGCCCTCGGAAAGAGCGAGCGGGGAGCACCAGCGACCCGCGAGCAGCGCGGCCGACCAGCGGGAGGCCACGGAACAAGCGAGCAGCGAAGGAGTGACCGGTGCCGCCGTGAACCGCCCGGCTGATTCCTGGCTCGGGGGGTTGTCGTTCGCGGACGGAACCGAGCGCGAGTACCTGGGTGGGTTCGCGATGTACGGCAAGCGGTACAACACCGCGCTACCCGAGTCGCTGGGCTGTGCACTCGCAGACGACGGCGCGCTCGCGGTCGACGAGAACTACGAGACGAGCGTCGACGGTGCGTACGGCGTCGGCGACCTCACACACGGGCAGAACCAGACGGTGGTCGCGCTCGGCGATGGCGCGAGGGCGGGCATCGCGCTCCACAAGGACCTCCGGCGCTATCCGCGCCCACCCGACGAGCCGGACGACGTCGAGGCGTCCGAGATCCCGGGAGCGCCGGACGCACTCCGCGCACGGATGCGCCTCGTCCGAAGTCGCGACACGCACGCCGGCCTCCGCGGTCCGGAACCGGACCGCTGACCGGCCTCGTCAGTGTCGGACGGAACGCCGAATCAGCTACCGGACGAACCGCTGGACGAGTCGTCGGAGGAACTGCTCGAGGAGCCACTGGACGACGAACCACCGGACGAGCCTCCACCACTCTCGTCCATCTTCTCGCCGGCCTGTTCGCTCTTCTCGGCGGCCTCCTCACCGGCCTTCTCGGTTCTCTCGGCGGCCTCTTCGCTCGCCTGTTCGGTCTCTTCGGCCACGTCCTTGCCCGTCTTCTGGACCTGTTCGCCGGCCTTCTGGGACTCCTCCTCGACCCGGTCGGCCATCGTCTCGCCGCCCGTCTGTATCGTCTCGGCGGCCTGCTCGCTCGCTTTCTTGGTCCGGTCGGCAGTCTCGTCCACCGCGTTCCGGAGTTCGTCGGTCGGATTCCGCGACCGCTGTAGCCAGTAGCCGACCGCGAGCGCGGCGCCCCCGAGCACCATCAGCAGGCGCTTCCCCCAGCCGTTCGACTGGTTCGCCGGTCGTATCTCGACGACCTTGTCGTTCGAACTCCTGATCGCGTCTGTCACGGCCTCCTCGATCTGTTCTTCCGTTTCAGTCTCCGAAGACCTGGACGACCGTCTCAGCGCCGGGCGTTTCAATTTCATTGCGACGTAGTCGAATGATGGGGCGTGCGGTCAAAAACAGTTGTTACCAATCGAACCAGTCGGCGTTCGCGCTCGCTGTCGTCACGCGCCTGTGAGAGACGCGGCAGTGGTCAGGCCGTGTGGTTGTACTGCACGACCGTCAGGATGGGAAGGTGGTCGGAGGGGTACTGTCCCTCCTCGTCGAGGTCCGAGCACGTCCCGTGGACGTTCACGTCCAACTCCTCGGAGACGAAAACGTAGTCAATCTTCTTCTCGGGGACGAGGTCGTGGAAGTCGGTCATCGTGGTCAACGGGCCGTGGTGCGGGATGTCCGACCGATAGTGTGCGTCGACGAGCGCCCGTCCGTGCTCGCGCTCTGCCGTGAGCGTCCGGTAGACGTCTGTCGAGGGGCGCGCGTTGAAGTCGCCGGTGACCACGAACGGCGTCTCCGCGGCGACATCGTCGATTCGGTCGCGGAGCAGTCGCGCGCTCTCTAGTCGCGCCGTCTCCCCCCGGTGGTCGAAGTGCGTGTTGAAGTGGTAGAACACGTCGTCGGTGCGGCGGTCGCGGAACCGCGAGTACCGGACGAGTCGCGGGAGCATCGCGTCCCAGCCGCGACTTCCCGGTTCCGAGGGCGTCTCCGAGAGCCAGAACTCGTCCTCGCTCTCGGCGTCGAGGTAGTCGGCGTCGTAGCCGATGGCGACGTACTCGCCGGCGTTCTCGCTCTCCGAGCGCCCCCCGGTCAACCACTCGAACGCCGGCAGTCGCTCGCTCAAGTCCCGCACCTGCTCGGGGGCCGCCTCCTGCAGGCCGACGAGTTGCGGGCGGTGAAAGCGGATGCAACTGGCGACGTCGTCGCGGCGGTTCTCCCAGACCTGCTCGGCGTCGTTCGGGTTCGCGTACCTGACGTTGTACGTCAGGACGGTGAGGGACGGCGGCGACGGCGGTAACCCGGAGTCGTCAACCATGTGGTGGACTCAGGAGTAGAGTTCCGCCGCGATCTGTTTCTGTTTCCCGTCGACGAGCTCGGAGATGATCTCGAAGTCAGTGTTCGAGAGGTTCGGGTTCCCGGTCGACGCGCCGCGAACCATCGACAGTCGGCACGTCAGGTAGCCCCGAACCCAGTTCTGGCCTTCCGACGTGAGTCGCTCTCTGTCGCGCAGAGCGTTCTCGTCGGGGAGGCCGTCCCGTAGGCCGTTCGCGATGCTCGCCGAACGGGACTCGAGCACCTGCCTGAGGAACTCGCGCTCGTAAGCTTCCATCTCCACGTTCTACGTTACCGAGACACAAATTCATTCGGGGGTGCTGGCGTCGCCGTCGTCGCTCGTGCTCGTCACGTACCGCGCTGGGCGCCGCAACACGAACTCCTCGATGAACGAGGCGACGACGGCCCAGACCTGCACGGCGACGTACGGCCACAACAACAGCGGCGCAGCGTACTCTCGGCGGTCGTGCCGGTAGCCGTCCCGCGCGTCGAGCGCAAGCATCCCGTACGAGGCGACGAACGGCGTGACGAACACGAACGCCGAGAGCCACCGAACGACCGGGGATTGGGTGACTGCCGTCAGCCACACGCCGGCCGCCAGGGGCGCGGCGAGGACGAACACAGGGAGCGCGAGCAGCAATCCAAGCGTCACCGCGAAGTCGACGCGTGCGGGGAGCGCGGGCGGCCCGTCGCGGAGCGCCGCCCCGAAATACCGGCGAGCCACCTGCATGCCCCCCCGGGCCCACCGCTTACGCTGGTGCCACCAGGCCGACACAGACGCAGGGTTCGTCTCCCGCGTAACGATGCCCGGGTCGACACGGACGGTGCCACCGGCGCGCTGGAGACGGTAGGCCATATCCAGGTCTTCGAGGAGTACCGACTCGTCGTACTCGCCGGCCGATTCGAGTGTGGCGGCCCGGAAGAACGCCTGTCCGCCCGTGAAGAGGGTGAATCCACCGAGGCGGTCGCGGGCCACGAACTCGGTTCGTTCGACGAGATTCCGATCCGCGGTGGCACAGAGCGCCACGAGGGACTCCCCGGGATTAGTCCCGAGGCACCGCCCTTTCACGCAGACCACCGCGTCGTCTGCGAACCATCGAACCGCCCGCCGCACCGCTCCGGATTCGAGTCGCTGGTCGGCGTCGAGCACGCCGACGACACTGCCGGACACCGCCGTGAGTGCGTGGTTGGTCGCACTTGCCTTCCCACCCGGGGATGCGTCTCGCTCGACGGCCGTCACCTTCGGGTTGTCGTCCGCCGCGGCCTTCGCGATGGCTGCCGTGTCGTCGGTCGACGCCGCCTCGTAGCCCACCACGACCTGCAGTCGGTCGTCCGGATAGTCGACACTCGTGCAGGCGTCGATGGTCGCCGGCAGCACGTCAGCCTCGTTGTACGCCGTGACCACGAGGCTCACCGATGGCAGTTCCGCTGACGGTCTCTCGGCGGGCGGTTCACGGCGCGGTGCCGCGGCGACGACGGCGACCACGAGACGAACGGCCGCCCCGACTCCTACTGCGAGGGCCGCCAACGTCACGAACCGGGCGTACACCGGCACGACGAGACCGGGCACGACGAGCACGACAGAGAGCGCGGCAGCGGCGCCGGCGGTCGCGACGCTGCGAGCGGAGAAGGCGGTGTCGCTGGGCGTGAGCGTCTCCACACCAGGGTGACGTTCGCTGACACGAAAAAGCCGTGTGGCGAATCCGGCGATTCACACGCCACAAACGGAGGCGTCCGTCTGTGAATCCACTACTGTTCGATAGCGACTGACGCTGTCGCGGGCCGCCTCGTGGTGGACCCGCTGTTTCGTGCGTGAACGTAGCGAAGTATCGGACACGTTTACTGTCACGAAGGATACGTGACTCTGCGTCGAACAGCGTACCAGAGTCGTGTCACATTCACAAACTGTCGGACTGTTCCTCCTCGCCACGCTCCTCTTCGGAACGGCGTTTCCGGCCGTCAAGACGGGCCTTTCGTTCATTCCGCCGCTGTTGTTCGCCGCCAGTCGGAACTATCTCTCCGCCCTCCTCCTGTTGGCCTACGTCGGCGCGACGAAGGAGTACTGGACCCCGCGCTCGCGCCAGGACTGGCTGGCGGTGCTCGCCGGCGGCGCCTTCATGATCGGTGGGACGGGATTCGGCTTCGTCGGCCAGCAGTTCATCAGCAGCGGCGTCGCCGCAGTCATCTTCAGTTTCTCCCCCGTCGTCACCGGACTCCTCGCGTGGGGGTTGCTGCCAGCAGAGCGACTGAGTGGTCGGGACTACCTCGCTGTTCTCGTCGGTTTCGTCGGCGTGGCAATCGTCGTTCGCCCGGACCCGGCGCACCTCGTCGACCCCGACGTCGTCGGCAAACTGTTGGTGTTACTCGGCGTGTCGGTGGTGGCGCTCGGCACCGTCCTCGTCCGCCGGAGCCACAGCACCATGCCGATTCCGGCGCTCACCGGGTGGGCGATGCTGGTCGGCGGGTCGTTCCACGCCGGATTCGCGCTCGTCACGGGCGAATCGATGGCTAGCGTCGACCTGACGCCGCTGGCAGTTGCGACGGTCGTCTATCTCGGCGTGTTCGCCGGCGCACTCGGATTCGTCAGCTACCTCACCCTGATGGGGACGGTCGGCCCGCTGAAAGCGACTCTGGTGACGTACCTCGTGCCGCTCGTCGCCCTCGGTGTCGGCTGGTGGTTCCTCGGCGAACGAATACAGCCGGTGGTGCTCGTCGGATTCGCCGTCATCGTCGCCGGATTCGCGCTACTGGAGAGTCGGGAACTCATAGCGGAACTCGGCAAATACCGCGGAGCGTTCCGGTGACGTGCGGTCGGAGACCATCACTCGACATCCTCCGTGGACAGTGAACGAGACGAACGCAGCGCTTTCGGTCCGTACACTGGTGTGAGCATCCACTCCCTACAAGTTCCCACACGGTGATGGGATGGTATGGTGGATCTGATATCGGTGGGGGGACTCCTCCTCGCGTTCTTTCTCGTCGTCATGAACGGGGTGTTCGTCGCCGCGGAGTTCGCGTTCGTCAAAATCCGGCCGACCCGCGTGAACGCGCTCGTCGAGCAAGACAAACCCGGCGCAGGCCTGGTGCAGGACGCCATCCAGGACCTGGACGGCTACCTCGCGGTCAGCCAACTCGGAATCACGCTCTCCTCACTCGGACTCGGGTGGATCGGCGAGCCTGCGGTGGCGGCGCTCATCGAGCCAATCCTCGAGCAGTTGCTCCCCGCCAGCGCGATTCACCTCGTCGCGTTCGTGCTCGGGTTCGGCTTCATCACGTTCCTCCACGTCGTGTTCGGCGAACTCGCACCGAAGACGTTCGCCATCCAGGAGGCCGAACGAATCGCGCTCCTCGTCGCGCCGCTCATGAAGTTCTTCTACTACGTGTTCATGCCCGGTATCCTCGTCTTCAACGGCACTGCCAACTACTTCACCCGACTCGTCGGTGTCGAACCGGCGGCCGAGAGCGAGGAGACGCACAGCGAGGAGGAGATTCGGATGATCCTCACACGGTCACAGGAGACGGGACACATCGACCTCGACGAGGTCGAGATGATCGAGAGCGTCTTCGAACTCGGCGACACCGTCGCCCGCGAGGTGATGGTTCCGCGCCCGGACGTGGAGACGGTCGCCGCCTCGATGCCGCTCTCGGAACTCCGGTCGGTTGCCGCCACTGGAACCTACACGCGCTATCTCGTGCTCGACGACGACGGGGAACAACCGGTTGGTTTCGTCCACGCGAAGGACATCCTTCGGGCGATCGAAACCGAGGCGGACCGCGACGACCCGGTCACCGCGCGCGAACTGGCACGAGAGATCCTCGTGGTCCCGGAAACCCGACGCATCGACGATATTCTCGCCGAGTTCCAGACGCGCGGCGGCGGACAGATGGCCGTCGTCATCGACGAATGGGGAGTCTTCGAGGGAATCGTGACCATCGAGGACATCCTCGAAGAGATCGTCGGCGAGATCCGGGACGAGTTCGACACGGCCGCCCAGGAACCCTCTATCGCGGAAGGGGACGACGGCGGGTACGTCGTCGACGGCGGCGTTCCAGTCCAGATGGTGAACGACCGTCTGAACACCGAGTTCGAGAGCGACGACGTCGAGACTATCGGTGGGTTCGTGTTCAGCCACCTCGGCAGAGCGCCCGAGGTCGGCGACCAGGTCGAACAGAACGGCTACACACTCCGGGTCGTCGCCGCCGAAGACACTCGAATCGAGCGCCTCGTGGTCCAGCCGTCCCAGGAGGGCGACAGCGGATAGTTCGGTTCGCTCGGGTCCGTCGAGTACTGTCGCCCAGCCGCCGGTGTTCGTGACAACAGTCCAAACGGTTTACTGGTGTCGCACCGAAGTACCACGGTAGTGAGTGAACCGAAGTCAGAGGCTGTCTCCAGCAACACGATGGCGGAACGCGGGGGAGACAGCACCCTGAAGATCTGGGTACTGGTGTACGCGTCCCGCTGGACACTCACTATCATCTCGATTCTCGCGCTGTTCGTCGGTCTGGTCGCGCTCATGGAGTTCGGGCCGAGCACGACGATGAAAATACTCACGACGGACGACATTTCGACGATGTTCTCGGCCATCGTGGGCGCGATAATCACCAGCGTCACACTCATCCTGACCGTAACCCAGCTCGTCATCTCACAGGAAATTGGTTCGCTGAGCGAACAGAACGACCGACTGGAGGCCCAGAAAGAGTTCCGGGGGCGCGTCGAATCCACGCTCGGACTGGACGTCAGCCCGTCCGAGCCCGCCACCTTCTTCCGAGCGCTGGTCGAGGAGACCGCAGAACAGAGCACCGCGTTGCGCGAACTCGCCGACGGAAATCAGTTCGACGGCGCGGACGAGGTCACCGCATACGCTGAGGGGGTCCTCGAACACGCCGAGATGGTGCGCGAGGAACTGCGCGGCGCGGAGTTCGGGTCGTTCTCGGTGCTTTCGGCCGTGTTGGACTACAACTACTCGCAGAAAATCCACGACGCTCGTCGACTGAAAAACGAGTACGGGAGGGAGATAGGCGAGGATGTGGACGCCGCAATCGAGGAACTCATCGAGACGCTGCGTTTCTTCGGCCCCACAAGGGGATTCTTCAAGACTATCTACTTCCAGTGGGAGCTCATCGACGTCTCGCGCGCGATGGTGTACTCGGCCCTCCCGGTTCTGGGACTTTCTGCGTACATGATTCTCGCGTTCGACGCACAAGACGTGGCAGGAACCGTCGCGGGAATCCAGAACGTCTACCTGGTCACGAGTGCGGCGTTCGCGTTCTCGTTGACTCCGTTCGTCCTGCTGTTGGCGTACATCATCCGCATTCTCAGCGTCCTCAAACGAACACTCGCTCCCGGGTCGTTCGTCCTCCGTTCGACGGACAGAGAAGAGGAGATACGGTGGACCGAGTAACCACACGGCCGGCGAACGGGTCGTCACGGGACTCTCTGCGTCGGAAACCGTCTGTTACCTGCCAACGGCCCGAATTGAGTTGTCGTCTCACGCGAGTCCGGTACAGTTCTCTTCCTCGAACTGTCCGGAAGGGCGTCCGGAGGACGTATTCCCGGATCGGTCGGGAGAAATTCGCATTCGGTTCCGTCGTGGCCCCAACACACTGACGGTTACCGTTGGAGTGTGGGTTGATAACAAAGAGCAGTGATGGCGAACCGGCGGGTATGCTTCGACCAGACGTAGTGACGGAGTGGAACAGACGCCGGACGCTGGCCACAGTGCTGGTGGCACTGACCGTCCTCGCTGCGGGCGCGGGCGTCTCTATCGGGGGAGCGACCACGAGTGCCGACCGAGGCGATGTCCAGCAGGCGACAACCATCGACACCTGCACCACTATCGACGAGCCGGGAACGTACCGGCTCACCGAGTCAATCGAGAACGGCACCGCGGACACCTGCATCGAGATTCGGGCGAGCGACGTCCACTTCGACGGTGGCGGCCACACCATCGACGGACCCGTCTCGCGCCAGAAGATAACCGACGCGCTGCAGGGTCCACCACCCGAAGCAGGCGTCGGCATCGGCGTCCATCCCGGTGACTCCACTGCGCTCTCGAACGTCACCGTCACGAACGTGGCCGTCACCGAGTGGTTCCGGGGTATCAGCGTTCGAAACACCTCACGGACGACAATTCATGACGTTACGGTTTCCACCACTGGCGTCGGTGTGGACCTCGCTGGTGCGACCGGCTCGACGGTGGTCAATGCCACCGCCTCTGAGAACGTTGCGTTCGGAGTGCAGATAGTCGGGTCCCCCGAGAGTACGGTGCAGAACGTTACGGCGAACGACAACGGGTTCAACGGAGTCCACGTGGTGGACTCCGTCGATAGCACAGTCCGCCGGGTCACGGCGACAGCCAACGGGTTCAGCGGAGTCGAGATGACGAACTCGTCCGAGAGCACGGTTCGCAACGTCACCGCGACCGAGAACGGCTTTCGGGGCTTCGGGGTGGTTGACGAACCGATCGGGAACGTCGTCGAGAACATGACAGTCGTCGACAACAACTTCAGTCAGAACGGTTACGCCGGCATCGTCGTCTTCACCACCACGAACAGCACGTTCCGGAACAACAGTGTGGCCGGTACCCAGGGCATGCTCCCGCCGGGGCGGAATCCGCCAGTCCCCTCCGCTGGCATCATCGTCGACGGTGCCTCCGGAAACGTGTTCACGGACACCGATGCTCGGAACCAGTCGGCGTGGGCGTACGTTGCGGTGAACGGCGCGACGAACACCGTGCGGAACCTCCAGACCGACGGCACCTCCGTCTCCTTCGAGGCCCGGGATGTTGCGCTCGGGCAAGCCACGACGGGACCACCGAGCGTGGACGACGGGACGACACTCGCTGGCGGCGTGACAGTGACGAACACGAGTGCAGACGCGTTCATCGACCTCGAAGTTGCGTGGACAACGCAAGAGGAGGATGGCTGATGCACAAGAATTCCCGGGGTTCGTCGGCCAAACGACGGATTCCACCGGTCGAGATAAACAACTCTCGACTGTACCCACCTGTTCACACCTCGACCGTACTCACCTGTTCACAGTTCAGTTAGAAAACGCATCCCCGATAGCGGAGATGCGGACCTCGGCACTCATAGGGCTCGTCACTTCCGGGAGCCACCCCGGGTCGGCCCGGTGGCGTCGTCATCGGCCGGTCGTTGATAGCGCCCGCGCCACCAAAACGCCTGCGTCGCTCGTCTGTCGGCTGGCAGCAGTAGGCGGCAGTCGGCTAGAAGCAGTACGGAGTGAGTCGTCGGTCACCCCCTCCGCTCGTCAGTCGTCGGCGTCCGGGGTCGCAACCGCGTCGTCGCGCTCGCCGCCGTCGTCGGCAGACTCGCTGGCGCGCCCATCGCTGTCGTCGTCGCGGCGGCGCGGGAAGTGCTCGATGGTCGCCTCGCGGAACGCCGCCTCGTCGAACTCGTAGTCGTCGCCGAGGAACTCCACGACCTGGTTGGCGTCCCGCATCGCGTTCTTCAGGCACGTCGAGGCACCGGGGGAGGGCGTGATGTTGAAGATGACGCCGTCGCCCGTGAGTTTCGCCTCGCCCATGTCGAGAGACTTCTCGCTTGTGTCGACGATCTGGGGGCGCACGCCGCCGTAGCCCGTCGCGCGCTCGATGTCCTCGAGGTCGGCGCTCGGCACGACCTTCTGGACGTGCGGGAGGAACGCCCGGCGCCCGACCTCGGGCACGTCGTAGACGAGGTTCCGGAGGACGTACGGGAGGAGCACGCGGTCGGCGAGCACGTTCGCGTAGCTCAGGAACGACGCGACGTTCAGGCCGAACACGTCCAGGAAGTCACTGACCGTGGAGAGGCGGCCGCGCTCGAGGGTGGGCACGAGTTTCGCGGTCGGCCCGAATCGCGTGATCGAGTCGTCGTGCACGTCGGCGTCGCCGTGCACCGCGGCGAACGGGAGTTTCTTCATCTGGAGCGTGTACACCTTCCCGTTCAGGAAGTCCTCCGCGAGGAAGAAACTCCCCGCGACCGGGAGCAACACGAGGTCCTCGCCGTAGCCGAGTTCCTTCGCCATCTGGAGGCTGTGTGAACCCGCGGCGACGACGGCGACGTCTGCGTCGAACCGCCCGCCGTCCGTGTCGATAGCGTAGCCGTCGTCGGTCTCCGCGATGTCCGTGACCTCGGTGTCCGTGTAGACGTCCACGTTCGCTTCTTCGCGGGCCTGCTCGACGAAGGACTTCGCGGTCCGGCCGTAGTCCACGACGTAGCCGTCGGGCGTCTGGAGCGCTCGGAGGTCGGTGTCCGGGTCGCGGCCCTCCACGACCTTCGGTTCGACGTCCGCGATCGCCTCGCGCTCGAGCACGTCGAGTTTCGGGAACAGGTCGCCGAAGCCCTCGTCGTGGTAGCGCGCCTCGAGTTGGTCTGTCTCCTCGTCGCCGACCGCGAGCACCATCTTCGAGCGCTTGCTGTGCATCTCCCGGTCGGGGTCGTGGTTCTCGAGGTAGCCCGCGAGGAGTTCTGCGCCCTCCTTTACTTCCTCGGCCTTCTCGAGGGTGTAGTTCGTCTCGATGTCCCCGAAGTGGAGCGTCTGGGAGTTGTTCGTGTGGTGGGAGTTGATAGCCGCCACCTCGGACTCCTTCTCCACGAGCGCGATGGAGCCGACGTCGGTGAACTTCGCCGCGGTGTAGAGGAGTGACGCCCCGCTGATACCGCCTCCGACGATGACGAGATCGTGTGATTCAGACATGTATGGAAGGTGTGAAGGGTCGCTCGAAGCGAATCGCTCCAGGCTGATAACTCGTCCCTTCTCCGAAGACTACACTCGACCCCTGACGAAGTCGAATTCGTCAGATGCGGAACCCGGCCGTCGGTGCGTCGTGGTGGTTAGCCAGCGGAATCAGAGTCCGGTCGGGTGGTCGACGAACGTCGTCTCCAGGCCCCACGCTTCGGCCTCCGCCTGGAGCGCCTGCACACCGAACGTCTCCGTGGCGTAGTGGCCGGCGAGGAACACCGAGACGCCGGCCTCGCGGGCCTCGTGGTAGAGCTTCTGCTTGCCCTCGCCGGTGACGAAGGCGTCCGCGCCCGCGGCCTCGGCTTCCCGGAGCCAGTCCGCGCCGCCGCCGGTCAGCACCGCGATTTCGCGGAGTTCCTCGGGGCCGAAGTCGAGTACCTGCACTGGTTGGCCGCCGGTGTCCAACTCGGATTCGAGGCGCTCGCGGAGGCTCTCCGCGGTGTAACTCTCCGAGGCGGTCCCTTTCACACCGGTGTGTTCGGGTCCCGACTCGGCGAACGGCGCGCGGTTCTCCAGGCCGAGGACGTCCGCGAGGCGCGCCGCGTTCCCGAGTTCTGGATGCCCGTCCAGCGGCAGGTGGGCGGCGTACAGCGCACAGTCGTTCCGGATCAGCGGCGCGACCCGGTCGTACTCGTGGCCCGTCACCGAATCCAGACCGCCCCACACGACGCCGTGGTGGGTCACCAGTAGGTCTGCGTCCCACTCGACTGCTTTCTCGATGGTCTCGACGGCCGCGTCCACCGCGAACGCCACGCGCTCGACGTCCATCTCCCGCGACCCCACCTGCAGGCCGTTCGTCGCGGCGTCCGCGTAGTCGTCCACGCGCAAGCGCTCGTTCCAGTCGCTCGCGATTTCAGAGAGTTGCATAGTAGGGACGGCGGGCGCCGGGAACTTCTAGGCGTCGGCGCTAGGTGGAGTCTGCGTGGTTGATTCGAGGCCTGTTCTGGCCGCCGTGGACTGAATCGCTTCTGTGGCCTCCCAGAAAGCCCCGGCCCTGTCGCGGTCGCTCGCCAACATATCCGCTCACTCGCTTCGCTCGTTCACGGATAGGGGTCGGCGAGACGACTACACGAGCGCGACAGGGCCGCCCCTTTCAGTCCGACCTCCTGCCGGCTGAGCAACCGGCAGGGAGGGGCCGAAAGGGGCGAGGCTGTAGACGAAGGCGGACGACGTTAGCACCGCAGCCGAAGGCGAGGAGCGCAACGAGTCCCCCGAGTCTACAGCCTCGGGGCTTTCTGGGTGTCTGCAGAGGTAGTTCGGTACACTGCAGCCGCGGCTTTCGAACTATCTACAGAAGCGACCACAATTCCTACCAGCACTAGTCCGCGTTGGCGTGCACGAACTCGCGGACCAGTTTCGCGGCGAGCGTCGCGGCCTGGCCGTCGTCGCGGTCGTTCACCTCGACGACGTCGAACGCGGTGGCGTGCGGTGCGACGGCCCGGACGACGTCCCGCATCGTCGAGGAACCGAGGCCGAACGGCTCCAGCGTGCCCGTACCCGGGGCGTACGCGGGGTCGGCGGCGTCGACGTCCACGCTGAGGTAGACGTCGGTGCTGGCATCGCCGTCGGTGCTGGCATCGCCGTCGCCGCCGGCATCGTCGCCGCCGAACTCGGGCGTCCAGTCGGCGGCGTCCTCCGGCGGGACGACCGTGACGTCGCTCTCGGCGGCGCGCTCCCATTCGGCTTCGCTGCCCGCGCGAGCGCCGACGACCACGACCTCGTCGACGACGTCGAGCGCGTGGCGCGCGACCGTCGAGTGGCTCAGGGGGTTGCCGTCGAGTTCCTCGCGGAGGTCGAGGTGGGCGTCGAGCATCACGAGCACGTCTGGGTCGGCGGCGCGCACGCCCGCGATGCTCACGGTGTGCTCGCCGCCGAGGAGAACGGGGACGGCGCCGTCGCGGTGGATGTCGGTCAGCACGCCCTCGAGATATTCGAGGTACTCCGCGGCGTCGTCCCACGCGTGGACGTCACCGTGGTCGTGGACGCCGCGCTGAGAGAAGTGCGCACGAGAAGTGTGGTGGTAGTCCTCGAACGTCCGCCCGAAGCGACGGATGCGCTCCGGGCCGAACCTCGTTCCGGGCTGGAACGACGTCGAGACGTCGAGGGGCGCACCGACGACCACGTACGCCGCGTCGTCGCGGTCGGCGCGTGCGCCAGGGAACATACCTTAGTCGAGGATCTTCCGCTGGCCTTCGAACTCGAGGTACTCGATGTTGTCGTCGGCCTGCACGTCGATGTCTCCGGGGATCTCCATCGTCACCGTCTCGTAGGTGTCGAGGTCCATGACCTGCGCGACGGTCTCAGACTCCTTGGAGACGATCTGGCCCTGCTTGCGGCCGATTATCGGCACCCAGATCTTCGCGTCGACGGGCTGACTGAGCGAGCGCTTCTTCTCGTCGAAGACGCCCTCCGCGTCGATGCGGGCCTTCGCGCTACCGTGCTTGCCCGGCTTCGCGGTGCTGTAGGAGTTGATCTTGCAGGCGGCCTCCTCGACTATGACGTAGTTGCCTTCCTGCAGTTCGCGCACTTCCTTCTGCTCTTTCGCCATGCAATCTGATTCTTCCCTGTTCGTATAAACGGTTTGGAACGCTCTCTGGGCGGGAGAGCGCCACACGGCCGGGTACTCAACTCCTCGCTCGGGGTGTTATTCCCGCCGGCGCTCTCGGAGATTCTGGCGCGTGAACTGCGGAGTCGCCCGGATGCCGCGGCGCTCCTTGAACGACCGGTAGAGCGCCGCCGCGACGAGCAGCGTGAACGCTGCGGAGACGCCGGTGGCCGCGAGGTCCGCGGTGACGTACAGTAGCGCGGTCGTCGGCACGCTCGTCGCGAGCACGAGACCCAGGACGATGCGGCGAGCGAGGCGGTCGACGACGCCGTCGCCGTCCTCGATGTCGGCGCGCACGTAGAAGTCGTCGCGGTCCACGCGGTCGAGGGCGCGTTCGATTTTGGGCGCGAGGCGGATCGTCGACTGGGCGGACTCGCGGACGTCCTCGGCGGTCTCGGTGGCGAACTGCCGGATGGACTCCTCGCGGTAGCCCTGCTCGGTGAGGTACTCGGTCGCCACCGAGATGAAGTCGAACTCCTCGTCGAGGGTCACGCAGACGCCCTCCACGACGGTCGCGACGCGCAACACGAGCGCGAGGTTCGACGGCAGACGCAGCGGGAACTCGTAGATGGTGTCCTCGACCTTCCCGACGATCTGCTGGACGCGGTACGTCTCGATGTTCTCCCCGCGCGCGTCCTGGATGGCGAGTTCCATCACCTCCGCCATCGTCGCGCGGTCAGCCTCCGGGGAGAGGGTCCCCATGTCGATGAGCGCGTCCAGGATGGCGTCGATGTCCTGGTTGGCGACCGCGACGTAGAACTCCACGATGGTGTTCTGGACGTGCTCGTCGACCCGGCCGCTCATCCCGAAGTCGTAGAAGACGACGGTGCCATCGGACTGTACCGCGAGGTTCCCGGGGTGGGGGTCGGCGTGGAACACGCCGTCGTCGATGATCATCTTGAGGTACGCGCGCTCGACGGTCTCGGCGACCGCCGAGCGGTCGACGCCCTGCTCGTCGAGTGTGTCAACGTCCGATATCTTCGTGCCCGGGATGTACTGCATGGTGAGCACGCGGCCACCCGAGTGGGTCTCGTACACCTCCGGGACGACGACGTTCGGGTCGTCCGCGAAGTTCGCCCCGATCTCCGAGAGCATCTCGGCCTCCCGGACGTAGTCCATCTCCTCGCGGATGGTCTTCGCGAACTCGTCGGTGAGGTTCTCCAGGCTGAACGCCCGCGATTCGCCGACGAATCGCGCGATGAGTGGCACCGTCCACCGGATGACGCGGAGGTCCGCCTCCACGAGCTCCTCGATGCCGGGCCGCCGCACCTTCACGGCGACGCGCTCGCCGTCCACCTCGGCGGTGTACACCTGCCCGAGACTCGCGCCGCTGACGGGGTCAGTGTCGAAGTCGTCGAAGGCGTCCTCGACGGGGCCGAGTTCCTCCTCGAGGACGACCCTCGCGTCCACCCAGTCCGCGGGCGGCACGCGGTCCTGGAGTTCCGTGAGCACGTCGACGTACTCCGGCGGGAGCACGTCCGGGCGCGTGGAGAGCAACTGTCCGAGTTTGATGAACGTCGGGCCGAGGGTCAAAAGCGAGTCGAGCAGGCGTTGGGCGCGCTCGACGCGCGTCTCGCTGGTGACTCGACGCTGGCCGCCGAACAACACGAACCGCCGGCGGTCCCGCAGGTAGCCCCAGACGAGCGGCAGGAACTGCCAGGCGACGACGACGAAGCGTCGATACGACCGGAGCAGCGCCACCGTCTACTCCTCGATGGGAACGTGACGGGCCTCGCCGCCCTCCTTCGGCAGCCGGACTTCGAGCACGCCCGATTCGACGCTCGCGCTCGACCCGGTGTCGGTAGCGTCGAGCGGAAGCGGGAGTTCGACGTCGAGGAACAGCGACCGCTCCTCCCTGCGGTACTCGAACTCCGACGGGACGTCTTTCTCGCGGTGTGCGTCGACGACGAGTTTCTGCCCCTCGACTCGGACGTCGAGTGTGTCCGCGGTGACGCCGGGCACGTCGACGACGAGCAGATACTCGTCGTCACTCTCCAGTACGTCGACGAAGACGGCGTCGGGGAGGTTCCCCAGTGCGTCTCGAAGGCGGGACATGTCGCTACGTTCGTGGGGCGGGGCGAAAAGTCCGGTGGTCGCGGCGACAGAACTCAGTCGAACGGGGGTGGCGCGGCGGTCACCGATCGGACCCGGCGGGGTTCGAGGTGAGTGCCGCGCGCTGTACCTCTGACATCGAGTCGACACTGACTGCAACCGTGTGGGGTCACGCGTAGTGGGGGAGGGGTCGCGTGACCCGTTCGCCCCGGCGCCGGCGGTGAGGGGGAAGGGATGCCCGCCGGACGTGGGGCGGATGCGTGGTGTGCCCTGAGCGGCGGCGTGTGCGTTGCCGCCACCTGTTCCAACGACCCGTGTACCCTTGAACGGGGCAGTTCGTCGGCCCGGATTTCCGACGGTTAACCCGAATTAATCGCGTTTAATCGGGGGATAGGGCGGGCGTCGTCTCGTCGTCGAATTGAGTAGGTCCGTCACCGAATGGAACGGGCGAAACGTTCCGGGCGCACCTCGAAACGGTCCGTGAGCACCAGGATATGGTCTGGAAGCCCGCACGAAACGCACGGAAAACACCCAGGACATGCTGGGTGGCGCGCGTGCCACAGAACAGACATCGGGTGGAACGGGCTCCGAATGGCTCGGACCGCGCGAGCGGCAGTCAGTCGCTCGCCGCGGACTGTGAGAACAGCACGTCGAAGGTGTCGACGCGGCGGTCACCGAGCACGCAGTGGCCGCGCATCCCGGGTTCGTGGCGTTCGACGTGGACGCCGTCGAGGCCCGCGTTCGCGGCGGCGCCCATGTCGCTCTCGGCGTCGCCGACGTAGACGCCGGCGTGCTGGGACGGGTCCGCGCCGACATCCGCCAGCGCGAGTTCGAGCGGCCGCGGGTCGGGTTTCCACCCGGTGTCGTCGTCACAGCACAGTACGACGTCGAACCAGTCCGCGATGTCGAGATTCTCCATGACGGGTTCGGCGAGGAACTCCGCGCAGTGCGTGACGACGCCGACCGGCGCGTCGATGTCGGCGACGTGTTCGGCGTCCTCGAAGAGGTAGGTAGCGTCAGCGCGGGCCGCCGGGTCCTCGACGTCGTGGAACGCGTCCCAGAACGCGGGCGGGGTCAGGCCCCACTCGCGGAGCTGTTCGTTGCGCGACCCGCCGAGGCCGTGCCACAAAATCTCGGCCTCCCGGTCGGTGAACTCGCGGCCGATGCGGTCGCCGACGCGGTCGAACACCTCTCGGGTGTACGACCACTCGGTGTCGACGAGCGTGCCGTCGAGGTCGAACAGCCAGACGTCGTAGGCGGACGCCGGGGCGTCCTCGAATGCCGCAGCGGCGTCGTCCGTGGACGAGGTGCCCATTAGGCGCGTGAATACGTCGGACTCCTGTAAGTGTGTTCCGGACGACTGGACCGGCCCACGGCTGGTCGCCGTTCCGAGTGGTCGAGCGCGAACCGGCGTTCGGTCAGGGCGACGCGTTCGCCGGCCCGGGGCGCTCGCCGAGCGTCACCTCGACCTGCTGGCGTTCGCCGTCGCGAATCACCGTGAGCGTCACGGTGTCGCCGGGCTGACTCTGCGTCAACAGGAACGTCGAGAGCTCCTCCGCGGAGTTCACGGGCTGGCCGGCGACGCTGACGATGACGTCCCCGCCGACCGGAATCCGTGACCCCTGGACGGTCTCGTACCCCGTCGTGCCCTGCAGCACGCCGGCCGCCGGCCCGCCCTGGAGAGCGCGGTGGACGTACACGCCCTCGGTCGTGTTGAGGTCGTTTGCTTCCGCGAGCGCCGGCGTCATGGGTGCCGGCGTCACGCCGAGATACGCGAAGTCGTAGGAGCCGTTCTGGATGAGCGCCGGCACGACCTGCTGGACGAGCGTCGCGGGGATGACGAAGCCGATGTTGTCGGCTCGCTCGGCCGGGATTCCCGCGGTGTTGACGCCGACGACGGTGCCGTTGCAGGTGACCAGCGGCCCGCCGCTGTTACCGGGGTTGATCGGCGCGTCCGTCTGGATGACGGTCGGCACGGCGGCGGTCTGGGTCGTCGGCAGTGATCGGTTCACGCCGCTGATGATGCCGTGCGTGATGGTCTCGTCGAGCCCGAACGGCCGCCCGAACGCGGCGACCCTGCGGCCCTGTTCGGGAACCGTCTCCGCGACGGGCAGCGCTTCGACGGAACTCGGCGTGTCGTTCACGCGGACGACCGCGAGGTCCGCCAACTGGTTCCGGCCCACCACTTCGCCGGTGCGCTGGGTCTCGGTGGCCAACTCGACGGTGACTGTGCTCGCGTCGCCGACGACGTGTGCGTTCGTGACGACGTAACTGGTGTTGTTGCCCTCGAACGTCTGGTAGACGAACCCGGAGCCCTGTCCGGACGTCGTGGCGACGCCCACGACGGAGTCGATGGTCTGGTCGTACAACGAAGTGTAGTTGCAGTTGGCCGACTGGACGGCGCTCGTCTGTGATACATTCTCCGTGCCGGGGGTCAGCGACGACGCGGTGCCCGCGACACCGAAGCCGGCGGTCACGAGGAGCACCACGACACCGACCACGAGGTGTTCACTGCGCATGGTGGCCTAACCGTCGACGAGAGCACGCAAACGGTTTCTGACCAAGTTGTGGCTGAACCGTCACGAACCGGGCCGCGTCGGGTCGTCGACCACTCGCTCGGGATCAGTAGAAGAAGAACTCGAAGTCGTCGCCACAGGAGACACACTCGAGTTCCGTCCCCTTCAGTCGGTCCGTGCGCTGGCCCAGCGCGGAGCTATCGGGAAGCGAGTCGGGTTCGAAGCGGGTCTTGCAGTACGGACACGTGACTGCACTGGCCTGTGACATATGCCAGCGGAGACGGCGGACAACGGCATAGTTATAGGACCCGTAACGGGCAGCCAGCCGCGACTAGTCGCGCACTTCGAGTGAACTTCCGAGGTACTTGCTCACCGCTTCGGTCGCGGAGTCGGCGTTGAACGAGTCGAGGTTCGCGGCGACCGCGTCCTCGAACGCGGCGCGGTGCTCGCGTTCCATCTCGAACGCACGGTACTCCACTGACTCTACGGGCACGCCGAGCGCGTCCGCAGCCAACCCGCGGAAATGCTCCGGGTCGGCCAGGTCGCCCCGCCAGAGGTTGTCCCGGAAGAACAGCCACCCGGGTTCGCCCGGCGGGTCCGCCGGGCGGAACAGTCGCGTCTCGAAGGTCGCCGGGTCCACGGAGACGCCACTGGTTGGCTCCAGTCGGAACCGCACCGCGAACACGTAGCGCGCGTTCATCTACGGACCCGCTGTCAGCCGGCACCCCTCCATCCGGGGGTCCGCCATCACCGCAGGTCGTCCGTCCGCTCGGCCATCTCGAGGTCCTGTTCGGTGACGCCGCCAGCCTCGTGGCTCGTGAACTGCACCTCCACCTCGTCGTAGCGGATCTGGATCTCGGGGTGGTGGAACTCCTCGTCGGCGAGTTCGCCGACCTCGGAAGCGAACGCCACGCCCGCCAGGTAGTCGTCGAACTCGTAGACGCGCACGATCTCGTCGCCCACTAATCGCCAGCCGTGGGGCAGTCCACTCCGAATCTCGTCTTCTTCGAGCACGTCGCTCATGCGTGTGGCGTCACTCGCCAGCCACATAACAATACTCGCCGGAGAGTCCGTAGCGTGAATTATGCTCTCGGCTATTGACACCCGGAAAGCCCGGCTGGAGTGGGCTGACGTTCTTCCGTGTCCGCAGAAGCGAGATGGTCCACTCCAGCCGGGGCTTTCTGGCTGTCAACAGAACGGATTCATCCAGAAAATCACAGTGGCTTTTCGGACGTACTGGACGATGCTTGATAGTACTGCAAACGAGCCTAGTCGTCCTCGGACTCGGCCATCGCGCTCTGTGGGGCCGCGTCGAAGGGCATGCCCTCCTCGAACTGGGGGTCGAAGAGGTCGAGCGCGGTGGCGATGGTCGACCAGTCGTCCTCCGCGGCGGCCTCCCGCAGGCTCCTGGTCGGCGCCGCGAGCAACTGGTTGACGAGCGCGTCCGCCATCGACTCCACGACCTCGCGTTGCTCCTCGGAGAACTCGCCGTCGGCGGCCTCCAGGCGCGACACTGCGGTCGACACCTCCCGGTTCTTCAGGCGGTCCGCGCTCTCGTACATGTGCGCGATGACCTCGTCGGCGCGCTTGCGCTTGTACTGGGCGAGCAGTCGCTCGAACTCCTCGGCGATCATCGTTTCCACCTCGCGGGCGGCGTCCTCGCGGCGCTCCCGGGTCGCCGCCGTGACCGCTTCGAGGTCGTCCAGGTCGTGGACGGAGACGTCCGGAGCGTCCGCCGCGGCGGGCGGGACGTCCCGCGGTTGCGCGAGGTCGACGACCACCGTCTCGCCCGCGTCCGTCAGCGCGTCGGCGTCCACGAGATGACCGGGGCTGCCGGTCGCGGTCACCACCACGTCCGCGTCCGCAGCGTGTTCGGCGAGGCCGTCGAGGCCGGCGACTTCCGCCGGTGCGTCCGCGGCGTCCGCGACCAGTCGGGCGCGCTTCTCGGTGCGGTTCGCGACGACGACGCGCTCGACGCCCGCGCTGGCGAACGACTTCACGGCGAGTGACCCCATCTCGCCCGCGCCGACGACCAGCGCGGTCGCGCCCTGGAGGTCGGTGTGGCGCTCCGCGAGGCGGACCGCGGCGCTCCCGAGGGAGGTCGCGCCCTCGTTGATGGCGGTCTCCGTCCGCGCGCGTTCCCCGACGTGCATCGCCTTCGTCGCGGCCTCCTGGAGCACCGGGCCGATGGCGTCCGCCTCCCGGGCCGTCTCGTAGGCGTCCCGGAGCTGGCCGATGATCTGGTCCTCGCCGACGACCAGCGACTCGAGGCCCGCGGCCACCCGGAGGAGGTGGCGCAGGCTGTCCTCGTGCCCCATCGAGACGGCCCCCGGGTCCGCGGGGTCGAAGTCTGCCCTGGCGAGCGCGCGCCGTCCGGTCGCCGCGTCGTCGGTCACGACGTACGCTTCGACGCGGTGGCACGTCTGCAGGACGAGCGCCTCTTCGACTACGGGTCGGTCGAGCAACGCCTCGAGCGCGTCGGCCTCCGCTGTGACCCCTGCGGCCTCCAGTTCCTCGAGGGAGGCCGTTCGGTGGGAGACCCGTACGCCCGAGACGACGCCTGTGTTTCCGTTCACGTGGACCACTTTGAGTTGCCCACGACGCGTGACGCCACGTCGTCGGCGGTTTTCCGGGGGTTGGCGCTTGCGGTACGTAAAGCCTTCCAAACCTGGTCCGAGCGCACGACCGCTCGCACGGCCTCGCGGCGGGTTTCCGGGGCGACGTCTGCCGCTTTCAGGTCGGCGCGCAGGTCTGCGGTCAGGTCCGCCATCGCGCCGACGCCCGCGAGAGCCCCGTCGAACTCGGATTCGACGTGTTCGCGCAGGTGCTTCGAGAGCGCCGGACTCGCGCCGCCGGTGGCGAACGCGACGGTCACCGGGCCGTCGCGCACCGTCGCCGGCACGACCACGTCGTCGACGTCGCGGCCCCCGGCCGTCTCGTCGTCCGCGTCTCCCGCGCCCGACCGGTCGGCGCGGTTCACGAGCGCGCCGGCGTCCCGCGCCGCCGACGCGAACGCGTCGTTGACCGCCTCGTCGTCCGTCGCTGTAACTACGAGTACTGGGTCGACGCGCTCCACCCACTCGGTGGCGTCGTCGAGTTCTGGCGCCGCGCGAACGCACTCGGAGTCACCGAAGTCCCCGTCCCCGAACTCCGGGCTGAGGACGACGACGTCTGCCTCGCGGGCGAACCGTCGCGCCTTCCGCGCGCCGACCGACCCGCCGCCGACCACGAGCGCGCGTTCACTGGTGAAGTCGTGGAACAGTGGTATCATGTGTGTTTGCGCCGGTCACGCAGTGTTGGCGTCCGCACGCTCCGCCAGACGGATCCCCGTCTTCTTCAGGATCTCCGTGGAGAACAGCGTGTCCCAGTCGTCCTCGCCGACGTCCCAGTGGTCGGCCATCACCTCGCGAACTCGCTCGATGCGGGCCTCGCTCTCGGCCTCCGAGCGCCCGTGAGTCATCGCGAAGAAGTTGTACGGCCACACGCCGTCGTGGCGCGGGCGCTCGTAGCAGTGCGTGACGAAGTCGAGGCTCGCCACCTCGGGGCCGACTTCGTCGACCACGTCGTCGGGCACGTCCCAGACGGTCATCCCGTTCTCCGTGTACCCCAGCGAGTAGTGGTTCGGGATGACGCCGACGCGGCGCACCTTCCCCTCGACGTTGAACCGCCGGAGCGTCTCCACCACCCACTCGGGGTCCTCACCGATCTCGTCTGCGACCGCGCGGTACGGCGTCTCCACGACCGGCAGGCCGTCCTGCACCGCAAGCACGAGGTTTCGCTCCGCGGGCGTGATGCTATCACGGTCGGTCCACTCCGGGTTCGTGCCGAGATGCGAGAGGTCCACGTTCCCCTCCGCGATGGGGCCGTCGACGAGGAACTTCGCCTCCACGCGGAACTCCCGCTGCTTCGGCAGATTGTGCGTCTCCTGGCCGGTCTCTGCTTCTATCTCCGCTAGCAACTCGGGAATGCGTTCTTCGTCCGCGACGGAGACCACGAACCACACGTTCAGGTGCGGGTGCTCGCGCTCGTAGTTGTGCGCGACCTCCCGGTGGTCGTTAATCGTCTCCACGATCTCTTCGAAGCGGTCCTCGGGCGCGTGCATCGCCACCAGCGAGGCGTTCCCGCCGATCTCCTCGGCGTTGATGAGCGCGCCGAATCGGGTCAGGATGCCGCCTTCGTCGAGTCGCCGGATGCGCTCCAGCAACTCGTCGGCGTCCACGTCCACGCCCCGCGACTGGAGCGCGTTCGCGGCCGGTTCGAACGGCCGCTGCACGACCGGGAACCCGCCCTGAAAGGCGTTCAGAATCGCGCGGTCCCGCTCGTCGAGGTCCGCGATGTCCATGCACGCGTCTCGGGCGCCACGCCGCATAAACGACGCGACTCGCCGATTCCGGCGGTCGCCGCCGACTCCGTTACTTTTCGAATCCGTCCTCGGTGACGCCGACGACCTCTTCGACGCCCTCGATGCCCCGGATATCGTCGAGTACCGCGTCGTGGTCGCCGGTCGCGCGCCAGTACAGCACGAGGTCGAAGCGACCGTCGCGAAGCAGTTGCTGGCACTCCCAGACGAACTCGTCGTCCTCCATGGTCAGCCCCTGGTGCTGGTTCACGCCGAACTCGGAGTCGTCGTTCCCCGAGTAGACGTACGTGTCGCCCATCTCCGCGTGGTCGGCGACGACGTTCCCTGCATCCAGCGTCAGCTGGTGGAGCAGGCTCTCCTCGTCGGAGTCGTACGTCGTGTGGACGACGGCGCCCGCGAGGTCGACGTCGCCCGGTCGGAGGAGTTCGACCGTCTGCCGGTAGAGGTTCTCGTCCGCCGTGTCGCTCATGGTTCGAGCGTCGCGGCTGTGAGCCATACGTGTGGCGATTCGCCGCTCGAACGCGGAGCGGACGGTGCGGTACGGGGAAGCAAGCATCAGCGCGCGAACGGAGTGAGCGCGCTGTTTACCGCGCCGGAGGCGCGGGCCGACGACCGACTAAGCACCGCGAAGCGGTGCGCTGGAGGGAGGAGTGCTTTTTCCGCAAGTTTTTGCAAGCGACGGCGCGCGGAGCGCGCCGAGCGCTGGAAAAAGTGCGTGCTAGAGCTCGTTCAGCTTCCGGAGGAGTTGGCCCTTGTACTCCTCGTCGCGCTCGATGCCCTTGAGTTCGAGCACGTTCCGCTCGAGGGTGTCGAGGGCCATGTAGAAGGCGTTGTCGGCGCCGTAGCCTTCGCCCGTGCCTGCGACCTGGCCCTTGTTCGTTCGGAGGCGGATCTGGGCCTGGATGAGCGGCGTGCCCCGGAGCTTCTCCTTGTGCTTGTGGAGGCGGACGTGCGCGTGGTGGACGTTCATGTCGCTGTACTTGTCGGCGACCTCCTCGATGCGCTCCTGGATCTCCTGGCGGCCGAGCGTGTCGAGGAGTTCGATGTTCGTCACCTGCACGTCGAGGTGTTCCTCTTCCGTGTAGGAGAGCGCGCGCAGCACGTCGGTCTTCGTGAGGATGCCGCCGACCACGCGGTCGTCGTCGGCGGGCGTGACGACGAGCCCAGAGTAGTCGTTGTCGAGCATCTCCTCGACGGCGTCCTGCACGCTGTCCTCGACGCTCACCGTCTCGACGGGGCTGGACATCTCGTCGTAGACGGGGAGGTCGAGCAGGCGCTCGATCTCGCCGCTGCGGTCGCCTAGCGTGGTCTTCGTGTTGTCCCGCACGACGAAGTCGACGATGTCGTGGCGGGTGACGATACCCGAGAGGAATCCGCTCTCGTCGACGACGGGGAGCCGCGAGATGCCGTGCTCGCGGAGCTGGTTGATGACCGTCCCCATCGTGTCGTCCTCGTCGATGGTGACGACGTCGGCGGTGTAGATGTCGCCCACCGTGAGCGCGTCGAGGCTGTCGAGGACCGCTTCGAGGATGGCGTCCTCGGTGATGATGCCCCAGAGTTTGCCGGCCTCGAACACCGGCGCCATCTTCGTTCCGCCCTCGACGAGCATGCGCGCGGTGTCCCGGATGTCCTCGGTGCGGTCGACCTTCGGCGCGCTGGTCGTGAGCGCCGCCACCTTCGTGTCGTCCTCGATGTGGGACTGGATGAGTTGGCGTTGCGTGATGACGCCCTCGTACTGCCCGGCTTCGGTGACGATGATGCCCTTCGGGTTCTGCTCCTCGAAGATGGAGCGAACCTTGCCCAATCGTTTCTCGGCTTCGACCTCCAGGTAGTCGTTCGTCGCAATGTCGGCTATATCCATGGGCACTCACTCGAAACGTCGCAAGGAAACGCCTTCAACTTTGTTGCAGATTCACACCTGGGGTGTACACGAACTCGCACAGTTTTGTGGCTCGACCCCGAAGTCGTCGGCGTGCTCCCCGACATCGGCGCCGTCTTCGGCGATTTCACCTACCTCGTCTCTGAGGTGGTGTTCGGCGCGCTCGCGTTCGCCCTCCTCTACCGCGCGGACGCGCTCCGCCGCGCCGCGGTCACCGTCGCGGCGCTCTACCCGCTGGCGTACGTCTGGGACTGGTACACGCTGACCATCGGCGTGTTCGAAATCCACCTCCGGACGGGCGTCGAGTTCCTCGGTATTCCCGTCGAGGAACACCTCTTCATGCTCGTCGTGCCCGCGCTCGTCGTCGGCTTCCACGAGACGCTCCACGGCGAGGATTGATGGCCCTGGCCGCCCAACGCTCGTCCATGGGCGACCGCGCGTGCTGGCTCGAGTTCTGTCCCGAGTGCGACGCACAAGTAACGGTCGTAGACGACGAGTGCCCGGACTGCGGCGCAACGCTCTCGTGACGCCGCTCGGTGACCGCCCCGGACCCAGAGCCACCCCAGCACTTATGTCAAATTGCTCACCGTGTTAGGGAGTGAGTCTCGAACTCGTAGACTTCGAAGTCGGTGGCGAGACGTACGAGGGCCGGCTGAACACCCAGCGAGCAGACGCCGACACTGGGGTTGTGGTCGTCCCCGGAGCGGGCCACGGGCCGTTCGGTGACATCTTCGACGTGATATCCTACGAACTCGCGGGCACCGGCAAGCAGGTGTTCCGGTTCGACACCTGGGAGAACCACGAGGAACTCGACGAGAAAACCCTCGCCGAGATCCACCGCGAGGTCGACGCCGCTGTCGAGTACCTTCAGTCCGAGGGCTGTACGACCATCTACCTGCTCGCGAAGAGTTTCGGTGGCGGCGTCACGCTCACGTACGTTCCCGACGCCGTCGAGCGCGTCGTCCTGTGGGAGCCAGCCACGATGGAACTCGGCGACGAATCGAACATCGACGACGTCGAGGACGAACAGTTCGGCGACGTCGAGGAGTACGTCGTCGACGACGACGACCTCGGCCGCATCGACGTGCCCGTCCGCATCCTCTGTGGCGACGCGGAACGCGGCATGCCCGTCGATCTCGCCGAGGACTTCGCGAGTCGCATCCCGGACGCCACGGTCACTGTGATCCCCGGCGAGGACCACGGTTTCAACACGAACCGCACCGCCGTCGTGGGCCACACGCTCGGGTTCTTCTCGGACGCGGTCTGAGAACGGTTACTACCGTGATAGCGTTCGCCGACCGAGCGGGCCGTCAGGCCCCGGAAGGTCGGCGATTTACCGCGCGAACGAAGTGAGCGCGGGCCGACGACTGAACGGAGCGTTAGCGAAGTGAAGGAGGAGTGCTTTTGGCCGAGCTTTTACCGAGCGAGGCGCTCCGCGCCGAGCGCAGCGTAAAAGGTCGTAGTAGTGGGTTGGGGCGGATTGTGAACCTCGCCGAGACGTTCCGGGTCGCTCACTTCGTTCGCGTCCCGGGCTGCGACTCGTCTGGTTCAAATCCGCCGAACGCCATTCACCACCACTTCACGCGAAGCGACAGAGCCGTCGCTTCGCGGTGAAGGTTTAAGAGAATGGGTTGGGGCGGATTTGAACCGCCGACCTCCTCCATGTCAAGGAGGTGTCATAGCCTGACTAGACCACCAACCCGCGGGGCTTTCGAACGCATCGAATCGTAGCCGGGGGTTGTAGTTTAAGGTTTCGAATCGAGGAACCGAGCGAGGGGCCGGTGGCGAGCGTCCGCGACAGCTTTAAGTCGACGTACAGTTTTGTACACTATAACGCAGAACCGTACATCAGTGATTGCAATGGAGGAATACATCGAGCGCGTCACCAAGGGCGAAGATTTGAGCCTCGAGGAAGCCCGTGACGCCGCCACCCGACTGTTCGAGGACGCAACGGACGCCCAGATCGGCGCGCTGCTCGCGGCGCTCCGTGCGAAGGGCGAGACGGAGGCCGAAATCGCGGGGTTCGCGCGCGGAATGCGGGACGCCGCGCGCACAATCGATCCCGACCGCGAACCGCTCGTCGACACCTGTGGCACCGGCGGCGACGACTACGACACCATCAACGTCTCTACGACCTCGACGCTGGTCGCCAGCGGCGCCGGCGTCCCCGTCGCCAAGCACGGCAACTACTCGGTCTCCTCGTCGTCGGGGAGTTCCGACGTCCTCGAGACGGTGGGCGTGGACCTCGACGCGGCCCCCGAGGCCGTCGAAGCGCGCATCGAGGACGACGGCATCGGATACATGCACGCGCCCGCGTTCCACCCCGCGATGAAGGCGGTCATCGGCCCGCGCCAGGAACTCGGCGTCCGCACGATCTTCAACGTCCTCGGACCGCTCACGAACCCCGCCGGCGCGGACGCGCAGGTCGTCGGCGTCTACGACCCCGACCTCGTTCCCGTGCTCGCTAACGCGCTCGCACGCCTGCCAGTCGAGCGCGCACTCGTCGTCCACGGCGACGGACTGGACGAATTCGCCGTCCACGGCGAATCCACCGTCGCGGAGGTCGATGGCGACGCCGTCGAGGAGTACACGGTCACGCCAGCCGACTTCGGTCTCGACGAAGCCGCCGTCGATGACGTCGCTGGGGGCGGTCCCGAGGAGAACGCCCGTGACCTGCGCGGCATCGTCACTGGCGACGTGACCGGCGCAAAACGCGACATCGTGCTCGCCAACGCCGGCGCCGCCATCTACGTCGCCGGCGAGGCCGACTCGCTCGCCGGCGGCGCGAGACAGGCCCGCGAGGCCATCGACTCCGGGGCGGCGGCCGAGACGCTCGAACGCCTCTGTGACCCGGTTCCCGCTCGATGACGCGCGTGAAGATCTGCGGACTCACGAGCGAAGCGGACCTCGCCGCGGCGGTCGACGCGGGCGCGGACGCGGTCGGCGTCGTCGCCGACGTGCCCGTCGACTCGCCCAGAGAAGTCGGTGTGGACCGCGCTGCCTCCCTCCTCGATAGCGCGCCGCCGTTCGTCTCGACGGTGCTCGTCGCGATGCCCGACACGCCGGAGCGAGCGCTCGAACTCGCGTCCCGGGTCGGTCCGGACGTCCTCCAGTTGCACGGCGACCTGCCCCCGGGGGACGTCTCCTACGTGTCTGCGAACGTGACGCCGCGCGTCGTGCAGGCTGTCGACGCGACGAACCCGGACGCTGCGCGCTACGACAGCGTCGCCGACGCCCTGCTCGTGGACTCCGTCGACGAGTCGGGCGCCGGCGGCACCGGACGGACACACGACTGGGACGCCACGCGCGAGTTCGCGGCCGCAGTGGACTCGCCGGTCGTGCTCGCCGGCGGTCTCACCCCGGAGAACGTCCGCGAGGCCGTCGGAACCGTCGACCCGTTCGCCGTGGACGTCGCGTCGGGCGTCGAGTCCGACGGCGGAACGAAGGACCACGATGCCGTCCGCGAGTTCGTCGAGGCGGCGACGCGGCGGCCTGCGGTGGTCGAGTGATGGGCGCGGACGACCAGGCGTGTGCGAGCGACGCGGCGGACGACCCGGGGAGCGCGGACGACGTAGTTCTCGATTGCACGCGCGAGGAGTTCACGGAGCACGCAGCGGACGGCCCGGCGGTCGTCCGCGTCGCCGCGACCCTCGACGTCGACGTGTCGCCGCTCGCGGCGTACGACGCGCTCGCCGACGGTTCCCACTCGTTCCTGCTGGAGAGCGCCGAGAAGACCGCGGCGAGTGATCCCGGCGGGGCGTTCCGCCCGGATGGCGCGGACGAGTCGGATTCCGCGAACGCGCGTCGTCACGCACGCTACTCGTTCGTCGGCTACGACCCCGACGCAGTCGTCGCCGTCGACGCCGACGGCACGGACGTTCAGACACTCCGGGCGGAGCAGACGGCGGCAGCGTCGCTCGGCGGTGCTGCCGGTGGCGCTGCCGACGGGGACACGGATTCGGCTGGCAGTGGCGCGGACGTGCTCGACCGCCTCCGGGAGGTGCTCCCGGACGCGCCGCGCCGCGGGTTCCCGGACGGGAACCGCCAGTTGCTCGACGGCGGCCTCGTCGGTTTCCTCGCGTACGACGCCGTCTACGACCTCTGGCTCGACGAGGTCGGCGTGGAGCGCCCGGAGACGCCGCTCCCGGACGCGGAGTTCGTGGTGACGACGCGGACGCTCGTCTTCGACCGCGAGACGGGCGACATCTCGCTCGTCTGCACGCCTGTCGTCCGCCCCGGCGACGACCCAGACGCGGTGTACAATCGACTGCGAGCGGAGGCAACGCGAGTGCGGGACGTGCTCGCGGAGGCCGGTGACCCCTCGCTCGGCGGCGTGTCCATCACCGCGGAGCGCGCGGGCTCCCGGAGCGAGTACGAGGACGCGGTGGAGCGCGCGAAGGAGGCCGTGCTCGACGGCGAGGTGTATCAGGCGGTCGTCTCGCGCACGCGGGAACTTGACGGCGACGTCGACCCGAGAGCGCTGTACGCGTCGCTCCGGGAGACGAACCCGTCGCCGTACATGTTCCTGCTTTCGCACGGCGACCGAACCATCGTCGGCGCGAGTCCGGAGACGCTCGTCGCAGTGCACGACGACACCGTCGTCAACAACCCCATCGCGGGGACGTGCCCGCGCGGCAGTAGTCCCGTGGAGGACCGGCGACTCGCCGGCGAGATGCTCGCCGACGAGAAGGAGCGCGCCGAGCACGCGATGCTCGTCGACCTCGCGCGCAACGATGTGCGCCGCGTCAGCGAACCGGGGAGCGTGCGCGTGCCGGAGTTCATGCGCGTGCTGAAGTACAGTCACGTCCAGCACATCGAGTCCACGGTGACTGGAACGCTCGCGGGCGACGCGGACGTAGCTGGACCACGCTCGGGAGCGGGGGAGTCGGGGTCGCCCGACGCCTTCGATGCGGTTCGCGCGTCGTTCCCGGCGGGCACGCTCTCGGGCGCGCCGAAGGTCCGCGCGATGGAGCACGTCCACGACCTGGAGTCCGACTCTCGGGGTATCTACGGCGGCGGTGTGGGCTACGTTTCGTGGACGGGCGACGCCGAGTTCGCCATCGCCATCCGGTCGGCGACAGTCGAACACGATTCGGCGGACGACGGCACGGATACAGTTCGCGTGCGCGCCGGGGCGGGCGTCGTCGCGGATAGCGACCCCGCCGCCGAGTACGAGGAGACCGAATCCAAGATGCGTGGCGTGCTCGACGCCATCGAGCGCGTCCGCGAGGAATCCGACGCCGACTCGGACGACTGCGCGCCGGCAGAACCGGGGCCACAGCGATGAACGTCCTGTTCGTGGACAACTTCGATTCGTTCACGTACAACCTCGTGGAGTACGTCTCCGAACAGCGCGTGGGTGGCGAGCGTCCGGAGACGACGGTGCTGAAGAACACCGCGAGCGTCGAGGACGTGCGGGCCGCGAACCCCGACGCCATCGTCGTCAGTCCTGGTCCCGGACACCCAGAGAACGACCGCGACGTCGGCGTGACGAGCGTTGTGCTTCGCGAGGTCAGCCCCGATGTGCCGACACTCGGCGTCTGTCTCGGGATGGAGGCCGCGGTCCAGGAGTACGGAGGGCGAGTCGGGCGCGCGCCCGAGCCCGTCCACGGCAAGACGAGTCCGGTCGAGCACGACGGGTCGGGCGTGTTCGCGGGGGTCGAGCAGGGGTTCCCGGCGGCGCGTTACCACTCGCTCGCGTGTACCGAGGTGCCGGGCTGTTTCGAGGTGTCGGCGACGACTCCCGAGGGTGCGCTCCCGATGGCGGTGCGCCACCGCGAACACCCGCTCGTCGGCGTGCAGTTCCACCCGGAGAGCGTGCTCACGGGCGCCGGCCACGACGTGATTCGGAACTTCCTCGCGGACGCCTGACCCGCCGCTCACTCGGCCCTGATTCTACCCGAGGAACGCCGTCACCATCCACGCCGCGCCGACGACGGCGGTGGCGACGAGGAGCAGTTTCCACGCGACACTCAGGACGACGCGGCCGACGAGGACGATTGCGGTGATGGCGACCAGCGCGACCAGCAGGGTGCCAACCGGTGACGATGTGAGGCCGCCGAGCGCGAGCACCAGTGGTGTTGCCAACATGCCCGGAGCCACGAATCCGGGCACTATCAGTCTGGGGGCTCTCCGGTCTGCGAGACGACACTCCGCCGTCCGGCGATTATCGAGGCTCGTGAAACTGAAATCAGCGCGCAGTCTGGCAGTTTCTGGTACCGACTCCGTCCACTTTCAGTCCGCTTTGACTAGGGTTATTGTAACCACGCCCGTACCTGTGGGGTACGCACTGACACCGGATTTCACAGCGACGAGTCGGCAGGAAACGAACCCATCGAAGGTACTAACCTGCCCGTCCGAATAATACGTCGTCGTCACGTACCAACGGATATCAGCCATTCCATGAACATGCAAACCACCACTACACGGACTGCGTCGAGAGGGGATCACCGATGAGTTCGCCGGAGCTCTCTGCGGACGAACTCACGCTCCCGGTCAAGCGCGTCACGGGCGACACGCTCGCCGACCGCATGACCGACAACGCCTACCAGAACATCCTCCCGGCTCGCTACCTCCGGAAGAACACGGACGGCGAGTTGATCGAGGACCAGACCGACCTCTTCGAGCGCGTCGCGAAGAACATCTCGCTCGCCGAGGTCGTCTACGAAGCCGACGACCCGGTCGAGGTCACGCCCGACCAGCTAAAGCCCGACCACCCGCGCCGCGACGAACTCGCCACCGAGGTGTTCGGCGAGGACGTCTCCCCCGGAGACGACGAGACAGTCGAACTCACCGAGGACAACGTCAACAAGTTCGCCTACGACACCGTCGTTCCGGAGCTCTCCGGGAGCGCCCGCGAGCACGTCGAGCGCGTGCGAGCGGAGTTCCAGGACCTGATGGAGCATCTGTCGTTCATGCCGAACAGCCCGACGCTGATGAACGCGGGCGACGAACTCCAGCAGCTGTCGGCGTGTTTCGTCGACTCGCCGGGCGACGACATCACGGACATCCACCAGACCGCACAGGAGGCCGCGGAGGTCTTCCAATCCGGCGGCGGCATGGGGTACGCGTTCTGGAAGCTCCGGCCGTACGGCGACACCGTCGGCTCCACGGGCGGCATCGCATCCGGCCCGCTGACGTTCATGGAGACGTTCGACCAGATGTGCGAGACCATCGCGCAGGGCGGCGCGCGCCGCGGCGCACAGATGGCCGTGATGCGCGTCAGCCACCCGGACGTCGTGGAGTTCATCCACGCCAAGAACAAGGACGTCAGCCTCGCGCACACCCTCAAGCTCAACGACCCCGACGACTACACGTACACGGAGTTCTCCGAAGCTCTGGAGGAGGCCCGCGAACTCATCGACGAGGACGGGAAGGTGCCCAAGCACCTGCGGAACGCCGTCGAAGGCCACCTCTCTAACTTCAACATCTCCGTCGGCGTCACGGACGGCTTCATGGAGGCGCTCTACGAGGGCGAGGAGTACACGTTCACCAACCCGCGCACGGAGGAACCCCACATCGCCACCGAGGAGACGAAGGAGATGTACTCCCGGTACGGACTCGGCGAGCACGTCGAGGTCGGCGAGGAACTCTCCATCCCCGCGGACGTGCTCTGGGAGCGCATCGTCGACGGCGCCCACGAGAACGGCGAACCCGGCGTCATCTACCTCGAGCGCGTCAACAAACAGCACTCCTTCGACGTGGAGGAACACCCCGAGCACCGCATCCTCGCGACGAACCCCTGCGGCGAGCAGCCCCTGGAGGAGTACGAGGCCTGCAACCTCGGGCACATCAACCTCTCGACGCTCGCCGCCGAGGACGCCCCGGACTGGCGCGTCTGGAGCGAGGAACACGACTACGACACCCTGGAGGAGGGAATCAACCAGTTCCTCGACCACGCGCTCGACCACGAGGAGTTCGACCACCGCATCGAGATGGGGACCCGCTTCCTCGAGAACGTCGTCACGATGTCGGATTTCCCCGTCGACGAGATCGAGGAGAAGGTCTCCGAGATGCGGAAGATCGGTCTCGGCGTGATGGGGCTGGCACAGCTCTACATCCAGCTCGGCGTCGAGTACGGCAGCGAGGAGGGTAACGAGATCGCGCGCCAGGTGATGACCCAGATCGACCACGGGTCGAAGGCCGCGAGCCACGACCTCGCGACCGAGCGCGGGAGCTTCGACGAGTGGGACAACTCCAAGTACGCGAACCCCACCGAGTACGCCGAGTGGTTCGAACACCACACCGGCGAAAGTGCGGAAAACTGGGCCGACGGCTACGCCATCCGCAACCACAACACCACGACCATCGCGCCGACCGGCACCACGTCGATGGTCGGCAACACCACGGGCGGCTGTGAGCCCATCTACAACGTCGCCTACTACAAGAACGTCTCCGACGACGTGCAGGGCGACGAGATGCTCGTGGAGTTCGACGACTACTTCCTGCGCACGCTGGAGGACAACGACCTCGACGTGGACGCCGTCAAACAGGAGGCTCAGGAGCAGATGGCGAACAACGCCTTCGACGGCGTCGAGGGCCTCGAGACGGTCCCGGACGCCATCGGCGAACTGTTCGTCGTGACTTCGGACCTCTCCGGGAAGGAACACGCCGCCGTGCAGTGTGCGTGTCAGGCGGGCGTCGACTCCGCCATCTCGAAGACGTGTAACTTCCCGAACGACGCCTCCGCAGCGGACATGGACGAGGTGTACCGCTACATCTACGACCACGGCGGAAAGGGCGTCACCGTCTACCGCGACGGCACCCGCAGCAAGCAGGTCCTCACGACGCGCGCGGACAACGCCGAGTTCGCCGGCATGGACGAGGACGAGGCCGCCGAGGCGATGGTCGAGACCATCCAGGAGACGTTCGGCGGCATCGAGGGCTTCCTCGACAGCGAGGAGGTCCAGGCCGCGTTCGGCGAGGACCTCCGGGAGCTCTTCGAGCACGGCGAGGACGCCTTCGAGGGCGGCTACGCCGAGAAGCAGTCTCGCCCCGACCTCCTGCACGGCGTCACGCAGCGCGTCGACACCGGCTACGGGAAGCTCTACGTCACCATCAACGAGGACCCCGAGGCCGAGCGTCCGTTCGAGCTGTTCGCGAACACCGGCAACTCCGGCGGGTTCACGGGTTCGTTCACGGAGGCGCTCGCGAAGACCATCTCCGTGGCGCTGCGCTCGGGCGTCGACCCCGAGGAGATCGCGGACAAACTCCAGGGCATCCGCAGCCCGAAGGTCGCCTGGGACAAGGGCGAGCAGGTGAACTCCATCCCGGACGCGTTCGGGACGGCGCTCCGCCGCTATCTCGACGGCGACGTCGACCGCGCGGCTTACCCCCAGCAAAAGCGCCTCTCGGAGATCACCGACCAGTCCGGTGATGCGGACACCGAGACAGCCGTGGACAGCGGCGTGCCGACCGACCACGAGACGGACGGCGGGCCAGTGCAGGCCGACACCGCTGGCACGCAGGCCGACGCGGCCGGCGCCGACGCGCTGTCGGAACCGACTGGTGAGGACGTCCAGGATGCGACGCAGTCGCTCATCGAGGCCGGCGAGAGCCCCGAGTGCCCGGACTGCGGGTCGATGTCCCTCTACTTCAGCGAGGGCTGCAAGACCTGTGAGTCGTGTGGCTGGAGCGAGTGCGCCTGACCTGACCGCGCGATAACCGCCACTCTCTGCTGTTCTTCGTTCGACCCGCTTTCGCTCTCCCTGTGTTGCTTCCTGTCCGTCTTGGGACGAACACGTCTATACGACCGCCGTCCGAAGCGCCAGTATGGCCGGTAAGTGCGGTGAATCAGGTGGGAAGGATGCTGCCCGGGGGAGCGAGGGCGACCACGGCGGCCGCGGATGTCCGCTGTGCGGAGCGTCGATGTTCAAACGCCACTGCAAGTACGTCTGCCCGCAACACGGCGTCATCGTCGACTGCAGTGACCCCTTCACGTTCTGAGACGCGCTGCATCGCTTCGAGCGGTCACTGTTCACTGCTGGCGCGTCGCTCACGCCACGCGCGGTACGCGACGGGACTGACCAGCAGTGCGCACGCGAGCACGCCGCCCGCGACGAGTCGCCAGTCGAGTTCCGCGGCGTCCACGGTGAACGCGTCCAGACCGCTGCCGAGCGCCACCATCGCGACCACCCAGGGCAGTTCCCCGACGAGCGTGCCGAGCGCGAACGACCGGAGGGTGAGGCCGCCAGCGCCGGCGGCCGCGGAGACGGCTTCCGGCGGTGTGGGCGCGAACCGCGCCGCGACGAGGCCGCGGAGGCCGCCCGTGGCCTCGAAGTAGCGCTCGCTCCCGTCGACGAACCGGCCGAACAGGCGACCGTCGGCGGGCGCGCGAGCGCCGGCGTAGAACGGTGGCAGGCTGGTCGCGACGGCTCCCACGAGCGCCAGCGGCACGCCGACGACCACGCCGTACCGGTAGCCGACGAGCGCCGAGAGCAGGCTGATTGGCCACCCGAGGAACGGACGAACTGCGTACAGGCCGACGAGGAAGACGGGGAACCACGGACTGGTGACCGCCGCTCGCAGGACGCCGAGCGCGCGGTCCGGGCGGAACACCACGGCGACCACGAGCAACACGGCGAGTGCGCCGCCGAACGCGTACCGCTTCATCGGCGTCGGCTACCCTGGGCAGGCGCTTATGCGTGTTCATCTCCACGTCCTGCCAGGCCGGCGCGCGCCGACGAGGCCGCTCGCACAACCGTTAAGCGCCCGCTCGACGCAGTGCCCGTATGGTCGACGGCGACGACCCAGACTCCCCCGTCGAGGACCCCGCGGACGCGAGCGAGGAGCCAGCCGACCCCGTCGAGATGGGGGTGGAACTCCTCTCGAAACTCGAGTTCGGGTCGCTGTCCGTGGCGGACGCCATCGACCGCGTCGAGACGGTGACGACCCATCCGCGCACGACCCGGGAGATTCTGGAGGCGGCCGAGCGCCGCGGCGTCATCGAACGCGACAGCGGCGAGGTGTACCCGCAGGGCGGCGGCTACGTGGCCTTCCAGTCCGACGTGTACACGAAGGAAGGCGAGTTCTCGTGTCGGCGATGTGGCGCGTCGATAACGGAGGGCCACTTCGTCCGCCTGGACAGCGGGGAACTCGGGCCGTTCGGGTCGTCCTGCGTGCGGAAGGTGACCGGCCGGGAGTGAAACGGGGCAGCGGAAGCGCTACTCCTCGGCCGCGAGTTCGCGGAGCGCTGCGAGGCGCTCGCGGTGGGCGTCGAGGACGTCCTGCTGGGCGTCGAGGACCGCGCGTTGCTTCTCGATGGCGTCGCTCATCTCCTCGACGACGGTCTCGAGTTCGTCGAGTTCGGCGCCGAGCGCCGACGGGTTCACCCCGGATTCGACCTTCGAGGTGGCGGTCTCGAAGCCGCTGGACGCGAACTCGTCGCGCTCGGCGTTCGCTTCGTCGCCGCCCGCTTCACTGGCACCCGCTTTACTGGCGGCCGCTCCACCGGTGTCGGCGGCCGTGGCGTCGGTCGTCTCCGTCCCGCCTGACGCGTCCGCGGAGCCACCGGTCGTCGCCGTCGCTTCTCTCGAGGCCTCCTCTGGTGGTTCATCGTCGATGCCACTCGTGTCGATGGGGTCGACGCCCTCACCGAACTCCACCTCGCTGCCGCTGTCGTCGGACGACGGTTCCTCGTTCACGTTCAACTGTTCGAACTCGCCCGCGCCGGACACGTCGTGGTACGCATAGACGGCGTCCTCGACGGTTTCGCGCACGTCACGGAACTGCTCGTTCGGGGCCTTGATGCGCTGCGTTCGGCCCGTGGTCTCGAGGACGAGTTGGCTGGAGACGCTCCCCTCCTCGACGTCGATGCCGGTGACGGTGTCGAAGCCGATCTGCTCGCACTCGGCCTCCCAGACGGCCGCGCCGACGTGTTTCACGACGCGGTCGCTGGTCACGACGATCGTGAGTTCGCTGAAGCGGTACGTGCGCTTGACGGTCTCGCCGGGTTGTGTGACGTCCGCGGCGTTCAACACGCCGGCGACGATGGGGTGGAGCGCGTCGTCGAGTGCGTCCGAAGGGACCGACAGTTCCGTTTCGCCGTCGAGTCCGTAGTCGAGCGTGATCTTGGCCTTCCGGCGGCCGTCGCTGACGAGGATCCGTTCGGCGTCGTGGGAGTGCTCCGTGACGCTCTCGTCGCTGATGAGGCCTTCAGCCGTGTAGACGAGCGTTCGCGTCCCGGTGACGAAGAGGGCGTCCTCGCCTTTCAGCGGGACGTGGGCCGCGACCTCCTCGTCCCCGAGCGTGGACTGGACGAGCGCGGGTGCGTTCATGTTCGCTCGAAACCACCGGTTCGGCTTAAAGCCGACGGGTGGCCGCGCGGAGATGAGAACGTTAAAGAATGGCCTCCCCCTACCCCGAATCGAGCCCGGGTGGCTTAGCTGGTCATAGCGCCGCACTCATAGGGTTCCGAGCTTCGGTGCGGCACCCACTCGCCACGTGGATGCTCAGCATGTCCGTGAGGCCCGCCGAGCCTCGAACCTGGGACATGCGGAGGTCGAGGGTTCGAACCCCTCCCCGGGCACTTCTCCGACGTAACGACGAGCGCCAGCGAGGAGTTCGTCGAACGACGTGGCGCGTGGAAGTTCGAACCCGGCGAGTCGCAGCACCCGAACGAAGTGAGGGTGGCCGTCTCGACTCGGTTCGAACCCCTCCCCGGGCATACATCCTCAGCTTCAAACCCACACTCACCAGCGAATTCTGAATCCAGTCAGGGGGTGGCAGTGTGAGCACCGACGAAACTAGCCTTGGTGAGACAGCTGTTGACGAGATGCCAGGAGAAGCGAAAGCACTCCTCACTGACGCGCCGATGAGGGCCGCCGTCGAAGCGCTGGGCGACGCTGAAACGCGATTCGAGGGGTACGGTCTCGAGTTCGGTGTCGTGACGTCGACGGAGACTGGGAGATGCCGAAGCGCCACCGCTATGAGATTGACCAGGCCTATCTGGTGAATCCTGCTTACTGGTCCGCCAGGCGCGTTGTCTGAGGCACCTGGCAGAAATACATTTCACGCTGCCGTTCGAAGCATCAATATGGAAATCAAAGCTCTCGTCCGGACATTTATCCTGTACACGTTTGGCGGTCTGGTGGTCGGTGGTATCACCGCGGTGGCTGTGAGCCACTGGACAACGGTCCCGCTCAAACTTCTGTCGGCGGGGCTGATGATGCCAGGCGTGTTGATTGCGCCGTTCCTGTTCGCAACGGGCTCGAGCGTCTCATCGATTGACGAAGGCGCGGAAGCCGGATTCATCAGTAGCGACACCTCCCACCACGGAGTGACCTCCCTCTCATTCCCGGGCCGACTCCAGTTCGGATTCGTTCTCATCGGGAGCTTTCTCGCCGGCGTCGTCGGCCTCACAATAGCACCTTAGTCGCTGCCTTGCCATCGGGGATCGTCGGGTCGACCGCGTTGCGCAGGCTGCTGACGTGAACTCACTGCACGTCTAGTCGCACGTGCTCCGAAACGGCTGCTACCTTCCATTCGTATCGAGTGCTCCGCCTAGCGCCGTCTCAGTCACGTTTCGAATGAGGACAGTTGTCGACCGTCCGCAACTACGTGAGTGCATCCGGGTCAGCGACAGCAGAGACACTTCTCTGACCAGCCCGGACGGATGACCGCGAAGCTGAGAGCACCAGTGTCCAGCGTAGAAAGTACCTACCAGAATGCGACTGCTTCCTTCTACACCGTTGCATGCGGGGCGGTGTCGAGGCCGGCGGTCTTCTCGCCAGCTTGTCGTCTGCGGAATCGGCTCGTATCGGCCGCATAGCGGCCTCTAGGGCTGCTCTCGGTAACGCGAACGTACCTACGAGTAATCCTGCGCGGACAGGAAAAAATACGTCGGGTCGTTCGCACCGTTCGGCGGCGTCAAATTCGGCTTGATTGGCCGCCGATTTCTGCCAGAGACAGTAACTTGCGAGACAGACAGAGAGCCGTTTGTAAAATGTCTCGAAGGACTTCAGTAGGTTTCAAAACGTCGTTAGACGGGTGATGAATCGCTGAAACCTGGTGAAAGCCAGCCAACGGTCTTCCCCCTATATGGACCGGGGGCTCGATGGATGAATCACGAGGTCGCTCCACATGTCCAGCCCCTCCCGCTCCGCGCTCGCCGAGGTCGCATCGAACGTCGACCGTACGCCCGGCTACGCCACCCTCCTGAAGCCGTTCGAGGTCGTCGGCTTCTGGTCCGCGGTGGCGCTACCGTTCCTGTACGTTCCGCTGCTCGTCACCGGTCCGAACACCCCTGGCGAACAGACCGCCCTCGTGACCCTCGTGCTCGTGCACGTCGCCGCGCTCCTGCTCGGGCACCGCCACCGCTCGGACTGACCCTGGCCGCCTGGTCCTCTCCTCACTTCGTTTTGGTTCCCGTTCCACCCCATCGTTACCGCGCCCACGAGACGCACCGTTTATCAACGTTTCTCGCCTCGATTCCTGCATGAGCCTCGACTCCGTTTCGCTCGGACGCACCGGCCTCCAGGTCTCCGAAATCGCGTTCGGAACGTGGCGTTTCGGCCGCGAAGACGACGCCGGCACCATCGAGGTGGGGCGCGACCAGGCAGACCAACTGCTCGACGCGTACGCCGACGCCGGCGGGCGCTTCATCGACACCGCCGACATGTACGGGAGCGGGCGCGCCGAACAGTACATCGGCGAGTGGCTCGAGGACCGCGACCGCGAGGACTTCGTCATCGCGTCGAAGATCTACTGGCCGACCCGCGAGGACCCCAACGGGAGCGGCCTCAACCGCAAACACCTCCGGAACAACATCGACGAGATCTTAGAGCGCCTCGGCACGGACTACGTCGACGTGCTGTACACCCACCGCTGGGACGACGACACGCCCGCCCGCGAGTTCATGCGCACGCTCGACGGATTCGTGCGCGACGGCAAGGTCAACTACCTCGGCACGTCCACGTTCGAACCGAACGCGTGGAAGGTCGCAAAGGCCAACGAGATCGCGCGCCAGGAGGGCTACGAGCCGTTCACGGTCGCCCAGCCCCGGTTCAACGCGGTGAACCGGGAGGTCGAGGGGAACTACCTCGAGATGTGTCTCGACTACGACGTCGAACTCGTCCCGTGGTCGCCCCTCGCCGGCGGCTTCCTCACCGGGAAGTACACCCGCGGCGAGGACCCGCCCGAGGGAACCCGGGGCGCGACTGACCAGCAGTTCGTGGATTCGTACCTCACCGAGGAGAACTTCGACGCGCTCGAGGAGGTCGAAGCCGTCGCCGAGGACGTCGGCGCCTCCCCCGTTCAGGTCGCGCTCGCGTGGCTCGTACACCACGACCAGGTCACCGCGCCCATCGTCGGCGCGCGCACCCCCGAGCAACTCGAGGAGAACCTCGCCGCCGCGGACATCGAACTCACCCGAGAGCAGTTCGACCAGATCGCGGACGCAAAATAGGGCCTTTTGCGCTACGAGCGCACCAACCGGCAAAACCGTCACAAACGCACTCCTCCTTCGGTTCGTGCCGTCACGCAGTCGTCGGCCGCTGCTCAATCGCTTCGCCAACGGGGACGTCGAACCGTTCGGGTCACGGGTGCGCCTGCTTCGCCGCTACGCCCACGACGCCCTGAGTTTCCCGATTTCGTCGACGAGCGCGTCCCGCTTGAGCAGGCAGAACCCCGCGAAGATGACGACGAACCCGACGACGGTGTTCGGGGTGACTGCCTCGTTGCGCACGAGCAGGCCGCCGAGCGCCGCGAAGACGGGTGCGACGTAGCTCACGAGGTTGATCTCGATGGGGCCGAGGCGGTCGAGCAACTCGAAGTAGACGAGGAAGCCGGCGGCGCTCGCGAGCACGGAGAGATAGCCGAGTGCGAGCAGCGCATCGGTTCCCAGCGGTATCGACTGCGGTTCACCGCGTACAAGGCTGATGCCGTGCATGAGGAGTGCGCCGAGTAGCATCGCCCACGCCTCCAGCGTTTCGATGGGGAGGGAGTCGTCGATGCGCTGGGTGAGCACGCTCCCGAGTGCGAAACTCGCGGCAGCCAGGAAGACGAGCAACTCGCCGACTGTCTGCTGCCCGAGGAGATTGCCGAAGTCAGGATCCGACAGCACCACGACGCCCGTGAGTCCGAGACCGAGGCCGACGAGTCCGGTCAGGGAGAGACGCTCGGCCGGCAGGAACGCCCGCGCCCACGCCGTCGTGAGCACCGGGCTGAGACTGACGACGACCGCAGCGGCGGCACTCGACACGCCGGGACTCGTCTCCCCGACGAACAGGAACGCGTGGTAGGCCGCGAAAATCAGCGCTGCGGCGACGACGACGACCGACCAGTCCGCTCGCGAACGAGGCCGCCACTGGTCGGTTGCGTACACTGCCCAGCCGAGCATCAACACGCCCGCGACGTCGTAGCGGACGGCGGCGAACAGCACCGGCGGGAACCCCGCGTTCAGCCCCGCCTTGATAGCGACGAACGCCGCGCCCCACACCGCCGCGAGCGCGAGAAACAGACCGGCATTCCGGTGGTTGGTCACGTCGACTGTCCGCGGCGGACCGGGTTTACGGTTTCGAAGGACGGTGGCCTTGCCGGAGTCTGTTCTCGGCGTTGCAGTGCTCCGTGCTCACGCAGTGCTTCGCTCGGCGTGAAGCGCCCGCAGCAGGTCCTCGCGCGTGACGATGCCGACGAGTTTCCCGTCTTCGACGACGGGCACCCGGTTCACGTCGCGGTCATCGTGAGCGAGAATCGCGAGCAGGTCGTCCACGTCGGCGTCCGGGCTGACCGTCAGCACGTCCTCGGTCATCACCTCTCGAACCGGCCGTCCCGCGTTCTGCAGCAGGTCGAGTTCCGTCTCCAGTTCGTCCCACGACAGGTCGACGTGGTAGTCCAGGGACTCGAGGAACGGCGGCAACCCGATGGGAATCCAGACGGAGCGGTCTTTCGGCTGGAACAGCTCGACGAAATCCCGCTGTGTCACGACGCCGACGAGGTGGTCGTGCTCGTCCACCACCGGGAAGCCGGTGAACTTCCGACGGGCGAGCTTCCGCAGTACCTCGCTCACGTCCTCGTCCTCGCGGACGGTCTCGACGTCACTCGTCATCAGGTCGCGCGCTTCCATGCGTGGACCGTCGCGCGCTCGTCACGTATGGTTTGCGGCGAGCAACGAAGTGACCTGCGTGTATCTCTCAAGATTGCCTCGTAAGCACTCAAGAAGCTTCGCTAGTCGGAACTGTACTTGCTTCTTCGAACACCCAGAAAGCCCCGGACGGCTGAACTCCCGCGACTCGTTGCGCGTCTCGCTCACTGCGTTCGCTCGGTGCTTACATCGTCGGGGTTCGTTCAGCCGTCCGCCCCTTCCAGCCCTCCCGTTGCCAGTGGTCAGCCGGTACCGGGCAGGACTGAAAGGGGCGGCGCGCTCGCGCATCGCTTAGTCGTCTCGGCGACCTCTATCCGCGACCAGCGGGAGCGGATATGTTGCGGAGCGACCGCGAGCGCGCCGGGGCTTTCTGGGTGGACGTAGGAGCGAGATGGTTCACTTCAGTCGGGACCTTCTGGCAAGTTTAGCCGGCGGCAACACGAGGCTCTGCTAAACACAGTCCTACAGACCGGCGTATCGTTTAAGGCCCGTGGGGAGGTAGTCGTAGTATGGCCATCGTGGGCCGGTCAGACCTCCGCGACCTGTTCGACGATTCCCCGACGCCCCACATCGCGCATCCGCCGCGAACCCACAATCGGGATTTCTACGTCGCCACGGACGGCTCGTACTCTCGCGATGGGAGCGGCCTCGGCGTCATCGTCGAAACTCGCTCCGGGGAGCGCGTCGCGCGCCTCGCCGTCCCGGACGAAGCGCCGGACAACAACGTCGCCGAGTATCGCGCGCTCCACCTCGGTCTCGACGTGCTCGCGGCGCGCGCTCCGGCGAACGCGCGCGTCGGCGTGCTCGTCGACCACAACGACCTCGCGGCGGACGTCAACACCGCCGCGCTCGCCGTGCGCGCCCACGACTACAGACCCATCAGCGAATTCTCGGTCCCTTCTGCAGCGGAGCACCACTGGCGGGGTATCCGCGCCCGCGTCGCCGGCTTCGAGGAGATTCGCGCCGCGCAGGTCGAGAGCGGGTCGAACCCCGCACACGTCCTCGCCAACGCTCCCGAGCAGTACGCGCACGTCAACCAGGAACCAGCGCGCTGCCTGCTCCCCGAAGTGAACGATTCAGAGCCGCAGATTCCGCCGCCATCGAGAGCTGACAGGCACGCGAGCGACTAGAACGCACGTTTTGCGCTTCGCTCGCGGCCTTCGGCCGCTCGCTCGGCAAAACCTGCACTAAAAGCACTCCTCCTTCGCTTCGTTTCACTCCGCTCAGTCGTCGGCCCGAGCGCTCACTGCGTTCGCGCTCGGTGAATCGCGAACCTTCCGGGCTCTTCGAGCCACTCGGTTCGCGAATGCTTGCAGTTATTCCTCCTGTGCGTCCACGACGGCGACCGCCGCCAGGTTCACGATGTCCTTCACTTCGTCGCCTCGCTGGAGGACGTGGACGGGTTTGTCCATGCCGACGAGCATCGGGCCGACGCCCTCCGCGCCGCCGAGGCGCTGGAGGAGTTTGTAGCCGATGTTGCCGGCCTCGAGGTTCGGGAAGATGAGCACGTTTGCGGGGGCTTCCAGTTCGCTGAACTCGTAGGTGCCCTGGAGGATGTCCTCGACGACGGCGGTGTCGGCCTGCATCTCGCCGTCGACGGGGAAGTCCACGTTGGGGTTTTCGCGGAGCGCGTTCGCGGCCTTCCGCGGTTTGCGGGTGCCCTCGTTGTCGACGCTCCCGAAGTTCGAGTACGAGAGCACGGCGACCCGGGGGTCGACGTTGAAGCGGCGCGCCAGGTCCGCGGTGTGGCGTGCGACCTCCGAGAGCACCTCGGCGTCGGGCGCCTGGTTGACGGTGGTGTCAGCACAGAAGATGACGCGGTTCTTGAACGCGAGCATGTAGACGCCCGCGACGTAGTCGGCGTCCGGCGCGGTGCCGACGACCTGGAGGGGCGGGCGGAGCGCGCTCGGGTAGTGATGGGTCAACCCGGTGAGGAACGCGTCGGCGTCCCCGGCCTGCACCATCGTGGAGCCGAGGTAGTTCGGGTCGCGTTCGACGAGCGATTCGGCCTCGCTCTCCGTGACGCCCTTGCGCTTCCGGAGGTCGTAGAGCTGGTCGGCGTACGCCTCGTGGTCGCCCTCGTCGGGGTCGACGATGTCGGGGTCGAACTGCAGGCCGAGCGCGTCGACGGTGCCCTCGATGACGCCACGGTCGCCGATGAGCACGGGTTCCGCGATGCCCTCCTCGTGCATCTGGTAGGCCGCGCGGATCATCTTCTCGTCGTCGCCCTCGCCGAGCGCGACGCGCTTCGGGTCGCTCTTGGCCTTGTTGAGGACGATGCGCATCATCTCGCGGCTCTTGCCGAGGCGCGCTTCGAGTTCCTCGCGGTACGCCTCGAGGTCGACGCTCCGGCGGGCTACCCCGGAGTCCATGGCGGCCTCCGCGATGGCGGGCGCGACCTCGAAGAGCACACGCGGGTCGACGGGTTTCGGGATGATGTACTCGGGGCCGAACTGGAGGGGCTGGTCGCCGTACGCTTTGACGACCTCGTCTGGGACGTCCTGCTTGGCGAGGTCAGCGAGCGCGCGAGCGCACGCGACCTTCATCTCCTCGTTGATGTCGGTGGCTCGCACGTCGAGGGCGCCCCGGAAGATGAAGGGGAAGCCGAGGACGTTGTTCACCTGGTTCGGGTAGTCAGAGCGCCCGGTCGCCATGATGACGGTGTCGTCGCGGGCGGTCTTGGCGTCCTCGTAGTCGATCTCGGGGTCGGGGTTCGCCATCGCGAAGATGATGGGGTCCTCGCCCATCGAACGCACCATCTCCTGGTCGACGATGCCGCCGACCGAGAGGCCGACGAAGACGTCGGCGCCCTCCATGGCGTCCGCCAGGTCGCCGCCGGGGCCGGGGCGCGCGAACTCCTGTTTGAACTCGTTGACGTCCCGGTCTTCGGTGATGACGCCCGAGGAGTCACACATCGTGATGTTCTCGCGTTGGACGCCGAGGCTGACGTAGAAACGCGCGGACGCGATGGCGGAGGCCCCCGCACCGGAGAAGACGACTTCGAGGTCCGCGAGGTCTTTGCCCGCGATCTCGGCGGCGTTCAGGAGGGCCGCGCCGGAGATGATGGCGGTGCCGTGCTGGTCGTCGTGGAAGACGGGGACGTCCATCTTCTCGCCGAGGCGGTTCTCGATCTCGAAGCACTCGGGGGCCTTGATGTCCTCTAAGTTGATGCCGCCGAACGTGGGCTCCATCGCGGCGACGGACTGGATGATGGCTTCGGGGTCGGCCTGGTCGAGTTCGATGTCGAACACGTCGATGTCGGCGAAGCGCTTGAACAGCACGCCCTTCCCCTCCATGACGGGCTTCGACGCCTGCGCGCCGATGTTGCCGAGGCCGAGGACGGCGCTGCCGTTCGAGACGACGCCGACGAGGTTGCCCTTCGCAGTGTACGTGTAGGCGTCGTCCGGGTCGTCGGCGATCTTCCGGCACGGCGCAGCGACCCCGGGCGAGTACGCGAGCGAGAGGTCGCGTTGCGTGTTCGTCGGTTTCGTCGTCGATATCTCCACTTTTCCGGGCGGTTCGCTGGCGTGGTAGTCCAGCGCGTCCTCGTCGAGTCCCATGAACTCCCGTGCCGTGCCGACGGCCAAAAACCTATCCCAATGCGTCGAACGTCGCGTTCGTCGTGTGTCGAATCCGGCGGCCGCGGCGTTGCCGAGCGCGCCGCGGACGACCGACGTCCGAACCGACGGTCGGAAACGACACGCATACGTACCGACGGCGGGAACTGTGACGCGACATGGGACGCCGAACGTACCTCCTCGCGCTCGCCACCACCGCGCTCACGTACGTCCTCATCCTGCTCGGTGAGTTCACCGCCGTCTCCGCTTCAGGAGCGACCTGCGGCCTGCAGTGGCCGTACTGCAACGGCCAGCTGCTGCCGTTCGGACTTCCGCTCCACGACTTCATCGAGTGGTTCCACCGCTTCGTCGCCATGGTCGTCGGCTTCTTCATCGTCGGCACCGGCCTCGCGGCGTGGCGCTACTACGACGAACGCGACGTCCGCCTGGGCGGCCTCCTCGCCGTCGTCTTACTCCCCATCCAGGTGATCCTCGGCGGCACCACGGTGACGTTCAGCGGCCTCGTCCCGTGGGGGTACGCGCCCATCACGCAGGCGATCCACCACCTCGCTGCGCTCGCCATCTACGCCGCGCTCATCTACACCACGCTCCGCGTGCGCGAACTCGAGGGCGTCCGCGGCGGCCTCGGGCGCGTTCGCACCGCCGCGCTCGCAGGCCTCGCGGTCCTCCCGCTCGAACTCGCGTTCAGCCGGAACACGCTGTTCTCGGTGTACGGCCTACGCGTCCAGATGGTCCACCACGCCTTCGAGTTGCTCGCATTCACCGCCGCGCTCGTCGCGTTCGTGTGGGCCGTCCGTCGCGGCGCGGTGCGCGCCGCCCGTGCGACCGCCGCAGCCGTCACGCTCGTCACGCTCCAGATCCTCCTCGGGACCGGAATCGTCTCGTTCTCGCCGGCTGTCCAGGTTGCGTACTACGTTCTCGCTGGTCTCCTCGCCGCGTGTTTCCTGTTCGCCGCGCGAGCCGACGTCACAGACACCGCAGCCGAGCGCGCCAGCGCTCGCACCGACGCCGACTGACTGCCGGAATACTATCTAGTCTGACGTCTCTAGAACGTCAGTAAATACACGTTTCGGGGCTTGATTCGGGCAATATTCCGTACTTACCTGAAAACGAACCTCAAGGATGTTCGGCTGTTTATCCTCTGTACGATGGATAGTACTGACAGGCGGACGTTCCTGAAGAGCATCGGTGGGACCGCCGTGGCGCTCTCGGTAGCAGGTTGCTCGGAGCTGACAGGAGACGGCGGAGGGAGCAACACCCTCGTTCCCGGAACGGCCTCCGGGTTCCCTCCGTTCGAGTTCGTCAACGAGAACGGCGAACTCGTCGGCTTCGACATCGACCTGCTATCGGCAGTCGTCGAACAGACCGACTACGAACTCGGCGAGTGGGAGGACCTCGAGTTCGGCCAACTCACCACCGCGCTCGCCAACGACCGCATCGACGTCATCGCCGCCGCGATGACCATCAACGAGGAACGCGACCAGACTATCGACTTCACGAACCCGTACTACGACGCCAACCAGGCCGTCCTCGTGCGGGAGGGTGGAGAGTTCCAGCCGAACTCGACGGACGACCTCGCAGACCACCCCATCGGCGCCCAGTCCGGCACCACTGGTGCCAACCAGATGCAGGCACTCGTCGACGACGGCACCATCAGCGAGTCACAGGCGACCACCTACGAGAACTACGTGCTCGCCATCGAGGATCTCGTGAACGGGAACACGGACGCTGTGATCATCGACACGCCCGTCGCGGAGACGTTCATCCAGGACCGGCCGGTCGTCATGGCGTTCACCATCGAGACCAACGAGCAGTACGGCTTCGGCGTTCAGGAGAACGCCTCCGAAGTTCAGAGCGCGCTCAACGACGGCCTCGAGACCGTCCGTGAGAACGGCACGTACGATGAAATCGAATCCGAGTGGCTCCCTGAGACGGCAGGCAGCGATAACTAAGACGCATGAACTGGCTGCTCGTACTGGCGCAAGCCGCCGCCGATAGCGACTGGCAGTTCGTCTGGCAGCAGCGGGAATTCTTCGTGGCAGGCACGCGTATCGCGGTGCTGCTGACGTTCTTCAGCATCGTGCTCGGATTCGTCCTCGGACTCCCGGCTGGCGTCGTCGAGGCCTACGGCGGGAAGTACTCCCGGGGCGTGGTGCGGCCGCTCGGCGTCGCTATCCGCGGCACGCCCATCCTGGTCATCATCGCCATCACGTATTTCGCGGTCGGTCTCTCGCCGGCGTTCCTCGCCGCGACGGTGGCGCTGGGCGTCCGGTCGGCCGCCTATCAGAGCCAGATATTCCGGGGCGCCATCGAGAGCGTCGGCGGCGGCCAACTCGAGGCCGCGCGGTCGGTCGGCCTCTCGAAACTGGGCGCCATCCGGCACGTCGTCCTGCCGCAGGCGCTGCGGCGGTCGGTGCCGGGGTTCCAGAACGAGTTCACCATCGTTCTGAAGGACACCAGCATCGCGTACGCCATCGGCGTCGCGGAACTCCTCAAGAAGAGCAACGACCTGTTCTCCATCCAGACGACCGCCGCCCTCGAGGTGTTCCTCGCGGCGTCACTCATCTACTTCGTGTTGACCGTGACGGTCAACCGCGGCATCGAAGCGCTCAACAGACGGGTCGCCGTTCCCGGAGGCAACTGACCATGCCGGACCAACTGCTCCGCGTCGACGGCGTCTACCAGAGCTACGGCGACGAGGAGGTACTGAAGGGCATCTCCTTCGACATGGACAGACAGGACGTCCAGGTGCTCGTCGGCCCCTCTGGATCCGGAAAGTCCACGATGCTCCGGTGTATCAACCGTCTCACGGAGATCGACGACGGCGACATCCTCCTCGACGGCCAGTCCGTCTACGAGATGGACGCCGACGACCTGCGCCGGGAGGTCGGCATGGTGTTCCAGGATTTCAACCTGTTCGCGCACCTCACCGCCGAGCAGAACGTCAGCCTCGGCCTCCGGCGCGTGCGCGGGTTCTCCAAGCAGGAGGCCAGCGAGCGCGCCACGGCGGAACTCGAGCGCGTGGGCTTGGCCGACCAGGCCGACTCCTATCCCGCGGAGCTTTCTGGCGGCCAGCAGCAGCGCGTCGGCATCGCCCGGGCGCTCGCCATGGATCCGAAGCTGATGCTGTTCGACGAACCGACGTCGGCGCTCGACCCCGAACTCATCGGTGAAGTGCTCGAGGTCATGCGGGAACTCGCCGAGGAGGGGATGACGATGCTCGTCGTGACCCACGAGATGGGGTTCGCGCGGCAGGCCGCGACCGACATCATGTTCCTCGAGGACGGCCGCCTCGTCGAACACGGGCCGCCCGAACAGCTGTTCGAACGCCCCGAGAACGAGCGCACGGCGTCGTTCCTCAGCCGGCTTACCCAGCTCCACGGCGGGCAATGAGCCGGAGCGCGCAGACCGTCGCCCGGGACGCCATCCTCGCGGTGTTCTGGGTGTGGCTCGGGCTCCGACTGCTCAACGACTGGTTCGGTGGCGTTCTAGCTCCCCGGGGCGAACCGTTCGTGCCGCCGGCCCCGCTCGCCGACGCAGCCACCGCGCTCCGCGAGCTAGCGTCGGGACTCGGCGTCCTCGGCGTGCCGGTCGAGTGGGTGGCCCAGTTCTTCGCGTCGGCGTCGTTCGCGGCCACGTACCTCCCCGCGTTCGCCAGCGGGGCGTGGCTCACGGTCATTCTCACGATTCTGGGTATCGCCCTCGGGTTCGTCATCGCGGTGCCCGTGTCGGTGGCCCGCGTCTACGGCCACGTGACCGGGTGGGTCGCACTCGGGTTCGTCGAACTCATCCGCGGGACGCCGCTGCTCGTCCAGTTGTTCGTGCTGTACTACGCGCTCCCGCTGTCCCGATGGTTCGCCGGCGTCCCCTTCGTCGGCAGCGGAATCGTCCCGCCGCAGGCGGTCTGGGTCGCCATCGTCGGGTTCACCATCAACAGCGCCGCCTACCAGGCGGAGTACATCCGGGGCGCCATCGAGGGCGTTCCCTCCGGGCAGTTGACGGCGGCGCGGTCGGTCGGCCTCTCACAGCTCGGTGGCATCCGGCACGTCGTCCTGCCGCAGGCGCTCCGGTACGCCATCCCGTCGTGGACGAACGAACTCGTCTACCTCGTGAAGTACTCGTCGCTGGCGTCGTTCATCACCGTCACCGAACTCTACCACGTCGCCGAGCAGGCAGCCTACGAGAACTTCCGGTTCCTCGACCTGTTCCTGCTGGCCGGCGTCTTCTACCTCGTGCTCGTGTTGTCCGCGACGACCACCATGGAGTGGGTCGCAAGGAGGGTCGCCATCCCCGGGGTCGGCGGCTCCGCCGGCGGCCGGACGCCGGCCGACTAGAAGAACTCGTCGAGTCCGGACTGGTCTTCGTCCTCCTCGGCCGACTTCGCCTCTTCGTCTGCGTTCGTGTCCTCGTCGACGAGCACGTCGCTCCCGCCGGTGTCGTTCTCGTCACCGTCGTCCTCGACGCCGCTGTTGCCTGCTTCGACGGGGCTGTCGTTCGCGTCCCGCGTCGCGCCCTCGAACGCACCGCCGGAGTGCTCGACGGCCTCGGTGCTCCGCAGTTCTGCGGCGTCCTCGACGATGGATTCGACCTTGTTCGTCGTCTCCCCCGACCCGGTGATAAAGGAGACGTGCTCGGCGTCGAGGTCGTAGGCCGCCGTCATCGCCACTGTCAACTCACGGTTCTTGCAGTGGTGGGTCATCACCGAGAGGAACGGCAGCACCTCGTTTCGCGCCGTCGACATGCTACACCCCGAGGTTTCGGCGATGTGACGCGCGACGTAGTCGCGTTTCTCGCGGGTCGACCGCGAACTCCCGAGTTTCCGCCAGTAGGAGGGCGCGCCGTAGCGGGTCCACCCGCCGTGGTCGTTCTGGCGCGCGGCGGCCACGCCGGCCGTGATGTTGTCCGTCGCGTACCGCCAGTAGGAGTAGTTCTGGGTCGCTCGCACCCGGCCGAGCCAGACGTCCGCGTTCGAGAGGAACTCGTAGGCGGTCGCGAGTTCCTCCCCGTGGTAGTCCTTCGGGACGTTGTCCTCCACCCAGTTGATGAGGTCGTCCGGCGTCTCGTCCACGTCGTAGGACGCTTCGAGGGCTTCCTGCGCGCTCAGGTGCTTGATGGCGTCGTCGAGGAAGTCGAAGATGCCCTCCGAGCGGTCCCGGTCACCCATCACGACGTCGTCCTCGGTGAGCAGTTCGGTTTCCTCGGCGAGCGCCTGGAGGTCGTTTACGGCCGACCGAAGGTCGCCGGAGTTCTGCTCGGCGATGGCGTCGAGCGCCGCGTCCTCGTACTCGATTCCCTCGCGCCGACAGATATCCCGTAGTACGGGCACGATAGAGCGCTTCGAGACGTCCCGGAACTCGATGTCCTCTGCGGCGTTCCGCAGGCCGTTGCTCATGTCGTAGAACTCGTTGGCGATGAGCACGATGGGCTGGGTCGCCTCCTTCACGAGGCGTGTGATGGCCGCCGACCCGCCGCGGTCGACGTTCCCGTGGAGGTTGTCGGCCTCGTCCATCACGACGAGTTTCCGGCCGCCGGACCCCCCGGTGAGCGTGCCGGTCTTCGCCGCTTCCCCCGCGATGCGCTCGACGACGTCGGCGGTGCGCTGGTCGGACGCGTTCAACTCGATGACGTCCCACCCCTTATCTTCGGCCAGCGCGTGCGCCGCGGACGTCTTCCCGACGCCGGGACTCCCGTGGAGGACGACCGCGTCGCGGTGGTCGTCCCACGTCTCCGCCCACTCCCGGAAGGCGTCGCGGGCCTTGTCGTTCCCGCGCACCTCCGCGAGCGTCGACGGGCGGTATTTCTCCGTCCAGTCTGCCATTGGCGGTGCTAGGTCGGAGGTGCGTTTAGTGGTTGCGGAGCGTGTGGGCGAGCGAAGCGAGCTCACAGACTGAGCGAGCGGGGAGGAACGACCCGCGAGCCGCGCGTTGTCCGACTGAAAGCAGGACAACGGAATGCTCGAACGGTGAGCGAAGCGAGCCGTGAGCTGCGTCGTCCGAGCGCTGTGAGGACGACGGAAAGAGCGAGCGGGAAACGAAGCGACCCCACAACGAGGTCGTTCTGAACCCGGCCACCGCCACACGAGTTTTCCTGTTGTGAATCGAACGTGTGGTATGGTCACGCTCTCCGGCGCGCACACGTTCGCCGAACGCGTCTTCTCGGACTTCGGGGAGAAGAACGTCGCGTTCATGGCGGCAGGCCTCGCGTACAACGCGTTCGTCTCGCTCGTTCCAATGCTCATCCTGCTGTTCCTGTTGCTCTCGGCGTTCGGGGCCGGTATCGAGGAGCGACTCGTGGAACTTGCGGAGCAGTGGCTCCCCGGGCCGATAGCGAACGTCGTCGTGGAACTGCTCGGTGGTGGGGTGCCGACGGGCGGCGCGTCGATCATCGGTCTGATTGTCCTGGTCTGGGGGACGTTCAAGATATTCCGTGGGCTCGACACCGCGTTCTCGGAGATCTACGAGACCGAGGCGAACAACTCCATCACGGACAAACTCCGTGACGCCGTCGTCGTCTTCACCGCGCTGGTTGTCGCGCTCATCGCGATGCTGGCCGCCGGCGCCGTGTTCGCGGTGTTCTCCGACGTGATTCCGTACCTCGGCGTGGTGACGCCGCTTGCACTCGTCGCCGGCCTCGTGGTCGCATTCTTCCCGGTCTACTACGTCTTCCCCGACACCGACCTCGAGGTCCGGGAGGTGCTGCCCGGCGTCGTCTTCGCGGCGGTCGGCTGGGCCGTCTTCCAGGCGCTGTTCCAGGTGTACCTCTCCTTCAGCGAACCCGGGTCGGGGAGTTTCTTCGGGGGCGTCGTCGTGGTCATCACGTACCTCTACTTCTCGTCGCTCGTCCTCCTTCTCGGCGCCGTCATCAACGCCGTCGTCGGCGCCCACTCCACCGGGAGGCCCGGCGGCGTCGGCCGCGGCGCGACCAGTTTCGAGACCGAACGCGACGACTCGATGAACCGGGACGAACTCGCGGCGTACCTCCAGGGGCTCCGCGAGCAGGTCGCCGGCCACTACGAAGAGATGCGGCCTGCCAACGACGGCGAACGGCGCGCCGCAGGCCAACGCGACGGCGGCCGCCCGCGTCCGGACGGCGACGTGTCCGTGACCGAGCACTCGTCGGTTGAGGACGGACGCCACCGGTGGACGGTCACGTTGCAGTGGGACGTCGGCGCGAACTCCGACGAGGAGTCCGGCGACGAGTGACGTTACCGCCCAGGCGCACCCCGAACGGCCACAACGGCTTTTTAACTTCCTTACCGAGACCAGACCATGTCCACCGCACGAACCTCCACGGGTACCGCTGGAATCGGTGCGTTCGCCGGAACGGTGACGTACCTCTTCGGCTACCTCGTCACGCACCTCTGGCAGGCCGCGAACGTCCGCGAGTCCCTCGATGCGTACAACTTCGTCGTGGAACTGTTCGGCGGCACCGGCATCCCGATCTGGAAGGCCGTCGGCTGGCTGTTCTACAACGCCCACTTCGTCCCGTTCACGTACCCCGAGGACGGTGGTCGCGCGTCAGCGAACTTCATCGCAGGCGGTGACGCGCCCGCGCTGCTCTACCTGCTCCCGCCGATTCTGCTGGCCGTCGCCGGGTTCGTCCTCGCCCGCGCCGCGAACGCCCGGTCGGCCGACACCGGACTGCGAGCGGGCGCCGGCGTCGTCATCGGCTACCTCGTGTTCACCGTGCTCGGCGTGTTCCTCTTCCAGCACGGCTCGGGCGCAGAGAGCATCCACCCGCATTACGCGCTCGCTCCGCTCCTCGCCGGCATCGTCTACCCCGTCGTCTTCGGCGGTATCGGCGGCGCGCTCGGCGGCGTGACGACGTCGTCGTAGAACCTCCGGCCGCCCTCCCGCCCCAGAGGCCCGGCGGGACCATCTCGCCTCAGAGGTCTCGTGCGACCATCTCTCCCCAGTGCGAGAAGTCGTGTCGCTCGTAGAACGCCCGCGCTCGCTCGTTCTCCCCGTCGACGTCCAGCACCATCCGGTCGAGCGGGAGGTCCTGTTCGCGCGCAACGGCGAGCGCCGCCGCCATCAAATCGTCCGCGGCGCCCGTGCCGCGCCAGTCCGGGCGGACGAACACCTCGTTCAGCACGGCGGCGTCCCACACGAACGCCATCGACTCCGGGAGGACGAACACGTAGCCGGCGAGTTCACTGTTCCTCGACGCGTCCTCGGCCCCCGACGTGCTCCTGGTCTCCGCGACCTGCACGCAGCGTTCGTTCTCGGCCACGCAGCGCTCCACCCAGTCCAGCCAGCGCTCGCGGTACGTCTCGTTCAACTTCGCCTCGTACGCCGCCTGTTTCTCGTCGCTGCCCGTGCCGGCGCCGAGTCCCGTCTCGAACCCGCGTTTGAGTTTCCAGAGTTCGTCCGCGTCGGATTCGCGGTACGGCCTGACCATGCGACGAGGAAGCGCGCCCGCAGGTTAGCGTTTGGCTTCCCGGAATCGGCCGACCACCGCTGCGAGCGAAGTCAGCACGACGACCAACTGGAGGCCCGAGGAGACGACGGGGAAGACGCGCTCTACGTTCTCGGGCTCGCTCCCTCTCGTCGGGTCGAACCCCGTGTAGTAGTGCGTGTTCTCGGTGGTCCCGCCCACCGTCTCGCCGCCGTCCCGGCCGAACTCCACGAACGTCTGGACGACGCCGCGCTGGTTCGACAGGTGGAGTTTCCCGTCGAGCGTGTAGAACTGGTCCTGCAGGGGGTAGAAGGCGTTCACGCCGTTGGTCATCAGGTCGGGGAGGATGCCGCCGAACAGGAGCGCGAGCACGCCGACCCCAGCGACATAGAACCCCCTCTCGCCGAACCGCCGCCGGAGCCACGAATCCTCACGGCGGGCGTCCCAGTAGACGAGCGCGCCGAGGAGCGCGGGCAACAGGAGCGTGTGGAGGACGGCGCGGTGGCCGCCGTGGATCCAGATGCCGAGCAGCGTGTCGAGGTCGGGGAGCGCCGCGAACCCACAGACTGCGGCGAGGGATGGCGCGTCGAACTCCCGGAGGAGCGCGGTCGCGACGAGCGCGCCGAACGCCACGTGGACCACCGTGGATGGCATACGCGTGTACTGTCCTCACTCGACAATGACTCTTGTCCCGACTGGTCGCCGGAATCCCGTCTCGATTGGTCAGCAGAACTCTCGTCCCGGCGGATCACCAGAACCCTGCCCACGCAGATTACTGCGTGCTTGATTCGGCATCCGTCGAACCCTTCGGTAGGCTTTTGTCTCGCTGTTCCCGACTGCGGGGCATGGACAACGACCCGCGCGCCGGCCTCGCTGAGCGCATCGCCGGCGAAATCACGCTCTCCTCGGACCCCGGCGCCACCCTCCGGAAGTGGCGCACGGACTTCGAGGTGTCCCAGACCGAACTCGCGACGGAACTCGACGTCTCCTCGTCTGTCGTCTCGGACTACGAGAGCGGCCGGCGCGAAAGCCCCGGAATCGCGCTGGTCAGCCGCCTCGTCCGCGCGCTCCTCGACATCGACGAACGTCGAGGCGGCGACCACATCCGGCAGTACGCCCGCGTGCTCTCCGCGGGGTTCGACTCGGACGTCGTCCTCGACCTCCAGGAGTACGCCACGACCGTCCCGCTGGCCGACCTCTACGACGCCATCGACGCCACCGAGGTGGTCGCCGGCGACCGCGACCGCGTCAGCGGCCACACCATCATCGACTCAATCGAGGCCATCACGCGCCTCCGCAGCGAGGACTTCTACCGCCTCTACGGCCAGTCCACGAACCGCGTGTTCGGGTTCACGAACGTCTCCCGGGGGGAGAGCCCACTGGTCGCACTCCGCGTCGTCAACCCCACGCCGAACGCCGTCCTCCTGCACGGCCTCTCGCCCGACGAGCTCTGGGAGCACGCGCCCGCGCTCGCGAAACGCGACGGCTTCTCGCTCGCCGTCACCACCGCCGACATCGAAGACATTCGGAGCGAACTCCACTCGCTGGCGTAGATCGTTCTGCGAGGTGGATTACCTATGGCGAAAATCCTGCTGGCGGATCACCAGCCGCGAAAACTCAGCTTCTCGCCGCCATCACTCGGCGTACGTGTACTTGCGCTCGTTCATCGGCCCCCAGCCGTCGAAGACGAACTCGCCATCGGGCTGGGTGAACGGCTCGAGTTCCACGCGCTTCTCGTGGTTGTGCCGGTCGTGGACCTGTTCGTACTCGCTCCACGAGAGGTCGTAGCGCGCCGCGATCTGCTCGTCGATGTTCGCGGCTTCGACTGCGTCCTCGTAGCCGGGCTGGACGGTCTCCTCGTGAATCTCGGCCTGGGCGCCCGAGCCGTAGGAGCCCAGGAGCAGTTTCTTTCCGGCGAGGTCGGTGTCGCTGCCGGCGGCGTGCATCAGCGCACTCATCCGGGCGACGTGCACCGAGCCCGTGTACCAGTTCCCGACCTCGCGGGAGACGTCCAGCGTCGGTTCGATGGTGTCGGCGTACCACTCGCGGTACGCGTCAGTCTCCTTCAGGTCGTCCATGTGCTCGCGGATGGCGTCCTCGAACGCCGCGTCGTCGTCGAAGTTCTCGCGCCGTGGCTGGCGGCCGATCTCGTCGGCGAGTTCCTCCTCGACGTCGGTGTTCCGGATCATGTGCCGGTAGCCGAGCACCGCGGCCTTCCGCACCATCCCCGGGAACGGCGTGTGGAACGGGATGAACTCGTAGTCGTCCGGGTGGGTCGCGCCCGCCACGCTCTCGAAGTCCGCGAGCGCCTCGCGCATCCGCGAGAGGTACACCTGCACCGAGCGCTTGCCGTCGACGCTCGGGAACTGCTGGTTCGGCTTCAGGAAGTCCGTCTCGTCGGCGGAGCCGTACCCCTGTTCCGTGGACAGCTCGACCACGGAGGGGTCCTCGGTGATGTACATCGCCACTGCGCCCGCGCCCTGGGTCGCTTCGCCGGCGTCGCCGCGGGCGTACAGCGCGGTGTCCGTCGCGATGACGAGCGCCCCCCGTCCACGGTTTCGACCCGCGAGAATCCAGTTCACCGCGTCGTCGAGGCTCTGGGTGCCCGCGATGCACGCGAACTTCCGCTCGCCCTTGTTCGCGTGGTGGAAGTCCCCCTCGTACACCTGCTCGAGGCAGCCAGCGACGTACGTCGAGACGGGTTTGGAGTTGTCGAACGCGGACTCCGTCGCAACGTCGATGCGCCCGACGTCGTCGGGTTCCAGGCCCTTGCGCTCCATCAGTCGGTGGGCGGCGTTCGCGCCCATCGTCACGATGTCCTCGTAGGCGTCCGGGAACGACGACGCGAACAGTCCGAGCCCCTTCGTGTACTTCTCCGGGTCGTCGCCCTTCTGGGGCGCGAACGTCTCCGCGAGGTCGAGTTTCAGCTTCCCCGTCCACACTTCGATGGCGTCGATACCGACTGCGGTCATACGCCGGTATTCAGGAACACGGCTTATGGGCTTGTCGATAGGTGATTCGACAGAAGTCGAAATACGCCGTCAGACGTCGTTCTCGCTCTCCCGGTCGCTACCTTGCTCCCCGTCTGTGTCGTAGACCGTGACTTCGGCCACGACTTCGCCCGCAGTGTTGTCCGTGTCGACTCTCACCGTCTGAGACGTTCCCTCGCTCCCCGTCAAGTCGACAGTCGTGCGACCTGACTGGCTACCGGCCACGTAGACGACGACGTCTGCACTGTCGAGATTACCGTCGGAGTCGTCTGGCGTGAACGTGACGTCGACGCTCTTGACCTTCCCGCTTCCCGTCTCCTCTGCCCTCTCGATGTCCGTGATCTCCACCGACGGCGGGAGGTTCACCGCCGCGGCGTTCACTACCTCTACGGAGAGTAGGTCCCCACTTCCCCCACTGGCGACGTACACGTTCGCACCCCCGCTGCTCTGAGCGGTCAATTCCGTACTGCTCTCTCCGTCGCTGTCGCTCTCGTTGCTCTCCGGGGAAACGCCGACGACTGACGAACTGCTGACGCTGTACGTGAAGGTACCGCCGTCGACGACGGGCGTCGAATCTGCGAACAGCGTCACCGAAGGCTGCACGCTCGCGTCAAGCGTGCAGTTCTCCCCGTCGCAGGTCAGTCCCGGATTCTGGTTCGCGCTTTTCTCCTCGGCCCAGTCCACGTCGTACGCCTCGTTCCCGCCACTGGCTCCGCCTTCGCCGAACTCCGTGCCGACTGTCACACGCTCGTGGGGGTCGTCGCCGCCGAGAATCTCCAGCGTCGCGGTATCCCGACTCCTGTCCTCCACCTCGAACGTCGCACGCCCATCGTCGTCCGTGACCGCAGTCCCGGACTCGAACGGGTTCGATCCGTTGACGCGGACGTTCACTCCGCTCACCGGCGTGTTGAACCGGTCGCGCACCTCCACGGTCACGGTGCCGTCGTCACTGTCGACCACCGTCAGATACTGGGCTTCCTCGTCCTCGACGCCCGACCCGACGCCGAGTTTCGCGGTCTGGAGCGTGTACGTTCCCGGTTCGAGGACGACGCGGACGCGGCCGCCGCTCGCCGGTTCGACGGCCCTGACCGTGCTCTGCTCGCCGAGGTTCGTCGCGTTCCGCAGTGTCGCGGCGTCGAATTTCGTCGGCACCGTGATTGTCACGTTCCCCGCCGTCTCATTCGTCACCTGCACCTCGTTGTACGGCGCACTCACGGAAGTCGCGCTCACCGACGTGGACCCGACGCGGGACGTACTCAGCGACCCGTTCAGTGCGACAAGTGTGACGGTGTTCCCGCGCACGAGCAACTGGTCGGTCACGGGAACCGAGACATCCTGCTCCGGGTAGTGATTGGAGAGCATCATCGCGCCGTAGACGACGTTCGGTGCGCCCTCGTACTCGTGGTAGCCGGGCTGGTAGACGAGATACTTCGTCGACGCCGTCCACGCGTCGCCGTTCGCCGCGAAGAAGTCCGCCGTCTCGTCGTCCGTCGCCTGTACGTTCGAGACGCGCATCGTGCCGTTCTGGTAGGTCTCCGTGGCGAGCGTTCCGGCGGGCGGTGGCGGATTCAGCAGGAACACGCGCGAGGAGTACTGCGTGCCCAGGGTGACAGACGCTGGCTGGACGTTTCCGGTGGCCGCGGTCTGGAGCAGGGCGTTCCGTACGTCGGTCATCTGGCTCTGGACCTGCTGGCTGTGCTTGTACTCGACGTCCGCGTTCTGCGCCGGGACGACCGTCGCCTGGTAGGTGGCGAGCGCGATAATGATGGTCGCGAACAGTAACACGGCCCCGATCTGGACCGTCACCCCTCGCGTGTCGTCCCTGAAGCGCACGGTTGGGAAGTAATCAGTAGCCGACTGGTATAAACGCGGCGCCCGGGTTCGGCTCTCGCGCCCCGCGTCGGGGGTCGCGTCAGTCCTCGTCTTCGATGACTTCGGGGTCCGAGAGCGCGCTCTGGAGGCTGTCCAGACCGTTCACCCACTCCGTCACGAGGCCGTACTCGAGGTCCTCGACGAGTTCCATGTCGAGTTCCTCGCCGTCGATGACCTGTGTCCCCGCGCACGCCGTCAGGCCGAGCGCGCGGTCGAAGTCCTCTTCGGCTTCCGCGTCGGCGGCCGCGTGGACGTACTCGGCGAGACTCGTCTCCTCGGCGACGCCGTCGGCGATGTACTGCTCGGCGCTGTAGAACACGCAGACGAGACTCGTCTGCACACCGTCGACCAGCATCAGTTTGTCCTCGTCGGCGAAGTCCGACTCGGCGAGCACGACCTCGCGAATGTCCGCGAGTTCCTCGAGGGCTTCCTCGTCGTCGATGTCGCCGTCGTCGTACGCCGCGATGATCTTCGCCACCGCGATGGCGACATCGTCCTGGAGGTTCAACAGCAGGCGAGCGGAGTCCTCCTCCTCGGGGTCGATCTCCTCGTCCGCGAGTCGGTCGAGCCAGTTCTGCCACCGTTCCTCCGAGTAGAACTCTTCCTCTGGGGCGCTCATACACCGAATGGCGGTTCCCCCAGACAAAGGCCTTTCCTTCAGCGCGTCGGCGTCACAACGTCTCTCACGGTGCGAGAACCCTCGAGAGCCCGATTCACGCCGCCTGTGTCGTTCGTATCACTCACTCAACGTCGCCTGCGTGTCGATGCCGTAGACCGCTTCGGGCGTCTCCACGTGCGCGCGCCGAATCGCATCGTCGTGGCCCTGCTCCCGAAGCCAGCGAACGCGCCGGGGCACCGTCTTCGGCCCCATCACTGCGCCGGGTCGCTCGGCGTCGTCGACGAAGTCCGTCTCCATCAGGAACGACTCGCCGGTCTCGACCGCGTCCTCGAGGTACTCCTTCTCGCACATCACGCTCGGCGTCACGCCCGCGAGTTCCCCGGTCGCGTAGTGTTTCACGACGCGCTCCGGCGCCAGTCCTGCGTCCTCGGCCCACGCCGCCACGTCGGTCAGGTCTTCGGTGGCCTCCGTGTGCAACTGGAGCGCGACGCCTGCTTCCGCCGCGCGCTCACACGCGTGGCGAATCACGTCGTTCGACGCCTCCCACACCGCGTCGCTCACGTCGTAGTGCGGCCGCCCGGACTTCAGCGCGACCACGTTCCTCGCGGTGCCGTCCGCGCCGTCGCCGTCCGCGTCGTGCTTCTCGGCGGCGTCTCCGGAGACCTCCCCGGCAGCGTACTCCGCCGCCGTGTCGATGCCCGCGCACATCAGGTCCCGGGCCTCCCCGGGAGAAAAGCCGCGCTCGTCCACCAACCGCGAAATCAGCCCAGGATGCACCCCCAGCACCGGCCACGCGCGTCCGTCGAGTTCTGCGGTGGCCTCGGACACCAGTCGTAGCGTCTCCTCGAACACCTCCCGGAAGTCCTCGCCCGCGTCGGCCTCCACGCCGAGGTGCCAGGACGGCTTGTTCACCACCAGCAGGTGCGTGCCGCTGCTCCGCGCGAAATCCCGGACCGCGTCGATTCCCTGGTTCGCGGCGTCGAGATGCATGTGGTTGTCGAGAACCGGCGTTCCCAGGTCGGTCATGCCCCGAGGTTGGGGGTCGCCGCGGGAAAATCTATTCGTCGAGTTGCGCTGGCTACTCCTCCAGAACGACCGAGTCGTCAGCGGCATTCTGCAACGCGTCCGAGCGGCCGTGTTCGCCGGGGGCGATGGCGAGCGTGCGGACGCCGCGCCGCGCGGCCTTCTCGAGGACGGGCTTGAAATCCGTGTCTCGCGAGGCGATTGCGAGCACGTCCACGCTCTCTGCGAGCACGAGTTCGGTGGCGTCGACGGCGAGTTTCACGTCGACGTCGCCGCTGGTCACGCGGACGTCGTAGCCGCGCGCCTCGGCCGCCTGGATCAGTTCCGGCGGTGCGTGTTCGTCGAGGTAGAGACGCGTGACGGCGAGCGGGCCGGCCGCCTCCGCGACGTCGCGCACGTCGTCCAGGTCCACGTCGAATTCCTCGCGGAGCACGTTCGGGCCGTCGACGAACAGCGCGACGCCGCCACCGTCCGGTTCGGAGTCGTCGCCAAGCAGGCCTCGGAGGCCATCCATGGCGGACCTGGGCGACCGCGCGCAAAGAGCGTGCCGGAACGCCCGCGTGCGGCGAACCAGGGCTCCCGGCGCCGCCGTGCGCTCACGTCTGTACGCGGTCCACGATGCCCACCGCGGCCGCGCCGACCACGGCCACCGCGCCCGCCGCGACGAACACGGGGTCGTACGTGCCGAATCGGGCGTATCCGACGCCCGCCAGGTACGGCGCGACGGACCCGCTCACGCCGAACGACACGGAGATGAGTCCGAACACCGCGTTGAGTTGTTCGCGGCCGAAGAGGTCCGCGGTCAGCGGCGCCAGTAGCGCGCCGTTCCCACCGTAGGCGAGGCCGTACACTAGCGCGAACGTCCACAGGCCGAGCGCAGTGCCCGTGCCGGACAGCGCCACGGTCGCCAGCCCCATCACCGCAGAGCAGGCGACGAACACCCGAGTCCGGCCGAGTCGGTCCCCGAGGAACCCGATGCCGACGCGTCCGGTTGCGCTCGCGACGCCGACGAGCGCGATTCCGGTCGCGCCGACGCTCCGCGACAGGCCGACGTCCTGGGCGTACAACACCAGGTTGACGAGCACGACGTAGAGGGTCGCGTAGACGAGCGTCCAGCCGAGGAACGCCAGCGCGAACGTCCGCGTCGTCGCGACGCTCGCGACGTCGCCGAACTGCGCGCGCCAGCCGCCGGCGCTGGCGTCGCCGCCGAACCCGTTCGGGAACTCGGCGTCGGGCGCCTCCGCGGGCGTCGGCTCACCGCGGATGAGCGCCAGTGCGGCGAGCAACACCACGCCGACGCCGGCCGCGAGCGCGACCATCGCGTCCCGCCAGCCGACGCGCGCGACCAGTTCCGTGGCGACGGGCGACACGACCAGCATCCCGACGCCGAGGCCCGCGGACGCCAGCCCGCTCGCCTGCCCGACGCGTCGGTCGAACCACCGCGCGGGCGTCGCGTACGCAACGACGTACACGACGCTCAATCCGACGCCCACCACGAGTCCGTACGCGACGACGACGCCCAGCATCGAGCCGGCCCGGCTGGTCCAGACCAGGCCGCCACAGAGCAACACCGCGCCGACGGCGAGCGCTGGCCGCGTGCCGTATCGGTCGACGAGCGCCCCGATGCCGACGGCGCCCGCGTACAGCGCCGCCGTCTGAACGCCGAACGCCATCGACGTGACGCTCCTCGACGCGCCGAACGCGGCCAGCATCGGTTCGTAGAACACGCCGAAGGAGTAGGACAGCCCGAACACGACGAACGACCCGAGGAAACACCCAGCGACGACGACCCACCCGTGGTAGACGCCGTCCGTCCGTTCGAGCGTACTCATCCTCGCCACCTCTGTAGCGGACCGGCTTAGTACCAGCGACGGTGTGGACGTTTCGAGCGCTGAATCAGTGTGGCTGACCCGAGCCCCGGAGCGACATGGCCGACTCGGGCACCGAATCAGCGTAGTCGACTCGAGTACCGGGGACACGAACGCTTCGAACGTGCCGGCGGCCGAACGAGAACTGGACTCTGAGGTGTCAGAAACGGCGAACTCCGCCGTTGAAATCAGGGCAACCCCGGCGGAAATTACGGCTACTTTTAAGCCAACATGGTAAATACTCGGTAGTGATATGGATTCACAATCCACGGGGTCGCGGACGAGCGGAAACGCACTCGAGCGGACGGGACACCGCCTCGCCGACGTGGTCGAGCGGTGGATGCCGAGTCCGTTCCTCTTCGCAATCATCCTGAGTTACATCGTGTTCCTCGCCGGCGTCCTCGTCGAGGGCGCCGGTCCCGCCGAAATGGTGTCGTACTGGTTCGATGGGTTCTGGGCGTTCCTCACGTTCGCCATGCAGATGGCGCTCATCCTGATGACCGGATTCGTCATCGCGTACCACCCGCGGGTGAACGACGCCCTCCGGCGGCTCACGGAAGTCCCCTCGACGGCGGGCGGCGCAGTCGTGATGGTCGCCGTCTTCTCGATGGCCATCGCGTGGGTTCACTGGGGATTCAGCCTCATTCTCGGCGCCATCTTCGCCCGCGAGATGGGGAAGACCGCCGCCGAGAAGGACATCCCCGTCCACTATCCGCTGCTGTGCGTCGCGGGCTACATGGGACTCGGCCTGACCTGGCACTGGGGGCTCTCCGGGTCCGCGCCGCTGTTGCTCGCGACGGCGGGTAACGCGTTCATCCAGCAGGGGGTTCTCGAATCCACGGTGCCGCCGACCAAGACCATCTTCTCGACGTACGCGCTCGCGCTCACCGTGCTCTCTATCGTGTACGCCTCCCTGATGCTCTACCTGCTCTCTCCGGCCGCGGAGCGAGCGAAATCCATCCACGACTACGTCGACAAGAGCGACCTCCAGAGCGCAGAGGCGGCTACGGACGGGGGTGAGCGCTCGGACGGAGCGCGAGCCTCGTCGGACCTGCAGTCCGACGGCGGAACTATGGAGAGTTCGCCCGAGGCGCAACTCGGCGCCGGCCCGGTCGCGCCCGCCGAACGCATCGACAACAGCCGCATCCTCGGGGCCATCATCGCACTGACGGGCGTCCTCTACGTCGCCTACCTCTTCGCCACCCGGGGACTGGACGCGCTCAACCTCAACGTCGTCAACTTCGGGTTCCTGTTCATCGGCCTCGCCATCTACACGAAGCCGGCCGTCTACCGCGAGCGCTTCGGGGATGCGGCGACCGCCGCCGCCGGCATCGTCCTGCTGTTCCCGTTCTTCGCGGGCATCCAGGGGATGATGAACGCCTCGGGCCTCTCGCAGACGTTCGCCGAATCCATGCTCGCCGTCTCGACGCAGGCGACGTTCCCGGTCGTCGCGTGGCTCGTCGGCTCCATGGTCAACCTGTTCGTGCCGTCTGGCGGCGGCGAGTGGATCGTGCTCGGTCCCTCGATCATCTCAGCGGCCCAGGAGCTCGGCGTCCCCGTCGGGCAGGCCACCATCGCGTACGCCGTCGGCGACGCGCACACGAACCTTCTCAACCCCTTCTGGGCGATTCCGCTGCTCGCCATCACGGGCATCAAAGCCCGCGAGATGTTCGGGTACGCTATCGCCATGATGCTCCTCCTCGTGCCGTTCCTCGGCGCCGCGCTGTACCTCGTCCCGTACTGAACGGCCGCTTCGGCCGTGACCATTCTTTCGCGGCGACAAAAGCTTAGTTCGCCCGGGGTAACGTTCCGGACGAATGGCGAACGGCATCGAAGCTCAGCTCATCGACCTCGTCGCGGTGTTCCTGCTCGCGGGCGGTGTCGGCGTGTTCGTCGCCAAGGTCGGACGATTCCCGTACACAATCGCGCTCCTGCTCGCCGGCCTCGGCGTCTCCGTCGCCGGCATCGACCTCGGCATCGAACTCTCCCACGACGTCATCCTGTTCGTCATCCTCCCGCCGCTGCTGTTCGAGGGCGCCGCGGACACGGAGATGGAGCAGTTCCGGCGGAACCTCCCGATCATCCTCACACTCGCCGTCGTCGGCTTACTCGGTAGTACAGTGGTGCTCGCGGCGCTCGCCCGGCCGATACTCGGCTTCCCGATAACCGTCGCGTTGCTGTTCGCCGCGATGATACTCCCCACTGACCCCGTCTCCGTCCTCGCTCTGTTCGACGAACTCGGCGCCCCAGACCGCCTCTCGGTGCTCGTGGAGGGCGAGAGTCTCATCAACGACGGCGTCGGCGTCGTCGTGTTCATCGCCGTGCTCGACCTCACGCTCACCGTCGCGAACGGCGAGCGCACCGCGGCGGGCGTCCTCGACCCGTCGTCGCTCGCGACAGTCGGCGGCGGGATACTCGTCTCCGCGCTCGGCGGCGCGGTCGTCGGCCTCCTCGCGGGGTACGCCATCTACCGCGTGATGGCTACGCTCGACGAACACATGACCGAGACGGTGCTCGCGCTCATCCTCGCGTACGGCAGTTTCCTGCTCGCGGAGCACTACGTCCACGTCTCCGGGGTCATCGCGGTCGTCGCTGCCGGCCTGCTCATCGGCAACCGTGGCGCCGAGGAGGCGATGAGCCCGCAGACGAAGATCACCGTGTTCAACACGCTCGAGACGGGCGCGTTCATCGCGAACACGTTCGTCTTCCTCACCATCGGCGTGCAGACGCCCATCGGCCAGTTGCTCCGGTACGCCGACCTCATCCTGCTGGCCGTCCCGCTCGTGTTGTTCGCGCGCGCGACTACACTCTACCCCCTGGTCGCCGTGTACAACCGCGCCGCCACCCACAACTACGTCGACAGCCAGCCGATTCCGTGGACGTACCAACACGTCATGCTGTGGGGAGGGCTCCACGCGTCGATTCCCATCGCACTCGTCATCGGCCTCCCGCCCGGAACCCCGTTCCGCGAGCAGTTGCGTGCGCTGGTGTTCGGCGTCGCCGCGTTCAGCCTCGTCGTCCAGGGGCTCACGATGTCGAACCTCCTCGACCGTCTCGGCGTCGTCACGCAGAGCGACGCCAAGCGCCTCTACGAACTGCTCGTCGGCCGGCGCCGCGCCGTCGACGACGCGCTCGACGCCGCAGAGCGCCTCTACCGCCGCGGCGAGATTCCGGGAACCGTCCACCGCGCGTTCACGGACGAGTACGAGGACGAACGCGACACGCTCTCTGATGCCATCGAGGAACTCCTGGCGGAGAACCCGGAACTCCGCCGCGAGCAACTGCTCATCGCGGAGCGCCGCATCCTCAAGCGCGAGAAGTCGGCCGTGATGGACGCGATGCGAAACGGCGTCGTCGGCGACGAGGCGGGCGAGGCACTGCTCGACGAGGTGAACCTCAAACTCGACACCGTGCAGAACGGTGATTCGACCGTCGAAACCGGCGAGGAGGGGTACCGAGAGTTCTGGCGGAACCAGGCGGCCGAGTTCGGCCTCGACGCCGTCGACGAACAGACCGAGGGGTGACTCCCCCGGCAGACGCGTCTGACCGGGATACGAAAACATTACTTCGCGGGAGCCGACGCCTCGGGTATGGCCCTTCGGACGCCGCCACTGTTCGGCAGACACGAGGACCGCGGTGCGCAGTTCACGGAGTTCGGCGGGTGGAACATGCCCGTCGAGTTCGACTCCATCCGCGAGGAACACGCCGCTGTCCGTGACTCCGTCGGCATCTTCGACGTCTCCCACATGGGCGAAATCGAGGTGTCGGGGCCGGACGCCGAACGCCTGATGCAGCGGCTCACCACCAACGACGTCACCGCACTCGAACCCGGCGACGCGCAGTACTCGGCCATCACGACCGAGGATGGCGTCCTCCTCGACGACACCGTCGTCTACCGCCTCCCGGACGGGAGCGACGAAGGGACCGACGACGACCCGGCGGACGACGGCGCCGTGTTCCTGTTCGTCCCGAACGCGGGCCACGACGAACAGATGGCCGAACGGTGGACCACCCACCGCGACGAGTGGGGCCTCGACGCCACCGTCGACAACGTCACGGAGGACTACGGCATGGTCGCCGTACAGGGCCCGGACGCCCCACAACTCGTCGCGGACGCCGCGGACGTCACCAACCCCGACGCCGACGGCGTCCTCGACCTCTCGCCGTTCGAGGCGACGCACGCTGACGTCGCGGGCGTCGAGTGCCTGGTCGCCAACACCGGCTACACGGGCGAAGACGGCTTCGAACTCGTCTTCCCCGCCGACGGCGCGGGCGCGGTCTGGGACCGCTTTGCAGACGACGCCCAGCCCTGCGGCCTCGGCGCCCGGGACACGCTCCGCCTCGAAATCGGACTACTGCTCTCCGGCCAGGACTTCCACTCCGAGGAGAACCCCCGAACGCCCTACGAGGCCGGCATCGGCTTCACCGTCAAACTCGACACCGAGTTCGTCGGCCGCGACGCCCTCGAAGTCCAGAAAGAACAGGGCGTCGACGAGAAGTTCGTCGGCCTCCGCCTCGTCGACCGCGGCGTCCCGCGCCACGGCTACGAGATCACGACCCCCGACGGCGACCATCTCGGCGAGGTCACCAGCGGCACCATGAGTCCGACGCTCGAGGAACCCATCGGCCTCGGCTACGTGGACGCAGAACACGCCGACGACGGGACGCTCGTCCACGTCGTCGTGCGAGGCACCGGCAAGAAAGCGAAACTCACCACCCCACCGTTCATCGACCAATGAGCTTCGACGTACCCCAAGACCTGTACTACCTCGAATCGCACGAATGGATCGACCCCGACACCGGCCGCGTCGGCATCTCGGAGTTCGCCCAGGACGAACTCGGCGACATCGTCTTCGTCGAACTCCCCAGCGAGGGCGACCACCTCGACGCCGACGACACCTTCGGCGTCGTCGAATCCATCAAAGCCGTCTCCGACGTCTACGCCCCGGTTTCGGGCGACGTGACGGCAGTCAACGACGCGCTCGGCGACCAGCCCGAACTCGTCAACGACGACCCGTTCGGAGAGGGGTGGCTCCTCGAACTCGACTTCGACGAGGACGAACTCGACGAACTGCTCACGGCCGAGGAGTACGAAGAACAGATCGCCTAGAACGCACGTTTTGCGCTGCGGGTCGCCTACGGCGACCCTCGGCAAAACCTGCACTAAAAGCACTCCTCCCTCACTTCGCTTCGTGGTTCGAGAGACGCCGGAGGCGTCTCTCGTCATCACGAAAGAGCGTGCGCGCTCTTTCGAACGACTCCGTTCAGTCGTCGGCCTCCGCTCACTCGCGATGCTCGTTCGCGCAGTGAACCGCTTCGCTCGGGCTCGTTCGAGCCGCTCGCTCGCGGATGCTGGCGGCTACTGGTTGTTCAGATTCTGTCGAGCCAATTTCTCGGCCTCTCTACTAGATACTTGCACGGTATCTTCGGTAAATGCGGTGGGGTCCTGTCGCTCTGGCCACCTCAAGATTCTTGGCTGGCCGACGAGTAGACCGCAGCGATGAATCGGTCGACGGCCCAGACGAAACAGTCTACGAGACAGGACCGCTCGCTCGGAGGTCTGCTTCTCGTCTGGTTTCTCGTCGGGTTTTCGCTGGCGGGACTCGGACTAGACCTACACCGGGCACTGTCTGTTTCAATTCCTGTCTCCCCGGTGAGCGGTGGATTACTGTTCGGGACAGTCGTCGTGGTCGTGCTGTGGATTGCTGGCTTCCGGCCGTCACTCCAGGCCAGCACGGCGTACTTTCTCACTCAATCAGCCGTCCACTTGCTGCTGGTGCTCGCGATTGGAAGTGCCACTGCGGAGCCATGGCGAGACGTAAGCATCCGAGTGTTATCGATCAGCGTTGCAGCCGCGGTCAGTTTCACCGATGTTGGCAGACGGTTGCGTAACTGGGTCCGCCAGCGGAGTTGGCGTCTTCTACAGTCACTGGCGGCCGGGTAACGAGAAGCGAATGCGGCGTGGTCTCGCAGCTCGAAAGTGGCTGTTCGTGTGGATAAGGCTTGGACACTACTGGAGAAGATGCACGTTCGAGTACACTTCCAGGGGGGTCGGGGTTCCGGAAACCGGGAGTATCTTACGCTCCGAATCGTAACCCTCGCGCATGACAGCACCCGGAAGTGGCGGACGCGCTCGCGGAGGGCGAGCATGAGCGGGAGTCCGTACGCCCCACACAAACCCGAGGAGACGGCCGAGATGTTGGACGCCGTCGGCGTCGACGACGTCGAGGAACTGTTCGACATCCCGGAGTCGGTGCGCTTCGACGGCGAGTTCGGCATCGACGCGAAGAGCGAACAGGCGGCTGTCGCGGAGACGCGGAAGCGACTCCGGCGCAACGACGACCTGACGGAGTTCCTCGGACGCGGGCACTACGAGCACTACGTCCCGTCGCTCGTCGACCACATCTCCCAGCGCTCGGAGTTCATCACGTCGTACACGCAGTACCAACCGGAGGTCACGCAGGGGTTCCTGCAGGTGCTCTTCGAGTACCAGTCGATGCTCGTGGAACTGACCGGTCTCGGCATCGCGAACTGCTCGATGTACGACGAAGCGAGCGCTCTCGCCGAAGCCGCACTGCTCGCCAAGCGCGTCCAGCAGGCGTCGGGCGACCGCGTGCTCGTCCCCGAGTACGTACGTGAGGGCCACGTCAGCGTGTTGGAGAACTACACCGCCGGGTCGGACGTGGTCGTCGAGCGCTACGCCGTCGCGGACGGGAACGTCGACGTCGACGTTCTCGCGGACGCGATGGACGACGACGTCGTGATGGTGTACGCGAAAAACCCCACGACGCTCGGCACCATCGAGGAGGGCCTCGATACCGTCGGCGAACTCGCCGACGACCACGACGCGCTGTTCTGCCTCGGCTCGGACCCGGTGGCGATGTCCCTCCTCCAGCGCCCCGCAGACGTCGGCGCGGACGTCGTCGTCGGCGACGCGAGCGTCCTCGGTCTCGGAACCGCGTACGGCATGGGTCTCGGCGTGTTCGCGTGCCGCGAGGAGTTTCTCCGACAGGTGCCCGGGCGACTCGTCGGCGCGAGCGAGGACAGCGACGGCAACCGGGCGTACACGCTCACGCTCCAGACGCGCGAACAGCACATCCGCCGCGAGCGCGCGACATCGAACATCTGTACGAATCAGGCGTGGGTTGCGCTCCGCACCGCCATCCACGCCGCGTACCTCGGCGCGGAGGGTCTCGTCGACCTGGCCGAGCAGATGGTCGAACTCCCCCGGAACCTCGCGAGCGAACTCGACGACGTGTCTGGTGTCCAGGCGCCTGTCTACGACCGCCACCACTTCCGGGAGTTCGTCGCCCACACCGACCAGCCAGCGGCAGCCATCGCCGACGACCTCGAAGCGGAGGGCTTCGCGGTGCACGCGGTCGGCGAACACGAACTCCAGGTCTGCGTGACCGACGCGAACGTTCACGCGACAGACGCACTCGTCGGCGCGCTCCAGGAGGTGGCTCACTGATGCAGTTCTACGACCAGGCTCGCTACGAGACCGCCGAGGACGACCAGTACGAACCGCTGCTCTCCGAGAAGGACGGCGACGCAGTCGAGGTCGATTCCTCGCTCCCCGACGCCCTGACGCGGGACGAACTCAGCGTGCCGAGTCTCTCGGAACCCGAACTCGCGCGCCACTACGTCCGACTCAGCCAGCAGAACTACGGCGTCGACTCCGGGCCGTACCCGCTCGGCAGTTGTACGATGAAGTACAACCCCAAGTTCACGGAGGACGTCGCCGCGCTCGACTCGGCAGCGGTCCACCCAGACCGCTCGGCGGAGTCTACACAAGGAACCCTCGAACTGTTGTACGACCTCCAGGAGTACCTCGGGCGCATCGGAGGCATGGACGCCGTGACGCTCCAGCCGCCTGCGGGCGCCGCTGGCGAGTTCGCGGGCATCCGCATCGCCGACGCCTACCACGAGGCCAACGGCGAAGGCCACCGCGACGAGGTCCTCATCCCGGACTCCGCCCACGGCACGAACTTCGCGTCCGCCGCGCTCGGGGGTTACGACGTTGTCGAACTCCCCTCCGGCGAGGACGGTCGCGTCGACATCGACGCCCTCGAAGCAGCGCTCGGTGAGAACACGGCGGCGCTGATGCTCACGAACCCGAACACGCTCGGCCTGTTCGAGCGCGACATCGAACGGATCGCGGAGATGGTCCACGACGCCGGCGGCCTGCTCTACTACGACGGCGCGAACCTGAACGCGCTGCTCGGGCGTGCTCGCCCCGGCGACATGGGCTTCGACGTCATGCACTTCAACGTCCACAAGACGTTCGCCACGCCTCACGGCGGCGGCGGTCCGGGCGCCGGCCCGGTCGGCGTCACGGACGAACTCGCGGCGTTCCTGCCGAGCCCGCACGTCCGTCAGAGCGGCGACGGGAGCACGGAGCGGTTCGAACTGCACGAACCCACCCAGTCCATCGGGCGCGTCCACGGCTTCGAGGGCAACTGGCTCGTGCTCGTGAAGGCGTTCGCGTACATCGACCGCCTCGGTGACGAGGGCCTCGAGGACGCCTCCGCGAAGGCCGTGTTGAACGCGAACTACCTAGCGGAACTGGTGGACTACGACGTGCCCCTCGAGCCGTTCCACCACGAGTTCGTCGCCAGCGCGGGCGACCAGGACGCCGCCGACGTCGCCAAGCGGATGCTCGATTACGGCGTCCACCCGCCGACGACGAAGTGGCCGGAGCTCGTCGACGAGGCGCTGATGACCGAACCCACGGAGGTCGAGAGCAAGGCCACGCTCGAGGACCTCGCGGACGCGTTCAACGCCGTCGCGAGCGACGACGACGACGCGCTCGCGGCCGCTCCCGAGCGCACGACCGCGAAGCGAATCGACCAGACCAGTGCGGCGCGCGACCCGCGTCTCTCCTGGCACGACCTGGAGTAGTGTCGCCCCCGCCGCGCGAAAACTAACAAATCCTTATTACTCGGTGCGCGTTCAGTTAACACATGACCGTCGTCAGCGTCTCGATGCCGGAGGAACTCCTCGAACGCATCGACGACTTCGCGGACGACCACGGCTACACGGGTCGCAGCGAAGTCGTCCGCGAGGCCGCCCGCAACCTCCTCGGCGAGTTCGAGGACCGACAACTGGAAGACCGCAAACTCATCGGCGTCGTCACCGTTCTGTTCAGCTACGAGACCTCGACCGTCGAGGAACGCATGATGGGGCTCCGTCACGAGTACGAGGGGCTCGTCACGTCGAACGTCCACAACCACGTCGGTGACCACTACTGCATGGAACTGTTCATCCTCGAGGGGTCACTCGAGTCGATTTCGGAGTTCGTCGGCCGCGTTCGGGCGACCAAGGACACGCTCACGGTGGACTATTCGGTGATCCCGGTCGACGGGTTCACCCCGCTCTCTCACGGCTGAATCGCCTGTTTTCTTCCCACGGCTGAATCGTCTGTTTGCTTTCCACGGTTCGGTCGCTTCGAACTGGGTTCGATGGAATGTCGTACGGAGAGCGACGGTGCTCCACTTCTGTTGGCCTACGGCTGATAGCGCCCGCGTCGCCATCATGGCCGAAATCCTCCCAGACTGGCCCATTTGCTATCTCAGTATGTGGTTTATATACTCTCTTCGAAACGGGCGTTGTGTGTACGGTCGGTGGCTGAGACTACGATTTTGGAACGACGCGGGTCGACGAGTGGCGTCGCACCCGGAGCACAGAATTCGGTAGCCGCGGTCGGTGATGGTGCGTCTGGTGACTCACTCGGAATCGTTGTTCGGTCGTGTCGACTCACGGCATAGAATGAATCGACCACTCTTTGCCTTCCGGAGTCTGGCATAGTCTTCGCTCCCCCACGTTCGAACAACGAGGGCGAGCTAAACATCCTCAAACATGGGCGGGTGGGGTCCTCCTGGCCGAGTCGATTTTAGAGGTGGTTCTTCGAGCCGGAACCCCTTGGGTTGGCGGGTCGAAGATGGTGGTGGAAAACGAACTGAGCTACTGGTTGCAAACGAACCAGTGCTGCCGACGTGTCTCGTCACTGGCGACTCCGGTTGTCGCAATCAGGTGCTGGTCGCAGACTGTATCGGGTTCGGCGTCGGCAGCTACGCGGTCGTCGAGTCGATCTCGCCGTTGATGCGGACGAATCCGAACCCACAGTCCGGGCAGTTCCACTTCGTCTTCAGACCGAGGTGGAGGTTTGTCGCTGCACTCCGGTAGAACGAACGCGTTTCACCACAGCTCGGGCAGTCGTGGTCGAGTTCGCTGGCCATACACCGAACTGCGTAACGAATCTAATTCAACGTACTGGTTTCGGGGTGGACAACCCCGGGGGGTGTACGATAAAGCCCATGATGGGATACAAAATTTTCTGCGGTCATCTTCTGGACTGCGACCGAGAGCTATCCCGCCGGTAGGGGTATACTTTCACGCGCCGAATTCGACGTATGGCGCACCGTACAGTGTCCAACTGGCAGGAGTGGCGAAACTGAATGTTCGCTCCGAACGCAGACACCACGTCCCCCTACGATCTCGCCGCCGCCTCGGGCCGCCTGCTCTACGCCAGTCACAATGAGCGACCAGTCGGTGATCTCCTCAGTTCACTCGGCGCGCTCGACGAGGCGGTGCTCGACCGGCTTCGGTCAGACAGCGACGCCGCACTCGCGTTCTGGCTGAACCTTCACCAGGCGTTCACGGCACGCAGACAACTTGTCGACGTCGGCCGTTCGTCGCGGCCGTTCGGCGTCGCCGGAACGTCGATTGGACTCGACGACATCCAGCACGGCATCCTTCGCGGTGGCAAGTGGAAGTACGGTCTCGGCTACGTTCCGAACCCGTTCGTCCGTCAGTTCGAGCGACGCCACGAACTCCAGGAGCCCGACCCCCGCGCTCACATCGCGCTCCGGCGTTTCGAGCACGACCCCGATTCCGCTGAGGCGTTCACGGCGGCAAACGTCGACGAGGAGCTGTCCGAGGTGACGGGAGAGTACCTTGACGCTGTCGTCGACTACGACTCGGAGCGGGACGTGGCGAGCGTGTCGCGGCTGTTCTTCTGGTTCCGCGGCGACTTCGGGGGCGTCCCTGGCGTGCGTTCGCTCCTCCACCGCCACGAGGTCGTGCCACCGACTGCGACCCCGCGACTGGACTTTCTCTCCAAGAGCACGGTCGACGAGGCCAACCCGGGCGTGCGCCGCGACGCCCCCGAGGACCCTCAGTAGAGTTCGCCCCCGAGCGGAACGTCGTCGTCCGGACCGACGAGTACCGGGTGGCCGTCCTCGTCCGGAACGCCGACGGTCAGCGCCTGGGATTCGTAGCCCGCGATGTTCACCGTCCCGAGGTTCGTCGCGCACAGCACCTGCCGGCCGACGAGGTCGCTCGGGTCGTAGTTGTAGCCGGTCTGTGCGGCGGACTGGAGTGTTCGGTCGCCCACGTCGACTGTCAGTTTCGCCATCTCGGGTTTCCGGGCCGCCTCGAACGGTTCCGCGTCGAGCACTTCTCCGACCTGCAGTCGGACGTCGAACGGACTCTCTGTCATCGCTAGCGCGTCACCCGACACCGTGTTGAATCTATCGCCGAGGCGGAGAGTCGCCGTCCCCGAGAGCAGACCGAGCCGGAGTGGGGCAATTCCTTAGTAGTCACCGAACCACCATCCGGTATGGGACTGACGCTGTACGCGCTCGACGGCTGTCCGTACTGCGAGACTGTCGAGGAAGCGCTGGACGACCACGGTGTCTCGTACGAGACCCAGTGGGTGGACGCGCTGCACTCCCAGCGCAACGAGGTCAAGCGCGTGAGCGGGCAGCGCGGCGTGCCCGTGCTCGTGGACGACGACCACGGGGTCACGATGGCCGAGAGCGAGAACATCCTCGACTACGTGGAGCGAACACTCGCATGAAGATCTACACGCGGCGCGGCGACAGCGGCGAGACGGACCTCCGGAACATGGACCGCGTCTCGAAGACGAGTCCGCGCATCGAGGCCTACGGCACCGTCGACGAACTGAACGCCCTGCTCGGGTCGGTTCGCCCCTCGGGCCACGACGACGTCGACGACTACCTCGCGGCGTGCCAGAACCACCTCCACGTCGTGCAGGCGGACTTCGCCAACCCGGACCCCGACGAGGACGACCCGGTCGTCGGCGAGGACCACGTCGAGGAACTCGAGGAGTGGATCGACGACTGCGAGGCGGAACTCGACCCCCTCGAGTCGTTCATCCTCCCGGGCGGTAGCGACGCGGGCGCAGCGCTCCACCACGCCCGGACGGTGTGCCGGCGCGCAGAGCGCCGCGCGGTCGCGTTGCTCCACGACGAGGACGGCGTCAACGAGCAGGCGGTCGCGTACCTGAACCGCCTCTCGGACGCGCTGTTCGTGTTCGCGCGCCTCGTCAACCAGCGCGACGGTGTCCCAGAGGAGTCGCCGTCGTACTAGAGCGGGACGGTGTCGGTACGAACCTCGGCAGCAACGCTTTGCTCTCTCGCGGCGTACTGTCGTGCATGAACCGACACTTCGAAGACGCCCGTTACTACCTCCAACGCGCCGCGGAAGCGACGGCGCACGGCATCCGTACGGAACTCGAACCGGCGGAACGGAACGTCCGCAGACTCACCGGCATGGAACGCGAACCAGAACCCAGCGCCCCGGAGCGCGTCCGCGAGCGCGCCACCGACGCCGAACGCCGCGCCCGGCGAACCGCTCGGAAGGCGCGTCGCCGCATCCGACGCTCCCGTTCGAGCTAAACGCAAGCCTTAATTGGCGTCTCCGGCGTACGTTCTGGTGCGGGTTGGTGGTCTAGTCAGGCTATGACGGCTCCTTCACACGGAGCAGGCCGGCGGTTCGAATCCGCCCCAACCCACTCGCTCGACCTTTTGCGCTGCGGGCTGGCTTCGCCAGCCCTCGGCAAAAGCTCGGCCAAAAGCACTCCTTCTTCGGTTCGCGCTGACGCGCTCCCCTCAGTCGTCGGCCTCCACTCACTACGTTCGCGGAGTGAATCGCCGACCTTCCGGGGCCTGTCGGCCCGCTCGGTCGGCGAAGGCTAGCTACGTCAGTCACCTCTTTCTAGCGGTACTGCTCGCGTCGTTTCCTCGACGTAGAGCATACCGTCGAAGTCCTCGGGGAGGTCGAACGTGGCCCAGTAGTCGTCTGCGTCGTCGTGGTCGTAGTGCGCGCCGACAGTCCGTTGTTCGTGTTCGCTGTTCAGCCAGTCTACGAGTGCTGGGTCCCGACTCGCGCGCGTTGCGTCGAGGAGCGCCAGTTCGACTCCGGTGGCCGCGAGCGTAGCGGCAAACGAGTCCTCGCGTGGCGTCCCGACAGTGAACTCTCGGAGGCCGGAGTCGTCTTCGTCTTCGAGATTACCGATGGCCTGGAAGGAACCGTGGTGGAAGTCGAAGCCGAGTGCGTAGTAGTCGTCGCCGTAGCGGTCGGCCAGATTGTCTCCCATTGTCGGGACGATGGTGTCCTCGTACTCCATGCCGCCGCGCTTGACGTGGCCGTTGTGCGCCCAGAGCGCGATGCGGTCATGGGGTTCGTGGTCGAGAATCCAGTCGACGTTCTTGGCCATCGCGTAGTCGCGCTGCCGGAGTTGCTCCACCGTGAATTCGTCTGCCTGAAGCATCCTGCGGCCACGGGTGACTGCTTGCTCCATCGCGGTGACGTGCTGGCGCGCGAGTCGCCACTGGCGTTCGCTAGTCGCATCGACGTATGTCTCGCGGTTGTTGTCGAGTGTGGGTGCGAGTGACTCCACGACCGACTCTGCGGCATCCACTCGTTCCCGGAGCTGGTCGTCGTCGCCGTACACTCGATGTTCGTCGGCGAGCAAGTCGAGGTCGGCTGCGACTGATTCGTGGACGCTGGCATCGACGTGGTCGAGGCAGTTGTCGAGCCTGCTGGCGGACGCCGTTGTGAACTGCATGTCGTAGCCGTAGAACTTCACGCAGTCCTCGTGCTCTCGACCGTCGTTGAACTCGCGGAGCCACTCCACGAAGTTCCGCACTTCCTCGGTGTTCCAGGTCCAGAAGCCGATGCCGTCGAGTGCTTCTTCGGCGCTCCCCTCGCCGCGAAGCACGTAGTCGTTGATGGCGAGCGTTTCACCGAAGCAGGCTTCGATGCCGAACAGGCGGAGTCCCTGCTCCTCGACGAGATGCCGAACGATACGGTGCTTGAGTTCGAAGAACTCCCGCGTGCCGTGCGTGGATTCGCCGAGGCCGATAACGCGGAAGTCGGCGAGCACGTCACCGAGTTCGTGGAGGCCGTCACCGTCTGTTGTAGGGGAAGTCGTAGAGAGTGGGATGAGGGCGTCCGCAAGCTGGGAACCGGTGTCTGTTTCGCTGGCCATGGCCTCGGGTTCACGGATAGCGTGGAAAAATCGGCCGGTTGTGTGACAGTCCCTCTCGGGGTCGCGGTGACGCTCCAGCGCGTCGCTCTCGGCGTCTCCTTGCCCCCCACACCTGGCTACACCGAGTCGTCACCCCCGAGCGCGAACCCGCTCGATTCCGTAGAGTGACGGGAGACGGTGACGATGCGGAGCATGTACGCGCTCAACAGGAGGTACGGTGAGAGCGCGATGGCGTACGCGATACTCACGTAGAGCAGGCGCGGTTGGATGCCGAAGATGGACGTCGTCGGGAACAGGCCGGCGTCGATGGCGAGCAGGACGTGGGAGGTGAAGACGATGACGGGGAGTGCGAGCAGGAGGAGGTCACTGGAGAGGTTCTGCACTTCGCGCTTGAAGTACAGGGCTCGGAAGTACTCGCGTCCGGCGGCGAAGGCTTCGAGGAGGTCGGCGACGGTCGAGAGCGCTTCGGCCGTGGGTTCGTCGAGGCTGTCGCCGTGTTCGGACTGGATGCGCCTGATTTCGGAGATGTGGCGAGCGAGGTCGTAGTCGAGTCCGGGTAACAGCGGCGTTGTGCGTCGCGGGGTGCGCGACCGGAGGCGTCGTTCGGCGGACGCGAACTCCGCCTGTAAGGCGTCGACGAACACCGGAACCTCGTCTCTCGCGTCGTCGTCGTCGAGTTCTTCGGCGTTGCGCTGGAGCTGGTTGGCTTCGCCGCGCAGCGCCCGGAGGAGGAACTGGAAGAGGCCGTCCGCCTCGGTTCGCCCCACGTCGGATTCGACGACGTCCGCCACTTCGACCTTGAACGCGATGGAGTCCTCGATCTGCGAGCGCTCGGTCTGTAACGGCCCGAGTTCCTGGGCGAGCACCGCGATGTTGATCGAGAGCACGACCGAGACGAAGAGGATGATGCCGCCGAGCAGCGTGTTGAAAAGCGACTGCACGGCCCGCGTCTCGTTCACGAGGCGCTCCATCTCGATCTCCCAGACCGTGCCGACGCCGAGCAGCACCGCGAGCGCGCTCACCGAGAGCAGGAGCGTGAGAGTTCGGCGACTCCCGGTCAACAGTAGCCATCGGAGCGGCCAGACGTCTGTGAACCGACTGCGACCGGTCGGGGGCCGCTGTCGGTTCTATCGTCGTTCATGGCGAGACGTCGAATCGGTCTGCAGTCTGGCGCCTCCCGCTTTCTCGACGGTGGTCGATCGTTCGGCGGTATCCGGTCGCATCTGTCTCACCCTCGTTTCTACGTCTGTCTGATGAGGAGCACGCCGATTCCCACCACCAGCAGACCGATTCCCCACCAGAACGAGTCGCCAGGCAGGTACGCGAGGAGGAGCGTGACGATGCCCGAGGTGAGCAGCGACCAGCCGACCGTGGTCTGATAGGTCATACGCAGAACAGGACGCGCGGCGAGTTAGGCGCCGTGACCAACTGCCTGCCTGCTTGTTCCCGGGTTCGTCGGGGTTGCTTGCGCCCGGGCTGCCTTACTTGCGCCTACCTGCCGCGTCACTCCTCGTAGGGAACGTGTGTCGCCCGCCACCCGGTTTCGGTCTCGGCGACGTCGGTGACCTCGTAGAAGCGAATGCGGCGTTCCTGTTTCGTCCGGACGCGCGCGTCGTAGTACTCGGCCTCGTACTCGAATTCGTCCGCGGCGTTCGCGACGTACTCGCGGTGAGCCGCGAGTCGGTCGCTGGCGAGTGTTCGGGAGCGCTCGGGGGCGCGCTGGATTCGGTCCGAGAACGCGTCGGCGAACCCGGAGTCGCGTTCCACGCCGACGGAGTGCCGGCCCGCCACGGCGGCCGCCTGTGAGGTCGTTCCCGTGCCCCAGAACGGGTCGAGGACGGTGTCGCCGTAGACGGAGTACATGTTCACGAGACGGTACGGGAGCGCGAGCGGGAACGCGGCCGAACGCTCGCGCAACCCCGGACCCTCGAGGGACTGGGTTTCGCCGTTCAGGTCGGTCCAGACGTCCGAGAACCAGCGGTTGCGCTCCTCCCAGAAGTAGGCGGCCTCGTACCGTCGGTCGGCGCCCGCGTCGAAGTCGCGGCGCTCGCCGTTCCGGAACACGAGTACGTGTTCGTGCTCCTGTGTGACGTAGGCGTTCGGCGGGAGCATCCCGCTTCCCATGAACTTCGTCGCGCTGTTCGCGGGTTTCCGCCAGACGACGCTGGGGAGCGCGTCGAAACCCAGCGTCTCGAACGCCTCGGTAACCCGCGAGTGGTTGTCGTAGACGCGGAAGCGTTCGAACGTTCGCGTGGCGTCGCCGACGTTCACGCACGCGATGCCGCCCGGGCGGAGCACGCGAGCGACCTCGCGCCACGCGGCGTCGAGTGCGTCGTGCATGCGTTCGTGGGCGCGCCGGCCGTCGCCCTCGTCGAGTGCGTCCCCGACCGCCGGGTCGAGTTCGGTGAACAGGCCGTCCCACATCGATATCATGGGGTACGGCGGTGACGTGACCACGAGGTCGACGCTGTCGTCGGCGAGCGGCAGGTCGCGGGCGTCGTCGACGTGCACCTCGTGGGTGGTCTCCATCACCTCACGCGTCCCGGCCCCGCACCATACGCGTTTCGCTGGCGCCGCGTCCGTGGTCGTCGATGCACGCGAATCGCTGACGGCGGGATTTCAGTGGTCGCGGGAAGACACTCCAGCAATCCGCGTTTAGACGTGGTTCATCCGCATCGTACTCGTCGACTCGCAGTCGGCACACGTGCTCACCCGGTAGGGCTCGCGGGAGAACTCCTGGTTCTCGGTCTTCGTGCTCTCCACGCGGAGTTCGATCTGGACCGCGTGCGCCGTCTTTTTGTCACAGACGTCACAGAATTCCCGCACGTCCGTGTTCGGCGTGGTGGTGGTCATTGGCGTATCCACGTATCGACTGGACCCCACAAAAACCGAGAACACCGTGTCATCGATTTCACGCCAGTAAATCCGAATTACCGCCGAATACCGGGGTTTACGGTCATTCTAACGGTTCGACAACGTCTAGGCGACGCGCCCCTCTGGAGGTTACTGAGGCGTCTAACCGGGAGAAATAAATGCCAGTCGCGATGGTCGCAGAAACCTCCGGTTACGGACCACGTCGACCGGAGGAAACAGTCGGCGCGTGACGTTCATGAGTTGGCCGACGGGGGAACGAGAGAACAGGGAGGTCGAGAGAAGAGGAAACAGGAGAACAGCACGGTCGAGGCCAGAAGCAGGAGACAGCGCGAGAACTCGGAGAACGAGAACGGCGAAACGGTGGGTTACACCCGGCGGCGTCGCGCTACAGGAAGTCCTCGATGTCGTCCGCGACTTCCTCGGGCGTGTCGCCGACCGGGACGCCCGCGTCGTTCAGCGCGCTGATCTTGGACTCCGCAGTACCCGTCCCGCTGCCGGAGACGATGGCGCCCGCGTGGCCCATGCGCTTGCCCGGCGGCGCGGTGCGGCCCGCGATGAATCCCGCGACCGGCGTGTCCATGTTCTGGGCGATGAACTCGGCGGCCTCCTCCTCGTCCTCACCGCCGATTTCGCCGCACATCACGACGGCGTCGGTGTCGACGTCGTCCTCGAACAGCGAGAGCGCGTCGATGAAGTCGGTGCCGATGATGGGGTCGCCGCCGATGCCGATGGCGGTCGTCTGGCCGATACCCCGGGAGGTCAGGGAGTCCACGACCTGGTACGTGAGGGTGCCAGACCGAGAGACGAGTCCGACGCGCCCGGACTCGAAGATGTTGCCCGGCAGGATGCCGAGTTTCGCCTCGCCGGGCGTGATGATGCCCGGACAGTTCGGACCGATGAGGCGGGTGTCGACCTCGGAGAGGCGCTTGTTCACCTTCGCCATGTCCTGGGTCGGGATACCCTCCGTGATGGCGACCACGAGGTCGAGGTCCGTGTCGAGTCCCTCGAAGACGGCGTCTGCCGCGAACGCGGGCGGAACGAACACGACCGACGCGTCGGCGTTCTCGGCTTCGACGGCCTGGTCGACGGTGTCGTAGACGGGGACGCCCGAGACTTCCTGGCCGCCCTTGCCGGGCACCGCGCCCGCGACGACGTTCGTCCCGTACTCGATCATCTGTTCGGCGTGGAACTTGCCCTCGCCGCCCGTGATGCCCTGCACCACGACGCGGGTGTCGTCGTCGACTAGAATACTCATTGGGTCACCTCCGTGTCAGCGTACTCGACAGCGCGCTGCACCGCTCCTTCGAGGGTCTCCTCGACGGTCACGAGGTCCGCGTTCAGGATCTCGCGGCCCTCCTCGGCGTTCGTCCCCGCGAGTCGGACGACCACCGGTTTCGGAATCTCGTCGAACTGCTCGAGCGCGGCGTTGATGCCCTTGGCGACCTCGTCGCCGCGGGTGATGCCGCCGAAGATGTTGAACACGACGGAGTCGACGTTGTCGTCGCTGAACACCATGTCGAGGGCGTTCGTCACGCGTTCGGCTTTCGCGCCGCCGCCGATGTCCAGGAAGTTCGCCGGCTGTCCGCCGTAGTAGTCGACGAGGTCGAGGGTCGTCATCACGAGACCCGCCCCGTTGCCGATGATGCCGACGTTACCGTCCAGACGCACGTAGTCGAAGCCGTACTCGTTGGCCTTGGCTTCGAGGTCGTCCTCGGCGGCCTCGTCTTCCATCTCCTCCAGGTCGGGGTGTCGGAACAGCGCGTCGTCGTCGACGTTCATCACGGCGTCGGCCGCGACGACGTCGCCGTCCGCGGTGACCATCAGCGGGTTGATCTCGATGTCGCTGCCGTCCTTGTCCTCGTAGAGGTCGTACAGCGTCGTGAGGATGCTGGACACGTCGCGAGCGACCTCGTTCGGAATGCCCGCGTCGTAGACGACCTTCCGGGCCTGGTACGGGTGCAGGCCGAACGCGGGGTCGATGTGTTCGCGCGCGATAGCGTCGGGGTCCTCCTCGGCGACCTCCTCGATGTTGACGCCGCCCTTCTCTGAGACCATCGCGACGGGTTTGCCCTCGCCGCGATCCATCGTCACGCCGACGTACAGTTCGTTCGTGAAGTCGACGGCCTCCTCGACGAGGACCTTTCCGACGGTGTACCCCTTGAGGTCCATGCCGAGGATGGATTCGGCGGCCTCTCGGGCTTCCTCTTCGCTCTCGGCCAGTTTGATACCGCCGGCCTTGCCGCGTCCACCGACGTGTACCTGGGCCTTCACCGCGACGGGGTAGCCGAGGTCTTCCGCGACCTCTACGACCTCGTCGACGGACGTGGCGAGCGCCGACCCGGGGGTCGGGATGCCCGCCTCGGCGAAGACCTGCTTCGCCTGGTACTCGTGAAGCTTCATGCACTCGAAACGGCGTTCGCGCCGCGCATAAAGGCCACCATTCTCTGACGGAGCGTGGTGAGTTCTTATGCGGTCTGGGCCGCCGTCGCTCCGTTCGGTACGCAACCCCATCGAGCACCGCGATACTGTTGTCTCGCGAATACGTTTACGGTGCTGGCAGTGGGACAAGTACGCATGCACGCTGAGTTCGACTTCGATGGCGACGTGGTGCTCGTGACCGGCGCGTCCGGTGCGCTCGGGAGCGCGGTCTGCCAGACGTTCGCGGACGCGGGCGCGACGGTCGCCGGGACCGACGTGGTGGAACCGAACGAGGACACGGAACTCGACCGCGGCGAGGTGCCGTTCTACCGCGGCGACCTGACCGACGACGAGGACGCCGAGCGCGTCGTCTCCGGGGTCGTGGAGGCCCACGGCGGTCTCGATTGTCTCTGTAACGTCGCCGGGATGTGGAAGGGCGGGGACCCTATCGAGGACACCGACGTCGAGACGTTCCAGCAGGTGTTCGACGTGAACCTGAAGACGATGTACCTCGCGAGCAAGCACGCGCTCCCCCACCTCCAGGAGTCGGAAGGTGCCATCGTCTCCGTGTCCGCGCGGGCGTCACTGGAAGGTGGTGAGGGCGACGGGCCGTACCGCGCGTCGAAGGCCGGCGTCCGACTGCTCACGGAGACCATCGCGGAGGAAAACGAAGGCAAGGTGCGCGCGAACGCCGTGATGCCCTCGGTCATCGACACGCCCGCGAACCGGGAGATGATGCCCGACGCCGACCACGACTCGTGGGTCGACCCGGCCGACATCGCTCGCGTGGTGCTGACGCTGTGTTCGGACGCCGTGCCGCCGACGAGCGGCGCCGCCGTGCCGGTGTACGGAGAGGCGTGAACGTCCACAGTACCGGGACCGTCAGTTTTCGTTACATCTTCCGCCAAGGAATGTCACGCCTGTTCGATAAAAACGCTAAAGTCGTGTGTTTTTTACCGGCCAGGTGGATACGGGGTGGCACACCATGGCACAACGAGAAACGTGGACGACCCGAGTGGGGTTCATCCTCGCCGCGGTCGGCAGCGCAGTCGGGCTCGGGAACATCTGGCAGTTCCCGTTCAAGACCGCGACCAACGGCGGCGCGGCGTTCGTGTTCGTCTACCTGCTCGCCGCGTTCGTCATCGGCCTCCCCACCATCCTCGGGGAGTTCGTCGTCGGGCGGCGCGCGAACATCAACGCCATCGAAGCGTTCGACAGACTGAAACACCCAGCGTGGACCATCGTCGGCGCGCTCGGCCTGTTCACGGGACTGTGGATCCTCTCGTACTACAGCGTCGTCGGCGGGTGGGTGCTCCGGTACATCGTCGACTCCGTGACGGGCGCGTACTTCGCCGCCCCGGCCCAGCACTTCAGCGCCGTCTCACAGGGCTGGTGGGCGATACTGTACCACGGCGTCTTCATGGCGGTCACCGCCAGCATCGTCGCGTTCGGCATCGAGGACGGCATCGAGAAGGCGACCACGTTGATGGTCCCCTCCATCGTCGTCATCCTCGTCGGCCTCGCCGTCTACGCGTTCACGCTCGACGGCGCCTCGGCCGCGTACGGCTACTACCTCTCACCGGACTTCGGTTACATCGCGAACAACCTCGGCGAAATCGTTCCGTTCGCCGTCAGTCAGGCGTTCTTCTCGCTGTCTCTCGGGATGGGCGCGATGATAACGTACGCCTCCTACCTCGGCGAGGACGACAGTCTCCCCGCGGACAGCAGCATCATCGTCGTGCTGAACACGTTCGTCGGCGTGCTCGCGGGCCTCGTCGTCATCCCCCTGCTGTTCGCGCAGTTCGGACAGATCCCCGAGGGCGCTGCAGCGGGCGGCCCGGGTGCGCTGTTCGTCTCCGTCGCGGACGCGTTCGCGCAACTCGGCGGCCTGGCGGGGAAGGCCCTCGGCGTCCTGTTCTTCGGCGTCGTGCTCATCGCCGCGCTCTCCTCGGCCATCAGCCTCCTCGAGGTCGTCACGTCGTATCTCGTTGACAACTACGGCTACAGTCGGCCAGGCGTCGCGTTCGGCTTCGGCGGCAGCCTGTTCGTGCTCGGGACGCTGTCCGCGTGGAACACGGCGTGGCTCGGCTGGTTCGACACGCTCGCGTACAGCGTGTTGCTGCCGCTCTCGGTGCTGCTCGGCGTCGTGTTCGTCGGCTGGGTGTACGGCCCCGAGGCCGTCGACGAGATAAAGAAGGGCACTGGCGGTGGCGGAACGTTCGCGTCAGTGTGGCTCTGGTCGGTCCGCACCTTCGTCCTCGTGGGCGTGTTCGTGACGCTGTACCTCGGCGTCACGTCCATCTACTCGGCGCCGCCGATTCCCGGCGTCTAGGGATTGTAGGTGAATCCCGGAATCGGTCCTGGATTCAAAATTCTATAACGGTTTTTCGGGCGCGTAAACGCCTGTCGTTGGAAGCTTGACGGTTCGTCAGTCATAAGCCTCAAAAGGGTCTGTTTGTTACGGTGTGGCAATGGAACGCGAATCGTGGAAGACACGAATCGGATTCATCCTCGCGGCGGTCGGCAGCGCAGTAGGGCTCGGGAATCTCTGGCGGTTCCCGTGGATGACAGGCGAGAACGGGGGCGCGGCGTTCCTCCTCGTCTATCTCGGCGTCGTTCTACTCGTTGGCGTCCCCGGACTGCTCGCGGAGTTCGTCATCGGACGGGGGGCGCGACGAAACCCCGTCGGCGCGCTCTCCGAACTCTCTGATTCCTCCTCGTGGTCGGCGTTCGGCCACCTCTTCGTCGTCTCTGCGGTCGTGTTGCTCTCGTTCTACAGCGTCGTCGGCGGGTGGATTCTCCGGTACTTCTTCGGGAGCATCACCGGCGCGTACTTCGGGAACGCGGGGACGTACTTCGGGGCCGTGAGTTATGGCGTCGAGGCGGTTGGCTTCCACCTCCTGTTCCTCGCGGCGACCGCAGTCATCGTGTTGCGCGGCGTTCGACGCGGCATCGAGACCGCGACCAAACTGATGATGCCCGCCATCGTGGTGTTGCTCGTCGCGCTCGCGGCGTGGGGACTCACCCTCGACGGCGCGGCCGCCGGCGTCGCCTTCTACCTCTCGCCGGACATCGGCTACCTCCGCGCGAACTTCCTCGACATCCTCCCCGCGGCCGCCGGGCAGGCGCTGTTCACGCTGTCCCTCGGCGCCGGGACGATGCTCACGTACGCCTCCTACCTCGGTGAGGAGCGCTCGCTCGCCGCCGACGGCACCGCCATCGCCGCGCTGAACACGTTCGTCGGCGTGCTCGCGGGCCTCGTCGTCTTCCCCATCCTGTTCGCGCTCGCGGGCGGTGCGGGCAGCGGCGGCCCGGGCGCGCTGTTCGTCAGCCTCGCGGGCGCGTTCGCCACGCTCCCCTACGGCCAGGTCGTGGGCGTCCTGTTCTTCGGCGTCGTCGCGCTGGCGGCGCTCTCCTCCTCCATCTCGATGCTCGAGATTCCGGTGTCGTTCCTCGTCGACGAGTACGGCGTCTCGCGGCGCGCGGCGGTCGGCGGGCTCGTGTCGCTGTTCGCCGTGACCGGGAGCGCCCTGGCGCTCGAACCGGCCGCGTTCGGCTTCGTCGCGGGCACGCTCGTCAACCTCCTGCTCACGGGCGGCCTCGTCGGATTCATGCTGTTCGCCGGCTGGGTGCTCGGCGCTGACGCGGTCGACGAGCTGCGCCGCGGCGCCGGCCCGCTCGCGCGCTCGCTGTCGACGCCCTGGCTGTACGCGGTCGGCGTCGTGCTCCCCGTGTTCCTCATCTTCACGTTCGTCTCCGGCCTCGCCGCCGCGCTCGGAATCGCGGTCGGCCCGCTCTCCCTGCTCGGGGTCACGCTCGACCACACGCGCGTCCTCGTAATAATCACCGTCGGCGTCGCTATCGTCGCCTTCCTCGGGTTGCGCCGCTCCCGGTCGGTGCTGTGAGCAGTCCCGGTGGTCGACAGAGACGGTGAGTGACGCCGCTACAGCGACCGCTGTCCCGGCCGGGGCGCGTGTCCCCGTCTCGGAATCCTTTTGCCGCCAGTCCGGGAAATCACTCCCAATCAGATGACGATGGAAGAGCGCATCGAGGAACTGCGCGAGCGAACCGAGCGCGCGCTCCTCGGCGGCGGCGAGGACCGCATCGAATCCCAGCACGACAAGGGGAAGATGACGGCCCGCGAACGCATCGACTACTTCCTCGACGACGACACGTTCAACGAGTTCGACCAGTTGCGGACCCACCGCTCCCACAACTTCGGGATGGAGGAGAAGCAACTGCCGGGCGACGGCGTCGTCACGGGGTACGGCGAGGTGAACGGCCGCACGGTGTTCGTGTTCGCCCACGACTTCACGGTGTTCGGCGGGAGCCTCGGCGAAGTGTTCGCGGAGAAGGTCACGAAGGTGATGGACAAGGCGATGGAGGTCGGCGCGCCGGTCGTCGGCCTGAACGATTCCGCGGGCGCGCGCATCCAGGAGGGCGTCGACTCCCTGGGCGGGTACGCCGAGATCTTCACGCGCAACGAGAAGGCCAGCGGCGTCATCCCCCAGATTTCGGCCATCATGGGGCCGTGTGCGGGCGGTGCGGTCTACTCGCCCGCCATCACGGACTTCGTGTTCATGGTGAAAGACACCAGCCACATGTTCATCACGGGGCCGGACGTCATCGAGACGGTGACGGGCGAGGAGGTTGGCTTCGAGGAGTTGGGCGGTGCGACGACGCACTCCTCGGAGTCCGGCGTCGCGCACTTCGCCTGCGACAGCGAGGAGCAGGCCCTCGACAACATCAAGCGCCTGCTCTCGTACCTCCCGCAGAACAACGTCGAGGACCCGCCGCGCGTCGAGCCGTGGGACGACCCGGAGCGCCGCGACGAGGAACTCACGTCCATCGTGCCCGACGAACCGCGCAAACCCTACGACATCACGAACGTCGTGGACAGCGTCGCGGACGAGGGGTCGTTCTTCGAGGTGCAACCCGACTTCGCGAAGAACATCGTGGTCGGGTTCGCGCGCCTCGACGGCCGCTCGGTCGGCGTCGTCGCGAACCAGCCCCGCGTGAACGCGGGCACACTCGACATCGAGGCCTCGGAGAAGGCGTCTCGGTTCGTGCGCTTCTGTGACTCCTTCAACGTCCCCATCCTGACGTTCGTGGACGTTCCGGGATTCCTCCCGGGAACCGACCAGGAGCACGGCGGCATCATCCGCCACGGCGCGAAACTCCTGTACGCGTTCAGCGAGGCGAGCGTCCCGCTGCTGACGGTCATCACGCGGAAGGCCTACGGCGGCGCGTACGACGTGATGGCGTCGAAGCACATCGGCGCGGACGTCAACTACGCGTGGCCGACCGCCGAAATCGCCGTGATGGGGCCAAAAGGCGCCGTGAACGTGCTTTACCGCGACGAACTCGAGGACGCCGAGGACGAGGAGGAGTTGCGCGAGCAACTCATCGACGAGTACCGCGAGGAGTTCGCGAACCCGTACACGGCGGCCGACCGCGGCTACGTCGACGCGGTCATCGAACCGACGGAGACCCGGCCGCGCCTCATCCAGGACCTCGAGATGCTGTCGAGCAAGCGCGAGGACACGCCGGAGAAGAAACACGGCAACATCCCGCTGTGATGAGCGTGAACGACGAGGAAACGCCGGTCGGCGACGACCCGGACGACCCGGTGCTGGGCGACGCCGACCTCTCGATACCCGAGGACGCGGACGGCGAGGAGGCCGCAGCCATCGCGGCGGCGGTGAGCGCGCACCTCGCGCGCCTCGAGGCGGCGGCCGACGACGACGACGACGCCGGCGAGTCCTGGGACGGCCGCAAGTGGTCGTTCACGGGCCGCGTGGGGGCGCTCGGCGGTGGCCCCGTTCGCGTGCCGGACGGCGCGCCGACGGACGCGTGGAGCGCGGCGGGGCGCCGCGACCGGTTCTGAGGCCGCCCGTCACTGATTCCGTGGCGTTTCGCCGCTGGTTCTGTGGCTGTTTCCCCTGTCTCTGAGACCGTTTGCTACCCATTTTGCGGTCGTTCTGGGACCGATTCCGTGCCTGTTCCGCCACTGTTTTTGTGGGCTTTTCGGTGCTCGAAGAGTACTCTCGTCTCTTCTGCTGGTCGTAACGTGGTCTGCGTCCGATAACCAATTTTGTTGTAAGCTGCAGAACACGACTAAGTGAAGCGGTAGCGTAGTAGCATAAGCTATCGGTACTCGAGACCACCCGGGGGCCGAGTCTCCCGGTGCCGGTTCCGGGGGCCGTGACTACACACAATGGTCTCTGTACTATATGTCATCGAGCGCGAGTTCATGCGGAAGACGTTCGAATCGCTCGACCAGCACGTCGACGCCGAGTCGGCCTACGTGCCCGCCAGACCCGAAGCAGTCGGGTCCTGCGACCTGATTCCCGAGGTCCACGTCGACGACGTCGAGGACGTCGACGAGAACGTCCGCTCGGTCGACCCGGACGTCGTCGTGTACAACCACCGCTTCCGGATCGACGAGGTGTCGTTCCACGAGGAGTATCCGCTGGTCCACGTTCGACACGGTGCCTCGGTCGGCCGCGGCGAGGTCGAGACGACCGTCGAGAGTACCGCCCACGCCGTCGACGTCGCACTCGCCCCCGGCGGGCGGTGGGCGGAGCAGTACGTCGAATCGTTCCCCGAGAGCGTTCGCGTGTCGGTCGTCGGCATCCCCGAGGCGGACGACCTCGTGACCGCCGAGCGACCCCACGAGCGCCGCGTGCTGTACGCCCCGACCAACCACAACTACGGCGGCGGCTCCTACCTCCACACCGCCCACGACGTCCTCGACCTGTTCGCGGACTCGGACTACGAACTGCTGTTCCGGCCCCACCCGATGGACCGCATCGAGGAACCCGGGCAGTCGCTCACCGAGGAGTGCAGGGAGCGCATCGCGGACCTCCCGAACGTCGTCTTCGACGAGCACTCGACCCCCCGGGACAGCGTGCTCGCCGCGGACGTCCTGCTCTCTGACTACTCCGGCATCGTCACCGAGTGGCTCCACACCGGCCGCCCGCTCGTGCAGTTCACGGACCTCGCAGACGAGGCCGCGGACGTGCCCCGAATCGGTCACGTGACGAGCGCGGCAGAGTTGACCCTGGACGACGTCGACGCGCTGTACGACCAGGGGTACTCGGAGCGAGCGCGGGAGCGCGAAGCAGCGTTCCGGAACGAACTCGGGATTCCGATGGACGGCCGCGCGGGCGAACGCGCGGCCCAGGAGGTGGTTCGATGCACGCAGTGATTCTGGCAGCCGGCTGTGGGAGCCGGATGGGCGACGAGACCGAGTCGGTGCCAAAGGCGTTCCTCGACGTCGACGGTCGCTCCCTGTACGACCGCCAGCGCGCGGTGCTCGCTGACCGCGTCGACGACATCACGGTCGTGCTCGGGTACGCCTACGAGACGGTCGTCGACCGCCTCGACGGCGCGAACGCCGTCCGCTTCGAGGACTGGAGCGAGTACGAGAACGCCGAGTCGCTGCGCCTGGCGCTCACGGGCATCGACGACGACGTGCTCGTGCTCAACGGCGACATCGTCACCACTCCGACGGCCGTCGACAGACTGCTCGACCGGTTCGCGGAGTTCGACGGCGAGTACAATATCGTCGGCTGTCTTCCCGGCATTCAGGACGAACACACCGCGATCCGGACCGACGACGACGGAACGGTCGTGGACTACGGACTCATCTCGGGCTACCGACACGCCGGCATGGGCGTGATCTCGCGTCGCCACCGTGAGGCCGCGATGGAGTTACTCGCCGCGAACCGCGACGAATGGTACCCGCTCGTGTACCCGGAGACGCCGACCAAGCGGGTCGTCATCCCCTCCACGGAACACCTCGAGATCAATCGCCCGGACGACCTCGACGCGGCGCGAAACCGACTCCCCCTGGAGTCCTGGACAGACAGTCAGAGCGGTAACTCCGACTGACGACGCGGTAGGGTGACCTTACGCCGACGAACGGATGCGTTTTTACTCTCGGAGCGTGGGTACACGTGCAGAGGGATGGAACTCATCGCCCACCGCGGGTGTGCAGAGCAGTACCCGGAGAACACACTTCACGCTATCGAGCGGTCCGCGCGCGAACTGGCCGCGGTCGAGATCGACGTTCGCCGGTGTCAGTCCGGCGAACTCGTGGTGTTCCACGACGAGACGGTCGACCGACTCACGGACGACACCGGGCCGGTCGCCGGGATGAACTGGACCCAACTCAGCGCGCTCGACGTTCTGGACTCCGGCCACTCGATTCCCCGACTCGCGGACGCCCTCGCGGCGGTCCCATCGGACGTTCCGCTGCAGGTCGAACTCAAGCAAGCCGGCATCGCGAGCGACGTCGTCGAGGTGATACACGACGCAGACGTGAACGCGCGCGTCACGTCGTTCCTCCCGGAGGCACTCACCGAGGTTCGGGAGTGCGACCCGAACATCCCCGTCGGCTATCTGTTCGGTGAGGCTGTCGGCGTCGAAACCGGTCTCAAGATGGCCGAGGTGCTCGACTGTGACTCCGTGCATCCACACGCGTCGCTGTGCCTGGAGACGGACGTCGTCGAGCGCGTTCGCGCCGACGGCCGAGACGTCATCGCGTGGGGCGTCGGCCAGCGGGACACCTTCGAGGAACTCCGGTCGGTCGGCGTAGACGCCGCGACGTCGGACTGGGCGTCCGCGACGTCTGAACCGGAAGCGCCGCTCGCCACCTGAAACACGGGATACCCGGCTCATTCTGCGCGCGATTCCGAACTGAAGCGAGACGGTCGGCTTCGCTGCGTTCGGCCGCTGGGACTTGCAGGGTTCGAATCGCCCGAACGCCACACAACCGAGAGCGACGCTAGCGACACGGTGGTCGCTCGCGGTCGCGTCGTCGGGAGAAGTAGGTTAGTCACGGGGAGCGTGAGGCTCTGTTTAGCGTTCGCCGACCGAGCGGGCCGATAGGCCCCGGAAGGTCGGCGATTCACCGCGCGACCGGCGCGAGGCGCTACACGCCTCGGAATGTGCGAGCGGGCGTAGCCCGCGAGCAAGGGAGCGCGGGCCGACGACTGAACGGAGCGAGCGCAGCGAACGAAGTGAAGGAGGAGTGCTTTTGGCCGAGCTTTTACCGAGCGAGGCGCTCCGCGCCGAGCGCAGCGTAAAAGGTCGTGTGGGTCAAGGCGGATTCGAACCGACAGTATCAGTAGGGCGTCGACAGAACTCACTCTCAGGAATGTTCGAGAAGGTGCTCGTCGCGAACCGCGGCGAAATCGCCGTCCGCGTGATGCGGGCGTGCGAGGAACTCGGCATCGACACAGTCGCCGTATACAGCGACGCCGACAAACACTCCGGGCACGTCCGGTACGCGGACGAAGCGTACAACGTCGGGCCCGCGCGCGCAGCGGACTCCTACCTCGACCAGGAGGCCATCGTGGACGCCGCCAAACAGGCCGACGCGGACGCCATCCACCCGGGTTATGGCTTCCTCGCGGAGAACGCGGAGTTCGCCGCGCTCGTCGAGGACACCGAGGGCGTGACCTGGGTCGGCCCGTCGAGCGACGCGATGCAGCAACTCGGCGAGAAGACCCACGCCCGGAAGACGATGCGGGACGCCGACGTTCCCATCGTTCCCGGCACCACGGACCCCGCGGAGTCCGTCGAGGAAGTCCACGAGTTCGGCGACGAGTACGGCTACCCCGTCGCCATCAAGGCCGAGGGCGGTGGCGGTGGGCGCGGCATGAAGATCGTGCGCGGCCCGGAGGAGGCCGAGGAGCAACTCGAGTCCGCCCAGCGCGAGGGTGAGGCGTACTTCGACAACGCGAACGTCTACCTAGAGCGCTACCTCGAGAACCCGCGCCACATCGAGGTGCAGATCATCGCCGACCACGACGGGAACGTCCGCCACCTCGGTGAGCGGGACTGCTCGCTCCAGCGACGCCACCAGAAGGTCGTCGAGGAGGGGCCGTCGCCCGCGCTCACGGACGACCTGCGCGAGGAGATCGGTGAGGCCGCGCGCCGCGGCGCGGAGGCCGCCGGCTACTACAACGCCGGCACCTTCGAGTTCCTCGTCGAGGAGGACCCCGAGCGCGAGGACGGCGAACTCCTCGACACGGGCACCGACTTCTACTTCCTCGAGGTGAACACCCGCATCCAGGTCGAGCACACCGTCACCGAGGAACTCACGGGCATCGACATCGTGAAGTATCAGATCAGAGTCGCCGCCGGCGAGCAACTCGACTTCGCGCAGGACGACGTGGAACTCGAGGGCCACGCCATCGAGTTCCGCATCAACGCGGAGAACGCCGCCGACGACTTCGCGCCCGCCACGGGCGGCACGCTCGAGACGTACGACCCGCCGGGCGGCATCGGCGTGCGCATGGACGACGCGCTCCGCCAGGGCGACGAACTCGTCACGGACTACGACTCGATGGTGGCGAAACTCATCGTGCACGCGAGCGACCGCGAGGAGTGTCTCGCGCGCTCGGAGCGCGCGCTCGCGGAGTACGACGTCGAGGGAATCCCGACCATCATCCCGTTCCACCGCCTGATGCTCACCGACGAGACGTTCGTCACGGGCAAGCACACGACGAAGTACCTCGACCAGGACCTCGACGAGGAACGCGTCGCGGACGCCCAGGAGAAGTGGGGCAGCGACGCCGCGGCGTCCGACGCCGACGAGGACGTCGTCGAGCGCGACTTCACCGTCGAGGTGAACGGGAAGCGATTCGAGGTCAACCTCGAAGAGCGCGGCGCCGCCAGCCTCGCGACCAACGCCGGCGACGGCGGCGGCGAACGACCGACGCCCGCGGGCGGCGAGAGCGAGTCCGAGACGGTCGTCGAGGGCGAGGGCGAGACCGTCGAGTCGGAGATGCAGGGCACCATCCTCTCCGTCGAGGTCGAGGAGGGCGACGAGGTCGACGCCGGCGACGTGCTCGTCGTGCTCGAGGCGATGAAGATGGAGAACGACGTGGTCGCCTCCCGCGGTGGCACCGTCACGCAGGTCGCCGTCGACCCCGAGGACAGCGTCGACATGGGCGACGTGCTCGTCGTCATCGACTAATTCTCGCGCCTCACGACTGCGCTCCCTTCTGACCGCCGCGATTGTCCGTCTCCCAGTCCGCCACGATTCACTCGTCGACTGGCGCGCTACGACTACGTGCAGACCACCGCAACACGACCGAATTTTTATACCCGCTGCTCCCAGTCTCTGGAACAATGCCGAACGAGGGGTTGTCGTTTCGGGGAGATTCACCGCAGTCGTTCGAGGACGTCCTGGTGGCGCTGAAACAGAACGGCTGTAACCTGCTCGTCACCGGCGCGGTCGCGGACGACGTCACCGCCCGAGCGACGCGGAAACTCCTCGGCACCCCGACGGAACCCCGCGAGCGCGTGCTCGCGCTGACGGATTCGGCCGTCGAGAACCCCGTCACGTACCTCCCGGGAAGCATCTACCCGCACCACGACGGCATCGACGTCCTCGACTACCGGGACGTCGGGCGCTCCGCGAACACCGCCGAGCGCTCGGACGGCGGCACGCCGCGGACGCTCGACGCCATCAGTGAGGACCTCTGTTCGACCGTCGCGCGCCGCGGCCGCGACACCGCGCCCGCCCAGTTGCGACTCGGCGTGGTGTCACTCCACTCGCTCCTCGACCGTCACGACGACGACGCCGTCGAGCAGTTCCTCGGCCGCGTCACCGAGTCAGTCCTCGACGCGAGCGGGATGGCCCACTACCATCTCCGACTGCCGGACGACGACCCGGCAGTCGAGGCGCTCTCACCGCTGTTCGACGCGCGCATCGAACTCCGGCAACTCGACGGGATGATTCCCGAACAGCACTGGCACGTTCCCGAATCGAGCGTCGACACTGGCTGGGTGACGCTATGAAACCGGAGTTCTCGCCGCTCGCCGACGCGACGGGTCTCAGCATCCGAGACCCCATCGAGAACGCGCAGTTCGAACTGTACACCGACCAGACGGTTGACCCGACGCCGACCAGCACCGACCAGTTTGTTCTCCCCATCGACGGCGCGGTGACCATCACTGTCGAGGCGATCGAACTGCCGCGCTTGGTCGACGTCTACCTGTGGTCGAGTGACGAGAACCTCATCGGCGAGTCCGCAAACAACGAGCACGCCCGGTACCCCGCCAACTGGTACTCGCTCGACGTCGACATCGGGCCGATGAAACTCCAGTTCGTCGTGGACAGCCCGGTCACCATCTGCCGAGACGAGAGCACCACGTTCATTGAGTTCGACGGCTCGACGACCGTTGCCCTGGGTGCACGGTCGCTCCACGAGTCCCCCGCCGCAACGATCACCGTCGGCGACAGCATCGAGGACGCCGCGCGTGCGGTCTCGCTACTCGGAAGCGCGCTCAAGACGACGTCTCCCGAGCGCTCGTTCCCGACGCTGCGGGGGCATCCGCCGCTCATCGAACGCGGCAAATCGTTCTCCGCGCCCGACGGGCTGGTCACGCCGGACACGGGTGTGTCCATCGAGATACCGCCGTCGTACGCAGATCTGTACCGAGTGAGCCCGCTCGCGTACTACCTTGGAGCGGACGTTTTCGTCGGAGAGGGTCGGGAGTTACACGTGGGTGACGAGCAATACGACCTGAACACGACCCGGGGGTTCGAGTCGGAGGTCACGACCCTGCTCAAGCACGTCTTCTTCCTCGACTGCGTGACGCGCACGGAGGGGTTTTACTCTATGAACCTCCACGAACGGAATCTGGTCGAGGACGACCTCACCTTCGACCTGGAGACGGTGTACAACGCGTCGCTTGCGGACAGACTCAACGCGTATCTCGAGGTCCCCTACGACGTGACCGAACCGCACCGCCCGAAGTGGAAGCTCACGGCGGACATCGAGGCCGACCGGAGCCGCATCGAGACGCTGCCGTTCATTGCGAACGAACTCGCCGAGGTCCGGGTTCCTGGAACCGAGGACAGAGAGACGGCGAGTTCCGAACCGGAGGAACTCACGTCGTTCTACCGCTCGGAGGCCGCACTCGTCCGCAGCCCCTCCGACGCCTCGACGTCGAAGTCGAATATTCTGAAGCCCCGGGAGACCGACTCCATCGAGCACGCCTGGATCGGCGACGGGTTCCCGATCGGGGCGAGCAAGACGAACGCGGAGTTCTACCGACAGCGACTCGAGCGCACCGAGCGCGTCTCCGACACCATCGCCATCGAGATCGTCTGTAACGACCCCGAGATGAGCGAGGAGCAGATCGTCGAGGAGTTCTACGGCACCCGTGACTTCTTCGACTTCGACATCACCGTCCACTACGAGCTCTCGCAGTCGGAGCTCGCCGACGTACTTCGGAGCAACGCCGACTTCCTCCACTACATCGGTCACGTCGACGAGGACGGCTTCCAGTGCGCCGACGGCATGCTCGACGCGCACACGCTCGACGCGGTGAACGTTGACGCGTTCCTGTTGAACGCCTGCCAGTCCTACGAGCAGGGCGAGGCACTCGTGGAACGCGGCAGCCTCGGTGGCATCGTCACGCTGGCCAAGATCACGAACGACCCCGCGATCAGAATCGGCCGAGCGCTTGCTCGCCTCATGAACACCGGCTTCTCACTTCAGGCGGGTCTCTCGGTCGCCCGGAACGTGACGCTGTTCGGGAATCAATACATCACTATCGGTGACGGAACCCTGCAGTTAGTGCAGAACAGCAACGGTATCCCGCTCTCGTCAACTCTCACTGATCTCGACGAAGGGTTCGAGCTTACTGTCTACGGCTATCCAACGTTGAAAACGTCAATCGGATCGCTCGTCACCCCCTACGTCGGGGACAATACGACTCGCTATCTCGGTTCTGGAAAGTTGGACACGTTCGAGGTTTCGACGTGTGATCTTCGCGAACTCCTCGACGGGAAACCCTCGCCAGTAATGGTGGATGGTGAACTGAAGTGGAGCGACGAACTACTCGAAGAACTACTGAATCAGGGGCCAGAATAGACTCCTGCCTCTAACGCCGACGCAGCGCCGGTCGTCGAGAGGAACACCATCACGGTGAACAGCGCGCCGATCATTCGCGGGTTGTCCTGCAGGAACGCGGTGAGCTTGTTGTCTTCCATCGTCAACTACTCCTAATGCACGTGGTATATTCAATCTATTCGAAATTATCTTATAAAAAATACACTAATAATTCTCTATATGGCGACCGGCTGCTGTAAAAACCGCTCTCAACAGCATCTACTTCGATTGACGTGAGGTTACCCAATAGTCCTTTCGCGGATAGCGACACTTTTGCCGGCGGCCGCGTTACTCCCGCCAGATGAACGAGACGCGCCGCCGCGTCCTCGACGCGCTCGCGGACGGCCCCGTAACCGGCCCGGAACTCGCCGAACGGCTCGACGTCTCGCGCGCGGCCGTCTGGAAACACGTCGAGGCGCTTCGGGACGCCGGGTTCGACGTCGAGAGCGAGTCAGGAGGGTACGCGCTCGGCGGCGTCCCCGACTACGGCGGCCCGGCCGTCGAGTACGGCCTCGACGCGCCCTTCGACGTGGAGTACCACGATGCCGTCCCGAGCACGAACGACCGCGCGCGCGAACTCGCCACCGAGGGCGCGAGCGACGTCGTCGTGCTCGCGGACCGACAGACCGGTGGTCGCGGGCGGCGCGGCCGCGAGTGGTCCTCGCCGGCGGGCGGCGTCTGGATGAGTCTCGTCCTGCGCCCGGACCTGCCGCCCGCGCGCGCGCCGACGCTCACGCTCGCGGCCGCCGTCGCTGTGATAGACGCCGCGCGGGAGGCCGGCGTCCCCGCGGAGATCAAGTGGCCGAACGACTGCCTGGTGCCCGGTGACGGCGAGCGCGGCGGCGCGAAACTCGCGGGCGTGCTCACCGAGATGGAGGGGGAGGCGAGTCGCGTTTCCTGGGTCGTCCTGGGCGTCGGCGTGAACGTCGACGTGGACCCGGGCGACCTGGACGGCGACGCGACGAGCGTGCGCGCGGAGGGAGGAACGGTGGACCGTCGCGCGTTCGTCCAGCGCGTCCTCGAGCGGTTCCACGAACTCCGCGAGCGCCCGGACGCCGCTCTCGACGCGTGGCGGGAGCGCGCGGCGACGCTCGGCCAGCGCGTGCGCGTCGAGACTGGCAGTGGAGCGGTCGTCGGCGACGCCGTGAGCGTGACCGAGTACGGCGCGCTCGTCGTCGATACGGCAGACGGAGAGCAGATCGTTCACGCAGGGGACTGCGAGCACTTGCGCCTAGCCGAGTAGCACGGACGCCCGACTGAGCAGCACCTGTCCGGCCGAGTAGCACGTCCGCCGGATCAACCAATCACTCCTCGACGCGAACCGTCAGCACGGGGACCGTCGAGGAGCGGACCACCTTCTCGGTCACGCTCCCGAGCAGCAGGCGGTCGATGCCGCCCCGGCCGTGGGTCCCCATCACGACGAGGTCGCAGTCCTCGTCCTCGGCGTAGCGCACGATCTCGCGGCTGGGGTTCCCCTCGATGAGCGCGCGCTCGACCGGGACGCCGCGTTCGCTCGTGAGTTCCTCGACGTCGTCGAGGGCTGCCGCGCCCTCCTCGTCGAGCAGCGACGCGACGTTCTCCCACGACGACTCGACGGGGAGGCTGGCGAAACTCGCGGAGTTCACGACGTACAGCGCGTGGATGGTCGCGCCGTGCTCGGCGGCCAGGTCGACGGCGTGCTCGACGGCGTGGCGCGTCGCTGCCGACCCGTCCGTCGGCACGAGGATGCGCTCGTATCTCGCCATTCGTGCTACACGTTGACTTGGTGGGGCTTAACTGTTCAGGGAGAACGGGCCGCGTCTCAGGGGAGCACGACGCGCTCTACGTCGCTCGCGCCTGCACGCCGTACCACCGCTCGCACCGGGTCGAGCGCGCCAGTCAGGTTGTGGGAGTCACCGTCGAGGACGAGCACTCGCGCCTCCCGCCCCTGTTCTAGCACGCCGTAGTTCGCGCTGATGGCCGCCGCGCCGGCTCGGGTCGCCATCCGCAACACCTCGGGGGCGTCCACGTCACAACACTTCGAGACGAACTCCATCTCGCGGAACATCGATGGACTGTTCGTCATCACGTTGTCCGTGCCGAGCGCGACGCTCGTGCGGTCGAGCAGTTCGCGCACGGGCGGCAGGCCGACGTCCGTCACGAGGTTCGAGCGCGGGCACACCGCGACCGGCAGCTGTTTGTCCTCGACGCGGTCGAGGTGGAGCGACTCGGCGTGGACCATGTGGACGAGCAGGTCCGGGTCGAGGTCGATGGCGGGGTTGATGTCCGAGGCGTCCACCTCGCCCGCGTGGATGGCGAACGGCTTGTCGGCGTTCCGCGCGGCGGCGCGCTCGCTGCTGAAGTCGGCGTCGGCCGCGCCGCTCGCGCCGAACCCGTTGGCGGCCTCCACGACGTCGGTTTCGCCGCGTCCGAACGCGAACGGGTCGATGCCGAGGCCGTCGGCGGCCTCGCGGAGCGCGTACACGCCCTCGACGCCGCCCTCCCTGAACTCCAGACAGGACGCCGTCCCCGTCTCCTGCATGAATCGGAGGCTGTGTCTCATCGCTTCGACGAGTTCACCCCGGTCAGAATCCCGTAGCAACTGGTGTTTCAGGCCGTCTGGCGGTGCGACCAGTTCTTCGAGGGTCAGCCCTCGTCCCGCCTCCTTGGCGATGGAGTCACCGAGGTGGGTGTGGGCGTTCACGAACGCCGGAAGAATCAGATTCGACGAATCAGTCGACTCCTCGTCGAGGCGCTGAACTGTCCCGTCTTCGACGACGAGTGTTCCCTGTATCGGCTCGTACTCGTCCCCCCAGAGGACGGTGCCGGAGAGTTCCATGCGGTCGCTTACCGGCGAGGGACCGTGAAGGTTACCCGACGCCGAAGTGGTCGCTCGCCGTTCCCCACTGCTCCTCAGTCCTCGAAGCGTTCTTCGATACTCGCGGCGTGGCCCTCCAGGCCCTCCGCGTCGGCGAGCGTCGTGATGGTGTCGCGGAGCCCCGCTAGCGCGTCGCGGTCGAGGCGCTGGACGGTCGTGGCGCGCAGGAACGTGTCGACCGAGAGGCCGCCGACGACTGCCGCCTTGCCGTTGGTCGGGAGCACGTGGTTCGTCCCGGTCGCGTAGTCGCCCGCGGCGACGGGAGTGTCCGACCCGAGGAACACGCTGCCGGCGGAGTCGATTCGGCCCAGGAGCTCCTCGTCGTCGGCACTCTGGATGGAGAGGTGTTCGGCGGCGTAGGACTCCGCGAACAGCACGGCTTCGCTCATCGAGCGCGCGACGAACACGCCGCTGGCGTCGTGGTCGAGGGCCTTCCGGATGGTGTCCACTCGCTCCCGGTCGTCGACCTTCGCGTCGATTGCCTCGCAGATTGCGTCGGCGGTCGCCTCGTCGTCGGTGACGGCGACGACGCTCGCGTTCGGGTCGTGTTCGGCCTGCGCGAGCACGTCCGCCGCGACGAACTCGGGGTCTGCGGTGTCGTCCGCGACCACGAGTAACTCCGACGGGCCGGCGAGGAAATCGATCTCCACGTCGCCGCGGACCTCGGCCTTCGCCGCTGTCACCCACTTGTTCCCCGGGCCGACGACCAACTGGGCGGCGTTGACGGTCTCCGTGCCGTGGGCCATCGCGGCGATGGCCTGTGCACCCCCGGCGGCGTAGACGCGGTCGGCGCCCGCGGCGTGGATGGCCGCGAGCGTCACGGGGTTCATCTGCTCCGCGGGCGGCGTCGCCACCGCCACCTGTTCGACGCCCGCGACGACCGCGGGAATCACGCCCATCAGCGCGCTCGAGGGGTACGCCGCGGCGCCCCCGGGGACGTAGACGCCGACGCGTTCGACCGGCCGGAACCGTCGGCCGAGTTCTCGCCCGTCCTCGAATTCGCGGCGCCAGTCCTCGGGCATCTGGGCCTCGTGGAACTCCCGGACGTTCGCCGCGGCGTCCTCGATGGCCTCGCGCACGTCGTCGTCTATCTCGTCGTACGCGCGCTCGGCCTCGTCCGTGACGTCGATGTTGCCGACCTCCGCGTCGTCGTACTCGCGCGCGAACTCGCGGAGCGCGACGTCGCCCTCGTCGCGCACTCGCTCGACGATGTCCCGCACCTGCGAGCGAACCGCGTCGACGCCGGCGTCGCGCTCGAACAGCGCGCGGCGGCGCTCCGGCCCGAGGTCCGCGACGGCTTCGTAGTCCATGCGAGAGGATTGGGTCGGCGGCCGAAAGAGCGTTTCTACACGCGACGCGCCGACTGCGCTCGCGCCCGTGCTCGTCGTGCGCGAATCGGTCAGTCCTCGCTCGACGCTTGGAGCGACTCGAGGTGCTCGGTCGCGCCCTCCCGGATGACGTCCTCCGGGCCGACGACGCAGTCCCGTCGCATCGCGGGATACTGGCCGTCGAGCAGGTCCTCGACGGTGCCGTCGAGTTCCGCGAGCGCTTCGACCGGTTCGCCGGTGAGATGGTCGGCGAGCAGGCCGGCGACCGCGGTGCTCACCGCACAGGAATCGCTCTCGAAGGCGACGTCGGCGATGGTGCCGTCGTCGGCCACGTCGACGTGGAACTCGCCCTCGTCGCCGCAGCTCGTCTCCGCGGAGTGCTTTCGGAACGTCGGATTCGGAAGGCCGCCCGCGTTCGTCGGGTTCCGGTGCTGGTCGTGGAGGCGGTCGTGGTACCGATCGGAGGCGAGGAGGGCGTCGCGCTTGGACGCCGCGTCCTCGATGCCGTCGAGCAGTGCGTCGACCTCCTCTCGGGTGGTGTAGACGTAGAACGACGCGCGCACGGACCCGGGGATGTCGAGGACATTGTGGAGCGGTTGCGTGCAGTGGTCACCGGCGCGCACGGCGATGCCGCGGTCGTCCAGCAGTTCCGAGAGGTCGTGGCCGTGGACGTCCCCGACGTTGAACGACACGAGCCCCGTGCGCTCGACGCCAGCGGGCGGGCCGTACGCCTCGACGTGTTCTCGCTCGGCGAGTTCGCGGAGGAGGTACTGCGCGAGTTCGTTCTCGTGGCGTTCCACGGCGTCCATGCCGATGTCCTCGAGGTAGTCGACAGCCGCGGCGAGTGCGATACCCTCCGCGATGGGGGGCGTGCCGGCCTCGAACTTCCACGGCAGGTCGTTCCAAGCGGACTCGTCGAACGTGACGTGACTGATCATCTCGCCGCCGTAGAGGAACGGCTCCATCTCCTCGAGGAGGTGGCGTTTGCCGTACAGACAGCCGATGCCGGTCGGCCCCGCCATCTTGTGCCCGGAGAACGCGAGGAAGTCCGCACCCAGGGCCTCGACGTCGACGGGTCGCGTCGGAACTGACTGTGCGCCGTCGACGAGAATCGCGGCGCCGTGGTCGTGCGCGAGGTCCGCGAGTTTACGCACGGGGTTGACGGTGCCGAGCACGTTCGAGACGTGCGTGACGGAGACGAGTTCGACGTCGTCGTCGACGAGTTCCGCGGCGTGCTCGGCGTCGAGTGTTCCGTCCTCGCAGACGCGGACGTAGCGGACCTCGGCGCCCGTCTGTTCGGCGATCTGTTGCCACGTCACGAGCGAGGCGTGGTGTTCCATCTCCGTGGTCACCACCGCCTTTCCGGGACCGAGTCGCTGCCGGCCGAGTCCGTGCGCGACGAGGTTCACCGCCTCTGTCGCGTTCTTCGTGAACACCATCTCCTCGCGGCCGTCCGCGCCCACGAATGCCGCGAGGCGGTCGTGGGCGTCCTCGTAGGCGACAGAGGCCTCGTGGCTCAACCGGTGGATGCCGCGGTGGACGTTCGCGTTGTAGCCGTCGTAGTACTCCTGGAACGTCCGCGAGACGGGTGTCGGCGTCTGGGTGGTCGCTGCGTTGTCGAGGTAGACGAGCGGGTCGCCGCCGACCTCGCGCTCGAGGATGGGGAAGTCCTCGCGTATCGACTCGGCGTCCATGCAGAGAGGCGGCGGGACTCGCCGATAAGTCTGTGGGTGACGGAACGCAGAGTGGCGCCGCTGCGCGTGTTCACGTCGACTGGCGCGTCGACGCCCGGCACTGCGCGGCGTTCACCCGACGTCCAGTGTACCTCGCGTTCACGTCGAATCGTGTACTGGCTCGTGGACGGTTCGTGTCGCTCCGGTTGTCACCGACGGGTCCCGCGCCGGCAACGTCACCGTGACCGTCGTTCCCTGTGACTCGCTCGCCTCGACGGCGATGTCTCCGCCGGTCGTGGAGACGGTCCAGTAGGTGAGCCAGAGACCGAGGCCGCTGCTGTGCTGGAGCGGCGTCTCCGTGTGGTTCTGGAGGACGGCCTGCTCCATCTCGGGCAGCCCCGACCCGTCGTCAGTGACGCGGATTCGGGTTTCTTCTCCGTCCGTGGTGACCGTGATGTCGACCGTCAGCGTCGACGTGTCGTTGTGCTCTGCGGTGTTCTCGATGAGGTTCCGGAGCGCGACCGTCAACGCTCGCTCCGACACGGCGGCAGCAGTCGCCTCGTCGGGGAAGTCGACGGTCACCTCGACGCCTGGATGTTCCGCGCGGAACTCTTCGACGAGCGGTTCGAGCACGGAGACAGTGTCGACCTCGGTCCGCTCCGTCTGACCCGTCTTCCCGAGGTCGACCATCTGTCGAACCTTCTCGCTCAGGGTCACGAGGTCGTCCGCCGCGGAGCCGATCACGCCGGCCAGTTCCTCCTGCTTGCTGGACGTCGCGCGCTCGGCCAGCAGGTCGGCGTGACCGAGGATGACGTTCATGTCGTTCCGGAGGTTGTGCCGCAGGACGCGGTTCGCGACCTCCAGTCGCTGCTCGTACCCATCCCGGTCGGTCACGTCCCGCAGGAGGACCGCAAACCCGGGGTGGAGGGCCACGTTGTCGGTGAGCTTCGAGACGTACACGTCGTACACCCGGCGCGTCTCGTCGACGACGCCGGTCGTGGTCGTTCCGTCGACCGCTTCGAGGTCCGGCTTCCCGGTGAGCGTCGAGACGTCCTGATTCTCGAACTGGTCGACGCCGTACACCTGACGGGCGACGTGGTTTCCGTCGACGACGGCGCCGTCCGCGTCGACGACGAGCAACCCGTCGCCGGTGAGTTCGACCGCGCGCTGGTGGGCCACCGGCGTTCGCTCCAGCAGGTCGAAGTGGAACAGCGCGACGCCGTACGTGACGCCCGTCACCGTGAACGCGAACGGCGTGAAGTCGAGCCCCGGTATCGGGCTGGCTTTCAGTGCGAACAGGACGTGCGAGGCGAACGCCGGTATCGCGCCCACGAGCAGTAGCGCGGCCTGCTGGCGGTGCGTCTGGGTCGACCGGAAGTACACCGAGAGAATCGTCCACAGTCCGAGCAGGACGACGGGGTACGCGATCAGGATGTGGGCGTAGAACCCGACCGCGAGGTGGAGGTCGAGGATCGCCGAGATGGTCCCGGGATTGAGCGTCGCGCTGGTCCACACGAGGTGATGCATGGGGTTCGTCAGCGAGAGCGCCGCGAACGCGAGCAACTCGCTGCCCAGGACGACCTCTCCCCAGGTGGTCAGTCGTTCCTGCTTTCCGGCGTACTGGAGCGCGAAAATCAGGAACAGCGGGGGGACGGTCGCGCTGATGGCGAACGCCATCTGCTGCCAGGGGAGTTGTTCTGCTTTCGTCGTGAATCCGAGTTGCACGCCGTACACCACCTCCCAGAGCATGACCGCGAGGATGAGCAGCGTGAACGTCCGCGCGCTGTCCCGGCGGCGCTGCCACCCCACGCTGGCCACCACCGCGAGAACCCCCGTAGACGCGAACGCGAACCACGAGAGAACCGAGGGGTTCCACGCCATTACGCCACGCTTTGGCTCTAGCGTGATAACAATACGTGCAACACTGGCGGCGTGAAATGTACTCTGGGTGAACTGTGGGCTCCGAGTCCCGCGTACGCGATCACGAAATCAACAATTGGTACTGGAGCTTTCACCACGTTCGCCTCTATGAGGCGGCTGTGTAAACGCCGTTTTCACAGCGCATAGATGAAAAATGTGAGACAGGACTTCGTCTAAGCAATGTCAACAGATCTCGGCTCAGAGCCGGACGGACTGGTTACAATCGGTACATTCGCGTCTTCCGGAATCGATAGTGTCACACCATGAACCGACGACGATTCCTCGCTGCGGTAACCGGAACAATGGGTGGTCTCGCCGGGTGTGCTACTCCCTCGTCGAGTACGACTACGGCCCCCAACCAGGCACCGACAGACAGCGGAACAACGGCCTCGCCTCCCCCCTCATCTGTGGGGCTCGACACGCTTGCGAGTGGTCTGCGCACCCCGTTAGATATGGCCGTCGCCCCGGACATCAACGTTCAGTACGTCGCCGAGCAACACGGGCTGATTCGTGTTCTGGAAAACGGTGAACTTCGTTCAGAGCCGTTACTGGACTTGCGTGATGCGGTCACCACCGGCTCCGAAATGGGCCTTCTCGGCCTCGCCCTCCACCCGGAGTTCGAATCAAATCGCCGCCTGTTCGTTCGCTACTCTGCCCCGCCCAGGGAGGGCACGCCGTCGGGATTCAGCCACACGTTCGTCCTCGCCGAGTTCCGAGTTACGGAAGACGGGCGCGACGCACGAACCGGCTCTGAACGGACCGTCCTCACCATCCCGGAACCGCAATCGAACCACAACGCTGGCTCTATCGTCTTCGGTCCGGACGGATACCTCTACGTAGGGGTCGGCGATGGTGGAGCGGGTGGTGACCAGGGACGCGGACACGTCTCCGACTGGTACGACGCGGTCCCAGGCGGCAACGGCCAGGACGTGACCGACAATCTTCTCGGGAGCATTCTCCGGATCGACGTCGATGGCAGTCACGGTGAGACGGGCTACGCGATTCCTGAGGACAATCCGCTGGTCGGGACGCCGGGCCTCGACGAGCACTTCGCGTGGGGATTCCGGAACCCGTGGCGACTCGCCTTCGACGGTGACGACCTCTACGCGGGGGACGTGGGTCAGAACTGGTTCGAGGAGGTCGACGTCGTCCAGAACGGCGGTAACTACGGGTGGAACGTGAAGGAGGGTACCCACTGCTACGGGGCGGAGGGCTGTCCTGATGCCACGCCGTCGAGTGTCCGGGACGGCGAACCGCTTCTGTCGCCAGTCATCGAGTACCCCCAACAAGGGGGCGATGTGAGCGGTATCTCGGTTATAACGGGCAACGTCTACCGTGGCCACGCGCTCCCCGGCCTCCGTGAGCGGTTCGTGTTTGGCGACTACCGCGCGAACGGCCGATTGTTCGTTGCAACTCACCGAAGCGAGGGGTTGTGGCCGGCCCAGGTGCTTCCCGTTGTGGACGATGACGCCGGGAAGCTGGCCCAGATTTTCGCGTTCCAGCGCCACGGCAACGAGATGTACGTCCTCGGAAGCGGGAACAGCGGTGGGGGCGTCCACCGCATCCGGCCACCACCGTGACGTGATTGCCTGCGACGTATCCGGCCCCCTCTTCAGCAGAGTAGCAACTGGTGTGAATACGGGTTGGATACAGCGGGGATGATGGTTTGTGTATCGAAAGCGAACACCGATGTGTGAACCAAACTGGCACCAGCACACGAGCAGAGTCGGAGTCAGACGCCGAAACCGGTAGCGGCGCAACCGGACGCGGCCGCAGGGTCGTTTCGACGGTAACGCCGTATCTGTGGCGCGGCGTCAGATCGGGCGCGGCGACGGGAATCATCGGCGGGGCGGCCCTCCTCAGCGGCCTCCGAACGCTCCTCGCCGGCCAGCGCAAGCGCGGACTCGTCAAGCTCGCCTTCGGGGGCGCGTTTCTGGCGGTCGCGCTCGCCCAGCGTCGGTCCCGCGAGGAGTCCGTCGAGGAAACTGATGTGATCGATACCGAGCCTGATGTCGGGGGGGAGGGGAGCGTCGACGAGGCCAGCGGCGCCGCCGAAGCGGACCACGCCACCGGACAGGCGGCCCCAGAGGTCGAGGAGGAAACTGAATCCGGTGAAGAGTCCCAGACCGAGGAGATCGATCGCCTCGGCGAGGCAGCCGTCGACGGTCAGAGCCGTGAGGTCCCGGTGCCACAGCGGGCGTTCAACCAGGGCTTTCTGGCGCACTCGACCGAGGCGTTCTGGGGAATCAGCCGACGCGACGGCGCGGTGTTGGTCTCCCAGGACTTCGACGCTATCCAGGGACGGGACGGCGTGGAGTACGTCGCCAGCAGTGAGATTGGCGAGGACGTCCGGGAGCTACCGATTCCTACCGCTGTCTTCAAGCACTGGGACGAAGCGGGCGGCGGCGGCACCGCCGTCACCGGTGGCGACGACGTTCTGTTCGTCACAACCAACGGTCTAGAGGCTGACCACCTGCTGCGTGTCCTTCCCTCGAAGTGGGCCGACGACCTGACGGGGTGATCACGATAGCGTCGGCACTGTCTCGCTGTAGAGATGTGCGCCCGCGACACTAACGACCGGTCTCATCCGTGGGCGGCGTGCCCTGTCGACCGGGAAACCCTCGTGGCGGGCGAGGGGCGCTTCGCGCCCCTAACTGGCGAGGCGGTGTGAACCGCCGAGCCGGGTGGCGCGAAGCGCCACCAATTGCCGAGCCAGCAGTAGCCGGCTCAGCGGGTGGCGCGGTACGGACGCCAGTCGGAGACTTCCGTCTCGTGTTGCGCGCCCGGGTTCTCCGGGCAGTCATCGCGTCCGAGTGGACGAACTCGACCGGGGACTGAGGCGCGCACGCCGACGTAGGCGCGCACCGAGAAAGAGGGTTACGCCTGCTCGACGAGAGCGCTACGCCTGCTCGTCGACTGTGAGCGCGTACACCTGCTGCTTGCTCTCACAGAGCCCGCAGACACACTCCGCGAGGCCGGCGTCGGCGAGTTCCGCGAGCGCGTCCTCGGCCTTCGACTCCGAGAGGCGTCCCTCCTCGGCCACCTCCTCTGGGGAGAGCGGGCCGCAGTTGTCGAGGACGACGCGCGCGAGTTTCGCCCCACACGTTAGCGACTCGGACTCGCTCATCGACCCTACGTAGCCTACACGCGCCAAAAACCCTTGCCGTAGCGGCGAGGACGGGCGACTGTCGGGTGCCGGACAGTCCACTCGCCGTCCGGCAACGCTTAGGGCGCGGCGCGCCCACGTCGGAGTCGATGACAGACGTCGTCGTTCTCCGCCGCGGAACGCACGGGCTGCCGATGGACGAGTACGCCGACGAACTCCGCGAACGACTGCCGGACCGCGACGTCGAACTCGCCAGGACGCCCGGCGAGGAGCGCGCCCTCGCCGCGGACGCTCGGGTCGTGACTGGCGGCAGCATCGACGAAGACCTGCTCTCGCGGGCGGAAAACCTCGAACTGTTCGCGGGCGCGTACGCCGGCTACGACCACCTGCCGATGGGGACGTTCCGCGAGCGCGGCGTCCCGGTGACGAACGCGGCGGGCATCCACGCGCCGAGCATCGCCGAGCAGGTGCTGGGCTACGTGTTGACGTTCGCGCGCCGCCTCCACGAGGGCCAGCGACGCCAGCGGAACCGCGAGTATCGCCACTATCAGGCTCACGAACTGAAGGGGTCGACGGTGACCGTGGTCGGCATGGGCGCCATCGGGCACGCCGTCGTCGAGCGCCTCCAGGGGTTCGACGTGGACACCGTCGGCATCCGGTACACGCCCGAGAAGGGCGGGCCGACCGACGAGGTCGTGGGTTTCGACGACGAGGCCGTCCACGACGCGTTCGCGCGAACGGACTACCTCGTGCTCGCCACGCCGCTCACCGACACCACGCGGAACCTCGTCGACGAGGCCGCCTTCGACACGCTTCCACCGGAGTGCGTGCTCGTGAACGTCGCTCGTGGCGGCGTCGTGGACACTGACGCACTCGTCGCGTCCCTCCAGCGTCAGGGCATTCGCGGCGCGGCCCTCGACGTCACGGACCCCGAACCGCTGCCCGAGGACCACCCGCTGTGGACGTTCGAGAACGTGTTGCTCACGCCCCACAACGCCGGCCACACGCCGGAGCACTGGGAGCGTCTCGCCGACATCGTCGCAGGGAACGTAGAGCGCCTGGACACCGGCGAGGAACTGGAGAACCGAGTGGACTAGCGGACAGAATCTACAGCCAGCCCTCGCTGGCGAGCAGTTCGCCGTTGAGAATGCTCGCGCCCGCCGCACCGCGGACGGTGTTGTGCGCGAGGCAGTTGTACTGGACGCCCGTCTCCGTCGACTCGACGCCGCCGGCGGCGACCGCCATGCCGTCCCCGACCATGCGGTCGAGGCGTGGCTGCGGGCGGTCGGGTTCCTCGAACACCTCGATGAGGGGAGTGGGTGCGCTCGGCAGGTCGATGGGGTCGGCGGCGCGGAACGCGTCGGCGACCTCGCCGGGTGCCGGGTCCGCGTCGGTCTCTGCGAACACGTTCTCCAGGTGGCCGTCGAGGGTCGGCACGCGATTACACGACGCGGAGACGGTGGCGTCGTGCCACTCCACTCCGGCGCCCGTGAACTCCCCGAGGAGCTTCCGGGATTCGGTCTCCATCTTCGTCGCCTCGCCGCCGATGTGGGGGACGACGTTGTCCAGGATCTCCATGGAGGTGACGCCCGAGTAGCCCGCGCCGGAGACTGCCTGGAGCGTCGAGACGTGCACGCGTTCGAGGCCGAACGAGTCGATGGCCGCCAGCGTCGGCACCATCGTGATGGTCGAACAGTTCGGATTCTTCACGAGCGCGCCGTCCCACCCGCGCTCGTCCTGTTGCACGTCGATGAGGCCGAGGTGGTCGGCGTTCACCTCCGGAATCACGAGGGGCACGTCGTCGGCGACGCGCTCGTTCGACGCGTTCGAGGAGACCACGAACCCCGCCTCGCAGAGTTCGGGTTCGACCTGCTCCGCGACCGTGGAGGGAAGCGCGGAGAACAGCAGGTCGGTGTCCCCGGGAATCTCGTCGGGGTCGGTCTCGCGGACGGTCGTCTCCGCGATGCCGTCGGGTATCGGCGTGTCGAGTCGCCACTTCGCCGCTTCGCTGTACGAATCGCCCGCGCTCTGGGGGCTCGCGGTCAGTACGGACACCTCGAACTCCGGGTGGCCGTCGAGCAACTGGACGAATCGCTGCCCCACGGCGCCCGTCGCTCCGAGCACGCCTACGGTGGTCATATCCGCCCTCGGGCCGGGACGGACAAACGCCTTCGGGTGCGGGAAAATTCCGTCACTTCGTGACGCCAGGCTACGCGGTAGCTCCCCCCAACGACAGTGTCGTGTGACAGGACGAGCGCCTCGCGCGGCAGAATCAGTTGCGCTTGTGCGTGATGTAGCCCGCGATGCGGTTGCGGACTTCCTTCGAGTCGATGTTCGTGAGCTCGGTGACGGCGTCCTTGTTGTGGTCGAAGTCCTCGCGGCTGAACGCGTCCGGGTATCGCTCCATGAGGATGTTCCCGGTCTTCTTGACGTAGTCGGGCTTGATGGCCATACCGACCGTTTCTCCCGCCGCGCGTTAAAAACATTCGTTTCGGACGGAGTGACGGCTCGGGTGTTGAGTGTTGATTCCGGTTGGAGTGAACAGAATCACTTCTACGAACACCCAGAAAGCCCCGACTGACTTGCGCTCAACTGCTTTCTGGGTGTTCACAGAACTACGCTGGTAAGCAATCCACCAAGCTGACTACTCCGCAAACGCACCCGCGACGAGTAGCGGGAGGACGAGCGTAGCTTCGGCCTCGATCTGGGTGTGGTTCGTCTCCTCGTCGTCCTTGATCTTCCCCCAGGAGACGGCTTCCTCGGGCGGGGCGCCCGACAGCGAGCCGTCGCCCTCCATGCCCGTGGAGATGTAGACGGCGTAGTCGGCGCCGCCCCGGAACAGGTTCGTCATGATGGCGTGGTGCTTGGGGACGCCGGCGCCGACCGAGATGAGGCCGGTGGTGTCGGCGAGCAGGCCCTCCTCGATGAGGGAGTCGTAGTCGTCTAAGATCTCGATGCCGACCTCGGAGTCGTAGCCCTGGCGGTAGTAGTAGAGGAAGTTCCCGACCTCGGCGTCCGTGAGCGCGGGGCAGAACACGGGGATGTCGTTGTCCGCGGCGTTCTTCAGGATGGAGTCCTCGTCGTCGAGGGTCTCGCCGAGTTCGTGCGCGAAGTCCGTCGGCGTGCGGACTTTCTCCTCGGCGAAAAAGTCCTCGAAGAAGTCGTTGAGGTACTCCTCCAGCCAGACGTAGCGGTCCGACGGCACGAAGATGTTACCGAGTCGGTTGATGCCCCGCTCACGGAGTTCGGCCTCGTCGGCGTCCCATTCCCCCATCTTGAACGGCTTCGCGGTCTTGATGACGTCCTCCGTGATGGACCCGGAGGTGGTGATGACGACGTCCACGAGGTCCTCGCGCAGGAGGTACGCGACGACTTCGCGCAGGCCCGAGGAGACGATGTTCGACGTGAGTGTGAGGTAAATCTTGGCGTCGTCCTCGCGCATCTGTTTGGTGATGTCGACGGCTTCCGCGAGATGCGTGGCCTGGAACCCCGTCGTCGCGTAGGAATCCAGCATCTCGAAGAAGTCGAAGTCGCCACGGAAGTCGTAGCCGCGCACGTCCGCCGTGTCGAGTTCCTCATCGGAACCCGGCACGACGTTCTCGTGCGTGTCGTCGTCGCTCATGTCCGCCAGTAGTGAGCGAGCGGGTTTGAACGTCCCGACATCGCGCGAGACGACGTTAGCAAGTCGTGCTAGTCTACCGCGTGTGGGTCGTGGACGAACATCGGCCCGAGGAAGAACAATCCGAGTGCCATCACCACGGCCCCACCGGACCACTGGACAGCGTTCCCCGTCCACAGACCTAACGCTACGTTGCTAGCGCCAAGGAGAACGAGTGACGAGTAGAAGATGAATCTCAACACTGTATGGGTGCCCTCGTCATCTTCCAGTTCAGGCCCAATCACGACCTGCTCTTGATAACCAGCCTACGTAACTGTTCGCCAGTTACCATTCGCCGTCCGCGTGCTCTCGCACTTGCTCGATGGCCTCGCGCTCTCGCTCGCCGCCACACGTCTGTGCCACGTCCCCGAAGTACCGTAGTCGCTCACGCAGGGTCTCGGTGTCGTACCCCGGGACGTCCAGCCGCGACGCCGCCACGGTCGCCTCGACGACTGCCGCGAACCCGCGGTTGATGGTGAATGGTCGCTCGCGTTCGACGCCTGCCTCGACCGGTTCGAGTGCCCAGTGCTCGCGCCGCGTACTGCCGTCGTCCTCATCGTCGACCGCGTCTGACCCGCCGACCGTGTCCGCACCCGTCTGCTCGACGTCGACGCGCGCCCACGCGTCTGCCGCGTCGAGTACCGGTTCGTCCGCCTCTCGAATCGAGAGCGCGGCGTCCGCGAACACCACGGGGTCTGAGACGAACTGGACGTATCCCTCGCCCTCGCGGTGGAAGTTTCGGCGCGTGCGCGTGTTCCCCCACGTCGTCGCCGTCGCGGAGTTGTGTTCTACGGGTGCGGCTCGCGGCTCGCTGTGCTCACCGCTCGCTCGTTCGGCGCCAGCGGGCGCCTGAACACCTAACGCCGCCAGGTTCCACCGGTCGTTCGGCCCGCGCGTCGTCACCACCGTCTCCGTGACGCCGCGCAACTCGACGGGCCAGTCACTCATCCACGGTCACCCCGCTGTCGGTGGAGATGCCGCCCTCGACAGCGATTCCGCGTTCGAGCGCGACGTACAGCGCGGCGGCTGTGAGGTCCGCCGTCGTCCCCGGGTTCACGCCGCGTTCCGCGAGGTCGTCGGCGAACGCACTGACCTCCTCACGGGGCGCGTTCCGGAGGTCGTACGCGCGAGCCATCACGTCCCGCGCCACCGATTCGCCGTGCTGCGTGACGACGAGCGTGTCCGGCGCCTCCGTGAGCAGGCCGAGGAATGCGGACGCGGCGCGGTCCGCGAGCGGGCCGTCCGCGGCCTCGATGCGCTCGGCGGCGCGAAAGACTCGGGGGAAGCCGGTCGTCCACTCGTGGGCGTTCGCGTCGCGCTCGGCGCTGAGCTCCATCACGTCGTACAGCGAGACGCCCTGCTCGCGAAGGTCGGGAATCGCGTCCGCGCCCCGGCGCACGTCCAGCGCCTCGGCGTCCGCCGGTGGTTCCTGCACCGCGACGTCCGCGTGCTCGAACGCGCAGTAGAACGACGCGGCGTCGGAGACGGTCGTGTTCTCGACGACCGCCGAGACGTCGTCGGGCGTGAGGTCGCCCGCGCTCGCCCTCGCCCTCGCGGCCGCCCGGACGAGCGGCGTCAGTAGGAGCAGGCAGCCGAACTGCGTGTTCGTGCCCGACGCGTCGGCCATCCCGGAGACGGCCGCCTCGAACGCCTCCCCGACGGGACCAGACTCCGCGAGTTCGAGGCCCTCGCGCGCGCCGACCGCGCCCGCGAGGAACTGCTCGAAGCGGAGGCCCGCGAGGTCTCGCTCGCGGTCGACGTTCCCGGGTTTGGGCGTGCCCGCGACCTCCAGGAGGAGCGCGAGTTGCGCGCGGTCGGCGGGCGTCACTGCGTCCACTCCGCGAGGGGTCCCCTCACAGGAACCACTCCTTCACGGCGGCGTACACCGCTCGCACCTTCTCGGGGTCACGACTCGGCCGGCCGACGCTCACGGCGTCCGCGCCGTAGGAGAGGTACTCGAAGACGTCCTCCCGGGTGCGGACGCCGTTGTTCGCCACGACGAACAGGTCCGTGGCGTCGCTCACGTCGCGGACGACGCGCCGAGAGTCCATCGCGTCGACGTGGATGGCGTCGGCGCCCGCGCGCTCGACGGCCTGCGCGAGCGTCGGCAGGTGGACGTCCGGGAGTTCAGCGCGCACCTTCACGGAGATGGCCGCGCCCGCGTCGCTGGCGGTTTCGACCTGTTCGCAGAGTCGCGCCGTGTCTCGAAGGAGGGACTCACCGGCGCCCGCAGCGCACATCTCGTCCTGCCGGCAGTGCGCGTTCACCTCGAGTACCGCGTCGTGGCTCGCACAGACCTCCGTAACCTCGCGGAGCGGGTCGAGGTCGACGGTCCGGACGTTCACGCCCGCGCGGAGGAACGCGTCGTCGAGTGCCGACAACTGGTCGTCGACGAACTCGACTGGGTCCTCGGGCAGGAACTCGTCGCGGTCCCGGTCGACCATCGCTCGCGCGGCCTCGCGCGTCGGTTCGTCGAGCGCGACGCCGCCGAGGAACGCCGCCCCGGCGGGGTGTTCGCAGGCCTTCGCCCAGTCGGCGTCGGACTCCCCGCTGAGGCTCGCGAGCGCGACGCGCGGCGCGAACATCACGCCACCTCCCCGTCGCACTCGGTAGCGTCGGAATCCGCCACGTTCAGTGCGTCCCGGCACGCGCGAGCGACTCGCGCGGCGTCCGCGTCGTCGTCCATCCGGGTGTCCGTGCGCACGACCGGGCGGTCGAGGTCGGTGCCGTCGGCGTCGTCCAGCACGAACGCGTCGACGAACGGGTAGGCGTCCGCGACGCCCGTAGTCGAGGGGTCGTAGCCGACTCCCTCCATCAACTTCGGCGCCGGCCCGGAGAACGCCTGTTCCTCGACGAACGGCGAGACGGCGACCACAGTGGCGTCCGCGAGCACGTCCCTGATGCCGTCGAGCGCGAGCATCGGGCCGATGCTCGTGACGGGGTTCGACGGCCCGACGACGACCGGACCGTTTCGGATGGCTTCGACCGCTGCGTCCGCGGCGGTTGCAGTGTGGGCGGCGCCCGCCTCGCTCTCACTTCCTTCCGCGCCGCGGAACTCCACGTCCAGCACCTCGGGGTCGCCACCCTTCGCGACCCAGAACTCCTGGAAGTGGATCGCGCCCTCGGGCGTGTGGATCATCGTCGCCACGGGGTCGTCGCTCATCGGCACGAGGTCGACCTCGAGGTCGAACGCGTCCGCGAGGCGGCGCGTCACCTCGGTGAGCGAGTGGCCCTCGTCGAGCAGTCCCGTGCGGAGTGTGTGGACCGCGCGGTCGCGGTCGCCGAGGAACATGAACGTGGACGCGCCCGAGAAGCGCCGCCAGCGCGCGATGTCGCGGCCCGCGGTCTGCTGGTCGTCGGAGAGGTATCTGGGTCCAGGGTCGACGCCTGCGTCGGTGGCGAGTTCCGCGAGGTAGTCGTGGGTCACGGAGGCGTCGCCCTCGATGCCCCACCACGTCTCGCGGTCGAGCACGCCGCCGCCCTCGAACAGCACGGTGTCGATGTCCGGACAGACGAGCAAGCCGCCGAGTTCCATGTCGTCGCCGGTGTTCCCGACGACCACGCTGTCGGCTGGGTCGAACACGTCGTCGCCGCCGGCGAGGAGTTTCGGCGTGCCCGTCCCCCCGGCGAGAAACGTCGTCATACGCGAACGTGGGGCGGCCCGCGAGTAAATCCTTGCGTCACCGTCAAGACACTGTTTGGTAGAGCGCATTCAGTTTATCTGCGTCTAAAAACGCCCAAAGTCCCCGATCAACAGAGGTCAGGCCTCATTCGTAACCACCCAGAAAGCCCCGGCGCACTCGCGTTCGCTCGCTCGTTGCGCTCCTCACCTTCGGCTGCGGTGTCTGCTCACGGCGGCGAAGCCGCCGTTCGCACGGGCCGAGGGACGCGAAGCGTCCCTCGCGGCTTACGTCGCGAGCGAACAAACATGCGCGAGTGCGCCGCCCCTTTCAGTCCCACCCTGGCAGTTGACCAGCCGGCAGGAGGTGGGACTGAAAGGGGCCGAGTCGTCGGCGAACCCCGGCGTTAACGAGACGCCGCCGGCGTCTCGTTCGCACATCAGAAACGCTTCGCGTTTCTGAGGACGACGCAAGCACGCGACCAGCGGAAGCGCGCGCAGCGAGTCGCGGGAGTCGACGACTCGGGGGCTTTCTGGGTGTCCTCAACGGATAAAACTACAAAAATTCTGACCGCTGAACACCATTCAAACGTTGAGAAGTTCGTGTTCGCGTGCTACTGACTCGTCGTGTTCGCGCGCGCTTCGTCGATCCACTCGGGCGGCGAGACGGTCGTCTCGCCGAGCTTCGTGTACTGCTGGGTCGCGGTGAGCGTCTGAGTCTGCCCGCCGACACTCACGGTGAGATTGTAGTTAGCCTGGGTCACCACGCCGTCGTCGCGGACGTGGAGCGTGGCGTTCGCGTTCTCGACCATCGACTCGTTGAGGCGTCCAGCGAACGCCTGCGCGGACGTGTTCAGTCCCTCGACGCCCGAGGCCTCGTAGACGTGAACAGTCGAGCCGTCGGCGCTCTGCGTGCCGGCGTACGTGAAGTTGAACAGAGTGACGAACGTCTGCACCGAACTCCGGGCGTACTGGGTGGCGTTCCCCGTGCGCTGGCCCGCCTGCATGTACCGGATCTGGTCGCCCATCGCGAGGCGCCGGTAGGCCGTGCCGTTGCCGAATGCGAACGCTTCGACTGTCCCCTGTCGGCTCTCCGAGTGCGTGAACACGGCGCCACTCGAGAGGTCGCCCCGGACGAGCGTGCTCGTCTCGATGGTCGTGTTCTGACTGGCTCTGGACTGCGTCGCGTTCGACTGCATCGTGTACGTGCCGGCGTCACGAAGCGCCTCGACGTGCGCGTCGGCGACTGCGGACGCGTCGAGGGGCGTCTCGTAGATGGGTTCGCCGTCGGCCGGCGTGGTGGTCATCGGATTCTCCGGCGTCGTCGTCGCAGTTCCGCCGTTACAGCCGGCGAACAACAGGAGGGCCGCGACAGCGACCGCTGCAATCTGTCGTCTCATATCCGCTGTTCGTCTCCGTCGCGGAAAATACCTCCGAAGGCATGCCGGAATATTCCGGGATTGGGGTCACGTTCTACCCAGCCAGCGAGGCGACTCGGAGGGGAGGATTCAGCGGAGGCGTGAGGCAGAACCTGTCCACGGGTTTTTACCGGAAAGCGACGAAGGAATCTCCAATGACTACCATCAAGGACAGCGTCCACGACCACATCGAGATCGATGGCGTGGCCGCCGACCTCCTGGACACCGCGCCGGTCCAGCGCTTGCGTCGGATCAAGCAACTCGGCACGGTGCATCTCGTCTACCCGTCGGCGAACCACACGCGCTTCGAGCACTCGCTGGGCGTCTACCACCTCGCGGACCGCGCGCTCGACCACGTCGACGTCGCGGGCCGGCACGCCGAACGGGTGCGCGCCGCGGCGATGCTCCACGACGTCGGCCACGGCCCGTTCAGCCACAATGTCGAGGGGGTCATCCACCGGCGCACCGGAAAGTACCACGACGACGTCGGTGAACTCGTGACCGAGGGCCGGGTGGCCGAGATTCTAGAGTCTCACGGGCTCGACCCTGGCGCCGTCGCCGCACTCGTCCGCGGCGAGGGCGAACTCGCGCAACTCGTCGCGGGGGAACTCGACGTCGACCGGATGGACTACCTGGTGCGAGACGCCCACCACACCGGCGTGCCTTACGGCACCATCGACCACGGCCGCCTGCTGCGCGCGCTCACCTTCGTCGACGGCGACCTGGTGCTCGACGAGGGCAACGTCCAGACCGCCGAGAGCCTGCTGCTGGCGCGCGCGCTCATGAACCCGACCGTGTACAGCCACCACGTCGCCCGCATCAGCAAGACGATGTTGCGCCGCGCGACGGAAGCGCTCCTGGAGACCAGCGAGGTGTCGGGCGCCCAGTTGCGGCGGATGGACGACCAGGAACTCTCGGTGGCGCTGCGAACGCACGACGCCACCAGCGACCTCGGCTCCCGCATCGTGGAGCGCGACCTCTACAAGCGCGCAGTGTGGGCGGAGATGGGCGACGTCGACGACGACGTGGTCGACGCCGATCACGAGGCGCTCCGAACGTTCGAGCGGGACATCGCGAACAGCGCGAATCTCAGCGACGAGGCGGTCGTTCTCGACGTGCCAGGCCGCCCGACGATGCGCGAGTCCACGACGCGCGTGCTCGTAAACGGGGACGTCCGTAGCCTCGACGAACAGTCCACGCTCGTGCGCGCCCTCCAGGTCGCCCAGCGCGAGCAGTGGCGCCTCGGCGTGTACGCGCCCGCCGAGCACGTCGAGAGCGTCGGCCACGCCGCCGAGCGCGTGCTCGGCCTCGACACCGATGGCGCGCTCGTCAGTGACACCAACTCTCCCGGCCGGTACGCCTCACTCGACGACTTCTAGCCGTTCACCGGTCACCCCAGGCGGTGCGGGCAGTCGTTCCCAACGCGTGCCGGCGGCGCCATCCTTATCCCCCGTGAACGAGAACCAGTAGCATATGAGTGCGAGCGCGGAGCGCGGCGACACCCAGGACGTCGCTGCTACGGAGGACGCGGCCGCCCAGGCCCGCGACCTGATGGACGGTGAGGGGATGGACCCCGGCGAGGCGGGACTCCGCCTCTACGTCCAGCAGGGCGGCTGTGCGGGTCTCTCCTACGGGATGCGGTTCGAGAACGAACCCGAGGCAGAGGACCGCGTCTTCGAGGTGAACGGCATCCGACTGTTCGTCGACCAGTCGAGCATGAACTACGTCGGCGGGAGCGTCCTCGATTTCGAGGGCGGCCTGCAGGGCGAGGGGTTCCACGTGAAGAACCCGAACGTGGAAGCTGAGTGCGGGTGTGGCGAGAGTTTCCGGACGTAGTGATTGGTCTGAGAAAGCGCTGATTCTGCGTGGCTACTCGCTCAGTTCGAACGCGACCTCTACTTCCACCTGATACTCGCGGTCGTCGACGCTCGCGATTTCGACGCCCTGGTCGACGATGTCCGCCCACTTGACGTCGTCCAGGGTCTCTTCCGCTCGGTCGATGGCGTCGTCCGCGGCGGCCCCGAAGCTGTCGGTGCTGCTGCCGATGAGTCGGATCTTCTTGTAGACCATGCCGAGGAATTGTCCGTCTCGTATCATAAATCTACTCGCCGCTCCGCCGGTCCTGTTCCGGGGGGCACTCGCCGCTCCCCGGTCGCGTTCCGCCCGGCTACACGACGCGGAGGTCCCGGGGGTAGTCCGTCAGGTTCTCGTAGCCGTCCTCGGTGACGACGACGAGGTCCTCGACGCGGACACCGCCCACACCCTGCTCGTAGAGTCCAGGTTCGACCGTGATGACGTGCCCCGCCTCGAGTTCGCCGCCCTGCTCCGCGAGGTACGGGGATTCGTGGACGTCGAGGCCCACGCCGTGGCCGGTGCTGTGGGTGAAACCGTCCTCCGTGGACTCGTCCGTTCGGAGCGTCGGGTAGCCCGCTTCTTCGAACACGTCACAGACCGCACCGTGGACCGTCTCACCGGTGACGCCCGCCTCGATAGTGTCCAGGGCCGCGTCGAACGCCTCGCGCGCGAGGTCGTAGCGCTCCCGGGTCCAGTCGTCGGGGTCGCCCTTCACGAACGTCCGCGTCATGTCCCCGAAGTACCGGGTTCGCTCGTGGTGCGGGAAGACGTCGACGACGATGGGCGTGTCCGCCTCGAGTGGCCCCGACCCGGAGTCGTGGCCGCGCGCCGCCGCCGGGCCACACGCCACGATGCAGTCGTCCATCCGGCAGTCCCGCTCCAGTAGCTCCATCTCGATGCGCCGGCGCACCGACTCGCTCGTCAGCACCTCGCCGTCGATGACCAGCAAGCCGTCGTCGTCGACCGTCGCGCGCTCGAGGCGGTCCTCGACGACCGCCATCGCCTCCTGGGTCGCGCGCTGGGTCTGCCCGACGTGTTCGATTTCGCGTTCGGACTTGACAGCCCGCACGTCCTCGAGGACGTAGTCGTCGTCCGGGACGACGTCGATGCCGCGCTCCCGTAGCGCGTCGGCGGTACCGACCGGGAACGAGTCGGGGACGGTGACGGACTCGATGCCAGCCTCCTCGAGGAACGCCGCCGTCACCGCCTTCCGGGCGTTCCGGGGGTCCATCTCCGCGCGCTTCTCCCGGTAGTCGAACTCCGCGAGTTTCCGGACGTCGTCGCCGTCGCTGTCCGTCTTCGCCCGCGTGTACTCGAGTCCCGAGACGAGCAGCGACACGTCGCCGTCGGCGTAGAGGGTGACGAACTCGTCAGGGGCGTGGTACCCCGAGAGGTAGTACTGGTTGCTGTCCTCGCCGTCCGCGTCGACCAGGTAGCCGTCGGTGTCGGTCGCCGCGAGACGCTCGCGCAACCGGGAGTGAGCCGTCGTCATAGCGTCGCGTTGTCGGAACGACGGCATCAGTGCACCGGTCGTCCTCGCTGTGGCCGTGCGAATCGTGGGGTAGTTCGGTCAGGAGTGACGGCGAACTGCGAGTGGACTACGCGCGCTCCCCGGGATTCCGGCCGTCGAACTTCGCGCGGATGGCGGTGGCGACGTCCGTGAGGTACGCGGTCCCCCAGACCGCCACCACGACCGCACCGACGGTGTTGAACACCAAGTCGAGGAGGGTGTCGTTGACGCCGTAGATGGTGAGCACCGCGCCGGTGCCGAGGACGCCTGCGAGCGCCGTGACGGCGAACTCGAGGACCTCCCAGAGCACGCCGAACGCGAGCACGAACAGCAACAGGAACACGAACATGAACTTCGGCGGGAGGTAGACCTCGGTGTTGTGTTCGTCGAGCGCGCGGGCGACGGCGTACCCGGCGGCGGCGACGATCGACGACGAGAGCGCGTGCGTGAGGTGGTCCCACCACGGGATGCCGTCGGGCCCGTAGAACTTTCCGCCGATTCCCGGGAGGCCGACGGTCCCCAGCGCGTGCAGGAACACGGCGGCGGTTATCCACAGCGTGATGCCGGCGTCCATCGGGATGCCGTAGTCCCGCTCGAGCACCGCCGGAACGTACGTGACGAGGAGCGCGAGGCCGGCGTTCACGGTGATGCCGACGTTCCCCCGGTAGAGGCCGACGAACAGGAACCCGACGAGGGACAACTGCATCGCTCGCGTGGCCTGGCGCTGCCGCCGCTCGGCGACGCCGAGGCGTTCGCGGACTCTCATTCGATGACCTCCTCGACCTCCCTGGGGAGGCGGATGCGGGCGTCGGCCTTCCGGCGGAAGTACACCACGAATATCACGCCAGCGAGCACGCCGGCGACAGTCGCCGACACGAAGTCCCACATCAGCGCGTTCAGTGCGGCCTGCTCCTGGGCGTCCGTGAGCGGCGGCTGTGCAGGCAGGACGAGCGTGGTGCCGAGGAAGAGGTCGAACAGCCACTGGACGACCGCCCAGACGCCCGCGGTGGCCATCGTCGCGACGACGACGAACAGCACCGCGAACCAGTTCGTCATGCCGACCGTCGTGAACACGTCGAGTTCGACGGCGACGACGAGCGCGAGCGCGGCGACCGAGAGGTACGTCGTGACGTCCATGGTGAGGCCCGGGGCGGCGAACGCGCGCCCGAATACGGGGAGCACGACGAGCACCAGCACCTCCCAGGGGAGCATCGCGCGCGGGTTCCGGTACGCGGCCGGCGGCACGATTACGATGGTGACGACGCCGGCGGAGAACGCGACCCAGACGAAGTCACCCTCGAGGGCGCTCGCCACGGCGACGAGCGCGACGAACGCGACGAGCAGCCACGCCGCGACGGCGTTGGTGCGTTCGTCGCCGATGAGCCCGCCAAGGCGACCGGTTCGATTCATACCTGCCCTACGCAGCCTACCCGTAACAAAACCTTTGGGCGGCGGTCGGTCGCAGGCGGTAGTCGTTGGCCGGTAGCGGGCGTTGGTCGTGAGTCGGTAGCGGGCGGCGCCCCGGTGATTACCACGCAGCCTCGAGGACCTCGCGGAGATCCTCGACGGTAGCGTCGAGGCCGGACGGCGCGTTCTCCATGAACCCGTCCCCGAGAACGTCCGCCGCGACGTCGTCGAGTTCGTCGCAAGCGGGCGGGTCCTCGAGGTCGCGGATGCGCTGGGGGAGGCCGAGGTCGTCGCGGAGCGCGGCGAGACCGGCGACGGCTGCGGACGCGTCGTCGTCGGATTCTCCGGTCTCCGAGCCGGTGGCACCTGAACCGTGGGGCGCGAGCGCGTCCGCGAGCAGGTCGCGGCGGCCGTCCACGCGCTCGAAGACGAACCGGAGCACGTGGGGCGCGACGGCGGCGTGCGCTCGCCCCTGGTGGACGTCGCCGGCGTTCGTGAGTCCGTGCCCGAACGCGTGGAGGACTGAGAGCGTGGAGCCGTCGGGCCGAGAGACGCCGTACTGCGCGAGGAGCACGCCGAGAACCGCTTGCTCGAGTTCGCGCGGGTCGGCGTCGTCGTCGGCGAGCGCGGAGAACCCGCGGCGACAGAGCCGAAGGCCGTGGACGGCGGTGGCGTCGGAGATCGGCGTGGCGTTGCGCGCGTACAGCGACTCGACGGCCTTGTCGAGGCCGTTCATCGCAGAGGCGGCGCGCACACTCGCGGGCGTCGTCGCGAACAGCGCCGGGTCGTAGAACAGCGCGCTCGGCATCAGCCGGGGGTCGGAGACGCCGCCGCCGATGGATTCGTCCACGGGGTCAGTGTCGGGCGCAGCGGTGATGCCCGCGCCCTGGGCGAGGTCGGCGCCCGCGAGCGTCGTCGGCACGGCCACTGCGGACGGCAGATCGCCGTCCGGAACCGGAATCGTTCCGGTGTCAGCGAGGTCCGCGGCGGCGGCCTCGTGGGACTGGCCGCTGGCCACGAGCGCGCGAGCGACTGTCACCACGTCGAGACTGCTCCCGCCGCCAACGGCGACGAACGCGTCCGCGTCGTGCTCGGCGAACGCCTCCGCGGCGGCGTGCGCGGTGCCGAGTCGTTTGTCCGGCGTTGTTTCGGCGAACGTGCCCTCGAACGCGTCCTCGAGGCCCTCGCGAACGGGGTCCATCACCGCGGCCGTCTGCCCGACGGTCCGCCCGGTGACGACGAGCGCCCGGGTTCCGCCGACGTTCCGGAGTTCCTCGGCGAGCGCGTCGACGCAGTTCCGCCCGCACCGGATGGTCCCCGGTCGGTACTCGAACCGGAAGCCGTCCCCGCCGTACGTCCGGCCGTCGACGGCGTCGAGCGACGTCGTGGCGGCGCGCGCGCTCGCGTCGGATACCTCGCGGTCACGTGGGTCTCCGTTCATCGTGTCGTCTCGGACGAGGACTCGGCGCCACAAAAGCGCTCCCTCCGCCCAACTGTAGAGGAACGCCTGCTGTCCTCCGCGAGCACCGCAAGCGATTACCGGCTGTCCGACGAACCGACCGACGAGATGGGCGAGAACGGCGAGAGCGAGCCAGAGACGCTGACCGGGTTCGACGCGGACGAGGTGTTCGCGCTCGTCGGCAACGAGACGCGAGCAGCGATCGTCCACGCACTTGGCGAGGCGGGCGGCCGGGACGTAGCCCGTGCGACGCTCTCCTTCTCGGAGCTTCGAAAGCGCGTGGGCGGGGACGTTCGGAGCAGTCAGTTCAACTACCACCTCCAACAACTCGTCGGCTCGTTCGTCGAACACGTCGATGACGGCTACCGCCTACACCGGGTCGGAATGCGGCTCTACCGCACCATCGTCGCGGGGACGTTCACGCAACGGGAACTCCTCGACCCGTTCGAGGTGGGCGTGGACTGTTACTTCTGCGGGTCGGCGGTCGAGGCGGCCTACGAGGACGCCCAGTTCATGGTCCAATGCCCGGACTGCGGGCACGCCTACATTCGGATGCTGATGCCGCCGAGCGCCGTCGACACGGACGACGACGCGGAACTGCTTGCTCGCGTCGACCAGTTCAACCGCCGGGACCTGCTCGCGTACGGTCGCGGCGTCTGCACTATCTGTGCCCACCCCCTGGACACGCAACTGATTCCGGCGGCGGACGCGCCGATGGCCGGGTCGGCTGAACTCGACGTGTTCGTCCACCGGCCCTGTGACCACTGCGGCGCACAGCCACACGTCACCCTCGGCCTCGCGCTCCTCTACGACCCGGACGTCGTCTCCTTCTTCCGCGAGCGCGGGCTGGACGTCACCAGCACACCGGTCTGGGAACTCGAGTTCGCGATGACCGACCGCTACACGACAGTTCGCTCGACGGACCCCTGGGAGGTCGCGCTGGAACTCACGCGAGACGGCGACACCCTCGAACTCGTCGTGGACGGCGACCTGAACGTCGCCGAGCGGAACCTACCGGAGTAAACCGGGGCGCAGCGGAGACCGTTACGCGAGTCCGCCGAGGTACACCGTCGCGTACGCCACGCCGCCGAGTGTCACCGCCGCGAGTCCTGTGAGTAGCGCCGTCCACGGGTGTGGTGTGGACACCGTCCGGTGGTTCTCGAGGGGGACGACGCCGACCACGCTGACGGCGAGCACGCTGAACACGAACTGGTAGGAGCCCGCGAGCGTCGGCGGCGGGATGACGAGCGCGGCCAGCGCGTACGCCGCGCCGGCAGCGGCGCGAGCGTTCACGTGTTCCCTGAGGTCGAGTTCCGAGAGGTGGACGAGCGCGAGCACGCCAATCCAGACGGCGGCGAGTTCGACGGCGAACGCGCCGAGCAAGTGGAGCGTCGGGTCAGCGGCGAGCGTGACGCGGCTGCCGAACACGGCGGCGTCGAGCGGGTAGAGGAACTGTGGCGGGTGGCCGGTGAGCAGGTCGCCGAACGGGTGGGAGGCGAGGCCGGCGAGCGCGACGACGAACAGGCTTCGTCCGTGCACGCCGACGCGGTGGCTCGCGGTGGCGACGAGCCACCCGGCGACGGCGAACAGCGCCATCACCGCGGCGGCGAGCGGCCCCGTCACGACGCCCGCGAGCGCGACCAGCGCGACCAGCACGCCCGCAGCGACGCGTCGATGCGTCGGTGTGAGCGCGAACGCGGCAGCACTCGGGACGGCGACGACGAGCGAGTGCGTGACCGCGCGGTGGACCTGGGTGGAGGCGCTCCAGAAGGACTCGGCGGCCGCAATCGGCTGGGTCGGGTCGACGCCGACGAGTGCGACGAGCGCGTACGCCATGTCCACGTCGGGAATCGTGGCGAACAGCGCGGCGACCACGCCGAGCGCGACCGCGCGCTGACGGGTCGCTCCGTACCGGCTGCTGAGGAGAGCGACAGCGCCGAACGCGAACGCCGCGTGCCCCACGAACATGCGCGAGCGTACCCTCCGAGTCCGGATAAGTTCGCTGGTGGGGCAGTCAGGATTGTGATGTTGCGTAACAGTAGTGGGTAATGCAGATTCTTTATCTAGAACGTGGGATGAAACAGCCGTTAGACACAGCGGGATGCGCACCAGAACGGGGGTTACTCAACTAACGAGACGGGGGTGAATGGGCGCGCTCATCAGCGATGTATCAGTCCCTGTATCCGGCTTCGGGCGTCATCGGCGGAGGCGAACGTCTGGTTGTCGGTTGGGGCAAGCACCTCCTCAAGGGACGTCGACCCGCCCTGCGTTTCGATCTCGTAGTCACCGTAGTCCTCGATCAATTCTTCCGTCGTGGTCGGATAATCGTGGGTCTCGAGCGCTTCATCAAGGTCATCGAGTTGCTCGCCAGGGTCGTCGCGAATTGGTTCAGCTTCGTCGGCGCGGTTGCGTGCCTCCTCTAGCTCCCGCTCTCGCTGGCGTCGCTCTTCGTCATCCGCTTGCTTGTCTCGGCCCTGTTTGTCGTCTGCCATCCCGTGCGATAAGGACCCGAGTCGGAAAACGAGCGTGGCCGTTCACCCGTGCGACCACCTCGAACAGTCCCTACCCCCGCGAACCGGCCCTGGGATGGGTATACACGCACACCTTTGTACCGATTCGACCGTTTCAGTTCCGCAGGAGGGCTGAATACAGAGATTGCGCTGGCAACTGCTGGTAGAATATCGCTTGCGAGGTGGTGAGAACCAGAGCAGCTTTCGTGAGTCTGGGTTGTTCGGGCATTCACAGAAATGGCTCGGTTCACGCCAGCCACTCACTCCACTTTCTTCGTCCACTTCTTCTCGATGTCGGCGTTCGCGCGAACGACCGTGTCGCCCTCGACGTCGAGGCGGGTCTTCCGGAGTTCGATGGCGGTGACGGTGCCGGTGACGTCGGCGGCGGTGACGGTGTCGCCGGGGTTGAAGTCGGGGTCCCGGAGCAGGTAGAGGCCGGCGACGGCGTCGGCGAGCATGCCGGAGAGCGCGTAGGAGACGCCGAGCGCGAGGAACCCCGACGCGGTGCCGAGCGCGGCGGCGATGTCGGGGAGGCCGACGGCGGCGAGGAACGCGAGGAGCGTGCCGAACCAGAGCACGACCGACGTGAGTGTGCCGCCGAGCTGGACGTACATCGGTTGCTTCCGGAAGACGCGCCGCAGGACCGCCCGCGCGACGATGGTTGCGATGCGGATGCCGATAGCGGCGAGCACGAGAAACACGAGGCCGGTGAGTATCTCGGGGAGGGCGGCCGCGACGTTCCCGACGAACCCGTCGATGGTGCTGTTCACGAGGTCCGCGAACGACGACGGCGATTCGGTCGGCATGGCCGCGAGCGACGACAGGAATTCGGTCGGCGTGACCGCGAACGGCGACAGAGATTTGGTCGACGTGACAGCGAGCAGGTCGGTCAACATGGCGGCTCTTCGAAGCTCTGGCACGTAATGGCTGGTGGTTCCCCGGCCGATGCGATGGCGCAATTTCGCCTGCATTCCGAACCTTCTTGCGCGCTGCCGGTGGCTACTGTTCTATGACCGACGCGCCGGACGGCGACGATGACGAACGGAACGCGAGCGGCGGGGCGCCAGACGTGGGCGAACTGAATCCGCCACAGCGCACGCTGATGGGGCCGGGTCCGAGTCCCGTGCATCCGCGCGTTCTAAAGGCGATGAGCACGCCGCTGGTGGGGCACCTCGACCCGTCGTTCGTGGAGATAATGGACGAGACCCAGGAGTTGCTGCGGTACGCGTTCCAGACGGACAACGAGTGGACAATTCCCGTGTCGGGAACGGGGTCGGCGGCGATGGAGGCCGCAATCGGGAACCTCGTGGCGCCCGGCGATACGTTCCTCGCGCCGACGAACGGCTACTTCGGGGACCGGATGGCGTCGATGGCGCGGCGCGCGGGCGGCGACGTCGTGCGCGTCGGCGCGCCGTGGGGGGAACCACTGGACCCGGCGGACGTCGCGGACGCCTGCGAGGCGTACGAACCGGACGTGTTCGGGTTCGTGCACGCGGAGACGTCGACTGGCGTCCTGCAACCCGACGTCCCTGCGCTCACGGAGGCGGCCCACGACCACGGTGCGCTCGTGATCGCGGACGCGGTGACGAGCATCGGCGGCGTGGAGTTCCGAGTGGACGACTGGAACATCGACGCGGCGTACGCCGGCCCGCAGAAGTGCCTGTCGTGCCCGCCAGGCGCCAGTCCGCTCACGCTGAACGACCGCGCGATGGAGAGAGTGCTCGACCGGGACGAGCCGACCCGGTCGTGGTATCTCGACCTCTCGCTGCTGGAGGGGTACTGGGGCGAGGAGCGCGCGTACCACCACACTGCGCCGGTGTCGAACGTGTACGCGCTCCGTGAGGCGTTGCGTCTCGTCGCGGAGGAAGGCATCGAGGCCCGCTGGGAGCGCCACGAGCGAGTGGCTGGCGCACTGAAGGCGGGCGTCGAGGCGATGGGTCTCGGGGTGAATCCGACGGACGAGCACTGGCTGCCGAGTCTGAACGCCGTGAACGTCCCGGCGGGTGTGGACGACGCAGCGGTCATCGACTACGTGCTCGAGCAGTACGACCTCGAAATCGCTGCCGGCCTGGGCGACCTCGCGGGCGAGGTCTTCCGCGTCGGCTGCATGGGTCACGGCGCCCGCCCGGGGAACGTCACGCTCGTCGTCGCGGCGCTCGCGGACGCGTTCGACGCGCTGGGCGGGGATTCGGATGGAACGGACGTCGACGCGGACGCAGGACTAGTGGCAGTCCGCGAAGCACTGCGATAAGCGGAGCGAGGGGTCGCCACTCGACGCCGCTTTCAGGCGACCGGTGGCGCGCGCGCCACCTCGTAGTCTCCGTCTTCTCGCACCCCGATGACGGCCCACTCGTAGGTCGGGTCGCGCCGACGCAACCGCGCCTCGAGTTCGTCGGCGTCTGTAGCCCACGTGACGAAACATCGGTAGTCGCTACCACCGGTCGTCTCTACGTCGTCGGTCACCGCGGAGACGCGAATCTCCTTCCAGTCTCGCGTCGCGGAGAACTCGGCGCCGTCGCCGGCGAGACTGTACCCGAGGTCGGTGAAGATGGACCGTGCCTGCTCGTCTGGAGGGGTGCTAACAGTCCCCATACAGTCGTGGGTTCGCGGGGGTGGGTGATAAGCTTTCCCACCGTTCGGGATTTCTGTACGTTCGTCCAGCTCCGCGTCGGTTGGCGCGCTACCCGGAGACGCCGTTACTCGTGGGCCGAATCCCACTCCTCGGGCTTCCGGAAGTTCCCGCAGACGTTGCACTCGATGCGCCCCATCGAATCCATCGCGTTGTCCACGGACTCGCAGTTCGTGCAGAACCAGCCCCACCGGCGCTCTCGGTCGGGCGTCCGGTACACGACCAGGAACGGCCCCTTCTCTCCCCGGTCGCCCTCGTCCTCGGCGACGTACAACTCCCCGTCGTCGGTCGCCACCGTCTTCATGGACTCCCGTACCCCGTGGTCGCATTTAGCCCTGTCCGTCTAGGTGTTGATTCCTGGAATCCAGTTGCTACCACCGACTCTGAGGCCCAGAAATCTCGGGGTGCTCGCTCCGTTCCATCCCACCTATGTGCTCGTTCGAGCTCGACACTGCCGGCTGTGTAGTTTCGCGACACTGTCGGCTGTCGAACAGTGTCCGCTCCCGGCAAACCAGCACACCATCGAAGCCCTATTCAGCGGCGGACTCGTCACCTCGGAGATATGGCGGTTCGCATCCTCCACTACTCTGATCTGGAGAACGTCTACGATACGCCCGAGAAGGCGGGTCGTCTCGCGACGCTGCTGCGGGAGCGGGATAGCGCGTTCGCTGCTGGCTCCGGCGACAACACCGCGCCGGGCGTGCTCTCGCTCGTCACGGAGGGCCGGCAGGCCCTCGAGTTCTACGACGCGGTCGAACCGGACGTCGAGACGTTCGGCAACCACGACTTCGACTACGGTGCCGAGGCTACCGCGGACGTCGTCTCGCGCTCCCCGCAGACGTGGGTGAGCGCGAACGTCCACCGGAACGGCGGGCGGGCGTGCGGCGTCGCGCCGTGGACGATGCAGGAGACGAACGGCGCGCGCGTCGGGTTCGTCGGCGTGCTCGACGACGCCACGCCGTCCCTGAATCCGATGGCGAGCGACCTCCGGGTGACCGACCCCGTGGCCGCGGTGCGGGAGGCAGAGGACGAACTCCGGGACGCGGGCGCGGACTACGTCGTCGCGCTCAGCCACCTCGGGCGCGGCGACGACGACCTCGCGACGTCCACGTCTGTCGACGCCATCCTCGGCGGGCACGTCGCCTCCGAGCGCATCGACCGCGTGGACGGAACGCTGCTCACGCGCCCGGGGTCGGGCGGCGACGTGGTGCTCGACGTCGACCTCGAGTCCGGCGAGGTGACGCGCCGGGAGGTTGGAAACTACCCGGTTCACGACCCGCTCGCGGAGTGCCTCCGCGAACGCATGGCCAACGCCGGCCTGGACGACGTCGTCGGGCGCGTCGCAGAGCCGATGGAGCGCACGGAGGCCACGCTGTTCCACGGGGAGTCTCGCGTGGGGAACTTCGTCGCGGACGCCTACCGGTGGGCGGCGGACGCCGACGTTGGCCTCCAGAACGCTGGCGGCGTGCGCGACGGCCCGGCAATCGAGGGCGACGTCACCGTCGCGGACCTCGTGAGTCTCGTGCCCTTCGAGGAGCCGGTGGGCGTCGCGGAACTCTCGGGCGAGGAACTGCTCGACGTGTTCCGGGGCGGCGCCGGCGGGTCGCTGGGCTTCGCGGAACCCGACTGGTGGCACGCCCACGTCTCCGGCGCGCGACTCGAGTGGGACGACGCCGCGGCGGAACTCCTCGACGCGCGCGTCGGCGGCGAATCCGTCCAGCCGGACCGCACGTACACGCTCGCGACGACGGACTACCTGTTCTACACGGACGACGAGTTCCCCGCGCTCGGGGCATCCCACCGCACGGAGCGCCTGGGTGTCCAGCACGAGGTTCTCGGCGCGTACGCCCGCGAGCGCGGTGTCGACCCGGAAATTGAGGGTCGAGTGACGCTACACCGGAACTGAGCGAAGTGGGAGTGTGCCGGCTGACGAAACGCGGTGGGCCGGTGGCGAGCAGACGAAACACGCCAGGTTCGTTGCGAGCAGACGAAAAGCGTTAGGCCAATGGCGGGCGTTCGTTGCGACGTGAATCGCGTCGTCGTCCCGGTCCGGTATCCGCTCACGGAGCACTCGAAGGCCACACTCCAGCGCGCAGTGGAGGTGGCCGACGAGCGCGACGCAGACCTCACGGTGCTCCACGTCGCGCTCTACCAGGAGGACACACCGACGACGCGGACCCAGTTGAAGCGCGCGGTCGAACGCGCCTTTGGCCACCTTTCCCGCGCGAGGTACGTCGTCAGGAAGGGATTCCTCGTGGAGGAAACCATCCTCGACGAGGTGGCCGCCGAGGACGCCGACGTGGTCGTCATCGGCGGGAAGCAGGCGGGCCGGTGGCGTCGCGCGCTCCGCCGCATCTTCGACGAACCCGACGTGGAGGGCTACCTGAAGCGGGAACTCGACTGCGAGGTCGTCGTCGTGCGGTCCTGACTCCCTTCGGAGCCGCTCACTCTGATTCTCGCCGGACCGAGAGGTCGCCACTCGTCTCGTCGAAGACGTGGTGGCGGTGCGGGTACGCGATCTCCACGCTCTCGGTGTCCCGGAACCGATCCCAGATGGCTTCCTGGATGTTCGACCGGAGTTTCAGCAGCCGGTACGGGTCACGCGCCCAGTAGCGCAACCGGAGGTCGACGCTGCTCTCGCCGAACTGGTCGATGTTACAGCGGGGCGCCGACGGGAAGCGCGCGCTCCCGATGCGGATGTCCGGCCCGCTCTTGATGACCCCGTCGACGCTCGTGGCGGCGTCCTCGACGAGTTTGCGGGCCTCCTCGACGTCGCTCTCGTAGGTCACGCCGACGTCGATGGAGAGGCGCGTGCGCTCGTCTTCGGCGGAGTAGTTGATGATGTCCCGCTCCCGGATGACGGAGTTTGGGATGACCAGAAACGTGTTGTCGAGCGTGAATATCTTCGTGTACCGCAGCGTGATGTCCTCGACGAACCCGCGCTGGCCCTGCTGGGTGAACTCCACCATGTCCCCGATCTCGTAGGGCTGGTCGGCGAGCACGAACAGGCCGTTGACGACGCTCCCGACGATGGGTGCGAGCACGAGACCGAGCACCGCCGAGAACACCGTGACGGAGATGAAGATGTCAGTGATACGGACGCCGATCAGACCCATCGCGGTGAAGATGCCGATGAACAGCGTCACCGTGCGCACGAGTCGGAGCACGGTGCGCGTCACGCTCGGGCGCTGGAACCGGCGCGCGATGCGGCGCCCGAACACGCGCACGAGCAGATTTCCGGCGTACCACGCGCCGAACAGGACGACCGCGGCGTACAGCCATCCCCGATTCGCGACGAGCCAGTTCCAGGCCACGTCCACCGACGGCTGAGCCATGCTCGGCCCGTCTCTGCGGAGGGGCAAAACGGTTCCGCCACCTGGTTACGCGGACCGCTGGCGCCCCGAAAGATAAGGTGGTTGTCACCATTTGTCGTTGTATGGCCACTCCGCCAGAACGCGACCCCGACAGCGTAGTCCACGGCGAACCCGAGTTCAGTTTCACGCACGACGCGGAACCGTCCGAGGCGCTGCTCTGTGGGTTCTCGCAGTTCGGGCTGGCGGGGCTCACCGCCGCGAACTTTCTCGTCGAGCAGCTCGACCTCACGGAGACGGGGCACGTCGGCGTCGACAAACTCCCCGCCATCACGCCCTTCGAGAACGGCGTGCCGCGCCACCACACGCGGCTGTTCTCCCGGCCGGACGTCGACGTCACCGTACTCGTCGGCGAACTGTTCATCCCGCTTTCCGCCGCGGACTCGTTCTCGGCGTCCCTCGGGGACTGGCTCGACGCGAACGGCGTCCGCGAGATCGCCGTGCTCTCGGGCGTCCCGCTCGCACACGGCCCCGACGAGCACCGGACGTTCTACGTCGCCACCGAGGACTACCGCGAGAAACGACTCGCGGACGCCGACACCGCCCCGATGGGTAGCGGCTTCCTCGACGGCGTGAACGCCGGTCTGCTCGCCCGCGGCGTGGATTCGGACCTCAGCGCGTGCGTCTTCACCACGCCCGTCCACCAACTCGTCCCGGACGTCGAAGCCGCCATCCGCCTGGTGGACACCGCCAGCGGCGTCTACGACCTCGACGTCGACACCCAGCCGCTGAAGGAGTTCGCCGCCGAGGTCACGGAGTACTACGCTGAGTTGAACGACCGCGTCTCCCGGGTCACGGAAGAGCAGCGCGCCGACGACCGGATGTACATGTAGCAGCGGACTGTCGGACAGTCACGACGGGCGCGTGCAGCGATCGACTGGCGCGAGCGCTGGGTGAAACGCTCGCACAGCCTCCACGAAGTATTTATCGGGACGTGTCGAAGCGTCGAGATATGCGACGTCGGGCCCTCCTCGGAACGATAGCGTCTCTCGCGGCCGCCGGCTGTACCGGCCGGCCGCCGACCATTGCAGCGCCGGGCGCGGACGACTCCGCGACTCCGACGGCCGATCGCACTTCCGACCCGTCGCCGAACGAAACACTCGATTCGTCGGTCGCGGCGACGCTCGGCGCGGCGCCCGGGCAAACCGATTGTCCGCCGTTCGGCGACGACACGGAACGTGTGGTCTGCTATCCCGAGCAAGCGGACGCGCCGCTCTCGCTGGTGCCGTCCGCAGACACAGCCGATCTGCCGAACGCCGACGTGACGTTCACGCTCACGAACGACACCGGCGCGACGTTCATGACGAACTTCTACGGCTGGGCGCTGTGGAAGCGCGAGCACGGCCAGTGGTTCCACGTCGCACCGAAGGTGGTTCCCCAGCCACTGCACACGCTCCCATCCGGCGAATCTCACGAGTGGCGGACGACGATGACCAACACCGGCAGCCCGGACGTCGGGCCGTCAGCCGAGCAGGACATCTCGCTGGCCGGCCTCGGCGGTGGTGAGTACGCGTTCGCTACCGATGGCTGGTTCGAGGGCGGAGACTACGAGCACAAGGTCGGTCTGGCCGCGCGCTTCGACCTGAACGGGGACCCAGTAGAACTGACGCCGACCGCCGACGCGTCACCGACGCGGAACGGAGACACCGTCGTCGTGACGACTGACGCCGAGGTCGGGGAGAACGCGAAGCGTGCGGCGTTCGTCGTGGAGGCGATCCGCGTCGTTCCGCCGGACCGCACCGTCCGCCACCGCATCACGGAACAGCTGCTCCGACCGATGCTACCGTTCGGCGACCGGGACCTGTTCCGGAACACGATCCCGTTCTTCGAGGACGGCGTGACGACCGTTCGGCTCGAGGCACAGACCACAACGACGCCGCCGTTCGGCGTGACCGAGCCACGCTACATCGAGTACGAGGGCGAAACGTACCGCGTCAGCACCGAAGAACTGGCGTAGTTGTCCGCTGTCTCCTTGCCCCCGACCGCAGGCTAAAAGACCGGGGTGGCCGTCGGTGCGCACATGAGCGACGAGGACCTCCGCGAAACCGTCGAGCGCGTCGGCGCGGGGTTCGACCTCGGCGAGTACGAGATCGAGGCGTACCTCGCGGTGCTACAGCACGGCAAACTCACGGCGAGCGAACTCGCAGAGCGCACAGACATCCCCCAGCCGCGGGTGTACGACACAGCGCGGAGTCTCGGCGACCGCGGCCTCGTGGAGTTACGCGAATCCCGGCCGATGACGATCGTCGCCATCGACCCCTCGGAGGCGTTCGAAGCCCTCCGCGAGGACTTCACGACGATGGTCGGCGCGCTCGAGGACGCGTACACCGCGCCCGCCCGGGACGCCGAAGCCGTCTCCCTGGTGAAGTCCCGGTCGACCATCCTCCGGTACGTCGAGAACGTGATCGCGGACGCGGAGTTCGAACTCGTCTGCTCGCTCACGCCGAGCCTCCTCGAGCGCTTCGCGGACGACCTCGCCGCGGCGAAAGACCGCGGCGTCAGCATCGACCTCGTGGTCACGCCGTCCGCGGACGCCCCCGACCCGGAGGACTTCGACTACAGTCGCGTCGCCACCACCGCGCGCGGCCGCCGCGGCGTCACCACGCCCGTCATCGCGGTCGCTGACGGCGCTTACTCGGTGTACGCCACGCAGGACGCGGTCCGGGACAACCCGGAGAAGTACGGCGTCATCTTCGACCGGTCGGCGCTCGGCTTCCTGGTCTCCGGTTTCTTCGGCACGGTCATCTGGACCACCGCGGACACGCTCCTCCACGAGGACGGCGCCACCGTCCCGCTGCCGCGGTCGTACGCCTCGGTCCGGCGCTGCGTGAAAGACCTCCGCGGACTCGAGGGCGACGTCTACGCCACCGTCCGGGGCCGCGACGTGCTCACCGGCGACCAGCGCGTCGACCGCGGGCGAGTCGTGGAGACGAGTTTCGAGGAGACCGAGCAGGTCGCCGCGTTCGTGCTCGAGTCGAACGGCAGTCGCGTCTCGGTCGGCGGCCGCGTCGCCGCCCACGAGGACGTCGAAGCCCACGAGATCACGCTCGCACTGGAGGCCCCGCCGGAGGTCTGACCCTCTAGAACTCCGTCGTCTTGTCGTCCGTCACCACGGTGTCGAGCAGTCGCGTCGGCGTCTCGTCGTACGCCGGATTCTTCACCTCGAACCCCTCCGGGGGTTCGCGGATGACCTCGCTTGGGTCCCGGAAGTCGTTCTCGAAGCGGAACCCCTCGTCGACGAGTTTCGAACTCGCGCCCGTGACGGTGACCGGAACGCCGACGTCGGCGGCGGTCGCCACGAGCGGGTACGTGCCGACGCGGTTGTAGTACGTGTCCTCGACGATGCAGTCCATCCCCAACAACACGCGGTCGCACTCCGGGAGGTAGTAGCCCAACGCGCCGTCCACGACGAGCGTCGGGTCCACGCGGTCGATGGCGGCGAGCGTGCGAGCGGTCTTCCGCCCGAGGTGGCGGGGGCGGGCCTCCGTCACGTACACCTCGAGGTGTTTGCCCGACTGCGCCGCCAGCTCGATGGCTTCCAGCACGGTCGAGGAGTAATCGTGCGTGAGCAGCGTCTGGCCGTCCTGGATGCGCTCGGCGGTCGCCTCCGCCGCGGCGTGCTTGGCGTTCTGGACGGTCTCGACGACGTCGTCGATGGCCGTCGCAGTCGCCTCCTGGGCCGCTTCCACCGACTCCGGGTCCGCGTCCTGGACGGCGTTCACGATGTCCCGTTGGGTCGTCGCGAGCGACGCGTGCGAGGGGTTCGCGCGCCGCAGCGCGTTGCTGTTCCGCTCCAGCGCCCGCACGTACTCCTCGACCGTCGGGTACTCGTCGTCGAGCAGGTCCTGGAGCGCGTGGGCGGCCTTCACGGCGACGACCGAGGACGAGTGCGTGCGCATCTCGCGTATCTCCTCGGCAGTCTCGTCTATCATACGTCAACAGTCGACACCTCCGAGCAAATGCTTTTCCAAAGGGATACCCGGCGCGACGTCGGGCTACCCCCGCTGCTGACTCCTCTCGCTGTCGGGCTTCCTCGCTCTGTCGGGCTACCCCTCGTCGGACGACTGGTACCTCCAGCCCTCCTCGGTCTCGTCCGACTGCTCCTCGCCGGTCCCGGTGTTCTCGTCGACCCGCTCGACGCCGGGGAACGCCTCGAACGCAGGTCGAACGCAGTCCGCCCACCACCCGTCCGGCGAGTCGTACCCCGCGTCGTGGTCGGCGTACACACGGTCGACGACGTCGGCCGCGGTCACCTCGCCCTCGTGAGCGAGCACCCGGAACGCCTCGCGGACCGCCGCGCGCTCGGCGTCGGTCAGGTCGAGTCGCTCCAGCGCGAACTTCACGCTGCTCCGTGTCACCGCCTCGTCCTCGAACAGGAGGCGGCCGTCGTCGGTTTCCTCCTCGACGATGGGCGTGCCCGAGTACTGCCACTCGCCGTCCGGCGACCGCGGCGGTTCGACCGACGGCAGTGCTTCGAGGCGCTCGCGGACGAACCCGGCCCACCACTCGTCGGGGCCGTCGAAGCCCGCAGGCACCTCACTGTAGACGGCGTCGACGATCTCGCTGTCGGTCGCCGCGCCCCAGTAGTGGAGAAACGAGTGGGCGCCCCGGACCGCCGCCTCCCTGTCCGGGCGCAGGTCGAAGGATTCGATTACCCGCTCTACGTCCGGCGGCGTGTCGATGCGGTCGTCGGCGGTCCCAGCGGGAGTGGCGACGAGCACGCGCTCCCCGTTTGCGGTGAGCGCGTAGCCGCCCGCGTCGGCGCGTTCCACCAGCCCGTTGTCCGCGAGCTCGACGAGCCGGTCCTGGAGAGCCTCGGGCGTGGTGTCCGTGTTGTCCGCCAGCGATTCGATGTCGGCGTTCCCCCGCCGGAGCGACTCCAGTACCACCCTGTCGCGCTCGTCGAGCGTGGGCGTCATCGTCCGCTCGTACGGTCCTCTCCTCCTTCACCCTGACTACGGGAATGTGACGGGTAACTGGCGTCGGCGGTCGCGGGATTCCACTCTGCGGTTGTTACTGCGGTGAAATCCGCGCCAGCCATCGCGTGGGGTCCTCGAGTTCACGGTCGGTCGGGAGATTGTCGGGGGACTCCCAGACCCGACTTGCGCCCGCGAGGCCGCGCTCTGTGGCGACGGCGTCGAAGAACGCGCGCCCGCGCTCGTACTGCTCGCGCTTGAGTTTGAACCCGAGCACGCGCCGCAGGAGGCGGGTGAGCGGCCCGCCGCCCCGGCGCCGTGCGTCGAGTTTCTTTCGGAGGTCGGCGTACTCGTCGTCGAACGTCTCGTCCATGAGGAGTTCGGCGTACCCCTCGACGGCGGTCATCGCGAGGTTCAGGTCCTCGAACGCGCGGCGCTCCATGCGGCCCCTGGACAGCGCGGCCACGCCCTCCTCGAGGCGGTCACCGAGGTACGCAGAGAGCCACGGCGCGGCCCCGAACTCGGCGGCGTGGGTGACCTCGTGGAACGCGATCCAGCGCCGGAACCGCGGGAACGGGACGCCGAGGTCGTCGGCGACCCGCACGATGTTCGGGTGGACGAAGTAGAGACAGTGCGAACCCTCTGCGAGCAGGATGGGGTCGTACTGGCCGAGGACGTTCCGCGCGACGAACGCCAGCGCGCCCGCCGTCGTCGCCGTGTTCACGGCCCGCGTAACGCCCGGCAAAAGCGACGGCCGGCGGTCGAGTGGTTCGAACACGCGGCGGAACGTCTCGACGTTCGCGTCCACCCAGTGGTGTCGGTTCTGTATCTCGACGGTGTCGGGCACGTCGAACTCGGCGCCGGACACCTCCTGAATCCGCTCGCGGGCCGCGCGCACGTCAGCGGCGTACGCCTCCGCTTCGCGCTCCGAGAGCGCGATGTCGCCGGGATCAGTCGCGGCCTTCGCGGCGTCAGCGACGGCGTCCCAGTCGATGGCGCCGTCGTCGTCGGCGTCGGCAACGGCGCGCGCGCTCTCGAGCAGTGTCATACCCTCACTGGGGCCCGAACGGACAAATTCCTTCCCCTGGAAACCGACGGAATCCGAGAGAACAGCGCAACCTCCGGCGCTCGCCGTCTAGCTGTACACTTCGACTTCGTCCTCGGTCTCGAACGCCTCGTCCTCGTGGCCACTGCTTCCGCCGCGGCGCCGCCACATGGCGAGCGCGCCGAGGCCCACGAGCACTGCGAGCGCCACGACTTTCCCCATGCCGCCGCCGCTCTCCTCCTCGTCGGATGACCACTCGGTGTCGCGGTCGTCCATCATACTGGAGTCATCCATCAGGCCGGAGTCGTCGCCACCGCGACTACCCATCGACGGCGCGAACTCGAACTCTGGCTCGTGCAGGTGGAACTCGATGATTCCCATGGATGTGTGTTCTCCGAGAATCCATTTAGCCGTTGTGGCAGGGAACTTTTCCCCGGGGAGCAGAACCGGCGGTTCCCGTGGTTCCGATGCCAGGGGACTGCATCCAGTTCCGACACCGGGGGGTTGATGGTCGCGCGTGCGACACCACGCCCCATGGACGACGAACGACGCGAGTTCCTGTACGACCTGCTCGACACCGCCAGCCCCGCCGGCTTCGAGGCCGACGGCCAGCGCGTCTGGGTGGAGTACGTCTCCGAGTTCGCGGACGTGCGGACCGACGCCTACGGTAACGCGGTCGCGACGTACGATGGCAGTGATGGTGACGCTGATTCCCCCGAGTTCGCGTTCGCCGGCCACGCCGACGAGGTCGGGTTTATCGTCGCGAGCGTCTCTGAGGACGGCTTCCTCCGCATCGAACCCATCGGCGGTGTGGACAACACGGTGAGCGAGGGTACCCAGATACACGTCCACACCACCGACGGCGTGGTCAACGGCGTCATCGGCCAGACCGCGACCCACCTTCGGGGGTTCGGCGGCGACGAGGAGGCGGCGGACGTCACCGAACAGCACGTCGATATCGGCGCAGAGGACGGCGACCACGCGCGGGAACTCGTAGAGATCGGTGACCCCGCGACGCCCGCGGCAGGCGTCCACGAACTAGCGGGGACGCGACTCGCCGGGCGAGCACTCGACAACCGCGCCGGCGCGTGGGTCGCCGCGGAGGCGCTCCGTCGCGCCGCCGAACGCGGCGTCGACTGCACGGTCCACGCTGTCAGCACGGTCCAGGAGGAACTCGGCACGAAGGGCGCCCAGATGGTGGCCTTCGACCTCGACCCGGACGCCGCCGTCGTGGTGGACGTGACTCACGCGGGCGACAACCCGACGTACCCGGGGAAGCGCGCGACGGAAGTCGAACTGGGAGGCGGCCCGACGGTCGCCCGCGGCGCGGCGAACCATCCGCTGGTCGTGCGGGCAGTCCGGGACGCCGGCGAGGACGAGGGCATCGACGTGCAGGTGGAGACAAACGGCCTCCGAACGGGGACGGACGCGGACGCGTTCTTCACGGCGCGCGGCGGCACGCCGACGCTGATGCTCGGCATCCCGAACCGGTACATGCACACGCCTGCGGAGGTCGTGGACACCGACGACCTGACCGACGCCGCGGCGGTGCTCGCGGCGTTCGCGGCGGCGAACGAGGACCGCGAGTCGTTTGCAGTGGACGTCTGAGCTTGTCGTGCGGTTGTCTACCCTCCTCGTGGGCACCGTCCGATGGTCGCTACGTGGCCACCTTTCGGGGGAGACCGGGTTTCGGTAGCCTTAAGCACGAGACGCGTGCCGTTGGGTGTATGAGTGGCCGACCGCTCGACATCTTGGAGGACTCCCTGGAGGAGACCGTTACGGTCCGACTCAAGGGCGGCGAGGAGTTCACGGGCGTGCTGACGGGCTACGACCAGCACATGAATCTGGTCGTAGAAGGGGAAGACACAACCGTTATCCGTGGCGATAACGTCGTCACAATCGAACCATGACCGGGGCAGGAACACCCAGCCAGGGGAAGAAGAACACCACGACGCACACGAAGTGTCGCCGCTGCGGCGAGAAGTCCTACCACACGAAGAAGAAGGAGTGCTCGAGTTGCGGCTTCGGGAAGTCCGCGAAGCGCCGCGACTACGAGTGGCAGGGCAAGACCGGCGACAACTGAGTTCTTCTCTCTACGGTTTCGCTTCGACTCCGTAGTGCACTGATTCGTTTTCGAGCAGTGAGACGGCAGTTCGAGCATTGAGACGGCAATCCGGTTTTTCGAGGTGCGAGTGTCGATCTCGAGAAGTGAGTCTCCAGCCAGTGAGAGATACTGGACAGGAATCTCTTCTCGCAGTCCAGCAGCTACCGATACCTGATTCGTCCTTCGGGGCAGCAGTGCCGAGCGGCCGATGATGTCCACAATTGTGTATATTTGTGCTCTTGGAAAGAGTTTATTCGACACGCTTGCGGAAGTTTTACCCTGCGTCGGGGGGAACGGACGACCATGTCACGCGGCCGCAGCGACGACGCCGTGTTCGACCGACCGACCGAAAAGTGCGGCGTCGTCGGCGTCTCGCTCGCCGACCGCGACGCCGCGCTCCCCACGTACTACGCGCTGTACGCCCTCCAGCACCGCGGCCAGGAGTCCGCGGGCATCGTCACCCACGACGGCTTCCAGCAACACCAGCACGTCGGCATGGGGCTGGTCGGCGACGCCTTCGACGAGGACGACGTCGAGGCACTCCGCGGGAACGCCGGCATCGGGCACGTCCGCTACCCGACCGCCGGAAGCGTGGACAAGTCGTGTGCACAGCCCTTCTCCGTCTCGTTCAAGGGCGGCGCGCTCGGTCTGAGCCACAACGGGAATCTCGTGAACGCCGACGAGGTCAGGGCGCGCCTCGCAGACCAAGGCCACGCGTTCACGAGCGACGGCGACACCGAGGTCATCGCCCACGATCTCGCACGGAACCTCCTCGAGGCCGACCTCGTGCCCGCCGTCGAACGCACGATGAACCGCATCCACGGGTCGTACTCGCTGACCATCACGCACGACGACACCGTCCTCGGTGTGCGCGACCCCCTCGGCAACCGCCCGCTCGTGCTCGGCGAACTCGAGGACGGCTACGTGCTCGCCAGCGAATCCGCGGCCATCGACACGTTCGGCGGCGACCTGGTCCGGGACGTCCGGCCGGGCGAACTCGTCGTCCTCCACGAGGACGGCGCGGGCTACGACTCCCACCAGCTGGTCGAGGAGCCGAACACCGCCCACTGCTTCTTCGAGTACGTCTACTTCGCGCGCCCCGACTCGGTCGTCGACGAGGAACTCGTCTACGAGGTGCGCCGCGAACTCGGCCGCCACCTCTGGCGGGAGGCCGGCGTCGACAGTGACGTCGTGATGCCCGTCCCGGACTCCGGGCGCGCGTTCGCCTCCGGCTACGCCGAGCAAGCCCAGGACGCCGGTTCCGGCGTGGAGTTCGCGGAGGGGCTGATGAAGAACAGGTACGTCGGCCGGACGTTCATCATGCCGACCCAGTCGGCTCGCGAGCGCGCCGTTCGCCTCAAACTCAACCCCATCAGGTCGACTGTCGAGGGGCGATCGGTCACCCTCGTCGACGACTCAATCGTTCGCGGCACCACGAGCAGCCAACTCGTCGACCTCCTTCGGGAGGCGGGCGCGAACGAGGTCCACGTCCGCATCGGCGCGCCGCCAATCACCGCGCCCTGCTACATGGGCATCGACATGGCGACCCGCGACGAACTCATCGCCGCCGACAGATCGACCGAGGAGATCGCCGACGAGATCGGCGCGGACAGCCTCTCCTACCTCCCGCTGGATGCCGTCACCGCGGCCATCGGGAAGTCCGAAGCCGACCTCTGTGCTGGCTGTGTGACCGGCGAATATCCTTTCGACGTCGCTGGCGAGGAGAGTGACAGGGACGCCGAACGCCCCGACGTCGATGCGCCCGCGGACGACTAGAGCGGCAGAGTCGACCCCGGAGAGCGGCAAAGCCGACCCCAAGCGTTCAATACCCCCGAGTAATACACTCGAAACGAACGTGGTCGGTATCTGGTGTCAAAGATAACGACGATATTGAATCTCGGTCAGGTCGTACTACTCTCTATGAGCGTGCCCCTCGCGACGATCGCCGTCTGGGGGTACCGCCGAACGCCGTTCGGCGTGGTCGTTCTCGGACTCCCGGTTGCGTGCGTCGGATTCACCCTCTCGGGTGCCGCGGAACTGCTCGGAACCTCGGAGACGCTCGGGGCCGTCTGGACAGTCGGAAGTCTCCTCGGTGTTACCGGATTCGCGTGGTTCGCGATTACGCTCATCGTTCTGTTACGCCGGGGCCCCAGAGACATCGACCCCACGGAGGTGCTTCCGTGACACCGTCCTTCGCCGAATCGGTGCGCGTGGTCGTGTTGCTCGCTATCGCCCTGGGGATGCTCTACCCCGTCGTGACCTACAGTCACCGCGTGATGCACACGCACGCCATCTACTCCGGCACCCTCACGATCTGCTTGCTCGCGGCGAGCGTCGTCGTTCAGGTGGTTCGAGGGCCCGGCATCGCGTCGGAAACCATGCAAGTCGGCGTCACCGCCGGTGTCCTCGGCACGTCGTGGCTGTTCGCGCGGGGACACATTTCGAGGGACGAGGCGTCGACGCTCGACGTCGAACTCGAAGCGGCGGGAGAGGGGTTCGAGAGCGCGCCACGGGGTGGTAACGATGAGTGATAGCGAGATGCGGTCAACGCTAGCGCGTCCCGCGTCCACGCTCGACCTCACTCCCGGTGAGCAACTGCTCTTCGAGAAGGCTTCAAAAGGGCCGCCGTTCGACCAACTTCCCGAGGAGGCGTTCGACAACCTCCTCGTCGTCTCCACGGCGCTTTCACCGAGCGTCATCGAACAACAGATAACGGCCCACGGCCACGACCCACGCTCGGTCGGGGTCGTCCCGATTACCGCGACGGACTACCGGTACGACGGCCCGCTCTGGGTGAGCCAGCGCGTCGAACCGAGCGACCTGACCGGCATCAGCATCGAGGTGAGCAAGGGCTTTGGCTACCTCGAACCCTCGCAGGGGTGGCTGACGTTCGACTCCATCAGCACACTCCTGATGTACGCCGAGGAGGACCGCGTCTACCGCCTGCTCGCGTGGCTGGCGTCGAACAGCCGCGAGAACGAGGTTCGTAGCGTGTTCTCACTCGTCCGGTCGATGCTCGCCGACGAGTCCTACCAGCGCTTCCGCGGCCTCTGGGACGACGTGGTCTCCGAAACAGGCTAGCAGGAGGGCTGACGCCGTCAGTACACGACGTACAACAGCAGGTAGACGACGATGCCGAGTGAGAACGAGATCAACCATAGCGAGGCCGCCACTCGTCCCACCTTCGCGTGGTTCGTGTCGTAGATATCGCGTACCGGCCTGGTTCCCGCGAGCAGCAGCGCGTAGTACAGCAGCGGGATGCAGACGATGGCGAGACCGATGTGGACCGCCAGAATCGGCAGGTAGACGAACGTGTAGACTCCCTCGGGGCCGGGGAACGGCGTCGTTCCGACCAGCGCGACGCGGTAGAGATAGAGCGCGAGGAAGGCCGCGAACAGCACCGTCGTCGTCAGCATCGCGGCGCGGTGTTTGCGAATCTCGCCGCGGCGGATCCAGCGCCAGCCAGCGAGGATGGTGACGATGGCGACGGCGCTGATGCCGGCGTTCACCGCTGGAATCGCGTGCAGAACCGAATCCGACGCACGCGGGAGCACGGCCACTGGCACAACGCCGCGGACGGCACCCACCACGAGCGCGATGGAGACGACAGATAACACTGCCGCGAGCGACTCGACGTTCCGGCGCGCGAATCCGTCGGCCATGGCCGGGGGTTCGAGAGGGCGCCCCATAGCGGTTTCCGTCCCTCGGGCAGGACGGCCAAATCGTAGGGGTTTTAATCGACCGGCGGATACCGATGAGTGCGGAAAGCACGCGCGAGCGTGGGTAGCCAAGCTAGGCCAAAGGCGCAGCGTTGAGGGCGCTGTCCTGTAGAGGTTCGCAGGTTCAAATCCTGTCCCACGCATCGCACGGGTCGGCGAACGCCGACCGAACGCCGAGACGACATCGTCGTCGAGGCTGCACGCGATGCACGGTGATTCCCCTCTCGAGGGACATCACCCACGCACAATCCTACTGACCCAACATCGAACAGCGATGCGTCCGTGATAGTAACTTGGCCGTGACACGCGAGAACCGACAGCGACGGCTATCGGAGGCGCTGGGGGAGCGAGGCGACCCGGCGCTTGAGCGCGTCGAGGCGGTCGGCGACGGAGCCGTCCGGCGTGGAAAAGGCGCCACGGACGCCGGGAAGTCGGTCGCCGACCAGGCCGCCGACGTGGCGTCGAACTATTGTCAGGGTGGCCGCGAGCACAGCGAGCGGGAAGCCGGCGAGCACGAGAGCGGACCCCGGTTCGACGGCGCCCGACACCTGCGCGGTGAGGCCGTACGCGACGTAGACACAGCCGACGAGCACCGCGACCGTCGCGCCCGCGACGACGAGGCCGAGGCGCCGGGTTCGGGCGTCGAGGTCGGCACAGAGATCCTCGAGGCGGCGGGCGACGTGCGTGGCGGCGTCCGAGTCGGACTCCGCGCGGCCGGCGCGCCGCGAGGCGGCGGCGTGCTCGCGGGTGAACGAGTCGAGTCCGGGGCGGGACGCGACGACGCCGTGGACGGCGACGCCGACTGCCGCCGCGCCGCCGACGGCGACGGCGAGGACGCCAGCGGCGACCGTTGTGGAGACGTAGAACGGGTCGCCGTCCGGTGGGCGGTACTGCGCGACGACGGCGAGCGTGGCGCCGAGCAGGAACGCGCCGAGCGCGAGGAGGCGCCAGGCGGCCGTGCGAACGCCGTCGAGGCCGTCGAGGTGAGCGTCGAGGACGTGGTCGGCGTCGCCGGGGATTGAACCCCCGCTCGCGCCCTTCGCGTCGGGGCGGCGCTCGGGTTCGGGCCGGCGGTCGGGCGGCGTCCCGCCGGGCGGCACGTCGAACGCGAGCGGGTCGGGGACGGTCTCCTCGACGAAGCGCGCGGCCGTGGTGAACCTCGATTCGACGTCTGTGGCGACCTCGGGGTCGATTCGGTACAGCGACTTCGCTCGCTGCGCGTCGCCGACGTCGAGCGATAGCAAGGAGACGTGGTCGAGTGCGCGCTGGGCGTTCGTGAGCGTGACGATCCCCCACTCGCCGGCGGGGTTCTCTAGGTCCGTGTGGGCGGCGACGGCGTCGCTGTCGGCGGTCGTCGACCACACCTGTGCGACGCAGCGCAGTCCCCAGTCGCGGTGGAACAGAACGTAGTCGCCCCGATCGAGTTCCGAGAGGACGTCCGTCTCGCGGGTCGCCCACACGCGAGTGTCGCCGAGGCTGCGGAGCAGGTCGGTGACCGCCGGCGGCTCAGCGGCGGTCTCGACGGCGTCCCCGAACGCTTCGCGCGCGTCCTCCGTGTCGAGCGCGGCGAGGTACGCGCGCGACGCGACGCTTGTCATGTCGCGTCGCTCGCACCCCGGGCACTTAGTCGTGTCCAGCGGACAAGCGAGCTATTGAAATGCCGGCGTGCTCATACGACACGGTATGCCAAAGTACTCGACCGGCGGCGCCGGCGGTGGCGGCGGCGGGCAGAGCTGCGAACTCTGCGGGTCGTCCTCGGACTCGCTGCGCACCGCGAACGTCGCTGGCGCGGAGCTGACGGTCTGTCCGTCGTGTGCGAGCCACGACGAGACGCAGAAGAAGACCGAGGCGAGCGACGACGAGCAGGAGCGAAAGCGCAAGGCGGCCCAGAACACTGCGCGGCAGTTCGACGCCCGGACCGGCGATTCGACGCGCTGGGAGGAGGAGGGGACGAACTACGAGAGCGACCGCCTCCCGTACCTGGTTTCGGACTACGGCGAGCGCGTGGTTCGCGCCCGCCAGGACGCGGGGTTCCAGCGCGAGGAGGTCGCCGAGGAACTCGACATCGACGAGAAGGACCTGCTCGCTGTCGAGCAGGGCCGCGCGACCCAGGCGAGCGTCGGCGGGTCGGTCGTCGCCGCACTCGAGGAGTTCCTCGACGTGGAACTCGCGGACGAGTAGGCGTCGGACTCGGCCGACACGCCGGTCGTCGCGACGAGTCGGACGAACAGCCGTCGGTCGAGCTACTGCTGGCGGTCGAGCTACTGCTGGCGGTTGGTCTGTCGCTGTGGCCGGTCGATGCCGGCCGTCGGCGCAGCCGTCTGTTGCTGCCGGGCGGTGCTCCATCCGCGGTCGGGTTGCCGTCGGCAGTTGGTTTTTCTACGTCCAGTGAGTTGCGTTCGGTATGACAGCGTCGCTCGCGCCGACCGACCCGTACACGACGTCCTTTGCCAGCCGAGTGACTGGCGTCGACGGGACGGCGGTGACGCTCGCGGAGACGTACTTCTACCCGGAAGGCGGTGGCCAACCGGCCGACCGCGGAACGCTCGGCGGCGTTCCGGTCGCGCACGTCCGGGAGACCGACAGCGGTGTCGTCCACGAACTCGAATCGGAACCGGGGTTCGGTGTCGACGACGAGGTGCAGGGTGAGGTCGACCCCGAGTTCCGCCGGTACTGTATGCGCGCTCACACGGCGAGCCACGTCCTCTATGGGGCCGGACGGCGCGTTCTCGACGACCTCGGTTACGGCGGGTTCGACATCTCCCCCGAGAAGGTGCGCGTGGACTTCGAGACGAGTACTGACATCACGGACGACGTGCTCGTCGAACTGGAGCGCCTGACGAACCGCGCGGTGTGGGACTCCCACGACGTGACGTGGGGTGAGGTGCCGACCGAGGCCGCTCACGAACGAGAAGACATTGCGTTCAACACGAAGACCGAGGAGGGCGTGATGAGCGACGCGGACGCCATCCGCGTGGTCGAGGTCGGCGACTGGGACGCCGCAGCCTGCGGCGGGACGCACGTTCGCAACACGAGCGAGATCGGACCGGTCGAGGTGCTCGCGCGTTCGAACCCCGGGGAGGGGCTGACGCGCGTGGAGTTCGCGGTCGGCCCGTCGGCCGTCGAGCGCCGCGCCGACGTCCGTAGAGCGAGTCGCGCGGCGTCCCGCGCGCTCGGCGTTCCTGAGGGTGAACTCGCTGGCGAAGTCGAGCGCCTCCAGACTGACCGCGACGACCTCCAGGACGAACTCGCGGACCTCAGGATGGACGCCATTCGCACGCGACTCGAGGACCTCGGCGACCTCGAACGCGGCGGCGAGTGGTGGCGCGTCGGCACCGTTTCAGAGTTCGACGCGAACGACGTCGGCGACGCCGCGAAGGACGTCGTGGGGGGAGACGGGGACGCTGCGGATGTCGTCGCCGTCGCCGGTGGCGACGACCGCGCGTTCGTCGTGGTCGCGGCGACGCCGGACGCTACGGACCCCGAGGCAGTGGTCGGGGCAGTGACCGAGGAGTTCGGCGGCGGCGGTGGCGGCGGCGCGACGTTCGCGCAGGGCGGTGGCATCGACGCCGCTCCACGCGAAATCGTGCAGTTCGTCCGCGAGCGGTAGCACACGCCCGGGTGCATCAGCGTGTGCCGACCGACCGGAACCAATCACCTTTTTTCAACGGGCGCGCGAAGGACGCTCCATGAACCTGACCGCCGAACAGCGCCAGATACGCGACGCCGTGCGCGAGTTCGCCGCCGAGGAGATCCGACCGACCGCGGCGGCGGGCGACCGCGAGCAGTCGTTCCCCGAGGACGTGTGGGACGGACTCGGCGATATCGGCGTCACCGCGATGACCGTGCCCGAGGCCCACGGCGGTCTCGACGTGGACACGCTGACGTACAGCGTCGTCAACGAGGAGGTCGCGTACGGCGCGCTCTCGGTCGCCACCGCGCTCTCCGTGCACTGCCTCGCCACGTCCTGTATCGCGGAGTTCGGGAGCGAGGCCCTCAAGGAGGAGTGGCTTCCCGACATGGCCGACGGCCGGCCGGTCGGTGCGTTCGCGCTGTCGGAGCCCGACGCCGGGTCGAACCCCGCCCAGATGTCCACGCGCGCCGAGCGAGTGGAGGGTGAGGACGGCGACGAGTACGTCCTGAACGGGAAGAAGCAGTGGATCACGAACGGGAAGCGATCGGACGTCGTCATCGTGTTCGCGAAGGTCGACGGCGACGACGACAAGATCACGCAGTTCCTCGTGCCCAAGGACACCGACGGCCTGGAGGTCGGAAAGAAGGAGGACAAACTCGGCTTGCGCGCCAGCGACACCACGAGCCTGCTGTTCGAGGACTGCCGGATTCCCACGGAGTACCGCCTCACCGAGGAGGGCCGGGGCATGTCGGCGGCGCTCCACATCCTCACGGGCGGGCGCGTCGGCATCGCCTCGCAGGCCGTTGGCCTCGCGCAGGCCGGCCTCGACGCCGCCCTTGAGTACGCCGACGAGCGCGAGCAGTTCGACCAGAAACTCTCGGATATCCAGACCATCCGGCACAAACTTGCGGACATGCAGACCCAGACCCGCGCCGCCCGCCTGCTCGCCCGCGACGCCGCGCGCATGGCGGACGCCGGCGAGGACAACCGCATGGAGGCCGCCCAGGCGAAGTACTTCGCCAGCGAGGCGGCCGTCGACGTCACCAACGAGGCCGTCCAGATCCACGGCGGCTACGGCTACACGACTGATTTCGACGTCGAGCGCTTCTACCGCGACTCCAAGATCACGACTATCTACGAGGGCACCAGCGAGATCCAGAAGGAGATCATCGCGAGGGGGCTGCTGGACTGAGTCCGTTTTCTGTACGCGTTGAGTTACTTCAGCTGAAGCAAACTGGATCACATTCGCAGACACCCAGAAAGCCCCGACTGTCTCGACTCGGGGGACTCGCTGCGCGCCTCGCTCCCTGCGGTCGCTCGGTGCTTATTCCGAAAGACGCTCCGCGTCTTTCGACGTTCGCCTCACTCCGTTCGGCTCACCGTCGTCCACCTTCGCCGAGACAGTCGCCCCTTTCAGTCCCACCTCGTACCGGCTGGCCAACCGGCAGGGAGGGACTGAAAGGGGCGGCGCGCTCGCGAACCGAGACGAAGTAAGCACTGGAACGAGCGAAGCGAGTGAAGCGCGCAACGAGTCGTAGGCCGCGAGCGCGCCGGGGCTTTCTGGGTGTTTGCAGAAGCGACTCGACCTACGGCAGTAGGGACGTTTCGGGTGGTAGTAGCACCTTCAGAACCACTGGTGACTCCTAGCCCAAACACCTTCCTTCCCGGACTCGTACCAGACCGCGTGACCGACGGGAGTGCCGCCGACGATGTCGACGCTGACGAGTACGCCGCCGTCGTGTACGACCTCGACGGGACGCTGGCGGACCTGGACGTGGACTGGGCACAGGTCGAGTCGGAGGTGGGGGCGCGCCTGCGAGAGGTGGGCGTGGACCCGGACCACCACGAGACGTGGGAATTGCTCAGTGCCGCCGAGGACGCGGGCATCGGCGCGCAGGTGAACGCGCTCATCTCCCAGCACGAGATCGGCGGTGCGCTTCGCTCGACGCGCCTGCCGACCGTGGACGAACTCGCAGCGCAGTCCGTCCCCGTGGGTGTCTGCTCGCTGAACTGCGAACTGGCGGTGCGTGCGGCCCTGGAGAAACACGACCTCGACGGCCTCGTGGACGTCGTCGTCGGACGGGACACCGTTGCGTCGCGCAAGCCCGACCCGGGGCCGCTGCTCGCTGCTGTCGAGGAACTCGGCGTGGAACCGGCGGACGTGCTGTTCGTCGGGGACTCCGAGAAAGACGCCGAGACGGCAGAGCGCGCGGGTACGAAGTTCCAGTGGGTGTGACCGGACAGGTCGAACCCGTCAGCGTTGCCGCCGGCGCTCGTACCAGTACGCACCGAGCGCGGTGAGAATCCAGACGATGGCGCCGACGCGCACCGCGAAGGAGACGCGAGACGCCCACGTCGGCAACTCGTAGAGCAGCGACAGCCCGGTGACGACGGGAGCGCCGACCACGATGGTGAGCACGAACGTGGTCTGCATCACCCACCCGTAGTCGACGCCCTCGGGGTCGGTGCGCTCCTGTAACTCCGGCATACGAGGGAGCGTGATGGGCTGGGCGCTTAACTTCCTCGTTCCCCGGCGGGGTCGCTTCCGACCCCCAGGCCGCCGCTTCGGGTACGTTTAACACGGTCGACAAACGACGTGCACCCATGCCGACGGTCAAGGACATCCGCCAGCAGGCCGGCGAGGAGCCGATCACGATGCTCACCGCGTACGACGCGCCCACCGCCGCAGTCGTGGACGACGCGGGCGTCGACATGATCCTCGTTGGGGACAGCATGGGGAACACCGCGCTCGGCTACGACACCACGCTCCCCGTCACGGTCGACGAGATCGCGAGCACCACGGGCGCCGTCTCGCGCGCCACCGAGGACGCGCTCGTCGTCGCGGACATGCCCTTCCTGAGCTTCGGTGCGGACGAAGCCGCCGCCATCGAGAACTGCGGCCGAATGCTCAAAGAGGAGGACGCCGACGCCGTGAAACTGGAGTGTGGCCCGCACACCGTCGAACTCACCGAGCGCCTCACGAACCTCGGGATTCCCGTGATGGCTCACCTCGGTCTCACGCCCCAGCACGTCAACCAACTCGGCGGCTTCTTCCGGCAGGGCACCGACCAGGACGCCGCCCAGGCGATGCTCGAACTCGCCGAACAGCACGAGGAAGCCGGCGCGTTCTCGCTGGTCCTCGAGCACGTCCCCGCGAACGTCGCCGCCGACATCACCGACGCCCTCGACATCCCCACCATCGGCATCGGCGCCGGCCCCGACACCGACGGCCAGGTGCTCGTCGTCAACGACATCCTCGGCCTCTCCGAGCGCACGCCGCCGTTCTCCGAGCAGTTCGGCGACGTCAAAGGCGAGATGGAGCGGGCCGTCGAAGACTACCGGGACGCCGTCGAGTCGGGTGAGTTCCCTGCCGAGGAGCACAGCCACGTCGAGGAGGGCGTCGAGAACCTCTATTAGGCGGACTCCTCTCCGGCGGCAGGGGCGAGTTCCGGGAACACACCTTCGATCAGTCCGGCGATGCCGACGAGTAGGCCTGCGAAGGCGAACAGTTGGCTCGCGTAGAGGCCCGCGATGTTGGTCACCGCGACCCAGATGGCAAACGCGAGCAGTAACACACCGGACAGCAGCAAGTCAGTGCTCCGGCTCATAGCGTGTTCTCGTTCGAGCACCCTGAAAATGTTTGCGCGGCTCGTGGTCGATGGGAGGTTAGATCTGTCGGTCGTCCAGGAACCGACGAATCTCGTCGTTGAACGCCTCGGGCGTCTCGAGCATCGAGAGGTGGGCGGCGTCCGGGACGGTGGTCCATTCGCCGTCCGGGACGTTCTCCGCGACGTACTCGTGATATTTTGGCGGGGTGAGGCGGTCGTACTCGCCGGTGAGCGCGAACACGGGGCAGTCGACGTCGCCGAGTCGGTCTCGCACATCGAACGTGTGACAGGACCGGAAGTCGCGTTCGACCACTTCGCGGCCGGCCTCGCGCATCGCCTGCTCCGAGAACTCGAGTGCCTGGTCGGTGGCGTCGTGGAAAAGCAGGTCGTCGCCGTGGAGGAACTCGATAGCGCGCTCGAAGCCGCCGTCCGAGCCCGCGAGCCACCGCCGCAAGTCCTCGGTGACCGCGAGTTTCGCGCCGGAGCCGGCGAGCACGACGGCGTCAGGTCTCGCGCCGTGGTCGAGGACGGCGCGGAGCACGACGGCGCCGCCGAGGCTATTCCCGACGAACACACGCGCGTCGGTCTCGTCGGCGACGGCGAGCACGTCACGTGCGTACGCGTCGAGCGCGTCCGGTCCGGCGTCGGCGGCGGTGTCTTCGCTGTCGCCGTGGCCGCTCAGGTCGAGTGCGGCGACCGGTCTGTCGCGCGAGAGCCTGCCGAGTTGGGACTTCCAGACGGCGTGGGTGCCGCCGCTGCCGTGGACGCAGAGCACCGGCGCGGCGGTGTCAGTTGCCTCCGAACCGCGTCCGGCGTCGGTGCCGCTGCGGTCGGTGACGCGGTACGCCGTCGAGCGCCCGTCGTGCCTGACGGTGTCCATACTGCGGCGAGGAGGCCCCCCGCCAAAACACCTTTGCCGGTGTGAACCGCAATTCCACTTGTACGATCGAATCGACTACCGCACCCCCATCTTCGACGATAGGTTCAAATACTTCGGGCGATTACTCAAGGTTAGTTACAATGCGTCTCAGCGAATTCAACGACCAGACGAACGGCCTGGTACGCCAGTACGACTACGGGGACGCGACCACCGTCGTCGCAGACCTCGGTGTGAGCGACGACACGGCCACAGTCGACGTCGTCGACGGAACCGCTATCCTCGTCTTCGAATCGAGTGGCGGCGAGCCCGTCCAGCGAGAGTTGGAACTACCCGGCGGGGAAGTGGCGAAAGCGCTTATCAATAACGGCATCGTCACTATCGAGGTACGACAATGAAACTCACGGTCAAGCCGCTCAAACAGAAGGACGCCGGTCGCGGGTTGGCCGCCGTCGACCGCCAATCGATGGAGGAGATGGACCTCGACAACGGCGACTACGTCGTCATCGAGGGGAAGGGTGACCAGGGACGCGCCGTCGCGCGCGTCTGGCCGGGCTATCCCGAGGACGGCGGACAGGGCATCGTCCGCATCGACGGCCGCCTCCGACAGGAAGCCGGCGTCGGCATCGACGACACGGTGACCGTCGAGAAAGCCGACATCAAGCCCGCGACCAGCGTGACCGTCGCGCTCCCGCAGAACCTTCGCGTTCGCGGGGACATCACGCCGATGGTCCGGGACCGCCTCAGCGGGCGCCCCGTGACCGCCGGGCAGACCGTCCCCGTCTCCTTCGGTTTCGGCGGGATGAGCACGGTCTCCGGCCAGCAGATTCCGGTGAAGATCGCTGACACTGACCCCGACGGCACGGTCGTCGTCGGTAACGACACCGAGTTCCAGGTGTCCGAGCGCCCAGCCGAGGAGATTGCCGGCGGCACTGAGGGCGCCGGCGCGGGCGGCGACAGCACGCCGAACGTCACCTACGAGGACATCGGTGGCCTCGACAACGAACTCGAGCAGGTCCGGGAGATGATCGAACTCCCGATGCGCCACCCCGAGTTGTTCCAGCAACTCGGCATCGAACCGCCGAAGGGCGTGCTCCTCCACGGCCCGCCCGGCACCGGGAAGACGCTCATCGCGAAGGCCGTCGCCAACGAGATCGACGCGCACTTCCAGACCATCTCCGGGCCGGAGATCATGTCGAAGTACTACGGCGAGTCCGAGGAGCAACTCCGGGACGTCTTCGACGAAGCCGAGGAGAACGCGCCCGCCATCGTCTTCATCGACGAACTCGACTCCATCGCGCCCAAGCGCGGCGAGACCCAGGGCGACGTGGAACGCCGCGTCGTCGCCCAACTCCTCAGTCTCATGGACGGCCTTGAGGAGCGCGGCGACGTCATCGTCATCGCGGCGACAAACCGCGTCGACGCTATCGACCCCGCGCTCCGGCGCGGCGGCCGGTTCGACCGCGAGATCGAGATCAGCGTCCCCGACAAGGGGGGCCGCAAGGAGATTCTCCAGGTCCACACGCGCGGTATGCCCCTCGCCGACAACATCGAAATCGACGAGTTCGCGGAGTCCACGCACGGCTTCGTCGGCGCGGACATCGAGAGCCTCGCGAAGGAAGCCGCGATGAACGCGCTCCGGCGCGTCCGCCCCGAGATCGACCTCGACGAGGAGCAGATCGACGCCGAGGTTCTGGAGGCCATCCAGGTCACCGAACCCGACTTCAAGGACGCGCTGAAGGGCATCGAACCCTCCGCACTCCGCGAGGTGTTCGTCGAAGTGCCGGACGTCACCTGGAACGAAGTCGGCGGTCTCGAGGACACCAAGGAACGCCTCCGCGAGACCATCCAGTGGCCACTCGACTACCCCGAAGTGTTCGAGTCCATGGATCTCGACTCTGCGAAGGGCGTGCTCATGTACGGCCCGCCCGGCACCGGGAAGACGCTGCTCGCGAAAGCCGTCGCGAACGAAGCCAACTCGAACTTCATCTCCGTGAAGGGCCCCGAGTTGCTCAACAAGTACGTCGGCGAGTCCGAGAAGGGCGTCCGCGAGGTCTTCGAGAAGGCCCGCGCGAACGCCCCGACGGTGGTGTTCTTCGACGAGATCGACTCCATCGCCGGCGAACGCGGCCGCGGCATGAGCGATTCGGGCGTCGGCGAACGCGTCGTCAGCCAACTCCTCACGGAACTCGACGGCATCGAGGAACTCGAGGACGTCGTCGTCGTCGCCACCACCAACCGGCCGGATCTCATCGACCCCGCGCTCCTGCGGCCCGGCCGCCTCGACCGACACGTCCACGTCCCCGTGCCCGACGAGGAGGCGCGCCGCGCCATCCTCGAGGTTCACACCCGGCACAAGCCCCTGGCCGACGATGTCGACCTCGACGACCTCGCCACGCGCACGGACGGTTTCGTCGGCGCCGACATCGAAGCGCTCGCCCGCGAAGCCACCATGAACGCCACCCGCGAGTTCATCGGCTCCGTCGACCCCGAGGAAGCCATCGACTCCGTCGGCAACGTCCGCGTCACCATGGAACACTTCGAGCAAGCACTCGAAGAAGTCACGCCGAGCGTCGACGAGGACGTCCGCGAGCAGTACGACGAGATGGAAGACCGCTTCAAGAAAGCCGACAGCCCCGAAGAAGGCGACCGGGAAGGCGTCCCCGGCGCGTTCCAGTAGTCGGACCTTGTTACTTCGGTGAGTTTCCTCGCTCGCGTCGAGGCGCTACGCGCCTCGCGCTCGCTGTGGGAACCCACCTCGCAAAAAGCTACGCTAAAAACGTCCCGCGAGCGCTCCGCGCTCGCGGTGAACAGCACGCTCCGCGCGCTGATGCTCGTACCCACCGCTACCGCCGGCACCTTCCAGTAGGGTTTTGTTCTGTCCGTTATCACGTTCGGTAGATGAATCGCTACGGCGTGCGCCTCCTCCAGTTGCTCGTGGTGGCTGGCGGTGCGGTTGTCGTCACCTGTTCCGCGTGGCCGTGGGTCACCAACGGCCACTGGCTAATGTACCTCGCGGGCATCGAGAGCGGGCTGGAAATCCAGGGGTCGCTGACGCGCTCGCTCGGTTGGCTGGTCGTCGCCGCGGGCGTTCTCGCTGTCCGTAGCCGTGTGGCGAGAATCGTTGGCTTCGTAGCAGGTGCTGGGGCGCTCATCGTGGCGGCACAGTTAGCGACCGAATTTCACAACAGTGCTGGAGTAGCACCGACAGACGGTCTGCTGCTCGTCGTGGCCGGTGCCGCCGCGAGCGTCGTAGGGTTCGTGATGATAGGGCTACGCGCCCAGTCGCAGTTCGCGACTGTTCGACGGACTACGATTCGTCAGCCGGGTACGTGACGCGTCCGTCGTCTCCCTCCGCGAACCGCGTCAACTCGTGTTCGTCGGCGCGGTCGGCGTCGTAGATATCGACGACCTCACAGCCGCGTGCGAGCAGCCAGTCGGCGACGATGCGGCGGTGACACCGCCAGTAGACGGCTTCTGCACAGACAATCGCCGGCACCTCCGTCTCCGCGAGCGCGACCAGGTCGTCGAGCGCCGTCTGGAACTCGTCGGTGAGTGCGTAGTCGGCGTACGAGCGAAACGAATCGTTCTCCCACTCGCCGTTCGGTGAGTCCGCGTCTGCATCCGAGGCCGATTGGCGATTCCCGAGCGCCGACGTGGCGGTACTCGATGCCGTGCTCGTCGAGCGACGCGGCCAGTGCGTCGGCGCCGAACTGCGGATTCTGCCGAGAGCCGGGGTACCGACGGATGTCGACGGTGACCCCGTAGACGCGGGCCATGTGAGCCAAAACGTGGGGGTGGTGTGTCGGCGCTGTGGTGACGACGAACAGCGTTTGTTCGGTTGAGAGAGTGGTCTAGCCGACAGTCGAACAACACGCCGGCCGGTTGTCGAGTGGTCTTGCCAGAAGCAGAGTGAATCGTTACCGGATTACGGTAGTAGAGTGAACCTTTACCGTACTGACAGGCGTTAGCGCTACGCATGGATGCGATGGTCATCACGGAGTTCGGTGGAACCGACGTGTTCGAACGGCGCGACGTCGAGAAACCGTCACCGGGACCGACCGAGGTCCTGGTGAAAGTGCACGCGTCGTCGGTCAACCCCGTCGACTGTCAGATCCGCGAAGCCGGGTCGTGGGCTGGCGTTTCCCCGCCAGCGGTCATCGGCTACGACGTGTCGGGCGTCGTCGAATCGGTCGGCGAAGCAGTCAGAGACTTCGAGGCCGGCGACGAGGTGTTCTACACACCGGAGATATTCGGCGAGCAGGGGAGCTACGCCGAATACCACGTCGCCGACGAATCGATCGTCGCCCGCAAGCCGGAGACACTGTCCCACACGGAGGCGGCGGCGCTACCGCTCGCGGGCGCAACCGCCTGGGAGGGAATCGTCGACCGGGGATACACGACGGCTGGCGAGACGGTTCTGATTCACGGTGCGGGCGGCGTGGGGGCGCACGCGGTCCAGATCGCTGCCGCTAGCGGAGCGACTGTCGTCGCAACGGCGAGCCCCGAAACGGTCGAACAGACAGAAGACATCGGTGCGACCCGTGCCATCGACTACGAGTCCGAGTCGTTCACGGACGTGATCGAGTCGGAGTTCGACGAACCCGTCGACCTCGTCTTCGACACCGTCGGCGGAGAGACGCTGGTGGAGAGCACCGGCGTCACGAGACCCTACGGCCGACTGGTCACGATTCTGGAACCGGTAGGCGAGTGGGGAAACGCGTACCAGAAGAATCTGACCGTCGAGATGCTGTTCCTCGAACGCGACCGCCGCCCACTCGACGCACTGCGGCGCCTCGTCGACCAGGGCCACCTCGAACCCGTCGTCGATTCGGTGCTCCCCCTGGAGGAGGTGGCACAAGCCCACGAGATGGTCGGTGATAGCGGTCTCACGGGCAAGGTGGTGTTGGACATCGCCGGCCGGTGAGGGGCGTCCAGAAACAATCAGCGAAGAACGACAACCTCGTCACGATCCTGGGCCGGTATCCGGGCGGCGCCTCCCGTCGTCGAAGGTCGCAGTGATAAACAGGCCGAACGCTACACGCGGAGCGAAACCGGTTACTCCAGTTTCTCCGCGGCGCCCTTCTCGACGAGCGGTTCGGCGTTCGCCTCGGGAAGCGTCACGACGTCCTCGGCCTCCAGTACGTACGGCCGCTCGTCCACGCCGAAGATCTCGCCGACGTCCCGGGTGACGCGAACCGTCGTGCGGTCCAGCGTCTCACCACCATCGGTGGTCTCCTCGCCTGCCGTTTCGTCCGGTGACTCGCTGGCGTCCGTGTCCGCTACACTCGACGCTGACGCGTCCCCGGTGCTCGCCGCCGACTCGTCCGCCGAGTCGTCGAGTCCGCCACCCATCGCCGCTGCCGCCGAGGGGTCGTCCGTCGCGTCGGGCGGACTCTCTGTTCCTGTCTCTGGTTCCGCGCCGGCGTCGTCAAGCGTCGAGTCAGCCTGTTCGTCGATGGCCTCCCGCGAAACGTCGACGTCCGCCGAGATGACGTCCAGGACGTGGGACTTGTTCTCCTCGATTCGCTCGACGAGGTCGGTGTAGAGGTCCTGCTCTTCGGCGGTGAGGCCGTTCTCGTCGTCCGGCATCCCCGCCGCAGCGAGGCTCGCCTGCTTGACGAGTTTCCCCATGCGGCGCTCGTAGATGGCTTCCGCGACCTGCTCTCCGGTCTCTATCTTGTCCGTGAGCTCCTGGACTTCGGGGTCGCCGAAGGGGTCGCTTGCGGCCGCCGCGGCGTCCTCGCGGCGCTCCTTGAGCGATTCGAGATACTCCGCGACGTCCCCGTAGAAGGAGTCGCGGAGGTCCTGCAGTCCGTCGGTCGCCCGTTCGCGCGATTGGGCCGCGCGGAGGTCTTCCAGATTCATTCTTTTGCCTTCTCCGCCCAGCCGCGGGCCATCAGGAACACGCCCGCGTACTCAGGTACTGACACGACTCCCGGTTCCACCGTAAGCGTTTCCCCCAGAAATTCGAGCGTGTACTCGCGCTCGGGTTCGATGGAGATGTCGTGCCCGACGAACGTTTCGGGGACGGCGTCGACCAGCGGGTCGAAATCCTCGAGTTCGTCGCGGTCGAGGCGCTGCACGCGCAGGCCGCTGCCGCCGTGGAGCGTTCCTGGCAGGCGGATGAGGCGATTCGTGTCCGTCGTCACGGGTTCGTCGATGGCCGCGTTCTCGGCCTCGACGGTCTCTGCGACGTACTTGCGTGCGACCTTCAGGAACGCCGGGTGGACGTCCACGTTCCCCGCCTTCACCGCCTCCGTGTTGTTCTCGACGACGTTGTAGATGGCGCGCGCGGACTTCTCCCCGACACCGTCGAACTCCGAGAGGAACTCGACGGCGTCGTCCTCGCCGCGCGCCAGCAGGTCGTCTGCGAACGTCCCGAGTCGCTCGGTGACCCGGCGACCCCACCCGCCGTCGGCGGGGAGTGTTCGCTTGGCCGTCGGGTTCTTCAGGCCGATGCCGTCGACGGTCTCCTCGCGCACCAGCGTCTCCAGGTCGAGGCCGTTGCCCCGCACGTAGTCCACGACCTCGCGGCGCTGTTCGCGCTCGAAGTCGCGGACGTCCGCGTCCCGGACGTGGACGTGGTACCCCCGCCCCCCCGAGAACACGACGGTGAGGTCCTCGAACCCGAAGTCCCTGTCGAGGAAGTCCAGCAGTTTCAACAACGCGCCCTTGCACTTCGCGAGCATCTCCGCGTAGGAGTCCTCGCCGAGCGTGACGTTCGGCAGGTGGTCGGCGTCCAGGTCGAACACCAGATCCGAGCCAAGCCACTCCTTTTCCTCCATCGTGCGCGCGCCAGGTTCCTCGTAGTACCCCGCCGAGAAGTAGACGTGCCGCGGGCGCTCGCGGTCGAGGAACGCCGCGTGGTCCCCGAGGTCGAGCGTGGATTTGTGCCGAACCATCGTGGTGTCCGGCCCCGACGTCCACGGGATGTACCCCCATTCGCGGTCGTCCGCTCTCGGGGGGAGTGTGACGTCTGCCCGGCGGTAGAAGTCGCCGAACCGACCCCTGAGGTACGCACGCGTCCGCTCCTCCATGACGACAAGTCGGTACGAAGACGGTCCCTAAAGTCGTATCGTCTTGGAGCCCTCGTGGTAACCGGCTGGCCAGCGGCGCGGTCGGACGCGGCGCTGGAACGCGTTGCTGGCGTCTACCGGCGTGAAGTCAGCCACGCTGGGTCGATGGGACCACGATGCGCGTGGGCTACCGGCGGCCGCGGAGGATCTCCGAGATGCGGTCTCGGATCCGTTCGCGGTCCCCGAGTCGAAGGTAGTACGCTCCACCGCCGTCCTCGTAGTAGTTGTCGATCTCGCGCTCCACGCCGAATCCGAGGTGTCGGTAGAACTCGAGGGCGTTCTCGTTGCTCACGCGGGCGTGACACGACGCCTTCCCGGCGTCCTCGGCGACGGACGCAACGAGTCGCTCGCCGTACCCCTGGCCGCGGTAGTCTGGTTCGACCGCGAGAAACAGGATGTAGCCGTCCGAGCGCGCCGTGGCGAATCCGACGAGGTCGTCGCCGTCGAGGACGCAGTGAACCGTCGAGCGCCGGTAGGCGTTCGCGAAGAACCCGCGGCGCTGTTTGAGGAGTCCCTCTCGTTCGCGGATGCGCTCTTTCAACTCCCACGCGCTGTCGAGGAGGTCGTCCTCGCCTGGCGGGACCACTCGGTCGGTCACCGTGACGCTCACTGCCAGTGGTTAACAGCCCAGTGACTATAATTCCACCGTCACGGAAGGCCGAAACCCTTTCCCTCGTCGTGGGCGTGCGCGCAAACGATGCTCGCCGATACGGGGCCGACGGGAGAGCGAGTACAGCAGGCGAGCGCGTCCATGTACGACAAGGTCAGGGAAGCGGCCCTCACAGGCGTCGCCGTCGTCGTGCCGTTGCTCGTCACGCTGTACGTGATGAGCGTCGCCGCGGGCGTGATAACGGACCTTCTCGACCCGCTGGTCGACGCCCTCGACAAACTCGGGATGACGCCGAACGCCTCGGAGTTGCTCGTCGACGCCTTCGGCGTGCTGGGCATCGTCGCGCTCACGCTGCTCGTGGGGTTCGTGGCGTCGTTTCGCTCCGGGGAGCGCGTCCTCGAGTACTTCGACGCGGCACTCGAACGAATTCCGGGGCTCGGCGCCGTGTACAAGAGCTTTCGGCAGATGAGCGACGTGATGCTCGAGAGCGACGCGGACAACTTTCAGGAGGTGGTGCTCGTGGAGTACCCGGCCGAGGAGACGTACACGCTCGGGTTCCGCACGACGGAGACGCCCGACGCCATCGAGGCGGCCGCGGGACGAGAGGGCATGGAGACGTTGTTCCTCCCGCTCGCGCCGAACCCGGTGATGGGTGGGTTCCTCGCGCACGTCCCCGGCGACCGCGTTCGTGACGTGGACATGACCGTCGAGGAGGGCATCCGCACAATCGTCACGACCGGCGTCGCCACCGCGGAGACCGACGCGGGGAGCGCGGAGGGACTGTCGCGTGCGCGCCTCGAACAACTCACCGGCCAGGACGTCCCCGAGGTGTCGCGCCGAGACGGGGGAGGCTCAGAGTGAGCTTCCGACTCCGGGACCACACCGCGGACGTGGCCGTGGAGGCGAACGCGGACAGCCTCGGCGGCGTGTTCGCCGCCGTCGCGGACGGACTGGCGGCGGCGATGTGCGACGAGATTCCCGACTCGGGCGAGCGATTCACCGTAACGGAGCGCGCCGAGAGCCGGGAGGCGCTGTTGTTCGACTACCTCGACCGCCTCATCTACGAGCGCGACGTGCGCGGCGTCCTCCCCGTGGACCACCGCGTCGAGGTGTCCCAACTGGACGGCGAGTGGGTCGTGGAGGCGAGCGCGCGCGGCGTCCCACTGAACGAGGTGCACGCCCGCGAGATCAAGGCGGTGACGTACTCCGAGATGCGCCTCGAGGAGCGAGCGGACAACTGGTTCGCGTACGTGGTTTTCGACGTCTGAGGCACTGCGCCGGGGTTCGTCGGGGACGAGACCCGCCGAGGACTGGGGTTCGATGAGGGGATCGAGGTTCGCTGAGGTGGGACTGCTGCCGACGACTGCGGCGGGTTTTTGGCGCCCGGACGGCAACTCTGGGTATGGTCCCAGGAACTGGCGGTCTCGTCGGACTTCCGGGCACCGGCGGTTCACTCCCGCACGTCGACTACGTCGTGGAGGGCGCTCCGCACGTCGCCGCCGTGCGCTTCCTCGTGGACGTGCTTTCGGACCCACTGAACGCTGCGTTGATCGGCGGCGGCGGGCTCGCGGTCCTGTTCACGATGGTCGCGTTTCTCCGCTTCCGCCCGGCAGAAGCCGACGTGTACGCGCTCCGGCAGGCGCTCGCGGGCTACCACGAGTTCCTGCCGTGGATGCTCCGCCTCGCCGTCGGCCTGCCGCTGGTCGGCGCGGGCTTCGCGGGCTACTACTTCTCGCCGCTCGTTGAGACCCAGCTCCGCGTCCTCCAGGTGGCACTGGGGTTCCTGTTGTTGTTCGGGCTGGCGACCCGCGTCGTCGCGCTCGCCGGCCTCCTCGCGTACCTCGCGGGCCTCGCTGTCCGTCCAGAACTCGTGCTCGCGAGCGAGTACGTCGGCGGGTTCCTCGCCATCCTGCTGCTCGGGAGCGGGCGGCCGAGCGCCGACCATCTCCTCCAGCGCGTGGCGGCCACCGAGGGGAGCGTGTACGGCCGAGTCGACCCGCTACACCCGATTGTCGACCGGTTCAACGCCGCCATCGAACCCTACGAGCGGTACGCGCCGACGGTGCTGCGCGCGGGCGTCGGCTTCAACTTCGCGCTCCTGGGCTTCTGGGAGAAACTCGCCCACCCGGGGCCGGCACTCGCCGTCGTGGACAAGTACAACCTCACTCAGGTGGTCCCGGTCGACCCCGGCATGTGGGTCGTGGGCGCTGGCCTCACCGAACTCGCGGTCGGCGTGTTCCTGTTCGTCGGGTTGTTCACGCGCGCCACCGCTGCCACCGCGTTCGTGGTGTTGACGACGACGCTGTTCGGCCTGCCGGACGACCCGGTGCTCGCGCACGTCACGCTGTTCGGCCTCTCGTCGGCGCTGTTCGTCACGGGCGGCGGCCCGTTCTCCATCGACGAACGCCTCGGCTGGGTCGCCGACCGCGTCGGCCTGCGCTCGTCGCCGGAGTGAACGTCCCGGCCGCGTAGACGAAACGCCTACCACTGTGACGCGCCGACGTTCACGCATGACTACGTTTGACGCCGACGGCCACACGCTCACGGAGGTCGAGGCGAACGTCTGGGAACTCGAGCGGGACGACGAGATGCGCGTTCCGGCGCGCGTGTTCGCCAACGACGCGCTCTTAGAGCACATCGGCGACGACAAGACCCTCGACCAGTTGCGGAACGTGGCGTGCATGCCCGGCGTCGTCGCGCCCGCGCTCTGCATGCCTGACGGCCACCAGGGGTACGGCTTCCCGGTCGGCGGCGTCGCGGCGTTCGACGCCGAAGACGGCTGCATATCGCCTGGCGGCGTCGGGTTCGACATCAACTGCGGCGTCCGCATGGTGAAGACGAATCTCACCTACGGCGACGTCGAGGGCCGGGAGGAGGAACTCGTCGACGCGCTGTTCGACGCCGTGCCCTGCGGCCTCGGCGGTGGCGGCGTCGTGGAGGGGACCCACACTGACCTCGAAGCCGCGCTCGAACGCGGCGTCGACTGGTGCGTCGAGGAGGGGTACGCGGTCCGCGACGACCTGCGGCACTGCGAGGACGAGGGCCGCCGCCCCGACGCCGACCCGGACGCCGTCTCGAAGAAGGCAAAGGACCGCGGCGCGAGCCAGATGGGGTCGCTCGGCTCGGGCAACCACTTCCTCGAAGTCCAGCGCGTGACTGACGTGTACGACGACGACACCGCCGAATCGTTCGGTCTCGACGAGGACCAGGTCGTCGTCCTCATCCACTGCGGGTCCCGGGGACTCGGCCATCAGGTGTGTTCGGACTATCTCCGGCGCATCGAACAGGAGGAACCCGAGTTCCTCGAGAGCCTGCCGAACAAGGACCTCGCCGCCGCGCCCGCCGACTCCGAGTTGGCCGAGGAGTACTACGGCGCGATGTGCGCGGCCATCAACTTCGCGTGGGTGAACCGCCAGCTCATCACGCACGCGGTGCGCGAGACGTTCGCGGACGTCTTCGACGCCTCGTGGGAGTCCCTGGAGATGGACCTGCTGTACGACGTCGCGCACAACATCGCGAAGAAAGAATCCCACGACGTGTACGTCACCGAGGACGGCTACAGCCTCTACCCCGGCGAGGACGGTGGCGGGCGCGTCGAGCGCGACCTATACGTCCACCGAAAGGGCGCGACGCGCGCGTTCCCTGCGGGCCACCCGGAACTTCCGGAGGCGTACCGCGGCGTCGGCCAGCCAGTCATCATTCCGGGGAGCATGGGCGCCGGGAGCTACGTGCTGAAGGGTGGCGCGGAGTCACTCGCGCGCTCGTTTGGTTCCACCGCACACGGCGCAGGGCGCCTGATGAGTCGCACGCAGGCCAAACAGGACTACCAGGGCGGCGACGTACAGGACGACCTCCGCGAGCAGAACCGGATCTACGTGAAGGCGGCCTCCGGCGCGACTATCGCGGAGGAGGCGCCGGGCGTCTACAAGGACGTCGACGAGGTCGTCGGCGTCTCCGACGCGCTCGGCATCGGCGACCTCGTGGTTCGCACGTACCCCGTCTGCAACATCAAGGGGTAACCAGCGGATGGCGGCGCGACAGCAGGTCGCGGCGTGTCAGTGAATCGTCGGCTGGTCGAGGTACGGCCGCTGGATGCGCCCTTCGACGTCCGTGTTGACGCCGTGTTCGCGGGCGCGTTCGACGAGCGCATCCCGGAGCGTCGCCGCCGTCCGCACCACGTCCTCGCTCCCGATGGCGCGCACGATGTGGTCGGTCACGACGTGGTAATCGGAGAGTGCGACCTCGTAGTGCTCGTCCGGATGCACCGGTTCCCCGCCGACGCGCGCCTCGATTATCGAGTGGTCGCGGTCGTCGTAGGTGAGTTCGGCACCCGAGACGTGGCCGAACCACCACGCGGGCACGTCCTCGTCCTCGTAGCGCGCGGCCAGCGAGAGGTCGCGCAACGCGTCGAGGAGCGTCGCGCCGTCGACGCGGGCGACCAGCACGTCGTTGTCGAACGGCGCGAGGCCGTGGAGGTCCGCGACAGTCACGTCGCCCGAGAGCGGGTCGTCCTCCCGGATGCCGCCGACGATGAGCGCCGCGTCAGCGTCGCCCGCCCAGCGGAGCGCGTCGGTGACGAAGTTCCCGACAGGGCTCTCCCCGCCCTTCCGGTCGCGCTCGGTGCGCGTGACTGGTTCCTCGGCGCGCGCGACAGTCTCCGTCAGCCCGGTTTTGGCCAGTCGCTCCCGGAGCGCGCCGGCGACCGCCTCGTCAGATTCGTAGTCCGTGGTGTCGTGGTGTGTGGCCGTCGCGCCGTCACCATCGAGGGTCACTTCCAGCAGCGCGTGGCCACAGGCCCCGGGCCGCGCGACGAGCGTGTCGTCCACGCGAGCGACGTGCTGGTCGTGGTCGTGGCCGCCGAGGATGACGTCCGCGTCGACGTTCGCGGCGAGTTCCTCGTCGCTTCCCCCGCGATGGGAGACGACCACGACGTGGTCTGCGCCCGCGTCCCGGAGGTCCTGTTCGGCCGAGCGGACCGCGCCGGCCGCGTTCCGAACCTCGAGTGACCCGGCGACGGGATTGATCTCGGGCGTGTTCTCCGCGGTCACGCCGACCAATCCGACCGTCGCGTTCGCCGTCTCTACGAGCGCAGTCGGGGACGTGTGCTCGGCGGCAAAGCGCTCTCCGTCGAGGTAGACGTTCGCGTTCAGCCACGTTCCCGGGAACTCGCTGGCTCGCTCTCGTGCGGCGTCGAACCCGGGGTCGAAGTCGTGGTTGCCGAACGTCTCGACGTCCGGTTCCACGGCGTCGAAGAAGTCCTGTGCCTGCGCGCCGTCGCACGCGAGCGACAACACGCCCGGGCCGGTGTTGTCACCACCTCCCGTGACGACCGTGTCACTGTCTCGGTGGTCCTCGATAGCGCCGGCCAGTCTGCCGATTCGCTCGGGGGTGTCGTAGGCGTTCTCCACGTCAGCGTAGTGGAGAATACGGACTGTCATGGCGCGTGTTTGCGCACAGACGGCGAAAAGCGTTCCGCGGGATTCCGTTCAGCTACGACTCGGTGGTCGTGGTGCCAGCGGGAGCGCAGTCGTGGGTCGCCACGTACGTGATTTCGACGCCGTCCTGCTGGACGTTCACGCCGATGTCGAGACACGACTCGGCGGTCGTCTCCTTCGAGAACAGCGTCTTGAACGTCTCCTCGGTGTCCCGGACGCGCGCCCGCACCAGCCACTCGCCGCGCTTCTGCGGGAACGCGGGCGGCGTGAACGTAGCGCCCTGGACACTCTGGTTGCCGGAGTTGTTCGACCAGTCGTTCGTCCCCGGGAGCGACACGTCCTGCCAGAACACCACGTCGCCGTCGAGTTCCAGTTGCAGGTCCAGAGAGACCTCCTGAGACAGCGAGTTGCTGACGCGAACCCGGTCGAGGCGCGGTTGTTTGTGCTTCGTCGACGACCCCGACCCCGTAGAACAACCCGCGAGACCCGCGAGCGAGAGCACGCCGGCGCGGACTGCGTTGCGGCGCGTGAGTTCTGGCATACCATGACGCCACACAGCGCCGCGAGTAAAGCGTGTGGGTTTCGGGGAGCATCCGACGACGGGCGGCAGACGCCGTCGGTCCGGGTACGGAGTTACCGCAGTCGGCCAACCACTCGGTCACTGGAGTCGGCCTTGGCTCCGTGTCACCGCGGTCCACCGGGTCCGGACGGCCCCCGGGGACCGCTCGGCACGGACCCCTCGGCGAGTTCGACGTACTCCGATTCCTGGTCACCCTCGACCTCCCGGCCGTCCTCGTAGCGCACGAAGTTCAGATAGAACGGCTCGCCACAGCCGGGCGAATCGTCGACAGTCTCGCCCGATTCCGGCGCGTCCTCCTGGCCGAGATCCGGCGGGTACGACCACTCGATGTCGCTCTCCCCGCAGACGAACCGCACGCCGTCGACGTCGTCTGCCTCGTAGCTATCCCCGGGCGAGACGTACGTCCACCCCTCGAGTGGGAACGGTGTCACGGACTTGTCCGCGAGATACGCGTCTCGCTCCAGCGTGGCGATTGCGCCACAGCGCGGACAGTAGTACGTCACGTCGACCATACTTCGCGTTGGACCTCCGGCAGTTTAGGACAATCGCCGGTTCCCGGGTGGACCGCTACCCGTCGCTTTCGTCAGGCGACTGTGCGTCGTCGTCGGAGGAATGGCCGTTGGTTTCGGACGACTCCGTCTCGGCGTCGCCGGCGTCCTCGCGAGGCGAAGTTGCGCGAGGGCTCGTCGAACCCCGGTCGCCGGCGTCCTCGAGCGCGGCGACGCGCTCCTCGAGTTCCGCAATCCGGTTTCGGGTCTCCAGTCGAGCGTTCTGGACGACCGGAGCGACGAACAGCAGGAACATCAGCGCGCCGATCATCCCCGCTGGACCGAACAACAGGAGTCCGACGCCGCCGATGGGGAAGATGAGCGCGACCAGCAGGATGCCAGACCAGTTCAGGCGTGCCATACCCCGTCTGCCCGCTCACCGAGCATAAATCCTGTACATCTGACACCAGAAGCGTTCTCGTTTGTGGAACTGATGCGCTGGCCGACGCGAGCCCTCGATGTGTCCGAACGGGAGTAACGTTCGTCGACCGAGTGGGCCGGAGACCCAGGCAGGTCGGCGATTTACTGCGCGAGCAAAGCGCCCCCTGGCGAAAGCGCCTACCGGAACCCACGACCGACGTCGTCGTCCTCGATGAGGTCGTCGAGTTCGCTGTTCAGCAGTTCGTCGGCGTCCGCGAACTCGTCGGCCAGGTCGTCCATCGCGTCGGGACGGCCGTACGGGTCGTAGTCCATCGGGCCGAACGCCGGGCTTTCGACGGCGTCCATCGCGTCCTCGAAGAAGTCCGCGGGCGTCGTCGGCGCGTCGGCGTGCGCCTGCAACACCTGTTCGAGTTTGCTCGCGCGGTCCTTCGCGTCGTCCTCGTCCTCTGCCGCGGACTGCACCGCGAACCGCCCCGCGTCGTCGCTCGGCAGGAACTCGTCGAGACCGTCGTCGATCTTCCGCGCGACCCGGGAACCCACGCCCTTCACTTCGAAGGGGTTCTTCGCGTACGTCTTCAGGTGGTAGACGCCGCGGCCGGGATGGCCGAGGTAGAAGTCCTCGCCGAGTCCGCGCTGTCGGTCTCCGGCGACCGCACGCCAGCCGTCCGGGTCCACGCCCGAATCGACGACTTCGTTCACGATGTCGTCCCAGTCCCGTACTCGCATCGGGTGGGGGTTGGTAGTTCGGCGACTTAAGCGGTGTCCTCGCTAGTCCGAGTTGGCAGAATTGTCCGCGGGTTCGCTCTCGTAGCCGACTTCTCCTGAAAGCCCTCACGCGCCTCGCGTGCGCTCAGCGACATATCCTCTCAGTCGCTTCGCTCCCTCGCGGACAGTGGCCGCTGAGCGCACACAGGCTTCGCCCGCGAGGCGCGCTCGCCCTTTCAATCCACCAGGATACCGGGAAGCCGGTAGCGGGGAGGGAATGAAAGGGGCCGGTCGCTCGCGCTTGCGTGGTCGGTTCGTCGGCCACTATCTGCGAACGCAGTGAGCAGATATGCCGACGAGCGACCGCGAGCGACCGGGGGCTTTCTGGGCGTTGTCACACCTGAAGTTGTCCATAAGACGAACGCCAACTCCTCCTAGGAGCGACAACGTTTTTCGCCGGGACTGCGAGATGTTGTTCGTGAACGTCAGGGGCGAGGTCACCGACGTGGCAGAGGTGCGGTCGGTGAACACGCAGTACGGAGACAAGGACATTCTGGAGGTACGCGTGCGCCCACTGGAGGAAGCCGAGTCCGTCCAGGTCACGCTCTGGGGGAAGTGGACGGAGACGGCAGAGTACCTCGACGAGGGGATGGAACTCGTGGTGACCGACGCGGAGGAAGACGAGTGGAACGGCGAGACGCAGTACTCGACGTCGAAGTCGTCGTACGTCGTGGTGGAGCCGGACTTCCTCGTGGACGTGACGAACATCCGGTCGTTCGTGCAGTGTCCACGGCTCTACTACCTCAACAAGCTCTCCGGGTTGCCGCTGAAGTACCCGGTGACGAAGGGGACTATCGTCCACGAGGTGTTCGGGGACCTGCTCCGCGGCCGGGACCTGGACGACGCCATCGAGGAGCGGGTGGGCGAGGCGGGCCTGGAACTCGGTCTGCTGGGGCGCGACAGACAGGAGGTCGAGGCGGACGTGCGCGCGAACGCGTCGGCCATCGAGGGGTGGCTCCAGCAGGGGACGCTCACCGACACCGACCAGTGGCGCTCCGAGTACACTCTCATCTCGGAGCGCTTCGGCATCAAGGGGCGATGTGACGCCATCCGCCGCGGGATGCCCGTGGAACTCAAGACGGGGAAGAACACGAACCGCGACCCGCGCTTCCACGACAAGGTGCAGGCGGCGTGCTACGCGCTGATGCTGGAGGAGCGCGGCGTCGAGGCGGACACCGGGACACTCCTCTACACGAAGAACGCCGCGGTCGAGCGCAACGAGGAAACGGGCGACCTCTCGCCCGCCAAGGAGTTCTCCGTCGGGAAGGGGTTCCTCGACTTCGTGGTGCGCCAGCGCAACCACCTCGCGGCGCTGGAACACGACGGCTCCCCGCCGACGGGCTACGAGGCCGACGCGAAATGCGAGTACTGCTTCGAGCAGGACACCTGCATGGTCGTGTCTGGGCGCCTCGACCAGGAGTCCAAGGCCGGCCAACTCGGGCAGGCGCTCCCTGCCGAGGAGCGCGAGTACTTCGACGAGATGTACGCGGCCATCGAGCGCGAGCGCCACTGTGTCCACGACGAGTACCGCAAACTCTGGGAGCAGTCGCCGGCGGAGCGCGCCGACGACGACCGCGCAGTCATCGACCTCGAACCCGCCGGGCAGACGGAACTCGAGGACGGCCGGTGGCGGCTCACTGCGAAACGCCCGAGCGCGGCGGCGTCGAAGATCCGGGAGGGCGACCGCGTGCTCGCGTCGGACGGCGACCCCGTGCACGGCACCGCGGAGATGGCTCGCATCGAACACCTCGACGAGTCCCGCGTGGAGGTGACGACGGACGAACCAGTCGACGTGCGCCGCCTCGACGTCTATCCGTCCGAACTCAACGTCGACCGGATGCTCACCGCGCTCCACGACGCGCTCTTGAAGGGCGACGAACGCCAGAAGGACGTGCTGTTCGACCGTGAGAGCCCCGAATTCGCGGACACCGACCACGGCCACATCGACAACAACGACGCGCAGAACGCAGCGGTCAACCGCGCGCTGAACGCCGAGGACTTCGCGCTCGTGCACGGCCCGCCCGGTACCGGGAAGACGTACACCATCGCGACGCTCATCCGGGCGTTCGTGGAGCGCGGCGACCGCGTTCTCCTCTCTGCGTTCACGAACCGCGCGGTGGACAACGCACTCGAAGCGCTTCGGGACCAGGGCCACGACAGCATCGTGCGCGTGGGGACGGAGAACGGCGTCCGTCCGGACATGCAGGACCTCCGACTCGACCAGTCCGGCGACCCGGCGGAGCGCGCGACGGCGCTCCAGTCCGCGAACGTCGTCGCGGCGACGACGTCGACCTCGGGGTCTCGCATCATGCGCGAGCAGGAGTTCGACGTGGTGCTCGTGGACGAGGCCTCCCAGTTGACGGAACCGGACACGCTCGCGGCCATCAACCGCGCAGATCGGTTCGTGCTCGTCGGCGACCACGAGCAGTTGCCGCCCGTGGTGCGCTCGGGTGGTCGACTCTCGGAGTCGCTGTTCCAGCGACTCGTGGAGACCCACCCGGAGGCGTCGGTGATGCTCGACCAGCAGTACCGGATGAGCCAGCGCATCCAGGCTTTTTCCTCTCAGGAGTTCTACGACGGCCAGTTGCGCCCGGCGACGGGCGAGGTGGCTGGCCAGCGACTCGCGGACGTCGGCGTCTCAGTCGGCGGCGTCGTGCAGGATGGCGTGTCCTTCCACCACGTCGAGGGAACCGAGGACGCGCACATCGACCCCGTGGAGGCCGAGCGCGTCGCGGACGTCGTCGAGGCGTACGTCGATGCGGGACTCGACCCCGAGGACGTCGGCGTCATCGCGCCGTTCCGCGCGCAGGTCGCGGAAATCGGCAACCGAGTGCGGGAGGGCGTGGCCGTCGACACCGTCGACCGTTTCCAGGGCTCCTCGAAGGAGGTCATCGTGGTGTCGTTCGTCGCGACGGGCGACCTCGACGGCCCCATCTTCGAGGACCACCGGCGCGTGAACGTCGCGCTCACGCGCGCGAAGAAGAGCCTCGTGCTCGTCGGCGACGAGGCGGCGCTTCGCTCCCGGCCGCTGTACGGCCGCATGGTGGAGTGGGCGTCCCTGGAGTAGGACGCCGTTTCTGGAGTAGTTTTTTCGTTCTGTGATGCATCTTACACGAACATGAAAGACTGGAGAGCAGCCATCGTGGCCGGCGTTCCGGCCACCGCGGTCCTCATCCTCGTGTTGCTGGCCAGCGACGTCCTGACGGGAACGGAGATCAACCCGTTCCAGTTACTCGCCGGATTCGTCGGTCTGAACCAGCAGTTCCTCGGCTTCGTGCTGTTCGTGCTCGTCGGCATCTTCGGGTGGCCGCTCATGTTCCTGAGTTTCGCCGGCTTCCTCCCCGGCGGCACTGACGCGGGCCGCGGACTGGTGTTCAGCATCGTGCTCTGGGTCGGCTTCATCAGCGCGTTTGCCGCCCCGTTCGGGGACGGTATCGTGACGTTCCTCGTCGCGTCGCTGCTCGCGCACGTCGCGTACGGCGTGGTGCTCGGCGGGACGTACGACCGACTCGCCGTCCACGACATCGGCGAAGTTTGACCTCGACGAACCCGGAGTGTGGACGGTCTCACTCTTCCAGTTGCTCGCGCACCCGCTCGTGGAACTCCCGCAACACCGCGTCCTCGTCCTCCGAGAGCACCACGTCGCTCGCGGACAGCGTCGCCAGGCCGAACGAGCGCGGCGACGGCGACTCGAGCGTGGTCTCGCGGACCGTCACGTCGCCCGCCTGCACTCTCGCCAGCACCTCCCGGACGCCCGCGAGGTCGAGTTTGTCCTCCGTCAGTTCCCGGTAGGTCTCCTCCATCACCGCGAACTCGTCTAACTCCTCGGCGAACCCCAGCAGCATCTCGCTCGCGACCTGCTGTTTGCTCGCGGACTTCTCGGAGCCCTTGTACCGCTTGAGTATCATCAGCGAGCGCGTCGCGTTGATGCGGAAGTACCGTTTGAGGAGGTCCGTGTCTCGGAGCGCGCGCCGCAACAGGTCCCGGACGTCCCCGGGTTCGGTGTCCCGGAGAAGGCCCGCAACGTCGACCTTGCGGTTCAGCGGCATCGACAGCGTGAAGCCGTTGTCCGCCACCGACACCGCGACGTTCGCGTTCGCCTCCTGCGCGCAGCGGTACGCCAGCACCCGCGAGAGACCGTCGTTGAACCGCCTTCCGAACGGGACGCGGACGTGGTAACGCCGCCGGTAGTCGCCGCGGTCTTTGACCTCCTCGATGGCGATGCGCTCGCCGGTGCTCACGCTGTCCGCGCCCGCGTACCGTATCTGGTCGTCGAACAGGCGGGAGAGCGCCCGCACCGCGTTGCCGTCCAGCGGGAATTCGCGGAGCCACCGCCGCACCGCCGACGCGCCGCCGTCCTCGTAGTGGTTCAGTAACTCGGACTGGAAGCGCGCGATCTCCCTGCCGAGGTCGTACGAGAGCGGGAGGCGCTCGGAGAACCACGACGGCACGGTCGCGCGCTCGCTCGTCGGGTCGACGTACACCTTCGACCCGCGGCGGTAGCGGTACGCGAACCGGTCGCCGCCGAGCACGAACACGTCGCCCGCCTCGAGCGTGTCGAGGTAGCTCTCGTCGAGTTGCCCGACCCACTCGTCGTCACCCCGGGTGTAGACGTTCACCGTAAAGGAGTCCGGAATCGTGCCGAGATTCTGGAGTAAAATCGGGCGCGCGAGGCGGCCGCGCTTCCCGACGAGCGTCCGCCCCACGTCGAACTCCGAGTAGTGGTGTTGTCCCTCCGGCGGGTCGTTCTCGTCGCGCCACACCTTCGCGTAGACGTTCCGGTCCTCCATCCCCTCGTAGTCCGCGGTGAGATAGCGCAGCAGGCGCTCGTACGCGTCATCGTCGTAGTCCCGGTAGGGGTACGCCGAGCGCAGGGTCGCCTTCACCTCGGACTCCCGGAGTGGCCCCGCGATCGCCATCCCGTAGACGTGCTGGGCGGCCACGTCGTCGGCGCGTTCCGGGATGTGGACGCGGTCCACGAACCCGCGCTCTGCCTGCCGGAGCATCACCGCACACTCCACGAGTTCGTCGCGGTCGAGCGCGATGACGCGGCCCGTCACGGTCCTGCCGGGGCGATGGCCCGCGCGCCCGACCCGCTGGAGCAGGCTGGCAACGGACTTGGGCGACCCGACCTGCACCACCAGATCGACGTGGGGCATGTCGATGCCGAGTTCGAGGCTCGTCGACGTCGTCACCACGTCCAGACTCCCCTCCTTCAGGCGCTCCTCGACGTCCTTCCGGCGGTCCTTCGAGAGACTGCCGTGGTGGCACGCCGAGTCCGCTTCGGCGACCACGCCGCGCTCCCGGAGGTTCTCGAGGACGCGCTCTGCCCCGGACCGCGTGTTCGTGAACACGAGCGTGTTCTCGTGGCCCTCGACGAGTCCGCCCAACTCCTCGTAGAACGCGTCGTTTATCGCGCCACTCGACGCGTTCACGAGGTCCGACGTCGGACACCGCAGTTCGAGGTCGTAGTCCCGCGAGAACCGCGCGTCCACGATTTCGCAGTCCCGGGGCTCGCGGTCCTGCTCCGTCTCATCGTATTGTTCGGCGCCGGGTTCCGCGTTCTCCTCGAATCCGACGAGAAAGCGCGCGATGTCCGACAGCGGTTCGACCGTCGCAGAACAGCCGATTCGCGTGAACCCGCCGGCGAGTCGCTGCAAGCGCTCTAAACTCACCGAGAGGTGCGTGCCGCGCTTCCCGCCCGCGAGACTGTGAATCTCGTCCACGACGACGTACTCGACGTGCGAGAGGCGTTCCCGGAACTTCGGCGAGTTCAGCAGGATAGCGAGCGTCTCGGGTGTCGTGTTCAGGACGTGTGGCGCCTCCTCGAGCATCTGCCGGCGCTCGTAGTCCGTCGTGTCCCCGTGCCGGATCGCCTGCCGGACGTCCGTCTCCACGCCGCGCTCCGCGAGGTTCTCCGCGATGCCCGACAGCGGATTCGCGAGGTTCCGCTCGATGTCGTTCGCGAGGGACTTCAGCGGCGACACGTACAGGCAGTAGACGCCGTTCTCCAGCCCCTCGTCCTGCTCTCGCTGGAACAACTCGTTCAGGATTGCGGTAAACGACGCGAGCGTCTTTCCGCTCCCCGTCGGCGCCGCGATGAGCGCGTTCTCCTCCTCGTGAATCAGCGGAATCGCGCGGCGCTGTGGCGGCGTCAAACACCCGCCGTCCTGGTCGGGGCTGCCGAAGCGCTCTATCCACCACTCCCGCACCGCGGGGTCGAGTCGGTCGAGCACCTCGCGGTCGGTACGGGCGGCGCTCTCACCCGCCGACAACGCCGCCTCCGACTCCGTCCCCATCTTCCCGAGTGGTTGGAACGCGACCGACAAGTGTCTGACGCCGCTAGGAGATGTGGTCTGCTGGCGCTCCGCTACCGCTCGAACAGTCTCCAACGCCTCGGAAGCCCCGGCACGCCCGCGTCCGCTCGACATTCACGAGAGCGAAGCTCTCGTGCAATCCATCAGAACGCGGAGCGTTCTGAGGACAGCATCCCGCTCGTTCGCTTGCTCACGGCGCTTCGCGCCGTTCGCACGTTCCGAGGCGGCTTCGCCGCCTCGCGCCGCTCATTCGCGGGAGCCCTGCTGTCGAGCGAACAGGTAAACCCGAGCGTGCCGCCCCTTCCATTCCCACCCGAATAATCGCGAAGTAGCAGAAGCGACGGCGGTTGGTCGGTGTCACAGGTCACTGTCCGGCCGGAAATGAGAACTCATCCGGTAGGTACGAATCCCTCGCGTTCCGTCGAACACCCGAAACCGTTACCCGGTGCGCAGTCCCCGTTTCCACCATGCGACTGACGTTCCTCGGCACCGGGAGCGCGATGCCGACCGGCGAGCGAATGCAGACCGGACTGCTGCTGGAAGACGGTGACGACCGCTTGCTCGTGGACTGCGGGAGCGGCGTCCTGCACACGCTCGCGCGCACCGACGTCGGCTACGAGGGCGTGGACACCGTCCTGCTCACGCACCACCACCTCGACCACGTCAGCGACCTCCTGCCGTTGCTCAAGGCGCGCTGGCTCGCGGGCGAGGAGTCCCTCACCGTCGTCGGCCCCGAGGGCACCGAGGACCTCGTCACCGACCTGCTCTCCGTCCACGACTACCTGCAGGACAGAGTCGACCTCACGCTGCGTGACATCGAGCCGTCGGCGGCGTCCGACGACGCAGACGGCGTCGATGAGTCGGAGAGCTTCGAAGTGGCAGGCTTCGACGTGGACGCCATCGAGACGGAGCACTCGATGTTCGGGTACGCCTACCGCTTCGACGACGACCTCGTGTTCAGCGGCGACACCGAGGCGCTTCCCGAGATGGCGGAGTTCGCGGACGACGCGTCGGTGCTCGTCCACGACTGCTCGTTCCCCGACGAGGTAGACGTGGCGAACCACCCGACCCCCACCCAGTTGGGCGAATCGCTCGCCGGCGCCGACGTCGAGGAACTCTACCTCACGCACCTCTACCCGCACACCGACGGCAAACACGACGAGATGAAGGCGTCTATCGCGGAGCACTTCGACGGCGAGATTCAGTTCGCGCGCGACGGACTCGTGGTCGACGTTTCGACGTAGCTCTCCGGCTTCAATCCAGCCGATACCGCAGGACAGCGGCGATGCCGCCGAGGTTCCGCAACTGCTCACCGGGCGCGAACTCGTGGCTGAACACGGTGACGTCGCCGCCCTGCTGTTCGACCTGCGTCACGAGTTCGTTGACGTCGACGTCCCAGTCGCCCTCGCCCGCGCGCTCCACGCGCAGGCGTTCGTCGAGCACGAGCAGGCTCTCGACGGCGCCGAACTCGACGGCCTTCTCGACTTCCTCGATGCCGTACGCGGCCTTCCCGTCGGTCGCGATCTGCTCGGTGAGTTCGTCGATGAGTTCGGACTCCTCGGCGATGCGGGTCTGCTCCTGGACGTCGTCGACGGCGCCGCGCTTGAGCACCTCGTGAACGCCACGCTCGCCGACCGCGCCCGTATCCACGGTCGTAATCTTCCCCGCAAGGTCGGGGTACTCCTCCTCGACGTAGTCCAGCGCGTCCTGCTTCGTGAAGCCGGGGCCGGCGAGGATGATGGCGTCGGCGTCGAGGTGCGAGAGCGCGGTCGCCAGCTCGCCGAACAGTTCGTCGCGTCCGCGTTCGTTCTCGCCTTTCCCGGTGGTCCCCGAGAACGAGCCGTGTTCGTCGATGCCGTACTGCGCGACGACGTGAATGTGGGCGTTCCCCTCCTCGACGGTGGCGATGGCGACCTCCGGCTGGTCGGTGGCCTCGACGGCCTCCTCCAGGCGCTCTAACTGGTCGGCCTTCCAGATCTTCTCGACCTCGATTTCCTCGCGTTCCTCGACGTTCAGCGTGTGGTGCATGTTCAACTGGTCCTCTCGGGAGCAGTCTACGATGGTCCCCGAGACGCGGAGACGGTTCGAGAACTTGTGGAACTCCACGTCCTCCACGTCGATGGTGACGTACATGTGCTCGCGCTCCCCGCCCGTGTCCCGCATCTGGTCGTCGTTGCGCTGGATGCGGCGGTGGGTGTCCCCGGACACGAGGTCGCCGGGTTCGAGGACGTACGCGAGGTGCCACAGGTCGTCGAGGGACTCCGGCACGAGCGTAATCTGCTCGTGCTCGCCCTCGGTGCGGTGGCGGTCCTTCAGTTGCATATTTCGGAGAAGTCCCCGGACCGAGTTATGCGCTCCCCTTCAGAGCACGCCCGCGATGAACCCGAGTCCCATCGCGACGAGCACGACCGCCGAGATCGTCGGGAAGTGTTCGGCGAGACTGGACACGCGGTCCTCGTAGCGCTCGTAGCCCGCGACCAGCAGGAGCGTGAGCGCGACGATGCCGACCACGACGGCGAGCGCGTATGCGGTCATCAGTTCGAGGCACGCGGTCGACCCCGCGCACAGGCCGATGATCTCGAACTCCTCCTCGTGGGCGAACCCGAGCACGAACGCGGTGGCGGCAATGCTCCAGATGCCGCGGTCGGCCGCCTCCTCCAGTTTCCCGGGGTCGTGGGAGTGGCCGCCACCCGGGAGCGCCCCTCTCAACTGGCCGAGCACGCCGTCGTCGTCGGCGTCGTCAGCGTGGTCGGCGTCGTGGTCGTCCGGGTGCTCGTGGCTGTGTGGTTCGTCGTGGCTGTGGGCGTCGTGGCTGTGAGATTCGTCGAGGCTGGCTGAGTGTTGGTCGTGTGAGTGGCTGTGGTCGTGTGAATGGTCGTGTGAGTTGTCGTGGCTGTGGTCGTCCGCTCCGCCGTGGCCGTGGGAGTGTCCGTGCCGGTACTCGCGCACGCCGAGCAGAATCAACAGACCGCCGGCGACGTAGTCCAGCCACCACATCGATCCGAGACCGGCGTACGACTTCGCGAGGAAGAACACGCCGACGACGGCGAGACTCGAAATCAGGTGGCCGACGCCGAGCACCGTGCTCGCGGCGAGGCCGGAGAGCCACTTGTTCGAGCGGTCGAGTGCGTACGTCGCGGCGACCGGCCAGCCGTGTCCGGGTTCCGCGCCGTGGAGCAGTCCCAGGCCGACTGCGCCGACGAGCGCGGCCTCGGGGACGGATTCGAGCATACTCGTTTCTCGGCGGCATGCGCGTTTAGGGCCTGTTATGACCGAACCAGGGGTCGCGTAATACTTTGCAGGTGGCGCAGTTACGACTCGGTATGCGAACGAGTCTGAACGTTCCGGACGACCTGCTCGCGGCCTTCGACGAGACGTGGCAGGCCGAGGGCATCGACTCGCGCTCGCGCGCTGTGCGCGAGGCGATGCAGGAGTACGCCGAGCGCCACGCCTCCCTGGAGGACGCCGCGGGCGAGGTGGTCGCGGCGCTCGTCTTCGACTACGACCACCACGAGGTCATCGAGGAACTCCACACCGTCCAGCACGACTATCAGGACGTGATGCAGTCCACGAGTCACGTCCACCAGGGCGAGTGGTGTCTGGAGACGGCGTTCTGCCGCGGGTCAGCCGAGCGCGTCCGCGAACTCGTCTACGACCTCCGGAACTTCGACGGCGTCGGGCGCGTCAAGGTGACTTCACTCGAACCGACGGCGTAGGAAAAAGTTGTTCGGTGTCGTTACTTCGGCGTGGTGCGCTCGCCCACGTCCATCCCGGAGTCGGACGTCTCGACGCCCGCGACCTTCGACGCGAAGTAGACCCCGTAGACGCCGGCGAGGCCGACGAGGAGGTAGACCGCGAACTCCAGTTCGGGGATCGACCCGAAGACGATGTTGACGAGGTTCCAGTTCGCGGCCGCGTCCACGAAGTATCCGATGCCGACGAGACCCCAGTTCAGCGCGCCGACGACGACGAGTGCGAGTGCGGTCCAGTCGATGAGGTTCATTCTAAATTGCTTCATTGCTGTTCACCGAATGACTAGACGACAACTCAGGGCATAAAGTGATAGTGGAGTATGCGCGCCTCTTGGCTCCGCATACGGTGGAATACGGGTGGTTTACTGCCGGGATGAGAACGGCGGTCAGTCCCGGATCCGGCTGCCGCCCGGCGGCATGAACTTCTGGATTTCGTCGGGGCTGGCGACCTTCCGGACGAACGACTGGTCCGCGAAGCGCTCGCGGAACTCTCGGTAGATGCGCTTTGCGGCGTCGCCCTGCGCGTAGCGGCCCGGTTCTATCTCGATGAGCGTCGCCACCTGGTCCCGGATCGCGTCGATGGGGCCGCCGAGCACTCGGGTGTTCGGTTCGCAGGCGATGCCGACCGCCCACTCCGCCGGCAGGTCCCGGAAGTACGTCCGGTCGCCGCGAACGGCGAAGCCCCCCTTCTCCAGGTACTCGCCGCTCTCGGGCGTCTTGGACACCTGGTCGGGTTGCACCATGTAAGCGTCGCCGGACCCACGGCCGTCCTTCCAGACCGAGGAACAACACACTGCGAACTGCGCGGCCTGCCGGAGACTCGCGTCGGGAACGTCGACGTCCCGCGCCGGTTCGCTCGGCGCCGAGGTCTTCAGCACAGTGATGGGGCCGCCGTGGGCCTCCGAGTGGAAGAAGCGGTCGTAGCCGTCCATGTACTTCTTCACGAGTTCCTCGTTCTGGTCGGCGTCCCGGCCGCCGAGCACGAGGAAGCCGTCCGAGGTGCGGAACCACCGGAAGCGCTCGTACCACTGCTCTTGCTGTCGGACGGGTATCGACGCCCGGGAGAGCCAGTCGACGTCCTCGAACTCGTCGTCCCCGGCAGCCTCGTCGTCGCTCTCCTCACCATCCTCGTTGTCGGCCGCCTCCCACTCGTCGCGGCGCTCGCGGAGCGCCTCGAGTTCCTCGCGGGTGTTCTCGATGGCCTCGCGCGCGCCGTCCTGTTTTTCCTCGACGCGCTTGGCCTCCGTGTAGAGGCGGTCCGCGTTCTTCTCGACGCCGGACTCGGGGTCGAGGCTGATGGTGTGGTCGTCGAGTCGAACCCGAATCAGGCCCTCCGACTCGTTCACGCCGACGAACGCGTCGGCGCCCGGCACGTCGCCCGCCGCGTTCTCGAACGTCTCCTCGATGTCCTCCCAGCCGACACCCGCCTCTTTCGCGTCCTCGACGGCCGCCAGCAGGTCCGCGACGAGGTCGTAGTTCCCGTAGAGCAGTTCGGCCTTCTCGCGTTCGGCCTCGGCCTGCTCCGCGAAGTCCTCGATGGCGCCCTCCTGCTGTTCGATGATGCGTTGCTGTTTCTCGATCTCCGCCTCGAAGTCCGGGCGACTGGCCGTCTCACCGCTCTCCTCGTCCTCCGTGGTGTCGATGTTCGTGAAGTAGTCGTCGAGGGCCGCGTTGAACGAGCCGAAGGGCTCGCAGTCGAGGTGGCTGTACTCCTCGAGTGCGACAGATGTGACGTCGACGCGGTGGCCGCGGGGCTTCTGTCCGGCCGAATCGCCCTCGCCGTTCTCTTCGTCTTCGCGGCTCACGGCTTCGCCGTTCGCTTCATCCGAGGATTCACTCTGTTCGTCCTCGCGTTCGTAGTAGACGCGGGGGTCGAGTTCGCCTGCGCGAATAGCGCTGAAGAGGCGCTCGCTGGCGTCGTAGAGCGCGCGGAACTCCTCGTCAGTAGCGTCCTCGATGTCCTTCGTCTTCTCGACGCCGGCGCGCGAACAGAGTTCCTCGCCGTAGAGGCCGCCGAAGTTGAGTTGGGTCGCGAGCGTGCGCACGAGGTCGGTGTCTGAGTCCCGCATCTGCGCGGCGAATGCCTCGAAGTCGAGTTCGAGCGGGTCGACGCGCTGGCTCGGGAAGCCGTACTGGGAGCCGGCGGCGACCGTCCGCGACTTGAGGCGGACGGTCCGGAGCGCGTCGACGACCTCGCCGTTCTGGTCGAGTACCGCGACGTTGCCGTCGCCGAACAGCTCCACGACGATGGTGGTGTCCTGGTCCTCGCGCCGGAACTCGAACTCGAGCACGCGGTCGAAGCCGTGCTGTCGGACCTCGTGGAAGTCCGCGCCCGAGAGCCGGTTGCGCAGCATCTTCGCGAAGTTCGGGGGTCGACCCGGGGCGTCCGGTACGTGCTCGGGGGCGGCGACGTGCGCGCGCTTCGTGTCCCCGACTTCGAGGATGAGTTCGACGCGTCCGCGGTCGAAGTCCCGGAGTTTCAGGCGGACGAGGTCGTCCCCGTAGAGGTAGGCTTTGTCGACTTTCGCCCCCTGGTAGTCGTTCAGTTCGGCGGTGAGGGCGACGAGGTCGACGCTCGTCAGTTCCCGCTTCTGGTCCATGCCGGGGAGTTTGGGTGGGGTGTCCCTCTGCCTTACGGTGTGCGTGGCCGAGCGCAGCGAGGCCACGTTATCACGAGCGGCGACCACAGGGAGCCGCGAGTTGCGTGCTCGTCCAGAGCGACTCCTCGAACTTCGACCGGGTAGCCAACCCACACAAGGTATAAGTTCGACTACGACAAACTATGATTTAGACATATCTAATAATGGCTCTCGAACTGTTGGATATCTTCCTCGTCTCCGCGCGCGACGCCTACGTGCAGGTCAGCGCGTTCGTCGCCGTCACCGTCGTCGCGTTCGGTCTCCTCCAGTACTGGACGCGCGGCGCGCTCGTCGAACGCCTCGAAGAAAACGAGCGACTGCAACCGCTCGTCGGCGCACTCCTCGGACTCACGCCGGGATGTGGCGGCGCCATCGTCGTGATGCCGCTGTACCTTCGCGGGAGTGTCTCCTTTGGCACCGTGGTGGCGACGCTCGCCGCGACCGCTGGTGACTCCGCGTTCGTGATTCTCGCGCTCGCCCCCGAGGCCGCGCTGTACGCCTACGCGCTCGCGTTCCTCTCGGCCATCCTCACCGGGTACGCCATCGACAGGTGGGGAATGGGCGTCTCGCGCGTCGACAGCGCGGTCGCACGCTTACAGCCAGCGACCGACGGCGGCACAACCGACGGTGGCACCGTGCACGCCGACGCCTGCGAGGTGAATCCGGGCCGCGACCACCGCCTACTCACGCCGCTGACGCACGCACTCCACGCCGCGTGGTGGGTGCTCGCGCTCGCCGCACTCGCGCTCGGCGTCACCTACCTCCTGGCCGGCGCGCCCGCCGTCGCGTTCACGTTCGGCCTCGGATTCGACGGTCTGTTCACTGTCGTCGGACTCGCGGGCACCGCCGTCTCCGTCTACCTCTACGCCATCGGGCGGCGCTTCGTCCGGAGTTCGCCGCCGGGCCGCGGCGGCACCGCGTCCTCGCGCTACGAGGCGTTCCGGCACGCCGCGTTCGAAACCAGTTTCGTCACCGTCTGGGTCGTCGCCGGCTACCTCGCCTACGAGTACGGCGTCGCCGCCACCGGATTCGACGTACAGGCCGCCGCCGCGGCCGCCGGTCTGCTCGCGCCCATCGGCGGCGCAATCGTCGGGCTGATTCCGGGTTGTGGTCCCCAGATCGTGCTCGCGACCGCGTACGCAGAGGGCGCAATCCCGTTCTCCGCGCTCGCCGCGAACGCCGTCAGTCAGGACGGGGACGCGCTGTTCCCACTCATCGCCGTGGACAAGACCGCCGCCGTCGTCGCGTCCATCTACACCACGCTACCCGCGCTCGTCGTCGGCGTCGTGTTGCACGCGCTCTACGGTCCGATGTTCGGATTCGGCGTCGTGTAGCTTCTGCTGCCGTCAGCCACCCGACGCGAGCACGACGTCGAGATACAACATCACCACGACGCCGAGCATGGTGCCGAGCGTGGCGACCCGCTCGTGGCCGTGCGTGTGCGTCTCCGGGACGATTTCGTCGCTGATGACGAACAACATCCCGCCCGCCGCAAAGCCCATCGCGTACGGCAGTATCGAGGACGCGGCAGTCACCGCCCACGCGCCGAACAGACACAGCGGAATCTCCACGAGGCCCGCGCGGATTCCCGTGAGGGCCGCGTAGTCGAGTCGGTCGAACCCCGCGTTGACGGCGGCCACGGACACTGCCAGCCCCTCGGGGATGTTCTGGACGCCGATGGCGAGCATCAGCGGAATCGCGTCCTCGAGGTTCCCGCTCCCGAACCCCACGCCGACCGCCAGCCCCTCTGGCATGTTGTGGATGGTGATGGCGACGATGAACAGCACCACGGAACTGACGTTCGCGTCGGTCACCGTCTGGTCACCGCGCTCCCGCCCGGTGACGAGGACGTGGACGTGTGGCACCCACCGGTCGGCCTGGTCGAGCACTGCAACGCCGAGCAGAAGCCCGGCGATGACCTTCAACACGCCGCCTTCGCCTCCCAACTCGATTCCAGGGATGATGAGACTCGTGAAACTCGCCGCGAGCATCACGCCCGCCGCGAACCCGAGCGCCGCGTCCAGCGAGCGCTCGCTCGGGTCCGACCAGACGAGTATCAACACCGCACCGAGGAGGTTCAGGCCGGCGATGATGACCCCAGCGACCAGCGCCTGCACGAGCGGATCCTGGCCCGCGATCCGAACGAACCACTCGACCAGCACGACTGTACTGTCACGACGCGACACCTTAAAGACGACCGCGTAGCTCGCTCACCCGAGAGATACCGACTCCGGCCACTTCCGCAACGCCTACCGTCGCCCGGTGAGTACGACCGCCAATGACCGACTCGCTGTCCGTCCTCCTCACCAACGACGACGGAATCGACGCCCCCGGCATCCGCGCCCTCAACGACCGCCTCGGCGACGACCACGACGTCACCGTCGTCGCCCCGAAGGACGAACAATCCGGCTGCGGCCAGACCCGGTCGTTCGACGCACTCGACTACGAAGAACGCGACGTCGGCTACGCCGTCGACGGTACGCCCGCCGACTGCGTCGTCTTCTCCGTCGGCGCACTCGACGTCTCCCCCGATATCGTGGTCTCCGGCTGTAACGACGGCCCGAACCTCGGTGCACACATTCTCGGTCGCTCGGGCACCGTCGGCGCCGCCATGGAAGCCGGCTTCCTCGGCCTCCCCGCCGTCGCCGTCTCGCTCTACGACTGGGAGTTCGAACCCGGCAACGGCTGGAACCCTGCCATCGAGAAGTTCGACGTCGCTGCCGACGTCACCGCCGACCTCGTCCCCGGCTTCGCCGCCGGCGACGTCCTCCCCACCGCCGACTACCTCACCGTCAACGCCCCCTCCGCCGACCACGCCGAGAATCCGGCGCTCCGCGTCACCCGGCCGACCGAGGAGTACGAACTCCAGACCACCGTCACCGAGAACGGCGTCGACGTCCAGGACCGCTTCTGGCACCAGTTCCACGAACGCGACGTTCCCGACCCCGAAGGCACTGACCGCCGCGCCTGCGTCCAGAACGAAGTCAGTATCACCCCGCTCACCACCCCACACGGCGTCCCAGACGGCGTGACGCCTGGTGGGCTTCTCTAGCGCACGTTTTGCGCTGTCGCCGGAAGACGCTGCGCGTCTTCCGAGATGACGAGAGACGCGGAGCGTCTCTCGGACCACGGGCGCGCTTCGCGCGCCCGCGGCAAAACCTGCACTAAAAGCACTCCTCCCTCAGTCCGCTTCGCGTCCTTCGGTCGTCGGCCTCCGCTCACTTCGTTCGCGGAGCGAACCGCGTCGCTCGGGTTCTGTCGAACCGCTCACTCGCGGAAGCTGGCGGCTACCGCTTGTTGTGGATGCTGCCAACTACTGCTGCGTAGATTCAAATAGGATGACGGAACCAACCCGGTGCGTGAACTGAACTCCGCCCGGCGCGACAGAATTCGGAACGGCGGCACAGCGCGCCGGGAAAACGGTCGCCGCCTGCAAGCCCCTAATTCGGAGGCGCTACGAGACAGCCGCGCTACAACTGTTTGCTGACGTACGGCCCGTCCTGGTGGTAGCCCAGCTTCTGCTTGTAGTACTGGCGCGCGCCGATGCCCGAGATGACGCTGAGTTTGTCGTAGCCCGCGTCGGCGGCCAGCCCCTCGGCGCGCTCCATCAGGCGGCGGCCGTAGCCCTTGTGCTGGTGCTGGCCGCTGGCGGTCTCGTCGCCGACGCCAACTTCGCTCCCGTAGACGTGGAGTTCCCGAAGCAGCGCGGCGTTCTCCAGTTCGCGGCGCACAGGATTGTTCGGGAAACGAACGCGCGCGAACCCGACGAGAAGGTCCTTCTCGAAGTCCTCGAAGCTCAGGAAGTGCTCCGTGCCGCCCGACGCCTCGTAGGTCATCACGTCGAGTTCGACGTTCTCCGGCTCCTCGTCGTTCATCCCCGCCTCCCGGCAGCGGATGCAGTCACACGTGTAGCCGTGCTCCTCCATGCGCTTCCATGCAAGCTGGCGGAGATTCGACTTCCAGACGCCGGCGTCGATGAAGTCCGCGGGAATGTCCCGCTGCACGCGCTGCAGGCGCGTGTACCGCGGAATCATATCCTTGACCTCGGCGACGAGTTCTGCGGCCTCGTCGTTGGTCAACGGCTCGAACTCGTCGCGGCGCCACATGTCGTACGTGATGGTGTCCCGCACGACGAGCGTCGGGTAGATCTTGAGATAGTCGGGCTTCCAGCGCTCGTCCTCGAACAGTCGCCGGAAGTCCTCGACGACCATCTCCTTGGTCATCCCGGGCTGGCCGGGCATCATGTGGAATCCGACCTTGAACGCCGAATCGCGGAGCCGGCGGTTCGCGTCGATGGAGGCCTGCACGCCGTGCCCGCGGTGCATCTCCCGGTTGATTCGCTCGTAAGTCGTCTGCACACCGACCTCGACTTTCGTGCCGCCGAGGTCGAGCATGCGGTCGATCTGCTCGGGGTCACACCAGTCCGGCTTCGTCTCGAACGTCGTGCCGATGTTCCGGATGTCGCCGTACTCGTTCTCGGCGATGACGTCCTCCAGATACTCGAAGTCGTACGAGTCGGGGTCGGGCTTGAACGACTCCTCCTCGGCAGGTTCCGGCTCCGCGTCGAGGTCGTAGTCGTTCATCGCTTCGAGCGCGCGCTTCACGAACCACTCCTGATAGTCGTGGCTCCGGGACGTCATCGTACCCCCCATCAGGATGAGTTCGACCTTGTCGACGGGGTGACCGATCTCTCGGAGCTGGTGGAGGCGCAGCGTCACCTGGCCGTACGGGTCGTAGTCGTTCTGGACGCCGCGGGCCGCCGCCGGCTCGTGGCCCGTGTACGACTGGCTCGAGGAGAAATCGCTAGCGGGACCGCCCGGGCAGTAGAGGCACTTCCCGTGCGGGCACATCTTCGGACTCGTCATGATGGCGACGGGCGTCACCCCCGACGCCGTGCGGACGGGCTTGCGCTGGAGAACCTCCTCGAGTTCCTCGCGGCGGCCCTCCGGCGCGAAATCGAGGATCTCCGAGTGCTTCGGCACCTTCTCGGCGGAATGCTCAGAGCACACCTCGAGTTTCGCGCTCTCGACGCTCTCCCGGTCGACGTCGCCCGCGAGGATGCGCTCCACGAGGTCCTCGCAGGCGGCCGCGAACGAGCCGTCGGCGTCGCTACTCATTACCAGATGGAAGCGCTCGCGCGTGAAAAAGCGTGTCGTTAGCCGAACCGGTCAGCGCGCGACGCCGTCAGGCCAACTGGTCGGTGATGGCTGCAACGACGGCGTCGGTGACCGCGTCCTTCTCTCCGGAGAGGAACTCGATGCGGCCGTCGCGCGCGCCTCGCGGCACCACGCCGGCCTCGGGGAGTTCGTCGGCGACGCGCTCGCCGACTGCGCGGACGTCGACGTCCTCGTCGCTCCGCACGCGGAGTTCGTCGTCGCCAACGCCGAGCAGCACGTCCGCGCGGTCGTCGCGCCGGGAGAGCGCGTCGAGCAGGAGGTCGACCGGCGGGAAGTCGTACTGATGCGTGAACTCGCCGACGTCGAGCACTTCGAAGACGACGCCGCCCTCGCCGCGCGGTTCGAGGTGGGGTTCGGCGGTGTCGAGTTCGGTGTCGAGTTTCGTGCGGAACTGGTCTGCGACGTGTTCGGCGAGGGAGCCGCCGGTCTCGTCCCAGAGCAGGTCCGTGATGAGTTCGCGCTTGTCCTCGTAGGACTGGTAGAACGCCTCGAGTGCGATGGCGTCCCGGAGCGTCGCGAGTTCCTCGCGCTCGTAGCCGCTCTCCGCGGCGAGGTCAGCGTACGCGGTCGGAACGTCCGTCCAGTACGCAATGCCGGGGAGGTGGCGGATGTCCTCGCGCACGTCACCGTTGACGAGCGCGGCGAGTTGCGCGCCGAGCGCGCCCGTGTTCACCGTGTTGCCGCCGTCGTTGGTGGGGCTGACGAGCGCGTCAACGGCGGGGGCGTCGTCGGCGTAGCCGCCGTCGACGACGACGGTCTCCGCGTCGTACATGTCGAGTAGACCGACGCCGTCTGCGGACTCGCTCGTGCTTCCCGCGCCGACGAGCACGAACAGCGGGTGTTTCTCGTCGTGGCGTTCGGCGGCCTCGAGCATGTCCGTCACGTCGTTCGTCGCGTCCTCGATGGTGTAGAACGCGTCGTCGAGCGGTCGACGGTCGACGTAGTGGTACTGGGCGTCGTCGCGGGCGTGCTCGTCGCGGACGAGCGGGAGCAGCGAGCGCTCCAGTGCGGTGCCGGCGACGTACCCCTCGACGGTCGCGGTGTGTCGGAGGATGACGGGTTGCCCCTCGATGACCGCGCGTCGGATGCTGGTCGCGGCGTCGACCAGGTCGTCCTGGACTGCCGCGACGTCGTCGTCGTCGGCGAGCAGGGTCGTGTCCTCGGGCGCGGCGCGCTCGTTCAGCGCTTCGGCCTTGCGTGCGGAGACGGCGTCGGCGTTCTCGCCGGAGAGCACGGTCAGTTCCTCGGTCTCGACCTGTCGGTCGCCGTGGTGGCTCTCGACCTCGCCGACGAGTCGGACGACGTCGCCCGCTTCGACGTCGGGGTAGGCGCGCACGCCGGCTTCGACGAACGCGGCGCAGTCGACGGCGCCGGTCTCGTCCACGAGTTCGAAGATCGTCGGGCCGCTGGTCTGCCGGGTGCTCACGACCTCGGCTTCGAGCGCGACGCGGTCGCCGATGCGGTCGTCGAGGGACGCGATTTCGACGCGCTCGACGTCCTCCGGAGCTGCGTCGTCCTGGTCGTCCTCGGCCTCGTCGGCGCCTGACGCTGACTCGGTCTCGGCGCCGGACTCGTCACGAGTCTGCGCGCGCTCCTCGGAGTCCGACGAGCGTGCGTCGGTGGTCGCCTGGCTGTCGTTCGTCTCGCCGTTCGGTTCCCCGGCGTCGCCCGCTTGCGGGGTGTCGTCTGCGTCCGTTTCGTCGTCGCCGAACTCGAACTCGCTGTTCGACTCGGACGTCGGCGTACCGCCGTCGGCCGTCTCCGTCTCGGTGCTTGCGTCCGCACTATGCCCGTTTCCCTCGGGTTCCTCCGGGAGTTGGGCGTTCGAGTCGGCGCTCGGGTCGTCGACGAGTTGGCCGCGGAAGTCCCGCTCGGCCTGACGGATCGACCAGCCGAGGTCGATGTTGCCGTTGTCGTGGACGTTCATCACCTGCACGTACACCTGGTCGCCGTCGTCCCAGTCGAGGGATTCGAGTCGACCCGGAACCTCGCTGCGGTGGAGCAGGCCGGTGACGGAGTCGCCGATGTCGACGAACGCACCGAAGTCGGCGAAGCCGTCGACGGAGCCGCGGTAGAAGCGACCGGCGGTCAGTTGGTCGGGGCTGTTTCCTCGGAATTCGAACGCGACGTCTTCTTCGTGGGTGTCACAGATGTGGCCGTCAGTGGCGGCGCCACAGACAATACACGTAGCCATTTGATAGGAGAAAGCGGACGCGGCCCTAAACGATTATCGATAGCCGCGCGCGAGCGTTCGGTCGGGAGTGGGGTGGCCCTGCGGAGATGACCGCGGGCGAACGGCCGCTGGCGACGCCGTCGCCGTCACTCGAAGACGGGACTGTCCTCGGTCAGTGCCTCGACGTCGTCGGCGATCTGTCGGGCGTGTTCGGGGAACAGCGCGACCTGGACCTCGTTCCCGTCGTCGTCAGCGAACTCGAGTTTCACGCGCTTGTCCCCGAACTCGCGGGCCTTCGCGTCGGCCACGTCGAACAGTTTGGCTTCGGCGTGCTTGTTCGACGGGCCGACGTTCTGGATGGCGCCGTCCTTCAACTCCACCATGAACTCGGAGAGGTTGATGTTGAGCACGCTGGAGGGTTCGCGGGGCGGGTACTAAACGTGCACCCACGGCAGCACGTCGGCGAGCCAGGGGAACACCCGCACGGTCGCGCCGAACCACCGGAATCCGTAGCCGAACGCCAGCGCGCCGGGAATCGCGGCGGCGAGAAGTGCCCGCGGGTACGTGGTGTCGTGGACGATCCGCGTCCCGGCGACGAGGAGACAGAACCCCCAGAGGCCGACGACGACGCGAACCGCGGGGACGTGGACGCCGGCGGCCACGCAGGGCGCGCTGGCGTACGCGAGAACCTGCACCGTCTCACTGACGCCGCCGCGGTCGGGTGCGAGGGCGGCGAGCGCGAGCGTCTGTATCGCGGACAGTGCGTGCAGCGCGGCGGGCGCGACGAGGAGCGCGGCGAGCGCGACGGTCAGGGTGATCCGGATGGGCGTGCTCGCGGGGAGCGCGAGCGCTGCGTCGGGCGCGAGCGCCAGGCGGATGCTCTCCTCGACGAGTACGACAGCTATGCCGAACGCGAGGCCCGGCGCCTGGTCGCCCGGTGAGACGGCCTCCCGAAAGAACGTTCGCGGGTTGACCACCACCTGCGTGAACGCTTTCGCGAGGCCGAGTAGGCCCCGTTCTCGTCCGCCCTCGGGTTCGACCCAGGTCGTCATCGTGAGTCCACGTCGGTTCGGGCAGTCACGTTCGATCTACTCTCGTTCGACGACGTGGCAGTTCCGGCACCGCGCCTCGTAGGACTCCTCTGCGCCGACCATGATGGTGGGGTCGTCGTAGTGCGCGGGGTCGCCGTCGATGAGTCGCTGGTTCCGCGTCGCGGGTTCGCCACACTGCGTACAGATGGCCTGGAACTTCTCGACGTACTCGGCGACCGCCATCAACTGCGGAACGGGGTCGAACGGTTCGCCGCGGAACGTCTGGTCGGTCCCGGAGACGACGACGCGGCGGCCGTCCGCGGCGAGGTCCTGGCAGACGGCGACGAGTTCGTCGGGGAAGAAGTTCGCCTCGTCGACGGCGACGACCTGCTCGCCGTTGAGGCGCTCGGGGAGTGTCTGGACGCCGTCGGCGGTGTCGTCCACGACGGTTGCCTCCCACGTGCGTCCCGCGTGCGACCCGAGTGTCGTCTCGCCGAACCGGTCGTCGACCGCGGGCGTGAACGCCGCGACCTCCTGGCCCGCGATCTCCGCGCGCCGCAACCGGCGCAGCAGCTCCTCCGTCTTTCCGGAGAACATCGACCCCGTGATGACCTCCACCCACCCGGAGTTCGTGATGGCGTGCATGCTCCAACTGCGGGGCCGGGGCCGGCAAAACGCTTGCTGATTCTGACCGGAACGACCACGCGACGCGTCGAAGTTGCGACGTGTCTGCACCCAACTACGGACCGATCCCCTCAGCCCCCGGGTCACTCCGTTCGCCGCTCGCGTTTCCGTGGTTCTCACTCCCGTCGGTCGTTCCGAACCACGCTAATCCCCTCCCTCGTTCTGCTCGCTCTCGAATGTATGCGGGTCGGGTTCGATGTTCGCGTACTGGACAACGCGTTCGCCGAGCGTCGCCACCCGGTCCTCAAGTTTTTCGTCCGTGATTTCACCGTTCGAGACGTGCGAGGACGCGTTCGGAATCGCGGCCTGGTACGGCAGCACCCACGCGTCGAGCGCGCGCATCACGGCGCGTAGGTGGTCGAGCGCGGTGATGGGGAACGACCCGCCGGAGACCGCGAGCAGGCCGACGGTCTTCCCCTCGAACTCGTCGAACCCACAGTAGTCGAGCGCGGTCTTCAGCGGTGAGGCGTAACTCCCGTGGTACATCGGCGTGGCCAGGACGACGGTGTCGGCCTTCTGGACGCGGGTCTGGAGGTCCACCGCGTCCGGCGGGTCGTCGCTGTCCGGGTCGAAGATGGGCAGGTCGAGTTCCCGAAGGTCGAGGAGGTCCGTGGTCGCGCCCCTCGATTCGGCCTCGTCGAGGGCCCGCCGAAGCGCGATTCTTGAGACACTCGCGTCCCGGAGACTGCCACAGATGCCGACGACTTTCGTGTCGCTCATGTGTGCCCGCTGGCAGGCCGGCAGTAAAAACGTGGTCGCTCTCGGGGGGACGGTTAAGCCGGGTGCAGACGAATCGTCGCCCGTGTACGACTCGATACTGCTGCCGACTGACGGCAGCGAGGCGGCGGAGGCGGCGTACGACCACGCGGTCGAAATCACCGACCGATTCGGCGCGACACTGCACGTCCTCTACGTCGCGGACACGACGGAGTACAGCACAGTGACCTTCGAGAACGACGTCGTCGATTCACTCGAACGCGAGGGACGGACGGTCGTAGACGACGTCGTCGCGGACGCGGAGTCCCGCGGCGTGGAGGCCGTCGGCGTGGTGATGCAGGGCGGCGCCTACGAGACGATTCTCTCGTACGCAGACGAGAACGACGTGGACCTCGTCGTGATGGGGACCCACGGCCGCCGCGGCCTGGACCGCGTGCTCGTCGGCAGCGTCACCGAGCGCGTGGTCCGCACCGCGGACGTGCCCGTGGTGACTGTGCGCGCAGCAAAGTAGCGCTGAACACGGAGGAAGCGCAGTCAGCGCGCGAGACGCGCCACCGTCTCCTCATCGCCATCCGACTCGCGCGCCCGCTCGGCCACCTCGACGAGGCCGTCGTCCTCGAGGTCCGCGAGCAACTCTTTCAGCCACGCCGCGCCCGTGTCGCCGCCGTAGTCCACGCGCACCCGCGGCCCGAGTTCGTCGAGGGCGAGTTCGCCGTGTTCGCGGAGTGCGCCGACGACGCGCCCGCGTTTCTGTCGTCGACTCCCCTCGAACGTCGACTGTTCGGGGACGTCCGGCGCGCTGAAATCACCGGACGCGTACGCAGAACACCACTCTCGCCACGGGCACTCGGCGGCGTCGCAGTCCGGCGCCTTCCCACACGCGACGCCGCCGAGTTCCATGACGGCGTTGTTCCAGACGCGGGACTCGCCCTCGGGCATCAGTTCGCTGGCGGCTTCCTCGAACGCCGCGTCGTCGTCGGGAACGTCGAACGCGCGGTAGAGCACGCGCTTGACGTTCGTGTCCACGACGGCGTCTCCGTTGTTGAACGCGAACGACGCGACGGCGTTCGCGGTGTACGGCCCGACGCCCATCAACTCCGAGAGTTCGTCCGGAGTGTCGGGGAACTCCCCGCCGTACTCGTCTTCCACCTGGTTTGCGGCCTCGTGGAGGTACTTCGCGCGGTTGTTGTACCCGAGACTGTGGCTCGACCAGAACCCCACGACGTCCGCGCGGTCGGCGGCCGCGAGGTCCGCGGTCGTCGGCCACCGGTCGAGGAACGCGTGCCACGCGTCCTCGACGCGGGAGAGCTGGGTCTGCTGGCTCATCACCTCGGAGACCAGGATGGCGTACGGGTCGGTGGTCTCCCGCCACGGGAACGACCGGTGGTCGGCCTCGTACCACGACACGAGCGCCTCCCGGACGGCGTCGGCGTCGCTGGGAAGCGTCCAGTTCTCCGCGTCTCCCTCCGCCTCGCTCATGGTCCGGCTTGGTCGCAGGCGCGCTTAGGGGTGGTGGTTCGGGGCAGTGCGGCGATTCATGACGCCAACCAGTGGTAATTAAGTTGGGACCTGCGCTACGGCTGGTCGTGAAACGAACCCTGCTCACACTGTGCGTCGCCGCTCTCCTCGTGACCGCCGGCTGTTCCAGCCTCACGGGCGACGGCGCGGGCGAAGCGAACGCAGAACAGTACAAGAGCGATACGATCGCCGCCATTCAGAGCGCCGACACCTACCGGATGGCGATGGATATGAACATCTCGGCGAACGGTCAGTCGTTCTCGATGAGTCAGGGGGGAGTCTTCAACCACGAGACGAAGAAGGCTCGACTGAGCGTGACGGCCTTCGGTGTCCAGGGCGTCACGTACATGGACGGTTCGACGATATACGTGAAGATGAACGACCAGTGGCGGACGAAGGAATCCACCGACCAAGACCCCTGGAAGGCCGGCAACGGTGTCACGCAACATATGCAGGTTCTCGAGTCCGGCGAGGTGTCCATTTCCGGAACGGCGACGGTCGACGGCGTCGAGACGACCGTTCTCTCGGTCGACACGAACGAGAGCGAACTGATGGAGATACTCGCTCAACAGGGCCAGAACTACGGGGACATCACGATAGAGGACGCCACGTACAAACTGCACGTCGCCGACGATACGCACCGTCCGCGGAAAGCGGAGATGACGATGACGATGAATTCGGGCGGGCAGACCGCCGTCGCGAACGTGACCGTGACGTTCTCGGAGTACGGCGAACCCGTCGACATCACGATTCCCGACGCTGCAACGAAGTCCGAGTAGTCCGTATCGCCTCTTCTGACAACGGAAAAGTGTATCCCGATTCCACGACTCTTCCTGGGTATGAGCCTCGACGACCTGGAGACCGACGTGGAACTGGCGATGGACGACGCGAAGGCCTACGACTTCCTGGACCGTGAGAGCCGAACGGAACTTGCGATGCTCGCTGCGCCCCTCGATACGGACACGGATGAACTGCTGCGGCGCGCGGTCCACACGCTGTTCCAGTCCACGACTGACCGGGGTCGCCTGGACTTCCACTTGCGCTCTGCCTACGACGTCACGTACGACGAGTACCTCTCGGGCATGACGTACGGCGAGATGACGGGCGAAGCCCAGTTCCCCCAGTCCGAGGACGACGACCGTCGCTACCAGTTTTGACCGGACTCGAAGCTTCTCTTAGTTTCTGGGTGGCGTTTAGATACACGATTGTGCGATAGTCACTCTTGAGATTCGACCGGCTGGTACACCGGCTACACGGTCGGACTTGTCATCACGGAGGTCATCCTCGGCAAGGGAATCGGCGCTGTGGTGAACGGACTCCGCCACTCTGCTCGGCTGAACTACGCCATCCGTGCGCTCCGGAGCGCCGGGCGTGCAGTCGACCCGGGCATCTCGCCCCGCGTACTGGCTATCGGTGGACGGCTCGACAGCGCCACGCCCGACGTGGACGTCGAAGCCGGGCGCTTCACGAACTATCTCGGCCGGCAGTCCCAGACCACTCAGTATCGTATCGCGAGGCAGGTCGACCAGATCTCAGGCAGCACCTGGCAGAAACTCGACGACCTGGGCGTGGCCGACCCGGCGACGAAGGTCGCCCGCGGCGTCAGGACGTCCGGTGCGACGTTCCGCCGAGCGCTGGGCCGGGTGAGCGACCCGGCGAAGGGGGCGTTGCTACGGCTGACCGACGACGCCGCAACCGAACGGGCGATGCTCCGAGCATGGGAGAACGGCGAGATCAGCACGCGGCAACTCGCGAAAGGAGTGCGCCGGTTCGACGAACTTGACGCGAGCGAGAAGGCGTTCGTCCGGGAGTCGCTCACGGAGTCCGACACCGGGACGATGGGTCTGCTGAATCTCGACGTTTGTAACAGCCCGTGTGAAGATCCGATTGACTGGGCGTTCGAACTCTCGAGAAACCGCCGAGGCCTGGACAACACGGAGACCAAGCAATTCCTCCAGGCAGTTCGCGAAGGAGAAGACGTCTCTATTGGACCGGGGGCAAGTCGTGAGCAGATTCTCGAATCGATTGACTGGCTTGCAGAGAAGGACGTAAACGGCCTCGACAGCACTATCCGAGACATCGCTGGCTCGGAGACCGGCTACAAACAGATTGCAGGCGAGAGCCACGTCGCCAGGTACGTCCAGGGGGGAGGTATCAGTGCTGAGGATATCACTATGCAGCGTGACATCCTTGCTAGTGAGATTCCGGACGATGCACCCAAGGCCAGTACTGAGGTCGACGTTGTCGTCGATGAATCCGTCACTATCGACGGAGAGACGCTCGATTCTCCCGCCATCGAATCGAAATACTTGGAACCAGAGACGCGGAATGAGTTCACTATCAAACAGGAATTTGGTGACCCAGAGGACAAGCTGGTTATGCAGGCAGCCGCAGGTCAGGACAACATTGTCGTCGTCACCACCGAAGAGTTCCTTGAATCTTACCAGAATCGCTTCGATACACTTTCAGAGACTGTGAGACAGCACAGTAGTGTGGATTCGGACGTAACCATCAAGGTCACAACGTACGAGAGGTTAGAATCGTAAGATGACCATCCCGACTGGACACATCGCCTACTTCGACTGCGAGACTCAGCCTGCAGGCATCGATGTGATTCTCGAGACCTGCCAGAAAAGCGGGTTCAAGGTCCAGAATTCCAACGATCTCGGCAACGGTGACAAGGATGGGGAACAGGAAGTACGGCTAACCTATGAGCACTGGCATCCAAGACTATCCGTCTATTCAGGTGATGAATACGGCCAAGTCTTCCCATTCCTCGACATTTCGCTCAACGGGTCTTTAGCTGCGGTTGACTTCGACGAATCCCGTGCCCATCGGCAATGGATGGATACTGTCTTCAATCTCGTCTGCCAGCTTTCGTTACTGCTTGGCCCCGCCTACGCACCGCTGTATCACACTTCGGGAGCGTATAGGGAAGTCCCCGAGGGCCGACCGATTGCCGAGGACGTGGAAGCACCGCCCCAACTTGGTGTATACGCACCTGACGTACTCGATGGGTTCGGTGGTGTGGCGGGGCTTTTCGAGGACACTCCTTGGTACGCCGCCGAACTAACTGGCGGTCGGACAGTCGTCATTGAGTCCGCATCTCCGTGGAGTGACGCGGGCTGGGAACCGCCGACGGACGCGGACTACATCAACCACGTCATTACTCACTAACCACAGAAAGCATGCAAGACAATTCAGCCATGTTCGACTCGTTCAGAGACCTAGACGCTGGCGAACACGGTGCCGACGTCGGTGTGCATCCCGACGACATCGACTCGACGTTCCGCAACGAGGACTTGCGTCTCGTTCGCGTGTACCGCGACGACCAGGGGGACCTCCGCCGTGCCGACGGGGGCGGGTTCGTTCGGAACGTGGTCGAAGATGCTGGAAGCGACGAGGAACTCGTCGACGGGATGCTCCGGGACGTTCCGCCGGAGTCTACCGGTGACGACCATCTGCTCTCGGCACTGGTTCACGAGGCAATTCCGGCATCGTTCGTCCGACTTGACGAACCTAGTGGTGAAAACGTCGTCACTCGGGTGATGGCCTTGGACGTGCGCACGAGCAAGTATGACTTGCTGCGAGTGCTTGGGGACGCCTCGAAACACGAGGACTTCACTCGGGACGACCTGGCGAAGATGGAGCAGGCACTGGAGACGTTGGCTGAGATGGATCGGGAGCAGGCTGAACGAGTAATCGAACAGCGGTTTCTATAGCTGGACGGTGTTTCCTGCCTGAGGAGTATCTCCTTTTCGAGGGGGTGAACCATTCAAGACAGCAAAATCAGTAGTCGACTGCCCTAGGTTCTGCCAGACGTCTGGTCTCGCCGAGTATTGTACGGCCGGCCGTCTGAACGGACTTCCGACTGCGGCGTGGTAGACGCTGGACGACCTGGGCGTGGCCGACCCGGCGACGAAGGTAGCCCGTGGCGTCAAGACGTCCGGCGCGACGTTCCGCCGCGCGCTGGGCCGGGTGAGCGACCCGGCGAAGGCGGCGTTGCTACGGCTGACCGACGACGCCGCGACGCTCAACCGCATCACGAAGGCCTGGGAGCACGGCGAGATCTCGACGCGGGAACTCGGCCGGGTGCTGGTGCGGTACAATGGCCTCGACGCGGCCGACCAGCGGGCGTTCGGTCGGACTGTTCGGGTTGGCGGTGACGAGGCTGTCGAAGGCGCGGCGAAGTTAGACGACGCCGGCTTCCAGACGGTGATGCAAGCTGATGTCGGCGTCAGTGCTCGGGCGAAGACGTTCCGGGAGTACGCCTCAATCGAAGAGGGCCAGGAACTCTTCGAGACGTTCCTGGTCGATGACGAACTTGGATCACAGTGGCTGCGAGTCGTCAGTGACCCAGAGACGAATACAGACGGAATCGAGCGAGCACTGCGTCGAGCCGAGGCCGAGCTTGGCGGGGATACGGCGATGGAAATTGGTGGATTCGTCACTGCACGTGAGATGAATAACCAGTTCCCTGCTGACTGGGATAATCCATTCACACCAGGGTCCGTGGTAACTCGTTTCCGGACAACCGGCGACGTAAACTTCGTCCGAGTCCACACAGATGGGAACCAGAACGGTCGGTTCCTGATGCGCCAGTCGGACATCGAGGGCCTCACACCTACAGAACTCAAGAATAAGTTCTCCCTGCCCTACAAGCCGAAGTACGTCTCTGACGTGACTGTTCCAGAAGGAACCTGGATCAACATGGGCACAGTGAAGTCGAACTTCGGAGGAGATAGAGGTGCGAAGCAATTCAACCTCGGAAAGCGCCTTGATGAGAGGTTCTTTACAAACCGCCGTCTATTGGAGGAGTAAGAATGGTCGAGTATTCCGGTCGGACGCTCGAACTCGACGCTGGCCCTATCGAGTTCCCGGATTCTATCGGGGATGTCCTGACGGTCGACGATGGCTACATCGTCCGCCTCCAGACAGCCGGGAAAGAGGGCGACTACGACGAGTCGATTGATAGTCGAAACGTTGTGAAGGTCCGAGCGGACGGGACTGAAGAATGGCGGGTCGAGCGTGCCGACATGATCGCTGGCGAGTACGACCCCTTCACTGGCCTCTGGACCGAAGACGGGGAGATTTGGGCCTACAACTTCAATGGGTTGGCGTACCAGGTCGACCCCGAGACCGGTGAGCTGGGCGAGACGCGACTAATGAAATAATACGATGGGGTGTTATAGAGAAATGGCTGTCGAGTTCACCGACAACGAATTGACGGTGGAGGGTACCAGTATCAAGGTTCGGCATCCGATTAAGGAGGCACTGGAAACTGACGATACGGTACTCGTCGTGTTGGATATTCCGCGAGATGTCGAAGATCCCCATAACGTGCTCGCGTTCGACACCTCGGGGCGGAAGCTGTGGGAGATCGAGGCAGTTCAGTCGAAGCACAGTGAGAAACGATTGCCGTATATTACGGTTACCGTAAAGGATACTCAGATCGTCGCGAAGAACTGGAACAGCCATCGGTACGAGGTGGACGCGGAGACTGGTGGTGTGACGGAGCTGGGTTTTTTCAAGTGATGCATCCCGTAGGTTGATTGTATTCGAGGTGAGTCCTTATTCAAGATGGAGGTATCTGGGAGGCTCGGGACTGGCGAATTGACGATCGATTCCCGGCAGGTGCAGGCACCGTATCGAATCGATGCGCGGACGACGGAGACAGACACGTGGTATCGGTTTAACAGCGAAGACGACAACGCTTACCGCCCGTTCTTCTCCGACAAGCAACAGGTCGATACCCTCATCGAAACTGGCGAAATCTCGTCGGTCGATGAACTACAGAGTCAGCTCGCACTGCCGGAAAAGAAGACCTACGTGGTCAAGTTCGAAGTCGAAGCGGGGACGAAGGTTCGAATGAGCATGGTCGGTGATAACTTCGGTGGAGACGGTGGTCTTCGACAGTTCGAGATGCGCACAACCGACATGTATGAAAGGGCTAAACAGCTGGATAGAACTGATTTCCCAGGGGTATTCTTGGAAAACGACCCGATTGAAGTGGTTCTCGACCTAGATTCATAACAATGGACATATCTGGAACACTTGGATCCACCGAGATGACGATCGGTTCTCGGCAGCTGCAGGCACCGTATCGAATCGAAGGGTGGAAGATTATCGATGAACGAGTCATCGTGGTTGTTGGGTGCCATCCGTCCAATTATCAAGAGAACAGGGATTTCGATATTCCGGAGCCGGGCGGAATATCGTCGCGTTCGACAGCAGTGCTGAGCTCGTCTGGACGGTCTCCGATAGTCCTTTAGCGGTAGATTCCGCCGACCCGAACTACTACCTGACGTTACTGACGATTACGGGAGCGATATACGCTCGTGACGTGGAAAAGCGACTTTACGAAATCGACCCAAGCAACGGAGAAATCGTACGGACACTCGATAATACCACATTGCCGATCGCCGGCAAGGACGTTTCGATAGGCGGGTGGGTATTGAACGTTGTCGAGTTCGGCGAGTACGTGGTCGTCGAGTGCGCGGGGTCAGATGCCCCTTCGTTGTACGGATTCAACAAAGAGGGAACTGAGTTGTGGCGAGCGGACGAGCGTCGTGGGACAGTGTACTGGGATGGGAATGTCTTGATCGAGAAGGTCGAGCGTGGGCCTCGCGTAGAGTCGCATTATTTCTATCGGCTCGACCCGGATACTGGTGAACGGTTGGCGGAAATCGAAGTCGAATACACTGTGCCTGATTACGAGTACGTCGCGGACATTTCGGAGGACGTGTAAGTAGTCGAATGTTCCGTCAACGACTGGCTGAGGGTTGGCGGTTCGATTTGCGAGGGACGCTTCAATGACCGACCCAGATGTTACATTCGACGGGCAAACGCTCTACATCGATGACTCGGTCGTCGAGATGTCCGACCCTATCAAGGAGACGCTCGTGTACGACGACTTGGTTATTGTATGTCTCGAGCCGCCAGGTCAGACCGACATTCGCGATAACGTGGTCGCGTACGATTTCGAGGGCCAGCAGGTCTGGCGTATTGACCCAGTGACGACGGAGGACTACTCGACCTCCCTAATTTACGTGGGGCTCAGCGAGAGTGACGATGGAAAGCTCATTGCGCACAACTGGAACGAAGCCAGCTACGAGGTCGACCCGGAGACGGGTGCCGTCGAACTCCACTGGGACCCCTGGTCAAAGTGAGTCATTACGGCGGGCTGGTCCGTCTCACAGACGGCCTGCGTTGGTTCGTGTCTCCTGCTGGAGCAATCCTCGTCGCGGCACGTAACGACCGTCTTAACTCGGGAGAGTGCAGACCTGCAGGTATGCAGGAGCAGACGCGACGCGACGTGTTGCGCTCGGCGGCGGGAATCGGTGCGGCGAGCGCCCTCGCTGGCTGTCTCGGCGGCGGCAGCAGTGACGAACCGGTGGCCGCGCTCGACGCGCCCGAGGGGACCGAAGTCGTGAAGGTCGGGCCGAACGACTCGCTCACGTTCGTGCCGGGAACCGACGAGGCGCTCACGGTCTCGCCGGGGACCACCGTTCGCTTCGTCTGGCTGTCCTCGACGCACAACGTCGACGTGACGAACCAGCCCGAGGGCGCGGACTGGTCGGGCCACACCGCGATAGAGGGCCGCGGGTTCAGTTTCGAGTTCACGTTCGACGTGCCGGGGCGCTACGAGTACGTCTGCCAGCCCCACCGGGCGTCCGGCATGGTGGGCACGGTCGTCGTCGAAGAATAGCAGATTCTCCTGCCTGCTCAGGCGCTCGCGACGTTCGGGTCCGCGAGCGCCTCCAGGAAGACGTCCATCGCGAGGTCGATCTCGCGCTCGGTGACGTCCAGGGGCGGGAGCAGTCGGAGCGTCTTGTAGCCACAACCCAGGGTGAGCAGGCCGCGCTCGAGGCACGCCTTCACGGCGGCCTCGCGGCGCTCTTTCGTGTCGAACTCCACGCCGAGCATCAGGCCGTTCCCGCGCACGTCCGTGACGAACTCGGGCGCGTCGTCGCCCAGAATCTCCTTGACCTGGCGGCCGCGTTCGGTGACGTTGTCGAGGACGCCGTCGCTCGTGATGGCGTCGATGGTGGCGACGCCCTGCGCGGCGGCGAGGATGTCGCCCGCGCCCCACGTCGAGGAGAGCCGACCCGTCTCCTCGGGGAAGAGGTCCTCGCTGGCGACGGTCGCGCCGACGCGGAGGCCCTTCGCGCTCGTGATGACGTCCGGGTCGAGGCTGGTGTGGTCGACGCCCCACAGTTCGCCCGTGCGGCCGAGGCCGGACTGGATCTCGTCCGCGATGACCGGAATGTCGTAGGTCTCCTGGATCTCGGTGACGTCGTCGATGAACGACTCGTTCGGCACGCGGTAGCCGCCCTCGCCCTGCTGGGGTTCGAGGATGATGTACGCCACCTCGTCGGGGTCGGTGTTCCCGCGGGTCGGGTGGAGTTTGTCCGCGACGACGTTGCCGCCGGGGCCGTTCGTCTTCCACCCGCAGTCACACTCGCCCGCACAGGAACAGTACGGGACGGAGACGACGCCGCCGATTTCGGGGTAGCCCATCCGGTGGGCGGTCTTCGACCGGTTCAGGGAGAGCGCACCGAGCGTGCGCCCGTGGAACGCGCCGTCGAACGTGAACGAGCGGTGGCCGCCGTTCGCGTAACAGATCTTGATGGCGTTCTCGACGGCTTCGGCCCCGGAGTTCGAGAGGAAGACGGTGTCGAGGCCGTACTGCTCGGTGAGGTCGGTGAGGCGGTTGAGGAGTTGCGTGGACGTGTCCACGTCGGGGTCCTCCGGCGGCCACCCGCCGCTCGCGTAGAAGTCCTGGCCCGCGATCTTCGTCGGGTCGACGAGGTCGAACTCCTCGAGTCGGTCGAGGATCTTCGGGTTGTTGTAGCCGAAGGGCGCTGCGGCGACGTGGCTCGTGAAGTCCATCAGGACGTTCCCGTCGACGTCCGTGCAGAACGGCCCGGCGGCGTCCTCGGTGATGTCCCAGACGAACTCGTAGACGTACGTGCTCGGCGCGGCGTGCTCGTGGTGGTAATCCACCCACTGTGAGGCCTTCTCGCCCGGGAGGCTTCGGACACTGGGCTCTGCCGTCTCTCTGTCCATGGTATGCCGTGTCGGTCGTTCCACCAAAAGCGATTCGTTCCGCCTCCCAGAACCCATCCGACTGGTTGTACTGGTCACCACTTCGGGCTCGGTCACCCGATGACGACGGCGGTGGTCACGGCGCCGGCAGCGAGCAACGCGACGCTCCACACGGCGACCCGGCGGGCGAACGTCCGGTTGTCGCTGGACGCAGTGAGCGCGACCTTCACGCCGATGGAACTCGCGGTGGCGAGCAACACCGCGACGGTGGCCGCCTGCGGCGAGATGGCTCCGGTCCGGTACAGCACGACTGCGGACGTCGTCGCCCCGGCGCTCGACACGAGACCCGAGATGATGGCGGTCGCGTACAGTCCGGCGGACCCGAACTGGGTCTCCGCGAGGCTGCCAGCCACCACGACCACCAGGAACATCGCCCCGAACCCGAGCGCGTTCCGCATCGAGAACGGGCTCTCCAGGTCCATCTCGACCTGCTTCGACCAGTCAGCGGTGACCGACGCGACCGCGAAACTCCCGAGCACGATGACCACCAGTGGCGCCACGGCCTCCAGGAGGATGCCGGCGGAGAGCGTGAACACGACGACGATGAGGAGGTTCCGGAGCGCCATCGCGCCGTTCGCGAGCAACACGCCGGCGACCGCGTACGTCGCCGCCTCGGAGTGCTGTTTGACGTGGTCGAGCATCGTCCCGACAACCGCCGTCGAGGACGCCAGGCCACCGAAGAATCCGGTGATGGCGATGCCGCGACCGCCGTACGTCCGCACGATGGCGTAGTTCACGATGCCGATGCCGGCCACGAACACTACCATCAGCCAGACGACCCGGGGTTCCAGTTCGACCGCGAGCGTCCCGGAGCCGATGGTGACGGACTCCGCAGGGAGCATCGGGTAGACGACGAACGCGAGGATGGCGAACTCCGTCGTCGAGCGCAGTTCCTCCCGGGAGAGCCCCCACGCGATGCCGTGGAGTTCGCGCTTGAACACGAGCAGGATGCTGCTCGTCACGGCCACCACGGTCGCGGGGAGGACGTAGCCGATGGCGACCAGCACGCCGATGCCGTACGCGACGAGCATGCTCACCGCGGTCGTGAGGTGGAGGCTCTCGTCGTCCCGCATCCCCGAGACCATCAGGACGCCGGCGACGACGATGACGAACAGCGCGGCGACACTCGACATGATGGGGAGACAGGTCGCCGCGTCCGCACAGCGCTCCCCGTCCACGATGGTGAATATCGTCCCGAGGACGCTGACGAGCGCGAACGTCCGGATGCCGGCGGCCTTGTGGGACCACTCGCGTTCCAGGCCGAGGAAGAGACCGAGCGCGACCGAGAGCGCGATGCGAACGACGTTGCTGTCCAGGGGCGCGTTCGCGATCTGCGTGACGAGAGCGGACACCCCCGCACCTTCTCTGTCATCCGACAAAAAAGGTAGGGGGCGCTGGGTTGCGTCTGTCCGCCTCCTCGCCCTGCTCTGACGGGGAACCTTTTTGGTCGCCGCCTCCGCGCTGTCACGTAATGTCAACGCTCGACGGCGTCGACCGGGCCCGACTCGGGTGGTGGGTCGGGGCCGTACTGCTCGGCGGTGCGCTGACGTACGTCGTCTACTCGTTCCTCGGCACGTTCATCTTCGGCGTCTTCGTCTACTACGCCACGCGCCCGGTCTACCGGCGACTGAAGCAGTATGTCGGCCCGCCGAGCCTCGCCGCTCTCGTCGCGTTGCTCACGCTCGCGCTCCCCGCGCTGTTGTTGCTCGCGTACACCGTCGCCGTCGGCCTCCAGGAACTCAACGCGTTCCTCGCCTCGAGCGCCATCGACCTCGGGCAGTTGGAGTCGCTCCTTCAGCCGTACTTCGACCTCTCGGAGGCCGTCCAGGACCCGGAGACGCTGCTCGACGAACCGTCGGTGCAGGCGGTGTTCGTTTCGGCCTACGAGAGCACGTTGCGATACCTGGGGCTCGTCGGAACCGCGCTCCTTCACCTGTTCGTGATGATAACCATCGCGTTCTACCTGCTGCGCGACGACCACCGCCTCGCGGCGTGGTTCCGGCGGCGGTTCTCCGACGACCGCGGGGTCGTCGAGGCGTACACGCGCGCGGTGGACCGCGACTTCTCGAACATCTTCTTCGGGAACATCCTGAACGCCTTCCTCACCGGCATCATCGGCGCCATCGCGTACACCCTCATCGACGTGAACGCACCGACCGGCGTGGGACTCCCGTATCCGGCGTTGCTCGGACTGCTCGCGGGCGTCGCCAGCCTCGTCCCGGTGGTCGGCATCAAACTCGTCTACGTGCCGGTGGCGGCGTGGCTCACCTTCCTCGCCACCCAGAACACCGCCATCATCTGGTTCCCGGTGCTGTTCATCATCGTCTCGTTCGTCGTCGTGGACGTGATCCCCGACCTCGTGCTCCGACCGTATGTCTCCGGGCGCGGGCTCCACCTCGGGATGGTGATGCTCGCGTACATCCTGGGGCCGCTGCTGTTCGGCTGGTACGGCATCTTCCTCGGCCCGATGTTGCTCGTGCTCATCGTCCACTTCGTCCGGCTCATCCTCCCGGAACTGCTTGCCGGCAGGGAGATATCGCCGAGTGCTGTCGGACCTGACGTGTGGACGGCCGACCCGGAGTCCTCGCACGCCGGGAGCGCGGTGAGTTCCGGCGCTGCCGATTCGTCCGAGGAGGACGACCCCGACGACGCCACGGACGAACAGCAACGTGACGAGGCTTCGGGCGCCGACGCGTTCATCGATGAGGGCGAGTCGACCGAGGAGTCGTCGAACGACAACGGTGACGAGGCGTAGCGTCGCGTTACCGATATTCGAGTTCGGCGCCATCTCGGGGGCAGAACTCGTACTCGGAGTCTCGTGTGGTGAACGAACACCGCGGACACGCTCGGACTGGCGGGCGGTCGGTCCGTTCGTCGCCCCCGAAGCGGAACAGGAACGGGACGAACGGCACGGCGAGGAAGAAGAAGGCCACGTCGAAGACCTGCCAGAGCACGACGCTGACGAGCAGACTCACGGTGAGACCGGCCAGTGCGGTGGCGACTCTGGACGAGACCACGGGGTCAGTCGATGTCGACGTACTGGGCTTCCCACTCGCGGCGCGCGTCGAGTTCGCGGCGGCCGCGGCGAGTGAGCGTGTAGTAGTTGGTGCGCTGGTCGGCCTGCCCCTTGTCGACGAGGCCCTTGTCGACGAGTGTGTCGAGGTTGGGGTAGAGCCGTCCGTGGTGGATCTCGGACTCGTAGTACTCCTCGAGTTCGTCCTTGATGGCCAGTCCGTGTGGCTCCTCTAGCCCGGCGATGACGTAGAGCAGATCTCGCTGAAATCCGGTCAGGTCATACATGTCTCTTGCACTGAACGTGAGTTTCTCCTCGGAAAACATAAGTATGGTGGGTCGGCCGCAGAATGCGTCTCTCGGCGCTCAACTGTAGAGGCGTGACATATCCGACGCGGTGGTTCGGTGACACGTCGGTAGTGAGTGCGCCGAGACGTATCGCCGGTGCTGTGAGTGGTCGGACTGGTGTCGAATCCGGCAGTGCTGCCGACTTACGGCTGACGCCCCGCTCGCGGATACGTAACTCGTCGGTTCACAACTCGTAGATACGCAACTTGTGGACGCATAGCTCGCGAACAGTGGTGCAACGGAAAAGGATGCGGGGCCGGAAACTCCGGCCCCGCAGCCGCCCTGAATTGGTCCCCGCTGACGCTTCGGCCCTCCAAAGCGAAGCGTCACCTGATTCAAGAGCCGGGAGGGTAATAAAACTATCTCCCGCCGAACCCACTGCCGCTACATGTGCTCTTCCTCCAGTACCCACCCGAGTGCGCGGCGGTAGTAGGTGAACATCTGCCGAACGCCCTCGTGGTTCATATCCTCGGACTCCAACTCCTCTTTGAGGAACTCGTACTGGTCGCGAATCTCGTCCTCGTCGCGCATACCCGCCCGTACCACGTCCGCCGGTAATAGAACGTCGGCACTCGCTCGACATCGCTTCACCGAACAGCCCAGTCTCACTCGAACCACATAGATTCAAGCCACTGGTTGCGGAACCCACGTCAATGACAGGCGACTTGAACCGCGGTCTGGAGGGCGTCACCGTCGCAGAGACCCGCCTCTCGCGCGTGGACGGCGAAGCCGGCGAACTCGTCATCGGCGGCTTCCCGCTCGAGGAACTCGCGCCCAGCGCCACCTACGAGGAGACGTTGTTCCTCCTCTACGAGGACCGCCTCCCGGACGCCGACGAGCTTGCGTCGTTCCGGAAGCGCCTCGCCAGCCACCGCGAGGCACCTCCAGAAGCCATCGACGCCGTCACTGCCGCCGCCGACCGTGGCCTCCCTCCGATGGACGCCGTCCGGATGGGCGTCGCGGCGGCCTCGCTCGCCCGCGACGGCGACGAGACCCCCGAGACCGATTCGCTGCTCGCCGTCGCCCAGCTCCCCACCGTCGCCGCCGCGTACTGGCGCGCCCGGAACGACGAGGCCCCCGTGGAACCTCGTTCGGACCTCCGGCACGCCGCCAACTATCTCCACATGCTCGACGGCGCGGAACCGGACGAGGAGCGCGTCCGCGGCCTCGAGACGTACCTCAACTCGGTCGTCGACCACGGCCTCAACGCCTCGACGTTCACCGCCCGCACCATCGTCGCCACGGAGTCGGACGTCATCTCGGCCGTCACGGGCGCGGTCGGCGCGCTGAAGGGGCCGCTCCACGGCGGCGCTCCCGGCCCGGTGCTCGATATGCTGCACGACGTCATAGACGCGGACGACCCTGCCGACCTCGTCCACGAGAAACTCGACGCTGGCGAGCGACTGATGGGCTTCGGCCACCGCGTCTACCAGGTCCGGGACCCGCGCGCCGCCGTCCTCGAGGCCGCGGCCGAGCGCTTCTACGAGGGCCGCGAGCAGTCCGCGTTCTTCGACGCAGCCCGCGAGTTCGAGGACGTCGCCGTCGACGTGCTCGCGGAACACAGACCCGACCTCACCCTGGAGACGAACGTGGAGTTCTACACCGCCGTCCTGCTGAACGGCGTCGGGATTCCGCGGGACCTGTTCACGCCGACGTTCGCCGTCGCGCGCGCCGGCGGGTGGACCGCCCACTGCCGCGAGCAACTCGAAGACAACCGCATCATCCGCCCGCGGGCGTCCTACGTCGGTGCGGAGGGCCGGGAGTGGACGCCGGTCGAACAGCGGTAGCTAAGTTCTTACTGCACGCGCGACGCGAACTCGCGGACGGCGTCCGTGAAGAACGACGCGTTGTCGAGGTTCGACGCGTGGCCCGCGCCGGGAACCTCGCGCACCTCGACGCGCGGAATCGTCGCCGCGAACGTCGCGGCGTGAGCGCGCTGGAAGGCTGGCGCGTACGCGCCGTACAGCACGAGCGTCGGCGCGGTGATCGCCGAGAGGTCGACCGCCGTCTCGTGGAACGACGCGACGGCGCGGGCGACCTTCGCGAACTCGGCGGTGGTCATCGTCGGCCCGTCCGCGCGGAGCGCGCGAATCGAGTCGTAGTCGCCGCTGACGCGCTCACCGTGGAGGCGCTCGTGGAGCCACACCAGCGCGCGCTCGACGCGCTGGTAGCCGAGCAGTCGAACCGGGTAGGTGCTCAGTCGCAGGAACAGCGACCGCTGGAGCCACTCGCCGCGGCCGCGTATCTCGGGTGCGAACGTGTCGGCGAGGACGACGCCGGCGACCCTGTCCGGGTAGTTCGCGGCGTACACCTGTGCGACGCAACCACCCGTGGAGTGTCCACAGAGCACGGGCCGCTCGACGTCGAGGGCGTCGAGGAGCGCGGCGAGGTCGTCGGCGAACAAGTCGATGGAGTACGACCGCAGACTGGACCCACCGGTGTGGCCGTGTCCGCGCACGTCGTAGGTGATACAGTCGAACTCCCCGGCGAGCGCGTCGACCTGCCGGTTCCACTGGGAGTGGTCGAGCATCGCGGCGTGCACGAACACGACCGGCGGGCCGTCGCCGCGGCGCTCGTAGTGTGTCGCTACGCCGTTCGTCTCGATGGTCGGCATACGCCCCCTACGCGGCCAGGCGCGAAGAGCGTCGCGCAGGCAGAACGGAGCGTTTCGCGGCGTCGCGTGCCGCTGCTCGGCGAGTCTACTTCCTGTCGCGCCGACTGAGTCCGTGCCAGATGGCGTTGACCATCCGTTCCTCGCCGCTCCCCTCGCTGTCCTCCCAGCCGCGGGCGAGCGCGTCCTCGAGGGCGTCGACGTCGTGGTTCTCGAAGTTGTTCATCCCGCGGAACTCCTCGAGCGCCTCGCGCGCGCTCGCGTCGAAGTCCCCCGAGGGGTCGGCGTCGTAGAAGCCGAGGTCCGCGAGCGTCCGTTCGACTGATTCAGCCGTTTCGCCGTCGAGTTGGGCGTACTCCTCGGGTTCCTCGCGCTCGAGGAGCGTGACGTCGTAGATGCGGAACACGCGCTCGAGTTCGTCGATGGGGTGGTCGTGGTCGTCCACGCGCACGTCGATCCAGCGGTCGTTCTTGCCGTCGTAGCCGCCCTCGGGCTTGGCGACGTAGAGTGCGGCGGACTGCTCGCCGCGCTGGTCGCCGCCCGCCTCGTTGCCCGCGTGCAGGGCGGCGATGAGTCGGTCGGGGAGGCCGCCGTCGGTCTCCTCGAAGGTGTCGGCCATCGCGTCGACGGTCTCGCGGTTCTCTAGAATGTTCCCCTGGACGGTGTACTGTTCGCCCTGCCGGTCGCTCGCGTGGTCGAAGCACTCCTCGCCCGTGAACGCCGCGACCGAACCGTCCTGCCCGACGACACCCACCTGGCGCTGGGGGGCGTCGTCGTCCCCGCTCGTGAGTTGTTCGACCACGTCCGCGGCGTCGTGGCCGTCGCGCAGCAGGTCGAGACCGTCCGGACCGTACGCGACGTTGGCGAAGCTCTGCGTGGCGACCGCGCCGGCGTCAGCGCTAACAAACGGGACGACGGCGCCGACACCGACGAACTTCGACTGTACGGCGACGCCGACCGCGTCGGTCTCTGGGTCGCGTGCGACGATGGAGAACGTCATGCGCGAGGCGTCGCCCGCCGCGGGCAAAAACCTACGCCTCGGACCCCTCCGTTGCCGACTCTGCGGGCGATTCTTCCGTTTGCTCTACCGTCGCGGCTTCCGGCGCCACCTTGCGTCCGGTGAGCGGTTGCCTGCTCGTAAGTTCGCAGGGGAACTGCGGGTGCTCGACGAGGTGCCACAGCACCATGTGGCGGCGGCCCGCCGTGAGTCCCGTCCGCGAGAGGTCTTCGGCCGCGAACTCCTCGGGCAGACGTCCGAACAACCGCCGCAGCGAGTCGAAGGAGTCGAACACCTTGCTGTTGCCCGCCGAGTTCGCGCCCCGGCGCTCCACGACGTACTGGCCGTCGTCGCGGTGGACGCCGGCGGTGTTCACGAACGTCTCCCGGGCAGTGAGTGCGTCCGCGAGCGATCCGCGCAACTCGTCGGCGGCGTCCGGCGAGAGCACGAACTCGTCGCCAGCGGCGGTGACAACCACGTTATCGCCGCAGCGTTCGACGGAGAGAGAACTACGCGAGCGGGCGGATTTCTCGACCAGCCGCGTCACCGCGGCTTACTCTATCCTCTGAGGTCGGACGAGTGAAGTCCTGGCTCGACATGTAGCTCGAGATACCCCGGGCCCCTACATAAGCCCAGCGGTGGTACAGATTCCGCTCGGCGGTGGCCTAGCTTGTTACTGGAGAACGGAGTACTGTGTGTATGGCAACAGGTCGAGACGGCGGGGACGACGACCAGCGGCTGGCGATGAAGGTTGGAGACGCGACCGCCAGTCGGCCCCCGCGCGGGCGGGCGAGCAGACTCCTCACTCGCGTCAAGCGCTGGATTCTCCTGACCGCCAGCCGGTGGCTGGTGACGGCGCTACTGCTCGTGGTCACGTTCGCGGTCATCGTCGCCATCGGCGCGTACGGCCCGATTCCGGTCCGGTCGTTCCTGACCGCCGGCGCGTCGCCCGGCGCCATCCTCGTGGAACTCATGAAGGCGATCGTCTCCATCGTGGTCATCGTCCTCTCCATCAACCAGCTCGTCCTCTCCCCGGGGCTCGGTCCGGTCAGCGACCAGCAGACCCGCTACGACGACTCGATGGAGCTACGCAGGCGGATGGAGGCGCTGACCGGAACCGACGTGAGTCCGTCGTCGCCGGCGGCCTTCCTCCGAGTCGTCGTCGACGAGATCGCGCGCCAGGCCGACGAGGTTCACGACGCGGCCGCGGGGCTGGACGACGCGACGGACCGGGAGTCGGTGCAAACGTACGCCGAGACGGTGGCTTCCGAGGCGCGAGCCGTGAGCCGCCAGCTATCCACGGACCGTTTCGGGATGTTCGAGGTGACGCCGACGGTCCTGCGCTTTGCCATCTCCGAGAAAGTCCGGGACCTGCGTGGTCTCCAGGAGGACCTCGACCGGGCCGGCGGCGAGGATGGCATAGAGGCACTCGACCGCCTGTACGACCTCCTCGAGTTGTTCACGGTCTCCCGCGAGTACCTCAAGACGGTGTACATCCGGTCGGAGTACGTGAACTTCTCCGAGGCGCTCCTCTACATCGGCCTCCCGTCGCTCGTTGCGACCTACGTGGCGGCCCAGATGTACTCGCCGGACGTGTTCCCGGGCACGACTTTCGGTATCGAAACCCAACTCCTGTTCGTCGCGCTGGCGGTGACCGTCTCGATCTCTCCGTTCGCGCTGCTCACGGCCTACGTGTTCCGTCTGGCGGCGATGTCGCGGTCGACGCTGTTCGTCGGGCCGTTCGCCGCCGGTCGAGACCGAGAGTAGCCCAGCCCCTCGTTTGCCCGGAGGAAGGCGTGGGTCACGGCCCGAGATGCGCGAGCCCGCTTGGCTCGACCTTGCTAGTGTCTGTTCTACTCTTCGGCAACGTCGTGAATCCACTCCGCGACGTCGTCGACGACGTACTCTGCGACGTTCCCGCCGAAGTAGAGGCTGAGCGGCGTCGCCGGTGCGTACCCGGGCTGGAAGTAGTGGTCGAGGCCGTCGTAGCGTTCGACGCGACTGCCCGCCGGGAGGTCCGCGGTCCGCCACTGCTCGGAGTTGCTCCGGAGCCACGCGTCGAGTTCTGGCTGAAGTTCCTCGTCGGCGCGACGGGTGTTCGCGACGAACACGGGGCACTCGAGACCGCTCGCAGTGCCAGACGGGTCGTAGTCGCGGACGCTTCGGTGCCACGTCCCCGGTCTGCCCCAGAGGGTGTCGCCGTCATCGAAGTCGCCCTGGTCGATGCGCCGGGCCGTCTCGCGGTCGTCTTCGAGTTGCGCCTCCTGTTCGTCGTCGAGGTCGCCGTCCAGTTCGAACTCGTACCGCATGAACCCCAGGTCGTCCGGGTCGAGCGTCGAGTCGGCGCGGCCGTCGAGGTTCACGACGCCGGCGATGCCGCCGCGACGGTCGGCGATTCGGGGCGCGGCCATCCCACCCTGGCTGTGCCCCGCGACGAACACGCTTTCCGGGTCGACCTCGTCGGCGCTTGCGAGTTCGTCCAGCGCGGCTACGGCGTCGTCCGTCACGATGCGGTCGAGCGTGAATTCGGTGTCGTCGACCTCGTGCTCGCGGAGGCGCTTCTCGTATCGCAGGCTCGCGATGCCGTCGCTGGCGAGGCCGTGCGCGAAGTCGCGCAGAATCTTCGACTGGCCAGCGGTGCCGTCGGGGTCGTGGATGCCCGCGCCGTGGACGAGCAGGACGCCCGGAAACGGGCCGTCGCCATCGGGGACCGTGAGGACGCCGTCGAGTTCCACGTCATCGGCGTCCACGGTCACGTCTCGCTCCGCGAACGCCTCGGGGTCGGCGTACGCGGGTTCCTCGTACGACGGGTCGAACGTGAATCCGGTGATGTCGTCCCCCTCGCTCACCCTGACCGTCGCCGTCTCGGTGCCGTCCTCGAAGACGAGTTCGACGGCAACCTCGGCGTCCCCATCGCCGCTCTCGCCGTGTTCGCCGTCGTCCTCGCTGTTCTCGACGGCCACGTCGCCGACGTCATCGAACTCGCCGTACTGGCCGTACAACCCCCAGTAGTACTGTTCGAGAGCGTCCTCGGCGTCCATCGGCCCGTCCTGGAACTCCTCGGGGAACGAATCGACGACGGCTTCGCGGCCGTCGTCCGTGAGGGCGGCCGTGGCGTCCTCTACGGACTGCGTTGCGACCTGGCGGGCGAACGTTCGAGCGGCGTCGGCGGTTTCCGTAGAGCCCATCACCTCGGAGATTACCGAACGCGCCAGAAATAACTTAGTGGTCGGACAGGTCGCCGGCGGAAACACCGTGGGCGTCGTTACGCCCGCTCAGAGGACGATGGACTTCTTCCGGACGAACGACTTGATGGTCTCGTGGAGGCCCTCGCGGCCGATGCCCGAGGCGCGATTCCCGCCGAACGGGATGTCGCCGAGACCGTGGGAGGGCGCGCCGTTGATGCGGACGGCACCCGCGTCGATGGACCCCGCGACGCGGAGCGCGCGGTCGTGATTGTTCGTGAACACCGAGGCGTCGAGCGCGAGGTCCGACTCGTCGACGAGCGCCAGCGCCTCGGCCTCGTCCTCGACGGACGTGACCGCGGCGACCGGGCCGAACTGCTCCTCGTGGAGGATGCGGGCGTCGTGGGGGACGTCCGCGAGCAGCGTCGGTTCGTAGGTGAACACGCCCGCTGCGGTCTCCTCGTAGTCGCCGCCGCGCACGAGGTCGGCGCCCCGATCGACGGCGTCGGTGACGAGTTCGTCGACCCACTCGGCTTGTGACTCCGAGATGAGGGGCCCGAGGTCGGTATCCTCGTCGAAGAGGTCGCCGACGGTCCAGTCGTCGAGTTCGCGGTCGATGCGCTCGACGAGTTCGTCGTGGACGCCCGACTGGGCGACGACCCGGGAGACCGCCGAGCACCGCTGTCCAGCGTACTTCACGGAGCCTTTAGCCGCGGCGCTCGCGGCCGACTCGAGGTCGGCGTCCTCGAAGACGACGGCAGGCGCGTTCCCGCCGAGTTCCATGTGGAGTTCGACCATCCCGGACTCACGAGCGACGTGCTCGCCCGCGCTCGACGACCCGGTCATCGCGATGGCGTTGACGCGGTCGTCGCCCGCGAGGTAGTCCCCGATGGCCGACGACGGCCCCGGCACGAAGTTGAACGCGCCGTCGGGCACGTCGGTGTCGGCGATAATCTCCGCGAGAATCGCCGCGGAGATGGGGGTCTTCGAGGCGGGTTTGAGGACGACCGCGTTCCCCGCAGCGAGCGCGGGCGCAACCTGGAGTGCGGTCGTCGCGAGCGGATAGTTGTACGGCGTGATACAGAGCACCGCGCCGACGGGTTCGTGTTCGACGATGGCGCGCCACCCTTCGTGGCCCTCGGTGGTTCCGGTCCGGTACTCGCCTTTCATCGCCCGGATTTCCTCTGCGGCGCGCCGGAATCGCTCGGCAGCGCTCTCGACCTCGCCGCGCGCCGAGGAGATCGGTTTACCGGCCTCGCGGACGATCACCTCCGCGAGTTCCTCTCGGCGCTCCGCTATGCCCGCGGCGATCTGTTCGACCCACCGAACGCGCTCGGGAATCGTCGTCTCCCGGAGCGGCCGCTTCACGCTCTCTGCGGCGGCCAGCGCGCGCTCGGCCTGGTCTTCGCCCGCCGCCGCGACCTCGGCGAACGCGCCCCCCGCCGCGAGGTCCGTCACTGTCGTCCGGTCGGGGCCGTCGACCCACTCCCCGTCCAGGTACAGCCGACCTCGATATCTGAGCGCTTTCTGTCCCATGAACGGACGTTCGGGCCCTGGGAACTAAGAGTTTACTCTTATCCGAGTTTTCATCCATCCGTGTCTCGGCGGAACACGAACGGTCGCGCCGTGCGAGACACCGGAGTTATCCCGGCATCGCCCCAACGGACGACCATGGACGTGCGCGGCGAGCGCGAGTGCAAATCGTGTGGGGCGCGCTGGTCGTACTTCGAGACGGGCAGCGTGGAGTGTCCGGAGTGTGGCAGTCTCCGCAGCGTCGGCGTCGGCGAGCGCGCCACACAGACCGACGCGGGCGGCGAACTCGACCTGACCGAGGCGCGCAACGAGGGCGCCGACGAACTCGAGGCCGCGCTCTCGCTCGCGGTCGACGCGTGCCGCGAGTACTGCCGCTCCCGGGGGTTCGTGGCGGGCGGGGAGTTGCTCGACCTGGACGACACGTACCTCGCCGCACAGGAACTGCGCTACGCCGGTAGCGCACTGGGAGATGCGATGCGCGTGAGCGAGGACGAGGAGCGCTACGCGCTCGCGCTGTTGAACGGCGCAGACGCGGGCGAGCGCCCCCCACCTGAGGACGTGCCGGAGTCGTTGCGCTCGGCCCGGGGTCTCGGCTACGCGGCGGCGATCCGCGCGTACCGGGCGGACGTCCGGGAGTTCTGTGACGGCCAGCCGCCGGACCCCGAGCGCGGTCTGCTCGAACGCCTCCGCGACCACGCCAAACGCGTCCGCGCGCTCGACGGCGACGTGCCGGCAGCGGACAGCGAGCGACTCGTGCTCGCAGCGCGTGACATCGCGGACGCGCTCCGCGGCGACGAGACGGCCGTCGAACGCGCCCGCGAACACCTCGACCAACTCGGCTGAGGCCGGCCGGATCGGCCCCGCTCGCCACGTTTAACGAGGGTTCGGGGAGAAGGTACTTGTCAAATCGCGTTGAACAAAACGCTATGCATCGCCGCCGCCTCCTCGTCGCCACGTGGTGTGCGCTTCTGGTCGTATGCGCCGGCTGTTCCGGATTTCCCGGCGGGAGCTCCTCGCCGACGACGCCGGCGACGACCGGGGAGTCGCCGACCACCGTCGCCCCCACCGCGACCGCTGACGGTCCCACGGCGAACGCCACAGAGCAACTCGCGCCAGGGCTCACGGCGAACGGCGTCACCGACGCGCTCGCGCTCGCCAACGCCCACCGGGACGTGCTGACGAGCAACCCGTTCGTCCAGCACACCAGCCTCGAGCGGACGAACGGCACCGAGCGTTCGTTCCGGCGGTCGACGCTCCGGTACGCGAACCAGTCCCACTGGCTGTGGAACGTCTCCGCGAGCGGCGTCCCCCTCGCGCTCGGCGTGACCAGTGGCGCCTTCGTCTCGTACGCCGACGGCCAGAAGGTCGTGTACCGCCTCGAGGCGAACGGAGAGGTCGTCTACAACGTCAGGCGGATCAGCGGTCGGGCGGACGCGCCGCCGGTGCCGCCGAAGCGGGTTCTCCCCGAGTCCGTCTACGGCCGGGACTTCCTCTACACGCTGTTCGCGAACGCCGACGTGACCGTCGAGGACACGCAGGGGCCGGCGTACCGGCTCACCGGGACCGCCGAGGAACTGGTTATCGACCAGCAGACCGCGACGAACGTCGAGTTCACCGCGAACGTCTCCGAGGCGGGCCTGGTTCGGTCGCTCCGTCTCACGTACGAGCAGGGCAACGCCACCGTCGAGCGCACGCTGTCGGTCGAGTTGACCGACGGCGACCCCGCTGAGCGACCCGACTGGTACGACAGAGCGGTAAATCAGACGAGCGGCGGATGAGGCGATGAGACAGAGCGCGAGGAGGACAGCGAGCGGGGGAACGGAAGCGAGCGCGAGGATGGCGGAGAGCGCGAGAAAGCGGGCGAGAGAGGGAAGCGAGCGCAGGAGGGTCCCGATCAGGGAAGGTCGACGTCGACGCCGGTCTGCTCGCTCGCGGCCTTCACGGTGTTGTAGAGCAACATTGCACGCGTCATCGGCCCGACGCCGCCGGGAACCGGCGTGATGGCGCTGGCCTTCTGCTTCGCGCTCTCGAAGTCCACGTCGCCGACGAGTCGGTACCCCTTCTCGTTCGTTTCATCGACGCGGTTGATGCCGACGTCGACGACGACACAGCCCTCCGAGAGCATCGACCCGTCGATCAGTTCGGTGACGCCCGCCGCCGCGACCACGACGTCCGCGCGGCGCGTGTGCGCGGCGAGGTCGTCGGTGTGGCTGTGACACAGCGTCACCGTGGCGTTCCCGCCGTCGCCACGCCCGGCGAGCATGTTCGCGAGCGGTTTGCCGACGATCTTCGAGCGCCCGACGACGACCACGTCCGCCCCGTCGAGGTCGACGCCAGCGTTCGCGAGGAGGCGCTGGATGCCGTGGGGCGTGCATGGCCTGAACCGTGGCCGGTCCGCGACGAGGCGCCCGACGTTCTCGGGGTGGAAGGCGTCCACGTCCTTGGCGGGGTCGACCGCCGAGGTGACGCGTTCGTCGGGGACGTGTTCGGGTGTCGGGTCCTGCACGAGGATGCCGTGGACGCTCTCGCGCGCGTTCAGGTCGGCGACGGCGTCGAACAACTCCTCGGCGGGCGCGTCGGAGTCGATGCGGACGTCCTCGGCGGCGATGCCGACCTCCTCGCAGTCCTGCTGTTTCATCGAGACGTACGTCGCGCTCGCCTGCTGGTCGTTCATCAGGACGGTCGCGAGTCGCGGCGTGACGCCGGCCGCACCGAGCGTCTCCACGCAGTCCTCGATGCCGGCCCGGACGTCCGCGGCGGCGGCGTTCCCGTCGATGACGTTCGTCATTACCGAACTGTCGGGGCGCCACCGACTTCAATTCGGCGATACATGTATAATTACGGCAAAAATAGGTGTTTTCTATGCACGTTCGGGGATAATTCCTTCGTTACTCGTACAGCGGGTACTCTTCGCAGAGTCGCTGGACCGTCTCCGCGGCGTCGGCGTACACGTCGTCGTCGCCGAGGTGGTCGATCACGTCCGCGATGCACTCCCCAACCGTCCGCATCGCGTCCTCGTCGAACCCGCGGGTGGTGAGCGCCGGCGTCCCCGCACGGATGCCCGACGGGTTGAACGCCGACCGCGTCTCGTCGGGCACCGTGTTCGCGTTCAGCACGATGCCGACGGACTCCAGGGCGTCCTCCGCGTCGCCGCCCGACACGTCCGGGTGGGAGTCCCGCAGGTCCACGAGCACGAGATGGGTGTCCGTGCCACCGGAGACCAGCGAGAACCCGCGGTCCTGGAGCGTCTCGCCGAGCACCTTCGCGTTCCGCACGACCTGTTCGGCGTACTCGTCGAACTCGGGCTGGAGCGCCTCCTTGAAGCCGACCGCCTTCCCCGCGATGTTGTGCATGAGGGGGCCGCCTTGCGCGCCCGGGAACACCGCCGAGTCGACGTCGCTCGCGTACTCCTCGTCACACATGATGATGCCGCCGCGGCCCGCACGAATCGTCTTGTGCGTCGACCCCGTGACGAAGTCCGCGATTCCCACGGGCGAGGGATGTTCGCCCGCCGCGACGAGGCCCGTGATGTGTGCGATGTCGGCCGTGTGGAGCGCGTCCGCGGCGTCCGCCGCCGCCTGGATGCGCTCCCACTCGACCTCCCGGGGGTACGCCGAGTAGCCCGAAACCACCATGTCCGGGTCGAAGGACTCGGCCGTCTCGCGGAGCGCGTCGTAGTCGATGCGGCCCGTCTCCGGGTCCACTTCGTACTGCTCGACGTCGTACAACTTCCCCGCGAAGTTCGCGCTGTGACCGTGACTCAGGTGGCCGCCGTGTTCGAGGTTCAGCGAGAGGATCTTGTCGCCGGGTTCGAGCGTGGCGAAGTAGACGCCCATGTTCGCCGACGACCCGGAGTGTGGCTGGACGTTCACGTGGTCCGCGCCGAACAGCTCCGTCGCTCGCTCGATGGCCAGATTCTCCACCTCGTCTGCGTACTCACACCCGCCGTAGTAACGCTTGCCGGGGTAGCCCTCGGCGTACTTGTTCGTCAACTCACTGCTCTGTGCCTGCATCACAGCCTCGCTCGCGTGGTTCTCGCTCGCGATCATCGCCAGCGTGTCGTTCTGGCGCTCCCGCTCGCCCACGAGCGCGTCCGCAACCGCCTCGTCGACCTCGCGAACCTGGTCGTAGCCCATACCAAAAGCCCCCGCCGCCCTCGGCATAAGTGTACCGAGCCACGGTAATTCTCCCAGTCGCTCGACAGAAATATATGCCCAGTCGGCCAACGGTGCCCTGCGTGATCGAGTGGGACGTGACGGACACCGGAGTTCGGGCCATCGACGCCGCTGGGAACGGCGTGTTCGTCCGCGTACCGGACTGGCAGTCCGTAGACACCGACGGCGGCGTCGACGCACCAACAGACGCCTGCACGACCGGTGTCACCGCTGGACTCTCCCTCGCTAGTAGCCGCGTCCACGTTTCGGCCACCGACACCGGGGCCGCGTTCACCGTCGGTGCGGGCCAGCGCACGTCCCTCGACGACGGTTCCCACACTGTCACCGTCTCCGGCGACATCGACACAGTATTGCGGTTCGACGGTCCGGCGACCGTCCAGCGCCGGGACGGGACGACGACCATCGACTTCGACGGGCCTCGTCCCGTCGTCCTCGGATTCCGGAGCGCCGTCGAAACCCCGGTCGACACCGTCACCGTTCCGCGAACGCTCGACGGCGTCGCCACCGCCGTTTCGGTGGCGTCGGCCGCCCACCGGACGACGAACCCGGACCGGACGCTGTGGTCCAACCGCCGCCATCCGCCTCGCTTCGAGTTCGGGGACGCCGTCGACGTCCCCGACCGCGTGGCCACCGCCGTCCCCGACACAGGCGTCGAACTCGTCGTTCCGGAATCATTGCGCGCGCTCTTCCTCACCGCGCCCGTCGCGTTCTTCCTCGGCGCGGACGTACGCGTCGAACCCAACGCCGACCCGCGATTACGCGCACCCGACGCCGGCGTCGAGCACGTGTTCGACGACCTCGTCGAGGACGCTCCCGCAACCCTCGCGCGGGTGTTCTGGCTGGAGTGTCTCGCGCGGAACGGCGGCCCAAACGGCACCCCGGAACTGGCCGAACACGGCCTGCTCGAGGACGTCGGCATCGACCACGGGACAGCCCACGAACTACCGCTCGCTGAACGACTCGCGCTGTACCTCGACGCGCCGTTCGGACGCATCGCCGACGAGTTCCCCGAGTGGCACCTCTCGATGCACGTCGCGCCCGAGTTCGACGCTGTCCCCGCGCTCCCGTTCGTGCTCGACTCTCTGGCGTTCGTCTATCCGCCGGAGACGGAACCCCTCGAGGGCGAGGAGTTGATGGAGCGCTCGCTCGACGACTTCTTCCGGGCCCCCGGCGCCCCCATCGCCACCGTCGAGATGGTGAAACCGAAGCTCCGCGAGGGGCGCGCACACGGCTGGCTCGCGGACGGAACGCCCATCGACGTGTTCAAGACGCTCCCCGAGGCCTACGACAACCACCTCCGGTATCTCGACGCGCCCACGGGCGACGAACTGTCGGTCGCGGTCGTGTTGAACGACCGCAAGATGGCTGGCGAACAGAACGAGGTTGCGGCCGTCTACGAGGAGCGAAGCGAGGACCTCCCGATGTCCGTGACACTCCACGAGAACCTCACCTGCGAGGAACTCGCGGACCTGTTCGCGGAACACCACGAGTTCGTCCACTACATCGGCCACTGTGAGGTGGCCGGACTGCGGTGTGCGGACGGCAACCTCTCGGTCGCCGACCTTCCGGAGTCGAACGTCGAGACGTTCTTCCTGAACGCGTGTGGCTCCTACCACGAGGGCCTGGAGCTCGTGAAACGCGGCAGCGTCGCGGGAGCGGTGACGCTCCGACGCGTGCTCGACGAGCAGGCCGCCACCGTCGGCACCGCGTTCGCGCGCCTGCTCGTCCACGGCTTCCCCATCGACGCGGCGCTCCGCCTCGCGCGCCGCCGCATCATGATGGGGAAGGATTACGCCGTCGTCGGCGACGGCATGCAGACGCTCTCGCACACCGACGACTCGAACGCGAACGTCGCGTACGTCTCGTCCCTGGACTCGGGGGCGTACCGCGTCAGGTGCGAGCAACTCGCGCCCGAGGACCACGGCGCAGTCTACCGACCCGAACACGCGAACGCAGGCGGCCCGCGACTCTCCGGGAACGACGTCGAGTTCACTGCACGCCCGGAGGAACTCACGGACCTCCTCGACGGCGCCGAACTCCCGGTCATCCTCGACGGGGAGTTCCACTGGAGCGACGAAGCCCGGGCCGTCGTCGGTTCGTCGCCCGCCGAGACCGACAGCCGAACCGACGGCCAGTAGCGGCACTGAAACCGTCGTTTTCCGCCATCTTCTCCCGGTAAAATTAAATACCGCCAACGTCTATACGCATCCACAGATGTCATCGAATCTACTGGGGACGAGTGTGGACGCGGTACTCACCGCGGTGCTCGACGACGAACCCGACGTGCTGTTCGTCGTCAACCCCCCGGGCGAGGCGATCGAGCAGATCGTCGAGAGCGCGAAAGCCTTCGAGGGCGACCTGCCGACGATCCGACTGCTCGGCGAGGAACGCCTCCTGAAGGACGTCATGGGCGACTTCATCGTCGCCAGCAACACCGCCGACCTCGTCGAGGACGGCACGCTCGAACTCCGAGTGCTCGAGGACTCGACGCGGAGCGCCGTTCTCGCGACCGAGGACCGAACCGTCGCGCTCCTCGAGGCCGGCGGCCTCGTCGGCGGCCTGACCACGGACGACGCGGAGTTCACGGAGACGGCCTACGAGGCGACGACCGAGGACTGGGACAGTGCCGAGGAGTTCAACCTTCGCACGCCCGGCATCACGCGCGTCCGCCAGACCCTCGAGGACGAGATCGACCCCGAGGTCGAGGACGACTTCGACAGCGTACTCGCCTCCATGGAGACCGCTCGCGGCGACGGCGACGGCCTCGACGAGGTCACCATCAGCCTGCTCGTCGCGGCGAAGAACCGCGTGCTCCTCTACGACGTCTCGAAGTGGGGCGAGGACGTCGGCATCGCGTCGAAGGCGACGTTCTCCCGAACGAAGACGAAACTCGAGGACATGGGTCTCATCGACACCGAGAAGGTCCCCATCGACGTCGGCCGCCCGCGCCTGCGCCTCAAACTCTCCGATAACCGCCTCGAGGACGCGCCCCCGGACGAACTCGCCAGCGTCGCGCAGTCCGTCCTCTCGTAGCGACTCGTCGTCTCCCGCGGTAGTAGCACCACTTCCGGTACTCGAACCCCAATCGTTTTTCTCTCTCTGTTTCCTCCGCGTAGCCATGCAACGACTGGAGGCGTGGCGGTGACCGTCGCCCTCGTCGGTGGCGGCCCCGCCGCGGACGCCGTCCGCGACGCGCTCGCGGACGTTGACGCGGCAGTCCAGGAGACCGACGTAGCGGGCGTCGCGGACGCCGACCTCGCCGTGGTGTCGGGCGTTGCCGGCGCCGACGGCTTCCGCGCCGCAAACGAGCAGGCGCTCGCCGGCGGGACGCCGCTGGTCACCGTCGAGGTCGGCGGCCTCGGCGGCCACCCGCTCGCGGACGTCGACGTCGGTGTCGCCGCACTCGCGCCCGACGGTCCGTGCTTCGAGTGTCTCGCATCCCGCGTCGCGGCGACCGACCCCGAGCGCGCGGACGCCCCGAGCGCCGACCGCGCCGCTGTCAGACTCGGCGGCGCACACGCCGGTCGACTCGCCACCAGTACGCTCGCCGGCAACGAGCGCGCCGGCGTCGTCCTCGAACTCGGCGCTGACGACCGCTCGTTCGTCCCGGTCCAGCGTTCGCTCGCGCCGGTTCCCGGCTGTGAATGCGGCGACGACCGCGACTGGGGACTCCGGCGCGGTGACGAATCGCGCCCGCTAGACGCCGCGCTTGGCGCCGCCGAACCGCTCGTCGACGACCGCATCGGTGTGCTCACAGCGGTGGGGGAACGCGAGTCGTTCCCAGCACCGTACTACCTCGCAGTGGTCAGCGACACCATGGGGTTCAGCGACGCCAGCGCCGCCGCCCAGTCCGCGGGCGTCGCCCTCGACTGGGACGCCGCGTACATGAAGGCCGTTGGCGAGGGTCTCGAGCGCTACAGCGCGGGCGTCTACCGGGACTCCGAGTTCCAGCGGGAACCGACCGACCACCCGGATGCCGTCCCGCCAGCGGCGTTCGTACGCCCGGACACTGAATCGCCGGGGGGCGACTCGCCGGTTCGCGAACTCGACTGGGTGCCCGGCGAACACCTCACCACGGGGGACGACGCGTTGCTCCCCGCCGACCGCGTCGTCTTCCCGCCGCCCGAGGACCACACCGGCCCAGCCATCACGACTGGTCTCGGCCTCGGGAACTCGGGCGTCGACGCCCTCCTCTCCGGCCTCTACGAGACCGTCGAACGCGAAGCAACGATGCTCGCGTGGTACTCCACGTTCGACCCGCTCGGCCTCGCCGTCGACACCCCGGAGTTCCGCGAACTCGAACGCCACGCGCGCGCCGAGAACCTCGACGTCACCGCGCTGCTCTGCACGCAGGACGTCGACGTGCCCGTGGTCGCCGTCGCCGTCCACCGCGACGACTGGCCGCGCTTCGCGCTCGGCTCGGCCGCCGACCTCGACGCCGCCGACGCCGCTACCGGCGCGCTCTGCGAGGCCCTCCAGAACTGGATGGAACTCCGCGCGCTCGGCCCCGAGGACGCCGCCGACGAGAACGGCGCCATCGGCCGCTACGCCGACTTCCCCCGCGAAGTTCGGGGCTTCGCCGACCCCGACACCACCATCGCCGCCAGCGACGCCGGCCCCCAGAAACCCGTGGAGGCCGACGCCGAACTCGACGCGGTCCTCGACGCCATCGGAGATGCCGACCTCGACGCCTACGCCGCCCGACTCACGACGCGCGACGTCGAACGCGCCGGCTTCGAAGCCGTCCGCGTCCTCGTCCCCCACGCCCAGCCACTGTTCGTCGACCAGCCGTTCTTCGGCGACCGCGCCAGAACCATCCCCCGAGAGATGGGTTTCCAGCCGCGACTCGACCGGCCGTTCCATCCGTTCCCCTAGCGACCTTTTACGCTGCGCTCACGGCGCTTCGCGCCGTTCGCTCGGTAAAAGCTCGGCCAAAAGCATCGGTGCTCCCTCCGCGCCTCCGGCGCTCCGGTCCGCGCCGAGTCCGCTCGCTGCGCTCGCGGTGAACGGCTTCGCTCGGGCTCTTCGAGCTGCTCGCTCGCCGATGCTTCTTAGCCGGTTGGTCAGTTGGTCGCGGCTAGCGTTCGCCGACCGAGCGGGCCGACAGGCCCCCGGAAGGTCGGCGATTCACTCCGCGAGCGAACGCAGTGAGCGAGTGGAGGCCGACGACTGAACGGAACGTAGTGAAGTGAAGGAGGAGTGCTTTTGGCCGAGCTTTTACCGAGCGAGTGAGCGAAGCGAACGAGCGCAGCGTAAAAGGTCGTTCTTAGATGCCGAAGGTTGCTCGTAGCATGTCTCGGGTGCCGGGGCCAAGGCCGACGGCGAGGACGGCGATGAGCATGAGAGTCGTATAGCGCGGGCTCTCTTCGGCGAGGTCGTCGTCGAAGAGGGAGAGGACGAAGAGGACGGCGACGATTTTGACGAGGATGAACGGCCAGGTGTCGCCGGTGTAGTGGATGATGGACTCGGGCAGGATGCTGTGCGTGAGGTCGACGATGTACTGGTTGAGGGGGTGTTTGGAGCCCAGATCTCCGCGCGGGTAGCCGAGTTCGGCGCCCCAGTCGAGGCCGAGGACGTTTGCGACGCCGTCGATGGCGTGCCCCCAGAGGACGAGCGCGCCGGCAGTCTCGGTGCCGCGGTAGACACTCGGGAGGCCGCGGCGGACGTACCACCAGACGGCGGCGGTGATGGCGGTGGCGATGCCGAGCGTGAGCACGGTGAACGCGGGGACGAACGTGACGTACTCGGTGGTGACGGCGAGATACGAGAGGCCCGCGAGGTTCGCGGCGAGGAGGGCGGTGCCGACGCCGGCGAGCGGCCGGTAGTAGTCCTCGATGACGTCGGTGCGGCGCGCGAGGTAGACGCACGCGACGACCGCGGCGAGCGTGATGGCGAACATCACGAAGTAGATGACGGGGCTGATGATGAGCGCGTTCAGCGGATAGTCGAGGAACCGTTCTGCGCCCGCGAGTTCGGCGGCGTTGTTGGCGTCCTCGACGACGCGGAGCGCGCCGCCCAGCAGCACGAACGGGAACAGCGCGTACAGGAAGCGAGTGTCCTCGCCGACGCGGAGTCGGTCGAGCAGGAAGCTAACGCCGACGAGCGCGACGAGCAGAGTGATCGCGTAGCCGGCTTCGGAGACGAGCGTGTAGCCGGGGTACGCGACGGGTTCGCTCGCGGCGGCACACGCTCGCGTGCTGTACAGCAGTTCGACGGCGCCGCCGTTCCAGGCCGCACAGGCCGCGCCCTGGGCGTCCGCGTACACGGGCCCCCAGAAGTAGTGCCAGATGAAGCCGCCGTAGACGGCGTCCTGGAAGAGCAGCGACCCGCCGACGAGGGCGGCGAGTGCGACCGCGACGGCCGCGGTCCACGCGCGCTCGTAGTCGGTCTCGGGGAAGGTCATGGTGGCAGACGCGGACGGTGGCTGTTTCAGCGTTCCGGTCTGTGGCGCCCTCTCACCGTGAGCGCTGTGACGGACCGACGTGGCTGCCTACAGCGGGAGTTCCTTCGATTCGTACTCCGTGTCGAGAACGACCATCGTCTGAGAGCGCGCGAACCCGTCCATCTGGGCGACGGTGTCGAACATGAGTTCGCGGAGGCCGTCGGTGTCCTCGGCGTGGACGCGCATCACGATGTCCCACTCGCCGGTCGTGAGCGTGAGTTCCTGGACGCCCTCGATGTCGGCGAGCCGCTCGAGTGTCTCGTTCTCGCGGCCCTGTTCGACGCGCAGGCCGACGATGGCCGACGTGTCGAGGCCGACGGCGTCGGGGTCGACGTCGGCGTGGTAGCCGCGGATGACGCCGGCCTCCTCCATGCGATTCACGCGGTCGTGGACGGTCGCACTCGACATGTCGATGCGTCGCGCGATCTCGCTGAACGGCGTTCGACCGTCGGCCTGGAGTGCCCGCAGAATCTCGCGGTCCGTGTCATCCAGTTCCATACCGGCTTCAGTGGACGAGCCACCAATACGTTTTCTACTCCAGCAAGAGGGCGGTGCGGCGTTCAGGCTTCCGGGCGGATCTCCTGTGCCGCGTCCAGGACGACGTCGTGGGCCTCGTCGTTCGACGCCACGATGCCCTCACAACCCGGAACCCAGCGCTCGCCGTGGACGTCCGTGACGACGCCGCCGGCCTGCCGCACCATGAACACGCCGGCGACGCTGTCCCACGGGTTCGCGTGCACGTTCGTGATTGCAGCCTCGAGTTGCCCGCTGGCGACCATCGACAACACCGCCTGCGCGCAGCCGTACCGCCGCATGTCGCCGAAGCGCTCGACGACCGCGCGGCACGCGTTCGCGTACTCGTCGCGCCGGTCGAACCCCCACCAGATGGTGGGCGCGACGGCGAACGTCTCCGGATCGGTCTTCTCGCTCACGGCTATCGACTCGCCGTTCCGCGTGACGCCGTTCTTGCCCGCGACGTAGGTGTCGTCGAGCGCCGGCAGCACGTTCGCCGCTGCGACCGCTTCGCCGTCCCGGACGGCGGCCACCGACGTCGCCCAGATCTGGGTGTCCCGCACGAAGTTGTTCGTGCCGTCGATGGGGTCGATGACCCACGCCGCGCCCGACTCCGGCACCGCCTTCAGTTCGTCGTCCTCCTCGCCCACGATGGCGTCCTCCTCGTGGGACTCCCGGATGACCTCGATGACCCGGTGCTGGGCCTCGCGGTCGGCCTGCGTCACCACGTCCGTCTTCCCGTCTTTGGTCTCAACGTCGATGCCTGTGCGAAACGCCGCGTGTGCGACTTCGCCGCCCGCCCGCGCTGCGCGCTCCGCGACGTCGACGCGGTCGTCGCCCGTAGTCATACCGCGATTCGACGGCACGTGGTGTGATAGTCCCGTCGGTACTCAGTCACGTTTCCAGAAGCGTTTTTGCGAGGGAAGTCCGCCTCGCGGACTTCCCGCATCCCGCGGCGCTCGACGCGCCGGCGATGCGAGGGAAGGGATTCGAACCCTCGAACTCCTACGAGAACGGATCTTGAGTCCGTCGCCGTTGGCCGAGCTTGGCTACCCTCGCACGCAGTACGTTCTCGGTCAGTTTCGCGTTTAGGCGTTGCGAATCAGCTGTGGTAGCATGGTAACAAGACGGAATATCTTCGTCGAAAACTGCCAGAAAGTACCGCTAACCAGAACTCATGACCGTCTCGAGGACACCCAGAAAGCCCCGGCGCGCTCGCGTCCGCTCAGCGTTAACGAGACGCCGAAGGCGTCTCGTTCGCACATCAGAAACGCTCCGCGTTTCTGAGGACGACATATCCGCTGGCGCGGATAGGGGTCGCTGAGACGGACCTGGGCTTCGCCCGCGAGCGCGCCGCCCCTTCCAGTCCACCAAGCCAATTGATCAGCCGACACCAGGTGGGGCTTTCTGGGTGGTCACAGACGCGGCAGAGGAATTACAGCCAGGCCCCTCCGGGTGTTCATAGAAGGTTTCCTCGTCCCCAAGCCAAGCCTTTCTGGGTGAATTTGGACCGCGTGTGACCGAGTACAGCCGACGGATTCACGGCGCGCTCGGCCCAAACAGACGACGATGGACGACCACACGCGCGACGACTCGGTCGGCCCGCCCGCGGACGGGAACCCGACGGGATGGCTCCCCGAGCGGGCGCGCTGGGAGCACGGCACGCTCCGTAAGGCAGTCGGGCACGGCGTCCGCCTGTACAACTCGGGCGAGTTCCACGAGAGCCACGACTGTTTCGAGGCGGAGTGGTACAACTACGGGTCGGGGACCACGGAGAGCGCGTTCCTCCACGGGATGGTCCAGGTCGCCGCTGGCGCGTACAAGCACTTCGACTTCGAGGACGATTCGGGGATGCGGAGCCTCTTCGAGACGGCACTCCAGTACCTCGAGGGGGCTCCCGCGGACTTCTACGGCGTCGACCTGCCGGCGGTCCGGGGGACGCTCCGCGCGGCCCTCGAGGACCCGACGGCGCTCCACGGCTGGCAGATACCCCTCGACGGCCGGCGCGACGAAGCGGGACCGGTGGACGAGGCGTACGCCGAGGCGCTCCCGTAGCGCCAGTCGAGTGCTCCAGTCGGCCCAGCCGTTACCGCAACGACAATCCCTTTGTCATCGAAGGCGTTACCGTTCGGTAATGCGAGTCGAGCAGTTGGGCGATGGAGAACCGGACCTCGCGGTCGTCGGCGCCGTCCACGGCGACGAGCCGTGTGGCGTTCGCGCCATTGAACGGCTTCTCGAGGACGACCTGAACGTACTGCGTCCCGTGAAACTCGTGGTGGTGAACGAGCGCGCCCTCGAGGCCGGCGTTCGGTACACCGACGCCGACCTGAACCGGGCGTTCACCGACGAGATCCCCGAGGACGCCCACGAGCGCGACCTGGCGAAGCGTCTCGGCGACGAGATACGGGGCTGTACCGTGCTCTCCATTCACTCGACGCAGTCCCACGCCGACCCGTTCGCCATCGCGTCCGGCGTGGGCGGGTTCGTCTCCGAGATCGCCCCGCGGCTTCCGGTCGCGGCGCTCGTCGACACCCAGGACTTCGGGGAGGGTCGGCTGTTCGCCACGGACGCGGACATCATCGAAGTGGAGGCGGGTCTACAGGGGACGGACACCGCCGCAGAGAACGCGTACCGTCTCGCCCGCGCGTTCCTCACGGCGACCGGGGCGATTCCCGGTGACGCGCCAGCCCGCGACCTGCCGGTGTTCCGGATGGGCGACCCCATCGCGAAACCACGCGGCGAGGAGTACGAGGTGTTCGTGGAGAACTTCGAGCGCGTAGAGGCCGGCCAGACGTTCGCGGCGGTCGACGGCGAGGAACTGACCGCCGCGGAGTCGTTCTGGCCGGTGTTGCTCTCGCCGTACGGCTACGTCGACCAGTTCGGCTACCGCGGGACCTCGGAGGGGAGGCTGTCGCCTCAGTCCTCGGAGGGCGCGAACTCTACGAGCGTCAACTCGCGGTCGAGCGCGCAGTAGTCGTGGGGCGGGTCCCCGAGAATCTCCGAGATCTGGTACTCCTCGTCGAACTCGGCGCCCGCGGGCTCACAGTACTCGTGGCTCGGACACTCGGTGTGCGGGCACGACCCCGATAGCTTCCCCTTGCTGCCGGCGTACGCGCCCTTCGACGGGACGTTCGCCTCGATGGTCGCCGGTTCGACGTCCACCGCGACGACGCCGTCGTCGTGGACCGCACAGTCCAGGGTCTGGCCGTCCTCACGCACGTCAGTCACCTCGTAGCGAACGCCCTCCGAGAGATTGAGGCACTGCTTTCGGTAGGGACACCCCTCGCAGGCCGCAGACTCTCCCTGGTAGACGAACTCGGTCCCGGGTTCCGCGAGCCGGGAGCCGAGTAGCGTGATCGACATGCCGGTAGCTTCGCGGGCCGCGGGGTTAAGCCTCCCGTCCTGTCGGCAGACCGCTGGCGGCGTCCGTCGGACTCGCCACGGTCACGCGTCCCCGGTCAGTCCGTCGAGTCGCTCGAGGTACTCGTCGCGGGGCACCTGGTACGCCCCGCGGTAGTCCACGTCCCCGTCGTCGAAGCGCGCCGCGAGTTCGATTGCCGCCTCCACCGCGGCGCCGTGCGTATCGAACGTCGCGTCCTCGTCTTTCACGCGAACCTCCGGCTCGAGCGCGAGCGAGACGTGCCACGAGTCGTACTCGGTGGTCGCGCGGCGCTTGCGCTGGGTCGGCGGACGCTGCGCGACCTGAATCGTCGGCAGACACGGCGCCGGGTACTGGTGGCTGTCGAAGACGTCCGGGCGGTAGACGAGGATGGTGCTTCCGCCCGGGTCCTCGTTCCACACCTCCCAGCTCTCGGGAAGTGTTTCGAGTTCGCTCATGCGTCCGTTACAGTGCTCGCGCCGTTAGTCCTGCTGGTTTCTGGAGCACGAGGTGCTAGTTACCCGGGCGACAGAATCGCGTTTTCCAGAGATACGTCGGGGCGGACAGATGACCGTCTTGCAACCGCCGACGCCCAGAAAGCCCCGGCGGTTACGAGGTCGGTTCTAGCTGGGGCTTTCTGTGCGGTTGTTGGTCTTCAACCACCAGACGTGTGGAAACGGAACTCAGAACACTACGAGTCTGCTAGCGATTCGACGGCGTCCGCGCCGTCTGCGTCCTCACCTAGCCACTCGTCGGCCCAGTCCTCGATGGCGTCGAAGACGGGGAACAGGGATTCGCCCTTCGCGGTGAGCGAGTAGAACGTCGCGACGGGGGCGTCTTCCTCGAGTCGGCGGTCGACGAACCCCATCTCCTGGAGGTCGTCGAGGACGCGGGAGAGCGTGCGGGAACTCGCGGACGTGGAGCGCTTGAGTTCGTTGAAGCGCTTCTCGCCGTCCTGCAGGTCGTGGAGCACGATGAGCCGCCACTGGGAGCCGATCTGTTCCAGCGAGTCGATGACGTGGCACGCCTCCTCGCTGTATTGCTCGTCCATACCTCGACGTACGAATCCGGCCGGGATAGTGGTTCCGGGACGAATCAGGTTTCAGTTCTACACTGCAGTGACGCGGATGTCACCGGGTAGCTTCCGGTACGCCTGAAACGTAAGGCGGCGGGGCGCGTAGGTCGCGGTATGGCACCAACATCTTCGGACGCACCGGCGACCGAGGGCGTCCATCACGTCACCGCCGTCGCGGGCGACCCCGCGGAGAACGTTCGGTTCTACCGCGAGGAACTCGGCCTGCGCCTGGTGAAGCGGACCGTGAACTTCGACGACCCGTCGACGTACCACCTCTACTACGGCGACGAGACGGGGACACCGGGAACCATCCTGACGTTCTTCCCGTTCGGCGGCGGGCGCTCGGGGACGCCCGGACGCGGCCAGGCGACGGCCACCGCGTTCGTCGTGCCCGAGGGGAGCCTCGAGTACTGGACCCAGCGATTCGAGGAGCGCGACATTCCTCACGAAGGTCCGACCGACCGCTTCGGGGCGCGCGTGCTGGCGTTCGCGGACCCCGACGGACAACCGCTCGAACTCGTCGAGGGCGAGAGTGACGTCGAACCCTGGGACGGGAGCGACGTCCCCGCCGAGCACGCGGTCCGCGGGTTCCACGGCGTGACGCTTCACCCGACCGACCCCGAGGCGACGGGCACCGTCCTCGAGGCGCTGGGCTTCGAGTCGGCGGCAACTGAATCCGAGGCGTCGGGCGAGCGGGTTCGTTACGTCGCGGGCGACCGCGCGAGCGTCGTCGACGTGCTGACGGGCGACGGCCCCCGCGGGCGGCCCGGACCTGGTACGATTCACCACGTCGCGTTTCGCGCGCCGGACGACGACGCGCAGGCCGCACTCGCGAGCGCGGCGTCCGAGACGGGTGTCAGGACGACGCCCCAGAAAGACCGTCAGTACTTCCGGTCGATCTACTTCCGGGAGCCGGGTGGCGTGCTGTTCGAGGTTGCAACCGATGAACCCGGCTTCGCCATCGACGAGGACGTCGCCGACCTCGGGGCGAGCCTGAAACTGCCGCCGTGGCTGGAGGACGACCGCGAGCAACTCGAGGCCGCGCTGCCGCCGCTGGACGGTGGCACGAACAGCGCGGTCGACGCTGACGCGGAGGTGAACCGATGAGCGCTCCCGGCGGTGACGCGAGCGACCCGCACGACGGCCAACCGGTCGAGCACGCCGGCGTGCCCCTCGAGGACGCGGAGCGCGCGGTCGTGCTCGTCCACGGTCGCGGCGCGCGAGCGCAAGGGATGCTCCAGTTCGCCGAGGACCTGCCGAGCGAGAACACCGCGTTCGTCGCGCCACAGGCCGCCCGCAGCACGTGGTATCCGAAGGGATTCATGGAGCCGATGCCGGACAACGAGCCGTGGCTGAGTTCCGCGCTCGACTTCCTCGGCGACACGATAGCGGACGTGACCGAACACGTCTCGGTCGAGCGCACGGCGCTGCTCGGATTCTCCCAGGGCGCCTGTCTCTCCAGCGAGTACGTCGCGCGGAACGCCCGCGAGTACGGTGGCCTCGTGGTGTTCTCCGGCGGCCTCATCGGCCCCGAGGGGACGCCCCGGGATTACGATGGGAGCCTCGACGGCACGCCCGCGTTCCTGGGGTGTGGCGACCGCGACCAGCACATCCCGGTCGAGCGCGTTCACGAGACCACGGAGGCCCTGGAGGCCCTGGACGCGGACGTCACCGAGCGCATCTACGAGGGGATGAGCCACGGCGTCAACGAGGACGAACTCGAGCACGCGAGTGACCTCTTCGAGGACCTGTAACGCCTCAACGCCGAACAGCCGGCGCTCTTTCTCCGAACAGCCAGGGAGCCTTTCCGGCGACCTGTAGGTTTTGGCGTTCCACCCCCTACGGACGAGTATGAGCGAGACACCGGACGAGAAGCAGATCGAGCTGACGGAGGAGGAGTGGCGCGAGCGCCTCACTGACGAGGAGTACGAGGTGCTCAGAGAGCAGGGAACGGAACGGCCTCACTCCGGCGAGCACGTCGACCGCGACGAAAACGGGTCGTACTCGTGTGCGGCCTGCGGCGCGGTGCTGTTCGACTCGGAGACGAAGTTCGACGCGCACTGCGGGTGGCCGAGTTTCTGGGACATCGCCGACGAGGACGCCATCGAACTCCGCGAAGACCACAGCCACGGGATGGAGCGCACGGAGGTCGTCTGCGCGAACTGCGGCGGCCACCTCGGGCACGTCTTCGACGACGGCCCGGAACCCACGGGCAAGCGCTTCTGCATCAACTCCGTCGCGCTCGACTTCGAGGACGAGGAGGCGTAGCCCGCGCGGCCGGCGGCCGTCGGTCAGCGCTCTCTGCGCGTGGTCACCGCCGCGTCTGGACGTTCGTGCTTCCGCATCCGGGGCACTGCGTCATCGCGCCGAACGTCGGATGGGTCGCGGAGTCCCAGTCGTCGCCCACTGCCGCCTCCCGACCGCAGTTGAGACAGCGGAGCCGATTCGCGTCGCTCATGGGCACCGATACGTGTTGTTCGACAAAATAGTTCCCGGCTGGCCGGCAACGCCCAGCGGTCGTCGCCGTCACTCGCTGGTGACGCCGGCGAGTTCCATGCAGTCCCCGATGAAGGACTTCTGTGCGGCGAACACGGCTTTGTCGAGGCCGACCGCGACGCCCTGGCCGTCCGCGAGGAGGTTCACCTCGACGCCGTTCTCGAAACACCGCATGATGCACTGCTGCTCGCCGTGGTTGTACCACTTCTCCTGGCCGGTCTTCGACAGCGCGTCCGTCTCGTACGTCCGCACGATGTTCTCGACTGTTTCCTCGGAATAGTCGTCGAGGATGTCGTCGCGGGCGTAGACGACGTCGTAGCCCTCGGCATCGAAGTCGTAGCGTATCACGCTCCGGAGGTCGTCGCCGACTGTCTCGTGGAGGTGCTCGACGAGGTCCGACACGTTTTGGTCGTTCATACCGGACTCATTCGACCGAGATGTATTAGTTCTACTGCGGTATTGATTTTACTGCGCGCGTGTACGGTCGGGGGTGTCGTTAGACGCGCCGTCGCTAGTCGTAACCCGTTTTTCCGCGGGTGAACTACGGGGAGACAGTGACCGACATCTCGAAGCAGGCGTTCCTCGACGCGCTGGAGGCCGCGGGCCGCCCGCTGGCGACCGCTTCACAGGTCGCGAGGGAACTCGACTGCGCGCAGGCCGAGGCGACCGAGGCGCTCGAGGAACTCGCCGCGGACGGCGACATCGAGCGCGTGGACGTGGAGACCGACCCCGTCGTCTGGTATCCGCGGGACTGGCTCGAACTCACGGACCGGGAGCGCGTCGTGCCGTTTCCGGACCGCCGGGAGGTCGTTGTCGACCAACCGGCGCAGTTCACGCGCGCCCAACTGTCTCGGTTCGCGCACCTCGCTGACACCACGCGGACGGGGAGCTACCGGTACGTCATCCGAGAGGAGGACGTGTGGGCGGCGCCGTTCGACTCGCTGTCCGCGCTGATTGCGGGCATGCGACGCGTCCTCCCGCGGGAGTGTCCCGGCCTCGAGGACTGGGTCGAGGAGCAGTGGACGCGCGCCACGCGGTTCCGGCTCACCACGCACGAGGACGGATACACCGTCCTGGAGGCCAAGAGCGAGAACCTGATGGGGAACGTCGCGCGCCCGAAACTCGACGACGACGTGCTGCGAGCGCCGATGTCCGACACCGAGAGCTGGGTGAACGAGGACGAACTCGCGACGCTCAAACGCACGCTGTACGAGGCCGGCTACCCCGTGCAGGACGACCGCGACCTCGAGAGCGGCGATCCGATCGACGTGAGCCTCGACCTCGAGTTGCGCGAGTACCAGCAGGACTGGATCGACCGGTTCGTGGACGCGAACTCGGGCGTGCTCGTCGGGCCACCGGGGTCGGGGAAGACCGTTGCCGCGATGGGCGTCCTGGAGGCCGTCGGCGGCGAGACACTGATTCTGGTGCCGAGCCGTGAACTCGCCGCGCAGTGGCGCGAGGAACTGCTCGCGAACACGTCGCTGACACGGGACCAGGTGGGCGAGTACCACGGCGGCGAGAAGAACGTGCGCGCGGTCACAATCGCCACCTACCAGACCGTCGGGATGGACCGCCACCGCCACGTCTTCGACGACCGCGAGTGGGGGCTCGTCGTCTACGACGAGGCCCAGCACGTGCCCAGCGAGGTGTTCCGGCGGTCGACGAGCCTCCAGAGCAAGCACCGCCTCGGCCTCACCGCGACGCCCGTGCGGGAGGACGACAAGGAGGAGGATATCTACACGCTCATCGGGCCACCCATCGGGACCGACTGGGACGCGCTGTTCGAGGCCGGATTCGTCGCGGAACCCGAGGTCGAGATCCGGTACGTGCCGTGGACTGACGACGACGCGCGTTACGAGTACGCCAGCGCGAGCGGGCACACTCGGCGCCGCCTCGCCGCCGAGAACCCCGCGAAAGACGAGGAGGCCCGCCACCTGCTCCGGCAGCACGACGACAAGCAGGCGCTCGTGTTCGTGGACTACCTCGAACAGGGCCGCCGCCTCGCCGACGCCCTCGACGCGCCGTTCGTGAGCGGGGAGACCCGCCACCGGGAGCGCGAGGCCTACTTCGACCAGTTCCGGACGGGCGCGCTGGACACGCTCGTGGTCTCCCGCATCGGCGACGAGGGCATCGACCTGCCGGACGCCGAACTCGCTGTCGTGGCGTCCGGCCTCGGCGGTAGTCGCCGGCAAGGCGCCCAGCGCGCGGGTCGAACGATGCGGCCCAGCGGCGACTCCCTGCTGTTCGTGCTGGCGACCCGGGGGACCGAGGAGGAGGACGACGCGCGGAGTCGCATGCGCCACCTCGCGTCGAAGGGCGTGCGCGTCACCGAGTCGGGGAGCGAGCGTGTCTGAGGGAGGTCCGGGGGAGCCACCGGGACGTTCGGACGGGTCTGAGGGGGACGCGGACGTGCCTGGAGAGTGGCTCCGTGAGCTTCACGACCACCTCGCCGCGACCGCCGAGTTGCCCGTCGAGACGGCCGCGAGTCGATACCTCGGAGAGGCCGAAGCCGTGGTCGCGGACGCGCTCGGGGAGGAGACGCCGGACGATGTCGTCGAGCGGCGCGTCGAGCAGGCCAGGAAGTTGCTCGGTCACGTCGACGGAACCGGGGACGAGACGGCAGACCAGCACGTCGCGGCCGCGAAGCGACTCGCCCGCGAACTCGACGAGTATCAATGCTGAGAGCTGGAGGCGACAATTTAAGGGGTGGGTTCGGGAGGTAGGGGTACGCAGGTGAACCAGAGGTATGTTCGAGTTCCTAGCGAGTGTTGCGGCCAGCGTCACCGGGTCGAGCACTGGCGACCGCAGCGACGACGAACCGACGTCCGGTGTCGCACCGGACCACTCCACCGATGCGTCGGAATCGGTCACCGCCGAGACGGCCGACGCCGAGACGGCCGACGCCGGGGCGGCAGCGAGCGGTGACGACCACGACCCGGAGGGGTGGAAGGACCGTGCGACCGTGGACTCGGTCGTCGAGAGCTTCATGCAGGGGCTCGGCTACCCCATCTTCATCGTCGACGACGGCGGCCACTTCACGTACCTCAACGAGGAGGGCCGGGAGCTGTTCGACCGCGAGCCCGGCGAACTGTACGGGGACTGCCTCTTCGACTACGACGAGGCAGACAACTCCGTGATGCGGAACGTCCTGGACACGGGCGAGGCCGTCCAGAACCTCGAAGACACCGTCGTCGTGGACGGCGAGGAGATCCCCGTCAGTCGAAGCGTCATGCCCTTCTTCGGCGCCGACGGCGACGTGGTCGGCGCGCTCGAGATCAACCAGGACATCACCGAGCGCATCGAGTTGCGCGAGCGCGAGGAGCAACTCGAGGCCTACCAGAGCGAGGTGCTCGGCGAGATCAAGGACAGCCTCGGCGCGCTCAGCGACGGCGACTTCACGGTCGAACCCGAGGTCCGGGAACCCGACGCCGACTTCGACGCCATCCGGAACGTCTACCGGGAGTTCGACGAGATGGCGGGCGACCTCGACTACGCCGTGCGGAACACGCGCGCCGCGCTCACCGACGCCCGCGAGCACGCCGACGACCTCGATTCCATCGCGGCGACGTTGACCGACGCCAGCGAGGAGGCGCGCTCGGCCATCGGCGAGATCGAGAACTCGAGCGAGAACGTCTCGGCGGTCGCCCAGCAGCAGGCCGACCGCACCGAGGAGGCCGAGCGAAACGTCTCGGAGCTGTCGGCGACGGTCGAGGAGATCGCTGCGACCGCCCAGGAGATCGACCGCCTCGCGGAGGACGCAAACGACCTCGCGGGCGAGGGCGCCGAGGACGCCGAGGAGGCAATCGAGCGCATGGAACACGCGCTCGCGGCCTCCGAGCGCAACATGGAGGTCGTGCAGTCCCTGGAAGAGCAGATGGACACCATCAACGAGATGACGGAGATGATCGACGAGATCGCCGACCAGACCAGTCTGCTCGCGCTGAACGCGAACATCGAGGCGGCGCGCGCGGGCAGCGACGGCAGCGGGTTCAAGGTCGTCGCCGACGAGGTCAAGGACCTCGCCGAGGAGTCCAAGGAGACCGTCGCGGAGATATCGGCCATCGTCGAGGACCTCAAGGACGGCATCGACTCCACCGCCGAGGCCATCCGGGACAGCAACGAGGAGGTGTCGGCGGGCGCCGAGGCCGTCGAGGACGTCGTCGAGGGAATCGAGGAGATAGAGGAGGCCATCCAGGAGACGAACCACGGCCTCAGCGAGATCACGAACGCCACCGAGGACCAGGCACAGAGCGCCGAGACCGTCCACCAGCTCGTCGAGGAGGTGGCGGACGCGAGCGACGACGTGAGCGCGCGCATGCAGCAGGTCGCCTCCGGCGTCGAAGAGCAACGCGGGTCCATCGGGGACGTCGCCGACCGCTCGGAGGACGTCGACGACATCTCCGAGGAGATGGCCGCGACGCTCACGCACTTCCGTCTGCGAGAGGACGAGAACGCGAACCTCGACGAACTGGACGCCAACTGAGTCACGTAGACAACCGCTGTGTCGCCTGTTACTGCTCGAATTGATTCACTCGCTGCGCGGGACGCCTTCGTCGTACCGAGGTAGGTACTCCCGTCCGCCTTTCTCGACCTGCAGTTCGTCGTCCTCGACGACGACCTCGCCACCGACGATGGTGTGGGTCGGCAGACCAGTGAGTTCGTCGCCGTGGAACGTCGAATAGCCCGGCTCCATCGTGTGGTAGAAGTCGTCGTCGACGACTGCAGACTTCTCGAGGTCGACGATGACCATGTCCGCGTCCGAGCCCTCCACGAGCGCTCCTTTCCGGGGGTAGAGCCCCCAGCGCTTGGCGTTGTTCTCGGCGGCGACTTCGACGAGGCGCTCCATCGAGAGGCGGTTCTTGTTCACGCCCTCGCTCATCATCACGGGCAGGAAGTACTCGATGCCGTTGTTGTCGCCCGGGATGGCGTCCCAGATGTCGCCGTGCTTGCCCGTGTCCTTCTCCTTGAACTCGATCTTGTGCGGGCAGTGGTCGGTGCCGAGATAGTCGACGGTGCCGTTTCGCAGGCCCTCCCAGAGGCGCTGTTTCGAGTCCTCGCCGCGCAGCGGGGGCGAAATCTTCCCCCACGTGCCGAGTTCCTCGTCGTGTTTGGTGTGACAGAGGAACGCCGGCAGCGTCTCGGCGTGGATGTTCACGCCCTGGTCCTGGTAGCGCTCGCAGATGTCGACGCCCTCGCCCGTGGACATATGGACGATGTACGATCGGGAGTCCGTGTACTCGGTCATGCGAGCGATCTGTTCGATTGGCATCGCTTCCGCGACGTTCGGGGACGCCTCGCTCCACGCTTCGAGGTCGTTGCGGCCCTCGTCCTGTAACTCCTTGCGGCGCTCGTAGGCGAGGTCCTCGTTCTCCGCGTGGAACATCACGACGCCGTTGTTGATCTCCGAGACCTTGTTCAGGACGTTGTACGTGCGCCCGGCGTCGGAGTGGTCGATGCCGAGTTCGGGACTGGCGTGCTTGTACCAGTTGAAGAAGATCTTGAACGAGCGAACGCCTTCCTCGGCGAGCCCTTCGATCTCCTCGACGTGTTCGTCCTGGTGGACGATGGCGTGGTACGCGAAGTCGATGTAGGAGTTCTCCTCGCCCGCGCGCTTGAAGAAGTCCATGTCGGGGAGGTAGGGGTCCGGCTGGAGCAGGAAGTTCACGACGGTTGTGACGCCGCCGTGGACCGCGCCGCGGGTCTCGGTCTCGAAGTCGTGTTCGAGGCCCTCGTGGTAGTCGAACTCGTAGCGGGAGAGCCCCCAGTGGACGTGCGGGTCGATGAATCCCGGAATCAGATAGTTGCCCTCCGCGTCGATGGTGCGCTCGGCGTCCGGGAGGTTGGACTCGGTGCCGACGCCCACAATCTTGCCGTCGCGGGACGCGACGCCACCGTCGATGGTGCCCGACGGCGTGACGACGCGCGCATTGACGACTCTCAGGTCTGCCTGGCGTGCTACCATGCCACGACGATGCCGACTTTCCCTCTTAACTCTATGCATGGCCGTGACGGGTTGCCTCCACTCTACCGAACGGGCGCCACGCCGGCCAGACCAACCTGATTCCGCCACAGGCCCTTTTACGGTGGTCGTGGTACTGACAGTATGGTCGACGTACTCGGACATCTCGGCATGGCGCTGATCTGGCTGGCTCCGGCGTGGTTCGTCTTCGACCGGAGGAAGACGGCACTGACGTTCGTCCTCGTGGGGTTCTGGTTCGGGATGCTGCCGGACATCGACCTCTACCTCTCGAACTGGTTCCCGCAGTCGATACACCACCACGGCGTCGTCCACACGATCCTCGCCGTCACGATCCTCGCGGCCGTCCTCGGGCCCATCGTCGGCGGAGTTCTGAAGGCGTCGCTCGGCGATTCGGAGTGGTTCTCTCCGGAGGCGACGGACAGCGCGTACGGTGTCGGCTTCGTCGCGGTCTGGGTTGCCGGCCTCTCACACCTGTTCGCGGACATGCTGTCCGCGCCCGACATCGCCTCACCAATAGAACCGCTCTGGCCGCTGTACAACGGCCAGATAGTTTTCGTGGACGTCCTCTACTACACGTCGGTGTGGGCGACCTGGGGGCTGCTCGGCCTCGGAATCCTGGTCAACGTCGCGTTCTGGGCGGCTGCGGACGACGAACCAGCGTGACGGGACTGCGACGACCGCGCTCACCGCCCGGCGTGCGAGTTCCTGCTCCGCCTGCCGTGCGAGTCACTGCTCGGCCATGTGGGGGCCGAGCGCCTCGTAGACGTCCTCCGGGTTCTCCGGATACACCGTGAGCGGGCGCGGACGATTCGAGACAGTGACCGTCAGTTCGCCGCGCTTCCGGTAGGTCAGGTAGAGGCTCCCGGCGCCCGCGGCGGCGAGCGCGAGGCCACCGAACACGTTCCGCGTCGTCGAGAACAACCCGAACGCGACGAGCCCAGCACTCATGACACCCACGAAGTAGTCGAACTCGTCGTGTACCACCTCGACCACGTCCTCGAAGTCCACGAACACCGTCTCCTCCTCGGACCGGTCGACGTACAGTCGCTCGGACGTGAGGGCGAGTGACCCGCCGCCGCGGAGCGGGAACGTCTCGCTCGGTCGTTCGTTGGCGTCGGCGAGCGCGTCGGTTGGTGCCATGCCTCCGGAGTGAACGCTCGGGGTCGTTACTGTTGTGGTCGAAACGGCGAGTGGTCGCGGACCGAACGCAGCGATCCTGCGAACGGTCGACGACCGCTACGAAGTCGGGAACCGCGGGAGGGCGATTAGTCGGCGCGTGCCGGTGCGTCGTCGCTGTCGTTCATCCGCTCGAAGACGGTCTGGAACTCGCCGTCGTCCTCGGTCATGTCCTCCCACTCGTTGAGGCCGCGCTCCTCGCGCGTGCCGGGGATGGTGTTGTCGAGCACGAACGCGATGATGCCACCGACCGCCATGCCGGTGGAGCCGATGACGTAGACGACCTGGCCGACGCTCTGGGCGATGTTGAACGTCTCCAGGGCGGGGCCGATGAGCCACGCATTGGCGAGACCGGCGGAGAACGTTCCGGCGTCCATGCCGCCGAAGTACGCCGGAATCGCGAGGCCGGCGAACAGGGAGAGACCCACGATGTAGACGTTGCGGTTGGCGTCCATGTCGATGAACTTCAGGTTCGACAGGCCGACGGCCGCGATCTGGCCGAACATCGCGATGTAGAGGCCGCCGACGAGCGGCGCCGGGATGGTGGCGAACAGCCGACCGAACACCGCCACGTAGCCGACGACGATCATCACGATGGCGCCGATCTGCACGACGTATCGGGAGGCGACGCCGGTGATGCCGATGGCGCCGACGTTCTCGGTGTAGGACGTCGACCCGTTCCCCGTGCCCATGATGCCGGCGAACGCGTTGCCGAGGCCCTCCATGCCGATGCCGTGGTTGACGCGCTGTGCGTTCGGCGCGCCCTTCCCGGCCATCCGTGCGACCGAGTGGTAGTCACCGAAGCTCTCGATGGCGGACGCGAGCATCCCCGCGGTCATGCCGATGATGAACGAGAGGCTGAACTGCGGCATCCCCCACTGGAACGGCGCGACCGGCTGGATGTACGGCGCCTGGAGGAGGCCTCCGAGCGCGACGTAGCCGGGCGTGCCGCTGGCGTACACCTGCCCGATGATCGGGAGGTTCACCGAGAGGAGTGCGGCGACGATCCACGCGCCTCCCAGTCCGAGCAACACCGGGTACAGCCGGAACACGCGGCTGTAGTTGTTGAGGTACTGCGAGAATGCGAGAATGGACAGCACCGTGAGGCCGAGCAGCCACCAGTTCTGCGTCGGTGACGTGATCTGCCCGACGTTGAAAAGCGAGAGCCCGATGAGCGCGATGACGGGCGCGATGACGATGGGCCCCACGTACCGCTTGAGGTAGCCGAACAGGCCGACGTACCCGATGAGGACCTCTACGAGGCCGGCCACGATGACCGCCCCCTGGAGTTCCAGTATCATCGTCTCCCACCCGGCGCCACTCGACGCGAGCACGCCGATGATGGCGATTGCGGGCGCGAGCATCGAGAACGTCCCGCCCTGCACGATGGGGTAGCGGTTCCCGATGGTGGTCTGGGCGAGCGTCGCGATGCCGGACACCACGAAGAACGTGGAGATGAGGCGCGCGGTCGCCCATTCTGGCATCCCCATCAGGCCGGCGAGCGCGAGCGGAATCGCGACCGTCGCGCCGATCATCGTGAGGTAGTGCTGGAAGCCGAGTACGATGGACTCCCCCATCGGGGGTCTGTCCTCGATGCCGTACTCGACGATACCGGATTCTTCGGAATCGGGCTCCATCGTGGGGCCCTCCGGACTGTACGTCTCCTCTACGTCGTCTCTGTCGTCTCGTGTCATGTGAATGCCCTCCGTCCGAGGCTGGCGTGCCCTCGTCCCTCCGTGAGGCTCCGTATCATACCGGGCACGTTCCTTTCTCCACAAACATCCATCATAAACCTGCCGCCAATTCCAGTACTCGCTCTGTCAGGTGCGGAGTTGACGCCGGCGCGAACCCCGATTCCGGGGAAACGTATTTGCGAGTGGTGGGTAAGGAACGACCATGGAGTCCACGAGCCAACCAGCGTACAGCGTCCACGCCGACCTGGACGTGATGATAGAAACGCGGGACGGGGTGGGTCTCTCTACCGACATCTATCGGCCAGCGGACCCCGAGACGCACGAACCAATCGACGAACCGCGCCCCGTCATCCTCGACCGCACGCCGTACGACAAGACCGGCGGACGGACGCGACACGGCGAGTGGTACGCCTCCCGCGGGTACGTCATCGCCATCCAGGACGTTCGCGGGCGCTTCGACAGCGAGGGCGAGTTCTACATTCACGCTAATGAGGCCGAGGACGGCGCGGACACCGTCGAGTGGCTCGCCGAGCAGGAGTTCTGCGACGGGCAGGTCGCCACGCTCGGCACGTCCTACGGAGCGTGGGTGCAGAACGCGCTCGCCACGCAGGACCCCGACGGACTCGCCGGCATGTTCGTCAACATGGGCGCGGCGAACGGCCGGAAGAAGACGTTCCGGCACAACGGCGCGTTCGAGCAGCGCTGGCTCTCCTGGGCGTTCACACTCGGTGCCGGTTTCTCCTACGACTCCCTCGAAGACCCGGACGTCCAGCAGGTGTTCGCGGACGTCGACTTCCGGGAGGTGCTGAAGAACGGTCCCGTCCAGCGCGGCGAGTCGGCGCTCGCGGCACTCCCTGGCTACGAGGAGTGGGCCTTCGACATCATGGAGTCCGGGAGCGCGAGCGACGACCTCTGGCAGAATCCCGGCCTCAACTTCGAGCGCCACTACGACCAGAGCGCGGACGTTCCGACCGTCTATTCGGGCGGATGGTACGACTCGTACACGGGCGCCACGGCGGACAACTTCGTCGGACTGAGCGAACGCAAGGACAGCGACCACTACATGCTGATGGGGCCGTGGACGCACCTCGCGCGCCTCCCGGGCGGCCACGACCACAGCGAGAACCTCCTGTTTCCGCCGCTCACGTGGGAACAGCCGACCGCGGGCGACCTCGCGTTCGGCGAGCACGCCACCCGGAAGTACCGCGAGACGCGCAAGCGCTTCTTCGATTGCTACCTGCTCGGCGAGGAGAACGCGTGGACCGACCAGCCCCCCGTCGAGTACTTCCTGATGGGGACCGGCGACGGGCACCAGACGGACGACGGACGTCTCTTCCACGGTGGCGAGTGGCGAACCGCCGGGGAGTGGCCGCCCGAAAACACGGAGATGACGCGGTTCTACGCGCACGGCGACGGCACGCTCTCCACCGAGCAACCGACCGCGAGCGAGTCGTACACGTCCTACGAGTACGACCCCGAGGACCCCGTGCCGACCATCGGTGGCAACACGTCCTCCTATCTCACGTTCGAACCCCGTGAGGAAGCCGTCGGTGCGTACCCGCTCGGCGACCGCAACATCGTCGACTTCGCGGGCCGCGGCGGCTACGACCAGCGCACTGACGAGGACACGTTCGGCGCGTCGGCGCCGTACGGCCCGCTCTCCGAGCGCGACGACGTGCTCACCTTCCGCACGCCACCCCTGGAGGAAGCCGTCGAGATAGCGGGTCCCATCCGCGTCCGCGTGTTCGGCGAGACGGACGCCCCGGACACTGACTTCACCGCGAAACTGATAGACGAGTACCCGGAGAGCGAGGACTACCCGAACGGCTACGACCTCAACCTCTCGGACTCCATCTGCCGCGCGCGCTACCGCGGCTACCGCGACGAACCCGACTTCGTCGAACCCGGTAGTGTCTACGAGTTCTACATGGAGCCCTACGACACCGCGAACGTGTTCGAGGCCGGCCACCGCATCCGCCTCGATGTCTCCTCGTCGAACTGGCCGCGCTTCGACGCCAACCCGAACACTGGTGGCCCGCTGTACGGCGATGAAGAATCACAGGTCGCAGAGAACACCGTCCACCACTCCGCGACCAACCCCACGCACATCGAACTCCCGTTGCAGCCACGGATCTGAGCGGCCACGCCAACTTCATCCGTGGTGGTAGTTAGCAAAACGCTTAATAAGTGGCTCTGACGTACCTCATAATCGTTCGACCGGATTGCCCGGCCCGAATCGAGATCCATGCGCCGAAAACGCCGACTTCCAGACGACAGACTCGCTCTCGGGGGCGCGTAACTCGATGAAGCCAGCGCCCTTCGAGTACCACCGACCGACGACCGTCGGGGAGGCGACCAGCCTTCTCGCCGACCTGGGCCACGACGCCGAACTGATGGCGGGCAACCAGAGCCTCGGCATCATCATGGCGAACCGACTGGCGACCCCCGACCACCTCGTCGACCTGAACCGCGTCGAGGAGCTCGCCGGCGTCGACATCCGCGAGGACGAGGTCGAGGTCGGGTCGATGACCACCCACCGCGACCTGGAACTCCACGACGAACTTCGCGAGGTCCTTCCGATCCTCCCCCTCGCCGCCGAGCAGATCGCCGGCCCGAGCGTGCGGAACCAGGGCACCGTCGGCGGCAGCATCGCGGAGGCCGACCCCGCCGGGAACTACCCCGCAGCGCTCGTCGCACTCGACGCGGACCTCCACGTCACCTCCGGGGACGACGGCGACCGGACGGTCCCCGCCCGCGAGTTCTTCATCGCGTACATGTTCACTGACCTCGCGCCAGAGGAACTCATCACGGGCGTCACCGTCTCCCGCGACCCGTTCCCCGCCGAGCGCACCGGGATGGTGTTCGAGGAACTGAAACGCGCCGCCCAGACGTTCCCGACCGTGAGCGCCGGCACCGCCGTCCGCGTGGACGACCCGGCAGCCGACGCCCCCGAAATCGAGGAGGCGCGCGTCGCGCTCGCCTGCGTCGCCGACGTGCCGCTACACGTCCCGGACGCCGAGGACGCCGTGGAGGGGACGACTCTCGACGAGGACGCACTCGACGCCGCTGCGGACGCCGCAATCGAGGACGCAGACCCTTCCCCCGAGATGCACGCGGACGAAGACTGGAAGATCGAACTGGCCGGCGAATACACCCGCCGCTCGCTGCAGACTGCCTACGAACGCGCCAGCAACGACGACGCGCCCGACAACTGACTCACCGACACCAACCTCATCAATGATTGAATTCTCAGGCGAATTCGACTCCGACCATCCCCCGGACGAACTGTGGAACTACTTCACCGACCCCGACATCCTGGCGCAGTGCGCGCCCGGCTGCGACCACATCGAGCAGGTCTCGGACTCCGAACTCGAGGCCACTGTCTCCGTCGGCGTCGGCAGCGTGAAACCAACCTTCGACGTGGACATGACCATCGTGGAGGCCGACAGACCGAACCGACTCGTGATGGAGGCCGGCGGCGACGCCTCCCGGAACTCCTTCGAGGCCGTCGCGGAGATGGACCTCGCGGAGAACGCCGACGGCGGCACCACCGCGAACTGGCACGCCGAGACGAACGTCTCCGGCCTCATCGCGAGTCTCGGTCAGCGCGCGCTCGGCAGCGTCGCGGACCGCCTCGTCAACAACTTCTTCGACGACCTGGAGGACCTCGCTGACGAGGGCGTCCCCGCCGAGTCGAAGGTCAGCGCGAAACCCGGCGCGACGGCTAGTTTAGAGGAGTAGCACAACTTTTCCTGTATTCGGTTGGCCGGTCGTGGGTAACGAGTAGGTTTACGACGCCCAGAGAGCCCTAGCCGTTGTCAACCGGATCAGGTCTACAGACACCCAGAAAGCCCCGGCGTGCTCGCGTTCGCTCGCTGTGCGCGCTCCTGGTGGTCGCGTGCTTACGTCGCGAGCGAACAGGCGATGCGCGAGCCGGGCGGTCGGCGTATCCGACCGCCGAATGCCGTTGTGGCGAAGCCGCAACGCTGCCACCCCTTTCGGTCAACCCAAAGCCGATTCGCCAGCCGGCAAGAGGTGGGACTGAGCGGACGCGCAGCGTCCGTGAAGGTTGAGAGACGAGCGAAGCGAGTCACTCAGGACTGAAAGGGGCGGCCGTCTGGACGACGGCAGGCGATGCAAGCACGCGAACGAAGTGAGCGCGCAGTGAGCCTCCCGAGTCCAGACGTTCACGAGACGCCTGCGGCGTCTCGTGCAGCCCATCAGAACGGCGAAGCCGTTCTGAGGACGGCCGGGGCTTTCTGGGTGTTTACAAGAACAGTGTAGTTCTGTTCAGCCGGGGCTTTCTGGGTGGTCGCAGACGTGACAGTTCGCTCTCCAGACGGACTTCAGGCAGTCACGATACGACCACCCCCAAAATCAATCGAACAGACGCCAAACAGCCCCTACTCCCCGTCCTCCCGAAGTCGCTCCCGGACGCGGTGGGGCGTCATCGGAATCTGGTCGGCGACGAACTCCTCACCCTCGAGGGCGGCGTTGATGGAGGAGGCGATGGCGGCGGGGCCGTCGATCATGCCGCCCTCGCCCGTTCCTTTCGCGCCGGTGGCGGTGAACGGCGACGGCGTCTCGGAGTGCTCTAACTCCACGGGCGGCATGTTCTTCGTCGACGGGAGGAGGTAGTCGAAGAGGGTGATGGCTTCGGGTTGGCCCTCGTCGTCGTAGCTGAACTCCTCCATGAGCGCCGCGCCGACGCCCTGCGCGAGGCCGCCGTGGGCCTGCCCGTCCACGATAGTCGGATTGAGCCTCGTTCCGCAGTCCCGGAGCGAGTAGAACTTCAGGATCTCGACCTCGCCCGTCTTCTCGTCGACCTCCACGATGGGTGCGTTCGCGGCGAACGCGGCAGTCGGGTAGACCGGGTACTTCTTCGTGAGCGCCTCGTCGAACTCCGGCAGTTCGGTCGTCGGGTGGTCGTAGTCGTAGGAGACGCTCGTGAGCGCGTCGTCGCGGTCGGTGTCGAGCGCAGCGAGGTCCGCGAGCGAGAGTCGTTCGCGCCCGTCAGCAGGTTCGTCGTCGCTGACGCCGACACCATTGGCGCGCGCACCGCCGACGCGCTCGACGCCGCCGTCGCGGTAGACGACGTCCTCTACGTCGCAGCCGAACGCTTCCTCGGCGGCGAGCTGTCGGCAGTTCTCGCGGAGCGCCTCCGACGCGCCCTCGGTCGCGCCCGAGAGCATCACGGCCATCCGGGACGCCGCAGTGCCGTACTCCGTCGGCGCTTCGACGCTGCCGAGGTACCCCACTTCGATGTCGCTCGGGAGCACACCCAGATTGTCCGCGAGCAGTTGCGTGACGAGCGTCTGGTGGCCCTGTCCGGAGGTGTCCGTGGCGAGATACGCGTTCACCGTGCCGTCCTCGGCGAGTTCGATGCGGAAGTGCTCGGGCAGTTCCGCGACGTCCTCGCGCTCTCGGCTCTCCAGGGTGTCGTCGTCGGTTCGCTGGCGGTCGGTCCAGTCCGACCCGGAGACGCCCGGTTCGATGTGGACGGTGTAGCTCACGCCACGGTGCTTGCCCTCCTCGCGCTTCTCCTCGACGACACCGGGGTCGAGCAAGCCGCCGTCTCTGACTTCTTCCTCCTCGACGAGTTCCCGAATCCGGTCGAGTGCGGCCGGAAAGTCACCGGAGTCGTAGACGTTGTGGGAGGGCAGGCGGTAGGGCATCTGGTCCTCCTCGATGAGGTTCCGCCGGCGAATCTCGAATTTCTCCGTGCCGAGCTCTCGGGCCATCTCGTCGACGGCCATCTCGAGGGCGTAGATGTGGGAGGGGACGCCGAAGCCGCGATACGCCGTCTGGCTCGTCTTGTTCGTCATCGCGAGTTCGTAGTCGTAGCGCACTGCGGGGATGTCGTAGGCGTTCGAGACGACGGAGAGTGGTTTCAGCGCCTGGTTCACGGGATAGCGCGGGAACGCGCCGAAGTCGTCGACGAACCACGTGTCGAGGCCGTGGATGGTTCCGTCGTCGTCGTACGCCAGTCGCACCCGGTACTCGCGCTCCGAGGAGTGCATGTCCCCGCCCTGCAGGTTCTCCACGCGGTCCTCCACGAACTTCACGGGTCGACCGTCGAGTTGCTGGGACGCCATCGCGGCGAGCGCACAGTACCGGTGGATGGCGATCTTCGTGCCGAAACTCCCGCCGACGTCCGCTGGGACGTTCAGATTCACCTTCTCCGGCGGGTAGCCCAGCGTCTCGTAGACGGTGTCGTCGACGAGCGTGTGGAGTTGGATGTTGCAGTCGATGTCGAAGGAGTCCCGGTCGGTGTCGTACTCCGCGACGACGCCCGCGGTTTCGAGTGGGACCCCCGAGATGCGGCCCCACGAGTACTCGCGCTCGAGCACGTTGTCGGCGTTCTCGAAGGCGTCCTCGACGTCGCCGAAGTCCAGCGTCTCGCTGTCGGGGATGTTCGTGCCGACGTCTTCGTGGATGACCGTCTCGTCCTTCCTGGCCTCCATCGCGTCGACGACGGGGTCGAGTTTCTCGTAGTCCACGTCGATTTCGTCGACCACGTCCTCGGCGGCGTAGCGGTCCGTGGCGACGACAGCGGCGATCGGTTCGCCGACGTAGCGCGCCTTGTCCGTGACCAGCGACCACTCTTCGAAGGCGTTGAGGCCGCAGGGCATCGGGTTGTACTGCTCGGTGAGGTCCTCGCCCGTCAGCACGAGCAGGCAGTCGGGGTGGTCCTCGGCATCGCTCGTGTCGACGTTGGTCACCTCGGCGTGCGGGTGGAGGCTCCGGACGAGCGCCATGTGCGCGCAGTTCTCCGGCGAGATGTCGTGGACGTACTCGGCCTCTCCGGTGAGGATGCGGCGGTCCTCGACGCGCTCCAGTCCGGACCCGACAAAGGACTCGCCCTCCGACTCGACGCCGTCCTCCGCGTCTACGTCCTGTTGGACGCTCGATTCCGACATCTACGCGTCACCCGCTGAATCGGTTCGGTCCTCGAGGTCGTCGCTGGGTGCGTCCATCAGTTCCTCGGCCGCGCGGTCGACTGCGGAGTAGATGTTCTGGTAGCCAGTGCAGCGACAGATGTTGTCTGCGAGTCCCTCCTCGATGGCCTCCTCGTCGGGGTCGGGATTCCGGTCGAGCAGTTCCTTCGTCGCCATCACGAACCCGCTCGTGCAGAAGCCACACTGGAGGGCGTGCTCCTGGTGGAACGCCTCCTGGATGGGGTGGAGGTCGCCGTCGGTCGAGAGGCCTTCGACGGTCGTCACTTCGCTCCCGTCGACCTGGACGGCGTACGTGAGACAGCTCTTGGTGCTCTTCCCGTCCACGAGGACCGTACACGCCCCGCAGACGCCGTGCTCGCAGCCGACGCGGACGCCGCGCAGGCCACACTCCTGCCGGAGGAAGTCCGAGAGCTTCAGGCGGGGTTCGACGGAGGTAGACACCGCCTCGCCGTTCACCGAGACGGTAATCTCCTCGGTGGGACGGTCGAGACTCTGTGTACTGCTCTCACTACTCATGTACCCTCCCATTGCAACGACTGTTCATTATTGTTTCGCCGGAATCGGTGGAGGGAGCGCCACTGGAATCCGTGCCGTGGGAGCACCGTCACGGCGCCGGGTCGAGTCGCTCGTGGATCGGCCCCTCCTGTTCGGCGAGTCGCCCGCCCGAAGCACCGTTGGCGGCCGCGAGCGCCTCCGAGACGATGCTGAGAGCGATTCCGGTAGGGCTTCCGTCCCCGAGGTCGAGGCCGACCGGCGTGGCGACCCGGTCGAGTTCCTCGGCGGACAGCACCGTTCCCTCCTCGGCGAACGCCTCGCGCATCTCCTCGAAGCGCTCGCGCGGCCCCATCAAGCCGACGTAGGGGACGCTAGTCTCCGTGAGAAGGTGTTCGAGCGCGAGGCGGTCGTCCACGAAGTTGTGGCTCATCACAACGACGCCCGCCCGTTCGGGCGCGTCGACGACGTCCACAATCTCGTTCGGTCGTGTGGCGACGACGCGGTGAGCGTGGGGGAACGCGTCGTCGTCGGCGCGGGCGCCGCGTGCGGTGGCGACGGTGACGCGGAACCCAGCCTCGCGGGCGAACCGAGCGACCGCGTGCACGTCGTTCTGCGCGCCGAACAACACGAGGTCGGGCGCTGGCTCCACGGGGTCGACGAACACGTCGAAATCGCCGGTCTCGCACTCGACGGTCACCTGCCGGCTCCGGGACGTCTCGCTGGCCGCGTCGCGGAGTGCGTCAAGCGCGTCCGCTGGCACGCCAGCGCGGTCGTCGCCCGAGTACGCGGTACCGTCCGCGCCGAGCACGGAGCGCGCGCCGACCGGAACGTCATCGTCTGCGCTCGCCACGACGGTGAGCACAGTCGCCACGTCGCGGTCCTCGAGCGCGTCCAGTAGCGGGTCCATGGAGTCGTCGAGCGGTTCGACGAGTACGTCGATGACGCCGTTGCAGCCAACGCCGAGTCCCCACGCGTCGTCGTCCACGAGGTCGTACGTCTCCACGGCGACCTCGCCGGAGGTGCGCGCGTGGGCGGCGAGGTCCGCCACCGGTCCCTCGAGACAGCCGGCGGTAATCGCGCCGAGCGTCTCCGCGTCCTCGGGCGCGAGTAGTTTTGCGCCGGGCCGGCGGTACGCCGAGCCATCGACGCCGACGATGGTGGCGACGGCGGCGGTCTCGCCCGCGTCCCGGAGCGAACGCAGTTGCTCGTGGAGGTCGCGGTCGGTGACGCTCCACAGGTCGTCGCGGTCCATGTCAACAAGTAACCAGCCCGCGCACTTAGGCGTTCCCCGGCGCGTAACCAGAAGCAGGTTCGCTGGTGGGAGGGCAGAGACTGATTTCGCTCACGCTTGCGGCTCCCTGCGTCCACAGAAACGGTGGTCCCGCCGCCGAACGGTCGGATGCGGGTGCTACTCTTCGGTGAACGCCACGACGCGGGACACCGACGACTCGCCGCCGCGGAAACGCCACGGGAACGTCCCGATCTGGCAGCGCTTGCCCAGCAGTTCCTCGGGCACCTGTGCGTTCTCCACGTGGACGATACCCTCCGGGAACAGTTCGTTGTGCATCAACTGGTAGCCCTCCGGCGGGAAAATCTCGTCGAGGTCGTCGACGCCGTGGTGCTCGCGCGCTTCCGCGGCGAGTTCGGGGCGCACGTCCCGGATGACTGTGTTCATCGGGTGGTCCGCGCTCCCGCAGTCCAGGATCAGGTACTCGAGTTCCATCTCTTTGCACCAGTCCGCGAACTCCTGGTTCGGGCCGGGGTGCTTGCAGAAGAACGCGTGCGGGTCCGCGTTCTCCGTGTGCCACGCGTACTCCTGAAAGCCCGTGTGGATGAACAGGATGTCGCCCTTCTGGACGTCACAGACGTCCTCGATCATCTCCGAGGTGTAGACGTCGTACTCCCCGACCTTGTCGGAGATGTCCGCGACGACGGCGTCCCCGACGAGTTCCTCCAGGGGCATGCTCTCGATGTCCCGCCCGCTCGCGACGAAGTGCTTCTCGCCGTCGAGGTGGGTGCCCGTGTGGTTCATGAACTCGATCTTCTGGCCGTTGACCTTCTCCGTGTCCAGTGACTTCTCGTACCAGACCTTCGGATTGTCGTAGGTCGGCCACGCCGGCGTGTCCTGTGACCACGGCTGCGTCAGGTCGTGCATCTCGTACCCGTCGAGCATGCCCCGACCCACGCAGGTCCCCATCATAAGGATTGGCCATGGGGAAGGCGTCCGTGTTCTCGTGGGTGATTGTTCGTGTGTTCTGCTGTGACGCCTCTGGAATACTGGGGCTGGAAGTAACTGGTTTCGACACCCCCTTCCCCAAAACACCCGAAAAGCACCGTCCAGAATCGTCAGAAACGCGTTTTCGACCATCCAGAAAGCCCCGGCGCGCTCGGTAGTCGAGACGACGTAAGCACGCGACTGGAAGGAGCGCGCAGCGAGTCGCAGGCAGCGAGCGCTCCGGAGCTTTCAGGAACCAATCGCCAGATAGACCGTGAAGCCACAGAAATCCTGCTTACTCTTCTCCAAACACACCAGCGTCCGCGAGCGCGTCGATCTCGTCGTCGGTGTACCCGAGTTCCTCGAACACCTCGCGGTTGTGCTCGCCGAGTTCCGGCGGCGGCGAGCGGAAGCCGCTCTCGCTGTGCTCGTAGTTCAGCGGGTGTTCGATGACGGGTATCTCCTTTCCTCGCGCTTCCATCTCCCTCACCACGCCCCGGGCTTCGGTCTGCTCGTTGTGGAGGGCTTCGTCCACCGAGTAGACCGGTCCAGCGGGGATGCCGGCGTCCTCCACGAGCACGTCCATCCACTCCTCGGTGGTGCGCTCGGAGAGTTCCGCCTCGAGTTCGGCCTCCAGTTCGTCCATCTGTTCGACGCGGTCGCGGTTCGTCGCGAAGCGCTCGTCGTCGGCGAGTTTCGGGCGGTCGATAGCCTCGCAGAACTCCCGCCAGAGTTTCTGGTTGAGGCACGCGACGTTGATGTGGCCGTCCGCCGTCTCGAACGTCTGGTAGGGCGCGAGCACGGGATCCTTGGTGCCCATGCGCGCCGGTTCCTCGCCGACGAACGCTTTCCCGGCCTGCTTCGTGAGCCACGGCAGCGCGGCGTCCAGCATCCCCAACTCCAGGTACTCGCCCTCGCCGGTGCGCTCGCGTCGATAGAGCGCGTTCACGATGCCGAACGCCGACCACATCGCGGTGATGAGGTCGGTCTGCGGGAGGCCGACCTTGACGGGTCGCCCGTCGGCTTCCCCGGTCACCGACATGATGCCGCTCATTCCCTGGACCAGGAGGTCGTAGCCGGGGCGCTGGCTCCACGGGCCGGTCTGCCCGAACGCGGAGATGGCGCAGTAGACCACGTCGTCGTTGACCTCCCGGATGTCGTCGTAGGCGACGCCGAGTTTCTCGGCGGTACCGGGGCGGTAGTTCTGGATGAAGACGTCGGCCTCCTCGGCGAGGTCGTAGAGCGCCGCGAGTCCCTCCGGCGTCTTGAGGTTCAACTCGACGCTGCGCTTGTCGTAGTTCACCGTCCAGAAGTACGGCGACTCGCCGTCCACGAACGGCGGGCCGGAATGGCGGTTGTCGTCGCCGGCGTCCGGTCGCTCGACTTTGACGACGTCTGCTCCCTGATTCGCGAGCATGAGCGAGCAGAACCCGCCCGTCACGAACGTGCTCAGGTCGAGGACGGTCACGCCCTCGAGCACGCGTCCTTCGGGGTCCATCGTGTGCCACCAGAACGACCCCCAGCATAAATCATTGCTGCCGGTGTCGAGCTGTCTGCGGGGACCGGAAACGGAGCATTGCTTTCCGCGGACTGAACCGGGTTGTGGGCCGTTCCGCCTTCGCCGAGTTAGGCGAATCACGTTCGGTGACGCACCATGGTTTCGTTCAGTGATGCGCCATGGCTCCGTTCAGTGATACGGAACGGACGTCGAGAGATAGAGATAGCCCGAATCGCCGTGAACCTGCGAGTTACACACGAACTGGCTAATTCACGCCTGCCAGAACAGTATCAGTCGCTGTCGATGAGTTCGGGACGACTGATTCTACTGGAGATGCGTTCTGCCAACGGGAACGCACTTTCTTCTTCTCTGAACGAAACTATTACGGTGGTGAATGGTGTTGCCTGTGAACGATACACTATGGACGACAGGGGCGCGCCGTCGGTGCAGTCGGTCGAGACCACGTTCCGCATCCTCGAGGCGCTCCACGACCGCGGCGGCGCGGGCGTCACGGAGCTCGCGTCCGCACTCTCCGTCCCGAAGAGCACCGTCCACAACCACCTCCAGACGCTCCGGCGGAACGAGTACGTCGTCGCGGACGACGGTACGTACCGCGTCGGATGCCGGTTCCTGGAACTCGGCGCGCACGCCCGCGACCGCCGCGCCATCTACGAGGTCGCGCGCCCGGAGGTCGAACGGCTGGCCGAGGAGACCGGCGAACTCTCCGGGGTGCTCGTCGAGGAACACGGGCGCGGGGTCTTCCTGCACCGCGCGATGGGTGAGCGGGCAGTCCACGTCGACACGTACGCCGGGAAGCGCATCGCTCTCCACGGCCCAGCGCTCGGGAAGGCGATACTCGCGGCGCTACCCGAATCCCGCGTGGACGATATCGTCGAGCGCCACGGCCTCCCGCCGCTCACCGAGAACACCATCACCGACCGCGACGAACTCGGGGCGGAACTCGAGCGCATCCGGGAGACCGGCGTCGCGTTCGACGACGAGGAACGCCTCGATGGCCTTCGGAGCGTCGCCGCGGCGATCACTGGGCCGGACGACGAGGTGCTTGGCGCTGTGAGCGTCGCCGGGCCGACCACCCGGTTGCGCGACGACCGCTTCCGCGAGGACCTCCCCGAGGCTGTTCGGAGTGCCGTGAACGTCATCGACCTAAACGTCACGTACTCGTAGCGGTCGGCCGAGCCCCGTTACAGAAGTATGCCAGTAAGGGGTAAAAACCATCCAACAAATTACTATTTCGACTAACTGAAAGCGAACAGTTACTTCTTCACCGGAAGAGAGGGAACGCAGAGTAAATGGGGAAATGGTGTACAAAGGGTCTATTTACTGGAGATTAGAGTCTGCTACCTCCTTCAACTACTCTTCTCTTCCTCTTCTGCCCTGTGGCCTAAATACGGTCGATTATCAGGGTATTGGGTCATATATGCCGGAGAGAAGATATCTGGGCTTGGATAAAAATATCAGCCCCATACACAACATTCTGATGCGACTTGTACGCATCCAATCAGTTGTTCGGCCGGAGCAAGACATTAGCGGGCGGCGAACGCTTGTCCGTCCATGGACCACGACCACGCCGACCTGATCACGCGCTCGGACGCCGTCGAGCGCGTTCTCGACGCCCGGAGCGAGGCGCTCTCCCGTCTCGGAACGGAGTCCGTCGCGCTCGACGACGTCTCGGGGCGAGTGCTCGCCGACCCGGTCGTCGCCCAGCGGGACGAACCGCCCGAGAGCCACGCAACGATGGACGGGTTCGCGTTCGACGCGACCGCCGACTACCCCTACGACGTCGTCGAACGCGAGGTGTTCCCGGAGGACGACCCCGGCGAACTCGGCGCGGGCGAGGCCGTCCGCATCGCCACGGGCGCACCGTTACCGCGCAGTGCGAACGCCGTGCTCAAGGTCGAGGAGGCGTCCGTGAACGCGGGCGAACTCACGGGCACCGACCTCGAACCCGGGACGTACGTCTACGAACGCGGGAGCAACGTCGAAGCGGGCGAGCAGTTGTTCGACGCGGGCGAGCGACTCTCTCCGAAGGACGCAATCCTCCTTCGGGACCTCGGGACCGAGTCCGTGGCAGTCCGCGAGCGCTTCTCCGTGGGCGTGCTGGCGACCGGCACCGAGATACACGAGGGCCGCATCGACGACCTGGACTCGCCGATGCTCGCCGGTCTCGCGCGCTCGTGGGGCCACCGGGCGACCTACGAGGGGACGGTGCACGATGACTACGAGACGGTGCGCGACCGAATCGCGGACCTCGCGGACGAACACGACGTCGTGCTGACGACGGGCGGCACGAGCGTCGGGAAGAAGGACTACGTCATCCGCGCGCTCGCGGAACTCGGTGACGTCGACTTCCACCGGGTCGCCGTGCGTCCCGGGAAACCCATCGCGCTCGCGCGCCTGCCCGACCATGACGCGACGGCATTCGCCATCCCCGGAAAGCCGGTGGGCGCGCACACCATCACGGCGCTCGTCGCGCGCCCGTTTTTCACCGGCCGGACCGACGTGCCGACGATTCCCGCGACGGTCACGCGCGACGTTGGACTCGGACCCGAGGGCTTCGAGTACGCGATTCCGGTGACCCTGGACGAGAGCGAACAGGACGTTCCCGACGCCACGCCACTCGGCATCGAGGGGTCGGGGCTCGACGTGTACGCCGACACGTTCGACCCGAGCGTGCTCTCCTCGAGCACGCGCGCGACCCGGGCCGACGGGTTCGTGCTCACGGAGTCCGCGCTCTCGGCGGGCGAGACCGCGCGCGTCGTGCCGTATCCCGCCGTGGAATGAGCCTCCCAGTCGTCGACCCGCCGGACGCTCACGCGAGCGCGGAGGAGGGAGGAACGCGAGCGTCGAACGTCGCCGGCGTGCTCCTCGCGGCCGGCACGAGTTCGCGCTACGGCGACGAGAACAAACTCCTCGCAGAGGCTGGCGGTGAGCCGATGGTCCGGCGGAGCGCTCGAACCCTGCTCGAGGCCGGTCTCGACCCCGTGGTCGTCGTGGTCGGGCACGAGCAGACGAAAGTTCGGGACGCGCTCGCGGGCCTCGACGTGGCGTTCGTGGAAAACCCCGACTACGAGTCCGGGCAGGCGTCCTCCGTGCAGGCCGGCGTTGCGGCGCTCTCCGACGAAGCGGTGGACGCCGCGGTGTTCGCGCTCGGGGACATGCCGTACGTCGACCCGGGGAGCGTTCGCGCGCTCGTCGCCGCCTACGAGGCCGGCGCGGGGTCGGCGCTCGCGGCCGGTTTCGAGTGCGAGCGCGGGAACCCCGTGCTGTTCGACGCGCGGCACTTCGACGCACTCGCCGGCCGAGAGACCGAGCGACGGGATGACTCCCCGGACGGCGACACGGGCGGCAAGCAGATTCTGCTGTCGGCGGACGACGCGGCGGTCGTCGAGACCCGCGACCCGGGCGTGCGCCGTGACGTGGATGTCCCCGAAGACCGGCGCTGAACCGGGGAGCGATGCACCCGAAGCAGTCGCCGGAATCGCGGGCGTTATGCGGCCGGCGGTCGCACTCCCGGCAATGACCGACTTCGCCTTCGAGCGAACCGTCGACGTCCGCTACCAGGACCACGACACGATGGGGCACGTGAACAACGCCGTCTACGTGACGTACATGGAGGAGGCGCGCTTCGACTACCTTATCGAGTGTATCGGCCTCGACGAGGACGAACTGAACATGGTCGTCGCCCACCTCGACGTGGACTTCCGCCGGCCCGTCCGGTACGCCCGCGAGGTGACGGTCGCGGTGTCCGTCACGGACGTCGGCGGGTCGAGTTTCACGATGGCCTACGAGGTCAGGGACGACGAGGGCGTCGCCGTCGAGGGCGAGACCGTGCAGGTCACGCTCGACCCGGAGACGGGCGACACTCGGCCCGTCCCAGAGGAGTGGCGTGACGCCATCGAGCGCGTCGAGAACTGACCGAAGAAAACGGGACCGCGTGAAACAGCGGGGTGGTTACTCGCGCAGTGCCAGAAGCGTGGCGCCGAGCACGGCGACCAGCGCGACGCCGACGCCGAACCCGGGCGTCGCGGACGCGGACTCGCCGGACGGCGCGTCGGTGCCGTCGTCCGCCGAATCCGTCGTTCCACCCACGTCGGTCGGGATGAGTTGTGCACTCAGTTCCGCGTTGACGACGTAGTTCGAGAAGTACGGACGCGGCGGCTGATCCACCACGTAACTCCCGTACAGTTCGACGTCGCCACCCTCTGCGAGCGAGCGCAGCGCGGCGTCGTCGAAGGCCACCGTGACGGTGCCGTTCTCGACGTCCGCACTGGTCGCGTTCACGCGCTCGTTCCCGGCGGAGAGCGCGTAGAAGCTATTGGTGTTCACGACCGTCCGGTTCTCGGCGGTCGGTTCGGGGAAGGACACCGTGACCGAGCCCTCGCCGTCGAGTTCGACGGTCCCGGCGTCCGTCTCGAAGTCGACACGGCGGATGCGGTTCGTGTCCTCGGGCGAGACCATTCCTTTGGCCGCGACGTAGTTGTAGACGACCTCACCGTACATCGTCCAGTCGACGCTCGTGCGCGTCGCGTTCGCGAGCGGGGAGCCGTCCCAGCCCGCCATGTAGGAGTTCACGGTGACGGTGTACGTCGCCTCGGGGTCGAGTTTCTCGCCGTTCACGTAGACCGAGCGGATCTGGTCCGTGACGTTCTCGTGGCCGACCCACTCGTAGGTGACGCCGCTGACCTGGAGTTTCGGCTCCGCGCCGTACTGCTGCCCCTCGTCGCTCTCCAGTTCCACGATCTGGCTCTGGAGCACGGACTCGAGTTGTGCGCCGGTGAGTTCCACCGTCACGAGGTGGTTGTTGAACGGCAGCATGTTGTACACCTCCCCGGCGGTGACGTTGCCCGGGGCGTACTGCTCGTTCGACCGGATGCCGCCGGCGTTCGTGATGGCGACGTCCGCGCCGGTCTTCCAGCGGAACGCGTCCGTGATCATGTTGCCCAGCGCCGTCTCGTCGTGGTAGTTCGAGGCGAACCGGGAGTCCAGCGTGACCGTCGTCTTCCCGGCGACCTTCGACAACTGCTCGCTGCGGGCATCGGTGATGATCCGGCTCACGTTCGCGTCCTTCGTGACGTTCCGGGTGGTCTCGATGAGCCGACCGTTCCACGCGGTCACCTCGCCGTTCTGCACGGTGAGGTTGAGTTCGCCGAGGAACGCCGCACGGGCCTTCGCCTCGCTGATGACGACGCCGTCGGTCGCCTGCGGCGGGTACGTGATTTCGTCGTCACCGACGAGCACGACGTCGACGTTCTCGGTGTTCTTCGCGAACTGCTTGGCGACGGGCACGCCGAAGTGGCCGAGCGTCACGACGACGTCGACGTTCTTCTCCTCTTTCAGCATCGTCGCGTACTTCGAGCCGACCTTCTGGTAGTCCTTCAGTTCGTAGCCCTGCTTGGCGAAATCGACGGCGGTCTTGGACTTGATCTTCCGGTCGGCGAGTCCGACGACGCCGACTTTCACGCCGCCCTTCTCGACGACGGTGTAGGGCTTCGTGCCGGGGACGGTCTCACCAGTCTCGCTGTCCACGACGTTCGCGAGCAGCCACGAGAACTCCGAGGCTGCTGAGAAGTTCTTCACGGAGTCGAACCCGTAGTCGAGGTCGTGGTTGCCGATGACCTCGGCGTCAGGGTTGATCTCGTTCAGCACGTCGATGGGCGTCCGCCACTGCGTGAGCGGGGACATCGAGTGCGGACTCACCTCGTCACCCGCGCCGAACAGGAACGTAGGGTTGTCGTGGGCGGCGCGTCGCTGCTCGATGAGCGTGGCGAGTCGCGGCATCGAGCCGTTCTGCGCCATCGCCGTCTGAACGTCGTTGTACGAGAGAATCGTGACGGTGGTACCCGCGGTCTGCGTGGCGTTCGTGTCGGCCGCCGTCGCAGCGGCCACGTCACCGGCGGTCGCTGCGGAGGCGCCGTCGGTGACTGCCGCTGCCGGCGCTGCTGCCGACAGCACGAGCGCACAGACCACGAGCACGGAGGTCGCGGTTCGCATGCATCTGAGAAATTTGAAACTACCCGGATAACGTTGTCCATTCGTGGCTATTTAGATACTCTTTCCCATTCCGATTGCTCGAAACATCCACGGACGTGGGTATCAGCGCCGTCGGCGCCGGCTCACCCCCGGCCGAGCGTCGTCACCGCAATTCCGAGGAGGACGACTGCGCCGCCGGCGATAGTGAACACGCCCGGAACCTCCGAAAAGAGGATCAGTGCGAGCAGCGCGCTCCCCACGGGTTCGCCGAGCAGCGAGACGCTGACGACGCTCGACTCCACGTACTCCAGCGCCCAGTTGATGAGCGTGTGCCCGAGCACGCCCGGGCCGAGCGCCATCGCCGCGAACAGCGCCCACTCGTGGAGCGGGTAGCCGAGCAGCGCCACGCCCCGCCACGCGGCGACACAGAACAGCGCGAGCGCGCATACGCCGTAGACGACAAACACGTACGGCCACACGGAGAGGCGCTGGCGCGCCGACCGCCCGGCGAGCGTGTACCCCGCCGCCGTCGCCGCGCCGAGCACCGCCAGCGCGTTCCCGAGAGGGGGGTTCGACCCGACCGCCGACCCGCCGAGCAGGCCGCCCGCCGACAGCACCGCCGACCCCACTATCGCGACCAGGATGCCCGCGACCACTCGAGGGCCGACGTGCTCGTCGAGGAGCGCCCACGCGCCCACCGCGACGAACGCCGGTTGTGTCGTCACGAGCGTCGTGGACGCCGCGATGCTCGTGTACTCGATGGACGCGAACCACGCCGCAAAGTGCACCGCCAGCAACACCCCGGACGCCGTCACGAGCGCCCAGTCTCGGCCCGCGACCGCCGAGAACTCGCCGCGCTTGCGGAACGCGAACGGCGCGACCGCCGCCGTCATGAACAGCACGCGGTAGCACGCCTTCACGAGACTCGGCGCGTCGCTCGCGTCCACGAGAATCGCGCTCGTGCTCACCGCCACCACCGCGACGGCGACGCCGGTCATCGGTGGGAACGGCAGGTCCGCTGTGTCGGTCACGGCGGAAGGTCGCCCCGCGGGTGAATAGTGGTTGCGTTCCCGGGGGAAGTCGTACAACCCGCCATGGTTACGCGCTGCACTCACAGACGCAGTCCGACATTCAGTAACGCTTTTGTTACAGTAATCGAAAATGTCGGATAGATGTCCATTGACTCGCCCCGCCTGGATTCTGGAGAACTGGAACAGCCGCCCTGGCATCGGCAGGTGCGCGCGTTCACACTCCGGGGACTCCGCCGCGTCGGGCACAACCGGTCGGCGCTCTTCTGGACCGTAGCCGGTCCGTCACTGTACTACCTGTTTTTCGGCGTGTTCACAGCGTCGAGCCAGTTCGCCCAATCAGCGACCGCAGTGGCGTTCGCTATCTTCGGGTCGCTGTCGGCGACGGCGTTCGTCTTCGCCGGGAACCTGGGTGCAGATCTACGGGCGAAACGCTACCGGAAACTCAGGTCGCTCCCGGTGTCACCGTGGACGGACCTCGCCGGGCGATTCCTGTCGGGGCTTGTCGTTGGCGTCCTTGCGTTCTGCGCTGTGCTACTCGTCGCCCTGGCGACAGGAGCTCGGTTCACACTGGACGGCCCATTGGCCGCGCTGACCGTCCTCGTGAGCATCCTACTCATCTGTCTTGTCGGAACCAGTCTGTCGATAATCGCTGCGGGGTTCGTTCAGGACAGCCAGCGGATCAACGTACTCGGGAACGCGCTCGTCGCCGGATTGTTCTTCGTGACCGGATTCAACGGTATCCAACCGTCGATACTCCCGTCCGTCGCACGTGGTGTGGTGAACGTGGCACCGAATTCGCTGGCTACCAGACTGATACTCGGCGTCCTCACCCCGGCTGCCAACGAAACCGGGTCTTCTCTCACCCCGCCCCCGGTTCCGGGCGGGCTGCTGTCCGTGTCAGCACTCCTGGCGTACGTGGTGGTTCTCGTGCCGCTGAGTGTACTCGTCATGCAACGAATCGTCTACTGGGGAGAGGCCGGCGAGTGATGTCCGATTCGATTGTTCGAGTCGAGGATGTCGACAAGTCCTTCGACGGAGACACCGCGCTCGCTGGCGTCGATTTGAACATCTCTCGCGACGAGACGACGCTGCTACTCGGGCCGAACGGGTCCGGAAAAACCATTCTGCTGTCCTGTATCGCTGGCGGTCTCACTCCTTCCTCGGGAGAGATCTCGGTGTTCGACTGCGACCCCAGCGACGCATCGCCCGCGCTCACGTTCATGCTACAGGACAGTCTCGCGTTCCCGAACCTCACCGGTCGAGAGACCATCGAATTCTACGCCGACCTTCACCCACACACGACCGACGAGTGGCGCGACTTGGCCGCGCGACTCGGCATCGAGAACGCCCTCGACAAACAGGTCAACGAGTACTCCGGCGGGATGGTCAGAAAGCTCGAACTGGTCGTGACGTTCATGACCGACGTGCCGCTGTACCTGCTCGACGAGCCAACGGCCGAACTCGACATGACGACCGTCGACACGGTTCATTCGATCATCGAGGAGCGACGAGAAGCGGGCAGCACGGTCGTCGTTTCCAGCCACCTTCCAGTCGACATTCAACTGGCCGACCGCGTCACAGTCATCCGCGAGGGAGAACTCGTCACGACCGGCCGTCCGGCGGACCTGATGGCTGACGTGCCATCCGTCGTCGCCGTCGATAGTACGGCCTCGCCGACCGAACTTCGTGATTGTGTCCGCGCTGGCCGGCTTTTCGAGCAACGGGACAGTGCGAGGGGATTTCTCCGGAACTCCGTCGACCGGGAATTAGTGCGTGCACACGGTGGTGTCGTGGAAAGTCCGAGCGTGGTAGACCTGTTCAACTACTACGTACACGTCCTTCCGGAGACGTAGTTCCCCCTCCCAATACGTGAGTCGAAGCCAGTTGTCGAGGCGTTACTCCGCGTCTTCGGGGACGTCGAAGTCGTGGAAGTGCTCGCCCTTCTCCTTCGTCAGAATGTTGAGCGCGGCCGCGGCGCCGTCGCCCGCCGAGATGACCGCCTGCCACTCCTCCGCGCGCACCATCGCGCCGGTGGCGTAGGCGTCGTCGACACTCGTCTCCATCGTCACGTCCACGTCTACGACGTCCTCGTCGGTGAACGCACAGCCGAGATTCTCGGCGAGGTCGCGGTCGGCGCCCGTCGCGAGCACCACGTAATCCACGTCGTCCTCGTCGTCCTCGGTCGTGACCACGAACCCGTCGCCGGTGGACTCGATGTCGGTGACTGCATCGCCCTGGCGGCGGTCGACGCCGAACGAGTCCACCTGCTCCCGGGCGTCCTCCATGAACGCCGTCCCGTCCTCGGACTCGATGCCGAGGTAGTTGAACAGGTGGGCCTTGTGCATCCACGTCTCGTCCGTGTCGAAGACGGTCGTGTCGAGGCCGTTTTTCGCCGTGAACAGTGCCGCGCTCAGACCGGCGGGACCGCCGCCGACGACGACTACGTCTGCCATGGCCGTTCGTTCGTCGGATTGGTGGATAAAGGTACGGCTACTCGAAGATGTCGCGCATTCGTCGATGGCGGTAGTAGAACAGGGAAACCAGGCAGGCGTCCACGAGCGCCGTGCCGACGCGGCCCGCGGGCGCGCGGTAGGTCACGCGGTCCCGAACCAGCGTCTCCCCGCCATCGCCGTAGACGTAGTGTTCGTGACGCCACTCCGGGAGCGGTCCCGACTCCATCTCGTCGACGAAGTACGCGACACCATCGTTTTGCTTCGCTCCACGACGAGCCTCGGATTCACTCCGTTCGCCCGAGACACTCTCGCGTTCCTCGCGCTCAACGATGCGGGACGTCCAGCGTATCCGCGGTCCGACGCCGAACGGTCGCACCGACAGCCGAACTCGAGTGCCGGGTACGAGCACATTCGAGTCACTGCCACCGGGGGACTCGATACCGTCCACGCGCAACTCCGCCCAGTCCGGCGTCAGCGACACCAACCCGTCAATGGTGGCGTGGAACGCCCAGACGTCCGCGAGCGGTGCGTGGACCCGGACAGTCCGCTCGTAGGTCGCCATACCGACTACCTACGGGTCCGTTCGGCATAGGTCCGGTGGCGGCAAGAACTGGGACGCAGGGAAGGATTATGTGTGGATGTCGCTTTCGAGGTGTTATGCCCTCGGAGCGTGCGACACGCACCACGTCCTTCGCGGCGATGGACGTGCTCGAACGGGCCAGCGAACGCGACGCGGTCGTCCACATGGAGGTGGGCGAACCCGACTTCCGACCGCCAGAAGCGGCGACGGAAGCAGCAGTCACAGCACTCCGCGCAGGCGACGACGACTACACGTCCTCGCGCGGGACGCAATCGCTCCGGGACGCTATCAGCGGCCACTACGAGGAGACGTACGGCGTCGACGTTCCGTCGGACCGAATCGTGGTCACGCCGGGGTCGTCCCCGGCGCTCCTGATGACGATGCTCGCGTGCGTCGATCCCGGCGAGGAAGTCGTCCTCACGGACCCCTACTACGCCTGCTACCCGAACTTCGTGCAGCAGGCAGACGGCCGCGTGACGACCGTCGAACTCGACCCCGCCGACGGCTTCGAACCGCAGCCCGAGGCGTACGAGCGCGCGTTCACCGAGGACACTGCGGCGGTGTTGTTGAACTCGCCCGCGAACCCGACTGGCGCCGTACTGAGCGGCGACACGCTCGAGTCGATCGTCGAACTCGGCGAGCGAACCGACACGATGGTCGTCTCCGACGAGGTGTACCACGGCCTCGCGTTCGACGCCGAGGAACACAGCGTCCTCGAGTACACGGACGACGCGTTCGTTCTCGACGGCGTCTCCAAGCGCTACGGCATGACGGGGTGGCGACTCGGCTGGGTGGTCTGCCCGCCAGACTACGTCGACGCCATCAACCGCCTCGCGCAGAACGTCGTCATCTGCGCGCCGTCGTTCGTGCAGGCGGGCGCGGAGGCCGCCATCCGCGAGGGAACCGACTGGCTCGCTGACACCCGCAACGCGTACCGCGAGCGCCGCGACCTCTTGCTCGACGCCGCCGAACGCTGGGGGTTCGATATCGGGTACGAACCGCAGGGTGCGTACTACCTGCTGCTCGACGTTTCGGACCTGCCGGGCGACGCGTTCGACGTCGCGGACGTCTTCTTGGAGGAGGCGGACGTGGCGATGACGCCCGGACCCGATTTCGGCCCGGGCGCGGAGGACTACCTGCGCGCGTCGTTCGCCACCAACACGGCCGACGTGCGCGAGGCTATCGAACGCATCGACGCGCTGCTCGCGACAACAGCCATCAACACCGGCGACTGAGCTACTTCAGGCGCTCCTGGAGGAACGAGGGGTGGGCCGCGGTGACGCCGTCGATTTCCAGAATCCCGCCGCTGATGACTTCTCCGAGGGCGTCGCCGTCCGCGGCGCGGACCTCCGCCATCAGCATGTGGTCACCGCTGGACGTGTACAGCGCTCGCACCGAGTCGAGGTCCTTCAGGTCCTGTGTCGCCTCGACGTACTCCTCGGACGCCACGTCGATGCCGACCATCGCGATGCTCTGACTGGAGAGTTTCTTCGGGTCGACGTCCGCTGAGTACCCGACGATGACGCCGTCGTCCTCGAGTTTGTCGATGTACTTGCGGACGGTAGGCTTCGAGACGTCGGCGCGAGCCGCAATGTCCGCGTAGGACGCCTGTGCGTCCTCCTCGAGCGCGGCGAGGATTCGGTCTTCTGTCGATTCCGTGCTCACATCCGCTGGTTTGGTGCGTGTGAAAAAATATCTTCCGAAACGGTAACTGTCGGGTCGTTCGAGTGGTCTCTACGTCAGCTTCTGGAAAGAACTCCTGTGGCAGAACGGAGCTCCGACGGATGGAGACCCGACGGAGAACGAAAATCCGCTCGTGAATGGGCTACTGCTCTAGCACCGACGAGCGGTCCGAGACCGCTACTTGTGGCGGTCGATGAAGTCGTACGAGCGCTCCCACTCGTAGTCGTCGTCGAAGTACCGCTCCGCGAGCGGTTCCTCGGGCATGTCGCCGCGGTGCTGTTTCTCCTGCTGGTAGGACCGCCGGTCCTCGTCCTCGTAGTACCGTCCGGTGAGGACCGTCCCCTCGTACAGCGCCGACTCCGTCTCGTACATCATCTCCGAGGCCTCCTGTCGGTCGTGGACGTCGAACTCGTAGTCGTCGGAGTCCTGGACGTCGACGTACGGGACGTACTGCTTGGCGTCCTTGTTCCACGTCGGGCACTGCGTCAGGAAGTCGATGTGGGAGAACCCGTCGTGCTCGATGGCCTCCACGATGATCTCCTGGGCCTGGTTCGGGTTGACCGCTGCCGTGCGCGCGATGTACGAGGCGCCGGCGGAGAGACTCAGCGAGAGCGGGCGGATCGGGTCCTTCGCGTTACCCTTCGGCTGGGTCTTGGACTTGTGGCCCTTCGGGGAGGTGGGCGAGGACTGGCCCTTCGTCAGGCCGAAGACCTCGTTGTTGAACACGATGTAGGTCATGTCGTGGTTCTCCCGTGCGGTGTGCAGGAAGTGGTTGCCGCCGATGCCGTAGCCGTCGCCGTCGCCGCCGGCGGCCACGACCTCGAGGTCGTGGTTCGCCAGTTTCGCGGCGCGGGAGACGGGCAGCGAGCGGCCGTGGATGGTGTGGAAGCCGTAGCTCTCGAAGTAGCTGTTGAGCTTCCCGGAACAGCCGATACCCGTACAGAGGAGCACCTCCTCGGGGTCCTTGCCGAGTTCCGCCATCGCGCCCTTCAGCGCCTTCAGTACGCCGAAGTCGCCACAGCCCGGACACCACGTCGGCTGTGGTTCGAGCCCGGGCGTGAACTCGTCTCGTTCGACGTCCCGTTCCTCACCGATCGCGCTGAATGCCTTACTCATGGTTAATCACCTGCTGCGGGTTCGAGCGTCGTCTGTGCCGTCGGCAGCTCGCCGCCGCCGTTCTGTTCGATCTCCACAGCCTCCACGATTTCTGCTGGCTCGAACGGGTTGCCGTTGTACTTCAGGAGACTCGAGAGCGTCCCGTCGAAGTCGCCGGCGTGCTTCTGGATGAGGCCGCGGAACTGCTTGGTCGCGGACATCTCCACGACGATGGCCTCGTCGACGCTCTCGACGAACTCGGTCACCTCCTCGACCGGGAACGGCGAGAGGTCGCTCACGCCGAGGGCCTTCACGCTGTTCCCGTCCGCGTTCATGCGGTCGACGGCCTCCTCGACGGTGCCCTGCTGGCTCCCCCAGACGATGAGACCGAAGTCCGCGTCCTCGTCGCCGTAGAGGGTCTGCTGGTCGCGCTCGTCGAGGTCGCCGCGGACGGACTCGAGTTTCTGCAGGCGGCGCTCGACCTGTGCCACGCGGTTGTCCGGGTCCTCGGCGATGTGGCCGGTCGGCCAGTGCTCGTTGCCGGACGCGAGGTAGCGACCGCCCTTCTGGCCGGGGATCGAGCGTGGGCTGACACCGTTCTCGGTGTCGTGCCGGAAGCGCTCGAACTTCCCGGAGTCGTCGTGGGGCGCGTCCTCGAGTTCGGCCTCCGTGAGCGTGCTGCCGAGGTCCGGCGCCGGCTCGCGGTCGAAAAAGGTTGCGTCCACGTTCCGGTACTCGCCGGAGAGCTTCTGGTCGTAGACGACGATCGAGGGAATCTGGTAGTCGTACGCGATTTCGAAGGCCGTGCGCGTCTGCTCGTAGCACTCCTTCGGGTCGCTCGGGCCGAACGCCACGCGGTGGCTGTCGCCCTGACTCGTGTAGAGGATGTGCTCGAGGTCGGCCTGCTCGGGCTTCGTCGGCATCCCCGTCGAGGGACCCGCACGCATCGCTTCGAGCAGGACGAGCGGCGTCTCGGTCATCTCCGCGAGACCGAGCGGCTCAGACATCAGCGCGAAGCCGCCACCGGATGACCCGGACATCGACTTCACGCCCGAGTGCGACGCGCCGACCGCGAGCGCGGCCGCCGCGATCTCGTCCTCGACCTGCTCGGAGACACCACCGAGATCCGGGAGCAACTGGCTCATGATGGTGAACACGTCCGTCCACGGCGTCATCGGGTAGCCGGAGATGAACCGGCAACCCGCGTCGATGGCCGCGTACGCGATGCCGTGGCTCCCGGAGACGAGCACCTGTTCCTCGTCGTGCTCGCCTTCCGGAACGGTGAGGTCGTGGGAGAACTCCTTCTCGTTGACCTGGTCGTAGGCGTCGTGGAGCACCTCGAGGTTCTGCTCGAGGATGTCCCCGCCCATCGCGTCCGCCATCAGGTCCTCGATGTGGTCGAGGTCCATGCCGACGAGCGCGGCCGTCGCGCCGACGCCCGCGGTGTTACGCATGACCTCGCGGCCGTGTTCCTTGGCGAGGCCGCGGAGGTCGAGCGGGTAGACGTTCCAGTCGTTCTCCTCGACGCGCTCCTCGAAGTTCGGCACGTCCTCGGCGTCGAGCAGACCCTCGTCGTAGACGATGACCCCGCCCTCTCGGAGGTCGTCGAGATTCTCCGAGAGCGGCTTGATCTCCTCGTCGCCGTAGACGGCGTTCTCCGAGGGGTTGCGCGCGAACGAGTCGCCGAGCGCGAGCAGGAAGTTGTACCCGTCGCCGCGTGACTTCACGCCGCCGTCGGCGGCGCGAATCTCCACGTACGTGTGGCCGCCGCGGATGCGAGACGGATAATGTCGGTGCGTGAAGACGTCGAGCCCCGAGCGCATCAACGCCTTCGCGAAGTTCTGACTCGTCGAGTCGATTCCGTCTCCGGAACCCCCCGCGATTCGCCAGATGAGTTCGTCATCAGTCATAGTGGAACCTCTGGCCCGTGGGTCGGACCGTTATCTGGACTAGGTGTGGTCCGCACTAAATCGTTTGCTATCCATTAGCATTGAATGATGATGAACGTCTGCTCCTTTCAAACCGTGTATCGGAAATTTAACTGCTACATTGGTGGTTCTGATTTTACTACCAAAGAATTATGCGTATTGCCGTCTGCGTCTCTCTCATGATGGCGTTACATCCAGTGGGGGAAATATATGGAATCTAAGATTAGCTTGCAGAACATCGCTATCCGAGGCACCTTGTTTTTAGAGGAAAACGGAGAGCTAATTGAACAAATCTTAGGAGACGTTAAGAAAACTGAACTTCCTCCTGAGCTTGATAGCCAAGTCGTTAACATTGACCAAGAGAACCCCAAAAACTCTGCGTTGATCTTCTCTGATGGGTTGCCTGATGGTCCGGTTATTGCCCCGGGATCAATTGAAATATTCTCATTATCGGTCGATGATGATGGAGATATTTCGGTGTCCGTTGATTTTTCAGCCGAAAACCTCGAGGTTCTAGAGGGGCTGTTTAATGCTATTGTTTCACACACCTCAATTCACATCACTGACTTCAACCCTAAATACAAAATTGATTATGCCTTTTCCGAACTGGTCTTTGAGGTAAATGGCCCAGAAGATTTCGAATATACTGGTGTTAAGTTTAGCGATGGAAAATATGACCACATCATACAATCTTCCTCATCAGAGGGATGGCTTGACGATGAAAGTGTCACTAGCGAACCAAACGAGGAAGAAGAGGCTGATTCCATAGAAGATGGAAATACCGCCGTCACAATTATGAATCAGGAACACTTTGATATTGAAGACGACGGCGACACTATCCAGCACCGAGTTGAGGATATCCAGAAGACCTTGACGAGGATTGTCCCATGACAGGTAGTAATTCCCCAACCCTGCGAGTTAGCAAGGGGTGGGAAGAAAATGATGTTTCAGCTCGTAATGTTGCAGAGCTGAAGAGTATTCTCTCCACCTTTACTAAGAATACGGATGAGATGGCCGAGCTCGCGTTTGATGGTGAAACACCCATTGTGATGAGACAGGCTGAAACGGGTGATATGGTTGTTAACGTTTCTGCAGAGTACAAATCTGCTGCAGGCAGCTCATCAGGGAGTTCGTCCCCCGAATCCTTGACATATAACCAGGTGAAGGGGATCTTCCAACAGGTTGACTCACCTGCAGTGACAACTGATGAGATTGCAGATAGCCTTGGTTGTACGCAGCAAGAAGCACGGTATCAGCTGACTGAACTTGAACATCGAGGACGAATTAAACGTAGGAAATCTGGAGAGACTTTCCTTTGGTGGCCTACAGAAAACTCTCACAATGGCTCCTTAGATACATCATCGGAGGCCATCAAAGAAGGGGTTAGAAAGAGCAAGGAAGATATTAAGGAGTGGGCTCAGGAGAATAAAAGAGAAGGCGAGTCGTTACAAGACGCATACGACCGCATTCGCGGCAACCCTAGCTTTGACACTGTTAAGAACCTTCTTCTAGGCGAGGGCAACTCTGAAAGCAGCATGGTCGAAATAATGGATAGCATGGAGAACTATGAACAAAGCCAGAAAGAAGATGTAAAGAATATGTTCGATGATTCTTGACACCAACTTCCTGTCTCATTTAATTGATGAGGATCAAGAAGCCTGGGATGTAGCACGTGATATCCATGCCAATGATGTCGACAAGAAAATCACGCCCGTAGTTCTATTCGAACTTTATTACGGGGCCGTATCAAACGGCGATGAAAATCTAATTAGAAGAGTTCGAAACGTGGCGAAAATGTATGATATGGTGCCCATGTCAGATGACAAAGTAATGTTGGGCGCAGAACTTCTCGCTGACGCCGATTCAAAGGAAGGGGGGGACTGTGGCGTTGGCCAGCGAGATGGTATGATTGCAGGGGTGGCGGCTGACGAGGATGAGCCTGTACTCACAGAAAATGTGAGTGACTTTGAGAAGTTAGATGTGGGTTTAGAGGAGTTCTGAAATAGTTATTTCCCATAGCTACCGCTCAATCCCACCCTGTTCGGAGATCTGCAGGATGTTCCGCATATTCAGGTAGACGTGCTGGGCGTCGGTCTCCTCGTTCTCGTCGTAGATGTCGCTGACGCGGTGGACGACTGCGGCGATGCGTTCGGCTTCGTCGCTGCCATCTTGTTCACGCAGGTCGTCGGCGACCTCACGGAGCACGTCGCGCTTCCCGTCGTCGCTTGCGATGCCGTCGTCAGCTTCGTCAGTCATCGGTGACGCTCCGCCGGGTGACGATGCCGACCATGTCCGAGGTTTCGGCGACGAGGTCGCGGAACGCGTCGCCGGTCTGGTTGTCGTCGTCGAGGACGACCGGCTGGCCTTCGTCGCTGCCGGTGCGCACACTCGGGTCGAGCGGGATGGAGCCGAGGAACGGGAGGTCGTTGTCGTCGGCGAACTGGCTGCCGCCGCCGCTGCCGAAGATGTCGTGTTCGCCGCCGCAGTCCGGGCAGACGAACGTGCTCATGTTCTCCGCGACGCCGAGGACGGTGGTGTCGTGGCGGCCGAACATCCGGAGTCCCTTGCGAGCGTCGTCGACGGCGACGTCCTGCGGGGTGGTGACGACGACAGCGCCCGTGATGGGGACTGTCTGGAGCATCGTGAGCTGGGTGTCACCGGTGCCCGGCGGGAGGTCGACGACGAGGTAGTCGAGGTGGCCCCACTCGACGTCTTCGACGAGTTGCGTGAGGACCTTGTGGACCATCGGGCCGCGCCAGATGACGGGGTCGTCCTCGCCGACCATGAACGCCATGCTCATCAGTTTCATTCCGAACTTCTCGGGGGGGACGATGGTCTCGCTCTCGGTGGCCTGCGGATGGTCGTCGGCGTCCACCATCCGGGGGACGTTCGGGCCGTAGATGTCGGCGTCGAAGAGGCCGACGCGCGCGCCGCGGTCCGCAAGGCCGGCGGCGAGGTTCACGGCGACTGTGGATTTGCCGACGCCGCCTTTGCCGGAGGCGACGGCGATGACGTTCTTGACTCCGGGAAGGACGTCTGCGCTCGTGCGGTCGGGGATGGCGGCGGTGAGGTCGACGTCGAGGCCGGCGTCGTCGAGTTCTTCGCGCACGCGAGCGGCGATGTCGGTCTCGGCGGGCGAGTAGGGCGCGCCGAGGGCGAGCGAGAGCGTGACGTGGTCGTCCTCGACGGCGAGGTCGTTGACGAGGCCGAGAGAGACGATGTCGTCGCCGAGCGCCGGATCTTCGACGGCCCGAAGGCACTCCAGCACGTCGTCTTCGTTCATGGACGCGAGTAGGGGTGGGTGCGCCGATAAGGGTTGTGTCGGCGGACAGCCACGGTGTCTCTACTGCCGGCCGTATCCGCAAATAGGCTGCTGAGTGTAACCACAAGTGGTTACGAGTCGTTCGGTGTGCACCCGCGAGTTTATACTTCTGTGTGTGCCACGTTTACGCATGCTAGCGGACTCGTTCGGTCGGGAGGTCACCGGCGTTCGGGTGTCGCTCACCGACCGGTGTAACTTCGATTGCGTCTACTGCCACAACGAGGGGTTGGGGGACACGCGCGGGCCGATGGACCCTCGCGGCCACGAGATGAGCGCGGACGACGTGGTCCGGTTTCTGGAGGTCGCCGCGGAGTTTGACGTGGACAGCGTGAAACTCACGGGCGGCGAACCGATGCTCCGCGACGACCTGGAGGAGATCATCGAGCGCGCGCCGGACTCGATGGAGGTGTCGATGACGACGAACGGGACGTTCCTGCCGGGGCGCGCGGAGGGCCTGGTGGACGCAGGACTGGAGCGAGTGAACGTCTCTCAGGACGCACTGGACGCGGATGCGTTCCGGGAGTTGACCCAGAGCGGGGCGTACGACCGCGTGATAGAGGGCGTTCGCGCGGCGGTCGACGCCGGCCTCGACCCCGTGAAGCTGAACATGGTCGTGTTCCGGAAGACGGCGGGATACGTGCCCGAGATGGTGGACTACGTCGCGGAACAGGACTCCCTCCAGTTGCAACTCATCGAGTTCATGCCGGAGCTCGTGGGGAAGCCGGAGTGGGCGGTGGACATCGGGGACGTCCACGACTGGTTGGCGGAGCGCGCGGACCGCGTCGAGACGCGGGAGATGCACGACCGGAAGCGCTACTGGGTCGGCGGAGACGGTGGCGAGTCGGACGGAAGTGGCGGCGGGATGGTCGAGATCGTCGATCCCGTGGGGAACGAGGAGTTCTGCGCGAACTGCCACCGCGTGCGCGTCACCCACGAGGGCTACCTGAAGGGGTGTCTGAATCGGAACGACGACCTGCGCTCGATGGGCGAGATGACGAAAGCCGAGATTCGGGAGGCGTTCCGGGAGACGGTCGAGGACCGCGTGCCGTACTACGGCGAGTACATGGTGCGGGACGGCGAGGGTGGCTGGGAGGTGAACGACGATTACGTCGAGGTGTAGTTCTGCCTGCGGCGCAGTGTTCCGGGGGCGTTCGTCCAGATTCTCACCCATGGCTCCCTCCCCGGCCTTTCGTGATGTTTAAGTACGGGCCGCGATTCCTCTCACACGTAGTCACTGTAGGGGCGTAGGCCCCGAGTCCGCAAGGGCGAAGATACGAGAAAGCTCTGTCGTGGTAGCCTAGCCTGGTCAAGGCGCAGGGTTGCTAACTCTGTGGCGTAAGCCTCCGGGGTTCAAATCCCCGCCACGACGCCTTTCACACGAGAGACCAAAACATGAGCACGGAAGAACAAGAGGACGCGGACGAGGACGTTCAGTACTTCGTCCGTATCGGTCAGACGGACCTCGACGGCACGAAGACCGTCGAGCGAGCCCTCGCCGAGTTAGACGGCGTTGGCCGCCGTGTGGCGCGAGTCATCGCGGACGACTCGGGTGTCGACCGCACCGCGACCTTCGGCCGCCTCGACGACGACGCCATCGAGAGCGTCAAGGAGGCAGTCGACGGCTTCGCGGAGCACGCACCCGATTGGCTCGCGAACCGCCGGAACGACTTCTACACCGGCGAGACGCACCACATCACGGGCAACGACGTCGGCCTGACGCGCGACCAGGACATCAACCGCATGCGGATGATCCGCTCCTACAAGGGCATCCGACACGAGCGCGGACAGAAGGTCCGCGGTCAGCGCACGAAGTCCACCGGCCGCACGGAAGGCACCATCGGCGTGAACGTGGAAGCGATCAAGGAACAACAGGCAGAAGAAGAAGCAGCCGAGGGAGGTGAGGAATAATGGCAGTACCCGGTGAGAACACGAAGTTCTACGAGACGCCGAACCACCCCTACCAGGGCGAGCGGATCGCCGAGGAGTCCGACTTCCTCTCCCGCTACGGCCTGAAGAACAAAGAGGAGTTCTGGCGAGCGCAGTCCGAACTGCGTTCGTACCGCCGCGAGGCGCGACGTCTGCTCGGGCAGACGGAGACCGCCACCGGCGAAGACTTCCTCGCTCGACTCAAGCGCTACGGCGTGCTCTCCGAGGAGGAGAGCCTCGACGACGTCCTGTCACTCGACGTGACTGACGTCCTCGAGCGCCGTCTCCAGACAGTCGTCTACCGCAAGGGGCTGGCGAACACGGTGGGGCAGGCCCGCCAGTTCGTCGCCCACGGCCACGTCACCATCGACGGCCGCCGCGTCACCGAGCCGTCGTACACTGTCGAGGTCGCGGAGGAGGACGACGTCGCTATCGACGAGACGAGCGAGCTCGCAGACGAACTACACCCGGCGCGAGCGGGTGAGCAGGAGACATAACATGGCTGACGATACAACCTGGGGCGTCGCGCACATCCACGCCTCGTTCAACAACACCGTGATGACGGTGACGGACCAGACGGGCGCCGAGACGCTGGCCAAGTCCAGTGGCGGCTCCGTCGTAAAGCAGAACCGTGACGAGGCGTCCCCGTACGCTGCGATGCAGATGGCAGAACAGCTCGCGGAGGACGTCCTCGAACAGGGTATCGAGAAGGTGCACGTCCGCATTCGCGGTCCCGGCGGCAATCTCCAGCGGAGTCCGGGTCCGGGCGCACAGGCTGCGATCCGAGCGCTCGCTCGCGCGGGCCTCGAGATCGGCCGCATCGAGGACGTCACCCCGATCCCCCACGACGGCACTCGGCCGCCGAAGAACAGCGGGTACTAACACATGAGCACGGACTTCGACGTCGAATTCATCGACCAAGACGACCGGGAAGCCCGGTTCGTCGTCCGCAACATCACGCCGGCGTTCGCGAACGGCATCCGGCGAGCGATCCTCGCCGACGTGCCGACGCTGTCCATCGACAGCGTCCGCTTCGTCGAGAACTCCAGTGTGATGTTCGACGAACAGATCGCGTTGCGCCTCGGCCTGGTGCCGCTGACCACGCCCGAGGACTTCACAGAGGACGACACAGCGACGCTCGCACTCGACGTCGAGGGCCCGGGCACGGCGTACTCCGGCGACCTCGTGAGTTCCGATCCGGACGTCGAACCCGCCGAGCAGAACGTCCCAATCATCCACCTGAAGGACGACCAACGCCTCGAGCTCGAGGCCGACGCCGTCCTCGGAGTGGGCCGTGACCACGCCAAACATCAGGGCGGCGTGGCCGTCGGTTATCGACACCTCCAGCAGGTGACCGTGGAGGGTGACGCGGCGGAGTACGAGGACGACGAACCCCAGATTCTTCGGGGCGTCATCGAGGAGGACGACGAACTCGTGCCGACCGAGGAGTTCGACAACGACCTCTCCGAGCGGTACCCCGAGAAGGAGGTCAGCGTCGAGGACGTCTCCGGCGCGTTCGTCTTCCACGTCGAGTCCGACGGCTCGATGCCCGTGACCGAACTGGTGCTCCGTGCGGTCGACTCTCTGGCCGACCGCGCGGACGAACTCGAACAGGCAGTTCAACTGTAATCAATGACACACCCGACCCTTACCACCGCACGGACGACCGCTCCTGCCCCGGGAGCCGCGGGTCCACCAATCGAAATCGGTAAAAAGGGTCGGGAGCAACTGAGGAGTGTAGTGCCGGCGACGGCGTGCAGGGATAGCCAAGTCAGGCCAAAGGCGCAGCGTTCAGGGCGCTGTCCCGTAGGGGTTCGCAGGTTCAAATCCTGCTCCCTGCACTACACTTCTCGCCGAATTCAGGAGTACGAGTATGAGTAAGACAAGTCCGAGACTCAGCAGTCTCATCGCTGAACTGAAGTCCACCGCCCGCGATTCGGGCGCGGACCTCTGGCACGACGTCGCGGGGCGACTGGAGAAGCCGCGCCGCACGCACGCCGAGGTAAACCTGAGTCGCATCGAGCGGTATGCAAACGAGGACGAGACCGTCGTCGTCCCCGGCAAGGTGCTGGGGTCCGGCGCGCTCCGGAAGTCCGTCACCATCGCTGCCGTGGATTTCTCCGGCAGCGCGAAGACGAAGATCGAGCACGCCGACGGCGACGCCGTCCACTTGGAACAGGCAGTCGAACAGAACCCCGAGGGTAGCGACGTGCGGGTGATCCGATGAGCCTCGCAGAGTTCGACGCCGACGTGGTCGTCGACGCGCGAGACTGCATCCTGGGTCGCGTCTCGAGCAACGTCGCTCAGCGCGCCCTCGACGGAGAGACGGTCGCCGTGGTGAACGCCGAGAACGCGATCATCACTGGCACGAAAGAGGACGTCTTCGGGACGTACAACAAGCGAGCGGAGCTCGGCTCCGACCGCGGCCCGTACTACCCGAAGCGCCCCGACCGCATCTTCAAGCGCTCGATCCGCGGGATGCTTCCGTACAAGCAGGACCGCGGCCGCGAGGCGTTCGAGAACGTCCGCGTCTACGTCGGCAACCCGACCGAGGACGACGGCGAGATCCTCGACGGCACCTCGCTGGACCGACTCTCGAACATCCGCTTCGTCACCCTCGGCGAAGTCTCCGAAGAACTGGGGGCTAACGTCACATGGTAACCAACACGTCCGGTAAGAAGAAGACGGCCGTCGCTCGCGCCACCGTGAGCGACGGGAAGGGTCGCGTGCGAATCAATTCCACGCCCGTCGAACTCGTCGACCCCGAGATGTCTCGCCTCAAGATGCTGGAGCCGTTCCGCATCGCTGGCGACGACCTCCGGGACGACGTCGACGTCGACATCGACGTCTCCGGTGGCGGGTTCGCGGGGCAGGCTGACGCCGCCCGCACCGCCATCGCGCGCGGACTGGTCGAACACCTCAACGACGCGGAGCTCCGCGACTCGTTCATGGAGTTCGACCGCAGTCTGCTCGTCAACGACGTTCGACAGCGTGAGTCCAAGAAGTGGGGCGGTCCCGGCGCTCGGGCCCGCTACCAGAAGTCCTACCGCTGAGGTAATCCAACTATGATGGTACCAGTCCGGTGTTTCACGTGCGGCAACGTCGTCGGTGAGTACTGGGAGGAGTTCGAGGCCCGCGCCGCGACGATGGACGGCGACGAGGATCCGGCGGACGTGCTGGACGACCTCGGCGTCGACCGGCACTGCTGCCGGCGGATGCTCGTCTCCCACCAGGACCTCGTGGACGTGGTCGCTCCCTACCAGTGATGACCGAGACACAACACTTCAACCGGTACGAGAAGGCTCGCATCATCGGTGCTCGAGCGCTGCAGGTGTCTTACGGGGCACCGGTACTGGTCGACACCGACCAGACCGAACCCATCCTCATCGCGGCCGAGGAGTACGACGCGAACGCGCTCCCGTTCACGGTTCGGAGGGGGAACTGAGATGACGCGCATCGAGTCCGTCCGTTTCCGCCCGATCCTCGACTCCCGCGGCAACAAGACCGTGGAGGCCGAGGTGACGACCGAGAGCGGTGGATTCGGTCGTGCTGCCGCCCCGTCCGGGGCGAGCACGGGTGAGTACGAGGCCATCGAACTCCCAGTCGAGGACGCCATCGCGGCGGCCCGCGAGCGCGCGGCGCCGCGCCTCGAAGGCAGGGAGTTCGCGGGCGACCAGCGCGGCGTCGACGCCGCGTTGCGCGCCGCCGACGGCACGGAGAACTTCTCCGAAATCGGCGCGAACAGCGCCGTCGCCGTCAGCATGGCCGCGGCGAAGGCCGCAGCGGACGTACTCGGTGTGAACCTCTACCAGCATCTCGGCGGCGCGTTCCGCGGCCGGAACTTCCCGGTTCCGCTCGGGAACGTCGTCGGCGGCGGCGCACACGCCGAGGACGCCACCGCAATCCAGGAGTTCCTCGCGGCCCCCGTCGGCGCGCCGAGCGTCCGGCAGGCCGTGTTCGCCAACGCCGCCGTCCACCGGCGCGTCGGCGAACTCCTCTCCGAGCGCGATATTCCCGCGGCGAAGGGAGACGAGGGCGCGTGGGCGCCGTCGATCGGCGACGACGCCGCGTTCGACCTCGTCGACGAGGCCGTCTCGGACGTCTCCGAGGGCTTCGGCTTCGAGATCCGATTCGGACTCGACGTTGCCGCCGCGGAGTGCTACGAGGACGGGCAGTACGTCTTCGGCGACGAGACGCGCTCCACGGCCGAGCAGATCGACTACGTCGCCGGCCTCGTCGACGAGTACGACCTCGCGTACGTCGAGGACCCACTGGACGAGGACGACTTCGAGGGCTTCGCCGAGTTGACCGAGCGAGTCGGCGACGACACTCTGGTCTGTGGTGACGACCTGTTCGTCACGAACACGGAACGCCTCCGCACGGGCATCGAGGAGGGCGCGGCCAACAGCATCCTCGTGAAGCCCAACCAGATCGGGACGCTCTCGGACGCCTTCGACGCCATCGAACTCGCGACCTCGAACGGCTACGACGCCGTGGTCTCACATCGCAGCGGTGAGACCGAGGACACGACCATCGCACACCTCGCCGTCGCGACCGACGCCGCGTTCATCAAGACCGGCGCGGTCGGCGGCGAGCGAACCGCCAAGCTGAACGAACTCATCCGCATCGCGGACGACGCATGAGCGAGAACGAATCCGACACAGAGGCGGAACTCGAGGACGCCCCCGAGGACGCGCAGGACGCGCCTGCCACCGAGGAGGGCGCCGAGAGCGACGCCCAGACTGACGAACAGACGAACGAACAAGCCGAGACGACGACCGAGGAGCCCGACCCGGCCGCGGCGGCCGACGAGGACGTGATGTCCGACGAGGACGCCGACCTCCTCATCCCCGTCGAGGACTACCTCGGTGCCGGTGTCCACATCGGTACCCAGCAGAAGACCAGCGACATGGAGCGGTTCATTCACCGCGTCCGGACCGACGGTCTGTACGTCCTCGACGTCTCGAAGACCGACCAGCGCATCCGCACGGCAGCGAACTTCCTGGCGAACTACGACCCGGAGCAGATCCTGGTCACGAGTTCCCGCCAGTACGGCCGCTTCCCCGCGGAGAAGTTCGCGGAAGCCGTCGGCGCTCGCGCACGCACGGGTCGATTCATCCCGGGCACCCTCACGAACCCGCAGTACGAGGGCTACATCGAGCCTGATGTCCTCGTCGTCACCGACCCCATCGGTGACTCGCAGGCCGTCAAGGAAGCCATCACGGTCGGTATCCCCGTGATTGCGATGTGTGACTCCAACAACGCCACCTCGAACGTGGACCTCGTCGTCCCGACGAACAACAAGGGACGCCGCGCGCTCTCGGTGGTCTACTGGCTGCTCGCCAACGAGACGCTCGACCGTCGTGGCGCCGAGCCGACGTACGCTCTCGACGACTTCGAGAGCGGCCTGTAGAGCGTTTTCGACGTTTTCTGATTCTGTTTCCGCGGTCTACCGTCAGTAGCGGCGCCGCTACGATGGAACTGGTGGAATCTGCGACTGGAACCACCCGGAGAGCCCCGGAAGCAGTGAACGACGATGCATCTGTAACCACCTAGATGCCTCCCGGTTCGGTCCTGCTGTAGCTTTTCGGCTGCTTCCAGAGTGGGTTACTGCGAACCGTCTACCTAGAAACAACGCCGAGATAGCCGTTCAGCCCCTCGACGAACCGAACCCTCCTGCCGAACCACTCGCGGCCGCCGTCGAGGGGGTGCTGGTGGCGGGCCTGGTCGATGTCCGCTGTCAGGAGCACGCTGGCGGGGCACGCGCCGAAACGTTCGACGCGGTCGCGCATCCAGCCGTCGGTGGGTTCGCAGAGCACGACGTCCTGACCGGGGAAGCACGCGAGTTCGCCACAGTCGTCGTCGTAGTCGCGTTCGGGCGTGGGGAAGCGGTAGAGCCGGGAGAACCGTTCGACGGCGGCGTCGAGGTCGTCGGTGGCGAGGACGACCATGGAGATGCCGGAGACGGGCGCGCCGTAGAGGTCGCTGTCGGGGACGCGGTACTCGCGGGGGGTGCGGTCGCTGACGAGGAACGGGAGGAGGTGGTCGTCGCTCGCGCCGAGGGTCGCGCGGTCCCACTCGACGAGCCCGCCGTCGGGGCGCTCGCGGCACGTCCGGATGGGGCCGTGGACTTCGACGTCGTGGTCGATGACGCGCTGGCACTCGCTGTGGACGCTGCCGGTCTCGACGCACCACGCGGTCGGACCGGCGACGGGGTCGGCGGAAGCGAAGAAGGACGGCCAGCGCCCCGGGTCCTCGCGCGTGGGCGCGACGAGTTCGAGGTACGAGCCGTCCGGGAGAACGATAGCGGCCATCTCTGTGCCGGAATCGGGGTGCTCGCCGCCGTACTCTGGGTCGAAGCCCGCGGTTTCGAAACGTTCGACGAGCGCGTCGAGGCTCGAGGCGGCGAACGGTACGTGGTCGATGACCGGGCGCATAGCCGGCGGTTAGCCGTCGAGACGGATAAGCCCGCGGCAGCGGACTGTTCGCCTCGCGACAGACCGAACCTCCTTTGGCGTGGCGCTCCCCGACACAGCGTATGACCACGACATCGAGTGCGCCGGGGAAGGTGTATCTCTTCGGCGAGCACGCCGTCGTCTACGGCGAGCCGGCGGTTCCCTGTGCCATCGAGCGCCGGGCGCGCGTGACGGTGACCGAGCGCGACGACGACCGTCTTCGCGTGGACGCGAGCGACCTCTCCATCGAGGGGTTCACCGTGGAGTACGGCGGGTCGACCGACGAACGGCCGGCCGTGGACGTCCCGCCGTCGCTCCTCGAGGCGGCGACGGGGTACGTCGACAGCGCGGTCGCGCAGGCGAGAGCGGCCGCCGACCGACCGGACGCCGGCTTCGACGTGGAGATCGAGAGCGAGATCCCGCTCGGTGCGGGCCTCGGTTCGTCGGCGGCGGTCGCCGTCGCAGGCATCGACGCGGCGACGCGCGAACTCGGCGTGGACCTCGACGCTCGGGAGGTCGCGGACCGCGCGTACCGCGTCGAACACGAGGTTCAGGACGGCGAGGCGTCCCGGGCGGACACGTTCTGCTCGGCGATGGGCGGCGCGGTGCGCGTGGAGGGCGACGACTGCTCGACGCTCGACGCCCCCGACCTGCCGTTCGTCGTCGGGTACGACGGCACGGGCCACGACACCGGCGAACTGGTCGCGGGGGTTCGCGCGCTCCGCGAGGAGTACGGCTTCGCCGCGGACACCGTCGCCGCCATCGGGGACCTCGTCCGGGAGGGCGAGCGCGCGCTCGAGGCGGGCGACGTCGAGGAACTCGGCCGCCTGATGAACTTCAACCACGGCCTGCTGTCGGCCCTCGACGTGTCCGCGCGCACGCTCGAGAACATGGTGTGGGCGGCCCGCGACGGCGGCGCGCTCGGCGCGAAGTTGACGGGCGCTGGCGGCGGCGGCAGCATCGTCGCGCTCGACGACGGCGACGGCGTGGAGACGGCGCTGTCGTTGACACCGGAGTGCGCGGAGACGTTCCGCGCGGAACTCGCGACAGCGGGTGTGCGAGCCGAATGACGACCGTCCTGAAACTCGGCGGGAGCGTCGTCACGGAGAAAGACGAACCGGAGACAGTGGCCGACGAACGCCTCGCGAACCTCGCAGATGCTATCGGAGACGCCGTCGCAGCCGATGGCGCCAGTGACTCCACGGTCGACGACCTCGTGGTCGTCCACGGTGGCGGGAGCTTCGGTCACCCGAACGCCGCCGAGCACGGCGTCTCCAGCACCGAGGGAACCCAGGACCCGACAGCGGTCCGCGAGATCGCGGGCGCGATGGAGCGACTGAACGACGCCGTCGTCAGTGCGCTCGCGGGCGCTGACGTTCCGGCAGTGCCCGTCCATCCGTTCTCCGCGGGCCACCGGGACCGCGACGGAGACCTCACCTTCCCCACGGGCCAGATAGCGACGATGCTGGCGGAGGGGTTCGTTCCCGTCCTCCATGGCGACGTGCTGGCCCACGCCGGGGCCGGCGCGACCATCGTGAGCGGCGACGAACTCGTCGTTCGGCTCGCGGGTGACCTCGCCGCCGACAGGGTCGGCCTCTGCTCGACGGTCCCCGGCGTCCTCGACGAGAACGACGACGTGATCCCCGAGATAGCCGCCTATGAGGACGTCGCGTCGGTGCTCGGCGGGAGCGACGCGACCGACGTCACGGGCGGAATGGCGGCGAAAGTGCGTGCGCTCCTCGCCCTCGACGCGCCAGCGCACGTCTTCGGCCCGGACGCGCTCACGGCGTTCCTCGCCGGCGAACCCGCCGGTACGCGCATCGAGAACTGAGTAGATTGTGGCACCTGCCCGCGCTGCCGTGACTCACCGCTCGGTCGGCCCACCCTCGACGACCTCTGCGTCCGGCGCGTTCTGCTTGACGCTCTGTAGCCCCTGTCTGGCCTTCTGCTTCGAGGCGTAGCCCTCGCCGGAGTCCGCGATGACGTTGCCGTTGTCGTGGACGAGTCGCCACCGGTGCTCGCCGGCACGGTCCTGGTACAGTTCGAACATCGCTTTCGACATATCTCCGTGTTCGCACCCCGGCGACTTTTATCCCAGCGTCGACAGTCGCTCCTTCGGGGCAGTGTCAGCCAACGCGCCTAATCCCTGTTGTTTTTAATACCGCGGGTCATACGACTCGCCAAGGCAGTTCCGAACGGCGTTCACGCGCCGGCAGCCGACGGAAGAAAGACGCCGCGGTTCGCCGTCGTCAGTCAGTTCGGGCTTTCATACAATCCAACGCGGATTCAGTGCCTCAAACCATGGAAATCGAAATTGCAACCATCGGCGGCTACGAAGAAGTCGGACGGAATATGACCGCCGTCCGAGCGGGTGACGACGTTGTCATCTTCGACATGGGTCTGAACCTCTCGAAGGTTCTCATCCACGACAACGTCGAGACCGAGAAGATGCACAGTCTCGACCTCATCGACATGGGCGCAATCCCGGACGACCGGGTCATGTCCGAACTCGAGGGCGACGTCCAGGCCATCGTGCCGACGCACGGCCACCTCGACCACATCGGTGCGATCAGCAAACTCGCGCACCGCTACGACGCGCCCATCGTGGCGTCCCCGTTCACCCTCGAACTGGTGAAGGGGCAACTCGAGGACGAGCGGAAGTTCGGCGTCGACAACGACCTCCAGAAGATGGAGGCCGGCGAGTCGATGGAAATCGGGCCGGAGTGCGAGCTCGAGTTCGTCCACGTCACACACTCCATCGTCGACGCCATCAGCCCCGTGCTCCACACGCCCGAGGGCTCTATCGTCTACGGCCTCGACAAGCGCATCGACCACTCGCCGGTCCTCGAGGACCCCTTCGACATGGAGCGGTTCCGCGAGATCGGCCGCGAGGGCGAGGGCGTCCTCTGTTACATCGAGGACTGTACGAACGCCGGCCGGAAGGGCCGGACGCCCTCCGAGAGCGTCGCGCGGCGCAACCTCAAGGACGTCCTGCAGAGCGTCGAGGACTACGACGGCGGTATCGTCGCCACGACGTTCTCCAGTCACGTATCCCGCGTGAGCTCGCTCGTCGAGTTCGCGAAGGACATCGGCCGCGAACCCCTCCTGCTCGGGCGCTCGATGGAGCACTACTCGGGCACCGCAGAGCGCATGGGTCGCGTGAACTTCCCGGACGACCTCGGGATGTTCGGCCACCGGAAGTCCGTCGACCGCGCGTTCAAGCGCGTGATGAACGAGGGCAAGGAGAACTTCCTTCCCATCGTCACCGGCCACCAGGGCGAACCGCGCGCGATGCTCACTCGGATGGGTCGCGGCGAGACCCCCTACGACATCGAGGATGGCGACAAGGTCATCTTCTCGGCGCGAGTCATCCCCGAGCCGACCAACGAGGGCCAGCGCTACCAGTCCGAGCAACTGCTCCGGATGCAGGGCGCCCGCATCTACGACGATATCCACGTCTCCGGTCACCTCCGCGAGGAAGGCCACTACCAGATGCTGCAGGCGCTCCAGCCCCAGAACATCATCCCCGCTCACCAGGACATGAAGGGCTTCGCGCCGTACGTCGACCTGGCGAGCAGTCAGGGCTACGAACTGGGTCGTGACCTCCACGTGACGCAGAACGGCAACACCATCACCCTGGTGGAAGAATGAGGCAGTCGGCGCGCGAGAAAGCAGTGCAGGACGCGGTGACCCAGCGCCGCGAACTCGTGAACGCCGCAATCGACGACGACCTCCCGCTGAAGCGCCCGGAACGACTGTACGAGGCTTCCCGCTACCTCCTCGAGGCCGGTGGGAAACGCCTCCGACCCGCGGTTCTCCTGCTGACCGCGGAGGCGCTCGCCGACGTTGAACCGATGTCCGTCGACTACCGCGAATTCCCCGACCTCGGGGGTAACGACGTCGACGTGATGGCGGCAGCGGTGTCCATCGAGGTCATCCAGTCGTTCACGCTCATCCACGACGACATCATGGACGACGACGACCTCCGACGCGGCGTGCCCGCGGTCCACCGCGAGTACGACACGGAGACCGCGATACTCGCGGGCGACACCCTCTACTCGAAGGCGTTCGAGATCATGCTGAAGACCGAGGCGCCCGCCGACCGCGGCCTCGGGGCGATGCGCACGCTCGCGGAGACCTGCACCCACATCTGCGAGGGGCAGGCCCTCGACGTCGACTTCGAGACCCGGAACGACGTGCTCCCCGAGGAGTACATGGAGATGGTGGAGATGAAGACCGCGGTGCTGTACGCCGCCGCGGCGTCCATCCCCGCCATCGTGCTCGGCGCCGACGACGACACCGTCGAAGCACTCTACAACTACGGCCTGAAAGTCGGGCAGGCGTTCCAGATCCACGACGACGTCCTCGACCTCACGGTGCCCTCCGAGCAACTCGGCAAACAGCGCGGCTCGGACCTCGTCGAGGAGAAGAAAACCGTCATCACGCTCCACGCCCGCGAACACGGCGTCGACGTCGACGGCCTCCTCGACGCCGACGACCCCGAGGCCGTCACGGACGCCGAAATCGAGGCTGCCGTCGGCGAACTCGAGGACGTCGGGAGCATCGAGTACGCCCGCGAGACGGCCCACGACCTCGTCGACGAAGGAAAGGACCACCTGAAGGTCCTCCCCGAGAACGACGCCCGAACCACCCTCGAACACGTCGCGGACTACCTGATCGAACGCGGTCACTGAAACGCACTTTTTGCTGCGAGTGCGCCTCCGGGAGACCGACGGTCTCCCGTGCCCTCGTTCGCTTCGCTCACGAGGACTCCGGCGCGCTCTGGCAAAAACTTGCGGAAAAGCACTCCTCCTTCACTTCGGTCAGTCGTCGGCCTGCGCTCGCTCCGCTCGCGCAGTGAATCGGCTGCCTCGGGTCCATTCGGACCGCTCGGCGTCCGAATGCTTACGGTCTACCGCCTGGTCAATCTGGCACTTGCTCATTCAACAACCGGTAGCCTGGTGGATTGAAAGGGCGAGCGCGCCTCGCGGTCACGGAGTGACTGTGTTCGCTGCGGGGCCCCTACCGTGAACGAAGTGAGCGGTATGTTCCGCAGCAGACGCGAGGCGTTCGAGGGCTTTCAGGCGTTGTCGATAACGACGGTTGGAGCATCAATACGCCAGTAGCCGAGTTTCGACGTCGAATTCAGCGAGGTTTTTACACCGGAATGCAATGCAATACACAATGGACGACGACCTCCGCGAGCGCGTACGGGAGGCGGCAGAGCAGGCCGCGCTGTACAACGCGCTCAAGCACGGAAGCGACGCGCAGGTTGGGGCGATAATGGGGCCGTTGATGGGCGAGAACCCCGAGTTCCGGGAGCACGGCGACGAGATTCCCGGCGCCATCTCGCCGGTCATCGCGGACGTGAACGCGATGGACGAGGACGAGAAGCGGGAGCGACTCGGGGAACTCGCGCCCGAACTCGTCGAGGAACTGGAGGCCGAGGACGAGTCCGAGGACCAGTTGCTGCCGGACCTGCCGAACGTCGAGGCGTACGACGAGGTGCGGATGCGGTGTGCGCCGAACCCGAACGGGCCGTGGCATCTCGGGAACGCCCGAATGCCGGCGGTCATCGGGACGTACAAGGAGATGTACGACGGGTGGATGCTCGTCCGGTTCGACGACACCGACCCGGAGACCAAGCGCCCGGACCTCGACGCCTACGACCAGATTCTCGACGACCTCCACTATCTCGGCTTCGAGGCTGACGAGGTCGTGAAGGCCTCCGACCGCGTGGAGACGTACTACGAGCACGCCTGCCGACTCATCGGGATGGGCGGCGCGTACACCTGTTCGTGTCCGGCCGGCGAGTTCTCCGACATGAAGAACAGCGGGCAGGCCTGCCCCCACCGGGACAAGGACCCCGACGTCGTCGCCGAGGAGTTCGCGGCGATGGTCGACGGTGAGTACGAGTCTGGCGAGATGGTGCTGCGCGTGAAAACCGACATCGAGCACAAGAACCCCGCGCTCCGGGACTGGGTTGCGTTCCGCATGATCGACACGCCACACCCCCGCGAGGAGGCCGCGGAGCACCGCTGCTGGCCGATGCTGGACTTCCAGTCGGGCGTCGACGACCACCTCACTGGAATCACGCACATCATCCGCGGCATCGACCTCCAGGACTCCGCGAAGCGCCAGCGGTTCCTCTACGACTACTTCGGCTGGGAGTATCCGGAGGTTGTCCACTGGGGGCACGTGCAACTCGACGAGTACGACGTGAAGATGTCCACGTCGACCATCAAGGAGAAGATCGCGTCGGGGGAACTCGACGGCTGGGACGACCCGCGCGCGCCGACCGTGTCGAGCGTGAAGCGCCGCGGTATCCGCGGGGAAGCCATCGTGGACGCGCTCGCGAGTCTCGGCACGTCCACGTCGGACGTCGACCTCGCGATGAGCACGGTGTACGCGAACAACCGCGAACTCGTGGACGACGAGGCGCCCCGACAGTTCCTCGTGCGCGACGGCTTCGACGCCCGTACCTCGGACGCCGAGGAGTCGTACTCGGCAATCGAGGTGACTATCGAGGACGCGCCCGCCGTCGCGACGCCGCAAGTCCACCCGGACCACGAGGAGCGCGGCGAGCGCGAGATTCCCGTGGGCGACAGCGTCCTCGTGGAACGAGCGGACCTCCCGGACGTGGGCGAGCGCGTCTGGCTGAAGGGTCTCGGGCCAGTTCGGTACGACGGCGAGACGTTCGCGTTCCTCGACGCGAGCATCGACATCGTGCGCGAGGAGGGCGTAGACGTGATTCACTGGGTGTCCGCGGACGACCACGAACCGGTTCGATTGCGCACGCTCGACGGCGACGTCCACGGCTACGCCGAACCCGGATTCGAGTCGGTCGACCCGGACACCATCGTGCAGTTCGTGCGCGTCGGATTCGCGCGCTGTGACCGCCACGACGGCGAGGAGTCCGTCGCGTACTTCTCACACCCGTAGGGCGACCCACCGAACCGCCACCTGTTTTCAGCCGAACTGCACCCACAGCATCGCGGCCAGCACAACCGCCGTGAGTAGCACCTGCATCGCCGCGGACGCGACGACGCCGACCGTGGCGTACGCGGCGTGTCGAGCGCTCGCCTCCGCGTCCCCACTCTCCCGGAATTCGAACGCGAAGACGGTGCCGGCGACGCCCGCGAGCAGGCCGACAGGACCCGTCAGGAGCATCAACAGGAAGCCGACGGCGCCCGCGACCACGGCGACTTTGGTGTCCACGCCGCCGGCCTTCGCGCCGACGAACCCCGCGAGCCAGTCGACCGCCACGGCGACCAGCGAGAGTCCAACGAGGAGGGCGAACAGCAGCGTCCCGGGGTCGCCGGTGTGCCACCAGTAGACGGCGACGCCGGCCAGCGAGAACAGTCCGCTCGGAAGCAGCGGCAGCACGGCGCCGACCACGCCGAGTACGAGCAGCGCGAACGCGACCAGCACGAGCGTATCCATGTACCGGCCGTAGGAACGGCGGGGTCTTAGTTATCGTCGGTGAAGCGAGCCAACTCCGCTCTGGCCGCGTCGTCGCCGTACGCGCAGACGAGCGGCCGGAACGCGTCACCGAGCGCCCGCATCGCCTGCCCGGTCGAGTGAAAGTCGAAGTCGGCGGCGACGTCGCTCCACGGGCGCGCCTGCAGGAGTTTCGCGACGAGCAGGCGCTCCTCGCGTGCGTCGAGCAGGCCGTCGTCCCCGGCGACGAGATGGTGGCCCGCGAGTCGGCGGAACGGGCCGGGGTCGACGCTGTACATCCCGGGGCCGCGGGCCGCGCTGGCGACGACGCGCCACTCGTCAGCTGTCAGGTCGAGGCCCGGGTCGGCGTCGCAGGCCCGGAGCGCCGCGCGCGCAACGTCGACGTCGAGGTCTCGAAGCGGGTCGCCGAGCACGCCCCCGATGCGCCGTGCGAACCAGTCGGCGTGGCGGTCGTGCAGGTCCTCGCCCGCGGGCGTGAGGGGGTCGAGCATGACGGCGGAGTACTCGCCGCTCGAATCGTTCCGCGTGGTAGAGAGGTGGACCGTCGAGTAGCCGTTCGCCGACCAGAACGAGAGCAGTTCCGGGGTCGCGCCGTAGCCAACGCCGAGCCAGTCGGCGCCGCCGTCGCTGCCCTCCGCGGAGCCCCCGCCGCCCTCGCGCGCGAACTCCGCGCGGATCTCGGCGAGTAACCGGGAGCCGAGGCCGCGAGCGCGAACGGCGTGGTGGGTGGCGATGCGCATCACGCGCCAGCCCACGGGGACGGCGCCCGGTTCGTCTCGCAACTGGCTCGTGAGCACGTCCGGAATCATGTTCCCCTTCACGCGCTCGCCCTCGTACATTTCCCGCCGGAGGTCGGCGTCGAGGCCGCCCTCGCGAGCGAGCAACGCGACGCTGACGACGTGGCCGTCGGCGGTGAGCGCGCGCACTGCGAGGTTCGGCGCGTCCAGCAGGCGCGCGAGGTCGTTCGGCTCCGTCCGGTAGTGTGCGTACACGAGCAGGCCGAACACCTCCCGGAGCAGGTGCTCGTCTGCGAGCAGGTCGGCGGCGTCCTCAGAACGCTCCGCGTTCTGATGGGCTGCGGAAGACGACGGAGTCGTCTTCCGAACGTCGAGGGTCTCGTACGTGGCGTCCTCGCGTGTTGTGTCCTCGACGAGTGGGTCGACCGCCGGTCGAGCATCCAGCAAGAGCGCGCGGAACGCCCACGCCTCCACCGGGTCGCCGGCCGCGTACCGAATGGGGTCCGCGAGCGATATCTCGTTCACCGCGTGGTCGGCGTCCCCGAGTCGGTCGCGAAAGCGCACGTCGAACCCGCGGCCCGCGCCCTCGTAGCCGTGGACCGTCGTCGTGAACGCGAGGCGCTCGCAGTCGAGCAGCGACTCGAGCAGTCGGACGGGGATCGCCGCGGCCTCGTCCGCGAACACGGCGTCGGGGTTCCCCGGGAGGTCGGCGGCGTCCGGGGGCTTCGCGAACCGGATCCGGCCGCCCGAGTCGGCGACGACCGCGTCTCGTTCGTCTGCCGCGACCGTGTCCCGTCCATCCGCCGCGACCGCGTCGAGGTCCGCGAGCAACTCCCGTGCGCGAGCGAACAGTTCCTCGGCGCTCCGCCGAGCGGGCGCGGTCACCAGCACGTCCAGACCCTCGCGTGCGAGACACGCGGCGGCGAGCCCGGCGACGCTGGACTTCCCGCGCCCGCGGTCGGCGTCCGCGACGACCGCCGCGGGCGGGTCACGCAGTTCCTCGAAAGACGCGAGCGCGCTCATCTGGTCGGCGGTCAGGCACGCCTCGTAGGCCTCCCTGGGGAACGTCGCGTCGTCTGGAGGGTTCGGAAGTGGGGTTCGGATTCGAGGGGCGGGGTCGGTGAGACCCGACTGCTTCAGTTCGCCGCGCGTCAGGTCGTAGATTGCGATTCCCGTGTGGGCACGCAGCGTCTCCACGAGCCGCGTCCGGAAGTTCCCCGCCACGTCGTCGACGCCGAACGGCGGCACCGCCAGTCCCTCGTCGAACGCGTCGCGCCGCGCCGGCCACTCGTCGAGCGGCGGCGCCAGCAACACCAGTAGGCCGCCGCCGTCCACCGCGCCCGAGATCCGTCCGAGCGCGTTCGGCCGGCAGTCCTCGTGTGCGTCGTAGACGACGCAGTCCCGGGTCGTGCCGAGTAGCTGGTCTGCGCGCCGCGGCGACACCTGCTCGCAGGCCAGCGCGTCCCGCGTCGAGAGTAGCGTGGTTCCGGAGAGAGGGATGGGGAGCGCGTCCAGGAGAGCGTCTGCGGCGTCCAGTCCGGCGTCCTGGCTGCCCGCGAGCACGAGTATGCGGCGCTCGTTCACCGACCGGGCTTCCTCGAGTAGCCCCGCCGCGACGTCCACGTCCATTGCACGGTGGTTTGCGGACACGGCTGAAGGGCGTTTCGTCCGCTAGTCGTTGTTGAGAACGTGACCGTTCAGAATGCACTACGCGCTGTGTATCTCGCTGGTTCTACGGACACCCAGAAAGCCCCGGCACGCTCGTGGCCTGCGACTCGCTGCGCGCGCTTTCGGTGGTCGCGTGCTTGCGTCGTCTCGGCTCACGAGCGTGTCGCCCCTTTCAGTCCTCGAAGACTCGCTGCGCTCGTCTTCCAACCCTCGCGGACGCGAAGCGTCCGCTCAATCGCAGCCTGCCGGTTGGGCAACCGGCCAACGGGAGGACTGAAAGGGGCGGGCGGCTACGGGAATCCCGCGAGCGGAGCGAGCGGGATGTCGAAGGACGAGCAACGCGAGTCCTTCGGAAAGCCCGGCGACGAAAGCACTGCAGCGAACGAAGTGAGCGAAGCGCGCAGCGAGCCGCGCGACCGTAGCCGCCTGGGGCTTTCTGGGTGTTCTCGGAAGAACCTCCAACGCCAGCAGTCGGGGGTTTCTGGAGGGTCACAGAGCGTTGTCAGCGTACGTCGACTGGAACGCCTGGTCTACATTCGATAACTTGGACAGTCCCTGCGTCGGCGTATCACAGTAGCGGGCTTTGAAAGCGCTTTTAAGCAAGGGAACCCCACAATTGGAGTACAGCCTACGGGGGTCGATGATGCTCCTAGCCGCAAGGGATTTCGAACGGCAGGGGAGCGCAAGCCCGTCCGTAGGAATAGGTGAACAACATATGCCAGTGTACGTTGACTACGACGTTCCAGCCGACCTCCAGGAGCGAGCCCTCGAAGCGCTCGAAGTGGCTCGTGACACAGGAACAGTAAAGAAGGGAACCAACGAGACGACGAAAGCGGTCGAGCGCGGCAACGCGTCGGTCGTCTACGTCGCCGAGGACGTTTCCCCAGAAGAGATCGTGATGCATCTGCCCGAACTCGCAGCAGAGAAGGGCATCTCCGTCGTCTTCGTCGAGACGCAGGACGACCTCGGTAACGCCGCCGGCCTCGAGGTCGGCAGCGCTGCCGCGGCGGTCGTCGACGCCGGCGACGCCGAGGACGACGTCGAGGACATCACGACGAAGATCGAGGACCTCCAGTAACCACCCATGAGTGCAGAGGAACCTGAAGAGGACTCCACGTCCGCCGAAGTCATCGAGGTCGTCGGCAAGACCGGGATGCACGGCGAGGCGATGCAGGTGAAGTGCCGCATCCAGGAGGGGTCGAATCAGGGCCGCATCATCACGCGGAACTGCCTCGGTCCCGTTCGCGTGGGTGACGTCGTGCAGCTACGCGAGACCGCACGCGAAGCAGATTCCATCGGAGGCCAGTAATGCCACAGACTCGAACCTGCGACTACTGCGGCGACGACATCGAGCCCGGGACGGGCACGATGTTCGTCTACAACGACGGTAGCACAGTGCACTTCTGCTCCTCGAAGTGCGAGAAGAACGCCGACCTCGGTCGCGAACCCCGCGACGTCGAGTGGACCGAGGCCGGCAACGTCGACGGCGAGGTCGAGGAGTAACCGTGAGCCACCACGACGAGCGCACGTTCGTGATGGTCAAGCCCGACGGCGTCCAGCGCGGCCTCATCGGCGACGTCGTCTCCCGACTCGAGGGCAAGGGCCTGAAGATGGTCGGCGGGAAGTTCATGCAGATCGACGAGGACCTCGCGCACGAGCACTACGCCGAGCACGAGGACAAGCCGTTCTTCGACGGTCTCGTCGAGTTCATCACCTCGGGCCCCGTGTTCGCGATGGTCTGGGAGGGCGCCGACGCCACTCGTCAGGTCCGCCAGATGATGGGCGCGACGGACGCCCAGGAGGCCGCTCCCGGCACCATCCGCGGTGACTACGGGAACGACCTCGGGCACAACCTCATCCACGGCAGCGACCACGAGGACGAGGGCGCAAACGAGCGCGAGATCGCGCTGTTCTTCGACGACGAGGAACTGGTCGACTGGGACCTCGGCACCTCGCAGTGGGTGTACGAGGACGCTGACGACCACTAGACGCTCCCATCGCAGACGGAGCCGTCGACCTTTCTGCGGATGCAGTCGGTAACTGAGTGGGAACTACGCCCACATATCTCGCCGTCGTCGGTCGCGTATGGCGCTGTCAGCGCGCACTCGACTCACCGGCGAGGTAGCGAGCATCGAACGCGAGGAACTGGTTGCGGAGGTGGTCGTGGACCTCCCGAGGGGCGGGAAGGTGACGTCGATAGTCACGATGTCGTCCGTGAAGCGACTCGGCCTGACAGTGGGCGAACCGGTCGACGTCGTGGTGAAGGCGACTGACGTGATGATCGACTCCGAGGCGACCGACGAGACGGTCGCCGAGGAGGGGACCGAGGACATGGGCGAGACCGACCGGTCGTCGGGGTCGGACGAATCGGGGACGGAGACGACAGAGCACGAGTCAGAACGCATATCGGGCACGGACGCGAGCGCGGGTCCGGACGTCGGCGAGCCCGGGAAAGGACCCGACGTGGGCGTCAACGACCCGGAGGAAGGGAGAAATAGGGAGAACTGAGGCGGAGCGAAGCCAAGGTTCCTGTGACGCGTCAGTTGCGTGGTCGGCGGGTGTTGCTTATCGCTGTCGTTCCGAGGACTCGTACAGAGGATTCTCTGGGTCGGCGGCACATTTTTACGATGCCTGTCGCATTGGGGATTTGATGTTCGTTCCCGCAACCATGGTCGGGGCTCCAGTCTGGGTTCTCGTTCTGATTCCCGTGGTGGTGTTTGGGCCGCCGCTGGGAGCATTACTCTACGGCGTCCGTTCGGACGGCGAACTTGCGGGGACGTTCGTAACCGCCAGTAGTGCCTGCTTCGGGTTCGTGGCCGTGTGGCCGTACATCGGACTGTACGGATTCAGTACACTGCTAGAGGGAACGTACGTGGTCGTGTGCGTGGTCGTTGTTGGCGCCGCGGTCATGCACATCTCGCGGGCGCTCGACGTGGGTTGGCGTTCGGCGGCGTGGATGGCTCTCGTCTACGCACCGCCGGCACTCCTGATGACCGTCGACGTGCTGTGGTTGTAGGTCAGTCGTCCGCGCTGGCGGGTGCGGGGTCGACCTGAATCTCGCCCGCGTCGAGTTCCGCCTCGACTTCGCGTGCGGCCTCCACGAGGTTCGCCATCTTCTCGTAGGCGACTTCACGCGGGAGGAGTTTCAGGCCGCAGTCGGGGCTGACGGTGAGTCGCTCGGGCGGCACGACCTCCAGTCCCTTCTGGATGTTCTGCTTGATCTGCTCGACGGACTCGACCTCCGCGACGTGCGCGTCGACGACGCCGAGCGCGAGGTCCTTCGTGAACTCGTGTTCGGTGAACACGTCGAGTTGGTCGTAGTCGCCGTTCGCCAGTTCGAGGTCGAACTCGTCGACGGGGTACTCCAGGATCTCCGGGTAGATGCGAGAGTAGTCGCCGTAGCAGACGTGTAGGCCGATACGCACGTCGTCGGGGATTCCGGACGCGATGCGTTCGAGGCATTCGCCGACGATGGCGTGGTCGTCGGGCGTGGTGGCGAGTGCGGGTTCGTCGATCTGGACGTAGCGCGCGCCCGCGTCCACGAGTTTCTCGATCTCCTCGTTCACGAGGTCCGCGAGGTCGTAGGCGAGCGCTTCGTCGTCCTCGTAGGCCTCGTTGAAACTCCAGTTCGCGAGCGTGTACGGGCCAGTGATGGGCACCTTCACCGGGTGGTCCGCGACGCTCGCGGTGAACTCGTACTCGTCGACGAGCCACGTCTCGTCGTAGGCCACGTCGCCGACGACACTCGGCTTGTCGAAGTAGTTGTGCCCCCACACCTTCACCGGGCCGTTGAACTCGTAGCCCTCGATGCGGTCGGCGAAGAACTCCACCATCTCGTTGCGCCGCATCTCGCCGTCCACGACTGCGTCGAGGCCGGCGCGCTCGTGCTCGTTCGTGATGAGTCGGCAGGCGTCGTCCGCGGCCTCCTGCCACTCGTCGTCGCCGAAATCCGCGTCGTCGGTTTCGAGCAACTCCCGGCAGCGGTCTACCCACTTCGGCTTGGGGTAGGAGCCGACGACGGTGGTCAACAGGAAGTGGTCGTTCGGGTGGTCGTCGGGTCGGAACTGGTCGCGGGTGTCGCTCATGCGGGCACCTCCTCGGTGGCCGCGCCGAGCGCGGCGAGTTTCTCCTCGAAGCGGTTCACCGGAAGGTAGAACAGCCCCGTGTTCGGGGTGAGGTACGCGGCGTCGAAGCCGCCCGGCACCCGGTCGTCGAACCACTCGACGCGCTCTCGGATGGTGTCGGGCGATTCGACGAGCGTGTTCTGGCCATCTACGACGCCGAGCGCGACGTCGTCCTTCGTGCCGTACTCCGCGACGTTGTACGCGTTGTCGTCGTGGTTCGACACCAGGTCGTAGCCCACGGCGTCGACGTCGGCGTCGAGCAGGTGGGCGTGGACTTTCTCGTCGAGCGCGCCCCAGTAGGTGTGGGCGACCACGTCCGCGTCAGTGGCCGACGCCACCTCGTCGATGGCGTCACTCGCGCGTTCGTCCGCGCCGTCGTCCGGCGGGTCCGTGACCAGCGACGGTTCGAGGACGAACACCGTCTCCACGGCGTCCGGGAACGCCTCGACCTCTCCAGCGAGGAACTCCGCGACGGCGGCCTGAAAGTCCGAGTCGTTCCCGTAGTGTTCGTCGGTCGCGAGCTCCGACAGCGTGTACGGGCCGGGGACGACCGCCTGCAGGCCGTCGGTAAGATCGCTCGCGGCGTCGAGGTCGGCCGCAAGGTCGCCGGAGAACGTCAGTTCGCCCTCGACGATTGGGTCGCGGTAGAAGTTGTTGTTGTCGTAGTAGCGCACGATGCCGCCCGTCTCGACGTTGTCGTGGACGGTCAGCGGGTGGGCGAGCATGTCGTCCCAGCGCGCCTGCCCCTCGACGACGCGGTCCAGGCCGGCCTCGGTCTGGAGCGTGACGTACTCCTCGCGGACGTCCTCGTACGCCGCTTCGACCTCGGCGGGCTCGTCGCCGGTGACGAGGTCGTGTTTCTGGTGTCCCTTCAGGTCCGACAGCCGGGATCTGGCGTCGTCGGGGAGCGGGTAGAGGCCCGCCGTCGTGGCGATTCGGTCCATGTGCCAGCGACTACGGCATACCCTCGTTTAATATTTGCTGTCGTAGAATATTCCCCGTAGTTATCGCATCAGTTTGAGCACGGTGAGCGTCTCGAACGGAAACGACTCCTCGCGCACGGCGACCGCAGAGAAGCCGTAGTCGTCGGCGTACTCGACGACCTCCTCGACGCCCGTGAGCGTGCTCACGAGCACCAGCGCGAATCCGCCGGGCGCGAGCACGCGCCCCACCGCCTCGAGGAACGGCTCGACGACCGCGCGGCCGGTCTCGCCGCCGGAGAGCGCCACCTCCATCCAGTCGTCGCGGTCGGCGTCCTCGTCCCGCGGCAGGTACGGCGGGTTGAACAGCACCGCGTCGAAGGCGCCGTCCCGGAACCCCGAGACGAGGTCCGTGCGAACCACGGGTACGCCGCGGTCCCGCGCCTCAGCGCACGCGAACGGGTTCAGGTCCGATCCTACGACCGTCGCGCCCGTCTCGTCGGCCACCGTCGCCGCGACCCATCCTGAACCGGTGCCGACCTCCAGCACGCGACTGCGCGGGGCGATCTCTTCGACCGCCGCCGACGCCAGCAGGTGTGAGTCCTCGGCCGGCTGGTAGACCGACGTCTCGGTCCCACGGCGGTCCGCGAGGTCAGTCATCCTTCTGCTCGACGCGCTCGACGGCCGACTCAGGGCTGTCGCCGTCGGCAGCGTCCGTGCTCTCGTTCGCGTCCCCGTTCCCCTCCTCGCCGCCTGTTCTCGCTGCGTCGTTCCCGTCCCCCGCTGGTTCGACTGCGGATTCGAGGTCGTTCCGCTCGGCCGGCGGGTCGTGGTCGACGTGAGCGACTCGGCTCTCGTCGGTCGTGCTGTCTGCTCGTCCTCTGTTCGCGTCACGACCCGGGTCGTCCATCGGCCCAGTACCCTGTGCCTGGCCGCCCGGAGCGGCAGTGGCCGGCGATTGCTGCACCTGGAACCCGCCGCCCGCGTCGCGCGCCGACAGCGACCGCTGCGGGAACGGGATGGTGATGCCCGCCTCGTCGAACGCCGACTTCACCGCGCTGATGACCGCCGTCTGGGCCCGCCACATCCGGCGCGCGCTCGGCTTGTCGATCCAGAACCGCAGATCTAGCACCACCGAGGAATCCCCGAACTCCTGGAACACCACCTGCGGGCGTGGCACCGTCAGGATGTCCTCGACGTCGGACATCGCCTCCTTGGCGACCTTCCGCGCGCGGTCCACGTCGGTCCCGTAATCCACGCCCACCTCGACGTGGATGCGGAGTCGTCCCTTCCGCGAGCGGTTCACGATCTCGTTCGACCCGACGTAGTCGTTCGGCAACATCACGTACTCGCCGTCGAACGTCTGCAGGCGCGTGTTCACGATGGTGATGTCGGTCACGATGCCGTCCTTGTCCCCAACCTTCACCCAGTCCCCGATCTCGAAGGGGCGGGAGAACATCAACACGAATCCCGCGATGACCGCGCCGATGGTCTGTCTCGCTGCCATTCCGACGACGATGCCCGCGAACCCAGCACCGATGAGCAGTCCGGAGAGATCCACGGACCAGAACCCGAGCACCGCGAGGAGCGCGAGCACGTACACGCAGATCTGGACGATGCGGTACGTGACCTCTGCCTGGTGGTCGGTGATGCCGTTGTGCTGTTTCATGAACCGCCCGACCATCCGGTGAACGACGCCCGTCGCGACGTAGACGACCACCAGGAACGTCATCGTCATGAACACCCGAACCAGCAACTCCACTTGCACCCTCAGGCTGGTGACCGCCGCCCACGCGCTCGTCTCGACGTTCCAGACGACCGCGAGCGCGCCGCTCGCAGCGACGAGTGCGGTTATCGAAGCGAAGCCTGCGAGCACGCGCCACAGGCGGGAATCCCGCCGCGCACTCTCCCGTCGCGCGACGAAGAACACCGCCCCGAGCAACAGGAAAGTCCCGATGGACACCGCCACCCGCTCGGCCGTACCCAGGTGCCCGAAGGCCACCTCGAACGCCGCGAACCAGCTCACTCCGACCCACCCTTCTCGCTGCCAGTTTCGCGCTCTACGTCTGCGGCGACCGTGGCGAGTTCCGCGAACGTCGCCGGGTCGAGGTCGCCGGGCCGCTTCCGGAGCACGTCCTCGTCGATGGCAGCCACGACGGCGTCCGGGTCGTCCAGTCCAGAGATGTGGGCCGTGTTCCGGATGGCGTTGCGCACGTTCTTCCGGCGCTGGGTGAACAGCGCCTTCACGAAGCCGAGGAAGAACTGCTCGCCGACGGCCTCGCTGTCACCGGTCTCGGTTCCGACGTCGTACTCCGGTTCCCGCGGCGTCAACCGCACGACCGCGCTCTCGACCCGTGGCTGTGGGTCGAACGCCTCCCGGGGAACGGTCTCGACCACTTCGACGTTCGCGTAGTGCTGCGTGGTCACGGAGAGCCGCCCGTACTCGCTCGTTCCCGCCTCCGCGGCCATGCGCTCGGCGAACTCCCGCTGGTACATCGACACCGCCGGCTTCCCCAGCGGGAGCAGGCGGAACGTTACCTCACTCGATACGCCGTACGGCAGATTCGAGATAGAGCACGTGTACTCCGGGAGGTCGACCTCGAGTGCGTCCCCTTCGAGTACGTCGAGTCGCCCCGCCTCGACCTCCGCCGCGAACTCCTCGCGCACGAACGCCGCGAAGTCGGGGTCGCGCTCGACCGTCGTCACGTGGTCTGCGACGTCGAGCAGTCGGTCCGTTAGCGCGCCCGTCCCAGCACCGACCTCCAGAACGTGGGACCGGTCGAACGCCTCTGCGTACGACGGAATCCGGTCGAGGACGCGGTCGTCCACGAGGAAGTGCTGGTCGAACTCGGGGTTCGGACGCCCCGCTCGGCGGATCAACGCGTCCGGGTCCCTCGGCTCGGTCATTACCGGGGCTAACCACTGAGGCGACCTAAAGCCTGCGAGTACGCGAGAGGGACGTTTCGCTCCCGAATGCTCAGCGTCTGTTTGCGTCGACTGACCGAACCTGCGGACACCCAGAAAGCCCCGACTCGCTGCAGTCGCGCGACTCGCTGCGCTCCTCGGCCTACGGCCGGCGGTGCTTGCGTCGTCGGGCTTCCTGCAGCGAGTCGCCCCTTTCAGTCCTCCCGGTGGCCGGTTGGTCAGCCGGCAGGGAGGGACTGAAAGGGGCAGCGCGCTCGCGGGCGGAGCCCAAGTCCGTCTCAGCGACCCCTATCCGCGGTAGCGGATATGTTGCTGAGCGGGCGCGAGCGCGCTGGGGCTTTCTGGGTGTTCTCGGAGAGAACGGAAGGAAGCTCAGACACAGATGTTTGGGTGCTTCAGGGAGAAAATCAGGCAACAGGGGCTGAGACGCCCTGAACAAAACTAACGGTGGAACCTAGGAGCCGACGAAGTTCTGGTACTTCAGGTCGTCCTCCTGTATCTCCTCGAGGATGCGGTCGATGATGACCTCGCGGGGGTTGTGGAGGCCGGAGACGCGGTCCTCGAGGTCGTCGAAGCTCTCGAACGGGCCGTGGCGTTTGCGTTCGTCGAGGATGTTGTCCCGGAGTTTGTCCCCGATTCCCGGGAGGAGGTTGAGCTGGTGGAGGCGGAGCGAGATGGGTTGGGCGTCGTTGTAGAAGTCCACGAACCGCTGTTCGTCCTCGTCGACGATGTCCTCGACGACGTAGTCGAGTTCGGAGCGCGCGCCGTCCGAGAGGTCCTCGTAGTCGACGACGTGGCCGCGCGCGATGCCGGCCTCGAAGTCCGGGCGGATGCGCACGTGGTCGAGGATCGAGATGTCGGCGTCGGCCTCGAGTTCGAGTTCGTAGAGCGTGAAGTCGTCGATCGACGCGGCGTACGCAACCGGAGAACCACCGAACCGACCGCCGGAGTTGCCGTGCGCGAGGAAGTCGAGCACGACGGCGAACTCCTCGTCCGTCGAAGACGTGTCACTCATACGGAGGAGTACGCCCAGGCGATACTTAAACGGTCGGCCGTCAGTTCGATTGGATGTCCAGAACTGCGTGCCGGAAGCGCGCACCGACCGGAGATGGAACCGACCGGAAAGAGAGAAGCTGGGCGTCCGCGAGAAGGGCGGTCGTCCTCAGGCGTACTTCGCCACGACGTCGAGGATCGAGTCGAGCTCGTCGCCGGAGAGCGCGTAGCGCTCCTGAGCGAACACCGCGCGCAGCTCCGTGCGAGTGCGCGGCAGCAGGTCCGCAATCTTGTACGCGACGGCCTCGTCCTCGACGGCGTCCAGGTCGAGGAGCTCCCCGACGAGATCGCGGGATTCCTCGGGTTCGAGGATGGCGAATCGGTTGACGTGCTCGACGGCTCGCGCGAGTTCGTAGCGGAGTTCGCGCTCCTCGTCGGCGGCGCGTTCCTCCTCCACGTCCGCGAGCAGTTCCTTCGCCTCCGAGACGGTGAGGAACTCCTCGTCGAGCGTCTCCTTGAAGATAGTCATTATTCCTCCTGCGCGCGGAGGTGGGCGGGGTTAGCGAGTAGGACCTTCTCCTTGCCGCCGTCCGAGATCTTGACCTTGTAGGAGGTGCCCTGTTTGCCGACCACGGTGCCGGTGTGGCCGCTGAATCGAGCGTGGAAGCGACCCTCGCGGATGCTTGGGTCGATCTTCAGGTGGACTTTCTGTCCGTCGTCGAACTCTGCGACCGACCGCTGGGGCGGGGAGGTCCCGCGCTCTCGCGGTTTGTTCGAGAGTTTCTCTCGAGTGCTGTTGAGGGGTCCGTTGGAACTCGGCATAGTCGTATGCCATCTTTACTGCCGTCCCAGTTATAAAACGCACGTTACGAACCGAGCACTCCAGTGGACACGCGCCTGCCGGTGAGAGGGAACGAACAGACCTAACTCGCGGGCCGCCAATCTCCGACCATGAGCGAGGACGACGAGCGCTTCGAGACGCGCGCCATCCACGCCGGCCAGGAACCCGACGAGGAGACGGGCGCGCTGATGACGCCCATCCACGCGAACTCCACGTACGTCCAGGACGGCCCCGGCGACCACCGCGGCTACGAGTACAGCCGTACCGGGAACCCGACGCGGACCGACCTCGAGGAGAATCTTGCGAGCCTCGAGGGCGGCGAGTTCGGGCGGTGTTTCTCATCGGGAATGGGCGCCATCAACACCGTGTTGAATCTCCTCGAATCGGGCGACCACGTGGTCGCGGGCGACGACGTCTACGGCGGCACGCACCGCATCTTCACGCAGGTGTACGAGGAGTACGACCTCGAGTTCGACTTCGTGGACACGACGGACCACGACGCAGTCCGGAGTGTAATGCGGGATTCGACGGAACTCGTCTGGGTGGAGACGCCGACCAACCCGCTGTTGAACGTCAACGACATCGGCGCGCTCGCGGACATCGCCCACGAGCACGACGCGCTCTGCGCGGTCGACAACACGTTCGCCACACCGTACCTCCAGCGCCCACTCGACTTCGGCGCGGACCTCGTCTGCCACAGCCTCACGAAGTACCTCGGCGGCCACTCGGACCTCGTCGCTGGCGCGCTCGTCACCGACGACGCTGACCTCGACGAGCGCCTCGGGTTCTACCAGAACTCCGTGGGCGCGACGCCAGGCCCCTTCGATTGCTTCCTCGTCCTCCGCGGCACGAAGAGCCTCGGCGTGCGCATGGACCGCCACTGCGAGAACGCCAGCGAACTCGTCGCGTGGCTGGACGACCACGACCGTGTCGACCACGTCTACTACCCAGGGCTCGAATCCCACCCCCAGCACGACCTCGCCGCCGAGCAGATGGACGACTTCGGCGGGATGCTCTCGTTCGAACTCGACGCCACCCTCGAGGAAGCCAGCGACGTCGTGACGGAGACCGAGGTGTTCACGCTCGCGGAGTCCCTCGGCGGCGTCGAATCCCTGATCGAGCAGCCGGCGGCGATGACCCACGCAGCCATCCCGGAGGAAGAACGCGAGGCCGCGGGACTCACGGATTCGCTCATCCGCGTGAGCGTCGGTATCGAACACGTCGACGACCTGAAAGCCGACCTGAAGCAGGCGTTCGACGCCGTGTTGTGAGGGCTGCTGACCGCGGGACGCCCCAGTAAAACGAGCGTTTGACTCCCGAGAAAGGGTTTATCTTCGGCGTTCGTCGAGTGAATCGTGAAACGACGCGCCCTCCTCGGCACGCTCGCTACGACGGCGTTTGCTGGCTGTACCAGCGTTCTCGGCGACAGTGCCAACACGACCGACGACCCGACCACCACGGACGAACCCACCGACTCACCGGAGACGACAGAGCCGACGACCGAAGACGAGTTCTTCAGCTACCACATCGACGACGTTCAGACCGACGACGCGCCAGTGGCCGACGTCACCATCGACGTGACGGTAGAACAGCAGTTCGCGCTGGAGCACCCGGCAGTGCTCCGCGTCGCGTTCACGAACGACGCCGACGAGGCCCGCGAGTTCCAGTTCGGCTCGCTCGTCCCGTGGGACGAACTCTGGGGAACGCACGAGGACGACACGAGTGAACTCCTCCTTGCGCCCGGGACGAGTGTCGTTCCGGACGAACCCGAGGACGACTGCTGGCGCGCGACGGACGGCGTTGCGCTCCCGATGGTGATGAAATCCGAGACGCTCGACCCTGGCGAGACTCGCATCCACGACTTCCGCGTGCTCGCCACCCACGACAGCGAGAACTGCTTCCAGTCTGGTACCTACCGCTTCGAGGACGAGGGCTACCTCGGCGAGGGCTGGGGGTTCAGCGTACACGTGGTCCCGATTGTGGAGTAGAGCAGCGAGTAACCGACACAGCCCGTATCGCCAGCATTCGCGGGGCGAGTGACTTGAAAAGTCCGAGCCCCGCGATTCACAGCGCTCTGCGCGCTGGCCGACGACTGAACGGAACGCTCGAAGAGCGTGGAGTGAAGGAGGAGTGCTTTTGGCCGAGCTTTTACCGAGGCGCGGCGAAGCCGCGCCACAGTGTAAAAGGTCGTTATATACGCCCGACTTCTTCGACGGAGACGGATTCGACGCCCTCGACGTTGCCGAACGCGTCCTCGACGGCTTCCGTGCCGCCGGCGTCGTCGGGGACGATGACGGTGGCGAGCAGCGCGGTGAGGCCGAATGCGACTTCGTCGGTGTCCGTGCCGTTGATCTTCGCGCCCTCGGGGAGCGACTCGGAGAGTCGTTCCTGGAGTTCGTCAAGGTCGGCTTCGGGGCTGTCCGGCATGACCTTGAGGACGGCGGCGACCTTCCCCATCGTTACGGCCCCCGGAACCCGCAGTCGGGACACTCGTAGAGGTTGCTCTGCTTGCGGCACTTCGAGCACCGGTAGATCTGGGTGCCGCATTCCGGGCACTTGAACGCTGCAGCGGTCGTGCCGGAGATGTTGATGCCGCAGGAGACGCACTTTCGCGCCTGCTTGGCTTCGCTCATACACCCTGTTTGCAGACGGACGTATTTTAACCATTTCTTTCGACGCCGAGAGATGTCCGGTATCGCCGGTCGACCGGGCGGGTGGCGTCGGCTGTCGCTGGCGTTGCGCGTTGCGGCCGAAAACTGGCCACCACGCCTTTGCGGAGCGAGCCCAACCGTTCGCCCATGCCGTCGTATCCGAATCCGGACGAACTGCGACGGGGGATGACCGTCGAAATCGAGCAGGGACACGACAAAGACCCGATCAAGGGCGACGTTGGCGTAGTACTCGGAGATGCCGAGCCGACCGGCGCGACAGTCAAGTTGAAATCCGGCGCGAAGGGGCGCGTCCGTGACATCGTTCCGGAGGAGACCGACCGCGAGCAGCCCCGGTAGTCGATCCAGCGCACGCTCCGGAAACCGCTGGTCCGGCAGACGTGGGTTTAAACGCGAGCGGCGAAATTCCCAGGTATGAGCGAGCAGGGATGGTTCGCGGGCGTCGACCGCGAGGACACGGAGTCTGCCGCCGCGTCGGTTCGCGACGGGAGCGCGCCTGGCCCGAACGAGTGGCCGCGACTCGCGGTCGAATCGGGGTTCGCCGCGGACGAGGACGACTACTACGAGGCGCTTCACGAGGCGACGCTCGCGGGGACGCGGGCCGCCGTCAGGGAGCGCGAGCGGGCCGACGACCAGCAGTTGATGCACGCGGTGCGCGCGATGGACGACCTCGCGGACGCCGCGAACGAACTCGCGGAGCGCGCGACGGAGTGGGCGGGGAGCGTCTTCGACGACGTCTCCAGCGGTGTCGAGGGTGCGCGTGACGTCGCTGCGCGCGACGCGTCGGACGCGACCGAGGAGCGCGTCGTCTCGCTGTGCCAGCGCGTCGTCGACCTCGTGGACGAACGGGACGCCGAGCGCGCGTACGTCGAGCGACAGGCGCCGACCGTCGCGCCGAATCTCGCTTCACTCGCCGGCCCGGTGCTCGCGGCACGCCTGATCGCGCTCGCGGGCGGCCTCGAGGACCTCGCGAAACAGCCCTCGGGGACGGTCCAGGTGCTCGGCGCGGAGGACGCGCTGTTCGCGCACCTCCGCGGGCACGCGTCCTCCCCGAAGCACGGCGTCATCTACACCCACGAGTACGTTCACGGCACGCACCCGGACCAGCGGGGGTCGGCCGCGCGCGCGCTCGCCGGAAAACTCTCCATCGCGGCGCGCATCGACCACTACTCGGGGGACCTGCGGCCCGAACTCGGCGAGGAGTTGGACGAGCGCATCGCGACCATTCAGGAGCGTGAGAACGAATGAGTCTGCCCGACGGCGTCGAGCGGCGCGACTTCGAGGGAGACGGCGACGAGGCGGACGCGCAGTCGCTCGCGACGCGCGGCGACCCGGTGTACGGCGAACCCGTCGTCGAGGGCTGGCGGCGCTGGAACCCCGACCGCTCGAAACTCGGTGCGACGCTCGAACTCGGCGTCGATACGGGACTCGCGGGCGGCGACAGCGTGCTCTACCTCGGCGCGGCGAACGGCACGACCGTGAGCCACGTCGCTGACTTCGCGGGCCCGACGTACGCCGTGGAGTTCGCGCCGCGCTCGACCCGCGACCTGCTCGACGTCGCCGAGGATCGCCAGAATCTCTTCCCGCTACTGAAGGACGCCCGGAAGCCCGAGACGTACGCCCACGTCGTCGAGAGCGGCCTCGACGCTATCGTCCAGGACGTCGCGACGCGCGGGCAGGCCGACGTGGCGCTCGCCAACCGCCAGTTCCTCGCGGACGACGGGCGACTCGTCGCTGCCATCAAGGCCCGCAGCGAGGACGTGACCCGGGACCCGGAGGCCGTGTTCGCGGACGCGCTGGACACACTCCGCGAGGGCTACGAAGTGCTCGCGACCGAGCGCCTGGAACCCTTCCACGACGACCACCTGGCTGTGGTCGCGACGCCCCTGTAGGACGGAATCGCTTCGGTTTGCGGCTTAGACGCTCTTGATCGGAACAGAACTGCTTTCGCAGACACCCAGAAAGCCCCGGTAAGCTACGGTCGCGCGCCTCGCTGCGCTCCTCAGCCTTCGGCTTGCGGTGCTTGCGTCGTCGTGCTTCCCGTAGCTTACCGCCCCTTTCAGTCCCCCTCAAACTGGTTGGTTAACTGGCAGGGCGGGACTGAAAGGGGCGGCGCGTTCGCGCTTGCGTGGTCGGTTCGCTGGCCGCTATCTGCGAACACAGTGAGCAGATATGCCAGCGAGCGACCGCGAACGCGCCGGGGCTTTCTGGGTGTTTGCAGATGTGGACGTGTCGTCTGATGCTTTTTGGCTGGTGACGGAACCAAGAACACGCACGTTGGCATCCTCTACGAGAACAAACCACGCCAGTCCGCCGACTTCCAGAACTATTTACGCGCGGCGGGAAAACGAACGGGCGAGTATGGACGCGGGTTCGTCGGACCGGTTCACCGAGTTGGGGACGCTCGGCGTCGAGGAGGAGTTCTTCGTCGTCGACGGCGAGGGCGTTCCGACGGCGGGAACCGACGAGTTGGTGTACGAGTCTCCGCCGTCGGGCGTGCTCTCCGGCCGACTCGACCACGAACTGTTCAAGTTCGTCGTGGAGACCCAGACGCCGAAGCTCTCCGGTCCGGGCGAGGTGTCGGCGGCGGTCCGGGAGGTGCGTGACGCGCTGGTCGAGCACGCCGAGTCACAGGGCTACCGTATCGCTGGCGCGGGCCTCCATCCGGCCGCGCGGTGGCGCGAACAGGAGCACGCCGAGAAGCCCCGGTACCGGAGTCAGTTGGACCGAATCCAGTACCCCCAGCACCGGAACACGACCGCGGGACTGCACGTTCACGTCGGTGTCGACGACGCTGACAAGGCGGTGTGGGTGGCAAACGAGTTGCGTTGGTACGTCCCGGTGATGCTGGCGCTGTCCGCGAACTCGCCGTTCTGGGACGGGCACGACACGGGGCTGGCGTCTGCCCGAGCGAAGATATTCGAGGGGTTGCCGAACACGGGGATGCCGACGGCGTTCGACTCCTTCGAGGCGTTCGAGTCGTTCGAGCGCCTGCTGGTGGAGAACGGCTCCATCGCCGACCGTGGGGAGCTCTGGTTCGACGTGCGCCCGCACACGGAACACGGGACCGTCGAGTTGCGCGCGCCGGACGGGCAGGCCGACCCGGCGGTCGTCGAGGCGTTCGTCGAGTACACGCACGCGCTCGTCGTCGACCTGGCGGAGCGCTACGAGGACGGCGGATCCGGGAACGGACTACGGCGCGAGGTGCTCGACGGGAACAAGTGGCAGGCGATCCGGTACGGGCACGACGCGTCGTTCGTCGACCGGAACGGCGAGGGATCCGTCTCGCTGGGCGACGTGGTCGAGCGGGAGTGTGACCGCCTGGGCGTGTCCGGAATCCGGGAGGTGTACGATGCCGAGTCGGGCGCGACTCGCCAGCGACGACTCCGCGAGGAGGAGGGGGCGAGAGCGCTCTACGAGTCGCTGGTGCTGTGAGGGACTGCGCGGGTTCGTGGTGCTTGGAGTTCGTGGTGCTTGGAGTTCGTGGTGCGCTGCGAGTTCGCGATGCGCTACAAGCCCGCGGTGCCGTGACGCGTTGCCGGTAGTGGTGGGAGACTCTGTCGTTCCGCCGAAGGGTTTTTTCTCGCGTGACGCTTTTGTCGCAGATGAGACGACGCATGTCTGAGGAGCCTTCGGACGACGACGACGGAACGGAGAGACGGTCGGCGCGAGACCGACTGGGAGAGGAGAAGGAACGCGCAGTCGCGGGCTTCGACCAGCGAGTCGTCGACATCCTCTCGTGGGTGCTCGACACGGAGACGCGCGCACGCATCTTCGTCTACCTCCGACGGGAGCCCTGGAGCACGAGCGAGGAGGTGGCCGACGGCACCGGCCTCTACCCGTCGACGGTCCGGGAGGCGCTCGCTGAACTCGCCGACGAGGAGACCGTCGAACGCCGGAAACGACAGAGCGAGGGCGCGGGCAACAACCCCTACGAGTACACCGCCATCGCGCCGAGTGACCTCGTCAGCGGCGTCGTCGGTCGCGTGCAGAACGAACTGAACACGGTCGTCAACCTCGACTCCCACCTGGGGAACGGCGAGGAGACGACCGCCGAACCCGTTCACATCGAAGTCGAGGACGGGACGGACGTCCAGGCCGAGGTCGGCGACGCGGAGGCCGAGGTGGACACCGACGTGGAGGCCGAAGCGGACGTCACCGGCGACGGGGCTGAACTCGAGGGCAGTGTCGGGGCCGAGGTCGACGCCGGTGACTCGACGGCGGACGTCGAGGCGGAACTCGACGTCGGCGACGCCGACGCAGACGAACAGAGCGGAGACGACGAGGAAGCGAGCGGTGACGAGCAGTCAGCCAGTGGTGAGGACGAGCAGGCGGACAGTAGCGAGACCGGACAGGCAGACGGCGACGAGACGGCCGGTACGTAATCCCAACTGCTAAACGAGCGCGGCGTCTCCGCTGGCGCATGGACGTCGCTCTCGGTGGCACGTTCGACCCGGTCCACGACGGGCACCGGAAACTGTTCGAACGCGCGTTCGAACTCGGTGACGTCACGGTCGGATTGACGAGCGACGAGTTGGCGCCGGCGACGCGGCACGTCGACCGCGTCGTCCGCTCGTTCGACGAACGGAAACGAGATCTCGAAGCCGAACTCGCGGCGTTCGCGTCCGAGTACGACCGCGAGTTCGACGTGCGGCGACTCGACGAACCCACTGGCATCGCCACCGAACCGAAGTTCGACGCGCTCGTGGTCTCGCCGGAGACCAGGGAGACTGGCGAGCACATCAACGACCTCCGCGCGGAGCGCGGCCTCGACTCCCTCGACATCGTCGTGGTCGAGCACGTCCGTGCGGGGGACGGCGACATCATCTCCTCGACGCGCATCGTCCAGGGCGAGATCGACGAGCACGGAAACCTCACGCCCGACCGCGACGGTCGGTGACGGTTCGGTTGCCGGGGTACGGTTCAGTCGTCAGGTAACAGACCCTGTCGCCGTCGACGCCTACCAGGACGGCGCGCGGAACCCTGCTTCCTCGAGTAACTCCTTCCAGCGCGTCTGGATCGAGAGTCGCGAGACGCCAGCGGCGTCCGCGACCGCGGTCTGGGAGTGCTGGTCGCCAGCGATGAGCGCGCCGGCGTACACGCTCGCCGCGACCGCCGCGGCTTTCGACCGGTCCTCCTCGGGCACCGCGGACAGGAAGAGGTCTTTGGCGGTCGAGCGCGCTTCCGCGTTCAACTCGAGGCTGTCCGCGATGCCCTCGAGTTCGTCTAGCCACGCCCGCTGGTCCACTTCGTCTCCGGCACGGTACATGGTCGTGGGTTAGTCCTCACGAACGTAAATCTTCGCTGGCACTCCCGGTTCGGCGGGTTCGCCGGGCGGGGCGGAACGGAAATCTCATTTGTGTCCCTCGGATAGACTGTGGTGCGCGCGGGTAGCCAAGCCAGGAAACGGCGCAGCGCTTAGGACGCTGTCCTGTAGAGGTCCGCCGGTTCAAATCCGGTCCCGCGCACTGAGCGACCGAAGGGAGCGAAGGAGCAGGGCCGGTTTGAACTCTGGAAGGAACGCGCAGCGAACGGGGCGAGCGAGCATTTCTTCTTCCGGTTCAAATCCGGTCCCGCGCATTTCCGGCGAGCGTAGCGAGACGTGAAATGCGGAGGATTTGAAGCACGGAAGACGAGCGTGAGTGAGGCTTCACCGATTCAAATCCAGTCTCACGCACGTTCTACCTGGGATTCCACCGTTCGAATCATGTGTATTGGGGGGATATTACAATTCTCTCGAAGGTCTAGATTCGAATCGTTCCCGAGTCAGCAGAACGATGCCAAGGAACGGGTCTACGCCGAGTAGTTGTGTGGGAGAGAAACAAGAGAGCTGGTCAGGAGCCCCGGTCCTTAACCGTCTCGCGCTCCTTCGAATGTATGACGACGAGGCGGGACGTGGTGTACGCGGACTGCCGAACACGGTTTCCAGAGAACAGCCGTTCCAACAACTGCGATTCCGCGCATCCCCGCTGTCCGTTTCCACAGTTCCCTATGACCGATTCCAGTGAAGTAGACCATGGCCTTCGAGGCGACGTGACAGAGTACCACCAGCACACCTTCGACCCGACAGCGGATTCCGTGAGTGACGAACTCGTTCACGCTGTCGCCGAGTTCGACGATGCGGAGCCGACGGAGTTGACGATTCTCGCGAACGTGGTCGACCCGGACGCCCTCGACGCGCTGTTCCAGTCGCGTCGGAATGGCCCGTCGCGTGACACCACCGGGGAGGTCGTGTTCACGTACGACGACCACCCGGTCGAAATCACGTTCGACGGCTCGATATTTATCGGCGCCGAGGAGTCCGGAGACGACTGACGCCCCGGGGCTGTGGCCGCTTGAGAGCCAGCGTCTCCTGGACTACGACGCGTCAGTCACGACGAACGTGAGTTCCGCGAGTTTCAGGTCCGACCCCGAAAGATCCTGCAGCCGGCTGGCCGAGACGGTCTTGATGTTGCCTGAGACGTCGAACGCGAGAACGTCGCTAGCAACACCGACGTCCAGCGATTCGATCTCGAGTTCGGCGGCGTTCTCGCAGTCGACGACGATGCGGTCGTTTTCGCTGGTGGTCTGGTTGTCGGACATGGTGGCTCAGGGTGCGGAACGCCCGATACCGTGTGATGCGAACTGCATCGGGCCACGCGGACAACGCCTACTCGCACAGTGTGTAACGAGTTGTTCCAGTTACAACATAGTCGTGGAACCAGATAAACAACGGGGCTGGTGGACACCGTCGCTGACGGGTCTTGAGCGTGGGCCGGCAGTGGTACGGGGAAAGCGGTGCGAGTGGACGTCGACACGGATGAGGAACACCGACCAACGAGCTGGCGGCACGGCGACCAACGAACCGGACGATGACGCACGTCTGACACTCGCCCGCTAACCTTTTTGCGAGCGGGGTGAGTGTGTACGGCAAATGGCTCGCCCAGCGGACCTTCTCGACGACATCCTCGACGACATCGACGCACTGTTCCTCTTCTCTCCGAGTGGATCGTACTACGAGCGCGCGCAGGCCATCGACGGCGTCGACGTGGTCGTGGTGTCTCCGGAGAACACAGTGAGCGCCGACCGCTTCGTGGAACTCCCAGTGGAGTTCAAGGACGTCCGTGAGCGCATCCGCTTTGGCGTCGAGGGAGCGCTCTCGGAGGGCGTCGTCGAGGACGGCGACGACGTAGCGTGCGCGGCGCCGTTGCTAGGAGAGAACATCGACATGGTGGTTCGGACCACGGTCGACGAGTCCGCCCACTCCGGCATCTACAATCTGTTCGCGCACTCTCGGGCGGACCCCGGCGTCATCCGTGACGTCTTCGAGGTCGCTATCGAACTCGGGAAGAAGGGACAGAAGGGCAAGCCGGTGGGCGCGCTGTTCGTCGTCGGTGACGCCGGGAAGACGATGAACAAGTCCCGGCCGCTGTCGTACAACCCCTTCGAGAAGAGCCACGTCCACGTCGGCGACCCCATCGTGAACGTGATGCTCAAGGAGTTCTCGCGGCTGGACGGCGCGTTCGTCATCTCTGATTCGGGGAAGCTCGTGAGCGCGTACCGCTACCTGGAGCCGTCCGCGGAGGGGACAGACATCCCGAAGGGACTGGGCGCACGACACATGGCGGCGGGCGCCATCACGCGGGACACGAGTGCGGTCGCAATCGTACTCTCGGAGTCAGACGGGCTGGTGCGGGCGTTCAAGGGCGGTGAGATCGTCCTCGAACTCGACCCGGAGGAGTACTGAGATGCCCGTGGACTTCGGCTGGCTCCCCGACACCGACTTCCGGTTCGTGCTCGCGTCCGTGGTGTTCTTCACGGGTCTGGTACTCGGCTACCTCGTCGGTCGCGTGAACGAGCGCGTGTTCTACGCACTCGGCGTCGACGAGGCCGTGGAGGGGACGAGCATCGAGCGGATGGCCCGCGAGATCGGGTCCTCGACGGTCGCGCTCGCGGCCCGGTTGACGTCCTGGATCATCTACGTTGTGTCCGCGCTCATCGCCCTCGAGGTGGCGGAACTCTCGGGCGCCATCGGGGTGTGGTACGAACTCGCGGGCTTCCTGCCGTCGTTCGTCGTCGCGGTCATGGTGTTGTTACTCGGCGTGCTCGCCGGCGACAAGGCGGAACTGGTGGTGCACGAGTGGCTGCGGAGCGTGAAGGTGCCCGCAGTCGCCGTGCTTCCGCGCATCGTGAAGTACACCGTCATTTTCGTCGCGGTGCTCGTCGCGCTCTCGCAGGTTGGCGTGGAGGTGGGCGCGCTCGTCGGATTGTTGTTCGCGTACCTCGGTGCGGTCATCCTGTTCACGCTGGTGGCGACCCGGCACCTGCTCACGTCGGCGGCTGCGGGCGTCTATCTTCTGCTCCAGCAGCCCTACGGCATCGGTGACCGGGTCGCAATCGGTGACCACGAGGGAATCGTCCAGGAAGTGGACGTGTTCGTGACGCGCGTCGAGGACGACGACCACGAGTACGTCGTCCCGAACCATCTGGTGTTCCGCCGCGGCGTCGTGCTGGTGCGGGAATGAGCGCAGTCGCCACGGCACTCACTGTCGGAACGTGGCTCTTCTTGCTCGCAACCGGCTTCTGGGCGGTGTCGAGTGTCCGCGTCCGACGGGGTGCAAGTCGCCCGACTGGAGGCGTATGGGTGCGCGGCGTCGGCGCAGTCGCCGTCGTAGGAGGCACAACGGCGACGGGTTTGTTCTTCGTCCGCCCACCACTCGCCGTGTACGCACTAACCTTGGCCGGCGTGCTGGCGTACGTGGCGGGTGTACTGGACGCGTCCCGGGCGGCGGCGACGGCGCTCGACGCGGCCGGCCCGACCGCCCCCGCCACGCGCCGACTGCGGGCGTTCTGGTGTGCCGCTGGCGTCTACTACCGGGGGACGCGTCTGTGCCTCGCGCTGTCGCTGGGGGTGTTCTTGCTGGCGGCGCTCACGGCGGCGCTGTCGGTTACCGAACTGGTTAGCGCGGTGGGCGCCGTCGCACAGGGGGGCGTGATGGCGTGCGTCGTGTGTCTAGCTACGGTGGGCGTGTTCGTACCCACGCCGCGCGACGAGGCGGTCACCGAAGCCGTCGCTGAGGCGGTTCGACGGTCGCGTTCCTGACGGGTGTCGTTGTTCACGCCCCCGCGATCTCGTCCCGGGACTCACTCCCGTTCGACGGGTTCGGCGGGGACGCCCGCGACGGTCGCCCCCTCGGGCACGTCGTCGGCGACGAGGGAGTTCGCGGCGACCTGGGCGTCCGCGCCGATGCGGACGCCGGGGAGCACGATTGCGCCCGCGCCGATCATCGCGCGCTCGCCGACGACGACGTCGCCGGTGCGGTACTCGTCCTGGAGGAACTCGTGGCAGAGCAGGGTGGCGTCGTAGCCGACGATGGCGTCGTCGTGGACGGTGACGCGTTCGGGCCAGAAGACGTCGGGCGTTGATTCGAGGCCCCAGGTGACGCGCTCGCCGACGGTGACGCCGATAGTCGATAGCAGCCAGTTCTTCACGCGGAGACTCGGTGAGATCCGCGCGAGCACCACGACGACGTAGTTGAGCGCGACGCGAAGCGGGTGTTTGGCGTCGGTCCACTGCCAGAGGGAGTTCCCCTCGCCCGTCGTCGGGTGGCGGTCGAGTCGGTCGTGGCGCGTCGGCACGGGTGGCGGTTCGCTCGCCCGCGGCATCAACCCACCTGTTTCGACTTGCGTCGAAACGCAGATTTATTATCGTCGAACTCAATTCGTCTACTGACGAACGATGACTCGACAGTTGCCGACCAACGTGGAGTCGCCGCGCGGGAAACTCGTCTACCTCTATCTCGCGACGCGACAGGGCGCGACGCTCGACGAACTGCACGCGGAACTCGACCTGCCGAGGATTACGCTGTACAGCGTACTGAAGACGCTCCGCGGTCGCGGCGTGGTCGCCCAGGACGGCGAGCACTACCTCACGTCCCAGGCTCCCTGACCGTCCGTCCCACCGACGGCCGCTTTCGGCGGTCACCGCCGAAACTGTTCTCGCGGCGGTGCCACAACGCCCCGGTCACACGACCGAACTCGAGGTCCGGGGCCGAAGTCCAAACAGTTACGGAATCGGCCCACCGCCGTCGTAGCGTGCGCTTTGGCATCATCAGCACGGCGAACATCGCGGCGAAGGCGGTCGCTCCCGCCATCCAGAACTCCGACCACGAGTTGCGAGCGGTCGCGTCCCGGGACGCGGACGCCGCGGCGGCGTTCGCCGACCGCCACGACGTTCCCGAATCGTTCGATAGCTACGAGGCGCTGCTCTCGGCGGACGTAGACGCCGTCTACAACCCGCTTCCGAACGCGCTCCACGCCGAGTGGACGAAGGACGCCGCGGACGCCGGCCTCCACGTGCTCTGTGAGAAACCGCTCGCGGCGAACGCGGCGGAAGCCCGCGAGGTCGTCGAGCACTGCCGGGACGCCGGCGTCACGCTCTCGGAGGCGTTCATGTATCTCTACCATCCGCGGACGCAGCGCGCCCTCGAGGTCGCACGGACGGAACTCGGGGACGTTCGGCACGTCAACGCGGCGTTCAACTACACGCTCTCCGGCCGCCCGGACGACGTCCGCCTGAACCCCGAACTCGCGGGTGGCGCGCTCATGGACGTCGGGTGTTACGCCGTGAGCACCGCCCGACAGTTCCTGGGGGAACCTCACCGCGTCTCGGCGAGCGCGCACGACGCCCGCGACTGTGGCGTGGACACGGAGTTCGCGGCCACGATGTCCTTCGACGGCGGCGCGACGGCCACCGTCGAGGCTGGATTCGAGACGCCCGCCCGCCAGCGCTACCGCGTCGAGGGGACCGACGGCTGGCTGGAAGTTCGGGATGCCTACAACACGCCCGAGCAGCCGGTGCTCCGGTGGGGCGACGGCGAGAAGACGGTCGAGGAGACGTTCGACCCGGCCGACCAGTACCGCCGCGAGGTCGAAGCGTTCGCCGCGAGCGCCGCGGACGGAACGTCGCCGCGCACGGACGGCGAGGAAGCGATAGCCAACATGCGGGTCATCGACGCGCTGTACGAGTCCGCGGACACTGGCGAGTCCGTCTCGCTCTGACAGAGCCGTGACTCAGTTCCGTTCTTGAGACCCGTACTCAGTCCTGATTGGACCAGAAGTGCTCGAGTTGCGGACCGAGGAACTCCGGCGTCATCCGCGTGAACTCCTCGCGTTCGGCCGGCCCGAGGTAGCCGTGTACCGAGCGGGGCGCGCCCTCGACGTAGCGCCGTCCGACGAACACGCGCGCGCCGACCTCCTCCGGGCCGCGGATCACGCGCCCGATGGCCTGCCGTGCGCGTCGCACCGCGGGCACCGTCAGCGCGTACTCGAAGGCGTGGTTCTCGCCGAACGCGTCGGCGTACGCCCGCCGGACCGCCCGGACGCGGGGCGACCCGACGTTCACGAGCGGCACGCCGACCACTGCGCACGCCGCGAGTTTCTCGCCGTCGTAGTCCACGCCCTCCGTGAGCGTCCCGCGCGTGCTCGTGACGAGCACCTTCCCGTCGCCCGCGAAGAACTTCCGCTTCAACTCCTCGGTCGCCTCGTTCGAGGAGGACTCGTCCACGAGCACGTCCTTCTCCACTTCGCCACGGAGATACTTTCCAGCCCACTCGGCCTCCCGGTAGTTCGGCATACAGACGAGGACGTTGCCGGGCGAGCGCGCGACGGTCCGCAGGACGTAGCGGTACTCTTCTCGAGTCCGGTTGTCGTTGTCCGGACTCGGGTCGCCACGATTTCGCGCGGTGAACGGCGTGGCATCCACGAGGAAACTTGCGCGATTCTCCCGCGGGAAGCGGAGGTCGTAGCGCCGCTCGACGATCGGTTTCGGGTCGCCGTCGCCGGCCCCCGCCTCCAGACGGTCGAGGCCGGTGACCTCGCGGAACACGTCGAGGGGTTCGAGCGTCGCGCTCATCAACACGCCGCCGCCCAGTTCCGCGAACGTCTCGCGGAGCGCCCTCGCGGGCATACAGTTGTACGTGACGAGCGCCGGCGTGTACGTCTCCGCCCACGGCGCGCCCGCCCGCCCGGACTCCTTGGGCGCGTACTCTAGCTCAATCTCCCGGAAGTACGTCGCGTGGTCGCGCTCCCACCACCGCTGGAGCGTGATACCGACTGCGCCACACACCGCCGAGCGCTCGCCGTCGTCCTCTAGAATCGCCTCCACGGCGCTCCCGACGTTCGCCAGCGAGCGCCACAGGCCACCCGTGTAGCCGTTCTGCTCGGCCCACTCCGTGAGGTCGTCTGGCTCGTCCGTCTCCGGGTCCCGGAGCGGGACCTCGTGGTCGCGCTCCGGCAGACCGCGGGGCTGGTTCGGCGAGAACCCCTCCTCGGCCAGATACTCCGCGACGCGGTCGTCCAGCCACTCCAGCACGTCGCCGAGGAACTCCACGACGCGCTCGACGGTGTCCAGGGTGAGGTCGTAGCTCGCCAGGTGGTCCTTGACCTGTTCGCGGTTCTGGCTGCTCTGCTTGGCCTGCGTGAGCAGCGTTCGGAGGTCGTTGCGAGCGCGGGCGAGGGTGTGCCGGCCCACGCGGTCCGAGAGCAGGTCCCGAACGCGCTCCTCGAGGCGGTGGGCCTCGTCCACGATGACGAACGTCTGCTCGTCGAGCAGGTGCTCGGTGAGTCCCCGGGTCTTGGGGTCGAAGAGGTGGTTGTAGTTCCCGATGACCACCTCCGCGTGGTCGAGCATCACCTGCTGGACGCGGTGCGGGCAGGTGCCGTGTTCGACCGCCGCGGGCAGGAAGTCCTCGCTCGTCGCGACGTTGTGCCGCCCCTCCTCGAACCCGACGGGCGACCCCTTGTTCCGGCCGTACCAGTCCGCCTCGAACGGGCAGAACAGCGGCGGGTCGCCCTCCGCGAGGTCCTCGGGTGCGCTGGGCTGCTGGGGAATGTACGGCGACTCCGCGTCCGCCGTCGCCAGCGACCCGGTGTCGAGTCGCCCGTCACCGTCCGCCCGCGCGGAGCGCGCGAGGTCCCGGCCCAGTACGGGGTCCCACCACGGGTCGTCGAGCGCTTCGTCCGCGCGGAGTTCCGTCAGTTCACGAGCGTCCTGCCCGTCGAACTGTCCATCGTCTCCTTCTACGAGGCCGGCCGTGTTCTCACGGAGGTCCTCGCAGCGGTCGTGGACGCTCGAATCCGGCGGGAACGCGTCCTCGCGGCCGTACGGACAGAGGTCGCGCTTCCCGACGAGCGCGACGCCGTCAAGCGGGTCGTCCAGCCCCGCGTTCATCTGCCGGAGGTCCGCGACGAACTGCTCGAGTTGCTGTTTCACGGGCGTCACCACCAGCACGCGCTCGTAGTCCTCGGTGTCGCGCACGTGGTGGGCGGCCGCCGTCAGCGCGGCCATCGTCTTCCCGGTGCCACAGGGCCCCTCCATCGCGAGGTAGCCGCCGCGCTCACCCGCGTCGATGGCGGCGTCGATGGCGTCCGCCTGCTGGTCGTAGGGCGCGTCGAATCCGAAGAACTCCCGCCACCCCGGCTCGTCGCCGTCGTCGGCCATTCGCTATTTGGTGGGGCGTCCTGCCGTAAGAAGTTGCGGAATCGCGGCGGCTACAGCCAGCGGTCTGCCTCGCCGATGCGCACGTCGTGGCGGTACTGGCGAACTGTCACGTTGGTCGCTACCGTCCGCGTACGCGAAGACGACTGCGAGCCCGTCTACGGTCGCCGTTAGCGCGTTCGCGGACGCCGAGAGCGTGCCGTCGCCATCGTCGTCCGAGTTGCTTCGAGTTCGCACGCGAAAGCGTCGGTCAAGACCGGCAAAACAGTGTCGCCGTCTCGGAAAACGGTGCCGCCGTCAGTCGAGTTGCGGGAGGTCGAGCGGAACGGCGCCCTTCGTGTACCCCTCGACGGAGCCGTCCGGGCGCACCCGAAACACGACGGCCGGGCGGTGGTGGACCTCGGGTTCCTCCGCCCGAATGCTCGCCCAGTCGTCGTCCGGGAACGACGTGCAGTCCACGAACAGCGCGACGCCGCCGGCGTGGGCGTCGAGTTGCCCGCTCGTCTTGGTCTGGGCGGTGTCCTTCACCGCCGCGACCGGGGTGCCCGCAGCGCGGTCGTTCGTCGGCACGGGCCGCGTGACCTCCGCGAGCACGCCCTGCTCGCCGTCGCGGTCCGCGCGGAAGTCCAGAAAGTGCCCGGTCGTCACCTCGATCTCGGGCGTGATCTCGTAGCCCGCCTCGGTGAGCAGCCACGCGGCGTCGAACTCGCCCATCGCGCCGTTCGCCCGCGCCAGATCGAGGTACGAAGAGGAGCCGAGTTTCCCCGCCATGATGTGCCGGTCGTCGTCGAGTGGGACCGTCTTCAGCACGTTCTCGTAGAAGTCGAGTGCGTCCTCCGGGTCGGCGTCCGGGAATCCAGCGGACTCGTCCGCGAAGAACGCCCGCGTCGTCTCCCGGCCGTCCTTCGAGAGGAACACCGGGAGGAAGAACCACGACACGTACGGGTAGTCCGCGAGCCACGGGTCCTCGTCGTGGAGTTGTGCGAGTAGTTCGCGTTGCGCCCACCGCGTCACCTCGTAGGGAGCCTCGGAGAACGACTGCTTGTTCGTCCGCCACAGCACCTCCGGCGTCTCCGTGTTCCCCATCCACCACGCGCCGTCGTCGTTCCACGCGAACAGCGCCGTGTCGCCGTTGTCCATGTCGAAGCGCCGCGCCTCGTACCCCGAGGGCGGCTTGAACCACGGCGACGAGGACTCTGCGCCGAGGTTGTCGTCCAGGTCCGAGTAGATGCGTGCGTCGACGCGGTCGCTGTTCCAGCCCTCGTGCGACCGCCTGAATCGCAACGGCTGAGCCACACCTGGTCTAGTCTCGGGGAACAGATACGTCTATCGTCACGCCTCAGATGCTGCCGGTCACCTGGGTCTTCCGCCCTCGCTGCGTCGTCACACAGCCTCGACGCGCCGGAGTTCCTCCCGGTGATACGGGAGCGCGTCCCGGCCGTACTCGTCGAAGCGCACGACGTACCGCATTCCGTGTTCGGACTCCACGACGCCCGTGACGACGCCGTCGTCGCCGTAGTGCTCGTGCAGTCGGTAGCCGTACACCGCGAGTTTCGCCCGCTCGCCGTCCTGGCGGGTGACGCGCACTCGCTCTCCGAGGCGGAGTTCGCCCGCTCCCTGTGGCATGATAAACCGTACCATTCGAGGGGCCATGTGTTTTTCGCCGACTCCGCTTCGACGCCGTCACGCCACGAGGTTCGAGACGAGCGCGTCGAGTCGCCGAATCTCGTCGTCGTTCATCTCGTGGCCCAGGCCGTCGTAGAGTCGCACCGTCACGTCGGCGCCGAGCCGCTCGAACGCGCTCCCCGATTCCCGAACGCGGCCGTCCGGAACGTACTCGTCGTCGTCACTGCACCCGAGGAAGATGGGCGTCCCGTCGAGACTGCCGTCGCGCTCCCCGCGAACCTCGGGGCCGAGTAGACTCCCCGAAAAGGCCACGAGGCCGCCGTAGCGACGAGGGTTCCGCGCGACGAACTCGCACGCGAGACAGCCACCCTGGGAGAATCCGAAGACGAGCACCCGCTCGGGCGGTACGCCCGCGTCGGCCGCCACGTCGAGTGCGTCCCGAACGCGCTCCAGAGCGGACGAGAACCACGGTTCGTTCTCCTCGAACGGCGCGTACCCAGACCGCGGATACCACGTCCGACGGGCGGCCTGCGGCGCGAGGTACAGCACGCCGTGGTGATGGAACTCATCGATCAACCCGAGTACGTGCTTCGCCGTCGAACTCCGCCCGTGGAGCATCACAACGGCCGCTTCCGCCGCCTCCGGTGGCGCGCCAGCGGTTTCGAGCGGTTGGCCGCGGTGCGGGTCGTCCTCGAACTCGACGAGAAACGGGTCGGTCACTCCGACGCCTCCAGTATCGCGGGCACGTCGAGCGGCGGAAGCTGCCCCTCGATCATCTCTCGGTCCTCCTCGAGCCACGGCGGGAGGTACAGCGACTCGCCGAGCGTGTCGACGTCGGCGTCGGCCGTCAACCCCGGCCGCTCCGTGGCGAGTTCGAACAGGATGCCGCCCGGTTCGCGTACGTACAGCGAGTGGAAGAAATGCCTGTCCTTCACCCGGGAGACGTCGTAGCCGCGCTCCCGGAAGAGGTCGTGCCACTCGTAGAGTTCGTCCTCGCTCTCGACGCGCACCGCGACGTGGTGGAACGACCCCGCGCCCTCGCGGCCGAACTCGGCGTCCCGGTCGAGCAGATCGACGACGGTCGCGCGGTCGCCGGGCGCCTGGTACCGAACCCGGTCGCTCTCTTGGTCGAGCAGGTCGAAGCCGAGCGTCTCCAGGAGGCTCGCGGTGACGTAGACGCTCGCCGACAGCAGCGTCACGCCGTCGATACCGCGAATCGCGTGCTCGACAGGAATCGGACCGCCGTCCCACGGCTCGACCGACGACTCCCCCGTGACGAGTTCGAGACGCGTGCCGTCCGGGTCGCGGAACCGGAGCCCCGACTCCTCGAACCGCTCGAACGGTCCCTCTACGTCGACGCCGTGTTCGGTGAGTCGCTCCTGCCAGTAGTCGACGGCGCCCCGCGGAATCACGAGCGAGACGCTACTGACCTGTGGCTTCCCCTCCCGCCCCGGCTCCTCTCCGGGATACGGGAAGAACGTCAGCCCGGTGCCCGGCGACCCCGTCTCGTCCCCGTAGAACAAGTGGCGTGTGAACTTCTCGTTGAAGTTCACCGTCTGCTTCACGAGGCGCAGACCGAGCACGTTCGCGTAGAACTCGACGTTCCGCTGCGCGTCGCGAACGATGCCCGTGACGTGGTGGATGCCGGAAGTATCTGTGAGCATTCTCTGTCTCAGACGTCCGTACTTCGGCTCCAGCGCACATATCCGCTTGGCATGAGGGGATTTGAACCGATGGAAGACTCACTACCGCTCGTCTTCCAGGGTTCAAATCCCACCGCTGGCGACAGCGTCCGTCGCTCGCACCGGACGGAGCCGGTGCTCGGCGACGTAGTTGCAGAGAGCCAGGGGTGGGATTTGAACCCACGAATTCTCGATTACAAATCGAGTGCTTGCACCGCCCAAGCTCCCCTGGCGCAGTTCCGGGTTAGTCGCCGTCCCTTGAGTGCGTATCGTTTTCCACCGACTGCTCGTAGGTCACGCGGTGGCCCTCGTAGCCGCGGCGCTCGTAGAGCCGGCGAGCGGCCTCGTTCGACCAGAGCGCCTCTACCGCGAGCACGTCCGCGCCCTCCTCGCGCAAGTCGGCCTCCGCGTGGTCCAGCAGCGCGGAGCCGACGCCCTGGTTCCTGACCGCCGGCACGACGTAGAGGTTGTCCACGACGCCGCGGGTCGAGTCCGTCTCGTACATTCCCGTCTCGACGTGGTACATCACGAAGCCGACGGTGTGACCGCCCTCTCTTGCGACCGCACAGCCCTCCGCGTGGACGTACTGCGCGATGAGGTCGCGGGCGGCCTGCCGGTTCGCCTCCGCGTGCAGGTGCGAGCCGTGGTCGCGTTGCTCGCTCGCGAGGTCCACCCAGAGGTCCGCAACGACTGCGACGTCCGCCCCGGTCGCAGCCGTCACGTCCATCACCGCAACGCCTCCACTGCGGGCAGGGACTCGCCCGTGAGCAGGCGGAGCGCCGCGCCCCCACCAGTGCTCGTGTGTGAGAAGCCTGTGAGACCGAACTTCCGGATCGCCGCGGCGGTGTCGCCGCCGCCGACGATGCTGTACTCCGCGTTCGCCGCCGCGGCGAACACACCCCGCGTCCCATCGGCGAACGTCTCGTCCTCGAAGACGCCGGCTGGACCGTTCAGGACGGCGGTGCCCGCGTCGGCGAGCACGTCGGCGTACGCGTCGACGGTGTCGCTCCCGACGTCCATGACCGCCTCGTCGCGCCCCGGCGGCAGTTCCGAGACCGAGAGTTCGACGCGTTCGCCGTCTCTCTCGACCGCGACGTCGAGCGGGAGCTGGATGCGGTCGCCGTACTCCGCGAGCAGGTCCGCCGCGCGCTCGATCTCGGTCTCGTACCCCTGGTCGTGGATGAATTCGGTGCTCGCGCGGCCGACGTCGACGCCGTCCGCGGCGAGGAAGACGTTCGCGACGACGCCAGTGACCAGCACGCGCTCGGCGAGGCCGTTCGCGAGCGCGTGCTCCGCGACCGTCACCGAGTCCGGCACCTTCGCGCCGCCGACGACGTACACCCGGGGCGTCGGCGTCTCCTCGATGCGACCGAGCACGTCGAGTTCGCGCTCCATCACCCGTCCGGCGTACGCGGGCAACCGCTCCGGGAAGCCGACGAGCGAGGGCTGGGAGCGGTGGGCCGCGGCGAACGCGTCGTTTACGTAGGCGTCGAGCGCTGGCGCGAGTCCCTCCACGAGGTGGGTCTCAGCGGCGCGCTCGGGCTCGAACTCCATGTACTCCTCGCTGTAGAAGCGCGTGTTCTCCAGCACGACGACCTCGCCGGCGTCGAGGCCCTGGACTGCTTGCCGAGCGTCTGTGCAGAACGTGCCGTCGCAGTACGACACGTCGGCGTCGAGCAGTTCGCCGAGGCGCTCTGCGTGCGCTTCGAGGCGCGTGAAGTCCTCGCCACCGGGCCGGCCCTGGTGGGCGAGCACGGCGACCCGCGCCCCGCGTTCGACCAGTTCGTCCAGCGTGTCCACGTGGGCCCGTAGGCGGGCGTCGTCGGCGAGCGTGCCGTCCCCGGTCAGCGGGCTGTTGAAGTCGACCCGGACTCCGACCGCGGCGTCCGCCGCGGCGAGGTCGTCGAGGGTCCGTATCGCCATACGGTGGAATCGAGTCCACGCCCCTGCATAATCGTTACTGTCCGCGTCGTGACCAGACGCGGGTCGGGGCCGCCTATCATTCTCGTTTGCCGTCGTGAACCCGCCCGAAATGAGGATGGGTTTATTACCCTCTCCTGCCAGAGTTACCATGTGAATTGGAAACATGGGTGTAAGTGAGTCAGTGATACAGGGTCGACGGTTCGTCGTCGACCGGCCCGGCGTCGTGGTCGTCGCAGTGTTCACTGCAGTACTCATCGTGGACCTCGGCCTGAAACTGCTCGGCGTCGGCTTCAGCCTCTTCGGCGGCACGCTGCCGGTCGTCGAGGTCGGACTCCCCGTCCTCTACCTCGGCGGGGAACTCCCGGTCGGTCGCCTCGCTGGATTCGTCTGGAACGGCCTCGTCGTCGGCCTCGTCATCGGTCTGGCGAGCATCGGCCTCTCGCTGACGTACAGTATCCTCAACTTCGCGAACTTCGCGCACGGCGACTACCTCACCGCAGGCGCGTTCTCCGGGTGGGCGGTCGCGTACCTGATCGCCGGATTCGGCGCGATCGACGCTGTGAGCCTCGTGCTCCTCCGCGCACCGCCGGGAGACGTCGGCGCGAGCATCTGGACATCGCCGGTCGCCGTCGTGTTCGGTCTGCTCGCTTCCATCGCGGCCACCATCCTCGTCGCGCTCGCGCTCGACCGCGTCGTCTACCGGCCGATGCGCGACGCCGACGGCATCTCCCTGCTCATCGCGTCCATCGGCGTCGCGTTCGCGCTCCGGTATTTCATCGCGCTCGTGTTCGGGAACAGCCGCCGCATCGTCCCGTCGGGCGACAATCTGCCGTCGGTGGTGCTCGGCGGCGTCATCGTCGACCTCCACGAGGTGACACTCGTCGTGGTCGCCGTCGCGTTGATGCTCGGAATGCACGTGCTCCTCCAGGAGACCAGACTCGGGAAGGCGATGCGCGCGATGGCGGACAACCGCGACCTCGCGCGCATCTCGGGCATCCCCACCGAGCGCGTCGTGCGCTCTACGTGGATGCTCGGCGCGGGACTCACGGGCGCCGCCGGGTTCCTGCTCGTGTTGTCACAGGCCGGACTCGGGTTCACGACCGGCTGGCGGCTCCTGTTGCTCATCTTCGCGGCGGTCATCATGGGCGGCATCGGCTCCGTCTACGGGGCCATCGCTGGCGGCATCATCATCGGGCTCGCGAGCCGGGTGTCGATGGTGTGGCTCCAGGGCGACTTCGCCGCGTTCACCGACCCGGCGGCGTTCAGCCTGATGATACTCATCCTGCTGTTCCGGCCCTCGGGCATCTTCGGCGGGGTGGAGACCGCATGACGGAGACGCGTTCCTCCCCCGTCGACGTTCTCGAACGCGTCCTCACGAACGACGCCGTGAAGGTGACGCTACTGTTCGCCGCCGTCTGGGCCCTGTTCTGGGTGCTCGGCGACCAGCTCGGCTACCCGGTCAACGGCATCGTCGCGACGTTGCGCAGGGTGACGTTCCTCTCCGCCGTCTACGCCATCGCCGTGCTCGCGTTGAACCTCCACTGGGGGTACGCGGGGCTGTTCAACATCGGCGTCGCGGGCTTCATGGCGGTCGGCGCGTACACGATGGCGATGCTCTCGGCACCCGCCACCGGGTCGCCGTCCGGGTTCGGACTCCCCCTCCCGCTCGGCATCCTCGGTGGTGTCCTCGCCGCGACCCTCGTCGGACTCGTCGCGGCGCTCCCCGCGCTCCGGCTGAAGGCGGACTACCTCGCAATCGTCACGGTCGCCATATCCGAGATCATCCGCATCACGTACAACGCGCCCGCGTTCGCGAACATCACCGGCGGCGCGAGTGGCTTCGACAACCTCCCGCCCGACCCGGCCAGGCTGTTGTTGCTCCAACAGCCCGACAACCCGGTCTCGGAGCCGACCGCGATAGGGAACGTCGTGTTCTCCATCGCGAGTGACCTCGGCGTCTCACAACCAATCGCCGTCAACATCGTCTACACGCTCGGCGTCCTCGTCGCCCTGGTGCTCGTCTACTTCCTGCTCGAACGCACCGGCCGGTCGCCGTTCGGCCGCGTGCTGAAGGCCATCCGCGAGGACGAGGTGGCGGCCCAGTCCCTCGGGAAGGACACGCGGAACTTCAAGATTCGCGCGTTCGCGCTCGGCTGCGGGCTGATGGGGTTGGCGGGCATCCTCTGGTACGCGATGGGGCCGCGCTCGACGGTCTCACCCACGAACTTCCGGCCGCAGTTGACGTTCTACATCTTCATCGCGCTTATCATCGGCGGCGCAGGGTCGAACACGGGGAGCGTGCTCGGCGGCATCGTGTTCGCGGCGCTCCTGTTCGAGGCGCCCCCGCTGATATCGAGCATCCTCTCCCAATCCTTCCAGTTCTCGGCGAACCCCGCGAACCTCGTCGAGGCGCTGGTCCCTCTGGCCAGCGGTGACCTCGGTCCGTTCGCCGCGTTCCTGCTGTCGAACGTGGACACGCTCCGGTTCATCTTCATGGGGGTGTTGCTGGTCGTGCTGATACAGCGCCGGCCCGAAGGGTTGCTCGGCGACCGCACGGAGACCGCCGCCACCGTGCCGCTCACGGACGACACGCGGCCGGGGTCGGGGGCTGCCGCCGCGGACGGTGGCCGCTCCGGTGACTTCGGAACCGGGGGTGGTGACGGTGAGTGACGGCGACCGCAGTCCGGCCGACGTGAACGTCCCCGAGGACGCCCCGGAACCCGACGAAACCGCCGACCCGGAGAGCCGGGACTCGGCCGTCGAGCAGGGAGCCAAGAAGGTCCCGCAGGGCCTGCCGCTGCGCGTCCAGAACCTCGAAAAACGCTTCGGCGGCATCACCGCGGTCGACGGCGCCTCGTTCGCCGTCGAGGAGCGTTCGCTGACCGGACTCATCGGGCCGAACGGCGCCGGGAAGTCGACGACGTTCGACCTCGTGACGGGCGTGCAAACGCCCGACTCCGGGAAGGTGTACTTCCAGGGCGAGGAGATAACCGGCTCCCGCCCGCACGCCGTCTCCCAGCGCGGCCTCGTGCGCACGTTCCAGATCGCCCGCGAGTTCGAGGCGATGACCGTCCTCGAGAACGTGATGCTCGCCCCCGGCGGCCAATCAGGGGAATCCATCACGCGCTCGGTGCTGCCGGGCCTCCGGAGCCGAGTGGTCGAGGAGGAGCGGGCGCTCCGCGAGGACGCCTGGGAGATCCTGGAGTTCTTCGAGATCGACCACCTCGCCAGCGAGTACGCCGGCAACCTCTCGGGCGGACAGCGGAAACTCCTGGAGTTCGCGCGTGCGTTGATGACCGACCCAGAGGTGCTGTTACTCGACGAGACGTTCGCGGGTGTGAACCCGACGCTGGAGGCGAAGTTACTCGACCGAATCCACGAACTCCGCGAGCAGGAGGGGTTGACGTTCCTGCTCGTGGAACACGACATGGACCTCATCATGGAGAACTGCGACCACGTCATCGTCATGCACCAGGGGCGGGTCCTCGACGAGGGGCCGCCCGAACAGATCCGGAACAACGAGGACGTCATCGAGGCCTATCTCGGGGGTGAAGTGTGAGCCAACAGGCCTCCCGGGACGCGGCGCTCCCGGACGACGAAGCAGGCCTGCTCTCGGTCCGCGACCTCGACGCCGGCTACGACGACCTGCAGGTACTCGACGGCGTGGACCTCGACGTGCGCGACAGCGAGTACGTCACCATCGTCGGCCCGAACGGCGCCGGGAAGTCGACGGTGATGAAGTCCGTCTTCGGGTTGACCACGTACATGGGCGGGTCCATCGCGTTCGGTGACGCGGAGATACAGGGTCGCGCACCCGAGCACATCATCCACGAGGGCATCGGGTACGTCCCACAGACGGGCAACGTGTTCGCGGGCCTGACCGTGCGCGAGAACCTCGAGATGGGCGCGTACGTCCTCGACGGCGTCCCCGAGGACCGCCTCCGGCGGGTGTACGACCGGTTCCCCATCCTGGAGGAGCGCGAGGACCAGACCGCGGGGTCGATGAGCGGCGGCCAGCAACAGATGCTCGCGATGGGGCGGGCGCTGATGCTCGAACCCGACCTGCTGATGCTCGACGAGCCTTCGGCGGGCCTCGCGCCCGACCTCGTCGAGGACATGTTCGACCGCATCGACCGAATCAACGACGACGGCACGTCGGTGCTGATGGTCGAGCAGAACGCCAAGGAGGCGCTCCGGCGCTGTGACCGCGGCTACGTGCTCGTGCAGGGCCAGAACAGGTACATGGACGACGGCGACACGCTGCTCGCGGACGAGTCGGTCAGGCGGGAGTTCCTCGGCGGATGACCCGGCGTTGAGTTCGCGTCACTCGGTCGTTTAGTGCGGGTGTCGTCACCCGGTCGGCTGGCGCGGGACTCGTCACCCGGGCGTCTAGAGCGACTGTCAGAGGCTACGACTAGCGGCGAGGAACATCGCCATCACACCAGCGACGAACACCACTGCAACGACGAGGCCCGAACCCTCCAGAGACGCTACCGATTGCTGGGCTCGCTCACGTACTCAGTCGACCACGCCGTCAGCGCCGCGTAACTGGCGACCCGCCCTCGCCAGTTCGACTGCTCTCGGCGGTTCGATAGAAAAGGACGTCTGGGGTCCTACGCGCTGAACTGGATCTCGTCGAGGGTCTCGATGCCGCCGCCCTGCTGGAAGCCGAAGTGCTCGTAGGTCGCGGCTTTCAGGTCGCCGTTGTCGTCGAACGCGACCGCGCTGGACGCGCCGGAGTACTGGATCTCGGTCCCGCTCGCGGCCATCGAGAGGCCGTCCGCGAGCGTGCTCGGCGTGACCTCCTCGCCGCCCGGGTTGGCGACGGCCTGCATCTGCCCGGCGATGGCGTTGCCGGAGTTCTCGCCGGCGGCGGCGTTCGCGAGGAGACAGACCGCAGTGGCGTCGAAGGCCTGCGCGGTGAACACGCCGGGTTTGCTGCCGTACTCGTTCTGGAACTGTTCGTCGAAGTACTCCCGGCCCGGGCCCGCCGCGAGCGGCGCAGTGCCCGTGACGTTGTCGAGTGGGTTGCCGACGTCCGACGGAAGCGTCTGGGAGCGCAGGCCGTCGGTCACGAGGATGGGGATGTTCGAGTTGAAGTCACTGTAGAAGTCACTGAACAGTTGGATGCCGCTCTCCGGGTAGCCGATGACGATGATGGTGTCGGGGTCGCCCGAGAGCGCTTGCTGGATGCGCGAGGTGTACGACGACTGGGCCTTCTGGAACGACACCTGGTTGGTTATCGACCCGCCTCGCTCCTGGAACGCCGACACGAAACTCTCGGAGAGCAACTGGCCGTAGGAGTTGTTGACGTACATCGTCGCCGCCGTCGACGCGTCGTGTTCCTGGGTGGCGACTTGCGCGAGCACCTGGCCCTGGAGCGCGTCCGTCGGGCACGTCCGGAAGATGAGGCCGTTGTCCTGGAGGTCGGTGATGGCCGGCGACGTGCTTGCGGGCGAACAGCCGACCATGCCCGACGGGATGAAGACGTTCTTCGCGACCGCGATGGTCACTTCGGAGGACGCCGCACCGGTGACCGCGGGGTAGCCGCCGTTCCGGAGCGTCTGTGCGGCTGACTGTCCCGCGTTCGGGTTGGTCTGGGTGTCCTGGACGGAGAAGTCGAGTTCGAAGTCGGTCTGCCCCTCGAGGACGACCTGGGGAAGCACGGCAGCGTTCTTGATCGGGACGCCCAGGTCGGCGAGGCCGCCGGTCGTCGGCTGCAACACCCCCTGCTTGAGCGTCCGGGACGCGCTGGCGCCGCCGTCACCTGTCGTGCCGGTCGTCGTTCCACCGTTTGTCGTCGAATCTGTGGTCGTGCCGCCGCCGCCGCTGCTGCCGTCCGTACATCCGGCGATGGTGGCTACGCCGGCCGCGCCGATGCCGCGAATCACGTCACGCCGATTGAGTCTTGATGACATGGGCCAAGATTACTCTCGAACCGTATAAATGTATCCCGGTTAGTACACGATTCTCCGAAGTAATTGACGGGAAGCGGAGCAGACACGTGATTCCGTGTGCGTCCGCTCCGGTCGAGAGCCCGTCTCGCTCCGGGCGCTCCGGACGCCACCTGCTCTTCGTCTGTCGACGCCGAGGGTCCTCGCTGCGGCGTCGCCCGGGTCGGTCAGACCGACCGGCAGTCCGAGCAGAGCAACTGTCCGTTGACGTTAGCGAGCTCCCGAGCGAGACTGCCACACGCCTCGCAGATGCTCTGTGCGGAGTACTCGTCGGTTGCCGTGCCACCGCTGGCGTCGGCGGATGGCGGGGTGGCAGTTCCCCCTGGGCCCGCCTCCGCCGCTGGCCCGTCGCGCTGGGTCACCGCCGACGTGAGGTCGTGAGCCTCCACGACGCCGTGGATGCCGTCGTCGTCGGCGACCAGGACGCGACCGTCGCCCGTTCGCCCCATCAACTCTGCCGCCTCGGCGACTGACGCCGCCGGCGAGAGCGCGGGTGGCGTGTTCTCCATCGCGGCTTCGACGGGCGACGCAGTGGGGTCGCCACCGTCGACCAGCAGGTCGAGAACCGCCTCCGAGGTGACGACACCAACGGGTGTGTTCCCCCGGAGGACGACGGCGCTACTGGTGTCTTCGGTTCGCATCAGTTCGACGGCGTCGAGGAGTCCGTCCGACTCGCTGACGCCGACGTACTCGCGGGACATCACGTCCCTGAGCGCGAGACGGGTCATGTGGCAACGTACCACACACTCGGGCTAAAGCCTGTCCCCGAAACGCCTATCCCGGAAAATGGCGTACTACACGGGGTTGTCGTAGAGCCACTACGCCGGGTTGTCGTCGCAGACGAGTCTCGAGCAGACGGGGTGGCCCCAGCGGGCGGTGGCCGCAGGTCAGTGGAAAGCAACCGTGGACTCAGTCTCCTCGACTCGGCGGCCGAAACGCTGGATTCAACACCTCGCCGGCGCGTTTTACCACCGATGACCATCCCGTCGTTCGCTATCGGCATCGCCGGGGGGACGGGCGCGGGGAAGACGACGGTTGCTCACGAAGTCACGGACACCGTCGGCGACGCCGCCACCCTCGTTCCGCTCGACAACTACTACGAGGACCTCTCGCACATGGACTTCGAGGAGCGGGCGTCGGTGAACTACGACCACCCGTCGGCGTTCGAGTGGGAGTTGCTCCGCGACCACCTGAACGAACTGCTCTCCGGGCAGGCCGTCGAGATGCCCCAGTACGACTTCGAGGAACACCTCCGGAAGGACGAGCGCGTGACCGTCGAACCCACGGACGTCATCGTCCTCGAGGGTATCCTCGCGCTGTACGACGAGGCCGTCAACGAGATGCTCGACCTCCACATCTACGTGGAGACGGACGCCGACGTCCGCATCCTGCGCCGCATCGAGCGCGACGTCGTCGAGCGCGGCCGCGACCTGGAGGGCGTGATGGACCAGTACCTCTCGACGGTGAAACCGATGCACGAGCAGTTCATCGAACCCACGAAGTCCGACGCCGACATCATCATCCCGGAGGGCGCGAACTCCGTCGCCGTGAACCTCCTAGAGGAGAAAGTGCAGGCCGAGTCCTCCGAGATGGCGGCCTGGGTCGCCCGCGAGGACGACGAACCGCTCGAACGCTAGGAACAACAGCGCCGACGCCGTTCGCTACTCGCCCGGGTGGTACTCCCAGAGGTCCGCGCCCCGCATCGCGTCGCCGGTCGCCTTGTGGAACGCCACCTTCGTCTCGAACTCCTCCTCGGTGACGTGCTCGAAGATGTCCTCCACGGAGACCACTTTCCGGTGGTTGAGCCGCACCGGCCAGTCGCCGAACTCCGAGACGAACTCCGCCTTCCGGAGCGGGAAGTCCTCGTCTTCGTCGACCATCTTCGAGAGCACGGCCATGCCGTAGTTCCGGCCGCCCTCGCTGCCCTTCTCCCCGTCCGGGTCGTGAACCCAGTCCCGCCCCGAGCGGTCTTCCATCTCTGCCATACCCGAACGCTCCCGCGGCAGACCCAAAACGGTTTCTCATCGGTGCGCAGGCCCAACGCCACGTCCCCAGGGGAAACGTTTAATGCCACGAGGAAGCAGTCACGAGCGTAGTTGCACACGACCTTCAGGTCGACCACCCGCTGCTGACTCTCACTGCAGACGGTGTGGTTCGGCCGGCTCGCCGACTGTGGGCGACGCGACGCGTCTGACCGACCGGGTCGGAACCGCTGCGGCGTCACGCTGATCGGCACCAGGCTCGCGCCCCGCACCCAGCCGCGCGTGTCGCAGAACGCTGGGTACGGTGCGCGTCGCCCCGTTCGTCCACCGACGCGAGCCGCCGAACTCACACCAGTGTCACGCAATCTCCCGACTCGACCGCTGAATCGCCGACAGCTACTGCGCCAGCCGACATCGCCGCTACCGGCATCACCCTCACCGGCATCATCGCCACGTCGATGGCCGCCCACGCCCGCATCGACCAGGACCCCGGAACGAGGGTGGTCGGCGTGAGACGCGCGCCGTACGAACTCGCGCTCGACGCCCGCGTCGACCGCGGCCCGTCGACGTTCGCGTTCCGTACCGCGGACGGCGTCTGCTCGAAGCAGGCGTTCCGCGACGCCGAACTCCTGCTCGTCGACGCGCTCTGGACCGCGGACCCGAGTGACCTGCTCGTCGCCCAGGGGAACTACGGCGTCGTCGCCACCGTCCTGGCCAGCGTCGCGGACGCCGTCCAGACGACCGAATCGAGCGCCCGGGCAGCCGCGCTCTGCGAGCGGAACGCCGCGGCGAACGGCGCCGACGTGCCCGTCACGCTGGCTACGGACCCTGGCGCGCTCGACGCCACGTTCGACGCCGCCGCGTACGCACCGAAGCCGTACACGCCCCTCCAGGTAGGGAACCAGCGCATTGCGCACGCGCTCGACCGACTCCGGCCCGGCAGCCGACTCTACGTTGCCGCCATGCGGAACGCGGGGGCGTCCCGGTACGCGTCCACGCTGGAGCACCTCGCAGGCAGTGTCGATACGCTCGACGAGCGCAACGGCTGCCAGTTGCTCGCTGCGACCCGTCCGGAGCAGTTCGCCCCGGCCGAACTAGCCGGTGACCGCGAACTCACCCCCACCGTCGACGGCGTGTCGCTCTCGCTGGTCACGGCGCCGGGCGTGTTCGCCGCGTCCGCACTCGACCACGGCACTCGACTCCTGCTGGAGACGGCGCGAGTCGAGGACGGCGAGCGCGTCCTCGACCTCTGCTGTGGCTACGGCGCCGCCGGCGCGTACGCCGCGCGCGCCGCCGACTGCGAGGTCTGGCTGACCGACGACGACCGCGTCGCCACCGAGTGCGCGGAGCGAAGCCTCGCCGCGAGCGGCGTCGACGGCACCGTCGTCACCGCTGACTGCCTCGCCGGCGTCCGCGACCAGACGTTCGACACTATCCTCTCGAATCCGCCGACGCACGCCGGTGACGACGTGCTCCAGGAACTGCTCGACGGCGCCAGCGACGTGCTCGCCCCGGGCGGCGACTGCTGGCTCGTCCACCATCGCGACCTCGACCTCAGACCGAAACTCGGCGCGTTCGAGGCGGTCGAGCGCGTTGCTGACGGAGACGAACACGTCGTACTCCACGCGACCTGACCACCGAATCTCTCACCTGAACCCCCAACAATCCTCCTAAGACAAGCATCAGCGCGCGAAGCGCGCTGTTCCCCGCGCAAACGAAGTGAGCGCGGGCCGACGAACCCCCAAAGGGGGGTGAGGAGTGCTTTTTAGCGTAGCTTTTTGCCAGGTCGCGCCCCCGGCGCGCGACCTGGCAAAAAGGTACTACGGTGAGGCTGGGATTCGAACCGGAGCAAGACATTCCTGCTCGTTCGCTGCGCTCACTTCGCGGGCTGTGACTTGCAGGGTTCGAATCCCGCTCACACGCGACCCTCGAACGGTGACGCGCAGACGGAGCTGCGCGTCACGGTTCTCAGTACTACGGTGAGGCTGGGATTCGAACCCAGGAGGCTGACGCCACCGGTTTTCAAGACCGGCGCATTAGGCCGCTCTGCCACCTCACCGCGCGTGAGAACGTGAGACGGCGGGACGGTTGAAAGTATCGTTTGCCGGGGCGGATGTGGTGTGGCTGTCGGTCACCGGGGTGATCCGAGCAGTCGGTTGTCCGGCCACTCTCGACGTTCGGTACTACCGGCACTGTTCCCGTACAGCGCAATCTACAAACCGGTCGGTCCTCGATATACGGACATGAGCGACGAGCCTCGCGTAGAAATCTACACGAAGACAGACTGTCCGTACTGCGAGAAGGCCAAGGACCTCTTCGACGCGAAAGGCGTCGATTACGTGACGTACAACGTGACGGGTGACGAGGAGCGTTTCGAGGAGATGACAGAGCGCGCCGATGGTCGGGAGACCGCGCCAGAGGTGTTCGTCGACGACGAACTCGTGGGTGGGTGGGACGACACCCACGAACTCGACCAGTCCGGGGAACTCGACGAGATGCTGGGGCTGGCGGCCGACGGCGGCGACCAGGACGACGTCGAGGAGCACCGCCGTCTCGTCATTGCGGGGACGGGTATCGCGGCGCTCACCGCGGGCATCTACGCGGCGCGGTCGAACAACGAGCCGCTGCTGCTGGAGGGCGACGAGCCGGGCGGCCAGCTCACGCTCACCACGGAAGTAGAGAACTACCCGGGGTTCCCGGAGGGCATCTCGGGGCCAGATCTCATCAACGAGATGAAGGCCCAGGCCGAGCGCTTCGGCGCGGACCTGGAGCACGGCGTCGTGGAGTCAGTCGACGACTCGGTGCGGCCGTTCCGCGTGGAGTTGTCGGACGGCACCGCGTACACGGCGGACGCGGTCATCGCGGCGTCCGGTGCGAGCGCGCGCACGCTCGGCATCCCGGGCGAGGACGAACTGATGGGGTACGGCGTCTCCACGTGTGCGACCTGCGACGGCGCGTTCTTCAAGGGCGAGGACATGGTCGTCGTGGGCGGCGGCGACGCGGCGGCCGAGGAGGCCGACTTCCTGACGAAGTTCGCGGACACCGTCTACCTCGTCCACCGTCGTGACGAACTGCGCGCCGAGGACTACTGGGAGGAACGACTCCAGAAGAACGTCGAGAACGGGGATATCGAGGTGCTGTGGAACACGGAGGCCGTGGAGATCCACGGGTCGGCGGACGGCGGCGTCGACAAGGTCTCGCTGGTCAGCCACCCCGAAGGTCATCCGACCGCGAAACTCGACGGTGAGGAGACCGAGCAGTTGTCCCTCGACGTCGGCGCGTTCTTCGTGGCCATCGGCCACACGCCGAACACGGAGTACCTCGAGGACACGGACGTCGAACTCGACGACGAAGGGTACGTCCAGACCCGCGGCGGCGTGGGCGGCGACCAGACGGCGACGGACGTCGACGGCATCTTCGCGGGCGGCGACGTGGTGGACTTCCACTACCAGCAGGCCGTCACCGCCGCTGGAATGGGCTGTAAGGCGGCGCTGGACGCCGACGAGTACCTCGAACGCGCGGCGGACGTGTCCGCGGAGGAGGGCGGCGAGGCGGCGCCGGCGGACGACTGAGACCGTTCTCGCTCGGAGTTCGTAACCACACACCTTTTGCGGGCGCGCTCCTCGGTAGCGACATGAACGACGCGACGTTCACCATCGAGGACGCAGACGGCAACACCGACGAACTCACACTCCCCGCCGAACTGGTCGAGGTGTTCTCCGAGGAAGACGACGAATCCGACGCGCAGGTCGTCGGAGACATCTCCCTGATGGCGTTCACCCAGCGCGCGCACATGCTCGTCGCGCACGGCGAGGAGGAACCGAGCAAGGAACTCGAGGAGATCGAGGCGGCGACGATGGAACGATTCGAGGAGCGCTTCGGGATGACGTTCGGTGAGGCGACCGGCCACCAGCACTGAACCGGGCGGTTTCTTTGTTTCTCCAGCTGTTCGCGCTACGAGCAGTCGTACCGCAACAGGACGCCGTCGTCGATGCGTTCGACGTCGCGCAGGTCGAGGTCCGGAAACTCCTCGACGAAGCCGTCGCCGTCCGCGAGTGTGGGGGCGTCGCGCCCGCCGATGACCGTCGGTCCGACGTAGACGGAGAGTTCGTCGACGAGGCCGTCCGCGAACAGCGAGAAGATGAGTTCGCCGCCGCCTTCGACCATGAGCCGGTCGACGCCCCGGGATTCGAGTTGCGAGAGCGCGTCGTCGAGCGCGACGCGGTTCTCGCCTGCGACGAGCACGGTCGCGCCGGCGTCCGCGAGCGTTTCGACGTGACTCTGGGGTTCCTCGGCGGCGACGAACACGAACGTCTCCGCGGTGTCGTCGAGAATCGAGGCGTTTGGGGGCGTGCGCGCGTGGGAGTCCGCGACGACGCGCGCTGGGTGGGGTGCTTCGCCGCACTCCTCTCTAGCGGCGACCCGTTCAGGGTCGTCGAGGGTCAACGATGGGTCGTCCGCGAGGACGGTGCCGACGCCGACCATCACCGCGTCGACGTCCGCGCGCAGCGCGTCCACGCGGTCGAAGTCGTCGTCGCCGCTGATGGCGACCTGCTCGCGCCGGTACGTGGAGAGCTTTCCGTCGGCGCTCATCGCGGCGTTCACGACGACGTGCATGCCCGAAGGTAGGCGAGGGAAGCGGGAAACCGGTTTCGCTGTTAGCGGGGTATTCCACCCGCGCGCGGGAATGTTTTTAAGCCAGCACGCCGGAGTCCAGAACGTATGAGTCTCGACGACCACGCCGAGGAGCTCGCCTCCGACCTCGGTGTAGACAAAGCGGAGGTCAAAGAAGACCTGCAGAATCTCGTTGAGTACAGCGTGCCCGTAGAGGAGGCCAAACAGAGCCTCCGGCGGAAGCACGGCGGTGGCTCGAGTGGCGGGTCGGGCGGACCGACGTCGGCGTCCATCGGCGACATCGACACGGACACCGGGAACGTCACCGTCACTGTGACGGTGCTGACCGCGGGCAAGCGCTCGATCCGCTACCAGGGCGACGACCATGTCATCTTCGAGGGCGAACTTGCCGACGAGACCGGGAAGATATCGTACACGGCGTGGGAGGACTTCAGCCTGAACCCCGGCGACACTGTGACCATCGGAAACGCGAGCGTCCGCGAGTGGGAGGGCCACCCGGAGCTGAACTTCGGGGAGTCCTCCACCGTGGAGGCCGCGGCCGAACCCCTCGACGTGTCCGAGGAGGTCGGCGGCGACCGCTCGCTCTCGGAACTCGCGCCGGGCGATCGCGGCCGGAACGTCGAGGTGCAGGTCACCGAGGTGGAGACCCGCACCATCGACGGCCGCGACGGCGAGACCGAGATTCTGAGCGGCGTGCTCGGCGACGACTCCGCGCGCCTCCCGTTCACGGATTGGGACCCGCACGCGGAACTCGAAGCCGGCGCGTCCGTGCGCTTAGAGGACGTCCACGTCCGGGAGTTCCGCGGCGTCCCGTCCGTCAACGTCTCGGAGTTCACGACCGTGCGGCCCCTCGACCGCGACGTCGAGGTCGGCGGGCCGACGCGACTCACGGTGCGTGAAGCCGTCGGGCGCGGCGGCGCGTACGACGTGGAACTGCTCGGGAACGTCATCGAAGTACGGGATGGCTCCGGGCTCATCCAGCGCTGCCCGGAGTGCGGGCGCGTCGTCCAGAAGGGCCAGTGTCGGCAGCACGGCGACGTCGAGGCCGAGGACGACCTGCGCGTGAAGGCCATTCTCGACGACGGCACAGACACCGTGACCGCGGTCCTCGACCGCGAGTTGACCGAGATGGTGTACGGCGGTGACATCGAGGACGCGCGCCAGCAGGCCCGCGACGCCATGGACCAGGAGGTCGTCGCCGACACCATCGCGGAGAATCTCGAAGGCCGCGAGTACCGCGTTCGCGGTCACCTCTCAGTCGACGAGTACGGCGCGAACCTCGAGACCATCGAGTTCGACGCTGTGGACGACGACCCCGCCGAGCGTGCGCAGGCCTTCCTTCAGGAGGTGGACGCATGAGTTCGAACGGCGACGAGGAGATCAACCGACGTGAGGTCGCCTACCGTCTGTTCGCCGCGGAGTTCGACGACGCCGACTACTCGTACGCCGAGTCCGACGAGGAGCGCGCGCCGAACTACGTGGTGACGCCGACCGGCGCGCGCGTCAACCGCGTGTTCGTCGTGGGCGTCCTGACCGAGGTCGAACCCGTGAACGACAACGTGGTGCGCGCGCGCATCGTCGACCCGACGGGCGCGTTCGTCGTGTACGCCGGCCAGTACCAGCCGGAAGCCCTCGCCTCTCTGGAGGCCGCGGAGACGCCGTCGTTCGTGGCGGTCACCGGGAAGGCGCGCACGTTCGAACCGGACGACGCGGACGTCGTCTACACGTCCATTCGCCCGGAGCGCGTCAGCGAGGTGGACGCCGAGACGCGCGACCGCTGGGTGGTCACGACCGCCGACCAGACGGTCGACCGCGTGGCGACGATGGCGGCCGCCCACGAGCGCGTGGAGCGAGGCGACGAGTTGCGTCGCGTACTCGAGGCCGCTGGCGTCCAGGGTGGTCTCGCTGCGGGCATCCCACTCGCGCTCGATCACTACGATACGTCGCCCGCGTATCTCGCGGGCGTCCGCGACCTCGCACTCGACGCCGCCCGCGTCGTCGCCGGCGACCTCGACGAGGTCGAGGGGCTGTCGATCGCGCCGGACGAGGGCGGTGACACACCCCTCGACTTCGCCGACACCATCGACGTGGACGCGGAAGTCGGAACAGACGAGGAGACCGACGAATCTGGCTCTGAAACCGGTGAAGCGACCGACGAACCGGTGACCAGCGATACGGCTGCCGAAGCCGAGACCGACGAGACGGCGGCCGAGAGCGCCGAACCGACGGACGCCGAGGCGGCCACCGACCAGGCGGAGTCCGAGATTGCCGAGTCCGCCGAGGCCCCCGACGTGGCGGACGACGAGGACGGAGCCGCGTCAGCGGAGACGGAGGCCGCTTCTGGGGAGGCCGAAGCCGAACAGTCCGACGGCGAGATGTACGAACTCTCCGAGGAGGAACGCGAGGAAGTAGAGGAGAACTTCGACGTCGGCTTCTCCTCCGGGTCGGACATCCCCGACGCCGGTGAGGCCGACATCGAAGCACCGGAACCAGACGAACCCGCTACCGGATCGACGGAGGCAGCGGACGCCGACACCAAGGACGACGCGGCCTCCGAACTCGGGACGGAGGCGACAGACGCCGAAACCGACTCGACCGACGTCGAGGGCGGCGACGCCGACAGCGACGAACTCGGCGACTTCGACGACGGCGAGGACCTCCCGGACGCGGAGGGCGACGTCGAGGACGTCGACACGTCCGAGGAGTTCACCGAGGAGGAGTACGACGACGCGCAGTCCGAGATGGACGACGACGAGGCGGGCTCGATGGAACGCGACCTCGAGGACGCCGTCGTCGACCTGATGGCGGAACTCGACGACGGCGACGGGGCGCCACGCGACGAAGTGATTACGGCAGCCACCGAGGAGTACGACGCCGACGAGGGCGAGATCGAGGACGCCATCCAGTCCGCGCTCATGGGCGGGCGCTGCTACGAGTCCGGCGACGACCACCTGAAGGCCATCTGAGCGGATGGCGCTGGTCGAACCGATTCCCGGCGAACCCGCCGCACTCGCAGACACTGGGGGCCCGGCGGGTTCGGGTGAAACAGCGCTCGTCGTCGCAGACTACCACGCGGGCATCGAACGTTCGCTCCGCCGCGAGGGCGTCGAGGTGCAGAGTCGAGGCCCGCAGCGCCGCGAGCACCTGCTCCGTCTCGTCGACCAGACGGGCGCCGACCGCGTCGTCTTCCTCGGCGACCTCGGGCACGCCATCGGTACGCCCGAGGACCCGGAAGCCGAGGAACTGGCGGACCTCTTCGACGCGCTCCCGGTGCCGATGACGCTCGTGCGCGGCAACCACGACGGCGGCCTTGCGGAGGAATTCGACGTCCCAGTCACGCCGCCGGGCGGCACCCGAATCGGCGACGTCGGCTTTGCCCACGGCCACACGTGGCCGAGTCGTGAGGTGCTCGCGGCGGACACCGTCTGCGTCGGCCACGAGCACGTGAGCGTGCGCCTCGAGGACGACGTCGGCGGTGCGCGTGTCGAACGCGCGTGGCTGCGCGGCCCGCTGGACGCCGCGCCGTTCTCCGAATACTACGGCGAGGAGGTCGAGACGAACGCGGACCTCGTCGTCTTCCCGGCGTTCAACGACCTTTCGGGCGGCACGTGGGTGAACGTCGACGGACAGGGCTTTCTCGCGCCGTTCCTCCCGGAGGCGTGTCCGGACGCAGAGATCTATCTGATGGACGGCACGCGACTAGGGCGATTTTCGAGTGTGTGAACCGTCTAGTGTCTCTGCAGGAACGCCAGTGCCCGAACGACTACGATAGGTTTCCAGACCTCGAAAGCCCCCGCGTTCTCGGCTCCCGCGACTCGCTTCGCGCGCTCCCATTGGTCGCGTGCTTACTTCGTCGGGGTTCACCGAGAACGCGGCCCCTTTCAGTCCCACCCGATACCGGTTGACCAGCCGGCAGGAGGTGGGACTGAGCGGGCGCTTGCGCCCGCGACGGTTGGAAGACGAGCGCAGCGAATCTTCCAGGACTTTCGAGGTGTTGAGGGCCACTGTTCGAGTCGATCCCGGAGCGGGGGCTTTCGAGGGACGAAGAACAGTTTGGTCGTCGCTCCCACTTCGACTGTAACAGGTTCTCACCCCCTCCAACGACCTTATTCGGGTCGCGCCCCTACCACGTTTCGAATGAGTGAGTCGCGGGGGATGGACGCGTTCTCGCACCTCGGGCCGGTGGTTCGCGAGGCGCTCTCCGAGCGCGGATTCAGTACGCCGACGGAGCCACAGCGCCGGGCAATCCCACCGCTCGCGGAGGGCCGGAACGGCCTCGTCGTGGCGCCCACCGGGACGGGGAAAACCGAGACGGCGATGCTCCCCGTGTTGAATTCGATAGCCGAGGAGGGCGCGCCCGACGGGTTCGCAGCGCTGTACATCACGCCGCTTCGCGCGCTGAACCGGGATATGCGCGAGCGCCTGGACTGGTGGGGGGAGACGCTCGGCATCGACGTGGACGTGCGCCACGGCGACACGACGGACTACCAGCGCCAGAAGCAGGCCAACGACCCGCCGGACGTGCTGGTGACGACGCCGGAGACGCTGCAGGCGATGCTCACGGGCGAGAAGTTGCGGGACGGCCTCGCGGACGTGCGCCACGTGGTCATCGACGAGGTACACGAGTTGGCGGGCGCGAAGCGCGGCGCACAGCTTTCCATCGGGCTGGAGCGACTCGTCGAGTTGGCGGGGAACTTCCAGCGCATCGGGCTGTCGGCGACTATCGGCGACCCGAGCGAGGTCGCGGCGTTCCTGACCGGGAACCGGGGCTGTGAGGTCGTCGAGGTCGACGTGGCGTCGAAAGTCGAGTTCTCGGTGCGCGAACCGGAGGTGACGCGGGCCGACGAGCGCATGGGCAACGAACTGATGACGAGCCCCGGGATGGCGAGCCACGTGCGCGCAATCCGCGAGATCGTCGAGGAGCACGACTCCGTGCTCGCGTTCGTGAACACCCGGCAGACCGCGGAAGCGCTGGGGTCGCGGTTCAAGGAACTGGACGCGAACATCGGCGTCCACCACGGCAGCCTCTCGAAGGAGGCCCGCATCGACGTGGAGGAGGAGTTCAAGGCCGGCGAATTGGATGGCTTGCTCTGCACTTCGTCGATGGAGCTCGGCATCGACGTGGGGCGCATCGACCACGTCGTCCAGTACCAGAGCCCTCGGGAGGTCGCTCGCCTCCTCCAGCGCGTCGGGCGCGCGGGCCACCGCCGGGACGAGGTGAGCGAGGGCACCATCATCACCGGCCACCCCGACGACACGTTCGAGGCGCTCGCCATCGCGCGCCGGGCGGCCGAGGGCGACGTGGAGGTCACGCAGATCCACCACGGCAGCCTCGACACGGTGGCGAACCAGATTGTGGGCATCGCGATGGATTTCGGAGAGACGTCCGCGCGCCACGCCTATCAGATTGTCACGCGGGCGTACCCGTTCAGCGACCTCGACGAGGAGACGTTCCGCGAAGTGGCGATGGAACTCCACCACAACCGCGTCGTCTACGTGGACGACGACGAGGACACCATCTCGAAGTCCGGCGGGACGTGGCAGTACTACTACGCGAACCTCTCGATGATCCCCGACGAGGAGACCTACGGCGTCTACGACATGGCGGCGGGACGGCAGGTCGGGACGCTGGACGAGCGGTTCGTCGTGAACTTCGCCGAGCCGGGTGCGACGTTCGTGCAGCGCGGCGAGATGTGGCGCGTCGCGGAGGTCGACGAGGAGGAAGAACGCGTGAACGTCTCGCCCATCGAGGACCCCGCCGGTGAAGTTCCCTCCTGGGTCGGCCAGGAGATTCCGGTGCCCTTCGACGTCGCCCAGGAGGTCGGCGAGATTCGCGGTGTCGCTGGCTCGCAGTTCGAAGCAGGCGGAACCCGAGACGGAGTCGCCCGCGAGTTCACGGCGCGCTACCCGACCGACGACTACACTGCGGGAGAGGCCGTCGAACAGGTCGAGCGACAGGTCGACGCGGAGACGCCGGTGCCCACCGACGACCGAATCGTCGTCGAGCAGCAGGGTGGCACCATCGTCCTGAACGCCGCCCACGGCCACGAAGCCAACGAGACTATCGGCCGCCTGGTGTCGGCGCTGCTCGGCCAGCGGACCGGCTCCTCGGTGGGCCTGGACGTCGGTCCGTACCGGGTCGAACTAGAGGTGCCGACGCGCGTGAGCGCGAACGACGTGGTCGACCTGCTCCACGACACCGACCCCGCGCACGTCGAGTCGCTGCTGGAACTCAGCCTGAAGCGCTCGGACACGCTGAAGTTCACGCTCGCACAGGTCGCCGCCAAGTTCGGCGCGCTCAAACGCTGGAAGGGACGAGACGGCGTCGGTCTCTCTCGCCTCCTCGGCGCGCTGGAGGACACGCCGGTCTACGACGAAGCGATGCGGGAGGTGTTCCACACGGACCTCGACGTCGAGCGCGCGAGCGCCGTCCTTCGGGACATCCAGTCCGGCGACCTCGACGTGGAGATAATCGGGGAGCACACGCCCATCGGCGTCGACGGACGCTCGTCCGGACAAGAACTCCTCACACCGGAGAACGCCGACGCGAGCGTCGTGCAGGCCATCAGGGAGCGCATCCAGGACGACCGCGTGAAGCTGTTCTGTACGCACTGTCAGGACTGGGAGCACACGACGAAGGTCCGGCGCGTGACAGACCAGCCCGAATGCCCGCGTTGTGAGTCGACGCGCATCGCCGCGCTCTCGCCGTGGGCCGACGACGCCGTGAAGGCGGTGCGCGCGAACGACCGCGACGACGAACAGAAGTCCCGAACCGAGCGCGTGTTCCGGAACGCGAGCATCGTGCAGAGCCACGGCAAGCGCGCGGTCATCGCGCTCGTGGCCCGCGGCGTCGGGCCGCAGAACGCCGCGCGCGTCATCAACCGCCACCGCGAGGACGAGGCCGACTTCTACCGGGACATCCTCGAACGGGAGCGCGAGTACGCCCGAACGAAGGCGTTCTGGTGACGCCGGGTCGACGACGCTCGTCCGTCGGTTCTGCTGCGCGGCGCGCTTATCCCATTGGAAATACAATACAAACGCATGTCCTCGGATCGCCGACGCCGGAAGCTACTCGACGACCGAACTGAACGCTCCAAGGACGTCCCCGTGGACGTCATCGAACGCAGCGACGAGTACGTCGTCGTCGCGGAACTCCCCGGGTACCGCAAACAGGACATCGACGTGACCGTGAAGAAATCCCGCGTCGAACTCGTCGCGGACCCCGACGAGGACGGGCCGACCGCGGGCAGGCCGTCTGTTCGCCGAATCGTCCAACTGCCCGAATGGGTGCGCGAGAAGCGAGCACGTGCGACCTACGAGAAGGGCGTGCTCCGCGTGCGCCTCCCGAAGCGCACCAAGCACCCGCACAACGTGGACATCGAGTAGCGTCGCCGCGTCGTCCGCACTGTCGAGTCTGGCTATCGGTTCGACAACAAGTCCGAGACTGCGGCGTCGAAGTCCTCGGCAGCGACCGCCACGTCACCGGCGCGACGCTGAGCATCCTCGCCGTGTGCGTCCACCGTTCGTCGAATCGCCCGCATCGACGCCGCGCGCACGACCGCAGCAAGTTCCGCGCCCGTGAACCCGTCGAGGTCCACAGCGAGTCCGTCGAGGTCGACGTCGTCGGCGAGGGGCGTGTCGCGGGCGTGTATCGCGAGGATTTTCGCGCGCGCCTCGCGGTCGGGCGCGGGCACCTCGACGTGAGTTTCGAGGCGTCCGGGCCGCAGCAGCGCGGGGTCGAGGGCGTCCCGGCGGTTCGTCGCGGCGAGCACTACCACCTGGGGGTTGTCCGCGACGCCGTCGAGTTCCGTGAGCAGTTGGCTGACGACGCGCTCGGTCACCTCGTGGCCGCCGTCGCCGCGGGCGGCCGCGACGGCGTCGATCTCGTCGAAGAACACGAGAGCGGGTGCGGCCTGCCGGGCGCGCTCGAACACCTCGCGGACAGCGCGCTCTGACTCGCCGACGTACTGGTCGAGCAACTCGGGGCCGGCCACCCGGATGACGTTCACGCCGCTCTCAGCGCCGGCGGCGCGCGCGAGCATCGTCTTCCCCGTGCCCGGCGGCCCGTACAGCAACACGCCGGTCGGCGGGTCGGTGTCGGTGGCGTCGAACAGCGACGGGTAGCGAAGCGGCCACTCGACGGCCTCGCTGAGCGCCTGCTTCGCGTCGTCGAGGCCGCCGACGTCCTCGTAGGTGACGTCCGGTTGCTCGGCGACGACCTCACGCATCGCCGACGGTTCGACGCCGGAGAGCGCGCGCTCGAAGTCCGCCGCGGTCACGGTGTCGACAGCGTCGTTCTCGCGCTCGCGGCGGATGGCCGCCATCGCGGCCTCCGTGGCGAGCGCGCGCAGGTCCGCGCCGACGAAGCCGTGCGTTCTGGCGGCCAGCGCGTCCAGGTCCACGTCGTCGGCGAGGGGCATTCCACGCGCGTGGATGTCCAGAATCTCGCGGCGGCCCGCCTCGTCCGGCACGCCGATCTCGACCTCGCGGTCGAACCGGCCGGGCCGGCGGAGCGCGGGGTCGAGGTCGTTCGGGCGGTTCGTCGCCGCGATGACGACCACCTCGCCGCGCGCTTCCAGGCCGTCCATGAGGCTGAGGAGTTGGGCGACGACGCGGCGCTCGGTGTCGCCGGTGTCCTCGCGCTTCGCGGCGATGGCGTCGATCTCGTCGAAGAACACGACCGCGGGCGCGTTCTCCGCGGCGTCCTCGAATATCTCGCGGAGTTGCTCCTCGGACTCGCCCTTGTATTTTCGCACGATTTCAGGCCCGGAGACGTGCTGGAAGTGGGCGTCAGCCTCGTTGGCGACGGCGCGCGCGATGAGCGTCTTCCCGGTCCCCGGCGGCCCGTGCATCAACACGCCCTTCGGCGGTTCGATGCCGAGGCGACGGAACCGCCCGGGGTCCGCGAGCGGGAGTTCGACGAGCTCGCGGACGGACGCGAGTTCGTCGCCGAGTCCACCGACGTCCTCGTAGGTGACGCCGACGCCGCCAGCCGAGTCGTCCGGCTCGACGGCCGACTCGGCCACCTCCACGTCGGTGCTCTCGTCCACGACGACGGTGCCCTCCGGCGCGGTGTCCGTGACGCGGAACTCCCCGGCGTCGCCGAGCGAGTCCACCTTCACGCGCTCGTCCGCGCTCACAGGGCGGTCGAGGAGCGAACGGCGGACAGCGTCGGCCGTCGAGCCATCGTCCTGGGCGTGCGCGGCGAACGGCGCAACCACGATGCGCGTGGCCGTCCCCGCGTCCGCCGGCGTCACGTGAACGGTGTCCCCGACCCGGACGCCGGCGTTCGCGCGCGTCTCGCCGTCTGCACGGAGTTCGTCGCTCGCCACGTCGTCGGCCGCCGGCCACACCTTCGCCACGGTCGACTCCTCACCCGCCACGCGCACCGTATCCCCGCTCAGCACGCCGAGTTCGCGGCGCGCGTCCGCCGGCAGGCGGACCACGCCCCGGCCGGCGTCCCGCGGCGCGGCCTCTCGAACGGTCGCGGCGACCTCTCGCTCTGTCATCGTCGGCGGTACGGGCTGCCGACGCATTACGGTTTCCGCGGCCGGGTCGGAAGATTTTAAGTAAGACGCTGTGAACCGCCGGACATGACTCTCCAATCGAATCGAAACGCGGTCGTCGCTATCGCCGTCGTCGCGATGCTCGCGACGTCGGGGTGCGCTGGCATGCTGAACTCCGAGGCCAGCGCGAGCGGCGGCGCGAAACTCGACAGCGTCCCCGCGAACGCCCAGATGGTCGGCTACGTCGACGCCGCCGGAGCGGTCGGCGACGACTCGCTGCGCAGCCTCGCCAACACGATGCTCGAGGCGCAGGCCGAGAACTCCGAGTATTACGAAGGCCCGACGAGCGTCGCCGGGATGCTCGACGAAGCCAAGAACTCCTCCGGCCTCGACCCCTCGAACGTCCACAGCGTGACGTTCTTCGCGACAGCCGAGGCGACCAGTTCGATGAACGCCGAGCACTCCGGGATGGTCCTCGCCTCCGCGTACTCCGAGGACGAACTCGTCTCCGCGATGCGCGAGGAGGGCTCCGAGCTCTCGAAGAGTTCGTACAAGGAGACCACGCTGTACACGTACGGCTACTCGGACGACTCCGCGCTCGCCGTGCTCGGTGACGGCACGTTCGCGCTCGGCGACGTCTCCGCCGTCAAGAGCGTCGTGGACGTCCGCGCCGGCGACCAGGACGCCGTCGGCGGCGACCTCCGCGCGACCTACGAGAACACCCGCGACGGCTACCTGCGGTTCGCGATGGACGTCCCCCAGAAGCAGGTGCCCGCCGACCGCATCGGCGCCGGGTCGCCGGTGAACACGAGCGCGTTCAACACCGTCCAGTTCGTCTCAGGGTCGTTCTACACGTCTGCCGACGAGGTGGGGCTCGACGTCTCGTTCACGAGCAAGACCGAGTCCGACGCCTCCCGCGTCCACGACGTCGTCAAGGGCGGCATCTCGCTGTACTCGGGGATGGTTGACGACGAACTCCGCAACGCCCTCCAGAAGCTCTCGGTCTCCCAGAGCGGTGACACGGTGACCGTCTCCTACGTGAACACCGTCTCGAACCTCGAGACGCTACTCGAGACGTACAGCGAGCGAATGTCCGGAAGTACGTCGGCGTCGGGGTCCGCGTCGTCGTCCACGTCGACCGATAGTTCGGCCTCGCTCGCACCCCTCGTCTCCGCGTAGAATGGATCTGTCGTCCCTGTTTCGGAAGGAACTGACGTGGGGGCGGCACAAGCTGCTGGCGCTGTTCGCGGTTCTCGTGGTTCTACCCGCGGTGTTCGCGTACGCGACGTTCGCCTTCCAGCACGTCCTCCCGACGGACGCGCCCATCGCCATCGCGCCCCAGACCGCGTCCGTCACGCGGGACGACCTGAACATCGCGAAGGCGGCGGTGACGTTCTTCAGTGACCCGGCGACGTACGAGACGAAGGCCGCGGCGATGGACGCGCTGAACCGCGAGCAGGTGTACACCGTGCTCACGGTACCGCCGAACCTCACCGACGGGTCGCTCGGCACCGCCCAGTTCCACGTGTACGTCTCCGGCAGCGTCGTCCCTTACCAGCGCCCCGCGCAGGCGCTCACCTCCATCACGTCGTACGCGCTCGACAACACGCTCCCTCGTGACGTGACCGCGACCCGGCACGTCGTCGGCAAGAAGTACTCGCTGTCGTCGTACCTCGTCCCGACGTTCGTGCTGACGCTCGTCTCACTCGTGGCGCTCGCGTACCTCCCGTACACGTTCGACAGCGAGGCCGCCGTGCTCGACCGACTCCGCGTCGAGACGTCCCTGCACGCCGTCGTCGCGAGCAAGATTGCGTTCTTCGCCGGTCTCCTGGTCGTCCCGCTGGCCGTCTTCGACGTGGTGAGCGCGAGCATGGGTGCCGACCTCCACGTCCTGAGCGTCGGCACCGTCGTCGTCACGCTGCTCACGTTCTGCCTGCTCTCGCTGGTCGCGGCGACCGTGGTGCTCGTCGTCGGGTTCGGCGCGTGGGGGCGCATCGCGAACCTGCTCGTGCTGGGCTTCGTGTTGACGTTCTCGGGGCTCGCATACCCCGTCGGCTTCTTCTCGCCGGCACGCCGGTGGCTCGTCCGCCACGTCCCGACGCACTACGCCGCCATCGCCACCCGCGGGTACGTGCTCCGCGGCGACCCCGTGACCGCGTACGCGGACTGGTTGCTCGGCCTCGCGGCGGCCGTCGTGGTCGCCGCGGTGGCGTTCTCGGGCGCAGTGGAACTGTACGAACGGAGGGCCTGATGATAGCGATAACCGACCTCACGAAGACGTACGGCGACACCACCGCGCTCGGCGGCGTGAGCCTCGAGTACGGCGCCGGCCTGCACTGCCTCGCCGGGCCGAACGGCTCCGGGAAGACCACGCTACTGCGGGCAATCGCCGGACTCACGCGGCCCACGGCGGGGCGCGTCGAGACGCCCGACTCACTCGGGTACGCGTTCCAGCGCCCGAACGTCTACCCCGATTTGACGGTGCGCGAGAATCTCGACGTCTTCCAGTCGCTGACGGACGCCGACGACGAGTGGCGGGACTCCCTCGTCGAGCGTCTCCGTCTCGCCCCGGAGCGCGACCGGGCGGCGAACGCGCTCTCCGGCGGTTTCCGGAAGAAACTCGACCTCGCGCTCGCGCTCCTCAAGCGCCCGGAGGTCCTGTTGCTCGACGAGCCGCTCGCCGACCTCGACCCCGCGACCCGCCGCCGCCTCGTCGCCGTCGCCACGGAGTACGCCGACGGCGAGCGCTGCGTGCTGGTGTCCACGCACAACCTCGAGGCGTTCAGCGAGCAGTACGACTCGCTGACGGTGCTCGTCGACGGGTACGTCAGCGTCCACCAGCACCAGTCGGACGCCGACGCGGGGCCGAGCACCGCCTACGAGCGACTGCTCGACGGCGCGGGTCCGTCCCGGAAGTGAGCGGCGAACCAAACGGCAGGACGAGTGGCGACGCGAACGCCGAGACGAATGGCGACGCGAACGTCGGCCAGCGGTAGGGGGCAGTGGGTGGGTGCCACGACGCCCACAGCGGGGTAATTGTTTTTACGGCTGACCGTCGAACCATCGGTATGGTCGAGGAGACTGAGCGGGACGGCATGACCTGGTACCGCTGCGAGGAGTGCGGACTGATGTTCGACGACCAGAACGACGCGGAACAACACGAGGAGAACTGCGACGCCGAAGACCCGTCGTATCTCCAGTAACTACTCCGGGGCGTCTCCAGCGCCCTCGCTCACTCGGGAGCGACCAGTTCGAACCCGCGCTCCCCGAGTTCGTCCTCCTCGAACACGAACACGCGGCCGCGCGCCGCCTCCGGGTCGGCCTCGATCTCGATGGCGTAGCCATCCGCGCGCACCGTCACGCCCGGGAACAGTTCCTCCTCCTCGCCGTCGCCGAGTAGCACGCGCCCGACGCCGGTCGACTCGAGGATGTCGTCGTGTGTCTTCAGGTCGTTCACGTAGACGAGGACGCCTTCCGTCTCCGTCGGGTCAGTGACCAGCACGTGGACGTCCTTCCCGGGGCGGCATCTGACCTCACCCTCGACCCGCTCCGGAACGCCGTTGTAGAACGTGCGCCGTTCGTCCGTGTACTCGACGTAGACGCCCTCCTCCTTGAGTTCGACGCCGAGCGTGCTCGGCGCGATGTCGCTGCGGGCGCTCATGCCCGGGGCTTCGAGGTCGGCGAGGAAAAGCCCCCGGTTCTCCCGCGTTGCTCTAACCGTCAGTCGTAAATGCGCCCCGTGGCAGGAGTACGCATGGACGGCCGCGCAGTCGCGCCCGCCGCGGGCACCGTGTTGAACGCGTTCGCCACCGGCGTCGGCAGCGCGTTCGCCATCGACCTCGACGTCACCGCGACCGTGGACCTCGACGCTGACGCTGACGATGTGCGCGGCGAGGTCGCCGGCCACCCGGACGCCGACACCAGCCTCGTCGAGCGCTGCGTCGCGCTGACGACGGACGCGTACGGTGAGAGCGAGCGCGGGAGCGTGCGCACGGACAGCGACGTGCCGCTGGCTGCCGGCCTGAAGAGTTCGAGCGCCGCCGCGAACGCCACCGTGCTGGCGACCCTCGACGCACTCGGCGTCGCCGAGGAGGTCGCCCGCGTCGACGCCGCACGCCTCGGCGTACAGGCCGCACGAGAGGCCGGCGTCACTGTGACGGGCGCGTTCGACGACGCCAGCGCGAGCATGCTCGGCGGTCTCACCGTCACGGACAACACGGAGGACGCGTTACTGCTCCACGAGGACGTGGACTGGCGCGTGCTCGCGTGGACGCCCCCCGAGCGGTTCTTCAGCGCGGACGTCGACCTCGAGGCGTTCCGCCGGGTCGCGCCGGTCGCAGAGCACGTCGAGGAACTCGCGCTCGCCGGCCGCTACGGGATGGCGATGACGATGAACGGTCTCGCGGCTTGCGCGGCACTCGACCGACCGACGGACCCACTGCTCGAGGCGCTCCCACACGCGACCGGCGTCTCGCTGTCGGGGAGCGGCCCGAGTTACGTCGCTGTCGGTACCGAGGCGGCACTCGCGGAGGTGAAACCATTATGGGACGAGAGACCGGGAACGGTCCGGCTGACGACGACGCGGCCGGACGGCGCCCGAACGACATGAGTCTAGAGGAACTGCGCGACGAAATCGAGTCCATCGACCGCGACATCGTCGACTTGATCGCGAGACGCACGTACGTCGCGGACACCGTGGCAGAGGTGAAAGCCGAACGAGGACTCGAGACGGTAGACGAAGATCAGGAGGCGGCGGTGATGGAGCGCGCCGGCGAGAACGCCGAAGCCTTCGACGTGGATGCGAACCTCGTGAAGGCCATCTTTCGATTGCTCATCGAGTTGAACAAAATTTCCCAGCGTTCAAAACGGGAGTAATCGAGTTACTCGACGCAACAGCTCATCGTGGACGTATCTCGGCGGAACGCCTGACATGCGTGCTTGAACGCCTCCGAGAACGTCGGGAACGGATGCACGGTGTCGATGATGTCGTCTACGGTTAGCCCGTACTTGACCGCCAGCGTCGCCTCGGGAATCATATCTGCCGCTCGTGGCCCGACCATATGGACGCCGACAATTTCGTCTGTCTCGTGGTGCTTCACGACTTGCACGAGACCCCGGGTGTCCTCAACGGCTTTCGCTTTCGGTACGTCTTCCATCTGCACTGTCCGACAGGTACACGTCCCGTGTTCGTCCATGTACTCCGGTTCTGTCGTTCCGACCGATGCGACTTCGGGACTCGTGTAGACGACCATCGGTACGGAGTTGTAGTCGATGGTCGCCCCCTCGCCTCCAAACGCATTTTTCACTGCGTGGTTTCCTTCTTTTGCGGCCACCGTCTCCAACATCGGACTCCCAATACAGTCCCCGGCGGCGTACACGTCCGGGTTCGATGTCTGGAACTGTTCGTCTACGACGACCGCACCCTGTTCGTCAGTTTCGACGCCGACGGCTTGGAGACCGATGTCCTCCGTGTTCGGCCTGACGCCAGTCGCAACGAACAGAGTGTCCGCCGTAAATTCCTGACTCCCGCTGGCGACGGACGTATCTACGATTACGTCACCATTCTCGCTTGTCGTCACTTCATCCGGGGTCGCCCCTGTAATGACCGTAATTCCCTCGTCGCGGAGGTGCGACTGGAGATCGCGCCCAAGGTCTTCCCACATCCCCGAGAGGACGTAACTCGACCGCTGAAGGAGCGTCACGTCTACACCCAACCGTGAGAGAATCTGACCCCACTCACAACCCACGTAACCGCCACCGACGATGATGATGCTCTCGGGGAGTTCACGGCGTTCGAGGATGGTCTCGCTCGTCTCGTAATCTACGTCTTCGATGCCGTCGATGGGAGCGATGTGTGGAGAACTGCCGGTCGCAACGAGAACCTTCTGACCACGAAGTCGCGTCCCTTCGTCTGCACCGTTGACGACTTCGATTGTCGTATCGTCCTCGAATTGTCCGAAGCCCTCGTAGATGTCCGTTTCGTAGTAGTCGGCTACACTCACGTAATTTTGCTCGCGCATCGACGCGACGAGACGGTCTTTCTCTTCGAGGGCGGCTTCCCAATCCACGTGCGGTTGGTCGGCATCGTACTCGATAGCCTCGAAGGGGTTTGACCGTGGTACGTCTGCGGCATCAGCGACTGCGAGTAGGTGCTTGCTCGGGACGCAACCCACGTTAACGCAGGTTCCCCCAAGCGGAAGGCCGGTATTCACCATCGCTGTCGAGAGACCGCGTTCGCTCGCTTCCGTGATGGCCGCGAATGCTCCCGCACCACCGCCGAGTATCACGAGGTCGTACTCTCGGTTAGACATTCTAACGAACGTTTGGGCATATAGGGTCAAGAAAGGTCGGACTAAGGCGAGGAACTACGTACTCGTGATACCCAACTTGACGTACAATGAGTTCGAGTCTTCTCCAGAACGACGACGAGGTAAACGAAGCCCGGGCGACGCTGTTTCGTGCGCTGGGCGACCCGACGCGGCTCCGTATCTATCAGACGCTCATCGAAGCAGACGATCCACTGAACGTGACTGAACTCTGTGAGCGAACTGACCTCTCGTACAACCTCGTCTCGCATCACCTCCAGTGCCTCAACAACTGTACGCTGGTCGAGGTAGAGCAGGATGGGAGAAAACGATTCTACCGGGTCACACAGCGGGCTGGCCCGCAGATGCTGGAACTCGCTGACGACTGTATTCGACAGGACATCGACAGCGTGCTCGGGTGTAAGATAGCTAGTGTTGACGACCACTCGGAGTGAGACAAGTCACGACGTACCCGAGTTTCGACAACACGAAAGTAGACATAAATTGAGACGTTGCTATGGTGGATTTCATCTATCTGAACAAGGTCGAACAGCGAGAGCAGGTAACAAACACTGCTACACTCACCTCCGCCCACTTGCCGGTTTACTCGGGAGGTGTTTTGACGAGGTTCCGTATCTGCTTCTGTACGAAGTCACGGACCTGTCTGCCCAGATTAGTAAAGATGAGCGCGGCCGGGATTGCTATCGCGAGGCTACGAAGTAAGACCACTTCCCACGGTGATAGTGAGGTCTCGAAGGGAAGGAACAGAGAACCACTAGCGATGAACAGGAATTGCAGAGTATTTGTGGCGATAAAGTATCTACCACTCGCCCAGAGCGAGGGACGGAAACCCGCAACCCAGAGAGCGGCGACGAGTACCGTTCCAAAGAGCAATCCGACCTCAAGAGAAGGGATCGGAACCGTGGCCGAGGTTGCATCGGCTAAATCCGATCCGAGACCAGCGAACGAGGAACCGACGAGGAACCAGACGAGGAGAAGTGAGTGAACGAGGAACTCCTCTCGGCGGATTTAGAACTGGAGTTCTGTTGCAACACAGCGACATTACGGCGCGGTCGGCAAGAACGTTTGGAGAGTAAACCTGTTTAGACGAACTCAGGAACAGCAGTTCGAGACCTGAATATGTTTTTGAAGCAGGCGATGGATGCATCACACGCAGATCAGCCCGTGGTCACCTGCTACCGACGCGAGCCTGAAGCCAGAGTGCCACCGTCCCGGTTATCACGACGAGCCCTGCGTTCACGACGAGCAAGAGCAGTCCGCCGGTGGCCTTCGCGGGCGAACGCGACAGCAACGTTATCCCGCCAGCGGCTGCGGCCGGGACGAGTGCGAGTGCAGCGACGACACCGACGAGCGTGTCTGTCCGGTCTTGGTCGGTCGCTATCGCCGCCGCGATACCAGCCGCAGCGGCTGCGACGACGCTGAACCAGCCGACAGTCACGCGCTCCTCGAGTAACGGTTTCTCTACGAGATTCGCTTCGGGCGGGAGAACCCCTGTTATGTTCAGTGCCAGCGTCGTTCCGACAGCCCCGACAGCCGCAGCCAGAAGGCCGACGAAGGCGACCCAGACCCCGAATCGGGCTCGACCAACCCGGTTGGCAGCAAGGCCAGCGGAAACGAGTTCCAGTGGCGTCAACGCCGGGGCGACGACCATCGCGCCGATGAGCATCGGAATCGAATTGGTGAGGAGAGCTACCCCAGCGAGTACACCGGACGTCGTCATCAAAACGAGATACGACGTATCGAGGGCGACCCGTTCGTCGACGTTCTCGCACGTTTCGGCGAGTGAAACCCCGGGGGTCATGGCTACCGACCATAGACGGTCGGACCGGTTGAAATAACTGCGACTGTGCAGGGGGGGTCTGATACGGAGACGCGTCGTCGGAGGACGGGCGGAGCCGTATCCAGTATGACGAGCAGCCAACCGGAATGACCGCAGAGAGTTGGCGTTAGTGGGGGAATCAGGGCTCGGGCGGCACAAACGTGTTCGGTGGGCCGGTCGGCGCGATGGTCTGACCGGTGACGAAGGAGGCGGCGTCGCTCGCGAGGAACCGAACAGTGTCCGCTACCTCGTGGGGCGTTCCGATTTTGCGGTCGACAGCATCCCGCTCGGGCATTTCCTCGACGCCGAGCCACTCACGGACGGGCGGCGTCGCGATGAACCCTGGTTCGACCGCATTCACGCGGACGTCATCGCCGGCCCACTCCGCTGCCAGCGTACGGGTGAGCGCGCTGACTCCCGCCTTTGCGGCGCTGTACGGCCCCATCCCGGCAACGCCGTACCGACCGGCCATACTCGAAGTGTTGACGACCGCGCCGCCGTCTTCGCGGAGCGCGTCCGAGAACGCGCTGGTGACGTTGTACGTCCCGGTGAGGTTCACGTCGATGACGCCATCCCAGTCCTCGGGATCGACTCCCTGAAGAGGGCCACCCTCTCCGGCCCCGCCCGCGTTGTTCACGACGACGTCTACACCGTCGAACTCCTCGAGGGTCGCTTCCGCGAGCGCCGCGACCGAGTCGCGGTCGGTCACGTCGCATTCGACCGGGACGACGGACCCTGCGAGATCGGCGGTGTTCAGTTCCTCGGCGACAACGTCGACGTCCTCCTGCGTGCGCGAGCAGATGACGACGTCCGCGCCGTCCGCGACGAACGTCTCCGTAATGGCACGGCCAATCCCACTGGATGCGCCCGTCACGACGACCGTCTTTCCGGCAACGCTCGATCGGTCTCGAACAGACTCAGCCGTACGGATCTCGTCTGTGATCGGCATCTATCGGGGGTAGGGTGGTGAAAGCAAAAGGTCTGCGGGTAGTCGAACATGTGCGGGTGTAGCTAGAACACGGAGCGTCCAGTTCGTGGTACAGCGAGATCACGGCGGCGGGGTCTACGGGGTAGATCATCGCGGCCAACAGGAGCGAGATAATCACCGGGAATTCGAACGCGTACACGCCGATACCGCCGAAGAGCGCGATGCCGAACGGGAGGCCGAGGAGCACGAGTAGAACGGGGCGATAATGTTCTGCCGAAAGAGGGAGGCGTCCATCGATATCGTCCCGAAGAAGAGGATCGTCGGGAGAATGATGAACAGGATGATGTCCGACGTGAGAGGGAGGCCCACCGAGACGCCGAATGCGGAAAACAGCAGTCCGACGAGCACGAGAACGACGGAGTAGGAGATGTTCGGCAGGTAGTTGAGGACGGCGCGCACAGTCGCGCTGATCACCAGAACAACGAGCAGGTTTTCGAGGAGAGCCAGTAACTCCGCCATTGGAATGTGTACTGTTACCACGTTCTGTTATCTGAGTCTGGCGGCAATTCGACCGAACACAAGATCCGATACGCGAACCCGAGCGCCGGGACTACGCCGGCGTCAACTACCTCAGACTGAGCGACTCGACAGTGGCGTTTTCCCTGAATCCGGCCTATTTCGACGACGGACTCCTTCGCGTTTCGTCGTGGCCATCCCGTGGGCCCAGTAAGTTACTTCATCGTGTGCGCCGTTATCGTATCCGACGATGTCCTTCGATGCTGACGCCGTCGAAACGGTCGCGTTCGACTCGTACGGCACTCTCGTCGACGTGATGGCGGTGGAAGAGCCGCTCTCGGAGTACGTCGACTCGCCCGAAGTGGTCGCGAAACTCTGGCGGAACCGTTCGCTGGGCTACGCGATGGTCGCGAACGCCATCGAGGAGTACGATTCGTTCTACGAGATGAACCGACACGCGTTGCAGTACGCTCTCGACACGCTCGGCATCGAACTCGACGAGAGCGACCAGCAGGAGATCCTCTCGACGTACCACGAACTGCCCGTCTTCGACGACGTACACGACGGGATGAGACGGCTGAGAGACGGGGGGTACGACCTGTACGTCGTCTCGAACGGCAGCGAGGAGATGCTCGAGTCGATGGTCGAACACGGAGATCTCGGCGACCTCCTCACGGACACCATCAGCGCGGACGAAGTCGAGCGGTTCAAGCCGGACGTCGAACCGTACCGTCACGCCGCGGACGAGATGGGGACGCCGATAGAGAACGTCAGCTTCGTGGCCGCGGGCTGGTGGGATGTTCCGGGGGCGATTCACGCCGGAATGCAGGGCGTCTGGATAAACCGCCAGGACACGCTGTGGGGGCCGTACGAGACGGAACCCGACCTGACTATCGAGACGTTCGGCGAGTTCGCCGACGAACTCGGCGTCTGAGGCCGCCGTGGTCGTTTGCCAGTCGGGCGTTTAGTACTCCCAGAGCCGTTCGATTCGAGAGTCGATCTCAGGGTAGTCGTCCCGTAACGTCTCCCCGTCCGTCTCGCCGTCGACGTTCACGACGTGGACTTCGCCGCGCTGCCCGCCGTACACGTCCTGGAAGTCGTAGACGACGCCAGCAACGCTCACGTCGTCGGGGACGTCCTCGCTCTCGAGGAGGAACTCGACCTGCCGGTCGACGTTGTACTCGACGAGGTGGTTCACGGCCGCGTCGTGGCCGAGGCCGTCGGGGAGCGCGTCGACGCCGGGTTCGAGACGCGTGCGGAGCAGGTCGACGCAGTGCGCGATGCCCGCCGGTTCGTCGGCGCCATCGTCGATGGCGTCGTACGTCGCGGTGACCGCGCCACACCCGGTGTGGCCGACGACGACCGCGGTGTCCGTTCCGGTGTGGGCGAGCGGGTAGAGGACGTCGCCCGAGACGACGTCCCGGGTGCCACCGTCTCCGTCGGGAACGCGCTGGACGACGCGGTTGCCGATGTTCCCGCAGGTGAAGATACGCCCGGGGACGTCGTTGCCCCACATCGCGTCCTGGAGCACGCGTGAGTCCGAACAGCAGACGGTGACGGCGTCCGGGTGCTGGGACTCCTGTACGTCGTCGAACCGGGAGTGGAACGCGTCCGCGTGCTCCCGGTTGTTCTCCAACAACTCGACGAGTGTCTGGCGCATGGGTGTCCGCACTCGCGCGAGCAAGTAGATTCCTCCGTTCTATCGCGAGCGTGAGCGACGCAGGGAGTGCGACCGTGACCGACAGTGCGGAGTGCACGGGATACCCCGAAGAACCGGAATCGTTGCCCAGCGACGGCGTATCCGGATCCTACGCCACCGTTCCTGTGACCAGTCGGTACTCCAGTTCAACCGCGTTGTCGTCGTCCGAGAAGTAGGGGGCGAGCGTTTCGGACTGCTCTTCCCAGAGGGCCGCCGTTTCACTCTCTGCCACCTCCTCCACGGCGAGACGTATCGCGCCCGAATCGGACGTCATCGACTCCCAGAAGTGGCCCGGTGAGAGCGCGGGGTACCGCACCGTCCCGGTCTCGAACCGGAGGTCCTCGACCCGGTCGCCGAACCGACTGCGGACGGTGTCCGGGTCGCCCCAGAGGAACGGCGGCGGCGGTGAGTCCGGTCGTGGCGGCAGGTACGTCGAGAGCGTCTGCATCATCGCGGCGATGCCACTCTCGGGCGTCCACGAGGTGAACGCGATGCGGCCGCCGGGCCTGGTGACCCGGACGAGTTCGGTCGCCGCCGCGTCCGCGTCGTCGGCGAACATGTGCCCCAGGCAGGAGAGGGTCGCGTCGAACGCGTCGTCGCCGAACGGGAGCGCCGTGGCGTCGCCCGCTTCCCAGTCGACGTCCGCGTCGATGACCGCCGCTCGTTCGCGTGCCCCGTCGAGCATCGCCGGCGTGATGTCTACGCCCGTGACGTCGGCGCCTCGCCGGAAGGCAGTCAGCGCGACGTTCCCCGTGCCACAGGCCACGTCGAGGACGCGGTCCTGCGGGCCGACGCCCGCCGCGTCGACGAGTCGGGACGCCATCGGTAGGAACGTTCGTGCGAGCGTCGGGTACGAACCGACCGTCCACTCCTTCTGTATCTGCTCCGTCGGTTTCGGTGTCGGCTGTGTCATGGTCGTGTGGATGCGCCGGGGAAAGTCGTGCCGGAGTTCGCGCCGAGGTTTCCGGTGCCAGTCGGCGTTTGTGGGAGTCCGCCCGCACACGCGACTCTCACCAGTTCCGGATATGGTATGGGTTGACTCACCATACACTTGTCGCGCCGTTGCTCCATCGTAGCGGGTCAGTACTACGGACTCGCGCCAGCGTCGTCCGGCGTGTCCCGGAGGAGCGTTTCGGCTTGCTCCTGGAGTGACGCCGGCAGGTCTCCGCCGTCGGCGACCGTCCGCAGTAACTGTTCACACGGCGGGTGTGCCATGTAGGTCAACGCCTCCTCCCGGAGTCGGTCGTCGAGGTCGTTCATTCGAGCGAGTTCCGCGAGCATGTCACACTCGTTCGCGGCCTCGAGCCAGTCGATCGCTTCCGCTCGCGTCGCCAGTTCGTTCGACCCGTCGGTGGCGATCTCGAAGTTCTCCTCGGGAGTGCTCATGCGTGGTGCTCCGGCCGCTGTCGACAATACAGTTGTTGGTGAGATGTTCTTTCGGCGTTCGAAGCCGGACAGCACGCAACTCGGCTGGCCGCTCTCGGCGATGGTAGCGACCACCGCTACCTTTTTCGCCCGCATCGACCGACCACGTGCATGAACGCCGCCGTTGCCGCCCTGCTAGAGCGCACGGACGCCACCCACGTCGTCCGCGAGTTCGAGGTGCCACCCGGGGAACTGAACCTCGCGGCCGACAGCTGGACGGCGGCCGGCGCGGTCGTCCGGAACCCCGACGGCGAGGTCGCGTTCGTTGAGACGAACTGGAGCGAGGGCTGGGTGCTCCCGGGCGGAGGCGTCGAGGCCGACGAGTCGTTCGCCGACGCGGCGCGCCGCGAGGTCCGAGAAGAGACCGGGCTGGACTGCGAGATTCGCCGCGCCGGCCGCGTCGAAGAGCAGGTGTTCCGGGCGGGCGAGACGGAAGTCCGAGGCTGGTTCGTGGCGTTCGCCGCGAGCACCGACCAGACCGAGTTCGGCGACGACCTCGGCGAGCACGACGACGAGATAGAGCGCGTCGCGTGGTTCCCGGGGCCGCCAGCGGACGTGGCCGAGTTCGTCGACGCCGACGCGCTGCTACGGGACTGTCGGCTCGACGGCTAGAACGACTCGGCGAGTGCGTCCAGTTCGTCGTGGTGCTCGGTCGTGTGTGGCGCAGTGAGCGGCGAGACGGAGACGTGGCCGTCGACGATGGCTCGGCGGTCAGTCCCCTCGGGGTCGGGCACGTCGCCCGAGTTCATGCGGTCCCACATGCGGTCGTGGAGGGTCACCGTGTCGCCGTTCTGCTTGGCGGTCATGTCGTAGGCGTGGGAGGGCCGGGTGACCATCATCTTCCCGGTCGCGCCGGCGTCGGGGTGGGGCGCGTTCACGTTCAGGTAGTCTGCGTGATCGAAGACGCCGGAGTCGTACGCCCGGTCGACGAGATACGTCGTGGCGTCGACGGCGGCCTCGTAGTCTCCGGGGTGGGTCTCCTCGCCGAACGTCTCGCTCGGCAGGAAGAGACTCGTGGCTATCGCGGGCACGTCGAAGAACGTCGCCTCCACGGTGGCGCTCACGGTGCCCGAGCGCCCCAGGACGTACATCCCGAGGTTGGCGCCCTCGTTGACGCCCGCGACGACCACGTCCGGGTAGGGGCCGAGCGCCTCGAGGCCCGCGACCACGCAGTCCGAGGGCGTCCCCTCTACGGCGTAGCCGAGTTCGTGCTCGTAGACGCCGACCTCGTGGGACATCGCTCGCCCCATCGCGCTCCTGTCGTCCGCGGGCGCGACGACGGTGACGTTCCCGACGTCGCTCAGGCCCTCGGCGAGCGCGCGGATACCGGGTGCGTCGATTCCGTCGTCGTTGGTGACGAGGATTTCGAGTGTGTCACTCACGCTCGCTCCTCCGCACTCGCGTACGCTCGCCAATCGTCGTCGCTTCGTTCATGGAGGGAAATCGCCGGCAGGCGGCAAAAGCCCACCGCCGGTCCGGAAGTCGACGGCCTTCGACGTGGGGGCGCCCGCGAACCGCCGACCACCGAAACAACGATGACCTGGGGTGGAATACGCTGGATTCCGTGCACATCAACGAGACGTTCGTCCGCGACCAGCGACAGCGGTTACAGGACGAGTACGGTGAGGTTCCGGTCGAGGAGGGAACGGTCGAGGTGCCGCCTGCGGAGTTCCCGGAGTACGTCGAGAACGCTCACGACGGCTACGTCGGGAGCGCGTACGGGTGGGTCGTTCGCCAGCCCGAGCAGGCCGGCGAGCGCAGCGAGACGTACTCCGGCGGCGAGGAGACCAGCGAGCGAGCGCTCATGATCCTCCCCCGCGGCGAGTCCGACTGGGGCGTTCCCGGGGGCGGTCTGGAGGGCAACGAGTCCTTCGAGCAGGCGGCGCGCCGCGAGGTCCGCGAGGAGACCGGCGTCGACTGCGAGATAACGGGGCTCTGGCACCTCGAACATCTCGAGTGGCGAAGCGAGGACCCGGACGACGACCGGGTGAGCCACACGCTCCACGTCTTCTTCGACGCCGACTACGTGGGCGGTCAGATTGCCACACAGGAAGCGGAAGTGAACGGCGCGGCGTGGTTCGCGGAGTCGCCCGAGCGACTCGGAGAGAAAGCATCGAAACGCGCAGAGACGTACTTTTAGGAGTGGGGAACCGCCTCGTTACGCGCGGTCCACGACCGTCTCCTCGTCCACGACGAGATTGTACGCGCCCTCGTCGTCGTTCCACAGCACGAGCGCGGACTCGATGGAGAGCAGGTCGCCGTAGTCGGCCTCGCGGAGCGCGCGGTTCAGGCTCGTCTCGTTGACGAGCACCGCGTAACACTCCGTGTCCTCGCTACCGTCGCTCACCTTGAACAGCGGGTTCGCATCCTCGTCGGCGAGGTTTCGGGAGAGTTTGGCGACGACAGCGTCCGCGCGCTGGGTCACCCAGTCGTCGGCGTCCGCGAGTTTCAACAACTGCCCACCGGAGAGGTCGGCGTCGTGCTGGCGGCGGCCGTCCGTGCGCAGGAGCGAGTACGAGAACTTCACGTCCGTATTCTGGAACTCCGAGGGGCGTTCGGCGGCCTCCGCGAGTCGGCGCTGAGTTGCGGGCGCGTCGACGTCCGGCCGCTGGTCGAAACTCCACCCGTAGTCGGTCGGACGCTCGCCCGTCCAGAGCCGCGGCGTCGGCCCGTAAACGGTCGCGGCCTCGTCCTCGACGGCGCGTTCGACGTCGCGGAGTTGCGTGCTCGTGTTCTCGTCGGCGGGCGCGAGTGCGAGCAGCGTGCCGGTGTCCGCGAGCGCATCGAGATACTTCTCGACGACCGGCACGGGGTCCTCGAGTTCACTGAGCACGCTACAGAGCATGACGAGATCGTACTCGCCCTCCGGGTCGAACGCTTCGGCGGTCTCGCGGTGAATCTCCGGGTGGACGTTCCGGGGTGCCTCCTCGAGCAAGCGCTCGAGGACGTCCACCGCGGCGTCGCTCGGTTCGACCGCGTGGTACTCCACGAGCGCGTCCTCGGGCAGGAGGTCGAACAGGCCGAGCGCGGGGCCGCCGACGCCCGCGCCGACGTCGAGCACGCGGAGGTTCCCGGAGAACAGGCCGTCGTCCGCGAGGTCGGCGAGCGCGTACTGCACGGCGGCGTAGTACGCCGGCAGATGGTATATCGCGTACCCGAGCGCGACGTCGGCGTCGTACTCGACTGCTTCCTGCTGGAGGTACTCCTCCTTGAACCCGCGGACGGTCTCGCGGAGCGTATCGCCAGAGTCGCCGCGGTGCCAGTTCGCGCCCCAGCGCTCCACGAGCAGGTCCTCTACCGCCCACGCGTAGGCCTCCGGGAGTTCGGTCACGCCGTCGAATGCGGGCGCGATGGGGTCGTCGTTCGCCGGGACGAACGTGCCGTCCTCGCGCTCCACGACGCCGAGGTCCACGGCGTGCTCCCGGAGCACCTGCCGGACGACTGCCTCGTGGGGTCGCCCCTCGACGTACTCGCGGAGTTCTGCGGGGTCGAGTGGCCGGACGTTCCGCAGATACCTCGCGCTGTCCAGGATCGCGTCCCTGTCAGCAGGCATCGTCGTACACCTCCGCGAACGTCTCCCTGCTCCGCTCGCCCGACGACTCGCCCTCCGCGGGTTCCTCGGTGGTCGCTGCGTCCGAGGATTCCTCGGTGGTCGCTGCGTCCGAGGATTCCTCGGCGGCCGCTGCGTCCGCGAGTCGCTGGGCTGCCGCCGCTATCTCGTCTGCGCCGCCGTACTCCCGCTGGATGTCGCCGTACACGCGGGCGTTCCCACCGGTCACGCGCTCCGCGAGCTCCGACAGCGCGTCGTACACCGGTGTTCCCAGTTCCTCGGGGACGTCGTCAGCGGCGAGCGCGAACGAAAGCACCGCGGCGTGCGCGCGCCCCTGGACCGTCGCCATCGCGTCGTCGTGCTCGGCGGCGTCCACGTCCACGAGGTCGTTCCCGGCAGCCTCCAGCCACTCCCGCACGCGGTCCGTCGCCGGACCGGGCGCGCTCTCTGCGACCGCGATGCGACCAGGTGCGTTCTCGGGCGCGAACAGCGGGTGGAAACTCACGCGCTCGCGGGCCGGCGCCGCCTCCGCCATCGCGCGCAGCGGGCGCTCCATCGTCCCCGTGAAGTCGACGACGGCCTGCTGGGCCTTCGGCGCGTGCCGCTGTACGGCGTCGGCGGCGGCGTCCATCGGCACGGTGACGGCGACGAGGCCGAACGAGTCATCGGTGTCGAGTGCGACCGCCCGTGACCGTGAGTCGAGCACGTCCGCCGCGGCCTCGGCGCGTTCCGGGTCGGCGTCCGCGAACGCCACGGGCGCGTCCGCGAGGCCGCCGAACCACCGCCCGACGGCGCCCGCGCCGACGACGAGTACGTCCATTGTGTTCGGTTAGCCGCCGACCGGCCAAAAGGAGTTCGTTCGGGGACTCGCATTCGGGGAACTCACATTCGAATGACTCGATTACCGGTTGAACGCCTCGGGAAAGAACTATACACTCCGGGTAACGTGGTGGATGTGAGATGACGGAGACGGCGACCGTGCTCGTCGTCGAGGACGAGCGTGAACTCGCGGACCTCTTCACGACATGGCTCGCGTCGGCGTACGACGTGCGGACGGCGTACGACGTCGCGGGCGCGCTCGACCGCCTCGACGACGATGTCGACGTTGTGCTGCTCGACCGCCGACTCCCGGAGGGAACGGGCGACGAGGTGCTCGAATCCATCCGCGAGGAGGATTATGACTGCCGGGTGGCGATGGTGACCGCCGTCGACCCGGACTTCGACGTGCTGGAACTGGGCTTCGACGCGTACGTCGTCAAACCGGTCGAGCGCGAGGAACTCGAGGACCTCGTGGAGCGACTGCTCGCGCGCTCGCTGTACAGCGACGAGGTCCAGAAGTACTTCTCGCTGGCGTCGCGGTGCGCCACGCTCGAGACCGTCAAGTCGGAGTCGGAACTCGCGGGCGACGAGCGCTACGAGCGCGCCTGTGACGAGATCGAGGAGCGCCGCGAGACCCTCGACGCGCTCGTCTCGGAACTGGACGAACAGGACTTCCTCGCCGTGCTCCACGACCTGGGGGAGGACGAGGCGTCAGCGTCGACTCGCTGACAGGGGGACGGCCCGCTGACGGAGAACCGCCTGCTAACTGGAAGACGATTCAGACGACTCAGAGTTCGAACGCTTCTGCGTAGTCGGTGTAGTTCTCGTAGCCGTCCTCGGTGACGACGACCAGGTCCTCGATACGGACACCGCCCACGTCGGGGTCGTAGAGACCGGGTTCGATGGTGATGACGTGACCCGGTTCGAGTTCCTCGCCGCGCGGAGCGATGTTCGGCAGTTCGTGGACGTCGAGGCCGACGCCGTGGCCCGTGGAGTGGATGAACCCCGTCTCGGCCTCCGGGTCCGAGCGCAGCGTCGAATAGCCGGCGTCCTCGTACACGTCGCAGACCGCGTCGTGGACTTCCTCGCCGGTCGCGCCGGGTTCGACGGCGTCGAGTGCGGCGGCCTTCGCCTCGGCGGTGACGTCGTAGAACGCCTGGGCTTCGTCGCTCGCGTCGCCGTGGACGAACGTCCGCGTCATGTCGGCGTGGTACTTCGAGTCCTTGTTTTGCGGGAAGATGTCCACGACGATGGGAGAGTCAGCGGGAAGCGGGCCGCTGCCGCGGTTGTGCGGTCCGGCGGCCTGTTCGCCGCCCGCGACGATGGTCTCGTCGAGCGCACAGCTGTGGGCCAGGAGCGTGGTCTCGATCTCTTGGCGGACGGCCTCGCTCGTGAGCGGGTCGCCCTCGTAGACGAGTTCGCCGTCCTCCGCGTCGGCGGCGCGGAGCAGGTCCTCGGCGGCCCGCATCGCGGCCTCGTTGGCTTTCTGGGCGTCGTGAACGTGTGCGAGCTCCTCGTCGGTCTTGACCGCGCGGATCTGCGGGATGACCTCATCGCGGTCGACGGATACCTCGATTCCGGTCTCCCGCAGGCCGTCGGCGGTCGAAAGCGGGCAGTCCGGGTTGGTGGCCGCGGACTCGACGCCGAACTCCCGGAAGAACTCGGCGTGAACGTGCTTGATCGCCTCCTTCGACCCGTACTCCTCGCGCTTCTCGGCGACGTCGTAGTCCGTCGCGCGCCGGAACTCGTCCGCGCGTGCCTCCTCTTTCGCGCGGCCGTACTCCAGGGGCGAGAGGAGCATCGCCGTCGTGTCGGGCGTGTACAGCGTGAGGAACGGGTCCGGAGCGTCGAACCCGGAGAGGTAGTGCTGGTTCGAGTTGTCGCCGTCCGCGTGCAGGAAGTAGCCGTCGAACCCGCCGTCGGCGAGGAAGTCGTCGAGTTCCGAGAGGTCGGGATCCATGCCGGTCGATGGGGGAGCGCGCCCGAAAACAGTACCGTTCCCCCGTCCTGCGTTCCGGAAAACCCGAACTGGGTGCGCGATTCGCCGCACCCAGAACGCTTAGGCGGGTTCCCGTTGTCGGGCCACGCATGGAAGTCACAGTCAGTAACTCGCGCGTTCGAGGGACGGCGCGCGCCCCACCCTCGAAGAGTTACACTCACCGCGCGATACTCGCGGCGGGGTACGCCGACGGCGCGCTGGTGCGCTCGCCGCTCGTGAGCGCGGACACGAAGGCGACCGCCGCCGCCGTGGACGCACTCGGCGGGGACGCCGAACGCATCGACGACCACTGGGAGGTGACCGGGTTCGGCGGCAGGCCCGCCGTGCCCGCGGACGTCCTCGACTGTGGGAACTCCGGCACGACGATGCGACTCGTGACGGGGACCGCGGCGCTCGCGGACGGCACGACCGTTCTCACGGGCGATTCGTCGCTTCGTTCCCGGCCGCAGGGTCCGCTGCTCGCTGCCATCGAGGAACTCGGCGGGAGCGCGCGCTCGACGCGGTGCAACGGCCAGGCGCCCCTCGTCGTGGACGGCCCCATCGAGGGTGGCACTGTCGCGATGCCGGGGGACGTCTCCTCACAGTTCGTCTCGTCGCTGTTGATGGCGGGCGCGGTCACCGACAACGGCGTCGGCATCGAACTCACGACCGAGTTGAAGTCCGCGCCGTACGTCGACATCACGCTCGACGTGCTCGAGGCGTTCGGCGTGGACGCCGAGAAACGCCGCGACGGCTATCGCGTTCCCGGGGACCAGTCCTATGAGCCACGCGAGGGCGAGTACACCGTCCCCGGCGACTTCTCTTCGGTCTCGTATCTGCTCGCGGCGGGCGCGCTCGCCGCCGACGAGGAGGTTGTCGTGGAGGGCGCGTACCCGAGCGCGCAGGGCGACACCAGCATCGTGGACGTACTCCGGCGGATGGGCGCGGACGTCGAGTGGCGCGAGCGGGATGGCATCGTCATCGTCCAGCAGTCGAACCTGGACGGCGTCGAGGTCGACGTCTCGGACACCCCCGACCTGCTGCCGACGCTCGCAGTGCTCGGCGCGGCGGCCGACGGCACCACCCGGATCACGAACGCCGAGCACGTGCGCTACAAGGAGACGGACCGCGTGAGCGCGATGGCCGAGGCCCTCGACGCGCTCGGCGCGGACGTCGAGGAGCACCAGAACGAACTCGTCGTGCGCGGCGAGCAAAGCGATCTCGTCGGCGCGCGCGTCGACGGCCGCGGCGACCACCGTCTCGTGATGGCGCTCGCAGTCGCCGGCCTCGTCGCCGACGATGACACAACCATCGAGGGTGCAGAACACGTCGACGTCTCGTTCCCGAAGTTCTTCGACGTGCTGTACGACCTCGGCGCGAACGTGGACGCGTAGCGCCGAGTAGAACTGTCTTCTCCAGGTCAGTCGTCCGCACTCGCGCCGTCCTGCTGGACGCGCTCTGCGACGCTCACGATGCCGTGGGCGCCCTCGCGTTCGGCGGCGCTCGCGGCGACCTGCACGAACTCGGCGTTCTCGCGGGCCTCCGGAATCGTGTGCCCGCCGCAGTAACTCACGCCCGAACGAACGCCAGCGAGGAACTCCGAAACGGCGTCCGCGAGCGGCCCGCGGTACTCGCTGAGGCCGGCGACGCCCTCGTCGGCCGAGATCTCGATATCCTTGTCCGTTCGGTCGTCGTTCGCGTCCGTCGAGGCCATGCCGCGGGACTCCTTGTAGCGCGCGCCGTCCACCGTCACGACGCGGCCCGGCGCTTCGTCCGTGCCCGCGAAGAACGACCCCATCATCACGGTGTCCGCGCCCGCCATCAGCGCCTTCGCGGCGTCGCCCGACGAGCGGATGCCGCCGTCCGCGATAACCGGGATGCCGAGGTCCTCAGCGGCGTCCGAACAGTCGTCTACGGCGGTGAGCTGCGGGACGCCCGCGCCCGCGACCTTCCGCGTGGTGCAGTGGCTGCCAGGGCCGATGCCGACCTTCACGGTGTCCGCGCCCGCGGCGTAGAGGTCGCGGACGCCCTCGGGCGTGGCGACGTTTCCGGTGACCAGCGGGACGTCCGGGAACGCCGAGCCGATGGCGTCGACGGCGTCGAGACACGACTCCATGTGGCCGTGCGCGACGTCCACCATCACGACGTCCGCGCCCGCCTCGACGACGGCCTCGGTGCGCTCGAGGAAGTCCTCGTTGATGCCGACGGCGGCGCCGACTCGTTCACCTGCCTCCGCGACTGCGGCGACCTCGCTGGCCTGCTCGTCGATGTCGAGGAACCGGTGGATGGTGCCCAGGCCGCCGGCCGCCGAGAGCGCGATGGCGGTCTCGGACTCGGTGACCGAATCCATCGGCGCGGAGAGCAGCGGGTTGTCGAGTTCCACGTCGCCGGTGAGCGGCGTCGAGAGGTCGACGTCGCTGCGACTGTCGACGCCGGAGCGTTGCGGGACCAGGAGCACGTCCCCGTAGGACAGGCCAGTTCGAACGTCCATTGTGAACCCTCGGGACGAACGACCTGGCGTGCCTTATCTGTGTCGAAATATCGAAGACTCTGCCGGATAGTATCCATGAATATGTTGGTTCGCGTGTGGTGTAGCGGTCCGGTCGGGGGTTGCGGGGAGCGAGAGGCTTACCGTCCTCGGGACGCATCGTCCGACAATGAACGGCAATCGGTTCGGGCGACTGTTCCAGGTGACGACCTACGGCGAGAGCCACGGGCCCGGGATGGGCGTCGTCGTCTCCGGCTGTCCCGCCGGCGTCGAACTCGACGAGGAGACCATCCAGCGCGAACTCGACCGGCGGAAGCCCGGGCAGTCGATGATTACCACGTCGCGGGGTGAACCCGACGAGGTGCGCATCGAGTCGGGAATCCAGGACGGCTACACGACGGGGACGCCCATCGGCATGACCATCCAGAACAAGGACGCGCAATCCGGAAAGTACGAACCGTTCGTCACTGCCCCCCGGCCCTCGCACGGCGACTTCACGTACTCCGCGAAGTTCGGCACGCGGAACTGGGGCGGCGGCGGGCGGTCGTCGGCACGCGAGACGGTGAACTGGGTCGCCGCGGGCGCGATAGCCAAGCAGGTGCTCGAACCCGAGGGCGTCGAGGTGGCCGCGCACGTCAACCAGATCGGCGACGTCGAGGCCGACGACGTCACGTTTGAGCAGATGGTCGAGCACACCGAGGACAACGACGTGCGCTGTGCGGACCCCGAGACCGCCGAGGAGATGCAGGCGCTCGTCGAGCAGTACCAGGAAGAAGGCGACTCTATCGGTGGCAGCATCGAGTTCGAAATCCGGGGCGTCCCTCGTGGACTCGGCGCGCCGCGCTTCGACTCCGTGGAGACGAGACTGGGACAGGCGATGATGGCCGTCCCGGCGACCACCGCCTTCGAGTTCGGACTCGGGCGCGAGGCGCGCGGGCACACTGGCAAAGAGCGAAACGAAGACTGGCAGTTCGGTAGCGACGGCGACCCCGAACCAGTCGGAAACGACCACGGCGGTCTGCAGGGTGGTATCACCACCGGCCAACCCATCTACGGCGAGGTGACGCTGCACGCGCCGACGTCGATTCCGAAAGAACAGCAGACGGTGGACTGGGAGACCGGCGAGGAGAAGACCGCCCAGGTCGTCGGCCGCCACGACCCGGTGTTGCCGCCGCGGGGCGTGCCGGTCGTGGAGGCGCTGTGCTGGCTCACCGCACTCGACTTCATGCTGCTTGGCGGGCACATCAACCCCGACCGGGTGGACGACCAGCCTGGCGAGTACGACACCGACTACCATCCGAGCAGTCCGCGCAACGAGTGAACAGTTCGCGGTCCAGTTTTCGCCACCGAACGTGAGTGATTTCCGACACGCTTAGTCAGCCTTAAGTCGTTCGCCCCGAATTTCTCCCGTCCGAACGATGGAACGCGAATGCATCGCCTGCGGCAACGAAGCCGGCTACAACCGGGCGGTCGTGGACGTCCTCAGCGACCGCCGGGTCGGCGCGCTCTGCGTGAACTGCGAGCGCGAGGAGTTCGGCAAGAGCCTCGAACGCGGCCAGTGGGCCGCCGTCGAGGACTGCGCGTTCTGCGACCGCGACGCCTTCTACGCGCTCCCGAAGTGGCTCCCGGAACTCCACGAGGAGGGCGGCGCGAGCGTCTCCCGCGTCGACTACGAGGTCACCGACCACACGTTCTCTGTCTGCGACGAGCACCTCCACGACATCGGGACCGTCGAGCGCGCGCCGACGGCGACGTTCTGACCGCTTACTCTTCGATAATCTCGACGCTCGCTTCGTAGGCCTGTCCCTGAACCTCGAAGCGCTGGGGCTGGTCGTCGCGGAACCGGGCGACCCCGTCGCTCGTTCGAAGTTCCACGGTGGTCACGCCCGCTGCGAAGAACGGAAGCGTGTTCCGGAACTGGGGGCGGCGTGCTGCAACTTCTGGAAGTACGACGCGGTCGGCGCTGTCAACCCGCGTGACTGTCAGAATCCTGCGGCCGTGACCGGCGTTCCACCGGGAGCTGGTGACGGTGACTGAATCGCCCTCCTGCGTCGCGTCGACGCCGTCCTCGGCCTCGATCTCGACCGGTGGCGCGTCCACGTCGAAGACGGCCGCGTGGGTTCTGTCGTCGACGCTCATCCCTACCTCGTAGGCGTACGTGCCGCCGCCGAGGTAGCCGACTTCCATCGGGGACGGCCCGACTTCCTGGACGTCAACTCCGGACTCCGAGCAGGCGTCGGGGTCACCGTGGGTCACGCGAAGACCGTACTCCTTGGTATCGCCGGGCGCGACGTACCCCATCGGGAGGAGGTACGCCTGCGGTGCGACCTTCTGCCACTCGCCGTCGGCGAGTTTGTGTAGCGACCAGTAGTACGGATTGCCGGTGGCTACCTCTTCGGTGTGATTGACGAGCGTAAAGGAGAGGTTCGCGGGGAGACCGGTCTGTTCTGCACTCGGTTCCAGGAACACACTCGACTCGGAGTCGGCCTCGTGGAACCACGCCGTCTCGGCAGCGCTCTCGCCACCGTCGTCGCCGGGGAGTAGCGGGAAGGACTCACCCTCGAAGCGCGAGTCGCCGGACGGCCCCGGTTGGTCGTGGTTCCACGCGGCGAGTGTGAGCGCGTTGTTCTCGACGCCGAACTCGTTCTGGTACTGCGTCGCCTCGCACGGGCCCTCGCTGTCGTGACCGCCGACCACCGCGAACGTCACGGAGACGGATTCGCCCGCGTCGAGGCGATGGGTCTCCGGGAGCCACCGCGGAACCACGGACTGCGCCAACCGCCAGACGCCTTCCGGGCCGCGTTCCAGGTCTGGCGCGACCACGGGAAGGGACTGGTCCGGCAGCGGCGCGAGGTAGATCTGTCCGGGGTCGATTGTGGTGCTCTGGTCGAGCATCTCGGGGGTGAACCGGGGATTGCTCTGGAACGGCGGATGGTTCCCCAGTCGGAACACGTTCGAGAACTCGTTTTCGTTCCTCAGTTCCACACGCACCCGCGCCGGGTGGTCGGCGGTCGCTCCCGACTCGAACGCGAGGCGCACGCGCCCGCCGTCTCGACTCTCGTACTCCACCGGGAACAGCGAGAGCGTTCGTGGCTGCGTGTCGAGTCGCGTCGTCGTCGCTATCTCGTCCGAAAACCCGCTGTTCCCGTCGTCCTCAGGTTCGTCCGTCTCTGGCGGCCCGTTCGCCGTCGGGTCGTCGGTGTTCGGTGCGTCGCTCGCCCGCGTCTGGCAGCCCGCGAGCATCGCCGACGCAGACGCCAGCGAGGCGAGGAGGGTCCGTCGTCGCATGGACGAAACGTGACACGACGGGGATAAACCCTTTCTGTGGGCTGAAGTCGCGGTTTGAGCGTGACGAGCGGCGATGACACTGTTCGTAGCTCCGTCGAGCGAAGCGGTTTTGCGCGCGGCGACCCGACTCGTGGGTGTGGACGCGAACCAGGAGACCCAGTACAACCCCTACGGCATGGACGAGGAGTGCCGGAACTGCCCCGGCCTCTGTGACGTCCGCGAGCGCGTCGTCCACGGCTACGGGGACGTGGGTGCAGACTTCGTGTTCGTCGGCGAAGCGCCGAGCGCGGGCGCCGAGGAGACGGGCGTGCCGTTCACTGGCGACGACGCAGGCGAGCGATTCCAGCACATCCTCGGGAGCGTCGGCCTGAACTACTCGCTCCCCGACAGCGACGAACCCGAACTCGACAACGCGTTTCTCACCTACCTGACGCGGTGTCGCCACCCCGAACGCGACCCAACCGAGGAGGAGGTCGTGACCTGCGAACCCTACCTGAACGCCGACGTCCGGATGATAAATCCGGAGATTCTCGTGCCGGTCGGGCAGCGCGCGCTCACCGAACTCGGTGCGGAGTACACCACGACGCCCGCCGACGAACTCGACGTCGAGGACCACCACGCGACGACGATTCGCGGCCGCGGCTTCGAACTCGCGCCGATGATCCACCCCGCCGACCAGACCGACGCCGAACGAGACGAATACGTCGACTTTTTCCTCGACCTCGCGGAGACGGACTACCGGCAGACGAAGGGCCGGCGCAGTCGCTGACGCGACTCCCGCGCTCGCCGCCGGGTTCTCTCGTCCTACCGCCAGTACGGCGTGTGCGTGTGTCCCAACCCCCCAGTGCCGCCGACGCCGAGTGCCACCACCGCCGCAGTGACTGCGGCGAGCAGGCCGCCCGTGGCGATAGCCCCAGTCACCCCCAACGCCGAACTCAGCGAGGTGAGCACTCCCAGCGCCGCGACCAGAATAACCGCGACCGCCAATCCCGCGAGCAGTCGTCTTCCGAACACACGTCGACGTTCCACGCGAGCCGACATATTCGGTTCGGCCAAGCGGCGAACCCGCGACGCGCGCTCGTCTGTGGCCCAGAGGAGAATCAGGCCGAGACCACCACGTAGTCCCGGTCGAGACCACCGCGTTCATGCCGCGCGCGCACCGACACTCACACATGACTGTCATCGCCGTGCTGGTGGATCCGCCGCGGGACGGCCTCGTGCTCCCGCGACTCCCCGAAACGTCGCCGCTGGACGCCGGCGAAGCCACGTCGCTGTACCGCGCCACGGCCGCCGACGCGATGCGCGCGGCCGCCGACAGCGGCGGTGACCTGCTCGTGAACTACCGGCCGGACGACCTGATTCCGGACGACCACGTCCCCGAGGGCGCCGACGCCGAAGCCGAGGTCCGGGACCTCGTCGCGGACGCACTGGACGACGACGCCCGCGACGACGCGCGAGTCGAGGTACAGGTCGGGTCCACGCACGACGCCCGCGTCGGCAACACCATCACCCACTTGCTCGACAAGGAGGACGCCGCCTCCGCCGCCATTCTCCACCCTGACGCGCCGCTTCTCGGACGCAAGGACATCGACAGCGCCGCGATGAAACTCCGCCGAAGCCCCGTCGTCCTCGGTCCCGCACAGGGCGGGCGCGTCCACTTCGCGGGCTTTACCGACCCCGTCGACTTCACCAACGCCGACGAACCCCCGGAACTCGGGTCGCTCACCGCGCGCGCCATCGACGCTGGCTACGACACCGACTTCCTCCAGCACGTCACCCGCGTCCGCACCGGCGACGACCTCGCGACAGTCGTCGCCGAGGTCCGCGCGCGCCGCGCCGCCGGCCGCATCGTTCCCGCGCACACCGCCGCACGCATCGAAGAACTCGGCCTCCGCGTCGACGCCGACCGGGAACTCGTCCGCGAGTAGCCCGTTTCTCGTTCTGCCGCTGCGCACCCAAGCGCTTACGCCGTCGGTCCACCGACTCCTGGGTATGCCCGCGGACCTCCACGAGAAGATGGACCGCTACGAGGGACTGCTCGCCGACGCGCTCGCGGAAGCCGACCCGGTCGCGCCGGAGGGAACGCCACTCGACGACGCGGCGGTGGAGTACGAGGAGATGGCGCGGTCGTACCTCGAGGACGGACGCCACTTCCGGGAGCACGACGACCCCGTAAACGCGCTCGCGGCGTTCTCCTACGGGCACGCGTGGCTCGACGCGGGCGCCCGGATCGGGCTATTCGACGTGCCCGAGAGCGGCCACCTCTTCACCGTGTGACAGTGCCGGGGTCGGTACTTCGACAGCGTCCGGGCGCGTAGTTCGGGCGGCGCGGTTCAGCGGGCGGATACTTTACGTGGCGGCCGGGAGTTGGTGGACGTGATGGAGGCGGTCCTCTGGTACGTGTTGACCGGGACGCGCGGCGGCCCGAACCGCGTGCGCATCCTCAGAGCGGTCGACGAGCGGCCGCGCAACGCGAACCAGCTCGCGGAGGACCTCGACCTCGACTACAAGACGATACGCCACCACCTGGACGTCCTCCTCGACAACGACGTGGTCGAGAAGACGGGCGACGGGTACGGGGACGTGTACTCACCGACCGACCGCGTCCGCGACCACTGGGACGTCGTAGAGGAAATCGAGGAGGAAGAGCTGTGAACGCGACCGAAACGGAGGATTCGAGTATGGAGACAATTGGGAAAGTGTATATCGGGACTGCGGCGAACGAGGGAGCATAGATGGGGCTCTGGATAGACGTCACCCGCACGGCAGCGGGACTGAACGTCCTCCTGTTGGTCGCCCTGAGCTACGTCTGGGCCACCAACTACTGGGAGTTCCGATCGAAACACGCCCTCGGCCTGCTGGTGTTCGGACTGCTGTTGCTCGCGGAGAACGCGCTCGCGTTCTACTACTTCATGCTCGACCCCCAGTTGAGCGGCTGGTTCGCGTCGGGCGCGATGCCGACGCTCGCCGGGAACGCGATGATGGTGTTGCGCGTCCTCGAGACGGTCGCGCTGTGCTTCCTCGGCTGGGTCACGATGGACTGACGGCTGCGGTCGGGGGTCACGATGAACTGACGGCGTGCGGTCTGTGCTGTACGCCATACGCTCGCTCTCGGTTAGCTACTTGTCGTCTGCGACCGAAGGTTCACGCGTGTTTGCCGACCGCGAGGACGCCGGACGCCGACTCGCTTCCCTGCTCGAGCAGCGCGGCGTCGCCCTGGACGTCGTGCTCGCGATTCCACGCGGCGGCCTCCCGGTCGGTCGAGCGGTCGCCGACCGCTTCGGCGTCCCACTCGACGTGGTCGCCGCGAAGAAACTCGGGGCACCCCACAATCCGGAACTCGCAATCGGCGCGGCGGCCGGTGACGGCACCGTCTGGCTGAACGACGACCTCGTGGCGCGCCTCGGCGTGGACGAAGCGTACCTCGACGCGGAGCGCGAGCGCGCGACAACGACTGCTCGCGAGAAGACCGAGACGTACCGCGCCGGCCGCCCGCCTCTCGACCTCGCCGGAAAGCGCGTCGCGGTCGTCGACGACGGTGTCGCCACAGGCGCGACGACGCGGGCGTGCCTCGATGCGGTACGCGCACTCGGTGCGGCGAGCGTCGTGCTCGCGGTCCCGGTCGGTCCACGGGACTCCCTCGACGCGCTCGCGGCCCACGCCGACGACGTCGTCTGCGTGGAGACGCCGGCGGTCTTCTCGGCGGTCGGGCAGGCCTACCGCAACTTCTCGCAGGTGAACGACGAGGCGGCGATGTCGTACCTCGAGACCTGAGCCCGGCGGCTCGGCGGTCCGGGGCTTCGGCCGGCGATAACACTTTTCCGGACCGCGGTCACAATCGTGACTATGCCGAACGAGGCGTACGTCCAACTACTGTGTCCGGAGTGCGAGAAGGATTGGGAGAGCACCCCCAGTGACCTTCCGAGCCACGACGAGAACTTCAGTTGTCCGAACTGTCACGCGACGCGGCGAACGGCCGAGTTCATGCGGACCGACCGCGACCTCGAGAATCTGAAACGACTGACGTAGTTCGAGCCGTCGCCTCCTGTTGCATCCGCTCAGACCGTGGTGCGAGCGCCACACGCCTCACAGTGCAGGCGCTCGGTGCCGTCCTCGGTCTCCAGATTCGTGTCCGGCAGCCCGCACTCCGGACAGATGACGTACGTGTCGGCGTAGTCGTCGAGGACCGTCTCGACGCGGTCCTGGTCGAACTCGCCGGTCAGGCGCGCGCGCCCGCTCTCGTCGATCTGCGCGCTCGTCCCGAGTTCGTCCTGGATGAACTTCAGGACGTGTTCGTCCTCGCGGTCGAGCCTGTCGAGGGTCGACTGGAAGTTCTCGTAGACGGTGACGTTGCCCTCTTTGCGGACGTTCGGCTCGGGGATCTCGAACCGACTGTCGCTGCCCTCGGTGTCGGACTTCTGATCCAGCGCACGGTCGAGTTGCTCGTCGTAGTCCATATGGGGGAAAGCGGAGGACCGCACAAAAGCCTTTCAACAGCCGTCGTTCGTTTCATCCGAAACGCCCGCTCACGGATTCGAGGAGTCGTGTTAACGCCTCTCAGGATAATACTATAACCCCGTAACCGTTAGAAGTGGTTGTCATGAAGAAGCAGGAGCTCATCCACCTTCACGGCCTGCTCGCAGAGGTCGGAAGCTTCTACGAACAGTGTGACGAGGCGAACATCGAACTCGGCGACTACGACGCACTCGGTGTACGACCGACATCCATCCACAAATCGAAAACTGACCACAAAGCCGCTGTTTTTGCGCTCTCTGACGGTATCACGTCGGCACTCGACGAATCCGAGGAGGCAGAGCCCGTCGCCGCCTCCGCGGACTAATTCTGAAGAAACGCAGTATCTCTGGACCGCGACCACGTAGCGACGCGTGCGTGCTGCCGAATCTGTGCGCTCGCCCGGATTCTCTGAGCGCCCGCGCCGACTACTCGTCGTCGTCCACCATCTCGTCGACGCTCGGCACCACGTCCGCTTCGTCACTGCTGCCGTCGTCTGCTTCGTCACTGCTCTCGGCGCCTGTCTCGTCACCACTGCCGGCGCCTGCTTCGCCGTCTTCCTCGTCGCTCTCGTCGCTATTCTCTACTACCTCCTCGACGGAGAGCACCTCGAGGGGGATGTTCTCGAGTCGCTGTCCGATCTCCTTCCGGGCGATGCGGGAGGCGTGTTCCTCGCGTTCCACGTTGAACACAGTCATCTCCAGTTCGAGTGCGACGAGGCTCTCGTCCGCGGCGACGAACGCGGGCTCTAACTCCTCGTGACAGTGCGGACAGTGGCGCTCGCCCATGTCGATCTCGACGTAGTTCAGATCCGGGTTCAGCATCTCGCCCGTCTTCGAGATGGCGATCCGCACGGCCTCGTCCGCCGACTCGACGTCGTAGACGGGTACAGCAGCCTCGACGATCACCCTACAATCCATGACTACGTGTGTTATTCGCAGGCAACGCAGAAGAAATTTGGCCTGGCACCGAGCGAAGCGGCTTGTGGGTCCGATTCGGTCCGTCTCGAGGCACAACGAGAACGACGGGTTGTGGCCCCCTCGTTGGTGACGAACAGCGGCCATCCAGGCGCGGTCAGGGCCGGGCAGTGAACGCGGAGGGGGATTGGTGCTGCGTCTCTCCGTCAGTGTTGGGTCTCCTCGCCGCCGATCGGCCCGCCGCTCGTCGGCGCGCCGCTCGCCTGGCCGCCGAGTTGCTCCGGGTTCTCGATCTCGTCGAGGTTGTGGACGACATCCTCGGGGATGACGTACATCAGGGTCCACCACGGGATGAAGCCAATCGTCTGCTTCTTGTCCTTGACCTTCTCCTTCAGCATCAGCCCCTGCTTCTGTGGTTCGATGTTGTCGCACTCGATCACGGTCCCGTCGATGCTCACCACCTGTAGCGAAGGCATGGCGTGTGTATTCAGGCCGTGTGTTCACTTAGACGTACTTGCCAGTGAACGTGATGACCTGGGGCTGAACATGGCATCAGAAAGCGCTTTCAGCATCAAGTTGTGTCCAACTGGTCGCGGAACCACACGCAACCCATCGGTGTCTGAACAACTGGTCTCGGCTGCGGTAGCTGTCCGCGTCCCTGCAGGAAGTGGAACGGGTGTCCTTGCCGGTCACAGCGGAGAGGCAGTCACGAGTACGAGTTCTCCAGGACAACGTTCCCGTCGCCGTTTCTCACAGTGATCGTGTCGGAGTTGTTCTTCCAGACCGCGTTGTCGGACCCCCAGTACAGGTCCGACTCGGTGTCGTCACCGCTTCCGCTGTGGAGCGTGATCGTCGCACCAGGCTCCAGGTCGAATCCGGAGGGGAATCGGTACGTGTCCCCGGCCTCGTTGTGCACCTCCCAGTCGGTCAGGTCGAGGGGTTTCTCTCCCGTGTTCGTGAACACGAGGTACTCGTTGTTCTTGTGCCAGTCGTCGACGCCCGGTGCGTTGACCTGCGCCTCCTTGATTGCGAACGACTCCCCCGGGGCCTCCTTCTTGTCCGATTGCTTCTTACTCGATTGCTTCTTGCCCGATTGCTTCTTCGACGACTGCTTGCTCGAGCTTTGCTGCCCCTTCTTGATATCGTCTCCACGGCCGTCTACGATGTACTTGAGCATCTCGTACTGGACGAACCCGACGGTCTGGTGTGTCTGCGCTTCCTGCTTGGACTGCCCCTGCTGTCCCACCTGGTTCTGGAGCGTGACCCCCTCTTTGTCCAGCACGGCCCTGTCCGCCTCGACGACCGTTCCATCAACGTACGCTACCTTCATGGTTCCTCATCATCTATTGGGTCTGGCACACAAAAAGCGCACTGGCAGGAATCTGACGGTGTTCAGACGACGTCTGAGCGGTTCCGAGCAGCGTTCCTGCCCAACACAGAAGGCCGAGTTGTTCCGTGCGGGGGACCGGAGAGCCCGCTCGTCCTCGGACCGCTCAGCCGCGTCGAGGCGGAACCCGCCGACGAAGGGTTGCACCGTGCGTTCGAACCGGGGCAGGACACCCGAACACCACGAAACCGAACGCGTCAAACGGCCGGACTCCGTACCGCGATTGAATGGAGCGCGGCGCGATCCCCCTGAGCGAGATTCCCGGTCCCGTGGACGTACAGGCCACAATCGAGAGCGGGCAGACCTATCTCTGGTGGCGCCCCGACGGCGCGACCTACGACGCCCTCGGCGCGTCCGGCGGGGACGCGTGGTACCGCACGGTCGTCGACGGCGACGTCGTTGACGCGCGCCAGACCGCAGACGCCGTCGAGTGGCGGTCCACGACGGACGCCGACCCGCTGGTGCGTGACCTGCTCGGTCTGCGCGACGACCTCCACGAGATCCGCGCGGTCGGTACCACCGACGACCTCACGGACGCCGCGTGGGACGCCTACGAGGGCCTCCGAATCGTCCAGGACCCCTTCTTCGGGTGTCTCGTCTCCTTTATCTGCTCCGCGCAGATGCGCGTCGAACGCATCTTCGCGATGCAGGAGGCGCTCCGGGAGACCTACGGCGACCCCGTCGAATTCGACGGGGAGACGGTCTACGCGTTCCCCGAACCCGACGCGCTCGCGGCGGCGACCGAGGACGACCTCCGCGAGCTGAAACTCGGCTACCGAGCGCCGTACGTCCAGCGGACCGCCGAGATGGTGGCGTCCGGCGAACTCACCGAGCGCGACATCCAGGGCCGGGCGTACGAGGTCGCACGCGACGAACTCACGGGGTTCGTCGGCGTCGGCGACAAGGTCGCGGACTGCGTCCTGCTGTTCGCGCTGGGCTACCTCGAGGCGGTTCCACTCGACACCTGGATGCAATCGGCCATCGAAGACCACTATCCCGACTGCGACGGCGGGAACTACGCGGAGACCTCTCGCGCCATCCGCGAGCGGCTCGGCCCGTACGCCGGGTACACGCAGACCTACCTCTTCCACTATCTTCGCTCGGGAGACGACGCCTGAGCGACCCGTCGACTTCGTGCACGACGCCTGACCGATTCCGCTGGCCCCGGGATGACGCCTAAGTGCTGGGAGTGCGCACTCCCCGCATGGCCGACCGAACCCGAGCGCACGTCTTCGTCACCGGCACCGTCCAGGGCGTCTACTACCGGGCGAGCACTCGCGACGCCGCGCGCGACCGCGACGTCGACGGGTGGGTGCGGAATCTCGACGACGGCCGCGTCGAAGCCGTCTTCGAGGGGCCACAGGACGCCGTCGAGGCGATGGTCGAGTGGTGCCACGACGGCAGTCAGGCGGCCAGCGTCGAGGACGTCAGCGTCGAGTACGACGACCCCGAGGGCGCGGACGGCTTCCGGATTCGTCGCTGACCCCTCACATATTTGGTATCAGAGTTATGCTCCCGGAGTGGAACCCACCCAGTGGGCACAGTCGGTGTCAGGGGGGCGTCCGTCCGCGGAACTTTTAGGACGGCCGCCGAACCACCCTACATGATTACGAGCGAACGGATGGCTGCGACCGACAGGAACGCGGCCGCGCTGGGCGTTCCCCGGAAACAGCTCATGGAGTCCAGCGGGAACGCAGTCGCTCGCGAGGTCCGCCAGGTCGCCGAACCCGGCGCGTCCGTCGCCGTGCTCGCGGGTCGCGGGAACAACGGCGGCGACGCGTTCGTCGCGGCGCGGTTCCTCGAGGCGTACGACGTCTCGGTTCACTTGCTCGGTCGCCCGGAGTCCATCGCGACGGAGATCAGTCGCGAGAACTGGGAGGCACTCCAGTTCGCGGAGTACGACACGCACGCGGTGAAGGACTCCGCGGCGCTCGACATCGACACACCTGACGTCATCGTCGACGGCTTGCTCGGAACTGGCGTCTCCGGTGCGCCCCGCGAACCCGAGGCGTCAGCCATCGAGACCATCAACGACACGGACGCGACTGTCGTCGCCGTGGACGTTCCCTCGGGACTGGACGCCAACACGGGCGAGACGCCCGGGGCCGCCGTGGACGCGGACCGCGTCGTCACGTTCCACGACCTGAAACCAGGGCTCTCGGACCGCGAGGACGTCACCGTCGCGGACATCGGCATCCCCGACGCCGCCGAGTTGTTCGTCGGCCCCGGTGACCTGCTCCCCCTGCGCCGTGCGAGCGAGCCAACGGACAGCAGGGCATACGTCGTCGGCGGCGGCCCGTACACGGGTGCGCCGGCGCTCGCGGCGCAGGCCGCGCTCCGGGCCGGCGCGGACCTCTCGTTCGTCGCCGCGCCGGAGCCTGTCGCGCCCCAGATTCAGGGGTACGCCGAGGATCTCATCGTGCAGTCCTACGACGGTGAGCGCCTCGAACCCGCGCATGTTCCGGACCTCGTGGACACCGCCGAGAGCTACGACGACGTGGTGGTTCTCGGACCGGGTCTCGGCGACGCCGACGAGACGCTCGACGCGGCCGCGGACTTCCTCGAAGCGTTCTCCGGGCGCGCCGTGGTGGACGCCGACGCGCTCCCCGTCGTCCCCGAACTCGAGACCGACGCCACGCTCGTCTGCACGCCCAACCGAAAGGAACTCGCGAAGATGGGCGGTCCCGAGGTGGAGAGCGCCGACGCCCTCCGCGAACGAGCCAACGAAATCGAGTCGTTCGCCGCGGACCTCGGCCACGTCGTGGTGGCGAAGGCCAAGGACGACGTGATCACCGACGGCGAGCGCACGCGCGTCTCGAAAGCCGGCACGTCAGGAATGACCGTCGGCGGCACGGGCGACACGCTCGCCGGGACGGTCGCCGGACTGCTCGGCGCGCACGACCCGTTCGAGTCGGCGTGTATGGCGGTGTACGCTAACGGTCGAGCGGCCGAACTGCTCGACGACGAGCGCCACGACGGCCTGCTTGCTTCGGACATCCTGGACGCGCTACCGCGGGCACTGTGGGGTGGTGACGATGAGTGACGACCGACGCGGAGTCGGCGACGGCAGTCCGGAGTCGGCGTCCGACGACCTCACGCACACCACCGAGTCCGGCGACGTGCAGATGGTCGACGTCGGCGACAAGCCCGACACCGCGCGGCGAGCGGTGGCCCGGGGCGAAATCCGTCTCTCGGAGTCCACCGTCGACGCAATCCGTGCAGACGAGATCGAGAAGGGCGACGTGCTCGCCACCGCGCGCATCGGCGCCGTGCAGGCCGTCAAGCACACCTGGGAGACGATTCCGATGTGCCACCAGATTCCCATCACGAACGTCGAGACGGAGTTCAACGTTCAGGACGACCGCGTGGTCCTGGAGGTCGCGGTCGAAACGACGGGAAAGACGGGCTGCGAGATGGAAGCGCTCCAGGGCGTGACGACCGGCCTGAACGTCGTCTGGGACATGGTAAAGGCCGCAGAGAAGGACGACGAGGGGCAGTATCCAGGCACCGCGATTCGAGGCGTCGAGGTCGTCTCGAAGGAGAAGCGAGCGCTGGAGTAGACGGCCACTCGTCGCGGTCCTCGTCGTCCCCGTTTTTCTACTCGCCGGTCACGCGTCGACCTCTTCGGCGACCAGCTCACTCGCCTTCGCACGGGACTGCTCGACGACCGTCGGGCGCGCCTCGAAGTCGATGACGACCTCCTCGTCGCCGTAGTCGACGTCGCGGACGTAGGCGTGGTCGTGGACCCACGAGACGACGCTCATCGTCTCCTCGGTCATCGGGAGGACGAGTCGCTCGCGCTCGCGGGGCGGCAGGTCCGCGTCGATACGCTCGCGGAGGTCCTCGAGATTGATGCCTTCGAGGCCGCTCACGGCGACCGGGTTCGGCGCGAGCGCCGCAAGCGCCTCGCGTTTCTCCGCGAGTTCGTCGTCTGGCACGGCGTCGACCTTGTTGAACACGGTGACGAGGGGCGCCTCGTTGCGCTCGTACAGCGTGTCGTGGCACGTCACCAGTTTCTCCCGGATTTCCTCGACGGACTCGCTGGCGTCCACCACGAGCAACACGAGGTCCGCCTGATAGACCGACTCGAGCGTGGACTTGAACGACTCCACGAGCCAGTGCGGGAGGTCGCTCACGAACCCGACGGTGTCCGTCAGCAGGACGTTCCGGCGGTCCATGTCGAGGCGCCGCGTGGTGGTGCCGAGCGTCGTGAACAGTTTGTCCCGCGATTCGGCGGTGGTGTCGAGGTCCGGATGCAGGTCCTCGTTCTCGTCGACGTCGAGGTCGTCCGCGAGGCGGCGCAGGAGCGTCGACTTGCCGGCGTTCGTGTAGCCCGCGAGCGCCACCAGGTCGAACCCGGACTCCCGGCGCGTCTCACGGCGCTGCTCCTCGGTCTTCTCGATGTTCTCGAGTTCGTCCCGGATGCGACTGATGCGCGCCTTGATGTCCTGCTCGCGGCTCTCGTCGTACTCCCCGAGGCCCATGAACCCGGGGCGCTCGTCGCGCTGGGCGAGACTCGTCTTCGTCTCCGCGCGCGGTAACTCGTAGCGCAACTCCGCGAGTTCGACCTGGAGTTGTGCTTTCCGGGTGTGTGCGCGCTGCCCGAAGATGTCCAGAATCAGCCGGAACCGGTCGACGACTTCGGTGTCGCCCGGGAGTTCCTGCCCGAGGTTGTACGTCTGGTAGGGACCGAGGCGGTTGTCGAACACAACCGTCTCTGCGTCGGTCTCCTCGACGACCGTGGCGAGCTCCGCGACCTTCCCCTCGCCGAGCTGGAGTGCGGGGTCGGCTTCGCGCGCTTGGGTCACCTCGCCGACCACCTCGTAGCCGGCGGCGCGAACGAGATCGCGTATCTCGGCGGTGTCGGCCTCGCCGTCGTCGACGCGCTTGGCCACCACCGCCGTGTTCGTATCGGGCCCTGTCACTGGTGTGGACGTACGCACTGGCGGCACTTAAGCCCCTGCGCCGAGCGGCGACTCGAGCGGTCGAGCGAGTGAGCGCCTGGTAAGCGGCCGGTGCTCTCGACGGCAAAAGAGACTTACCAGTCGGTTACCGAGTTGGGGCCATGATAGACGTAGACCCCACCTCCCTCGGCCTCGAATTCGGGGGCGGCGCAGCAATCGGCGGCGTCATCGGCTTCGCCGCGAAGAAGATCGCGAAGCTCATCGCCGTGCTCGTCGGCCTGGAACTCGCGCTGTTCAAGTTCCTCGAATCCCGGGGTATCCTCTCGGTCGACTGGGACCAGCTCACCGCGGGCATGATCCAGGTGAGCGAGGCGGCCAACGGCGCGCCGCCGTCCTGGATGGCCACCATCCTCTCGACGCTCTCCGTGAGCGCGGGGTTCGCCGGTGGCTTCCTGCTCGGTTTCCGGAAGGGATAGTTCGGTCGGCGTTCTCGCGCCCGCGAACGCGACTATCGCGTGTTCAGGTCGTCTTTGTCCTTCACGATTCGCGTCTCGGCTTCGCCGCTCGACACCTCGTTCACGCGGTCGTAGAACTCGTTTTGCATCCCAGCCGGGAACGTCAGCACGCCCACCCACGAGCCGTCAGCCTGCCACTCTTCGCGCTCTAACTCCCCGAACTCACGGATCTGAGCCTGTCCGCTGCCCGCGTGGTCCGCGGGCAACTGGACCGCGACGGTGACCTCCTCGAATCGGATCGGGATCACGGGCCGGAGCGCCTCCAGCGCGTCGTCGACCTGGCTGTCCGCTGGCTCCATCGGGTCCACGGTGAACCCTGCCTCCTCGAGCGCGTTCTCGATGCGCTCGGGCGGGTGGGGCGCGTCGTCCATCTGCGGGTTGATGGCGTTCCGCGTGATGGTGTTGACGAGGCTCCGGCGCTTCTGTTCTTGCATCTCCTCGCGTTGCTCCGCGGTGATCTGGATCTCCCCGCGCTCGATGACCTCCGGGATGATCTCCATCGGGTCGGTCGTCCCGAACACCTCCTCTAGGTCCTCCTCGGCGGGCCGGTCCCCGCGGGAGGCGTTCTCGAAGACGTCGCGGGCCGCGATGACGTCCTCGAGTTCTCCCTCGAACTCGCCGCGTTTCATCGCGAGGGCGGCGTCCGGGTCCACCAGCACTTCGAATCGCTCACCGTGTGTCTCGAGTCGAGCTGTCACGGCGTCGTCGAGCGAAATCATACCCCACCTTTCGACGGGTCGATAAAAAGACCTTCTCCCCGAAAACTCATCACCAATCAGTTACCACGTCACATCGTGAACCGTGGCCACGTCCTCCTCGCCGCCGCTGTTGTCCTCCTCGCAACGCCGCTGTGGATCGGCGCCGTGCTTCCACACGAACCTGTGCACAAGTACGAAACGCACGAGGTCACCGCCGACGAGAACGGTATCCACGTCGATTCCCCACTGGTGATGCCGCTCCGCGACGTCACGTGCAGCGCCCCGTTCGACCTGGAGTGCCGGTTCGTGGAACGCGTCCAGAACGCGGGGGAGATTCGAATCAACGATTCATATCCGACGCTGGCCGACGAGTACGCGTACGACAACTACGAGTGGCGGGTCGAATCCCATCAGAACTACTCCATCGTCAGCCTGGAACCGGTTTCACCCGAGACTGTTCTGGACGGAATCGCCCGGAATCCCTCCCCCGAACTGGAGGCCGCACTCGAATCCGGTTGGGTGAGCACTGACTACGACGTACCCGCGGAACACGTCGTCTACGCGACTAGCGACGGGTACCGCGTCATCGGGAACGAGTACACCGACACCGACGCCGCGAACAAGAACGAACTCCGCGGCGCGCTCTCCATCGCCGGCGTCGCTGTCGGTTTCGCTGCGCTCCTCCGTGGACAGCGACGGCGAGTAGAAGCAGAACTGGCAGGCTGACTACTCCTCGTCTTCCTCGTCCTCGCCTGCGCCTTCCTCACCCGTGTCTTCCTCGTCGCTTTCCTCGCCCGCGCCTTCCTCGTCGCTTTCCTCGCCCGCGCCTTCCTCGTCGCTTTCCTCGCCCGCGCCTTCCTCGGCGCGCAGGTCGTGCTCGTCGAGGTACTCGCCGATCTCCTCGTCGGTCAGTTCGATGAACGTCCCCGTCTCGGCGTCCACGGTGGCGACGCCGACGCCGATCGGTTCGAGGCCGTCACGGACCTCGCCGAGCGCCTGGAACGCGAGTTCGACGCCCTCGTCGAGGGAGAGAGACTCCTCGTACTGCTCCTCGAGGTGGTCCTGGATGTCCGCGCGGTCCGCGCCGATGGCGATGGCCTTCCACTCGTAGGGCGTCCCGGAGGGGTCGGTCTCGAAGAGGTAGGGGACGCCGTCCTCGACGCCGCCGATGAGCAGCGCGACGCCGAACGGGCGCGCGCCACCGACCTGCGTGTACTGCTGGATGTGGTCGGTGATGTCCTTCGTGAGCGTCTCTACGCTGATGGGCTCGTCGTAGCGCACCCGGTTCACTTGGGCGTCGCGGCGCGCGAAGTCGATGAGTTGCCGGGCGTCAGCGACGTGCCCCGCGCTCGCCACGCCGATGTGGTCGTCCGCCTTGTGTATCTTCTCGACGGAGGAGTGCTCCATCAGCGGCGAACTGACGTGCTTGTCCACGAGGAGCACGACGCCGCCTTCGGTGCGCACGCCGATGCTCGGCGTCCCGCGCTTGACGGCTTCGCGCGCGTACTCCACCTGGTAGAGTCGTCCGTCGGGGGAGAAGATGGTGATACCGCGGTCGTAGGCCTGCTGTTGGTTCTGTCCCTGCATGATTTACGTCGCGTCGAACCGCGTCGCGCCAGCGAATCCGTCCTCGCAGTCTACGTCGACGCGCTCGCCCCGCACGACGGCGCGCCTGGATTCGTCCTCGAACACGACTCGTTGCTCGTCTGCGATTTCTGTCGGGTTACCTAAATACTTTTCTTCGGCTGCGCGAACCGTCCCCGAAACCCCTCGCACGGCCACCCGGACGGGGTCGCCGTGCACCTCGTCCACGCACGCGATGGCGGCGCGGGCGCGCTCGACCTCTCCGCGTCGCGCCCGCACCAGGGCTTCGCCGTCGCCCGACCCCAGGTCGAACTGCAGCACGCGGAGGTCGGCGTCCGCGCTCCCGGCGTCCCCGTAGAGGTTCTGCGCGGCGAACCAGACGCTGCGCTGGAACTCCCGGCGCGACACGTCGGCGTCCGGCCACGACTCGAGTTCCACTGCGAGGTAGCGCCACCGCGGGCGGAGGTGCTTCGGGAGGTGTTTCACGACTCGTGGTCCCCCGACTCGATGTCGGCGTCGATTCCCTCGAGGTCCGCCGCGCCGACCGCTCGCTCCGCGACGAGAACGCCGACCTGGTCGTGGACCCGCTCGATAGCGGTGAGCGCGTACCCCTCGTCCGTAAACGCGTCTGCGAGCACGCCGACGGTCGCGGGGTCGTCGACCTCGGGGCTGTAGAACGGCTCGTCGGGGTCCGCAGAGGCGAACAGCATCACGTCACCGAGCACGATCTTCTGGGGCGCCAGGTCCGCGATGACGCCGATGGCCTCGCGCTTCTCGTCGTTGCTCAGGTGGTGCATCGCGAAGTTCGACGTCACCACGTCGATATCTCCTTCGTCCTCGATGTTCGGCTCCCGGAACGTCCCCTTCTCGAATTCGACGTTGTCAAGGCCGCGCTCCTCGGCTTTCCGGCGCGCTTCGTCCATCATCCCCTCGCTGATGTCGCGCCCGACGACGCGTTCTGCGTCCTCGGCGAGCGCGAGCGCGATAGCGCCCGTGCCACACCCCAGGTCGAGTACGGTGTCGTCGCTCCCGGGGGCGGCGTGTTCGACCACGAGCGCGACGCAGTCGTTGTACTCCGGGGTCTCGTCGTCGTCGTACTCGGCGGCGATGTCGTCGAAGCGCTCGGCGTGCTCCTCAATCGTCTTCTTCATACCTGCCACGTTCGACCCCCTGGGAAATGAACTCCGCGGACTGCCGTTCCCGGTTCCGCTCGGCGAGCGCACCCCACTCCTCGAGTCCCCCGCGGATCTGGTCGCGGTCGAACCCGATTTCCTCGCCGACGGCGAGCAGTTCCCGGGGCGCGCGCAACTCCAGGTGGCTGTGGGCGTCCGCACTCACGACGTACGGCGCGTCGTAATGCTCGACGAGTTCCCGGAGTTTCCGGAGGCCGCGCAGCGCCTGCACGCGCGGGCCGCCCTCCGCGCGGAGCACGCGCGAGAAGTCGAACTCGAGGCGCACGCCGTTCTCCCTGGCCGCACGCACGATGACGTGGTTGACATCGCCCTCGCCGCGCATCGGCCCCGCGAGCACGTCCGCTTTCGGTGACTCCGCAACGAACCGGTTCAGGTCCGGCGTGCCGCCGCGAACCAGCACTACCGTCGCCTGCTCGCGGAGGTTGCCGATGGCGCCGCTGGCGTGGGCCACGTCCTCGGGAACTAACTCCGCGCCGTCCACCACGTCGACGCCGTACTCGTCGGCGATGGATTCGAGGTCGGTGTCCGGGCGGGCGTCGGTGTGGTTCCGCACGACGACGCCGTCGTAGCCGTCGCTCGCCACCGTCGCCGCGAATCGGGCGACCGTGCTTTCGCCGTCGGGGCGCGCGTGAACGGCCTCGTACACGCGTCGCTGTTGGCGGGCCGCCCGTAAAAACGCGTGCGGTTCACTGCCTCCGACTACGGTGCCCGTTGCGTTGGTGACTCCGATGCCGGTGTCCGGTTGCGTCAGCCCTCGACCCACAGCAGTGGCGTGTAACTCCCCGCGAATCCGTCGGTCGCGGGGATCGAACCGGCGACGACCCAGCCGTCGGGTTGCTCTGCGAGCACCGTCCCGCGGTGCGTGGCTGCGACGACCTGATCGTCTTCGTCGACGCCGCTGTCGATGCCGGTCAGTCCGGTGACCGTCTCGTCCGACCGCGGGAGGTCCACCTGCTCGAGGGTCTCACCGTCGCGGCACGCGAACAGCGCCGGGTTCGCGTCCTCGTCGTCCCACGTCGACGTGTGGGCGAGCGCGCTGCCCGCGTAGACGTCACCGTCGACGGCGCACACCGACCGGAAGTAGCGCTGCTCGTACCCGTCGTCGAGTCGCGTCCACGACCGCCCGGCGTCCGTCGTACGGAACAGCCCGAACCCGGTCGCGGCGACGAACTCGTCCGGTCCGACAACCGCCAACTCGTGGACGTCGTCGTCGACGCCGGATTCGTTGCCGGCTTCGACGTCGCTCTCGCCGTCTGTCCCGCCGGCCCCGCGGCGCTCCGTCCACGTCTCGCCGCCGTCGTCGCTGACGTGGACGCCGCCGACTTCGACGCCAGCGACGACGCGGTCGGGTTCGTCCGGGTGCACGTTGAGGTCCCGCACCTGCGCGAGATTCTCGTGTCGGGGGAGTCGCCACTCGTCGCGCGACGGCAACTCCTGGAACGCCTCGAGTTCTCGCCACGCCAGTTCCCCGAGCGACGCCGCGCCGTCGTTCGCCTGCTCGCCGCCGCTGGTCTGCGCGACGTAGACGTGCGCCGGACGCGTCCCCGCGTACACCCGCCCGTCGGGGCTCGCGCCGACCGCGTACACGTTCTCCCGGGGCACGCCGAGGTTCGTCCACTCGTCACCGCCGGGCGAGTGATACAGCCCCGTCTCCGTGGCGGCGAACACTCCGTCGACTCCCTCGAACGTCCGGACGCGGGCGACCGCCCCCGCGTCGAGAACCTGCTGTGCGTTCGTCTCCGCCGCCCGGCCGACGCCAGTCAGTCGATACAGGCCGTCGCCGCTTCCCGCGAGGAGCATATCTGGTCCGTCCACCCGGGACCAGTAAAGCGTTCGCTGAACAGCAGTTTTGGAAGGATGATGACAGGAAAGGGGTGGGAGCGGTCGGCTCTAGCTCAGCGCCTCGCGGGCGTTCTCCACGGCGGCCTCCCGCTTCGCTGGGTACGCCTCGACTTTCGCGCGCAGCGACAGGCCGTCGCCGAGTTGCGCGTCGCCCTGGTAGGCCGCCTGCTTGTCGAGGTGGACGAACAGCGAGCAGTTGTCGTCCACGCGGTCATCGAGTTGGGCGCGGATCTGCTCGATGTCCGCGCCGTCGCGCAACTGGTCGAGGACGTGGCGCATCTCGTCGGCGCGCTCGACGCGCGCCGACAGCACGACGATTCGGTCCCCGAGGTGCCCCTCGGAGGTCGTGCGCTGTAACTCGACGTCCTCCGGGAGGAAGTGCCGGAGCGAATCCTTCACGCGCTCCTCGTCCTCCGTGTCGTAGCAGAACGCCCGCAGGTCGAAGTAGTGGAACGGAACGGAACCCATTGGGAAGGCGTAGACGCCGAACGCCTAAAAGAATCGCTACTCCGGACCGCCGGCGCTCGACTCGCCACCGGATTCGCCGCTGGGTTACTCCTCGTCGGCGTCCTCGCCGTCACCGCCCTCGGCGTCCTCGAGGTTGTCGGCGGGCACGCCCGCTTCCTGCCCGTCTTCGAAGCTCACGGTGTAGTTCGGCTCCCCGAACATCGTCTCGACGACCTGGGTGACCGTGCCCGTTTCGCCGTCGAACTCGCTGTGCTTGTCGTGAAGTACGACCGCGTCGTCCTCTTCGAAGCTCATACCGACTCGTTCCTCGGGATAGCCCAAAAGCGACCCGGTTCCGGCGTCCGAGACCGCGCCGCCTCGCACAGCGAACGGTAGCTTTTCGACGCTCTGCCCATACCCACTCCGCATGGACATTCGCGTTCCCACCGACGACGAACGTGAGGCCGTCGCCGCGCGCCTGCTGCGGCCTGCGTACCGCGACACGGAGGCCCGCGACCCCGAGTTCAGCGCGGTCGAGGAGAGCGTCGTCGAGGCCGAGGACTGCTCGCGCTGGCTGGACGACGACGACCGCACCATCTTCGTCGCGTACGACCCCGAACCCGTCGGCAACGTCTCCGGGGGCGTCTCGAGTTCGCCCGCGCTGTACGAACGCGGGCCGAACTGCTACGTCGACGGCCTCTACGTCGTCCCGGAGCGCCGCCGCGAGGGCATCGCCGGCGACCTCCTCGACCGGATGGCCGAGTGGGCGCGGTCGCGGGATTGCGAGCGACTCAGTCTCTCCGTCCACGTGGACAACGACGCCGCCCTCGACTTCTACGAGAACCACGACTTCGAGACGAAGTTTCACAGCCTCCGCAAGCGACTCTGAGGGGCGCTGCCGTCGGTGTGTCACTGCCCCGAGTCAGAACGACCCGAGTTCGAGGTCTCTGGTCGTCCGGAGTTCGCGCTCGACTCGCGAGCGGTCCCAGCCGAACGGGGAGACGACGGTCGCTGCAGCACGAATCAGCCTGTCGGCGTAGTGATCGGCGTCGTAGTCGTCCACGCCGTCCTCGAACGGCAGGCGAACGCGCCGCCGCCCGTCGGCGTCGTCGTCGGTGACGACGAACTCCACGCGCTGGCCGGGGTGGCGATCGATACCGTGGGCCTGGTATCGTCGGAGCGCCGCGACCGTGCGCGTCGCCTGCCGGTATTCGCTCGCGGGTTTCGACGCGCGCTTTTCCACCACGAGAGCCGCGGAGTCCACGTCGCCCGAGCGGAGCGACGCAAGGTCACGGCGCAGGCGGTCGACGACGGCGTCCGGACTCCCCGTTCGGTCGAGCACGCGGAACCACTCGCGCTGGCAGTCCTCGACGAACGAGGGCGTCGAGCGGCGGCGCGCCTCCACGCCGCGGACCGTGAACTCCTCGGCGTCGGCGACCTTCCCGAAGTAGGAGGTGAGTGCGCCCGCTCGTTCGCCCCGTCGCGGCACGAAACACACCCAGTCGTAGGCGGCCTCGTGCTCCAGTCGGACGCGGGCCTCCTCGGAGATTGTGTCACAGACCTCTCCGAGCGGCGTCGGGTCGTCGACCGCGGGAGTCACCCAGACGCTGTCCACGATGGCGTGCGCGACGTGCCAGCCGGCGTCCTCGAGTCGCTGTTTTGCACGCAGGAGGATGTCCCGCGCGAACGCGTTGATGGCCTCGTGGCACTCGATGCGCCCGAACTTGCTGTTCCGGTAACCCTGGTAACCGAAACACGAGACCAGCACCCACTTGATGGCCGCCGAGCGGGCTTCCAGGCGCTCGTGACGGTCACCGGTAGCGCCCGAACGCTCCGCCTCCGCAGCGGCGATTTCGTCCTTGATGTCCGCTCGGTCCTCGAGCAGCGGGCCGAGCACGTCACCGAGGAAGCCGTCCTCGGGGCAGAGGTTGTAGCCGAGTTCCGGGACAACCTCCCGGTCGGGGTGGCAGTCACACAACACGGTGTCCGGGCTGACGTTGTACTCCCGGATTATCGTGGGGTACAGCGACGCGAAGTCGAGTTCGTGTACGTTCTCGTGGCGGCCGACTTCGGGCGCGAGCGTCGTGCCGCCGCGGTCCGCGGCGTGGAGCGTGCGCGCGTCCTTGAACTGCTCTGGCCCCCACTTGTTCCACGGCACGAGCACGCCCCGGGAGAGCGCCTCCCGAGTCTGCATCGCGGTGAGCACGCCGCCGATGCTCGCGCGCCCCGCCTCCTCGATGGGCTGCCAGGACTGCTCGACGAGGTACAGCAGGCCCGCGAGCCCCGACTGCCCCCACAGAAAGCTGTTCGACTCGTCGAGCACCGCGCGCCCCCGGACGGTGTACGTCGCGGGCGAATGACTACTGCGGTCGTGATGCTCGTACGTGTTCGCTGCCGCCAACTGGCTGATGTCGTCGCCAGCCAATGCCACGCCACTGGCGTCTCTCCCCCACCGGAAGTCGACGCCCGCGCGCTCCGCCCTCGCGGCGACGAGCGAGAGCAGGTCGCCGTGGCTCACCACGAGCACGTCCGGGTTCTCGCGCTCGACCCGTGACGCCAGCGCTCGGAGCACGGCCTCCTCGCTGCCCGCGACGCGTTCGCCGTCGATGCGGAGCGACGAGACGTCGTCGTGGGCGAGCGCGCGGTCCGTCGTGCGCACCGCGAGCGTCCGCAGGTCGCGAGCGGGCGTCGGGTCCGTCCCGGTCTCCACGCAGTACCGGAACCCCGGCGAGAAATCGACGTTGAACAGGCGGTACGTCCCCGGCGCGCGTGCCGTTGCGCCGGACGGGCCGCCCGGCTCGTGGCGCGTCCGTATCTCGCGAGCGAGTTGTCGAACCTCCCCGGCGCGCGTCAGTTCGACGGCGAGCACCTCCGATTGCTCTTCGGCGTGTAGGTCGAGGAACCGCTCGCGCCACGCCAGCGCGGCAACCTTCGGGTCGTCAGCGAGGCGGTCGGCGAGCGCGCCGAGTTCGCCGTCGTTCGCGTGCACGTAGACGGTCGGTCGGTAGTCGGTGTCGCGCTCGGCGGTCACGCCTCCTTCGTCGACGCTGTCTCCCGTCGCGTGCCAGATGGTCACGCCGTCCTCCTCGAAGTCGAACGCGAACGCCATCTACTCGAGGCGTTCCCGCAGTTCCCGAAGTTCCTCGGTCAGTTTCGCCAGTTCGCTCGCTTGCTCTCGCAACTCGGCCTCCTGAGCGAGCAGCATCGAGAGCAACGCCGCGCGCTCCGGGTCGGTCGGGTTCAGGTGACCGGCGGCGTGCGCGTGGTTCCGCGCGCGCTCGAACAGGCGGTCGAAGTCCGCCTCGCGCTCCCGGCGGAGCGCGCGACGGAACGGCTGGCAGCGCTGCTCGTACGCGTCCAGGCAGTCCCGGTAGGTCGGATTCGTGCGCCCCATCAGGCAATCACCTCCGGGAGCGCCGGTTCCGTCTCCGTCTCGACGGCTTCGGTCGCCTCGACTGCGCCGTAGATGTCGACCCAGTACGGCACGGTGGTCTGCCACCCGCCGCGCGACCAGTACGCCGTCGTCTCGCCGCCCGCGCCCTCGAAGCGCGGCCCGAAGCGCGTCTCCTCCACCGCTAACTCCTCGTGGGCGTACTCGGCGACGATCTCGTCGTCGCTCGCGGTGACGAGCACGGGCACGTCACAGGCCTCGGCGAGCGCGTGCAGCGTCGACAGCGTCGCATCGCGGAGGCGCTCGGCCTCTCCCGTGAGCAGGTCCTCGTCCGCGTACAGGTCGTCCACCGCGGGCGCGACGACGAGCGCGGTGGGGCGCGCCGCGTCCGCGACCAACTGCCGGACGAGACTATGATGCTGGTGGGCCGTGAACGCGCGCGCCACCAGCACCCGCTCGAGAACGCGCGGACGCCGCGCACCGTCCGTGAGCGCGTGCGTCGAGACGTGATTCCGGGCGTCCACCCAGCGCACGGGGCCGTCCCGCCGGTCGAGTTCGGCGAGCGCGAGCGCCGCGAGTTCCGTTCGTCTGTCCTGCACGCCGGACTTGCTTTCGCCGACACTCTCGGCGCCCCGAAGGAGCGTGACGCCCGAATCGAGCGCCGGCAACGCGTCCACCGCGTGACCTGTCTGTCGACTGGTGTGCATACCTCACTGTGTTTCGACTCGCCGGATAACGACCCGCCATGGCCGGGATGAAAGTGAAAGTGCTCTCGTTCGTGGGTGAACTCACAGAAGCGCGGAACCAGTGGTTCCGAAGACCGTGCAAGCGAGCCGCTGGCCCGCGGGCAGACGGCGACTCCAGAACCCTACTCGGGGCCGAAGGACTTGCCCTCTCGGGCCTCCGCGCCCATGCGGCGGAGTGCGGCGCGCGCGTTGCCCGCCTGGTAGCCGAAGAACACGTCGGTCGCGTACTCGTCGGCGACTTCCGCGGCGTGGACGAGGTTCTCGACGTCGACGTCCACGGCGTACAACTCGACGCTGAACGGCGCGTCGAGCGCGTCCTCGAAGCCCGACGCGATGGTCTCCAGCCAGTACGTCGTCCCGTAGTTCGTGTCGTACAGCGGCACGACGAACTCGTCGACGTGCTCGGCGAGTGCGTCCAGGTCGAGGCCGGCGCGTTCGTAGAGGTGGCCGGGGTAGGGGTCGGGGTAGAGCGTGAGGTACGCCTTCCCGGGGATTCGGTCGACGGCGTCGGCGACGAACTCGGTGATGACGCTCGCGCGCCAGTCGTACCAGTCGTCGAACTCGGATTCGGCGAACGCCGTCTCGCAGCGCTCGCAGTGGCAGTACTCGGCGCGCGGGAAGCCGACGTCGTCGAGGCGGACGTCGTCGTTGAGTTCCGTACAGGTCTCGATGACCGTGAGCAGGCCCTCGCGGTAGTCCTCGGCGAGCGGGCAGATGTACGCCCAGTCGAAGTACGGCTGGTCGCGGGTCGCCTCGTTGCCCTCGTCGTCGACCGGGACGAGGTCGGGTTCGGTGCCCGCGGTGGCGTTGTCCCCGAAGCACGAGACCATGTTCACGGCGTTCTCCACGGGGTCGGTGTGGCGGCCGGTGACGTCCTTGACCTCGTAGAACGCCCGGTCGAACTCCGACCACTCGAGTTCCTCGGCGTTTCGCGTGACGACGCCGTACATGCCCCGGGGTTGGCCGCGGGGCCGCCTAAGTCGTTCGCTCTACGGGCGAGAGAGCGGGGTTGTTCAGAGCGTTCAGCCAGTCGACTGGTCGGCCTCTTCGACCCTCCGTCAGTCGATCTGGTCGACGCCCTCGAATTCGCCTCCGTCGCCACCGCTCAGCAAGCTCCACGCGACCGCGATGAGGATGATTGCGACGCCGACCTTCAGCAGTTTCCGTGGCATGAGCGAGAGTACCGTCGGCGGCGACTAAACCCTTTGTGGGGTGAACAACTAAGTAGGAGAACCCGTTGGCGAGGCTCGCCGGTTACTGACGCAGGTGCGCCGTGAGGTCGTCTCGAACAATCTCCTCGCAGTAGACACAGCGGACCCCGTCCTCGAGCACCTCGAAGCGGGCGTCCGTGGGTTCGCCCGCGTTCGTGATGCAGTCGCGGTTCGGGCACGCGAGCACGCCACTCACTTCCTCCGGACGCTCGACGCGCTTCTTCTCGACGACGTCGTAGTCGCGCACGATGTTGATGGTGGCGTCGGGCGCGATGAGCGCGAGCACGTCGAGTTCGGAGTCGCTCAACTCCCGGCCCTCTACTTTCACGACGTCCTTCCGACCGAGGCGCTCGGAGGGGACGTTCATCCCGAGGCTCACCGCCTCGCCGCTCGACCCGTCGATGCCCAGGAGCGAGAGGACGTGCAGCGCCTCGCCCGCGGAGACGTGGTCGACGACGGTGCCGCTCTGGATCTTGGAGACGCGGAGTTCTGTATCGGTCATTCCGAATCACCTCCGTCACCGAGGAGCATGTCGAGCAGCGCCATGCGGACCGGGACGCCGTTGTGCGCTTGCTCGAAGTACGTCGCCTGGGGCGTGTCGTCGACCGCCGGCGAGATCTCGTCCACGCGCGGGAGCGGGTGCATCACCGCGAGGTCGTCGCTCGCGGCCTCGAGCGTCTCGGGCGTGATGCGGTACTCACCCGCGACGGCCTCGTACTCGTCCTCGTCGGGGAACCGTTCGCGCTGGATGCGCGTCACGTACAGTACGTCCAGGGAGGGGAGTACGTCCTCGAGGTCCTCGTGCTCGCGGACCTGCGCGCCGGCCTCGTGGAGGTCGTAGCGCACCGAGCGCGGGAGTCGCAGACTCTCGGGGCTGACGAAGTGCTGGCGCGCGTCGAAGTTCGTGAGCGCGTGCGCCAGCGAGTGCACCGTCCGTCCGTACTTCAGGTCGCCCATGATGCCGATGGAGAGGTCGTCCAGCCCCGCGTGTTCCCGAATCGTGTACAGGTCGAGGAGCGTCTGGCTCGGGTGGTGGCCAGCGCCGTCTCCGGCGTTCACCACGGGCACGTCGACGTGCTCGCTCGCGAGTTTCGCCGCGCCCTGCTTCGGGTGGCGGAGCACGAGTCCGTCCGCGTACCCCTCGACGACGCGAGTGGTGTCCGCGAGGGACTCGCCTTTCTTCACGGACGAGGATTCCACCGAACCCATGTCCACGACGCCGCCGCCGAGGCGCTTGGCGGCCGTCTCGAAACTCATCTTCGTGCGCGTGCTCGGCTCGAAGAAACACAGCGCGAGCAACTTGTCCGCGTGGCGCTCGTGTGCGGCCGCCGGGTCCGCGTCGAACTCCGCGGCCCGGTCGAGGACAGCCTCGACGTCACCCCGGGAGAGTTGTTTGGCGGTGAGGAGGTGGTCGTGACGCATCACTCTAACCGGTGCACTCCGAGAGCGTAAAACTCCCGAAGCGCAGAGGAAGCGTTGGCGCAAACGTCTACGTTAGAGTCGACTGGATACGCAGTGAATGGCTCAGTAACGGCAACACCTGCAAGCCCTCGACCCGCTCACAGGTCACTGCGTTCCTCGCTCGCTGTTCCGTGGACTCGCTTCGCTCGTCCACGCACCTCGCGCTCGCTCCGCCCAGTCCGCCACCAGCTGTGTCGTCGGCCGAATCGACCACTCGTGCCGACACTGTTCTGTCCACCAATTCTTTGTCTGCGCCACGATACCTCTCACACATGGAGCTTCTGGGGGGAGGGAGCTACTGGCTCGTGCGCTTCGTCTTCCACCGGGCGCTCGCGGTCATCTACTTGCTCGCGTTCCTCGTCGCCGCTTTCCAGTTCCGGCCGCTCGCGGGCGAGGACGGCCTGCTCCCGCTCGGGAACTACGCAGAGCGGGCGTCGTTCCGGGAGCGCCCGAGTCTCTTCTACTTCTTCCCGTCGGACCGGGCCGTCGCCGCCGCGGCGTGGGCCGGTGTCGTCGTCTCCGTCGTCGCACTCGTCGGCGTGCCCGGAGCGCTCCCCCGGCCGTGGGCCGTCCCGGCGTCGATGGTCGTGTGGGCGACGCTCTGGGCGCTCTACCAGTCGTTCGTGAACGCCGGGCAGACGTTCTATGGCTACGGCTGGGAGTCGATGCTGCTCGAAACCGGCTTCCTCGCTATCTTCCTCGGGGCGGGGAGTAGCGCCGCGCCCGCCGTCGTCGTGTGGCTGCTGCGCTGGGTGTTGTTCCGCAACATGTTCGGCGCGGGCCTCATCAAACTCCGCGGCGACGACTGCTGGCGGAATCTGACGGCGATGGACTACCACTACGAGACACAGCCGATTCCGAATCCGGGGTCGTGGTTCGCCCACCACCTTCCGGACCGCTTCCACCGCGTCGAGACGCTCGGCAATCACGTCGTCGAACTCGCGATTCCGTTCCTCTACTTCGCGCCCCAGCCGTGGGCCGCGGCGGCGGGCGTCGCGACGATTCTCTTCCAGGGATGGCTGATGGTCACCGGGAACTTCTCGTGGCTGAACGCGCTCACCATCGTGCTCGCCACCAGCACGTTCAGCGACGGCGTCCTCGCGGACGCACTCCTCGTTTCCGCACCTGCGACCGTGCCTGCGCCGTTGTTCCTTCAGGCCGCGGCCCTGCTCGTCGCCGGACTCGTCCTCGCTCTGAGCGTGCGCCCAGCACGGAACATGCTATCGGAGAACCAGGTGATGAACGCCGGATACGATCCGCTCCATCTCGTCAACACGTACGGCGCGTTCGGCTCTATCACGCGCCAGCGCCACGAACTCGTCATCCAGGGCACCGCCGAGAAATACCCGGGTGAGGACGCCGACTGGCAGACCTACCGGTTCAAGGGCAAGCCGACGGACACCGCGCGCCGCCCGCCCCAGGTCGCGCCGTACCACCTCAGACTCGACTGGCAGCTCTGGTTCGCCGCGATGACCCGCCGGCCGCGCCGCCCGTGGTTCCGCCGCTTCCTCCAGAAACTCCTCGAGGGAGACGACGGCGTCACTGGACTCCTGGCCCACGACCCGTTCCCCGACGACCCGCCCGAGCACGTCCGCGTGCTCCGGTATCGCTACCGGTTCACCACTCCCGAGGAACGCGACCGGACGGGCGAGTGGTGGGAGCGGACGCGCGCCGGCACGTACGTCAGCGCCGTTTCGCGCGAGGAACTCGCTGGCGGTGGCCAGCAACGGCGCCGGCGGTGGTGAACGGGCACAAGCACTACGAACGCCCGGAACGCACGCCACGACGTGGAGCGATTCGCCGAACTCGTCGTCGTCGGCGGCGTCGCCCTCGTCGCCGGTCTCTGGGTCACGCACCTCGTGGCCACGCAGTCCGCGCTGTGGGTCGCTGGCGTCGCGGCCGCAGTTCTCGGGGCCACAGCCCTCGCGGCGGGCATCGTGACCCAACTCGACTGGCAGCCCGCAACTTGAAGTGGGAGGACGGGACCACCCAGTCCCGTGCTCGCAGTCGCTGGCGGCAAGGGAGGATGCGGGAAGACGACCACGGCGCTCGGTCTCGCGAGAGCGTTCGCCCAGCGCCGCCGCCGTCCCCTCGTCGTGGACTGCGACCTCGACGCGCCGAACCTCCACTTGCGCGCGGACGTCCCTCGCGACCCCGGACTCGACGTTCTGCAGACGCCGGAGTCGCCTTCCGAAACACATCAGAAATCTCTGGTTTCTGAGGGCGCTGACGCTCCCGCGAACGTCGCCCACCCCTCCGCCGTTCTCCCCGGCGTGGACGTGCTCCCAGTGGGCAGTGCGACCGGCGACGACCTCACTCGTGCGCTGGACGCACTCGACATGCTCCCCGACGACCGACCGGTACTCCTCGACTGTCCGGCGGGCGCGAGCGAGGCCGCAACCCGCCCGCTCAGGGCCGCCGACGGCGCAGTGGTCGTCGCCACGGACGGTCGGGAAGAGATAGAGGACGCGGTCAAGACCGCGGCGATGGCGCGCGCCGTCGGTACGCCGGTTCTCGCCGTGGTCGTCTCACGCGTCCACCGTCCACCGGGCGGACTCACCGAAGCGCTCGGAGCACCGCACGTAACACCGGTGCCGCCCGCCGACACGCCGCTCTCGGACGAGCGAACCGCCTCCGCGTACGCGGCAGTCGCCGACGCGGTCGGGACAGATTTTTAACCCTAGTCTGCGCATGGAACGAGACGATGGCATCGCGGCTCTCCACGGGCGTGGACGTCCTCGACCGGGAGCTCGGCGGCGGCGTTCCCGCGGGGACCGTCGTCGCGTACGAGACCCCGCCGGCCAGCCAGGGAGAGCTGCTGCTGTACGAACTCACGCGTCCGCGGCCGACGCTGTACCTCACCACGGACCGCACGAAACAGGCAGTCCGGGACGCTTTCGAGGAGACGAACGCGCCCACCGGAAACCCCGAAATCGGCTACATCAAGGGCGCGGACGCGATAGAGAACGCGCGCCGAGCGGTCCGGAGTGTCCCCGAGGAGACGACCGTCGTCGTCGACACCGCAGACGCCCTCGAACGGGCGGACCGCACCCGCTACGAGAACTTCCTGAACGAACTCAGCAACCACATGCGGAACGTCGGCGGCGTCGCCGTACTCCACTGCCTGGACACCGACCACGCGCCCGAACTCCGGGGGACGACCGAGCACATGGTCGACGCGGTGTTCCGCCTGAGCGTCGAGGAGGCCGGCGGCGAGATCGAGAGCCGGCTCACCGTGCCGAAGTTCCGCGGCGGCCGTGCACTCGACACACCGGTGAAACTGAACCTCACCGAGCGCGTGCAGGTCGACACCAGCCGCGACATCGCGTAACTCGGCCCAACATCGGATAGGCCAGTCGCGGCATCGCGTGGGCCAGTCGCGACATAGCGTAGGCCAGTCGCGACACTGGTCCTGCCTGGCTGTTTCTCTACGCCGACAGACACCTGTCGCTGAACGTGTGCGCTGATCGCCCGCAAAACGAGAACGAACCGGGCCGCGTTACTCCTCGTCGCCTTCGGCTTCGAGTTCGTCGACGATCTCGTCGGCGTCCACGTCGGCGTCCTCGAGGGCCTCCTCGACCTCGCCGAGGTCCTCGCCGCCGCCCATGCCGCCCATGCCACCCATCATGCCGCCCATGCCCGCGGGCTGGCCGTCGATGGTCTCCTGGACGATGACGCGGTCGATGTCGAGCATGTCGATGAGCTGGTTGAGGATCTGCTGTTTGCCCATCATCCACTGCTGGTTGAACTGGAGCTGCTGGGACTGCTCGATGTACAGCGTCTCCTTCTCGACGGTCTCCGTCTCGGTCTCACCGTCTTCACCTTCGACTTCCTCCTCGACCTCGTCGGTCTCGATGTCCATCTCGAGGTCGGCGTCGAAGTACATCTGGAGCATGCCCTTGGCCTTCTCGACGCGGTCCTCGATCTGGTCGATGATCTCGTAGTCGTACTCGACGTCTTCGCCGGCCAGCGGGTGGTTGAAGTCGACGCGGGCGCGGCCGCCGATGATGGTCTCGACGTGGCCGTGCTCGCCCTCGACGTCGACGTGTGCGCCGGGGTACCGCTCGTCTTCGGGGATCTTCTCTGCGCTGATGGTGCGCACCTCGTCCTCGTCGTACTCGCCGAACGCCTGCTCGACGACGACGGTGCCGCTGTCGCCGACCTCCTTGCCGACGATGTCGTCCTCGACGGCGCCGAAGATGTGCTCCTCGCCGAGCGCGATGGTGCGCGGGGAGAAGTCCTGGTCCTCGACCTCGACGCCCTCCTCCTCTGCGACCTCCTCGGAGGTGGTGTCGACGAGTTCCTCGCTGTCGACTGTGAACGCGCTGTACGACAGCTCGACGAAGTCGCCTTCCTGCAGTCCAGACTGCTCGGTTTCCTCGCTTGCTTCGGACTCGTCGGCTGCTTCGGCCTCGGATTCGTCGCTCATGCTTGAACTGAGAGTCGTTCCATCCTTAAGAATCACGTTTCCGGCCCGCCATCGTCAGCGCGGTCAACGCATCTCTCTGAGTGACCGGATGACGGCTGCATCGACGCTGAGCCACGTCGTGAGGCGTTTTTCGCCGGCTGCTTCGGCGGGGGCAACGGTACAGCGGTCCGACCGGTTCCGGTGTCTGACGACGATTGCTCGAAGCGAGTCGATGTCGGTGGCGTACGCACTCGGCTTCGACCGATTGGAGTCGGGGCGTGCGTGGCCGGCGGCCGTAGTGTCAGCGGGGTCGGTACTGGACTCGCCGTCGGTGGTGCTGTCGGCAGTCATGGCAGTGGGGCGTCGGTGACGGGTTGCTTCGGCGACGGGGTAGTTCCTGCTATGAGTGATATGTAGGTGTCTGGAGTGATGGGAAACGCCGCGTTTTTCTCCGGCACTCCCGTCTCTTCGGGCATGTACGAGGTCGAGGTGAAGGTGCCCGCGAACCACGACGAAGTCCGGGAGGCACTCGACGACGCCGGCGCAGCGCCCCAGGGAGTCGTGGCGCAGGCGGACACGTACTACAACGCCCCGAATCGGGACTTCGCGGAGACCGACGAGGCGCTCCGCGTGCGCACGGTTAGCGAGGTATCGGGGGACAGTCGCGGGAGGGGACTCGCCGCCGTACTCGACGCGGCGCTCGGGGGCCCGGACGCGTCGTCCGGGAGTCCGGACGCGTCATCGACGTCCCGTGTGACGTACAAGGGGCCGCTCGTCGACGACGCGTCGAAGACCCGCGAGGAGTTCGAAACGGGGGTCGACGACGGCGAGACGATGGGGGCGGTGTTCGAGCGCCTCGGATTCACGCCGACTGCCACGGTGCGGAAGGTCCGCGACCGCTACCGCGTGGACGGGTGGCTGGTCGTTCTCGACGACGTCGAGGACGTCGGGACGTACGTCGAAGTCGAGACGGAGGTCGAGGACGAAGACGAGATTTCTGACGCGCGAGACGAGGTGTACAGTGTTCTCCGAGATCTCGGACTCGACCCCGAGGAGCAGATACAGGCGTCGTATCTCGGCATCAAACTCGAAAATGCGTAGCACGCATTTTTAGGCTGCTTTCCCTTTTCGCAAGTTATAGAAGCCACGCCGGGGAACGTTCGGTCAATGACCAACCGAAACATCCAGGTGCAGTCCCTCGACCGCGGGGCCGTCGAGGACGAATCCGTCGAGATCGTCGAACGAAAGGGAATCGGTCACCCCGACTCTATCTGCGACGGCATCGCCGAACACGTCTGTGAGGCGCTCGCCCGCGAGTACATCGACCGCGTCGGCAAGGTCCTCCACTTCAACACCGACGAAACACAGCTCGTCGCCGGCACCGCCGCACCCGCGTTCGGCGGCGGCGAAGTCGTCGAACCCATCTACATCCTCGTCGTTGGCCGCGCCACCAGCCACTACGTCGACGACGACGGCACCGAGTACGACATTCCCGTCGAAGCCATCGCGCTCGAAGCCGCCCGCGACTACCTCCGCAAACACCTCCCGAACCTCGACCTCGAAACCGACGTCATCGTCGACGTCAAACTCGGCGAGGGTTCGGGCGACCTCCAGGACGTCTTCGGCGAGGACGGCACCACTGTCCCGAACGCCAACGACACCTCCTTCGGCGTCGGCCACGCCCCACTCAGCGAGACCGAACGCATCGTCCTCGAGACCGAGCGCTCGCTCAACGGCGAGTTCGCCGACGACAACCCCGCCGTCGGCGAGGACGTCAAGGTCATGGGGAAACGCGAGGGCGACCACATCGACCTCACCGTCGCCGTCGCGCTCGTCGACACCTACGTCCCCAACATGGAGGCCTACGCGGCCGAGATCGAATCCATCCGCGACCACGTCGAAGCGCTCGCCGAAGCGCACACCGACCGCGACGTCGCCGTCGCCGTCAACACCGCCGACGACTACGAGGACGGCTCCATCTACCTCACCACCACCGGCACCAGCGCCGAACAGGGCGACGACGGCAGCGTCGGCCGCGGCAACCGCGCGAACGGCCTCATCACCCCGAACCGCTCCATGAGCATGGAAGCCACCTCCGGCAAGAACCCGGTCAACCACATCGGGAAGATCTACAACCTCCTCTCCACGGAAATCGCAGAGAGCATCGTCGACGACGTCGCGGGCATCCGAGACCTCCGCGTCCGCCTGCTCTCTCAAATCGGCCGCCCCATCGACGAACCCCACGTCGCCGACGTTCACGTCGTCACCGACGACGGACTCACCGTCGCCGACGTCGAACCCGAGATTGTGGACATCGTCGACGAGGAACTCGCCAACGTCACGGACATCACCCAGCGCGTCATCGACGGCGAACTCACTACCTTCTGACGCACGTTTTGCGCTGCGCGCGCCGAAGGCGCGCTCGGCAAAACCTGCACTAAAAGCACTCCTCCTTCACTTTGCTCGCTTCGCTCGCCCCGTTCAGTCGTCGGCCTCCACTCGCTCACTCCGTTCGCTCGTGGAGTGAATCGCCTTCCTCGGGCTTTTCAAGCCACTCGGTCGGCGAACGCTGGCGGTTACCGCCTGCTTCGACTGCCGATTGCTACCGCCTGCGTACATTCAAATAGGAGAACGGAACCAACCCCTGCCGTGATGTAGCCAGGAGCGCGGGCCCGGTCGAGGCGGGAGGGTGGCGAGCCGGCTCGCGATGTGGAACGCCATCTGTTCGAACTTGTCGACTCTAGCGAGTGGAAACGCCTTGCCGAGAGCCGATAGGCGTTTAATCCCGGCGCGTCGAACTACGACCATGTTACCGCCCGGTGCGGACTCCGTGGTCGTTCGGCACGGCGACATAGGGGTGAAGTCCAGCCAGGTGCAGGCGAACATGGAGGGGACGCTCCGGGAGAACCTCGCGGCGATGCTCGACGCGCGCGACGTTCCGGGCGACGTAGAGCGCGAGTGGGGGCGCTTGCTCGTGCGCGCACCGAGTTCTGACGCCGCCGCATCGGCGGCGGACGCGGCCGCGGACACGTTCGGCGTGGTGTCCGCGAGTCCCGCAGTGAGCGTGGCGCCGACGCTCGATGCGATCACCGACGCGCTCGCGCGAACCGCCGAGGAGAAGTACGAGGACGGCGCGTTCGCGGTGGACGCCCGCCGCGCCGGCGAACACGACTTCGGCAGCCACGACGTGAATCGCGCGGGCGGCGACGCCGTCTGGGCCGCCGTCGAGGACGACTTCGACCCGGAGGTGGACCTCGACGACCCCGACGTTACGTTCTCCGTGGAGGTCCGAGACGACGAGGCGTTCGTCCACCTCGACACGCGCGAGGGGCCGGGCGGGATGCCCCTGGGAACCCAGAAGCCCCTCGTCGCGCTCCTCTCGGGCGGCATCGACTCACCGGTCGCGGTGTTCGAGGCGATGAAGCGGGGCGCCCCGGTCGTCCCGCTCTACCTCGACCTGGGAGAGTACGGCGGCCCGGACCACCGCGCTCGCGCGGAGGAGACCGCGCGCCGCCTCGCGCGCTACGCGCCGAACGAGGACCTGGGGCTCCGCGTCGCGGACGCCGGCGACGTCGTCGAGGAACTCGCCAGCGAAACTGGGCGGACGCGGATGCTCTCGTTCCGCCGGTTCATGTACCGGGTCGCGGAGCACGTCGCCCACGAGGAGGGTGCGATGGGCGTCGTGACGGGCGAGGCGATGGGCCAGAAGTCGAGTCAGACCGCCGCCAACATCGCCGTCGTGGACCGCGCGACCGACCTCCCGGTCCACCGACCGCTGTTCTCGATGGACAAACAGGAGATAATCGCGCGAGCCCGAGAGATCGGGACGTACCGCGACTCCACGCTCGACGTCGGTTGTGAGCGACTCGCACCGAGCCAGCCACTCACCGCCGCGCCACTCGACAGCATGCTCGCTGACGAACCCGAGGATCTCTTCGAGCGAGCGCGCGAGGTCGCCAGCGATGTCGAACGTGCGGAGGTGCCAACGGCGTGACGCGCGTCTGCATCGCGGGCAGCGAGGACGCCACCATCCGCCTAGACCTGTTCTCCTACGAGACGGCGCGGCGCGCGCTCGCCACGTACGACGTCAGCGAACCCTGGGAGAACACCGTCGCGCTCGACACCGTCAGCCTCGGTGCCGCTGTCTCCCTGCTGAACGACCTGAACTGGTATCTGGTCCGCCTCGCGGACACCGCGTTCGTGCAGGAGCCATCTGTTTCGCGGACGGAGTGGCTCTCCCGTAATCTCGCGGAGGCGGTGCGGGACGGCGACGTGCGCGCGAACGAGACGGACGCGCGCCTCAAGGTGTACGGCGTCGAGGACGGCGAACTCGTCGAACCGATGTACGTCACGCGCGTGCAGGGTGAACGCCCGGAGTACGACCTCCGGGACGTCGAGGAGACCGTCGCGGTGCGCGTCACCGAGGACGAGTTCGAGGCGTAGCCGAGAACCAGACGCAGAACCGCCCTGTCAGTCGAAGACGCCCGCCGAGAGGTATCGCTCGCCGGAGTCCGGGAAGATGGTGACGACCAGCGGGCAGTCGTCGTAGGCGTCGCCGCCGTCAGACCGAACCGGTGACGCTCGTGAACCGCCGTCAGCGAGCGCGTCGTCGTTCAGCCCGGCGTCTTCGAGGGCGTCCGCATCGAAGTCGACTTCGGGGCAGTTCAGTTCCGGTTCGGCGATGCGTTCGGCGACGCGCTCCGCGGCGAGGTACGCCGCGCCGCTGGACTGCCCGACGAGCACGCCCTCGTCGCGCGCGAGTCGGCGACACGCGGCCTCGGCGTCGTCGAGTGCGACCGTCTCGACGGAGTCCACGAGGTCGCGGTCGAGCAGGTCACTCACGAATCCGGGTCCCATCCCCTGGTAGTCGTCCGCGCCGGATTCGCCGGTCGAGAGCACGGCGTTCTCCTCGGGTTCGACGGCGACGACGTCCATCTCGGGGTGATCCTCGAGCAGACGCGTCGCGGTTCCGGTGAGGGTGCCGCCGGTGCCGACGGCCACGACGAACGCGTCGATCTCCCGGCCCTCGACCTGTTCGAGTATCTCCTCGCCGGTCGTCCGGTAGTGCGCTCGCGAGTTCGCGGGGTTCTCGAACTGGCTCACTCGGAACCCGCTGACTGCGTCCGCGAGGTCGTCCGCGCGCTCGTTCGCTGCCTCCATGTCGCCCTCGACGAGTTCGAGGTCCGCGCCGTACGCGCGAAGGAGCCGGCGGCGCTCCTCGGACTTCGATTCGGGCATGACGATGGTGAGGTCGTAGCCGCGCGCCGCCGCGACGAGCGCGAGGCCGATGCCGGTGTTCCCGCTGGTCGCCTCGACGAGACGGTCGCCGGGTTCGACGTGCCCGTCGCGTTCCGCCGCGAGCACCATCTCGCGGGCGGGGCGGTCCTTGGCGGAGCCGCCGGGGTTGAATCCCTCGAGTTTCGCCGCGATGGTCGCGCCCTCGGGCGACGGCACGCGTACGAGGGGCGAACCGACGGCGTCGAGGATGCTGTCCTTCATTGTGTGGGTGTACGCACTTCCCGGGTAAACGTGTGGCGGGCCGCGGCACTCCCTGCCGGAACCTCGGCCCTACTGTGCCAGATACGCGGCTTCCCAGCGCAGTCCCGCGCGCTCCGAGAGCCACGCGCCGACCGCGGCGAGCAGCGCGCTCGCGACGACGATGCCGCCGGCGACCGTCGCGGTAATCGCGGACGTCTGAACGGCGAATCCGACGAGCAGAACCGGGACGACGGGCACCGCGATGCCGGCGGTCAGCAGCGCGAACCGCACCGAGTCGAAGAGGAACTCGTTCGGGTTGAGTCCCGCGAGGGCGACGGTGAGGCCGAACAGGTACAGCGACAGGCCGACGAAGAGCGCCGCGCCGAGTGCGCCGTCGACGACGCCGACGTCGTACAGCACACAGGCAGCGGCGTACGCGAGACCGCCGGTCGGGAGTCCCGTGAGCAGGAACGCGGTGCGTTTCGCGCGGAACACGTCCGGCACGGTGACGGGGAACAGGAGGTAGTCCTCGACGGCGTCGAACTGCGTGAGCCAGTTGTACGTCGTGAACGCGCTGAGCGCGAGCACCGACCCGAAGAAGATGCCGGGCGCGGGCGTGACGCCGACGATGCGCGCGGCAACGTCCGAGAGGAACGCCGCGAGACCGAGCAGGATGGCGGTCGAGACGACGGGTTTCAGCGGGCCGCCGGCGGACCGGGCGAGGTCCAGAAGCGTGCGCGTGACGAGGCCCGTGTCGTCACCGACGCGGTCGGCGATGGAGGCGAACCCGACGGTGACGGCCGTCGTCGGTTCGCGGAAGTTCGGATCGTAGACGCGCAGGGAGAGCGCGCCGACCAGGATGACAGTGACGGACAGCGCCAGCGCGTGCTGCGGTCCGGTGGCGACGACGGCAGTCCAGAGCGCGTCCGTGTTCCCGGTCGCCAACATCGCGGCCAGGCCGCCGGCCGTGACGAGGCCGAGGAGCCACCCCGGAACCCCTCGTGTCCGGACGGCGAGCAGCGCGAACGTGATGGTCATGCCGACGGCGAACGCGAGCGCGAGTGACGCCCACAGCGAGGCAAGCGCAGCGGGAGTCAGCGACTCACTGCCTGCCGCGAGCGGCCCGCCGGCGACCACGAGTGGCGTGAACCCGAGCGCGATGGGCAGGACGAACAGAATCGCGTAGTAGGCCGCGTCCTTCACCACGAACACGCCGAGCAGTCGGCGACGCGACACCGGGAGGAACCCCGCTGTCGACAACAGGAGTGCGGTCTCCCCGAGCACCCGGTCGAGCAGGTCGTCGCCGACGAGGCCGGCGGTGCCCGTGTAGAGGCCGAACGCCAGCACGAGTGCGTGCGCGCCAGCCGTGATTTCCGTGACCGGCGTGCCCGTGAACCGCATTCCGGCGATGGCGAGCGCGCTACCGGCGAACACGAACGCCGGGAGGAACGCGAACCGGTGGCCGCCGAACAGTTCCGCGTGTAGGCGGCGTTCCTCGCGCGCCATCGTCCGGAACCACAGCCACCAGCTACCGCCTGCGGACGGCGCTCGGCGCTGCGCTCGGTCGCTGGTCATCAGTCACCACCGCTCGCTGCGGGCTTCGGGGTGTCCCGGGGAGACGACGATCCGACCTCCTCGAGGAACACGTCGAGTAAGGCGTCGGTGTCGGTGTCGACGTCTCGCTCGGCGACCACGCGACCGTTCGACACGATGCCGACGCGGGTGCAGACGTCGGCCGCCACCTCGATGTTGTGCGTGGAGACGAACACCGCGTTCCCGTCGGCGGCGTACGACCGGAGGTGGTCTTTGACCTGTTCCTGGACGATGGGGTCGAGGTTCGCGAGGGGTTCGTCGATGACGACGACGTCGGGTTCGTGGAGGAACGCCTGGGTCAACATCACTTTCTGTTGCTGGCCGCGGGAGAGGTCGCCACAGAGCGTCTCCAGTTTCTCCGCGAATCCGAGGCGGTCCGCCCACGTTTCGACGCGCTCGCCGACGACGCCGTCGTCGAGTCCGCGGACGCGGCCGACGAACTCGAAGAACTCGCCGGGCGAGAGGAAACTCGGTGGCGTCTGTTGTTCGGGCAGTACGCCGACTCGACGCCGCGTCTCGACGGCGTCGGCCACGGGGTCCGTGTCGAGGACGCGGACGCGTCCGGCGTCCGGCCGGGTCTGGCCGGTGAGAATCTCGATGGTGGTCGTCTTCCCCGCGCCGTTCGGTCCGAGGAAGCCGTACAGTTCCCCGCGGTCGACGCCGAGGCTGAGTCCGTCGACGGCCCGCACGTCGCCGTAGGACTTCTCGAGGGAGTCGGCTTCGATGACGCTCATCGACGTTGGTTGCACGGGCCGACGTGTTAATTCCTCGGCTGTCGGGGATTCAGGCGGGCGAGTGCCGCGAACGCGGGTGTTTTGGCGCTCACGTCCCAATCGGCGCGTATGAACCTGCAGACGATGGAGCCGAATCCGGCGTGGGACGCCGACTCCTACCCAGGGGTCGTCGGGGCGTTCGACAGTCTCGGCGACGACGCAGTCGTGAAGGTGTGGGGCGGCGACTGGTGTGGGGATTGTCGCGCCAAACTCCCCGACTTCGCCGCGGCGCTCTCGGCCGCGGGCGTGGCGAACGTCGAGCAGTACCCGGTCGAGCGGGAGAATGGGGAGAAGGTCGGCCCGCACGTCGAGGAGTACGATATCGAGCGCATCCCGACCATCGTGGTCGAGGACGGGAGCGGTGGGGAACTCGCGCGCTTCGTCGAGGAGGAGCGATTCCCACCCGCGCAGTATCTCGCGGAGGAAATCGACGCGGAGTGACTGCTGGATCCCGCGGGCGTCAGGCCCGGTCGAACTCCGCCAGCCACTCCTCGACCTCCTCGACAGCGTCGAGCGGCGGCGAACACGCGCGCCGGCAGACGTACGCCGTCGCTTCTCCGGTGGCCGATTCCGGGTCTGTCCCCCTGTCGGCCCAGATGGGCGGTGCGTCCGGGAGTTCCAGGTCGTCTAGCCACGCAGAGAGCGCCGCGTCGTCCCCGGGCCGCAGGCTCAGCAGGCGCGTCGGCAGGTAGGCGCCGCCCACCGCGTCCCGCCACGCCCCGGGGAGTTGGTCGCCGGCGACTGTGACCTCGAGGTGGCCCGACGCGTGGGTGTCCGCCGCGAGCGCGAGCGTCGGGTGGTTGGCGGGAGTGCGCTCGACGCGGCCGCCGTAGCGTTCGAGCATCGCGCCGGCGGCGTTCGCGTAACCGGCGTCCGGGTCGAACGCGTCCAGAGCGAGCAGCGTCTCAGCGGCGACACCGACGGGCGAGGGCGTCGGCCCGTCCGAGACCTCCTGACCGCGCACGTCCACGTCGTCCACGGACTCGGGGGTCTCGTAGAGTGCGCCCGTCTCCTGGTCGTAACACTCCGCGAGCAGTGCGTCCGCGAGGTCGAGCGCGAACCCGAGGTGTCGGTGGTCGCCGGTCGTCTCGTAGGTCGCCAGCGCCCCACGCGCGAGGTAGGCGTAGTCCTCGGCGTACCCCACGCCCGCGACGTCACCCTCGATGACGCGCCGCGAGAGTCGGTCGCCATCCCACAGGCGGTCGCGAACGAAGTCGACGGCGTCGGCGGCCCGCTCGCCGTACGCCGGATCGAGCGCGAGGCCGGCTTCCGCGAACGCCCACGCGGTCAGGCCGTTCCAGCCCGCGAGCACCTTCTCGTCGCGTGCGGGACGCGGTCGGTCGGCGCGCGCCGCGAACGCGCGGGTTTCCGCGGCGTCGAGCAACTCGGCGACCTCGCTCTCGGTCCAGTCACGGTCGGCCGCGATTTCGCCGACAGTGCTCGAGACCGTGAGCACCGTCTGTCCGTGCTCGAAGTTTCCGGATTCGTCCACGCCGTAGCGTGCACAGAACACGTCCGCGAGCGTCTCCGCGTCCGCGTCGCTCGGTTCGCTGTCCGCGTACTCGGCCATCGCGTCCCGGGCCTGCGCGGGCGTCCAGACGTAGAACGCGCCCTCCTCGTGTTCACCTCCTGGATTCCCGGGTGGGGCGCTCCGGGCGTCCAGCGTGGCGTAGAAGCCGCCGTCCGGGTGGCCGAGTTCGCGCTCGACGAACGCGAGCGTCTCCGCGGCCACGTCGGCGTAGCGCTCGTCACCGAACACCCGGTAGCCGTCGACGTACGTGCGGGCGAGCGTTCCCTGGTCGTACAGCATCTTCTCGAAGTGCGGGACCGTCCAGTCCGCGTCCGTGCAGTAGCGGTGGAAGCCCCCGCCGAGGTGGTCGTTCAGGCCGCCCGACGCCATCGCGTCGAGCGTCTCGCGAGCGACGCCAGCGTACGTCTCGTCGCCGGTTCGGTCGAACGCGCGCTGGAGGACGTGGACGCGCGCGGCCTGTGGGAACTTCGGCGCGCCCCCGAACCCGCCGTGGTCGCGGTCCGCGAGCCGGACGAGTGCGTCCGCAGTCTCCGAGAGCGTTCTCTCACCGCCGAGCGCTCCGTCGCCGTCCCCGAGTTCGACGCGGTCGGGGAGCGACGACAGCTCGCCCCGGGCGGCGTCCAGCCACTGCTCGGCGCGGTCCTCCAGGTCACCGCGCTCCGTCTCCCAGGACTCCGCGACGTTCGAGAGCAACTGCCGGAACCCAGGCTGGCCTCGCTTCGCGTCCTTCGGGAAGTACGTCCCGACGAAGAACGGCTTGCGGTCGGGCGTCAGGAACACGGAGAGCGGCCACCCGCCGCTCCCGCGCACAACCCTGCTCACCGCCATATACAGGGAGTCCACGTCCGGGCGCTCCTCGCGGTCGACCTTCACCGGGACGAAGTTCTCGTTCAGCAGCCCCGCAATTTCGGGGTCCGAGAACGATTCCTCCTCCATCACGTGACACCAGTGGCACGACGAGTAGCCGATGGAGAGGAATATCGGGACGTCTCGTTCGCGCGCCGCCTCGAACGCCGTCTCGTCCCACAACTGCCAGTGTACGGGGTTGTCCGCGTGCTGGCGGAGGTACGGGCTCGCCGACTCGTCGAGTCGGTTTCGCTCTGTCGGATCGGTCATGCTTGCGGATACGTAGTGGGCGTGGGTAAACCCCAGCACGGAGTTTCCATCAGCGAACAACACATGTACTTGTGCATATTCCGGGAACTGCGGCGCAACGTTTACACTCACGTGCCTACACTCTCCGGGTATGACCGAGCGCGTTCTCCTCGTCGGCGGCGGCGGCCGCGAACACGCTATCGCCGACGCACTCGCTTCCGACTGCACGCTGTACGCCTGTGCGTCCAACCGGAATCCCGGTATCGACCGACTCGCGGACGACTTCCGCGCGCTCGACCCCACCGACACCGGGGCCGTCGTGGAGTACGCCGAGAACGTGGGCGCGACGCTCGCCGTCGTCGGCCCGGAGGGACCGCTCGCGGCAGGTCTCGTGGACGAACTCGAGAAGGCGGGCGTCTACGCGTTCGGCCCGAAGCAGGCCGAAGCCCGCATCGAGACGGACAAGACCTTCCAGCGGACGTTCATGGCCGACCACGGGATTCCGGGACAGGCCGACTTCGAGACGTTCGCGAACACCGACGCCGCTGCGGACTACGTCGAGTCGGTCGACGGCGACGTCGCGGTGAAGCCCGCTGGACTCACCGGCGGGAAGGGCGTCCGCGTAACGGGTGACCAGGTGACGAAACTGGAGGCCGCCGACTACGTGCGCTCCGCCGGACACGACGAGTGGGTGATAGAGGAACGCCTCGTCGGCGAGGAAGTCACCGTGCAGGCGTTCGTGGCGAACGGAGACGTGCGCGTCACGCCCGCCGCTCACGACCACGGGCGCGCGTTCGAGGGCGACGAAGGGCCGAACACCGGCGGGATGGGGAGTTACTCGGTGCCCGACCGGACGCTCCCGTTTATGACCGACGCCGACTACGAGGCGTGCGTCGAGACCCTCGAGGCCATCGTCGACGCGCTCCCCGACTACCGGGGCGTGCTCTACGGCCAGTTCATGCTCACCGCCGACGGTCCGAAGGTCGTCGAGTTCAACGCCCGCTTCGGCGACCCGGAGGCGATGAACACGCTCCCCGCGATGGAGACGCCACTCCTCGACGTGCTCGTCGCCGCGCGCGACGGCGACCCACTCCCAGACCTCGAGTTCGCCGACGTAGCTACTGTCTGCAAGTACGCCGTCCCGGAGGGCTACCCGACTGACCCGGAGGGTGGCACGCGAGTGCGCGTCGACGGGGACTCCGTCGGCGACGCAGACCTGTTCTACGCGAGCGTCGACGCCCGCAACGACGGCCTCTACACGACGACCTCCCGGTCGTTCGCCGTGGTCGGAACCGGCGAGACGCTCGCTGACGCCCAAACCCAGGCGGGGGCGGCACTCGACGACGTGGGGGAGGGACTGCGCGTGCGTCACGACGTCGGGACGGACGCGCTCCTCCAGCGCCGGATCGAACACGTGCGGTCACTCCGCGACGAGTAGTCACTCATCGCTCGAGCGCTCCGGCGAGAAGCCAGGCGGCGACCACTTCTTTATACCTCTCTCCCGTAGTTCCAGCCATGACGAACGACGAGGTCGTCCGACTCCTCAAGAAGGCGTACAGCGACGAAATCGAGACCGTGATGAACTACCTCACGAACTCCATCGTGCTCGACGGCGTGCGCGCCGAGGAGATCAAGGAGTCACTGAAGGCAGACATCCAGGAGGAACTCGGGCACGCCGAACAGATCGGTGAGCGCCTGAAGCAACTCGACGAGGCGCCGCCCGCCTCCGCCGACTTCGAGGCCCACCAGGACTCGCTCCAGCCGCCAGCGGACACCACCGACGTGCCCTCGGTCATCGACGGCGTCCTCGACGCGGAGGAGGACGCCATCGACACGTACCGCTCGCTCATCGACGCGGCGACGGACGCGAACGACCCGGTCACCGAGGACCTCGCGGTGACCATCCTCGCCGACGAGGAGGCCCACCGTACGGAGTTCCGTGGGTTCCGGAAAGAGTACACGAACGACTGACTGGAATCGCGGGCAGTCAGCGGTCGCCACAGCCCCCGCCGATACGCAAAACCAGTCGCCTTTTTGCGGTCGCCACTCTCGACGAGAACACCATGAACACCGCCTTCGTCGTGCTGGCGACGCTCACCGGCCTGATGGTCGGCGCGCTGTTCGCGTACCTCCGCATCCCGGTTCCCGCGCCGCCGAGTCTCGCCGGCGTGATGGGTATCGTCGGCATCTGGCTCGGCTATCGACTCGTCCACTACTTCGGGATGGGGTTCGACGTGGTGGACGCGCTCGGCCTGTAGGCTGACAGACGGCACTCGCTGCGCTGTCGGGCCGGATTGACTGCGCTCGTTCGTAGACGGGTGTGCCACCGGTTTCGCTGATCCGTCTACGGCGCTGGTCAGTTCACGACCCAGGTTGGGTCCGTTCTCCCGGAAAAAGATTCACCGTGGCGGAACCCCTGCCGCGGTGAGACGAACTCAGTACGAGCGCTCCTTCGGCTCGTAGGTCTTCTCGTTGCCCTCGAGGAGCACCGGGCGGTACCAGAGTTCGGGGTCGCCGTCGTTCCAGGAGACGAGCGTGTGCTTGAGCCACTCGTCGTCCTTCCGTTCCTGGTGTTCCGCGCGCCAGTGCGCGCCCCGGAACTCGTCGCGGGCGAGCGCGCCCATCGTGATGGCCTCGGCGACGTCGAGGAGGTTGCGCGTCTCGATGGTGTGCTGGAGGTCGGTGTTGAACGTCCGGGACTTGTCCGCGACGTAGACGTCCTGGTAGCGCTCTCGGGCCTCCCGGATGTCGCGAAGCGCCTGCTTGAGCCCTTCTTCCTCCCGGAACACGTTGACGTTCTCCGTCATCGACTCCTGGACGTCCGCGCGCACGTCGGCGTGGTTCACGCCGTCCTCGCGCTCGAGGAGCGTCTCGATGCGTTCGTTCTCGGTGTCGACGGCGCGCTCGATGACGGCCTCCGGGCTCTGTGCGATGCCGCCGTCGGCGGTCGGTTCGACGGGTTCGCCGTCGGGTTTGCCCGTCGGCACGTCGAGTTCCTCGGTGTCCGCACCGTCGAAGTAGCCGGTCTCGATCTGGGGTTCGCCGAGATCCGTGCCGGCGGCGTGCCGGCCCGCGAGCGCCCCGAACACGATGAGTTCCGGGAGCGCGTTGCCGCCGAGGCGGTTCGCGCCGTGGAGGCTCACACACGCGCACTCGCCGGCGGCGTGAAGGCCGTCGATGCACGTCTCGCCGAACTCGTCGACCTCGATGCCGCCCATCGCGTAGTGCTGGCCGGGCTTGACCGGCATCGGCTCCTCGAGGCCGTTCACGCCCTCGAAGTCCTCCGCGAGGTGGAGGATGTTCTCGAGGCGGTCGGTGATGCGGTCCTCGCCGAGGTGACGCATGTCGAGGTGGACGTACTCGTCGTCGACGCCGCGACCCGCGTTCACCTCGGTGAGTTCGGCGCGCGCGACGACGTCGCGGGACGCGAGTTCGCCGTCGTTGGTGGCGTAGCCGTACTCGAACATGAACCGCTCGCCCTCCGAGTTGTAGAGGATGCCACCCTCGCCGCGCACACCCTCACTGATGAGGACACCCGTCGACGGGAGCGTCGTGGGGTGGAACTGGACCATCTCCATGTCCTCGATGGGGACGCCCGCGCGATACGCCATCGCGACGCCGTCGCCGGTGTTTGCGACCGCGTTCGTGGTGTGGTCGTAGGCCTGCCCGAGGCCACCCGTTGCGAGGACGACGCCCTGGCGCGCGCGGAAGCCCGCGACCTCGCCGGTCTGGACGTCCCACGCGACGACGCCGTGGCACTCGCGGTCGTTCGGGTCCTCCTCGTCGGTGACCGCAGCGCGCGTGACGTACCACTCGTCGTACACCTCGATGCCCCGTTTGACGACCTGCTGGTACAGCGTGTGGAGCATGTGGTGGCCGGTCTCGGCGCCCGCGTACGTGGTTCGCGGGAACGACAGGCCGCCGAACGGTCGCTGACTGACGCGGCCGTCCTCTTCGCGGGAGAAGGGCATCCCCCAGTGCTCTAGCTGGATGGTTTCCTCGGGAGCGGTCTGCGTGAACGTCTCGATGGCGGGGGCGTCGGCGAGGTAGTCCGACCCCTTCATCGTGTCGTACGCGTGGTCCTCCCAGGAGTCGCCGTCCTGGAGCGCGGCGTTGATGCCGCCTTCCGCTGCGCCCGTGTGCGAGCGCACCGGGTGGAGTTTCGTGACGATCGCTACGTCTGCGCCTTCCTCGTGGGCGGCGATGGCCGCGCGGAGGCCCGTGCCGCCGCCGCCGACAACGATTACGTCGTGTTCGTACATATTACCAGAATTTTAGATTCGACTTCACCGCCTCTCGCTTCAGCTCCTGGATGTGCTCCGTGAGCGGGATGTCCTTCGGACAGACGTTCGTACAGGAGAACTGCGTCTGGCACCGCCAGACGCCGTGTTCCTGCTCGATGATTTCGAGTCGCTCGCGGCGCTTCTGCTCGCCCTCGCGTTCGTCCATGTAGAACCGGTAGGCGGCGTTGATGGCCGCCGGGCCGAGGTACTGGTTGTCGCCTGCGGCGATGTTACACGAGGACATGCACGCGCCACACCAGATACAACGCGTCGATAGCTTGACGTTCTCCCGGTTCTCCGGGGACTGGCGCTGCTCCTCGAGTTCGCCCTCGGGGAGTTCGTCCGGGTCGAAGAACGGCTGGACGGACTCCATCTGGTCGTAGAAGTGCTCCATCTCCACCACGAGGTCCTTCACGACGTCCTGGTGGGGGAGCGGTTCGACGCGGACCGGCGAGTCGAGGTCCGAGAGCTGTGTCTGGCAGCCGAGTCGCTGGCTACCGTTGATGAAGAACGCGTCCGACCCACAGACCGCCTGCCGGCAGGAGTGCCGGAACGTGAGACTGGAGTCGTACTCGTCGCGCGCGAAGATGAGCGCGTCGAGCACCGTCATCCCCTGCTCGAAGGGCACGGCGAAGGAGTCGAAGCGGGGTTCCTGCTTGCCCTCTATTTCGGGGTCGTAGCGGAACACCTTCAGTTCGATTGTCTCGCCCTCGATCTCCAGGGCGTCGGCGGCCTCGTCGGCCGCGCGGCGCTCGGCGCGCTCGCGCTTCTCGGCCATGCGCTCCTCCTGGGCGGCGCTGGTCGAGGGTCGTTCGGTCTCCGCTTCGGCCTCGGTTTCGGTCTCGGATTCGGTTTCCGGTGTTTGCGTACTCATGTTAGAACCCCGCGAGGACGACTGCGACGCGAACTCCCTGTGCGACGAGCAGCAGGCTGGCGACGCCGAGCACGACCTGGGTCGCGCGCTTGGCCGTGCCGTCGAGTCCCTGGTTGACGAGCGCGTTGTAGACGCCGTTGACGCCGTGGAACGTCGCCGTCACGAGGAACAGGACCATCGTGACGAAGTAGCCCAGTTCCTGCATACGCGCCTGACTGCCCATGAACGTGATCTCGTAGGCGTGGTGGACGAAATGGAGGAGGAAGAAGTGGAACGCCAGCACCACCACGAGGAACGCTGCGGTGAGGCGCTGGAGCGTCCACGTCGCCGACCCCGCGCTGAACGAGGAGTATCGTTCTGCCATCTCTAAAACACCCCCGAGAGGAACGTCGGCACGCTCGCCACGACGATGACGCCGGTGAGAACGAGCGACGCGTAGAAGCTCTTGTCCTGCGATTCGAGGCCGACCCCGAGGTCGACGAACAGCAGGCGGACGCCGTTGAGAATGTGGAAGACGGCGACCGCGAGCAGGCCGACCTCCATGAGGCGGACGACCGCGAGACTCTCCAATCCGGTCAGCGTGTTGTTGTACGTCGTCGCGCCCTGGAACGACGTGCTCAGGACGGCGATGTGGGTGAAGAGGTACCCGATGAGTACCCACCCCGTGAACTTGTGAAACACCCAGGCCCACATCCCGGCCGAGAACTCCCGCCACCGGCCGAAGTCCTCAATGAGGCCTCGGTCGTACGACTGACTCATACCGTTGGTTGCTCTGTCCCCTCCGCACATAGAAGTTACTACACGGGCACGCTCGTGGGGGAACGCCGACCGACGTTCGTGGGGACACTACGCGACATTCGTGGGCAACTACCCCAGGTGGCGTTGTGGATAACTACGCGCGACGTTCCCGCTCGCGCCTGCAGGCCCCCGTTGTCTCCTCGTCGAGTTCTACGAGGTGACAGAGCGGGTTCCCGGGGTAGACCACGGGGTTCTCGAGGACGCCGACGAGCAGGCCGGTAAACGGCGCGTTCACGCGAACGCTCTCGGTCTTGAACGGGTTCGAGATGGTGCAGATGGGGTCGTCTTCCTCGACCAGGTCGCCGCGCTCGCAGTGCATCTCGACGAGGCCGCCGTCGTCGGCGCGGAGCCACGTCTTCTGGTCGCTGGTGACGACGGTCCGCCACGCCGGACGGGTCGGCGTCGCGTCGGGGTGAACGCCGTACTCCGCGAGCACGTTCGCCACGCCGTCGAGCGCGCGGTCGATGAGCGAGCGCTGGAACCGGTGGGCTTCCCCCATCTCGACGGTAATCGTCGGCGCGCCCGCGTCCGTGGCCTCCCTTCGCAGCGACCCGCTCGGGCCGTCGCTGTCGATGACGACGTTCGTGCCGAACGCGCGGGCGAGTCGGTCGACCTCGTCGTTCGCTACGTCGGCCCGGGCGTGGAGCATGTTGGTGCGTCCGCGCGTCGACGTGTGGAAGTCGAGGCCGACGTCACACGGCTCGAGGAAGTTCTCGAACAGCCGGTTGGCCATGCGCTTGGCGCTCGTGGAGTCCGCGCTCCCGGGGAACGAGCGGTTCAGGTCGCGGTCGTAGATGGGGAGGTAGCGCTGCTGGGCGATGAACCCGGGGACGTTCAGCACGGGCAGGCAGACCAGCGTACCCCGGAGGTCCGCGAGGTCCCACTCGTAGGCGACCTCGCGAACCACCTCGATACCGTTGAGTTCGTCGCCGTGCGCGGCAGCGGTGAGGAACACCGTCGGTCCGTCCGCCTCGCCGTTGACGATGGAGACGGGGACACGGATGGGGTCCCCGAGGTACGTTTCACTGATGCTGTACCGGATGTCCGCGCGCTCTCCGGGGTCGACCCGCCCGCCGTCGTAGGTGAACGCTTCGGTGTCCATGTGGTGGCTTGGACGTGTGCGGTAAATACTGCTAGCCCGACTGTAGCGGGTTACTGCTAGCCCGACTATCGTGGACCCGGGCCTCAAAGCCGTCCCAGTCGGCGTTGGTCCGTCCCGATACCACCGGTATCGTTTTGGCCACCAAACGTGTCAGTTGTCTCAATGGACGACTCCGTCTCAGTAGGCGTTCTCAGCCTCCACAGCAGCAAGGAGACGAAGGCCATCGTGAACGCGGTCGACGCACTCGGCCACACCGGCGTGTGGCTCCGCGAGCAGAACCTCGTCGTCGACATCGAGGACGGCCACCCCACGCTCGAACCCGACGTCGACGTCGTGGCCAACCGACTGCTCCTCTCGAAGACCGAACAGCCCTGCGAGTTGCTCGGGCTGGCGAAGACGGTGAGCAGACTCCGGCCGACGCTGAACCGCCCGGAGAATGTGCTCGTGGCGTTCCACAAGTTCGCCGCGGCGACCGCGCTCGCGGAGTCGGACGTTCGTCTACCGGACGCCACGCTCGCGCTCGACGCCGACCGCCTCAACCGGGAGAAGACGAAATACGGCGAAGAGGCGGTGTACAAGACCGCCATCGGCACACACGGCGGCGGGACGTGGAAGATACGCGCCGACGAGCAGGTGAACCCGCGCGTTGGTGACCGCTACGCGTTCCTCCAGGAACTCATCGAGCGCGACGAACAGCGCCACCGCGACCTCCGGATCTACGTCGTGGACGGCGACGTCATCGGCGCGATGCGGCGGTACGCGCCGGAGAACGACTGGCGCACGAACGTCGCGCTCGGCGGCGACGTCGAGAGCGTGACCGACCTCCCGGAGGCGGCCGAGGCGATGGCGGTAGAAGCCGCCGACACCATCGGCCTCGACTACGCGGGCGTCGACCTCGTGGAGGGCGCCGACGGCTGGTATCTCCTCGAGGTGAACCCGACGGCGGGGTTCAAAGGGCTGTTCCGCGCGGCCGACGTGAGTCCAGCGCCGTACGTCGCGAAACTCGCCATCGAGACAGCGGGCGGGTCGGTCGACGACGAGGAGGTAACGCGGCTCGCGCGAACGCTCGACGACTCCATGCCGCCGGACGTCACGGAGACGCCGGGGCGCGAGCACGAAACGAGCATCATCGGCTACACGGAGGAGGTGCTGGTTTCGGGCACGAGTGGGACCGAGCGCGTGCTCGCGAAGTCCGACACGGGCGCCTCGCGCACCAGCATCGACACCCGACTCGCCGCCCAGATCGGCGCCGGCCCGATCAAGTCGATGACGAAGGTGAAATCCGGGAGCGTCAAATCCGGGAAGGCCCGCCCCGTCGTGGACATTGTCGTCGGCATCGGAGGAGACCGCCACACTGTCGCGGCGTCGCTCGCGGACCGCGCGCACATGGACTACCCGCTGTTGCTCGGGCGGGACATCCTCGAGCACTACCAGGTGGACGTGCGTCGGCGCTCCGAGCGCGACGAGAAGGCCGTCGAGGAGGAGTGACACAGCGGCGCGAGCGCCTCGTTCAGCGGTAGAGCGGGGGAATCGATCAGTGCTGGGTCGCGCTCGCTCAGACCAGAATCGACTCGACGAGTCTCGCGAACCCCGGGCCCTGCAGGAACCCCGAGTATCCGATGCGAATGATGCCCGCGACAACGGCGAGTTCGAAGGCGGTGACCAGCAGCGTGACGACGTCGGCCCACTTGCTCGTGACGGGCACGCCGACGGGGATGTCGTACTCCTCGCTGGAGAACGGGTAGAACACGGCCATCCCGCGGACGTTCCCGAGCAGGTCGAGCGCGTAGTGCGTGACGACGCCGAGCCACACGTACTGGAGGTTCCCGATGAAGTACGGGAACACTGCGAAGATGCCGAGTACAACGAAGTTGTGGAGCGTCTTCCGGTGGGTCCCGAAGGACGTGTCCATGTCGGGGACGAGCGCCCCGAGAACTACGGGCACGCTGACGGTGATGATGCTCTGGAGGGCTGCCACGGTGAGCGTCGGTTCGAGCAGGAACCCGATGCCGGCGCCCAGTAACACCGCGTTCACGATGTGCCCTCGCTCGTTCATGGCCGCCCCAGTTCGCGTGTCGCTGACCGGTCGTTCATCCTGTGGGTGCTCATCTCTGGAGCATCGTTAGGTATCTTTGGGCCGTCGTCTGACGCCAGGCCGACGCCGTCGTGTGATTATTCGGACTTGTTTACCCCTCTATCGCCAGCACGTCACCCTTCGTACGCCCGCCAGACGTACAGCGAGGCGTACGAGCGGTGGGGCCGCCAGCGCTCCGCGAACGACCGCATCTCGGCGCGAGTCGGGTCCGTGGGAGCGTCTGCGTTCGCGGTAGCGTCCATCAGTTCCTGCATCCCCTTCCGGATGCCGAGGTCGCCGACCGGGAACACGTCCTCCCGGCCGAGCGCGAACATGAGGAACATCTCCGCGGTCCACTCACCGACGCCGTGGATGTCGGTGAGTTCCGCGACCACGTCCTCGTCCGAGAGCGCGGCGAAGTACTCGCGGTCGTAGCCCTCCTCCAGGTAGGCGTCGGCGATGTGCTGGACGTAGTCGGCCTTCTGGCCGGACAACCCGACGTCCTGCAGGGCCTCGGGGTCGGCGGCGACGATTCCCTCGGGGGTCACCTCGAAGTTCTCGAACAGGCGCTCGCGGATGGCCGCGGCCGAAGCCATCGACACCTGCTGGCGGAGAATCGAGACGACGAGGCGCTGGAACGTGTCCTCCCACGGGTCGAGTTCGAGTTCGCCGTGCTCGGCGACGAGCGGCCCGAGGAGGTCGTCCTCGCGGAGCGCGTCGTGCGGGTCGGTCATGTCGGTGCCAGGGGCTCGCGTGGCCTACGTGTTGCGTTTTGCCTCAGACGGGTCGTTCCGCGAGCAGCAGTCCTGCGAGCGCACCGACGCCGGCGTGGACGCTCGGGCCGAGTGCGTTCACGACGTAGGTCCCGACCAGCCACCCCTGGAGCGTCTCCGACAGCGGCGCACCGACGCTGACCGCGGTGAGGAGGGGGTAGCTGACGACGATACCGACGCCCGTTCCGATGGCTACTGCGGCCGCGAGTCCCGGCCACGAGTGGGTCGTGTCCGTGTCCATCGACCACCCGCCGTACAGCGCGAGTCCGGGCACGACTGCGAGCGAGAGGACGGTGGTAGCGAGCGTCCAGAGGACCAGACTGTTGCGGGGGCCCGAGGGACCGACTGTCACCGAGTCGAGGACCAGCAGTCGAACGACGGTGTGGGCGAGTCCGACGAGCACTCCGAGCAGGGCGGCTCGTTTCCACGATTCCATGCCGTCAACTGGTCAGGGAGCCGTAATGAGGCTTGGGTTCGTTCACACGACCCCGGCGCTCGACCAGTCTGCTGTTCGGTCCGCGGTTACTCGTCTACGATCACTCGCCTGTGGCTACTCGCCTCGCGTTTCCACGCGTGTAAACGCGTGAAACGTTCACGTTCGACCGTAGGGAAAGCTTCAATCCGCGCCCGCCGGAACCGACACACATGGACGTCGACGACATCCAGACCATCACGGTGCTCGGTGCGGGGAACATGGGCCACGGCATCGCCGAGGTCGCGGCGCTCGCCGGCTACGACGTGAACCTCCGTGACATCAAGGAGGAGTTCGTACAGAACGGCTACGAGCAGATCGAGTGGTCGCTCGACAAACTCGCCGAGAAGGAACAGATCGGCGACGAGGAGGCCGACGCCGCGCTCGACCGCGTCACACCCGTCGTCGACTTCGAGGAGGCGGTCGCCGACGTCGACTTCGTGGTCGAGGCGGTGCCCGAGCGGATGGACGTCAAGAAGGAGGTGTACCGGGAACTCGAACAGTACGCGCCCGAGGACGCCGTCTTCGCGACGAACACCTCGAGTCTCTCCATCACGGAACTCTCGGAAGTGACCGAGCGCCCCGAGCAGTTCTGCGGGATGCACTTCTTCAACCCGCCGGTGCGCATGCAACTCGTTGAGGTCATCGCGGGCGCTCACACCCACGACGAAGTGCTCGACGTCACCGAGGACCTCGCGGAGGCGATGGGGAAGACCCCGGTCCGCGTGCGCAAGGACTCCCCGGGGTTCATCGTGAACCGCATCCTCGTTCCGCTCCTGAACGAGGCGGCGTGGCTCGTCCACGACGACGTCGCCACCGTCGCGGAGGTCGACTCCACGACGAAGTACGACATGGGGCTCCCGATGGGGTCGTTCGAACTCGCCGACCAGGTCGGCATCGACGTCTCCTACGACGTGCTCGACTACATGGAGGACGTGCTCGGGGCGGCCTACGAGCCGTGTCCGCTCCTCGAGGAGAAGGTCGACGCCGAGGAACTCGGGAAGAAGACGGGCGTGGGCTTCTACGACTACGACGACGGCGGCGCCGAGGTGCCGAGCGACGAGATCCGCGATGACGTCGCGGACCGCCTCACGGCGGTGATGGCCAACGAGGTGGCGAAACTCGTCGGCGGCGACGTCGCGGACCCGCCGGAGATCGACGAGGCCGTGATGCTCGGCGCGGGCTTCCCGGAGGGCCCGGCGAAGATGGCCGACGAGGCCGGCGTCGATGGTCTCCACGAGACGCTCGCCGACCTGTACGAGGAGACCGGCGCGGCGCGCTACGAACCGTCCGAGGAACTTGAACGCCTCGCCGAAAGCGGCGAGCAGTTCTACCCCGAGACGGGCAACGACGGTGACGCCGGCGAAGCCGCGGAGTTCAGCGCTGTCGCCGTGTCGATTCGTGACGGCGTCGGCCACATCGAACTCGACCGCCCGCACCGCATGAACACCATCAGCGAGGAGTTGCTCGACGACCTCTCGCGCGCTATCGACCTGCTGGAGGACGACGAGGACGTGCGCTCGCTCCTGCTCACGGGCGCCGGCGAGAAGGCGTTCTCCGCGGGCGCGGACGTCCAGTCGATGGCGGGGAGCGCGGACCCACTCGACGCCGTGGAACTCTCCCGGAAGGGCCAGCGCACGTTCGGCAAACTCGAGTCGTGTGACCTGCCCGTGGTCGCGGGCATCGACGGCTACTGTCTCGGCGGCGGGATGGAGCTCTCGATGTGCGCGGACCTCCGCGTGGCGTCCCGGCGCAGCACGCTCGGGCAGCCTGAACACAATCTCGGCCTGCTCCCGGGGTGGGGTGGCACGCAGCGTCTGAAACACATCGTCGGCGAGGGCCGCGCGAAGGAGATCATCTTCACGGCCGACCGGTACGAGGCCTCGGAGATGGCCGACTACGGCTTCGTGAACGAACTCGTCGGCAACGACGAGCTCGCGGACCACGCGTACGACCTCGCCCACGACCTCGCGCAGGGGCCGCCCATCGCACAGAAGTATACGAAGCGCGCGATGCTCGCGGGCCGCGACTCGACGGACGCCGGCCTGGAGGCCGAGGCACAGGCGTTCGGCCAGTTGATGAACACGGACGACCTGATGGAGGGCGTCACGGCGTTCATGGGCGACCGCGACCCCGAGTTCGAGGGGGAGTGAGACCGAACTGAAGCCGAGTTCCGGGCGCTTCGCTGTTGCCGCCAGCTACGTACCCTGGTGCGGTGGACTCTACGAACCCCCTGGCTAACCGTGCCACCGCAACCCACGTCCTCCCGAACGCGATTGGAGACATTTATTAATCCGCGGCCGCTCGATTCGAGTGCAGTCGCTCGGTTGGTGTAGTCCGGCCAATCATGTTGGCCTTTCGAGCCGACGACCAGGGTTCAAATCCCTGACCGAGCATGATTCTGAACGAACGTAGTGAGTGAAGAAGCACGCGCAGGAGGGGATTTGAAGTAGACGAGTCACAGCCCGCGCAGCGAACGAAGCGAGCGAGTAGGAATGTCTCGGCGTGGTTCAGATCCCTGACCGAGCATTTTTCGAGTACCCATCGAACGAGCTCGTGCTCCGTTAGAAGGAACGGATCTAGATTCCTGAGTCGTCACACGACCCGGCTTCTGGCTCCCTCACCCAGTGCGGGGTGAAAGTAGAACTCTCCGAGATTGGTTCTGGACCCGGGAATACGTGCGTCGTAGGCCACGTACTCCGTGGTCCCTGTTGAACGGAATCGCTACACTTTCACCACGTCAGTCGTTCACACGGCCGGACAAAACTTATTGTACAGGGCCTGAATATACGAGTCGAGACTCGCTTCGAGTCCATTCGGGTGACGACACGATGACGACCACACTCCACGCGACAGACCTCCGCTCTATCAGCGGAGCGTCCGGCCGGAGTGCTGGAGTCAAGGTGTCTGGATACTACCCGAACGCGCAGTCCGCGTTCACCCACTCCGCTTGAACGCCGTTCCACGTGGGAGGACGCGGTCTGCTGTCGTCAGCCCCTGACGACAGTCCTGCGCGTTCTTCTCCGTGGCCAACTGGTGAGCGCTGGCTGCCGCCTCCCGACGGGCCCGTCCCGTGGCAGTCGGCCGCCCCGACACCGAGTTCGACTCTCGGCGGGAGCCTATGGCAGCAACCTGCCAGTCGGTCCGCATCACCGCGGACCTCACGATGCACGTCACGCGAAACGCCACCGGCAACCTCGACGACGGCGCAGAGCGCACGGTCGCCAGCGTCGACTGCGTCACCGACGTCGTCTCGGTCGACGTCACCGACCTACGCCCGCGCCTGAACGACCTCGAGATAGAGGCTAGCGTCGAGGTTGCCGCGAACCTGGAGGACGCCCCCGATGTCGAGACCGCCGGCCGCGACGCACTCGTTTCGGCGTTCGGCGTCCAGCGGGTCGAATCGCTCGACGTCGAGCGAACGCCCGCGGCCGCGGGCGACCCCGTCCAGGAGTACGGGTAGCGATTGGCGACGACGCCGGGTCCCTACCCTCGCCACTCCAGAACGGTCGCCGCCCACGTGTAGCCGGTCCCGGCCGCGAGAAACAGCACGACGTCGCCGGGGTCGACGTTCTCTGCCGCGAGTCCCTCGTCGAGCGCGAGCACCTGGTCGACGCTCTGGACGTGCCCGTACTCGTCGAGGTAGTGGTGGTCGTCCGCGTTCAGGCCGAGTTCGTCCGTCAGCCAGTCGTGGAACGACCGCTTCATGTGCGTGATGGCGGCGAAGTCGACGTCCTCGCGTGCGAACCCCGAAGCGTCGAGCGCGACGTCAGCCACCTCGAGGAAGTTCGGGCCGCTGACGGGTGCGATCCGCTCTTTCATGTCCTCCGAGGCGACCGTGAGCGAGTGGAGGCCGGCGTCCACGGTCTCGTGGCTCGCAGGCTGTTTCGACCCGCCAGCGGGCATCACGACGTCCTCGGAGAAACTGCCGTCGGTGACGGCGGCGCTCTCGTGGACGACCGCGCGCGTGCGGTCGCCGGCGTCGCGTTCCAACACCATCGCGGACGCGCCGCTCCCGAAGTTGAACATGAACGACGCGTCCTCGTCGCCGTAGTCTACGAGGTCCTCCTCGCGGCTCGCGGCGACGAGCAGTGCCGTGTCGACATCGCCCGTCTGAAGTTGTGCGCGCGCCTGCCGGATGGCGAGGGGAGCGCCGGCACACAGCGCGTAGCTCTCGACGGCGTGCGCGTTCTCCGCGCCGAGGCGCTCCGCGACGTTCGCGGCGGCGCTCCACACGACGTAGTCCTTGTACTCGCTGCCGTGGTAGAGCACCACGTCGACGTCCACCGGGTCGATGTCGGCGTCGGCGAGCGCGTCCTCCGCTGCCGCCACGCACATGTCCGTCGCGTGGTCGTCGTCGGGCGGGCAGACGTGCTTCTCGCGGATACCCATCTTCTCCGTGACGACGTCCTCCGGAATGTCGCTCTCGGCGGCTATCTCCTTGCCCGTGAGGATGCGGTCGGGCGTGTACACGCCATAACCGGTGAGGCTGACCGTCATCGTCGGAGATTGGCGAGGTAGTCGGGAAGCCGTTTCGCCACGGTTCCGCCGAGTCGGTTCCGGATCGTTCCGAGCAGGCCGCCGGGCACGTACAGCACGAACACGACGAACACGATGCCGAGGTAGAGGCTGGCGTGGCCGTTCAGGAACGTCTCGATTCCCTGCCCGACAGTCATGCCGTTGAACACCGGCGTGCCGAGCACGCTCTCGGGGACGTACTCGCGGAGCAACGGCAGGAGGCCGCCCCCGCCGCCTGTCTTCGAGAGGAACTCCCGGAGCGTCCGGTCGAACAGCCAGCCGTACAGCGGCCCGGCGAGCGTGCCGAATCCGCCGATGATGGAGGCCAGCAGGGCGTCCCCGCTGACGAGGAAGTACAGCGAGTTATCCGGTGATACCGACCGCCGGACGCCCGCGAACAGCGCGCCGGCGACGCCGGCGAAGAAGCCGCTGATCGCGAACGCCGCGAGTTTGTACCGGAACGTGTCGTAGCCGACGGCACGGGCGCGTTCCTCGTTCTCGCGGATGGCGACGAGCACGCGACCGAACGGCGAGTGGAGCACGCGCTGCATGGCGAGGTAACAGACGAGCACCACGAGTCCCACCATGTAGTACGAGACGTCGGTCTTCGCGAGGTCGAGGAACAGCCACTGGACGGCGTCGCCGCGCAGGGGCCCGATGGCGAGGTTCAGTTGGTCGACGAACGGCACGCCGACGTCGAACCCGGTCGGGTGCAACTGGTTGCTGACCGCGATGCCGTCCCGGGGGTTCGATCCGAGGTAGCTCCAGTCGCGCATGAAGACGTACACGACCTGCGCGAACCCGAGCGTGATCATCGCGAAGTAGACGCCCGAGAGGCGGAACGACACCGACCCGATGGCGATCGCGAGCAGCGCGGCGAGCACGCCTGCGAGCAGCACGCTCACCATGAACGGCGTGCCCGGGGGCAAGAGTGGTATCTTCCCGTTGGCGACGAGGATGACGAAGTACCCGCCCGCGCCGTAGAACGTGGCGTGTCCGAACGAGAGGTAGCCAGTGTACCCGCTGATGAAGTCGAAGCTCATCGCGAACAGCCCGAAGTAGAAGACCGCGGTCATCGTCTCCGTCTCCGGGAGGAACGCCTCCGCGAACCCGCCGACACCGATAGACGTGAGCACGGAGTAGACGACGGGATACGCGCCGAGGAACGCCACTACCAGCAGGTGTGCGACGTGGTCGCGGGCGTACTGCCGAAGCCAGTTCTCGTCGGATTCCACGTACCCCTCGACGGTTTCGGTGCTAATGGCCGCCCACCTCCGCTAGCCCCGAGATGCCCTGCGGGCGCACGACGAGCACGCCCACGAGGATGAGGAAGATGGTGAGTTCCGGAAGCCCGGAGAACGTGACGATGCCCTCGTTGAAGAGGTACGTCATCAACGCGTCCACCATCCCGACGAGCACGGCGGCGATGACCGTGCCGCGGAACGTCCCGAGGCCGCCGACGATGACGACGACGAACGCCGGGAGCAGCGTCTCCGAGGCGAGGGGGACGCTCGCACCCCACGCGGAGTCCCACATGAGGAGCGCGCCCGCGAAGCCAGCGAGGCCCGCGCCGAGCGCGAAGACGACGGTGAACACGCGGCGCACGTCGATGCCGAGCGCGGCCGCCATCTCGTCGTCCTCGCTCCCCGCTCGCACGACGAGTCCGTACCGCGTGCGGGTGAGGAACGCCCAGACCGCGGCGACCGTGAGGACGCCCCACACGATCTGGAACAACTCGAGGTTGTTGACGGTGCCGCCGAGCACGCTGATGGAGTCCCCGATGAACGCGGGCTTGGTGCCGAGCGCTGCCTGCCACTCGGTCCGCGGTTGCATGCCGTAGAACAGAACGACGATGCGCGCGAGTTCGTCGACGACGAGCGTCACGCCGAACGTGAGCAAGATCTGGTAGATCGGGGGCCGGTCGTACAGTCGTCGGATGAGTCCGACCTCCATCGCCGCGCCGAACCCGCCGACCACCGCTGCGGCGACCAGGCCGGCGACCAGGAACCACGCGATTGCGGCGATGCCGGTGCCGGCGAACGTCACCATCACGAGGCCCGCGACGTACGCGCCCACCATCGTGAACGACCCGTGGGCGAAGTTCAGCACGCCGAGTAGCCCGAAGATGAGCGTGAGGCCGAGCGCCATCATCGCGTACAGGGACGCCTTCGCGAATCCCGACGCGAGCACCTCGACGAGGGTGCCGACGGCGCTCATGCTGAAGACCTCCGGAATGCCGTCGTGCTGACGCCCTTCCAAAACTCGGTCATGCTGACAACCTCTGGAATCGCTCGTCGTCGGTCGTGACCCCGTCGGTGGTGTCTTCGTCGACGACGCGGCCGTTGTCGAGCACGTAGAACCGGTCCGCGATGTCGAGCGCGAGCGGGAGGTTCTGTTCGACGAGCAGCAGCGTCGTGTCCTCTGCGACGGACTGCAGGGAGTCCGCGACGTTCTCGACGATGAGTGGCGCGAGTCCTTCGCTGGGTTCGTCCACGAGCAGCAGGTCGTTCTCGTTGACGAGGCCGCGCGCGATAGACAGCATCTGCTGCTGGCCGCCCGACAGCGAACCCGCTTCACGGTCCGAGATGTCCCGGAGGTCCGGGAACGCCTCGTAGGCCGTCTCCAGTCCCGCCCGTTCGTCACCGCCCGGCGGGATAGACAGCGTGACGTTCTCCTCGACGGTGAGGTGGGCGAACACGCGGCGGTCCTCGGGAATCCATCCGACGCCACGGTCGGCGACCTCGTGAGTGTCGAGGCCGACGAGGCTCTCGCCGTCGTAGCGCACGTCGCCCGCTCTGGGCGGCGTCAACTGGAGGACGGACCGGAGCGTCGTCGTCTTCCCGACGCCGTTCCGCCCGACGAGCGCGACGACCTCGCCGCGTTCGACCTCCAGGGAGACGCCCTCGAGGACGTGGCTCTCGCCGTAGTACGTCTGGATGTCCTCGATCTCGAGGAGGCTCACGCGACTCCCTCCTCTTCTCGCTCGTAGCCCCCGAGGTATGCCTTCCTGACGTCTTCGTCGTGGCGCACGGTCTCGGGTGGGCCGTCGGCGATGACCGACCCGCGGTCGAGCACGACCACGCGGTCGCTGACGTTCATCACGATGTCCATGTTGTGTTCGACCAGCAACACGGCGTGGTCGCGCGCGACGTCCTCCACGAGGTCGACGATGCGGTCGACGCTCTCGCTGGAGACGCCCGCGTTCGGTTCGTCCAGCAACAACACGTCCGGGTCGCCGGCGAGCGCGATGCCGACCTCGAGTTGCCGCGCGGCGCCGTGGCTGAGATTCTCGGCAGTGGTGTGTGCCTCCTCGAGGAGGTCGACGCGCTCCAGAATCCCGTAGGCGTCCTCGTAGTGCTCGTCGAAGGTGTGGACGTTCCGGTGGGCGTGCCACCCGGAGTCGGCGGCGGCCTGCACCGCGACGCGTACGTTCTCTAGAACGGTACTCGTCGGGAAGACGTTCGTGATCTGGTAGGAACGGTGGACGCCCATGCGCGCTGTCGCCGCTGGTTCGGCGTCCGTGACCGACCGCCAGCCGTCCGCTGTCTGGAGTTCGACGGCGCCCTCGCTGGGCGCGAGCGCGCCGGTGAGCAGGTCGAAGAACGTGGTCTTCCCGGCGCCGTTCGGGCCGATGAGCGAACACAGTTCGTCCGCGCCGAGTTCGAAGTCGACGTGGTCGACGGCGACCAGTCCCCCGAACCGGCGGGTCAGTTCCCGCGTTCGCAACATCTACAGCGAGCAGTTCATCTGACTGCTGTCCTTGGGAATTGTCGCCTCGTCACCGGGCACGCGAGCGAGCGGTTCGCTCGGCATGATGGGGGCGCCCCAGGTGTCCTTCCACTCGTCGCTCGTCGGCACGACGTTCGCGACGGTCATCTCCGAGCGCGCCTGGTTGTTGTACTCCTGGAACGTGTACGCGCCCTCGCCCTTCGGGGTGTCCGTCACCGTCATCCCGGTGAGCGCGTCCTGGATGTCCGCGGCCTGCGTCGACCCGGACTCCTGGATGGCCTGCACGATGGCGGAGGCCGCCGTGAACGTGCCTGAACTGAACAGGTCCGGCACCTTCCCGTACGTCGAGGAGTACTTGTCGACGAACGCGCTGTTGATCTTGTTGTCGTACTGGTTCCAGTGGTACCGCGTGGTGAACGGGCCGGCCTTCACGCCGTCGAGTTTCTCTTGGGTGAGCGGCTTGCCGAGTTCCTTCTGGAGCGTCTGGCCGAGCACCGCGTTCGAGATTTCGGTCGCGAACCCGCCGAACAGTCGGTAGGAGTAATCTCCCTGCAGGAACTGCGAGAACATCGCGGGGAGCGTCGACACGGTGAACCCGCCGACGACGCCCTCTGCGCCCGCCTCCTCGGCCTGCTGGAGGAGGCCCTGCCACTCGGAGTGGCCGCTATCGACGAACCGCTTCCCGACGATTTCGACGCCCGCGTCGCTCAGCACGCGCTCGTAGTTGTTCACGACCGCGCGCCCGAACGAGTAGTCCGCGCCGAACAGGTAGACGCTGTTGACGTCGGACTGCTCGGCGACGTACTTCCCGCCGCTCCGGGCGTCCATCGCGGTGTTCTCGCTCGCCCGGAACACCTGGTCACTGCAGGTGTCCGACTTCCGCGTGATTCCGGCGGACGCCGCCGGGCCCGCCATGTACGGGACGTCGACGGCGGACAGCACGTTCGTGATGACGCGCCGCGCCGCGCTGGAGGACGCACACCCGAACAGCATGTCGACCTCCTCCTCCTGCACGAGGTTCGTGGCGATGGACTGGGCCTCGTCGGCCTTGAACTTCGAGTCCCGGACGACGAGTTCGTACGTCGTTCCCCCGACGTCCACCTTGTGGGTCCCCGTCGAGGGGTTCGAAACGGGGTCCGTCTCGCCCTTGTAGGCGAGCCCCGAGAGGAACCCCCAGAGGGAGTGTTTTCCGTAGTACGCGATGTTCCCCGACAGTGGTTGCATCACTCCGATTTTCATGGTATCAGGACTGCTCGAGCCGCCGATTCCGGTACAGCCCGCGAGGCCGGCGATGCCTGCGGCGCCGAGCGATTTCAGTACAGTTCGACGTGACGTGCTCTGCCCCGTCATACTCAAGTAACTGCTACGCTTCGGGCAAATACAGCCGGGTTAACATGTGAACAAGTGACGCTGTGGGAGTAACGCCGTGGGAGTAACGGTGGGGTAGCGTCGTGGGAGTGGCGGTGTGAGAGTACTGTTGTAGAGTGGTGGATGGTCCCCCACGTTTCTCACTCGATGTCGTTGAGCGCGTCGATGACGCGCTGGATCATCTTCTGTTCGCCCCGCCGGAGGTTCTTCGAGACGGCGGGTTTCGAGACGCCGAAGCGGTCGGCGAGCGTGCCCAGCGTGGCGTCCCGGGGACTCTCGTAGTAGCCGTCCGACACCGCGGCCTCCAGGGTCTCGCGTTCGACGTCAGAGAGGTCCTTCGCGCCCTCTATGAGCGTCATCGCCGCGCCCGCGTTCTGCACGAGTCTGTGGAGCGAGGCGTCGTCGGTGTCGTCGCGGCCGACCACGTCGAATTCGTGGGAGCGCTCGAGCGCGGCCAGCGCGTCGTCTACGCGCGCCCGCTCGTCGAATCCGACGTGCCACGTTTCGGTGCCGCCCTCCGCGAAGAACGGGCCGGTGACGTAGCCATCGTGGTCACGGACGGTCCGCATCGCCGCCGTCGACCCGACGACGGTCCGGAACTTCGCGACGTTGTCCACCTTCGAGAACAGTTCGTACTCCGCCACCTCCGCGTGGGTCTGGACCGACTCGAGGCTGGTTTCGAGCGCGCCTCGGTCCGCCGCCTCTGCGACCATCCGTACCTCCGTCTGGTCGTCACCGGCCTCGCAGTGGACCGAGGAGAACGCGACGTCGTGGCTGTCGCTGGCATGGACGAACGGGCAGTCGTACTGCTCCATCTCCATGCTAACGTTAATCATCGTTCCACGCACTCCGATGTTGTACAGCGCCGACAAAACGTTTTCCGTCCGAATTCCGTCGTACTGTCGTCACGTTGGGCTAGAATCGCGTCTGCGTCAGTCCTCCAGATCGCGTCGGCGCCCGTCACGTGCGCCGAACTGTTCTCTTACGCCCACTTGCACGACGTGTTTTGCCTACTCGCCGTGCGCTGCTCGCACCGCGTCGCGGTCGATCTTCGACGGACCGCTGGTCGGGAGTTCCTCGACGAACGCGAGGTGTCGAGGATGTTTGAACCGCGCGAGGCGACCGTCGAGGAACGCCGAGAGTTCATCCAGCGTGAACGACGGGTCTCCCTGCACGACCGCCTTCCCGACCGTTCCCCACGTCTCGTCGGGGACGCCGACGACGACCACATCCTCGACGTCCGGGTGGTCCGTCACCGCGTCCTCCACCTCGACCGGGAAGACGTTCTCACCGCCACTCACGAACATGTTCTTCTTCCGGCCCTCGATGTAGACGTAGCCCTCGTCGTCAACGCGCGCGAGGTCGCCGGTGGAGACCCACTGATTTCCGAACGTCGCCTCGGTCTCCCCCGGGTTCCGCCAGTACCGGTCGGCGGCGTGCGGGCCCCGGAGTTCGAGTTCACCCACGTCGCCCGCCGGCACCTCCTCGCCGTCGTCGTCCACGACCCGCGCGTCGACGTGCATCGCCGGCACGCCGACGCTGTCGGCCTTCTCCCGCGGCCAGTCCTCGGGCATCGCGAAATTATTCGGGCCGCACTCGGTGAGGCCGTACCCCTGGGAGAGGTCGACGCCGCGCTCCCACCACGTCTCCATCACGACCCGCCGACACGGCCCGCCGCCGCTCTTCGCGAACCGCAGGCTCGACAGGTCCGCGTCCGTCCAGCCCTCGTGTTCGGTCATCATCCGGAGGACCGCGGGCACCGCGACCAGCACGTCCGCCTCGAACGTGTCGACCATCCCCAGTACGTCCGCGGGGTCGAACTCCCGGGCGAGCACGACGTGCCCGCCGACGTGGAACAACGGAATCGTGAGCACGTTCCACCCGCCCGTGTGGAACATCGGGAACACCATCGGCGTCGTGTCGCCCGGTCGTAGGCCCCACGCGGTTACGGTGTTCGTCGCGTTCCAGGTGACCGTTCCGTGGGTCAGCACCGTCTCCTTGGGCGTTCCCGTCGACCCGCCAGTGTGGAGGAACATGAACGGGTCCTCGAGCGACAGGTCGGCAGTCTCCACGGCCGAATCGTCCGCGGGCACAGCGTCCCCGAAGGACTGCCAGGAGTGCTCGCCGTCGACCGCCAGCGAGAGCACGTCCACAGACTCCGACGGCTCAACGGACTCCGGCGACCCCCCGGATTCCGGCAACACGTCCGCGTCGTCGCCGAGTGCGTCCGCTACGTCTCCGGCGAATGGCTCCTCCACGACCACGAGTTCGGGCGCGACGTCGTCGAGCAACTCTCCGAGTTCGGGCGGCGCGAGTCGGTGCGAGAGCGGCGCCAGCACGCCGCCGGTCTTCCCGCACGCGAACAGCAGGTCGACGAGTTCCGGACGGTTCCGCGACACCACCGCGACGCGCTCCCCGTCCGCGACGCCGTGCTCGCGGAGCAACCGCGCAGTGCGGTTCGCGCGTGCGTCGAGTTCGTCGTACGTCCAGGAGTCGCCCGTCGTCGCGTCGGTGAGCGCGACGGCGTCGGGCGAGAGCGTCGCCCGCCGCCCGCTCCAGTCGCCGACCCAGCCGAACTGTCCCTCAGCCATGGAGGAACTCCAGCAGTCGGTCGTTCACGTCCTCGCTCTCCTCCACGAAGAACAGGTGTGGGCCTCCCTCCACCACGTCGAGTTCGCTCTCTGGCAGTCGGTCGTGGAGTGCGCGAGCGTTTTCCACGGGGAGCACGCGGTCGTCGTCGCCGTGGAGCACCAGCACCCGCACGTCCAGTTCACCGAGGCGGTCGCTCGCGTCGAACCCCGCGACCGCCGCGGCCTGCGCGTCTCGGGCCGCCGGCGGCGCGTCCGAGTCGAGTCGCCAATCCACGATTCGTGCGAGCAGGTCGTCGTCCGCTGCCAGTTTCTCCGTCATCGCCGGCCCCATCTTGTAGCGAATCTGCTCGCGGTCGTCCAGGCCCTCGGGAACCTCGAACATCCGCTTCTGGGTCTCGTTCGGGGTCGGCGTGGCCGCGTCTCCGCCCGGGGACGTACAGAGTAGGCCGAGCGAGACGGTGCGGTCGAAGTCCAGGGCGTACTGCTGGGCGATCATTCCGCCCATGCTCGCGCCCACCACGTGCGCCCGCTCGACGCCAGCGTCCTCGAGAACGGCGTCCAGATCCGTCGCCATCTCCGCTATCGTGTACGGGCCCTCCGGCGCGTCCGAGTCCCCCGTCCCGCGGTTGTCCGGGACGATTACGTCGTACTCGTCGGCGAGCGCGTCGCGCTGCCAGTTCCACATCCAGCGACCGTACCCGAGTCCCTCCACGAGTACGACCGTCTCGGCGTCCGCCGGCCCGTCGCGCTCGTAGGCCAGCGTGACGCCGTCCCGCGTCACCGATTCCATGACCGAGGGATAGGCGGATGCCGCCTTCAACCCTCGGCTTCACATGTTAACCGCGGGATTTTCCGGGGAGGGCGCGTCGGTTCCACTATGCCAGTCGCAGCCGTCGGCGACACCACTACGTCCGCCGTCACCGTCACCGAGGAGACCATCGAAGCGTACGCCGACCTATCGGGTGACCACAACCCCATCCACGAGGACGACGGCTACGCCAGCGAGACGATGTTCGGCGGTCGAATCGCCCACGGGATGCTCTCCGCAGCCCCCGTCAGCGCCGCGCTCGCCGACCTTCCCGGGGACATCGTCTACCTCTCCCAGGACCTCACCTTCGAGAACCCGGTCTTCCCGGGTGACACCGTCACCGCGCGCGTCGAAGTCACGGAGGAACTGGGCGGTGACCGGCTCCGCGTCGAGACAGTCGCCGAGACCGACGAGACCGTGGTGTCCGGCGAGGCGGTCGTGCTCTCGGTCCCGCACGAGAGCTGAGCGTGCGTTGCACTGTCGTTGCTTCGCTTCTTCTTCGACCGAACCCTCGGTCGGCGTCGGTGGAGTAGAGACTCGGTGGGGACGACGCCGTCACCGAGTGGTGATGTCCTCGCCGAGTTTCTCGGTTCGACACTCGTTCGCAGTGTCGTTCCGAGACGAAATCGTTATTTGTACCCCGAAGCTACCAGAGAATGCACGCTCTGTTGGTGTAGTCCGGCCAATCATCTTGCCCTCTCACGGCAAGGACCAGGGTTCGAATCCCTGACGGAGCATCCATCCTCTCGCCCTCTCCTGGTTTTGAGCCGTGGCTCCAGTGATCGTCAATGTTCACCCAGGGCAACCACGTAACTCGGACCGACGTATCGCACCGCCTTCACGGGGTTTTCACTCATTGTCCAACACCCAGACTCAACAGACTTCCTCAACGGGAATGTGAGGAAACCCATCCAACTAGCTCGAGTCACACCAGGAGGATCTCGGTATGAGTTCCATCGAGGACATTACCCTTGTAACTGAGCGATCGAAGGACTTCCTCAACGAACGGCAACTCGAAGACTACCGCTCGCATCGACGTGACTGCCTTCGATGGCTCCTTCGGTTCGGGAAGGAGCCGCAGCATGTCGAGGGGTACGCGTTCGAGACGGTTCGTGCTCGTTCGAACCGGATGGATATGTTCTACCGGTGGGTGTGGAAGCAGGAAGATCGGTACGTCGCTGCACCTGCCATTGAGCATGCTGAGGACTATCTGAACGATTTGGCTTACCGTGATACCAGCAACGCGGACAAGGCGAACCACCAGAAAGCGGTGCAGATGCTGTTCAAGTGGCGGGAACACGAGCACGGGCTTGACGAGTGGGACCCATCGATGAAATTCTCGACTGCGGATTCCGCGAGCCAGCCGAGTGATTTCTTCACGCGGGACGAGCGCCAGCGTCTCAGGGAGGCATCTCTGGAGTACGGTAGTATCCCAGGGTACAGTGATCTCTCCCCGGCGGCTCGTGACCGCTGGCGGCAGCATCTTGCGCAACGGTTCGAGAAACCCAAAGAAGATGTTACACCGGGGGACTGGGACAGAGCGAATGGTTGGAAAATCCCGTCGCTGGTAGCAACGAGCCTCGATGCTGGCTTACGGCCTGTCGAGGTTGCTCGCGCACGGACGTACTAGGTAGACGTTGCCAATGAGGTGTTGCGGATTCCACACGCTGAGAGTTCCAAGAACGAGGAGAACTGGATCGTCAGTTTACACTCCAGAACCACGAAGATGCTCGATCGGTGGCTTGACCAACGGGAAACCTATTCCGCGTATCAGGATTCGGATGCGCTCTGGCTGACGCGGGAGTGTAACCCGTATCGGTCCCACGCGCTCAAGCATCTACTTGAGGGACTTTGTGAGCTTGCTGGGATTAATACCTCGAATCGACAGGCGAGTTGGTATACGGTCCGTCATTCCGTCGGGACCTATATGGCGCGCGAAGAGGGACTCGCGGCAGCGCAGACGCAGTTACGGCATGAGAGCGTCCAAACGACGATGAAATACGATCAAGCACCAGTAGAGGATCGTCGGTCCGCGTTGGACCGAATGGGCTGAGAATCGCCCCCGGCCCCGATTTATGTTGTTTTGTACATGTCCGGATAGCAATTGTTTCTGTATATGGAAGAGTGGTGATTCTCATCACCACTCTATCTGGTAATTACGCTTTACCACCTGCCGGACGACATTTCCGGTCATGGCATGAATCGAAACCGGCGACCTTGCGTCGCCACTAAAGCGTGGCTGACTGTGGACCCAGCCCATCAAGCATAGGATCCACAGTCTACCACTGTGTCCGCTTCGGAAGGCGAACATGGTAGAGTCTTCGTACAGTGATGACTCCACCGTTTTGTTTGCTCTCCATGCGTAAATAGCGTGGGGGTGAGTTCGACCTTCTAGCATTCAGTCAAACGTAAGAAATCAGGTAAATGGACCAAAACTCCCGCGAAATCGGCCGGAATCGATGGAAGTCACTGGGGGCCCAAAGACGACTCCCGGTGGTGCGACCAACACCCACTGCTCCTGAAGGGGGATTATTCTAATGAGTGATAGTATCCAGTACCACCCAGAAGGCGTCTGGGCGGGAACCTCGAAACGGCTGAGAGACATAGTCGAGGACCACTACGAGGAGTACCACTCATGGCTGCAGGAAGAAGGGAAGAATCCCGATCGATCCATCGGCTACGCTCCCTCGTCTGCACTGGTGAAACTTCACCGAACAACCATCTTCCACCGAACCGTGTGGAACGAGATTGGGGAAAATGTACTCAATCTCCATCCTGGGCATGCAGACTGGTTCGTCGAGGCACTTGACGGCGATTTAGTTCGAAGGCAAGATGGCTCACGGTACAAGGAAGGCAGTAAGCGGAAATTCGTCGATGCGGTCCGCAACGATTTCGAGTTCAGGTCTCGCCGATCAGGCGTACAACGGTGGGAACCGGACCTGAGTTTCTCAGAGTCTAACCATCGCCAGGCGGATTACTTCACCCTAGCGGAACGCGAGGACCTGTTCCAGGCAAGTCTTCGATGGGAAGACCTCGGAAAGTATTCTGATTTGTCGCCAGAGGAACGCGATCGGCGGAAAGCCTACCTCGCTCAGAAGCTGAAAAAGCCGAAAGAAGCTATCAAGCCGACTGATTTCCAGCGCATTCGAACTAGCTGGAAAATCCCGAGTTTGGTTAGCGTCGCCTTACACCCTCTACATTGACTGCCACGGGCAGAGCCCCATCACCTTTTGATAGTATCAACAGAGCTCCCGGAGTGATAGTTCTGTAGAGCCGTTGAGTCAGTGCCTTGGGAGTGAATGGAGCGCTAAGGACTGCTATGCGATATAGGCGAAATCACTCATAGAATATGCCCCGCAAGTGTGGCCAAGATAACGGAGAATCCGGCGTGTTAGAAGAACTCCTCCGCGAAGTCTGTGGTGATATCTGCTCTCTCCTCAACCGCAGCTTCGTCGAGCATCCGACTGCAAACCGATAGAATCTGGCGAACGTTCCCTTGAGAACGTTGGAGGATCAGTTCAAGACTATCCTCTGTGAACGGACGAACGGAACCTTCCGATTCGGTTACCGTCCGCTCTCTGTCGAGATAGTCCTCGACGAGGTCGAAGAGGTTCTCAGCGGTTAGTGGTCGGAGAGCGACTTCTTGACCGATACGCTCGCTGAAAGCGTGGTATTCGCTCATAACGTCCTGCCAGACCTCGGGCGCACACCCGAATAGCATGCAGAGCCCAGAACTGTTCTGATCCATGAGGTGCCGGATACTGTTTAAGGTAGCCTGCTCGGTCTTCGGTGAGAGGCGAGCAATGCTCTCGAACTCGTCGACGAAAACGAAGACTCCAGTGTACCCAAGGTCGAGGAGGAGATTCTTTAGCGCAGTAAATGCGCGGACTCCCATTGTATCATCGTCAAGGGCGCTATGAATCTCCATCTCTTTGCGTTGCTCGTAGCGGATGCCCTCGGAAGTAAGCCACTGCCAGGCGTAGAGGTTCGTGTCCTCGTAGACCATGTGGACGATTGCGCGAGCGAAATCAGCAAACTTCGTTACGTCGCTCAGCCGCCGGACCGCCTCGGGAACAATCTCAGAGAGAAGAACGTCACCCTCATCGATGAGAGACTCCATTGCGCTCGCATCACTCGGATTGGTGTCCGTAACGTCACGAGAAACTGAGGCGAGATATTCATAGGCGAGCCCTTGGAGGCGGTTGAACCCGAGGTCGTAGATGAACTCGTGATAGATGTCGAGGAATCCCTCTCCTGGCTGGGCCACGTAACCGACGACGACGTCGTTGCGGTCGCGAAGCAGCGAGCGTGTATACTTGAGTGTGTGCGACTTCCCGTTTCCGTACTTCCCAGTGACAACGAGATGTTTCGACTTGCCCGTCGAGAGCATCGAAGAGACAGTTGAGCTGATCTTTTCGGTGACGTGCGGTTGTCCACAGTAGATTTCAGGGTCTTCGGCTGGGACGGGGCTATACGGGAAGGGATTTTCGCTGAGGTCGTATTGCGAGTAATCCTGCTGTTCGTCGGTGATGGTGAATGCGTCGTTCATGCGGATTCCTCCTGAATGTACGTGATGTCGCGGTCGTGGACTGCGAGGTAGTAGTACTGTTTGCCGAACTGTTCGACGCCGGCCATGACTTGCTGGCTTGACTGAGAGGTCGAGACGAGGCCATCGTCGTCTGCGAGAGCTATCTGTTTGATTCCGAGTGCGGCGTCCTTCGCAGTAGTGTCCATCGGGGCTCCCGAGAGTTCGAGTTTTCCGACGTTCTGTCGGCAGAGTTCGAGCAGCGCGTCGTTGAACGTAGTGCGTGTGCAACCGAGCCGTTCGCACGTTGTCTCTCGTAGGCGCGGGATGGAGAGGTAGCGCTGGCGGAGATCGACGCCAGCCGTTTGTTCGAGGTCGTCGTACACACTAAGAAGGACAAAGTGGAAATTGCTCGGAACCGGGGTCTGCTGGGATGGGTAGTAACTGCCAGTGAAGGCATTCCGTTGAACACTGCCGAGTCGTTCACCCCAGTCACCAACGACTTCGATGCCGGTCTGGTTGAACGAGTAGGGGGTAAACTTCTGCTCGTCCTCCAGATATTCGAGGAGGGTGTCAAGGTCGGCGTGTTCTGTGTCTTCGACGGCATCGACGAACGCCCCATAGTGGGGACTATGTGTCGCGAGTATCTGACTTGCTTGCGTCCAGTACTCCTCCCGAATTGCATTCAGAAAACCACTGCCGATGTCGGTTGTCGTGTACGCCGGGTCGTCTCCTGAGTCGTCTTCTGTGAGGAGTTTGATTCGGACAGCTTCAAGGATAGTCTCGCGTGCACGACGATGACTGACATCGAGAACCGTCTGGAGATCCTCGGTTGTCCTTGAACTATCTTCACAGGCGTGTGTGAGCTCGACGAGTCGGCTGAGTGTGACGGGTCGAACAGTCGCTCGCTCGTCGCTCATGTGAGTCTCCGGACTTGCTGCTTGGCGGTCTCGTACGCACGCAGTGTCACCTCGTTTCCCTGGAAGCGGAGATCGAGATACTCCTCGATATCGCGACCTGATTCGGCGACGTACCGGAACCGTCGAAGTTCGGTCGCGAGCGCCCAGAGATTGTGGCGAGTGAGCGCAGTGCGGTCCTCACGTATCTCGTCGAGACTGCGCTGGCCGCAGATTGGACAAGGACACGGAAGGTGTTCGAGAGACTCGATGTTCCGCAGTTCTTCGCCGCCGAACCCCGGAATCAGATAGTTTCGGTTGCCGGCGCTGCGGATGAACGCCGAGGAGTCGAAGCTATCGACACCGAGATAGAGGAGGAGTGGTTGGTAGACGAGGCCGCCGAGTCCGTAAACGTGGAGGTGCTTGTCAGTCGCCTTTCGGGCCGCAAGTATAAGTTTTGTTACCTTTGTGTAGTCGGTGCGGATGGGGACCATGCTCCCGAGCGCATAGCCGTCGAAGTCACCGTGGTTCTCGAGATAGCGGACGTTGTTCCGGACGGTTTCTGGGTCGTAGCCGTGGACACTCGCAAGGAGGAACCCGCCGCTGTCGAGTTGATCGCTTGCTTCGAGAGCGTACTGGGTGCTCTGGTCAACGCGGCGTTCGTTCTCGGCGTCTCGGTTCTCTCGGGAGAGAGGAAGATCCACTGTCCCGTAGATGTCCGCGTTAAGTTGACGCTGAGTGTCGAGCGTCTCTGCTGGGGTAGTGTCGACTTCCTCAGAGGAGAAGTCGAACCCACCACTATCCGCAAACACGATTGTATCCTCGGGAACACCCATCTCTTCTCGGAGAGAAACACCGTTTGTGAGTCGGTTCCACATTGGTTCTCGGTTTCGAATAGACCGAGCGTTGATCATTGCTGCCGAAAATTCTGGTATGGTCCCTGCGTAGGCGGGAGTATTATCGCTCGACCGCTTTCCGAGATTCCGGACTGGGAAGAGAACCGGTGTCTCCAGTTTTCCCCTGGGGAGGTCGAGTGTACGCCGTCTGTATAACATTGCCTCCTGCTCGGATAGGCTGTACTGGTACTTATCTAATGTCCGAATACAATAGTAAGAAAATTCTTATATTCTGTGCTGGGACACTACCCCCGGTACTGATTACGATTCACTGTTTCCCACCCGGAGCCAATACTTCCTGAGCGGAATTAGTGGCCAGACTCCTCTCTCTGTTGTTTCACACTCCACATGTACATCTCGTCTTTCATCTCCTCAGAGGTTTCACCGAACAGTTTCCCGAGACGCCATCCGAGATTGTGCCACGAAAGTTCACTATGAGCATTTTCGCCGTATTCTTCGCCGTTGTTGGCCTTTCGCCACCCTTCTTTGAAGACATCAAGCCGCTGGTCGTCAGGGTCGGGGAAAACACGCTTGTCCGCCTCGTAGGTCAGGGCTTCGTTGACCATACCTCTCGTTGATGTGGTTGAGAATCAAATAGGTTCGTGTCAATCTCGACGAGACATTCGCATACTTACCTAGTGACTGCTTCATCGACGAGGATGTCGAAGGAGAACGCCATTCTCGATCAAGCCGAAACCGAACTCAGCGGTATGTAAGAGTAGCAGCGCTCAGTATTCCTCGAATGTCGGTTGCTCGGCATCGACACGCCGACAGAGTTCCTCGACCGTCTCCGGACGGAGTACCTCGACATCCTCGACGTATTTCGCGAAATTCTTCATGTAGAGACCTTTGAGTCCGATGGCAATCGTGCCATGTCGCTCCGCGTCGTCGGTACTTGCAGAGACCGACTCGATATTGTCGAACTGATCCTCAACGAGTTCACGGTTGAACACGACTCCAATACGGTCAGACCGCACCTCCTGCACCATCTCGTCGATATCGATGCTGGTGTAGTAGTCCTTGCCGAGTGTGAAGAAGACGACGTCGTAATCGCTCTCTTCAAGGACGCGCTGGAGGTCTTCGCGAATGTGGAGTTTCGCGGAGCGCTCACGAATCTCGCCGACCTTCATCGAACTAAACGTCACCTCGTAGGGCGGGAGGTAGTCGTCCTCGGCGACGAGACCAAAGCCAGCGCTGATGAAGTAGCGCTCAACATCGTGGCCGTTCGACCGAAGACGGCGGACGGCGTCACGAACGTAATTCTGTTGGCGGCCGGTGTAGAGGTCGTGTGCCGCGATTCCAGGGACGTTATCGCGGGCGAGAAGATCCTCACACGAGAACTGGAGTGTTTCGTCAGCATCAAAGACGGGGACGCCGTCCGGAGCGTCCTTCGAACCCGAACACTGGTCGATGACGAGGATATCTAGGTTGTCGGTCTTGATCTCGGGTGGTTGCGGGAGGAAGTCTTCGCCGACAGCGTAGTTCTCACCACACGTTTCCAGCACCTGCTGTCGGAGCTCGGCCGGATCACTATAGGACGTAACTGTGCAGTCATTCTCACGTGCCGCCTCGGCGATCTCCTCGTCCAGAGTCCCATTCTCCGTCTGAACGAAGAGATGCTGATAGCGTGCGGCTTGTTCGGCGACGTTCGCGGCCATGCGGTCAGGGGCAAACGACACCATCGCGGGTGCGTCTTCCCACCATTCGTTTACGCCGTTCGCGTCGAGGACACCGAGTTCAGAGACGGGGAGATCGTGGGTGTGCGACCAGAAGCGCGAGTGTTTGTCGCGGAGGTAGTCTTCGACGGTATCATAGCCGCCGAGGCTTGCCGTTCCCTTCGCAGCGACGAGAATTTTCGGAAGATCGCCTTCAAACTCGTCATAGAACTGGCGTGTGTTGTGGAAGCCACGACGCCGATTCCGGTCGTTCCCCCGGAAGATACAGACCTCAATGCCGTGTTCGTGGCAGATTGGACAGTTGCACTTCTCCCAGGGACGTTCACGCAGGGTCTCTTGATACTCCTCAAGAAGGTCGTCGTCGTTGACCCAGGTTGCGTATTCGCGGACGATCGCCCAGATGCGGTCGTAGTCACTCACTACGTCCGCGTTTTCGAGCGCCGATGCAGCTCGTGAGAACTGCCCGAAGACCTCAGCGGCCGTGTCCAAGAGGTCGTCATACTCCTCAAAGGGAAGGGGATCGTCAGGATCGTCCTCACGAAGGAGTTTGACGAGATTGCCACGCAGTTTGTCACTGAAACTCGCCTGCAGCTCACGACCGAACTCGAAGTCCTTACGGAATGCTGCCTCCACCTCTTCGAGGAGACGGTGGTCGAACTGCTCGTCGTGGCGGTGCTCGCGGAGGTAGCGTTCCGCCGCGGGGAGGATGTCCGCAGCGCGATCGTACCACCCTTCGAGTGCATCGCTGATCGAATTGCCAGCGTCGTAGGCACGGAGGGATATGAGTGTCTCGCGCCCGCGGAGAGAGGTTTCGATCGCCGTCTCGAGATCGTCACGACTTGACGGATAGCGAACGCGAATCGCGTCGTAGCGTTCGTTGTGGTCGAGACGGTAGTTCTGTCCGCCTGTCCACGCTGAACGGAGCATGCTCGCACTGTCGAAACTCGTCATTCCCGATCGGCCGACCGTCTCGAAGCCATCAGTCTTCGCGAACCCGAAGACGTGTGAGTCGATACGCGTGTTGTGCTTACGTTCGAACGCCTTCACGGTCTTCCCGACCGCCTTCACGATGGTTCGGACATCGTGAATCGGACTGCCGGCGACGCCGCCGATTCCGAGGTAATCGTAGCCGATGTCGAGGACGTCTTCGGCGGCCGCCGCATAGGAGTCGGGATTCCAGCCCTGAATTGCGACCATCAGGCGGAACGGATAGTCCCGCTGTTGGTAGATGTCGTACATCTCCTGGGCATTCCGTAGTGTGAGTTCGTAGCGGAACTTCGCGTCGTCCTCCCGATAGACTGCGCGTGGGTCCTGTGCGAGACGTGCGAGTACGCTATCGATGTCGCCCTGGAAGTCCTCGATGGTAAACGGTTCGACGTCGACGTCTGACTCCGTCCGGATTGTGGGTTCGTATTCGTCGACGTAGTCAGGCCATTCCTCAGGCCACTCGTCGGTCATTACGTCAACGACATTTTCGATGGCGTCCGGGATGTCGCTCTTGTTCAGTTCACCTTCAAAAGCGCATTCATCGAGGTAGAGACGCCCTTCTTCCTTTCCGGAGCCGAGGACGAGATGGTCGATGGTGACACCGACCGTGACGTCGAGGGTCTCGTAGAACTCAAGCATCCCTTCGTTGCCGTATGGAGGGAAGGGGAGGGATTTGTACCCCCATGCGCCACAGTCGCTAATCGTCGGAAGCCAGTTCGGGATAGAGAGCACGGGGTCGTCGTAGACGCCGTACTCCGCGAGGCGCTCCGCCTTCCGGTCGGTCTCTTCGACCTGCTCGCGGGAGATGAGTACACCGTCTATCGGCGTTGTCTCGGGCTCGAAGATATCCCAGATGTAGTTCAGGTCGCGCTCCTGGCGGTCGAGCGTAGAGAGCTCGTCGTGCTCGAAGTCGTAGTGAGCGTCGACCGCGTCGTCCCACTCAGGAACGTAGAATCTCACAGATTCGGTTCACCGTTCTATCGTTCGCTCACGTTCCCATATGCATATCGTCTTCGACCCGGATATGATATCTAATTGCTACTCCAGTAGTCTACCGATAATATTTTGGGTGCCCTCTGGGAATATGTGGGTATGTCTCTCGAACAGCAACCCGTGTCATCACTCGCTGACGCAGGGAAACGTACACTCCACATCGGCGACGACCGACCAATCCGCATCAGCACCGGTCACCGCCTTCTTCACCACGAGGGCAAGTGCAGTCGTCCCCATGGGCATAACTACGAGATTTCTGTCGAGATAACCGGTACACTCTCCGAGGACGGGTGGGTCGTCGACAAGGGTGATGTCACGGATATTATCGACGAATGGGATCATCGCTTCCTCCTCGAGGAGGGTGACCCGCTCGTTGAGGTGTTCGAAGCTAGTGGCGACAGTGATGGAATTGTCGTCCTCGAACATCCGCCGACGGCCGAAGTGATGGCCGTTCTCCTCGAGGAACGTCTCTTTGAAGAACTTCCCGACCGTATCTCTGAGGTCTCTGTCTCCGTCCGTGAAACGGCTGAGCTCTGCGCTGGGGGGCGCTGAATCAATGCCCGTCAACCCGACCGCCGAAACCGACACGGAGACCGAGACAGACGGCGAGACGCTACCGATCAACGAACTCTTCTACTCATTACAAGGAGAGGGAACGCTCGCCGGTGTGCCGAGCGTCTTCGTTCGCACGAGCGGGTGTAACCTCCGATGTTGGTTCTGTGACTCCTACCACACATCGTGGGAACCCACGCATGGACAGTTGAGTCTAAACGATGTCGTCGCGGAAGTCGAGTCTCACGAAAAGGCTGAGCACGTCGTCCTCACTGGCGGAGAGCCACTCATCCACGAGCAATCCGTTACGCTCCTCGAACGCCTCGACGAATTGGGCTACCACACTACCGTCGAGACGAACGGGACGGTCTATCGCGACGCGCCGATCGACCTCGCGAGCATCAGCCCGAAACTCAACTCTAGCACCCCTACTCCCGAGAAGGATCCAAGCGGGGACGGTGAATGGGCCGAGCATCACGAGAAACAGCGAATCGACATTGATGCACTCACTAGATTGGTCGATACTTACGACTCACAGTTGAAGTTCGTCGTCACTGGATCCGACGACCTCCCCGAAATCGAAAAGTTACTCGCACAAATTCGAGACGAGGCGTCGACGACCGTTGAAGATTCGGACGTCCTCCTGATGCCCGAGGGCGTGACGCGCGAGCAACTCGACGACTCGCGGAACACAGTCGCGGAACTCGCCATGGAACACGGCTATCGCTACACACCGCGCCTCCACGTCGACCTCTGGAACGACGCCCCGGGTACGTAATCTATGACACAACACTCACAGCTTACACAACCAGAAGACGGTATCGACCGGGAGAAGGTGCAGCGTGCGACGCGCCTCTTCCTCGAAGCGCTCGGTGAAGATCCTGATCGGCCCGGACTCGCTGACACGTGGGAGCGCCGTGTCCCTGATGCGTTCGCGACGCTCACTAACGGCACTCGAGAGAGCGAGAAGCCGACGATGCGGACGTTCGACGCCGAAGGTGATGACCTCGTCGTGAAAACGGGCATTCCTTTTCACTCACTCTGTGAGCACCATCTCCTCCCCTTCCACGGGACGGCCCACGTCGCGTATCGACCCAGCGAGGACGTCGTTGGCCTTTCGAAACTTATCCGTTACGTCCGCTGGCAGTCCCGTCAATTCACCATGCAGGAACGTCTCACTAACGACATCGCATTCGGCCTCGCCAAAGAGCTGGACGCACCACTCGTCCTCGTCGAAATGAATGCCACTCACCTCTGCGAAGCCATGCGTGGCATCGAAACGAAGAGCACGACTACGACTCGGACGACCATCGGTGAACCCACCGACATCGAACGCGAGCAGTTCCAAGGCGCGATTGCTCGCGCGGAGGACCAACAATGAGCGACGAGGACCGCGCAGTTGTCCTCGCGTCTGGAGGGATGGACTCCGCGACGGCCGCCGCAGTCGCCAAAGAGCGTGGCTACGAGCTTTACATGCTCCACACTTCCTACGGCCAACGTACCGAGGAGAAGGAGTACGAGTGTGCAACGTCGCAAGCTGACTACTTCGACGCTGCAGACTTCTTGCACCTGACGACCGACCACCTCTCGAAGATCGGGGGTTCCTCGCTCACGGACGAAGAGATGGAGGTCGAAGAGGCCGACCTCGAGTCGGAGGAGATTCCAACTTCCTACGTGCCGTTTCGGAACGCGAACCTCATCGCGATGGCCACCTCCTATGCGGAGGCGAACGACTGCGATGCAGTCTTCATAGGCGCTCACTCAGAGGACTTCTCCGGCTATCCTGACTGCCGACCTGAATTCTTCGAGGCCTTCCAGACCGTCGTCAATGTCGGCACGAAAGACGATACCCAGATCTGTGTTGAGGCACCCTTCACCGAGTGGTCCAAGACCGACATCGCCGAGCGGGGGACCGAACTCGACGTTCCTTATGACCTCACCTGGAGTTGCTACCGCGACGAAGAACCAGCGTGTGGGACGTGCGACGCCTGTGCCTTCCGCCTACAGGCCTTTCAGAACATCGGCGCCCGTGACCCTATCGAGTACGCGGAGCGGCCTGACTACACAGAGGCAGAGTAGATTCGCCGAAATCACTCCAGAGCTTACACCTACTCGGTGGGTGGTTGGGTGACTACGTTGGATTTGTAGGCGAGGGATTTCGTAGAATAGGTCTCATCGGTTTCGTGGTGAGGTGGTCGTTGTGAGTACTGGTCGCGACAGAACCAGCCGAAAAGCGGGTGGTCAGAGGCACAACCTGACGCCCGCCCATCATAGACCACCCGATCCACTCTTAAATCGCCCCCGTGAGCGATTCAACCGACTCGAAATAACGTCGGCGTGGCGCCTCAATTGAAGCCTGGTGAAATCACGTGTAATAGGAGGGATAGAAGGAGCGCCGCGGGATTTCTTGGAGGCTGGTGAGGTCAACTTCGTCGGCCTCGGATAGTTCCCAGACGTGGTCGAAGAAGTCGATTGCGGCCGCAACGAAGTTGGAGTTCTCGGTGTAGACGCCACATTCGGGGTTCCAGTTGTAGCTGTTCTCCATAAAGTTCGCCGAGCCGAGGAGTGCGGCGCCCTCCGTCGGATTCCCGATCGTCTGGAGCTTTGCATGAATGCCGAACTCAGAGAGGTCAGTTTCGTCCGTCTCGCTAGTGATTCGCTGATACTCCTTGTATCGGGAGTATGTCCTGATGGTGACGTTCTCGCGGTTCTCCTCGAGATCGCCGAGGAGGTTGTCTCGGAGGCGCTCCCACTCCCAGCGTTGTTTCGTATGCCGCGTGAGGAGACGGAGTTCGTAGCCATCCCGGAGGAGGCTGCGAAGTTGGGAAGTGTACTCGGAGAAGGTGTCGTCGTCGTACGGCGTCATAATACGGACGACGCGTTCGTCGAGCTCACGCTCTTGGCCGCGCGTGAAGAGGCGGTCGGTTATCTCCGTGAATCGGCGCAGGTCGTCGTCCCGCTGGTCCTTCCAGCGCTTCAAGCGCGCGCGTTCACGCCGTAGCGCAGGTTGGTCGTCGACGTACTTCTCTGTGCGTTCCTTGCCGAGAGCGTCTGGGTCAGGGAGCGTGTAGACGAAATACGTCGGGGCGACGACGTCGTCGTCGATGCCCTTGGCGATAGATTCGATGACGTCTGCTCGTGTATGTGGGGTTTCTGAGACCGTGATGTCGGTTAGCGCGTCACGCCACGTGAGACGCGTGTGGAGGGCTTCGAACAGGTCATTGCGGAAGGAGTCATAGCGATCTGTACCCTGTGGGGCGGCAGGGACGGCGTCGAACGTAAGGAGGAGATCGTTCCGAAGCGAGCAGTCGACTCCGGAGAGATTGGAGATAGCCTGGAAGAGGGGATACAGTTCGAGATTAAGGGAATCAGTGAGTGAGGAGACGGCGACCGAGTGGAGAGAAGGATGAGCGCGAATCGTGGCGACGAGATCGAGTATTGTGGTGACGGACTCGCTGGATAGATCGCCTGGGAGTGCGGCTGTGACAATGTCGGCATCGATGGTCGCGTCTTCGCGTGTTACTGTACGGGAATTGGGGTCGAGAGCCGCCTCGAAGGTATTAGCGTCCTCCACAACGGCGGTTCGGGTGTCGTTGATCGCGTTGGCGAGTTCAGCAGTCGGTGTTCGGACTGGAGAGTTGCGTTCGGTGGTGGCGAGGGCGTCGAGTGGGGTAGTCTGGGTGACGTTTGTCGGCGTGACGGTAGTGTCGGTGTAAGCAGTTGCGACGCAAGCGATGAGATGGGGGTCGTCGAGTGCAGTGAGTGCGGTGACGAGCGAAATCGGTACAGTCGGGTGTGTCGCGTTCTGTTCGAGTCGATCGAACGTCTGCGTGATCGTTTCGTGGTCGAGGATGACACCTTCTGGGTAGAGGTCGACGAAAGCGAGCGAGGAGAGGAGTGGCGCGATGAGGGCCTCGTCTTCTGGGTCACGAACGAGCGTGTCGAGTTCACTTCGCGGAAGGCGATCGGTGTCGATTGCGGCGAATTCCCGGAGGAGTTGCTGGGCACGCGACAGATGACGAGCGGCGACGAGACGAATAGCGTCGCCGGGTTGTTCGGCCGCGAGGACGAGTCGACCTCGGTCAGTCAACTCGTGGTCAGTAGTGACGAGTCCGAGCTCAGCCAAGAGGAAGTGGTGTGCATCGGCGACAGTTTCAGGAGCACGTTCGTCGTTCGTCTGGAGAACTGTGGCTGTATGGTGTGGATTGAGCGCGTGCGAGAGTCCAGTGTCAGTCGCGACGGCGCAGACGGCGAGGTAGAGACTCTCTGCAGTGACACCCCAGAGTGTTTCCGGGGAGCGTGTCCGCAAGTCGTTAATCGCGTCGGGGAGGCTATTCGTCATTGCCTGCCTCGATATCACGCTGAGTGAGTGTCAACCCGGAGTCGATGAGATCCATGAAGTCATCTTTCGCGATCGTCTCGGGGTCGTTCTGGTTCTCACAGCCGTACTGGTATATACAGAACGGACAGCCATTATCGCAGTCACATTCGAACGCCTCCTCGATAAGTTCGATTGCGGTGTCGAATTTCTCCCGTGTATCACCGGATCCCATGGTGAGAAGGACGGTGACGCCACTGCCACCGGTCTCGTTGTCGAAGACGTAGGTACCATCTTCGCCGAGTGATTCCGGGACGGCGCGCACTCCGACACCACCGATGTACTGGAGTGCCATGCGGACGCCGTGGGAGAAGGCGTGCTCAATGTCTTCGTCGTCGAACTGGATACGGACAGCCTTCGTGTCGAACTCGGTTGCGAGGCGGACAACATCGGTGTCCTCAGTCGAGTGTTCCGGATGCCGCATACAGTAGGCAGTCTCGTCGTTACGTGCGATAACACCGTCACAGTTTTCCTTACCACAGAGCTCAAAGACGTTCGGTAGCGGGTCAGATCCTCCGCCAACGTAGTGAGCGTGGAACTGGTGGACAGAAGACGTGATTGTGACGTCGCCGTAGTCAAATCGCCCCACTGGATCTCCGTCCTCGGTCGTAATCGTGAACGCTTTCGCTAGATCAGGGTCGAATCCTGTAACGTTTGTTTCAGTGGGCGCGTAGGTGTCCTGGATTTCCGAGTCCGACTGGTACAAGCGAGTTGGGAGGAGGGGATCGCCGTTCGGGAGTTGCCCGAGTACGAGATCTGACTTGTACGCGGTGACGCGTTCCGGAACGATGGTTTTCAGGCGCTTGAGATCGGCGCCGCACTCCTTACATGGACTTTCGCCGAGGTCGTACTCGGCGCCGCACGTAGGACAGATTGCAGCACTACCGTCCAGTTGCGAGGTCTGATACGAGTGGGCACGCACGCCGGTAACGATGTAGCGCTGGTTGTCCGAGTGAAGGTAGGCCGCACCAGGGTGGAGTTCGGAAAGCGCGGTTCGAACCGGCCGGGACTGCAGGTCGTCAGTCACAGACTCGAAATCCTCACCGATGAGTTCGTATTCGACCGTGTCGTCGACGGAACGAAGACTGAACGGCGTGGTGCTGTGTTCCTCGAGGAACGTCCCGTAGTCCATCCGTGCCAGGCGATCCAAGTACTGGTTCAGGTTTGCACTTCGACTCTGTAGTCGATCACGCTTATCACGCTGTTCCACACGATCGTCTGTGTCCTGGCGACGACGGTTCCGCCGACCGCGCGACTCCAAATTGAGTTCGTTGAGTTGCGTCTGAACCTCGTCCAGTTCGTCTAGGATGTCATCCTCAAAGTCGAAGTAGCCCTCGACGAACTCGTCGACGAACGCCGTCATCGCCTCCTCGATCACGTCCTCGTGTGCATCAGCCGTGGAGACAACGCGACCGTCGCACTCCGACCGACTACACGGGCCCTCGTAGCCGGCGCTGTGCTTCCGCCCACAATCGCGGCAGTAACTGAACCCAAGAATGTCCTCAAGCCACGCGCGAACGTCGGGTTGATGCTCTTCGTACGCCGTCTTGAGCCTCTGTAGTGGGGCCTCATCGTCAACAAACTGGATTGCCTCGTTCTCGCTCGCGAGAAGCGCGGTGAACGTCACGATGTCGTTCGGTCGCGGTTCGCTGCGTGGGACGAGGTCTTCCTCACAGTAGAGTTCGTCAACGATGTCACTGCTCTCGCGACGCCACGGAACCCAGTATTCGGCAGCGAAGTAGTCGAGGATCGCCCACGTCAGCGAGATACGGAGTACCTCCTCGTTCGTCTCGTTGAGCGGAACGGGCTGTGGTTCGGCCTGGATAAGTTCGTTTGGCTGTTCGTAGTAGTAGTAGTCAATCGGATTGCGCTGGCTGATCGAATGGACGAGTGACGAACCAGACTGGCGGCCAGCGCGACCGATCCGCTGAAGGTACGAATTCGTGTTCGGTGGGGTGCCGTAGAGGAGAAGCGCGTCAAGGTCGCCGATGTCCATCCCGACCTCCATTGCCGGCCCCGAAGAGAGGAAGTTGGGGTAGCGTCCCTCCCGAAACTGATACTCGATGCGGCGGCGTTCGTCTTTCTCCGTGAGCCCGAAGTAGGCACGGGAAACCAACATCAGAGGGTCGGAGTAGTTCACGCGGTACGCCGTGAGGTCGAAGTGCGGATGGGTGAACTCACTTCGGGCCTCGTAGTCGGCACCAAACGTGACCGACTCAAGCTCTGCATCGAGGTCGATGCACGACTCATCGAACGTCGAATAGAATGTGTCCGTCGCGGGGACGTACGTAATCGGCGTATCTACGTCGACGGTCGTGCAATGCACGCAGTTTTCGTCGAAGCCGACAAGATACCCGGAATCGGTCTCGATGCGACGGAGGATACCCTGTTCGATGAGTGACTCGACGTGTCGGCCTGCGTCCTCGATCTCGTCGATGAGTGAATCGACGTACTGCTTGCTCTGCTCGTTCAGTCCCTCGAGAATGGCTCGTTCACCCGACGGGAGACTGCTCCAGTCGACATCGAGTGTGACGTCAAGCAAGCCGTCGGAGGGGAGGTGGTCGCGGCTCCGCCAGCGGTTGTTGTAGCGTCCCTGGAGGACTCGCGCTGCGACCTCCTCTTCGAGGAAGTCACTGACGGACTGCCGATAACCCGTCATGGCTTCTAGTAGTCCGCCATCACCCTCGGTGAGCATCTGCTCGTACTCCGTGGCGCGCTCAATTACCGTGGACTGGAGGTCTGCGAGCGACACCCAGTCTTCGTCTGCTTCCGTGAGCGTGTCGACGACGAACTGGGTTACGAAGAGCGTCCGCTCGGGTTCGGTGAAGTTCCGATTGAGTTCCTTCATGTCCGACTGGCTGTCGGCGAAGGAGAGCATCTTGGCTTCACGGAACGACTCCGGATCGTCGACGTCCGCAATCTCGCGGAGGAAGTATTGGGCGGTTGTGACGGCGGTGTTACCAGGCCCGCGAATCATCGACTCGTAGCGCGAGGACTTCCGATAAGTCTTCCGCGGATCGTAGCAGGGTACAGCTCCGTGGAACGACGAAGGCTTGCGGATCTGCCCGAGCTCGTCGACGAGTTTGTACTCGCGGAAGCCACGAACGGTCGGGGAAATCGCTGGGTCATCGCAGCGACACTCAGCACCCGGAAGGAGGTCGGTATCGCAGTTCGAACAGTGATCAATCGCGTTGATGTCGAGGAGGCCCGTTCGGGCGAACCGCCGCTTCCCGCAGTCGCAAGTGTTCGGTGGCTCCCCGAAGTAGACCGCGTCACAGTCGGGGTCGCTACACGACCAGCCGAGGTAGCGCTTCGGGCGCAGCGTTCCACCACAACTACATCGATGGCCGGCCTCCTGTTCGTGAGTGTCCCCGCAGTCCTCACAGTAGAGGACAGAGTCGTCGCTGAGTGGTTCGAGATCGGACGAGTGGCAGTTCTCACAGACGACCTCCACCCCGGCCTCCAGAGTTACGTCACAGTCTGGGTTCCGGCAGACGAGTTCGTCCTGGTCATCGCTGAGAACCATGACGGTGTCGCAGTCTGGACAGTGGGTGATCCGATTGATCTTCTGTCGGTCACCACACCCCGAGCACTCGTAGTAGGGGCGCCAAACCGCCCGAATCGTCTCTGTTCCACAGCTGCACGTGTGGTCTTGGAAGTACTCAAAGCGTCCCTCACCGGACGTGACGTTGAGTGGGGCGAGTTGCTCGCAGTCCGGACAGAACCACGACTCGAGCGCCTCCTCACCACAATGGTTGCAGTACGCAAGTTTGGTGACAAAGTGATGGCCACACTGCGAGCACTCGGACTGCGGCGTATCGTAGACCGCTGCACAGTTCACGCAGGTGTAGTAGCCGTCGAGTGGCCAACTGAACAGATGGGCGCGACTCTCGAGAACACCAGAGAGTTGACCAAGCGTGACGAAATTATCAACGAGTCGAGTAGCCTGCTCGTCGGTGAGATCGTACATCTCCACGAGCGTCTCGTGGAGATCGGCCGGCCGCTGAGCCTCCTCGTGAAGCGTTGTGTAGAGCGCGCGAATGATGTCGAGGTCGTCATCAGTTTCGTTAAGAAGGGTGTCATAAAGCCGGTTACCGGCGACTCGCCGCCGTTCGCTAGCATCGGCATCAGTAGGCAGGCTTCCGAGGACATCCGCGACAAGCGATTCGGCAGGCGTCCACTCCGGGGACGTATCGGTGAGTCGGTCCAGGTCGACGGTGTGTTCGGCGAGTGGGTTCGGGAGAGCGTCTGGGAGGGGACGCTCAAGCGTTCGCGGGTTTTCCTCGACGACAGTGATGTCAGCATCCGTGAAGGGGTTGATACGCTGGAAAATCGCGCGCTTGTTCTCGACGGTCGCGCTAGCGCCGACGAGTCGGAGGTCGTCGTCCGCGTCGTCGTCGAGTCCGAGCAGTGAGCACCGGGAGCGGAGATAGCGACGCATCAACGTCGCGGTGAATGACCCGAAGAGCTCGGAGTATTCGTGGATCTCGTCGAAGACGACGTATTTCGGCTGCGTGACGAACACTGCCTGTTCGTCCTGTTCATTGACGTTGAATAACCGATAGTTGACGGTGTCTGGATTCGTAAGGAGGATATCGACTTCCGCGTCAACAATCTCCTCACGAGTGAGTTCGATGAAGTCGAGGTCGACGTCCATCTCATTCGGGGAGTCGTGCGTGACGCAATAGCCGTCCTCAGTTCGTTCAACCGTCAACGAGTCCGAGCAGTTGCTGCAAGGACACTCGAAGTACTCGAACGAAGTGTTGAGATACGAGTAAGCGTCCGGATCGTTGTGTGGGGTATCGCCATCGAAGATACCGACCGTGATCTGGTCAGTGCCAGTTCGGGTCTCGTTGAGCGTTGAGAGGTATTCGATGAGGCGCTTCAGTTGATCCTGTGCGAGTGCTTTCGTGGGATAGGTGAGAACGCACTTGACACTCTGCGGGTCAGCGTCGTGATAGCCGGCTTTCGCCTCACAAATGTATTGGAGAATCGGGATGAGCCAACTCTCTGTTTTCCCGCGGCCCGTCCCAGCCGTGACGAGCGTGTGATTATCGGCAAGCATCGAGTCCACGGTGTCCTCTTGGAACGCGTAGAGTCGCTCGAAGCCGGCCTCAGAGAACGTGCGAACGATATCATCATGGAGGCCGTCGGGCGCGTCGTCGGCGATCGACTGGCGGTTCGTGGCAAACTCCGACCACGAGGTGTCGCTTTGTCGTGGCAAATCGAGCGCTTGGAGGAATGGACCGTGCGTCCGCATGAACTCAGGCAATCGCTCGTGGAGCGTCTGCTCTGTCCCACCCTCGTAGCGCGAGATGATGTCCTTCAGGGTCGCAGTGTTCTGGCTGGCGACGTAGTGGTCGCCGTATGCGCGTTTCAACTGTTCAGCGTGCTTGAGTGTGTCGTGGCTCATGGGTCAGTGGATTGAGGGTTGGTGGTGGATGTCTTGGTCGGCATGATTGTCGGCAGTCCAGGTTCGAAATAGTCGAGAACGGTGTCGCGTGCGAACGACCGTGGCTGGTTGTGTTCGTCGCAACCGTACTGGTAGAGACACATCGGACAGCCGTCTTCGCAGTCGCAGACGAAATGGTCGTGGATCAGTTCCATGGCGTGCTGGAAGTTCTGGAAGTCGCCTGCGTCGCGCTCAACGAGCAGTTTGGCGATGTTTGCACCGCCTTCCTGGGCGTCGAGCAAGTCGACGTGGTCGTCGGCCGTCGTCTCGTTGATCTCTCTGATGTTTACTCCGCCAAGCGACTGGAGCGCGACACGGAGCCCGTGGACGAACGTGTGTGACGCCTCGGCGTCGTCGAGTGAAACACGGACGCCGCTCGTCTCGTAGGAATAGCCGAGTCGGACGTACTCGGAGTCGGCACCCCGGCGGTTCGGACTGTGTTCAGAGTCGGCGGAGCACTGCGCGTGTCCGTCGTCGTCACGATAGACGACACCGGGACAGTTCTCCTCTCCGCAGACCTCGAACGGGGTCGGACGCGGATCGGTCTCCCCGTTCTTGTACTTCGCTTGGTAGCTCCTAGTGTGCGTGAGCACCGTGTAGTCACCGTACTCGAGTGTTCCGACCGGTGTCCCGTCGCCATCACAGACGCGGAACGACTCAACGGGATTGAACTCCAGAACGGACGTCTCACGCTCAGCGTAGGTGTTCTGGACTTCCTCTCCAGGTTTCTGATAGAGTTCTCGCGCCGGATCACCCCCCTTACTCATGCGGAGATCGTCACGGTGGGATTCGACGCTATCCATCGCGACGAGGCGCCGACGTTTGAGCGGGGCGTCGTGGTCACAGGAGCATTCGGACGCGGAGAGGGGATGCGACGTATGGCACGCACTACAGACCTTCTCTTCGGCGAGTTGGTCGGTGTCGGTATCGGCGTCCACAACTTGCTCACGGAGCGTCGACGACTCGAAGTCGTCTGTCCGGAGGTGGCTAACGACGTACGTCTCTCCGTCGTCAAGATATGCGGCTGCAGGGTGGAGTTCCTGAATGGCCATGCGGACGCTCCGTCCGCCATAGTTACCGCCGACCTCGCGGCGATCGTACTCGCCGTCTTGCTCAGTGACCAACGTCAAACCGACGTTGTTCGAGACGTTCCGCATATTGAATGCGAACTTGCTGGTACGAGCGTTCTGGAGGAAATCGGAGTACGACTGTCGCTCGAGCGTATCGAGATGGTCCTGAAGTGCGCTGATCCGTTCTGCCACTGCGTTCTCACGACGGCGAAGACGCGTCGACTCGTCTCGCCCAGCGTGTCGCTTCTCCCGGCGAAGGTCAGTCCGCTCCTGACTCAACGCCTGCTGTTCTTCGACGAGGCGATCACGGTACGTCCGATACTGATTCAGGTAGCGGTCTTGGAAGGACGCTACCGCCTCGTCGACGAGGTCACCGAACTCTTCCTGTGCGTCGAGAACCTGGCCGTCGCACTCCTCGACGCGACACGTGTCAATCGTGGCCGAGCGGTCGTATTTTGCGCTACAGTCGGTGCAGTACTGGTACGCGAGCAGGGAACACAAGTACTCACGTATCTGCTGTTCGTTGTCGCTGACGATCGTCCCGAGAGCGGCGAGTTTCGAGACATCGGTGTCAAGGCCGAGCTTCGATACGGGGAGCGTCATCAGATGGGTTAGTTTCCCGTAGTCGGAATCGTCCGTGTCGCCGCTGCGACGTTTGAAGTCATCGCCACCAGAGACAGTTGCGTTCGCCCCCCATCCTTCAATCTCCCAGGGGACGACGAAGTTCGCCGCGATGTAGTCGAAGACGGCCCACGAGAGGGAGACACGAAGGACCTCCTCGTTATGCTCGTTGAGCGGAACGGGCTTCGGATCCGCGCTGATGAGATCCGTCGGCTCCTCGTAATAGTAGTAGTCGATCGGGTTGCGCTGGCTGACACTGTGGACGAGCGAGGAGTGTGAACTTCGGCCGGCGCGGCCGACACGCTGGAGGTACGCGTTCATGTTCGGCGGCACCCCATACAGCAGAAGTGCGTCGAGGTCACCGATGTCGACACCAAGTTCCATCGTCGGCCCCGAGGAGAGGAAGTGTGGATAGTTCCCCTCGCGGAAGAGGTACTCAAGTTCACGGCGCTCGCGTTTGTCCGTCATCCCCAAGTAGACTTTTGCGATGAGGATACGCGCTCGTGAGTACTCTGCACGGTACGCTCGTTGATGGAATTGTGGATGGTTCGGATTGGCGCGTTCTGCGAGTGTGGTCTCGAATGGAACCGCGTCACGCGAGCGGAGTCCGACTTGGCCAAGCCACGACGGCGAGAATTTCGCCGACTCGGGGATGTACTTGATACCGTCACCATCACCGGCGAGCGTCAGTTCTAACGCTGCCGGATTCAGCGAGAGATAGTCCTCACTCTCATCGTCAAGGACGCCACGCTCGATCAGCGACCCGACGACCGAGGCACGAGGCTGGTCGTCGATGCGTTCCGCGATCGAGTCAACGGGACAACCGTTCCCGTGATCGATGACGCTACGTAGCAGGTCACGCTCGGCATCAGGAAGATCTGCCAGGACTGTCGGATCGATTCGAACGTCGACGATGCCGTCCGAAGCGAGTGAACCGCCGCGCTCTCGAAACCGCTGCGTGTAGCTGTGGGGGATCGCCCGTCGACGGAGACGATTCCGAATCGCGTCTTCGGTGTCCATGAACCGGCGGGCGCGGTCAACGAGGTGGTCTTTCAGGTCGAATGCGACATCCTGGAGGTTGCGTGGCGGGCTAAGTTCATTGTGGAGTGCGTCGATACACGCCAGTGATTCTGTGAGGATATCGTCGAGGGCTGGCCACAGGTCGTCAGTAGTGCGGATTGCCTCGATGAGTGCTTGGTCGAGGAGTGACTCGACCTCCGGTTCGTTGAAGTCGCGGCCGAGTTCCTTCATGTCGCGATGGGAGTCGGCGAACGACAGCATTTTCGCCGACGAGTAGTCTTCGTCATCAGCGACTTCACGGAGCATATACTGCGAGGTCGTGACGGCGATATTGTTGGGGCTGCGGACCAGTTCGTCGTAGCGCTGTCCGATTCGATAGCTGAGTCGCTGGTGGCGGCAGGGAATGGCCGACGTATTGCCTCGAACCGGAACGACACGGCCGGTTGCGGTGATTGTCTGATAGGACTGGTAGGCGTCCGCCTGCTGCTGTATCTCTGGGTCGTCACACGTACAGGATGACCCTGGAAGGACGGCCGTATCGCACTCGGTACAGTGGTCGTTCTCGAAGACCTCGAAGAGTCCCTGTTTGACGAACGTCTCTGCGCTACATTGGCACTCTGTCGGCGGCGTTGGAGAGTAGTACTGGTGTGTGCAGTTGTCGTGCGTACACACCCAGGGGATAAGGCGGGTGTTCACGACTGAGTGGCCACACGTGCATCGACGCGGTGTGTCTGCAGCGTCGTACGTCTGCCCACAGGATGGGCATTCAACGGCCCCGTCACTCCGTTGGAGCACGCGTTGTTTTGCACCGCAGTCTGGACAGCCCGCGTCTGCGGGTGTCGTTCGAGAGCACTGGGGGTTTGTGCACGTCCATTCGTCGACGGCAGTGCGTGTCATCGCCGCCCCGCACGTGCAGGTTTTGATGACGCTGCGTTCCTCGGTGGAGCCACAGGACTGACACTCTAGTCGGGGTGTGAACGTCACCCGGAGCAGACGGACCTTCTTGTCGCGTGCAGCCTGACACCGCCCGCAGTACTGCTCATCTCGTGATGCGAAACTCCCCTCTTCGGACGGTGCGTAGGATTCGAGTTGATCGCATTCGGGGCAGTACCACGCCACGAGCGCTTCCTCAGCACACCGGCGGCAGTACGTCGCGCGGGTGACGAATCCAGAGTCACATTCCGAGCACGTATCCTGTGGAGAGCGATAGACGGCCGCACATTGCGCGCAGGTGTAGAATCCATCGAGTGGCCACGAGAAGAGGTGACTGCGGTTCTCTAGTAAGCCCGAGTACTCCCCGAGTGTCCGAAAGTTCTCAAGGGCGGTCTCCGCCTGGTCGCCTGTGAGCGAGTACTCCGACTGGAGGCTGTTGAGGAACGCCTCGCGCGTCCGGGGTTCCTCAGCGAGTTCTTGATGGAGAAGCTGTACAGCGTGTACGACGGAGTTATTCGATGTCGTGGTGAGGTGCTCGAAGAGTGCGTCACCGAGCAGTTCGTCGAGGCTTTCGTTGTCGACCGCACTTGGGTCGTCTATGGACGGTTCGAATGAGTCGAGTGCAGTCGGGAACGGTCTCTCGCCGCGGACTGCGCGACGTAATTGTGCGGCAGTGATCGATTCCTCGTAGAGGGCTGCTGGCAACTCATCAAGTGGTGGTGGGTCGAGTGTGCGTGGGTTCTCGTCGACGTGCGCAACGTCCGCTGCACCGCTGATTCGGCGGAACAGTTCGACGTCGTTCTCGACGGTAGCGCTGCTCGCGATCACCTGCGGGGAGTCGACACCGCGTGCCTCCCGTAGTGCACGAATGCGCTTCGTGAGTGCCGCTGTATAACTCCCAAAGAGGCCGTCGTAGGTGTGGACCTCGTCGAAGACGAAGAACTGTGGCTCGTAGACGAATGCGTCGTGTTCGTCGCTCGCGTTCGTGTTGATGAGTTTGAGATTGATTGTGTCCGGGTTCGTGAGGAGGATATCGACGCCCTCTTCGAGGATTTCGTTCTTCGTTAACCGGAGGAAGTCTAAAGGCACGTCGTCGACGCACTGCTTTTTCTCGGGTTCGAGTTCGTAGCGCTGGCCATTGTTCCGAACGTGAACACTCTTCCCGCAGTTCTGGCACTTCTCGAGTGCGTCGTTGTAACCCGGACACTCGAAGTACTTGAACGTCGCATTCAGGTAGCCCTCCGCACGCGATGACATATTACTCGGTGTGTCACCGTCGTAGATTCCGACCGTGATGCGATCGTTCGTCGGGAGCTCCGAGTTGATCCGGTAGAGGTACTGGATCAGGCGCTTCAACTGGTCTTGTGCGAGCGCCTTCGTCGGATACGTGAGGACTGCTTTGACGTCGTCGGGGTCGCTCTCAGCGGCCTTCCCTTGATTTGCTTTGAGAATGTAGTCGAGAATCGGGATTAGCCATGCTTCGGTCTTCCCCCGACCAGTTGCGGCCGTAATAACCGTGTCCTGTCCGTCTAAGATCGTCTCGATACTCCTCTCCTGAAAGTCGTAGAGTCGTCGGAACCCGATATCCTCGAACGCAAGTCGGACAAGGGGATGGAGACCGGCATGCTTGCTGAACGAGAGCCACGACTCTGTGCTCCAGTTCGCGACGTCAAGCGCCTGCAGATACGGACCGCGGAAGCCGATGACGGAATCCTCGCCGTTATCGGTAGCTTCGAAGCGGTGCGCGACGTTCCGCGCCGCTCGTCCACCAGCACCGATGAAGTGATTCCGGTAGGCTTCCATCGCTGCTTCCGCGCGTCTAGCAGGATTTTCCATCGGTGCTTAGAGGCTCACCTTGATTGTAGAGCGGAGTTCAGGAACGTCTAACATCTCATTTACGCTGGCGTCGTCAAGGTCGTCGAGATCAACTTCGCCCTCGCGACTGAGTTTCTTCAGGTCCTCAATCGTCTGCTGGCTGAGGCCGTGGCGTTGACGGAACCCTTCCCAGTCCGTATCGAGGTTGTCGAAGGCCTTCTCAAGCCCCTGCCATTGTGACTTCAGATGAGAGACCGAGTCTCTCGGATTGAGGATGGAGTTGAGGAACGAACGGTACTGGCTAATTGTCTTCATAGCCTCTGGTTCCTCGCCGACGATTTTCTGGATACTCTCCGCAGTGTCGGCGTCAGCCAGTTTCTCCCGCTGAATTTCCTTTAGCTGGTCGCCAATGATGCGCTGTGCACTCTTCACTTCCTCCCGCGCATCCCGAACTTCGTCGACGTGAGCCGACAGCGAATGACTCTTGTCGTCAATTCTGTCAAGGATATCGTCCTGTGTTACACTGGAAATGGATTGCACCTTGTCGCGTGCAGCCACTGCTTCCGATGGGAGAGACTGTTCGAATACCTGGGTGAGGATACCCGCTTGGCGTTCAAAATCGTCGAGTGACTGTTTGAGTTTGCGAAGAGTCCGGTTCAGTTCCTTCAAGTCCTCCTCGGTTTGGCCGACTCGCTCCTCGGTGTTTGTTCGTGTGTCGAACTCCTCAGCCTTCTGTTCAAGGCTATCGAGTTTCGACTTGAGTGACGTGGTTTGTATCGGCATGGTTAGTTCCCCCCGAGTGTGGTTTCAAGTTCATTCCGTCGTTGTTCGTACGTCTCGAATTCTGAAAGTTTCCTAACGCGTTCACGGAAGCCGGCGTCTTCAGGGAGCACAACGTCATCCGCTTCCTCCATCATCTCCGCAATCGCTTCGTAGACATCCCACGCCGGTTCTGCCGACTGACTCTCCTTATAGTCGTGAATTATTGCGATGAGTTCGTACCTCTCTTTTTTGGAGATGTCCTCGAACGTTCGCATCCGCTGGCGGAATCGCGCCAAGTCAACATCCTCGTTACTCGCCACCGCTTTGCGGGCTTCTCTCCACGACTTGTACTTACTTGCGTCTAATTGGTCAAGGATGTCGTGGAGTCGATCGAGTATGTCGTGGAGGTCTTCTTGGTCTTGGTCTGGCCTGTAGTATGTCGTGACCGTTTCAATGGTTTCGGTGACGTGAGCGGCGTTCTGCTCGGCCGAGATGTTGTCAAGTGCTGTCGCATATTTTTTCACGCGATCGAACAAGTCGTCGACGCCGTAGCCTGTCGAACGAGTTGTGCTGATTTGGTAGGCACTGGGGAGATCCGCAGTGTCGATTTGCATGGCCTGTAGTAGATAGCGGTCCAGGTTCTCCGAGACGCTCTCAATCGCCTTTGAGAGACGTTGATGGTCGACGACGTTTGATTTGAGAAGGAACAGTCCCTGCGCGAGGTTATACGGCGCCTTTCGGGACTTGAAAAGGCCCTTTGTAGCGTCCTGTAGATCAGATGGTTGCTTGTGGTGGAGACCAGGAACGTAGACATCGTCGTCATTTTGCTGAGGCGGTTCCTCAAACATCATGTCAGCCTCAACCTTACGCCGTCCAGTCGTCGCGTTGAGGATGAGGAACTGCGCGAGCACGGTGAATTCCTCGAGCGTCATCGGGTCGATGCACCCCTCTATGTCGGCGCGCATCTCGGCCCGAAAATCCGCAACCTGCTTGTCGGTCCACGCACGGAGCAAGTCATAGTTGAGGTCATACTTGTCCTCCTGAGGGAACTCGCCGGACTCACTGATGCCGTACCAGAACAGCGGTTCGTAGATATCGTCGTATTCGACGCCGAAGTCGAGATTGAAGCTCAGACCCTTGCGCTCGTCAGGGCCCACAATGGAGACAGGGACATCGGAACTTCGTGTGTAGTAGATACCATGGACCCCATCATTTCGTGCGTTTAAATTCCCGAGGAGCGTCGGATCGTGCCACTCGTTGAGAGCACCAGCGGCCCCCTCTCGGAGGACTGTCGAACTATCGTACGTATCGCCGACCTTGATCCAGTCCCGATACTGGAGGAGGTACTCCTTAACTGTCGTCGAGTCGAGATCCGTGCCGACGGGAATATGGATATCGGGACTCTTGATATCGATCGTAGTCTCATCGGATACGTCGTCGTAGACGGCCTCGACAGTAGCCGAGTCGGAATCGGGGGCGTTGAAGTGTACCTTCCCGTTACTTCGGGTTTCCCCGAGCTCACGACCATCGACCAGAACGCGCACACTACTACGCGGCTCACCGTTCACGCGCGCTGTGACGGTGACTTCATCACTTACGGTCGGTTCCTCTGGATTGGTCGTGAGCGAAACTGTTACCTCGTCGTCTCCCCCCTCCGGATCGACGACAGTTACCGTCGTCGTATCTATCGTTCCGTCTTTCTCGGCTTGGAACGTGACATCTCCGTCTTCGTCCGGAAGTCGAACAGAGACGAGACCATCCTCGTCGGTTGTCGCAAGATCTTCGCTGTCGCGACGAATGGTGACAGCGTCTTCGCCCCGCCCGTCAAGTGTTGCCCGTAGCGTGATGTATTCGCTGGGATGGAGGTTCCCCTCACTAACACCGAGATTAAGTGTAGGGGAAGGGACGTCCGCTTGGAAGTAAGCCCAGTCGTCGTCGACATCGACGTCTGTGAGAGAAATATCGAACGTGTCCGCGATTTGGCCGCGGACGCGAAGGCGGCGATCCGTCGTTGCGCTCCCGTACCACTTGCCGAGTTGCTGGAGGCTGTCCGAGTACGAGAGATCAACTGGGGAGGGGAACGGTTCGACGTACGGGTTATCCTCGATAGCCTCGAAGGGTGGGACAGTCGAGCTGAGACACTCCCGAATGACTCGCATCAGCAAGAGGCGAGGCGTACGGCGCTTATTACCATCCTGAATAAGGTGGTTGTATGACTCTTCAATGAAGGTCTCGTTGAACGGGTATAGTCCATCGAATGCCTCGAGGACATCATCGGAGAGCGACGAGTCGCTCTCCGATTCCTCAATGATGGTCGACATGTACTTCCGGGCAAGTTTGACCGTGATGTCGTCGTCGAGGAAGTACGCCCGACCGTCTTCGTCCGTCGTACTGAGGTAGCCCTCCGCTCGATCCTCCATGTACGTACTGATTCCTTGACTGGTACCGAGCGCGCGGGAGAGGTCGTCCTTCTCCCAACCCGACGTCCAGCCAAGCACGACGTCATAGTGACCGCTGTCCAGTTGGAAGATGTGGTCAAGGAGCTGCTCCTTGAGGACCGTGAATGTCGTGAGGTCCTCGCAGATAAGCACTGGCCGGAGGCCGCGTTCCTTGTATTCCTCGGAGAGTTCTTCGAGTTTCCCCTGGAAATCTTCGACACCGAGGTTTCGGGAGAGAATCTCGTGGACCTGGCTCTGTAGTGCGGGGAAGAGCGTTTCGGCACCCTGCACTGACCCGAACGCGGCCATCGAGAGGTCCTTGTAGTCTTTTTTCGTGATGAGGTCAGACATCCGCTTTTCTCCCTCGCTCGACGCTGACTCCTGATACTGGTCGATATTTCGCTTAAGGATTGTCCGAAGATCAGGCGAGTTCGAGCGGTCCGCGGTGAGAGCCTCGATCTCGTCCTCGCTGAACTGTTCCATTCCAGCGCCGAACGCCTGAAGCGTGGTGATGATCGCATCCGCGACCTTCTCAGGGTCGAGGTCGGAGACGTTGCTCACCGTGACGTCGGTATCGATCGGCCCGGAGATGATGTCGAGAATGTCGCCAATCCCCGTCTTACTGCGGGAGACATGGAGCGCGATGTGGGTCTCATCTCCTTCCTCGGGTTCAGCGCCAATCTGGTACTCGAGCCACTGGCAAAGTTGGCTCTTCCCACTCCCTGTTTCGCCACGGAGGATGAAAATCCGGTTGTCGTCATCGATGTTAGATTTGAGGATGGAATCGCGGAACTCCTCTTGAGTGACGAACTCGTCGGCCCCCTCGTGGGGGAAGAGGTAGTCCGCTCGAATCTTGTCGATATCGATGTGCGTTTTGAGGAACTGGTCGCGTGATTTCTGGTGGGCTTCTGGTGTCAGGTAGTCGCGGACGACGCTGTCGTCCCAAAGTTTTGGCATCGAACTCATTGCGTAATCACCTGTTCGAACTGCGCGAGCGGGTACTGGTAGGCGGGCGAGTCAGGCATCGGTTCGAGGTCGTAGACGCTGACCGAACGTGAGGTCTGAGTGTGCACGGATTCAGGTAGTGTAACTTCGCTCTTTGCGTCCGACATCCCCTGGAACTCGAGAACGTCTTCGGACTCCATATTCTGAAGGACATCCGAGATTGCAGGATGCACTCGCGGTGAGCCGGTCGTCGTCTCGAAGACGTTGAAGAAGCTCTCCTCGATCCACGAGAGTGCGCTGTACAGGTCGGCCGTCTCTTTCCGTTGCTCGTGGAGTGCGAGGAGGTCATAGAGGAGGCGGCGACACGGACTTAGAATCACGCTCCGCGTTTTAGTTTCGGAGACTACTCCAAGTTGTGTACTGAGTGCTCGCCACATGCGGAGTTTCGTCTCGTTCCACGAGAAGTCGTACCCGTCGAGGCTTCCTTTCACCTGCGGAAGGAGCACATCGAGAGTGACCGACCGATTGGCGGTTTCGAGAGCGATGTTATGGATTCGGGTGAGATGATCCTTGGGCGACTGTTGCTGGCGGAGATGATGGAGAACGCGTGCTTCAAACGGAAGGTCGGGGAATACGTCTCGATTGAGCGGCGAGACCACACGGTCGTCGCCATCGCGCTCGAGGAGGTCAATCGCGTGAAGGAAATCGATGCAATCGTGAACGTTCTCCTCGTTCTCGTGAGCGAAGTCCGCGTCGATATTCTGCACCGTGCGGTCGCTGACCATCGATTCGTAGATGGTTTTTAGCTCCGCTGTACGAACGGTGTTGTAGTTGATGAGAATTCGGCCTGGTTTATTCGTTGCATACTGGTAGTCAGTCATGGTCAGCGAAGGCCGGGGTTGGTCTGCTGGTACGCCTCAAGTTGTGCTTTTTCAAACTCGCAAACGCGCAGAGCGTCGAGCATTTGGTTTGCCACGTCTTGCGTTTCTCCGCGCTCTGTCCACGATCGGAGTGCTTCACGGATGCGCTCGGAATAGTCGTCGAGGACGTTCTCGAGGTCGTGTTCGATGAAGTAGTAGAGCGACTCCCAGACAGGGCTACCTGAGGGGGCACGCGTGTAGTCGAAAATGTTCTCGAGAGTGTCCGCGGGTGCGTCGTGCTGCTTGTGGTGTTCAGACGCACGGTGATAGTGGAGGTTGCGCGTCTGTGATGCGGGGAGTGCGGAGTCAACGTGGTCCTCCAGGTACTGTGTTGAGAGAGTTTCGTAGTCTCTCACGGCAACGTCGTAGTCGTCGACAAGCGACCGCCCAGGTTTCTGTATATACGTCGGGAGGCGTGGAGATGTCGTGTCAGTGACGAGGATGTAACGCTTCTGTTCTTCGGCAGACCGTTTGAGTAGTTCGTGGACGAGTTCCTCTTCGCCGTGCTCCTCGATACCCTGTTGAGTTGTGATGTGGACGAGTGGGAACTCGACATCGTCGACGGTGTTGAGGAGGTCTTCTGAGGAGCGATGAGTGTAGTCTGTGAGTTTGAAATCGTTGTCGTATACGTCTGCGTGAACGATAGTGTCGACGCCAAGTTCGTCGAACAACGGAATGCTACGGAGTTGGGCACGTGCGTGTTGTGCGCGTTTCTGGAGTTGTGGATCTCGTATGACGACTGTCGACGTTCTTGTTCGTAGGATATCCTCAGTCACGGCGGAATTGGGCACGCGTACCGGTGGCGATTGAGGTCTCTTAAATCCAGGGCTAGTCTCCTGATTCGAATCGCGCTGGTGCGGTTCAGTCACAGTCGGATCATCCCCCTCTGCATGGTGATTCGTGAAAACAGGTATCACCCTCCCGTATTAGTCCTATCTATCATAACACCTCTATTGCAGAAACAGGTCGAAGACAGACAACCGCTTCATAAATTCCGATTGGTGTGGGAGTGGGATAATTCTTTGCCGAGGGTGGTTGCTAATATCGGAAGGGTAGGGCGAAACAACGTTCCTGATCTCCTCAGGACTGTTTCACAGCTACGCAACAGTGATATGTGGATGGCGGAGGTGGAACAGGATAATGCGAACATACATCGCTCCAATTGGTTACGATAGTACCCGGGTGACACGCCCCATCCTCAGTCAAGGGATTGAGCGCGAGACACGTATCAACCTGCTCATTCCGACAACCACGACGGACGATAGTCGCGGTGCACAAGCGATCGACGATGTTCGTCGGATGGTCGAACAGATAGAACCTAGTGTTGAGGTTGAGACGACTAAGGTCCCACACGACGACTTCGAGACCGCGATTGGAATCTGTGGTTCACTCATCGACGCTGCCGGCGGGGAGGTTGTCATCATTTTCGGTGGCGGTGCCCGCGACATCTTTCTCCCACTCACTGTTGCCGCCCTCTCACAAACGAACCAGATTCACGCGAGTTACCAGTTCAGCGATATCGACGGTGAAGTCCGCGAGCGAACCTTGCCGGATCTCACTGCGAACGCACCCGCCCAGGCCAAGTCGACACTCGATACAATTCGTGGACTTGACACTCCTGTTTCGCTCACTGATATCACTGCCGCCGTTAACGTCTCAAAGAGTACGGTGACCCGACACGTGAAACTCCTCGAGCGACACGGACTCGTCACGTCGGAAACACACGGCAAGACAAAAGTCGTCGAAGTAACCCCGACAGGACGACTGCTCATCTCCCGAGCGAATAGCCCGATGTGAGTCATAGACTGGACACCGTTCCTTTCTGACAGAACTGGGGAAATTGCATTATTAGACTAGCCGTCCAACGATAATAGGGGCGTTAAGCGTATATACGGTGCTAGTATGGCCTACCGCTCAATTGTCACGGTATGGGGCTTGGAACGGCAATCTAGTGGAGCCGCTGGCGACATCGACCAGTATCGACTTTCGGTGAATCGGTGGAGGGCATTCTACCGTGACTGGGCCGTTAGGACTGAGTACGAGGCAAGCAAATAGCGACTATTCGTCGCATCGACAGCGAACGACACCACGATCGACATCAATCTCGCACATGAAGTACTCGCCCTCGGGATAGATGAGAAAACGGTCCTCGTCCGCGTTCTTGATAGAGTCGATGCCCTGGACGTCCCAGTTATCATCTTCTTCGCCTTCCCAGGTATGATACGCAGTCTGTCCTTCGATAGCGAAGTCGAGAGTGCCAGTACCGCTGCCGAGAATATGCTCGACACGGTCAAGTCGAGTCGTCTGCGTGATTCGGTTCATAGTGGAGGAATCATCTTCAGGCATATATTGGTAGCGCTGAAAACCACGTCAGTTGAGGTAGTGAGTGATTTGCGCCAGGAGTGCGCATTGAGCAATACGATGTGTCGGTGAGAGCGTCTTACGCGAGGCATCGTACTCGACAACATTGTGCGCTGCGAGTTTTGGGAGGTGAGTCTGGATGAGGGAGTTGTAGGCTGATTCGTAATCATTAGAGCTCACCAACCGTGGTGGCTTCCCCAACTCGACTCCGCGAACAACGCGGGCAAGGTGCCGAACCTCCACTGAAGTACCTTCCTCGAACAGGGAGAGATATCCAACGATGAGTAATCGCCGTCTGTTCCCGAGAAGGGAGAAGACAGCGACCGAGTCGAAATCGACATCAGTCGTCATCAATAGTTCCTCATGGTCTTTTTCCACCGCAGTTCGCTTTGGCGTTGAAATTTTCGCGAATTCATGAGACAATGGAGACTAATTTACAGCCTCCACCCATGTGGGGCACAATAAACAATCCCAAGAGCAGAATCTCACTTACAGGGCGTGAATGGCGAACTTAACGGGCCCGGCGGTTTTTCTCTCCCCGCCAAAGAAGACGAGGATGAGATACGACACGCTAGCCAATTCGTACACTCTCGAAATAGCCGACTCACCACCGATTGCATTGACTGATCCATCAATCTCCTAAATTGCAGGCCAGATATCACTCACTGTCGTCACTTCCTTCAAGAAGGAGGTTTTCGACGATCTCGAAGTTGTCCGTCTTGTAAACCGGGATGCCCGAGACGACGATTTCCTGGATGTCCTCCAAATACGTTGGAACCGCCTGGACGGCTTCGACGTCGATGTCGTAGGCGTACCGGTTCCCGTCGAACTCCATGCCTTCGACGTCACGCGCGATGGCATGTGCTTCCCGCTGGTTTGCAGTTCGTTCTCCCTGGGTGAGCACCCAGAGGTCGATGTCGCTGCGCCGGTCAGCTTCGCCACGGGCGACACTCCCGTAGAGGATGACACCGACGACGCCGTCTAGATGGGAAACAAGCTCGTCAACGGCGGCTTTGGTAGGTGCTTGGAACTCTGGCTGGGGGATGCGGAGAATCGGATCGTCCGGAATCGAGAGCCGACTCCGGTTGATTTGGACGAGTCGCTGATTACCGTCGGGTGATTCGACGACGAGTCCGTTATCCACGAGGGTGTCGGCGGCTCGGCGGACGGTCTGCTGGGCGTGCCCGATTTGGTTCGCGACCTCGCGAAGTGAGAAGCGACTGAACCGGTGGTTTGTTAAAAAGAGGAGAACATCGTCGGTCGCCTTGTGTTTGAATAATTCCTGGTTTGGGGCGGGTATCGAGAGGGATATCGAGGTGTTTTGAGCATCGTCTAATTCCGCTTGATGGCTCATACGCTATGATACGGCTCAAAATATAAAAACCGGATAGCTAAAACCGGTCTTCCAATACACAGAGTGTTAACCGGGTCTGGTGATCTGACTTGTACGAGAGTACGACGCTGTGCAAATCTTGAAACAGGGTTACCCTGTTTCAAACCATCAGTTTCCCCAGTATGCCGATTGTTGGCTATAGATGATAGCGCGATCTCGAGGTGGTTGCGAAAGGAATCTTTGACCCAGTTCTCCTCACTGAGGTCGTCTCCGGCGGAATTATTCCCACGTTGAATGCTTGGGGAAACTTGACGATGTCTCTAACGCGGACGCGACGATTTAGGTCAACGGTTTTGTTTAGGTTCCGTCGGCGTCGGCCGAGTATACGGATTGGTGTTCTGCTATCAACTTTGCTTTCGTAACTACGAGAACAGGCTGTTTGCGAGATATTGTCAACGACGGTTCCTGGATGGACGTTGTGCGACCCACGCACACGCTTATGGATTATCGCACAATATCACTAGAGTATGAGTGGTGTTAGCGAGGAACAGAGGGTGGTAGAAGAGATTGAGTTTTTAGCCCGATCGCCGAACCGCGTTCGCCTGTTGGAGGCGATTCGAGAGGCAGGCACGATCGAAAAGCAGACCCTTCAGAACCAGTTCGACATGGTTCGAACGACCCTTGTCCGAAATCTCGAAACGTTAGAAGAGCGAGGATGGGTTCAAGCCTCAAGTCAGGGTACGTACACGCTTACTTGTGCGGGTGAGGTAGTCGCGGAATCGTTCTCTGAAGTGATGGATACTGTCCGAATAACGAAGCGACTCCAACCGTTTTTGAAATGGCTGCCCTCGGACGAATTTGATCTTGATCTTCGGTTGCTTGCGGACGCGGAGATCACTTGTTCGACGACAAACGACCCATACGCTCCTGTACAAGAACATGTGAAAAAGATTAAACAGACAGAAAGGGCTCGGATTTTCCTCTCGGTGATGGGACAACAACCGCTGGAGGAGGTCCGAACACGCATACTCAACGGAGACGCGATTTTTGAATCGGTGGTTGAACCAGGCATTGAAGAAACGATAAACGCGAACGCCCGCTACAGAGATTTGTTTGAAGAACAGATAGCGTCTGGCGGTCACAACGTGTTCGTGTACGAGGGGACGATCCCGTACTACCTCGGTATTCTCGACGATACTGTACAGATCGGTGCGGAGGACGATGAGGGCGTGCCTCGTGCCCTACTTGAAACTGATTCGGCGGATGTGCGGGAGTGGGCTGAACAAACGTACGCAAATTACCAGCAAGAAGCAAGACCACTCGCGGTTCTCGGAGAGCAGAGCGATGAAGGAGATAGTGGACGAGATTGAGTTACTGGCGAGTCGCCGATTCACGTCCAGTTTCTGGAGGCGTCTGACACGTCACTTGTTGGGCTGACACATCTACAACACCAGTTGCGGGCGCTGAGTCAGTTGGCCGATTGGCCGTGGCGGTTCAGCAACTCGCGGACGATTCTTTGGTACAAGGCGCTCATTCGAACCAGGTAGCATTCAAGGCAGTAATCGACGGCCTCAGTTCATTGAGAGTATCGCTAGCGTGGTTCCACAACATACCGCGCACGCCGTGTATGCCCTGCACACTATGCACCGAATACACTGAACTATTTTCCAGTAATATAACTGCCGTAGGAGGGGGAGAGAAATGAAGAGACACACCGGCACGAAGCGACCGGAAGCTACGGAGGCCGATCACGCCACGCTGAAGCAGACACGCCTGCAGCACACTGTCGAGTACGCGTACGACCATTCACCATTTTATCGAGAGTTGATGCAGGCGAACGGACTGACACCCACTGATGCCCAGACAACTGACGACCTCACACAGCTTCCAATCGTGGAGCCATCCGACGTATTGGCGAACCAACCGCCTGTTACGGATCAATTCCGGTTTAAGGCGACTGACGCCCAGATTCGGCGCCCCTTCCACACGTCGGGGACGACCGGCCAGCCCAAGACGATTTTCAAGAGTCACGACGAGATGGACAGGATTTACGACGATGTCCAACGGGGCTTCGAGCACTTCGGCGTTACACCCACTGATGTCGTGGTCAATTACTGTCCGTTCGTCGGCCTCAATATCTCCTGTATGGGGACGGAAGGCGGACTCGCCCGCCTCGGCTGCACAACCGTTCCCATTGCGAACACGCCGTACCCGGTGGACCGAGAAGCGGAAATTCTTCAGGAGCACCAGCCGAGCGTCGTGCACGGCCTTGCGTCTCACATCGACGCCAAAGGCCACCAACTTCGGGACGCGGGTTACGATCCAGCTGCGTCCGACATCGATCTGGTTGTAGTCGTCGGTGAGCCCGTAAGTGAGAGTCGAAAGGAACGACTGGGTGACTTATACGACGCCGAGGTCGTCGAATACGTCGGATCAACGGAGGCCGGGGCCTTCGCTTTCGAGTGTCCAGAAGATGGATTCCTGCACGTTCTCGATACGTCCGTCCACGTCGAAGTCGTGGATGACGACGGCGCACCGCTCCCGGCAGGCGAACAGGGGAGACTCGTAGTGACAAACCTCTTGAACCCAATATCGGAATCTGGGATGCCACTGCTCCGCTATGCTATCGGCGATGTGGTATCTATCGTCGAGGATGCCAATCCATGCTCCTGTCCTCTTGACAGTGACTGTAAGATCACGCCGCCGCGACGGAGCGGGTGGCAGTTCATTTTGGGGGCGGTAAACCTCACGACACAGACGTTCGAGGACGTCATCTACAGCCACCCAGAGCTGAAAGCGGTCGCTGCAGACTACCAGGTTCACGTCGAGCACGACCCAACGACCGGACAGGAGGTCGCCACCCTCCTGATTGAGAGTGTAGACGAGGGGTTAGTCGGACAAGTTGTGGACGATATGGCGGCCGTGACTACTCCAATGACGACGGCGGAAACGCTGGGGACAATGCTCCTTGAGCGTAACTCACATCTGACGGAAGTGGTCGAGAATACCGAGGTCGTCCGTCTCGCAATCCAGATCGTGGATAATATTGATACGGGCGATGGGAAGCCTCAGCAACTCGTTGACCAGCGAGGTGTCGGGGGTGCGTGACCCGGTGGAGCAGCGCCCCATCGACAAGACGCATACACCATCGACAGAGGTGCAACAGTCGTACGTGGTCGTGGCGGATCCCCAGGAAGTACCGATTGACATCGCTCCGGAGCATGATGGCATCATCTGCGTCGGTGATATCCTGCGGCTTGCGCCACCGCCTGACCACGACCCAGAGGGGTCGCTCCTCGATGCGTTTGTTCCGGAGACGAAGGACCTCTACACACAGGGAGACATCTCCGGAATTCTTGATGCCGTCCGTTCTCTCAATCAGGACTCACGAGTACACGAAGGTGCGGCCCGCCGTTACGCGGCGTTTTTCGAGCAAATGGAGCGTGATTTCTACTACATAGCAGGCAATCAGGATATTCCGCGTGTATTGGCGACGACAGCCGCAGTATACGACCACGTCGCCCCCGTCAGTGACTGTCCAGGATTCCTCGGTATCGACGGGTTGGTCCCTTCGTTTGCGGGGCTTCCCACGAACACGTTTCCCGGCGAATGCTCGCGGAAAACCTTCGAAGAACAGCTAACGACGACGGATGAACCAATCCTTGTCGCCCATCGCCTTCCCGAGCAGTTCATACCTAGCGACGAAGGCTTCGAGATAGCGATCACGACAACGGACGGTATCGCTGGAACTCAGCACGAAGGGGTCCTTAGTGCGCCGTCGTACCGCGAGACTGGCGCGACCGCTGAGCTGACAGTGACACCCACGTCCGAGACCGACGGCGACGCTCATCTTATCGAACAAATCGAGGTTATCGGAGAATAGCGATGACAGAACATACTCCGCGAGCGGCGGAACAGGACGCCACGGCAGATACCCTCCCAGTGGAACTTCGCGACCGCATCGTGCTCCACGGCGAAACTGCGCCGTATCACCGTCGACTCCAACGTGAACAAGGAATCGATTATGCCGACATCCATACGTGGACCGACCTCCGGACCACCTTCGACTGTCTCGATGATGACGCGCTCCGCAACCTCGACCCAACGGAGTTAGTGCCAGAACACTATTCGGCGGACGACCTGGTCCGAAGTCGGTCGTCCGGCACGACCGGTCCGGTGAAGGACATTTACTGGCACGAGGCGGACGTCGCGGCCAACCTCGACTCCGTGGAGGCTCGCTTACGTGCACTGCCGGTCGAGATTCCCACCGGGACGCACTGGGTTGCCACCGCCACGCGGAATCCCGTCTTGGCACGGAAATTGACGAAACTCGCCGAGCGCTTTGACAGTACGATTGATCTCATCGAGGTAGATCCTGCACCGGTCAAGCGGGCGTTGCGCAGCAGGGACGAGGAGACGATCAAGACGGCGCTGGACCCGATTGCTGACCGCATTCAATCAGCGTTCGAGACGAACGATGCACGGGTCTACGAAGATATCGCGCCGATGATGCAGTATGTCGGGACGAGGCTTCCAGAGAAGCACCGGGACCGCATCGCCCTCGCCCTTATCGGTGGCGTCGGGACCGATCACGCGACTCTTGAGCATATCACGAATGAGGCGTTCACGAATGCGGTGCTGACTGGCTGGTACGGCGACTACATGACTGGTTCGAGCATGATGCACACCCCCGGATCGTTAGAGTACATCCCTCACACCCCGGATGTTCGTCTCGAAGTGCGAAGTCCGAATGGACTGGACAAAGTGGTGGAGGTTGGCGAAGTAGGTGAGGTCGTGGCGCACGCCATCCGACGTGGATTCTTCGTGCCGAATCGACGTATCGGGGATCAGGCAACCCGGATCAAGGTAGACGGCACCGACGGCATTACTGATGTCGGTCGGCGTCAAGAGGAGCTTCAGTGACAACATCCCAAGATCAACTGTTGACGCACTCCTGTAACCCCGACAGGGGATCCAGTGAAGATACACATCGAGTCTACCACCGGTCTCAATTCGAACGCCGGGTGAGGATGACAATAAGAAGGAGGATACTCAGAAGAGTCGTGGTAGCCTCGAATCCGGGAACGCTTTCTGGAGTAGTAGTCGTGGACCGACTGCCCGCCTCCTCTTGAGCGGTAGTCGTGGATCGACTGACGCCTTCCTGGGCTATCAAAGTGTTTGATGCCGCCTGGGTAGAATCTAATGGCTCAGTCTGTATCGTTGAAGAGACTGATGGGGATGCTGACGCAATTTCGAATACCTGGGCCTTTCGTATCGAGTCAAGCCGAGTGGTCAACTCGGACCGATCGCTTTCCTTCCACAAACTCGTCCCGACGCTGTAACTCCCCGACGGTGCATCCACTTCCACATTCCAACTCACCGTAACTGTTCGTTGCTCTCCGGGTTCCAACGTGATAGTTCGTCCAGTCGACCCATTGTTATCGTAAACGACCCCCTCTGGGCCAATAACCCCGAATCCGAGAAAGTACGTGTGTTGGCTGTTTCCCGTGTTTTCAACGGTCACGTCCGCCTTCACAGTCTCGTCTTCCGTGAACGAATCACCATTTACTGAGATGCCAACGGTGTCTCCGTCGACGTCAGGTTCTTGGGCTGAAGTGGTTGGTCTGGCGGTTGGAGTTGCTGTCGGGGGAGCACTCTCGATGACAGTGATGTTACGGACTAAATCGGGTTGGTGATACTCAATTGTGTACTCCGCTCCATTCGGCCGGGCCTGCACCTCGATTATATTATCGTCTGCTTCGCCCGCCAGATATTCACTCGGTGTGAATGTAAACGTCCCCTCGAAGTAGTTATTTTCCGGAGAAACCTGCTTCAACCGAATCTGTTCGTCTTCCTTTAGGATATTGTCTTGTCCTCCACGCAATGGGTCATCTTCGAACAGATAGGCATTCACAGAATCCTCACCGGACCACCCATAAAAGGTCACTGTGACTTCCTCCCCTTCATTCACCTCGCCAACGTCGTGGTACCCTTTCGTATAAATTGTTGTCCGTGACCATAGCAAACTCAGTTCGTTTGAAAATGCACTCCCCCATTTGACGTACAGTGCCGCTCCAACTTCCGCATCAGATTCCTTCGTCTCCCATAACTTGTCAGCAGGAATCCTCACTTCCTTCTGTCCACTATCTCCACTCACCGTGACCTCCATGATAAAGTCATCAAATGTGTCCCCCTCCATCACCTCCAACGTATGCGTCCCCGATCCCAATCCAGAATACGAGATCTCCAACTCGATAGGCTGTCCGCCGTAAGCAAGAGCGTTTACCGGTGCTTCTGAGGTTTTTGTCGTCGTGGCCTTAATCGTAATAGTAGCTGCTGACGCTCCGGCAGCGCTGGAGAACCCAATCACGCCACCGACGACGGAGAGCACCACTATTCCGGCCAATAGGACTGCCAAAAACGGCTCAACTGGCTCTTGGTTTTCCAGCACAGAACGCCGCTCTTGTTCATTGTTACCGTTGGGCATAACATTCGGGGATACATCGGAGAACGCAGTAACGTTATTCGATGCACGCTGTGCAGAGGCTGCACAGTTTCTACATCAGGGATACTGGTCGTTACGTGACCAACTATGCATTATGTAGGTTAGTGATCAAATCAATCACCACTCCGAAGAGGAGGAATCGCGAAAGAGGAGGCTTCAGTGACCTCTTATGACGGGTTTTCGATATATCTGTCTTCCCTGTCGCGGAGAGGGGGGACGCTAACTTTGTTTGAGTAGGTTTTACCGAATTCGATGGGTTCATTCTGCCTCTAACGGGCAAATTCGAGACGAACAGTTCTTGCGGGGGACGCGTTGCTCACCAGACACGCTTGGATCCCAAGTCTCAGCGGTGATTGCTGTAGATGCGTCCTAGTTCCAGTCATTCGGTACTCAGGAAACGTAGCTCGAGGCGAGTTGGTCGTTCAGTCCGCCAAATCGAGATTGCCTTACAGGCTATGAAGCGGTACTTTATGTATATTCAGACTGTAATTCCTACTGCTACGGTTCAATACGGGGGTTGGGCAGGGGTATACGATCTCCGAACGCGGGGTTTCACCGGCTGGTCCAACTGGCCTCTCACGGCAAGGACCAGGGTTCGAATCCCTGACGGAGCACTTCTCACGCGAACAACGTGACCGCGAGTAGCGCACGCGGCAGAATTGGAACCCGGGGAGTCACAGCGGTCGAACGATGTGAGACCGATCGTCTCCACTCGGTTCGAATCCCTGACGGAACATCCGAATCTCTTCGCCTTCTTGCGTTTTGATCCCGTAGCAGGCCACAAACCATCTACACGTCACAGGAGTAGCCAATAGAATTTCATCATGACTCGCCGCCGTCTTGCGATTTAATTGTTCCGGGAGGCACGTAAGACGTACTCCTCGTGGGGTGATGACCGGTGGTAGACCCCCACGACGTCCCGGTTATTACAGCGGCCAGTAATGCCCCCAGTTCGGCGGGTCAGTCGTCGGCGGGAACGACGATGTCGTCGGCGGCTTCGTCGTCGTCGAGGGTGGCGTCGGGGAGGAGGCGGTCCTCGAAGGAGAACGCGTCGAGGGAGTCGTCGTCGCGGACGCGCGCGGGCCAGTCGTGGTTCGCGAGCGCGGCAGTCCCTTGCGCGACGAGGTCGGCGTCGTCTTCCTCGATCGCGTCGACGGCCGCGTCGGGGTCGCCGAGGTTACCGTTCGCGATGACGGGCGCGTCGGCGTACTCAGCGGCGTACGCAGCGAGCGTCGGGCCGGTCTCGCCGAAGGCAGGCGCAGTGACGTCGGGTTCGGTGACGTGGACGTAGTCGGCACCGGCGTCGCTGACGGCCTCGAAGACGACCTCGGCCTGTTGTTCGCCTTCGCCCCACTCGTGTTCGTCGTCGTTGACTTTCGTCTGGGAGAGGCGGACGCCGACGACGAACTCGTCGGGCGTGCGCGCCTGAACGGCCTCGATGACCTCAGTGGTGAGGCGGATGCGGTTCTCGACGCTCCCGCCGTACTCGTCGTCGCGCTCGTTCGTGTAGTCGGTGAGGAACTGGTCGAGGAGGTAGCCGTTCGCACCGTGGACTTCGACGCCGTCGAAGCCGGCGTCGACGGCGCGCTCGGCGGCGGCCGCGAACCCCTCGATGGCGTCGTCGATCTCTTCGGTGGTCATCCGTTTCGGCGTCGGGAACGCGCCCTCACCGCCGTAGATGGGGAGCTGTTCACCCTTCGGGGTGACCACGGACGGCCCGGCGGTCTCCTCGGTGTAGCGGTTCCCCTGGGAGAGCGCGCCGGCGTGCATGAGTTGCGCGAAGATGGGTGCGCCTGCGTCGTGGACGGCGTCGGTGACCTGCGTCCAAGCGTCGGCTTGCGCGTCCGTTGCGAGACCGGGCTGGTTCGGGTAGCCCTGGCTGTACTCGGTATCGGGGTGTGTGCCCTCGGTGACGAGGAAGCCGAAGTCGCCGCGGGCGAAGCTCGCGTAGTAGCGGGCCATCTGCTCGGTCGCGTGCCCGTCATCGGTCGCGCTCGTACGCGTCATTGGTGCGAGGCCGACGCGGTTGTCGAGGGTGAGTCCGTCGAGGTCGAACGAGTCGAAGAGGATGTCGGTGTCGGTCACAACGACGGTAGGCTGTGACGGCATAAGTGGCCTCGCGAACCAACGAATCCAACCGGGAAGCGTGCCGGTCGATGCCGTGAACCAGCGCCGTATCCGCGATGGCCAGTGCCCCGTGCCGCATTCATTGGACTTTACCAACGTCGCCCCCCACACAAGACAGTACGTGCGTATGAGTGCACTCGGAGTATCTCGTGATGAATAGAAGGACTCAACAGCGAGTGATCTTGACAGCTCTTCTCCTCGCGGCTGTCAACCTCCGGCCAGCGATCGCCTCAGTGTCACCAGTTCTCGAACAGATCCGCTCGACGGTCGGACTGGGATACGTCGGCGTAAGCCTCCTCACCGTGATTCCGACACTCAGTATGGGGGTGTTCGCGTTTTTGACGCCGATGCTCACGAACCGCCTCGGGAGTGAGCGTGTGACGACAATCTCGCTCGGAGTGATCGCCGTTGCCACGTTCGCGCGAGCATGGAGTGCACACGTTATAGTCCTCTTCGCGACGACGATTGGGGTGAGTGTCGGTATCGCGGTCGCGCAGGCAGTTCTTCCGAGACTCGTCGGGATGTACTTCCCCGAGAACGCGGGCGTCGTGACGGGCCTGTACATGGCGACCCTCGTTGGTGGAGCGGGTCTCGCATCCGCGCTGACTGCTCCGCTCGCGGAAGCGTTCGGTACGTGGACGACCGCCCTCGCGACGTGGGGTGGTCTCGCCGTACTCGGCGGTGGCGTATGGCTCGCGATACGCCGTCGGGGGATAACTGAACGGGACCAGCACCCCGGGGCGGCAGCCGGGATGGAGATCAGTGCGCTTCCCTGGCGGCGACCGTGGGCGTGGTTACTCGCCGGATTGCTCGTCGGTGTCGTGGCGATCTACTTCGTGGAACTGACGTGGCTCGCACCGCTGTACGTCCATCTCGGCTGGAGTGCATCAGCCGCTGGCTACCTGTTAACGGTATCAGTCGCCGGGCAAGTCGTCGGTGCGCTCGTGGTTTCCGGTGTGAGCCTTCGAACCGCCGACCGCCGCCCCGCGCTCGCATTCGCACTCGCCACGAGTGCGGTCGGCCTCGTCGGCGTCACGCTCCGGCCACTACTTGCGCCGTGGGTCTGGGCGATTCTGATGGGGGTTGGAATCGGGGGTGCGGCGGCACTCGCGTTCACGCTCCCCGTCGATTACGCCGCATCACCTGCGGCGGCGAGTCGTTTGAGCGCGTTTGTTATCGGTGTGGGCTACCTCGCTGGCGGAATCACTCCCCTTCTTGCAGGGTGGTTTCGGACGCTGACTGGGTCGTACGACCTCGCGCTCCTCGTACTCGTTGGTATCAATCTCGTCCTCCTGGCACTCGCAATGGCGTTCAGACCGGCACGAACTGTCGAAATGTCTGTTGTTGATGACGCGTGCAACAGCGACTGACAAACTCGCGTCGCAACGAGATGATGTGGGTGCCTCGTGGGAACTCTGAGACTTCGGGAGGTGTTGTTGAGCAACGACTACGGGTTCATTGAACGGGCGACCGACGCTGGCGTGCCCGCCCAACACCTCACGTTCCCCGTGGACGTATCACAGTCGACCCGGGGCTCGTGGATGGAAGCGACCGAGTTTGTGCACTATTTCACGATCCGCTTCGGGGTGCTCACGCCCCAAAGGTGACGCTGTACGGGGTCTGGAACGGGAAGGACGGCCGGCACTGGCAACACGAAGTGCTCGACGTTGACTGCCGTAGCCCGAAGGTCGAACCTCCACTCAAACGCGACCTCAGGACCCTCTCAGCCACGGACGGACTACTGGCCGTGGTCAGCAGAGGACGAGGTAAAACCAGTATGGAATCTGGATCACGCGGTCGCCGCGGAGCGTGATTGGATCGTCGGCTGGCACCGTGTCGCCGGTGACCACGAATCCAACTGGCACGTCGTAGGCGTCGAGGAACTCCTGGACGCTGGCGAGCGTGTCGTCGACCGGTGGCCGGTAGGCGAGGCCGACGGGCACCGGGTTGCCGCCGATCTCGAAGACGTAGTCCACGGTCCCCTTTCGGCCGCGCCAGAACTGCACGGCTGGCTCGGTCTCATTGTTCTGTGCAGCGTTGACGCCGTACGCGAACCGCATCGTGTGGTCGAAGCCAGCGACGCGCGCGAGGTCGGCCTCGCGCTCGAAGTCACTCAACACGCGAGCGGCGTCACCGTCAGCGAGCGCCGTCAAAAGGCCCGTGTCCCGGAGGTAGAGCTGGACCGACCGCGGGCGCGCGTTGTCGTACTCCGTGACGGCCGTCAGCAAGTAGAGCTCCGCGAGCGCGGGCAGATAGCTGTCGGCGATGGTGCGCCGGTCGACGTCGAAGAGGTCGACGAGCGTCTGGTAGCGGATGGGTTCGGTCGCGCGGTTGTGGGCGGCGAGCGCGCAGAGGCGTTCGAGGTCGGCGATGGTTTTGATGGACTCGAAGCCGGGAACCTCCTGATAGAGCGCGGTCCGCACGTCGTCGCGCAGGCGTGCGTAGTCGGCCGGCGAGAGGTCGCTGGCGGATTCCACGACGCCGTCCTGCTCGTAGCTGAGCGTGCCGCCCATGGCGAGGTAGTCGACAACCTTCGACTGAATGCGGGGTTCGACGTCCGCGACTTGCTCGAATTTTTCGCGGAGCTCGGCAAGGAGTGGCGACACGTCGCCCGTGTCGAGCGCGGTCGGCAGGCTGTTCTCACCTGTGCGGATGGACGTCGGACTGACGCGCCGGTCTGGCTCTTCGAGGTCGGGGTAGAGCGTGAACAGGTAGTCGCGGAACTTCTCGGGGAGAATCGGCTGCGTATCGTACTGGTCGCGGGGGAAGCCGACGCTATCCAGTTCGCGCTCGATCTGGACGTCGGCGCTCGCGGTGACGACGACGTGGCGCGACGCTGACGCCTCCAGAATGTCGGTGACTGGCGCGCCCCAGCCGTCGATGGTGGGCTTGTTCGGGTGTTCGATCTGGTGGACGTCGTCGAGGAGGATGAAATGTGGGTTGGTCTCGTCGATGCGGCCGAGGATGCGACTCTCGTAGTAGCGGACGGCGCGCCTGAGCTGGTCGTCTGACTGAAGTTGGTAGAGCGGGTCGGCGTCGAACGGGAGGTAGAGGAACTGTTCGGGGTGGGCTCCCTGCTCGATGCGGGCGTGGATGAACTGTTTGAGGAGCGTCGTCTTGCCGGCGCCGCGGCGGCCGACTAGACCGAGGAGCGGTTGGTCTTCGAACTGGCTGCCAGCCCGGTCTGGGCGCACGAGATGGTAGAAGTCGCTTTTCTGCCGCGCAGGCGGTGCGATGGCTGCTGCGCCGTCTTCCCACCAGGGGTTGTGGTCGTGGAGCGTCCGCAACAGCGCGTCACCGGCGTCGATAGACATGGATTCGTTGCCGGACACACGAGCCCCCTCACAATGATTGTTTCGACCGTCCACTCCACAGTCGAACGTACGTTACTCGGCCTGAAATGTGAGTGACCTGGAGAATACGTGGGTTGGCTGAACTAAGGGACATTGCACTGTGTATATTCCTTGGATAACTTCCCCAATCACTCGTCTTATCGAAGTGTTTAAGTCATTGAGGAACACAGTATGGGCCGAAGAGGAAGAAAAAGGAGCATCGAAGTGGCTCTTATCCAGGATGCCGCTGGTGTATGGTGGGGTTGACTACGAACGCCCGCTGGCTGCCCGGGGAACTGGCAGCCGATCCGAACCCATGAACACGACATACGCTGACCTCAACGCCGGCACCCGACTCGACATCGACGTCGAATTCATCACCCGGCGAGCGATCGACTGCCCGAGCGGCCGCGTCCACCGACTCCTAGTCGCCGACCAAGACGGCAGCCAGTTCGCCGTCCTCACCACGCCCGACAACGACTCGATCCGGAACCTGAAAACCGACGCGACACACCGCATCACCGGTCTCCTCGGCGCCACCCCGACCGACGTCCCGGCGGTGACCGACGCCGACTGCCCCGACTGCGGCGGCGCACTTCGACCGGGCGCACCCGTCGACACCGTCGACGAGGCCGTCGTCCAGGCGGCCGCCGAACTTGGCCTCGACGGCTGCATCGGCATCCTGGACGCCAACGCTACCATCCGCCGCGTCCCCGACGACGCCAACACCACCGACGACTGGATCCCCATGCGCGAGGGCCCCGACTCGGTGACGACGCCCGCTTCCGTCTGCAAGAACTGCGGGCGACACGTCGACGCCCACCACCTCCGCGGCGGCTCCGAAGCCGACCACGCCCTCGACCAGGTGAACGAAAACGTCTCGCCCGCACCGGCCACCACTGACGCGGCGAGCCCGGAGACTGTCGGGCTCGCGGCGGGCGGCGCCAAAGACGCGACCAACTTCCGCGAGAACGTCGCTAACGGCTACACACCCCAGCCCGAGGCCATCAGCGACGAGGGCCTGTTCTACGACTACCACTTCGAGACGGGCGACCGCACCGACTCGGACAGCCTGTTCGCCCCGCGGTACGCCGCCGCCGTCACCGAGCACCCGCTCACCGGCGACACCGAACGCTACCTCTCGGTCGGCCTCGACTCGACGCTGTCGGTCGCCGACTTCGAACGCCCGCGCCTCGATCTCGTGGCCGTCCTCGACGTCTCCGGGTCGATGAACAGCCCGTTCGACGAGTACTACTACGACGAGCACGGCCGCAAGCGCGAGTCCGAAACCGACGCGACGACGAAACTGGCGGCCGCGACCCGCTCGCTGTGCGCGCTCACCGAGCAACTCGACCCAGACGACCGCCTCGGCATCGTCCTCTACAACAACCGCGCGCACGTCGCCAAGCCCCTCCGCGACGTCGGCACGACCGACATGCCCGCGATTCGCCGGCACATCCAGGACGTCGCCGCTGGCGGCGGCACCAACCTCGCCGACGGCTTCGAGGCCGCCGTCGACATGCTCGCCGACCACACCGGGAATCCCCACGACGAGCAACGCGTCGTCTTCCTCACCGACATGATGCCAAACACAGGCACGACAGGGGACAGCGAGCTCACGCGGCTGTTCGCCGACGCGGCCGCAGACGGCATCCACACCACGTTCGTCGGCATGGGCCTCGACGCGAACGCGGAACTCGCGGACACGCTGTCCGGAATCCGCGGCGCGAACCACTACTTCGTCCACTCCGCCCAGGAGTTCGAGCGGCGCATGGGCGAGGAGTTCGCGTACATGGTCTCCCCGCTCGTGTACGACCTCGACCTTGAGCTCGAGACCGACGGCTACCGGATCGAAGCCGTCCACGGCTCGCCGTCGGCGGACGCGGCGACGGGCGAACTCATGCACGTCGGCACGCTGTTCCCCTCGGCCAAGCAGAACGGCGAGGCCCGCGGCGGCGTCGTGCTCGTGCGACTCGAACAGACCCGGGCGGACGCCGACCTCGATCTCGTCGCCTCGTGGACGGACCGCGACGGCACCGACCACGCCGAACGCGCGACCGTCGACGCCCCAGCCAAACCGGAGACGTTCGCCCACGACGGCGTTCGGAAAGCCGTCGCGCTCGCCCGGTACGCCCGTGGGCTCCGCACCTGGAGTGCAGACGTCCACGACCGCGCGGACACAACCACGGGCGTCGACGACTGGCTGCTCGACAACGGACGCGGCCAGCACGAACGCGAGTCCGTTCCGTTAGTGGTCCCCGAGCAGACCGCCGACCGGTTAGAGGCCCTCCGCGACTACCTCGCCGCCGAGATGGACGCCGTCGGCGACGGGACGCTCCAGCAGGAACTGGACCTGCTCGAAACCCTGACCCGGGAAACACCGACCCCGCGCGAGGAGGCGACCAGTTGATGCTAGTGTTCGCGTTCGACCGGGACTGGACCGACGACGTCAATCCACACCTACGTAAGGAGGCGGTCCCCCTGGAGTGGGTTCGCCACCTCGCCCGCCGACTCGTCCGCCCGAACGCCTGCTGGGTACTGGGGCACCTCGGCGCGAGCACGGCAGCCGCAAAACTAGACGAAGTGCAAACTGCGGACTCCGACGAAGGGGTTCGGACACGGGCTCAGTGGGCACTTTCGGAACTCCCCATGACGAGTAAGGCACCGGCAGCCGCAAAACTAGACGAAGTGCAAACTGCGGACTCCGACGAAGGGGTTCGGACACGGGCTCAGTGGGCACTTTCGGAACTCCCCATGACGAGTAAGGCACCGGCAGCCGCATTGCCCGCAGAGTGCCCCTCGCGGGCCCCTGAATCCATACTTTCAAACAGGTTGCTGACGCACTCCGGGTAAATGTCTCGGGACCTCCACATCGCGCCCGCACTCCCCACAGCGGAGGAAGCCGCATTCGAGCGGGCGGCTGCGGCCGCCGACCGGCGGCCCGCGAGCGTGCTCTATCTCGCCCCCAGTGACCGCCCAGCCAGCGATGTCCGCGATCGCTGGGAGTCAATCGGGGCACCGATTCAACTCCAGCTCTCAGATTTCGACCGCGTCGTCGCCGACGTCCTCGAACAGAAGTTCTACACGACACGTGCACGCGGCCTGTCTGGCGACCAACGACAGCGCCTCGTCGAGCACGCCGTCGACGGCCTCACCGGTGCAACTCACCCGTTGGCGACGACGGCTGACGCGGCCAGTAGTGAGGCGTGCTCGCAGGCAGAAGACCTCCTGTCACTCCTCGAATTCGCTGGTCTCACCACCGCGGACGCGATTCAAGCTGACGACCGACTCGCCAGTATCTCATCGGCGACGCGCGACGCGCTCGCATCGCTCTCCAGGTCGTTCGACCAACACCGCGGTGTTTTCAACTCGGCCGGCGAGCCACAGACGCTGCGGAGCGAACGCTACCAGCGTGTCATCAACGCCCCGAACGCGCTCGCCGAGACACTCGACCCAGTCGACGTCGTCGTGCTGGGTCCCTTCACGTATTTCTCGCCGCTGGAGGCCGACCTGATCGACGCGATCGCGGAGTGCGTGGACACCGTCCACGCGGTCCTGCCACTCGCGGGTGCGCGTACTGATGTCGCGCTCGACGCGGCCGACGAACTCTCGGGGATCGATCGGGGGGCACAGCGCGCATGGCAGCGCTACGACGACCTCGGATTCACCGCGACCGTCACTGATGCACGGACACCGGGCGCGTCGCTCGCGCGCCAACTCTACCGGTTCACACCCGACGACGCAGTGTCACGCAGCCAGCTTGCTGCGGCCGGCGTGGACTGGCATACGTATCCGACACCAACCCACGAGATCCGCGGGGTCGCTCGAGAAGTACGGGGGGAACTCGCGGACGGCCAGGCAGCCACGGAAATCGGTGTCGTGGTGCCGGGGTTACCGGAGCGCCAGCAAGAACTGTTCGAGACGTTCCGCGAGTACGGAGTGCCAGCACGACTGAGCGACGAGACGGCGCTCGCCGAGACGGAAGTGGGGGCGGCTGTCGAGCACGCACTTCGACTCGGCTCGGACACCGCCCGCGTCGAAGACGTCCTGCGAGTGATCGACAACCCACTCGTCGAGCCGGCGTGGCCGGATAGGGAACTCGCCGCCAACGACGTCGTCCAACTCGTGGATCGGGTCGAAGTGACGAACCTGGACGCCGTACAGGATCTCCTCGCCACCCGGTCGACGGCAGCCGAAGTCACTGACGCGATCGAGTGGCTCCGGTCGGTGTGCCGGGAGCTCGCAGCAGCGTCTACCGCTAACAGCGTCTCGGCGCTCGCCGACGCCCTGACGACGCTCGGCGTCATCGACGAGTCAGCCACGGACTCGTGGTCGCTGGCCGCAACCATCGACAGGCAGTCCTGGATCGACGACCGAGAAACCGCTGCCCTCCAAACTCTCAACACCGTTGCTACCTCGCTCGAAGACAGTGCGTCACTCGGCGACGCGCGACTCGACGAGCGGATGCCGCGCGCGATGGTCACGGCGACGGTGGACGCCGCGCTCGGCAGCCGCGACGGCGTCACCCTCGTCACGCCCGGCAGCGTCCTCCAGCACGACTTCGAGATGGTGGTCGCGCTCGGACTGACACAGGCGGCGTTCCCCAGTCGGCCAAGACGCCTCGCGTTCACTCGGGAACTCAACGACGCCCACCCGGATTTCGAGCCGACCGACCCGGCACAGCAGGCCCGGTATGCGCTCGCGCTCCTCCCCACGCAGGTCGAGACGGTGGTGTACACACATCCATCCCAGACCCGGGATGGCGACGACACTGTCGTCGCGGACTTCCTCGCGGAACTCCAGCGCGTCTGCATCGACGACTTCGAGCCAACCAAGAAGGACGATGATTCTCACCCACCACGGTGCCGAGAGGATCTCCAACGCACCGCCGGCTCCGCCCTCGTGCATGCAACCACAACGGGAACTGCCGGGGACGAGCCGACCGACATCGCCGCCGCCCTGGCAGACAGCGACTGCTTCGCAGCGGCTCCCGGGGAGCCAGCGACGCGACTGCAGTCCGGCGTCGCGTGCGGCGTGGCACGGCAGTCACCGGCGACCACGGAGTACGACGGCTGGCTGAGCGCCGAAACCGTCGACCAGTTCGAGGCCGCGGCCGCACCACTAAGCCCCTCACGAATCGACACGTACGCTAAGTGTGGGTTCAAATTCTACGCTGACTACCTCCTCGACTACGGCAGCCCCGACGAACACACGCGGGAAGCAGACGCCCGGACCGCTGGACAGTTCGTCCACGAGGTCCTCGCTCGCTTCTTCAGGTCACTCCAATCCCGGGAGGGCGAGCCAATCACCATCGAGGACCCCGACGCCCACCACGGCGCGCTCTACGACGCCGTCGAGACGGAACTCGAAAAACCGTACGTGCGCCACCACGACTCCACGTTCCACGACGGCTGGCTCACGCGCCTGCTCGCCGGCCTCACCCCGACACACACCGAGAATGAGCACGCGGGGCCACCCGGCTACCGTGGCCTGTTCGTCCGCGTGTTAGAACAGATCGCCAGCGAACACGACCAGGTGACGATGCGGCCGGCGTTCTTCGAGGCCGGCATCGGCGTCACCCACGGCGACGACGAAGCCACTACCCGACTCACGGAGGACCCAGTCGAACTCGTTGATGGTGTTCACGTGCGCGGGAAAATCGATCGCGTGGACGTCGTCCCTGGCACGCAGCCCACGGAGTTCGTCGCGGTCGACTACAAAACCGGGTCCAGCCCGAGCATCGACGAGGTCAAAGGCGGCATCAGTTTCCAACTCCCGCTCTACCTGCGCCTGCTGGACGCCGCCGCGGACGACGCAGACGAGTGGGACCCGATCGGAGCGGTCTACTACGACCTCGACAGCCCAAGTAGCGCCGGCCTGCAGAAATCCCCGCTTACAACCACGGACCGCGCTGTCTGGCACCAGAACGGTGGAGAGCCACTGCTCCGATTCGGAACCGACTCCCTGTTCGACTCCCCGGCGGCGTTCCAGGAGTTCCTCTACGAAGACACCGACGACCGCCTCACCCAATTGACGGAGAGCCTGACATCGGGCGTCTTCCACCCGACACTGCTCGATGCGGACACCGCCAACTGCGAGCACTGCGAGTACGCCCACGTCTGTGACGTCCGCCACCACCACCGCCACGACCGCCTCGACGAACACGGCCGCGAAGCCGCCTACATTCCGGCGTACGCCCAGCCCACGGAGGACGCGCAATGATCGACGACGACCACCTCGAACCCGAACAGCGAACCGCGAAGGAAACACTGGACGCCAACGTGAGCCTGCGAGCGGGCGCGGGCACCGGCAAGACGACGACGCTCACCGCCCGCTACGTCGAACTCCTCGAACACGAACTCCAGAAGATCGCAGACCATCCGGACCGCCTCACCCTCGCAGAAGAGTTACCGGAACGCATTCTGACGACGACGTTCACCGAGCGCGCCGCAAGCGACCTCCAGGAGAGCGTCCGGAGTGAAGTCAACGAGAACCTTTCCACGGTGTCGACGGAGGACGAGTTCCAGTTGTGGCGCGCGGTCGCGGACGGCCTCGACGACGCGTACATTCACACCCTCCACGGGCTCTGCCACCGCCTCCTCGAAGAACACGCCGTCGGAACCGCTCGCACGCCCAGTGTCGCCGCCGACCGGCCGCTCGCGCGCTTCGGCATGACCTACGACGACATCGAACCCGGGTTCGAAGTACTCGACGAGGGTGACGCCGAAGACCTCGCCCGCAAGTCGGTGGCAGCGACCCTCCGCGACCACGAAACCGACCAGAGCGTGCAGACGCTCGCCCGGCGCTTCGACCGTCACACCCTCGAAGATATTCTCTACGATCTCCTCACCCACAGCCCCCGCGTCGACCCCTACACGTGGATCGCACGCACCCAACAGCACACGAACCCAGCCGCGTACGCCGAGGAGATGGTTACAGCCTTCCTCGACGTCGAGGAACTCGATATCACGCTGGCGGAGATCGACGAGCCAAGCGAGTCGGTCATCGCAGCCGCGCAAGCGACTGTCGCGCACTACGATGCGACCGTGGATGCCCTCAACGGGAATCTCGTGCGGTGGGTCGTCGACGATATCGTCGACCTGATCGACGCCTACGACCGCAACGATGGCCGCGACCCGGCCGCCCTGTCGACCAGTGAACGCCGAGACCTCACCATCGCTCTCATCGAATGCACCATGACCGGAAGCGGCGGTGTCCACGACGACAAGCTTCCCGACGAGTATCCTGATGGACTCGAAGCGGGGACGCCGCTCTTCGAGATGGCGGACGCGCTCGCTACAATCATGGGACACGTCGACGGGCGCGCGTGGCACGACATCCCCAGTGAGCCATTCCAGACCGAAGAGGCGTCCCACGAGTACGTGCAGGCGTTCGCGGAGATCGCCGCTACCGCCTTCCAGGAGTACGCCGCGGTCAAACGCGACGATGGCGTCCTGGATTACGGCGACCTGATCGCGCTCACGAACCACTTCCTCGAGGCACTGCCAGCAGAGGAGCGCGCCAGCATCGGCTTCCTCTCCGATGGTGACGACTCCCCCCTCGACGCGTACGTGATGGTCGACGAGTTTCAGGACACGAACGCCGAACAGTGGGCGATCATCAAGGCCCTCACCTGCGAGAACCCAGGCGAGTCCGGCGCCACGAATCGATTCATCGTCGGCGACGACAAACAGAGCATCTACCGGTTCCGCGGCGCCGACGTCTCCATCTTCGACGACGCACAAACCGAACTCGACACCGCCAACGACCGAGCCGACACGACCGCCACCCAAGACCCACTCACCACCAACTTCCGCACGCTCCCCGAACCGCTAGGGGGCATCAACGGGCTCTTCGAACAGATCTTCGTCAGCGACTCACCAGCCGACACCGACAGCGACCCCTGGTACGCCGTCAGAAACGGAACTCCGGCTGCCTTCGAAGCACGCTCCGAACCCCTGGCCGCCGCGCGAGAAAACAATGCGGACATCGATCCTGGCGTCGAATACATCCCCGTCCCGGTCGACCGCCCGCTCCAGGAAACGCTGCTCGGCGACACTGACGGCGCCGGTCACGAACTCCTCGAGGCACAGACGGCGAACTCGGCAGCCGTGGAGGCACAGGTCGTCGCGAACCGCCTCACAGAACTGTTCACCGACGGCACACAGGTGTACGAGGAACTCGACGAGTCCCACCCCGAGTACGACACCTGGGATGACGGCAGCGACGGGCCGGTCGAGCGACCACGCGAGGCCCGGCCCGAAGACGTAGCGATTCTACTCCGGTCACGAGGCGACCTCGAAGCCTACGAGCGCGCGCTCCGCGACGCAGCCATCCCCCACACCGTCGTCAAGGGCCAGGGCTTCTTCGAAACCCCAGAAGTTCAGACCCTCGTCAACCTCCTCCTCGTTCTCGTCGACCCGTCCAACCAGCGAGCACTCTACGCGCTCCTCCGCTCACCCATGTTCGGGTGCACCGACGACGCCCTCGCACAACTCGCGCTTACCAGCCAGGAACGAGAGGACGCCAGCCTCTGGGACGCCCTCTGTGCGGCCGACGCCGACCAGTGGCAATCAATCACCCGGGATATCAAGCGATTCCGCGGGTACGCCGGCCAAACAACTGACGCCGCATCGGCTCACTCGTGGGCAGCGCTGTTCACGCGAATCCTCGACGAAACCGGCTACTTGGCGACGGTCGCGGCCGGCGAACGCGGGGAGAAAGCCGTGGTGAACGTCGAACGCTTCCGCGACCGCCTCCGGAACGCTGACGACCAGCATAGCCTCGCGGAGGTCCTCAATCGTATCGAACACCGGATCGACAGCGATGCCCACGACCCCGAAGCCAACGTCATCTCGTTCGCCGACCACGACACCGACAGCGCCGACGGAAGCGTCAGCCTGCTCACCGTCCACGAGGCCAAAGGCATGGAGTACCCCGTCGTCGTGGTGCCCGGCGTCGCCCGCGATTTCACACGGGCAGGCGGCGCCCAACTCGGCCAGCAAAAAGTCGAATTCGAAACCGTCCCGGTCGGTGGCGACGGTGACCGCGTCCCCGTCTTCGGGCAGAAAGGCCCCGACCCAAGCGACCCGTTCACGGACAATGAGACGGTCAGTCGCCGCCTGGCGAAAAACCAGCGGCAAGCCGAGGAACGCGCCGAAGAGAAACGCACCCTCTACGTCGCCTGCACTCGCGCCCGCGACCACCTCATCCTCACCGGCCAACACACCGACGACGGTGGGGACTCCGATTACCCCTACGGCTTCGAAGAACCCAACCCAACGGACGCGAACGCGTGGCAAGACTGGGTTCAGGCCGGCCTCTTCGATGCCGAGAACTCAGCCGTCGACGATTCCGAGGCAGACCACGCAGGCGCAAACTACGCGCTCACAGAACTCATCGAAACCGGAGCCTACGAACGCACACTCTCCTACATACTCGATGGCACCCAAACCACGGGGTCCTTCACGATTCGCCAACCCCCAGAACACCACCCCTACGAACCAACCACAGACACACCCACACTCGACCTCGACACCTACGAACCACCGCAGGAACAGCCCGACGACCGCGTACTCTCAATCTCGCCCCACGAGTGCTCCAAACTCGTCGCCGGCGAGGGCACACTCACCTGGCGCGACGACACCACACTCGGCTACGACGCCCCCGACTACGACGCACAGGACTACGACGACACCGAACCAACCACCACAGGAGGAACAGTACCAGGCGGAATCCCGGCCAACGTCTTCGGAACGATCGTCCACCGCCTCTGCGAACTCCAACCCCCGGAAGACGAGGCCAGGTCACTCGTCGACCAACTCTTGGCGACCGCCCACCAACGAGGCGAACTCGTCGACAAACCCACCCGAGACCAACTGGAGACGATTGCAACATCCGCTCGCGAACGCCTCACACAGGTCGAAGACAGGGTCGCCGATCTGATCGCTGGTACCACGGTCACCGCCCAGCACGACGAATTTCAACTCACCACCGAGTTCACAGGCATACCGGAGTTAAACGTCGATGCCGTCCAGGTCACCGGCGAAATCGACCGCCTCCTCGTCACCGAAGACGCCTACCACGTGATCGACTACAAGACGGATCGGCCCGGAGTCCAGGACTACGACGAGTTCATCGAGCACCAGTCTCAGCATCACCAGCCACAGATTTTCACGTACGCTGCCGCGCTCAATCAGGTAGACCCCTCACGGCGAGTACACGCCTCACTCATCTTCACAGAGGTGTCTGCTAGAACCCGCGACTGGCACGACATCCAGGACCCCTGGGATGAGCTCGTGGAGTCCCTCAGCTAACGAGCCCCGACAGTCGGTGGGCGGAGTGGGTTGGTGGGCGATCAGATCGGCAAGTACGGTAGGCCAACTTGCGGTCACCAGCTGGGCAGTCAGCAGTTCAGTTCGATAGCCGGAACCAGGTGGACGACTGTGGCCAGATTACGCGATGGGTGTTCTTCGGGGAGTTAGGGCCTGTCAACCGCCTTCGCCAGTGAGCAAAACTCGTGCTACTGACGCACGAGCGGTTGCTGTGGCCTGTATCCGGCGTTCCACAGTTCGATGCCGAACCACGCGAGCGCAGTGAATACGATAAGTGAGCCGAGAAGCAGATTGTACGATGGTATCCACGCTGGGGTGACGCTGGAAACCGAGTTGCTGATGTCGCCCAGAATCGACTCGGCTTGCGAACCGTCGTCGGGCGTTCGCGACTGGAGGCCCAGGGAGTCCGCGCTCTCACCGCCCGCGCTCTCGTCGCCCGTGTTCAGGCGCTCGGCCTCGTACGCTGCGTATCCGCCTTCGCTGTGGCTCTCACGGGTGAGGTTCCAGACGATCTCCCCCTGTTCGTCTACCTCGACGACTCGCCCACCCCTGGTGTCGGTGATGAGCGTGTGGCCGTTCGGCAGTCGATCCGCGTCGCGAGGCCACGTGAGCCGCTCGTCTTGCCACACCCAGGACTGTTCCCAGCCACCGTCTTCGGTTCGCGCGTACTCGATGATGCGGTCGTTGTTCGAATCCGCGATCACCACGGCGGGCCCGCCCGCAGATTCGTTGAAGTAGTCCGGGTTGTGCTGGCCATCGAGCACGCTGAAGCGGTCGTCGGCGCCGATCGTCCAGTTCTCCTGGAGGCCGGTCTGCGGGTCGACGAACAGCACCTGGTCGTGGTTGCGGGGGCTCAACATCACGCGACCGTCAGCGAGTTTCTCGACGTCGTTGGTGTGTGACCAGTCGTCGGGGTAGGTGCCGCCCGACGCGAGCGAGAAGTTGTTCTGCAGGTTCCACTCCCAGGTGACGATGCCGGTGGTGGTGTTCACGACGAACACCTCGTCGGAGTACATGTCCGCGACGATGTACCGGGAGTCGCCGATGCGGTCGGCGTCGTGCCACTGGCGGTAGTCCGTGGCGTCCACGCGCGAGTACAGCACCTCGGTCTCGCCGGTCGTGAGGTTCGCGCGTTCGATGATATGGCGGATGCAGTGATCGTCATCGCCGACGGGGTGGCATAGCGACTCGTTGTAGACTTCGTCGGTAGCGACGTACACGACCGAGTTCGTCTCGTTGGGGAGCGGGTCGACGTCCCAGTAGGCGTCGTGGGTGTCGTTGTGGTACAGCAGCGTGCCGTTCAGGGAGTACTGCCAGATGTCGCCGCCCGTGATGTGAGCCGTGACGACGGTGCTGCGTTCCTGCGGATTGCTCATGTTGTACCCGTCGGCCACGGTGAGGTTCCACTCGGACTGGGCCTGCGCGTCCGCGTTCTCGGCGGCAGTGGGAACCGCGGAGGCGACGAGGAGGGCCGACGATACGAGGATGACCGAGGCGAACACGGCCCTGTATTTAGTTGCTCTGCGCATACAGGTCAGTTTAACTGACCTTGCAAAGAGCGTATTTACTGGATTCGTACCCGGTGGTTCGGAAACACTCGTCTTCGGAGTTGACGGCCGAAATCAAGGGTCTATGTCTCCCGGAACCCTGGCTTCGGAATTCTGCCATGGCATCAGTCGACCGGGTCACATAGCTACCAGATGTCTACCGCTACAGAACGTGAAAACGCGACGTTCGTCCGGAGCGACCGAAATCAGGGAGTGCTACGACGTCTCGACGAACGTCGCGTCGGCGGACGTGCGTCCCTGATTGAACGAGAGCACCTTCGCGCGAACGACGTCACCCTCGTCGAGCGAACCCGGGACATCCTCGGTGAACAGTACGAACCCCTCTACCTTCCCGACCGCGACCCGCTCCCCGGAGTGGTGGTCGGTGAACTCGGTGACGCCGAACTCGTACGTCTCCCCGATCTCGACCGGGGGTTCACGTTCCTGTGCTGCTTCGTGCGCTCGGTGGGATTGGTGTTCGTCCGACGAACGGCGCCACAGCCCCATCAGCGCCAGCAGGACGATGGAGACGCCACCACCGGCGGCGAGCCAGATGTACTCCATACCGGCCGCTCGTAGCCAGGGCTATTATAGGTTGAAGAGTCCGCATCGGGGACGCGTCCTGTTGGATAAGGACCCGGTCGAGTTGCAGACGGGCCGGTCACCACTCTTCGATCCGTTCGCGTGCCGCCTCGTACCCGTCGCTCGTCTGCCACCGTTCCCCGGAGTCGACGTGCTCGACGGCGTAGCGGGAACGGCACGCGCCGCATCGCCTGTCCCCGGGTTCGGTGACGGCCTTCGACGCGCGGTGTCGCCGGGCGGTCCACTCGCAGTCGCCGTTCGTGCAGACGAGTCGGAGTCGCGCGTCGGTGAACGTTCGGCAGTGACGTGGCGCGTCGACCTCCCGGGCCTTCTCCCGGAACCGGCGCCCGTGACCGGACTCGCCGAACTGCTGGAACTCCCAGGCGTGGACGAGTTCGTGGCGGATTACGTCCCGGAACTCCGTCCACCCGTACTCCCGGTAGGCGGCCCACGTCAGGCGGATCGTCACCGACTCCGTCTTCCGGTCGAACAGGCACGCGCCCGAGCGCCGCTTCGCGCGCGTCGACACCTCCCAGGTGACGGCTCCGAGGTCGACGTCCACGTCGACGCGCGCTGCGTACTCCGCCGCGGCGTCACGGAGTCCGGCGTGGGTGTCCGGTGGGGCTGTGGTCGTCACGGCTACAGATAGTGGGCGTCGGTCGACCGAGTTAACGCTGTGGAACTCAGTTCGCGTCCGCCGAAACACCGATGGTCGAATGTGTCGTGTCCAACAGTATGGCCCAAGCGCACTGGGACGACCTGCGAGGACGAGAGCTCCGGTACCGAGGGGATACGTGGGAACTCACCGGCGACCTCGACATCCGGCGAACCGGCGAGGTGCTCGCTGTCGCCGCGAAACAGGTCGACGAGTCGGCACAGGAGAAGGCGACACTGTACTTCGGCGTGGGGAGTCAGTCGAACTCGCTCAACCCCGGCAGTTCGGACGCGAACTTCGATCACTTCGAGTGGGACGGCGACCGGCAGGTGCTCGTCGTCGACGCGCCGGGTCGCCGGTACCGCTACGAACTCGACCGCATCGAGTACACCTGACCTGTTCTACGCGTCGCCGCTCGACCCTGAACCGTTCCGAGAGTGGTCGTCCAGTCGGTTCAGGGCGCGAGCCGGTTCTTCCGGTGTTTCATGTGCTCGTCGTAGTAGTCGAACGTGTGCGGGCACCACTCCGCGGCGAGGTCGAGGAGTTGCTCGGTGAGGTCCCGGATCTCCCACTGCGCGTCGGCGGCGGCGCGCATGTCAGCGATGTGCATCAGCGAGCGCGGGTTCAGCGTCACGACGACGTTCACCTCGGTGCCGATGGGGAGCACGAAGCGCGCGTCCTCCGGAGGCATCCCGAGGTCGAGGAGTTCCTGGTAGTCCTCGACGGCGCGGCGCACCGACGACTGGAAGACCTCCTCGCGGCGCTCGACGACGTCCTCGTCGGCCTGCCCTCCCTGCTGGTTGCGGCCGACCCACTCGGCGTCTGTCGCGGAGGGCGGCGTCACCACCATCTCGCCGTCCTCGACGTCCGCGGGGTCGACGTCGTCGAAGGCGACGTACCGCATCGACTGCACGTCGAAACTCGCGTGCCGGTGGCGTGTGAGTTGGGCCATACAGGAGCGGCTCATCCCCTCGATGGCGAACGTCGCGCTCGGGTGCTCGAACGGGCCGTAGTGCCCGCGCTTGAGCAGTTTCCCGAGGAAGTTCGCCTTCTGTTCCTCGATGGTGTCGCCGTCGACACCGGCCATGGCGTCCTCGAAGGACTGGTCGCCGACCCAGTCGCTCATGTAGTCGTTCCTCGCTCCCCGGCAGACGAGTTCCTCGGGGTCTTCCGTGGCTTCGAGCAGGCGCACTCGCATACTGACAGATGGATGGATGCCCCGGCGACTAAAGCGCTCCGACAGGCGGCGGGCGGACCCGGTTGTGGGTGGACCTGGTCGGTGAACGAACTGGATCGGCAAGTACGTTAAAGTGTCGCGTAGACACAGGTTCTCGTATGCCGTACGAGACAACCAGCGTCGAGGCTGTCGAATCGCCGCTTCCGGACGACGCCGACGCCGACCTCTACATGCTGAAGGACGCGCTCGACACGACGGAACTCGGCTTCTCGGTGTACACGCTCGAACCCGGCGCCGAAGGGATGGAACACGACCACACCGAGGACGGCCAGGAGGAGGTGTACTACGTAGTCGAGGGCGGCGTGGACGTGGACTTCGGCACCGAGACGGTCGCGCTCGAGGAGGGGGAGGCCATCCGCATCGACGCCGACGAGCAACGCCAGGTGCGGAACCGCGACCACTACTCGAAACTCGTGCTCGCGGGCGCGCCCCGGTGACGGTCGTGGCCTCGCTTACGCGCCCAGTGCCGACCGCGTCTCTCGGCGGTCGCCTTCGACTGTCCGCCGGATCCCGGTAACGCCAAAGGTCGTGCGTCCATAGCAGGCGCATGGTCAGCAATCTCTCCGCGGGCGTGCAGGCGTTCACCTGTAACGCCTTCCTCGTCTCCGGCGAGCGGACGACGCTCGTGGACGCGGGCGCGAACTACGACGTCGTATCGAGTGTTCGAGAACGCGTGGCCGACCTCGACCGACTCGTGCTCACGCACCCACACCCCGACCACGTCGGCAACCTCGATGCCGTGACCGACGCGTTCGACGTGGACGTGTGGGGGTACGAGGGGGTCGAGGGCGTCGACCACGAACTCGTCGACGGGGACGAACTCACTATCGGTGACCACGAGTACACTGCGCTGTTCACGCCTGGTCACGAACCGAACCACCTGTGTTTTCACTCCGAGCGGGCGAGCGCGCTGTTCGGCGGCGACCTCGTCTTCCAGAACGGGAGTTTCGGGCGCACGGACCTCGCGGGCGGCGACCGCGAGACGCTCGTGGAGAGCATCGAGCGCGTCGCGGACGTCGTCGGCGAGGACCTCGACGTACTGTACCCTGGTCACGGCCCGAGCATCACGAACGACCCGCACGCGGACGTCGAACTCGCCGCGCGGTCGGCGCGTCTCGGGTAACCCGGGCACGGTCGGCGCGACTCGGGTAGCCGTCGCGCGCCGCGGTCGAACTACTCCTTCCGGCCGTAGTAGCCGGGTTCGTCGTCGTTCCGGGGTTCCGCGACGACCAGATCGTCGGCGTTCTCGACGACCCACGGAATCGCCCAGTCGAGTAACACGTTCTCGGTCTCGGGTTCGATGTCGGCGTCGGCGTCGAGGCCCTGAAGGAGGCGCGCGATCTCGTAGACGGTGTACATCTCGTCGGCGTCGAACAGTTCCTCGGGCGTGTAGAAGTCACACGGGTGGAGTTCCTCGAACTCGGATTTGGGCGCGGGCATACCGGACGTGGGTCGCTCCGGGCGAAAAATCCCCCGGTGTGGGGCGCGGCCGCCATGCCAGCGTCTGACGCGAGTCGGGCGTTCAGAAACATTGGGGAACTCTTATACATTCACCTGTCAGAACCACGAACGACCGGACTGCATGACAGCGCACGATACGACGCCGACGTCGGACCTCGACGGTGGGAAGGCCGCTCTCGTTCGAACGCTCGTGGACGCCGTCGACGGGAATCTGCGGGACGTCTGGGTGCTCGATCAACGGACCCAGGAAGCGCTGTATCTGCGCGACGACGTCGAGTCCCGTATCTCGGACGTCGACGTCGAACAGCACCTCGACAACGAACGGTACGGGTTTGTCACGCGAGAGACGTACAACAACCTCCACTACTCGGAGTTCCGGTACACGCACCGCGGGTTCGACACGTGGGAGTTGTTCCGGACGTTCCTCGTGGACGACGACACCAAAGTCGGCGTCGTCGTCGGCCTCGACACGAACGGCAAGCAGTACGACTTCAACGAACTCACCGACGACATCTGGGCGCACGCCGAGGAACACGGCGTCGAGGCGTTCGCACCGGAACCCGCCGAGTGACGAAGAGTTGCGCCGAGTGATAGCAGTACGCGACGAGGACGAGCGCTACGGCTGTCGCTGACGGGTGGCGCGTGAAAGAATGGTGGTGGATCTTCTCGCTCGGCGCTGCCGAGTCCCTACTCGTACGTGCTCGCGACGTCCTGGTAGTTCTCCGCGACGTCGTCCCAGTCGACGACCTCGAAGAAGTTGCTGATGAAGTCGCCGCGGTCGGGGCCGTAGTCGTAGTAGTAGGAGTGCTCCCAGACGTCGAGCGCGAGAATCGGGTGGCTGCCCCAGAGCGCGCCCTGGTCGTGCTTGTCCACGACGAGGTTCCGGAGCTGCTTGGAGACCGGGTCGTAGACGAGGAGCGCCCAGCCGGAGGCGTTCTTCGCGGCGGCCTCGAACTCGCCCTTCCAGCCCTCGTAGGAGCCGAAGTCCTCCTCGATGCGGTCCGCGAGGTCACCAGACGGCTCGTCGCCGCCCTCCGGACTCATGTTCTCCCAGAACATCGTGTGGAGGTAGTGCCCACAGCCGTTGTGGGTGACGTTGCGGATGGCGCTCCCGGAGGAACCGAACTCGCCGTTCGAGCGGTTCTCGGCGAGCGTCTCCTCGGCGCTGTTGAGGCCGTTCACGTAGCCCTGATGGTGGGTGTCGTGATGCCACGTGAGCACCTGCTCTGAGATGTGCGGTTCGAGTGCGTCGTAGTCGTACGGCAGTGGTGGAAGTTCGTGGTCAGTCATGGTCGAACCCTCTAGGTGAGACAACTCTCGGAGTGCTGTTAAAGCTTGAGGCGGCGATTGCTAGCACACAGCACGCAGGAGGGAAGTGACCAGTCACGACTCCCGGAGGGCGAAGGGGGGAGATGATGGTGTGGTGACGGGACCCCACTCGGCTGCCCGTCGTTTCCGAACGCCAACCTGTCAAGGAAGGGGCTCGTGTGGGGGTCAGGGGCTACTCGTCGGAGTCGAACACGCGGAACGACCCGCGGCCGACTGCGACCTCCTCGACGTCGCCGTCCCCGGGGTCGGACTCGACCGTGACCGTCGCGACGCCGACGGTAGAGCCGACGCGCACCACGTCCGCCTCCGCAACCAGGTCGCCGCGCGCCGGCCGTAGATACGAGACGTTCAAGTCGATGGTCGCCACCCCCGACTGCACCGGGTCGTCGAGTGCGGTGCGCACCGCGAGGCCGCCGGCGGTGTCGATGAGTGATGCGGCGATACCGCCGTGGACGTTCCCCTGTCCGGGGCCGTGGTTGGTCAACTTCTCGTCGTAGGGCACCCGGAGCACCATCCGGCCGGCCTCGATCTCCTCGACTTGCATGTCGAGGAACGCGAGAAAACCGTGGTCGTCGATGTACGACTGGATGAACGCCCGCGCGGTGTCCGCGTCGAACTCCGCCATACGTCTGCGTGTCCGTGGGTCCGCATAAGCCCACCGGGGTCGGTCCCCGCCCACCCCAGGTGGGCCGCCGGAGTTGGTCGCCGCCCCTCCCCTGACAGGCCGACGCTTGCCGGCGGAATCGCGAGGGACACAAACATTCTTGTCACGAACGACCATGTTCTTCGATAGCGCATGACCAATCTCGTTACCAACGTCGAATCCGTCGTCGAGGACCAGCCCGACGAACCGGCCGTGGTGTACGAGGACCACGAGTTCTCCTACGCGGAACTGTGGACCCAGACCGGCCGGTTCGCCGCGGCGCTCCGCGACCACGGCGTCGAACCGGGGGACGCCGTCGCCGTCTACCTGCCGAATCTCCCGCAGTTCGTCGCCGCGTTCCACGGCACACTGCGCGCGGGCGGCGTCGTGATTCCGATGAACCCCCAGTACAAGAGCCGTGAGATCAGCCACCTGCTCGGGGACAGCGAGGCCAGCGTCGTCGTCGCACTCGCCGACCTCGTCCCGTTCGTCGAGGAGGTACGCGAGGACACGAACGTCGAGGAGGTAATCACCGTCGGCGGCGAGGCCGACACCGGAACACCGTTCCAGGAGTTCCTCGCCGGCGGCGCGGATGCAGGCGACGACTCGGTGGCCGAGCGCGCGGACGACGACGTCGCGGTCCAGCCGTACACGTCCGGCACCACAGGGAAGCCAAAGGGCGTGGAACTCACCCATGAGAACCTGGCGTCGAACGCCCGACAGTCCATCGACATCCTCGAGGGCGGCATCGGACCCGGCGACCGCATGCTCGGCGTGCTCCCGCTGTTCCACATCTACGGGATGACGGTCACGATGAACGGCACGCTGTTCGGCGGTGGCGCGTACTACCCGCTGCCGTCCTGGGACGCCCAGCAGGCCCTCTCGCTCGTCGAGGACGCCGAACTCACGTTGATGCACGCCGTCCCCGCGATGTACAACGACATCGTGAACCAGCCGAACGCCGGCGAATTCGACCTCTCGTCGCTGCGCCTCTGTGGGGTCGGCGGGTCAGGCATCCCGGTCGAGGTGCTCCGGAAGTTCGAGGAGATCTACCCCGTGAATATCTACGAAGGGTACGGGCTCACGGAGACCAGCCCCATCACGCACTTCAACAGCCCGAAGTGGGGGCGACGGGTCGGATCCATCGGCAAACCCCTGGAGGGCGTCCACGCCCGCATCGTCACCGGGGACTTCGAGGAGGTTGGCCCGGTCGAGGAAGGGCCAGTGGACGAAGACGAAGTGGACATCGACGACGTCACGGGCGAACTCGTGGTCTCAGGCCCGAACGTGATGCGTGGATACGCCGGCCTCCCGGACGCCAACCAGGAGGCGTTCACGGAGCGGGACGGCCGGCGCTGGTTCCACACCGGAGACCTCGGCTACCACGACGAGGACGGCTACTTCTACGTCGTCGACCGGAAGAAACACATGATCAACACCGCGGGCTACAACGTCTACCCGCGCGAGGTCGAGGAGTTGCTGTTCGAGCACGAGGCTGTCGCGGACGTCGCCGTCGTCGGCATCCCGGACGACCGCCGCGGCGAGACGGTCAAGGCGTACGTCGTGAAGGCGCCCGACGCGGACGTCACCGCCGACGAACTCCGCCAGTTCTGCCTCGACCGCCTCGCGGAGTACAAACACCCTCGGGAGATCGAGTTCGTGGAGGAACTGCCGCGTACGACCACCGGGAAGGTCCAGAAGTTCGAACTCGTCGGCGAGCAGTAATCCACCGACGAGCCGCCCACGTTCCGCGCGTTCGGAGCGTAAGGCCCGTAATCAGAGCGCGGTCGCGCCGGCGTCGACGGGGAGCGCGATGCCGGTGACGAACTGCGCGTCCTCGCTCGACAGCCAGAGGAACGCGTTGCTCACGTCCTCTGGCTGGAGGATGTCCTCGAAGAGGTTGTCCGTGCCGGACTGCTCGGCCAGTTCGCCGAGGTCCTCGTCGATGGTCTCGACGATGCCGCCGGTCATCGGCGTGTCGACGGCGGTCGGGCACACCGCGTTGACGGTGATGCCGTACTCCGCGAGTTCGGTGGCGAGCGCTTTCGTCAGTCCGATGACGCCGTGTTTCGCGGCGGTGTAGTGGCCGAGTCCGGGCGACGCGACGAGGCCGGCGGTGGAGGACGTGTTGACGATGCGACCGCCCTCGCCGCGCTCGATCATGTGCTTGCCGACGTGCTTCGAACAGAGCCACACGCCCTTCAGGACCACGTCGAGCGTACCGTTCCACGTCTCCTCGTCGAGGTCCATCAGGCCGCCAACCGGAGCGATGCCGGCGTTGTTGGCGAGAACGTCGATGTGCCCGAACTCGTCGATGGCGTGCTCGACGGCGCCCTCCACTTCCGCCTCGTCGGTGACGTCCATCCGCAGGCCGAGCGCGTCGCCGCCAGCGTCCTCCACGGCGTCGACGGTGTCCGCGAGGTCACTCTCGTCTGACAACTCGTATCGCGACCCGTGTTTCGTTTCGCACACGTCTGTCACGACCACGTCTGCACCGTGCTCGGCGAACCGCACGGCGTGAGAACGTCCCTGTCCGCGGGCGGCCCCCGTGACGAGTACAGTCTTGCCGTCGAAATCGTACGTAACCATGTTGTTTCGCTAATGTCACGTTCGGCGCGCTCGAAGTTAACTGAACTGGCAACTTCGCTTTTGGTAACCGTCCTCGAACGTCCACGTGTGCACGTCCTCGTCGCGGCACACGACCTCTACCCCGACGCCGGTTCGGGGGGAACCGGACGGTACGTCTACGAGACGGGTCGCCGACTCGTCGAGCGCGGCCACCGCGTCACCGTCGTCACGCGCCGACGTGGAAGCGAGCCGACCCGCGGGAGCGTCGCCGGAATGAACGTCTATCGCTACGACGTTCGCGTCGCCGACCAGTCCTGGCCGACTGTCGTCCGCCAACTGCCGAACGCGGCACGAGCCGTCGCGTCCGCCGTCGAATCCGCGGGTCGCCCGGACGTATTCAGCGTCCAGGGACACGTCATCGGCCTGCTCTGTGACCGCGTCGTCCCCGACGACGTGCGCCGCGTTCCGACGTTCCACAGTCCGTGGTCCGTCGAGTACCGACTCCGAACCCGGAACGCCGACCGCTCGCCGGTTCGCCGGCGCCTCAACGCCGAACTCCGCCGAGGCCTCGAACGCCGACTGCTCGCTCGCTCGGACCAGGTGGTGACGCTCAGTGCGTTCATGCGGGAGCGCCTCCGCGAGACGCAGCCCCGACTGGACGTTTCCGTCGACGTCGTTCCCGGCGGCGTCGACGCCGAGCGGTTCTCGCCGGACGCCCGACCGCATCCCGCGATGGACGCCTCCGGAACGCGATTCCTCACCGTTCGCCGTCTCTCCCCGCGGATGGGTCACGCGCTCCTGCTCGAAGCCTTCGCCCGAGCGACCGACGGTCCGGACGATGGCGAATCCCCACACCTGTACGTCGCTGGCGACGGGCCGCTCCGCGAATTGCTCGAACGCCGCGCGCACGACCTCGGTCTCGGGGACTGCGTGACGTTTCTCGGCTACATTCCGGACGCGGACCTCCCGGGCGCGTACGCCGCCGCCGACGCGTTCGTCCTGCCGACGACCGAACTCGAGGGGTTCGGCCTCGCCACCCTCGAAGCGCTCGCCGCCGGGACGCCCGTGCTCGGCACCGCCGTCGGTGGAACGGTCGAACTGCTCTCGGGGCTGCGCGACCGCTCGGCGATGCCATCACCCGTACTCGTTTCTCCGGAGCGGGACGCGCTCGCTGCTGGACTCCGCGAGTGGATGGCCGCCGACGCCGACGCGCTTGCCGCTGCCGGGTGCGCCGCTCGCGAGTACGTCTGCGAGCAGTACCCCTGGTCGCGGACCGTCGACGCCCTCGTCGGAGCGTACAAGCGAGAAGCACCTGGAACTCCCATCACTCCCGTCTAACGTCGCCCGACCCGTCCGCCGCAGCGGGAACCGGAGTGGGCGTCGCCGGGAGACGCTCCGAAACGATGTTCCGTATCTCGCGGTGGAATCGATCCCGACCGAACCGCCGCTCGATGGCGTCGCGGCTGATTCGGAGGTCCGATTCGAGCGCCGGGTCGGACAGCACGCGGTCGATCTTCGTCACGGCGTCGTCGACGGAGTCGTACAGTAGTTCCTCGTGGCCGTTCACGATGACGCGTTGTCCGCCCGCCGAGGGGATGAACGGGATGGTGCCGCCCGCTGCGAGCTCCGCGACGCTCATCCCGAAGTGCTCGTGTTCCTTCCCGTGGATGCCGTAGCGGTGCGTGGAGACCAGTTCTACGAGGCGGTCGCGGGATACCTCTCCTTCTATCGTTATGTAGTCGCGTTCGTCGGCGAGCGCGTCAACCTCGGTGCGGTACTCCTCGTCGATGGTCGGGCCGACGACGTGCAGGTGGACGCCGTGGCCGCGATTGCGGACGCCGTCGACGATTCGAATCAGCTCGAGGATTCGTTTGCTCCGCTCGATTCGGTTCAGCGCCACGAATCCGGGTTCGCGTTGGTCCCACGGCACCTCGCGGAACGCCGCCGTGTCGACGGGCGGATAGACGACCTGTGGTTCGAAGCCGTAGGCGTTCTCGATGGCGTCCGCCGTCCACTCGGAGTTCGCGAGCACCGCATTCGAGCGGAGGTCGGTAGCGTCGACGTTTCCGACGGCGGTACAGAGCTGTTCGTACGGGCCGCCGTCTTCGACGGTGGGGTGGAAGATGTCCTCGCGGTTGTCCAGGTTCACCGACCAATCGAACGGGAAGTGGACGTACTGGACGGCGTTCGGCCCGAGTCCGAGTTCGTTGATGGTGCTGACGAGGAGGTCGAACTCGTGGCGGTTGCGTCGCGCGTACCGGCCGAGGAGTGCGTTCTGGAGGATGTAGTACTGGAGGCCGTAGTGGTCGTGTAGTTGCGGTGCGAGCACGCCGGCAAGCCGAACGTCGACGCCGCCGACGTTCGTGTCGAAGTAGGCGTCGAGTTCCTCGAAATCCGGCTCCGTGAGCGTGATGAGCGTCACGTCGTATTCTCCGCTCAGCGCTTCGAGGACGTTCATACAGACGGCTTCGCCCCCTCCCTTCGCCATCAAGTCCATGTGAACGACACCGATTTTTTCGACCATAGTGCTCTGAGGAGAGTGACAACGTGAACGACATTAACGCTGTATTCCAGAAGGAGACGCGAAGACGGCGTCCGGTCGACCAAATTCAATCTTCTGGAAATTGTTCGCCTTGCGCTCCGAGGACCGATATTTCCAACCGCCGAACCGAGTAGCAAGCCGAACGTATCAGCCTGGAAGGATTCGTTGTGAGCGGACAGTTACACGAACTGACAATGGTGCTTCGACGATTGGGCTTTCTTCACCTCCGAACGTCGCGAGGCGTTCGTGGAGGGGCTGTCAGAGTGGGTCCATCCGAGACCGGGGTCGACCGGGTCGCCAACTCTCCGTTCGTTGCCAACTGTTGACACAGATTTAAGCGCTGGCTCGTGGAACGTGGCGCCATGAGTGACCGATTCGCCGTCTCGGGGACGGCCATCGTCACGGGCGCGTCGAGCGGTATCGGGAGGGCAATCGCCGAGCGGTTCGCCGCCGACGGCGCGGACGTGGTGGTCTGCTCGCGCGAGCAGGACAACGTCGACCCCGTCGCGGCGGGCATCCGCGACGACGGCGGAAGCGCGCTCGCCGTCGAGTGCGACGTCACCGACCGGGACGCCGTCGAGGCGCTCGTCGAAGCCACCGTGGAGACGTTCGGCGGCGTCGACGCGCTCGTGAACAACGCGGGCGCGAGTTTCGTCGCTGGCTTCGACGACATCTCGCCGAACGGCTGGCAGACCATCGTGGACGTGAACCTCACCGGAACGTACCACTGCACGCAGGCGGCCGCCGACCATCTCAAAGACGGCGGCGGGACCGTCGTCAACATCGCGTCCGTCGCCGGGAAGGAGGGAGCGCCCTACATGAGCCACTACGCCGCCGCGAAGGCGGGTGTCGCGACGCTCTCCCGGACACTGGCGATGGAGTGGGCGGACGAGGGGGTGCGCGTGAACTGCATCGCGCCCGGATTCGTCGCGACGCCCGGCCTCGAATCCCAGATGGGCGTCTCGTCCGAGGACGTGGACCGCGACGACGTGGACCGGCGAATCGGCGTGAGTGAGGAGATAGCGGACGTCGCGCGATTCCTCGCCAGTCCCGCGTCCTCGTTCGTCGTCGGCGAGACGGTGACCGCTGGCGGCGTTCCGCGTGGCGAGGAGGTGCCGTCACAGTGACCGACCGAACCATCCATCTCCCGGTCGCCGCCCAGGACAGCCTCGACGACGTCCTCGACATCGGGACCACCGCGGAACGCCTCGGCTACCACCGCGCGTGGTTCCCCGAGACGTGGGGTCGCGACGCCGTCACGACGCTCGCGGCACTCGCAGACCGCACCGACGACCTCGGTATCGGCACGAGCATCGTGAACACGTACTCGCGGAGTCCCGCGCTCGTCGGGCAGACTGCGGCCACGCTCCAGGAGCACTCGGACGGCCGGTTCCGCCTCGGGATGGGACCGAGCGGCCCCGCGGTCGTGGAGGGCTGGCACGGCGAGTCCTTCGAGCGACCGCTCCGGCGAACGCGCGAGTACGTCGAAATCGTCCGCGCGGTGCTCGCCGGCGAGCAAGTGGACTACGACGGCGACCTGGTCCAGACGCGTGGCTTCCGACTCCGGCAGACGCCGCCGGACCCCGCGCCCGGGATCGACGTGACCGGAATGGGGCCGAAGGCGGTCGAACTCGCCGGGCGATTCGCGGACGGGTGGCACGCGCTCATGTTCACGAAGGACGGTATCCGCGACCGCCTGGACGACCTCCAGCGCGGCGCGGAACTCGGCGACCGCGACTCCAGTGACGTTCGAACGACGCTCGTGTTGCCGTGCTGTGCGCTGCCGGACGGCGACGCCGCGCGTGACCTCGCGCGCCAGCACCTCGCGTTCTACGTCGGCGGGATGGGCACCTTCTACCGGAATGCACTCGCCCGCCAGGGCCACGAGGACGCCGCGAACGCCATCCACGACGCGTGGCAGGCCGAGGACCACGAGCGCGCGATGGCCGCTGTCAGCGACGACCTGCTCGACTCGCTCGCCGCGGTCGGCACGCCCGAGCAAGCGAGAGAGCAGTTCGAGGAGTTCGCCGCTGTCGACGGCGTGGACGCCGTCGCCGTGTCGTTCCCGCGCGCCGCCGAACGCGAGGTCATCGACGCGACGATGGACGCGCTGGCTCCCGAGTAGCCGAAACTCCCGGTCTGTTTCCTCGCGTTTGCCCGTCTTTTTGCGGCCGGCGGCCGTCCACGGAAACATGAAGGGAGTCGAAGTTACCGAGTTCGGCGACGCGGACGTTCTCGACGTCGTAGAGCACGACCAGCCAGAGCCAGGCCCCGGCGAAGTGCTCGTCGACGTGGCGGCCGCCGGCGTCAACTTCGCGGACGTGATGCAGCGCCGCGGCCACTACCACGGCGGCCCCGAACCACGCTACGTACCGGGGATGGAGGCCGCAGGGACCGTCGCCGCCGTCGGCGAGGGCGTGGACCGGGAGGTCGGCGAGCGCGTCGTCGCGATGGTGGACGGCGGCGGGTACGCCGAGTACGTCACCGCGTCCGCGCTTGGTTTGTTCGACGTGCCGGAGTCGATGTCGTTCGCGGAGGCCGCAGGGTTCCCCGTCCAGTTCCTCACCGCGTACCACTGCCTCCACGGATGGGGCGAACTGGAACCGGAGGAGTCCGTGCTCGTGCACGCCGCGGCGGGCGGCGTCGGCACCGCCGCCGTCCAGCTTGCGAGCATCCACGGAGCAGAGGTGTTCGGCACCGCGAGCACGCAGGAGAAACTCGACCTCGCGGAGCGCCTGGGCTGTGACCACCCCATCAACTACACGAAGACGAGTTTCGGGGAGGTGACGGACGAACTCACGGACGGTGAGGGACTCGACCTCGTGCTCGACGGCGTCGGCGGCGAGACGTTCCGGGAGAGCGTGGACGCGCTCTCCCACTTCGGTCGAATCGTCGCGTACGGCGCGGCTTCGGGCGAACCCGGCACTGTCGACACCGCGACACTGCTCTTCGGAAACAAGTCCGTGGAGGGATTCCACCTCGGACGCGCGATGGAGCGCGACCCGGAGCGGATCTACGAGGCGGTCCCGGAACTCTCCGAAATGCTCCGGAATGGTGACCTCGAAGTCGTCGTCGGGCAGACCTTCGACCTGGAGGACGCTGCCGACGCTCACGCCGCACTCGAGAACCGCGGAACCACCGGGAAAGTCGTCCTCGAACCCTGACCTGCTCGGCGCCCTACACCGGGTCGATGCCGCGCCGCCGGCCGTCTAGCACGCCGAACCGCTCGCCGCGCCGCCCCTCCAGCCAGTACAGCAGTCGCTCGGCCCACCCGAGTTTCCGGGCCTTCTCGGGGCCGACGCCCGGGTCGTCGAAGTCCCAGCCCGGAAACACGAGTTCGGCGGCGCCACAGTGGTCCGCGAGGAACGCCGCCCGGTCGCCGTCCGTGAATCCGCCGTAGTTCGCCACGCGCTCGACCGGTGCTGCCTGCGTCGTTCCGCAGACGTTCTCGCGCTCGAACGTCGGGATGTGTTCGCGGACTGCCGTCACGTTGTCGCCGTGGGCGTGCGCCGCGACCGGCGTTCCGGACTCGGTGAGCCGGCGGGCAGTGCCGGGGTTCTTGTCGAGGTCAGTCACCATCAGGTCGACCGTGATGCCAGCGTCACCGAGTACGTCTACAGACGTCGAGGCCGCGAACACGGCGTCGGCGCTGGCCGCGACTTCGAGTTCGTCGTCGTCCGTGAGCGACGACGCGCCACCGGCGATTGCCACCGTCTTCCCGGTGCAGTTGAGACGCGAAACGTCGAACGGGTCGACGTACTCCGCGAGCACATCCCGGGCGCGCTCGTCGCCCGCCCGGTCGTAGCCGAAGTCGGCGAGTATCTCCTCGTACACCGGCTCCCAGTCGTCGAACTCCATGGCTGTTGCTACGCGGTTGAATAAATGAAAGGATTCCGTGGTTCGAGCCGAGACGCCCCGCAAAGTACCCCTACCCGGCGGGAGTCCGGCTTCCAATCCCGGCTTCTTGCCCCTTGGGTATAAGCTTTCCCGTTACTCACCAGCAGTTTGCCAGACACCGGCGAGGGCGCCCAGGACTCCCTCCTGCCTGGAGAGCGCTGTCGACGCAGCATGGAGCGTTCGCGCACTCCCCGCGACGAACGCCGGGTCGTCGCCGACCACGGTCACCCCCGCGTCCGCGAGCGCCGCTCGGTCGTCCTCGTCGAGTCCTCGGACCTCGTACGCGCGAGCGACGGCGTCTTCCGCCACCGACTCGCTCTGTCCGCCGTCGCTCTCCTTACCGCCCAGGCGCGCGACGTGGCGCTTGGCTTCCCGGACGGTCGTCACGTCGAGTTCCTCGATGGCCGACTCGGTCGCCCGCTTGCGCCGGAACTCGTGGCCGATTAGGGCGGCGTCCCGGGTCTTCGCGACGTCGTGGGTCCGGACGACGTGCGCGCCGCGCTCGACGGCCATCGACGTCGCCGCGAGCGAGACGGGAAGCGCCTCGTCGGTGTCGCGGTCAGCGATCTCCTTCAGGAAGTTCTTCCGGTTGATGGAGACCAGCATCGGGTGCCCGTACCCCCGGAACTCGCGCAGTCGGTCGAACGTCTCGCGGTCGTCTGCGAGCGTCTTCTCCGCCGACCATCCACCGAACGCGGGGTCGACGATGGTCTTGTCAGTGAACCCGTTGAGCGAGAGCGCGTCGTAGATGTCGTCGACCCGTTCGACTGCCCCGGGGCGCTCCAGGTCGGGCGGACTCGCCATCTTCACCACGGCGGCGTCGTGGGCCGCACAGACCGCCGGCATCTCGGGGTCCGCGAATCCGCAGATGTCGTTGACCATGTCGAACCCGCGGGAGAGCGCAGTGTCCGCCACCTCGCTGTACCGCGTCTCGATGGAGAAGACGGCGTCGCCATCCACGTGTTCGATGGTCTCGACGGCGGTGTCGAGGCGTTCGAGTTCCTGCTCGGCCGAAAGCACCTCGAAGCGCTTGTTCGCGGACTCTAGACCGACGTCCACGATGTCAGCACCCTCGCTGACGAGTTCCTCGTCCACGTACGCCGCCGCTTCCGCGGGGTCGTCGTAGACGCTCGGGTCGTAGGGGGACTCCGTGGAGACGTTCAACACGCCCATGATTCGCGGCGGGTGGTCGTCCCCGATGGGGAGTCCGGCGGCGTCGACCGTTCGCATGGCTTCACCGGGGAGCGCGTGCACCATAGGCGACACGATTCTACCCGCGAGACGCGGCGTTCGGAGTTCCGCCGACTTCTTCAACTGACTTTTGTGCGTCGGCTACCTACTGCCCGGCAATGAGCAAGGTGAGTGTCGGTCTTCGGGGGTGGCGTTTCGACGAGGACGAGGTGTTCGACGACGACGGGAACTGGCGGCCGCTCGCGGAGATGAACGAGGACGACCGTCAGCGACTCGTTCGCCTGCGCATCCTCCTGGACTTGCCGTGTGACGCCTGCTATCTGATTCACGGCGAGAACGCGGAGGACGAGTACAACCACCCGACGTGCGTGTACGGTGAACCGCTCGACGAGGTGTTGCTCTGCGACGAGCACGAACCCGACTTCTACTACTGGTACCTCGAGGACGGCGGCGAGCAGTACAAGGGAACGGAGGCGTTCCAGGACGAGTTCCACGAGTGGTTCGCGGCGGGGAATCGCGCGCCCGACTGGTACGACGGCCCGGGCCACGTCGAGACGGACCCCGAGTCCCTGCCCGAGCCGGAGGCGGAGGAGCCCGATCCGGAGGCGTTCGTGCCCGAGGACGCGGAGGAGGCGCGAGTGGACCTCCGCGAGGGTATCGACACGGACGAGGTCGATACCGAGGACCTGGACCTCGACACGGAGTACCCGACCGGCGATGAGTGAGGTTGGAGACGCCGAGGATGCCGGGGACGCCGAGGATGCCGGCGAGCCACAGACCAAGCCCGCCGTCGCGGTGGTCGACGCGAAGACGTCCGGGAACGTCGGCACCATTGCGCGCGCGATGAAGAACTTCGGATTCGAGGACTTGCTGCTCGTCGACCCGCCGTACCTGGGGCGCGATTCCGAGGCGTACGGGTTCGCCGGGCACGCCCGCGAGGACGTGCTGCCGAACGCCCGCAAACTCTCCTTCGACGAACTCGCGTCGGAGTTCCACACGGTCGGGTTCACCGCGGTCACGAACCAGGACGCCACGAAGCACGCGCGCTTCCCGTTCCGCACGCCCGCGGAACTCACAGAGAGCCTCGCGGACGTCGAGAGCGACACGGCGTTCGTGTTCGGCCGGGAGCGCGTCGGCCTGACGAACGACGAACTCGAGCGCATCGACGAGGTGTGTGCGATTCCCGCGAGCGAGGATTACCCTGTCCTGAACCTCGGGCAGGCCGCCACCGTCGCGCTGTACGAACTCCGCGACCTGGCGATGAACCGGGACCAACTCCCGGACGTCGAGCGCCACCGCGCCACAGAAGCGGAGATCGAGGCGTTCTACGAGCACGCCGAGGAGTTCCTCGACGCCGTCGACTACCCGGAGGAGAAACGCGAGAAGACGATGCGGATGCTCCGCCGGATGCTCGGGCGCACGCACCCGACGGGCCGCGAGATGAACACCGTTCACGGCCTGCTGCGGCGCGCGGAGAATCGGATGGAGTGAATTCGCGGGGGCGCTCCGCTCGCTCCTGCTGACGCGTTCGTTCTACTCCCGCCTGGCGTACAGGACGATCGGTTTCATCGACAGTTTCGTCTCTCCGTCCTGGTTGGACGTGGTGGTCTCCGTTCGCACCACGCCGCGGTCAGGACTGCTCTCGGAAGGCCGCGTCTCGAGCACCTCGACGCGCACGGAGAGCGTTTCACCGGGCAGCGTCGGGTTCGGCCACCGGAGTTCGTCGACGCCGAGTGCGCCGAAGCTGGCGGCGTCGGAGAAGTGTTCGTCGACGAGCATCCGCATCGTCATCGCGCCCGTGTGCCACCCGGAGGCGATGAGGCTGCCGTAGATGGACTCGTTCTCGGCTCGCTCGGGGTCGGTGTGGAACCACTGGGGGTCGTACTGTTCTGCGAACGCGAGAATCTCGTCTTCCGTGACTTCGTACGCGCCGAACTCGAGTTCGTCGCCGGGCGAGAGGTCCTCGAAGTAGACGGTCACGTTCCGGGGTTCGACCGACGGCTCGTTAGCTGTTGTGTTCCCGACGCCCGTTCCGTGAGCGGTGTCGTTCAGTACGAGCGTACGGCCGCGGCGGTGTCGGTGGCGACGGTGGCGACGGCGTCGTGTTTCAGGAGCGCGAAGCCGGCGAAGATGGCGAGAAAGCCGACGACGGCGCTCTCGTCGATGACGGTGCCGAGGAGCGCCCAGCTCGCGAGCGCGGCGACCACTGGTTCGGCGTAGCCGACGAGGTTGAGTTCGGCGGCACCGATGCGGTCGAGCAACTCGAAGTAGATGAGGAACGCGACGCAACCGGAGACGAGCGTGAGGTACGCGAGGCTGGCGAGCGCGGGGAGCGTCCACTCGACAGCGGCGAGGGATTCGCCGCGGGCGAACGCGCCGACCCAGAGGACCAACGAGCCGAGCAGCATCGCCCAGGCTTCCAGCGTCTCGATGGGGAGGTCCGTGGAGAGCGGGCGGGTGAGCACGCCACCGAGTGCGAAGCTGGCGGCGGCGAGGAAGACGAGGGCGATACCGACGAGGTCCGCGGCGGCGGCACCACCGGTGGGCGCGGCGATGACTGCGACGCCCGCGAAGCCAAGCAGGAGGCCGAGCGATTTGACGCGGTCGATGCTCGCGTTGCCGAGGAGGCCGCTGGCGAACGCGACGGTCAGCACGGGCGAGAGGCTGACGACGATGGCGGCGACGGCACCGGAGACGCGTAGTTCGCCGAGGTAGAGCGCACCGTGGTAGACGGCAATGACGAGGACGCCGGCGACGGTGGCGGCGAGCCACTCGGTGGTGCCGCGTGGCCGCCAGCGGTCGGTGGTGTACGTGGCGTACGCGAAGATGAGTGCACCGGCGATGGTGTAGCGGAGCGCTGCGAACGAAAGTGCCGGGACGGTGTGTAGGCCGATTTCGATGGCGACGAACGACGTCCCCCAGAACGCAGAGAGGAGGACGAACATCACCGCCGCGGGTGAGAGACTAAACGGGGTCTGCCGATAACTCATGATAACAAATCCAAATAGGCGCTCACTGATTAAACTTATCTTCAAGAACTGGGGCTATGTTGGTTGTGCAGGCAAGATAGTGATGTTCCGTGGGGCATACGTCTCGTTCCCACAGGCTTTTGCCCGCGCTGTCCGACTCCCCGAGCAATGGACGAACGCGACGTGCGCCTCCTGAAGGCCATCTCGGATCTGGGAACCGGCAGCCCCGAGCGACTCCACGAGGAGACCGACATCCCCGTCTCCACCATCCACTACCGACTCAACAACCTCCGCGAGCGCGGCGTCATCGAGAACGACCTCTACGACCTCGACCTCGACGAACTCGGCCTCGGCGTCACCGTCGTCCTCGAGGTGCTCACCGACTACGACGGCCCCTACGAGGAGGTGGCCGAGAAGATAAACGACGTCGAGGGCGTCACGCAGACGTTCTTCACGATGGGCGAGACGGACTTCATCGTGCTCGCGCGTCTCCCCGACTCCGACGACGTCGAGCGACTCATCTCCGACTTCGAGGGAATCCCGGAGGTCGACCGCACGAACTCCACGTTCGTCGTCGCGCGACAGAAGGATACCGCGCGCCCGCTCCAGAGTTACAGCGCCGACACGCTCGTCGAGAAACTCGCCGACGAGTAGTCAGCGCCCCGGATACCACGCGAGCGAGTGGTCGGCGACGAGTTCGAGGTCCACAGGCGTCCCTACCGAGTGACTCTCCGTGTGATTCTCCAGGCAGCGCACGGTGTCGCCGTTCGTGAGTTCGACGTGGTAGACGAACGACGGCCCCGTGTACTGGCGGCGCACGATCACGCCGTCAGCCGCCGCCTCGGAGGCCGCCCGCGAGACGCTCGCGTCGTCTGGCCGAACCAGCACGTCCACCGTCGCGCCGACGTACTGCTCGGTTGCGCCCGAGAGCTGTTCGCGCGGGAACGACCCCACCGGCGTATCGACGGTCGAGCGCTCGATGTGGGCCGAGAGGAAGCCCGCCTGCCCGAGGAAGGACGCGACGAACCGCGACTCTGGGTTCTCGAAGACCGCCTCGGGGGCCCCGACCTGTTCGAGGTTGCCGTCGTGCATCACGCCGACGCGGTCAGAGATGCTGAGCGCTTCTTCCTGGTCGTGGGTCACCGAAACCGCGGTCACGCCCGCCTCGGAGAGGATGCGCTTCAGTTCCTCCCGCATCTCCACGCGAAGCCGGACATCGAGGCTGGAGAAGGGTTCGTCCAGCAGGAGGACCGCGGGCTCCGGAGCGAGCGCACGGGCGAGCGCGACACGTTGCTGTTGCCCGCCGGAGAGCTCGCCCGGGTCACGCTCCTCAAAACCCGCGAGGTCCACCAAGTCGAGCAGTTCCGCTACGCGGGCCTCTCGTTCCTCCTCGGGTAGGTCGGGGACGCCGTACGCGACGTTCTCGTGGACCGAGAGGTGAGGGAACAGCGCGAAGTTCTGGAAGACGAGACCGACATCCCGCTCGTTCGGGGGGCGGGACTCGTCGACGGTCGCCACCGTCTCGTCTGCGATGTGGACCGCGCCCCGCGTGGGTCGCTCGAGGCCCGCGAGCAGGCGCAGCGTCGTTGTCTTCCCACACCCGGACGGACCGAGGAGCGTGAACAGTTCGCCCTCGCGGACCGCAAGCGAGAGGTCGGAGACCGCGGTCTCCGCGCCGTACTGCTTCGTGATTCCGTCGAGCGCGAGCGCGATGTCGTCGCCCGACGGGTCGCGTTCTGCGGCGTCGAGTGTGCTTGACTCTGTCATGGTTGGTCTGTCTTTCATGGTCGGTCCGTGCGTCGTTCGTGCGCGAGGATGACGAACATCGAGAGCGCGGACACCCCAAGGAGGACGAGCGCCGGGACCGCGATGCGCCCGTAGAATCCGGACTCGCGGGCGGTCCAGATGTACGTCACGAGCGTCCGGAACCCCGAAGGCTGGAGGAGGAGGGTCGCGGGGAGTTCTTTCATCGTCGTGAGGAAGACGAGGGCGGCGCCCGCGGTGACACCGGGGAGTATCTGGGGGAGGGTGACGCGACGGAACGCCGCGAGAGACGTGTCCCCGAGCGTCCGCGCGGCCTCCACGAGGTGGCGGTCCACCTGGACGACGCTCGACCGGGTCGTCCCGACCGCTTGCGGGAGAAATCGTACGACGTACGCGAAGACGAGCAAGGGAAGGGTCTGGTAGAGGCCGTGCGCGTACCGCACGCCGACGTAGACGAGCGCGAGCGCGATGACGATGCCAGGAAGGGCGTACCCCGCGTACGTCACGCGGTCGATGAGTCGGGCGACCCGGGAGTCCCGGTACCGCCCGGAGAGGTAGCCCACGGGGAGCGCGGCGAGCACGGCGACGCCCGCGGTGAGCGCCGCGGCGTAGACGGAGTTCATCGCGTACGACCAGGAGAACCCGTCGACGTACGCGCCCGCGAGGTCCGCGCTGAGCGACCAGTACGTGAACACGCCGAGCGGGACGATGAGCGAGAGCCCCACGACCGCGGCGCACGCGAGGAAGACCGGGGCTTTGAGCCACCCCAACTCGACGCGGCTCGCCGAACGCACCTGGCCGCTCGCGTACCCCGACCCGCTTGCGCCCGAGACGCGCGACTCAAGGAGGAGAACAACCGCGGTGACGAGCAGGAGATGGATGGAGAGCAGGGCGGCGGTGTCCCGCGAGTACGTGTACTCGACGTAGATGACGCGCGTGAAGACGTCGACGTGCATGATGGCGGGCGTTCCGAAGTCGGAGAGCGTGTAGAGCGCGACGAGCAGCGCGCCCGCGGTGACACCGGGGAGTATCTGGGGGAGGGTGACGCGACGGAACGCTGTAGCGGGGGTGTCGCCGAGCGTCCGCGCGGCCTCCACGAGCGAGTCGTCCATCGTCAGGAGGGCGGCACGCGTCCCGAGGAAGACGTACGGGTAGACGTAGAGCGTGAGCACGAGCACCGCGCCCTCGAAGCCGTAGATGGAGGGGATGGACGCGACACCGAGCGGCGCGAGCACGTCAGCGAGTGCTCCGTTCGGTCCGAACGCTGCGACGTACGCGAACGCGCCGAGGTAGCTAGGGACGACGAGCGGGAGCGCGAGCGCGACCGTCCAGAACCGCCGGAACGGGAGGTTCGTACGGGCCGTGGCGACAGCGAGCGGGACGCCGATGGCCGTTGACGCGGCCGTCACGGCGGCGACGAGCGCGAGGCTGTTCGCGAGCACGTCGAGCGTCGACGAACTGGTGAGGAGCGCGTACGCGCGCCACGTCTCCACCTCCAGCGCTCGCACGACGAGCCAGCCGATGGGCGCGAGCACTGCGAGCGCGACGACGGTGCAGACGGCGAGCAGGGCGAGTGGTGGGCCGTCGCGCGTCGCGCGACGGAGTCGGTTCGCCGCGGTAGTGCGCGCGTTCGCGTCGTCGGTTCGCGTGTCGTCCGACATCGGAGTCAGAGGACACCCGTCTCGCGGAGCAACGCGATGGTCTTCTTGACGTTCCCGAGTTTCGCGAGGTCGACGTCCGGCGGGTTCAGGTCGGCGAGCGAGGGGAGGTCAATGTCGCCGCCGTCCGGCGGCGCGACGCCGGGCGCGAGCGGGTACGAGTAGACGTGCTCGACGAGATACTGCTGGACCTCACGGGTGAGGAAGTGCCGGACGAAGTTCGTCGCGAGGTCGAACTGCTCCGTGGAATCGAGAACCAGTGCGCCAGCGACGTTGATGAGCGCCCCCGGGCCGCCGCGCGTGAACGCGAGGTCGAGCGGCGCCTCGGGCCGCGCCTGCTTCAGGCGAAGCGCGTAGTAGTGGTTCGCGAACCCGGCCTTCAGCGTCCCCTGCGCGATGTCGTACGTCACGCCGAACTCGCCCGGGTAGGACTGCACGCCAGTTCGCTGTACGTCGTTCAGCCACTCGCGAGTGCGGTCGTCGCCGACGAGGTGCCGCATCGCGGTGACGAACGCTTGGAACGACCCGTAGGACGGCGCCCAGCCGAGCGCGTTCGCGAAGCGGTCCGTCTGAGGCACGTCGAAGACGCTGTCCGGAATGTCGGACGCACTCAGCCGGTTCGTGTTGTACGGAATCGCTCGCGCGCGTCCCGTGAGCCCGACCCAGCGGCGGTCGGCGTCCCGGAACTTCGCGGGCACGATGCCGGCGAGGTCCGTCGAGAGGGGTGCGGCGAGGCCGTGCTGGGCGACGAGCGCGAGCGACGCCGCGTCGATGGACCAGAACACGTCGGCGGGAGATTCGCCGTTCTCCGCCTCGGTGAGGATTGTGTTCGCGAGTCCGGTGGACGGGCCGCGCTTGAGCGTGACGGAGAAGTCCTCGTAGCGCGTCTTCTCCAGGTACTCGACGAGTTCGGCGTACGCGCCTCCCTCTCCCCGGCCGAGGTAGACCGTGAGGTCGCCCTCGAGGTCCGGGAGGTCGTCGATGGTCGGCGCGCTCCCTCTGGACGCGTTCGTGCCGTCGCTCCTGAGGACGGGGCTGTTCGACCCGCCGGTCGTCCCGGTGAGGCCGGTGCAGCCAGCGAGCGCGCTCGCGGACCCCGCGGCGGCCGCGAGGAACGCGCGGCGGTTCGTGGAAACGCGAGTCCGGTCTCGTGTCATCTGTGGTCAGTTCGTTCGGCGGAGCGCGACGAACGCGGCCCCGACGACTGCGACGACCGCGACGCCGGCGCCGAACCCGGGGACGGACCCGCCGGTCGTTCCGTCGGTCGCCGCCGCGTCAGCCTCGTCGGTCGTCCCGCCGGCCGTCGTCGTCTGTTTCTCGTCGAGACTGATCGTCGTCTCATTCCCCTGTGAGAGCACCTTCTCGACGGTGTGGAGTTTCTCCTCCATCGCCTCGACCTTCTTGCGGACCTCGCTCACGGACGCGTTCTGCTCGATGAGCGCCGGGAGTTCCTTGTTGAAGTCCGCTTCGAGTTCCTCGACGAGTTCGGGGCGCTTCTCGATGAGTTCGCCCTCCAGGCCCTCGAAGTAGGAGAGGTAGGTCTGTCGGATGATCTGCTTCGCCTTCGCGGGTTCGCCGTTCTCGTACGCTTCGACGGCCTCGTGGAGGTGCTCTTCGATCTCGGCGACCGTCTTCTCGACCTGCGTGTCGCCGGTCTGGGCCTCGATGCCCGTGTACTCGGCGTACTCGGCGGCGATGCCGTTCGTGATGCTCTTCACGTCACTGGGCGCCTTCGAGTCCTCGATGGCGGTCTGGAGGTTCTCGAACATCTCGTCGAGTTCCGTGCGGGCGTGTTCGGAGAGCGTCTGGCGGATGCTGGACCGGTAGAGCGCTTCCGCGCGGATGGCGAAGCCGCGGGCGTCGGCGTACTCCGCTTTGTTCGTGACGGTGCCCTCCGCGGAGACGCCTTCGCCGTACTCGTGGACGGCGCGCTGGAGCAGTTCGCGGGAGACCTTCGCGTTGAAGGCCGCGCTCGCGGCGCGGTCGCCGACGACCGCGCGCTTGGCGTCGTTCAGCAGGGGGATGACCGTGTCGTTGACGTACGCGGCGTACTCGGACGCCGAGGCGTTCCGAGCGCGGTCGGGCGCGTTTTGGAGCCCGGTCGCGAGTTCGGACGCGAGCGTGGCGTTCGCCTCGCGCAGCGTCGCGTTGACGGCGCTCCAGTACTCGGCGTAGGGGTGGCTGGCGTGCCGGGCCGCCGCTTTGGTGTCACCCGTTTCCGCGTACTGGACGGAGACCACGAGGTGTCCCTTCATCTCCTCGATAGTTCGAGCGAACGCGACGTCCCCTTCGGCGGAAGTGGTGCGTTCGACGGTGTTGGGAGCGACATCGCCGACTGGTGACCGTGCGACTGCGCCGGTGGGAACCAGTAGTAGGCTGACGAGCACGAGCGCGGGGAGTGCCCGCGACAGTCGGGTCAATGAGACCATACCGGCCGTAGTTTTAGGCTGGCCTAAAAAATTGCGGTTCGGCCGTCCCGGTGCCGAACGTCGCAGCGAGGACACTGGCCACGCGGCGTAAAGTTAGGCCGACCAAAAAGATTGGCGGTCGGGGCGTCCTACGCGCGTTGCTGAATCTCCTCTCGCAGCACTTCGCTCACGAGGTCGCCGTCCGCCTTTCCGCGGAGCGCGCCCATGCACTCGCCCATCAGCGCGGAGAACGCGCCCATGCCCTGCTCCTCGACCTGCTCGCTGTTCCGCTCGACGACCTCCACGACCGCTTCGCGCACCTCGTCTTCGGCCGCGGAGCCGAGGCCGAGTTCCTCGGCGAGGTCCGCGGCGTCCCGCTCGGGGCTCCGGGCGAGCGCCGTGAGCAGTTCCGGGACGCCCTCCTGCGCGAGTTCGCCCTCGGACACCAGGCCGAGCACGCTGCGGAACTGGTCGTCCCCGAGGTTCTCGACGGGGACGTCGTCGCGCCGCAGTTCCGTCACCGTGGATTCGAGCGTCTGGGCGGCGAGCGTGGCGTCGACGCCAGCGTCGACGCTCTCCTCGAACAGCGGCCACCGCTGGCCGTAGGCGACCTGCTCGGCGAGTCCCGCGCCGAGACCGTACTCGGACTGGTAGCGCTCGACCTTCTCCGTGAGCAACTCGGGTGTCTCGATCTCGGTAGGGTCGGGGTCGACTGCGGGCACGTCCGTCTCCGGGTACATCCGCGCCGCGCCCGGGAGCGGGCGGAGGTAGCGACTCGTGCCGTCGTCGTTCGCGCCCCGGGTCTCCTCCGGCACGCCCTCGATGGCGACCTCGGCGCGCTCGGCCACCGCGTCGATGGCGCCCGACGCGACGTCCGGGTCGTCCGCGACGATGGCCACCGCGTCCGCTTCGCCCGCGCCGACGGCGTCGCGGAGCGCGTCGACTTCCGCCTCGGTGACGCCGTACGCGGGCAGTTCGTCCGTGTGGAAGATGCCGCCCGCGCCGTGACGCTTCGCGTGGTCAGAGAACTCCGTGCCGAGACGCCGGTCGTCCTGAAGTTCCCGGCCCACGAGTCCATCGAAGCCGTACAGCGGGACCGCTTCCACACTACCGCCGGAGTCGAGCGCACCGCGAATCACGCCCGAGTCGCTGTCCTCGAACACGCCGGTCACGTCCTGGGTGTCGCCGACGCTCGCGTCCCGAGACTCGAGTTCCTCGGCGATGTCGACGAGTTCGACCTGGCGTCGGACCTCGCCCCGAACCAGGTCGTCGATGTCGTCGAGGCTCTGGACGCCCTTCATCTCGACGCGCGCGCCCTCCTCGATGGAGACGTTCACGTCCTGCCGGATGGTGCCGAGGCCGCGTTTCACCTTTCCCGTCGAGCGCAGCAACATCCCGATAGTCTCCGCAGCCTCGCGGGCCTGCTCGGGTGATTCGATGTCGGGTTCAGTGCCGATCTCCACGAGCGGGATGCCGAGGCGGTCCAGCGAGTACGTCACGTCGTCGCCGTGCTCCTCGACGCGCTTGGCGGACTCCTCCTCTAACATCACGTCCTCGATGCCGACCGCTCCCTCGCTCGTCTCGATCTCGCCGGCCTGGGCGACCAGCGACGACCGCTGGAAGCCGCCCGTGTTGGAGCCGTCGATGACGACCTTCCGCATCACGTGCGCGCGGTCGACCACGTCCATGTCGAGCAGTTCCGCGATTTCGAGGGTGGCGTCGAGGGCCTCCTCGTCGAGGCGGTGGGGCGGTTCGTCGTCCTCTTCGACGAGACACGTCGAGTCGAACGCGAGGTACTCGAACTCGCGTTCGACCTTGCTCTCCTCTAAGGCGGCCTCGTCGATTTCGCCCAGTTCCGAACGCGTCGGGTGGAGGTAGCGAGTGAACGAGCGCTCGGCGTCCTCGGGTTCCCGTAGCTCCGTCGGACACGTACAGAACAGCTTCGTCGCCGTGTCGAGTTGCTGGTGTATCTCCAGCCCGGCGACCAGGCCCAGGTCCTCGTAGTCGAACTCGGTCATTGCCCGGGAGTGGGGCGTCGAGGGGTAAAAAACCGTTCAGTCCGCGGCGGCGTCCGGGTTCCCGTCCCCGTTCCGGCGGTCCGTTTCGGTGGAGCCGAGGCGGCCGTAAACCGCGTCCAGCAGTTGCGTCTCCGTCTCCTCGGCGAGGTGGTCGGCGTCCGCGTCATCGCGGTCGATGGCTGACGCGTCGCCGCCGGAGATGGAGCGCGACCCCGCGGTGTCGAGCACGACAGTCGTGAGGTTCCAGCGCCGCTGGAACACCGTCTGGCGGCGGATGACGGTCTGCACGCGGTCGTAGGGCACGATCCTGGTCTGGCGCCGCCAGAATCCGGCCTGCGTGACGGCGTGTCTCGGGCCGGCGTCGTAGCCGCGGTTGGCGTGCGCGAGGCGGGCGGCGGGGAACGCCAGCGGCAGCAGTACGAGCGCGACGTACCACGGGAACGCGACAATCTGTGAGACGCCGAACGCGAGCAGTGCGACTGCGCCGAACGCCAGCGCGTACCGTCGGACGTAGCGCTTTCGGGCGCGCTCCGGCGGGCGCGACAACTCGAAGTCGTGGAAGTCCTCGAGCGTGCGCGCGAGGCCGAGTACGTCCTCGCGGGCCGCCAGCGGCACGGCGGCCTCGGAGCCACCGCTCGGCGAACTACCGGGGGCGTACCCCGCCGTCTCGACGGCGAGCGACGCGAACCCGTACCGGCGCATCAGGACGTTCTCCTCGACGGAGACGGTCTGGAGTTTCGACACCGGGATGGTGCCGTCGTAGCGCTGGAGCAACCCGCGTTCGTAGCGCAGGTCGTCGCCGACGCGGCGCAGACGGAAGCCGTAGAACCGCACGATGCGCGCCACAGCAGACACCGCCCAGAGGACGAGCGTGCCGACCACGGCGAGCGCTGCGACGACCACCACGCCGAGTCCTTCCAGCGGGACGACGTCGCTGACGAACGGCCAGACGAACGGCGCGAACGCGAGCACGCCGGAAACCAGGCGCGGGTCGAAGGACAGCACGCCGTACAGCACGAGGTCGCGGTCCGAGAGTTCGAACAGCGTTTCGCCCGCTGACTCCCCTTCCGCGGCCGCTTCCGGGGATTCCTCACTGGTCTCATCCTGCTCAGCGGTCACGCGGGCGCGGCGCTTCCGGATGTCGTCCTGCAGGCGAGTTGCTTCCTCCCGGCCAACGTACTGGAGCGAGGCCTCCGTCTCGCCGCCGCCTGCCGTCTCGACGTCCACCTCGGCGAGTCCGAGGAGGCGCGCGACGAACGTCCGCGTCACATCGACGTTCTGCACGCGGCGCAGCGGAATCTCGCGCTCCCGCCGCGAGAACACGCCCGAGTGGATGTCGAGACTGTCGTCGGTGAGCTCGTAGTCGAAGCGCCGGTAGTACGCCACCTCGTAGGCGACTCCCGCCGCTACCGCGAGCACCAGCAGGACGACGAGCCCGCTTATCGCCAGCGGGTTGCCGTCGGCGAACGCGATGCCGCCGACGAGCACCGCCCACGCGAGGTTGAGGCCGCGCGTCAGCAGGCGGTAGGGAACCGACAGCGGGTGGAGTTTCATACGGCGTCACCCGCGTCGCCCGAGTCGGGTTCGCTCTCGATGGCGAGGTGGCGAAGCGTCTCCTGGACGTCGTCCGTGCGCGCGTCGTCGAGTCCCGGAATCGAGACGTCGGCGCCCCGGGACCCGGCGGTGTAGACGACGACGCTGCCCAGTCCGAGCAGTCGCTGGAGCGGTCCGCGGCGCGCGTCGACGTGTTGTACGCGGACGTACGGAACGACCGTTCGGACCTTCACCAGGACGCCACGCTCGATGTAGAGGGTGTCCTCGCGCACCTCGAAGCGCCACGCGCGATACCGGAGGACGGTGTGCGCGACAGCGAGGAGTGCGACGACGAGAAACACGAGGGATGCGACGACGACTGGAGAGAGAGGGATGATTCCGTCAGGAGCCCCGAGCACACGCGACACACCGTAACTGATGGCTGCAGCGACGCCAGCGCTGACCAGTGCGCTGACCAGCCAGACGACGCGAACCCGGGAGTCGAGACGTTCCATGCGTCCGGCATCGAACGCGGGGGTTAAGAAGGTGGGCGGGGCGTCGCAGGGAACCAAAGCCCGTCGCGTGAGTCGGCCGTCTTTCAGTCCGGTCTGCCGCCAGACCTCCACCGCGCGGTCGGCGCGCAATCCCGAGAAGTGGGCACTGCAACCACCAACACGAGTTCGGGATCCACAACGGCGACGCCGGCGAACGTCAACAACGCGGTCAGCGGTCACCGGATGAGATATTTCTGGTAACTACGTGCAAAGGTTAATGTTCTTTTCTGTGGGTTCTAGGGGTATGTCTTCGGACGAGGACACAGACGGTGGAAGTCTCGTAGAACGGTTCACAATCGACCGGCGGCGGTTTCTCAGCGCGAGTGCCGGAGCCGCCGCGGTGCTCGGCGGTGCGGGCACGGTCAGTGCGGCGTCAGACCCCGTGACACTCATCCACGACACGCACTTCCACGGACGCTTCGAGGGGCAGTCCGGTGTGAACATCGCGCAGTACACGGCGAAAATCGATGAACTCCGGAACGAGCACGCGAACGCGGGCTTCGTCGGCATCGGAGACGACTTCTCCCCGTCGACCATGGGGTTCGAGTTCCACGGCGAGCACATGGTAGAGGCGCTGAACTACCTCGATCCGGTGGTCAACGGCGTCGGGAATCACGAGTTCGACTTCGGAGTCGACAACGCCTCCGCACGCTTCCAGAACTCGACGTACCCCTGGGTCGTCGCGAACCTCCTCACGCCCGACGGCAATCCGATACCGGGCACGGAGCGCTGGACAATCGAGGACGTCGGCGGCCACCGGGTCGGCTTCTTCGGCAGCGGCGTCGAGGACTTCCACTCCATCACCTCGTACCCTGACGACTATCAGGTCATCCACCCAGTCGACGCCGCCCAAGAAGCCACGACAGCACTCCGGGAGGCCGGCGCCGACCTCGTCGTCATGACGTCCCACACGGACTCCAGCACGCACGACGACATCGCGGCCGAGGTCGACGGACTGGACGCCATCGTCGGTTCCCATTCTGGCGTCGTCCAGGACCAGGTGCGCGAGGTGTCCGGGACGCTCGTCAGTGAGGTCGGCGACCAGTTCGCGCATCTCGGTGTCCTCCAGTTAGACCCCGAGACGGGCGACGCCGTCGGGTGGGAGCGCCACGACCTCGAGAGCCAGGCGGACAGTTTGCCCGAGGACGCCGGAATGCGTTCGATCATGGACGAGTGGCTCGGCAAACTCGACGACCGCCTCGGCCAGACGGTCTTCCGGACATCTCGGGAACTCGACGCCCGTTTCAACACGAACTACGCGGTCGAGTCGAACATGGGGAACCTCATCTGTGACGTCATGCGCGAGGAGATGGACGCCGACATCGCGCTCCAGAACCCCGGCGGCATCCGGTCGAACGACACCTACGGGCCGGGCCCCATCACCGGGAAGGACGTCTACAACATCCTTCCGTTTCCGAACAAGGTCACGAAAGTCGAGGTCGAGGGCCGGAAACTCGTCGAATCCTTGGCTATCTCCGTGGCCGCTCTCCCGTGGTCGTGGTACGGCATCCAGGGCGGATCCCAGGTCGCCGGCCTCCAGTACGAGTTCACGGGCACCGGCGAGTCCGCGGTCGGGAACTTCTACGTCAACGGCGAACGGTTGGACCCGGACGCGACGTACACGCTCGCGACGAACGACTACATCTACAACAACTACGACGAGATCAACGCCGGGACGCTCCTCGACAAGAGCGAGGACTTCCTCGGCACCATCTTCATCGACCACCTCTCGGAGTGGGGCGTCGTCGACCCGGACACGGACAACCGGATTCTCCGCGTCGACGAGTCCGCCGGCGACGCGTCGGTGTCGGTCGACGGCGACACCGTCACGGCGTCGTTCCCGCTCCCCGAGCAGGCGGCCGGCGTCTACGGGAAAACGTTCCGCGCAGTGAACGCGCACGGGCAGGAAACCGAGGCCGCTGGCGTATCCGTCTCGGGTGGCTCCGTCCGCGTCACGTTCGACTACCAGGACCTCGAAAATCTGGCGTCCGGGCCGAAGCACCCGGACGTTCGCGTGCTCGGCGGGTTCGACCCGGACGAATCGGTCTACGACTACGGGATGGACCTCCCGGTCGCGTCACCCGCCTACTACTTCACTGTGAAAGCGCGCGTTCCCGTGAACGGTCGCGGGCCGAACCCGTTCGGCGGCACCGGGAACGGCCGTGGGCCGGACGAATACGTGAGCGACGAGGGGACGGGCCGCCGTCGGCACTCCCACGAGCACGGTCACTGACGACACGGCTGGCCTCTTCCGGGTGACGGTCCCGATAGTGCTTCGGCTTCTCACCCGTCAGTGGCTGTCCGTCGACAGACACCCTGCCGAGAAAACGATGCCGAGTGCCGTTGCCGTCAGTCGTCGCCGGAGAGGATGCCGCGGTGGGTCATGCGCTCGGGGTCGAGCACCTCCTCGGCTTCGGCCTCGCTGAGGTAGCCCTTCTCCACGACGACCTCCTTGACCGTCTTGCCCTCCTTCAGCGCGGTCTTCGCGACCTCGCTGGCCTTGTCGTAGCCGATGGTGGGGTTGAGCGCGGTTGCGAGCGCCATCGAGCGCTCGACCTGTTCTTCACAATGCGCCTCGTTGGCCTCGAGTTTCGCGACGAACTTCTCGGCGAACACCTCGCTCGCGTTCGCGAGCATGTTCGCGGACTCGAGGAAGTTGTGCGCTAGCACTGGCTTGTAGAGGTTCAGGTCGATCTGGCCCTCGGCCGCGCCCGCCGACACTGCGGCGTCGTTACCGACGACCTGCTTGTGGACCTGGTTGACGGCCTCCGCCACGACCGGGTTGATCTTCCCGGGCATGATGGACGAGCCGGGCTGGTTCTCGGGCTGTTCGATCTCGCCGAGGCCGTTGCGCGGGCCCGAGGCGAGCAGCCGCAGGTCGTTCGCGATCTTGTTGAGGCTGCCGGCGACCGTACGGAGCGCGCCGTGGGCCTCGGACATCGCGTCGTGAGCGGCCTGTGCCTCGAAGTGGTCGTCGGCCTCGCGGAACTCGACGCCGGTCTCCTCGCTGATGTACTCCGCCGCCAACTCGGGGAAGTCGGGGTGGGTGTTGAGGCCCGTGCCGACCGCGGTACCGCCGAGCGCGAGTTCCGCGAGGTGGGGTTTTGCGTTCTCGACGCGCTCGATGCCCTTCTCGACCTGGGTGCGGTAGCCGCCGAACTCCTGGCCGAGGCGAACCGGCGTCGCGTCCTGCAGGTGCGTGCGCCCCGTCTTCACCACGTCGTCGAACTCGTCGGCCTTCTCGTCGAGCGCGTCGACGAGCGTCTCCAGTGCCGGTTCGACGTCCTTCTCGACGGCCTCGAGGGACGCGACGTGCATCGCGGTCGGAATCACGTCGTTCGAGGACTGCCCGAAGTTCACGTGGTCGTTCGGGTGGACGACGCGGTCGCCGACGTCCTCGCCGAGAATCTCGGCGGCGCGGTTGGCGACGACCTCGTTCGCGTTCATGTTCGAGGACGTGCCGCTGCCGGTCTGGAAGACGTCCACGGGGAACTGGTCGTCGTGTTCGCCCGCGATGACCTCGTCGGCGGCCTGCACGATGGCGTCGACTTTCTCCTCGTCGACGAGGCCGAGGTCGCGGTTCGCCTGCGCGGCGGCCTTCTTCACGACGCCCAGCGCGCGCACGAACCGCCGGGAGAACTGGATGCCCGAGATTGGGAAGTTCTCGACGGCGCGCTGGGTCTGTGCGCCCCAGTAGGCGTCCGCCGGGACCTGCATCTCTCCGAGGCTGTCGCGCTCGATCCTGAAGTCCTCGCTCATGTCCGTAGGGTCGCGCGGGCGGCGCGTAAAACCCATCGAAACGGCTGGCCGCTGGGTCACCTGCGCGCCGGCCGTCGAGTCGCCTTACACCGCCAAAACGTCATTCCATCTGACTCGCTGGCCGACTACTGGCAACGTGGTCGTCACGTGTGGGTGCACCATAGGTTTACTCGAAGGTGGATTAAATAATGGATAATGATTAAGTATCCACTCGTCAACATCTTGTTGAGTAGTGCCCATGACAGACGACCACTCACCACACGCGGGGAAGCAAGAACCGACTTCGAACGGTATCAGCAGGCGGACAGCAATCAAGTCCGGAGCGGCGCTCGTCGGTGGCACGGCGCTCGCAGGCTGTCTCAGCCAGTTCGGTAGCCAGGAGAGCGGTTCCGGTGGGACGAACATCGCCATCGTCTCCAGCCCCGCCGGGTTCGGGGACGGCGCGTTCAACGACCTCGCGCTCGAGGGCCTGAACAACGCCGCCGACGAACACGACATCAGCATCCAGCAGGTAGAAGAGACCAACCAGTCCCAGTACCAGACGGTACAGTCCCGGCTGGCCGAGAGCCAGAGCCCCGACTACGACCTCATCGTACTCGTCGGCTACAACCACCTGCAGGGCCTCGAGACGAACGCCACCGAGTACCCCGACCAGCGGTGGATGCTCATCAACGACACCGTCGACCAGCCCAACGTCGCCTCCTACATCTGGGCGAACCACCAGATGTCCTACCAGGCGGGCGTCCTCGCGGGCACCATGACGACGCAGTCGTTCAGCCACGCGGAGAGCTCCACGACGCCCGACTCGGCGACAGTCGGATTCGTCGGCGGCGTCGACGGAGCGCTCATCAACGCCTTCGAGCGGGCGTACAAGGCCGGCGTCGAGCGCGTCAACCCGGACGCCACCGTCCGCGTCGGTTACATCGGCAACTACACCGACACCCAGACGGCGAGCAACATCGCCGGCTCCCAGTACGACAGCGGCGCCGACATCGTCTACCACGCCGCCGCGGCCGCCGGCCAAGGTGTCTTCCAGGCCGCCCAGGAAGCCGGCCGCTTCGCCATCGGCGTCGACTCCGCGCAGTCCAAGACGCTTCCCGAGTACGAGGACGTCATCATGGGCTCTGCGGTCAAGCACATCAACCGAGGGACCAATCAGGTGGCGACGGCCGTCGTGAACGACAACTGGGACGGCGTCAACGGCAAGAACGTCCTCGGACTCGGCGAGGACGCGGTCGGCGTCACGCTCGGACAGGCCATCGGGCCGAAGCTCCCTGACGTCGTGAACCAGAACCTGGAGGACGCGAAACAGGCGATCGTCAACGGAGACGTCACCGTCCCGTGTTCCGCCTCCGGGTGTACGAACTGACGCCCCGAATCGATGACAGCAATCACACGGGTGCACGCCCCCATTCATGAGTGACACACGGACGCCCGCCGTTCGACTTGACGGCATCACCAAGCGGTTCGGTGACGTGGTCGCGAACGACGGCGTCGACTTCACGCTCGAATCGGGAACGGTCCACGCCCTCGTCGGCGAGAACGGCGCTGGCAAGACGACCCTGATGAAGGTCCTGTACGGGCTCTACGAGCCCGACGCCGGAACGGTCGAGGTCGACGGCCAACCCCGGACGTTCGACTCCCCCCGGGACGCCATCGACGCGGGCGTGGGCATGATCCACCAGCACTTCCAGCTCGTGGACACCATGTCCGTCCTCCAGAACATCGTTCTGGGTCACGAACCGACCGAAAACGGCCTCGTGGACGAGTCGAACGCCCGGGCCGACGTCGAGGAGATCTGTTCGACGTACGGCTTCGAGGTCGACCAGTACCTCGACGACCGGGTCGAGGAACTCGGCGTCGGCGTCCAGCAGCGCGTGGAGATCGTCAAGACGCTGTACCGCGGCGCCGACACGCTCGTTCTCGACGAGCCGACGGCGGTGCTCACGCCCCAGGAGGTCGAGCGACTGTTCGACGTCATGCAGGAACTCACTGACCGCGGGCGCTCGCTCATCTTCATCACGCACAAACTCGACGAGGCGATGGACGCGGCCGACGAGATCACGGTGCTCCGGGACGGGAAGGCCGTCGGCACCGTAGACGCCGCGAGCACGTCCAGAGAGGAACTCGCGCGCATGATGGTCGGTCGCGACGTCCTCTTCGACTTCCAGGACAGAGAGACGTCACCTGACGACGTCGCCCTGGAGGTGGCGGACCTCCGCGTTCGGGACGACCGCGGCCTCGAACAGGTCGGCGGCGTCGACTTCGCGGTCCGCGAGGGCGAGGTGTTCGGCATTGCGGGCGTCGAGGGGAACGGCCAGACCGAACTCGTCGAGGCCGTCACCGGCCTTCGGGACGCCGAGTCCGGACGCGTCACCTTCGACGGCGCAGACATCACGGACGCGAGTCGCCGCGAACGCATCGACGCGGGCATCGCGTACGTTCCCGAAGACCGGCAGGCAGCGGGGCTGGTCCAGGACTACGACCTGGTCCGGAACGCGCTGCTCGGCAACCAGACCACCCGGCCGTACGTCACCAGCGGATTCATCGACTGGGCGGCGGTGCGCGACCACGCCGAGGAGATCATCGACGAGTACGACGTACAGCCGCCGGACGCCGAGAGCGAGGCGCGTTCCCTCTCCGGTGGGAACCAGCAGAAGTTCGTGGTCGGCCGCGAACTCGAACACGACCCTGACCTGGTCGTCGCATCGCACCCGACGCGGGGCGTCGACATCGGCTCCATCGAGTTCATCCACAACCGCCTCCGAGAGATGCGCAACGACGGCATGGCGGTGCTGTTCGTCTCCTCGAAACTCGACGAAATCCGGAAGATATCGGACCGGCTCGCGGTCATGTCCGAGGGCGAGTTCGTCGACGTCGTGGACCCGGACGACGTGACCGAGGAGGAACTCGGCCTCCTGATGGCCGGGCGCACGCGCGAGGAGATCGATGCGGCGGCGGACGTCGCGTCCGACGCGGGTGTTCAGTCGTGAGCGGCAGCGAGACGAATCGGGCGCGTGACGTCCTCGACCGGGCGGCCGACCGGATGCTCGGGGCGACCGTGCTCGAGCGGTTCGCGATCGCGGTGGCCTCGACGCTGCTCGCGTTGTTGCTCGGCTCACTCGTCGTTGCCGCGTCCGGGTACAACCCGGTCCGGTTCGGCTACGCGCTCGTCTACGGCGCGTTCGGCAGCCTCTCGAACGTCGCGTTCATGCTCCGGCAGTCGACGATGCTCATCCTCGCGGGCGTCGCCGTCGCCGTCGCGTTCCGCGCCGGCGTGTTCAACATCGGCGTCCAGGGGCAGTTCGTGGTCGGCGGGTTCGCCACCGCGCTCACCGTCCTGTTCCTCGCACCGCACCTCCCCGGCGGCGCGCTCGGCGGCGTCCTGCTCGTCTGTCTCGGGACAGTCGCAGCTGTGTTGTCGGGGGGCGCGTACGCGGCGATTCCGGGGCTGATGAAGGCGTACGCCGACGCGAACGAGGTCATCACGACCATCATGCTGAACTTCATCGCGTCCGGCGTCATCTTCTTCCTCGTCAACGGCTACCTCCGCCCGCCGGACGCGGTCGCGCCGAACACCCAGCCGTTCCCGGACTACGTGGACCTGCCGTCGGTCGCGTTCGCCAGTCCGTCCTTCTCGGTCATCGGTCTCGGCATCGCGCTCGCGACGGTCGTCGTGGCGTACGTCGTCGTGAACCGCACGCGATTCGGGTACGACCTGGTCACGGCGGGCCACCAGCAGGCCGCGGCGGCGTACTCCGGGGTAGACCCCGAGCGGAACGTCGTCGCGACGATGGTGTTCTCCGGCATGATCGCGGGACTGGCTGGCGCGGTGTTCGCCGTCATGATACTGGGGTACTACAGCGACCCCGCGACGTTCCCCCGGTTCGGATTCGACGCCATCGCCGTGAGCCTGCTCGCGGCGAACAACCCCCTCGGCGTCGTGCCCGCCGGACTGCTGTTCGGCAGCCTGGACGCGGGCGGGCAGTACATCGACTTCACGCTCAACATTCCCGCGGAACTGGTCGACGGCATCATCGGTCTGGTCGTCCTGTTCGTCGCCACCCCGGAGCTGTTCCGGATGGCCGGCAGACACACCGGACTCGGAGGCAGGGGCTCGAAGGAGTCGCGTTCTGGGCAGCCGGAGTCCGACGGGGGTGACGAGGCGTGAGCGTCGCCGACTTCTCGCGCCGACACCGCCTCAGAATCGGCGCCGCGGCGGCGCTGCTGGCCGTGGTGGTCGTCGCCGCGCTCCTGGACCTCCCGGGTGCCCAGCTCCTGACCGTCGGCACGGCCGAACGCACGCTGCGTTCCGCGACGCCCATCGCGCTCGCCGCCATCGGCGGCCTGTACGCCGAGAAGAGCGGCGTGTTCAACATCGGCCTGGAGGGGTTCATGATATTCGGCGCGCTCGCGGCCGCCGCCGCGGCGTGGATGCTCTCCGGGGGCGGGTCGATAACCCAGGCACAGCTCTGGTTCGGCATCGCTGCTGCGGTCGTCGTCTGCTCGGTGTTGACCGCCGTGTTCGCCGTGCTGACGATCCGGTACGAGGCCGACCAGATCGTCGCCGGACTGGCGGTGTGGTTCATCGGACTCGGGTTCGGACCGTTCGTGGCGACCGTCATCTGGGGCGGCGTCTCCAGTCCTGTGCTCCCGAACGTCGACAACGTGACGGTTCCGGGGCTGGCGTCGATTCCGGTTCTCGGGCGACTGCTGTTCGACGTGTCGCCGCTGGTGTTGCTCACCATCCTCGTGGCCGTCGTCGCGTGGGTCGTCCTCTACCGCACCCGCTACGGCTACTGGGTGCAGGCCGCCGGCGAGAACCCGGAGGCACTGGACACCGCGGGCGTGGACGTGAACCGCGTCCGCTACGCGTCTGTCGTGCTGTCGGGTGCGCTCGCCGGCCTCGCCGGCGCATCGCTCTCCATCGGGTTCGGGTCGGGGTTCACCGGCACCGGCGCCACGATGGTCGACGGCCGCGGCTGGATCGCCATCGTCGCGTACCTGTTCGGGAACTACAACCCGCTGGGCGCGTTCGGCGCGTCGTTGCTGTTCGGCGCGACGGACATGCTCCAGATACAGCTCCAGACCATCGGCGTCTCGCTGCCCAGCAGCATCACTGAGCTGTTCCCGTACGTCACGGTGCTCGTGGTGCTCACACTGGTCGGCTACACGCGAGTGCCCGACGCGGTCGGCGAACCGTACGAGACCGAGGAGTAGCCGCCGTCGCGTTCTCTTCTCGGCGGGGTGACGGGTCAGTCGACCCGAATCGCCCGTCAGTCGACCTGGACCCACTCGCCGCGCTCGTCGCTGCGCTGGACGGCGTCGAGCACTCGCTGTGCGGCGAGTCCGTCTTCGAAACTCGGCGCGAACGACCCGCCGTCGGCGACCGCGGTGAGGAACTCGTAGTTCTCGTGGACGACCGCGTGCTCCCAGCCGAGCGCGTGCCCCGGCGGCCACCACTGTTCGACGTACGGGTCGTCCTGGTCGGTGACGAGAACCCGCTGGAAGCCGCGGTCACCCTCGGTCAGCAACTGGAGTTCGTTGAGGCGCTCCAGGTCGAATTTGAGCGCGCCCTTCGTTCCCTCTATCTCGATTGTGTGGGCGTTCTTGTGGCCGTCTGCGACGCGTGACCCCTCGAGCGTTCCCATCGCTCCGTTCTCGAAGCCCACCTGGGCGCTGTACGCGTCGTCCACCGTGACGGGTCGCGTCTCCTCGCCGCCTTTGACCGGTCGCTCGTCCGTGAACGTCCGAAGGTGGCCGCTGACGCGCTCGACGTCGCCCGCGACGTCCGAGAGCAGAAATCGTGCGAGGTCGACGGTGTGCGCGCCGAGGTCGCCGAGCGCGCCGCTGCCCGCCATCTCCGCGTCGTTCCGCCACGACCACGGCGCGTCCGGGTCGACCAGCCAGTCCTGAAGGTAGCGCCCACGGAAGTGCCGGATGTCGCCGAGGACGCCGTCCTCGACGAGATTCCGGGCGTACTGGATGGCCGGCACGAACCGGTAGTTGAACGCGGTGCCGGACTGGGCCGTGGAGTCGGCGGCCGCCGCCGCCATCGACTCGGCGTCCGAGCGCGTCGGCGCGAGAGGTTTCTCGCAGAACACCGCGGTGTCCGCCTCGAGCGCGGCGACCGAGGGCTCGCGGTGGACGTGGTTCGGGCCGAGGTTGTAGAACACGTCGACGTCGTCGACCACGTCCCGCCAGTCGGTCGCGATCCGGTCGAATCCGAGTCGGTCTGCGGCCGCCGTCACCGCGTCCTCGTCCCGCCCGACCAGGACGTCCCGGTTGACGTCCGGCGCGTCCGGGAAGAACATCGGAAGCCGTGCCAGCGCGTTCGAGTGCGCGACGCCCATGAACCGGTAGCCGAGGATGCCGACGTCGAGTGTCATCGTCTGTACTGTTCTGGTCGGCGGACCGTGTTGTACGTTGTGCCTTACCGGGCGCGGGTTCCGGCCACCCAGAACGCGAGCAGCGAGAGCACGCTACGCCCAGTACGCGTCGCCGGGGTCGGTCTCGAACACGACGCGGTCGAGCAGTTCGACGGCCTTCTCGAGTCCCTCCCGCGAGGACGTCAGCGAGTCCTCGTGCTCGATGGAGAGCGCGCCGTCGTATCCGACCATTCGGAGGGTCGAGACGACGTCCTTCCAGTGTTCCTCGCCGTGCCCGTAGCCGACCGACCGGAACAGCCACGACCGTTCCTCCTCGACGTCGTAGGCGGTGGTGTCGAGGACGCCCTTCGTCCGCGCTTGCTCCTCGTAGACTCTCGTGTCCTTGGCGTGGACGTGGTGGATCGCGTCCTCATCGCCGAGCAATCGGATCACGTCGGTGACGGAGATCCCCTGCCAGTAGAGGTGCGAGGGGTCGAAGTTCGCGCCGACGCGGTCGTTCGTCGCCTCGCGCAGTCGGAGCAGCCCGTGGGGTTCGTAGACCAGCATGTTGGGGTGCATCTCGATGGCGAGGTCGACGCCGTGGTCGTCGGCGTGCTCCGCGAGGTCGCTCCAGTACTCCGTGGCGACCTCCCACTGGTACGCTTCGGCTTCGGCGTGTTCGGTCGGCCACGGCGCCGTAATCCAGTTGGGCACCTCGTCCTCGGGGCCGCCCGCGGGGAGTCCCGAGAAACACGTCACCGTGTCCACGTCCAACTGGTCGGCGAGTCGGACGGCGTCCCGGAGCTCTCGGTCGGCGCCCCGGGCGCGTTCCTCGTCCGGATGGAGCGGGTTGTTGTGGGTGGCCAGCGCGCTCACGCCCAGTCCGTACTCGTCGAGCGTGTCTGCGAGCCCCGCTTGGGCCGTCGCGTCGTCGAGATACTGCTCCGGAGGGAGGTGGTCGTCGCCCGGGAATCCGCCACAACCGAGTTCCACCGTCTCGACGCCGAGGTCCGCAAGATACTCGAGCGCGTCCGGGAGCGGCCTGTCGGCGAGCGGGACTGTCAGTACGCCTACGTGCATCTCGAATACGACTGGGACGGACCGGGTGATAAGTTCTCTGGGGAACACGACGACGGACAGTGATGGCCCGTTCCGTACACTCCCCGCTCGGACACGCACCGTTCGGGTTGGCGTTCCACGCTGATTGCGTCCCTCCTGTCGGCTTTCGTGCTGGCCCAGGCTGTCTCGCTCGAGGGAGCAACCGGGAGGCGGCAAATTCTGGTCGTCTCGTTGCAACGTCTCTCCGGATTTGTTGTACAGTCTCAGTCGTTACTGAAATATAAGTAAAAATTAAGTGGGTCCCAGTACTGCGTCTGCGTAGGTTTATGTCCGACAACCCGAACCACAGTACACAGGACGAGAGCCAGCTCTCTCGTCGCACGTATCTCACAGCCGCGGCAGCCGCCGGTTCCGCGGGTATCGCCGGCTGTCTCGGGATGGGTGGCGACAGCTCCGGGTCGGCACTCGAAGTCCTTCACGCTTGGACGGGCGGCGACGGCGAACGAGCCATCAACGCCCTCACGAGCAAGTTCAAGGAGCAGCATCCCGACATGAAGACGGACTTCCGCCCCATCGGCGGCGGCGGGAACACGAACCTCAACACCGTCATGTCGAAGCGACTCGGGAACAACAACCCGCCGAGTTCCTTCGCGGGGTGGCCCGGCGCGAACCTCACCCAGTACGAGGGAATCCTCGGCGACGCGAGCGAAGCCTGGAAGGGTCTCGAGGACAAACACATCGAAGAAGCAGTTAGCCTCTCGAAGTACGACGGGACGTTCCGCGCGATGCCCATCGGCTCGCACCGCCTCAACGACCTGTTCTACAACAAGAAAGTTCTCGAGGAGGCGGGCGTCAACCCCGAGGACATCACGAGCCACAGCCAACTGATCTCTGCCCTCGAGAAGGTCGGCCAGAACACCGACAAGGTGCCGATGGCCCAGGGCATGAAACTCCCGTGGACGACGCTGCAGTTGTTCGCAGTGACGCTGCTCAGCACGCAGGGCTACCAGGCCTACATGGACTTCACGAAGGGCAACGGTGACAAAGCGAAGGTCACCGACGCGCTCGAATCCACGAAGCAGATCCTGAACAACCACGTCAACGACGACGCCTCCTCGATCGGGCTCACGGGCGCGCTCGACAAGATTATGAGCGGCAACGCGGCGTTCATCCACCAGGGCAACTGGGCTGCAGGCGCGTTCGGCGGGAAGGAGAACTTCGAGTACGGCGAGGACTGGGGCCACATCACGTACCCCGGAACGCAGGGGATGTACACGCTCCACATCGACTCGTTCATCAAGCCCGGGAACAACCCGAGCCCCGAGAAGACGACCAAGTGGCTCTCCTTCGCCGGCACCAAGGAGGCCCAGATCGCGTTCAACACCCGAAAGGGCTCGATTCCGACCCGCACCGACATCGGGACGAGCGAGTTCGGCGACTACCTCACCAACACCATCGAGGAGTTCCAGAACGCCGACGAGAAACCCCCGACGCTCGCCCACGGCCTCGCCGTGTCGGCTTCCACGCTGACCAAACTCAAGGGCGACATCAACGACAACTTCACCGGTCCGTACAACGTGGATGCGGCTGCGGACGCCATGCTCAAGACCATCGGCGACGGCCAGGCCTGACCGGCAGCGTCCCTACTCGATCCCTCTATGTCAACTCTCGATACTCTCCGACAACGACTGAACTGGGGTGGCCGGGACACCGACCCAGCAGAGAACGACACCGCCGCGACGGACGGCGGGACCGCCGTCGGGACACCCGGTGCCCGCGAGCGGTCGACGCTGCGCCAGTACTGGAACAGCGACTTCGTGCGCTCGATGCCCTTCTGGCTGGTCCCGTTCGCGGTGATGGGGCTGTTCGTCTACGGCGCTATCGGATGGAACTTCGTCATCTCCTTGACGGACTACGCGGGGTTCGACGACGCGAACTACTCGGACCTCGACTTCCAGAACTACGTCGAGGCGGTCACCTCGCCACAGGTCATCGCGGCCGCCCGTAACACACTCGTCCTGGTGGTCGCGTTCACGATAGTCTGTCTCGCCGTCGGCCTCACGGTGGCGGTCCTGCTCGACCGACAGGTCCGCTTCGAGAGCACGCTGCGCACCATCTACCTGCTGCCGATGGCGCTGTCGTTCATCGTCACGGGCCAGTTCTGGCTCTGGATGTACAACGTGAACAACGGCATCGTGAACGCGTTCGTCGGCCTGTTCGGACTCGGGCCGTACAACTGGGTCGGGAACCCCGACCTCGTGCTCGCCGCGGTCGTCTTCGCGCTGGTGTGGCAGTTCAGCGGCTACTGCATGGTGGTGTACCTCGCCGCGCTGCGGGGCATCCCGAACGACCAGTTCGAGGCCGCCCGCATCGACGGCGCGAGCACGCTGCGGATGTACTGGCGCGTCATCGTGCCACAGCTCAAGCCCGCGACCGTCAGCGCCACCGTGGTGTTGATGCTGTTCGCGCTGAAGGCGTTCTCGTTCCTCTACGCCCTGTTCGGCGGCTACCGGCCGACGAAGGGCGCGGACATCCTCGCGACGCTGATGGTCAGGCAGGCGTTCCAGCTCCAGCAGTGGGCGTACGCCTCCGCCATCGCCATCATCCTGTTCGTCATGACACTCGGCATCATCGCACCGTACCTGTACTACCAGTACCGAGGAGATAACCTATGACGGAGACGGACGACACCGCGGACCTCGACGCGCGACTGTCCGAACGGTTGACAGCGTACGACCCGTGGCGTGTCGGGCTGTACGCGGTGCTCGCGGCGCTGGTCGGGTTCTACCTGATCCCCATCGAGACCGGGATCGTGACGTCGATCAAGACCGCGACCGGGGTCGTCGAGACGCTCCCGTACGTGCCGCCGGGGCCGTCTACGTTCACGCTACAGAACTGGGCGACGGCCTTCGACCTGCTCGTCCGCGGGATCGTGAACAGCCTCATCTTCACGATTCCGGCGACGATACTCTGTGCCATCCTCGGGAGCACGGCGGCGTACGGCCTGACGCTCGTCGACTGGCGCGGCCAGATCGGCGTGCTCGTGCTGTTCATCGCCGGCATCTTCATCCCGTACCAGGCGGTCATCGTTCCGCTGTCGCGGTTCTGGTCGAACTACCTCGACCTGACCAGCCTGCTATCCTTCCTGTGGGCGCTTCCGGTCCTCGAACCGTACTGGGGGACGCTCATCGAGTTGACGATAACCCACGTCGCCTACGGCATCCCCATCTGCGTGTTGTTGTTCCGGTCGCACTACAAGAGCATCTCCACGGAGATGCTGGAGGCCGCGCGACTCGACGGCGCGAGCGTGACGAAGATCTACTACCGGATCGTGCTCCCGCTGTCGCGCCCGATGTTCGCGGTCGTACTGATCTTCCAGTTCACCCAGATCTGGAACGAGTTCCTGTTCTCGCTCACCCTCGTCTCGAGCGCGAGCAGTCCCGCGGCGTCGGTGACCCTGATACTGTCGGGCATCGGTGAGGCCCAGACGGGACTGGATTTCCCGCTCCGGATGGCCGCGGCGTTCGTCGCCGCCATCCCGACCATCCTCATCTACGTGCTGTTCACCGACGAGTTCGCCGAGGGGGTGCGCACGTGATGTGCGCAGCGCCACGGGTCCTTCCACGGAGTGACCAACATGAGTGATCTCGTACTCGACCAACTGCGGAAAGTGTTCGACGACGGCGGCGACTCTATCGTCGCCGTCGACGACGTATCGATAGACATCGACGACGGCGAGTTCCTCGTTCTCGTCGGGCCGTCCGGTTGCGGGAAGTCGACTACGCTCCGGATGATCGCCGGCCTGGAGACCGCCACGGATGGCGAGATTCGGCTCGGCGGTCGGCGTCTCAACGAGCGAGAGGCCAAGAACCGGAACATCGCGATGGTGTTCCAGTCGTACGCGCTCTACCCGCACATGACGGTCCGCGGCAACATGCGCTTCGGCCTAGAGGAGTCGACGGATCTCTCCGACGACGAGATCGACCGCCGCGTCGAGGACACCGCCGCGACGATGGGCATCGGCGACCTACTCGACCGGACTCCCGGCGAGCTCTCCGGCGGCCAGCAACAGCGCATCGCGCTTGGTCGCGCCATCGTGCGGGACCCCGAGGCGTTCCTGCTCGACGAACCGCTCAGCAACCTCGACGCGAAACTCCGGTCGACGATGCGCACGGAACTCCAGCGCATCCAGGAGGACCTCGGCGTCACCACCGTCTACGTCACGCACGACCAGACGGAGGCGATGACGATGGGCGACCGCATCGCCATCCTCAACGACGGGCGACTCCAGCAGGTCGCCACGCCGCTGGAGGCGTACCACGAACCCGCCAACGAGTTCGTCGCCGGCTTCCTCGGCGAACCCTCGATGAACTTCTTCGACGCCACCGTCGAGGACGGCGCACTCGTCACCGACGAGTTCACGTACCCGCTCTCCGAGGAGACGCTCGCGAACCTCGACGGCGCGCGGAACGTCCGCCTCGGCATCCGCCCCGAGGACGTCGAACTCCGAACTGCGGTCGACGGCGACCACGATTTCCGCGTGACCGTGGACGTGGTCGAACCGCTCGGCAACGAGAACAACGTCTACCTCGCGTTCGGCGACGACGGGGAGACGTTCACTGCGGTCGTCGACGCCACCACGTCCCCCGACGCGGACACCGAGGTGGCCGCGCACATCCCGGAGGAAGCGATTCACATCTTCGACGCGGAGACCGGTGATGCGCTCCACAATCGCACGCGCGAGAGCGACGAAGAGGCCGTCCCGCAGTAACTCGTCGTCTGCGGACGTTCTCCTCTCGACTGAACACTGTTTTCTCGCCCGAATACGGTTCTATCGCGCTGACCCGGTTCTCTCGCCCGTGTACCCGCTACGCCTCGCGTTCGTCGTACTCCTCGGGCGTGTACGTCTGGAGTTCGAGCGCGTGGATGTCCGTCGTCATGTGCTCGTCGAGCGCGTCGTACACCCGCTGGTGTTGCTGGACGAGGCGTTCGCCTTCGAAGGCGGGCGAGACGACGGTGGCGGCGAGGTGGTCGTCGTCGTGCTTTCCCCGTGCGCGCTCCACGGTCGCGTCGCTATCCGGAATCGCGTCCTCGATGACTGCTTCGACGTCCGAGAGGTCCATACCGGGAGAGTGGGGCCGCGGCAGAAAAAGCGTGCGCTCCGGCCACCCATCCGCCTGGTCGACCTACGCCACTGGGCGGTCAGCCTACGTCCACTGGACAGGTCGGCCTACGTCCGCTGGCCGGGCCGACCTACGTCCACTGGTCGAGGCCGGTCTGCGTGACCGACTCCTCGATGCGCTCGAACCCGCGCGCCACTTCGTCCGCCGGAATGTTCCACGTCTCGGTGACGTACTCGCGGGCGGCCTCGACGTCCGGCGAGATGTCGGTGTGTATCTCGTAGTCGTCGGTCACGTCCGGGTCCAGGAACAACTCCCGGATGCGGTCGCCGTAGTCGACGTACTCGCCCTCCGCGTCGAGGACGCCCCAGAGGTCGCCGTGCTCGCGGACGGCCGAGAGCGCGGTCTTCGGACCGAACCCGTCGATCCCCTCGTTGAAATCCGTGCCACAGAGGATGCCGACGTCCACGAGTTGCTCCCACGTCAGGTCGTGCTTATCGAGGGTCGCCTGGAAGTCCATCACCTCGGGGTCTCCCTTGCTCGTGAGTTGCCGGAGCGTCAGCGGCGACCCCAAGAGGAGGCAGTCGTAGTCGTCGCTGCCCGCGTAGTCCACGGCCTCGTCGACCCGCGCCATGTACGACGCCTGCGCCTCGCCCTCGGCGGGCGCCTCGACCTGGGGTACGTCGAGCAGGTCGAACAGTTCCCGGGTGGTCTCGTGGATGGTGTCCGTGAGCCGCTGGGTCTGTGAGTCGAGGCGCGCGGCTTCGAGGTGGTCGCCCGCCTCCCGGGCCTCCTCGAGTCGTTGTTCGCGCTCCGCGCGCTCCTCGCGCCGCTCCTCGATCTCCTCCTCTTTGAGTTCCGTGACGCCGCCGTCCCAGACGAACACGGGCGTGAGGTCGTGTTCGAAGAACTTCGGGAGCCCCTGCACGACGCCGACGAGGTTCGCGACCTCGGTGCCGTCGGCGGTCGTGTACACGTCGTCGCCCGTCCACCGGACCGTCGTGGTGAGATACTTGTACAGCCAGTTGTGCACGTCCACGGCCACGACGCTCCCCTCCAGTTCCTCGAAGGGGACCTCGTCGAGGACCGCGAGTTGGCGCAGGTCCGCGTTACCCATTGGCGGTCTTTGGCGCTCCGTGGGTTTAACCGTTCAGTCCCGAACCCGGTCTACCCCGCGAGCGACCACGCCACGATGAGCAGTGACCCGCCGATGCCCGTGACGCCCGCGCCGAACCTCCGCCATTCCCGGCGGTCGCCGACCGCGTCGGCATACCGGGTGGGGAGGCGTTCGCGGACGAATCCTGGCACGAGCAGTGAGGGGACGCCGACGAATAGGTGTGCACCGCCGAGCACGAACAGGAGCGTCGAGAGCAGAGACACGGACGAGCATCACAGTACTCGGCGAAAAAACTGCTGCCCCTCGGCCTCAGAGCAGGCCGGCGACGACGAGGAGCGCGAGCGAGACGCCGCTCGCCGCGAGGAACCACGGTCTGGCCGACGCCGCCGCGGATTCGACGGTTTCGGTCTCGTCGACGGTCAGTCGGCGGGTGGCGAAGTGGAGGATACCGGCGAGCGCGAACCACAGCCCCACCATCGCCAGGACGAGGTGGCCGCGTCCAGTCGACTGGAGCGACTCTGCGGTGTACAGTGTTCCCGCGAGGTGGCCGCCGGTGGCCAGCAACAGCACCACCGAGGTGAGCGTGAGGTACGTGAACCGGCGGGCGACCAGCGAGAGCGCGTCGGCGTCCAGCAGGTCTCGCTGGGCCGCCGGGACGATGGCGCCGGCGACGGCTATCGTGCTCCCCGTCCACAGCGCGGCGAAGATGGTGTGGACGACGAGCACGAGGTCGAGTGCCGACGTCATCGGGTAGCCTCTGCGCGTCCGCCGGCCGTCTCCGCCGTGTGCCCGTTCTCGGCGCCGAATCGTCGACGTTCACGTCCGTCTGCCGTCGAGTCGTCGCAGTGTCGCATCGTCGTCGGCGTTCACACGCCTGGAATAAACAACGCCCGGAACGTCGCGACCGCGTCCGATTGCCGACGTTAGTTACGCGTCGAGTGGCTCCGGCGGTCCGCCGCCCGCCTTCCGGTCGAGGAACGCCTGCTCCGCCTCGGAGACATCGCGCTCCCGGTACACGTCGAGACCGGACTGGTAGGCGTTCGCTCGGTCCGCGAACGGGCGTTCTAAGACCAGTTCCGCGATGCCGGTCTCCTCGCCCGTGAACCCGAACCCGGCCTTGTGGAGCGCCTCGTACGCGAACGGGTTGTTCACGGCGATTCGCACGCGGTCGTACTCCCCGAGCAGTCGGTCCGCGACGAACGAACAGAGTCGAGCACCCACGCCGTCCCCGCGCCTGTCCTCGTGGACGGTGACGTACCGGAGCCACGCCGCTCCCGCGTCCGCGCGGTCCTCGTTGAACGACACCGCCGCGACGACGTCCTCGAGGGGTTCATCGGCCTCCCGTGCGTCGGGCGGCCAGTGCTCGCGCTCTGGGACTGGAACGCCCTCGTAAGCGACCGCCTTTCCGGTGTTCGACATCACGAACTTGCCCGCGTAGCTGAACGCCTGCCAGTCCAGGCGGAACGTCGGGCCGTCGTCGGGGCCGCCGAGCACCGCGTATCGCACACGCCGGGGTTCGCCGCGCGGGGCAAAGAGTTGCGTGCCTCCGGCGCGTCGGTGCTAGCGTGCACGACGTTCCGTACTTCGACCGGTTCGCGCCGCTGTACGACCTCGGGATGCCGGACGCGGACGCCGACGACCTCGCGCCGGGTCTCGCGCGCGCCAAACGGCCGGTCGAGCGAGTGCTGGACGTCGGCGGCGGGACGGGACGCGCCGCTCGCGCGCTCCGCCGGACGCCGATCGAACGCGCACCGGTCGTCCTCGACGCCAGCGCCGGGATGCTCGCGGAAGCGCGGGACCACGGCCTGCCGGTGGTCCGCGCGGACGCCGCGACGCTGCCCGTGGCCGACGCGAGCGTCGACGCCGTCGTCATCGTCGACGCGCTCCACCACTTCCCTGACGCGCGTGCGGCCGTCGCGGAAGCAACGCGCGTGCTCCGACCGGGCGGCGTGCTCGTCGTCCGGGAGTTCGACCCCGGGACGCTCCGCGGCCGGTTGCTCGTCGCGGCGGAACACGTCGTCGGCTTCGAACCGACGTTCCTCGGCGCCGACGAACTCGCGACCCTGCTCGCTCGCTCCGGACTCGACTCGCGTGTGCTCGAATCCGGGTTCGCGTACACCGTCGTCGGCGTGAAGCCGCGCTCGAATCCGTCCTCGGCCGACGAGTCGCGTTCTGAGCAGTCGGTCTGAAACCGGGAGTACCATGGTCCCCCGTTTCGAACGCCGGCGCATGGACTTCCTCGACGTCGACGACGACGCAGTCACCTGGTATCTGCCGGGGGACGTGCTGGCGATACTCCTGTTCGTGCTCCTCGGAGAGTTGCGACACGGCGGCCTCACCGTCGAGCGGTACGCCGGCGTGTTGTTGCCGTTCCTCATCGGGTGGCTCATCGTTGCCCCGGTCGTCGGCGCGTACGGCGAACGGACCGTCGACTCCACGCGGAGCGCCATCCTCCTCGCGCTCGTCGGCTGGCTCGGCGCGGACTTCCTCGGTCAGGTCCTCCGCGGAACCGACTACTTCCCCGGGAACGCCGACCCGCAGTTCTTCCTCGTCACGCTACTGTTCGGCGGTCTACTGCTCGCGGTGGCGCGGTTCGCGTCCCTCGTCGTCGTCGACTTCGCGGGCGACTGAACACCGGGCGAGACCGAGCGAGAGGGAACTCGTTCTCAGCGGTAACTCAACGCGGTGGCGGTGGTCGCGCCGCCGACCGCGAGTGTCGCGAGCACGGTGAACAGCGCCGCCGCGTCGGCGTACTGGAGAATGGTTCCGGCGAGCGCCGCGCCGAGTGCGCCGACGCCGAACACGCCCAGATACGTGTAGCCGTAGGAGAGACCGCGCGTCCCCGGCGGCGTGTACGCGGCGACGGTCGCCTGGTAGAGCGGTTGGACGACGAACAGCGTGAATCCGAGCAGCGCGCCGACCACCAGCAGCGGGAGGAGGCCGGCGTTCACCGCCGGCAGGAAGACGAGCGCGAGCACCGCGAGCCCCGCGAACGCGACGGCGATAGCTCGCTCGGTGGGGACGCGCTCGGTGAGCTTTCCGCCGACGTACTGGCCGAGGACGCCGACCATCAGCAGTCCCGCGTACGCGTACCGGTAGGGCTGCATCTCGCGGCCCGCGAACTCCACGGGCGCGAACGCCGAGAAGGACGCGAGCAGGTCCGGGAGGAACGTCAGCACGCCACGGTAGTAGAGTCCGGAGAACATCACGACGAGGAACACCGCCGCGAACGGCCCGACGAGCAGTCGCTTCGACTCCGAGAGGAACTCCCCGAGCGAGGAGACGCCGACGCCGGCCTTCGAGTCGCCACCAGTGTCGGCAGCGTCGTCGGCGTCGCGGACGTCTTCGGGGGCGCTGCTACCGCCGTCCGCTTCCACGACGGCGGCGCGCTCGTCGAAGCGCACGCGAATCGCGATTGCGCCGGCGACCACTGCGGGAACGGCGAGCGCGGCGGTGACGGCCCGCCAGTCCGCGACGAGCAACAACAGCGCGACGGCGAGAGGGCCGAGGGCCGTTCCGAGATTCCCCGCGATGCCGTGGTAGGCGAAGGCGTCCCCGCGGTCCTCGACGCCCGTGCTGATGAGCGAGAGGCCGGCGGGATGGTAGACGCTCGCGGCGGCGCCCCAGCAGACGAGTGCGAGCGCGACGACCGGGAGCGACGGAGCGGCGGCCAGCAGTACGAACGACCCGGCCATGCCGAACAGGCAGGCGGCGATGAGGCGTCGGGAGCCCAGGGTGTCCGAGAGGACGCCACCGGGGAGCGCGCCGAGACCGAACAGCGCGTAGCCGACCGCGACGACGGTTCCGATGGTCGCGCGCTCGACCGGGAACGCCTCGAGCCAGAGCGGAATCAGGATGGGTATCGACAGCTCGTAGGTGTGGACCATCGCGTGGGCGAGGGCGACGAGGCCGACGATCGTGCGGTCGTTCCGGTTCACAGATTCGTATTCACGGCTGCGTCGGCGAGGACTATAGTGGTGTGCAATCCGGTCTCGTCACCTCCGTTGGTCGCTCGGGCGTCGTGACGGACAGCCACTTCCTCCGTTGAGCTCCCTAGACACCGCCTACCAGTCAGTGGGACTCAGTAGACAGCCCGTACTATAACTTATGAGTTGATGATGTATTCTCAATTTAGAAGCTACGGGAAACACTTATGGTGGTATCCGTGTTACTATGTATTAGATTATGACTGGGTACTACGACCTAATTCTTGGCCTCATTCCGGTAGCACTGCTCGGCCTCAGCGGAACGCTGTTCGCCGTCGGCCTCACGCTGACCACCGCAGTGACTGCTGGTGGACTGCTCGCCGTCGCGTTCGTAGCACACGGCCTGTTCGTCAACGACCCGGTCGTTCCGACGCCAGAAACCGTCGCCGAGTCCGGTATGGACGCCGCGCAGGCGCCGGCCGCGGGTTTCGACTCCGCCGACTAAATCCTGGTTTCTTTCACCGACTACCTCGATTTTTCTCCCGGTCTTTCTTTTTCGCTTCGACCCCCCTCCAATCCCGTTTTCTGCCTCAATCCTTTTCCCGGCTTCCCGCGAACGCAGCCACATGGCCGAGACGCTGTTCCTCGCTGACGAGGACACCGCCGAGCTCGCGGAGCCAGCAGACTACGTTACTGCCGTCCGGGACGCCTACCGCCAGCGCGGCGAGGGCGCGCCCGCCAAACCGCGCACGAAACTCCTGAACGACGACCCGCCGGGCATGTTCACCGGGTACAGCGCCATCCTCCCGGACACCGGCGCGATGGGCGGGTACACGTACAGCGCCGGGTTCGGCGAGGAGGACGCGTGGTTCGTCACGCCACTGTTCGACGCGGACACCGGAGAACCGATCGCGCTGCTCGACGGCGCGCGCATGAACCCGTTCAAGACCGGCGCGGCCGGCGCAGTCGGCGTCGACGCACTCGCCCGCGACGACGCGCGCTCTGTCGCCGTCATCGGAAGCGGCGCGCAGGCCCGCGGCCAGCTCCGCGCGACCGCGACGGTCCGGGATCTCGACACCGTCTGGGTGTACTCGCCGACGAAGGAGAGTCGCGAATCCTTCGCCGCGGACATGAACGAGCGCCTCGAGGCGTCGGTCGCCGCCGTCGCGTCTAGCGCCGCTGCCGTCGAGGGCGCGGACATCGTCGTCACGGCGACGAACGCGAGTGACCCCGTTTTCGACGGCGACCAACTCGAGGACGGCGCCCACGTCACTGCGATGGGACAGTACAGCCCCGGGAAGCGCGAACTCGACACCGCCACCATCCAGCGCGCCGTCTACGTTCCCGACCTCCGGGAGCGCGTGACCCAGGACGCCGGTTCGTTCCTGCACGCGCTCGACGAGGGCGCCGTCACCGAGGACCACGTCCACGCGGAACTCGGGGACGTGGTGGCCGGGAACGCGCCCGGCCGTGAGAACCAGACCGACGTGACGGTGTTCGACAGCGGCGGAACGGGAATCGAAACGACCGCCGCCGCACACATGCTGTACGAGCGCGCGAGCGAACGCGACCGCGGAACGGAACTGGAGTTCGCGGCCGCGAGCGACGTACTCACCGGGGAGTGACGCCACCGGTGGACAGAGAGTGACGCCGTTGGCGGAGCGGGGAACACTGGCCGCTACGCGGTCACGAACGTTCAAATAGCAGGCCGGGACCAACCCGGCGCGTGACCTGAGAGCCACCCGGTGTGCTCGGATGCGGCGAGCGCGGTACAGCACGCCGGAGCCGTCTACCGCCTGTTAGCCCTATTGTTCGGTGACCTTCGAGCAGAACGCGACCTATACGTACGGAGTGAGACCGAGTGCGTCCACGAGCGGGATGCCCGCCGCGAGCGCGCCGACCAGGTAGCCGAGGATCGCACCACCGTTGAGCAGCGGGAGGCCCGCGTGTGCGCGGCCCTTGAACACCAGTCGCATCAACACGAGCACTCCGACGAGCGTGCCGACCATCGCGGTGAGCGCGGGCAGTTCGATGCCGAACACGCCCTGCGTGCGGGGCGGGAAGGCCGCGACGCTCGCCACCAGAATCGTCGGCATCACGGCGTCGCCGAGGCCCACGAAGAACGCCTCCCGTTCGAGCGCTCCCTGGTCGCCATCGGTCTCGGCTGAACCATCGTCACGGCCGTCGTTCTCGTCGTCGCTCGCGGTGTCCGGAATCGCGTCGGCCTCGTCGAGGAACGAGTAGTCGAGGCTCGTCGGGAACACGAGCACGATGGGGAGCCGGAGCTCCATCACGCCGGACGCGAGCGTGAGCATGTGTTCGGTGCCGTAGACGCTAATAGCGTCGTACACGGCGAGCGCGGTCAGCAACACGAGCGCGGGAAGCACACCGAAACTGATGCCGAACAGCGCCGCTGCTCCCATCCCCATCACGACGCCGGTGGTGTCGATGACCCACCACTCGGGGTACGCGAACAGCGCGGCGACGACCAGCGCCGCTGCGCCGAACGCGACGACGTTCACGCCCGAGACGGTGACTGTCGGTAACACGACGCCGAACACGTACGCGGATATCAGCCCGCTCGTCAGCAGGATGAACCCCCGGAGTAGCTGTTTCATGTCGTACTTGATGACGAGCAGGATTCCCGCGGTTGCGAACAGCAGGAATCCGACGTAGAGAACGCTATTCAGTGGGTTCTGTGGGTTCTCCGTGGACTGGAGACCGGCCTGCTGAAACGGTTCGACGAGTGCGAGTGCGCCGAGTTGAACCGCGAGAAACACCGCGAGAACACCGCCGAGCACCGTGGCGGTGCGCGTCGTATCCTTCATGCGGGGAGCGTCTCGTGCCTCCCGCTTTGGTGTTGTGACTCGTTCGCGTCCCCAGTCCGGGGTACGTTCGGCGCTTTACTGGAGGACGGTTGCGTGCAGAGGCCCCTCACCGGAATCGAATCTCCGCGTCTGCGCCCTGGTCAGTGAAGGTGAAACTGATCGACTCGAGAGTCGTCTCGAACTCCCGGACGTGGTCGCCCGACTCGTCGATCCGGAGTTTTTCGTCGAGGAGGCCGCGCTCCTGGAGTTCGGTGACGTGCCGGTACACAGTCGGCAGCGAGATGTCACACTGTTCGGCGAGTTCCTCCGCGGTACAGGGTCGGTCACTCGCCGCGGCGAGAATGCTCCGGGCGGAGTCCTGCGTGACGAGGTTGAGGATGTCGTCCACTTCGTCGGTTGCGTCGTGGGTTGTCATTGGTTGCTCGCTGGTCATCTGCACACCCCCGATTCTGTCGACTGGTGACAGCTACCGCCGCCAAGTGTCGGCGACGGCACGTGTATGGGATACAGCGTAGAACCGCATAGTTCCGTTGGCAGGACACCGTCAGTGAGTGCAAGCGAACCCGAACACCGTCGGGTTCGGGGATTTGATAAAACCTTGGCTCGGCTACACCAGATAATAACGTATTTGGGGTTCATCACGTTCCGGGCGCTACGTGCGGTGGAGCATGGACCGACGAAAATTCATCAAAACGGCCGGAGCGGTGACCGCAGGTCTCACGCTCGCCGGGTGTGCTGGAACAGGCGAAAATTCCAACCCGCCCGAGGGAGATACGGGGGACGAACCGGTGAACGACGAGAGTCCGGGGTGGTTCAACACCGACCTGAGCATCAACGAAGAGCGGATGGGTCAGGAGGTCGAGATCACGCAGTCGTCGCTGTTCCGAACCTCGGAGAGCTTCGGCGTTCGGTTCACGGTCAAGAACAAGAGCGGCGCGCCGTTGACCAACGTGACCGTTCACGTCCGGATGATGGGTCCGGACGGCGACGTTCTCGACGAGTGGACGACGGCCCTGGCCGAGGTGGAGTCGATCGGCGACCTCGCTCAGAACGAGACGTGGCAGGGGGACGTCCTGTTCGAGGAGACGGACCCCAGCACGATCCTGAACCAGAACGTCTCCTTCGACATCTGGGCGACCGCCGAGGGCGAGTCGGGCGCGGGAGTCACCGAAACGACGACCAGCGGCGGGTAATCACCCTCACCGGACGTACAGCGTCTGCCCGACGAGACTAGGGAGGTGGACGCCGTCGTCTGGCGTCACCGAGAGGTAGGGCCGTTCGACGGGGCCGAACACGTCGACGACGCGGCCGACGTCGTCGAGGTTCTGGTCGACGACGCTTGCGCCGATGTCCGGGTGATCTTCGCCCTCACAGCGCAGCACTGCGACGCCCTGCGTGACGCGGACCACGTCGCCGGCCCGGTGCATCAATCTCGGAGCGCCGTCACGTACGCGGCGATGGCCTGCAGAAGGTCTGATTTTCCGGCGTCGTCTGCGTCCTTCACGAGCACGCGTCCGGACGCCTCCCAGTTCTGCCGGGGGTACGCAACGTCTCGTTCGACGACGGCGTCGTAGCCGACCTGCTGGACTGCGGTCGCAATCTCGTCGACCGTCGGCTCCTCGACCGCGAGCGAGAGCGGGATGCGGCGGCCCTCGCGACGCGAGCGGGTCGCGTCGAAGTAGGCGGGCCAGATGACGTTCTCGACCATGTGCGGGGGTATCCACCCCGGCGGTTAAACGGTGTCGGAGGCTATCGGCGCGCGACCAGCGCAGCGCCGAGCACGGCGACGAGCGCGGTGGCGATGCCGAAGCCGGGGGTTCCAGTGTTGGTTCCGCCATCACTCGCCGCGTCGGTCGTGGCCGCTGGCGGAGTGGTCGTCGGTTCCGTGGTCGACGTGGTGTTCGCCGCTGCGTACGCCTCCGGGTGGAAGGCACTCGCCAGCTCAGTCATCGGCTGGACGATGCGGGGTGCGGGCTGACTGAGGTAGTTTCGGTTCACGACGACGATGTTGCCTTCCTCCCACGCGGTCGTGTTACGAACGACGGAGTCCTGTGGAATGTACGAGCGCGATTCGTTGCCGAGCTGACTCGGGGGAACGCCTACGACGACATACTCGGGGTCCTGTTCGGCGATGAACTCAGCGGACATCTTGAAGTACGGGCGGCTGGCGTTGGCCTCGGCGGCGATGTTGTGGCCGCCGGCCTTCGCGATGACCTGCCCGATGAACGTGTTCGGGCCGGCGGTGAAGCCGGCGCCGGTGCCGTAGAACACGCGGGGTTTGTCCTCGCCGGAAACGGCGGATTCGACGGTGTTCACGCGCTGTCGCATGGCGTCGACGGTCTGTTCGGCGCCCTCACACTCGCCGGAAAGTCGGCCCATCAGTTTGGTCTTCTCGTAGATGGTCTCGATGTCGGTCGCCATCGAGAAGCGGTAGACGTTGATGCCGGCGTCCCGAATCTGGGAGACCGTGTCGTTCTGGATGATGTTCGACGCGAACACGAGGTCGGGGTTCATCTCGACGACTCGTTCGGTGTCGACTGTGGCGGGTCGTCCCGAGAGCACGACCTCGCGAGAGTCGGCGCCTTCGAGGTAGGTCGCGAACATCGAGATGCCGGTGACCTTCTCCTTGGCGCCGATTTCCCACATCGTCTGTGCCGCGCTCGCGCCGAGCGTGACGATTTTCTGGGGTTCCTCTCCGATTGTCACCTCGTGCCCGCTCGCGTCGGTAACCGTGAGAGGGAACGAGCATTCGAGCGAGTCCTGTGCCGCGGGTTGAGCGCCGGCGACGCCGAGCGCTGGCGCCGTCGCTGACAGTACAAGTAGTATTATTCCAAACAGGGTTGCACTTCTGCGCATACGTATCCGACTGGCCTAACGAAATAAATATTTACCTAAAGCAACCACGTTTGGGCAGATGCGAGCGTACACCAGGGCGAGCGCGTGGACCGCCGGAACGTTCGTCGTTCTCGTCGCAGTCGTCCTCGTCAGCGCCACCATCGGCTCGGTGTCCATCCCCGTCCAGACGGTCACGTTCGCGGCGCTGGACGCGCTCGCGCTTCCTACCTCGCTTTCGATGTCGATGGCGACGCGGCCGCTCCCGCTCGTCGGCGCGATTCCCCTGCCAGTCCTCGACGTCGGCTACACGTCGCCACTGAACTTCGCAGTCCCCGGAACCACGCAGTACATCGTCGGCAGCCTCCGGATGCCCCGAATCGTTCTCGGCGCGACGGTCGGCGCCGGTCTCGCGGTCGCTGGCACCGTCATGCAGGGGTTCTTCCGGAATCCGATGGCCGACCCTTCCATCATCGGCGTCTCCTCGGGCGCAGCGGTCGCCGCCGTCACCGCGCTCACGTTGCCCGCGCTCCTTCCATTCGGCGTTCAGACCGCGGCGTTCGTCGGCGCGCTGGCCGCCGCGTTCACCGTCTACGCCCTCGCCACGCAGAACGGCCGCACCCCCGTCGCCACGCTGCTGCTCGCTGGCGTTGCCGTACAGACGTTCCTCGGTGCAGTCACGTCCTTCGTCGTCGTCCACTCCGGCGAAAGCATCGAACAGGCGATGTACTGGCTGATGGGGCGCCTAAACGGCGCGCGCTGGCACGAAGTCGAACTCGTGCTCCCGACCATCGTCATCGGGAGCGTCATTCTGTTCGCGTACGCTCGGGACATGAACGTCCTGCTCGCTGGTGAGGAGGACGCGCACACGCTCGGCGTCGACGTCGAACGGACGAAGCGAATCCTCCTCGTAGTGTCGAGCATCGTCACGGCGGCCGCCGTCTCCGTCGCGGGAATCATCGGCTTCGTCGGGCTCGTCGTCCCGCACGCGATGCGCTTGCTCGTCGGCCCCGACCACCGCGTCCTGCTACCGACCAGCGCGATGATGGGCGGGGCGTTCCTCGTCGTCGCAGACACAATCGCGCGCTCTCAGCCCGCCCAGCTTCCCGTCGGCATCGTCACCGCGTTCGTCGGCGCGCCGTTCTTCCTCTACTTGCTCCGCGACCGGGAGGTGCATTCGCTGTGATGGAGGTGCAGTTGCGGTGACCCTCGACGTGCGTGGCGTGGACGTGGAACTCGGCGGCGAGCAGATTCTCGACGCAGTGAGTGCGAGCGTCGACGACGGGCGACTGGTCGGCGTCGTCGGCCCGAACGGTGCCGGGAAGTCCACGCTCCTTCGCGCGATGAACGGCGTCGTCGAACCCGAGGGCGGCACGGTGCTTGTGGACGACGACGCGGTCCACGAACTCACCTCGAAGGCCGCGAGCAGGCGCATCGCCAGCGTTCCCCAGGAGACGAATCTCTCGTTCGAGTTCACCGTCCGGGAGACCGTCGAGATGGGGCGCCACGCTCACATTCCCCGGTTCGGGAGCGACGACGACCCGGGAGCCGTCGACCGTGCGATGGAGCGCGCGGAGGTCGCGCAGTTCGCAGACCGCGACGTCACATCGCTCTCCGGCGGCGAGAAACAGCGCGTGTTACTCGCGCGCGCACTCGCCCAGCAGGCGCCCGTGCTCCTGCTCGACGAACCGACTGCGAGCCTCGACGTCAACCACCAGATTCGCACGCTCGAACTCGTCCGTGGCCTCGCGGACGACGCCGACCGCGCGGTCGTCGCGGCCATCCACGACCTCGACCTGGCGGCGCGCTACTGCGACGAACTCGTGCTCGTCGCGGACGGACGCGTCGTCGACTCCGGGCCCGCCGAGGACGTGCTCACGCCCGGCGCCGTCCGCGACGCGTTCGACGCACGGGTGGCGGTCGGCACCGACGCCGTAACCGGCGAACCGACGGTGACGCCACTCCCCGACCCCGTAGCCGACCTGGACAGCCGCGTTCACGTCCTCGGCGGCGGTGACGCCGCCGCTCCGGTGCTCCGGCGACTCGCGGACGCGCAGTGTCCGGCCACCGTGGGGCCGGTCGTCGAGGGGGACACGGACCACGACACCGCGCGCCGGTTCGGGTTCGACGCCGTGACCGTGCCGCCGTTCACCGAGCCCGACGCGGACGCGGTGGCGCGCGCACGGCGTCTGGTCAGGGAAGCGGACGCCGTGGTCGTTTCCGCCGACGCGGACGCTGGCGGCGCGAACGCCGAGTTGCGGGACGCCGCCGACCGCATCGTCGTGGTCGATGACGACGCGAGCGCCCACTCGACCGCGTCTGCGGTGGCTCAGCGCGTCGCTCTCGAGTGTCTCGTCGCCGCGCTCACGGCGCTCGACGAGACGGACGAGGGAGTGGATGGAGGGACGAATGAGGGAGCGGACGGAGGGACGGACGAGGGAGCAGACGGGTCTGACGAAGGAGCGGACGATGGGACTGCCGGAGTGGACGGGTCGGACGGAGCCTGTGGCGACTCGAGTGCTCTCCTCGATGGTTCGGACGCTCGGACCGACTGACCCTCCCGTACCGCGGTTATTCTCGAATGGTTGTTGGGTCGTGGCCACGGCGACTATGTAGCTCCCGCTCGGAGTGGGACGTATGTCGAAGGCGGTCGCGTTCGCGGTGGTGATCGTCGCGTCGCTCGTGGCTGGCCCGCTTGCCGGCGGTGTGCTGGCCGACAGCGCCCAGTCCGAGGGCTCGTCCGCTGGGCCAGCGGTGGCGTCGACAGACGTGCCGTCGGCGCGGTCGGCGACGCCAACCATCGAGCAGTCGATGCGACTCCACCTCACGCCGTCCGAACCGGGGCGGGTTGGCGTAACAGTGACGTACGACGTCCCGTCGGAACTGACGGCGCTCGTGGTACGGTTGCCGGACCGGGCGACGGACGTCACGAGCGAGTCGTTCACCGAGACGGACAGCGGGTACGAGTGGGACGGGAGCACCGACCCCGCGACCCTGCGCTTCTCGATGGCCGCCAACCGATCCAGTGACAGTCCACGAGCCACCAGCACGCAGGGGTCGTACTCGTTCGTCGACGCCGGAGCCTGGGCGCTCGTCACCGTCCCGCAACTCGGAACGGAGTGGCGCTGGCGGGACGCCCGGAACGTCACGCTCGCCTCGAGTGTCAGCGTGGCCGGCGCGGGAACGACCGGCGGCGAAGTCGCGTACCTCGGGCCGGTCGAGACACACACGCGGACCGCACACGAACAGACGTTCACGCTCGCCGTGCCGGAGCGAGCGTCGATGGCGGAGTCGCCCGCGGAGGTGTTCGACGCGCTCGCCGCGGCGTCCGACCAGATGCGGGTCGGTGAGCGCGACCCGAACGTCTGGCTGGTCGCCGCGCCCAACGACGTCCGGTGGGTCGCACGCGGCGTCGAGTACGGCGGCTCTGACCTCTGGGTGGTCGCCGACGCGGAACTCGACGACCCCGGGAACGTCTGGATCCACGAGTACGTCCACACGCGGCAGGACTACACCACGACGGCGAGCGGTCGGTGGACCGTCGAGGCCGTCGCGGACTACTACGCGGCGCTGCTCACACTCGAACAGGGCCGGATCGGGTTCGACTCGTTCAGCGACTACCTCGGCCGGGGCGCCGAGGCGCCGTGGGCGGACTCCGTCCTCGCCCGGCCGGGGACGTGGGAGTACGGCGCCGACTACGTCAAGGGGAGTCTCGTCTGGGGGGACCTCGACCGCCGGGTGCGCCTCGCCACGAACAGCAGCCACTCGATGATGGAGGTGTTCTCGCGACTCAACCAACACGACGGCGAGGTGTCGAACGACGACGTGCTCGCGGCGGTCGCGGCGGCCGCCTCGGAGCAGGTTGCCACGGTCGGTGAACGATACACGGAGACGCGCCGTGCGCCCGAGATGTGGTCGCGCTTCGAGCACTGGCGGGCGTTCGATACGGAACCCGCACAGATGGAGTACGATTCGGTGGAGTACCGCGTCACCGGCCCGTTCCGGACCGCGTCGTTCGACTCCTTGCCCGCGCTCTACGTCGGCGAGACGCTCGTCGTCACTGCGAACGTCACGAACACCGGCGGCGCGGACGGCGAGTACGCCGCCACGCTGGGACTCGACGGTGACGTTCTGGCGGTCACGAACGGGACGCTTCGCCCCTCCGAGTCCGCGACCGTCACTCTTCGCCACGAGTTCGGCGAGGCGGGCGCGTACAACGTCTCTCTCGGCCCGGGGTCGACGGGCGCCGTCGTCGAGCGGCCAGCGAAACCCCAGGTGAGTAACGTCTCGCTCTCCGGGACGAACGACGGCGATGGCCAGGTGACCGTGACTGCGACGCTGTCCAGTCCGAACGCGACCCCCGCGGCGGGGCCGGTCGCCGTCACGGTAGACGGTGAGACGGTCGCGTCCCTGGAGGCGACGCTCGCGGCGGGCGAGTCCGTCACGCGGCGCGTCACCGTCTCCGTCCCGACCGAGGGCGAGTACACCGTCGCGGTCGGCAACCAGACCGCGCGGTCGAGCGAGGACGACCAGTCCAGCGGAACGTCCATGCCCGGCTTCGGAGTGGGTGTGTCCGTCGCCGCACTCGTCCTCGCGGGTCTCGTCGCAGTCGCCGCGTCCGCCGCGGGCCGCGAGCGTTAACACCCTCCCGTCCGAATCGCCGCCGTGAAACGCGCCACACTCGCCGTCGTTGCACTTGTCCTCCTCGCTGGCTGTACCGTAAACGTCTCCATCGGCGGCCAGACGACGGACCCCGCTCCGGCCCAGGTCCGCACGGCGACCGTCGTCGACGTGGTGGACGGCGACACGCTCGACGTGGAGTACGCGAACGGAACCGAGGAGCGTGTGCGCCTGCTCGGCGTGGACACGCCGGAGGTCCACGTCGAGGTGTCGCCTGGCGAGTTCGAGGGCGTCCCGGACACCGAAGCGGGGCGCTCGTGTCTCCGCAAGTGGGGTGAGCGGGCGAGCCAGTTCGCGACCGAGCGCCTCGCTGGTGAGACCGTCACCGTCGTCGTCGGTGGTGACCGGCGCGGGAGCTACGGGCGCCTGCTCGCGTACGTCACCGTCGGCGCGAACGCTTCGGGGGAGCGGTCGTTCAACTACGCGCTCCTGAACAGGGGGTACGCGCGCCTCTACGAGACGGAGTTCGCGCGACTCGACTCGTTCACTGCGGCAGAGAACCAGGCGCAGGCGAACGGAACCGGACTCTGGGCGTGTGCGTCCTGAGGAGAACGCCGTAACCGTCCGGGGGTCGTCAGTCGTCGGTCGCGTCGGGCGCCGCGGACGGCCCGCGGGCCTCCGTGACGTCGGCGTCCCGCCACGTTCCGCGCTCGAACCAGACGTACGAGATGACGCCGCCGAGCACGTTCGACACCGCGAACGCGATCCAGAGGCCTTCTACGCCGAGTCGGTGGGCGCCGACCCACGCGATAGGTAGCCGGATGAATCCGAGCATCGCTATGGAGATGACGGCCGCGATGAGGGTCTGACCGGCGCCACGGAACCCGCCGCTGTACGACCGCATCACGCCGATGAACCCGAACGTGAGCGCGGCGTACCGGAGGAACTCGGCGCCTATCGCGGCGACCTCGGGGTTCTGCGTGAACACCGCGGCGATGGGGTGGGCCGCGAGGAACACCACGGCACCGAACGCCGTCAGCGCCCCCAGCATCACCTTCGCGCCGTAGTGGTTCGCGTACTCCGCGCGGTCGAGTTTCCCCGCGCCGATGTTCTGTCCGGTCATCGTCTCGACGCCCTGGGAGAACGCGATGGCGGGCAGGAAGATGACCGAGAACACGCGCGTGCCGATGCCGTAGGCCGCCGCGACGGTGTCCGGGAAGAGAGCGACGACGACCAGCAGGAGGTTCACGGAGAGTGCGCGTGCGGTTCCCTCGATGGATGCCGGTACGCCGATGTCGAGCAGGCGGCGGGCGTAGTCCGCGTCGGGTTTCATCTGGGAGAGTCGGATGCGGACGCCCCGCGTCCCCTGGAACATGATGACCAGGCCGACGACGAGCGCGAGCAGGCGAGAGAAGACGGTGGCGATGGCGGCGCCCTCGATGCCCGACCCGGTGTAGCCCGTGAGCGCGAACAACTGGGATTCGAGGCCGCGCAGGCCGAGGTAGCCGAACAGCGGGTTCTGGTCGAACCCGAAGATGAGAAGCGGGTCGAGGAGGATGTTGAGGACGACGGAACCGAACATCACGAGCATCGGCGTGACCGTGTCGCCGTACCCCCGCATCAGCGAGACGAACACCGCGAAGCCGAACACCGCGACGAGTCCGACCGAGTACACCTGCATGTACGACGTGGCGAGGGGTGTAACGTCAGCGGACGCGCCGAGAAGCACGAGGAACTCGTCGACGAACACGAACCCGATGGCGCCCAGGACCACGGCGGCGACTGCCGCGAACGCCACCGTCTGAGAGGCGGCGTACTCCGCGCGTTCCTCCTCGTCCGCGCCGACGTACTGCGCGACGAGCACGCTCCCGGCGACGGAGATGCCCAGCGCGAGCGCGATGAGCAGGAACACCATCGGGAACGCGAACGTGATGGCGGCCAGCGCGTCCGTGCTGTACTGGCCGAGCCAGAACGTGTCCGCGATGTTGTAGGCGGTCTGGAAGAGGTTCGTGATGACGATGGGGAGCGAGAGGTAGAGCAGGGGTTTCGCGATGCTGCCCGACGTCAATTCGAGTTCCTCCGGGCCCTTGAACAGGGCGCTGACTCTGTCAGTGACGCTCACTCCTCGGCCACCCCCAGGGTCTCTCCGTCGACGAGCACGCGCTCCTCGATGTAGTCAGTGAGCGAGGCGTGGGTTCGCTCTCGGGGGTAGCCGATAGCGACGTTTCGCGCCTGGGTCCCCATCACGAGCGAGACGACGAACTCGGCGACATCGTCGGGGTCGACGTCCTCGCGGACGACGCCGGCGTCGACGCCGTCGGCGATGGCTTCGCGGACGACGTCGACCCAGATGTCGTCGATGCGCTGGAGTCGGTCGCGGAACGCGTCGTCGTAGGGTCCCTGGGCCTTGATTTCGAGGATGGCAGTCCCCCACTCCTCGCCGGGGGTGTCGTCGCCGGGGAGGAGGAACTCGTCCAGGAACTCGGCGAGTCGCTCGCTAGGGTCGCCCTCGCGGAACTCCGTCACCCGGCCGGCGAGTTCGTCCCGGAGGTGCTCGAGGAACGCCACCAGCAGGTCGTGTTTTGAGTCGTAGTGGTAGTGGAGGGCGGCTTTGCTCTTCGTCGATTCGTCCGCGATGTCCTGCATCCGCAGGGACGCGTACCCGTGCTCGCAGAGCGCGGTGTACGTCGCTTCCATTATCTCGTCGGTGGTGTCGTCTGTCATAGCGGAGTGACTGACCAGCCAGTCAGTTATTGCTACAACTAACTGGCTGGTCAGTCAAATGCGTTCTGGTTCTCGAATCGTCTGCTACGCGACTCCGTGGTAGCCCGCCCAGAGAACGAACACGCCCACCGCGACGAACGCTGCGCCGCGGAGTCTCCACAGACGCACGTCCACCTCGCCGTCGCTGACCGCGGAAAAACCGAGGAACCGGTGGAGTACCAGCACGCGCTCCGGGTCCGCGAGCAACGCCACTCCGACCACCACCGGGAACACAAACAGGACCTGCAGGGCGTGGCCACTCGCCGCCGACGTGCTCAACGGCACCACCATGGTATTCCAGTCGGGAACGGTGAAGAAAGGCGTTGTTGCCGGTTCGAACGTGACTCACGACCATCAGGATCAGGGAGTGGCTTATTCGTCTTCCCGTGTTTCTGTACGTATGAGCGTCGTCGCAGACATCACTGTTCCCGCCACCTCGTTCCTTCTCTCTGAGGCGCTGCCGTCGAACCCGGACGTGACTATTGAAGTGGAGCGACTCGCCTCCCACAGCACCGAGTGGGTGATGCCGTTCCTCTGGGTGTCCGGCACCGACTTCCAGTCGTTCCGAGACCAGATGCAGGCCGACCCGACGGTGGCCGACGTCGACGTCATCGAGGAGATCGACGGAAGCGCCCTCTACATGGTGACCTGGTCAGAAGACATCGTCGACCTGATTACGGACATCACCAACCAGCACGCCAGCATCCTCGACGCCAAGGCGCGCGTCGACGAGTGGCGACTCAAACTTCGGTTCGCGCTGGACGAACAGGTGCCCACGTTCCAGGAGTACTTCGCCGAGCGAACCCGGACGTTCGAAGTCAACAAGCTCTACCACCCCGATGCCCCCCAGCAACGCGAGTACGGACTCACCCCCGAACAGTACGACACGCTCGTGACGGCGGTGCAGGTCGGCTACTTCGACGTGCCGCGGCAGAGTTCGATGGACGACCTCGCGGACGAACTCGGCGTCTCCTCGAACGCCGTCTCCCAGCGAATCCGCCGCGGGTGTGCGAATCTCATCCGCCACGCGCTCACCGTCGGTGACGAGCCGGTCGAAGCCCGGGAATGACCGACTGGTCGCCGAACTACCGCCCCCATATGAATGGCGTTATCTGTGAGTCAACGCCCTCATCCCCGAACAAGTACAAGACCGGGTGTGTCGAACAACATAACCGGCCCGTCGGACGTGGAATCGATGATGCCGAACACCGACACGATTCCCGAGGACGACGTCTTCGCCGTCCTCAGCAGCCAACGGCGCCGGTTTGCGCTACACTGTCTCCAGAAGTACGGAGGTCCGATGGCCCTAGCTGACATGGCTGACGAGATCGCGGTGTGGGAGAACGACACCGACATCGCCGACATCTCCCCTGAGGAAGTGAAACGCATCTACGTTTCGCTCTACCACACACACGTCCCGAAACTCGAGGACGCCGACATCGTCGAGTACAGCCAGGAACGGGACATGGTCGCGCTTTCGGAGAACGCAGAACAAGTCACAGCCCACATCGAACCGTACGACGAGTAGCGCCACTTGAACCCACGAGTACGCTCTTCTCCATATCGCTCGTCGTGGATTCGCACGGTTCACGGATGGCAAAAACGCTCCGCAATCTTTTGACGTCGCAGAAAGAGCCGGTAGAGGGATTTGAACCCTCGGCCTATTCCTTACGAAGGAATCGCTCTACCAATCTGAGCTATACCGGCGCGGGATCCAATCTACCGTAGCCGGATTCGAGAAATAAGCCTTGCGAATCACCGGCGGGTGAGGCGGGCGTCCACCACCACGTTCAGTTCGTGGGGGGCGTACGACCGAACCGTCCGTCGCGTCTCGATTTCCACGTCGTACTCGGGTTCCGCCGCCGCCCGAATCGCTGCCTCGGCGGGGCCGTAGGGGTCGTCCTCGTGCTCGAAGTCGTACAGGTGGATCACGCAGTCGTCGCCCGCCAGCGCCACCGCGGTGTCGAGAAACTCGTCGGCGGTGTGCGGGAGATTCATCACGATTCGGTCCGCCCAGTTCTCGTACTCGCTGGCGACGTCGCGCACACCGTCGCGCTCGCTTTGCTCGCGCGACGAGCCCGAAACTACGTTGCGGACGTCTCCCACGATTGCGGTGATGCGGTCGGCTACACCGTTGCGCTCGGCGTTGCGCTCGAGGTACGCGATGGCGTCCTCGTTGATGTCCGTCGCCACCACTTCCGCGCCTGCTTTCGCCATCGGCACCGCGTACGGGCCGACGCCCGCGAACATGTCGAAGACGTGCTCGCCCTCGCGTTCCACTTGCTCGACGACGCGGTGCCGCTCGGTGGCGAGTCGCGGCGAGAAGTAGACCGTAGCGAGGTCTAACTCGAACTCACAGCCGTATTCTCGGTGCACGGCTTCGGTGCCGTCACCCGCGAGCACGTCCCAGTCGCGCACGCGCTCGGTGCCCTTCACCTTCGACGCGCGATTGACCACGCTCTCGGCGCGCACGTCGGACTCCAGTATCGCGTCGGCGATGCGCTGGGCGCGCTCCGGGTCGTCCTCGTCCAGAATGACGACGTCGCCGAGGCGCTCGTACGTCGGCTCGAACCCCAGCACGTCCGCGGGGTTCGTGGGCGTCCGTCGCTCCGGCGCGTCGAACTCGACGACGTCGAACTCCCCGGGAACGGCGTCGGCGTCGGTGACGGGAATGTAGAGCCAGCCGTCGCTCGCCGTGATGGCGTACTCGTCGTCCACCAGGTCGTCCGCCGCGAGTCGTCGGCGAGTCGCTTCGCCGTCTTCCGGACGGACGCGAACGCACGGCACTGCCATTGTCGAATTTCCGCACGCGCCCGCCTTACCGGTGTCGCTTCCGCCGACGGCGTCGACGCACCACGTTGCTATCGACTCGAAAGCCTATAACGCGCGCCGCCACAACCACGGGTATGCTCACGTTCGTCGGTCTCGGACTCTACGACGAGCGCTCGGTCACAGTCGAGGGCGCGGACGCCATCGCCGCCACCGACCGCGCGTTCGCGGAGTTCTACACCAGCCACCTCGTCGGTGCGGACGTCGCGGACCTCGAGGACCACCACGGAATCGACATCGAAGTGCGCGACCGCGCGGGCGTCGAACAGGACCCCGAACCCATCCTCGACGCTGCCGAGACCGGAGACGCAGTCTTCCTCACCGCGGGCGACACGATGATATCGACGACTCACGTCGACCTCCGACTGCGCGCCGAGGAGCGCGGCATCGACACTCGCGTGATTCACGCGCCGACCGCCGAGTCCGCCGCGTCGAGCCTGACGGGCCTCCAGAACTACCGCTTCGGGAAGGCGACGACGCTCCCCTTCGAGTGGGCCCACGGCGCCGACGGCGTCCCAGGCTCAGTCGTCGAGACCATCGAGGACAACCGCGAGCGCGGCCTCCACACGCTGTGCTACCTCGACATCAAGGTGGACCATCCCAGAGCCGACGGCGACGAGTACATGACCGCAAGCCACGCCGCCGGCCTGCTCGCGGAACATTGGAATCCAGACGCCCTCGGCGTCGTCGTCGCGCGCGCCGGCGCTCCCGACGCAACCGTCCGCGCCGACACGCTGGCCGCGCTCGCCGAGGAAGACTTCGGCGACCCGCTCCACCTGCTCGTGATTCCCGGCGACCTGCATCACGTCGAGCAGGACGCGCTCGCGGGGCTGGCTGACGCGCCGGACGAACTGCTTGCGGAGTAGGGGCCGCCGGTCAGCGGAGTTTCTCGAAGACGGTGCTGTTGCAGTTCGAGCAACTCCGCCGATTCCGTCGGTAAGTCTTCCCGCAGCTCCCGCACTTCCACTTCGGCTTCAGAAAGTCCGGCTTCAGCGTCTCGAGCAGTTCCATGCACTCAGTACGTGGCGAACGAGGAAAAGCCCGCCGTCAGGCTCACCGCTCCGGGGCCGGTCGCTGCGTTCGCCGCGCGTCAGGCCGAGCGATCCATCGGCGAATCGTCGGGGTTCAGCACCTCGATCTCGTGGCCGTCCGGGGTCTTCGTGAACGCGTAGTTGTCGTCACAGGACGCGGGGTCGCGGTAGTCCTCGGCCTCCCGCGTCAGCAGCGTCTCCCAGTCCTCGTGGAGGTCGTCGGCGCGCACCGCGAGATGCCCCCACCCGCGACCGAACTCGTAGGAACGGCCGTCGTAGTTGTACGTCAACTCGACCGCCATCGCCTCCTCGGCGGCGTCCTGGGGTTTCGCGAAGTAGTTGGCGAACGTGTCGGACTCCCAGCGGCCCGTGTGCTCGTACTCGAACTTCCGCGTCCAGAAGCCCAGTTGCTGGTCTGCGTCCTCGACGCGAACCATCGTGTGGTCGAGACTCCACTCTGCGCCGTGGTCTCGCTCGACGATCTCGACCTCGTGGCCGTCCGGGTCCTTCACGAACGCGTACGAGCCACCGCAGGAGTCCGGGTCGCGGTAGTCCTCGACGCCCTCGTCCATCAGTTCCTCGTAGGCGTCGTAGACGTCGTCGGTGCGCACCGCGATGTGGCCGAACGCGTCGCCCATCTCGTACTCGTCGGTGTCGTGGTTCTCCGTGAGTTCGAGGAGCGCGCCCTGCTCGTGGCGGTCCTCGGGCCCGAGGTAGACGTTCGTGAACGTGTCGGCCTCCCAGCGGCCGTACTCGACGTAGTCGAGGTGGGACCGATACCAGTCGAGTGACTCTTCGAGGTCGCCGACGCGCATCATCGTATGGTCGAGCAGAAAGTCGCTCATGTCCGGGAGATTGTTCGGACGCTCGTTAAGCGTACCGGAGGCGGAAGGGAGGGCTGTCTTTCAGCGGTGCGACTCGGTCGGCCACTCCTCGTACACGACCCACGCGCCCGCGACCAGCAACCAGACGACGCCCAGCGGCACTGCGAGAATGCCCTGCTGGTCGGACACCGAGAGCGCGAGCAGACCGACGTTGAACGCCGCGAGGCCCAGAAAGCCGGCGACGACGTACGCGTCGGCCTCGTCCATCGCAGCGGTCACCAGCGCGACGACGTACAGCATCGTCGCGAGCGGCCATCCGCTGAGGTGACTCGGGACGTTGCCGACGCGCGCGAGGTACGTGGGTAGCGTAGTGAACGAGAACGGCGAGACGCTCGCGAAGCCGACGGAGAACAGCGGATACCAGCCGGTGTCCCAGGTGACGATGACCCAGGGAAGGACGCCGGCGAGGGCGACGACTGCGAAACGACGTCGATCCATATCACTCGCTCACTTCCGCGCGACGATGCGGAGTACGTCCTCGTCCGCGAAGACGTGGTCGCGCCCGACCTGCTGGTCGTCGTGTTTCACTGAATCGCCGGTTACGCGTGCGAACCGGAAGCGCTCCTCGAAGGTGCCGCCGAGTTTGTGGAGCGCGTCGTCGAGCGTGTCGCCCTCGCGGAGAACGAGCGGTTCCTCGTAGTCGATGCCCCGGCCGGGCTTGTCCATGTAGATGCGGATGAGGCCGAGTTCCTCCCAGAAACGTTCCTTCAGCGAGTCGAGGCCCTTCTCCGCGACGGCGGAGATGAACACTGCGTCGTCGGGGTCGATGCCGGCCTCGCGCATGTTCTCGCGCATCGTGTCGGCGTACGACGGTTCGATGAGGTCGACCTTGTTCACCACGACCATCGACGGCATGTAGACGCGGTTGTCCATCACGCCGTCGATGAGTTCGTCGACGTCGGGGTTGCCGCGTATGGTGACGTCCGCGTTCACGAACCCGCGCTCGCGGAGGATCTCGCGCACGGTGTCGTGGTCGAGGTCCATCTCGCCGGAGGAGTTGATGTCGATGCCGCCTTTCCCCTTCTTCGTGATGTTCACGGTCGGGGGATCCTCGTCGACCCGAATCTTCACGCCGTACAGTTCGTCGTCGAGGCGCTGGTAGCGCTCGGGTTCGAACGCCGACACCATGAACACCACGAGGTCCGCGGTGCGGATGACCGAGAGGACCTCCTTCCCGCCGCCGCGCCCACCCGCCGCGCCCTCGATGAGTCCCGGCACGTCGAGAATCTGAATGTTCGCGCCGCGGTAATCCAGCATCCCCGGATTGACGTCGAGCGTCGTGAACTCGTAGGAGCCAACCTCGCTGTCCGCGTTCGTCATCGCGTTGATGAGCGTGGACTTGCCGACCGAGGGAAAGCCGACGAGTGCCACCGTCGCGTCGCCGTGCTGTTCGACGGCGTAGCCACCGCTGCCGCCCCCGCCGGACTGCTGGGCCTCGAGTTTCTCCTTCTTCTCGGCGAGTTTCGCCTTCAACCGGCCGATATGTGACTCCGTCGACTTGTTGTACGGCGTCTCGGAGATTTCTTCTTCGAGCGATTCGATATCCTCCTCCAGTCCCATCACTCGGTGGTAGGCCGCTCCCGCCGAAAAGCGCTTTCCCTCTCCGACTCTCCTCCTCCGGGAACTTCGATACATTGATACACAGCCTAGTAAAAAACCAGGTGATGCCCTCACCCTCCAGTTTGCGCGACAGTACGCAGATCGTTCTCCCAGTGACGACGCTGGAGGGAGTGGCACACGACGTCGAAACCGAATTCGACGTTACGGTCCACGAGGCGGGGGAGGCTGCCCGCATCATCGGCAGTCCGGTCGCCATCAAGGACGTGAACGACTACCTCACTCGGCAGGGAGTCGCGCTCCCCTGAAAGGCAAGGGTTAAATTCGCGGCACGGATTCTTCGGAGTATGGCTGAGACGATAGAAGTGCTCGTCGCGGGCGGCCAGGCCAATCCCGGCCCGCCGCTCGGTCCCGAGCTGGGTCCGACGCCGGTCGACGTACAGGCGGTCGTCGAAGAAATCAACGACCAGACCGCCGCGTTCGACGGAACCGAGGTTCCTGTCACCGTCGAGTACGAGGAGGACGGGTCGTTCAGTATCGAGGTCGGCGTGCCGCCGACGGCCGCGCTCGTGAAAGACGAGGCCGGCTTCGATACGGGGTCCGGCGAACCTCAGGAGGATTTCGTCGCCGACCTCTCCATCGACCAACTCAAGACCATCGCGGAACAGAAGAAGCCCGACCTGCTCGCGTACGACACGCGAGCGGCCGCGAAGGAGGTCGCTGGCACCTGCGCTTCGATGGGCGTCACCATCGAGGGCGACGACGCCCGAACGTTCCGCCAGCGCGTCGAGGACGGCGAGTACGACGACACGCTCGGCGAGGCTGCTGAAGCGAGCGCCTGAACCGCGACACCAACTCGCGGTCTTTCTCACGAACGACGCTCCAGCGGTAGCGCCCCGTCTCCGATTCGCACGGGGACCGTGGTTCGACGCTTTTAAGGCCGCCATACACTTCTTTCGAGCCGAGACAGGCTTCGCCTGTTTCACTGACCCGTAGGAGATCTGACCTGCAGTGGGTCGACACACTACGGAGGTGAAAGATGGCAGACAACGACATTCAAGAGGCCGTAACTCGCGCACTCGATGAGGCTCCTGAGCGGAACTTCCGCGAAACCGTGGACCTCGCTATCAATCTGCGCGACCTCGACCTCAACGACCCGTCACAGCGTATCGACGAGGGCGTCGTACTGCCGTCGGGCACCGGACAGGAGACGAACATCGTGGTCTTCGCAGAGGGCGAGACCGCGGTTCGCGCCGAGGAGGTCGCAGACGAGGTTCTCGGTTCCGACGACCTCGCCGACCTCGGCGACGACACCGACGCCGCGAAGGACCTCGCCGCAGAAACGGAGTTCTTCGTGGCCGAAGCATCCATGATGCAGGACATCGCGGGTGCGCTCGGTCAAGTTCTCGGTCCGCGCGGCAAGATGCCGACGCCGCTCCAGCCCGACGACGACGTCGTCGAAACCGTCAACCGAATGAAAAACACCGTGCAGATCCGCAGCCGTGACCGACGCACGTTCCACACGCGCGTCGGCGCGGAGGACATGTCCACCGAGGACATCGCGTCGAACATCGACGTCATCCTGCGCCGTCTGCACGCCGACCTCGAGAAGGGGCCGCTCAACATCGACTCCGTCTACGTGAAGACGACGATGGGCCCCTCCGTGGAGGTGGCCTAACATGTCCGCCGACAGCGAACGCACGACAGACCACATTCCCGAGTGGAAGCGAGAGGAGGTCGGCGACCTCGTCGACCTCATCGAGTCCCACGACAGCGTGGGCGTCGTGAACGTCACGGGCATTCCGAGCCGACAGCTCCAGGAGATGCGACGCGGCCTGCACGGCAGCGCCGCGCTCCGCATGAGTCGCAACACGCTGCTCGTGCGCGCACTCGAGGAGGTCGACGCGGGCGTCGAGGACCTCACCGAACACATCTCGGGCGAGGTCGGACTCGTCGTCACGAACGACAACCCGTTCGGACTGTACAAGCAACTCGAAGCCTCGAAGACGCCGGCGCCCATCAACGCCGGCGAGGTCGCCCCCAACGACATCGTCATCCCGGAGGGCGACACGGGCATCGACCCGGGTCCGTTCGTCGGTGAACTCCAGCAGATCGGCGCGAACGCGCGAATCCAGGAGGGCTCCATCCAGGTGCTCGAGGACTCCGTCGTCGTCGAGGAAGGCGGCACGGTGTCCAACGACGTCGCGAACGTGCTCACGGAACTCGGCATCGAGCCGAAGGAAGTGGGTCTCGACCTGAAGGCCGTGTACTCCGAGGGCGTGCTGTTCGGCCCCGAGGAACTGGCCATCGACGTCGAGGAGTACCGCGCGGACATCCAGTCCGCCGCGGCGTCCGCGCGCAACCTCGCGGTCAACGCGAACTACCCGACCGCCGAGAGCGTTCCGCTGCTCGTCCGGAAGGCCAGCGGCGAGGCCAAGAGCCTCGGCCTGCAGGCCTCCATCGAGAGCCCGGACCTCGCGGACGACCTCGTGAGCAAGGCAGACGCGCAGGTCCGCGCGCTCGTCGCGCAGATCGACGACGAGGAGGCCCTGCCGGAGGACCTCCAGGACATCGAGGCGCCCGCGGCCGCGGCGCCCGACACCGACGAGGACGAGGACGAAGACGAAGCACAGGCTGACGAAGACACTGAGACCGAGGCTGACGCCGACGACTCCGACGACGATGACGACGGAGGCGACGGCGCAGAGGGCCTCGGGGAGATGTTCGGATAACAATGGAATACGTTTACGCAGCACTCATCCTGAACGAATCTGGTGAAGAGATCAACGAAGAGAACATCACCGGCGTCCTCGAGGCCGCCGGCGTCGATGTCGAGGAATCCCGCGTCAAGGCGCTCGTCGCCGCGCTGGAGGACGTCGACATCGAAGAGGCAGTCGAGGAGGCCGCCGCTGCACCCGCAGCGCCCGCCGCGGGCGCGGCCGGCGGCGCCGAGGAGTCGACCGAGTCCGAGGACGAGGAGTCCGAGGACGAGGAGTCCGAGGACGAGGCCGAAGAAGACGAGGGCGACGACGAGGACGAGGAGGCCAGCGGCGAGGGCCTCGGCGACCTCTTCGGCTGATTCAGTTCGACGAATCACCCGCTTCGCTTCGACAGCACACCACATTTCTTTCGCGCGTCACGTCCGACAGCACCGCGTAGCGCCGCCACCGGGACGAAACCACCACACGGTCGGAGCCCGACTGGCCCGCGAGGGTTCAAGTACGAGAGCGGGACCAACCCCGTTCGATGGACGTCCTCGGCGTTCGCGTGCTCGTCGCTCCCGGGTCGACAGCGGCCGCGTTCGCTGCGGTGTTCGCGGGCGTCGCGCTCGGTACGTGTTCGGGGCTGGTGCCGGGACTGCACGTGAACACACTCGCGTTGCTGCTCGCGGCGGCGGCGCCACTCGTCCCGGGGCCACCGCATCTCGTCGGCGCCGCGCTGCTCGCGGCGGGCGTCACGCACTCGTTTCTCGACATCGTGCCGACGCTCGCGCTCGGCGTGCCGGACGCGGCGATGGCTGTCACTGCGCTCCCCGGACACCGCCTCGTGCTCGGCGGCAGGGGCAGGGAGGCGCTGCGCGTGTCGGCGGTGGGGAGCGGCGTCGCTGTGGCGACCGCGTTCGTGCTCGGCGCTCCGGTCACGTGGGTCGCTCGCCGCGTCGCTCCTCTGGTGTACGCGCACCTCACGGTGGTGGTCGTCGCGCTCGTCGGATTTCTGCTTGCGCGCGAGCGGACGTGGCGGGCGCGCGCCGGCGGCCTGCTCGCCTTCGCACTCAGCGGCGCGCTCGGCACTGTTTCACTCCCGTTGAATCCCCAGAGCATTGTCCCGACTGGGGACGTGCTGTCGCCGCTGTTCGCGGGTCTGTTCGGTGCTCCCGTGTTGCTCGCGGCGTACCGCGGCGGTGGCGTCCCCGAGCAGGACGACGCGGCGGTCGCTGCCACACCCCGCGACGTCGCCGGGCCGGGCGTCGCTGGCAGTCTCGCCGGCGCGGCCGTCGCGTACGTCCCGGGCGTCTCCGGAGCCATCGCGGCCATCGGCGCGCTCGAGGCGACCCGAGCGGACGGCGACCGCGCGTTCGTCGCGGCGCTCTCTGGCGTCAACACAGCCAACACCGTCTTCGCGCTGTTCGCACTGTTCGCGCTCGGCGACGCCCACACCGGTGTGCTGGTGGCGTTCGAGCGCGCTCGACTCCCCCGGACGCTCCCGCTGTTGCTCGCGAGCATCGCGCTCGCAGCGTGCGCCGGCGCGGTCCTCGTTCCCGTACTCGGCGACCGTTACTTCCGACTCGTGCGGGCTACCGACCACCGCAGGCTGACCGTCGCCGTCTGCGTGCTCCTCGTCGTACTCGCCTACCTGTTCGCTGGCTGGGTTGGCGTCGTTCTGCTCGCCGTGGCGACCGTGATCGGGGCGGTTCCGCCGGCGTTCGGCGCGCGACGGGTCCACCTCATGGGAGTGTTACTGGTTCCGCTGGCGGTGTAGCCCGTCACCCGCTGGTGTGACTGGCCCGGGACACGACTCCCCGGGGCGGCCACCGAACTACTGTGGCGTATATAGGGAACTGTTCGGTAGGGTTCAAGCAATATCTCTCGGTTTCGCCCGGGAGCGGGCCGTACACCTATTATAAACGGGTTTACTACTGTTCTGTCTCCGCCCAGTTGATGACGCAGGAATCAGCGCGTCTGTCTGGTGGCTCGTCGCGTCGGAAGTTCATCGTGTCGGCTGGCGCCGTCGGGTCGGTGCTGCTCGCCGGCTGTCAGGGCAACTCCGACCCGAAGGACGGGAACGACGAATCGACAACCAGTGGCGGGAATGCACAGAACCCTGCAACGACCGCCAAACCAAACAAGAGCCTGGCGACGGACACGCTCACGGGCGACGGCTCCTCGACGGTGTTCCCCATCACGAACACCGCGGCGAGCTACTGGAACTCCAATCCGGAGAAGGGGGACGGCGACTACTGGCCGGCGGAGTGGGCCAACCAGTACGGCACCGACAAGCGCCTCGCCGACTACTGGGCGGGGCTCTACGGCTGGGAAGCGACGGGGAAGCGCTCGGTGCCGCCGTTCCGCGTGAGCATCGCGTTGAGCCACTCCGGCACGGGCGTCGAGGGCGTCATGGAGGGGCGCGTCGACATCGGCGACTCCAGCGCTCCGGCCGCCGCCGAACTGGAGGGCGAGAACGTCCCCGAGGCGAAGATGGAGAAGTTCGTCGACCACGTCGTCGGCGTCGACGGCCAGCCGATCGTCGTGAGCAAGGAGATACACGACGCGGGCGTCAGCCAGCTCACCATCGACGAACTGAAAGCAATCTACAAGGGCGAAATCAGTAACTGGAGCGACGTCGGCGGCCCGGACAGGGAGATGCTCGTCCTCGGTCGCGCGCAGAACTCCGGGACGGCGACCTCCTTCCGCAACAACGTGTTCGGCGACCCGAACGCGAGCACGGACCCCGACCAGCGCTACGGGAAGAACCAGCAACTCCAGCAGGCGGTCGCGCAGGCCGACAACGCCATCTCGTACCTCGCGCTCGCGTTCGTCCAGCCCGAGGGCCAGGTGCCGCCCATCGGACTGCAGATCGGCGACACCACCTACGAGTACGGGAAGAATCTCGGCGCGAAGGAGTACCCGCTCTCCCGTGACCTCCACGCGTACACGTGGGAGGACACGTCTCGCCAGGAGGCGGCGTTCATCAACTTCGTGCTCTCGGACTTCGGCCAGGAGTTCTTCGTGAAGTCGAACAACTACTTCGCGCTGCCCCAGGACCGCCTCGAAACCCAGCGCCAGAAGGTCGCGCCGAGCAAGTACGAGTAACGCGCCGTCGACCCGGGCCGAACCCAGTCACTGTCATCCACTCCGGCCCGTCTTTGCGCACAAGACAGACACCCAGGTTTCATATCATGTTATCCAGAGTCACCGAACGTTTCGAAAACTACCGGTCCCGGAACGACGACGCCGGACTCGTGGTCCTCGCGATCACGGCGCTGTCGCTCGTCGCAGCGTTCGTGTTGTTCTACCAGCACTCGCGCTGGACAGTCGTCCCCGTGGCGTCGTTCTTCGTGTTTTCCGTCGTCGGTTGGGTTCGGTATCAGGCGACGACCGCGCGCGGCCTGACGTTCGTCATGACCGTCGCCACCGTCGGCGTCCTGGCGCTCATCGTGACGTTCCTCTTCGTGCGGGCGTGGCCGGCGTTCGAGCAGATGGGATTCGAGATGTTGTACCGCTCGGAGAAACCGCTCTGGCCGCCTCGCGAGGGGACGCCGTGGTCGCTCGCGCCGATGATCGTCGGCACGATGGTGACGACCCTCATCGCGACGCTCGTCGCCGCACCGGTCGGCATCGCGGGCGCGCTGTACGTCAGCGAGATCGCGTCCGATGGTGTGCGTGAGGTCGTGAAACCGGGAATCGAGTTGATGGCCGGGATTCCCTCCATCACGTACGGGTTCATCGGGTTCGTCGTCGTGAACGACTTCTTCTACGATGAGTTCCAGACGTCCACGATTGGGAACTACTTCACCGTCGGCGTGATGATCGGCATCATGGCGCTGCCGACCATCGTGTCGGTCGCCGAGGACGCGCTCTCGACGGTCCCCGAATCGATGAAAAGCGGTGCGCTCGCCGTCGGCACGACGAACTGGCAGACGATGAAGAGCGTCACGCTCCCGTCGGCGTTCTCCGGGGTGTCGGCCGCAGTGCTCCTCGGCGTGGGCCGCGCGATGGGGGAGACGATGGCGGCGACGGTGATGATTCCCCACACGAAGGGGTTCCCCGACCCGGTGTACGACGTGTTCGGCGGCGTCGGTGAGACGCTGACGACGGTCATCGCGTTCGAGGGCGGGAACGCGGGCGGCCGCCACGTCCAGGGGTTGTTCGCGGCGGGCGTCGTCCTGTTCGTGATGGTGTTGGTGTTGAGCGTCACCGCACAGGTCATCCAGGCCCGCATGCGCAGCAGGTACGGTGGTGACCGATGAGCGCGCTCGAGGAGAACGCGCTCGTCTCCACGGAGACGACGTTCCGGGAGTACGTGTCGACGGGCGTGATGGCCCTCGGCGCGCTCCTGTTCCTCGCGAGCTGGGGGGTGTTGTTCCAGTGGCTGAACGGGGAGACGCCCGTCCTCGGTGCGGGGCCAGTCCCCAGCGCGGACCTGTTCACGGTGTTCGGCGCACTCCTCGTCGTGATGGCCGTCGGCATCGCGAGCGTCGGGGCCGCGTCCCGGCTCGGGTACGTGTCCGCGACGCCGTCCTCGACTGCCGGTCACGTCGTCGGCCTGCTGTTCGGCACCGTCGGCTTCGTCACCGGCGGTCTGGTCGCGTCACAGACCATCGGCATGGGCCCTACTGGCTGGGTCGCAACCGCATTCGTGTTCGGCGTAGGTGTCGCCGCGCTCGGCGTGCTTCCCCGGGAGGACGTCGGCTCGACGTTCCCACCCGCGGTGTTCCTCGCGTTCCTCGGCGTGCTGTTCGTGACGGGAACCATCGACACCGGCTGGTCGTGGTCTCCCGGGGACATCTCCGCGACGTTCGTCGGCTCCATCCTGGTGCCGTGCCTGACCATCGTCGCGTCCCTCGTCGGGTCGTGGAGCGCTGCGAAAGCCCGGGCCGGCTTCGGCACGCGTGGCCGCGAGCGCGGCGCGTTCTACCTCGTCCGACTGAGCGTGCTCGGGATGCTCGGCGTGCTCGCGCTGCTCGTCGGGTTCATCGTCGTGAACGGCTTCGACACCCTGACCACGAACGCACACGTCGGTCTCGGCGGCCACGTCGACCTGCCGTGGATTGGGTACGCCGTCCCGTTCCTCGACGTGAAGGTGCCGTTCGTCACGAACGTCTCCCAGAGCCTGTTCATCGACGTTCCCGGACTCGCGCCGTCCATCCTCGGCACGCTGTGGCTCGTCCTCGGCGCGATGCTGTTCGCCGTGCCGCTGGGGCTCGCTGCGGCCATCTTCCTCGCGGAGTACACCGAGAGCCGTCGGTTCCGACAAGTCGTCGAGGTCGCGACCAACGGCCTCTGGAGCACACCCAGCATCGTGTTCGGACTGTTCGGGTTGGCGTTCCTCGTCCCCCGGATCGGCGGCGGGAAGTCCCTGCTGGCGGGCCAACTCGTGCTCGGGTTCATGCTTCTCCCGCTCGTCGTCATCACGAGTTACGAGTCGATCACCGCGGTTCCGGACGAGTACCGGGACGCGAGCGCTGCGCTCGGCGTCAGCCAGTGGCAGACCATCAGGAGCACGGTGTTGCCAGCGGCGATGCCCGGCGTCATCACGGGCATCATCCTGGGTGTCGGCCGTATCGCTGGTGAGACCGCGCCGCTCTTGCTCGTCTACGGCGGCTCCCCGTTCTCGAATCGGAACCCGAACGTGCTCTCGCGATTCGAGTTCTCCACCTCGCCGCCGTTCGTCTCGAACGCCGCGCTGATGGAACGCGGGAGCGCGCTCCCCTACCAGCTGTACACGTCTATCACGAGCGGTCGGTTGCCAGGCCAGGGCGCGCCGTTCTCCGTCGAGGAGTTCGGCTGGGGAACAGCGCTCGTCCTGCTCATCGTCGTGCTCTCGTTCTACGCGGTCGGCATCGCGAGCCGCGTCTACTTCCGGCGGAAACTGTCGAAGTGACTGGCGGAGACGCGTTGCTCGCGTCGACAACCGACCGCTAGAACAGATTTTGGTTCACGAGCCCGAACGGCGTCGTCAACTCGAGTCGTGCTGGAGGCCCTTCAGCAGGGCGTCGACCTTCTGCTGCTCGCCGTCGAGTCGCTGCGGGTAGATGGCGACCGCGACCACGTAGTCGCTGCCGTGGTTCACCTTCGTCACGTGGACGTAGACGTCCACGCTCTGCCCGCCCTTCAGGGTCGCCTGGCCCTCGAACTTCGTCACCGTTGCCGACTGATTGAGCATCTCGACGGTGCGGTTCCCGACGGCGTTACCGACGGACAGCGACCCGTACTGCTTCTGGGCGAGGGCCGCGAGCTCACGGTTCGAGTACTTCTCCACGGGATTGAACGACTGCCCGAGCACGCTCACTTCGGGCGTCGTGAACGCCGAGAACACCGCAGCGCGCTGGTTCCCGCCTAGCGGCAGGTCGACGCTGCGTTCGTACATCGATATCCAGTTCGTGACGGTGACGTTCTTCGACTGGTTGACCACCGAGAACGTGCGCGTTACCTCGTTGCTCTGGATGCGTGCTTTCTCGTAGCCCGTCTCCGAGAGCGCGTTCTCCGAGACGGTCGCCTTCGACGCGGAGAACGTCACTGGCCCGCTGAGGAAGCCCAAACAACCACTCGACAGTACGAGTACAGCCAACGCGATGCCGATACCGAGTCTACGGTTCATGCCCCACGGATTTCAGTCCGGGCGAATAAACCTGCTGGCCTCGAGTCAGCGTGGTAGAACAACGCGTCCCGCCGATATGTCGCCGAGGACGTATTTCCGGGGGTACATCTCTGGGGGATCTATCGACGAGAACGCTTCGTCCCGCTACCGCCGGAACGTCGTCTCACCGCCGTCGTCCTCGACGGTGATGCCGAGTGCTTCCAGTCGGTCCCGGAGGTCGTCGGCGCGCTCGTAGTTCCCCGCCTCGCGTTCCTCCTCGCGAACGTCCAGGACGAGTTCCACCAGGTCATCTGCGAGTGCCACGTCGCCACCATCGTCCCGGGCATCGAACACGAAGCCGAGGACGCCACCGCCCAGGTCCTCGAAGGCCTCGACGGCGTCCTTCAGCGCGACGTAGTCGTAGCGCGCGTCGGCGTCCGTCCCGGCTTCTCCCGCATCCTCGCGAGCGTCGACGTGTCGGTTCACAGCAGTCGCGAGTTCGAGAAGCGCGGTCACCGCTCCGCGTGTGTTGAAGTCGTCGTTCATCGCGTCGCGGAAGTCCGCCCGCGCGTCCTCGACGGCGGCGCGGAACGCCTCGTCCGCCGCGGTGGCGTACGCGTTCGGACTGTCCACCGCGTCCACGGCGCGGTCGTACGCCCGCTCCAGGCGCTCGGCGCGCTCCTGGGCCTCCTCGATGGTGGCCTCCGAGTACGTCTGGCGCTGCGTGTACGACGTAGAGACGAGGAACATCCGCACGACGTTCACGCCGAACTCCGCGAGCGCGTTCTTGGCGGTGAAGAAGTTGCCGAGACTCGTGCTCATCTTCTCGCCCTCCGTTTCCAGCAGGCGAACGTGCATCCAGTATGCGGCGAACCGCTCGCCCGTCGCGGCCTCACTCTGGGCGATTTCGTTCTCGTGGTGCGGGAACACGAGGTCCTGCCCGCCGACGTGCACGTCGATGCTCGAGTCGAGATGCGCCATGCTCATCGCGGAGCACTCGATGTGCCAGCCCGGTCGTCCCTCGCTCCACGGCGACTCCCAGGTCTGGCCCGCCGGCTCCTCGATGGGCGGCAGGTCGGGGTCGCGGTGCTCGTTCGCGTCCTCGGGCGAGACCGGGCCGGCTTTCCAGAGTGCGAAGTCCGCGGGGTGGCGTTTCTCCGAACGCTCGTTCTCGTCGCCCTGGGCCTCCACGTCCTCGACTCGCTGCCCGGAGAGTTCGCCGTACTCCTCGAACGTGGTGACGTCGAAGTACACCGAGCCGTTGGACTCGTAGGCGTGGCCCTTCTCGATGAGCGACTCGACGATGTCGATAATCTCCGGGACGTGCTCGGACACCCGCGGGTACACCGTCGCGCGCTCGAGATTCAGGTCGCGCATGTCCTCGATGACGGATTCGACGTAGTGGCGCGCGACCGACGCCTCGTCCTCGCCGAGGTCGTCCTCGCCGATGCGCGCGACGATCTTCTCGTTCACGTCCGTGAAGTTCTGCACGTGCCGCACGCCGTAGCCCAGATGGTCGAGCCACCGCGACATCACGTCCGACTGCACCCAGAGGCGGGCGTGCCCGAGGTGAGCGTCGTCCGAGACCGTGAGCCCGCACGTGTAGACGAGGACGTCGTCCGGGTCCTGTGGCTCGAAGCGCTCCCGCTCGCCCGTGAGGGTGTTCGTCACGTAGAGCGTCATTGCGCGAAACTACGCGTGCCAGCGTTTCAAAGCGTCGGAAGTCACAGGAGGGAGATTAGTTGACGACAGTACTGACGCCATCGCTACTGCCTGAAAGCCCTCGGCGCTCTCAGATTCCGCCGCTCGCTGCGCGTCTCATTCGCTTCGCTCGTTTCGGTGCTTGCGTCGCGAGGGTTCGCTGAGAGCGCCGAGGGCTTTCGATCCGCCAGGGTGGCAGTTGGTCAGTCAGCAGAAACAGACGGTCGATTACGTTACTCCGTATTCGCCGGAAGCGCGTCGAGTGCGTCCTCGACTATCCGGAGGGCGTTCGCGCCGTCGCGTCGCTCCACGACCACGACGAGCGAGTCGTCGGCGACGCCAGCGGCGTCCGGTTCGACACCCGCCGTGTGCAGCCGTTCGAGTGCGGAAGAGAGCGCGCGCGTGTCGACGTCCCCGGTTGCAACGAGCGCAGTCATCGAGCCTTGGCCAGGTCCGTATCCCTGGCCAGAGACTGAGAGCAGTCCGTCCTCGGCGGGACCGACGCCCGATTTCATGCTCACGGGCGCGTCGCGGCTCTCTGCGTCGTACTCCGCGAGGTCCTCGCCGTACCGGCGGACGGCCGCGGAGACGGCTTCTTGGTCGCCGTCGACGTCGAGGAATCGCGCGGCTGCGGCGTGGTTGACGACGCCGGCGCGGAGCGCGCGCCTGAGAAACGGGTGGTCGTCGACTGCGTCGCGGGTGGCGGCGGCGAGGGTCATACGCCGGGGTGTGCGCTCGGCGAGATAAACGCCTTCGATATCCGGCCCCGTTCGCACGCGCTGCGACGAACAGACGGCCTTTACACGCCCCGGTGTGAACCGGGGGGCGTGAGCGAGGACAGCGACCCGACGAACGTGCTCTCGGTGCTCGACGACGGGCACGCGCGCGCCATCCTCGCAGCGGCGAGCACAGAACCCATGTCCGCCAGCGAACTCACCGAGACGTGTGACGCGTCGAAAGCGACGGTGTACCGCCGCATCGACGACCTGACCGACCACGGACTGCTGGAGGAGTCCATCGACGTCAGCGCGGACGGCAACCACCACCGGGTGTACCGCACGACGTTTCGGGAGCTCACGCTCGACCTGGAAGACGGCGAGTTCACGACCGCGGTGGAGTGTGAATCCGAGGACGTCGCCGACCGATTCACTCGCATGTGGGAGGGACTGTGATGAACGCGACCTACCTCGCCATCGTCGTCGTTTCGTTCCTGTCTACGGTCTTCGGTCTGTTCGTCGGCTACCAGGCGTACCGCGGGTTCCGCCGCCACGAGAGCACGTCGATGCGGTACCTCTCCATCGGGTTGATTCTCCTGACGGCGGTGACGTTCACGGCGGCGTTCGTCGGGTCCGCGCTCCTCCAGTACGGCGTCATCGACCCTGGGCTTCGGAATCCGTTCAGGCTTGTCGTGCGCGTCTGCCAGTTACTGGGCCTGTCGTGTATCGCGTACTCGCTGTATCGGCGCCCGTAGCGACGGTGTGACCCACCCGGCCCTTACTCGCAGGCGACTGACGCTGCGACGTCGAGAATGGCGTCTCTGTCGAGTGCCGTGGCGACGACGGAGTACGAGTGACCGTCACAGGACCACGTCACCATACTCGAAGACGCCGTCGTCAAGTAGCGACCGTCGTGGCCGGCGACGGTCACGTTATCGCCGGTCGTTTTCGTCCACGACCCGTTGTCGTCCGCCCCACCCGTCATCTTCGAGACGACGAGACGACCACCGTCACCGGTGTACTGCAGACTCACCTGGGAGATGTTCCCGCGCGACGAGTCGTCTCCGCCCCAGGAGACGTTCCCGTCCATGTGAGTCGCTCGCTCGAACGCGTACCCCTCGGGAACGTCCGGGTCGGGGACTGACGTCTCCACGCTCCCTGCGAGCGCCGCCCTCGAGTCGAACGTCTCGGTCTCCGGAACGTCTGTGGTGTTGACGGTCGCGTTCTCGGGGAGGTCGACCTGGAACGCGTCGTCGGGGAGGCCGCCGTTGAACGTGACGTTCGCGAGGCGCGTCGTGACGTGCATCGTCTGATTGTCGAACCGGAGCGTCTGGTTCGTCCGGAGCGGATAGTAGAACTCGGAGTCCAGCCACAGCGTCTGGTTCAGGTCCATCGCGGCCGCCGAGACCGCGGTCATGCGAAAGCCGTGTGCGGTCCGGTTCGCGACGGTCCGCGTGCCGAGGTACTCCACCCGATAACCGTCTATCTCGTGGGTCGGAACAGCAGGCCCCGAACTCGTCGCCGGAACCACCGGTAGCGGCGACACGCCGTCCGCGGGTTCGACGACCGCGCCGTCGCTCCGCGCGGCCTCGACGACTCGCGCGAGGTGAGCCCCGCGGTCACCCATCCGAAGCCTCCGCGTCCGCGGAATTCGCGTGGCCTGATTCTCGCTCTCGTCGTAGACGAGCGTCGCCGACTCGTTGACCACGACGAAGTCGCCCGCGCGCTTCGGGGAGGCGAGCTGCCGGCTGTACCGACGGGTCGTGCCCGTGAAGTCGATGCGGACGCGCGAGCGGGTCGTCGTCGTGTTGTTGCCAGCGGTTCCGTGGTCGAACGTGCCGTTCGTAGACGCGAACGTCGACACCTGCGTCGCCTGGAGGGTCTCGAGGTCGCCGAACTGCGCCTCGACGTCCTCGGTGGGGGGCGTGGGGTGGTCCTCTGGGGTGAGGGAGAGCGCGGTGCAGCCACTCGCCGCGAGGAGCGCGGCGAGCGCGACTGCGACCGCTGCGGTTCGGGCGGAGGAAGCCATCACTCTGGTACTCCCGACTACTCCAGAATAAAAGGGGCGAATCTCACCGGATGTCGGTCCCAGTCCACGGAGTGTATCGCCACCAGCCGAGACGCCGATGGCGAAGTTCCTAAGGCCGTCTCACCCCAAGCACCGCGCATGCAGGCCCTGGTCATCGTCGGACACGGCTCGCACCTCAATCCGGGTTCCTCGGACCCGGCGTTCGCGCACGCGGACACCATCCGCGAGGCGGGCGCGTTCGACGAGGTTCGCGAAGCGTTCTGGAAGGAGGAGCCGTCGTTCCGCGAGGTGCTCCGCACGCTCGAATCCGAGGAGGTGTTCGTCGTCCCCCTGTTCGTCGCGGAAGGGTATTTCACCGAGCAGGTCATCCCGCGTGAACTCCGCCTCGAGGACTGGGGTGACGAGAACTGGGACTCCGAGGGCACGGACGCCGACCACGTCACGCTCGACGCCGCGGACGTCGGGAAGACGGTCCACTACTGCGGCCCCGTGGGGACCCACGATTCGATGAGCGACGTCATCGTCGAGCGCGCGAAGAGCGTCGCGGGCGACGAGGACGTGGGGTCCGTCGACGAGTCACACTCGTCGGCTCGTCAGACGGAGTCTGACGGTGGGTTCGGTCTCGCCGTCGTCGGGCACGGCACCGAGCGGAACGAGAACTCCGCGAAGGCGACGCACTACCACGCCGACCGCATCCGAGAGACGGGCCGCTTCGAGGAGGTCCAGGCGGTGTTCATGGACGAGGACCCCGAGGTCGACGACGTCGCTGCCCTCGTCGACACTGAGGACGTCGTGGTGGTACCGCTATTCGTCGCGGACGGCTTCCACACGCAGGAGGACATCCCTGAGGACATGGGACTGACCGCGGACGCGCTGGACGGCGGCTACCCGGTTCCGGGCGAGGTCGACGGTGTTCGAATCTGGTACTCGGGCGCAGTCGGGACAGAACCGCTCGTCGCCGACGTGATCCTGGAGCGCGCGGCGGACGCGGGTGCTGACGTCACGGACGCTATCGAGCGAGTGCGCGAGCAGACCGGCGGCGCCGGGAGTACGGGGTCGGAGGGCTCGCGTTCCGAGCGGGAAACCCGAGGGTCGCAAGCGATCAACGGGGGCGACTGATGTCGGTCGCCGACGAACTCGTCGACGCCGCGGACGCGGGCATCGACTTCGACGGCCTCACCGTCGAACCGTACCGCGACGCCTACCGCTGGCAGACGGCCGAGGAGGACGCGGTGCTCACTGCCGCGGAACTCCGCGAGCGCACCGACGACCCTTACGCCACGAACTGGCACTACTGGGAGCGTGAGGTCGAAGGCCGGGGCACCGCGCGCCGCGCGTTCCTCCGCTGGGTGGAGGGCGCTGACGTGGAACTCACCGACGGGTCGACCGACGAGCGCGCCGACGACCTGCCGGTTCCGGAGCGGTACGAGGGCCTCCGCGGCGGGCACACCCGAACCTGGGGCGAACTCGCGGTCACCGTCGTCCTGAGCGAGGACGGCACCCGGCGCTACGACGTTCGCCACGAGGACGACGTGGGTGAGAACGTGGACGCCTACACCGACCCGCTTGAGGCGCGACACCTGGTGAAACACGACGACGACGGTCGCTACCGCCCGCTCTCTACGGCACCGACGCTCCCGCATGGGTGGGCGTTTGTCGACCTCGACGCCCCCGACCTCGTGCAGACCGTGGAGTACGTCTACCCCGCGACGGTGGCGAACTGGTGGCGTGAACAGAACGGCGACCTCGACGTCACGAACTGGGAGGAGACCGCCGAGCGCCAGAGCGGGATCTACCAGATCGTCGAGCAACTCGACCGCGAAGCCCTGGAGTGGGCGGTCGAGGCGTGCTGTGTCGACTCCCAGTGCGTGAAACGCCGGGAGTGGGACGCGAGCGAGGACGACGAACTCGAGGCCCCCCGCGGCGACGGCGAGTTTCCGTGCCGGGAGCCGTGTTCGGTGTTCGTCTCCGCGGCGCGCAAGTTCGTGACCCTGGAGCGCGAGGAGAGCCGCGAGTACACTCTCGAGTTGACGCCAGCGGAGAAAGAGCAACTCGAAGCGCTCGTCGACGCGGTGGCCGACGACAGCACGGGCGAAATCCGCGAAGCAGATCTCAACGAACCCGCGAACCGCTACCGGGCGCGGTACCTGCGCGCGAAGCGGATGGACGAACAGGGCTTTACGGGTACGCCGACGTACCCCGAGGACCACGAGTAGCCCGACCCTCTCATCTCGGCTCTCCCGCTACGACTGGCCGTACAACAGGTAGCCCGCGGCGCCGACGCCACAGAGCAGGGCGAGACCACCGACGACGAGACCCAGTCCCTCTGAGACGGAGAGCGCGAGCGCGGTCGCGACCGCGACGCCGACGACGGCGACGGCGACCGGTTTCGTGGTTTCGGCTGTCTCCGACGCCGACGTGGTCGACTCGGCGTTCTCCGTCTGCTTTTCGGCGAGCGAGTCGTCGATCGCGACGTCCGCTCCGCCGTCCTTCCGCGGGTCCGTCACGGTGACGTTGACGCGGGCTTTCTCGGCGCCGTACCCGGTGGATATGTCGATGTACCCCTTCACGGGGGAGTGGTCGGGGAGCAGGTTCACCTCGACGCGCCGCGTCGAATCGCCCTCGACGTAGACCTGGGTGCCGGTCGGGCGGGCGACTGCGTCGAGTGCGTCGTCGAGGTGGAGGTGGACGTGCGTGGGCCCACCGTGGTTCTCGAACGCGAGCACGAACGACCGGCCGGTTTCCAGCGTCGCCGCTTCCGGCGCGACCTCGCGTGGCTCCGACCGATTGAGGTGGACCGTCAGCGTCTCCGGCACGCTCGGTGGATGGAACCCCGGTAAGAAAAAGGTTTGTAGGTGGTCAGGCCGGCGCTTCCTCGCGCATGTCCGGCGGGAGGAGGTTCGGGATGCCGTCCTCGATGGGGTAGGTCTCGCCGCACTCGGTGCAGGTCAGCGTTCCGGTGATGATTTCGCCGTCCTCGCGCTCCTCGACGTCGAGTTCGAGGTCCTGCTTGTCGAGGGGACAGCAGACGATGTCCATCAGGTCTTCTTTCATACCCGCGACCAGGGCGCCACTCGGCAAAAGCGTACGGGTTGCGAGTGGGGGCGGTCGGGCCGGATGGCGGATGGGCCGGACAGGAGGGGGTCGACGAGTCGGCTACTCGAAGGGGTTGTGTCGAACGATGGTCTCCTCGCGGCCTGGACCGACACCGACGGCGTACGCAGGCGCGTCGAGTTCCGACTCGACGTACTCGACGTACTCACGCGCTGCCGCGGGGAGTGCATCGTACCCCTGGGAAGCGACCGCTTCGGAGTCGAACTCCTCCCAGCCGTCGAACGTCCGGAAGATGGGTTCACAGTCGGCCCACTGCTCGGTCGTCGCGGGCATCGTCAGGACCTCCTCGTCGTCGAGCGTGTACGCGTGCCCGACGCGGAGTTCGTCGAGGCCGGCGAGCACGTCGAGGTGGTTGAGCACGAATCCGGTGAAGCCGCTCACGCGTGTCGCGTGCCGGAGCATCGGCATGTCGAGCCAGCCGACGCGACGCGGGCGGCCCGTGACGGTGCCGTACTCGCCGCCTTCGTCGCGAATGTACGTCGCGAGGTCGTCGTCGTCGCCGTCGAGTTCGGTCGGCATCGGGCCGCTCCCGACCCGGGAGAGGTACGCCTTCACGATGCCGACGACCTCTCCTTGCCCGATGGTGGTCGGGCCGAGACCGGTGCCCGTGGCGGCGTAGCCAGCCGTCGGGTTCGAGGACGTGACGTAGGGGTAGTTGCCGTGGTCGATGTCGAGGCTCGTGCCCTGAGCGCCCTCGAGCATCAGTTCCTCGCCGTCGTCGATGCGGTCGGCGAGGAAGTCGCCCGCGTTCACGGCCATGTCGTCCGCGCGGATGCGGTCGGCGTACTCCAGGCAGTGGTCGTAGAGTTCGTCGACGTCGAACTCCGACTCGACGCCGGCCTCCTCGACTGTGGTTCCGGAGACGACCTCGTAGAGGTCCCGTTTCTTCGGGACGACGTACTCCAGTCGGTCGCGCAGCACGTCCGCGTCGAGGAGGTCGCCGACGCGCACGCCGCGGCGACCCACCTTATCCTCGTACGTGGGGCCGATGCCGCGTCCGGTCGTCCCGATCTCGGCGTCCGAGTCGGCCTTCGCTTCCTCCTCGACGCCGTCGAGTACGCGGTGGTACGGGAGAATGACGTGTGCGCGGCGAGCCACCCGGACGTCCGGGTCGAGGCCGCGCTCGCGGAGCGCGTCGATCTCGTCGAACAGCGTCTCAGGGTTGACGACGCAGCCGTTGCCGAGCACGCCGGTCTTCCCGCGGACGACACCGGAGGGGACGAGTGAGAGCTTGTACTCCTCGCCGCCGACCACGACGGTGTGGCCGGCGTTGTCGCCGCCCTGGTAGCGGGCGACCACGTCCGCGGCGTCGCCGTAGAGGTCGACGACGCCGCCCTTGCCTTCGTCGCCGAGCTGTGCGCCGACGATAGTGACGGTCATATCCGGAGGTTCCACGACGAACGTGATACCAATTACGGTACCGGGCCGCTGAGTGATGCACGGTCGTGTACAGGGTCGGTAAATCGGTGCGTGTTTCTCCCACCGCAATCGTTAATTGTTACCACCTCCAAGCTTTCCACCTCCCCTTCTCGCCGGCGGACTACGGTAACATTTAAAGGCGGGCAAGACAAGTTAACAAATGCCATGATAGACCGACTTGAGAAAGAGGTCGACATGCTGGAACGACATCTGCAGGTTCTGCGGATGGTCATCGAGAACGAACCCATCGGCATCGTAAAGATGTCGAACGAGACCGGCTACCCCCACCACAAGGTGCGCTACTCGCTTCGCGTGCTCGAGGAGGAGAACCTCATCGAGCCGTCGAGCCAGGGCGCAATCACGACTGAACGAACCCACGAGTTCGTCGAGGAACTCGACGAGAAGGTCGACGAGATCGTCGGCAAGATGGAGTCGATGAAGATCGACTCGACCGCCGCCGAAGCCGAGTAATCCAGTTTCTCCGATTCGCACGTCTCCGGCCGGGACGCTCTCCGAAAATCAACTATCTACTGCTGCGGTACGGCCGGGAGCATCGCTCGTCGGCGTAAGCGGGGCCAGTGAAACCGACAGGGGTCTGGGAGAACTGATAGAACTCCGGTAGAACCGATAGGGCTCCAGTAGCACCGATACGGGACCAGTGGAACCTACAGTTCCGGCACTGTGAGGTGGAACGCGTCGTTCCGGTCCTCGACCAGACAGAGGTGGTACCCCTCCTTGCGGGCGACCTTCACGTAGCTCTCCCTGTCCGACCGACTCAGGAAGCCGCCGCCGTCGGTCGCGTCCGACGCCGTCTCCAGCGCGCGCGGCTCGAAGAACGACGCGGTCACGTACATCGCCGCGCTCAGGTCGTCGACGCACTCCCGCACGTCGGTCGCGGCGTCGACGAGCGCGTCCATCTCGTCGCCCGACACCGCGTCGCGCTCGTCGTTCAGTTCGGCGACCACGAGCGCCTCACCCATCCGGTCCCGGAGCACCACGTCGAAGCTCTGCGCAACCGTCTCGCCGTCGACTTCGCCCTCGACGGTGCCGCCGAGTTCAGCGCGGTCGACCCGCGGCAGCGCCTCGTAGAGGTCCGCGAGCCCGGAGGCGTGGCCGGCGTCACGGATCTCGTAGGGGAGTTCGCGAACCGCCCACGACACGAACCGGTGGGCGTTCGACGACGTCAGGAACGACTCGAAGGACTCCCCGTCGACGACCACGTCCTCCGCCTCGAACTTCGTGTGGTGGTCGATGCGGAGGTTCTGGTTCACGGCGTCGGCGTCGGTCTCGCTGTCGAGTTCGTCGAGCGTCGCCTTCCCCTTGGAATCGTAGCGGACGAACAGGTTGGTGTCCGTGAGCGCCGCGTCCGGTTCGAGTTTGGTCTTCGCCGACGCGTCACCGCTACCGTCGTGACCGCCGGCGTCCCGTGCTGTCTCGAGTTCCTCGACGCGGGCCTGAAGTTCGTCGCGTTCGTCGCGGAGTTTCTCGACGCGAGCCTGGAGGTCGTCGCGCTCCCCCTCGAGGGAGTCGATGCGTTCGCCGGCGGCCTCCAGTTTCTCGTTGCGCTGCTGGACTGCTTTCTTCAGTTTCTCTACGGTGGACCCGCGGCCGCCGGACTGGCCGGACCGGCCGCGACCTGCATTCGCGTTGGTGGGCTGGCGCTGTGTAGACTGCCGTTGTTCGGACTGTTGCTGTGTAGACTGTCGCTGTCCGGACTGTCGCTGCCCGCGCTGTTCGGACTGCGAGCGACCACTCGACTGGGACTCGGCGTCCCCGCTGTTCTCGCTCTGCTTCGGGTCGAGTGTCGGCACGGAGCGCGCGTTCTGCCACTGTTCCTCGTCGTCGAAGACGCCTTCCTCCGACGCCGCTTCGGCTGCTGCCTCGGCGCCCCCGGCCGACGCCGGGGATTCGCCCGAATCGCCGTCTGCGTCTCCAGTCCGGGAGGACGCCTGACGGCTTCGAGCGTTATCGGTGTCCGCGCTGGACCCGGCGGCACTGGCGTCCGACGCAGACTTCGCTCGGGCCGGGTCCGACGGGCTGGAGTCTCTGGAACTGGTCGGACCGGATTCTGCTTCGGCCGCGGCGTCGGCGGTCGTATCGCGGCCGGCGTGCTGCGTGGGTTCGGTCGGCGGAGACCCGGTCGAGCCAGACGACGATTCGGTTGTGGCCGCGTCGTCGCTCGTGGCGGAGTCACCGCCTGCGGGGTCGCCGGGCGCCGAGTCAGCGCCAGCGGCTGCGCCGGCGACTCCAGCGGCACCAGCCGATGCTCCGTCGCCCGTTCCGTCCGCGTCGTCGCCATCTTCCTTCGCGGGCGTTCCGGGGAGGCTCGTGACGTTCACGGGCGTCTTGCGGACCTCGTAGACGCCGACCTCGTCGTTCGCGCGTTCGAACGCGTCGTCGCCCGCGACCAGTTCCTCGCTGGCGCCGATGAACGCCGCGCTCATCGAGCGGCCGCCGTAGTAGACGACGTAGTAGTCCCCCGAGAGGACGTTCTCGGAGAGCTCCACGTAGCCCGTGAAGTTGCCGTCAGTGAGCGTGCCGTCGACCTCCGAGAGCGGCGTGTCGTTCGTGTAGTACTTGGCCTGCGTTTCGCCGCCGCGCTCCTGCATCGAGAAGAGCAGCGGGAGTGACGGGTGTGGTGCGTCGTAGACGGTCCCGGACGCGTCCTCGAAGTCCTCGATTTCGCCCTCGTAGACGCCGACAACCCGGCCGTTCAGCATGAACAGCCACGTCCCGTCCGCGACGGCCGCTCCCGAGAAGTCGTCGTCCGCTAGGTCCCGCAGATCACGGACGCCGTCCGAGAACGGCCGGGAGTCCCAGGACTCCACTCGATCGACCGTGTGTGCCTGCATGTTGCAGGGAATGCAAGGGGCGCGTATAAGACTTTTCGGGCCGGACGAGTACCTCAGAAACGGTTTCGCTGTGCGAACGAGACGAGTGACTGACGCCCGGCCGACGGGTGTGGGCGACCCGACGCGCTACCGAGTCTGTGTTCGGTTCTCTGTCGAGTCTTAGCCCGGTCGCTGTCGGCGGAACAGTGGGGCGGTTCGTGGAAGACGGCCTACAGTTTGCTCGACGCGTCGTCGGCGAGTTCCTGCATGCGCTTGCTGAGGCGGCCCGCACTCGAGAACTCGTCCTCGCTCATCGCCCCAGCGAGGGCGTTCCCGAGGACGAACACCGCGTGCTTGTGTTCGCTCTTGGACTTGTGGACGTGCGAGGGGTCGACGTCGAGTTCCTCGTAGGCCGCGAAGTCGGACTCACTGACGTGCTCGAACCGAAGGAACTGGTCTCTGATATCGACCATCTCTTCGTGCAGGTCGAGAAGTTCGTCCTTGTGCATCCTTACTCCGAATACGAATTTCGGCGTTTTAAGCGTTGTCCGCGATTGGGTTACACACCTAACTGCCGGGAGTGGTCAGAACACGTACTCGTCGTCGTGCCCCATCATGCCGCCGTCGTCCTCGAGGCTGGCGTCCTCGTCCATCGGACCGCTGGTCTTGAACGCCTTGATACCTGTCGAGAGTAACTGCTCGATGGCTTCTTCCTGGCTCACGAACTCTCCCTGTTCGACGAGCTGGGCGATCTTCATCTCGATGTGGTCGGGGATGTTGACTTCGACCGTAGGCATTCTACTGGACGGGGCTTCGCCGCCACCCTTCTTAAGCTTGACGGGGTGGCTTACGGCTGGCCGAATCAGACGTTACGATTCGAAAACTGGATTTGGGGGATACGCCACGCTGTTTCAAATTCTGCGTGGTTCCGTGACACAGTTTGTGGCGATATTTTCCGGTACAGCCCCGGTGCCGGCGTCGTCCGGGCCCTCGGTGGCGATCCGAGTCGGCAGGGCTACGTGTGTCCGGCCGCTACGCTGGCGCATGAGCGTCGACGACGTCACGGACCTCCATCACGAGTTCGACGGCGAGCGCCTGCCGCCCGGCCAGCGCGAAACGTCGAAGTTCCCCGTGCTATCGAAGGGCGGGACGCCGTCCTGGGACCGCGACTCCTGGGAGTTCACCGTCACCGGGGCCGTCGAGAACGAACTCCGCCTCTCCTACGAGGAGTTCAAAGACATTGAATCGGTGACTCAGCGACAGGACTTTCACTGCGTCACCGGGTGGTCGAAGTTCGACTGCGAGTTCAGGGGCGTCACGTTTCCCCACCTCGCAGAACTCGCGGGCGTCGAGGACGACGCCACCCACGTCATGTTCCACGCGCTCGACGGCTACACCACCAACCTCCCGCTCGAGGACTGCATGCGCGAGGAGGTGCTTTTCACCTGGGAGTTCGACGGCGACGACCTGCCGCCCGAACACGGCGGCCCGCTCCGCGTCGTCACCCCACACAAGTACGCCTACAAGGGCGCGAAGTGGGTCGACGGCGTCGAGTTCCTCACCGAACCGGAGCGCGGCTACTGGGAGAAGCGAGGCTACTCGAACACCGCCGACCCGTGGGCCGAGGACCGGTACAGCTAGTTGCTGTTCGCTGTCCCGCGGGCGCGTTCGGAAGAACAGGCTATTAGTCACGGCGGCCTGAACGTCGGGCAATGAGTTCCCTGTCCGGCGAGACGGCCGCCGCGGACACCGGAACGGTCGTGAGCAGGAGTTGCCGGGTCGACGCCGTGTCCTACCGGGGATTCCTCGAAGCGAACGACGCGCCCCGAATCCACTGGGCGGACCCCGACGGCCTCGAACTCTCGGGCGTCGGCGCGGCGGCGCGCGTCACCGCGTCGGGCGGCGAGCGATTCGATGCGGTCCGAGAGTGGGCCGACGACCTGCTCGCGGAGCACGACCACGGCGGGCCCGACGTGGCCCGTCCCCGCCTGCTCGGCGGCTTCTCGTTCCTGGCGGACCACGAGGCGGGCGGGTCGTGGCCGGGCTTCCCCCCCGCGGAGTTCGTGCTACCCGCGGTCCAGTTGGCGAGCGCTGGCGACGAGACGTGGCTCACCGTCACGCGCGTGGACGAGGACCCGGCGGCTGTCGAGGACGAACTCGAGGCCGCCCGCGACCGCGTCGAGTCGCTCCCCGCGATGCAACCCGGGGGAGACGCGCCCGGGGTCGAGCAGACGGTGCCGACGCCCGACGCCGACGCGTGGCGCGACCAGGTCGGGGACGTGGTCGACCGAATCCAGGCAGGCAACCTCCGGAAGGTCGCGCTCGCCACCGCGCTGCGCGCCGACCTCGCGGGCGACGTCGAGAGCCGGAACCTCCTCGAGCGACTCCGGCAGCGCTACCCGGAGTGTTTCAGGTTCCTCGTCGAACCAACCGACGACGCGGCGTTCCTCGGCGCGACCCCCGAACGCCTGGCCACGCTCCGCGGCGACACGGTTGAGACGACCGCGCTCGCGGGGTCTGTCGGCCGCGGCGACACGCCCGAAGAGGACGCCGAACTGGTCGCGCAACTCCGCGAGGGTGAGAAGTTGCGCCACGAGCAGCGACTCGTCACGGAGGACATCGCAGATCGCCTCCGGGCCCTCGGTGACGTCATCATCGGCGACCGCGGGGTTCGCACGCTGTCGAACATCCAGCACCTCGAGACGCCCATCGAGGCAGACGTGGGAGACGACGTCCACGTTCTCGACGTCGTCGAAGCGCTCCACCCGACGCCCGCCGTCGGCGGCCTGCCGGCGGTCGCCGCGCTCGATACCATCCGCGAGACGGAGTCCTTCGACAGGGGCTGGTACGCCGCGCCGGTCGGCTGGTTCGACGCCGACGGCGAGGGGACGTTCGGCGTCGGCATCCGGTCGGCGGTCACGGCGGAACGGGAGGTGACGCTGTTCGCGGGCAACGGCATCGTCGCGGACAGCGACCCCGACGAGGAGTACGAGGAGATCCAACTGAAGTACCGCCCGATACTGGACGAACTCGAATGAACGGCCGACCAACTCCCCAGGTGAGCGCGCGATGACTGCGCCGAACCGCAACACGCTGTGGGCGCGCGCGCTCGCCGACGAACTTGCGGCGTCGGGCGTCGAGGCGGCCTGCGTCTGCCCGGGAAGCCGCTCAACCCCCCTCACGGTAGCGCTCGCCGAGCACGACGACGTCGAGGTGTTCTCGCACCTCGACGAGCGTTCGGCGGCGTACTTCGCGCTCGGCCGCGGGAAGCGCACCGGCAACCCCACTCCGGTGGTCTCCACGTCTGGCACCGCGACGGCGAACTTCCACCCGGCGGTGATGGAGGCCAACCAGGCCCGCGTTCCGTTGCTCGTGTTGACCGCCGACCGTCCACCGGAACTCCGCCACTCCGGCGCGAACCAGACCGTCGACCAGGAGAAACTGTACGGCGATTCGGTTCGGCACTACGAGGACCTCCCGGAACCCGAGGCCGACGACCGGAAACTCCGGTCGCTGCGCGCGTCGGTCTGCCGCGCGCTCGCTGAGACGTCGGGTGCGAACCCCGGCCCCGTCCACCTGAACGTGCCGTTCCGGAAACCCCTGGAACCCGTCGACGTTCCGGGTGACATTCCTGATTCGTTCGCCGCGGAGTATCCGCTTGCCGCCGAGGGCCGCGACGGCCCGTTCGTGCACGCGACGCCCGGACGACCGATGCCCGACGACGCAGATGTCGGCGCACTCGCGGACGCCGTGGCGGGCGCGGAACGGGGACTCGTCGTCGCCGGGCCGGACGACGCATTCGGACTGGCCGCGTCGGCAGCGTCCGACCTCACAGCGGCTACCGGTTTCCCGCTCCTCGCCGACCCGCTTTCCAGTGTCCGGTTCGGCGCACACGTCGACACTGCTCCGGTCGTCGGCGGCTACGACGGCTTCCTGCCCGACGCTGACGGCTCGAGTCCCGTCTCACTGGACGAGTTCGATCCTGGGTTCGTGCTCCGGTTCGGCGCGTCGCCCACGTCGAAGGTGCTCCGGAACTTCCTCCGTGATTCGAGCGCTCGGCAGGTCGTCGTCGACCCCGCAGGCGGGTGGCGTGAGGCGACGTTCACCGCGGGCGACCTCGTCGTCGCGGACCCGACGCGACTCGCACGAGAACTCGCTGAGCGCGTCCAGGGCGGGACGGCTGGCGCGCCGGCGCCGGCGGCGTGGACCGAGCGGTGGACGAACGCGGAGGCCGACTACTGGGACGCCGTGGACGGCGTCGAGCGCGACGCGCTGCTCGAGGGCGACGTGGTGGCTGCCGCCGCCGCGGACGCGCCGGACCCCGCGACGCTGTTCGTCTCGAACAGCATGCCCGTGCGCGACCTCGACCGGTTCGCGCGACCCCGGAGCGCCGACCTCACCGTGCTCGGCAACCGCGGCGCGTCCGGCATCGACGGCGTCACGTCCTCGGCGCTGGGCGCTGGGAGCGCGACCGACGACCCACTCGTGCTGGTGACCGGGGACCTCGCGTACTACCACGACATGAACGGGCTGCTGGCGATCGCGCGCTGTGAAGCGGACGCGACCATCGTGCTCGTGAACAACGACGGCGGCGGCATCTTCCACATGCTCCCCATCGAGAACTTCGACCCGCCGTTCACCGAGCAGTTCGAGACCCCGCACGGCCTCGATTTGGAGGCGACCGGTGACCTCTACGACCTCGAATTCGCGCGCTTCGAAACGCTGGCCGGATTCCGGGAAGCGTACAGCGAGTCGGTCGGCTCGCCGGGAACCCAGGTGCTCGAGGTGCAGACGGACGGCGAGGCGAGCCACCGCGAGCGAGAACGACTCGACGCACACGTCAGGGAGAACGCCAAGAACTAACACTCAGCGCTGACAGGTCTGCTGCATGGCTTCGACGACCCGAACTCTCGCTGCCGGCGCCGCCGTCGCCGGCGTCCTCGTGTTGCTGTACTCGCTCCTCGTCCTCCACCAGCCACTCGTCGGAGTGGGCATCGCGTTCGCCCTCTTCGTCGCCGCGGTGCTCCTGCACGCCGGCGGCGCGGACCGACGAACCGTCGCCGGCGTGACCATGGCCGTCACCGTCGTGTACGGCGTCTTCACACTCCAGTTGCCGGCCGCCGTGGTCGCGGCCTGCGTCGTCTACCTCACGGCGTGGGTCACCAGCCCCGACGGGCCGTTCGATGCCGCCCCGCCCGAACTGTTCGCAGCGACAGTGGAGGGCGACGCGGCGACGGCCGAGGACGACGCGGAGTAGGGAATCTTTTTGCGCCGCCGCGTCCCGCTTCGCGTATGGTTTCGGAGATATTCGACCCGGACCGCTGGGAGTCGGTCGCGGGCTTCGACTTCGACGACGTCACCTACCACCGCGCGACGGACGTCGGCGCGGTTCGCATCGCGTTCGACCGCCCGGACGTCCGGAACGCGTTCCGCCCGGGAACGGTCGACGAACTGTACACCGCACTCGACCACGCCCGCAAGCAGGCGGACGTCGGCTGTGTCCTGCTCACGGGGAACGGCCCGTCCTCGAAGGACGGTGGATGGGCGTTCTGTGCCGGCGGTGACCAGTCGGTCCGGGGTGGCTCGGGCTACGAGTACCGCGACGACGACGAAGCCGCCGCGGACGACGACCCCGCGGTCCGGCAGGCGAAGGCTGGCCGCCTCCACATTCTCGAAGTACAGCGGCTCGTCCGCACGATGCCCAAACCCGTCGTCGCCGTGGTCCCCGGGTGGGCGGTCGGCGGCGGCCACAGCCTCCACGTCGTCTGTGACATGACCCTCGCGTCCGCCGAGCACGCGAAGTTCAAGCAGACCGACCCCGACGTCGGCTCGTTCGACGGCGGCTTTGGCTCCGCGTACCTCGCAAAGCAGGTGGGGCAGAAGAAGGCCCGCGAGATATTCTTCCTCGGGAAGACCTACGACGCCGAGGAAGCCGCTGACATGGGGATGGTCAACGAGGTCGTCCCCCACGACGAACTCGAGGCGACCGCACTCGAGTGGGCCACCGAGATCAACGGAAAGTCGCCGACCGCGATGCGCATGCTGAAGTACGCGTTCAACATGACCGACGACGGCCTCGTCGGCCAGCAGACGTTCGCCGGCGAAGCCACCCGCCTCGCGTACATGACCGACGAAGCCCAGGAGGGTCGCGACGCCTTCCTCGAAGGCCGTGACCCCGACTTCGACGACCACCCCTGGCACTACTGACGGACGTTTTTCTGCCTCGGGACGCGCGGAGCGCGACAGCGTGGCGGCTTCGCCGTCCTCAGAAATCGGGGATTTCTGATGGGCTGCACAAATCGCCGTGGCGATTTGTGAACGCCACGGAATAGGTTGCCGGCGGAGCAGGCAACCCGCTCGGCAGAAAAACCTCCGCTAAAAAGTTCTCGCTCGCTCGCGGAGCGAGCGAGTGAATCACGCGAACATCCGGGCTCTCCGGGCCGTCCGTTCGCGCGAATACTACTCCGTTGGTCGCTCACTCACTGACCGCGTATCCACGGGAATCGCGTTCAGTTTCGCGCTCGTGTCCTCAGTCCCCCGCCATGTGTTCCTGAAGGTGGTTGCCGATCTGCTCGAGTTCCCCCTCGAACGTCTCCATGTCGTAGTTCTGGGCGTGGATCATCGCGCTGTAGCGCGCCGTCCAACTCGCCAGGAACGATATCTCGGCGAGTTCCTCGTCGGTCGCGCCGTGTAACTTGGCGGCCTCCGTGTGGAACGACTGGCAGTACGGGCACCTGATGTTCGCCGCCACCGCCAACCCGATCAGTTCCCTGTACTTCGCCGGAATCTCTGTCTCTTCGAGGGCGTATCGCTTGTAGTTCGGCCACTCGTTGACGAGGTCCTGTTCGTCGAGCGCGTCGAAGAATCCGGGTACGAGCCCAAAGTTCTCCTCGATTTCGTCGCGCGTCTGTTCGTACGTCCGCTCTCTGGATGTTGCTGCCATTGGTTTCCCCCTGATCCCCCGAATTCGTCCGACCCGGCTTCTGATAGTGATGCCTGGCGGAATCCACCAGCGTTCCTGGCTGGCGGTGTCCACCGTCGTCTGCGCGAACCCGGCGTGGACCACCGACTACGTCGTCGTGAATGGCAATAAGTACCCGTTGCCGGGTTGCGCTCAGTTGCTGACGGCTGCCCGACGCCCCCTCACATCGTCGAGAACGGGGTGACTCTCACGGCACCGAAGAACGGTGCCGCCCTCACGTCGCCGGAACGATGTGGATGCCACCTCGATGCGGTGGCTACCGCTGTGAGTTGCGGAGTATCAGCGGTTCGATGGCGAGTGTTCGCTTGGCCACCGTCACGATTCGGAGCACGTAGGACGTGAACAACAGGAACGGCACCAGGGTCACCGTGAACGCTGCGCCGATGGCCCACGTGATGTTCGGGACACCGAACGTGTACCCGGGAAACGTCCCCGCGTCGACGACCGCCAGCATCGCGCCCGCGACGACCAGCGCGGGAATCGCCGCGTACAAGATCATCTGGGAGAGGGTCACCAGTTCCCACTCGAAGTACAGCGTCTTGACGTGCTCGCGGGCCGGCCCGAACATGCTCAGTGACGTCTTCAGGTCGTTCAACAGGGCGTCCTCGTCCTCCGTGAGCACCGACTCGTGGTCGTTGCGGATTCGTTCGACCTGGAAGATCTTCCAGCCGTAGTTGAAGTTCAGCGCCGCGAGCAACACGTCGAAGGAGCCGAACGTCGCGCCGTCGAGTTGGTCCCGCACCTTCTCGGCGTTCCCGATGAGGCTGTCGGTGAACTCCTCTACCTCCCCGCGTAACGTGTCACTGTCGTTCTCGGAGACGGTGTCCCGGAGCGTTTCCGCCCGCTGTTGGGCCACGCCGACGAGCTCCCGGAGGAACGACGACGGGTCCGCGGGGCTCGGCGACCCGATGAGCTCCCCCGCGTACTCCCGGAAGTCCATCGACCCCTCCATCCGGTCGCGCTGGTCGCCGAGCGGCCCGTTCTCCTGAGAGAGCACGAGCTGGCCGATGGTGACGACGAGCGTGACGCCGGTGATGATGGCGCCGACCATCGTCGAGAACATCGTCTCGATGGTGTCGCCAGACCGTAGCTGTGGCTGCAGGGGCTGCGGGAGGAGCGTCACGGTGACGACGAACGCGACGAACACGCCCAGCGCGAGCACCGTCGTCACCACGAGGCGGTTCGCGGAGAGAAGCAACCAGATCTTGAACCGGCTCTCGCCCGCCCGCTCGCGCATCGTGTTCGCCGTGCTCACGTCCTCGTCCTCGCGCTGCTCGCTCACGCCCCGTCACCCTCGCCGGCGTCGGGGCTCGCGGGTCGCTTGAAAACGAGGTACTTCGTTCCGCCGCCCGAGTAGTCGATCGTCTCCGCGAGCTCCCATCCGTCCGCTCCGTACTCGTTCAGTTCGTCCTCCGGGTTCTCGGCCTCTTTTTTCGTTTCGCCACGAGGCGGTCTGAACACCGCGTACTCCCACCGACGCGCGTTCGCTTTGCTCATATCACCGCCAACGTGTTGGAGAACAAAGAACGGTGGTGTCCACAGCAGGCGGAACTCGCGACAGCCCGATACGTTTTCCCACACGGTGCCGTACCCCCACACATGGCCAAGCACTCAGACGAGGATGGCACCGAGGTCACGGCTGACCTGCCGGACAGTCCGATGCACACCACAGGAGTCGACCACGTCACACTCATCGGGAGCAACGAGGAGGACACCGTCGAGTTCTACCGCGACCTGCTCGGAATGCCCCTGGTGTTGCGCCAGCCGAACCTCGACGACCCGAACTCGACGCACCTCTTCTTCGACGCCGGTGACGGCCGCATCGTCACGTTCTTCGTGACCGACGACCAGTCGTCGAACCCGCAGCCACAGCGCTCGCAGATCGGGTCCGTCCACCACCTCTCGTTCTCCATCGCGCCCGAGCGCTTCGCCGACGTCAAACAGGCGCTCTCGGAGGCGGGCCAGCGGTTCAACGAGTTCGACCGCGGCATCTTCCACTCACTGTACACCCAGGACCACAACGGCCTCGTCATCGAACTCTCCACGGACAAGTACGACGTCCCCGACGACCGGCGCGGGGAGGTCCTCGCGACCGCTCAGCGCCTCCGCGTCGAGGACGGCGCCGAGTACGCCGAAGAACGACACCTCGAGGCCGCCCTCGAGGAGCTCGGTATTGAAGCTGAAAAACATGACCTCCCGGACGCTCCCTCCGGCGCTGGCGGAAGCTGAATCGAGTGATTACAGGCTGAAAGGCCTTGTACTCACGGATGGGGCCGTGTAGTGAGGCAACGAACTTTTACGTGGATATCCGCTTCTCGTAGACGAGATGTTCGTACGAATCCCACAACTCTACAGTAACCACTCTCTCGTCCCCGCTCGCGTCTCACTGCCGATAGACGCCACGGAACTCCAGTCAACAGTCTTCACGTGAACACACGAATCTGGTACGCGCTCGGTCTGGAGGAAGCGTCCTGGTCGGAGCGAGCACTGTTCTTCGTCACGATGGCTGCGATGCTCTCGCTCGCAGTCGTCGGCTTCACTCGCCCGACGGTATTGAGTAGTGTTCTCAATGGCGCGTTCGATTGGGTGCTCCGGTACTTCGGCTGGTGGTTCATTCTCCTCGGGTTCGTCCTCCTGGTGTTCGTCCTGGGGGTAACGTTCTCCCGGTACGGCCGCCTGCGCATCGGCGGCCCGGACGCCAAACCCGAGTTCGACACGTTCTCCTGGCTCTCGATGGTGTTCACCGTCGGGTTCGGCGGGTCCGTGCTCATCTGGGGCGTCGGCGAACCCGTCTCCATCTTCCAGAACCCGCCACCCCAGCCCTACCCGGTGGAGGGCGCGTCCCTGAAGTCGCTCGCGCTGGCGTTCATGTTCATCCACGAGGTGTTCCCCGGACTCGCGATGTGGTACCTGCCGGTAGCGCTCGCGTTCGGCGTCGTCGTCTACACCCAGGGCGTCGGCGAGTACAAGATCAGTTCGATGCTCTCCGGCGTCGTCGACACGGACTCCTATCCGGGGTTCCACTGGGCCGTCGACCTCGCCGCCATCGTCGCCACCATCGGCGGCATCGCGACGACACTCGGGTTCAGCGCGCAGACGATGGCCGCCATCCTCGGGCGCGTGTTCGGCCTCGAGGCGACGCTGCTAACCTACGGGGTGTTCGCGCTCGTCGGCCTCGTCTTCCTCGCGGACGTGTGGCTCGGCCTCCGGCAGGGAATCCGGAACGCCGCCCGCGCCACCATGCTGCTCATCGGCGCGTCGATGGCCCTCCTCGTCGCGGTCGGTCCGACGCTGTTCATGTTCGAACTCGGTCTCGACGCGACGGGCGTCTGGCTCGACAACATATTCCGACTCATGCTGTACACCGCGCCGACGTCGGCGGGCAACTGGGCCGGCCAGTGGACGGGCTTCTGGTGGGCGTGGTGGGCCGCCTGGAGCATCTTCGTCGGGAGCTTCGTCGCGCGGGTCTCCAAGGGCCGCACCATCCGCGAGATGTTCGTCGTGCTCGTCGTCGCGCCGGCGTTCCTCACGTGGATCCAGCACCTGCTCATCGGCGGATGGGTGCTGGCGCCCGGGTACGTCGGCCCGGTCGGGAATGCGATGGCGGCCCACGGCATCCCGGCGGCCATCGCCCGCGCGCTCACCATCACGCCGTACGGGTCGGTGCTCGCCGTGCTGTTCGTGCTCGTCATCGCGGGCTACATCATCACGTCTCTGGACTCGGCGGTGTTCATGATCTCGGCGATCACCATCGGCGACGAGGACCCGAACGCGCGGAACCGCGCGTGGTGGGGCGGGCTACTCGCGTTCTTCGGCATGATGTCCCTGGAACTCGAGAGCTTCGCCGCCATCCAGTCGCTGTCACCGCTGCTCGCGCTCCCGTTCACCGTGTTCCTGCTCGCCATCGTCTACGCGAGTTACGTCGCGGCGCGGGACTACGCGGCGAACGCCGACGACGTGAACGTCGAACCCGGGTCGCTGCTCTCGACCCGAGAGGAGTCCGGACCAGACCAGGGCAGTGAGTCCTCGGGCGCAGCGCCCGCAGACGACGACTGACGCAGCGCTCACAGACGACGACCGACGCTCGCTGGCCGGACTGGGTCGACCCGGTCCGGTTCGCTTCGACCGCCACCGCTTTGGCGGCGCTCGACCAACCACCGTCAATGACCGAAACCGCCGACGTCTCGCAGTCGAGAGCGTGGGTGATGGCCGCCCGACCGCACACCCTCCCGGCGGCCGCCGCGCCGGTCGTCGTCGGCACCGGCCTCGCCGTACACGCCGGCGTGTTCGCGTTGCTGCCGGCGGTCGCCGCGCTCGTCGGCGCTGCGCTCATCCAGGTCGGAACGAACTTCGCGAACGACTACTACGACGCCGTGCAGGGCGCGGACACCGCCGACCGCGAGGGGTTCACGCGCGTCACCGCGGGCGGCCTCATCGACCCCGGGCGCGTGAAACTCGCGATGTACGCGACGTTCGCGCTCGCTATCCTCGACGGCGCGTACCTCGTCTACGTCGGCGGCCTGCCCATCGTGGTCATCGGCCTCGCCAGCGTCGCCTCGGGCATCGCGTACACGGGCGGCCCGTACCCCCTGGGCTACCACGGTCTCGGCGACCTGTTCGTCTTCGTGTTCTTCGGCATCGTCGCGGTCACGGGCACGTTCTACGTGCAGGCCGCTGCCCACCTCGCCGAACCCCTGGCGACCGGAATCCCGGCCGGGACGGTCACGTTGGACGCGGTCGTCGCCAGCCTTCCGGTTGCCGCGCTCTCCACGAACATCCTCGTCGTGAACAACGTCCGCGACCGCGAGGAGGACGCCCGGACGGGCAAGCGTACGCTCGCAGTCCGCCTGGGCTACACCGCCTCCCGCGTCGAATTCGTCGCAATGCTCTCGCTCGCGTATCTGGTGCCGGTTTGGCTCGCCCTCGAGGGGTACGCCCTCATAGTCCTCCTTCCACTCCTCTCGCTCCCGCTTGCGGTCTCCGTGACGCGCACCGTGCTCTCGCGGACCGACGGCGAGGCGCTCAACCCCGCGCTCACGCGCGTCGGCCAACTGCTCGCGCTGTACTCCGTGCTGTTCGCGGTGGGATTCGCAGCATGATCGAACCGTTCACCCTTCCGCTCGACGTCCCGCTCTCGACCGCGGACGGGACCATCGCGGAGCGCGAGGGGTTCCTGTTCGCTCGCGACGGCGGCGTGGGAGAGGCCGCGCCGCTCGCGGGGTGGACCGAATCCCTCGACGCCTGTGAGCGCGCGCTCCGCGAGGCCGACGCTGCCGACGACTGGAACGGCGCGCTCGCGGCCTGCGAGAGCGCCCGCGCGGCGCGCCACGCGGTCTCGCTCGCGAAACTCGACGCCGACGCGCGGGCGGCGGGCGTGCCGCTCGCTGGCCACCTCGCCGACCTGAACCACCGGGACGCGGTTCCCGTGAACGCGACTGTCGGGGACGCGGACCCCGAGACGACCGCTAATTCGGTCGCCGAGGCCACCCGAGCGGGGTTCGAGACGGTGAAGGTGAAGGTCGGCGCGCGCTCGGTCGCGGACGACACAGAGCGCTTGCGCCTGGCCCGGAAGGCTGCCCGAGAAGCGGCGGACAGCACGGCTGTGTCGCCGGACTCCCTCGCGCTCCGCGCGGACGCCAACGGCGCGTGGACGCGCGAGCAGGCCCGCGAGGCGTTCGACGCGTTCGCCGACGTCGGCGTCGAGTACGTCGAACAGCCACTCCCGACTGACGACCTCGAGGGTCACCGCGCGCTCCGCGGCGGCGCGGTCGGCGTGGCGCTCGACGAGTCGCTCCCCGCGCATTCTGCCAGCGACGTATTTCCGGCCGCGGACTACGTCGTTCTCAAGCCGATGGCGCTCGGCGGCGTCGACCGCGCGCGAGACGTCGCGCTCGCCGCGCGTAACGCCGGCGTGACGCCCGTGGTGACCACGACCATCGACGCTGTCGTTGCGCGCACCGCCGCGGTCCACCTCGCTGCGAGCCTCCCCGACGTTCCGGCGTGCGGCCTCGCCACCGCCGACCGACTCGTCGAGGACCTCGCGGCCGATCCGGCGCCCGTCGAGCGCGGGCGGATTCGCGTCCCCGACGGCCCGGGCGTCGGCGTCTCCGGGGTGGTCGAGGGTGCGTGACGAGATCGCGCTGCAGGCTGCGAGTACCCCCGACGGCACGGCGCTCGTGGACGCCGCGACCGACGAGTCGTGGACGTTCGCCGAGTTCGACACCGAAGTCCAGGCGACAGCTGGTCGGCTCGCGGCGCTCGGCGTCGAGTCCGGGGACCGCGTCGCCGTGCTGATGGAGACCCGTCCGGCGTTCGCGCGCCTCGTGTTCGCGTGCGCTCGCCTCGGCGCCGTGCTCGTGCCGCTGAACGCGCGGCTCTCACGGCCCGAACTCGAGACGCATGTGGACGCGGTCCGACCCGTGCTCGTCGTCTGTGAGGCGGACACGGTGGCGGACGCGGACGAACTCGACGCGCCCGCGGTGAGCGTCGACGCCGGAGCAGCTGAGGGTTCGGCGGCTACCGTTGGCGACTTCGCGGCGCGCACTCCGGATGCGATCCAGCCAGCCGATCTGGCGTGGGACGACACCCGCGCGCTCATGTTCACCTCCGGGACCACGGGCGACCCGAAGGCGGTCCGACTCACCTACGGGAACTTCGCCGCGAGCGCGGTCGCGTCGGCGTTCCGCCTCGGCGTGCTACCCGAGGACCGCTGGTGTTGTCCGCTCTCTATGTACCACATGGGTGGGCTCTCGGTCGTTCTACGGTCGGCGCTGTACGGGACGACCGCCGTGCTCACGCGCGGGTTCGACGCCAACCCGGTCCGCGACGCGCTCGCGGCGTACGACTGCACGGGCGTCTCGCTCGTGCCGACGATGCTCCGGCGACTCCTCGACGCCGGCGGCGTGCCCGATGGGCTTCGGTTCGCGCTCGTCGGCGGCGCACCAACACCCCCCGAACTGGCGGCGCGTGCCCTCGACGCGGGCGTTCCGGTCTGTCTCACGTACGGGATGACCGAGACCACCTCGCAAGTCGCGACGCTGCGCCCGGAACAGGCCAGCGACGCGCCAGCAGGTGGCGGGCAGTCCGACCGACTCGACACGGTAGGCCGCCCGCTTCTGGGCACCGAAGTGACTGTGGTCGACGGCGACGGCAGTCCGTTGCCCGCCGGCGAGGAGGGGGAACTCGTGGTGTCGGGGCCGACTGTCACGCCCGGCTATCTGAACTCGGGCGGAGCGGCGGGCGGCGAATCCGGCGCGAACGCCGGACGATTCTGCGAGCATGGGCTCCGCACGGGCGACCGCGGGTTCGTGGACGACGAGGGCTACCTCCACGTCCGTGGGCGGCAGGCAGACCGCATCATCACGGGTGGGGAGAACGTCGACCCAGAGCGCGTCGAGGACGTCCTCGCCGACCACTCCCGCGTGACCGACGCAGCGGTCGTCGGCGTGCCCGACGACGAGTGGGGGGAGCGCGTCGGCGCGCTCGTGGTGCTCGCCGGCGACGAATCCGCGGCCCCCGCCACTGGGGACGCTGCCACCGGAGACGTCGTCGAGGAACTTCTCGCGTTCGCGGAGGACCGCCTGGCGGACTACGAACGCCCGCGAATCGTCGTGGCCGTCGATTCGCTGCCGCGGACCGCGTCCGGCACCGTGGACCGCGAGGCGGCCGTCGAGGAACTCGCCGACGAGAACTAAGTGGGTCGGCGCCCTACCTCGTGCTGTGTGCACGCTGGCATTCGCGTGGCGCGTCTACGACGACGCGCCGCTGGTCGTCGCCGCGAACCGCGACGAGGCCGTCGGTCGCCCCGCTTCGCCGCCCGCCGTCCACGGCGAGAGTCCGCAAGTGTTGATGCCGCGCGACGAGGAGGCGGGTGGCACCTGGATCGGCGTGAACGAACACCGCGTGTTCGTCGCCGTCACGAACCGCCGGGTCGAGTTGGAGGACGACGACTCACAGGAACGGCCGTTCGCCCAGTCCGAGGAGCGTGGCTCCTCGCGGCGCTCTAGAGGACTGCTCGTCACAGACGCCCTCGACGCCGAGAGCGCGAGCGACGCCGTCGAGGTCGTCCGGCGCGAACTCGCGGACCGCGAGTACGCCGGGTTCAATCTCGTCGTCGCGGACGACGAAGACTGCGTGCTCCTCGAGTGGGACGGCGTGCTCCGCCGGCACGATCTCGAATCTGGGACGCACGTCGTGGTGAACGAGGGGTACGACGACGGCACCGAGAAATCTCGGACTATCCGGCGCGCGCTCGGGGGGACCACCCAAGATGAGTGGGTGACGGCCGCGCGTGAGGCGCTGTCCGACCACGAAACAGGCGCCTGCGTACACGGCGACGGCTTCGGGACGCGCTCGTCGTCGCTCGTCACCATCGACGACGGCGGTGAGAGCGGCCCGGACAGTGGGTCCGTTCGATACGACTTCGCGGACGGGCCACCCTGCGAGACGCCCTACCGGCGCGTAGACAATCAACTTTAAACCGGCCGCGACTGCTAATATGGGTATGAGCGCCGACGCTATCGAGGCCGACCTCTCGGAGGACGAGCGCGCCGCCCTGGAACTCGTTCGCGAGACGCTCGGAATCTATCAGAGCGAGTTCTGGAAGGAGCTCGACGTCTCTTCGCGGAAGGGGAGTCGCATCGCCTCGAAGTTGGAGGAGAAGGGTCTCGTCGAGCGCGAGGAGTCGGTCCACAATGGCAACACGACGTACTACATCACGCCCATTATCGACGACCGCGAACTCGACTTCTCGCTCCTGATGGCGGGGGACATGCTCTCTCCGTTCGTGGGCGAGGAGGAGGTCGACGCGCGCAGCGACGCCTTCTCCCAGTGGATCATGAACCTCGCGTACGAGGACGTCGGCTCGCCGTCCGAGGAGACGGGTCCAGAGGGCGAGGACACGGGCCCCCAGACTGAGGAGTAACGCCGTGTCCCGGGTCTGAGACACGACGGTGTCGAAGCAGTCAGCACTCGAATCGTCGTCGTCGGGAGCGCGCCGCTGGTCGAAACCCACGCCGACTGTGTGGTCCACTAGATGCGCGCGACCCACCTGACCCCACTCGCCGCACGGACTTTTGGTCTCTCGTTCCCTCCCTACAGGCATGCCGACGGCGTACATCACTGCCCCACGGGACGACGCACAGGAACTCGCGGACCGACTCGTCACCGAGCGCCACGCCGCCTGCGTCAACGCCCTCGAGTGCCGGTCAGTCTACCGGTGGGACGACGACGTCGTCCGCGACGACGAGGCGGTCCTGTTCGCGAAGACCACGGACGCCGCGTGGGACGACCTCGTCGCCTTCGTCGAGGCCGAACATCCCTACGACGTGCCGTGCATCGAGCGCTTCGACGAGTCCTTCGTCGAACCCGGTTTCGAGGCGTGGGTGGGGGAGTCCGTCGAGTGATGGCCAGGAATCCCATAGCGCGAGGGGGTCGGGGCCCGGAGTATGGGAGAGCCCCCACATCGAGTGAGAGGATTCAGGACCTCAGAGCGCCGGCACCCATGACGTGTGCGGGAAGATTCCCAGTGCGGCGGCGACGGCCACGAGGAACGTTCCGAAGACGATGCCGGCCGCGGGCGGGTCCCAGTGCGTGTCGCCGTGCGCGTAGAACACGCGCTGGAACAGTTCACCGAACAGCGCGCAGACGCCGCCGAACGCCGCGCCCGCGAGGACGGCCGTGAGAACCGCGCTCTGTGACGCCGGGTCGAAACCCACCGGGAGCGCGGCGAGCGCCGCGGTGCTCGCCGGGAGCGTCATGTGGTGGGTCACGGGGACGTTCTCGACGCCGCAGTTCAGGAAGACCAGGGACGCCGCGCTGATGCCGAACGCGAGGAACGGGCTCCCGGTCTTCACGGCGACGAAGCCGCCGAGAACGCCCATCACGGCGCCGAGCACGAAGACGTTCAGCCATCGGTACTGGTGGGGGAGCCACGGTTCGACGACGAAGCGCTCGTGGACGACGCCGCCGTCCGCCTCGGCGTTGCTGTCCGCCCCGGCGCCGCCGTCGACGGCGGCCTCACCGACGACGCGGCGGTCCTCCGACTCGAAGGGACGCATGTTCAACAGGCCGTTGGGGGCGTCGCCGACGAGCGGGTAGCCGAGCGCGAGTCGGTGGACGAGCGCGGAGAGCACGACGCCCATCGCGATGGGGTCGTAGGGCATCGCGAGCGTGCTCGAGGCGACGGTGAACCAGTAGCCGACGATGCCGAACAGGCCGCCGACGACGAGCACGTCGGGTTTCGTGCCCTGGGCGAACGCGATGTTCTTCGCCTCGTGGAAGTCGAAGCCGGTGTCCATGTAGCCGCGCTTCGCGGCGTACGCCGCGGCCGCCGCGCCGCCAGCGAAGCTGATGGCGGGCGAGAAGACCGGACCGAACGCCACGGACCCCGTGATGCCGATGGCGCCGAGCGTCGACGGGTCGACACCCGCCGCTTCGACGGCGGCGCCGCGCGCGAGGTTCGCGGCCTCCCCGGCGATGACCATGAATCCCGTGAAGATGAACGCTGGGAGCGCGCCGATGGCCGCGCCGAACGCGCCGCCCGCGAACGCCGCGATCAGCATCTCGACCGCGAAGAGGGAACTCCAGGCCATCTACGTCCCCTCCTGGGCCCAGTCGCGCGAGCGCTCGACGGCCCGGCCCCACTGCTCGTAGTTGTCCTCCACGTCCGGTGTGTCCCGCTGTTCGAACTCGCGGTCGGTCCGCCAGTTGTCTCGGAGTTCGTCGACGGTCTCCCAGTAGCCGACCGCGAGGCCGGCGGCGTACGCCGATCCGAGCGCGGTCGTCTCGTCGACCTGCGGGCGGGCGATGTCGGTCCCGATGATGTCCGCCTGCAGCTGGCAGAGGAAGTTGTTCTTCACCGCGCCTCCGTCGACGCGGAGGCGGTTCATGTCCAGGCCGGCGTCCGCCTCCATGGCTTCCGCCACGTCGCGGGTCTGGTACGCGATTGACTCCAGGACCGCACGAACCAGGTGGGCCTTCCCCGTCCCGCGGGTCAGACCGACGACGGTGCCGCGGGCGCGCTGGTCCCAGTGGGGTGCGCCCAGGCCAGTGAACGCCGGGACGAAGTAGACGCCGTCGGTGGAGTCGACCGAGCGGGCGAGTCGCTCGGTCTCCGCAGCGTCCTCGATGATGTCGGTGTCCTGGAGCCACTCGATGGCGGCGCCCGTGGCGAAGATGGCGCCCTCGAGGGCGTACTGGGGTGGTTCGCCCGAGCGCTGGAAGCCGACGGTCGTCAGCAGGCCGTGGTCGCTGGCGACGGCGTCCGTTCCCGTGTTCATCAGGAAGAAGGAGCCGGTGCCGTAGGTGTTCTTGGCGTCGCCGGCGTCGAAGCACGTCTGTCCGAACAGCGCGGCTTGCTGGTCGCCGAGCGCGCCGGCGACCGGGACCTCGGCGTCGAGGAAGCCGTCAGCGTCCGTGTACCCGTAGACGTTCTCGTCGCTGGACGGGCGGACCTCGGGCAAGGTCTCTCGGGGCACGCCGAACTCGTCGAGGAGTTCGTCGTCCCACTCCATGTCGTGGATGTCGAACAGCATCGTCCGCGACGCGTTCGTGACGTCCGTGACGTGCTGGCCGGTGAGCTTGTAGATGAGCCAGGAGTCGATGGTCCCGAAGCAGAGGTCGCCCGCCTCGGCGCGCTCGCGGACGTCCTGGGGGCGCGAGCGCTGGAGCTTGATGGGGTCTGCGTTGTCGAGCAGCCACTCGGCCTTGGTCGCGGAGAAGTACGCGTCGACCTCGAGGCCGGTCTTCGCCCGGATGGTCTCTGTCCACCCGGTCTCCTGGAGTTCCTCGACGCGGTCGGTGGTGCGTCGGTCCTGCCAGACGATGGCGTTGTGGATGGGCGTGCCCGTGTGGGCGTCCCAGAAGAGCGTGGTCTCGCGCTGGTTCGTCACCCCGAGGGCCGCGAGGTCTTCGGGCGCCAGTTCGGCGTCCGCGAGCGCGCGCTCGACGACGCGCTGGGTGTTGTCCCAGATCTCGAGGGGGTCGTGTTCGACCCATCCGGGTTCCGGGTAGAGCTGTTCGTGTTTCTCGTAGGCGTTCGCGACCACGGAGCCGTCGTGGTCGAACACCATGAATCGGGTGCCGGTGGTCCCCTGGTCGATTGCGCCGACGTACGTGTCTGCTGTCATGAGTCCGTGGTGCAGGTCGAAGGTGGAAACTCCGAAACCTGTGGCTCGGGATTCACCAACTACCATTATAAATATTCGGCAAGTAGGGGGCGTCTACCCATCGTCTGGTCAATACTTCGGTGGCTGTCCAGTGGGCGAACGTCCCTCCGACTCCGGCAGCCCCAAGTAACAGCGCGCGAATACTTCCGTATGGTTCAGGAGACGACAGTCCTGGTCGTCGGCGGCGGCGTCACGGGCGTCGGTGTCGCTCGCGACCTCGCGACGCGCGGCGTCGACGTGACGCTCGTCGAACGCGACGGCCTCAACGCCGGCACCTCGGGTCGCTCCCACGGCGTCCTGCACAGCGGCGCCCGCTACGCCGACACCGACCCCGAGGGCGCCGCAGAATGCATCGCGGAGAACCGCGTCCTCCGCGAGGTCGCTCCGGGTTGTGTCCGCCCCACGGGCGGCTACTTCGTGCAGGTCGTCGGCGACGACCCCGACTACTTCGACCAGAAGGTTAGCGCCTGTCGGGACTGCGGCATCGACGTCGAGGTCCTCGACGGCGCCGAAGCCCGCGACAGCGAACCCGCGCTGACCCCGGACGCCGAGCGCGTCGCCGTCGTGCCGGACGGCGTCGTCTACCCCTCCAGACTCGTCGCCGCGACCGCCGCGGACGCCCGCGACCACGGCGCCGCCGTCCACACACACGCGCCCGTCGAGGAACTCCTCACCGACGGCGACACCGTCGTCGGCGCCCTCGTCGACGGTCTCGGCCGCGTCCACGCCGACCACGTCGTCAACGCCACGGGTGCGTGGGCCGACGACCTCGCCGCCACGGTCGGCATCGACCTCGAGATGCACCCCACGAAGGGCGCCATGGTGACCGTCGAGAGCCCCCAACTGGACACTGTCATCAACCGGTGTCGACCCACCGACGACGGCGACATCGTCGTCCCGCACGGCCGGACCGCCGTGCTCGGCACCACCAGTGTCGAGGTTGAGGACCCGGCGTCGTTCCCCCAGGAGGACTGGGAGGTCGAACGCGTCACCGAGGAGTGCGCCGCGATGGTCCCCGACGTCGCGGACGCGCCGGTCGAGTGCGCCTACTGGGGCGTCCGCCCGCTGTACAGCCCCGAGTCCTACGGCGAGGACGCGCGTGGCATCTCCCGCGGGTTCTACCTGCTCGACCACGCCGCCCGCGACGACGTCCGGGGACTCACGACCATCGTCGGCGGCAAACTCACCACGCACCGCCTGATGGCGGAAGCCACCGCTGACCACGTGACCGAGCGACTCGGCGTCGACGCTGCGTGCCGGACCGCCGAGACCCTACTCCCCGCCCAGGGGAATCTCGACAGACTCGACGCGCTCGTCGACGAGTTCGACGCCGGCGGTCCCGCGGACGCGGACGTGGTCGGCCGGTAGGTCGGTCGAAGAGAAACGGCTCCGGGGTCAGTAGTCCAGGTCGTCGGTCGTCGCGTCGAGTACGAGCACGAGACCCGCGCCGACGAGCGCCGCCACGAGAACGGGCACCCCCGTCTCGAGGGTCCACGCGCCAGTCGCCTCGGTGATCTTGATCGCCGGCGCGCGCAACGCCCCCGCCATCAACGCGACGAGGAACGTCAGCGTCGCCGCACGGTAGTGGTCGAATGCCCACTCCACAACGCGGGCGAACGTCAACACGCCGAGCAACGCGCCGAGCGAGAACACAACGAGCGTGGTCACTGGCGCCGACGCAGCACCCAGATTACCCGCGAGCACAGCGTCGGTCGCCTCGCTGACGGCGTTCGTCATCGTCGCGTACAGCCCGAAGGTCAACAACAGCAGCGACCCGGAGACGCCGGGCAGCACCATCGCGCAGATGGCGATTGCTCCGGCGACGAACACCAGCGGGAGACTCGCCGACAGCAGACTCCCCTGGCCGGCGCCGCTGAGCGCGAACGCCACCGCGAAACCGACGATTCCCGCCGTTACACGCCCCGTGGTGTCGAGTGACACCTCGCTCAGGAGAACCACGACGCTCGCCGCGATGAGACCCAGGAAGAACGCGAACGTGATGGCGGTGTATTCGTGTCGCGCGATCTCCACGAGGTTCGCCACCGTCAACACCGCAGTCAGTACGCCGACCGCGAGCATCACGAGGAACGGCACGTCCATCTCCCGGAGCGTCGACGCGAACTCCGCCCGGCCGTCCGCGCTCGTCAGGTGCGGGAGGAGCTCGAGCAGCATCACTGCCTCAGCCGGGTCGAGGGCCGCGATTGCACCCACGAGTCGCTCGTAGATGCCCGTGATGAGCGCGATGGTGCCACCGGAGACGCCGGGCACCGCGTCCGCCGCACCCATCGCCGCGCCCTTCAGGTAGACGCCGGCCCAGTCGCGCACCGACATCTACGCTCGAACCCGTGTGCCGACCGCCAGCGCGCCGACCGCGGGCAGCGCCGCAGCGCTCGCGTCGAGACCGCTCGGGCCGGCACGGGAGCCGGCGTCACTCGCGTCGCCGGACGCCGTCACGGCCCCCGACAGCGACGCCGAACTCGTCGTGTTGTCGCCCGTCTCGTTCCCGGGTTTGCCGTCGGGGACGTCCACAGTCTGGCGCTCCAGGTCGACCGAGATGGTCTCGTTGGACTCGCCGACGACCGCCGCCTCCGGAACGCTCGCGGTGTCCCTGTACGTGTACGTCGTCAGCCCGTCGTCGGCCGTCATGTTGGCCGTGCTGAACGTGTACGGGCCGGCCGCGCGGACCGAGACGTTGGTGTGGCCGTTCTTCGGCCCCCAGTTCTCGTAGCCCGTCGTCGAGTACGGCAGCGTCATCGTGAACTCACCGTCGGCGCCGACCTGCACGCGCTGGGTGTACTCGAACGTCGGGTGACTGCCGTCGCGCTGACTCGTCATCTGGGACATGTTCATCGTCACTGACGCGGTGACCGTGGTGTTCGCCGGCGCCGTGCCGGTGACCGTCGCGCCCTCCACGCGCTCGAAGAGCTTCACCCACGTCGGCATGAACTGGGAGCCGAACTCACCCGCGAACAGGATGTTCCCCGGCACCAGGCTGTTGTCGCTCACGCCGACCAGCCGGTAGTGCTCGAGGGCCTCCACGTACTCGGGGGGCGCGTTCTGCACGCCACCGATCTGGGACGTCGAATCGTTCGCGACGTACGTCTCCGCGGCGCTCATGTTCGGGAACGTCTTGATCCACGTCCGCCGATTCGACACGTCGAACCACGGGCGATTGGCGCGGGTCTCCCGCCAGTCGACGACTTTCGGCTTGACCTGCTGTGCGCTCCCGTGGTACCGGTAGAGCCGGACCATCATCGACTCGTAGTACGACTGGGTCTTCAGCGTCTGCACGCCGAACCGCGTGCTCTGCATCAACTGCGCGGCGACCGGACGGCCGTCCTGGTAGCGCGCGAGCACGGAGTGGGTGTAGAGGTCGCGCTGGGAGAAGTTGTGGACGCCGTCGTAGAACACGACTGGTGCGCCGTACTTCTCGGTCGGCATGACCATCTGGTAGTCAACCGCGACGTAGCGCATCTTCGCGTCGTCCTCCTGGATGCCCTGGAGGACGTTCCGTGCGACCGTCTCGTTCTGCGCGAGCAGGAAGTTCGCGGCGGTGTTCGCGCCCTGCTGGAACGGGTTGGCGTGCGGGATGCGGTTGGCCTCCACGGTGATCCAGTGGCCGTAGTCCCACCACGACATCACGCCGTACGAGCCGTCGGGGTAGTTGAAGTTGTCCGTCTGGCTGTACGTCCCGTAGTAGTCCATCTGGGAGGTGTTCCCGCCGTTCCCGTACGCGCCCTCCTTCGGCGTGTGGGATTTCATCCACTCGAGGGCGTCGTCCCACTTCGTCACGGCGCCCGGGCCGAACGAGGCGCCCGCGTCGATCACGGACTGTAGCGGGACCTGCTGTCCGCGTGCGTTCGAGACTGTGATCGGGCTCGTGGCGCCGCCCGCGGACTCGTTGTCGAACGCGTCCGCGGCGACCGGCGCGGCCACCGGCACCAGTACGACGAGCAGCACCATCACGACCGTGCCGACCTGGTACCAGCTCACGTCCTCGACCTTCGAGGCGGGTTTGGCCAGGTCGACCGCGCCGAGCACGAGATGCAGGAAGTACGCGTTCAGCACCACGACCGGCACCACCAGGTAGTAGTTGAACCGCACCTGCGTGAACGCCGCGGACGTGATGAACGCGCCCCAGACCACGACGAGGAGTTGCTCCGCGTCGTGCTCGCCGGTCACCGCGACCGCGGTCAGCGTGATTCCGACGATGCCGAGCGCGGTGAGCTGGCCACCGACGCCGAAGATGTTACCGATTGACGCCGGGAGGCCCGGCGCGATGAACAGCATCGCGACGACGACCACGGCGAGCGCTGCGCCGCCGACGCGCCGCGTGTCGCCGCTCGCGAGGTGCGGGCGGAGGAGAATCCAGCCCGCCGCGACGAGCGCTGTGAAGAACGCCAGCCCGTACTCCAGGAAGATGACGCCCGCCATCGAGACGCCGTACCGGTCCATCCGCGAGAGGAACGGCTGGGCCTCACCGATGGTGCGCGTCGCCGCGCCCGCGCTGAATCCGACGAACCGCATCAGGTTGGTCGTCAGCATCCCCCAGAACTCCGGGAGCACCACGGTGGTCGCCGCGAGGCCGACCAGGAGGACGCTGAACACCGCCAGCGGGTAGGACGCCGCGTCGAACCCGCGGTCGTCCCACTGCCGGGCGAGCCACGCCAGGAACACCGCGCCCGCGCCGACGGCCAGCGAGAACAGCGGCTGGAGGATGGAGAACCGCGACGGCGAGAACGACAGCGTGTCCAGGGGCACCAGCATCAACACCGCCGTCGTCGTCATGCTCACCGCGGCGACGACCGCGACGTGGTCCGGGCTCGTACCCGTGTAGTAGTCGCTCGAGAGCTTCACCAGGTAGAACACGCCGAAGATGCCCACCAGGAGCACGCCCGGCGGCCACATCCACATGTACATCGCGGTCGCAACGCCCGCGAGCACGCTCCACCCGACGACGCGACGCAGTCCCGCGACGTCGCGGTCGACGAACTGCTCGTAGATGGGTTTCTCGCGTTCCGCGACCGCGAGCGCGACCATCGTGCCGAGCACCGCGAGCGACTGGAAGAGCGGCTCAGCGCCGTTGTGGTCGGCCGCCCCCGCGAGGCTGCGCTGGAGGAAGTACCCCGGCAGGAGCGCGAGGATGACCGCCGCGAACACGCCGCCGAGACGCCCGCCGAGTCGCTTCCCGATGAAGTACGTCGGGATGGCGAGCAGCGCGCCGAACACCGCGGGCGCGAACAGCAGCGTCATCGCGACCGTGTTCTGGCTCGGCGAGCCGAGGCCGATTATCAGGGCGGCGGTGGCGACGAGCTGGTCGAACAGCGTGCCGAACTGGCCCACCACGGTGCCCTTCGGGAAGTGCGTCCACGGGTCGAAGGGCATCGTCGCCGGCCAGTGGTCGACCGTGTACATCACCTGCCGGAAGTGGTAGTACGCGTCGTTCCCGGAGAAGTACACCTCGCCGTTCTGCGTGAAGTTCTCCCACGCCTGGACCCGCACCCAGAGCATGAACGCGAAAATCGCGCCCACTGCGGGTACGTGGTACCAGTCTTCGAGCGTCTCGAGGGCCGAATCGAAGTCGATGGAGGACGCCCTCGACTGCTCGGTCTTCTCGCTCATTGGTCATAGGGACTGACAGAGCGCGAATAAGCCTTTTGAAAGAGTGGAGGTCAGTGGCGCGCGTCCGCGAGTATTCCCTTAACTGTGACGCGAAAGGACTCGCTGACTGCCACGAGCACGGAGAAGTAGATCACACCGCCGAGACCGATGAGGAGCAGTAGTTCTCCCCACCAGGAAACGCCTACAATCGAGTGGGCGAGTTCGACAACGATGAACATCAACGCACCCGCGAGTAATTGATGACGTAGCGGCTGGGTGAACAGATGAACGTCCGGGAGATACTGCTTGACCGTATATGCAAGAGTCGTGTATCGCACGACCTCGGAAACTACTGTCGCCGCAACTACGCCGATGATGCCAAACTCGAGCAAGAGGACGTAGCCAAGACTGACGTTCAAAACAAGAACTACCAGTCCGATTCTCGTGTTTATTTGGGGATAGTCTAGGCCAGCGATAGTTGACTGAAGTTGTGACGACTGCACTCTTATCACTCGAAAGAGTGCAAGGCCGACGAGAACCATCCCGACGCCAGCATACTGTGACCCGAATATCGTCACGAGAAGGTCGTTCGGCATCGCCGAGGCACCAAAGAAAATCGGTATCGCGAGCACGCTCGCGTAACTGAGCGAGTTCGTCACGTCTGTGATAACCGACGATTTGTCGTCTCGACTCCAGTGCTCGCTCACACGGGCCATCAGTCCTTTTGATGCAACAGCACCGATGAACGTTCCTACGAGTGTGAGTTGCATGGCCACCTGGTAGTCGCCAACTGCTGACGATGTCAATATTGCACCGAGAAGGAGGATGTCGAAGCGTGATTGCGCAGTTCCGATGAAGCCGTTCGGGACGCTGTATTTTGCGTACGATCCGATGTTAGTGAGCGATTCTCGAGACGGAAATGCTGGTCTGGCGTTGATGCGATACAGGACATACGGAACGGTCAACACAGTCGCTATGGTTAGTCCGTACACCATTCCAGCCACTCCAAACCCGAGGAGGACGAACGCCAGTTGTAGCGGTGTGGTTAGAAGCGATCGAAGCGTATCAGACCACTCAGCGGCGGAAAAGTTCGAACGTGCCGAGAGAATTCGGTTTGTGACGGCAAAAAGACAAATAGCGACGAAGAGAGCAGAGAACGGAGCGAATAACCCTGTAAGGTCATAGAGGCCTGTGAAGCGGTGGAACACGTACGCAAGTGGTAATATGACGATTGGAAGGATTATTGCGCCGAGCATTCCTGACCCAAGTGCTTCTTCTGTTGAAAAATCTGTTTCGGAAATCCGTTTTTTGCAAGCAGTTCCCCACCCAGTCACCGGATTGTCGAGAATGTTGACGAGCGTCACGACGATGTAAAATGCTCCATAGCCTCCGGGCCCCAGTACTCGAGCGAAAACAATTGAGCCCGCAAACCCGATAGCAGCCATAGCGAACTTCGCAAGAACTCCTCTCGAGATCTCGAGGCCGAAGTCCGCCTCACCAACACTCATATGTAGCCGAGATTCCGGAGTTGCTCCTCGTCAATATCTATTCTCTCTCCACTTACCGTCTGATGCGATACGTGTTCATCAATCCAGTCGACGACGTCAAAGACATCGGCAGGGACACTGTCGGTGGTAGAACTTGCGTAGGCTCGCCAAGAGTGAGACGCCGGAAAGCCCTCCTCGTCTTCCTTACCGTAGAAGGAGGTTCGCATTCCGTGATCGCTGAGTAACAGTAAGTCATCGTCCGGCCCGAGTGCTTGGACGAGTTCGTCCACGAATCTGCCGACTCGCTCGTAGATGCGACGAAGTGGTTCTTCATCCTCCGCGTAGGCGTGACCTGCTGCATCGAGTGTGTGGACATGGACACCGATCAGGGAGACATCGTGGTTGAGCATCTCTCGAGTCCAGCCGAACTGTTGAGCGCCGAGTCCGAGCAGTTCTCGCTCGAATTCGTGCTTCGGCATTCCTTCAGCGATCGCGTTCATCAAATCCCACGCACGCTGTAGGTCGCTCCCGTCGTAGACTCCCGGCCAGTTGTGGACGACTGCACCGTCGCGGTCAAATATCGTTTCGGCGTCTGTCTCTCCAATCTGTTCGCGCTCGCCAGTCTTGTCTCGCACGAATCGACCGAGTGTCCCACGCGTAGATTCGTTCAGTCGGCCAGTGAACTGGGATGCGAGTTCGAGAACGGGGTTACTCCATTCACTCGTCCCCGAGCCGGTGATACCGTGTTCCTCCGGGCTGAGACCGGTTGCTACTGTTGCCCACACCTCTGGGGTATATGGCATATCTTTCGCGTGCGCGAAGGTTTCGATTTGCTGGCTCGTTTCGAGTTCGAACTCAGCTACGCCGAAGTGCTCCACGAGGCCAGCATCGAGGGCATCGAGTGCGAGAAGTACGACGGTCATAGGTATCCTAGATCCTCCAAGTCCTCTTCAAGTGCGTCCTCTTTGACCACGCGACCCGGTTCGAACCGGCTAAGTGCTCGCTCTAAGCTCGGGTTTTCAATGAGTTCGTTGCAGTCGAGTGTGGCCATGCCACTATCCGTTGCGATGTTGTCCGCGTTCATCGCCGCCTTCTTGTCTCCATAGGTGGCGAACGCTCGGTCATGAGTTTCGGAGAGAAACGACCTAGTGCTTGGCATATACTCGAAGTGGTCGTATCGAAGAGAGTCTACAGTGATTAAAAGGCCCCTCATTGCTATTCTCTATTTAACTCAGAGGATTTGAAGGTAACTCTTCTTTGATGATTATAAGACACCCCGGCTTCGGACGACTATATGATAAATGATAGACCCACAACACAATTGTGTCGTTTCTGAGCGGCGGTAGCGAGGTCGGGCTTCGGACAGCGGCATTGTTTAATAGACCTAGTTATAACCCGGATGATGAAGCAATGACTGGAGACGATACTCGCCTTAATGGACTCCATGACTAACCAATCCCACCGTATTGCGATTGCGCACGAACATTTCCCGCAACGAGGCGGAGGAGAACATGTTGCGGAAGAATTGGCTCGTACGTTCGATGCACCCATTTATACAGGATTCGTGAACGATGGAACGACTTCAGACGACGTCGAAGTTCATGATTTATTCGGGGGTGGGTTATCGGGCCAATTACTCTCTGGCGGGAGAAAATGGAATATCCTCTTTCGCGACCTCTATTATATGACTCACTGGGACCACGTTCCAGAACTCCACGACTACGACGTCATCGTCCAGTCAGGAAACAACCCCGGGTGGTACATTCCCCGGGAGGAGCAGACTATCGTCAAGTACGTACACACGCCGCCCCGGAATCCATACGACCGACATCCAGAATTCGCGGATTCGATGAAGCATACAGTGTTTGCGCACATTGTTCGAACGCTCTACGCGCAGACCCACTCGTATCCTGACGTGTATGTCGCAAACTCGGAACTCGTCGCTCGTCGGTGTGAACAGTACTTCGGGATTCCTCAAGCGGAGATCGAGGTCGTGTATCCGCCTACCGATGTCGATTCCTATGGGGCCGGGCATGCGTCAAATGCCGAAAACGTCGAACCAGGCGAATTTTACTTCACTTTCTCTCGACTGTACCCCGGGAAGAATATCGATACAATCGTCGAGGCATTCAATCAACTCGGCGACGAGTATCAGCTCGTCGTAGGAGGGTCTGGCCCTGAACGCGAGCGGTTGGAGAAACTCGCTGGAGATAACGTTCGATTCTTCGGCTACGTCAGTGAAGAACAGAAACGTGCGCTCTGTGCCGCCTCGAAAGCAGGCATCTTCGCAGCGCAGAACGAGGACTTCGGTATGGTTCCTGTCGAGTTCTTTGCATCTGGAACACCAGTTCTCGGAGTTGAAGACGGATACACGAAGTACCAGATTGCAGATGGTGGAAATGGATACACTTTTGAGCGAAATCCAACAGCACTAGCAGAGACGATTCGGCAGTATGAGGAAGACGAGGTAGACTGGTCAAATGAGAGAATTGAATCCTTTGCCGAACAGTTTAGCACGGAACGGTTTCGAGAGAAAATGCACCAAGTTGTCGACAATACGGAAAAAGAGAGTCGTATCACACCCAAGTGGCAGCAGGAGGCGATAACGAATGAGTGAGGTTGTAGAAGAGTCTTACCAAAAACTGAACCTCGGATGTGGAACAGACCAACGTCAGGGTGAAGAATGGTTGAATGTGGACGTTGTTTCCGAGTGTGACCCGGACGTTGTTGTTGACCTCAACTCTGAGCGGTGGCCATTTGCTGATAGCTCCGCCGAGCATATCTTCGCTGCGCACGTGTTCGAACATTTTGAAGATATCGAGCATGGCCTTAGAGAGTGTGCTCGAATTCTCGAACCTGGCGGCACACTCGAAATTCATCTTCCGATAGGACTAGATATGCAAGCGGATCCAGATCATAATCCATGGAACGAGTGGTCGTGGCGAACGCCTGACTTTTTCACAGGAAAGCGGCACTGGGACATAGACGTTGGTCTTACTGTCGTTGACCGTGACGTATCACTTTGGGTACAACAGCCAGGGGTCTTTGGTTGGCTTCAAAAACAGAAAATCCGATGGCTCCGTGAACGTTATGGACTTGGGGAGTGGTGTTTTGGGTTGGAGAGTGTGTCTGGAGAATTTCGAATTGTGTTTAAAAACGCAGAAGACAGTAGTCGAAGTTAAATGACTTTCCGAGATTGGGCTGAAGAATCCATTGAACGGTACCGGAAGTATGGCGCATTAGATGCTACGCGAAGATCAACTCGTGAATTCTCAATGGGTGTTGTCCGTCGGATAGGACGGTCAATTCCGGCTCATGGCGATTATATTTTTGGAAAGGAGTGGGATGTTCTTATTGTTCTTGATGCCTGTCGGTGGGACGCATTAAACGAGGTGAAAAACGAATACAAGTGGTTGCCAGAAAATATCCCAAAAGTCACCTCTCGAGGCTCACACTCCCGAGAGTGGATGCAGGAAAATTTTGTTGATAAGTTTCCTGAAGAGCGAGCTAACACAGATTATATTTGCTGGAATGTTTTTGAAAGTTTTGAATTAAGTGAAGATAATTGGCATAGTCTTGATCCGGTTTGGAGAACTGGTGGATGGGACAATGATAAAGGGTGTATCCCCCCTCGAGAAGTTACTGACCGAGGAATCTCCAAGTGGCGGTCGACTGAAGCTGATCAACTTATTTTGCATTATATGCAACCGCACACGCCTTACCGAAACTTAGAGAAAGTGGAGCGACTTACAGAAGACAGGATTGGCGTTGAAAAGACTGGACGAATGACTGTCTGGAAACTAATTCGGAGGGGAGAAGTAAGTCCTGAAGAGGCTTGGGATGCTTACATTGATAATCTTCGTTGGGTTCTTGACGACTTAGAGATTCTCTTGGAGAATCTTGATGCTGAAAAGGTCGTTCTGACTGCGGATCACGGCGATTGTTTTGGGGAGTTTGGATTCTACGGACACCCTAAGGGGGTTCCACTGCCAGTCCTAGCCCGTGTTCCGTGGGTCGAAGTCTCTGCTGAAGACACCCACTCCTATGAACCCACTATTGAGAAAGAGACTGAGTTAGAGATGAACGAATCGGTAGAAAATCGGCTTGAACAACTCGGTTATCGGTAGATCTTCATTCGAACGCTTCCCTCAGTTCTGCGTCGACGTCCCACGTCCCGTCTGAATCCCCAACAAGCAGTTCTACGCTCGCGCGCAGCAGCGAAACCTGCGTGTCGAACACCGAATAGAGCGCCTGCACAGGCCCGAGCCAATCCTTCTGCCCCAAATAAGTAAATAGCCCAACCCCGACAGGAACCACCAGCCCACCCAGGCCCCACGCGAGCACCGCCCCAACTGTCCCGACCGCGAGCGTCAGCGCCATCAGCCACGGGGAGAGAATCATGAACCACCAGTTGAACGGCAGCACGAGTCGCCCGTAGTTCCCGTACTTCCCGAGGGCGTCCTTGTGCTGCACCAGGAGCCGGATCAGGCCCATCCCGCGGCGGTCCTTCTGCTTGCGGCGTTTCACGAAGTCCGAGAAACTCGCCTCCATGTAGTTCACGGCGGGGTCGAACACCACGCGCCCGCCCTGCCGGCGGATCTTCAGCGCGAGTTCGGTGTCGTCGGCCAGCGAGTTCGGGTCGATGGGCAGGATGGCGTCGTTCTCGAACGCGGAGAACGGCCCGTGGAAGATGAGCGTCGAGTCCAGGTGGGACTCCAGTTGCTGGATGTGGGACTGCACACCTCGATACCCCGACTCCACCTCGCTCCCGCCGAGCACCTCGACGTTCTGGCCGGTGACCGCCGAAACCTCGGGGTCGGCGAGGTTCGCGGCGGCCTCCCGGAACACGTCAGCGGGGAGCTTCGAGTCGCAGTCGGTTTTCACCACCATCTCGTTCGACGCGGCGGCGTACGCCTCGTTCAACGCCGGAGCCAACCCACGGCGCTCGTCCTCCTCGAGCAACACCAGCTCCGGAGCGTCCCGGTCGGCGAAAAAGTCTCGGATGATCTCCCGGGTGTTGTCGTCGCTGGAGTCCACGACCACCAATTCGACCTTCTCCATCGGATAGTCGATTGCCAGCAGGTCCTCGAGTTTCGTCTCGACGATCTTCTCCTCGTTGTACGTCGGGAGCACGACGCTCACCGAGGGCTCCCACGCCTGCTTGTCGGCGGGCGACCCCGACGGCCGAATCCACGCGTACAGCGCGAGATACAGCACGTACGGGGTCGCCGTGACGGCCGCGAGCGCGAGCGCGGCCGCCGCGAACAGATTCATACAGCCGGGTAGACGCGTTGGGGGTAAAAACCCCTCCGACGGCGGTGTTGGCAGTGTTCCGATAAGAGGGATTGGTAGAGCTCAGCATTGAGAGTACCCCGAAAGCCCCGGGTGGCTGCACCACCGAAAGACTCGCTACGCTCGTCTTTCGAGGTGCTCGAAAATCGAAGATTACAAAAGAATTTGATAGACGTTGTATATACAACGCCAATTCACGCTAATACAATAATACGTGGTCGTAGGGTATTTCGGGATTAGGCTTCCTCAAGCAGGTCCGCCAAGAATCCGTCTTTTTCAGAACCAGATCTGATAGAGTAGTCAGTCTGCTCTTCAATGGTGTTCTCGACGTAGCTGAGTGGCTCAGACCCTCGCTGCTCTAGTTCTTGGTAGCCGTCAGTGCCGTAGAAGTTGGAGGTATATTCCTCTGCAAACGCCTCGAAGGGACCAGGGTCTTGCTCTATGTTTCGGAGCGTCTGCTCGTACTCATCGACAAACCGCCTCCGGAGAATGTCATGGCACTGCACCCGTGGCCGATGCAACCCTGTTCTTACCTCCTCCCAAGTCCGTGTGATTCGCTTTTCACGCCATCCAGAGAGCAGGCCTGACCGCTGCCCAAGGCGGTGTAGTTGCCGGAAGAGACACCGCCGGATGATTTCTGAGCGACTGAGGCCTGTTTCGGAAGTCAGGCGATCCAGTATCTCAAGATGCTCAGGCGACAATTCAACGCGTGGACGAGCGCCTGAAAGGTCTTCATCCACCAGGGCTGCCCTCGCCTCATCTTCGGGGATACGCTCATTGATTCCTCGGATTACCGTAAGCAGTTCAATCAACTGCCTTGCCTGTCGTCCGCCTGCTGCAAACTGATGGAGCTGTTTCACGTTGCCCGCTATCGAGCGCCGGTAAAACGCTGAAACGGAGTCGTATTTGTCTGCCTGGTCAACGACCTCATACCGGATTATCTCGTGTGTCTTGTCGCCAATTGTGAATGAAATCTCGTCTGTCTGTGGCATTTGTGTCTCGGAGCCATCCCTGTGTTAGCTCCACAAGCAGGCGCGAGCAACCTGATTCGTATATCGATACGAACCTTTTTGCCGGGGTAGGGCCAAGGAAGGAATGGCAAGGGTCCCTTTGACCCACTTCTTGTGGAGTAGTGTTGGTTAGTCGTCAGTGCTGAGTGTCTCGAGTGTCTCCTCCTCGTGATGGACCTCCCAGATAAGTCGGAGCCAGCCGATTTCGAGGGCTGCAAGCTCGTCGTTCTCGGTATCGATGACTTCCTGAATTCGGACTCCTACGCCCTCGACTGCCGACAGCAGTTCGTGGGCGTGTTGTTCATCGTCTGCGGACTCCAGTAGTTCCGCAAAGGAGTCGTAGCGACCGATGGTGTCGTGGAGTTGCTCGGTGTCCGGCATTCTAGTCCTCCATCAGTAGTTCGAGTTCATGGAGTGATTTCTTCGCTCTCGTCTGGTTACCGAGGGAGGCAGGGATTTCCAGGTTCTCCCGCGCGTACTGCAGTGCAGCATTGATACGCTCCTGAAGGCGGGTGCTGACTCCAAACTGTTCTCGTGCCTCGTCAGTGAGTCCGTCTCGACTCTGGTACACTGGGCCTTGCGTCCCGTCAAGGTAGGTAACGAGCCGCCAGTCGGTCTGTGAGTCTTCTATCACCGGGATTATTCGGAAGCTCAGCGGGCCCTCCTCTTCGCTGAACGTTGATAGTGCCTCGACCTCTGGGGTCAGATCTGGATTGTGTTCGAGCACTTCCGTTGTATCTTCGACAACTTCCGCCTCGACAGGTTCGGTCTCATCTGAGGGAGTGTCACTGTCGCTGTTTGATGCAGCATCATTCCACTCAGTACTCGATTCTCCGTCAGGCGATTCTTGATTGTTCGCCATTACAGGGGGTAGTAGTCCCCCACCACATAAATATAATTCGTCTGATATTTTCCCTATAGTGGTTGCAGGGATCCACAGACGCCTAGACGATGATTTGCGTAATACTCATCTCCAGAAATACGGATACTCTAGAAATACGTACTAGTTGAATTCCGTCTAGCTCACTAGCCTGAGGCGAAGTCAGATATCTGAATATGAACTCTCGATTATCGAGACCGTGACTCCCCTCCGACCACCATCGTATCAATCTAGAACTCGTGAATCCCATTACTAGGCCGTCTCGCCACGATATACCGGATATTGGGATTGTCGAGGTGGTTTAGCTCACAGGTTGCTTCTCACGAGAATGAGACAGAACTATATTACAATCGCCTTCGAGGAGTGCTCTGCTCGCAAGAATGCGAGCGTGACCGAAATGAGTATTCAAGACCTCAAAGCCAACGACGGCAGCGCGGATGGCAGTACGACGTACATCGAATTCCAAAGCGACGGCTCAGACGCGGCCCAAGAAGCGTACAACCTGGTTCGACGCGGTGGCAGTATCCGTGAGGGTGTCGAGGACGTGAACGAACTCTACGCCCAACTAACGCCCCTCATTGCCGACGTGCTCTTTGACGGTGATGCTACGGGTATGATGGAGTGGTTAGACCTCGACGCGGACGACTGGGAAGCCTACAACGACGAATAGATCACGCGAACGGTAGGGGTTGCGTGAACAAACCCCATTGGAACTTATCTCACCATTCTGGTTTTCATCACTGGGACATAGCTATGAATCTGTTCGACGTGCATGAGTTAGATCCGGCCAAATTTGTAGCTCATAGACTCAATTAGAGCGCATATCTGCCCATCTCGAAATTTGACCAAATTCGGCAGTGTAAGGCCACAACATCCCCATAATTATAGGCCTCAATTCGCCCTATCACTCACCTAACCAGTTCTATATCCGGGGTTGGCCTTAGCCCTATCCAAGCCAAATGTGGTTCGGCAGATGGAATGGCTTCGGGGGTATAGTAGTAGTGGGTTCTGCGAAAAGGCCGTTAGAAAGACTAGTGCTATCACCTAGACTGGGACTGCTATAACTATTTCTTTTAGAGGTATCCGAGTGAAACAACCGTTCAGCAGATCTGCTTAGTTACCGTGCGAACTTGTAGACGGCTTCTTGTCCGTAATCGTTCTCGGCGACCTCGATGCCCTTGAATCCGTGTCTAGCGATTGTCACTGGGAGGTCCCTTCTCGCGCGGAACGCATACAAGATATCAGATGGACAGCGAACTTCTATACCCGTTTCGCCCATCGCTTGTTCGAGGTCAACCCGAGTGAAGGTCAGCTCTCGATGGACACCGTTCGCTTCCGCTACGTCTTCGAACACACGCACGATGACGGTTTCGTACTTGTTCATCGTGGTCACTCCGATTCGAACTCGTACTTCCAGACTCTATCCGTCTCTACCTTATCGTCGCCCACGTTGTCTTGGAATACATCGAACTCGAAGAGGTAGAAGTACCCGTCCTCGTCCAGCTTGACCGCCAGCGTCCGCACGGAGTCAGGGTAGTTACTCTTCTCCTCGATGCCACGAGTGTTCCGAATCAACTGGTTCCTGTTCAGCGTTTCACCCTCTCCTTTGGCTTCCACCGCCAAGGCGTGATGGTTTCCATCGTCATCGACACCGACATACAGGTCGTCCAGTTCGGCTTCACGGCCACGGACACGCATCCGCATATGCGATTGCAGGTGGAATGCCTCGTATCCCGTGAAGTCGTCCAGCAGTCCAGCGTACCGTACCTGCGTCAACGCGCCTTGTTCATCCTTGCCGATGTACTGGCGAACAGCTTCGGGGAGAACAGCGGTACTCGTTTGGTGCGTCTCGTCCACAACCTCGGGAACAGGGATCAGCTGTTCCGTCTTCGTGAACATGTACGTCGGGTCTTCACCTTCTCGCTTATCGTCGATGATTACCGCCGTGTATCCGTACTCCGAGATTTCATCAGGGAGCGGGCGACGGGAGCGGTATGCATACGGAATATCTGGCGGATTGCCGACAGAGATATCCAATGCCTCCATCGCCTCATCGATATGGTCCCGATGGAACGGAATCTCTTCTTCTGTACCGTACTCTTCAGCCTGCTTCCTGAATACCCACTTGATGACGGGTTCGTATTTTGCCATCTGCGAGTAGGACTTGACATGGTGGGGAGCTAAAAGTATCCCATAGACGACATATATTCTTAGTTATCCGCCCTAAGTCTTCGAAGATAGTCGCGTCTCGAACGAAAAATATGATTCAGAATTGAGATGCTACATCCGACTCGCCAAGATAGAAGTTGTAATCATCGGGTACAATATCGAGTTGCACCATCACACCATCTTCCTTGTAGGCGAGAACGAATTCGTCCCGTGGTCGGTTTCCTGGTCCTCTCTCTCGTGAAGATTTGAGCAATCCCGCTTCTTCCAGTTGATTCAGATTCTTCTTGATACTCTCTTTCGTCACATCGAACTCGTCTTTCATTTCAGGTGCTGATACAGGCTGCCGCTCACTCACCTCCTTCAACAGTTTCAGCCGTACCTCCGACCGAAGCGCTCTGAATACCTTCGCTTGCTGTTTGAAATCCACTGCCTCGATGTCGTCGTTCATAGTCCAGAATCCAGAGGCCGTATATAAAACATCTTGCGATGAGTCGAGAAAATGGCAAGATATAAAGCGATTAGATTCGAAGACAGTCTTGTTTAGACCCGAGGATTTGAGAATACACTGGCCGCAGTCATCAAATACAAACTAAACGCCAAAGAATGAATACGACACAAGACAACGAGGCAAGTAGCTTGAAACACACTTCGAATATTGGCCGTTTGGATGATATGGATATCCACGACTGGTACAGGTTTGTATACGCTTACAGCGACCGCATCATCACAGGGCTTGTTGACGAATTTGAAATAACCCAAGACGACCTCCTTATTGACCCGTTCAACGGGACAGGCACAACAACCCTCTCAGCGAAGAAACTCGGCATCGACTCTATCGGGACGGATACTTCACCTGCATCTGTCCTGAGTGGCCGTGCGAAGACGAATTGGGAAGTAGACCTTGACGAGTTCCGTCAGCGTCGCTCTGAACTCCTCTCAATAATCCAGCCTATCTTCAAGGAGATTTCTTCGCAGGGGAACACCACACTCGACTCGTTCGGGGATTCGACCAACGGACAGGGTATAGACCTGAGCAAGTATGACTTCTCGGAGCCAAAGAAGACGCCGAAAGGGTGGCTCTCCGAGAAGCCGCTCAAGAAGATGAAGGTTCTGCGGTATCACATCGAAGAGTTACCCAACGACAATGTAACGGATCTATTCAAGTTAGCGATGATTGCGATTTCACCAGAAGATGTTGGCAATGTCCGTTTCGGTCCTGAAGCCACCCGTGACCCGAAACAAGAAGGAGATAAAGATGTATTCACTATCTTCAAGACCAAACTCTCCGAGATAGAAGAAGACCTTGAGAGCGTCCAAGCAGCTGTTGAATCAGGTGAGGTTGAGCCTGGTGAGACTGAGATAATCCGTGCCGACGCCCGCCAACTTGCCGACACACTTCGAGAAGAGTCGGAACTACTCAACTCGGACAAGCATGGGGGCGAAGTAGACTACCTGATTACTTCACCGCCCTATCCCGCCGAACACGACTACACCCGAAACCAACGCCTTGAACTCATTTGGCTTCGAGCTGCTGACGACAACAAGGACCTGCAGAAAATCAAGAAGGCGAATATCCGCAGTCACACCAAGAACATCTATGTTGCTGATGATGAAGGCGAGCAGGTCAACATTCGAGAGAACGACCGAGTAGACGCTATCGTTTCCGAGATGGAGCAAATCATCGTTGACGAAGATATCTCCCACGGTTTCGGTAAATACTACCCGAGAGTGATTGAGGAGTACTTCGCAGGGATGCAGCACCACTTTGAGCAGGTGTATGACCTCCTCGCTTCTGGTGGAAAGGCAGCCTATGTCGTAGGTGACTCTGGTAGCTACTGGCAGGTCGAAGTAGAGACGGCAGAGATTCTTGGTGAACTTGCCGAAGAACGAGTTGGCTTTGAAGAACCCGAAATCCGCCTATGGAGAAATATGGCAGCGACGACGGCAGATTACGACGATGTTGAGGAGAACATCCTGATTCTCACTAAGCCCGAATCCGCATAGTATTATCTTCGTACTCCCTGAAAAACATAGAATAGAGAGCATCCGTTCGACCGTCTCTGCGGAAACTCAACTGTTCATTGAGCACCTTACGAGGAAACCACGAACCGGAGGGAAACCTTCCTATGTATACTCGTAAACCAACAGTCCTTCCGAGACGGCGATGAGCTGCCAGAATAAGATCGGTGGTTCAAGCGGTCGATTCATAATCATACATCATTCGTTTCTGTTCATCCTTCACGATTCGTCGTACTGTCGTCCTTGGAATATCCAAATCAAGAGCTACTGAGCGCAAACTGTCCCCCTCATCATACCGTTCAATCGCTACCTGCGCTTTCTCGAACTCAGGATACTCGGGAACGTAGTCACCAGACTTAGCACCAGTCGTGAACCCATAGGGAGGCCTCCCCACATTCTTTCCGTCTGCCTTGGCTTGCCGTATCCCGCTCTTGATTCGCTCTCTCGTCATTGAGGCTTCCATCTCGGCAAAGACGCCCATGAGCTGCAGAAACGCTTTCTGCATTGGGTCTGTTTCTTCTCCTGGTTCCAGGGCGATATTCCGATTCACGACATGCAGAGCTGTCTCCTGTTCTAATAGATGCTCGACGGTCGTAGCGAGATCTCCAACGCTTCGGGATAACCGGCTCGTCTCAAGGGCTACCACAGTATCTACATTCTCGCCTTCTACTGCAGTCACCAACTCCTGATATGCTTCTCGCTCGGTGTTCGTCCCAGTCGCCTTGTCCTCGTAGAACTCAAGTTCAGAGGGCGCTAGCCCAAGGCGTTCTGTCGCGTACTCATAGCACTCCTCTTTTTGCCGGGATAATGACTGCTCATCTGTCGAAACGCGGGCGTAGATGGCCGAATGCATCGAATCTGGCCATGTGCCATATGCCTATAAAGTCAGGGTGATTTGGCCAGGCTGGTCAAGAAGGCATGATTGTGGCCATGGGTGAAATCCACCAAGACCGTCACAACGGCGTGTGGCGCGTTTCAATTCATGGCGGGGAAAACCACGAACCGCCGCAATAGGCGGCACAACAACGCGCACGCTGGCTACATACCGCTATTACTATGCCCGAACGTGGTTGCTCACTCGAATTCTTCTATTCTAAGGAGGTTCCTTGTTAAGGATATAGGCGCTCTACTGCCAGCAGCAATCAACTTCATAAACTCCCTCTGGTAGTCCTTCACAGCGATCCCAAAAACGACTTGCTATACTACGAGAGAGCCTGATTGATATCCTCTGCTTCAGAAATAATCTTCTCTGTGTTCTCGACCCACTCATCTTCAGAATCTTCGGGGAAGTACTGTTGGTGGAGGTGTTGTCCTATCTCCTCAGCAGTGTAATTTGGATTCGCCCAGTCGGTAAGCTGTTGAATGCCAAACTTCTGCTTGATCTTCTCGTTCTTTTCAATCAGTATCTCTTTTTTCGTGGAGGGGAGATCGGGGAGGAAAAGATTGAGCGGAAGGACACTCAAGAGTTCATCAGTTGAAAGGTGTGACTCAATCAGCTTCTCTCTCAGATTCATTGTAGCTGCTACCTCGCCTGTAGTCAGCAGATTTCTAGATTTAATCGCTCTCAGAATATTCCCTGTAGGCTCTGTCTCTTCGTACTGTTGTTTGAATATCGTTCCTCCCTCAAATTTTGCCCGGTGAATGGAAAGAACTCCATCTGTCTGGCATCGTTCATACGGTTCTTTTATAAACTTCTCATAGAACTCCTTCGTCTCCCAACTCTCATCACATACACAGAGTACCAGACTGGCCATTCCGCCGTTCACCATAAACGAGCCAGTATATGTGTCGTCCCCTGTGGATATGATGTTCTCCTCAATATCATCAATGACGCCCGAATCCTTCATATCATCATTTATGAGTGTGAAGTAATGGGTCTTGTCCGTCAGGACGTAGGATAATTCTTCCTCGAGTTCAAGGAGAGCTTGCTGAATACCGAACTTGCTCAACTTACCTGAATCATATAGCTGTGATAGGGTGTGTCGATAATCGGCTAATTCCTCATGCTTTGAGGTTAGTTCGGAGATCACCTGCTCCTTATGTAGAAATCCGTGCACGAAACGCTCTTCAAAACAGTCTGTCTCCATGAAACCCTTATCAGGTGGATCAATCGTGTATGGCCTACTTGCTTCGCAGAGCAACTGGTGAGCTCCCCAAGCAAGCCGTATATCGTCCTCTGTTGGATGAACAAGACTAACCCCCTTTAGGCTCGTCTGGAGCTTCTTCTGAAGAGTTGTTCTCTCATGGTTTTCAAGCTCAAAATTAGACTTCTTGCTCAGGTATATATAGAGAAGCGGTAGGTAGATCTGTTGACCTGGATCTATAACTGATTCAGTATAGTTGATCAGATTCTCAGCCCCATACTCCTCTGTATCAAGTATATCGGCCTGAAACAGCGCCTCAAAAGATTGGAGTTCTTGATTGAACTCTTCCGTTCGATCCTTTACTCTGTCTCGGTGTTCAGAGGTTCTCCATCGCCGCCTCAGTTCTTCAACTTTCGGGAGGGTATTGACCAAAACAACTGATATCGCAAGCAGCCCTGGTGAAAGGATTGAAAGATACGTGAGAGCTGCTAGAACTGGTACGATCAGTACATTCAGAAGGAGAAAGCTGTAGTTCCTTCTCAGAAATGTTTCCACGCCCATCTTTCAGCCTAAGAATTTGACCCAACTGGGAAGTAACTTGTCCTCTTGCAATTATGTTCGCATAGAGAGAACGTCTAAATCTTCACTCCAAGCTATAACTGAGAGCTTTGCCACACCGTGTTAGAGGGGTTAGAAATTGATCTGAGGTGCAAATTGCTCGTATTCATCTTTCGCTCGCTCCTCCAGAATCTCGCCGTAAATCTCGGTCGTCGTCACCGAGGAGTGAGCAAGGAGTTTGGATAGTCCCTCGATGGAACCGCCGTTCTGTAGATAGTGCATAGCAAAGGAGTGCCGGAGGGTGTGTGAGGTGATTTTGTAGTGCTTGCTGCCGCTGGCATCGGTATAGAGCACCTCCTGAATGCCAGCGTTCTCAGCAGCCTCTCGAACTACATCGTTCAACCTGCTCGGACTTAGTGAGAGGCTTGACTCCGTGAGAAATAGATAGTCACTCTCGCGGGCATACGGAGACGCAGCGCGATAGCCACCATCAAGCCACGCCGTCAGAAGCCCATCGAGTTTGGGCTGCCAGTGTGCAGTATGCACAGTTCCGTTCTTCCCGCGAATCTGGACTTGGCGGTTCTCCCGATCCAGATCAGCGAGCGTAACATCACAGACTTCCGCACGACGGAGCCCCGTGTAGTACTGGAACAGAACGACCAACCGATTCCGAAGCGTTGGTGCGGGCACGTTCTCGACTAGTTTTTGCACTTCATCCTTGGCAAGCCAGATGTGTTTTTCCTTGGTTTCCTCTTCTTTGCGCGTGGTTTTGGGCGCATAGTCTGCCAAGGTAATCTTCTCTGTTGGGTCTGACTCGACTGCCTCCGTATCCACGAGGTCTTCATAGAATTGACTGATCGCAGCAAAGCGGAGCCGAACTGTGTTATGTGCGTATCCTTTCTCCCCCTTGAGATACCCTAGGTAGCGCTGGATGTCGCGTTTTGAGACAGCCTCCGGCTCGAGGTTTTGAGCATCGAGCCACTCGGAGTAGACCGTGAGTCCCTGCCGGTATCTGGAAATTGTCCCCTCGCTTTTGTTGGTGCTCCGGAGGACCTCCAGAAACTCCTTCATCGAATCGTGCATGATTAGTTCTCCGTGAAGTAGTGCGTCTGTCCATCAACCTCGACAGAAACTACCGGGAGGAATTGGTCTTCGAGGTGCTCAATGGCATCCCTGACCTGCTCTGGAGTTGCGTTCACCCGCTCACCGATTGCCTTTGCAGTCTGGGGATTCTCTCCGCTTTCCTCTGCTTCCTCAGAATCTGTAGGCAGAATCAAAGACTCAGCAGCCCTCTTGCGACGATATTCCTGCTTATCCATCTCAATGCCAGCAGGAACATCAACCGGAGACGCAGGCGACGGTAGTGGTTCAAGAGCATCAAAGACCTCCTGGGCGAGTTCGGAGATATCCACAGCATCCTGCTCCTGCTCACGGAGCCACTGGACATCTTTCCGAACACGCTCCAAATCCTGCTTGACTGTCTGGAGGTCATTGGCTAGTCCGGGAGACGCTCCCCCGTTACTAGTTTGCTCGTCACTAATCTCGACTTCGACGGAGGCACGGATTAGCTCTGAAAGGGAGCTGAACCGGCCTTCCTCCTCAATGTACGCCTCCCAGACTTCTTTCTGGGCGTCATCCACGCGGAGATTGATTTGCACCTTGTCACCCATACCACCTACTTGGATACAACGTCGTATATAATTTGTCTATATTTTCCATTGACAATCGAAGATTTTCGGCATGACGAGACGGCTTCGCCGTCTCGAACCATCTCGTACGCTTCGCTCACGAGACTCCCGCGGCTCGCTGCGCTCCAGTAGGTGCTTGCTTCGCCGGGGTTCGTCGAACTGGCCGGGGCTTTCTGGATCCCGTCGTTGTCAAAACCGCCAAAGTGGCCGTACCTAAATACTGCTCCTCGCGCGGAAGGAATACGCTTTTGCGCTCCCCGTGACGTACCAAACCCAATGACCGACTACGAGGACGTCTGCGCGCTCGTGCCCACTCGGAACGAGGCGCGGACCATCGGCGACGTCGTCGGCGGGCTGCACGACGCCGGTGTCGGGAGCGTCCTCGTCGTGGACGGCCACTCGACGGACGACACGGCGGACGTGGCGCGCGAGGCGGGCGCGCGAGTGATCGAGCAGTCCGGCACGGGGAAGGGGCAAGCGGTCCGGGAGGGCGTCTCGCACATCGACAGCGAGTACGTGCTGCTCCTGGACGGCGACGACACGAATCCGCCCGAGCAAGCCCCCCGCCTCCTCGACCCGCTCGTCTCGGGGGACGCCGACCACGTCGTCGGCGACCGCACGGCGGACATGCATCCGGACGCGATGAGTCGCCTGAACCGCGTGGGCAACCGACTCATCAATCGCGCGTTCACCCGGATCCACGGCGCGGACTACGGCGACATCCTCTCGGGGTACCGCGCGTTCACCCGCCAGTCGTTCGACCGGATGTTCCTGTCGGCGGAGGGCTTCGGCATCGAGACGGAGATGGCCGTGGAGTGCGCGCGCCACGGCATCCCGGTGTCGGTGGTGCCGACGACGTACCGCGCGCGGCCGGACGGGTCGGAGACGAATCTGAACCCCGTCTCGGACGGTGGGCGCATCATCCTCACGCTGTACAGCCTCGCGAAGACGTCGAACCCGCTGTTCTACTTCGGGAGCATTGGCGCCGTGTTCGGCGTCATCGGCGCGGCGCTCGCGGCGTACGTCGGCTACGACTGGTTCGCGAACGGCGTCTCACACGAGGTCATCGTCATCGTGGCGGGCGTAAGCATCCTCTTCGGCCTCCAGTTGTTGATGTTCGGCCTGCTCTCGGATCTGTTCGTGACGCTCCACCGCGAGCAGACGCGCCGAATCGAGGAGTTACGGGAGTGACGGTGGCTCCGTACTGTCGCGACTCGCTACAACGCTGCTGGTAGCGTACCCTCTCCAGTTCTCGCGAGCACCCGGAGCCGGATCAATGCACTCTGGCCGGGGCGTTTCTAATTTTGAGCGTCGACAGAACGCAGTCGTCAGACCATCGACTTCAGTCCCCGGAGCCACGCCTGTGGCGCGCGCGAACGGGCGCCGTCGAGTGCGTAACGGAGCGCGTCAGTCCCGTCCTCCATCACGCCGCGACCGTGCCCCGTGAGGATCCGTTCCGGCCGCAGTCCTTCGAAGGCGCTCGGCGGTGTCAAGCGGAGGACGGGGTGGACGCCCACGCGCTCCCGCCCGGCGCGGAAGTACGACGCGGTCCCGAGCGCGTCCGCGACGACGAGCGTCTCGCCGTCGTACAGCGCGGCCTCGGTCCACCCCGGCCAGTCCACGACGGTGATGACGTCGTACTCGCTGTCGGGGAGTCGCCCCGAGAAGCGCTTCGTCTCCGTCGGCACGTTCGCGTCGACGAACGACGGGACGTAGACGGGGACATCGTACCGGCGCGCCACCGCCGCTGCGTCCCGGGTGTGGCGGTCCAGGAGCACGACGACGCCGCGAACGCTGCCGAGTTCCGCAACCAACTCGTCGATGCCGTCGGCGTCGACGGGGTCGATTATCCAGACGTCGTCGCCGCTCCCTGCGCTCGCGGCTTCCCCGTTCGCGCTATCGGCGGTCTCGCTGCGCTCGGGCACGCGGAGCGCGTGGCTCGCTCGCTCCATCGTCTCGTCGGCGTGGGCGATCCACCCGACGCCGCCGTCGAAGCGGTCGATCTCCTCGAATCTGGAGCTGGAACCACCCTTCATCGGCATACCCGCCACTACGTCATCGAGCCCGATAAAATGGGACGGAACCCAGGACGCTGGGTCGTCTGGTCGGGGCGACGACCGGGTACAGCCAAGGGGCACGGGGACGAACGACCGGTATGCTGTCCACCCTCGACTCGCTCGCGCTCGAGGTCCTGTTCCTCGACCGTGCGGCAGCGTTCTACGAGCACCATCTCGGGTTCGACGGCGTACAGCGCGGCCACGAGATCGTCTACGAAGTGGGAGAGACCAGTCTCGTGCTTCGAGAACCCTCGACGGTGCCACGCGGCGGCGTTCACGTTCACTACGCGTTCTCGACGACAGACGACGGCTACGAGGAGTATCACGACCGTCTCGGCACCGACTTCGACCTGATCGAGCACAACTTCGGGAGCGCGCGTTCGCTCTACGTCGACGACCCCGACGGCCACTGCGTCGAGGTCGGGACGGGCGGCGGTGGCGATTCGGAAAGTATCGACGCCGCCACGGTGCCGCTCACCGGCGTCTTCGAGGTGGTTCTGGAGGTAGAGGACCTCGCCCCTGCGGTGTCGTTCTACGAGGCCCTCGGCTTCGACGTGGTCGACCGCGGCGACGACCGCGAGCGCGTCCGACTCGCGGGTCCCGTTGCCCTCGAACTGTGGGAACCACACCGCGGCATCGCGGACGCTCGCGGCGCGGTCCACGCCGACCTGGGGTTTCTCGCGTCGGACCCCGAAGCCGCCGCCGACGCTGTGGCGGACCGCGCGTGCGAAGTCACCGACGTGGAATCGGGCGTTCGCGTGTGCGACCCGGACGGCCACTATCTGACGTTCCGCGAGAAGTAGCGGTGGCGTGCCGCGACGAGTCGGTGGGTTCGTTCACTCCCGACGGCTAGTGTTCGCTGTGACTGACCGGAGCCTGCACGCCTGACCGGTGTTCGCTGTGACTGACCGTTGTTCGCTACGACTGACCGCCGTCCGCCTACAGTCGCTCGGCGTCGACGTCCACGCCCGGCGGCGCGACGACGAGGAACTCCCGGAAGTGCACGAGGGACCCGCCCGCCTCCTTCACGTCGCCCGCGAATCCGGCGGCGAGTTCGTTCAGGTCGCCCTCCACCGCGAGAAACAGCACGCTGCCATCGTCGACTTCGGCGAGCCACTCCTCGTCCGGAGTGGTGCCGTCGAGTACGCCGAGAGTGACGTCTCCGTCGTAGTCGTCGGGCACGTCCATCTCACCTTCCGCGTTCCGCAGATCGAGTTCGAAGCCGTCGTTCATGCACAGTGGTCCTCACTCCGCGGCCAAAAACCTTCGCGCCCGTCACCGGCTACGAACCACCCTGCCCGTGCGTTTATGCGCCCGCGCGCCGTCATTGCTCCCATGCCGAAGGTCACCCTCAGCGACGACACCATCGAGCGCCTCGACAACCACTGCGAAGAGGATGAATCGTACGACGAACTGATCACTGAACTCATCAACATCTACGAGTCCGAAGAGTTCACGACGCACCACGCCGGCGACGACTAGTCGCCATTCCGGCGGAAACCTCCGCTGCTCGCCGCCCGTTTAGTCGCGTTTCGCCGCGCGCCGCACCTCGTCCCACCGACCCTCGTTCTCGAGGTGGGACTGCAGTTCCTCCGCGTACTCCTGGGCGAGCGACGCCGCCGTCGCCGCCAGTTCCTCGTTACCGTCGTCACCGCCACCGATACCGAGCGCGCTCTTGATGCCGTCGACCATCCCGCCGCCGCCACCGGAGCGCCCGCCGCCGCCACCGCCCGCCATCTGGTTCATCTGGTCGTCAACGCTCTGCATCTCGGGAACGACGTGCTCGAGCTTCGACGTGTCCGCGACGATGCGCGCCATCTCGGGGTCCTCGGCGTTCTCGACTTCGAACTCCACGGCGGTCATCACGAGGCCCCACTGCTGTCTCGACAGTTCTGAGGCGCGCACGCGTTCCGCGAACGTCTGGTCGACGGTCATGCGCGCGCCGACGATCATGTCCTGCCAGCCGTTGCTCATGGCCAGTGCTACGTGGGTGGTTGGCTTGTACCCTGCGACAGAAAATCGAAGAAGTGGTGCGCGTTCGTCGGTGGTGTGCGTTCGGCGCTCTGTGAATCCGGCGCTGGTGTGCGTTCGGTGTGCCTCAGAACGCGCCCGTCTCGCCGGAGATGTCCGCGTGGAGTTCCTCGCGGAGCGCCGCGTGCACGTGACAGATGTCCTCCGCGCGGTCGACGATGGCGTCGAACTGGCCGTCGTCGAGTTCCGTCTCGACGAGCAGGTGGAACCGGATCGCGGTGAGGTCGTCCTCGCTGTCGACGTCACCCTCCACGTCGACGTCGACGCGACCGAGGTCCTCGATTCCCTCCTTGTCCGCGCCGACGCGGAGCGCAGGGACGAAACACGACGCGTAGTCAGCGAGCAGCGTAGCGTTGGGTTCGGGGCCCTCCTCGCTCGTCGCGTCGACGGTGAGTTCGAACTCCCCCACGCGGGAGCGGGTCGTGTAGCCTTCCTCGGACGTGCTCGTGACTTCGATGGTCATTGCACTCGAACGGTGACGCGCCCCACCCGTAAGCGTTGTTCTTCCAGTGGTGCCCGTCAGAAAATGGCTAGCCATCGTGTTGGAGGTTTCTTAGCTTCGTAAATGATTCATGCAAATCAACAGGCACCCCATCGTCAGGCAAAAAGGGATTCAGCGTGTGACCCCTCCGCCGACCTTTTAGCTAATGAACAAGTGGTATGGATATGGCCGTGTCAGAGTTGAGCTTGATGGTAACTGCGACAGCAATCGGTGTTGCCGCTTGGTCCCACATCCTCGACTCGCCCCAAGACACAATTGACCACTTCGAGAACTCTCTACTGAGGTACTGTACGGCAATCTTTCTCGGTTACAGTCTCATCGCAATTCTGTTTGTAGCAATTGGACTTGTGTTTGCCCTCGCGGTGAAATCAAATGCTCTCGGCGTCGGTGGAACGACGCTGTATCTTGTTCTTTTGGCTGTCCTACTGGCCAGTATCCCTACAGCAGGGGCGGTCGTTAACGCAGCTCGGATCGAGTTTGAAAAGTATGCCGACACTAGAAGCACGGTTAAGGCTGTGGCCGTATTCCTGTTGGTCACAATCCCCATTTGGCTACTCATCGTTCTCCGCACCGGTCTTCCTGCTTTACCTACTCAACTATGACAGGGAAGCTAAGTCATCTAACTACGAATCCGAGATTGATTGGGGACAATCTTCTACACGGCTCCGAGCGATATAAGCCGAAAATCAACACCTCCCTAGGTGCCGATGGTTGCAGGATTTCGTGTATCGTCGGATTGCCCTCAGACTTGTAGGCCTCTGTCAGTAGTACAGGTAGTCGGTCAAGTCGAACGTCTCCTCGCCGTCCAGCACTTCGACGTCGGCGTCGCTTCCGGTGGCCTCGACCTCCCGCTCGAAGTCCGAGGTGTCGACCTCGATGGGCGGGAACGTGTCGTAGTGCATCGGGAACGCGACGTCCGCGTCCAGCCAGTCGACGGCGATGGCGGCCTGCCAGGGCCCCATCGTGAAGTGGTCGCCGATGGGCACCGCGACGGCGTCGGGTTCGAGGAACGGCGCGATAACGTCCCGCATCTCCGTGTGGAGGCTGGTGTCGCCGGCGTGGTAGAACGACTCGCTGTCCTCGTCGGCGACCTGCGTCGGTTTCGTGTCCGAGACCACGTAGCCGGCGGGCATCCCGGCGGACGTCCCGTAGCCCGTGTCGATGCCGTTGGAGTGGTCGGCGCGCACCATCGTGACGAACGCGTCGTCGAGTTCGACGGTGCCGCCGAGGTTCATCCCCGTCGTGCTGTCGATGCTGTACTGGTCCGTGAGGTACCCCATCAGTTCCGGCGTGCCGACGAAGTGTGAGTCGCGGTAGCGGTCCACGTCCGCGATGTGGTCGGCGTGGCCGTGTGTCAGCAGAACGTGGTCGGGGTCGAGTTCCTCCGGGTCGGTGTCAGTGTACGGGTTGTCGAAGAACGGGTCGATGAGAATGCTCGTGTCATCGAGTTCCACGTGCCAGGTCGCGTGTCCGTACCAGGTGAGTTCCATAGCGTGTACCACTACTCCCGAATCCCACATAAAAGCCCACGGCCCGGAGGGTACTTCCCGGCCCCGTGGATGCACTCGGTATGGACGCAGACGCTGTTCGAAACCAGTCCCCGTCACGCAGCCACCCCGACCGCGTGCGGAACGCCCTGCTCGGCGCCGTCGTGTTCGAACTCGCCGTCGTCGCCGGATTCACCGCGGACGTCTCGGGCGGCCTCGCGGACGTGTTCGTGTTCGGCCTGTTGCTCTCGCTGGTGACCGGCACCGTCGGCTTCGTCGCGTTCTGTTTCTACCTCGCGACAGCGTAGGAACTGCCACACTGGACGCGTCCTGGGACCACGTGGCGGAACCGGCCGTGCTCGCGGGATTCCCACACGGTTACGTGGCGGGCGTTCGAGTCCTCGGTATGGATTCGAGACCGCTGGGTTCGACCGGATTCGACGTGAGTGAAGTCGGCCTCGGGACGTGGGAGATCGGCGCGGAGTGGGGCGACGTCCCCGAGGACGTCGGCCGGGACGCCGTACGCGCCGCACTCGACGCGGGCGTGACGTTCCTCGACACTGCGGACGTCTACGGCGACGGGCGCAGCGAGCGCCTGATTCAGGATGTTCTCGAAGAACGCACTGACGACCCCATCGTCGCGACGAAGGCGGGGCGGCGCCTCGACCCGCACGACGCCGAGCGCTACACGCACGAGAACATCGAGCGGTTCGTCGACCGCTCGCGGGAGAACCTCGGCGTGGACTCCCTGGACCTCCTGCAACTGCACTGCCCGCCGACGGACGCGTACTACCAGCCCGAAACATTCGACGCGCTCGCCGACCTCCGGAGCGCCGGCAAACTCGACCACTACGGCGTCAGCGTCGAACGCGTCGAGGAGGCGCTGAAGGCCATCGAGTACCCGGGCGTGGAGACGGTCCAGCTCATCTTCAACCCGTTCCGCCAGCGTCCCGCCGAACGATTCCTCGACGCGGCCGCGCGCGAGAACGTCGGCGTCATCGTTCGCGTACCGCTCGCCTCGGGCCTCCTCACGGGCGCCATCGACGCGGACGCCTCGTTCCCGGAGAACGACCACCGGAACTTCAACCGCGACGGCGACGCCTTCGACGTCGGCGAGACGTTCGCGGGCGTCCCCCTCGAAGCCGGCGCCGCGGCCGCAGACGCGCTCAGCGAGCACGTTCCCGAGCGCCTCACGATGGCGCAGTTCGCGCTCCGCTGGATCCTCGACTTCGACGCCGTCTCGACGGTGATTCCGGGCTCGACGAACCCCGAACACATCCGCAGCAACGTCGCCGCGGCGGACGCAGACCCGCTGAGCCACGAGGCCCACGGCGCCGCGCGTGACGTGTACGAACAGCACGTCGCCCAGCACGTCCACCACCGCTGGTAGCGCGCCGCTGATCAGCGCGCCACCGAAGTGCGCCGCTGGAGGCGCGTTCTCCGTCCACGGGGGCCGCGCTCGTTCCAAATTCTTACGCCGGTGCCGCGGGAACCCGAACGCATGCACGAGATGCGATTCCGCGACCCAGCGGGCGCGGTGCGGCGCGGCGAGTACAAGGACGGCGCCGTCTCCTTCGGCGGACAGACCCACGACGTGGGCGAGGTGGACGTCCTCCCGCCGTGTGAACCGAGCAAAATCGTCTGCGTTGGGCGGAACTACGCCGCGCACGCCGACGAGCGCGGAGAGGACGTGCCCGACCGCCCACTGCTCTTCCTGAAACCGCCGAACACGCTGGCGGGCCACCGGGACACCGTGACGCCGCCCGCGGGCAAGGACCGAATCGAGCACGAGGCGGAGCTCGCCGTCGTCGTAGACGAGCAGTGCCGGAACGTCGACGAAGGAGACGCGATGCACGTCGTCAGGGGGTTCACGTGCGCGAACGACGTGTCCAACCGCGACGACCAGGACCGCGAGCAGAACTGGGTGCGCGGGAAGGCCTTCGACGGCGCGTGCCCGCTCGGCCCGGTGCTCGCCACGCCCGAGGAGGTGCCCGAGGACGCCAGCGTCGAACTCCGCGTGAACGGAGAGACGCGCCAGTCCTCCGCTATCGATCGCTTCATCTTCTCCATCCCGGAACTGGTCGCGGAGATAACGCAGTACCTCACGCTGGAACCCGGCGACGTGATTCTGACCGGGACGCCGTCGGGCGTCGGCCCGCTTGCCGATGGCGACCGCGTCGAAGTCGAGGTGGAGGGCGTCGGCACGCTCGAACACGGCGTCGACCGGGCCTGACCCGCGTCTGTCGAGACTCGCTGGCGGCGCGTGCGTGGCGGTTCGGCGTCTGGGTTAGCCCTCTCAGACGCCCGGGACGCCGACGGCTTCGAGTGAGATGTCGAAGAGGATGCCGACGATGTACAGCACGACGATGGTCGCGACCCACGCGATGAGCGCGATGCCAAAGGCCGCCAGCCAGTCGCCGGGGTAGCGCCAGTTGATGACCGCGACGTACGCCAGCAGCGCGAGCAGCGGGCCGAGCAGGGGAATCCATCCGAAGAAGAGCGCGACGACGAACCAGACCAGCGCGCCGACGAGCGCGGTGACGATGGCGTACCCGTAGTCGTCTGAGTCCACGACGACGCGCGCGCCGACGTAGATGCCGAACGCGCCGACGAGCAGGCTGACGACGAACGCCACGAGCGAGTCGATGAGTGCCATGGGGTGCGGTTCGCCGCCGCCGGCCTTTACAATGGACCGCTTAGCGAGTCGTCTCGGCGGCTAAGCACCGGCTACTAGGCGTCGTCACGCCGAGGCGGCGACTGTGCCCGTGAAGGCACGCTTAAGGCCCGCCCCCCACTTCCTCCGGACATGGAACTACGGGACCTCTCCGACCACGTCGAGTACCGGGCGGGTCGGGGCATCGAGGAGGTCGCGCGCGACCTCGGCCGGGACCCCGGGGAGTTCGTGAAACTCTCCTCGAACGAGAATCCGTTCGGGCCGAGTCCGGCGGCCGCCGACGCCATCCGGGACGCCGCCGCGGACGTCCACCGCTACCCGAAGGCCGTCCACGCCGACCTCACGGCGAAGATCGCCGAGCGCTGGGGCGTCACCGAGGCGCAGGTGTGGCTGGCGAACGGCGGCGACGGCGCGCTCGACTACCTCGCTCGTGCTACGCTCGACCCCGGCGACGCGGTGCTCGTGCCGACGCCCGGGTTCACGTACTACGGGATGAGCGCGCGCTTCCACCACGGCGCCGTCAACGAGTACGACGTCGCGCCACCCGCAGACGACCCCGGCGACGGCTTCGCGCTCACCGCCGACCGAGTACTTTCAGCGTACGACGGCGAGCGCGTCGTCTACCTCACGAGTCCGCACAACCCCTCCGGCGCGCGGTTCGCACTCGAGGACGTGCAGCGAGTCGCCGACGAGACCGACGAGAACACGCTCGTCGTCGTCGACGAGGCGTACGGCGAGTTCAGCGACGCGCCATCGGCCGTCGGCCTGCTCGACGACCGCGACGACGTCGCCGTTCTCCGCACGTTCTCGAAGGTGTACGGGCTCGCGGGCGTCCGCCTCGGCTACGCGCTCGTGCCAGACGAGTGGGCCGACGCGTACGCTCGCGTGAACACGCCGTTCGCTGCGAGCGCCGTCGCGTGCGAGGCCGGCATCGCCGCGATGGACGATGACGACCACGTCGAGCGCACCGTCGAGACGGTCGAGTGGTCACGCCAGTACCTCCGTGAGGAACTCGACGCGCCGACGTACGAGAGCCACGCGAACTTCGTGCTCGCGCGCGTCGGCGACGCGTCAGCCGTCGCGGAGGCCGCCCAGCGCGAGGGCGTCATCGTGCGCGACTGCTCGAGTTTCGGGCTGCCGGCCTGCGTCCGCGTCACCTGCGGCACGCGCGAGGAGACCGAGCGCGCCGTCGACGTGCTGAACGAGGTGCTCGCGGAGTGAGAGTCACCGTCACCGGAACGCCCGGCACGGGCAAAACGACCGCGACCGAGCGCGTCGAGACGGACCTCGACGTCGTCCATCTGAACCAGTTGATCGAGGACGAACGCCTCTACACGGAGGTCGACGAAGAACGGGACAGCAAGGTCGCGGACCTCGAAGCCATCCGGGAGCGCCTCGACGGCCAGGACGACATTCTGGTGGAGTCCCATCTCGCGCACCTCCTCGACGTCGACCGCGTAGTCGTCCTGCGCTGTGCGCCCGCCGACCTCGAAGCCAGACTCACCGAGCGCGGTGAACCCGAACGGAAGGCGGGCGAGAACGCGGAGAGTGAGGCACTCGACGTGATTCTCGGGGAAGCCGTGCAGGTCCACGGCGAGTCGGCCGTCTACGAGATAGACACCACGGACCGCGACCCCGACGCGGTCGCTGCGGACATCGAGGCCGCCATCGCGGGCGACCGCGACTCCTCGGCAGGCGACGTCGACTTCACGGACTACCTATGACGGACGCCACAATCAGTCACCGATGACTCTCGACAGACTCCGCCCGGTCGCCACGCGCCTGCTCCGGCCGTGGGTCCGGGGCGCGCGCGGCCTCGGCGCGACCCCGAACACCGTCAGTGTGGTTGCGTTCGCGCTCGCGCTCGCCGCAGCGGGCGCGTTCTACGTAGCCACGCCGCTCGCGTACGGCGTCGGCGCGCTCTGCGTGTTCCTGAACGGGTGGCTCGACCTCCTCGACGGCGCGCTGGCGCGGGAACTCGGCACCGACTCGGAGGCCGGCGACCTGCTCGACCACGTCCTCGATCGGTACGCAGACGTCGTCGTGGTCGCCGGCCTCGCCGCCGGCATCGGGCGCTACGACCTCGGTCTCGCCGCCGTCACCGGCGTCCTGCTCACGTCGTACCTCGGCACGCAGGCCCAGGCGGTCGGCCTCGACCGCGTCTACGGCGGCCTGCTCGGGCGCGCCGACCGCCTCGCGCTCGTCGGCATCACCGCCGCCGCCGCGGCGGTGACCCCCACCATCTCCGGGGTGTCCCTGGTCGCGCTCCTGCTCGGCCTGTTCGCCGTCGTCGGCCACCTCACTGCCCTCCAGCGGTTCGTCTCCGCGTGGCGGCAACTCGGCTGACCGAGGACCTGGTCACCGGCCGATCGCTGGCTCGGTCCCGGATTCCACACGCAGTTGGCTCGCGGCGTGCGATTTATACACGCGCCCGGCCAATCCCGGGTATGGTCCAGTGCGAGATGTGTGGTGCGGAGACGTCCAGTCCCAAGACCGTGAAGGTGGAGGGAGCGGAGTTAGACGTCTGTGGCGACTGTACCGACTTCGGTACGGAAGTCGAGACGGGCAGCTCCGAGAGCACCACGAGCACGAAGTACTCTACGTCCTCGAGTTCGTCCTCGTCTTCGTCGGCGTCGTCCTCGAGTGGCGGGGGCGACAACCGACGCCGCCGGGACATGTTCGACCAGATGGACGAACTGGCGGGCGACTACGACGACCGCGTCCGGAACGCCCGCGAGGCCGAGGGTCTCAGTCAGGAGGAACTCGCCGAGGAACTCCACGAGAAGGCCAGCGTCATCCGGAAACTCGAGCGCGGCGACAGCCTCCCGAGCGACGACGTCCGCGGGAAACTCGAGAACCGGCTGGGCATCTCCCTCACGGAGTCCGGCGACACGAGCGACGAGGAGTGGTCGAGCAGCAGCGACAGCGCGGGCCTCACGCTCGGCGACAAGGTCCGACGGAAGGGCGACGGCAGCTAGAACCTCAGTCCATCTCGTCGGTCGACCGAGCTAGGAAGTTTTTTCGACCGGGCGCCCGGCGTTCCGGTGTGTTCGTACTCGTCAACCTGAAGGCCTACCCCTGTGACCCCGTCGCGGTCTCCCAAGCGGCCCGCGACGTCGCCGAGGAGTCCGGCGTCGACGTCGCCGTCGCGCCCCAGGCCACAGACCTGGCTCGCGTGGCCGACACCGGCGTCACGACGTTCGCACAGCACGTCAGTCCCGTCTCCCACGGCAGCCACACGGGCAGCACGCTCGCGGAGGCCGCCGCGGACAACGGCGCGACCGGAACGCTCCTCAACCACTCGGAGCAACGCATGAAACTTGCCGACATCGACGACAGCCTCGGCGCCGCCGACCGCGCCGACTTCGACACCGTCGTCTGCGCGAACAACCCCGACCAGATCGCCGCCGCCGCGGCGCTCGGCCCGGACGCCGTCGCCGTCGAACCCCCGGAACTCATCGGCTCCGGTACTCCCGTCTCACAGGCCGACCCCGACATTGTCGAGGACGCCGTCGCCGCCGCCGAGGCCGTCGATCCGACTGTGGACGTCTACTGCGGTGCGGGCATCAGCACGGGCGAGGACCTCGTTGCGGCGCGGGAGCTCGGCGCCAGCGGCGTGCTCCTGGCGAGTGGCGTCGCGAAGGCCGACGACCCGCGTGCGGCGCTCGAGAACCTCGTCGCGCCGCTGGCCTGATTCGCTTTCGGGGACTTCCCAGACCCAGCCTGTTCGTTCCCGGCGCTCTCCAACCACGGCCTTCTTGTGTCGCCCCTCCACACGTCGCTCCATGAGCGGTACCTTCGGCCACAGTTCCGAGCGGTCGTTCGGCGTCGACAGCGAGCACGGTCGGGTCACGTTCTTCCAGCGCGTCCTCCCGGTGTTCGCGATGATGTTGCTGGTGTCCGGAGCGGTCACCGCGTGGACCATCCGCCTCGGGTACACCAGCCTCGTCGCGGACCTCGGCCTCCTCGGATTTCTGGGACTGCTCGCCGTACAGGTCGGCGTCTTCTATGGGGCACAGGCGTTCCGGGAGCACTACCCCGCGAACGTCGTGTTCGCCGTTACCTTCGCGGCCTTCGAGGGCGTGTTCATCGCGCCCATCATCCAGACGTACCTCTCTGCGGGGATGGGCTACCTCGTCGCCCAGGCGCTCGTCATCACGTCGGTCGTGTTCGTCGGGTTCGCCGCCATCCCGCTCGTCACTGGGAAGGACTTCTCGTACCTCGGTGGCGCGCTCATCGCCGCCGTCTTCGGCATCATCGCGCTCTCTGTGCTCTCGTACTTCGTCGGCTTCCCCGGATGGGTCGCCGTCGCTCTGGACGTCGTGAGCATCGTCGTCTTCTCGCTGTTCATCCTCTACGACATGAGCAAGATACTAAAAGGCGACTTCGGCGCGGTCGCCGGGGCTATCAGCCTCTACATCGACTTCGTGGTGATCTTCCTCAGTCTGCTACAACTGCTCGGCATGCAGGAGTGACAGCTGTTCGAGATACCGGTGTGACGCAGATGGGACTCGGTTCGCTTACTCGATGACGTAGTGGTCGGCGTCCTGTTCGGTCAGTACGGACTCTTCTCGCATCTTCACGATGTAGCCCGTCGGCTGGCGCTGCAGTTCGTGGGCCGCTCGCGTGCGCACGAGATTCCCGACGATCTGCGCGGACGGCGGCTTCTGGGCGGCCCCGCAGTCGTAGATGGTGAGGAATTGCCCGCCGTCCTCGGCGTCGTAGACGACGACGTGGGCGTGCTGGGGGAGGTGCCACGAATCCTCGCCCGCGCTCGGGAGTTTGTTCACGTCCGTCGGTAGGTGGGTAGCGACAAAACGCTGCCGTTGTCCGCCACGCGGCCGCTGCATCGACGTTTCAGTGAGTTGTTGAACGAGGCGTACGATAGCAGCCGTCGCGAGTTCCGCGTCGACAGCGACCAGCACCAGCCGGTAGTACTTTTTGTGTCGTTTGTCAACGTCGCCTCGTGACCACCGACACTCAGCGCGGCAAACTGAGCCGGTTCGACTGCGAGGCCATCGACGAGGCCATCGTGGACGTCGTCGGCGACGACTTGCGTACGATCGTCGAGTACGACGAACACGACTTCAACGTGTTGCGCATTCGCGACGACGTCGTGGAACAACTCGGCGGTGAGGAGGCATTCTCGGACCTCGCGGACTTGCTTCATTCGGATTACCGACTGGACTTCACCCAGCAGGAACTGTACGAGGAGATGTACGGAAACCTCGGCGTAGTGCGAGCGTTCGTCGTTCTGATGGACCACGCGACCATCGTCCGATTTGTCGGCGAGGAGACTGGGGTGTACGTATCGCTAGAAGCGGGAACGCCGATCCAACCAGTGATGGACGCCATGAAGGGAGTGGTCGAATCCGATGAGTGATTCGACATCGGAACTGGTCGACGATCTGGAGGACGCCACGAACATTCTCGTGATGGAACGCCATTCGGACGAGGCGTCCCACGACGTCCACGAGACGCTGTTGTCAACGATGACGGAGGGCCGAAACGACGTACTAGTCGTTACGTTCTCCTCCCCGGACTCGTGGCTGAACGCGTGGGCGGAACACGTCAGCCATGACGACTCGAATCTGGGGCTAATCTGGTTGACGGAGACGGAGGGACGAGAAGGGACGCACGGACAGGCACAGGTTCGCAGCGTAGACCCACGCGACCTGACCGGGGTGGGGATGGCGATCCAGGACTTCTTCGACGCGGTGCCGTCGAACTCGACGGCTGCGACGGTCTGTTTCGACTCCCTGACCGAAATCCTGGCGTACACGTCGGTATCGACGCTGTTCCGATTCGTACGAGTGCTCACCCAGCAGATGAACAAGGCGGACGCGGTGGCCCACTACCACATCGACCCGGTTGCCCACGACCAGCAGTCACTCGCACGCCTGACGCCGCCGTTCGACGCTCGAATCGAATGCGGCGAAGATACGCCCGTCTCCGTGACGACGCGCTACTGAACGGTCGCGTCCTCCAGGTTTCGGTGGGTAGAACTGGCGAAGGACGCTATCAGTCTCGCCCGATGGATAGCGACGAGAAGCCGACTATTCGAACTCTCCGAGCGAGGACTGCCCATCGTGATTCCGGGTTCGTGTTCGCGCGGAGTCGCGTCGCGTGTCTGTGTCCGCCTCGGCACCGCGTTGCTGGCGGCTGTGGCCTCCGTCAGCACCGCTCCCCTCGAAGCCATCGAGACTCGACTGTTCGCGCTCGGAGAAATCCAGATTCGAGACGCGGACACCGACCTTCCGCACGCGCTCGTCCTCGAATTCCGCGAGCAGGTCCATGGAAATCTCCTCCACCAGGTCGGGTTCGTCGACCGGGCCGGGGAGCGACTGTGCGCGCGTGTTCACGTCGTAGGGCGGCGTCACGACCTTCACGCCGATGGTTCGATAGAACGCGTCCTTCCGCGTGGCGCGGTCAGCCACCGCCTCGGCGAGCGTCCGCGCCTGCTCGCGAACGCGCTCGAAGTCGCCGGTCGGGCCGTCGAAGGAGGACTCCCGGGAGAGGCTCTTGGGCTTCCCGGTGGGTTCGACGGCGCGGTTGTCCTTCCCCCTTGCGCGCCGGTGGAGGTCGCGACCGCGCTCCCCGAAGCGCTCCACGAGGTCGTAGGGGTCCGCGTCCGCGAGGTCGCCCGCCGTCTCGATGCCCATCTCGCGGAGTTCGCAAGCGCGGACGGGACCGACGCCGTGGACGTCCGCGATGTCGATGGGCGCGAGGAACTCCCGGACGTCGTCCGGCGGCACGACCACCAGACCCTCGGGTTTGTCGTGGTCGCTCGCGAGTTTCGCGGTGCTCATGTCCGGCGCGACGCCGACGCTCGCCGGGACGCCGACCTCGCGCTCGATGCGCTGGCGGACGTGCCGCGCGAAGCCCTCGGCGACCGACCAATCGGTGCGCTCGGTGACGTCGAGGTACGCCTCGTCGATGCTCACCTCGCGGACGGTGTCCCCGAGTTCGTGGAGGATGTCCTTGACGTCCGCCGCGACGGACTGGTAGAAGTCCATGTCTACGGGCCGATAGCGGCCCGCGTCGGGGTCGTCCGGGTTCTCGGCCTTCCGCGGGAGGTTCTCCAGCGCGGAGCCGATGGCTTGCGCGCTCTCGACGCCGTACTCACGGGCCTCGTAGCTCGCGGTGGCGACCGCGCCGACCGTCTCGCCCGCCTCGTACCCCATCCCGACGACCAGCGGTTCGCCCTCGAGGTCGGGTTCGCGCAGTCGCTCGCAGGACGCGTAGAAGCAGTCCATGTCGACGTGCAGGACGATGCGCTCCTCGGGGTCCGGTTCACCGAGGAACTGGTCGCCGGCCATACAGAGTGGTGAGCGACGCGGCCCAAAAAACAGTCGGCACGCGGCCGACGACGTCCGGCGTCGGTGTGCTGACGTCGTCAGTGCGCGAGCGTCTCGACGTACGTGCCGTCCTCGCGGGCGTCCTCCAGAGCGTGCTTGGCAGCCATTCCCGCGTCGTGGGCGGACGCGCCGTGCCCGACACCCACCCGGAGGTCGACGCCGGCGTCCTCGAGGACGTGCTCGATGGCCTCCTGATACTCCGCGTCCGAGAGCGACGGACAGACCGCGATGATGTTGTCCCCGCCCACGAAGAAGGACAGCGAGTCGTGGGCGTCGTGCATGTGCTTCATCAGCGATGCATAGCCCTGCTCGATGTTGATGAACGACGAGTACGCGTCGAGTTCGTCGGTGTACGTTTCTGTGGCGTCGACGACGTCGAAGTGCGCTATCTGGACGTCGTCGTCCGTGCGCTCGCTCTCCTCGAGTGGCTGGCCGAGCAGCGCCTCTGTCCGAGTGGCGTCCTGAGCGCTCCCCTGTTCCTGGAGTGCGGCGGTCGCGTCCACGAGCGCGTTCGCGGGCGACGGTCCGGCGCCGATGGAGAGGCTGACCGTTACCGGATACCGATTCCGGATGGACTCCTGGATGCGCGCGTGGTCCTCCAGGTCGAGTCCGTTCGTCACCGCGAGCATGTTGTCGAAGCGCGTGAAGAAGACGTAGCCGTCCCGCATCCCGAACGCCTGCGAGAGGTCGGCGTACAGACGGGACTGCATCGTCTGGAGGTCGACCTCGCGGCGCGGTTCCGGCGTCACCGTCCACGGCCCGTAGTTGTCGAGTTGCACGAGCGTCACCTGCGTGTTCGTCACGGTTAGTCGGCAGTCCGCACGCTGACGGTATATCGGTTTTGGATTGCGTCCCAATTATGAACTGTTGGTCGGACTCGGTCGATGAACTGCTGGCCGGTCCCGGTCTGGGTTACGGAGTCAATCACTCGACTCGTTGGCGCCCTTCGCCTGCGCAACGTGGGTGAGCGTGACGAGACCAAGCCCCCCGACGAAGTTGCCGGCCGTAACGATTCCGATCATCTCCGCGAGTGCCACGAAGCCGATGTTCGCACCGAAGAGGATGCCGAAGAAGACGTGCAAGGCGGTGACCACGACGTGTGAGAACGGCCCGAGGGCGAGCAGGAATCCAACGACGTAGGCCATGACGAGACGGCTCCCCGAACTCTCCACGGCGGCGAGGAGGAACGACAGTAGACTCACGAGTGCACCGCCCGCGATGGCGTCCGCGAACCAGGCCCAGGCGCTCTTGTGCGTCGTCTCCTCGGCGAACGTGACCAGCGACTCGGCTGTCCCGGGCGGCAGCACACCCTCGACGGAGAAGACGAGCGCGAAGAGACCGCCGCCGACGAAATTGAAGACAAACGTGACGGCCCACAACCTGACGAGTTTCCACAGCACCTGCGACCGCGAGCGGTCAGTAGAGCCCGACCCGTCGATGGCTGCCGCAGTCGGGTCCGAGAAGTTCTCGTTGAACAGTTCCGTCCGACCCGCGATCAGGAACATGAGACCGATACCGAACGCGAGCGAACCTGCGATTCGGGAGACGTCGCCGAACCGGGGGTGGACTATCGCCTCGACGATGCCGAGTGCGACGACCCCGAAGACGATCGTGAACCCCGCGATGAAACTGGTCGAAACGAGTTCGAGCAGCGACTGGTCGAGACGGCGCTGGCCTTCGTCGACCGCTCGGTCGAATATCTCGGCGGGTGTCGGACCTCTAGCCATGTGTATCCTGTCAACGAGCGAAGTGAAAAGTGCGGAGGGTGGTCGAATCAGGACTCGGTGATCACCAGTCGGTGGTCGTGTCGTCCTTCGAGAGCATCAGGGGTTCGAGGCACTCCAGGATTCGACCCTGAACTGCCTCGAACTTCGAACCGAGAACGCCCAAGCCTGACTACCCCTCTCTCCACCGTCGTCGAGATAACGGCGTTCTGCAACCAACCCGGCAAATACGCTTTTCTGGATTCCGAGGGAACTACGCCCATGGGGGATTCGTTCGCTCGCCGGGACGTGCTACGGGCCACCGGATTTGTCGCGCTGTCCACGCTCGGAGGATGTGCAGGGAGCAACAGTCAGGCCACACCCGGGCACGTCTACGTCGAGAACACGACCAGGGAAGAACAGGAAGTCGCGGTGATGGTCGGCCCGCGGACGAACGGCACGGTCGACTGGGAGGTCGAGGCGTGGTACCGGGTTCCCGCCAGAACCGCACTCCAGTTCCTCAACGCTCTCGAACCGGGCACCACACACCTGGTCCGCTCCGCGCTCCGGAACACGCCCTCCGAGGGCGCCGAATCCGTGATCAGCGAACCCTGTCCATCCGACCAGGCCACCCAGGACCGTCTCGTCATCGTGCGACTCGACCCCGAGGAACTCGGCATCATCACCTGGGGCTGCCGGGACACGTACACTCGACAGGATCTCGAGTACGTCGACGCCCCAGAGTACCTCATCGGCGCGCTCGAACAACCGCTCACACCGACCGACACGACCGAAACAACGGAAGCCGAATAACCGGAACGCACCGCGGTGCTCGCGCCGACCCCGTCAGAGGTCGGTCTGCACGTCCACGATGGTTTTCGCGGTCTCGAAGATGTCGTCCGCGCCCAGGAACTCCTCGACGGAGTCGAACTCCACCGCCTCGGTCGGAATCTCGAGGGACAACTCCTCGTCGTCCACGCCGCCGGTGATTCGCGCGAGCGACTGCGTCCCGCCGGCCTGCACGTGAACGACGGCGTTCACCGTGTCGCCGTCCACCTGTACGTGCTGGAGCTCCAGCGGCCCGTCCATCCCGCCGTCCGCGTAGTGAATCACCGCGGGGACCGCGTCCATCCCAACCAGTTTCGCGCCGAGCGTCGCCATATACATTAGCGGACGCGCCACCGGAAAAACGACTCGGCTACCGAAGACAGTGTCCCACGCTCCAGTCTGCGCTACACCCTGTTCGGAACGAGAGACCACTGTATCCTCAGTCGGTAGAGAAGTGGGGCCGGAGGGATTTGAACCCCCGATCGACTGATATCTCCGGTGCGCCTCGGAACTCCAGAGGGTCGTCGTCGCGAACCGATGATCAGTCGGTCGCTCGGTATACCAGTCTGGAATGTCGTCCCGGGCGCGTGACCTCTGGAGTCAGTCGCCATGCCTGGCTTGGCCACAGCCCCGTGCATCGATTCGTATGACGATTTCGCCTAAGAGCGTTTCGATTCTCGGAAACGCGAGTGGGTTCGTCCGAAGCGAGTGGTGGTCGGTGCCGAAGGCGTCCCTCCACTCACACACTGTGCCGCCACCCCAAAGTCGACAGGTCATGCCAACGAAGCCAGCGTCGTGATGATTGCACGGATGTGGCGCGGGTGGACGACCCACGAGAACGCCGACGACTACGAGGCGTTCGTTTCGTCCGAGCCGTTCCCGGACCCCGAGGAGAAGCCGGCGTTCGAGGGGTTCCGGGTGTTACGGCGCGAGCACGAGGACGAGGTGGAGTTCGTGACTATCGCGTACTTCTCGGACTGGGAGGCCGTCGAGGCGTTCGCTGGCGAGGAGTACCGGTCCGCGCACGTGCCAGCGCGAGCGAGAGACCTACTCAGTCGGTTCGAGGACGAGGCGACACACTACGAGGTGCGGGCGTGAGCCACGTTACGGGTGTGAATTACGCAGCAGGCGTGAATTACGCTGCAGCGTGCGTCACTCCTCGCGCTCGCTCCAGTCGCAGTCCTGGCACTTGTAGCCAGTGACGAACTCGGTGACGGAGGGCATGTAGCCGACGCGGAGCACGTCACCGCCGCAGTCCGGGCACTCGCGGTCGGCGTCCTCGATTGGTTCGGCGTCCATCACGGACTCACCCTCGACGAGTTCGGCGAGGCGTTTGGGCGTCACCATTCGCCCCTGCACGACTCGATTCTCGGCCATAGAGGCGGGAGGGTCGCCCGACGCTAAAGAGTTCCGTCAGAGCGAAAGCGGTCGTCGGCGCGGGCCTGCTCAGAGCCAGGGCGCGCGCTCTTCCGTGCTGTCCTCGCTGGGGTAGCCGTACGTCGACGGATCCTCGCTCTCGGCGTCGTTGCCACCGTCCGTCGACACCGCTGGCGCGTCGGTCGACACCGTCGGCGTGTCCCCCGGCGTGTCGCTCGACGCGTCGGCGGGCGCGTTCTCGCCGTCCGGGTCGAACGCGAGCAGCGCCGCGATGGCGAACACGCCGAGAGGCGCGTTCGACGGCACGACGTGGAAGATCGAGAGCGCGAGCGTGCCGAGGGCGACCGCGCTCCCGAAGCGGAAGCGGTCGATGTCGACGATGCGGCGGAGGTACGGCTGGAGCGCGACGACCGCGAGCGCGAACGCGACTGCGATTCCCGCGGCGGCCGCAGCCCGGAGCATCAATCCGACGTCGTGTGCCACGACGAACGCGATCTGGTTCGGTTGGAGGCTCGCGACGAACCCGAGGCCGATGATGATTCCGGGCGAGGGGAGGTACTCGCCGATGGTCGAACTCGCGGTCTTCGCGGCGATGGCGAGGATGACCAGTCCGGCGAAGCGCTCGAACGTCGGGATGTCGACGACGGTCCGAATTGTCGGGGCGAGCGCGGCTTCCGTCGCAGCGATGACGATCAGCGGGATGCCGACGGCGAGCACGCTCGTCGCTTGCTCCCGCGGGTTCTGGTCCATCTCTGCGAGGATGACGGCGAGCGTCGCGCTCCCACCGAAGACGAGCAGTCCGACCTGCGCGATGCCGACGGGCGTCTCGAGTGCGCCCGCGAGCACGAGCGCTGCGAAGATGCCGTCGACCAGCGGGAGCAACATGACCGTCGCGAGGAGGCGCGTCGCGCCCCCCACCTGTTGCTCCAGACGGAGTGCGATTGGGTGCCGTGAGCTACTCATAGACTACGGACTCAACCCGTAACTGGGCGACGTGTAGCCAGGCAGGCGATACGCGGACCGCGTGTCCGGTACGACGTGCCCGAGTCGCTCCATCAGTTTTCCTCGAAGCCCGAAGAGACCGCAAAATGTGGCGAGTGCGCCGGAGGCGTTGCTGTAGTTGCCGGCGATACGCACCGATTCGGGACTGATGGAGTCCATACGACTAATCATTCGGGTAAATTCCATAAAGATTGCGTGACACGCGCCCACATATGGTGTGGGACTCGTGCCCTTCTTTAAGTGGGTGCTTTCTGACCAACGAGTAATCCGATGGATGTCGAAGGATGCTCGTTTTCGGACCCTCATTTCTGACGTTCATCCGTTCTGTCGACGCTCTGTCGTCGTTCGTTCGGCACTGCTTCCTCCCAACAGACCACGAGTGTGCATCGAGATAGCGTACGTATTCCCGTTCCACACACGTTCGACCAACCTCGCAACGTTTTTGCCTGCCGCGCCGCGACGGTTTACATGGCGAACGAACATCCGGACGGTCAGTTCTCGCAGAAACTCCGCGTCCCCGAAGCGCTCACGTTCGACGACGTACTGCTCCGACCGAGAGAGAGCCGCGTCGAACCCGACGACGCCGACGTCAGCACGCAAGTGTCCACGAACGTCACCCTCAACGTCCCCGTGCTCTCGGCCGCGATGGACACAGTCACCGAAGCTGAACTCGCCGTCGCGATGGCCCGCGAGGGAGGGCTCGGCGTCCTCCACCGCAACATGGACGTCTCCGAGACCGGCGCGGCGATCGAGCAGGTGAAACGCGCTGACGAGCTCGTCATCCGCCGCGAGAACGTCGTGACGGCCACGCCCGACCAGACCGTCAGCGACGTGGACGCGATGATGGAGCGGGCGAGCGTCTCCGGCGCGCCCGTCGTCGACGAGGACGACAAGGTGCTCGGCATCATCTCGGGTACCGACATCCGGCCGTACCTCGAGGTCGGCGAGTCCGACACCGTTCGCGAGGCGATGACCGACGAGGTCATCACCGCACCCGAGGACATCGACGCGCGCGACGCCCTCGAGTTGATGTACGAGCACAAGATCGAGCGCGTCCCCATCGTGGACGACGACAACCACCTCGTCGGCCTCGTCACGATGCAGGGCATCCTCGCGCGCCGCGAACACGAGAACGCCGCGCGAGACGACGACGGCCGGCTCCGGGTCGGCGTCGCCGTCGGCCCGTTCGAGGCGGACCGCGCCACCGCTGCCGACGACGCGGACGCCGACGTGTTGTTCATCGACTGCGCGCACGCGCACAACCAGAACGTCATCGAGTCCGCCCGCGAGATCCAGGCGGCCGTCGATGCGGACGTCGTCGTCGGCAACGTCGGAACGCGCGAGGCCGCCCAGGAGGTCGTGGACTTCGCTGACGGCGTGAAGGTCGGTATCGGTCCGGGCTCCATCTGCACCACTCGCGTCGTCACGGGCGCAGGGATGCCCCAGATTACTGCCGTCTCGGAGGTCGCGGACGTCGCGGTCGAACACGACGTCCCCGTCATCGCGGACGGCGGCATCCGGTACTCCGGCGACGCCGCGAAGGCCATCGCCGCCGGCGCGGACGCCGTGATGCTCGGGTCGTACTTCGCTGGCACCGACGAAGCCCCGGGTCGCGTCATCACGATGAACGGCAAGCGCTACAAGCAGTACCGCGGCATGGGTTCGGTCGGCGCGATGCAGTCCGGCGGAGGCGACCGCTACCTCAAGGAAGAAGACGAAGACGAGGAGTTCGTTCCCGAGGGCGTCGAGGCCGCGACGCCGTACAAGGGCTCGCTCGCCTCGGAGCTCCACCAGCTCGTCGGCGGCATCCAGTCCGGCATGGGGTACGTCGGCGCGTCCACGCTCCCCGAGTTCAAGGAACGCGCGGAGTTCGTGCGCGTCTCCAGTGCGGGCCAGACCGAGGGCCACCCGCACGACGTGATGATCACGGACGAAGCGCCGAACTACAGCCCGCAGAACGAGTAGCCAACGACTCACCGTCGTTTTTTAGCGTACTCGGCCCGTCTGTCCGGTCGTGACCGACTGTACGTACTGCGGGAGCGACCTGACGCCCTACAACCCTGTGTTCGTCACCCGGGGTCGGGGCGAGAACGAATCTCGGGAGGGCGCGTTCTGCAACTACGGCTGTCTCTCGGCGTGGCTCGAGGAGACCGAGGCCGCCACCGGCGCGTGCTGCCGAATTGACGTGTAACGCCAGGAATAATATTGTGCTAGCCGGCGACCACGACCGAGTAGCGCGGTTGCAGTGCTGTGTTGCACTGCTACGGTACTCACCGCGAGCGAACGGAGTGAGCGAGCGGGCCGACGAGTGACTAACGCGAGCGAAGCGAGCGGCAGGAACGAGGAGCGCTTTTTAGCGTAGCTTTTTGCCAGCGAGCGGCCGCAGGCCGCGAGCGCAGCAAAAAGGTACAACGGGCCGGGCGTGATTTGAACCGAAATCAGACGTTCCTGCTCGGTCGCTTCGCTCACTCGCGGGCTGCGTCTGATAGGCTTCAAATCGCTTGCCCGCGACACGACCGCAAAACGACGCGAGCGACACGGCAGTCGCCCGCGGTCGTTGTAATAGAGTAGCGGGCCGGGCGCGATTTGAACACGCGACCGACGGATTAAGAGTCCGTCGCTCTGCCAAACTGAGCTACCGGCCCAACGCAACGAAAAGTTGCACGGGGGTACTAAAATACGTTCTGATTCGGAGAACGGGGCACGGCGCGGCTTTATGGCGGGGTGCTGTGAACGGGCGCACATGTCAGTCGAGCCCCCGACACTCGAGCGAGACGACGTCCAGATTGTCGACGACGACCGGTTCGTATCGGAGAGCGTGGCGCTCGTGACGGGTGCTGCGTCTGGAATCGGTCGAGCGACGGCCGTGGCGCTCGCGGTAAACGGTGTGACGGTCGCGGGCGTGGACGTAGACGAGGACGGACTGGTCGAGACGGCTGAGACGGCAGCGGACCTCGACGCAGACGGCGACGTGCGCGTCGTGGAAGCCGATCTGACCGACGACGAGGACGTGATAGCGGCCGTCGAGGCGGCGGCGGAATTCGGCGACCTGCGGTTCGTCGCAAACATCGCGGGACTCCAGCACGTCGCGCCGCTCTCGCAGTTCCCGATGGACGTCTACGACACGATGCAGGACGTGATGGTTCGCGCGCCCGTGCTCGTCTCGAAGCACGCGCTGCCGCACATTCGGGAGTCGGGGAGCGGCGCAATCGGGAACATGGCGTCCGTGCACGGCCACTACGTCACGTCGGACAAGGTTGCGTACAACGTCGCGAAGTTCGCGTTGCGCGGCCTCACGCAGTCAATTGCGGCAGAGGGTGACGTTCGGAAGACGACTTCGTCGTCTTCCGCAGCCCATCAGAACGCGGAGCGTTCTGAGGACGGCGACGTGCGTGGGTTCTCGGTTTCGACGGGATACGTGAAGACGCCGCTGGTCGTCGACCAGATCCCCGACACCGCCGCAGAGCGCGGAATCACCGAACAAGAGGTCGTCGAGGACGTGATGCTCGGGCAGGCGCGTGCGAGTGAACTGATGGAACCCGTGGATGTCGCGAACCTCTTCGTGCTCGGGTTCTCGGAACTCGGCAGTCATCTCAACGGCGGCGATCTGCGCTTCGACGACGGCATGACGCTGACGTACGACTGACCGCAGGTCGGGAGGATTAAGTAACGGCCGGCGGTATCTCGCGATATCATGAGCAGTCGGGCTACCATCTCCTCGATGTCTACGTACGCCATCCTTGGCTGCGGGAGCGTCGGCCACGCCGTCGCCGAGGAGTTGGTCGAGCGGGGGAAGGACGTACTCATCGTGGACCGCGACGAGGCCCGCGTCGAAGCGCTCCGCGACCAGGACCTGAACGCGCAGGTCGCGGACATCCGGGACGAGGAGGTCGCCGGACTCGTCGAGGACCGCGACGTCGTTCTGGTGATGGCCTCGGACGTCGAGGCCAACGAAGCCGCGGTCTCGAACATCCGGAAGCGCAACGACGAGCAGTTCCTCGTCGTGCGCGCTCGGGACCCGGTAACGAGCGACGAACTCACGGACCTGGGTGCCGACGTCGTCATCAATCCATCCTCGGTCATCTCGGACGCGGCCCTGCACGCCCTCGAGTCGGGGGAACTCGAGTACAAGGCACAGCAGCTATCGGACGTCATCGAGGGCACCGAGGAGCGGATGGCCATCGTCACGCACGACAACCCGGACCCGGACTCCATCGCTGCCGCGGCAGCGCTGCAGGCTATCGCGAACCACCTCGACGTGAGCGCGGACATCCTCTACTTCGGTGACATCGGCCACCAGGAGAATCGTGCGTTCGTGAACCTCCTGGAGATCGACCTCACCGCGTACGACTCGGTGGACATCGACGACTACGACACGGTCGCGCTCGTCGACCCGGCGAAGGCCGGCGAGGTCGACGTCGACCACGACATCGACATCTTCATCGACCACTACGACGCCGAGGTGGACGTCGACGCGGAGTTCGCGGACGTCCGCCCCAACGTCTCCGCAACCTCCACCATCCTCACGAAGTACATCCAGGAGTTCAACCTCTCCGTGAGCCAGGAGGTCGCGACCGCTCTCCTCTACGGCATCCGCGCGGAAACCCTGGATTTCCGCCGGGACACCACACCGGCGGACCTCACGGCGGCGGCGTACCTCTACCCGTTCGCGGACCACGACACCCTCGAACAGGTCGAATCACCGAACATGAGTCCGGAGACCCTGGACGTGCTCGCGGAGGCCATCACGAGCCGCGAGGTCCAGGGCAGCCACCTGGTCTCGAACGCGGGGTTCATCCGCGAGCGGGACGCGCTCGCGCAGGCCGCTTCTCAACTTCTGAACCTCGAAGGAATCACGACGACAGCGGTGTTCGGCATCGTGGACAACACCATCTATCTGGCGGCGCGCTCGAAGGACATCCGGCTGAATATCGGGCGCGTACTGGAGGACGCCTTCGAGGACATCGGTGAGTCCGCGGGCCACTCCACGCAGGCGAGCGCGGAGATCCCCTTGGGCATCTTCACGGGCATCGAGACCACGGAGGAGAACCGCGACACGCTGCTCTCGCTCACGGGCGAAGCGGTCACGCGGAAGCTGTTCGGCGCGATGGGTGTCGAGTCCGAGAGCGGAAGCAACGGGAGCTAACGAGACCCCCGCACGCCCGCGCCAGCCGACTCGGTCGCGGTCGATGAGTCGTGACTCGACCGAACCAGACCTGTTCGTTCGCCCGTTCGGATACGCCGCCGACCAGCCCGTCGTTCGGCGTCTCGGTGACCGAGACCTCTACCTCGGGAACGCCCACGCGGCGCGTCCAGACAACCGCGGCCAGTCGTTCGACCACGTGGTGTCACTGACGCGATCCGTGGAACTGGCGACGACCCACCACTGCCCGCTGACCGACGACGCGGAGAACGACTGGCGTGCCTTCGCGAACGCCGTCGACACGGCGCGACAGTTGTATCGACGCGACGGGTCGGTGCTGATTCACTGCAAGGCGGGCGTATCTCGCAGCAGCGCGGTCGCGGCGACCACAGTTGCCGTAGAAGAGGCACTCGCGTTCGTGAACGCGCTCTGCCTCGTGCAGGACGCGCGACCGCACGCGATTCCGCATCCGGCACTCCACGAACAGGGTGTTCTGTACGTGGCCGCCGAGTCGGGACCGTCGACGCGGCGACTGCTCGACGCAGAGAACCTGGCAGTACGAGACGGGCCGGAGAACTAGACCGCGGCCTCTTCCTCGGCGTTCGGCGTCTCGTAGCGCTCGACGACGTCGTTGATGAGGACGACGTCGCCGACCGCACGAACCCAGCGGTACGGGATGATGACGCCCTTGGTGCCGGTCGCGGCGTCCTGGAACAGTTGCGCGTTGAGTTCCGAGAGCGCGAGTCCGTTGACGACTTCGGCGTCCAGGTCGAGTCGAACGTCCTCGACTTCCCCCACGAAGACGCCGTTGTTCGAGTAGACCTCGCGGCCGACGAGCGAGGTGATTTCGTCTGCTTCGGAGTCCATGTCCCGTAGCAGGGAACGGGGGGCCTTAACGATTGTTGGCTCGCGTCGGACGGCCGCACGCCGCTGTGAGCGCACTGACCTACCGAAAGCTGTCCAGTACGACGCCGAGGGCGTCGAGCGCGGCAGTGCTCGACTCCGGGGTCCGGCCGAGGCTCACCCGCACGCGCTCGGGGTCGTCGAAGAAGCGGCCGGGGACGACGAGCACACCCTCGTCCCACGCGGCCGCCGCGAGTTCGTCGCCGTCCACGTTCTCGGGGTCGAGGAACGCGAACGTGCTTCCCTCCGGAACGAATCCATCGACGTCGTCGCGGGCGTCGAGAAACGCGTCGAGCGCCGCCGAGTTCTCGGCGGCCAGGTCCCGCGAGCGTTCCACGAGTGTGTCCTTGTTGTGGAGCGCCCGCATCCCGAGCGCGCGGCTGGTGCCTGCGAACCCGGGGATGTGGTGGGCGACCGAGCGCGCCCGCGAAACGAACTCCGCGTCGGCGACGAGCCAACCGACGCGCAGATCGCCGAGGCCGAAGAACTTCGTGAGCGAACTCGTGACGACGGTATTCTCGACGTCCGCGACGGTCGGCGCGCCGAACGCAGTCGACTCGCTTTCGTCGGGAGTCGAACCGTAGGGGGCGTACACCTCGTCGACGAGTAGTCGTGCGTCGCAGTCCGCGGCGACGTCGGCGAGCTCGAGGAGCGTGTCGCGGTCCGAGCGCACACCGCTGGGGTTGTGGCGGTTCGTGGCGGCGACGAGTCGCGTGTTCTCGACCGTCGCGTTCGCTGCGCGCTCGGGGTTCAACCGGTAGTCGTCCTCGCGCAGGAACCGGTCGACGTTCCCGCCGAGCGCGCGCGGCGTCTCCACGAGCGGTTCGTACGCCGGTTTCTCGACGAGTACGCGAGGGTCCCGCGTGTCCGCGTCGTCGTCATCCATCGACGGCCCTCCTTCCTCGAGTTCGGCGTCGAGCGCGGCGGCCGCCGCGACGAAGTTCGCGGTCGACGCGCCAGGGGTCAACAGCACCTGGTCGGGGTCGACGCCGTACTCCGCGGCGAGTTGCATCTCCAGGGACGCGCCGACTGGCGGGTCCTCGAGACCCACCAGCGGGTCCGGGACGGCCTCGGGTTCGTGGTCGCGGTCGCCGCGAAGGTCACTCGACCCGAGGTCGTGCATGGCGACCTCCGGGCGACCAGAGATCCACTCGAGGTACTCCAGACGCGGAAACATGTCACTGCGTACAGCGGGCGACGTGTTGAGGGTAGCGGTCTCGGGGCCATCCACCGGCAGAATCGTCTGTCAGCGCTTCGAGTTTCCCGGCGGCAGGTCGTGGTCGGCGCGGTGGTCGAGCATCTCCTCGTACTGGAAGGCACGGAGGTGACAGTCGGAGTCGGGTGTCGCGCGACACGGCAGGACGAAGTCGGCCGCCGCGTCGACGTCGTAGTATCGCCGGGCGTCCGAGTGGTCGAGGACTCCGTCGAGGCGCTTGGCCGCACACGTACAACACCACCCCTGCTGGCAGTCTGCTGGCAGCCACACGCCCGCTTCGCGGGCCGCCCAGAGGACGTACTCGTCCTCGTCGACCTCGACCGTCACGGTCTCGCCGGCCTGTTCGATGCCCGCGTCCGCGGGGATGTCCAGCGTGACGGTGTACGTGGTCACACTGGATGAGACGGCCGCGAGGAGGATAAGAGAGTCGCTCCCATCAGGGGTCCTCCATCTTTCTCGCACGGCTATCGGGGTCGACGCGACGGCGTCCGCGCTGTGTACTTCGAGGGACGCAGGGTACAGAGGGGAAAGCAGGGAGCTGCGCAGAGCGGAAATGGAGGAACTACGCAGAGCGAAAAACAGGGGGTGACTACGCGGACCGGTTGAACCGGTTGTTCGTCGAGAGGGGTGCGTCCCCGGGTTCGTCGCGGACGAAGTGGCCGGCGGGATTGACCTCGCCGTCGCGTTCCATCGAGAGGAGTTCGACGAACCACGCCTCGTGGTCGATCTCCTCCTGGAGGATCCGCTGGGCCATGTCGTACGTTCGGGGGTCGACGCCTTGAGTGAGATCACACATCTCCGCCCACGTGCGGATGGCACACCGCTCGGCTTCGAGGAGCACCTCGAGGATGTTCTCCGCGGTCGGGTCCTCAGGGAGGTATGGATGCGCGCAGGACGCGCGGTCCATGAAGTCGCTGAGTTCCCGTGGAATCATCCCGCCGAGTTCGTAGACGCGCGGCATCGCGAGTTCGAAGTGTGCGCGGTCCTCGAGGCGGGCGTCCTCCGCGATCTCCTTGTAGTCCTCGTGGCCCGCGAGGTGGGTTCGGAGGTTCGTGTAGTGGTAGTACGTGGAGAACTCCGCGCCGATGGCGTCGATGAGTTTCTCCCGGATCTCCTCGGGGTCACCACCGCGCTCGCTGATAATCTTCATCCCGACGCGCTCGGACGTGTCGCCAGGTTTCACGCTGCCTCGTTCGTGTTTCTTCTCGTCGCTCATGATTCTACCCAATACGTCACGGGGCTGTGACTTATCGTTTCGAGCAAGAAACGACGAGTTTCGATACCAGAAACTGCCGCTCCGAGTGCGATTCGAGAGCGTTCCGAAGTGCAGAGTTCGCTGCCATCTGCTGCCCACCGCTGCCCTCTGCTGCACTCGTCGCTTCTCGGGGGGCCAGTTCGTGGACTTCCTCGGCGAGTGGGCGGGTCCCGTCCTCGCGGGCTTTCGTCACGGTGTGGCGTTCGCGTTCCGGAGCGGAAAACCGACCGACTACCCGGACTACTCCGCGTCGGTCCCAACCTGGCGGAGGTCGAACTCGGCCGGGGACGACGCGAGCGTGCACAGCGAGTGATAGCGGAGGAACGTCATGATCGGGACGCTCACCGCGGCGAGCGCGACCAGCGCGACGACCGTGGCGGCCACGAGTGCGACGACGACGGGCGCGGCGACGTTCGGCACCGCCAGCGAACCCAGATAGCCGACGGCTCCGACGAGCAACACGAGCGGGACGGCCACGATGGCAACCGCGAGTCCGGTGACGAAGCCGGCACCGACGAGTAACACCACCTTCACGAGGACGTACACGCCGAACTGCTTCCACTCCGCGCGCAGCGTCGGCCACAGCCGCCGCCAGCCGGCGAACACGCCGTCGTCGTGTTCGTCCATCAGGGGAACGACGAACGCCGTCGTGAACTCGAGGGCGAGAGCGGCGAGCACGGCGACCACCACCAGCAGCGGGATGGTCACGACGAGTGCGAGCAGCCAGAGCGGGGTCGCCGTGACGGCCGCGAGCGCGGCGGGCACCGCGACCGTGGCGAACGCCACGAGGCCGACGACGCCGACCACAACACGGAAACCGAACAGCCGGACGCCGTTCCAGACCTGCGCCCGGAACGGACGCAGAATCCGCACGGCCCGCGAGCGAAGCACGCTCACGAGCACGAACTCCATCACCGCGCCGACGAGCAGAAACAGGACTCCGACGACGACCACAGCGGCGACGAACAGCAACACCGCGGCGACCAGCGCAGATTCTCCGGCCATCACGCCACCTGCTCCCGGGTCGAACGCTCCCGGGCCCGCCCCGTCGAAGTCGGTCGGCCCGAAACTCCAGTTCATCGACGGTACCTGGGGCGTACTCAGCCCCGCGAACAACGAGATGAACGCCAGTCGAACCCACACGCCGAGGTCGAAGGGCAACAGCATCGAGCGCGTCTCCGAGAGCGCTTCGTCGAGCGCGCGAACCGCGTACCAGCTCATGACTGTCAGTTCGTAGATGGATGCGATAAAACTGCGTGTGGGTTCTCGTCTCCCGCAGACGAGCGCCTACTCGGCAGCCGTCACGAGTCGCTCCAGGTCGAGGTGGCCGGCGCCGTGGTAGGTTTCGCCCTCCTCGGCGTCGCTCGCCGTCTCCTGGATGAGCGACTCCACCTCGTCGACGCTCGCGTCGGGACGAAGCGACCGCACGAGCGCAACCGCGCCGGCGACCTGCGGCGCGGCCATCGACGTGCCGGCCTTCCAGCCGTACCCCGCGACGGTGTCCCCGTTCTCGTCCGTCGTGTAGATGCTCGAGAACACGAGGTCGTTGTACCACGGTACGCCGGTACCGATGACGTCGAGATCGGCGTTGCCGCCCGCCGCGCTCACGTCGACGGCGTCGCCGTAGTTCGTGTAGAACGCCGGCTGGGTCGTCGGCTCCTCGAGGCGGTCCCCGGTGAGCCACTTCTCCTCGTTGTCGTCGTGGTTGCTCCCCCAGCCACAGCCGATAGGGCCGGTTGCGCTCACGCCGAAGGTTCCTTCGACCTCCGTCGGGAGGCTGATGGTCTCCTCCGGCGTCATGTTCGCGCCGGAGTTCCCCGCCGAGTTCACGAAGACCATCCCCTTCTCGCGGGCGTACGCGGTGAACCGCCTGTACGCCTCCCTGACGATGGGTACCCACGATTCGTCTGTGGGAGCGACACCGTAGCCGACGCTGAAGTTCGCCGCGTCACAGCCCTTGTCCGCGGCCGAGACGAGCGCCGCGATCACGTCCCCGAGGTACGCCCCTTCACCCTTGACGCCGGAGAAGATGCGGTGAGAGACGATCTCCGTCTCGGGTGCGGTGCCGAGGATGCCACCGTCCGGGCCGTCGTTGCTGTTCGTCCCCGCGATGATGCCCGCGACGTGCGTCCCGTGACTCCCGGCGCCGTTCGGTCGCCAGTCGTATCTGTCGGTCGTGAAGTTCTCGGACAACTCGTCGTTGACGACGTCCTCGAGGTCGGGGTGTGCGTCGTAGACGCCGCTGTCGACGACGGCGATGCGCGTCCCCGCTCCCTTCGTCGTGTCGTGAACCGTCTGTTCGTCGTCTGGCTTGTCCGTCAGGTCCCCCACGTCTTGGACGCGCTTGTCCCACTGCAGTTCGGTGTTCGACGCCGTTCCGTCGAAGTTGTGGTTGTTCGCCTTCGGGCCACCGTGTTCAATCGCCGGCCCGTTGTCGTCCTGGTGGGCGGTGACCTCGGGCATCGTCGACGCGGCCCCGGGTACGGAACTCGGGTCGCCGCGCGCTGCCAGCAGGTCGACCTCCGAGACGTCGTGGATAATCTCGACGTCGTTCGGAACATCGCTGCGGTCGACCGCTGTGAGGTCCACGAGGAACCGCTGGTTCTCGGCACTCGACGCGGCGCCCGTCCCGGCCCCCAGCGCCAGTCCGCTCATTGCAATACTTGCCCCCTTCAGAAACCGCCGTCTGCTGTGGTCTGTCATGACCTGTGGTACCCATTCTCCCACCATGTGAAATGCTTTCTGTTACGAACGTCGGAGGGAAGAACAACTCTATCATCTGCCGTATATGTTTTCTGATTGGTCGGTCTAGGGGCGGGCCACCGCGTTAGACTTTAGACGCGTGCCGGTGAACGGCGGGGTATGCGCGAAGGCGGAGACGAGGACGGCGACACGGACGGGCGCGTCCTCTCGGCGGACGAACTCGACATCACCGAGCAGGAGGAAGTCGCGCCGCTCGGCGAGGGCCGGTTCGTCGTCGGGTCGGACGGCCCGCCTGCGGCGCCCGACGAGGCGACCGGCGACGCGTCCACGAGCGCTCGCCGTCCGGAACCCGCCGACAACCCGGCCCCGGATGAGGACGAGGGGGTCGACGACGGCACTGACCCTGACCCCAACGCCACCCAAACAGACGACGGCGGGACGACTGCGGACGCCGACCCGGCCAGTGACGACTCAGCCACCGACGACGAGGGAGACATCACCGGTCGTGACGTGAAGTCGTGGCTGTCCGAGGAACTCACCCGTCACGACACCACGTACGCCCACCACGTCGCCGCGAAAGCCGGCGACGACGTCGCGAACCAGCAACTCGCCACTGACGACATCGGCGCGGCGTTCGACGGCCTCCTGGTGTGGTACGCTCGCCAGGTCGCCACCGACACGCCAGTCGACGAGGCGCTCGGCATCCTGCTCTCTGAATCCGGTGTGCGGGTCCGTTACCCCACGGCTCGACTCGTGGAGTACGTCGAGGCGAAGGGCCTGGGCCCCGACGACTCGATCGGCGACCTGGTCGCCGCGGTCTCCGAGGACGACGGACTCGTGTTCACGAAACGGCAGTAGAGCCGGGCGTTGCGGCGACGACCAGCGCACCCGGGTGGGCGCGGCGCCGCGAAACAGTTTTGGTCGTGGTGTGTCCTCTTCGGGCAAACGATGAATCTCGAGGAAGCCGAACGCCCCGTCGAGACCGCCGCCCACGTCGTCGAGTTCGAACTCGGTGACGAGGTCTGTGCCATCGACATCGACGCCGTGGACAGCATCGTCGAATCCAAACAGGTCACGCGCGTGCCGCGAGCGCCGGACGCCGTCGAAGGCGTGATGGACCTGCGCGGGGAGACGACCGCCATCGTCGACCCCCGGGAGTTCCTCGCCATCGAGGGCGACGCGGTCTCGGACAACATTCTCGTGCTTGATCGCGCGGACGACAAGCAGAAGATCGGACTGCGCGTCGCCGAGGTGACCGAAGTGGCGTCGTACCCGGAACCTCAGGTCGACACGGGCGAGGACGTCGAGCGGATCGGCACCGCGGCCATCGAGGGCGACCTGGTCCGGGGCGTCATCCGGAAGCACGTCGGAGAGGTCGACGAGGACGGCAATCCCGAGGACGTCGACCTGGTACTGTGGGTGGACATCGACTCCCTCATCGGCGCGGTCGACGAGGGCGACGTCGACGGCGCTCAGCACCGATAAGGTCGTCTCATCGGCGCTACGCACCACCGGCGCGAACCGGCCAACGGAACCGCCTTCTCGACGACAATCAGCGCTGATAATCGGTGACGAGACTTTATTAGGCCCTTGTTCGAAGGGGGCTACCATGCCCAAGGAGGTCCTACTGGTGGACGACTCTGAGTTCATGCGGAACCTGCTCCGGGAGATTCTGGAGGAGGAGTTCGAAATCGTCGGCGAGGCGGAGAACGGCGTCGAGGCCATCGAAATGTACAACGAGTACGGCCCCGACCTCGTGATGATGGACATCGTGATGCCGATCCGGGACGGCATCGAGGCGACCTCGGAGATCAAGGAGGCGGACCCGGGCGCCCACATCATCATGTGCACGAGCATCGGCCAGGAGGAGAAGATGAAGCGCGCGGTGAAGGCCGGCGCGGACGGCTACATCACGAAACCGTTCCAGAAGCCAAGCGTGATGGACGCCATCTCGGACGTGCTGGCATGACGCGAGCGCTGGTGGTCGACGACTCCCACTTCATGCGGACGGTCATCAGCGACATCCTCACCGACGGCGGCGTCGACGTCGTGGACACCGCGGACAACGGCCGAGAGGCGGTCTCGAAGACCGCCGAGGTCGAACCCGACGTCGTCACGATGGACGTCGAGATGCCCGAGATGAACGGCATCGAGGCGGTTGAGGCGATCATGGCCGAGACGCCGACACCCATCCTGATGCTGTCCGCGCTGACCACCGAGGGCGCCGACGCGACCCTCGAGGCGATGGACAACGGCGCAGTGGACGCGTTCGCCAAACCCGGGGGGACCATCTCCACGGAGCTCTCGGGCCACAGCGAGCGACTCGTGAACGCCGTCGAACGCGCCGCTGTGGCGGACCCGACGGCCGCGCGGGACGTCGAACAGACGACGCCCACCGAGACGGGAAGCGAGGAGTACGTCGCGAATCCGACGCTGCTCGTTGGCGCGTCGACCGGTGGGCCGAACGTCGTCGAGTCGATCCTCGAGGCGCTGCCCATCGAGGCGGGATTCCGCGTGCTGGTCGTCCAGCACATGCCCGACCAGTTCACGTCCCGGTTCGCGAACCGACTCGACCGCGCCAGCGACTACGACGTCAGGGAGGCCGAGGACGGCGCGCGCATCAGCGCCGGCGAGGGACTCGTCGCGCGCGGCGACTACCACATGCGCGTCTCGGGCTACTCGAACGGCCGACTGCGCGTCCGCCTCGACCAGAGCGACCGCCGCCACAGCGTGCGGCCCGCCATCGACGTGACGATGGAGTCGGCAGCCGAACGTGTCACCGACCCGGTGGTGGGCGTGGCGCTCACCGGCATGGGCACCGACGGCGCGGACGGCATTCGCGCGGTGAAGGACAAGGGCGGGCACACGCTCGCCCAGAACGAGGAGACGTCCGCGGTGTTCGGCATCCCACAGCGCGCCATCGAGACCGGGTGCGTGGACGAGGTGCTGGCGGCGGACGGGCTCACGGAAGCAATCACGGATTCAGTACGGAGGAGTTCCTGAATGGACGACTACCTAGAGGCGTTCGTGCGCGAGGGCGAAGAGCACGTGACGAACCTGAACAACGCGCTCCTCGAACTCGAGGACGACCCGGAGGACGAGGAAGCGATGGACTCCATCTTCCGGACTGCCCACACGCTGAAGGGCAACTTCGGCGCGATGGGCTTCGAGGCGGCCAGCGACCTCGCCCACGCCATCGAGGACTTACTGGACGCGATGCGCCAGGGCGACCTCGAGGTGACGGGCGACCGGATGGACCGCGTCTTCGAGGGCGTCGACGAGATCGAGGCGTGTCTCACAGACATCGAGCAGACCGGCGAGGTCCAGCGAGACGTTTCGGGCACCATCGAGTCGGTGCGCGCCGTACTCGAGGACGGAGCAGACGAGGCCGACGTCGATGCAGAAGCGGCGGACGACGCGTCCGGTTCTACAGACGACGCGCGCGGTTCCACAGACGACGACGCCGACCCAGCAATCGACCCATTCGCGATTGTCGACCAGTCGTCGCTCGCGGGGGTCACAGACCGCGTCTTTCACGTCCGCGTCGACATGGGCGACTCCGAGATGAAGGGCGTCGACGGCATGTTCGTTCTGGAGGCCACCACCGAGGAGTTCGACCTGCTCGGCGCGGACCCCGGCCCCGACGCCATCAACGACGGCGAGTACGACGACAGCTTCGACCTGGTGGTAGCGAGCGAACTCGCCGACGTGGCCGCGACGGTGCAGTCGTTCCCGAAGCTATCGGGGGCGTCGGTCACGGAACTCACGGACGAGATTCCGGACTCCGTGGGCGAGTCCGCAGGCGATTCTGAAGCAAACGAGTCCGAAGCAGACGAGGCTGAAGCGAGCGACTCTGAAGCGGGTGGCTCCGGCGTTGACGCATCCACAGCAGACGACTCGACGGCCGAGGAAACCAGTGACACCGACAACCCGAACACGGAGATCCAGTCCGTGCGCGTGGACGTCGACCAACTCGACGAACTCCACGGTCTCGTCGAACAGCTCGTGACGACGCGCATCAAACTCCAGCGCGGCGTCGAGGGGTCGAACCGCCGCGCGTCGGACGAACTCGACGAACTCGACAAGATAACCTCGAGCCTGCAGGACACCGTGATGGACATGCGCCTGGTCCCGATGAAGAAGATCGTCGGGAAGTTCCCGCGTCTCGTGCGGGACCTCGCGCGCGAGCAGGACAAGGAGATCGACTTCGTCGTGGAGGGCGACGACGTGGAACTCGACCGCACCATCCTCACGGAGATATCCGACCCCCTGATGCACCTCCTGCGGAACGCCGTCGACCACGGCATCGAATCCCCCGAGGAGCGAACGGCGAACGGCAAGGACCCCGAGGGAACCATCACGCTCTCCGCGGAGCGCGACCGCGACCGCGTGCTCATCGAGGTGAGAGACGACGGCGGCGGCATCGACCGCGACCGTGTGCGCGACAAAGCCGTCGAGAAGGGTATCAAGTCCCGGGCCGAGGTCGAGGAGATGGACGACGCGGCGGTCGAAGACCTCGTCTTCCACCCCGGGTTCTCCACGAACGACGAGGTGACGGACGTGAGCGGGCGCGGCGTCGGCATGGACGTCGTCCGCGACACAGTCGCGCGACTCGACGGCTCGGTCTCCGTGTCGAGCGTGCCCGGCGAGGGAACGACGTTCACGCTCACGCTCCCGGTGACCGTCGCCATCGTGAAGGTGCTGTTCGTGGAGAGCGGCGGCGAGGAGTACGGCATTCCCATCAAGACCGTCGACGAGATATCGCGCATGCAGTCGGTCGAGCGCGTGGACGGCGAGGAGGTCATCACGTACGACGACACGGTCTACCCGCTCGTCCGACTCGGCGAGGCCCTCGACGTGCCTGGCGAGACGAAGAACGGCGACGGCATGCTCGTCCGCATCCGCGAGGGCGAGCGGCAGGTCGCCATCCACTGCGACGACGTGCGCGAGCAGGAGGAGGTCGTCGTCAAACCCTTCGAGGGGTTCCTCTCGGGCATTCCCGGGCTGTCGGGTGCCGCGGTGCTCGGCGAGGGCGACGTGGTGACGATTCTGGACGTCGGAACTCTCTGAACCATGAGCACGATGATAGACATTCGGCGGCTGCAGACGGTGAACGAACTCGCCCGCGAGGGCGCGACGACGGTGGCGGACAACATGAGCCAGCTCACCGGCGTCGAAACGGAGATGCAGATCACGAAGATCAACGTCATCGACGTCGAGGACCTGGGCGCGCACCTCGGCCCCGAGAAGCAGGTGGGGGTGAACGTTCCGCTCAAAGAACAGCCCTACGGCTCCGTGCTCGTGCTCTTCGACGACGAGAGCGCGCGCCGACTCGCGGACACGATGCTCGGTGGCATCGACAGCAATGGCGGCGCGTACAGCGACATGGAGCGCTCGGCCATCCGGGAGGTCGGCAACATCATGACCTCCGGATTCATCGACGGCTGGGCGAACGTGCTCGGGCGGACCATCGACATCTCCACGCCCCAACTGCTGCGGGCGTCCGGCCACGACATCGTCGAGCACTGCGTCGACCCCGGCGAGCACGAGATCGCGATGGTGTTCGACGCGACCCTCCACGCCCCCGACGCGGACGTCGAGGCGAAGATCTACTCCTTCCCGGACATCGAGGCGTTCGTCTCGATGATCAACGACATCTGAGATGCAGGTCGACCTGGGTGCACTCGGCACGTTCAGCCGAGTCGGCGACGACGGCGCGGGGAAGGCGGCGAGGGCCCTGGAGACGATGGCGGACGTGCAGGCGTTCAGCCACCTCACGCGGACCGCGCTCGTCGAAACCGCCGCGGTCCCGGGTTTCCTCGGCGACGCTGAGACCAGGATCGAGGTGCCGTTCGACGGCGCGCTCTCCGGGCGCGCGTTCGTCTCCTTCGACGAGACGTTCGCGGCCCACGCGACCGACCGGTTACCCGTTGGCGGCGACCCGATCCCCGAGATATCGAACATCCTGACGAGCGGCTTCGTCGACGTGTGGGCCGAGGACGCCCCGGACACCATCGACATCCGGATGCCCGAGCGAGTGACGGACGACGACCTCGTTCCGGACGCGGCGGTCGTCGACGACTGCGCGTTCGTCTTCGAGAGCCACGTCGGCGTGGAGGCCGTCGAGGGCACCTGCCGGATCGCCGTCGTCCCCGACGTCGAACCGTTCCTCGCGTACCTGCCGACGTCCGGCGAGAACCCGCTGTCCCTCGAGGACCTGGTGGCCTACAGCCGCCTCACACAGGAGAACGCGGCGGGCGTCGCCGACCACATCGAGGGGATGACCGGCTTCGAGACCGACGTCGTGGAGTCCCACGTCGACTTCATGCCGGTCGAGCGCGTCCCCGCACTCCTCGACGACGCTCCCTACGATGGCGCAGTGTTCGAGTGCGAGGGACGCATCGACAGCGTGATTGCGGTGCTGTTCGAGGAGATCGAACCCGGATCCGTCGCCGACGCGATGCTCCCGAGCGGAGACGCCGACGCCAAGGTCGCGGAGAGCGCGGTGGCCGAACTCGGCAACGTCACCGCAAGCGGCTTCCTCGACGGCTGGGCGAACGCACTCGACTCCACAATCGACGTGTCCACGCCGTCTCACGTCCGCGCGAACGGCCGCGCGGTCCTCAGCACCATCGCTGCCGGCTACGGCCAGCACGCGGACTGCGTAGCGGTCTTCGACACCACAGTGAGCGCGGGCGAACAGTTCCTCTGTCGGGTCGTCGCCCTTCCGAGTCCGACCGAGGTGGACGCGTTCGCCGACGTCGCCGCCAGACTGTCGGGGGATACATCGTGACGGAATCCAAGCCGCGGATCCGCGTCGGCGTCGCGGAGTGGCGCGCGCTCGACGGCGACGGAACGCTCGTCACGTCCGGCCTCGGCTCGTGTGTCGCCGTCTCTATCTACGATTCTGACTCGGCCGTCGGCGGCCTCCTCCACGCGATGCTTCCGGCGGCCGCCGAGTCCACGGGGTCGTCCGTGAACACGCCGGGGAAGTACGTGGACCGTGGCCTCGCGGAACTCCTCGCCGACCTCGAACGCCGTGATGTCTCCCGGAACTCCCTCGAGGCGAAACTCGTCGGCGGGAGTTCGATGCTCGACATCTCCATCGGCGAGGCCGTCGGTGAGCGGAACGTCGAAGCCGCGAAACGCGCCCTCTCAGACGAGGGCGTCCAACTCGTCGCGGAGGAGACCGGGGGGAACGCTGGACGGTCAGTGTCGTTCTCGCCGACGACTGGCGACGTCACCGTCGAGCGCGTCGACGCCGAGGTACTCGTGCTATGACCACCTTCGAACTACCACCATGACCGATTTCAAGGACCTGCTGTCGTACGTCGAACGGGAGACGGAGTTCGCCACAAGCTACTACGACGACTCGTACCTCGACCGGCGCGTCTCCGCGCGGATGCGCCGCTGTGGCGCGGATTCGTACGCGGAGTACCTCGACGTACTGCGCGAAGACGACGAGGAACGGGTTGCGCTCCTCGACACGCTCAGCGTGAACGTCACGGAGTTCTTCCGCGACGGGAAGGTGTGGTCGGCCCTCGAGGACGTGTTCACCGACCACGCCGACAGCTCCGGCATCTCCATCTGGAGCGCGGCGTGCGCGGACGGCCGCGAACCGTACTCACTGGCGATGCTCGCACTCGATGCCGGCCTCTCACCGTGGCAGGTGGACGTACTCGCCACGGACATCGACCAAGACGCGCTCGCTCGCGCCCGCGCCGGCCGCTACCAGAGCACCCGAACCGCAGACATTCGGGAGCAACTCGACTTCCTCGAAGACCCCCTGGAGTACGTCGAACGCGACGGCGACCACGGCTTCGTCGTCGCCGACCACGTCAAAGACGTCGTCACGTTCGAGCGCCACGACCTCATCACGGACGAACCCAAGTCCGGATTCGACCTTGTGTGTTGCCGGAACGTCTGCATCTACATCGACAAACAGTACAAACGCCCCATACTCGACACCGTCAGCGCGTCCATTCGGACCGACGGCCACCTCGTTCTCGGCCAGACCGAAACCCTCCCGAACGGCGTCAAGGAGCGATTCGAGGCCGCAGACCCACGGATTCGTATCTACCGACGGCTCCCAGGCGACGACTGAGCGGGACGCCGGTCGACGCGCGACCGAACCACTGACTCGGCAAGACGACTGGTCGGTTCGCGGGAGAGGAGTAACGCTTATTCTCTCGGGCCGTCCACCTGTGAGCGAACCAGGGGGACATGTCGGAATCAGCCATCGCAGACTTCGTCACGACGTTCATCCCGGACACCGCCACGCACGCCGAACCCGTGCGCGGCCGTGTCGTGATGAGCAAGCGCCAGATCGTACTCGTCACGAGCGACGACAGAGTCGTCGTTCCCCTCGAGGGCGTGTTCGACGTCAAGCACGCGTCCGCGCCGGGCGACCTCGCGAAGTTCTTCGAGGACACGGTCACCATCGGCTACGAACGCGACGGCCAGAAACACGTCGCCGTCGTCGAGGGCGGGGGCGACACCGTCGACCGGTTCGTCACGCTCGTGTTCAAGGCGCTGCTCAACGGGACGACCGTGTACGCCAAACACCCCGCGAGGCGGGGTGGTCGCATCACCGACGAGTCCTTCGACACCGCCGACCTGTTCCTCGTCCCGGACGCCGTCGAACTCCGCGGCGCCACCAGCGCGCGCATCGTCGTTTCCACGGTCACGCACTTCGAGCGACTCGAACGCGACGTCGGCGGCTCCTCTCGCCCGCTGCTCTCCGTGCGCCACGTGGGTGACGCCAGCGCCGTCACCACCGAACTCGCACTCGACTCCAGTCGTCGCATGAACATCCTCGGGCGCTTCCTGCGCCTCCAGTACGCGCAACTCAAGCAGGACCTCGGCGACGCCACGCTCTCCGACGACGAGGTCGAGGCGCTCGTCGCCATCTACTCCACCGGTCCGGATGTCAGCCTCGCGGGCGTGCTCGGCGTCGACGTCAGCCACCTCACAATGTTGCTCAGTGACCTCGAAGAGAAGGGGTTCGTGGTAGACGAGAACGCCATCGAACACGGTTCGACGGGCCCTGCCTCGCAGGCTCGGCAGGGAACAGTGGAACTCACCTCGCTCGGGCAGGCCGCGGTCAGCGAACACCTCGAGGACGTGAACAATTAGGCTGAAGAAGCCGCTGGTCGCCGGTACTGATCCGCAGCTTCTGCTTGCTGGGCTCGCTACTCCTCGTTTATTGCTTCACTCGCGATGTTTCGCCCGCGGGTCTTCATCGCCACCTCGCGGCGCTTGCGCACCTCCTCTAACACGTCGACCTCCACGAGTCGCTCGAAGATGGACTCCACCTCGTCGACGTCCATCCCGAGGAAGTCCGGGATTTCGAAGGAGGCCACCCCGGAGTACAGCGCCATCAGCACGCGCTTTTCGGTCTCCGAGAGCTCGACGGACCCCTGGCTCTTGCGCGCCTCCTTGCTGAGCAGCGACTCCAGGATCGAGCAGGTGTGTGAATCACTCGAGAAGTACGTCTGCACGCTCGCCTCGTCGACGGTATGTTCCGTCTTCAACACCGGACTCGTCTCTCCCTGCACCTCCAGGGACGCCGCCTCCGCCGACCCGACGTCGTCCAGTTCGACGGGCACGAACTCGCCATTCGACATCGCGACGTTCAACTGGTCGTCGTCGACCTTGATCCGCGCGCGCTCGAAAGTCGTGTCCTGGACCACGCCCCCCTTCACGGCGGGATGTTTCACCAGCACCTCCGTCTGGTCTAACAGCGCGCCGTACAGTTTGTGCTCGAACTCCTCGGTGTTCTCGCCCAGCGAGAGCAACACCACGCTCTCGTTTTGCATCTGGATGGTGACGTAGTCGCTGACCTTCGCCACGGTCTGGTTCACGTCGTAGCGGCCGCTCAGGCTCGCAACCTTCGACAGCGGGAGCGTGCGCTTCCCGTCGTTGCCCGCCAGGACGACCCGCTTGTTCGAGAGCAGGATGCGACCGTTCGTCCACTCCGCGTCCTTCAGTCGGCGGCCGTCTTTGACGACCTGCAGGAACTTTCCCGGCCCGTCCGCGACCTTGTACTCCGACTCGCTCATCCGGAACCCGGAGTTGGTGTGTCCGCAGGAAGACAGTCGCTCGCCCGACGCGCCGACGCGTCCGTACTCATTACTGGGATACGTATTCAACTGGCGTATTTAACCTTTTGTGTGCAATTCTCGCGATTGAAATCGCCGTGCGGCGACCCAGTGATTCGAGTGTCAGGAGTGCTCGACCAGTTCAGGAATGCCCACCGAGTTTCGAGATTGCAGAGAACGCCCGACGCCGCACCTCGTCGTTCTCGGTCTCGTCGACGAGTTTCTGGAGGCGCTGATGGGCCCGGTCCCCTCCGACTTTCCCGAGCGCGAACGCCGCCATCGCCACCGCGTCCTCGCCGTACCGGTCCGACTCGATGACCTCGAGCAACGACGTCTCCACCGACCGCCCGCCGATCTCGGCCAGTCCAGTCGCCGCGAACTGCGAGAGCAGGTCGTCGTCGGCGCCGAGTTCGCCGACGAGCGCCTCCACTGCCTCCATCTTCGTCGACTGATCGCCGGCGACCCGGCCGAGCATCCACGTCGCGTTCCGCCGCTGGTGGAGCTGTGATCCCTCCTCGATGATCTCGACCAGCGACGCCACGATGCTCGGGTCGCTGCGCGCCGCCATCCGGTCGACGATCGTCTCACGGAGTTCGTGGCTCTTCCCCGGCGGCACGTTCGACATGATCTCGATGAGAGAAAACACCGCCGCGCGCCGAACCAGGTCGCTCCCGTCGCCGAGGCGTTCCACGAGCGGGTCCACTGGCTCCGTGCGACCGAACCTGCCGAGCGAACTCACCGTCGCGCGCCGCATCGTCTCGCTGTCGTCGTCGACGACGGCAAGCAGTCCCCGGAGCGCCGTCTTCCCACCGAGTCGACCAAGCGACTCGGCGGCCTCCCGCCGCACCTCGAGTGGCTCCCCGCGCAGGCACTCCACGAGCGCGCCGGCAACGCTGGGTTCGTCGACGCGGCCCAGCGCCCGCGCAATCCGGGCTCGAACCCTGGGTTCTGTCTCGCGCTCGAGTCGCGCCGCCAGCGGCCGCGCGGACTCCGTGACGCCGAGCAAGCCGAGCACGTTCGCGGCCGCCATCCGCATCTCCGGCGTGTCCGAACCCAGGTCCTCGACGAACGTCTCGGCCTGGGCCCACTCCGCTCCGGCGTCGTCAACGGACCGACCCAGGCCCTTCATCAGCGCGTCGACGGCTTCCTGCTGCGTGAGCGCGTCGATGGCGGCCGCGCGAACCGACACTGCCTCGTCGCTCATCGCCTCCACGAGCCCGTCGACGCCCTCGGACTCCGGGTCGTCGAGGTTGCCGAGAATTTCGGCCGCGCGCCGTCGGACGGTCTCCTTCTCGCTCTCTCGGAGCAACTCCACGAGCTTGTAGACGTCACCGGAGCGCTCCAGTCCGTACAGCGAAGGCACGATTACCAGTTGGTAGCCGAGTACAAAATCGTGGCGTTCGAAAAGCGATGCGACAGAAGTGGATGCCGTCTTACAGCTTGACGGCCTGCTTGTCCATCAGGGACTCGGGCACGGAGACCCAGTAGTCCGTGGACGCGCCGTACTGCGTCGTGATGGTGAGTTTGACGTTCTCACCCTCCATGAGGCCCGTCAGACTATTGCCGGTGCCGCTGAAGGAACCGTCGTCGTTCTTGATCGCGGTGGCGTTCATGACGAGCTTGATCCGGGTGTCCTTGTCGGACAACACCTGATCTTGGTCGTCGTCCGTCACGCCGATCGTCGCGAACTGCTCGTTCGACGTCTGGTCGGCGTTGTTCGGTCCGTTGACCAGCGTCGTCGCCTGGTTCGGGCCGATCCACTGGATGGTGGCTTCGGAGAGGTTGATGTTCTCCGAACCGGCCGCACGCATCACCGTCACGTTGACGAAGTGAACTGTCCCGTTCTTGACGCTGTCGTTCGCGTCGTTCACGCTTCCGTACGCGTTCACGACGGTGACGCGATTGGAAACCTGTGCGGAGGCTTCCTGACCGGTTGCCTCGGACTTCGTCTGGAGGAAGCCGGCGGTGTTGATGAGCACACCGGCGGCGATCGCGGCGACCAGGACCATCGCGATGAACACGATGAGGGTACCGATACCCACCTGACCACGCTCTTCCTCGTCTGTGATGAACTCGAACATCTACAGCTCCACCACGTTCTTATCCTGAAGCGATTCGGGGACGGCCGCCCAGTACTCCGTGGACGCGCCGTACTGCGTCGTGATGGTGAGCTGGACGTTCGTCCCTTCACCGAGAGCAGCGTTCTCGATTTCACTCGCGTCCATGACGATGGTGATGCGGCTCTCCTGGCTGGACAGAACCTTCGCACCCTCACCCTTCACCTTCGTCGTGTTGAAGTTATCCCCATCAGCACCAGTCTGGTTGTACGTCAGCGTCTTGGCCTCGTTCGGGCCAATCCACTGCACGGTGGCACTGGAGAGGTTGATATTCTGTGCACCGGCGGCGCGCATGACCGTCACGTTGACGTAATCGACCTTGTCGTTGGTTGTGACGTTCCCGTACGCGGAGACAACCGTCACGCGGTTAGAGACCTGTGCGGAGGCTTCCTCGCCGGTTGCTTCGGACTTCGTCTGGAGGAAGCCGGCGGTGTTGATGAGCACACCGGCGGCGATCGCGGCGACCAGGACCATCGCGATGAACACAATGAGGGTACCGATACCCACCTGACCACGCTCTTCCTCGTCTGTGATGAATTCGAACATTGTTGGTTCTCCGCCCCCACCCGGTAGGGTCTCGGGGCTCGCTCCGATAGAATCTGGAACTACACTAAAAGGTATGGGCGTGGTTATCAGCGGTGAAAAAAGGGGATGGCACCGGGGTCCCAAACTATAACCATCGGTCGTTCGGGGCGTACGTATGGGCGACGTAATAGATTTCGAGGCCGTCAGACACCGGTTGAAGCTCCGACGGGACACCGGTACGGTGCGACTGTTCGAGAACCGGGATGGTGTATCGTGTCCGGTCTGTGGGGAGGCCTTCGACGAGGCGCTCGCGACCACCGAGCGGTCGCGACAACTCGGATCTGACCAACCACTCGACGTTTGTGTTGCTCGAGAGTCCGACCGGTTATTCATTTTCACGCACGCGCACGGGTGAGCGCGAGATAGGCTGCTACCGCGAGACAGACAACTTGCGAGCGCAGGTTGTGGAGGTGCGGGACCGTGTACGATCGGGCGAGGAACGTGTGCGATTAGGCGGGGGACGCGTGGGCGGGCGATTATACGAATTGGTAACGGTGGGGGAAATCTTTTATAGCTACCTGGCTCCCTTCTGGGCACAAATGCTGGGAACCCTGCGTAAACTGCTCGGTCGGGGGTCCGAGCCGGCGGCGACGGACGGCGGTGGGCGGACCGACAGTCCGCAATCCTCGTCGGACTTCCAGTCCGACGGCGGAACCGAGGCCGGTCAGTTCTCCTTCGGCGGACACGACCGGCACCGCACGGCGCTCCGAGAGCGCTACGAACTCGACACCGCGAGCCTCGACCCGGAACTTCCCGAAGAGACGGCTGACCATCTCGGCGGACTCTTCGAACAGAACAAACCGGGAACCGAGACGTACGTGCCCGCGTACGAGGACGCGGGTGTCGACGCGGCGAGGTTCGTGAAGAGCCACGACGCTGCCGTCGACGGGGTCGTTACGGCTGTTTTCGACCGCCTCCGCGAGGAAGGGGTCGACGACCAGGCTCTGGACCGTGCGGAGGGGGAGCTTCGAACGGGAATGGAGGCCGTACTCGAGGACGCCGCCACAGGCGTCGGCGCTTTCGGCGACGTCGGGGGCTCGGAGTCCGGCGACGTGGAAGACGAGGACGAACTGAACGTCGAGGACGACGAACTGCTCGACGGCATCGGGATGCCTGTGTTCATGATCGACACCGCCGGCGAGGTCGTCGCCTGGAACAACGCGATGGCCGACCTCAGCGGGTGTCCCGCGGAGGAAGTCGTCGGGTCGACGGACACTACGGGCGCGATGAACGCCGATGGAAGCGGGACCGAGACACTCGCCGAGAAAGTTGTGGCGTCACCGGAAGCAGCCGACGCCGAGGAGGGCGTCGAGCGCGCTGACACGTCGTACACGCTGTACGAGGAGGGGGGAACGCTGCTCGACCGGAGCGGCGTCGAACACCGGGTGTCGATAAAGGCCCGCCCGATATTCGACGGCGACGAACTCATCGCCGTCGTGGAGACGGTCAACGACCGGACCGAGGACGTTGAGCGCGCGAACGCCATCGAGGCGCTCGTGACCGAACTCCGGGAGACGATGCAGGCGCTCTCGGACGGTGAACTCTCCACCCGTGCGACCTACGACGAGGACGGCGTCGTTGATTCGCGCCTCGTGGCGGTCGTGGACGACCTGAATCAGATGGCCGACGAGTTCGAGCGACTCGTCGGCCAGGTCGACGGAAAGACACGGGAACTCGAGGATTCCATCCGAGACGCGGCCGGTGAGGCCAACGAGATCAAGGAGACGGTCGACGAGCAGAACCAGATGCTCTCTGAGGCGGCGAGCGAGATGCAGAACTTCTCCGCGAGCATGCAGGAGGTCGCCGCGAGTTCCGACCAGGTCGCGTCGGCCGCCGAGCAGGCTCAGGCCGCAGCAGAGAGTGGTCTGGACGCCAGCGAGAGCGCGAGCAAGGCGACCGACGAGGTCATCGAGATCAGCGACGACCTGGTCGAGAGCGTCTCCGAACTTGAGTCGAAGATGGACGACATCGAGGGCGTCGTGGAGGTCATCGCTGAGGTCGCAGACCAGACGAACCTGCTCGCGTTGAACGCGAACATCGAGGCGGCGCGCGCAGGCGAGGCCGGCAGTGGGTTCGAGGTTGTCGCGGACGAGGTGAAGGAACTCGCGAACGAGACGCGCGAGCACACCGAGCGAATCGCGGGGAGCATCGACGAAGTCCAGCAGCAGGCCAACGAGACGGTCGTCGCCGTCGACCAATCCCACGAGCAGATCCATCGCGCGGGCGACGAAATCGACGACGCGCTCACTGCTCTCGAGGAAATCGCCGACGCCGTCGACGAGGCGGCGACCGGCATCACCGAGGTCGCGCGCGCGAACGACGAACAGGCGTCCACTGTCGAGGAGGTCATTGTGACGATAGAGGAGGTCCAGGAGCAGGCGGAGACCGCAGCGGCGGCGTCCGAACAGATCGTCTCGGCGACGCAGAAGCAGTCCGAGGCGGTCGACGAACTCGGTAACCGCGTCGAGCAACTCACCACAGAGGAGACCCAGGAGTTCACCACGGAGGAGCCCCAGGAATGACACTCAACCCACGCGAGTACGACCCGGAGGAGTTGCGGAGAGCGGCACAGCAGACCGACGACAGCGACATCCGCGACCTCAAAGAGCGCCTCTCCGAGCAGGAAGAGAGCGTCGAGGAGGCGGTCCGCTCCGGACAGCTCAAACAGTTGCTGTTCATGGAGTCGAGCGCGGGAGAGGAGCGACTCAGTCGCCCCTATCTCGAGTCGATGCCGGGGAAGTACGCGGCAGAGATTACGCTCTTCGAGTGGCTGGACTTCCTCCTCGAGCGCGGCGGCGTGAAGCGCTCGCTGAAGGCCATTGGCTACTACGAGAGCATCGGATGGGTCGGTGAGAGCGCGGCGTCGGAGCTCCGCGACCACGTTCGCGGGTTCGCGGGGCCGGCCGACGCGGACGACCACGAGGACCTCGGGATGACAGACCACGTGTTGAGTCTGGTGTTCATCGGCCGACTCGCTTCGATGGAGACGCAGTAGCTCACACGCGAGCGACCATCGACGTCCCAGGGAGTGGCTATTCCACTGATCCCTGGCTGACGTTGGTTCTGCCTGATATTCGAGGTGTGTTCACTCTGTCAGGCCCGCCGTCGCCGTCCGCAGAACATTCTCGATGCTGTCATTTTTTCTGTTAGTGTTTCTGTCGCCTCTCGCAGGTTCCGCGGCGGTTCGTTCAATCACCGTTCGGCCAGCTTACGGCCTGTACGTCCAGTCCCACGGCTTAATAGGTTAGTAATATCGAGTTACCCGATTCATCTATCTGAGAATTGGGGGAGAACATTAATTACGGCGGGGGCACCTGTATCACGCCAATGAAGCTTATCCACCTCACCCCGACTGCGCTCGCCGTCGCCCAGTTCGGGACGCTGGCCGTTGGGATGGCCAGTTGGCTCGACGAGGACGAGGACGACGGCGGCTCTGGGCAACCCGAGGGGGACGACGAGTTCGGGATGGACGAGGAGTTCGACGACGACTTCGACGACGAGTTCGGCTCCTTCGACGGGATGGACGACGGTGGCGGTGGGGCGGACTCCTCGGTGAACGAACTCGAAAGCCGCATCGAGGAACTGGAGACTGAGGTATCGAACGTCTCCTCGAAGGCGAACACCGTCCGGAGCGAGAACGAACAGATCAGCGAGAGCGTCGACGACGTCGAGGAGAACGTCCGGAAGCTTCTGGAGATCTACGAGATGGTTACTCGTGGCGTCAATCCGTTCGTCGACGACGTGGAGGGGGCGGGCGGCGTCGGCGGCGGCGGTGGTGCGGAGAGCTTCGGTCTGTTCGACGACGAGGAGGGCGACGAGGACGAGGAGGAGGAACTCGACGCCGACATCGCCGACGCGGACGCGAACGACTTCTTCGACGACGACGCGTTCGACGAAGGCGAGGAACTCGACGACGGGGAGTTCGGGGAGGACGAGTTCGGTGACGACGAACTCGGTGGAGAGTTCGACGAGATGGACGACGGTGAGATGGATGACGGTGAGATGGACGCAGACGAGGATGACGTGGACGACGAATCGGGGGGTGGCACGTCCTTCGAGGAACTCAAAGAAGAGTACGAGTCGGGCGACGCGGAGTGGGCCGAGGGCGACGACGTCGAAGACGGCATCGAGGCCGAAGAGAAAGACGACATCGGGTTCGACGACTCGGACCTCGAAGCGGACGCAGAGACCGAGACGGCTTCGGACGACACCGGTGAGTTCGAGTTCGACGAAGACGACGTCACTACAGACGCGGGCGAGGAGTCGCCCGACGACGGGCCGTCGGCGCCAGCCCTCGGCCTCCGGTCGCAGAGCGACGGCCCCCACCTCGCGGAGCCGCCGACGGGGTATCTCGCGGACGTCGTCTCCCTGGAGTTCCTGGAGTACCTGCTCTCGGAGTTCGGCCCGAAGAACACGGTCCGGACGTTGAACTACTACGAGCGCATCGGGTGGATCGGCGAACCGGTTCGAGACCACCTCTTCGACCTCCTCGAGGGGTTGACGGACTCGGACTACCTCTACCGCGAGGAGTTCGGGACGACCCAACTGACGATGGACGACCACCTCGAGAGCCTCGAGTACATCGAGGAGTTGGCGAGTGGCGACATCGAGCGCTCCATCATCGACCGCTGCGAAGACCTCCAGAGGAATGGGATTCAGCGTTAGTGGGTCCGCGGCGATCATCTTTCTCGCCGCGTTCATGAGCGTCGGCGTGCTGTACTCGGCGGCGTACAACGGGTACGAGCAGGTACAGACCGCCGACGACCGGCACGCCGAACGGGTGCTCGAGCGACGGAACACCGCCATCGACGTCACGAACGCTTCCTACAACGGGAGCGGCGACGAGCAACTGGTGGTGAACGTGACAAACGAGGGGGCGACGTCGCTGTCGGTGAACGGGACGAGCCTACTCGTGGACGGGTCGTTCGTGGCTCGCTCGGCGTACGCTTCGTGGAACGTCGAGGGGTCGACCGACACGTCGCTGTGGTTGCCCGGGGAGACGTACACCATCGTGATGAATCAGTCGAGTCGCCCCGACCGGGTCAAGGTGGTTACGCCGTCGGGTAACACGGCGACGGAGGGGGTCTGAGTGGCGAGTGTCTCCTCCTCGACGCTCATCATCTTCATCGCGAGCCTCCTCGTCGCGGCGTCGGTCGCGGGGACGATGACGAGCGGCGTCCAGCGACTGAGCAGCGCGCTCGGTGACAGGAGTGCGGACGTCAGCCAGGAAATCCGGACGGACGTGGAGATCATCAGCGACCCGGGGAGTCCGGCCGCTATCTACGACGAGACCAACTCAACGCTCACACTACTGGTGAAGAACACGGGGTCACAGACGTTGGCTCCGGACCCCGAACTGATATCCATCATCGTCGACGGCAGGTACGCGACGTCGAAGAACGTCACCGTGGTCAGCGGCGACTCGTGGACCGTCGGTAACGTCGCGCGCGTGAACGCGACGGGTGTGGATCTGTCGTCGGGTGACCACCGCGTGGTGGTCATCATGAACGGTGACCGCGAGACGCTTCGGTTCAGAACATGACTGGAAAGAACCTCTACTCGCTCGGCCTCGACGGACACGACCGGCTGAACAACGAACTCGGTGGCGGGATTCCGGGTGGCAGCATCGTGCTCGTCGAGGGCGACTACGGCGCGGGGAAGAGCGCGTTGAGCCAGCGGTTCACGTACGGACTCTGCGAGGCTGGTGAGTCGGTGACGATGCTCTCGACCGAACTCACGGTCAGGGGATTCATCGACCAGATGCACTCGCTGTCGTACAACGTCGAGGAACACCTCTTGAACGAGAACCTCCTGTTCTTGCACGCCGACGTCGACACCGGACAGAGTGCGCTCCGGACGGGCGACGAGGCCAAGGAAGGCGACCGCAAGCAACTGTTGAAGCGCCTGATGGACGCCGAGGGAATGTGGCAGGGCGACGTCGTTGTCATCGACACGTTCGACGCCATCCTCCGGAACGACCCGAAGTTCGAGGCGCTGGTTCGGCAGAACGACGAGCGGCAGGCGGCGCTCGAAATCATTTCCTTCTTTAGGGATATCGTATCGCAAGGAAGGGTCATCGTTTTGACGGTGGACCCGAGTACTGTCGACGACGAGGCTATCGGGCCGTTCCGGTCGATCGCAGACGTGTATCTGGAGTTACAGATGGCGGAGGTTGGAAACGACGTGCGCCGCTCCATCGCCGTTCGACGCTTCGCGGGGATGGGCGAGCAGGTCGGTGACACCATCGGGTACTCCGTGCGCTCGGGAACCGGAATCGTCATCGAGAGCAGAAGCGTGGCTTGAGTGAGAGTTCATGGCAGACCACGGGAGCAGACAGATCGGGCACGAACTCCGGGAGACCGCGAGTCGCCACACCCATCTGGGCGAGTACCTCCAGCGGTTCAAGCAGTTCACGGGCGAGTTCCCGGAACTCATCGACGAACCGACCGACGAGTGGGAGGCCAACAAGCCGAACGTGCTCTACCCCGTGGGCGGCCCCATCTTCTGTCACGTCTACGGCGACCTGGGGAAAGACACCAAGTACTACACCATCGAACCGGAGCTTTCGGGTCCGGAAGCAGCGGTGTTCGGGAACGTCCGGGAGCGCATCCTCGAGAAGTCGGTGACGAAACCCGCTCCGGAGATGGAGGCGGAGTACGACGACCGCATCGAGGAACTCCTGGAGGAGACTGTTCGCATCGACGACGACGGCAGCGGCGGTGTCATCCAGCAGATGCGCACGCTCCCGCGGAACCTCGGGTCGCTGGTGCGGAACTTCGACTCGTCGACGCTCGCCGACCGCATGGCCGGCAACTCCCGCGGCCAGATGTCGATGGATTCGAGCGACCTCTCGAGCGAACAGATGAAGGCTGGCGCTCGCCAGGTCGCCACCGCACCGAAGCAGGCCGCGACCCAGATGCGCGCGGCGATGCCGCTGGTCAGGGACGCACTCGAGGAGGCGTTCGGCCTCGGACGCATCCCCGTCTCTCAGGGAACATACGAGAACATCCGCTACCAGTTGAACCGCGACATCGTCGGGTTCGGGCCGCTGGAACCGGTGATGCGTGACCCGTTCAACGAGGACATCCACGTCATCGGGCCGAGCCACTGCTACGTCGACCACGGCACGTTCGGGATGCTCGAAACCACCGTCGACTTCGGCGACGAGGAGAATTTCGACGGCTGGCTCCGGAACATGGGTGAGCGCATCGGCGACCCTGTGTCGGACTCCGACCCCATCGTGGACTCGACGCTTCCGGACGGGTCGCGTGTCAACATAATCTACAGCGACGACGTCTCCCTGAAGGGGCCGTCGCTTACCATCCGCCAGGGCGACGAGGTGCCGCTGTCGGTCGGCCAGATCACGAAGTGGGGAACACTGTCGCCGGAGCTCGCGGCGTACCTCTGGCTCTGTCTGGAGAACGAGCAGACGGTGTTCGTCGTCGGGGAGACGGCGTCCGGGAAGACCACGACGCTGAACTCCATCATGGCGTTCATCCCACGGGACTCGAAGATCTACACCGCAGAGGACACCGCCGAAGTGCTGCCGCCACACGACACCTGGCAGCAGTTGCTCACGCGCGAGGGACAGGGCGAGAACTCCGCGGACGTGGACATGTTCGACCTGGTCGCGGCCGCCCTGCGTTCGCGCCCCGACTACATCATCGTCGGTGAGGTGCGCGGTGAGGAGGGCCGGATGGCGTTCCAGGCGGCCCAGACCGGTCACCCCGTAATGTTGACGTTCCACGCGAGCGACATCGTCTCGATGATCCAGCGGTTCACCGGGGAACCGATCAACGTCCCGGAGACGTTCATGGACAACTGCGACGTGGCGCTGTTCCAGAACCGCGTGAAGCAGGGCGACGACGTGTTGCGCCGGGTCACCTCGGTCCAGGAGATCGAGGGGTACTCCAAGGAGATGGGCGGGGTCGTCACCCGGCAGGCGTTCTACTGGGACCCCGTGGAGGACGAAATCGTCTTCCAGGGGCGGAACAACTCCTACGTCCTCGAGGAGCAGATCGCGACCCTGCTCGGGTACGCCGACACCCGCGAGATATACGAGGAACTGGACTTCCGCGCGGACATCATGGAGCGCATCATCCAGGAGGACCTGATCGGGTACCACGAGTTCAACGAGACCATCAAGTCCTTCCAGCGCGACGGCGTGGAGGGGCTTCCCTTCACCATCTCGCGCGGGTTCTAGCTCCATGGCCACGGAAGACGTCGAGGAACAGGGAACGCTCGAGAAACTGAATCTCGGCGACGCCGTCGAGTCGATCGCGGAGTCCTACCGCAGCATGCGGATGCCGGCGTCGCAGTACACCGCGTTCATCGTCGTGCCGTCGGTGGTGTTCTTCGCCGCGTCCGTCGCCGCCGTTCTCCTGGTGACCCTACCCCTGTTCGTCGCGGTGCCGGTTCCGATGCTCGGCCTGCTCTGTCTGGTGAGTGCTGTGCTCTACCCGAAGATCAAACAGGACCAGCGCAAGAAGCGCATGGAAGAGCAGTTCCACCTGTTCGTCACGCACATGACCGTGCTGTCGACGACGAACATCGACCGCGTGGAAGTGTTCCGTCGCATCGGCGCGGAGGAGGAGTACGGCCCGCTCGCGGAGGAGGCTCGGCGAATCGTGCAACTCATCGACGGATGGAACCAGAGCCTCGACGACGCGTGCCGGATGCGCGCGAAGAAGGTGCCGAGCAAACTCGTCGCGGACTTTCTGGACCGACTCGCGTACACCATCAACTCCGGTCAGAGCCTGGAGTCGTACCTGACGAGCGAGCAGGACGCCATCATCCGGAACTACGCCACCGTCTACGAGGGGCAACTGGACAACCTCCAGATCATGAAGGACCTCTACCTGTCGATGGTGCTGTCCGTGACGTTCGCGCTGGTGTTCGCGACGGTGCTCCCCATCCTCTCCGGGACGAACCCGACGATGACCGTTTCCTCGGTCGTCGTGATGTACTCGTTCGTCCAGTTTGGCTTCCTCTACGCCATCTACACCATCTCGCCGACCGACCCGCTGTGGTACTTCCCGACCGACCGCACGACGAGCACGGAGTGGCGGCTTCGAATCGCGACTGCCGTCGGCGGCGCCCTCTCGGTGGCCCTCGTCGTCGCGGAGGCCGCCGTTCTCATGGAGTGGACGAGCGTCGACCCGAACTCGATTCCGCTGCCGCTGTACGCCGCGATTCCGACGACGCCGCTCCTGATTCCGGGGGTTGCCGCGCGCATCGTGGAGTCACGGGTGAAAGAACGCGACGAGGAGTTCACGAGTTTCATCCGCGCGCTCGGGGCGAGCGAGACCGCGCGCCAGACGACCACGAATCGCGTGTTGTCGACGCTCCGGAAGAAGGACTTCGGGGCGCTGACCGGCCTCATCGACGACCTCTACAAGCGCCTGAACCTGCGCGTGGACGCCTCGGCGGCGTGGCGCCACTTCACCGCAGACGCCCACTCGAACCTGATCCAGAAGTTCAGCGAGATGTACCTCGTCGGCCGCCAGATGGGCGGCGACCCGAAACACCTCGGGGATCTCATCTCGGGGAACATGCACGAGGTGCTCCAGTTGCGCGAGCAGCGGACGCAGGCGGCGACGACGATGGTCGGCGTGCTCTACGGCATCACGTCGGCGGCGACGTTCGCGTTCTTCATCGGGCTTGGCGTGGTGTCCGTGCTCTCCGGGCTGAACCTCGACTTCTCGAACTCGGCGTTCAGTTTCGGGAGCATCATCCACACCGACGTCTACGACATCCAGGTCATCAAGTACCTGCTCGTGTTGACGGTGCTCGTGAACTCCGTGCTGTCCTCGCTGACGGTGCGCGTCGTGGACGGCGGCCATCAGGTCAACGCGTACATCCACTTCGTCCTGTTGACGTGGATCTCCGCGCTCATCGGCGCGGGGACGCTGGAACTCGTCGGCACGCTGTTGAGCGTGTGACCCACGGAGCCACACTTATGTACCGTAGCACGCAACCAACGTCACGATGAACGAGTCCGGAGACGGGTACGTGTTCGCCGTCGCCAGCGGCAAGGGCGGCGTCGGGAAGACGACGACCACGACGAACCTCGGCGTCGCGCTCGCCGAGGACGGGTTCGACGTGACAGTCGTGGACGTCGACCTCGGAATGGCGAACCTCTCTGGACTGCTCGGCGTCGACCCCGAGGAGACGCTACACGACGTGCTGTCGGGCGACGCGTCGCCGATGGACGCCGCCTACGAGACGCACGGCGTCACGCTCGTTCCCGGGTCGACGGCGCTGGAGCAGTTCGCGGAGGCGGACGCGAAGTCCCTCCACAGGGTCGTCGAGCGGTTCCGGGACGAGAGCGACGTGGTGTTGCTCGACGCCGGTGCAGGGTTGAGTTACGACATCGCGATGGCGATGTCCGTCGCCGACGGCGTGTTGCTGGTGACGACGGCGGAGTTCTCCTCGTTGAACGACGCGACGAAGACGGGCCGGTTGGTCGGCAAACTCGAGAAGCCAGTGGTCGGCGCGGTGTTCACGCAGACGGGCGACGGCGGGTTCGACGACGTGGAGGGCATCGCGGCGGCGCTCGGCACGACGAACGCGGTCACCGCGAGCGTGCCCGACGACGACGCCGTGAAACTCGCGACCCGGAAGGGAGCACCGGTCGTGAGTCTACGACCGGACAGCCCGGCGTCCCGCGCCTACGACCGACTCGCCGCGAAGTTCGCGGACAGCATCGGCATCGAACCGCCGGAACCCGAGGACGAGGCGGACGACTCTGCGGGGTTCGAGTGGGTGGACCCGGAGACGGGTGAGGCCGAGGACGACGCCTCCGAACCGGAGCACGCGCAGACGCATGGCGAAGACGGGCCGGTCTACGAGATTCCCCTGGAGGACCTCATCTCGGAGGCGGGACTCGACGAGAACGAGGCGGCGTCGGAGCGCCGCGTAAAACTGTTCGACCGCGTGAAATCCCGCTTCTCGTAGGCAGGCGCCTGTCACTCGGCAACGACGATGCTGTACATCACGAAGATGTAGCCGGTCGTCGTGAGGAAGTAGTTCACGGTGAGTAGCGTCCGCGTGTTCTGGAAACCCGTGAGAAACGCGGCGACAGTGGTGCCGATGGCGGCGGCGACGACGAGACCGAACCCGGCCGAGAGGTGTCTCATCGAGTCGCGACCCGTGTTCACGTACGCGCGCGTCGCGAACGCCACCATGCTCAGTCCCGCCGCGGCGAGGGTCGCGCTGAACGCCAGGTAGAGTGCTTCGATAGAGCGCATTTCTCGGGCGTGCGTGGATTCGCGGGCGACCGTATAAATGTAAGCCTGCGATTATTAGCGGGGAGAATTGGCCAGAGTGCGCGCACCCCGGTCGAGGAATTCAGCTTCCCGATGCCGTTGGACGTGCCAGTCGAAGCCTACCCTTCGGTGCGGAGGTCACTCCAGACGTCGACGAGCGCGTTCTTGGCTTCCGTCCGTTCGGTGGTCTCGACCGCCGTCTCCTCGACGCCGAACTCGATGGTGAGTTCGTCGATCTGCCGACGGTAGACCTTCGTCCGGCGCCCTTCGTCGGAGAGCTCTTTCCCCTCCATCTTCAGGAGGTCGTGGTCGTTGAGTTCCTCGATACGGCGGTAGCTGGTGGCGATGGGAATGTCGAGTTCCTCGCTTAGCTCCTGGGCGGATTTCGGCGAGTGCGTCGCTTGCAGGATCTCGGCGTTGTACTTGTTGCCGAGCACCCGCAACACTTCCACCGGGTCCATCGAACTGACGATATCAACCGAGGGAAAAAAGAGTGTCGGGGTTCGGATAGACCAAACGCTTAATTCCGTCCCCCGCAGAGTCGCCGGTATGACAGACGATGGGACAGACGTACTTGTTTTCTCGCTAGAGGACGGTCGCTACTGTATCGACATCGCGCACGTGGACGAAATCGTCGACGCGACCGAGGACGTCACGCCCATTCCGAACGCCGAGGAGAACGTGGTCGGCGTCGTCGACCTCCGGGGCGAGACGACGACGGTGGTCGACCCGCGCGTCGAACTCGACGTGGACGGCAGCACGGACGGCAACCGCATCGTAGTGTTGTCCAGCGAGGAGAGTACGGGGTTGCTCGTCGACGACGTCCACGAGGTCGAATCGGTGACGCCCGAGGACGTCGACGACGCGGCGGAGACGGAGACGAGTCGGGGTGTCGTCCGCCGGGACGATCAGTTCGTCGTGTGGGTGGAGCCGTCGGCGCTGGTGTGAGCGCTCGCGTCAGTCCTTCGATCCGGCATCATCGGTCTCCTCGATCCGGTCGTCGTACTTCGAGAGCGCGGTGTCCAGTGCGCCCGTGGCGTCGATGTCGAGTTCGTCCGCGAGCGCGAGCAGACAGAACAGGGCGTCCCCGAGTTCGTCCTCCTGGACGGTCGCCTCACCTGGATTCTCCCCGTAGTCGGTCGCGACGTTCACGTCCTTCGCGAGCTCGCCGGTCTCGCTGACGAGGTCGAGGACGCGGTGTGCCGGCGGCGCGTGGAGGTTGTGTTCGTCGAGAAACGCCGAAACGCGGTCCTGTTCGTCCATGCATCGTGAATCGGACGGTGGTCCATCAACCCACGCGGTTTCACCTCACGCCGCATCTGTTTAGGTTTGCCAAAACTATTCTTCCCGGTTCGTAAAAACTATCTTCCGGGCGTTCGTGGTTCCGGTATGGACTTCCTCGTTGCGCTCGGCTTCGTCTTCGTCGCCGGACTGCTCACCGACCTCGCGACGGGGCTCGGCGCGCTCCCCTTCTTCTTCGTCGAGGACGTCAGCGACCGGTGGCGGGTCGGCCTCTGGGGACTGGCCTCCGGCATCATGCTCGCGGCGTCCGGGTTCGGCCTCCTCCGCGAAGGACTCGCCTACGGCACACCCGTCGAAGTGGGAGCGGGCGCACTCGCGGGCGTCGCGCTCGTCGTCGTCGCCCACCGCGTCGTCGAAGCGTACGACTTCGCGCCCCGAGACATCGCGGAAGGCGACTTCGAGAAACTCGTCCTCATCGCGGGCGTGCTTACCGTCCACTCGTTCCCCGAGGGCGTTGCTGTCGGCGTCTCCTTCGCCGACGTCGGACTCGAGGGCGGCATCCCGATTCTGGGCTTCAGCGTCCCCCTGCTCGCCGTGTTCATCACGCTCGCCATCTCCATCCACAACATCCCGGAAGGGCTCGCAGTGTCTATCCCGCTCCACGAACAGGGGATGCGCCGGTGGAAACTCGTCGGCGTCGCGGTGTTCACGAGCCTCCCCCAGCCCATCGGCGCGGTCATCGCGTTCGCGTTCGTCGAAGTCGCACGCGTGTTCCTCCCGCTGGGCTTTGGCTTCGCCGCGGGCGCGATGGTGTTCCTGGTGTTCCACGAGTTCATCCCCGAGGCCCGCGAGGCCGGGGCCACACTCCCCAGCAACGGCACGCCGGAACTCACTGCCGGACTGACCGCCGGCGTCGTCGGCATGATGCCGCTGCTGTTCGTCGTCTGACCGTCCCCCGACTGCCTACCCAGAACCGTTCAGCCCGCTGGCTGCGCGCGCGCGTGGTCTCTCCACCGCCCGTTCCCGTGCACTCGCGGGCGAACGCTCTCCGCTGGCTTTTTGCGCCCGCGAAGTCCACCCGCGAGCGTGCCCACGCCCACCGTCGCCGCCTGCCAGATGGCCGTCGCTGACCTCGACGTTTCCGCCAACCTCGCCGCGGTGGGTGAGAGACTCCGCGCGCTCGACGCCCGCGTCGACGTCGCGGTGTTCCCGGAGTACGCGCTCACGGGGTTCGTTCCCGACGAGCGCGTCCACGACGCAGCACTCGACAGAGACGACGACGAACTCGACAGACTCGCCGCTCTCGCCAACGAGAACGACGTCGACGTGCTCGCTGGGTTCGTCGAGGACGACGGAGACGCCCACTACAACACGCTCGGGTACGTCACCCCGGACGGCGACAGAACGTTCTACCGGAAGCGCCACCGATGGAGCGACGAACGCGACGTTCTCGAACCCGGCGAGGACGCCATCACGGTCGAAACCCCCGTCGGGACGACGGGGCTCGTCACCTGCTACGACCTCAACTTCGTGGAAGTGAGCGCTGCGTTCGCCCGGAAGCGGGTCGACGCGCTGTTCGTCGCCGGCGCGTGGCCGGGCGCGTACGGACAGAACTGGGACCTGCTCTTGCGCGCCCGCGCGCTCGACGGCGTGCGCTGGGTTGTCGGCTGCGGACGCACGGGACGCCGGGAGCTACCGAACGCCAGAACGGTCGAGTACGCCGGCCGGTCGACCGTCGTCCGCCCGGACGGTGCGGTCCACGCGCGACTCAACCGAGGGGAGCGCACGCTCGTCGCGGACCTCGACCCGGAGATCCTCGACGAGCAGCGCGCGTTCATCCCGGTGCTCGACGAGCGCTCGTAACCGCAACGCCCCGCTCCTCGCTTTCCTCCTTCTGGCGCTCGTCACCGGCGCTCTTTCCCACTCGCCACGGATTCCTACCGGAGTTCGCGCTCGCGCTCGTGGACGGCCGCGGCTGGACACCCCGCCGGGGTCTTCAGCGCCTTCATCCCGATGGACGACCCCGCGCGCTCACCTGCTCGCCTGAGTGCTGCCGCCGCCCACGCCGCTGGCGCAGCGTCCACGTCGACGTCGTCAGCGTCCTTCAGAAGGTTACGCGCCGCGTCCGCGACGTACCCGGAGACGGGCAGGTACTCGCAGTACCAGTCGACGGCCTCGACAGCGGTCTCGGGCGGCGGATTCTGCGCGCGGAGCACCTCGCGTTGTTCCTGATAGCGGTTCCGGATGGTGACGTGGGTGACGTCCGCGAGTCCCGTCAGCGTGTCCTGGCGGACGCCCAGGTCGGCCTCCACGCTCGCGTTGTACACCGCGGCGGCCGCCCACCCGCTCGGGGACTTCCCGCCGGCGATGCCCGCGTCCTCACAGCACGCCACGATGTCGTTCGCCCGTTCGGCGACGCCATCCGGCAGGTCGAGTTCGGTGGCGTACCGTTCGACGTACCGGGACGCGTCCGCGAACCCCGAGAGGTCGATGCCGAGTTCGCTGGTCACGTCCTTCGCGCGCCGCAGTAGCAGGGTTCGGTCGGCGTCGGCCGCGTCCACGACCTCCTCGACCGTGCGGGGAACGCGTTCGACCTTGCACGCGACGTAGAGACACGCCGCTGCCGTCGTGTGGACGGAGTTCGGGTTCGCGTCGCGCTCGTCGCAGTGGCGTCGGAACACCGTCGTCGCCGTTTCCGCCGTCGCATCCGGGACGTCAAGTGCGTCCGCGGCGTCGTCGATGAGCCCGGTTGCATCTCTCGTCGTCCGGGTCTCACTGCCCGTCTCGTCCGTCGTCATCTGGTCACCGAGTGGTGTGTGGTGCGGGCACATATAACTCGCGGAATCCCCGCTCGCTGTCCGGTTCCGGACCGTCGGCTGTCCGAGACAGGAACGCCAAGTTCGCTGGCCGAATCGGTCGCGGGTGGGTCGTGGGGACATAGTCCAATCGGCGGATATGGCTGAGAGCGCCAGGATAGTCCTTCCGGAAGCCGTACACACTCGGGATGTCAGAGGCAGGCCAACAGCCAAAATCCGAATCGGACGTCGAGTTTCCCGCGGCCATCGAGGCGCTCCGGACGCGGCGTTCGGGTCACAACTTCGACCCGGACACCGATCTCGACACCGAGACGCTAGAGGCAGTCGTTCGCGACGCCGCGTTCGCACCGTCCTCGTACAACCTTCAGCCCTGGGAGTTCGTCGCCATCAGCGACGACGAGCGTCTCGAGGAGCTCGTCGACATCGCGTACGGCCAGGAGCACATCCTCGACGCCGGCACCGCAATCCTCGTCGGTGGCCACACCGACCCGAAGACCGCCGACCGCGTCTTCGAGGAGTGGGTCGAGGCCGATCGCTTCGACGCCGAAACTGGCGAGCAGGTCAAAGAGCAGACCGTCGCCGGCTACGAGTCCGAGCGCGCAGGCCGGGATTACGCCATGCGGAACGCCAGTCTCGCCGTTCAGAACCTCCTGCTGTCCGCGCACGCCAGGGGCCTCACCGCCACCCCGATGAGCGGCTTCGACTACGAGGCCGCCGCGGAGTTCGTCGACATGCCCGAGGACACGGTGCCGGTCGTGCTGGTCGCCATCGGCCCGAGCGGCGGCGAGGAACCCGAGCGCCTCCCGCGGCGCGACGTCGACGAAGTGCTCCACGAGGAGACGTTCTAACTCCACGAAGGTCGTTCTGACTCGCCGCGACGGAGAGGCGGCAATCACCCCCCGCTTCACCACGGTTATCCCCGCGACACGGCTACGGCGAGGTGATGACAGAGGACGTATTTTCGCCGCTCGAACTGCGAGAGACGACTGTTCGGAATCGCTTTGCGGTGTCTCCGATGTGCCAGTACTCCTGTGAGGACGAAGACGGCCTCGCGACCGACTGGCACCGCGTCCACCTCGGGTCGCGAGCGGTGGGCGGTGCTGGCATCGTCTTCACGGAAGCCACCGCGGTCGAACCCCGCGGCCGCATCTCCCCGCAGGACCTCGGCGTCTGGAGCGACGAGCACGCAGACGCGCTCTCCCCCATCGCCGAGTTCGTCGCCGAACAGGGCGCGACGCCCGGCATCCAGCTCGCTCACGCCGGCCGGAAGGCCTCCAAGCACCGGCCCTGGGGCGACGAGAGCGGCGCCATCGCGCCCGAGGACGGCGGCTGGGAGACCGCCGCGCCGAGCGCCGACCCGTGGCCCTACGAGGGCGGAGACACCCACCCAACCGAGAAGCTAACCGAGGACGGCATCGCCGACGTCGTCGACTCGTTCCGGCAGGCCGCGCGCCGCGCCCGCGACGCCGGCTTCGAGGTCGCGGAGGTCCACGCTGCCCACGGCTACCTCCTCCACGAGTTTCTCTCGCCGGTCACGAACCACCGGGACGACGCCTACGGGGGTAGTTTCGAGGACCGAGCGCGCATCGTGCGCGAGGTCACCGAAGCCGTCCGCGACGAGTGGGGCGAGGACGCGCCCGTGTTCGTCCGCATCTCCGCGACCGACTGGCTCGACGACCGGGACTCGTGGACCATCGAGCAGTCCGTCCGCCTCGCGGACCTGTTGGCGGACGCCGGCGCGGACCTGATAGACGTCTCCACGGGCGGCATCCACCCCGACCAGGAGATCGAGTGGACTGGCCCGAACTACCAGACCCGGTTCGCCGAGCAGATCCGGAACGAGACCGACTCGGACGTCGCGGTCGGCGCCGTCGGCGGCATCACCACCGCAGAGCAGGCCGACGCCCTGATCCGGAACGACCGCGCGGACGTCGCGCTCGTCGGCCGGGAGTTCCTCGACGACCCCTACTTCCCGCTGCACGCCGCCCGAGAACTGGGGCGCGAGGACGCTGTCGACGTCCCGCCGCAGTACCAGCGCGGCATCTGACGGACGCCGAGCACGAAACTGTGGGCCGTGTCTCCGGTTCACTCGGCCCCGACACCTTCATGCCACAAGACGCCGCGGGCTTCTACATGCCCGACTTTCGCCCGGTTCCTGAGAACCGACTCGACGAGTTCCAGTCGATGGTCCGGTACGCCTTCTACCCGGAACAGGGGCCATCCGACGATAGCGACGACGAGGGTGATGGCAGCGACCAGGACGAGACGCCGGAGTCCGAACGAATCGGAGAGGCTTACGGCCTCTTCGAGGGAGATGACCTCCGAGCCGTGTGCCGACTCATCGAGTTCACCACGCGCGTTCGCGGCCGGGCTCACTCGCTCGACGGGCTCTCCGCGGTCGCGAGTCCGCCCGAGACGCGCCGCCGTGGGTTCACGAGCCAGATGCTCCACGACGCGCTCGCCGAATCCCGCGACCGGGGGACGTACCTCTCCGCGCTCTGGCCGTTCAAGCGGTCGTTCTACGCGAACTACGGGTGGGCGACGTCGAATCGTGGCGTCCGCCACGAATGCGACCCTGAGGTGCTGTCGTTCGCGCTCGACTACCGGCACGGCGAGTTCGTGCGACTCGACGCGGACGACTGGGAGCGCCTCGACGCCGTCCACGACCAGCACGGCGCCGACTACGAACTCACGATGGAGCGCACCGAGGAGTGGTGGCGGAACCGGGTCTTCGAGGGGTGGCGTGAGGACCCCTACGTGTACGGCTGGGAGCGCGACGGACAGCTTGCTGCCTACGTCGCGTACAGCTTCGACAGCGGCGAAGAGGACACGCTCCAGGTCCGAGACTGGGCGCACGTCGACCACGACGCTCGTCTCGCGCTCCTGCGCTTCCTCGCGGACCACGACTCCCAGGTCGACCAGATCGGCTTCTGGACGCCGCCGAGCGAGGACGTTCTGGACCTCGTTCCCGACGGCGACGACATCGAATCCACCCTCTCCCTGGCCCCAATGTTCCGACTCGTGGACGTCCCGCGCGCCCTCGAAGCGCTCCCGTTCCCTGACGAAACGACCACGGACCTCGTACTCGACATCGCCGACCCGCTCGCGGACTGGAACGACGACACCTACCGCCTCGAGGTGGTGAACGGTACCGCGACGGTCGAACGGTCCGACGAGGACCCCGACGCACGCCTCGGCGTTGGCGCGCTCTCGCAACTCTACGTCGGTTACCGGAGCGCCGACGAGCTCGCCACCGTCGGGGATGTGGAGGCAGACGCGGCCACTGTCGACGAACTCGGCGAACTCCTTCCGGAGAGTCAGCCCCTGATGCGCGAGGGATTCTAGGGGGAATCCTCGTCGCGAACGTTCAAATACCAGGCCAGGGCCATCCACTGGCGTGACCTGAATTCAGCTGCGGGGCGTGAGGCGCATCCGATGAGCGGGTTCACCGCGAGCGCCGACGACGCGAGCACGGTGGCCGCCCCGCGAACGCAGCACACCGTCTGTACGCAATTGACGCCAAGGATTGGAACGTTCCCGGCCACCCACGGCTAAGTCCTTCCGGAACCAACAGAAACGCATGTCACAGCGCCGCGACCACGACAACCTCGAGGCGCGCGTCGGCGAACTCGAGCGAACGCTGGCGGAGCTGCGCCGGGAGCTCCGACCGCGTCGCGGACCACTTGGTCTTCCACGGCCACCGCACCCCCGAGAGTTGCTGCGGTTCACCGAACAGTACACGATTCCAACGGCCGTTGCGATGCTCGAAGCCCAGATACGGATACTGGAGGGACTCGGTGCGGTGCTCCGCGCGATGGACCGCGGGCAGGCAACGAGCGAACGCGCAGACCGCGCCCGCCAGCACGCAGACCGTACCCGAGAACGCGCCGAGTCGCTCGGGCGGGAGACGCTTGCCTCACTCGACAGAGCGCTCTCCGACCTCGATGCCGCCGTCGAGTCCGGCGACCTTCCGAGTTCGCAGACGGCACGGGACCTGCTCGAGGACGCCGAGCGACTCACTGACGAGATCGAGGCCGAACTCCGCGAGACAAATGGGTCGACCCGCCGCCGACGGAACACCGAGGCTATCGAGGAGGAGATCGATATTCTTCGCGGCGAAGTCGACCAGAACGTTGGTTCAGACGACACAGGCCGTAGCGACGGCACGGACGACGTCGACGAGCCCCCGCCGTGACGACGGCTCCGAACACGGCCGCCGTGACACTTTCTCGAACTACACTGGTTCGAAGCGGTAGCCGTCCCACTCCTGGCTCTCGGGTTCGCGGATGCCGGCGCCCGGCTCCCGTAACTCCTCGACGTGGACGGGCGTCACCTCGTCGCCGATGTCGACGCCGTCGGCGGTCGTGAGCTGGCCGAGCGCGCGGACGTGCTCGCCCTCTGCCACGTCCGACACGTCGAACTCCACGATGGCGAGGTGGTTCGGTTCGCGGACACCCGGCGGCGTCGCCGTGGACGTCGTCCACGTCACGACGGCCGCGGTCCGCTCGGTCAGGTCGATAGTCGACTTCTGGTGTTCGCCACACTCCGGACAGCGCGTGTGACCGGGGTACGTGAGGTGGTCGTTCGGGCAGCGGTGCGCGTCGAAACTGGCGGTGGTGTCACTGGTCATGGCTGTTCGAGGATGGTGGTGGTGACACAGTTCCCAAAGCCGCCGACGTTGCACGCCAGACCAACCTCACAGTCGACCTGTCGTGCTCCGGCGTCTCCGAGCAACTGCGTGTAGATTTCGTAGGCCTGTGCGACGCCGCTCGCGCCGAGCGGGTGGCCCTTGGACTTGAGTCCGCCCGACGTGTTGATGGGGAGGTCGCCGTCACGGTCGGTGACGCCGTCCTCGACTGCCTTCCACCCCTCACCCTTCTCGAAGAAGCCGAGGTCCTCGCTCTGCAGGAACTCGAGGATGGTGAACATGTCGTGGAGTTCCGCGACGTCCACGTCATCGGGCTCATGGTCCGCCATCTCGTAGGCGACGTTCGAGGATTCGACGACGCCGCCCATCGTCGTCGGGTCGTCTCGCTCGTGGACGACGTGGGTATCCGTCGCGCCGCCGACACCGGAGACGACGACGTAATCGTCGGTGTACTTCTCGGCGACCGACTCAGGACAGAACACGAGCGCCGCGCTGCCGTCCGTGATGGGACAGAAGTCGTACAGTCGAAGCGGGTCCGCGACGATGGGTGAGTCGAGGACCGTTTCCAGGTCGACTTCCTTGCGGAACTGCGCGTGCGGATTGTCGATGCCGTTCCGGTGGTTCTTCACGGCAACCTTCCCGAGGCTCTCGCGGGGCGCGTCGTACTCATCGAGGTACTTGCGCGCTGTCATCCCGGCGAAACTCGGGAGCGTGACGCCGTGTTTGTACTCCACGGGGTGCGTGAGGCTAGCGATGACGTCGGTGGATTCTGCCGTCGAGCGGTGGGTCATCTTCTCCCCGCCGACGAGCATCGTCATCTCGCTCGCGCCCGAGGCGACGGACTGCCAGGCGGCGTAGATGCCCGCGCCGCCGGAGGAACTGGTCTGGTCGATTCGCGCGGTGTACGCGGGCATCGCCGCGAGGTCGTGGGCGAGCATGTTCGGAATGCCGGTCTGGCCCTCGAACTCGCCGCTTGCCATGTTCGAGACGTAGAGGTGGTCGAGGTCGCCGGGGGCGACGCCCGCGTCAGTGAGCGCGGCGTCGCCAGCTTCCGCCAGCAACCCCCGCACCCACGAGTCGCGGTCGCCGAACTGGGTCATCGACGCACCGATGATTGCTACGCGGTCCATACCGTCTCGTCTCACGCCCCCGTCTTTACGTTTTCATTCCGTGGCAGAGAGTGACGGGGAGTGGCGCGGCCGACCACCAAAAGTACCATGTGGCGGCGCGCGAAAGTACTCTGCGATACGGAATCGCATGGGAGAGAAGAATGTCGACGCGCGCGTCGACTCGGAGCGTCGCCGGTCGCTCCAGTCGAACGTCACCACGGACTCCGTCTCGCAACTCGCCGCGCTCCTCGAGAGCGACGACTCCGACGAGCGCGCGGGCGCGGCCTGGCGACTCGTCGAGGCCGTGGACTCCCAGCCCGCAACGGTGCGTGGCCACCTGGACGCGCTCACGTCGCGCGTAGACGACCCCGACGTGTGGGTTCGTCGCGGTGTGACGTGGGTATTGGCGGAGTTGGCGGACACCCAACCCGACGCGCTCGCCGACCGGTTCCCGAACCTCGTGTCGCTCGCGCGGTCCGACGACCCGCTGGTGACCCAGAACGCCGTCGTTGCGGTGGCCGCCGTGACGAAGGCGTACCCGGCTCGCGCGACGACGGGGCTGTCGACACTCGCGGCGCTGACGGACTCCGGCAATGCGCTCGTGGAGCGGTACGCGCGCGAGGCGGTCCGCGAAGTCGCGGCCGCTCTCGAGTCGCGCGCCGACGACGCCGGCTACCCCATGGTGGTCCGCTCCCACGAGGCGTACGCGTCGCTTCTGCCCGACGACGCGACGGTGGTCACCGTGAACGCCGACGAGGAGGACCGAACCCGACCCGTAGCGGTGTCCTTCGGGCAGGAGACGCCGGTCCAAACCGGCGACAGCGACGAAGACGGCCCCGAGCACGGTCCGCCCGACGAAGTTCCGGAAGTCCCCTCGGTGTCGCTGTCCCTCGCGGATCTCTCGCCGAGTCGGACACTCCGGGAGGGACCGCTCACCACGGACTACAAGGCGACGGTGGCTGAGAGCACGCTGGAGCACGGCGTCGTGACGCTCCGGCGACTCACCGCCGAGGATTCCGCGGTGTGCGCGGCGTTCCGCGACGCCGTCGAGTGGTGGGCGTCCGTGGACGGTCACGACCACGTCGCTACGTTGATGGGGCGCGGGCCGCGCTGGGTCGTCGCTCGCTTCGACGAGGGCGAAACCCTCGCGCAACGCGGGTCGCCCTCGTCGCTCGCGGAGGCGCTCTGGCAGGTGACGTGCGTGACGCGCGCCGTCAGCCACGCGCACAGCAGGGGTGTCGTTCACGGCGGCCTGCATCCGGGTGCGGTGCGGTTCGTGGAGACGGCGGAGAACGCGTGGGACGCCCCGACGGTCGCGGACTGGGGGTTCGCACACGCCGTGAGCGGGCTCCAGACGCCGCCGGTTCCGCCGGGCTACGCCGCGCCGGAGCACGTCGATCCAGACGCCTACGGTGAGTTCGACCAGTCGACGGACGTGTTCGGTCTCGGCGCGCTGACCTACGGCCTACTCACCGGAACCGCCCCGTCTACTGGGGGCAGCGACCGTATCGACGCGACTGAACTGAACCCGGACCTGCCGGCGTCCGTCGAAAAGTTGTTCGCGCGAGCGCTCGCCCCCGAGAAGGCGTCGCGGTTCGCTACGGTGCTCGACTTCCAGCGGGCCCTCGACGAACTGGCGGCGGACGTCGTGGAGGTGGCTGGATGGCGGTGAACGGAACGCTCTCTGTCATCCGATTCTCTGGGTACGGACTCGTCGCTGTGACAGGAGCGGTGTTCTCGTACTACGCCTTGCAGAATCACGCGCTCGACCGCATGGAGGGCCACGAGGACTTCTGGGGTTACCTCTCGTACCTCGGGTTCGCGGTGACGGCGTTCGGCGCGTGCGGCCTCGCGCTGGTCGCCGGTGCAGGCGGCGTCGTCGCGGCGTTCGCGGACGTGACGCTCCTCTTTGCCATCGCGTTCGTGGCGTTCGCGATGCGGGAGGTGTACTACAACAGCGCGCTCGCGCCGCCGGAGTCCGAGCGCGACGTGTCGCTGGCCCGCCTGCGCCGCATCGAGTTCGGGTTCGTCGTCGTCATCGGCGTGGAGTGGCTGGTCGTCCTCCTCCTCGGCCAGTCGGCGGTGGTCGCCGTCGTGAAGGGCGTCGGCGCGCTGGCGTTCGCGGCGTACGGCGTCGCGTTCAGCGAGCGCCTGGAGTCGCTCGCTCACGGCACCGCCCTCGACACACTCCGTCGCCACCTCCTGCTCGTGCTCGTCTGCGCGACCGGCATCGCGGTGGGCGACCTCGCCTCGCTCGTCGGCCCAGCGACGGTCGCTGACCCCTTGACGTACGTGTTCCTCGTCCTCCTCGGCGGACTGCTGGTTCCGCCGACGATACGACTTCAGCAGTCCGTCGCGGGGTTGTCGTAGCGAATGCCGTCGGCGCGTCCTCCCGTGTGCGAGTGCGTATCTGGTCGGGAATCGCTCAACAAGTGATAAATACGTTCGAATCCAACGTCGGCCAGACCGCGGCCGCGGACACAACCATGACTGAACGCAACGGAGGGACCTCGGGCGTCGACGAGGAGGCCACTGTCCTGGTGGTCGACGACGAACGCGGCCTCGCCGACCTCTACACTATCTGGCTCCGTGACCGCTACGAAGTGCGAACGGCGTACGAGGGCGAGTCGGCCCTCGACACCCTCGACGAGGACGTCGACGTCGTCCTGCTCGACCGACAGATGCCGGGCGTGCCTGGCGACGAACTCCTCGAGACCATCCGGGAACGCGGCTACGACTGTCGGGTGGGGATGGTGACCGCCGTCGAACCACGACTCGACATCATCGACATGGGGTTCGACGACTACCTCCGAAAGCCGGTCGACCGCGAGACGCTCCGGGACTCGGTCGACCGACTGCTCCGGCGGTCGGCGTACGACGCCACCGTCCAGCGCTACTTCGCCGTCGCTCGTAAGCGCGCGCTGCTACAGGAGACAGACCGCAACGGTGTCACGGACTCCGAGAAGTTCCGCCGCCTCGAAGCCGAACTCGCGGAGCTCCGGGACCGCCTGGACGGCGTGCTCGCGGGCTTCGACGACGAGGACTACGAGGTACTGTTCAAGCGGTTGTCTCCTTCGAGGCAGGATACCGATGGTTCGTGACGACGACGACCACCGTCCGGAACTCCTCGAGTACGCGGGTCGCGTCGCGGCGACAGACGAGGAACAGACCGTCTACGACGCGATGGCCGACACCGCAGACCACGTACTCGCGTTCGACTCCTCGGTCGTCGAAACCGAGTCCGACGGCTTCCTCGAGGTGCGCGCGTGGGCAGGACAGCCACCGGACGTCGAGGGGATTCCAGTCGACGAGGGCGTTGCCGGTCACACGTACAAGACCGGAGAGTCCGAGCGCGTTGCAGACGTCCTCGAGGACGCTCGCGTCGACGACTCCGAGGACACCACGCTACGCTCGGTGCTCAGCGTCCCCATCGGCGACGTCGGCGTCTTCCAGGCGGGCCGCAGAGAACAGAACGCCTTCGACGACGAGGACGTGGAACTCGCAGAACTGCTCGCGTCGCACGCTGCCCAGGCAGTCGAGCGGATCCGGTCACAACACGAACTCCGACACGAGCACAACCGACTCGCGGCGCTGTTCGAGAACATCCCGAGCCCCACTGCGAGTTTCGTCATCGAGAACGGGGACCCGGTCGTCCGGTCGGTCAACCCCGCCTTCGAGCGGGTGTTCGGCTATCCGGCGGCGGAACTGGAGGGCGAGGCGATAGACCAGTACATCGTCCCCGAGGGGAGCGAGGAGCGCGCCGATCAGTACAACGACAACCTCCAGCAGGGTCGGACGGTCAACGCCGAAGTCCGGCGGCTCACCGCTGACGGACCGCGTGATTTCCTCCTGGACGTGGTCCCACTCCGACTCGGCGAGTCGAACGTCCAGGGGTTCGCGATGTACACCGACATCACGAGTCGGCGAGAACACGAACGCGAACTCGAGCGACAGAACGACCGCCTCGACGAGTTCGCGAGCATCGTCAGCCACGACCTCCGGAACCCCCTGAACGTCGCTCGGGGCTACCTCGAACTCGCCGAGGAGACGGAAAACGCCGACCACTTCGAGGCCGCCGACGAGGCCCTCGGCCGGATGAACGACATCATCGGTAGTGTCCTCGAGCTCGCGCGCGAGGGGCGGAGTCTGAACGAAACGACCGACGTCGAACTCGCGGACGCTGCAGCGCGGGCGTGGAGGAACGTGGAGACAGAGCGCGCCACGCTCGAACTCCCTGACGGCCGCGTTCTCGAGAGCGGCGACGCGACAGACGCCGACGCGAGTGGTGGAACAGTTTCCGACGCGAGTCGTGAAACCGCCGAGACTGCGGCCACGACGACTCTCGAGGCCGACCCGTCGAGACTCGGGTCGCTCCTCGAGAACCTGTTCCGGAATTCCGTCGAACACGGCGGCGCCGACGTGTCTGTTCTCGTCGAATCCACGAACGAAGGGTTCGCTGTCGCCGACGACGGCCCGGGGATTCCGCCCGAGCACCGCGACGAGGTGTTCGAATCCGGGGTGACGACGGCCGACGACGGGACGGGGTTCGGTCTCGCCATCGTCGAGAGCATTGCGGACGCCCACGGCTGGACAGTTTCGGTGACCGCGAGTCAGTCCGGCGGTACGCGGTTCGTCTTCGAGACGTAATCGACCGACACCGCTGGGCACGTGGCCACTCGTCTTCGAGTGGCTACGTGACGTGACTGTCCTCGTCCGAGGACGTCCGGCGTTCGTCGGCGTCGAGGACCGAGCGGAGTTCGTCGACGATCACCCACGCGTCCTCGAACCCGACGTAGTACGGAGAGGGAGCGACTCGCACGACGTTCGGCTGGCGGAAGTCGACGACGACGCCGCGCTCGCGGAGTTCACGACTGAGCGACTCCGCGTTCGGATGTTCGACGGCGACGTGTCCACCCCGTCGGTCGGCGTCGATGGGCGTGCCGACGTCGCACTCGGGGAGGCGTTCGTCGACGAGTCGGATCAGGTAGTCAGTGAGGTTCACGGAGCGCTCACGCAGCGATCCGATACCCGCGGCCTCCGTGACGTCGAGCGTTCCGAACAGTGGGGCAGCAGCGAACACGGGAACCGTCCCGATCTGCCACGCGGCGGCCCCCGACGCGGGCGTGAACTCCGGGCGCATGTCGAACTGCGTCTCGTTCTCGTGACCCCACCAGCCGGCGAGCGCGGGCGGAAGGTCAAAGTGATCTTCGTGGACGTACAGGCCGCCGATGGCGCCCGGCCCCGCGTTCAGGTATTTGTAGCTACACCACACCGCGAAATCGACGTCGGCGTCGTGAAGGTCGTGGGGGACGACACCCACGGAGTGTGCGAGGTCGAACCCGGCGTAAGCGTCGTGCTCGTGGGCCAGTTCCGTGAGTCGGGGCACGTCGAGCAGTTGCCCACTCCGATAGAGCACCGACGGCATAAACACGATCGCGGTGTCGTCGGTCACCGCGTCCACCACGTCGTCGAACTCGATTGTCCGACCGTCACGGCTCTCAACGACCACCAGGTTCTCCGCGGGGTCGATGCCGCGAGCGCGCATCTGCGCCCGAATCGCGTAGTGGTCGGTCGGGAAGTCGAGTTCGTTCACCACCACCTGGTCGCCGTCCGCGGCCTCGAGGAACGTCCCGACGAGCGCGTGGATGTTCACCGTCGTGGAGTTCGTCGCGACGCACTCGTCCTCGTTCGCGCCGAGGATGCCGGCGAGTCTGGCGCCGAGGCGTTCACCGTACTCGAACCACGGCGGTTCTGCCTCGGTCCACCCCTCGATGCCGAGTTCGCGCCACTCCGCGACCGCGCTCTCCAGGGCGGCCGCGGCATCCTGGCCGTGCAATCCGAGGCTGTTCCCGTCCGCGTAGACGCCGTCCTTGGGCACCGAGAAGCGCTCCCGGAGGCCATTCAGCGAGGACTCGGCGTCCCGCATCCTGGCGGCCGCCCGCGACGCGTCGAAGTCGTCCATACCCCCGCCTGTGGCGCCAGCTCCGAGAGCGTTCCGAACCTTCATGCCGCGGGCGAGTAACAGGCGACCGTGACGGACCTCGACTCGGAGCTCGCTGCCGTCGTCGAAGACATCGAGGCAGCGGGCGTCCCCACGTGGCACGAACTCTCCGTCGAATCCGCGCGAACGCTCGAAGACCACGTGTTCACCCCCGAGGACGTTCCGGACGTCGCGTTCGTCCGCGACCTCGCGTTCGACAGCCCGGGCGGTGAAATCCCGGTTCGGGTGTACCACGACGACCCAGAGCGGCCCGCCCCGGTCGTCGTGTTCTACCACGGCGGTGGGTGGACACTCGGCACGCTAGACTCCATCGGCGGTGTCTGTCGCGAACTCGCGACTCGAGGGGACTGCGTCGTCGTCAGCGTGGACTACCGACTCGCGCCAGAGCATCCGTTCCCCGCTCCACTCGACGACGCCTACGCGGCACTCGAGTGGACTATCGAGAACGCGTCTGCGTTCGGTGGCGACCCCGACTGTGTCGCCGTCGCCGGCACTAGCGCCGGCGGCAACCTCGCGGCGAGTGTCGCACTGCGTGCGCGTAACTTCGACGGACCCGCCATCGCCCATCAGTTCTTGCTCTACCCCATGGTCAGCCCTGACACCGAACGGGGCTCCTACCGTGAGCACGCCGACGGACCACTGCTCACGCGCGCGGACGTCGAGTGGTTCTGGGACCAGTACACTCGGAGTCCAGTCGACGCCGCTAACCCCTACGCTAACCTTCTCTCTCCCGCCGACCACGGTGATCTTCCGCCCGCGACTGTCGTCACCGCAGGCCACGACCCGCTCCGGGACGAAGGGCGTGCGTACGCCGACGCGCTCGACGCAGACGGAACGTCCGTCGAGCACCGGCACTATCCGACGATGGCGCACGGGTTCCTCAGCCTCACCGACGACGTGTCGACCGCGAACGACGCGTTGGAGGGCGTGGCCGCCCGAATCGACGAACTCCGGAACTGACGAGAGTCGGGAAGTCGTGTTCTCATCGTTCCACCAGCAGCCAGTTTCTATCCGGCAGGGTTGACCCACCGGCCCGTGGAGGGTAATTCAGTAGTCTGTGTCAACCGCGGGGGGTCGAATCTTGGTCAACTCGGGGTGCACAGTAGTTCCGAACGTCAGAATCTTTGAATGGCAACGGGCGTGGAAAACACTATCAACAGCCGCACGACATTTTCACGGACGATGGATGAACGAGCGGTTCAACAGGAGCTTTCGGAGTGGCTCCAGCGCGAAACGGATTGCGAGGTGTACTGGGGGGAAGACCCCGACGGAGAATTCGGGCGGTTTGGCTATGCGGGATTAGACGACCGCCCAGATATGCTCATCACTGGGGGTCTCAACGTCGTAACTGAGGTGAAGGACGGGGCCGACTCCGCCGGGATTTACAATGCGATGAGTCAACTACACCGGTATTGGAAAGCCTACGAGTACGACGACGCGTCGGTTCACGTTGACGGGGACGAAGTTTCTATTGATGCGTTCATCCTCGCGACCCAGTACTCTCAGGACGGACACCTGTTCAAACCCGAACGCGAGCAAGGACAACGGGAGACCTACGACCCGCAATCCGAAGGCTGGAACAAAACCCATCGTCCCCAGTTCGAATACGCGAGAACGGAGGCGATTCCACGGATACAATGGCGGTACGCGTGGCACGAAGCCGAACAGCGCCAAACTACGGACCGAAGCGAAATCGGTTGTGGTCTCGGGGTACTGCTTAGCGATAAACTAGATGAGTCTCCCGAACAAGCCAGCTTTGCCGACTTTGATAGCTGCACCACAGTATCAACCCGACCGATGATACTGACGTATTCGGGCAACGAGAAGTCGCAGTGGCAGGAACTAAAATAGCAGCTCACCTGCGATGGCTTCAGGAATACATCTGAAACAGGCCCTTCCTCCAAGAAGCCGACTTAGGCGGCGTAACCCCGCCCCCTACTCAGGGGGCCTTCCGGAGTCCTCCGCCGACAGGCGTAGGCCGCTAGGCCCGACCCTTATATCTACGCTGTTCCAACGCTTCGGCACAAACCGAAGGCTGAGAACGACAACTACAGTCAGCAAAACCAGAGATAAGATAATTTCCGATATCATTTGTTACGCGCGATGTTGCCGCACCGCGCAAGAAAGCATATGAAAACCGCTTGAATAATACTTTCCTCCTACCGCTACGCTTTTACCTAATGCGGACAAGTCCTTGGATGAAGGCTGGGACGCACACAGCCAGCAGCCAGAGATTTCCGAAATCTTGGCGCGCGGTGTTGCCGCACCGTGCGGGAGTTTCTCCTTGAAAACATCAATTAGCCTCTGATAGAAGGAATCAGGTATCCTACCCGCATTTATGCGGTGTCCAATCAAGCCGACTGTATGGAACGCGAGTCACCCGATGGGATGGACATCACTTTCGAAGAGGACAGCAATGGTTTCCTTAGAGTCGTCCCAAACCCGAAGGAGCAACTCCCTCTAGACGTGGTTTCGAACGACCGAGGGTGCTTCATCTACGACGCGAACGGGGCTGAGGTCGGATACTGGGACGAGACTGACTGGGCGGAGGACCCAAAACTCCTCGTTTGGATGGTTAAGCAGATGTGCAACGCGTATGAACACCCAGAGCAAGAACTAGCCGATGCCGCCCAGCACGAGCCGATGACACTGTTTTACGACCGCGAGTACCCGAACGATGACGTGGTGTGGAAAGAGAGGGCCGTGGCGTTTTTCGGCCCGAGTCGGGAGTTACCGCCGCTTGACGGGCGGGACGCCATCGTACCCAGCGAGACGCCCCTCGACATTGAGTTGGATGACAACTACTCGGACGACCAGCCGTCGGTAGTTCGAATTCGCGACGGTGGGACCGTGCTGGAGGAGTGGGTTATCGAACGCGGCGAGGCTGAGGTCCCAAACCAGAGACTCGGTGCTGAGGTTGCGTGGACTGTCCGACTCGCCTATGAACGACCATGGGTTCTCCAAACGTAGACTCGAACACCCGTGCTCGGACTACTTTCTCGCCTTAATACTGGCAGACAGGATATTCGCTCAACACGGTCCACGGGGCGGTGGGTCGTCAGTAATCGTGATTAGGATACCGGTCAAGGGCAGCCTCGTCATCCCCCGCCATATCGGAATTGATGAGGTTGTCGTAACGACGCTCAACCATCTCAGGTAGGACAACGATGAGGTTCTCGCATTCCCTATAGCGTTCGATGTAGGTCTCCTTGTCGGCGCTGCTCGGCTCCACCCGAGTTATCCGCCGCACCTCTTCGTCAATGGCGTGATGGAACTCCCCAGAGTGGAAAAACGGCCGGAAGACCTCGTGGATACCGTCCGTCGAGAGATTCAGTTCGTTCGTCTGTAACGCGCTCTGCGCGATGTGGACCATCTGCGAGAGGGCGCTCGCGTACAGAACCACCATCGTACCGTCGACCCCCGCGTCGCGGTACTCCTCGCGGATGAGGCGATACCAGTCCACCTCGTTCGCGTCCAACCCCGCCATATCGAACACGACGAACACGTGGGCGACGTGGGCGTCCTTGAATCGGTCTGCAGTGGCCTGCCAGATGTATTCCCGGTGCTTGTCGGCGATTTTCTCCTCGCTGAGATTCTTCTCGCCGTTCGACTTCGTGTCCACGATACCCAGAATCTCTTCACCGTGCATCCGGCCGCTATTTCTCGGGAACTTGAACGCGAGGTCCGCGATGTTCTCCCCGGAGTCTCCGAGGGCCTTCGTGGCGATATCCAGATTCATCAGGGCGGCGTGGCACACGCTCTCGAAATAGTTCCCGAGCGTGTTAGGGGAGAGTGAGGCTTCCCGCCTGACGCGCGCGTAGGCTAACTCCGTTCGAATCGCTCCAGGATTGTTCTCGATAGTCTCGGCCAAGTCCTCGTCTTTGATGTCGCTTCGGGCGATTGCGTCGTTGCTCCGCTCGCGCTGGCTCACCGCGTTCTCGATAATCTCCGTGATTGCGTCGGGCTCGGCCAGCATCGGAATCGAGAAGGCGGGGGTGAAATTGGCCACCGGATACTCGGCTGCCAACTCGTGAATCTCCTCCAAGACGGCCCTGGGGGCGAAGATGGCATTGACCCGAGAGTTGCGCACGGCATCGCCGAACAGCTTCTCAACCGCTTCCTGCAGCTTGTCGGTGTTGCAAATGAGGTTCACTCGGAGGGGGCCGTCGAGGTTCGCCTGCGCGTACAGGGGCATCGGCTCAATATCGATGTCCTCTTTCGTCACGTGATGGCGAAGAGCGTCACAGAACGCCGCGAAAACGGCAGGGATGTCGAGCTTGTACCGACCCGACTCCTGGTATGGGAACGGGTCGCAGTCCCCCTCACAGACCGCCAGTTCTTCGCCATCGAGCACCACCGAGTCGATGATGCCCTCCCCGCAGTGGTGGCATTTGTCGGACGTGTCAACCGTCTCGTAGAGGTCGCCTCGCGATTCCAAGGCGTCGGGAACCGTAGAGGCGAATATCCCGTTGTTGTCAATGATGAACTCGGATAGCGAGTCCAGTTGCCCCTCAGTCAGCATCTCCATCACCCCTGAAGATGGTGTTCAGGATGTTGCGAGCCGCCTCATCAACTTGCGCGTCCTCGGTCCAGAACTTGCTCCGAACGATGAACCGCTCGTTGTTACCGTCGCCGAAGTCGCTCCGGAATCGAAGACCCAGATTCCCCTCCTCGGCTTTGTCGAGGACGTGGAACAAGCGGTCGCTGGCTCCTGGCGTATCTTGGATGTAGTTCTGGAGCGGCGTTCTCGCCGTGAAGTCGTCTGACTCAATCATCGTGTCCTCGTCGTCATCCACCACCCATCCCACCCATTTGATGTCCCCCTCAGAGATGTCGGGGAGGTCATCGTCCGGCGACTCGTCTACGAGGTCCTGCATCGTTCCCGTGACCGCTTGCTCGACATCCTCAACGGAGACCTCATCCTCGCGCGCTGTCTCCACGGCCGCATCGAGCACTTCAGACGCGCCCTCGTCCACCTCTTGGTTCGCCTCGTCGAACGGGTTCTCAATGTGGGCCACGGACTCGAAGAACTTCTCCATCTCCGATTTCCAGCGGCTTGTCGGATTCGTCTTGAAGACGAATTTGACCGCTTCATCGGACGACGTGTCCACCCGGCAAAGAAGGGTTTTAATGGCATACCCCGACTCGTGCGTGACCGTCGGGTAGCTCGCGTCCGTCTCCTCCAGCCCATCCTTTCTCCGCTTGAAGATATTCTGCATCACGCGCGCAGTTTCCTTGTAGAAATCGAGGAAAATCGTGTCGTTGTCCTCGTCCTCGTGATACCTGATGGTAAACGGGCGGTGAAGGTCGGCGTTCCGCTGTCGTACGTGGCGCTTTACCTCCCCCTCGAAGTTCTCCAGGTCGAACCGCTCTCGGCCGTACTTGTACGTCCGTTCCGTGGTCTCCTTGAACAGGCGAGAGTTGAGTTTCAGCAATCGCAGCTTCGCTCCGAAGTCCTCCTCGTTGTACAACAGGTGGTATGCGAACACCATCAACCGCCGCGTGGTCGGTTCAAGCTCATCGACGAGTTCTCCGGGAATCCCCTCGGCCACGAGGTTCTTCTCGAACTCGTTTTTCTTCAGGGTCGTGTTGTCGATATCGTGAAGGATTCCTTCAACCTCTTCGGGATGCTCGCGAACCAGAGATTCCGCAACTCCCCGTTTAGTCCCTGCTTCTGATGGATTCTCCCCGTAGTACCGCCGGAGGTCCGTTGGGGTCCCCTCGAATATCTCCTTTAGGTGATTTATCTCGCTATGGTCGAACGTGTCAACCACGGCTCGGACGATTTCCTTTTCGTCGTCAGATAGAGATGGGACCCCGTAACCAGACATTACGTATAATCTGCAACCAAATCTGTTAAACATTTTGCCACCTCCAACCGACGGTTACCGAGAAAACCCATCCAAATGTGCTGTGCGCTACAAAACCGAGGAGTACGACCGTCCACGATTCTCTCCGTCCGCTCGAATGAGGTTGTACCGCTCCATCTTCTGAAGATAGTTTCGCACGGTGCGGTTCGTCTTCGGGTCGTCCGCCCGTTCGCGGTACGCCGCGTACAACTCACTCGGCGTTACCTCCTCTCTGTCGGCGATAATCTCGTAGACGATGCGTTGGTCGGCGGTCAACATCTCCACGTTCCGCTGGCGAATTTCCGCGTTCGCTTCCGGAACCGCGTTCCGAATCGCGTCGTCCGACACGCTGTCTAACTGTTGGTTGCTCGCGCGCCGGGCGGCCACCCGCAGCACCTCGATACCGACACGTGCGTCGCCCGCCGCCGCGTCCGCAATCATCGCCAACTGGGCGCTCGTCACGGCCCCCTCGCGAAGTCCGCGTTCAACTCGGGGCTCCAAAATCCCGACGAGTTCATCGACGGTGTAACAGTCGAAACCGATTCGCGTGGCCGCCCGAAGACGACTCGCCACCCGGTCATCCAGCGGGCCGAACAGGGCGTCCTCTCGATTGGCAATGAGCACCATCGTTAGCCCGCGCGTACGGTACAGTTCGTAGAGGACGCGCGTGTCCTCCAACTGGTCAACCTCGTCAAGGATGACGACGTAAGGTGGGCCGTCGTACTCTCGAAGGCGCTCAAGCAGTTCGTCCTTCGGCGTTGACTGTCGGTGGATGTTTAGGGTGCGGTCGACCCCTTCGAGAACCCGGTAGAGCGTTTTGAACCGCGAGTAGTCCTCCCAGCAGTTCACATATTGGGTAGTGAGGTCAAGGACAGTCTCGCGGAGGCGGTCCGTGGCAAAGCGGGCGATGCACGTCTTCCCCGAGCCAGACGGCCCGTGGAGGAGCGCGGTTTCGCCCGTTTGCCCCCTTGTGACGGGTTCGAGTGCGTTGGACAGGGCACGAACCTCCTGGGTGCGATGCACGATATCTCCTGGGACGAACTCGGGCTGGAGGACGCGTGCATCGCGTATCATACTGACTAGTGTGCTCGCTTACATAATAAGTGGAAGTGGGTGAGTTCCACTTCTTCCAATTCGCGCCCGGGCGGGAGCGAAGCGGTTTCGGAAAACTGGAAACCGCACTCGCGAGCTTACCATCCACGCCCCCGGATACGGTCGTATGGGAAACCTCAGTCCCATCGCGTTCGACATCGAGACCTCGGGCTTGGAGCCCGGGTCGGTCGTCACCGTTGCGGGCCTGACCACGGACATGGGGTCGTGGCTGGCTCTGAACACGACGGACCGGGACGCCGACGCGGGTCGGCTCGCCGCCGCCGTGGAACACGAATCCGGGTCGAACATCCGGGTGTCGGTGTACCAGAGCGAGGAGCGCCTGCTCGCGGGGTTAGAGGATTTCGCGACCAGCACCATCGACGGCGACCGCCATTACCTGACCGCGTACAACGGCGAGCGGTGGCGCGGCGGGTTCGACCTGCCGTTCCTCCGAAGTGCGTGCGTCCGTCGGGACGCCGCGTGGCCGTTCCCCGATGTGGCGTACGCGGACACGATGGATATGATGGAACGCTTCGACACGGGGGAGGCGAGCGACCTCGTGAGCGTCTACGACGAACTCGTAGGGGAGGAGGACTGTGACCCATTCGAGGACAGTTCAAGCGCCGTGGAGACCCACGAGACCGGTGACTGGACATCACTATTGATGCACAACCTCGCGGACATCAAGCGAACGCGCGCCCTCGCCGTCCTCGCGGGCCGGTACATCCCGAGGTCGGACTTCAACATGAAGAGTCTCACCCCGCCCGATGTGTGAGCACATTTGGTGGGGCATCGAACCTTGTTATCTGGCTCAGCAGCCGCGAACAGGGTCGAATCCGGGGATTCATGGGGTCGGGCGTCGTTTACCGAGTGTTGGCAGTGCGGAGGCCGCGTCTATAATCCGATAGATGTCGGACCCGAGTGACTATCCAGCACAGACGAGATTCCAGAAGGCGGTCCGTGACCTACTGGAGTCGAAGCCCGATGCGGGAATTCTCGACATCACAGGCCGACTCGACGTTCCGTTCCGGCCTGACGAGGACCGACGCGAGGACCCTGACTACGAGACTGAGGCGGTTCTGCGGGCGCTGTTCGCCAAGGAGGTCGCCGATTGGTCATTTCCCGAGTTGGCGCGACGCCTCGCCAACGACCCCGAAGCGGCGACCGCGCTCGGATTCGCCGATGGTCCGCCCGACCAATCGTCGTTCTGGCGGTACTGGGAGTCTGGGTACATCACCGACGACCTCAAGGCCTCAATTAAACGGAAGGCGGGGTGGACGCGTAACCGCGCTCGTGCGGAGAACCACCCGATTGGAGGTTCGTCTCTCGAACCCGCCGATGCAGGTGGTGTATCGGAACGGACGGAGAGCCGCCTCATCCGCGAGAGGTTGCGGGATGTCCCCCGTGAGATGGTGCAACTTGTGGCGGACGAGTGGGGATACCTCCCGGACCGCGCGCAGAATCTGCAGTACCACCGCAACGCCTTTCTCGAAATGGAGTGCGCGATGGGGGTTCGAGCCCTCGCGGCGGAGCAGGGGGCGGAGATTTACGGCGACAACACCGACCGCGATTCGGGGGGTCCGACCGGGGACACCCATCTCCATTACATCAAGCAGTGCGACCGAGACGGGATTCAGCGCCGAGCGCACAATTCAATCGGCCTGATGGTCAATCAGGCGAAGCGACACTTAGAATTCGACCGGCCAGTGGATGTCGCCATCGACTACACCGATGTCGCGTACTACGGGCAGGACCGGGACAGCAAGTGGGTCTGGGACCGAACGGGGTATCAGGACAAGGACCACGACTGGGCGCACCGATACGCGTCCATCTCTATCGTGGGGGACAACGTGCGCTTCGTGCTGGGCTTCCTGCCGGTGCCCGAGGGGAAACGACCTGGCGCAGTCGTGGAGGAACTGCTGGGTATGGCTCAAGCGCACGTGAGTATCGATACGGTGTACGCCGACCGGCATTTCGCGGCAACGGACATCATTCGCGTGCTCCACGAACACCGCGTTAATTATGTCATCCCCGTCCCGAAGAACGCGCGAATCAAGCGGGCGATTCAACGGATGAGTGAGGATGTCGCAGTGAAGGAAAACTACGGGTTCTACGGCGACCAGCAGGGGAGTGGGACACGAGTGCGGGCGGAGACGACGTTGGCGCTCGTCCCAGCCACCCAGAGCGATGCTGACGTGACTGCCTTCTACACAAACGAGGAGGTGAATGACGCGAGCGCCGTCGAGCGGGCGGAGACGGAGCGGGTGATGAACCGCTATCGGAGGCGGTGGGGCATTGAGACGCAGTACAGGACGCTGAAGACGTTCCTCCCGTGGACGACCTCCAACGACCCCGTAGTTCGGTTGTTCCACTTCGCGTTTGGGATGTTACTGTACAACCTTTGGCGGCTGATTGACTTCCTCATTCAGCAGAGCATAGAGGTCTATGAGACGCGTAGCAAGCCGCGCGTGAAGGCCAAGCGGTTCATCAATGCGGTGGAAGCACGCCGTCTTCTCACGTAGGTTGACTTCGCGTTTCGCGCTATCCTATTTAAAGGATATAACGAGCATAGAGTACACTTTTTCTGGAGAGTCGGTGCCGTGCTAAGTGTTTCCAGTAGATTCCTGATACGAATCGTCAATCTCGATGGCGAGAAGTTCGTAGCACCCCGAAAAACTACCCCAGGTTCGGAACTACTGGGTGCAGCCTTTGTATCCCAGAATACAGTTTATGAGTTCGCCAGCGAACAATCGGGCTCCCCGAACTGGTGCAGGTGAGTCCCAGAAACCGAACAGTTTGGGCGGTAATGGGGCAAAGTTGCTACAGATAGTTTGGAACGAAAGTGCCACGGAACTCGCGGAGACTTTTGGTTACACGACCAGCAGAAGCAGGTAGACCTGGTCAATCACTCGTTGCGCCGTGGTTGCTCCGCTGGCACCGGTAGAAGATACTCTGGACAGCCGACAACACCTCTCACGTCTACCTCCTGGCACTCCGTACTCTGGTTGAACGTCCTAACCCACGACCATCGAGCTACCGCCGGCCGAGTGTCCGATCCAGCTCGCAGGTCGGGCCGCGGGATACCCGTTCCACGCCTCCGAACCCCGGGGTTTCCTGTCCACGAACTCGTGTCCGGGAGGCGTGTCCCACGTGGTCGCTGGATGCCCCAGCTGTACGATGGCCTGCCGAAACTGACGGGGGAGAGAATATCGTCCGCGGCGTGGGCTGTAGAGTGCCGTCGTTTACAGTAGGTGCCGCGATTCGGTGTTCTGTCCGGGGATCTGTGGCGTTGACTCACTCCTTATCTTGGCGGGGAACCCGGCCGATAGAGAAGTACGAGAGCAACTCGACTTTCCGAAACGACGCCCAGTGGCTGGCCTGTTCGTTCGTAGTATCCGACGTGATTCAGCCGAGAATTTTTCCACACCAGTGCGATCGCTGTCTTCAAGCTTGGATGTCTGTAGCCCGAGCCAGGGAGTCTGGCCGGCTGTTGTCTACCAAAGACGATCTCTAACCGATATTTTATCTGTGTCTAAGGCACCATCAGTTAATAACTATTATCTGCCCAAAGGGCACATTTCTCTGCCTAATCTGTCCCAATGGCACTAATATCGACTCCGATAGATGCCTGTGGGAGAGGATAAGTGTATTTATCTGGTTATTGGGTAACATTGAAGGTGTAGCCACGAAACGAGGCGAGTATGGCCGACCAGCGCACCGACCGCGCCGTCGTGAAGACGTACGTGCCGCCCGACCAGAAACAGCAGTGGACCGAACACGCTGAAGACCTGGATATGAGCCAGAGCGAGTTCCTACGGACGATGGTGCAGGCCGGACGTCGCGACTTCCTCAGCGACGTCGAGGAAGGTGGTTCTCCGGACGCTAACCCCAGGGGTGGCGGCCTCGAAGACCGTGTCCTCGAGTCCCTGTCTGCAGACGAGGTCGTGACCTGGGACGAACTGGTCGCGACAGTCTCCGGTGACCTCGAGGATAGACTCGACGAGACTATCCAGTCTCTCACTGAGGCGGGCCAGATTCGCCACGATCCACGCGAGGGTGGGTACACCCTTCCGGAGGATGCATGAGCGGCGAAGTCACTGGTCAGCAGGACGGAGTCGACGGCGACCAGGACCCCATCGAGTTCTTCCTCGAGGACATGGTGTATCACGGAAAGTCCGAGCGCACGCGAACAGCGTACGGACGGGTGCTCCGGGAGTACGAGGCGTTCCTCGACGACGGCGTGACGCCCAGGACTGCCCAGCGGCGCGACTGCCTCGCGTGGGTGCATAGCCTCCGTTCGGAACTCGCGGAGTCTACGGTAGCGACGTATGCATCCTACCTCAACAGGTTCTACGGCTACATGACCCAGGTCGGGGAGTTCGACGAGAATCCGATGGCACTCGTGATGCAGGAGATGGACGAGTCCATCGACACGGACCCAACGCGGCGCGAGGTGTCCGTAGACGGGATGCGGTCGTTCGTAGACGATATCGACCATCCGCTCGAGCACGCAGTCGTCCTCACTCTGCTGAAAACCGGGCTGCGGGTGGGGGAACTCTGTAATCTCGACCTCCGGGACCTCAATCTCGGTGTTCCGGCGGTAAACGACTCCTACGACCTGGGGACACGGGCCCAACTGGACGGCCGCCTGGACACGTTGTACGTCGACCCCGACGTGGCACGTGGTGAGACGGTGAACGGCGAAGAGCGGACGGCCTCGAACAAGCGAAAGCGAGTGACGCTCGTCCCAGTAGACCCCGAGTTGCGGGCCGCACTTGTTCGCTGGCTAGCGATTCGACCGGATACTCCCTCGTCGGCCGAACCGCTGTTCGTGAGCACGAGAGATTCGTGGGGACAGCGGCTCACTCCGGACATCGTCCGGTCGTTCGTCCGTAGCCACGCCGAAGACGCGGGGTGGTACCGCGTGGGTGGGGACGCCGCCGAGAACGTGACTCCCCACTACTTCCGGCACTTCTTCACGACGCATCTCCGGGACCGAACGGGCGACAGGGGTGTCGTGAAGTATCTCCGCGGGGATGTCGCGGACGACATCATCGACACGTACACGCACAACTGGGGTGATCGCGTTCGGTCGGTCTACATGGACCACATCTACTCGCTGGTGTGACGCCGTATAGAGAACTCGTAAACCCTATTCTGGGATAAAGAAGCAGCTGGTCGGTAGAAGGGCTTAGTCGTCGGTCACGGGTCGGCCGAAGAGTCAACCGCGTCGTCGCTGGACGCCGTGTAGACGAACTGAGCCAGCGTCTCGTCGCCGACTTCGACCTGCCGTTCGTCGGTCTGCTCGAACCCGAACTGCTCGAAGAACTGGTGACCGTCGAGACTCGCCTGCAGCGCGAACGCACGGATCGTGTCCGCGCCGGCGTCACGCAGCCCTTCGACCCCGTTCTCGAACAACTGTGTGCCGATGCCCTGGCCACGGTACTCCGGGTCGACGAACAACCAGCGGACGTCGCCATGGCTTTCCCGGACCGTCCCCCAGAAGAACCCGACGATGCCATTCGATTCGTCGCCGGTGTCGGCCTCCGAAACGAGGAAGACCGCGTCGTCGTCCTCGAACGCCTCGGACAACCGGTCGTCGTCGAAGAGATTCTCGACGAGATTGTCGATCTGTTGGGGGCTGAGTCTGAACGACGACGTCATCGAACTTTCCACTACTTCGCGGACCCGATCTGTGTCTTCCGAGTTCGGCTCGTGTAACGCCATACTGGGCGTTCGTTCGGGAGGGCGATAAACGTCGGCCAAAAGAACTGTCCGGACCCCCGACCGGTCGGTTACCAGGTGGGGTTCGCGTCAGGGGACGGGCTGTTCGGCTCCGAAGTGTGCAAGTAGAGCGCGCACTGGATGAGGCCGATGTGGCTGAACGCCTGCGGGAAGTTCCCTCGGTGCTCGCCGGTCTCCGGGTCGAGTTCCTCCGCGAACAGGCCGACGGGGGAGACGTACTCCAGGACGTTCTCGTAGATCTCGTGGGCTTCCTCGTGACGTTCCGCGAGCAACAGGCTCTGCACGAGCCAGAACGAACACAGCACGAAGGGGTTCTCGTGTCCCGGCACTCCGTCGTCACCGAAGTACCGGTACACCAGTCCCTCGTCGGTCGCGAGTCGGTCCTGGATGACGTCGATGGTGCTCAGAATGCGGGGGTCGTCCGGCGGGAGGAACTCGAGGATGGACATCCTGAGCGCCGACGCGTCGAGTTCTGTCGAGTCGAACGCGCGAACGAACGCGCCGAGTTCCTCGTCGTAGCCGCGGTCGAGTATCGTCTGTTTGATCTCCTCGCGGACCTGCCTCCAGTGGTCGAGCGGAGCGTCGAATCCGCCGGTGGTGGCCATCCTGATGCCGCGGTCGATAGCTACCCAACACATCACCTTCGAGTGAACGAAGTGACGCGAGCCGCTGCGGACCTCCCAGATTCCCTTGTCGGGTTCCCGCCAGATCTCACAGACGAACTCCACGATGTCCCAGACGGTCTGCCACAGTCGCTCTGTGATGGTCTCCTGGTACCGCAGCATCTCGTAGATGGCGAGCACGAGTTCCCCGTAGACGTCGGTCTGGCGCTGTTTGGACGCGGCGTTGCCGATGCGAACCGGCGCGGATTGACGGTATCCCTCGAGGTGGAAGAGCGTCTGCTCCTCGGTGTCCATATCGCCGTGTAACCCGTAGAGCGGCTGGTAGAACGGGTCTGTGTCTCCCTTCGGATCTCCCTTGTACATGATGTTCCGGCACCACTCGACGAACCCGCGGGCCTCCTCCCGACAGCCCATCCTGGCGAGCGAGCGGATGGTGAGCGCGGAGTCCCGGATCCAGCTGAATCGGTAGTCCCAGTTCCGCACCCCGCCGATGACCTCCGGAAGGGACGTGGTCGGCGCGGCGGCGATCGCCCCCGTCGGCTGGTGGATGAGCAGTTTCAGGAGCAACAGCGACCGGACCGCCTCCCCAGACCACTCGCCGGCCTGCTCGGTCTCCCACTTGCAGCGACGGACCCAGCTCTGCCAGTAACCGACGGTGTCCTCGAACAGTTCCTCGTAGGCCGGCAGGTCGAGTTCCGGCTGCCCGTACTGGAGGAGGTACCACGCCGATTCGCCCGCCTCGAGGGAGTCGGTGGTGTGAGCGGAGTCGCTGTCGGTGTCGACGGACAGCGACCCGTGGAGGTTGAGTTGCTCGGCGTTCCCGCGTGCTACGACGCCGTACTCGGTGGGTTCGAGGACCGTATTAGCGCGTGCGTAGTCGAATCGGGGACGGAACTCGACGTCGAGTTTGACCGACCCGCTCGTGCAGGTGACCCTTCGAACGAGGGAGGGACTGATGAGGCTCGTCGTGGATTGGGCCCTTGCCACCGGCATGAAATCCGTGAGGACCGCTTCGCCGTCGGCTGTCGAGAACCTGGTTTCGAGGACGTTCGTCTGGTCGACGTACTGCTGTTCTGATTCGAATGAGTCGCGTGGTTGGATGCTGAAGTGGCCGCCGTCGGTGTCGTCTAGGATCGCCGCGAAGACGCTCGTCGACTCGAGATGCGGGAGGCAAAACCAGTCGATGGACCCGTTCGCTCCGACGAGCGCACACGTTTCGAGGTTCCCGATGACGCCGTAGTTCTCTATCGGCGAGTACCCCATGACGGTCTGTACGGTCGGTGCGTCTATAACTACGGTGGCGGTCGCCGACCGTGGCGACGAACTACGACACGACGAGACAGACGACACACCGGGACGCGCTTACGGTGACCGAAGTACGTGGGTGGGTTCTGGTGTGGACTCCGGAACAGTGTCTTTGTGCCGGGCTGTCGACAGTTGTGTTATGGACCCTGTCTCATTCGACGACGAGGACGTGGGAAAGACGGTTGTGAACGACGACGGCGAGGAGATTGGACTGGTCGTCGAGATCCGTCACGGAACAGCGTACGTCGAGCCGGATCCGGACGGATTCGACAAAGTGAAATCCAAGTTGGGTTGGGAGGACACGGACGAGGAGGCCTACCCCCTCCAGGATGGACAGGTGGCGCTGATGACCGAGGACGAGATCCATCTCGGGGAGCTGTAATCGACCATTACGCCCGGGCGTCGGTCGTAACCCTGGGCTACACTGCGAAACGTAGTTCCTTCTTAAGGATGCCGGCGTGGAAGGTGTTACCTGGACGATCATGCCTGTCAACACACTCGAGGAGTTGTTCGAGCACGAACTCCAAGACATCTACTTCGCGGAGCACGAACTGCTCGACGTTCTCGAGGAGCTCGCCGAACAGACGGAGGACGAGGAGATCGCACAGGCGTTCCGCGACCACCGCGAGGAGACCGAGCACCACGTCGAGCGCGTCGAACAGGTGTTCGACATGATCGGGGAACCGCCCGAGGAGGCCGAGTGCAAAGGAATCGAGGGGCTGGTCGAGGAACACGACCAGTTCATGAATCGGAGTCCGGACCAGGCTATCGCAGACGTCTACAATCTCACCGCGGCCCAGAAGACCGAACATTACGAGATCGCCGCGTACGGCAATCTGGCGCTGCTGGCGGACCGACTGGGGATGGACGAGGCTGGCGACCTCCTCCACGAGAATCTGGAGGAGGAAGAGGACGCACTCGATACGTTGGCGACGCTGACCGAAGAGCACGACTACGCCCAACTGATGGACTGACGGGGCACTTTGTCACACGCGTCCAGCGACAGGATGCCCATCCTCTGACTGCAAGAGAGAGACTGCGCTAGTCTGCGTTCTGGGGTGCCGAACGCGGCGCTGAGGTCGTTTCGGTGGCGGTTCGGTCGTTGTACGGGTGGGGCGAGCGGAGGAACGCGACGAGACTCCACATCACGCCTGTCAACAGCGACCCAGCGGCAGAGAAGTGCATTCCGAGCGTGAAGAACGTCGTTCCGTACACGATGCCGATGGTGGCTGAGGGAAGCGTCGTTCCGAGGGGGACGTTCGCCATGGAGTCCCGGAGCGTCGGGACCAACACGAACAGTGAGAACACACTACCGGCCAGGAAGACGAGGTCCTGCCACATCATCTCTCACTCTTCGTCATGGCGGCGTTTAGGGGTGCTATTCTGTTCACAAAACTGGGTAACCGACGGCTACAGAAAGGTGTTACTATCCTACATCCGACATATGGATAACCAATACGTAAGTACTCGGTATGATGCGTGATGGCGCGTAACGACGGGTGGCGGCGTCGTCCTGAATCGTCCGATCAAACACAGTACTGACACAAACACCAAACCCGCTCGGTGCTAAGCAAGAGCAACCGCATGCCGCCCACGGACCTCCCCCGTCGCGACGTGCTCAAACTCGCGGTTTCGGTCGGAACTGCGAGCGCACTCAGCGCGTGCGTCGACAGAAGCCCCGACAGCGACGCTCCAGGCGGTGGTCCCGGGGGCGACCCCAGAACGCCAGCACGCGTGGCACGACCACGTCCGCACCGACGACCACGACAACGCGAAACTTCCCAGACACCAGGTCCTACTCTACGCCTCTCTCGGCGGCGACGAACCGCCGACCGACAGCCAACGCGACGCCGTCGAGGCAGCGCTCTCCACACTCGACGACGCGTACGAGTGGAGTAACGACGGATTACTCCACTCTATCGCGTACTCCCCGGCGTACTTCCGGCGATTCGACGCGTCACTCCCGGACGACCTCGACCTTCCGGATCCGGAACCGCTCTCTCCGTTCGAAGACCCCACGTTCGACACGCAGGACGCACTGGTCCACCTGGCGAGCGACCGCGGAGACGTCGTCCTGAAAGCCGAGCACGCGCTCACCACGTACCCCATCGAACGACCGTCGCACGAACACGTCGCCGTGCTCTCGTTCGTCGGGGAGTCGACCGACGGCGAAGGGCGATACGAAGGCGTCACGAAGGGAAAGATTCTCGATTTTGGCGCACACGAAGAACTGCCATTCGTGGCGGAGTCAGACGCCGAGACGCGGAAGGGGCTGTACCGCCGACTCGACTCGCGGGTCCTCTCACCGCTCCTGGAACGAGAGTACGTCGCGGTGTCGACGGTCGGCCGGGAGAAGTACGTCTCGCTCACCGGACAGGGCGAGAACGTCCTGCGCGCGTTCGACTACCTGCTGTAGCGGCCCGTCTCCGCGCGACAGCTTCGACAGGTGGGAACGGCGTCACCGTTCTCCCACTCGATTCTGTGGGGCGTCCGCTTGCCGCAGTCCGGGCACGCTCGCTTGAGTTCCACCTCGCCACCGTCCCGTGGAGCGCCGATAGCGAGCACCGCCGCTCGCTCGTCGCCGCGGTTGAATCCGCGCTGGAACTCGCCCGGCCCGAAGCACACGAGTTCGCCCGCTGCGACGCGTTCCCGGCCGTCCTCTGTGTCGAACGTCACGACTCCCTCGGTGACACAGAACACCTCCTCCTGGGTTTCGTGGGCGTGGTAGCAGAAGCCGAGGCTGTCGCCGGGCGTGAGTTCGTAGTGGTTCAACGCGATGTCGGTGAGTCCGAGTGCGTCGGTGAGTGGGCGGAACACGTCGGCAGCGCTCACGGCGGTAGGCTGGTCTTCGAGGGCGGCGTGACGCATACCGGCGAGGACGCCGACACCCGGGAAGAAGCTGTCGTCTACTGCATCGGAATCGCTGTCTCCTCGGTGCTCGCGAGCGCGCGCTCGACGGCCTCGACCGCGTCGCCGCCGGCCTCGCACTGGTTTTCCATCAGCACCGTCTCGCTCGGGAACAGTCGCTCGCCGAGTTCGAGGCCGTGGTCGCGCGCGGTCGATCCCGTGACCGTGAGGTAGACGCCGACGCCCGTCTCCGCGACCGCCGCCTCCTCCTCAGTCTCGCTGTCCGGGTCGGGGTAGACGAACTCCACGCCCTCCGTGGCGTCGGTCCCGAGGACGGCCTCGACGAGGCGCTCGTAGCGCGGACTGATACAGAGGTCGCCCTCGAACTGCGAGACGAACTCCCGGCTGAGTTCGTCCGTCGGGCCACCGCGGACAGCTTCTTGAGTCCCCATCAGCGTGTGGTAGACCGTATCGCCGAGGCCGGAGACGACGCGAACGTCCGTGTCGTGGGGGTCGATGCGGTCGTTCAGGTCCGCGATGGCGGTGAGTGGTTCAGGGCGCAACTGGACGACCTCCTCCAGGACGAGGTCCGCGCTGTCGAACCCGAGCGCGAACTCGTGTGTGCGCAGCGCGCGGAACGGCTCCTCGCGCCCGACCAGTTGGACCGGCGTTCCGTCCACGTCGAGGGTCAGCGAGTCGAAGACGACGCGCCGGGGTTTGCCCGCGCGTGCGTCCCGGAGGAGCGTGAAGTCGGGTCGATGTGGCTCCGCCGGGTCGCTGTACTCCGCGAGGCGCTCGTAGACGCCCTGCTCGGGGACCTGTTCGCCCTTCGTCACCGCCTTCTCGTAGCGGAGCGTCGACGCGACGTCGTCGGCCACGTTCGTCGCGTCCGCCCGCTCCGCGAAGCGGTCGAGAACGGCCTCCAGGGGCCGCCCCTTCCGCGGAACGGCGACGCGAACCGGCGCTGTCATTGTCCGTGGAAGTCGGTGCGCGTCAAAAACGGTTGTGATTGCGGCGGCACGAACCGGCCGCCGCCGGCCGATACTCGGACGCTACGCGCCGGTGCCCGGGGCTCGGACGTTACGCGCCGAAGACGTCCGAGAGCTGGTCGCGCCACTCCTCCATCGCCTCGACGTCGTCCTCGATGGCCTCGACGTCCGACTCGAGTTCCTCGACGTCCATCGAGAGGTCCTCGGCGCCCGCGACGCGCTCGTCGAGCGCGTCGAGGTCACCGGCGAGTCGCTCGACGTCCTCGCGAAGGGCCGAGACCGCTTCGAGGTCGGACTCGAGGTCCTCGACCTGCTGGCGGAGGTCTGCACGCTCGGCGTCGGCATCCGCGACCTCGGTTTCGACGTCCGCGACGTCACCCTCGACGCTCGAAACGTCGTCCTGCACGGCAGCGACGTCAGATTCGAGGGTTTCGAGGTCGGACTCGAAGTCCGCGAGCACGTCCTGTGCGGTGCCGTTCTCGTCGATGAACGCCTTCAGGGCGTCCGTGTACGACTCCATCTCGGAGACGCGGCTCTGGAGGTGCTCGATCTCGGTCTGCGTGCTCTTGGGCACGCCGCCGAAGGCCTCCTGGAGGGTCGCCAGATCCTCGTCGCTCACGCGGTCCTCGCGCACGGCGTCGGCCAGCGCACCGACGATGTCGCTCGCGTCGAAGCTGTCCGGTACTTCTCCCGTCGAAGCGCCAGCACTGGCGTCGGTGTCAGAACCGGCGCTCGTGTCGACATCCAGACTCGCGTCGTCGTCCAGTCCGGCGTCGATAGGGTCAGAGTCGGAGACCGGTTCCGTGTCGTCCACCGTCACGGAGTCCTCGTCGTCCGTGGTCCCGCCGGCGCCGATGCCGTCGACGTCCTCCGCGGAGAGGCCGGGTTCGGCAGTCGCGTCCGCGTTCGCGGTCTCGTCGTCGGCGTCATCCTCTGTAGGGGCGTCGTCGGCGACGCCGAGTTTCTCCTCGGCGCTGCCGAGAATCTCGGCGTCGTCACCCTCGAGCGCCTCGACCGACTCGTCGGCGTCGAGGTCGGCCTCGATCTCCTCGTCGTCCTCCAGACCGGGAACGGTGTCGCGCTCACCGCCCGCGAGTTCCCGCACGACAGATGTCGACTCTGGTGGGACGACGTCGTCGATGTCTTCGCCCGCGACCTCGACGGTCGGTGCGGAGAGGAACGGCGTCTCGTCCTGGTCTGCCTCCATCCGGACGCCGTACACCGTCGTGAACGACTCGCCGGCGTCGATCTCGCGCTCGAAGCGGACGACGCCGTCGCCGTCCGCCGTCCAGTGCTCGCTCCCGTACTCCGGGTGGAACCCGATCTGGTCGATGCCGAACTCGTCGGGAATTTCGTCGACGATAGCGAACTCGGCCGAATCGTCCAGCGACGACGACACCTCGAAAGCGACCGCTGGAACCGGGAAGTCCTCGGCGTTGAAGAACTTACTCACGGTGACGCCGTCGGTCTCGACGACTGTCTCGTCACTCACCGAAACCACCCCAGATGCGTTGGTCGTGCATACCAGCATCTACACAGAGAGTGACTTAAATTGTCCGCCGTGCGCCCCGATGCTTATTCGCCTGTCACGCCTCTGGCGGGGTTCCTGACAGGCCTATGATGACTTATCCATCGCCCATATCATGAACTGTCCGTCACGTTCACCCTGTCGCCGATCTCGACGAGTTCCAGGCGCTCGGGGTGTTCGTAACTCCGCGCGTGGTGGACGAGCGATTTCGGGTCCGTGGTCATCCCCTTCCACATGTCCCAGTGGGAGGGGAGAAAGCGGTCGAACTGGAGGTCGCTGGCGGCCTGTACGACCTGGTTCTCGTCGTTGTACCACCGCGTGCGCGAGGGCTCCCTGGTCTGTTTGTCCGGAATGTTCCCGACCGCGCCGAACGCGAGGATGCCGAGGTCGACGTCGTACCGCTCGCCCAGCGTCGCGAACTCCTCGGTCGGTTTCGTGTCGCCGCCGTGGAACACCGTGCCGGCGTCGTGCTCGAACACGTAGGAGACGGGGTGGGAGGCGTCCGGGTCGTGAGCGACCTCGACGTGGACAGTGAACTCGCCGACGTCGAACGTGTCGCCCTCTGCGACCTCGTTGTACTGGTCCGGGGTGACCGCGTAGCGGTCGTGCCACTCCTCGTCCTCGCGCGCGACGGTCACCGAGTCGTCCGGCGCGTAGAAGTCCGCGCCCGTGTTCGCGAGAATCGGCGCCTGACTCGGGCCGTGAACGTGGTCGGTGTGCTCGTGCGTCGCGAACACGGCGTCCGCCGCCTCGACGTCCCGGGGGTTGAACGGCACCGGAATCATCCGGACCGTGCGCGGCGGGTCGCCGGTACCAAGGTAGGGGTCGACGAACAGCGTCGTCCCTCCGGACCCTTTCAACACGAACCCGTTGCAGCCGAGATACCAGACCGCCACGCCGTCCGGCGACGCGTCGGCGACCGCCGTCGGCAGCCAGTCGCCCCAGTCCGAGTGTACCATGTTCGGCGCGTGGACCGCCGCCCGCGTAAGCGTTCCGGGGTCGTCTGCGCGGGATGCCGCCCTCACAGAGAACGTTTTTCACCGCTGGAGGGGTACTGCGACGTGATGAGTGTCATCGCAGCGTTCTCGCTCACCTCCCCGCGCATGGTGCTGTACGACGCGATGACGACGAATCCCGACGTCAGGATCGACGTCGAATCCGTCGACGGTCTCCCGGACGGGAACCCCGTGACGGTGATGTGGGCGGAGGACGGCGACCTGTCGGCCTTCGACGCCGCCCTCCGCGAGGACCCGACGGTCGAGAACGTCGCCCGACTGGAGTCGTTCCCCGAGCGGAATCTCTACAAATACCGCGTCTCCGACCGCGCGGAAGTGTCTCTTTACCCTCGGTGGATGGAACTCGGCGGCGCAGAACTCGACATGGAGGCCTCGAACGGCGAGTGGACCCAGCGCGTCAGGTTCCCCACGCGGGCGGCGCTGCGGGAGTTCCGGTCGATCTGCGACGACCACGACGTCACGTTCACGCTCCACCGCATGTACAACGACTCCGAGTCCGCGAACCCGCACCCGCTCACCGACGCCCAGCAGCAGGCCCTCTCTGTGGCGTTCGACCGCGGGTACTTCCGGGTGCCCCGCGAGGGCTCTCTCGAGGAGATAGCCGACGAACTCGGCGTCTCACAGCAGGCGGCTTCCGAGAGACTGCGGCGAGCGACGCACAACCTGGCCGCCGACGTCGTCGAGAACTAGCGCTGGCGTGAGTAGCGACGGGAACGAACGCCAGCGGTGACGGCGATACGACGGCGAGAACGAGTGGAATCGTTGCGCGGTTCAGTCCTGACAGCAGGCGCCCGATTCACCGACGAAGTCGACGGCGAGTTCCTCGGAGATGGTGTCGTTGAGTGCCTCGAAGCGGTCCTGGAGGGCGTCCTGGGCCTCCAGATACTCCGCCATCACGGGGTGCTCGTGGAGGTGGTTCTGGGCCTCCTGGAGGGTCTGGACGTCCTCCTGGGTGGCGTCGCCGGTCTGGCGCGCGAGCATGAACTCCTGGCGGAGGGACTCGAACTCGTCGATGCGGTCCTGGACCTCCTCGTTCGTCTCGACGGCGGCCTTCGTCTCCTCGAACGCCTCGTACTCGGGCAGGTCGCGGATGGCCTCGCCGAGCTGGCGTGCGAGGTCGTCGGCCTCTGTATCTGGGGCGCTCGCGGTAGAGTCTGAGTCGACGCTCATCGAGTCACCGTTGGTGCTGTCACCCTTTAGGCCTGCCGGAAGGGGTGTTCGCGCCGGCTCAGAGCTGTTCGGCCAGCCACTCGATGTTCATCAGCGTGGTCGCGATCAACACCCCGAGGACGGACGCGCCGACGAGGAACGTGGACACCACGCTCACTATCGGCGTGAGCGACGACTGGAGTGACTGCCAGGCGAGCACTGGCACTGTCTTCACGGTGAAGCTCTTGAGGAACAGCGCCATGATGAACTCCTGGAGGCTCACGATGAACGCCACCACGCCGGAGATGATGACGCCGCTCCGGACGTTCGGCAAGACGACGTGGTAGAACACGCGACCCGGGGACGCACCGAGGTCCATGCCGGCGTCGCGCAGACTCCAGTCGAACCGGGCGAACACCGACTGCATGATGAAGAACACGAGCGGCGTCGCCCACAGCGTGTGCGCGACGATGATGTTCAGGTAGGCGTTCATGAAGCCGATGCTGTTGAAGTAGATGAGCAGCGTCAGCCCGATGACCACCGGCGGGAGGAGGAGCGGAAGGAGGATGATGGGCGGCAGAATGCGCGCCAGCACCGAGTCCGAGCGCTGCACGGCGAGCGAGCCCGTGACGCCGAGCGTGGTGGCGAGGACGGACGCGCCGACGCCGATGATGATGCTGTCGCGAACCGCACTCAACCACTTGCTACTGGAGAAGAACTGGGTGTACCACTGCAGGCTGAACTCGCTCGGTGGGAACGTGAGGTACTGGCCCTGCTGGAAGGATGTGACGAACACGACCACGATGGGCAACATTGCGACCGCGAACACCAGCCAGTAGCCAGCGCGGAACAGCGCGTCTTCGGCGCGCTCGCGGGTCACCCTAGACATTCTGGACACCTCCGATGGATCCGGTGAGGAGTCGCATCACGGCGAGGGACACCACGAGCATCCCGCCGAGCATCAGGAGGCTGAACGCGGCGCCGGTCGGGTAGTCGAACTGCGTGAGCATCAGGCTCTCTATCTCCATCGCGAACGTCGTCTGCTGGCCGGACCCCAACTGGGATGGCGCGGCGTACGCGCCGACGCTCCACGCGAACGACATGACGGTTGCGACCGCGATGCCGGGGAGTACCTCGGGGACGACGACCTCGAAGAACGACCGCGGCCGTGACGCGCCGAGGTCGCGGGCGGCCTCGACGGTGTCCCAGTCCATCGTCGTCAGCACGCTGTAGATGGCGAGCACGGCGTACGGGAAGACGATGTACACCTGGCCGACGAGCGTCCCGACGATGCCCGGAGCGAACGATATCGGGGTTCCGATGACGCCCAGTCCGAGCAGGATGTCGTTCAGCACGCCGTTGGGTGCGAGAAGTGGCCGCCACGCGTACGTCTTCACGACGAGCGTCGTCAACAGAGGGAGAATGACCGAGAACAGCAACACGGACTGTCGGAATCCCTCCGCTTGGTACGCGGCGTACGCGTAGAACAGCGCGAGCCCCACGGCGAGGACCGTCGCGACGACGCCGAGTTTGAACGAGAAGATGATGAGCTGGTGGTAGAGGCTGGATTCGAGGACGGCGCGGTAGCCCTCGAGCGTGAACGCGGACGCGTAGAATCCCGGGTCGACGTTCGCGTTCAGGCTCATCCGAACGAGGATGAGGAACGGAATCAGGAAGAACACGAGCTCGAACGCCGCGAGCGGGGCCACCAGGAAGATGTTCCGGGAGCCACGGCTCTTGATCTTCTCTCCGAACCACTCGAACGCGGAGTCTCCGAAGAGACCACTCACTCGGAACCACCCCCGCCGACACGGTCACCCGCCGAGAAGACGAGGAGGTCGTCGGGGTCCCAGGACACACTGACGCTGTCCCCGACCTCGAACTCGGTGTCGGCGCCGACGCTCTGCTCGAAGAACACGCCGGCGTCGCCGATTTCGACGTAGAACCGGACCGACGACCCGCGGTAGAGGACGTCCGTGATGGTCCCCTCGAGGGAGGTCGTGATCTCGTCGCTCACGTCGCTGGCGGTGCGCTGACCGCCGTCCGCGACCACGTGGTCGACGGTGAGTTCCTCGGGGCGGAACGAGATGGTGAGCGGGTCACCGGGTCCGACTTCGCCCGGCGCCGTCGGCACTTCGATGTCCGTTTCGAACTCGGTTTCTGCGACGACGCCGCCGTCGATGGTCGCCTGGACGGTCGCGTCAACGAGATTGGTGTCGCCGAGGAACTCCTCGACGAAGAGGCTCACCGGGTTGTCGTACACCTCTCGGGGCGGGCCGACCTGCTCGATCTCGCCGTCGTTCATGATGCCGATGCGGTCGGCGAGCGTGAACGCCTCGTTCTGGTCGTGCGTGACGTGGACGAACGTCGTCTCGACCTCCTCGTGGATGTTCCGCAATTCGAGTTGCATCTGCTCGCGGAGTCGCTTGTCGAGGTTCGACAGCGGTTCGTCGAGCAGGAGGACCGAGGGTTCGATGGCGAGCGAGCGCGCGAGCGCGACGCGCTGTTTCTGCCCGCCGGAGAGGTCCACGGGGTCGCTGTCCGCGAACTCACTCATCTCGACGACCGACAGCATCTCGCGGGCGCTCTCGCGTCGTTCCTCGGCGCCGACGCCAGCCATCTTCAGGCCGAACGCGACGTTCTCGAGCACCGACTTGTGGGGGAATAGCGCCCACGACTGGAACACCATCGAGGTGTCGCGGTCGTACGGTGGCTGGTCGGTGACGCGCTCCTCGCCGATGTGAACGTCGCCCCCGCTCGGCGACTCGAGGCCGCCGAGCATCCGGAGGGTCGTCGACTTGCCGCAACCGGAGGGGCCGAGCAGGCAGAGGAGTTCGCCGTCCCTGACGTCGAGGTCGAGGTCGTCGACGGCGGTCAAGTCTCCGTACTGCTTGGTCAAGTCGTCGAGTGTGACAGATGCCATCTGACTACTGGGTCTTCATCCGCTTGAACTTCGTAGAGAACTTGTCGGAGTACGGTGCCACCTGCTCCCACTGCGGGATGGACATCTTCTTCGCCTCCTCCTCGTTGGTCGGCAGGTAGTTGCTGAGGTCACCCGCGTACTCCATCTCCTTGGTGGTGAAGAACAGCGGATGTTCCTCCGACCACTTGCTCTGGACCTCGGGGTCGAGGAGCATGTTGATGAACTTCTCGCCGAGCGTGCGCTTGTCGGTGCCCCGGACGACCGCCCAGTTGTCCATGTAGCCGGCGTTCGTCTCCGGCATCGCGAAGGAGATGTCCTCGTGCTTGTCGATGTCGTAGTACACCTGGCCGAAGTACCACTGCGCGGCGTCGATGATGCCGTTCCGGAACTGCTGCCAGACGTCGGTCCCCGAGGACGCCCAGCCCGTGATCGGCCACTGCTCGATGGTGTTGATGAGTTCCTCGTGGTCGGCCTTCTGATAGAGTTCCTGCGCGCCGGGCGCGGCGTCCGTACCGACGGCCGCGCTGAGCAGCGGGTAGATCCAGAACCCGGAGTCGACGCCCACGCCGTTGGACTGTTTGACGAAGTCACTGGTGAAGTCGCTCCAGGTGTCCACCGGCTTCTCGAGGGAGTTGTTGTAGAGGATTGTGAGGGGCGCTCCGTCCACGGGAGCGCCGTGGGAGATAGGACGAATGTCCTTGTAGTGTTGCATGACGCCCTCGATGTTCGGGATGTTCTCGTCGTAGCGGAGCGGTTCGAAGAGCCCCTGCTTCCGGCCGTTGTAGTAGATGGGTTCGACCGTCACGGTGACGTCGAACGGCGGGTTGTCCGGTGGTGAGGACTTGATCTTCGCGAGCAGGGAGTTCCACCCGGAGTTGAGCTGGAGGGTGGCGTCGAAGCGGGACTCGAAGATGGGCTTGATCGCCTTCTCGAAGCGCTCTGCGTAGTTCCCACTCCAGACGGTCACGCGGAGGACGTCCCCGCCGCCTGCACCGCCGAGGATGCCCGTACAGCCGGCGAGTGAACTCGCGGCTGCGGTACCTGTCGCGCCAATGAAGGCGCGGCGTGTCGATGCGGAATGACCCGTATCACCTGATACGCTCGCGTCGCTCTCGCGTCGAGTGTTATCGGACACACCCCGCATAAACGACAAGCCACGGATAAGCGTTACCCACCATGACCGCCTTGTTGAAAGTTGTTCACGAGGAAATGTGGCGATTTGCGCCGATTCCTCGGTGCGCGTATCCCTCGCCCGACACTCCGAGGTGGATTCGCAGGGAGCGGACGGCGCCAATGGTCGAGTCCGCGTGGAACGCGGAGGCGCACCTGAGGGAGACCTACGAGCGTGTCTCCACGACGGCTGAGGGTTCGTCGTGGCCGCGGAACCGCCGAGGTTAAACGAACGAGGTGAGTGTGAATACACAATGAGCCAAGAGGAGACGCGTTCGGACGGGGACCTCCGGAACACGGGTCTATCCCTGAAGCGAGACCGGACGTGGGACTACGAACTCGACCGCATCGTTGACGCCGTCGAGGAGCGCGACGCCGAGAAGGTCGGCCTGCAGTTCCCGGAGGGTCTGAAGCGGCGCGCGCCCGCCGTGGCAGACGACCTCCGCGAGTTGCTGCCCGAGGACGTGCGCGTACTCATCTCGGGACAGCCGTGTTACGGCGCCTGCGACCTCGACACGTACATGATGCGCCGGACGGACGTGTTCGTCCACTTCGGCCACTCCCCGATGAAGGACTCCGAGAAGATCATCTACGTGCCGCTGTTCTCGAACGTGGACGTCGAGCCCATCATGGAGGAGTCCATGGAGGAACTCGAGGTCGGGGACGTGGGCCTGGTAACGACCGCCCAGCACATGAACCGCTTCGAGGAGATGCGGGAGTGGCTGGAGGAGCGGGGCTTCGACGTGCACACGCGTCGTGGAGACGACCGCCTCACCAACGAGGGGCAGGTGCTGGGCTGTAACTACGCGAGCGCGGACATCGACGCCGACCAGGTGCTGTACGTCGGCGGCGGGAAGTTCCACCCGCTCGGACTCGCGATGGAACACCCAGAGAAACACGTCGTCATCGCGGACCCCGTGAACAACGCTGTCTCGGTCGCGGACACCGAGAAGTTCCTCAAGCAGCGCTACGCGTCGGTCCACAAGGCGATGGACGCCGAGAAGTGGGGCGTCATCTTCTGCACGAAGATCGGGCAGGGGCGCTGGGACCAGGCCAACGAGATCGTCGAGAACAACGACAACGCCTACCTCATCACGATGGACGAGGTCACCCCGGACCGCCTCCGGAACTTCGACATGGACGCGTTCGTGAACACGGGCTGTCCGCGCATCACGACCGACGACGGGCCGCAGTTCCACAAGCCGATGCTGACGCCCGGCGAGTACGAGATCGCGGTCGGCAACAAGCCACTCGAGGACCTCTCGTTCGACACGTTCCACGGCACCTGGTAGCCCTCGACCGCGTCCGGGCTGACTGAAATCGAATACTGCCGGCGACTCTTTTGCCGTTTCTCTCGGTGCACCCACAGTCGGAGCACTCGCTTCGTCATCACCACCCTCGCCCCTGTATTACCATTGTGCATCAGCAAAGGTTTTTGTATATCCACTGTGTATCCGTGTGTATGAGCACCACGCCGCACTCAGGGACGAACACCGCCGTCGAAGAGTGTCGCCCGACCGACGCAACGCCCGTCTCCATCGACGCAGAGTCTATCGCCGACGCAACGCGCGAGGACCTCCGCACGTTCGCACGTGACCTCACAGCAGAGGGCTACGTGCCCGCCGAAGTCGCCGCCACGGCGTGCTTCTCGGAGGACTGCTCGCTCGCCACCCAGGAGGAGGCCGACCGACTCCGCGACCTCGTGAACGCCGCCGCGTTCCTCGGCGCGAACCGGCTCACCGTCACCGTCGACGACGTCACGTCCCCGGAGAAAGTCCGCCCGGCCATCGACGCCCTGCGCGAACGCGCCGACCGCGAAGGTGTCGCACTCGACGTCGACGGTCTGTCACTGGACTGACCAGCCGCTCCGCCGAGCACAGCCTTCTTCGCGCCTCGACTCCTTCTCCCCGCATGAAGCGCGCGCTCGAACAACAACTCGCCGCAGTCGAGGGGTTCCGGGACCCGAGTGTGGCTCTCGAGCAGTACCCCACGCCCGCGGACGTCGCGGCCCACCTGCTCCACCTCGCGACCCTCCACGACGACGTCGCGGGCCGCGTGGTTGCGGACCTCGGTGCGGGAACCGGCGTGCTCGCGCTCGGCGCGGCAACCTGTGAACCCGAACGCGTCGTCGGCGTCGAGCGCGATTCCGACGCGCTCACCGTTGCACAAGAGAACGAGCGCGCTATCGACCCCGACGTGGCAGTCGACTGGATCCGAGGGGACGCCACGCGACCGCCGTTCGCAGACGTGGACACGGTCGTCATGAACCCGCCGTTCGGCGCGCAACGCGGCAACCGCCACGCGGACCGCGGGTTCCTGGCCACCGCGAGCGAACTCGCGTCGGTCTCGTACTCGATACACAACGCGGGAAGCCGCGAGTTCGTGGAGTCCTTCGCGGCCGACGCCGGCGGCGAGGTTACGCACGCGTTCGCCGCCGAGTTCGACGTCGACCACCAGTTCGACTTCCACGAGCGCGAGCGCGAGACCCTCGACGTGGAAGTGTTCAGAGTCGAGTGGGCGTGACGGCGCTCCAGGGGCCCGACTACTGGTACTGTTCCTCGTGGGCGATCGTGACTCTGGTGTCGCCGTTTACGACGACGACCCGCGACCCGTTCCGGACGAATGTGAGGCCGGCAGCAGTCACCGTCTCGTTCTGTGCGGGTATGCCGACGCTCGAGAGGACCGAGCCGTTCCGCAAGACTCGGAGGCCGAACGCGCCCTCGCGTGCGTCCACGCGGACGCTGCGTCCCGCGACGACCGGGTCGGCGGTGGCACTCTGCGAGGCGAACACGGGCCGTAAATCCCCGTTCTCAGGTTCGACGTAGACGTTGTAGACGGGGTGTGCTCCGGTCGGCACCCAGCCGCGGCGGTGCACCCAGACCGTCTCCTCCCATCCGAGGCCGCCGACGGTCACCGCGTGGTCGCCCCAGAACGCGAGCGCGCCCGCTGATACCCGCTCGGCCCAGATGTTCCGGTCGGGGTTGGCGACGACCACCCCGCTCGCGGAGACGTTCGTCACCTGCTCGAAGTACGGCACGTCGACCGCTCCGACGCGTTCGTTCGTGACGTCCTCGGCGTACGTGACTCGGTAGTCCCGGATCTCGACGGGGTCGCCGGGAAGCCCGGCGTCCTGAACGGTCGTGAGGTTCACGGGAACGGCGACCAGTGACATCGTGAGAATCGGCAACAGGAGCAACGAGAACGCGACCCGTCGCGTAGTGAGGTCGCTCACCAGGGTTCGGTCGCCGGCCCGCACGACCGCCGCGAGCAGCGCCGCGACGCCGGCGACGAGGAGAACGCCGACAGCCCGGTAGAGGACGTACTGGGTGCTCACTCCGTACCACCAGACCGCCCAGAGCGACAACGAGGTGAGGAGTACGAGCCCCCCGAACCAGACGCGTGCGCCGGACGGCCGGTTCCCGCGGCGCGCGACGAGCGCGCCGGCGAGCAGTGCGCCGAGGAGGAAGCCGAACAGGTGGCCCTGCACGGCGATGCCTGCCCACCACGGCGCGCCGAACGACGGCGACGGGTTCGCGTAGACGATCGGGTTCTGGAGCGTCTCCAAGAGCACGGAGACGACGCTGCGAGCGGTGACCGCGACCACCGTGGCCAGCGGGTAGCGGACGAGCGCGAACCCGGCGAACGCGTACACGACGCCCGAGAACCCGATTGTCGCACCCCACGCGAAGACGCCGGAGAGGAGGGCCACGGCGAGAACGCCCAGGGGGAACAGAACGAACGCCCGGACGTAGGGGTTCGTCCGCCACGACCCGAACGATGAATTCCCGCGTCCAGTGGGGTAGTGCGAGAAGGCGTACTCGGCGAGTGGCGCGAACGCGAGCGTGCCGATGACGTTCCCCGTGAGGTGGCCGAGGCCGGCGTGCGCGAACGGCGCGGTGAGCACGCCCAGCGGGTAGTAGTACGACCACGAGACGAACGGCACGACGAGCGGAGAGGTGAGCCCCCGGAATCCGAACTGGACGTAGACGTAGAACGCGACGACGAACGCGGTGACGAGCGCCGTCCCCCAGGGCACGCCGAACAGGAGTCGGGAGCGGACGCGCCGGACGAACGCTCGTCCCTCTCCAGTCGCGAGCGCGGCAGCAGTCGCGGCGCCGACGACGAGCACCGGAGCGTACGCGAGCACGTCGTAGATGGAGACGAATCCCGCGAACAGTGCGGCGACCAGGCCGAGTAACGCAGCGAGCGGCGTGCCAACTGAGAGGAGCGCGGGTCGTCGGAGGCGCGGGACGGCTGCCGCGACGGCGAGCGTGGCTCCCGCGACCGCGAGAACGACCAGCGACGAAGACGACATACTCCGGGCTTGGACGGGGAGTAGTTAAATCGTGACCACCTCGTCTCGCGAATCGACAACAGTCTTACGTGCTTAACGCGGCCCCGTGACTGGCTTGCTTGGGCGCGGTCGGCACTTTACGCACGAAACCCCCGCTTCGAAACGTTGAAACACTGGACCGTCGAAATTCCGGGCATGGATCTGCGGGTCATCGAGAAGGGCGAGACGGAGCTCACCATCGAGATCGCCGGTGAAGACCACACGTTCATGAACGTGCTCAAGGGATCACTGCTCGAGACGGACGGCGTGACGGCCGCGTCCTACGACATGAACCCCGAGCAGTCGGGTGGGCAGACGGAGCCACTGGTCACTATCAAGACTGACGAGGAGACCGACCCCATCGACGCGCTCGAGAGCGCGGCCGAGTTCACGGGGGAGAAACTCCGGGACTTCGGAAGCACGTTCGAGTCGGCGGCCTGACCGAGAACAACCTCGCGACTCAGCCGAGAACGACGTCGAGGTGGAACGTCCGCCCCGCGAACGCGAACGCGCTGTCCTCGCCACCGAGCGCGTCGACGTGCTCGCGCAGGGCGACGCGGCGCGCCGACTGTGTCTGAACGCGTACGCTCTCGACTCCGCTGCCGAAGTACGCGATAGCGTTCTGTATCTCCGGCATCGAGAGCACATCGGTCGAGGATAGTGGCGTCGCCGACTCGTCGTCGTCGTCAGCGGTCAACACGAGGTACGTGGGCGTGACGCCGCCCGTCGCGTGCGTCAGCGTGAGGAAACGTGCTGACCCGCACTCGACGGCGTCGACGACCGACCGGCCGGGGGGAAGCGGCCCGTCGGGGCGGCAGTCGGCCAGGGGCGGGCCGTCCGAACCGGGTGAGCCGAGGTGTGACATGAACACACAGTAATATACTGATGGTATAAGTAATTCGGCTTTCCGGTAGTCATCTCAACAGGAGTTCTGTCGCCTCGGCGAGGGCCCAGTTGCCTCAGCGGCGGACCGGGACCCCAGCGTCGTCGAGATACGCCTTCGCCTCTGCGACTGTGTACTCTCCCGAGTGGAAGATGGACGCAGCGAGCGCAGCGTCCGCGCCGGCGTCGAACGCGTCGACCATGTCCTGGGGGCCGCCACAGCCCGACGACGCGATGACCGGCGTGGAGACGCTGTCACAGACCGCGCGCGTGAGCGGGAGGTCGTACCCTTCTCGCGTGCCGTCGGCGTCGATGGAGTTCACGAACAACTCGCCCGCTCCACGGGATTCCGCTTCGGCCGCCCACTCGACGACGTCGAGCCCCGTGCCCTCGCGTCCGCCCTTGACCGTGCACTCGAACCAGCAGGACTCACCGTCGACCTGCGCGTAGTACTCGCCGCGCTCGTCGAAGCGCCGCTTCGCGTCCACGCTGATGACGATACACTGGCTGCCGAACGCCCGCGCGCCCTCGTTCACGAGCCGCGGGTTGGCGATGGCGCCCGAGTTGATAGACACCTTGTCCGCGCCCGCACGCAACGTCTCCTTGATGTCCTCGGTGTCCCGGATTCCGCCACCGACCGTGAGCGGAATGAACACCTCGTCGGCAACTCGGGATACCGTGTCGAGCATCGTCTCGCGGCCCTCCGCGCTCGCCGTGATGTCGAGGAAGACGAACTCGTCCGCGCCCGCGTCGTTGTACCGCCGAGCCATCTCCACGGGGTCGCCGGTGTACTCGAGATTCTCGAAGTTCACGCCCGTGTAGACGGCGGGGTTGCCGTCCTCGTCGACGTCCACGTCGATGCAGGGCACGACGCGCTTCGTGAGCATGCGCGTGCTTGGTGCGAGTCGCGAATAGGGGTTTCGTCTGTCCGGTCGCTCGCTGCAACCGCTGGCTAACTTCGGCGGGGCTGCTCCGGTACTGCAAAGTAGACCCCGGACGAACCGCCGCGCATGACCGCAGACCACGACGACGCAGCGACCGAACACGAAGCGAGTCACAGCGACGCACCAGGCACGGACCACGACCCCGACGCCCACGAGGGCGGCGAACGTCGACAGCGCGTCACCTCGCCGATGCAGGACTACACGGTCGGAAACGTGTTCACCGGACTGGCCGTGCTCGTCGTCGGTGCCGCCATCGCGTACGCACTGCCGTTTTTCGTCTGAGACGGCGGCTCTTCGTAGCGGCGTTTCTACGACGGTCAGACGCCGTTAGTCTAGTTCTGCTGCCAGCACGTCCCGCGCGTCGGCTATCTCCGAATAGTCGTACACGACCGAGTTGTCGCCGACCGAGAGCCGAAGCGAACCTCTCCCCATCACTGTCCCAAGGTCAACTACTGGCGCGCTGACCGCGTCCCGCAGCGCCGCCGCGTCAGTGGTCTCCACGACCGCGCGGCCCGGCGCCTCCGAGAACAGCGCTTCGACGCTCGGTGCCTGCACGTCCACGCCCCCGTCCTCGGTCACCATCTCCGCGAGCGTGACCGCGAGGCCGCCGTCGCTGATGTCGTGGACTGCGAGCGTCGCGTCGTGGGTCGCCGCCGCGCGGACCGCCGCAATGCCAGCGGCGTCCACCTCCGGGAATACGTCGCTACCGCCCCACTGCGCGAGATACTCGGAGCCACCCAGGGACTCGTCGTGTCCGCCGACGAGCACGAGGTCACCGTCGCCAGTGACAGTGCAGTCGGGCGCGTCGTAGCCCTCGCGCACGCCGAGCATCGCGAGCGTCGGCGTCGGCGGCACGGGGCCGGCCTCGGAGTCGTTGTAGAGGCTGACGTTCCCGCCGACGATGGGCACCGAAAGGTCCCGACAGCCGTCCGCGAGGCCGTCCACCGCCGCGGCGAAGCCGCCGTAGACGTCGGGCTTCTCGGGATTGCCACCGTTCAGGCAGTCGACGGCGGCGAGCGGCCGCGCACCGACCGCCGCGAGGTTCGTCGCGTTCTCGACGGCTGTCGCGTACGCGCCGCGGTACGGGTCGGCGTCCGTCCAGTTCGGGTTCGCGCCCGCAGAGAGCGCGAGTGCAGTTTTGCTACCGCCAGCGTCGGCAATTTCGTGGAGTGCGAGCGCCGCCGCATCGTCGCCGGGTCGCCGGAGCGTGCGGTTGCCGACCTCGTGGTCGTACTGGCGGTACACCCACTCCTTGCTCGCGGTGTTCGGACTGGAGAGGACCGCGTCGAGCGCCTCGTCGAGCGAGACGTCTGGAAGGTCGGTTGCGGGCGGTTCTGGTTCCTCCCGGTCGAGGTCGTTCATCGGCGCGCCGTCCGCGAGGAATTCCGGCGGGGCGTCGACGACCGTCTCGCCGCCCAGTTCGCAGACGTAGTTCCCCGCCGTGACTTCCCCGATGACGGAACAGCCGAGGTCGAAGCGGTCTGCGACGTCGCGCACTGCGTCCACGTCCTCTGGACGGACCTCGTAGCACATGCGCTCCTGGGACTCTGCGAGCAGGATTTCGGGCGCGTTCATGTTCGGTTCGCGCTGGTGGACGGCGTCGAGGTCGATGCGCGCGCCGAGTCCGCCCTTCGCCACCATCTCGGAGGACGTGCCGCCGAGGCCCGCGGCGCCGAGGTCACGCGCGGCGAGCACGAGGTCGCGGTCGACGAGTACCTCGTTCGCCTCCACGAGCAACTTCTCGGTGTACGGGTCGCCGACCTGCACGGCGGGTCGGTCCTCGGTTTCGGCGTCCTCGGCGAGGTCCTCGCTGGCGAAACTCGCGCCGCCCAGGCCGTCGCGTCCGGTGGCGTTTCCGACGAGCACGAGTTTGTTTCCGGCTTCTTTCGCGTCCGCGGTGACGAGTCGGTTCTCGGGGAGTAGACCGACGCACGCGACGTTCACGAGTGGGTTGCCCTCGTACCCCTCGTGGAACTGCGTACTCCCGGCGACAGTCGGGACGCCAATGGCGTTCCCGTAGTCGCTGATACCCTCCACGACGCCCTCGAGGAGGTACCGGGAGTGTTCGTTCGCGAACTCCCCGAAGTAGAGGGAGTCCGCGAGCGCGATGGGGTACGCCCCCATCGAGAGGGTGTCTCGGACGATGCCGCCGACGCCCGTCGCGGCGCCGTCGTAGGGGTCGACGTAGCTCGGGTGGTTGTGGCTCTCGACGCCGAACGTCACGAACAGTCCATCGGCCACCTCGACGACTGCTGCGTCGTCGCCCGGGCCGACGACGACGTCCGCACCATCCGTGTCGAATGCACCCAGGAGGGGTTGTGAGGATCGGTACGCGCAGTGTTCGCTCCAGAGGTTCTCGAACAGCGCGGCCTCAGCGGGCGTCGGGTCGCGGCCGAGTTCCGCCGTCACGAGTCGGCGGTCCGGGTCGTCGAGACTCATTCACTAACTTGGTTCTTCTTCGGGTGTTTAGTCGTTTCTATGCACACGTTCGTGCATCTACAACGGCAGAGGGCGAGTTATCGGCCCGGCACACGGTGAGACCGAATTTTTGTGACACCTGTCCGTCGACCGATTCGTTTTTGGCGCGTCCACCGAAACTGACGGTCGTGCTGTCCGTCGAGTTCCACACCCACTCGTCCGCGTCCCACGACGGCCGTGATTCCGTCGAGATGCTGCTCGAGCAAGCCCAGGCCGTCGGTCTCGACGCGATCGCCGTCACGGACCACGACGAGTTCGAGGCGAGTGAACGAGCCGCCGACCTCGCGTCGGAGTACGATCTCGTCGGCATCCCCGGGATGGAGGTGACGAGTGCGGCCGGTCACGTGCTCGCAATCGGCATCGACGAAGCCGTCCCATCGGGTCGCTCTTTCGCCGAGACGATTGACGCCATCCGGAAACGCGGCGGCGTCGCCATCGTTCCACACCCGTTCCAGTCCTCGCGGAGCGGCGTCGCGGCGAACATCTCGCGTGGCGAACTCGCGGACGCGGACGCCATCGAGGTGTACAACTCCCGCCTCCTGACCGGGCGCGCGAACCGCCGCGCCGAGGAGTTCGCGCGCGACAACGGTCTCCCGATGACCGCGGGAAGCGACGCCCACATCGCGGAGATGGTGGGGCAGGCGGTGACCCGCGTGAACGCCGAAGAGGCCTCCCTGTCCGCCATCCTGGACGCCGTGCGCGCGGGCGAGACGACCGTCGAAGGGAAGCGCACGCCGTGGCGGATCAGTTTCCGGCAGGCCGCCGGTGGCGCGAAGCGTCGCGTGAAGAACCGCCTCGGGCAGTTCTTCTGATGGACGACGGGGTCGCGGAGGTCGCCCGTGACGCGCTCGCGAGCGGCGACCCGCTTCCCGGAACGTGCGGGTTCGCGGGTGAACTCGACGGGCGACTCGTGCGGGACGTTCTGGGCCGAGACCTCTGTTACGTCGAGGCGGACGCCGCTGAACTAACGAGCGACGCGTGGAGTCACGACCCCGACGACCTCGAGTCGCCGACGCTCATTCCCGCTGGACACGTCTGGCAGAACGGCGAGACGCGCCGCGCGTGGTCACTGCCCGACCCGCCAGCGAACCGCGAGCGAGTTGTCGAACGCGTTCGAGACGCCATCCTGGACGCGGTGACCCGCTCCCTCGACGACACCGCCAACCTCGCCGTCGCGTTCTCGGGCGGCGTGGACTCCGCATTGCTCGCCGCCCACGCCGACGCACCCCTGTACGTGGCGGGCTACGGCGACGCGACCGACGTCGAGTCAGCGCGGGAGTCGGCGGACGCAATGCGGCGACGCGACGACCTCCGGGTCTGTGACCTCTCGCTCGACGACATCGAGGCCGCGGTGCCCGAGGTGGCGCGAGCCATTGGACGCACGAACGCGATGGACGTCCAGATAGCGCTGCCGCTGTACCTCGTCGCGACGCGGGTCGCCGCGGACGGCCACGACCACCTGGCGCTCGGCCAGGGCGCCGACGAACTGTTCGGCGGGTACGCGAAGGTGGCGAACGCGCCAGACGACGACCGCGTCGAGGCCGACACCGTGCGTGGCGCGCGCCGGGAGGTGCTCGCGACGCTCCCCGACCAACTGGAGCGTGACGTACGCGCAATCCGCACGGCGGGGGTCGAACCTGTGACGCCGCTGCTCTGCGACGACGTCGTTCGCGCGGCGCTAACGCTGCCCGGCGAGTGGCTGGTCGAGAACGGCGTGCGGAAGCGCGCGCTCCGCGAGGCCGCCAACGAGTGGCTGCCAGACTGCGTGGCGAACCGTGAGAAGAAAGCGGTCCAGTACGGCAGTCTGGTCGCCCGTGAGGTCGACCGACTCGCGCGGCAGGCAGGATTCAAGCGTCGGATGGACGACCACGTCACGAAGTACGTGGAGAGTAGACTGTAGCGCGGCGCCGCGTGTTGAGCCGGGTCAGTCCACGGCCTCGATGGCTTCGATGGCGATGCGGGTAGTGTCGGCGTCGACGTCGCTTTCGCGTAGCTCTGCGGGTGTGTACCAGTTCCACGCGTCCGGCGGTTCCTCCCCCGGAGCGGGGTCGATGTCGCGGGTCGGCGCGCGAGCGAAGTAGACGTGGTCGACGTGCTGGTGGCCGACCTCGCCGTTCTCGTGGACGTTGATGTCGTACAGCATCTGGTAGCGCGGCGTCGGCAGCGCCTTTCCGTCGGGCGCCGGCACGTCGGGCGCGCTCCCGAGTAGCGTCGCGTCCAGGCCGGTCTCCTCGCGGACCTCGCGAAGACCGGCCTCGTGGGGAAGTTCGTCGCGGTCGACGTGGCCGCCCGGCGGAATGCGGATGCCGAGACGGGCGTGCTCGTGGAGCGCCGCGGCGCCGTCGTTGACGACGTAGACGGTCGCGGTGAAGTGGCGGGTCGTCTCCATGACGGCGACTCTGGCGAGTCGGCGGAAAGCGGTTACGGAACGGCCAGGACAGTGCTCTGACTCTCGTCGCGTTACGCCTCGACGGAGACGTCGTTCTCGGCTTCGAGGAGTTCGTGGTAGCGGTTCCGGATGGTAACCTCGGAGATGCTCGCCACGTCGCTCACGGCGCTCTGCGTGACGCGCTCGTTCGTGAGGAGGCTGGCCGCGTAGACGGCCGCCGCGGCGAGGCCGACGGGGCTCTTCCCGGACGTGATGCCGGCCTGTTGGGCGCTGCCGAGGAGCGAACGGGCGCGGCGCTCGCACTCCTCGCTCAGCCCCAGGTCCGAGCAGAACCGCGGGACGTACTGCGCGGGGTCGGCGGGCGCGACCTCGAGGCCGAGTTCGCGGGCGACGTAGCGGTACGTGCGCGCGATCTCGTCTCGCTCGACGCGAGAAACGTTGGCCACCTCGTCGAGACTCCGTGGCGTGTTCGCCTGCCGCGCGGCGGCGTAGAGGGCGCTGGTGGCGACGCCCTCGATGGAGCGGCCGGGCAGCAGATTCTCGCTCAGAGCGCGGCGGTAGATGACCGACGCGGTCTCCCGGACGTTCTTGGGGAGGCCGAGCGCGCTCGACATCCGCTCGATCTCGCCGAGGGCCTGCTTGAGGTTGCGCTCCTTGGAGTTGCGCGTGCGGAATCGCTCGTTCCACTTCCGGAGCCGCTGCATCTTCTGGCGCTGTTTCGAGGACAGGGAGTTGCCGTAGGCGTCTTTGTCCTGCCAGCCGATGTTCGTGGACAGCCCCTTGTCGTGCATCATGTTCGTGGTGGGTGCGCCGACGCGGGACTTCTGGTCCTGCTCGCTCGCGTTGAACGCGCGCCATTCGGGGCCGCGGTCGATCTCGTCTTCCTCGACGACGAGGCCACAGTCAGCACAGACGGTCTCGCCGCGCTCCTCGTCGGCGACGAGGTCACCGCCGCACTCCGGGCAGCGTTGTTGCTCGTCGCGCTCCTGTTGCTCCCCACCCCTGGTCTCCTCCTCGTCGGCTTCCCGTCTCGTTCTGGTGTTGCTCATGCTGGAGAACCGGCCACAATTCTGTGGCCAGCAAAGCGTCTAATAGCAGTGAAAACGGGCCGGCGGCACAAAAGCGCTTTGGCCTCGACGGCCGTCTACGGCCCAGAACGACGGTAAATCGGGGCGTACCCTCGAAACCGAGGCATCGAAACCCTTACCGAGGCCACGCGCGTTCCGCCGGACATGAGCGATTCCGTGGACCGGGAGGACGTCCAGCACGTCGCAGACCTCGCTCGCGTCGATCTGGACGACGAGGAGGTCGACGCGTTCGTGGGCCAGTTCGCCGACATCCTCGAGCACTTCGAGGCGCTCGAGGACGTGCCCGAGGTCGAGGCCGAACCCGACCTCGTGAACGTGATGCGACCCGACGAGGAACGCGACTGTCTGAGCCAGGAGGAAGCCCTCCAGAACGCGACCGAGACCGAGGACGGCCAGTTCAAGGGCCCGAAGGTGTCGTAGATGGGGCTGAACGCGTTCATCACCGAGGAGACCATCGAGAGCGACGAAGACGGCATCCTCGACGGCCGAACGGTCGCCGTCAAGGACAACATCTCGACCGAGGGCGTGCGGACCACCTGCGGGTCACGGATGCTCGAGGAGTACGTCCCTCCGTACGACGCGACCGTCGTCGACCGCCTGAAGGACGCGGGCGCGACCATCGCCGGGAAGGCGAACATGGACGAGTTCGGGATGGGTACGACCACGGAGACGTCGTACTTCGGGGCGACGAAGAATCCCGTCGACGAGAACCGGGTTCCCGGCGGTTCCTCCGGTGGCTCCGCGGCCGCCGTCGCCGCCAACGAGGTCGACCTCGCGCTCGGTTCGGACACTGGCGGCTCCATCCGCTGCCCGGCGGCCTACTGCGGCGTCGTCGGCATCAAGCCCACCTACGGCCTGGTCTCGCGGTACGGCCTCGTCGCGTACGCGAACAGCCTCGAGCAGATCGGCCCGATCGCACCGACCGTCGAGGAAGCCGCCGAACTGCTCGACGTCGTCGCCGGACCGGACGAGAACGACGGTACGACGCGCGAAAAGGCCGAGGACAGCGACTACGCCGGCGCGGCGAACGGCGACGTCGACGGCCTGACTGTCGGCGTACCCACGGAACTGGTCGAGGGAGCGGACGACCGCGTCGTCGAACGCTTCGAGGCGACCCTCGACGACCTGCGCGACCAGGGCGCGAGCGTCGAGCAGGTCAGTCTGCCCTCCGTCGAGTACGCCGTGGCCGCGTACTACGTCATCGCGATGAGCGAGGCGTCCTCGAACCTCGCGCGCTTCGACGGCGTGCGCTACGGCCACAGCGGCGGGTACGACGGCAACTGGAACGAGTCGTTCTCGGACGCGCGCGCCGAGGGCTTCGGCGACGAGGTCAAACGCCGCGTGCTGCTCGGGACCTACGCGCTCTCGGCGGGCTACCACGACAAGTACTACAAGCAGGCCCAGGAGGCCCGGTCGTGGGTGAAACAGGACTTCGACGAGGCGTTCGAGTCCGTGGACGTGCTGGCGTCCCCGACGATGCCGATGCTCCCGCCGGAACTCGGCGAGAGCCTCGACGACCCCCTCCAGATGTACCTCGCGGACGCGAACACGGTCCCCGTGAACCTCGCGAACCTCCCCGCCATCTCCGTGCCGGCGGGCGAGGCGGACGGCCTGCCGGTGGGTTTCCAGCTGGTCGGCCCGGCGTTCGGCGAGGAGACCATCATCGACGCGGCCGCCGCGGTAGAGAACTGAACGCCGCAGCGCGTCTGTCGGTTCTCCTCAGATGACGTCGTCGGGGTCGTGTTCGTCCCGCATCCGCGTTGCCTCGGTGGCGTACTGCTCCCGGAGGTCGGAGTCCTCGACGTCGCCGAGGTTGTGGGGCTCAGCGTCGACGGCCGCTGTGGTGTCCCGGACGTCCGAGAACGAGGTGAGCGCGCGCTCCTTCCGGAAGTACTGGCGTCCGTCGGGCGTCGCGTACGTGAGGATGATGAGGTTCTGCTCGTCGTCGGAGTACGTGCGTTCGACCAGCCACACACGGACGACGTCGCTCCCTGAGTCGGTCATGCGCGCACCCACGTAGACGAGAAACTTCAATCCAGTCGGTGGGAGCGACCGCGCTCAGAAGTCCGGCAGGTCGTCGGGCGCGTCGTATTCGGCCTCCCAGTCGACGTAGTCGGCTTTCAGCACGCGCGCGACCTCTGAACCGAGTTCCGCGAGCGACGCGTTGATGGCCGACACCGTCTCCCACGAGTCCAGGTCGGGATGGATGTCGCGTTCCTTCCAGGTCTCCGGGAGTCCGGGCGCGTGGTAGCCGACGCGGTCCGCGAAGTCGTCCCAGAAGAAGTCGAACTCCTCGAACAGGCCGAGATCGACCGCGATGTCGAATGCCTCGCGGTCGAGGTCGGTGTCCGTAGTCCACGAGTCGAAGGCGTCCCGCCACGCGCCCTCGCGGAGGAACCGCTCTAGGTCGTCGCGGTGGTAGTCGGTCCCCTGTACAGTAACGTCCTCGTACTCGTCGGGGTCACCCGCGAGACTCGGCGGGTCGGGAAGCGGCGCGTCTAGGGGCACACTCGACGTAGGTCGGGGGCGATGAAAAGCGTAGTCCTACTCCCCGGTCGACGCCTCGACGCCCCACGAGACGTGGTCCCAGGCGCGCTCGTAGACGTAGTAGGTCCCGGTCTTGAGGAGGTTCGTCGCGACGCCGATGTTGACGGCCTGACTCAGGTCGTGCGTGAACGCGAGCGCAACGCCGAACGTGATTGCGACCATGAACAACCGGTACACGACGGTCTTCGTGACGGCCCGCGTCCGTTCCTGAAGCGGCGAGCGCGTGAACGTGTCCCCGAGCATCTGCCTTCCCTACGTCTACAGTGGGCTTAAAATTCGACGTCAGTCGCGCTGCTTCACACGGTCCTCGAGGGCAGCGTTCCGCAGGCTCTCTTCGGCCTCGCTCTCGCACTCGAGGCGCGGCACCTCCGTGGGCTTTCCGTCGTCGTCGAGCGCGACGAACGTGAAGTACGACGTCGTGGTCTTTCGCTCGGTGCCCTCCCGGGGGTCCTCGGCGTGCACGTCCACCTTCACGTCGACGCTCGACGTGCCAACGTCGAAGACGTACGCCTCGACGACCGCGACCTCCCCCATCTCGATGGGGCTGATGAAGTCGACGTGGTCCATCGACGCGGTGACACACTGGTTGCCGGCGAACCGCATCGACGCGATGGCCGCACAGATGTCCATCCAGTGGAGCACCGCACCCCCGAGGGCGCGCCCGAGGTTGTTCGTGTCGTTGGGCAACAGCAACTCGGTCATCTCCGTGTACGAGTCCATCAGTCGCGCGGAGTCAGCCATAGGCGGGCCAACGAGTCGCGCCCTATGAAACCTTGCGAGTGACGACCCACGTCTCCCCGTCGTCCAATCAGATCCACCCCCACCCACCAAACCTACATAAATTCTATGTGGTTTCGAGTGGAACTGTTGGATAGAACATCGATGACTGGTCTTCGACGCGCTCTCGTCGGGAAGACGACGGTCGCAACGTTCGTTATCCTGGGCGCGGCGATGGCCACGATACCCGGATTCGTCCTCACCTATTACCCCATCGCGCTGGCGACGTTCGTCCGCAACAGCTACGCGCCGGGGATCGAGATGGGGCCGGCCTTCTATCTCATCGCCCTCCTCGGTGTGTACGTCGAAGCGGTCGTTCTTGCCGCGCTGTTCCGTGTCGGACACCGCGGATACGAGATGGTAAACGAACGGTCCAAAGCAGCGTAAGCATGCGTACGCCTCGAACGGTGTGGTCAAACGTTAGCGTTTGATACCACACCCTTCCGACAAGCGTAAGGGCCGCCCGCCGAATTTCGAAGGCAATGAGTGAGGAGCACGCGGCGACCCACGAGGGTTCTGTTCGGGTCGTCGGCACCGCTCACGTCTCCTCGGACAGCGTCGAGGAGGTCGAGCGCGTCGTCGAGGAGGAACAACCGGACACGGTCGCCGTGGAACTCGACGAGGGGCGCTTCCGCCAGATGCAGGGCGAGGCGCCCGAGGACCTCGACGCGAGCGACGTCCTGAAGGGGAGCATGGCAGTCCAGTTCCTCGCGTACTGGCTGCTCTCGTACGTCCAGAAGCGCCTCGGGGACCGCTTCGGCATCGAACCCGGCGCGGACATGAAGGCGGGCATCGACGCCGCTGATGCGGCCGGCGCGGACGTCGCGCTGGTCGACCGCGACATCCAGATGACCATCCAGCGCTTCTGGGCGCGGATGACGAGCACGGAGAAACTCCGCCTCGTCGGGGAACTCGCGCTCGGCGTCACCGACAGTCGAACGCTCGGGCTCGCGGTGGGTGGCGTCGTCGGCTTCCTCGTCGGCGTCGTCGCAGAACTCGTCGCCGGCCCGTTCGTCCTCCCCGCAGCAGCGAGCGCGCCGGCGGGAATCGGCGTGCTCGGCATCGTCGTCGCGGTCCTGACTGGACTCTCCGAGGCAATCGGCTTCGCGTTCGTCGGCGCACTCGCCGTTGGAACCCTGTTCGCGGTGCTGTTCGCGCGCACAGAACCCGAGGACGTCGAAGAGTTCTCCATGGAGGAGTTGACTGACGCGGACGTCGTGTCCGCGATGATGGAGGAGTTCCGGCGGTTCAGCCCGGAGGGCGCGAACGCGCTCATCGACGAGCGGGACGCCTTCATCGCGCACAACCTCGTTGGCCTGCGAGAGCAGGGCAAGCACGTGGTGGCTATCGTCGGCGCGGGCCACCGCGAGGGCATCGAGCACTACCTCGCCCATCCCGAGGAGTTGCCGCCGATGGAGAGCCTGGTCGGCGTCGAGGAGCGACGGTTCTCCCTGTTCAAGGCGCTCGGACTGCTGATCACGCTCGGCTTCCTCGTCTTCTTCGCGCTGCTCGTGATGGCGGGCGTGAGCAACACGGTGCTGCTGAAGGTGTTCGGCGCGTGGTTTCTGTTCAACGGCGTGATCTCGGCGGGCGCGGCGAAACTCGGCGGCGCACACTGGACGAGCGCGGGCGTCGGCGGCGCGGTGGCGTGGATGACGAGCATCAACCCCCTGCTCGCTCCCGGGTGGTTCGCTGGCTACGTGGAGATGCGCTACCTGGACGTGAACGTCTCGGACATCTCGACGCTGAACGAACTCTTGGACGACGAGGAGACACCGATTCAGGACCTCGTCGAGCAGATGCTCGACGTGCCGTTGTTCCGACTCATCGCCGTCGTGGCGCTGACGAACGTCGGGAGTTTCGTCGCGAGCGTGCTGTTCCCGTTCGTCGTGCTGCCGCTGATCGGCGGCCCCTTCGACAGCCTCGCGGCGGTCACCGACGCGATGGTGCGGGGAGCACAGAACAGCGCGGACGCCATCTGGGGGCTGGTGCAGTGAGCGCCCGGAGGCCGGACCGATGAACGTCAGCAGACGAGAGGTGCGGGACCTCACGGTGGCGTGGCTGGCCCTCGGTCTCGCGTTCGCGTTCTTCGAGAGCCGCGTGTCGGCGGCGACCATCGCGGACGTGGTCACCACGACGGCGTTCGTCGAGGAGATACTGTTGAGCCTCGCGACGGTTGGCGTGGCGTTCCTGCTCCACGAACTCGCGCACAAGGTCGTCGCGCTCCGCTTCGGCCAGCACGCGGAGTTCCGCGCGGACTACGGAATGCTCGCGCTCGCAGTGGCCGGCGGCCTCGCCGGCTTCCTGTTCGCCGCGCCGGGCGCGGTCCACCACCGCGGGTACATCACGCCGCGGGAGCACGGCCTCATCGCGCTTGCCGGCCCCGCGACGAACGTCGGCCTCGCGGTCGTCTCGCTGGGGCTCTTCCCGTTCGCGCCGAGCATCGCGGCCCGCGGCCTGTTCATCAACGTCCTGCTCGCGGGATTCAACATGATCCCCTTCGGCCCGCTCGACGGCGCGACGGTTCTGGAGTGGAGCACTGCGGCGTACGCTGTCGCGGCGGTGTTCACCATCGGCCCCGCGCTGTGGTTCTTCTTCGGCGTCGGTGTATAGACCGGCACGCTTTTCGCCCAGAACTACACACGACCGTGTATGAGCGAGGGCGGGGAGCGATCTGACGAGCGAGACGAGGAGCAGACGAACGAACGGGACGACGAGCAGACGAACGAGCAGAACGACGAGGGACTGACCTACGCCGACGCTGGCGTGGACGTCGACGCGAGCGAGGCCGCGACGGCCGCGCTCGTCGGCGCGGTGTCGGACCTCGGAAACACGACCAACTACGCGGGGTTCGTCGACGTCGGCGACCGCCTGCTGGCGCTGGCGACCGACGGCGTCGGCACGAAACTCCTTGTCGCGGAGGCGATGGACGACTTCTCCACCATCGGCATCGACTGCGTCGCGATGAACGTCAACGACCTCGTCGCGGCGGGCGTGCCGCCAGTCGCGTTCGTGGATTATCTCGCTGTGGACGAACCCAGCGAAGCGCGTTCCGAGCAGGTCGGTGAAGGACTTGCGGCCGGCGCAGAAGAGGCAGGGATGGCGCTCGTCGGCGGCGAGACAGCGGTGATGCCAGAGGTCGTGAAGGGCTTCGACCTGGCCGGCACTGTCGCCGGTCTCGCGCCGAAGAACGCCGTCTTCCCGGGCGAAGCGGAGGGCGGCGATGCGCTCGTCGGCTTTCCGTCCTCGGGCATCCACTCGAACGGTCTGACGCTCGCCCGCGAGGCAGCACAGCGCGCGGGCGGGTTCGACGAGCCGTTCCCCGGTGACGGCTACGAGACGGTGGGCGACGCGCTGCTCGAACCGACGCGCATCTACACCTACTTGCTCGACGCGCTGGGCGAGCACGACGTACACGCCGCCGCGCACGTCACGGGCGGCGGGTGGACGAACCTCGAACGCATGGGTGAGTTCCGCTACGACGTGACCGACCCGCTTCCCGCGCAGGACGTCTTCGCGTTCGTGCAGGACGCCGGCGACGTGAGCGACGAGGAGATGCACCGGACGTTCAACGTGGGCACCGGGTTCGTCGTCGCGCTCCCCGAGGACGAGGCGGCATCGCTCGCGGGCGAGACGGACGGAGAAATCATCGGGCGCGTCGAGGACGTGGCAGAAGGGAGCGAGGAAGTGGCGATTCGCGGCCTGTCGCTCTGAGGAATCGGGCTCGCTGGCTCACTCGCTGTCGTTTTCTTCTCGGACGGCGAGCGGGACGTGGGCGTCCCAGACGACGAACGCCGGATGGGTTCGCGTCGCCGTCTGTCCGGAAAACCCGACTGTGGCAGTGATACTGCTGGGAGTGGCTTCGACGAGACGCGAGACAGAAACATCGGGCTTTCCGATTACGTCTCCCGACTCGTCAAGTAGGGTCCGGTGACTGACAGAGACCTGGAGTGGTTCCCCCTCGGGATTGCTGATGCCGGCGGACACGAATCTCGTGTTCTCGAAGCGTTGTGCGAAGCGATTCCGGACGGCTTGCGCTGCGACGGACAGTGTCTCCACGTCCGCCCACTTCTCGAAAGGGGCGTATCCGTAGTTGTCGACTTCACCGCCGGACATCGTCGCCGGATATCTGACAGTGTCGTTCGAGGGGAGGTACTCATAGTCGGCATCCGTTACGGTTCGCTCGACGGATATCGGGTCAGCTTCGCCGCGCGTCTTCCCGTCCTGAGGGCGCGTCGCGTGGACGTCTGCGACGGGTGCGCCGCCGGAAACCGGCGCGGCAACACAGCCGGACGTGGTCGTGAGTGCGGCGGCGGCGAGACCGAGCACGCGTCGTCTGGAGGGCATCACCAGAGACGTGCGCGTCGAAGCGAGAAATGTCTTGTGCGGGTGTGAGAGCGAGAACAGTCGTTCAACTGACGCGGGCGGCGACGTCCGCCTGCGTGATGATGCCGACTGTATCGCCGTCGTCGGTCACCATCACGGCCTTGTAGTGGTCGAGCAGGCTCGAAATCTCTTCCAGAGAGGCGTCCTCGGAGACGGTCGGGAAGCTCTCGCTCATCACCTCGCGGACCGGGTGGTCGCCGACGTCCTCGCCGGCGTGGACGACGTCGCTATCGCTGATGGAGCCAACCGGGACGCCGTTCGTGATGACCGGAAGCTGGGAGTAGCCCGCCTGTTGCATGCGCTCGACGGCGTCGCTGACGGCGTCGTCCGGCGCGACGCTGATGACCTCGCGGTGCATGAGCGTCTGCGCGCGGACCACGTCGCCCTCGGCCTCGTCGAGGGCTTCGACGATGCGCCGGAGCGTGGAGAGTCGCGGGTCGACGTCGCCGCCCTCGATGCGGGCGATGAGCGGCTGTGAAACCTCCGCGCGTTCGGCGAGCTCGCTCTGCGTGAGTTCGAGCGAGGTCCGACGCTCGCGGAGGTCCTGTGGCGTCGGCAAGTGCATACCCGCCGATAACCAGGGGTTATCAATAAAGGTTCCCACGTCAGCGCTCCGACGGGATGGCGCACTGCCGGGAGCAAACAGTTAGGAAGACGGCGTGAAAACGCCGAGTCGTGCCCGATACGCCACACGTCTTCGACGGCCACAACGACACGCTGCTCGACCTCCACCGACGCACGGCAGGCGAGGACGTGGCCAGCGACGAGGACGGGTCCCGCGAGCGCTCGCTGTTCGAGTCGACCGAGCGCGGTCACCTTGACCTCCCGCGCGCCCGAGAGGCGAACTTCGGCGGCGGACTGTTCGCCATCTTCGCTCCGAACGACCACGACCCAGTGGTCGAGGAGACAGAGGACGGCTACGAGGTGACGTACGCGTCCGCCGTCGACCACGAGTACGCGAAGTCGTTCACGTACGACCTGCTCGCCGACCTGCACCGACTCGAACGCGAATCCGGCGAGCGAGACGACTGCGTCGACTTCCGGGTGGCGCGCTCCGCCGAGGACGTCCGTGCGTGTCTCGACGGGGACGCCGTCGCCGCCGTCCCACACCTCGAGGGCGCGGCGGCGGTCGCACCCGACCTGTCGAATCTCGACTTCCTCTACGCCGCGGGCGTGCGCTCCATCGGGCTGACGTGGAGTCGCCCGAACGAGTTCGGTCGAGGCGTCCCCTTCCAGTATCCGCGTTCGCCCGACACCGGATCCGGACTCACGGACGCCGGCCACGCGCTCGTCGACGCTTGCAACGAGCGTGGCATCCTCGTGGACCTCGCGCACCTCAACGAGGCCGGTTTCTGGGACGTCGCCGAGCGCTCGACCGACCCGCTGGTCGTCAGCCACGCTGCCGTCCACGATATCTGTGCGTCGACGCGGAACCTCACCGACGAACAACTCGACGCTGTCGCCGCGTCCGGCGGCATCGTAGGCATCACGTTCAGCGCCTCCGACCTCCGCCCCGATGGTGGACGAGCCACGGACGTGCCGCTGTCGGTCGTCGCGGACCACGTCGAGTACGTCGCCGACCGCGTCGGCGTCGACCACGTTGCGCTCGGCTCTGACTTCGATGGGACGGCGATCGTGGACTCTGTCGGCGACGTGACCGGCCTCCCCCGTCTGTTCGACGCGCTCCGGGAACGCGGGTTCGGTGAAGACGGTCTGGAAGCGGTCGCACGAGAGAACTGGCTCCGCGTCCTCGAATCGACGTGGGGGTGACTCCGGCAGGAAGAAGGCGGACTCCGCAGTGCCGGTGGACGCGACCGTTCAGAGGGGTGGTGTCACTCGTCTTCGTCTTCGTCCTCCTCGATGACCTCGATGACCTCCAGGGGGACGTCACGGAGCGCGCCGCCGACCTCGCTCTTGGCGATGCGCTCGGCGTGCTCCTCACCCTCCGCGTTGAACACGGTGAGTTCCAAGACGAGGCCGACGAGCGCGGTGTTCGCGGCGAGGAACGCGGCGTCCAGCGGTTCGTTACACGCCGGACACGCCGTGAGCCCCGCCTCCACCTCGACGTAGTCCAGGTCCTGATCGTTCAGTCGCTTACCAGCCTCGCTCACGGCGACGCCGATGGCGTCGTCGGAGTTCTCGACGTCACGGACCAGCCACGCGGCCTCCATCGCAACGACGTAGTTGCTCATACTCACCAATACAGACGCGGCAAGTCGTTCTTTGTGGTTCGCGCGTCCGACGACGCCGGCGGACGTGACTGAAACCATCGTCATAACTTACAGGTTAGCGTCGGCTCGCCCACACCACGCCTACACCGGAGTGTCTCTCTCCCGGCCAGGGGTTGGAGTTTCGTCCAACACTCGAGAAATCACCCGACTGCGCCCGATTCCCCCACCATCCCCACCCGAAACCTATTTATACTGGCTACGTATTTCCCGTGAGCACCCGATGTTCGACCGCATCACCCGACTCGGACTGTTCGCGCTGTACCAGTCCAGCCTCGCGCTCGGCCTCCTGTTGCTGCCAGTCGCACTCGTCGCCCGGCAGGCAGGTATCACGCTACCGTTCGGCCGACTCGTAGAGCGCACCGAACGAGCGTACCGGGCGGCACACTGAGCGCCGTCTCCAGCGACGGCCCGCACAGCCGTTCCACACACCTGCATTACGCAGCGTTAGACACTCGTTGTTCTGCGTTCAGAGGAGTTCGTAATCCCCGGAAAAGATGGTTTTATCAGTGGCGGGGCGGTATCCACAGGTAATGTTCAACCCGAACGACGGCTCCGAGTTCGCTCGCAACCGGGCGAAATTCGACGGCGTCCAGAACCCGTACGAGCCGGAACTCGGCTCGCTGCCCGACAACGACGTATCCCGGGGCGACTCGGACAACATCAACAAGACCGGAACCACCATCGTCGGCCTCGCCACCGAGGACGGCGTCGTGATGGCCTCGGACCAGCGCGCGAGCCTCGGCGGCCGCGTCATCTCCAACAAGAACGTCCAGAAGGTCGAGGAGATCCAGCCGAACGCCGCGCTCTCCATTTCCGGGTCCGTCGGCGGCTCCCAGTCCTTCGTCCGCTCGCTGCGCGCGGAGGCGAACCTCTACGAGGCGCGCCGCGGCGAGTACATGTCCATCAACGCGCTCGCGACGATGGCGTCGAACCTCCTGCGGGGCGGCCCCTTCTTCCTCGTCGTCCCCATCCTCGGCGGCGTCGACGAGGACGGCGCGCACGTCTACAGCCTCGACCCCGGCGGCAGCGCGATGACCGACAAGTACACCGCGCAGGGCTCCGGGATGCCGTACGCGCTCGGTGTGCTCGAACAAGAGTACGACGAGGAGATGTCGATGGACGAGGCCGTCACCGCCGCCGCGCACGCCATCCAGTCCGCCAGCGAACGCGACACGGCCTCGGGCAACGGCATCCACATCACGAAGATCACCGAGGACGACGTCGAGATCGTCGGCTACAAGACCTTCGACGAGCTGCTGTAGTCGGGTTCTCAGCTGCTGTAGTCGCTTCTTCGAACGTTCTTCCGGCCAGTTATTCCAGTTCGCCGCCGCGTCCCACCCAGTCCGCGAAACTCCCCGAGAGCAGGGTCTCGCGCTGGTTCTCGATGTACTCGAACTGCATCGAGTACACGGCGTTCTCGAACCCACTGCCCTCGTCGAGCGCGTCCCGGACGCGCTCGCGTTTCCACGCTGCGGGCGTGACCGCGTGCCGGGCGCGCTGTCGGAGCGGCCAGAGGTACTTCGCGGCTTCGTCACTGGAGAGGCCGCGGCGCTGGAGTCCCGCGTTGGCCTGCTCGAAGAGGTCGGCGTACAGTTCCTTCGTGTCGGTGACGCGGTCGCCGTCGGCGTCGACCCACTCGAGGTCGGCGTCCAGGCCGTTCCGCGCGGCGTCGTAGAACGAGTCGCGGGCGTCTGCCCACTCGAGTTCGTACAGCGGGTGTTCGGTCCGCGGCAGGTTCTCGAGTAGTCCGGCGAACGCCGCCTGGAACGAGATAGTGTCCCTGACCGTCGGCTGGCCGGGAATGGGGCGGAACTCGATTCGGGCGTTGGCCTCCTCGCGCGAGGCGCCGCCGAACACCGGTCGAATCCACCGCCAGTACGTGCCGTGCTTGCGCCGCCAGTGCGCGAACTCGTCGTCGAACCGGCCGCCCTCGGAGACCGGCATCGGGACGATGGTGTTGTCCTCGGCGACGCGGTCGACGGCCTCCGAGACGGATTCGAGGTCCTCCGGAAACGCGACCTTCTCCTGTATGCCGGGCACGTTCAACACCGTCTCGAAGACGTCGATGCGGCCCTCCTGCCAGCCGTCGGTGAGAATCTCCTCGGCGGTGGCGTCCTCGTCGTAGAGGTCCGGCGGGAACAGTGGGGCGTTCACCCCGAGCGCGAGCAGCGGCGCAGCGAACCGAAGCGCGTACCGGAAGTACGTCGGCAGGTCGACGGCCTGGGGGACCTGGTAGTGGGGCTGGATGGACGTGATGAGTGCCTCGGGCATCACCGTGTCAGCCTGCATGTCGACGTGGGGGGCGTCGAGTCGCATCCCCGCCGGCTGACCGGTGTTCGCCATCGCGTGGTAGCGCCGGGACGCGCTCATGTTCGTCGCGACCTGGATGCCGTCCTGTTCGACGCTGTCCGTGAGGTACTCCCGGGCAGTCTCGCCCTCCGGGGGTATCGTCCACATGCCGTCACTGACGAGGTGGAGGCCCTCGGCGTCCATCGGGGAGAGCGCGGCGTCGAGACGCGCCTGCACCTCGGCTTCCTGAGCCCGCAGTCCGTACTGGTTGAGGGGCTGGGGGCTCGTCGACATCTCCGCGTTGTGGAGGCCGAGTTCCTTCTCGAAGCCCACAAACTCGAGGACGCGTCGAGGGACGCGCGCGAGCGACCCGTCGTCGCTCACCGCGTAGAACTCGTACTCGAGGCCGACGATGGCCTGCGGATTGTCGAAGGTGCCCCCCGCTATCTCCTCTTTGATGACCTCGGCGTCAGCTCGAACCTGCTCCTCGAAGGCGTCCACGTCGACAGCCAGTACGTCTTCAACGTCGTCGACGAGGTCCGAACTTGTCATGGCCTGCCGTTCGTCCCCCCGTGCCTAATAAGCGACGGCACGCCGGGAAGCGCTGATGGCGTGTGGACGACGGCCCACCACAGTCGGACTGCACGCTCGAGTCACTCCTCTCGTGGACGCACTCGGCCGAACAACGAGAATCTGGCGGGTTCGAGCGGTGAACACTCGGGCTGGTCCGGGTCAGGTCACGACGTGGCAAGCGGTCCGGCGGCCGCCGCTCGGCGCGCCGCCGTTCCGCCGGCTACATCTGGTCGCTGTGTTGTTCCTCGTTGTGCTCCTGAAGTTGCTCCTCGGTGTCGAACGTCGCGCCACACATGTCACACTCGTGCTGGTCAGATGACATACGATATCTAACACGACGGGCGAAGGCATAAAACTCCGTTCTCGGCGGGGTAACGTGGTGTCATCTGGTAGCCACACGTTGGCTTCGGGCCAGCAAGGAGTAAATTCACCGGCGCAATCGGTTCTGCTCTCCTGCTCGATTCTGACCACCATTCGCGTGGACACGGGACCGGTCCGCTCGTTTTAACTGCGGCAGGGGGCAACCCTCGAACGATGAACTTCGGGTCGTTCGCCGCGCACGCCGCCGACGTCGAGGCGGAGTCCGCGGACCTCGACGTCGTCGCGCTGGTCACCGACCTGTTCCTCGAAGCCGACGACGACCTCGCGGTCGTCGCGCGGTTCGTCCAGGGGCGGGTGTTCCCGGCGCACGCGGAGACCAAACTCGACATCGGGCCGCGCCTCTGCTACGAGGCGCTGGCGAGGGCGGCAGGCACGAACGTCACCGCCGACGACGTCGAGGGCCGACTTGCGGAGACCGGCGACGTCGGTGAGGTTGCTGCGTCCCTCGACCTCGGAGGGCAGGCCGGACTCGCTGCGTTCGGAAACAACGGAAACGACGGCAGTGGAGCGTCTGGCCTGTCAGTTCGGGCGGTGTACGAGAAGTTGACGGCGCTCGCGAACGCGACGGGCGACGGCAGCCAGGACGAGAAGGTGACCCTGCTGTTCGGCCTGTTCAATCAGTGTTCGAGCGAGGAGGCTCGGTACCTCGCGCGACTCGTGCTCGGGGAGATGCGCATCGGCGTCGGCGAGGGAACCGTCCGGGACGCCATCGCAGAAGCCTTCGATGTGCCCGTGGAGGCCGTCGAACGCGCGCTCCAGGTGTCCAACGACTACGGCCTCGTAGCGGCGACGGCCCGCGAGGAGGGCGTCGAGGGCATCGACGCGATGCACCTGGAAGTCGGCCGGCCGGTACAGGCGATGCTCGCGCAAGCGGGCACCGTCACGTCGGCGCTCGACGACTGGGGCGAGGCGGCCGTGGAGACGAAGTTCGACGGGGCTCGCGTCCAGGTCCACTGGGACGGCGAGGACGTCGCGCTGTACTCCCGGAACATGGAGGACGTAACGGCTGCGCTCCCAGAACTCGTGGAGTTCGTCGAGAACAACGTCGAACCGCCGGTCATCCTCGACGGGGAGGCGGTGGCGGTGGCCGACGACGGCACGCCGCTGCCGTTCCAGGAGATACTCACGCGGTTCCGCCGCAAGCACGACGTCGAGGCGATGCGCGAGGAGGTCGCGGTAGAACTGAACGCCTTCGACTGCCTGCACGCGGGGGTTCCGACCTCTCACGAGGACTCGAGTGCTCGACAGACTCCGGCTGACGGTGGCGAGGACCTCCTCGACGAACCGTTCCGCGAGCGCCACGCGCGCCTCGAGTCGGTCGTCGACGACGAGTCAGCGGTCTCGGACGTGTTGTTCTCCGAGGACCCCGACGAGATCGCGGCGTTCGACGAGCGAGCGCTCGAATCCGGCCACGAGGGCATCATGCTGAAAGACCCGGATGCCGCATACACCCCCGGAAATCGCGGGAAGAACTGGTTGAAGCGCAAGCCGGACGTGGAGACCCTGGACCTCGTGGTGACGGGCGCGGAGTGGGGCGAGGGTCGGCGCGCTTCCTTCCTCGGGACGTTCCTGCTGTCGGCGCGCGCCGCTGACGGCGAGACCGGCGACGCGTCCGGGAGCACCGAACGCTTCAAGACCATCGGGAAGGTTGCGACCGGCATCACGGACGAGGAACTCGCGGAACTCACGGAACTGCTCGAACCCTACGTCCGTACGGAGGACGGCCAGGAGGTCGACATCGAACCGGCGGTCGTCTTCGAGGTGGGCTACGAGGAGATACAGGCGTCCCCGACGTACTCCTCGGGGTACGCGCTCCGATTCCCGCGGTTCGTCACCGTACGCGAGGATAAGGAACCCGGGGATGCGGACACGCTGAATCGCGTCGAGCGACTCGCCGACAGCCAGCGCTGACCACGCCAGTCGGCGCTCCTGCGACAGTCAGGTTCTCAGTCCTCGAGCAGACTCGGCGCTTCGAACGCGATGTCGACGGCCTCGTGGACGCCGAGCAGTTCTGCGACCGTCGGGGCGACGCTGCGCGCGTCCACTGCGTCATCGAGGTCGATCTCGGGTGCTGCGGGACCGCCGAGGCCGAAGAACGCGGGGACGTCGGTTCGTCCATGTGACCCGCCGACCTTCGATGCGTCCGTCGAGACGTCGCCGTTCTCGTCGAGGAACAACTCACAGGGGTCGAAGCCGGGTTTCGCGTGGATGTCCATCTCGGTTGCGTACGGCGGCGCGTCCGCGGGGTCGCGCCACCAGTAGTACTGGAACCACGCGTCGGGGTCCGCCACCAGCACCAGGTCGCCCGCGTTCGGGTGGTCGATGTCGCGCTCGCGCTTCCCCTCGTCGTCAAGTACGTCGTCGATGTCCGGGAGGGATTCGAGCACGTCGCGGGCGGCCTCCAGTTCGTCCGCGTCGGCGTACACGTGCGCCACCTGATGGTCGACCATCGCGAACGCCGCCGACGCCGGGATGTCGACGTCGCCGTCCGCGTCCGTCTCCAGGAGGCCGGCCTCCCGGAGCGCGCGGTTCGGGAACGTCACCTCGTCCACGTCGTGGAACCCGTACTCGCTGACGACTGCGAGCGCCGTCTCCTCCCAGCGGTCGTCCTCGCGCAGGTCATCGAGGAAAGCGCCGACCATGTCGTCGACCTCCGGAACGTCCACCCGTGCGCCGTTGGGTCCGTCCTCGAGACCGGCGTAGTCGAGATGGGGGACGTACACCCAGAGCATGTCGAGGTCGAAGCGCTCGGTGACGATGGACGCGGCGTCGAGTATCCACTCGGTCCCCTGCTCGTTGGCCGCCGGGCCCCAGTAGTTGAACAGCGGGAAATCGCCGAGTTCGTCGCTGAGGTCGTCGTAGAGGTCGTCGGGGTTCGTCCAGCAGTCCATCTCCAGGAAGTTGTTCTCCTCGTCCTCGATGGGCGACGGCGTGACGACGACGTCAGCGGTCGACCCGATGAGGTGCTGGAAGTTCAGCACGCCCGTGGTGAGGCCGGCGTCGCTCGCGGCCTCCCAGAGCCGGGTCCGGTCGCCACGGTCGCGCTCCCAGAACACGGCCTCGTCCCGCTCCCGGTCGAACTCGCCGCTGGCCACGTCGCCGTGCGTTCCCGGCCCCTGTCCTGACGCGAGCGTGGTCTGCATCGGTACCGTTAGCGCCGGAAACGCCGGTTCGAGCGGCCCGGACGCGTCGAGCGCGTCAGCGATGTGTGGCGCGTCGGGGAGGAACGACGGCTGGAACCCGACGACGTCGAGCACGACGACGCGGTCGGCGGCGCCGGTCATCGGTCCACCTCCCGCTCTGCCTCGTCTCGCGCAGTGACCCCGTCAGCCTCCAGATGCCGTCGAGCGTACGCCTCGAGGCTGTCGAACTGTCGTGAGAGGTCGTGTTCGTCGACGCCGAGCGGGGCCTTGAAGAAGGAGGCGAGGTGTGGCTGGAGGCCGCCTTCGCCGTGGGCGTCGGCGTGGGCGACCAGGCGCACAAGGTCTAACACGAGTGGGGCAGCGAGCGCGGAGTCCGAGCCTTCCCAGGTGAACTGCATGGTCATCTCGGTTTCGAGGAATCCTCCGAAGTGGATGTAGTCCCACGCCGTCTTCCAGTCCCCCAGCGACGGCGTGTAATCGATTCGGACGCGGTTGTGCGGGTCGCCGGGGAGCAGTCGGTCGAGGATGTCGCCTTTGGTGTCGAGTTTCCCCTGTTTGTTGGCGTCGTCCTCGAGGACCTCCCCGTCGGTGTTCCCCAGGATGTTGTGCCCCTCCCAGGACAACACTCGGAGATTCCGTCCCGCGAACATCGGCGCAAGCGCGGATTTCACGAGCGTCTCCCCAGTTTTGGCGTCCTGTCCGGCGTGCGGTACGTCGTTTGCCTCGGCGAGTTCCCTGAGACCGCCGAGGGAGGCGCCGGTGCTCGGCGTGAAATTCACGTACGGGCATCTCTCCTGGAGCGCGGCGTACGCGTACAGCGAACTCGCCGGCAGATCTGCGTCGTCGCGCTGGAGCGCCGCCTCGAACGCCTCGAGGTCGTCGTAGCGCTCCGCGTCCGGAATCGGCGCCTCCGTCGAAGCGACGTTCACGACGACGACGCGCTCTACGTCCTGTTCCCGACGGAACGCCGCCAGGTCGTCGCGTATCTGGTCGACCACGTCCGTGAGTGACCGGTCGGCGTCGAGCGTGTCGTCCGCGAGCGCGTCGACCGTCCGCCCGCAGTTCCTCGCCGTACCCGTCCGGACCCGCGAATCGATCTCCTGGAGGTCCTCGGCCACCGCGTCGAGCGTGTCCTGGTCCGGCGGCCCGCGCTCTGCCATCTCGCGGGCCGTCTCCAGAATTCTCGTTTCCTGGACGTCGTGACCGCCGAAGACGAGCGAATCGACGCCGGGAAGGTCGAGTTGCGAGACTGGCGGTCGCGCGGTGACCATTCCCGTCGTGTTCGTCTCCCCGCGAGCGACCGCCCGCGCTCCCACCATCGCCGTCGTGGCGACGTTCCCGCGCGCTCCGACGAGCCAGACACCCGTGTCTTCCATGCAGGCAACAGAGCGAACTCGCGCGTTTTGTTATAGGGGGCTTGGCCGGATAGCCCACGCACACCTACCTCGCGCGGACAACCATCACTCGGGGACCGGTTCGAAGTAAGACCGGTGTACTGGTGGTAGACGCGGATGTAACCGTGTTATAACAAGCCGTCCGTGGTGCGTGGTCCGAGGTGATGCGCGTCATCGACCCGCACATGCACATGGTCTCTCGCTCGGCGAACGACTACCGACGGGCGCGTCGGGCAGGCGTCGAGTGCTGTATCGAACCCGCGTTCTGGAGCGGCACGGACAAACAACACGCCGGGTCGTTCTTCGATTACTTCGAACAGATCACGGAGTTCGAGACGGAGCGCGCGGACCGCGCCGCCGGCATGGACCACTACGTCACCATCGGCCTCGAACCGAAGGAGGCGAACTACCCGGAGATGGCCGAGAAGGTCCTCGACCGGATTCCCGAGTATCTCGAGCGCGAGAACGTCGTCGGCGTCGGCGAAATCGGCTTCGACCAGGTCACCCCCGAGGAGGAGGAGGCGTTCCGTCGACAACTCCGCATGGGCGAGGAACACGAACTCCCCGTCCTGATCCACACGCCACACGAGGACAAGCCCGCGGGAACCGAGCGGATCGTCGAGATCATCCAGGACGAGGACCTCACCGAGGAGCGGATCGTCATCGACCACAACACCGAGGACACCATCGACGTCAGCCTGCGAACCGACTGCTGGCTCGGGTTCACGCTCTACCCGGGGAAGATCGAGGACGAGGCGGCCATCGACCTCTTGGAGGAGTACGGCACCGACAAGATGCTGTTCAACAGCGCCGCCGACTGGGACCCCTCGGACCCGCTGGCGGTCCCGAAGGCCCGGGACAAGATGATCGACCGGGGCTGGGACCGCGAGGAGGTCCGGAAAGTGGTGTTCGAGAACCCCCTCGAGTTCTTCAGTCAGTCACCGAACTTCGACTACGAGCCATGACCACGGAAAGCGCACTCCGGAGACGATTCTCGACCGGTGAGGACGAGGCATGAATCTCGGCTTCTCCGCGAACGCGTTCCGGGAGTACGGCGTCCTGGACGCCATCGACGTGCTCGCTGACGCGGGATACGACGGCGTCGAACTCCTCTTCGACCAGCCACACCTCTACCCACCAGACACCGACGAGAACGACGCGCGAGCGGTCCTCGACCACCTCGATAGCCGGAACATGGAAATCAGCAACTGCAACGCGTTCATGCTGACCGCCATCGAGGGGTTCCACCACCCTTCCTACATCGAGGAGGACGCCGAGTACCGCCAGAAGCGCATCGACTACACCCGCGGCGCCCTGGAGTTGGCCGACGAACTCGACGCGGACTACATCTCCGTCGAACCGGGTGGCCCGGTCCCCGAGGGGCGGTCCCACCGGTGGGGGATGGAGACGTTCTCCCAGAGTCTCCGGGAGGTCGTCCCGACCGCCGAGCGCCTCGGCGTCGACCTGCTCGTGGAACCCGAACCCGACCTGCTCATCGAGACGACCGACCAGTTCCTCGACTTCATGGACCGCATCGATTCGGACGCGGTCGGCTGTAACTTCGACGCTGGCCACCTGTTCTGCGTCGGCGAGGACCCCGCCGAGCAGGTCGAGACGCTCGCGGAGTACACCGAGCACTACCACCTGGAGGACATCCCCGCCGACCACAGCCACGAGCACACCCAACTCGGCGAGGGCGCGATGGACATCGACGGCTTCCTCCAGGCGGTCGAGGACACCGACTACGACGGCTTCGTCACGGTCGAACTCTACCCCTACGAGGAGACGGCCGCCGACACTGCGCGCGGCGCGATGGCGTACCTCGAGGAGCACGGCTGGACCTGAGGAGATGACACCATACGAGGGGCTGAGCGGAACGAAGGAGATGACACGGAATCGAGGGGCAGAGCGGAACTGAGACGATGGCCCAGGACACACAGAACGCGCAGACCGCACCGAACCCCGGAATCTCGGGCACGCTCGCGGCGTACGCCGAACTCGTCCGCGTTCCGAACCTGTTCACTGCGCTCCCGGACGTGTTGCTCGGCGCGGCGCTGGTCGCTGCCGCGGGTGGCGACCTCACCGCGTCCACCGTCGCCGGCCTGTCCGTCGCGTCGGCGCTCGTCTACGCCGCCGGGACGACCCTGAACGACTACTTCGACGCGTCCCGGGACGCCCGCGAGCGTCCGGAACGACCGATTCCATCCGGACGAGTGTCCCGGCGCGCGGCGGCGACACTCGGCGCGGCGCTGCTGGTGACCGGCGTCGCCGTCGCGTTCGCCGCCGCCGGCCTGGCCGCGACCGCCGTCGCGAGCACCCTCGTGGCGGCCGTCCTGCTGTACGACAGCGTCCTGAAGGGGAGCGCGGTCGGCTTCCTCACGATGGGGGCTACTCGCACGCTCAACGTGGTCCTCGGCATCACGGCGGCGCAGTCGTTGTCGGCACCGCCGTTCCGGTTCGACGCGTTCCCACCCGAGGTTCTCGTCGTCCCCCTGATCGTCGGCGGCTACATCGCGTCGGTGACGTACATGGCCGCCGAGGAAGCGACCGGAACGGAACGCCGGGCGGTGCTGACCGCGGGCGCTGGAACCACCGTCGCGGGGCTAGCGGCGCTCGCGTCGCTGTGGCTGACCAACCCCGGTCCGCTGGCGCTCGCCGCAGGCGTGGCGCTCGTCGGCGCGTTCCTCGCGTGGACCGGCCGGGCGCTACGGTCTGCGTACGCCGACCCCGCGCCGGACACCGTCGGACCGGCGGTCGGCACCTGCATCCTCGCGCTGGTCGTCCTCGACGCGGCGTTCGCGGCGGTCGCCGGTGTCGCGTGGACCGTCGTCACGGTCGCGTTCCTCGTTCCGGCGGTCGGTCTCTCCCGCGCGTTCGATGTCTCGTGATAAGCGCTCGCTAACAAACCGGTTCTCCGGCGAATCGCCTGCATGGCCGAGTTGGCCTTCTCCACGAACGCGTACACCCGCCACTCGCTCCCGGAGGCCGTCGGGCGCGTCGCTGACCACGGCTACGCAGGCGTCGAAGTTCTCGCCGACGAACCGCACGCCTACGTCCCGGAGTTCGGGGACGAGGACCGCGACGCCCTCTCCGAAGCGCTCGAGGAGACGGGGCTCGCCGTCGCGAACGTCAACGCGAACACCGCGATGGGGTACTACGACGACGCGCCACCGGAGGCGTTCTTCGAACCGAGCGTCGCCACCGCGGACGACGACGCCCGCGAGTGGCGCGTCGAGTACACGAAGCAGGCCATCGACCTCGCCGACGCCGTCGACTCGCCGGCGGTCTGTCTCGCGAGCGGTCGACCGCTCCCCGCCAATCCCCCGGAGCAAGCCTACGAACACCTGCTCGGCTCGCTCCACGAGATTCTCGACCACGCAGAGGCCCGCGGGGTGGACGTCGGCATCGAGTTCGAACCGGGGTTGCTCGTCGAGTGCACGGACGAAGTGCTCTCGCTCATCGACGACGTCGGCCGCGACTCCCTCGGCGTGAATCTCGACGTCGGGCACGCCGCCGTCTACGGCGAGAACATAGCGGAGTCGATTCACCGGAGCGCTGGGCACATCACGGGCGTCCACCTGGAGGACATCGTCGGCGGCACTCGAGGAAAGCACTACCACCGCATCCCTGGCGAGGGCGACATCGACTTCCGGGCCGTCTTCGACGCGCTGGACGACGCCGGCTACGACGGCTTCGCCACCCTCGAACTGTACACGTACCCCGACGAACCTGACCGCGCCGCCCGCGAGGCGTACGAGGCGCTTGCCGAGTACGTGTAGCTTAGAACACCAAGAGGCGACGAGCATCCGCCGACCGAGCGGGCCGAAGTCCTCGTTCGTTTCACTCACGAGGACTTGCGAGAGCGAAGCTCTCGCAGCGGCCCCGGAAGGTCGGCGGTTCACTGCGCGAACGAGTGTGGCGAGTGAGCGCAGGCCGACGAGCGAGGGACGAACGGACCGAGCGAGGAGTGCTTTTGGCCGAGCTTTTACCGAGCGAGCGAAGCGAGCGCAGAGTAAAAGGTCGTTTTAGATGACGCCCATCTCGTCGAGTCGGTCCGGGAGGTAGGTGTCGGTGACGAAGTCGAGGCCGCGGGACGCGAGCGCCTGCTGTTCTGCCTTCTTCTCGATGTCGAGTTGGAGTTCGATCTGTTCGGTCCAGAAGTCGCTCTGGAAGCGCGGGTCCTCGAGTTCGGATTCGAGGGCGTTGACGTCCGAGTCGCTCAGTGGGTCGGTCGGGAGGTCGTAGTCGACGATGTCCTGGGGCGTGATGCCGAGGTACCGGGCGTCGGGGGTGGCGAGGTATTCCGAGAGGTGTGCGGACTTGATGGAGCCGTAGGAGACGGAGCCGAAGATGCGGTAACTCCACGGGTCAGCGTCAGTGAACACCATCACGGGGAGGCCAACTTCGTCGTGGAGGCGCTTGGTCAGTCGGCGCGTCGCTCGCGCTGGCTGGCCGCCGAGGTGGACGACGAGGGCGTCGTGTTCCTCGTCGAAGCCGTTCTCCACGAGGCGGTCGCGCATACCACCGGTCTCCACGCACATCACGAACTCGGCGTCGCACTCCACGAACTCGATAGTGTCCGGGTTGTTCGGAATCTGGTAGCCGCCCTGCCCGACGTCGTGCTGGCAGTGGATCTCCCGGTCGCCGCGATTGGTCTGCTCGCGGAGGAGCAGTGGCCCCATGACCTTCGCGCCGGACTCCTCGGGGCGCATGTGGAAGTCCTCGCGTTTCACGCCGGAGACGATCTCTAAGTCCTCGATGAGTTTGTCGGACTCGCTTTGCTCGTTGAACTTGGCTTCCTTCTCGTCCCAGGACTCCGAGAGGTAGTACAACTCACGCAGCGTCGACGAGCGGTCGTCGTCCAGTTGGTGAGCGAGGAAGTCGATGGTGTAGACGGCTTTCAGTAGTTTTCGAGCGCCGCGCACGGAGTTCGCGGAACGGGTGCTTTCGCCGTCGCCGTACACCCAGACGCCCGCGTCCTCGTCGAAGACGATGTTGGATTTCGAGCGCGTCGGCAGGCTCATGCGGGGAATCTCCCCGTCGTCGAACTGGTCGTAGAACTCTGCGGCCATGTCGATGAGGCGCTCGCGGGCGTCCGCGTCGCCGGATTCTGCGTCACTCATTGGTGTTGGTTCCGTTGTTCACGGTGAGTCGAGCGTCCTCGACCCCCTGTACGGAGAGGTCGAACGTTGCGTCCTCGCCCACCTCGTAGGTGAGCGTCTCGTCGTCGTCGCCGGAGACGGAGGGAGACCACTTCACGAACCACTCGCCGTCCATCTCGACGACGTTCGCGTCCTCGGCGTCGACGCTCGTCGGTTCCGCGGAGACGATGTCGGTGACCTCGAGGTCCGCGGATTTGCTGCCGTGGTTCTCCACGCACAGCGACACCGTCCCGTTCTCCGTCTCGCGCTCGACGAGCACGTTGTTCATGATGCGTGCGAGGGAGTCCTCGACGGCGAGTTCCTCGCGGTCGGTCATCTCGCTGACCTTCGTCGCCATCTTTGGGAGGATGTCCATGATGACGTTCTGTTTCTGCTGGCGCTTGCGCATCGAGCGGCGCTGCTTGAGGAACGACTTGAGGTCGCGGGCGGCCTCCCGTACCGCGAGTTCGATTTCGTCCTCGATTTCGGGGACGTTCGCGACAGCGTCCTTCGACTCGCTGGTGAACGGCACGTTCGTGGACGCGACGTGTATCATGATGACACAGGGGCCGTTCGGGACGCCGGAGCCACCTGGCTGGTCGAGGTTGTAGTTCCGCCAGCCGATGTTCCGGATGACGTCCGTGGTGGCACACGCGCCGCGCTGGTAGACCAGTGGAACGCGGTTCGCAAAGCGCATCAGGTCCACCTTCCCCTCGGCCTCGAGTTCGCCGCCGTACGCGATGCCGGCTTCGACGACGAACGGGTCGCCGCCGTGGACGTCGGCGTCGCGGGTGGCGGCGGCGTAGAACTCGGCGTCGAACTCCTTCTTGAGACCGGCCTCGATGAGGCTGTCGTCGATGGGTGAGAGACACGACGTCGGCGGCGCCATCACGTCGACGGTTTCCATCGCGTCGAGCAGGTCACTGGCGGCGTCTCGGTCGCCAGCCAGTTCTCGCGTGAGCGGCGGGTCGTCGGCGACGCCAGCCATGTCCGCCCAGAGCTCTCGAATGACGTTCTCGCGAGCGGTTTCACCGATGGTCACGTCGTCGTACTCCTCGGTTTTCTCCGCCGAACGGTAGACGTACTCTTCCAGGTCTGCACGCGTCGCGCGGTCCCTGTCGTCGCCGTCCTCGAACTTGTTCGCGATGCGTTCGGCGAGTCCTCGCACCGTCGCGTCGTCTTTCTTGTTCGTCGTCGCGGCGTCCACGGCGACGAACACGTCCCCTGCTCGGTCCTCTGTGATGGTGTTCCAGACGGCGTCGACGACGTTCTCTTGAACGGTGTCACCGAACGTCGTGCCGGTGTTCGATTCCACGTCCTCGGCGACGTCCGCGACGGTGTCCTCGACTTCCGTGTACGACACTCGTTCGGCGTCGTCCACGCTGTCGACGACCTGCTCGGCGAACATCTTCGTGTGCGTCGCGTCCTTGTTCGAGACGGCTGCCACGACCGCCGTTTCGAGGTCGGTCTCGGACTCGATGCCGGGCGGCCGCCACCGCATCTCGCGGCCGTAATACTGGTCGCGGAACGCGTTCTCGATGTTCTCGGCCGTCTTCTTCCCGACGCGAGTGAACTCGGCCTGCAGGAACCCCGAGATGGAGTGGGAGTCCGTGTCCGAGAGCATCTTGATGAGCGTCCCCAGTTCGACGCCGTGGGGGTGTGGCCGAATCTCCTCGGTTTCGGCGGGGAGACCGGCGTTGTCCGCGCGTTCGGCCTTGATTTCGCCGTTTGGCTCCTGCAGTTCGATGCGCGCGTGGGGGTTCACGACCGCGGTGTGCTTGATGTAGTCGTGGAGTTGGCCGCGGGCGCGCATGTTCGCTTCCATGTCCATCTCGATGCGCGTTCCGTGGGTCCCGCGAAGGTCGCTCTCGGCGGCGGAGAGTTTCTTCTCCACGTCGATCTCGGGTTCGTTGGTGTCCGTGTCGATGATGAGTTCGTAGTAGTGAGAGACGTCGTTGCCCTGGGTCCGGCTCTCGATGCGAACCGGCTTCCCCGAGGTCAACTGGGAGTACAGCACGGCCGCCGAGATGCCGATTCCCTGCTGCCCGCGTGACTGCTCGCGGGCGTGGAACCGCGACCCGTACAGCAGTTTCCCGAAGATCTTCGGGATCTGTTCTTTGGTGATGCCGGGGCCGTTGTCCTCCACGGTGAGCGTGTAGTAACTCCCCGTGTCCTCGATGTCGACGAGGAGGTCCGGGAGGATGCCAGCTTCTTCGGTGGCGTCGAGGGCGTTGTCGACGGCCTCCTTGACGGCCGTGACGAGCCCTCGCGCCCCGCTGTCGAAGCCGAGCATGTGCTTGTTCTTCTCGAAGAACTCGGCGATGGAGATCTGGCGCTGGCTCGCGGCGAGTTCTTCCGCGATTCCCTCGCCGTCCCCCTCGCTGAGGGTAGACTGGAAGGACGTCATTCGGTGTCTCCTCTTGTCCGGCGTCTCATAAAGGCCTCTCGATACCGGGGTGAAAGTGAAACGAGCTAGTAGTCCGAGCGTATCCATCAGTAGTTCGCTCGCTACCACCCTGGCTGAAATATAATCGACATTTGTCTGACACACGCGTGCGCGCGTGCGAGCCTTTTTTACGGCCCGGTCGTCTACTACGTAGCAACCCATTATGTCCGAGCAAAGCGAGTACAGCGCAGGCCAGATCCAGGTCCTCGAGGGCCTGGAGGCGGTGCGGAAACGGCCCGCGATGTACATCGGCTCTACTGACTCTCGAGGCCTCCACCATCTGGTCTACGAGGTCGTCGACAACTCCATCGACGAGGCACTGGCCGGCTACTGCGACCACATCGAGGTGACCCTCCACGAAGACGGGTCCGTCAGCGTCTCCGACGACGGCCGAGGAATCCCCATCGACACCCACGAGGAGTACGACCGCCCGGCGGTCGAAGTCATCCTCACCGTCCTCCACGCGGGCGGAAAGTTCGACAACAAGTCCTACCAGGTGTCCGGCGGCCTCCACGGCGTCGGGGTCTCCGTGGTGAACGCCCTCTCCGAGAACCTTGAGGTCGTCGTCGACCGCGACGGCGGAGAGTACCGCGAGAAGTTCGAGGGCGGCGAACCCGTCACCGACCTCGACCGCATCGGCGACAGCGAGGGATCCGGGACGACGATTCGATTCAGCCCGGACAGCGACATCTTCGAGACTCTGGAGTTCGACTTCTCCACGCTCGAGACCCGTCTCCGGGAACTCGCGTTCCTGAACTCCGGCGTCGAGATCACGCTCCGCGACGAGCGCGGCGAGGGCGACGAGGACCGGATTGCCTCGTTCATGTACGAGGGCGGCATTCGGGAGTTCGTCGAGTACCTCAACGAGACGCGACAGGCGCTCCACGACGACATCATCTATTTCGAGGACGAGGAAGACGACATCCACGTCGAAATCGCGATGCAGGCTTCCGACGACCTGCAGTCCTCGACCCACGCGTTCGCCAACAACATCAACACCCGCGAGGGCGGCACCCACCTCACCGGGTTCAAAACTGCGCTCACGCGCATCGTCAACGACTACGCGAACGACCGCGACATGCTCTCGGAACTCGACGGCGAGAACCTCACAGGCGAGGACATCCGGGAGGGTCTCACCGCGGTCATCTCCATCAAACACCCCGACCCCCAGTTCGAGGGGCAGACGAAGACGAAACTCGGCAACAGCGAGGTCCGAGGCATCGTCGAGTCGACGGTCCACGAGGGTCTGGGGACCTACTTCGAGGAGAACCCTGACACCGCACGAGCAGTCATTCGGAAGGCTGTCGAGGCCGCGAAGGCCCGGAAGGCCGCCAAGAAGGCTGAGGAGTTGACGCGCCGGAAGAGCGCGCTCTCATCGACGAGTCTTCCCGGAAAACTCGCGGACTGCCAGTCCAAGGATCCCGACGATTCGGAGTTGTTCATCGTGGAGGGCGACTCCGCGGGCGGGTCCGCCAAGCAGGGCCGGAACCCCGAGTTCCAGGCCATCCTGCCCCTCGGCGGGAAGATCCTGAACGTCGAGAAACACCGGCTCGACCGGATTCTCGAACACGACGAGATTCGACACATCATCACTGCACTCGGCACGGGCGTCGGCGACGAGTTCGACATCGAGGACCTCCGCTACAAGAAGATCGTGATGATGACGGACGCCGACGTCGACGGCGCGCACATCCGTACCCTCCTGCTCACGTTCCTCTACCGGCACATGAAGCCGCTCATCGAAGCGGGGTACGTGTACGCCGCGCAACCGCCGCTCTACCGCATCCGGTACCGCGGCGAGACGTACGACGCGATGACCGAGGAAGAACGCGAGGAGATCATCGAGGAGAAGTGCAACGGCAACCCGACGCAGGTCCAGCGATTCAAGGGTCTCGGGGAGATGAACCCCCAGCAGCTCTGGGACACCACGATGGACCCCGAGAACCGCATCCTCAAGCGCATCACCGTGGAGGACGCCGCCGCGGCGGACAAGATGTTCTCCGTGCTGATGGGGGACGCCGTCGAACCGCGCAAGCGATTCATCCAGGACCACGCCCAGGACGCAGAGTGGGTGGACATCTAACATGAGTTCGGAATCACCAGACGTACCAGACGACGTCGCAGACCGTGTGAAGAACGTGCGCGTCGACGAGGAGATGGAGCAGTCGTACATCGACTACGCGATGAGCGTCATCGCGGGTCGCGCGCTGCCCGACGTGCGGGACGGCCTCAAGCCGGTTCACCGCCGCATCCTCTACGCGATGCACGAGGCAAACATCACGAGCGGGTCGAGCCACCGGAAGTCCTCGAACATCGTCGGGGACACGATGGGTGACTACCACCCGCACGGCGACTCCCCCATCTACGACGCGCTCGTGCGGATGGCCCAGGACTTCTCGATGCGCTATCCGCTCGTCGACGGGCAGGGGAACTTCGGCAGCGTCGACGGTGACCCGGCGGCGGCGATGCGGTACACGGAGGCCCGCATGTCGCCCATCTCGGAGGAACTGCTGACGGACATCGAGAAGGACACGGTCGACTACCAGTCGAACTACGACGACCGTCTGATGGAGCCGACCGTGCTGCCGTCGGCGTTCCCGAACCTCCTCGTCAACGGATCCTCTGGCATCGCCGTCGGGATGTCGACGAACATCCCGCCGCACAACCTCGGCGAGGTCATCGACGCGACCATCGAACTCATCGACAACCCCGAGTGTACGGTCGTCGACCTGATGGAACACGTGAAGGGGCCGGACTTCCCGACGGCCGCGAACATCGTCGGGCGCTCGGACGTCAAAGAGGCCTACCAGACCGGTCGCGGGCGACTCCGCGTTCGCGCGGAGTACCACATCGAGGAGGGGTCGAACGGTGACAGCATCGTCATCACGGAACTCCCCTACCAGCAGAACAAGTCCCGACTCGTCGAGCGCATCGCGGACGACGTCCGGGACGGAAAACTGGAGGGCATCACCGACCTCCGCGACGAATCCGACCGAAACGGCGTGCGCGTCGTCGTCGAGTTGAAGCGCGGCGCGAACACGGACGTCGTGGAGAACCAGCTCCTCGAATCCCGCCTCGAGCGCACGTTCAGCGTCATCAACCTCGCGCTCGTGGACGGCCAGCCGAAGGTGCTGACGCTGAAGGAGACCCTCGAGGAGTACGTCTCTCACCGCCGCGAAGTGGTGCGGCGGCGCTCCGAGCACGACCTCGCGGAGGCCGAGGACCGCGCGCACATCCTCGAAGGCCGCCTGAAGGCCCTCGACCACGTCGACGAGGTCGTCGACACTATCCAGAACTCCGAGGACCGAGACGCCGCGAAGGCGGCGCTCCGTGAGACGTTCGACTTCACCCAGGAGCAGGCCGAGCACATCGTCCGGATGCAACTCGGCAGCCTCACCTCCATGGAGTCCGCGGAGATCGAAGAGGAGTACGAGGACGTCACCGCGACCATCGAGCGCCTGGAGGAGATCCTCGCCAGCGAGGACGAACTGATGAGCGTCATCAAGGACGAACTCCGCGAAGTTAAGGACGAGTACGCGGACGAGCGCCGCACATCGTTCGTCGAGGACACGGGCAACGTCACCGACGAGGACCTCATCCCCGAGGAGGACGTCGTGGTCGTGCTCTCCGAGGGCGACTACATCAAGCGCGTGCCCGCCGAGACGTTCAAACCCCAGCACCGCGGCGGGAAGGGCATCATCGGCACCGACCTCAAGGACGAGGACAGGGTGTCGACGGTGTTCACCGCGAGCACCCACGACTACCTGCTCTGCTTCACGAATCAGGGCCGCGTCTACCGCCTGAAGGTCTACCAGGTGCCGGAGATGTCCCGGACTGCTCGCGGAACGTCCGCCGTGAACATCCTCAACCTCGACGACGACGAGGAGATATCCGCCGTCGTCACCGCCGACGACCTCGACATCGACGGCATCGCCGACGACGATGCCGCGGACCCCGACAGTGACTCCGCCGAGGAGGACGAGTTCCTGACGATGGCGACCCGGGACGGCTACGTGAAGCGCACGGACGTCACCGAGTTCTCGAACATCCTCTCGACGGGTATCATCGCCATCTCGCTGGAGGACGGTGACGAACTCGCAGACGTCGTGGTGACGGACGGCGAGAGCGACGTCGTGCTCGGCAGCGAGAACGGGATGGCCATCCGCTTCGACGAGAACGACGTGCGCCCGATGGGCCGCAACGCGCGCGGCGTCCGCGGCATGGACCTGGAGGGCGAGGACCGCGTCGCCGGCATCGCGCCCGCCCGCCCGGACGACGACCGCTCGCTCCTGACGGTGACCGAGTACGGCTACGGGAAACGCACGCCACTCTCCGAGTACCGACCGCAGTCACGGAACGGCAAGGGCCTCGTGGACATCAAGACCGGCGACCGAAATGGCGACGTCGTCTCCCTGGACACCGTCGAGTCCGGCGACCACGTCGTCGCGATGAGCGAGTCCGGCCAGATCATCCGCATGCCCGTCGACGAGGTGTCCTCGGTCGGTCGGAACACGAAGGGCGTGAAGGTGATGGGCGTAGAGGAGGGCGACGAACTCGCCGCTGTCAGCGTGTTCACGCCCAAGGAGAACGAAGACGACGAAGCGGAAGACGACGAGTAGCGCTACGTCACCCAACCAATTTTCTGGCGGCTCCCAGCGTCGGCGAGCGAGCGGTTCGAAGAACCCGAGCGACGCCGTTCACCGCGCCGTAGGCGCGGGCCGACGACCGAGCGGAGTGAAACGAAGCGAGGGAGGAGTGCTTTTAGTGCAGGTTTTGCCAGAGCGCGCCGGAGGCGCGCTCGCAGCAAAACGTGCGTTTACAGGATCCGTTTCCCCATGGCGCTCGCCGCGAGTTCGGCGGCGATGTCGGCGGTGCGGTTGGTGTCGTCGAGGATGGGGTTGACTTCGACGAGTTCCATCGAACGGAGGACGCCGTCGCTGCGGTGGCGTTCGGCGACGGCTTCGAGGGCGGCGTGGGCTTCGCGGTAGGTGGCGCCGCCGCGGACTGGGGTGCCGACGCCGGGGGCTTCGTCGGGGTCGAGCCAGTCGACGTCGAATGAGACGTGGACGCCGTCGGTGCCGGCGCTGGCGACGTCGAGGGCGTCCTCGGTGACGGCGGTGATGCCGCGTTCGTCGATCTCGCTCATGGGGAACGCGGTCATGTCGCTGTCGCGGATGGCGCGTCGTTCGTGGTCGTCGAGTTTCCGGAGGCCGACGAGCGCGACGTTCTCCTCGCTGAGGCCGGGGGCGTTCGCCCACGGCATCTCCGCGAAGTCGCCCTGGCCGAGCGCGGCGGCGAGTGGCATGCCGTGGACGTTCCCGCTGGGGCTGGATTCGGGGGTGTTGAAGTCGCCGTGGGCGTCGAACCAGACGACGCCGACGTCGGCGTCGCGCGCGCTGCCGGCGATGGAGCCGATGGCGACCGCGTGGTCGCCACCGAGGACTAGCGGGAGGTTATCCTCGGCGATGGCGCCAGCGACTTCGTCCGCAAGGCGACTACAGACGTCCTCGATCTCGGGGAGGAACTTGGCGGCTTCGTCGCCGGGGTCGCGTTCTTCTGCGCGCGGGACGAGCAGGTCGCCGGAGTCGGACGGATCGACGCCGGCTGAGCGGAGTTTTTGGGCAAGGTCGGCGTAGCGGATGGCTGAGGGTCCCATGTCGACGCCGCGTCGGTCGGCGCCGTAGTCCATCGGCGCGCCGATGATCTGGACTGGTCTGGTCATGGACGTTGGTAGGGCGAGCAGCCCTTAGTAGGCCCGGAAGTCGCCGTGGTTACCATCAAGTTTTATGGTAATAGTTGACGCATACCGAGTGTATGCCCTCCAAACGAAGAGAGTTCACAAACCTCGCGCAGTACGTGTTTGCGCGGTTCGTATGGCTCTTTCTGGCGAGGAATCCCAGGGGCGGAGCGTACGCCGAACTGAAGCGGCTTCGCATCACGGAGTGGGTGGTGTTACTGATCCCGTTCGGGATGTTGGTCTCGGCCGGAGTCTGGCTGCACCTCTTCTTACCCCGGAAACTGGTCCCGCTCGCCGGGGCAGTGATGGGTCTCAGCCTCCTGGTCGGGGTGGCGCTTGCTGCGTCGACAGTAGTGCTCGCTTGGCTGGTGGACTGGCACCACTACTACCTCTGACGCCCTCCCGAACCACGCAGCCCCGGCCTGCCGTCGCTTCGCAGCATCTACTGAGCCTGACGGAGAGAAACACGACGTAAGCGACTTCAGCCGCTACTCCTCTCGGTACGGCGCGACGACCTGTTCGACGCCGTCCTCGAAGTCGACGGTCGGCTCCCAGCCGGTCGCCTCGTGCATCTTCGAGGGGTCGGCACAGGTGTGGAAGACGTAGTTGTCGAGAGGAACGGGTTCGTACTCGGGTTCGACGTCCGTCCCGAGGGCGTCGTTGATCAACTCGACCATCTCGTTGAACGAGTACGTGTCGCCGGTGCCGAGGTTGTAGACGCCGTCGAGTTCGTGTTCGGCGGCGAGTTCGAGGCCGCGCACGATGTCCGAGACGTGCGTGAAGTCCCGGGTCTGGGAACCATCGCCCCAGAGTACGGGGGCTTCACCACTCGCGATCTCGTCGGTGAACTGCGAGAGCGTGTTCGCGAACTCGCCCTTGTGTTCCTCGTTGCCGCCGTACCCCTGATAGACGGAGAAAAAGCGCATGCCGGCGAGCGTGAGGTCGTGGAAGTCAGCGAAGTACTCGGCGTAGCGTTCGCGGCCGAGCATCGAGGCGTCGTAGCCCGTGGACGCCTCGACGGCCATGTCCTCCGAGCACGGGTCGCGCTGGCTGCCGTAGATGGAGGACGTGGAGGCGTAGACGAAGGTGTCACAGCCGTCGTCGCGGGCCTGCTCGACGACGTTCACGAACCCCTCGATGTTGACGCGAGCACCCTCCCGAGGGTTCTCCTCGAGCATCTGCCGAGAAGAGAGCGCGGCGAGATGGAAGACGACGTCGACGTCTGTCGGCAGGTCGTCGTCGAGCACGTCAGCCTCGACGAACTCCACATCGTCCGAGAGGTTCTCGGCGGTGCCGAGGTAGCCGTTGTCGAGGGCGACGACGTCGTTCTCCGCGGCGAGATGGTTCGACAGGTTCGATCCGATGAATCCAGCCCCGCCCGTGACGAGCACACGGTTGCCGTTCATACCCGGTGGTTGACGCTCTCCCGGTAAAGCCTACCGCTTCCGGACCTCCTGGGAAGTGAACCCGCAAACACCGTACCCATCGGGGGATTTAAGAAATTCAGTTGCGAACAAACATGCATGTCATCGATTGAATTGACCTCCAGCCAGAAGACTATCCTGCGCTCACTGGTAGATCTGTATACGCAGCAAGAGCAGGCAGTCAAGGGGGAGGACATCGCCGAGGAGGTAGACCGGAACGCGGGAACCATCAGGAATCAGATGCAGAGCCTGAAAGCACTCCAGTTGGTCGAGGGTGTGCCGGGACCGAAGGGCGGGTACAAGCCCACGACGAACGCCTTCGAAGCCCTCGAGATACAGCAACTCGACAGCGCCGCCGAGATTCCGATTCTCCACGAGGGCGAGGAGGTCGCGGACGTGAACGTCCAGGAGATAGACCTCACGAGCGTCCACCACCCCGACCTCTGCCGCGCCGAGATCCACCTCCGGGGATCGATCAAGGACTTCCACGAGGGCGACCGGGTGACCGTCGGCCCGACACCGCTGTCGAAGCTCGTCATCGAGGGCACGCTCGACGGGAAGGACGACACCAGCAACGTCCTGATCTTGAAGATCGTCTCGATGGAGGCCCCCGCCGAGGAACCGGCGCACTGACCGGCGGCGATGTTGACGGCGATCGGACAGGAACCCTGATTCTGGCGGGGTCGTTTCAAAGGCTTTGTATCACCGGAATGCCCACCCGTAGATATGACTACGAGAGTCGTCGTTCTCGGTGCTGGCTACGCGGGCGCCGGCGCGATACCAAAACTCGAATCCGAACTCGGCGCCGACGCCGAGCTCACCTGGATTTCGGACACTGACTACCACCTCGTCCTCCACGAGGCTCACCGCGTCATTCGAGACCCCGGCGTGGCTGAGAAGATTACGGTGCCCACAGAGGACATCAAGTCCCCGAGCACGACGTTCGTTCAGGGCAGTGTCGAGAACGTCGACGTCGAAGAACGCGTCGTCGAACTCGCAGACGGCGAGGACGTCGAGTACGACTACGCGCTCGTCGGCATCGGGTCGGACACCGCCACCTACGGCATCGACGGGATGGGCGAGCACCCGCTCACGCTGAAGAGCCTCGAGGACGCCCGAGAGATCCACGACAAGGTCAAGGAGGCCGCGCGCGAGGCGACCCGCGAGGACCCCGCGACGGTCGTCGTGGGCGGCGCCGGCCTGTCGGGCATCCAGAGCACGGGCGAGATCGCCGAGTTCCGCGACCGCCACAACGCGCCCATCGACATCTACCTGGTAGAGGCGCTGCCGGAGATCTTCCCGCCGGGCGACAGCGAGATCCAGGGCGCGCTCCGTCACCGTCTCGAAGACCGCGACATCGAGATTCTGACTGACGACCCCATCACGGCCGCGAACGAAGACAGCATCGAGTTCGACGAGCGCGACGTGCTCGACTACGACGTGTTCCTGTGGACGGGCGGCGTCACCGGGCCGAGCGAACTCGGCGAGGTCGACGTGGACAAAGAGCACAACCGCCTGAACGCGGAGTCGAACCTCCAGACGGCGGACGACCGCGTGTTCGCTGTCGGTGACTGCGCGATGGTCGAGCAGGCCGACGACGAGGTCGCGCCGCCGACCGCACAGGCAGCGTGGCAGGCCGCCGACGTCGCCGCGGAGAACATCGCGCGAGCGATCGAGGGCCGCCGGCTGAAGACGTGGACGTACGAGGACCAGGGAACGCTCATCTCCGTCGGCGAGACCGCGCTCGCCCACGAAGTCCAGATGAACGGGTTCTCCTCGCCGGTTCGCACGTTCAACGGCACGCCCGCGAAGGTGCTGAAGAAGGGCGCGGCGGCGCGCTGGATCGCAAAGATCACGTCGTGGCCGACGGCGTTGCAGTCCTGGGACGCGCTGTAGGCCGACTGGGCTCCCGACTCGGTCTCGCGATAACAGATTTGAATAGCGAGTGCGCCAGTGTACCGGTATGGTCGCCGAACTAGTCGGTATCGCCGTTATGACCCTCGTCGGAATCACGTTCATCGCGATCGGCGCGTACATCGGCGCGCTTCGCGCACTCGACACCTTCTACTCCGGGGAGGACAGCATCTTCCTCTCTGACGATGCCGGTCCCCGAGGCCAGTAGACGATGGTCGGACTCGAGCGCGGCACGGTCGAACTCGAGCCCTACGACCCGGCGTGGCGTGAGGCGTACGAAACAGAAGTCGAGTGTCTTCGCACCATCGTTGGTGGCCGCGTCCGCTCGTTCGAACACGTCGGTAGTACTGCGGTCGAAGGACTGCCCGCGAAACCAGTTGTCGACCTGCTAGCGGTCGTCGACGACCCCGACGAGACCGACACTCTCGTCGACGTGCTCGAGTCGAACGGCTACGAACACCGACCGAACGACGACGTCCCCGACCGCGTGTTCCTCGCGAAAGGACCGCCCGAGAATCGCACGCACTACCTCTCGCTCGTGGAACGTGACAGCGACTGCTACCGGGAGCAGGTCGCGTTCCGCGACCACCTCCGCGAGCATCCGAACGTCGCCGAAGAGTACGCCGGACTCAAACGGGAGTTGGCAGCCGAACACGGCGACGATAGGGCGGCGTACACCGCCAAGAAAAGCGCGTTCGTGGAGCAGATACTGGACGACGCGACGGAGTGAGTCGCCCAAACGCGATGCCGAATCTCAGTCCAGGCTCAACCCCGCGTGCCACCGATCCACGCCCGCTTCGCGCTTCTTTTCGTCGGCATGCACCTTTTTCCGGTTCGGGTGTGCTGCGCACACCACTCAGCGCAAAAATCTGCACCAAAAAACTCGCGAACGCGAAGCGTTCGCGTAAATTACTCCAGGCTCAGCCCCGCGTGCCACCGATCCACGCCCGCTTCGCGCTTCTTTTCGTCCATCTTCGCGAGCAGTTTCACCGCGAGGCTCGCCGTCTCGACGGCGCGGTTCTCGCCCTCGGTGAGGAACTCCCCGGTCTCGCGGTTCGCGAACACCGAGCAGACGGCGCCCGCGCGCAGGCCGTAGATGTTCGCGAGCGTCAGGATGGCGGCGGCCTCCATCTCGATGTTCTTCACGTTCGTGTCCCGGAGTTCGTCGAGCATCCCCTCCGCATCGCGCGCCTCGAACCCATCGAAGCCGGGGCGACCCTGCCCCGCGTAGAAGCTGTCCGAACTCATCGTGAGGCCGACGTGGTAGTCGTGACCGAGGCGTTCGGCGGCGGCGACGAGCGCGGAGACGACCTCGTGGTCCGCGACCGCAGGGTAGTCCTCGCGGACGTACTCGTCGCTCGTTCCCTCCTGACGGACGGCGCCGGACGTGATGACGAGGTCCCCCGGTTCCATGTTGGCCTGGAGCGCGCCACACGAACCTACGCGGATGAAGGTGTCAGCGCCGACGCGCGCGAGTTCCTCCACGGCGATGGCGGCCGACGGCGACCCGATGCCGGTCGACGTGACCGAGATGGGGGTTCCATCGTACTCGCCGGTGACGGTGCGGTACTCGCGGTGGTACGCCTTCTCCTCGTGGTCGTCCCAGACAGGCGTCACCTTCTCGATGCGCTCGGGGTTCCCGGGGAGCAAGACGGCGTTCGCCACGTCGCCCTCCCCGACTTCGATGTGGTACTGGACCTCGTCGTTCGGGTCCTCGCTGTTACCGGGCATACCCTGGAATTCTCCGCCGGGGGCTAAATGCCTCCGCATTGCCCGCGGGCGACTCCGCGCAGCGTCCACCAGCGAACGGGTTCAGCGCTCGACCATCTCCCGCGTGATGGTGTTCGGGAGCAGTTCCCCGAGCGTGTACTCCACGAGGTCGCCGTCCTCGTCACAGAGCACCGGGAACGTCTCGGTGCAGAACTCAGCGAGCGTCTGCCGGCACATCCCACAGGGCGTGACGCCGTCGCGTTCGCCGGACGCGACGACGAGTTTCGAGAACTCCGTGTGGCCCTCGGCGACCGCCCGGGAGAGCGCGACCTCCTCGGCGTGGAGGCTGTTCGAGTAGTTCGCGTTCTCGATGTTACACCCGGTGTACACGTCGCCGTCGGCGGTGACCAGCGCCGCGCCGACCGTGTACTCGGAGTACGGCACGTAGGCGTCCGCGAGAGCGCCGCGAGCAGCGTCCAGCAGTTCGTCGTTCGTCGGCCCGTCGGCCGCCACGTCGCTAGTCGAACCGCCGTCTGCGGGATTGCCACTCGAGGAGTCAGCGTCGTCCATGCACGTTGGTTCGTGGACGCGCGTGAAAAAGTCGCCGTCCGCGGCCGCGGACGACACACTGCGGCCAGCTAGCTGTCCTCGCCGGTGTCGTAATGCTCGCCCGCCGAGTCCGGCGTGCGAGTCCGGCCGACGAGCACGAGTACGAGCACGACCGTCACGTACGGGATGCTCTGGATGAGCTGGGACGGGATGTCGTACGGCGTGAACTGCTGGATGCCGATCTGGAGGGAGTCCAGACCGGAGAACAGCATCGCTGCGGCGAACGTCCCGAGCGGGTTGTAGTTCCCGAACAGGTACGTCGCGATGGCGATGAACCCCTTGCCGTCGATCATCGTCGTGCCGTTCCCGACGAACGACCCGACGTGGCCGACGGAGAGGGATGCGCCGCCGATGCCGGCGAGCACGCCGGAGATGAGGACGCCCGCGTACCGCACGTGGTGGACGCTCACCCCCGCGGTGTCCAGGGCTTTCGGGTTCTCCCCGGCTGCCTCGATCCACCGCCCGAACGCGGTGTACTCGAGGACGTACCAGGACGCCGCGACCGCCGCGAACATCAGGTAGACGATGGGGTTCGCGCGGAGCAACACCTGTCCGACGTACTCCAGTGGCGCAACCCCCGAGTTCACGAACAGGTCGTGGAGAACGGGCACCGTCCACTCGCTGAACCGGCTGATGGAAGCCGTGTTCTTGCTCCCGAACACGACCGTGGACGCGAACGGTGCGAGACCCAGCGCGACCAGCCACACCGCGAGGCCCGCGATGATCTGGTCGGCCTCGTACTCGATGCAGACGACCGCGAACAGGCCGGCGAGCAGGACGCTCGCCAGCACGCCGACGAGGAACCCGACCCAGAGGTCGACGGACGTGTCCCCGCCGAGCGCCCACGCGGCGAGCACCGCGGTGAACGCGGAGATGATGAGCAGGCCCTCGAGGCCGATGTTGATGACGCCGGACTTCTCCGCGAAGATGCCTCCGAGCGCCGCGAGCGTGATGGGGACCGCGAGTCGGAGCGCGATCTCGGCCATGATGGGCCGGGACGCGATGTCCACGAGTTCGCCCGCCGCGCTGCGCGGGAACAACACGCCGAGTACGACGACCGCGACGGCGAACGCGACGAGGGCGCTCGCGATGGTAGAGCGCTCGGGTTTACGCATCGACGTCACCCCCGACGCCGAGGCTGGCGCCGATCATCCTGAAGAACTCCGGCATCGCCACGAACAGGATGACGAGGCCACGCAGGACGTCCACGAGCGACGGCGGGACGTCCGTGCCGAACCCGATGGCCGCAGAGCCACTCTTGAGCACGCCGAACAGGAGCGCGGCGAATCCGACGCCGAGCGGGTTGTTGCCCGCGAGGATGGAGACGGTGATGCCGTCGAACCCGAGTTGCGGGAGGTTCGCGAGCCACCGGCCCTGCACCATCATCACGAGCACGGCGCCACCGACGCCGCCGAGTGCGCCCGAGAGCGTCATGCTCGCGACCATCGTCTGCTTCTCGCTGACGCCGCCGTAGGCCGCGGCCTCGGGTTGTTCGCCGCTCGCGCGGAGGTCGTATCCGAACACGGTGCGCGCGAGCAGGTACGCCACGCCGACCACGAGCGCGACGGCGAACAGGAGACCGAGCAGACTGAAACTGTCCCGTGGCTGGAACGCGAACGGGACGGTCGGGATGTACGCTGCCGTCGGGATGTTCGCGGTCTGCACGAGCGAACTGTCCGGCGGCGTGAACCACGACGAGACGACGACGTACGCGAAGTTCGCGGCGACGAAGTTCAGCATGATAGTGGTGATGACCTCGTTCGCGTCGGCGTACGCCTTCAGCGCGCCGGGAAGCGCGCCCCAGAGACCGCCCGCCACCGCACCAGCGAGAACGCCGACGGGGACGAGCACGAGCGTGCCGAGCACGCCGCTGGGCGCGACGCCGCCGAGGTGGATGGTCGCGAGGGCTGCCGCAAGCGCGCCAAGCACCATCTGGCCCTGCACGCCGATGTTGAACATGCCGGCGCGGAACGACACCGCGACCGCGAGGCCGGTGAACACCAGCAGGGTGGCGTTCTGGAGGGTCACCGCCATCCGGAAGTGCAGCGGCGTCCAGTTGCCGCTCAACGGGTGGCCGATGGCGCCCAGGAACAGTTCGTGGTACACCGCGACCGGGTCGTAGCACAGCGGCGTCGGCACGCCGAGGACGGTCGCCTTCGTCGCGCACGTTGCGGCGAGCCCCGCGAGCACGACGATGACGAATCCGACGGCGACGGCGAGCACGAGCGCCGCGACGCTGATGACCATGCGTTCTTTCGCCGACGCGTCGACGAGACGCGACAGCGTCCGCCGCCACCGGGGTTGGGATTCGGTCGTCGCCCGCGGCGAATCGTCGTTCATCGGGCCTCCGGCCGCTGGCCGGCCATCAGGAGTCCGAGTTCCTCTTCGGTCACGTCGTCCGGGTCCACTTCGTCCATGAATTCGCCCTCGTACATCACTGCGAGTCGGTCGGAGAGACTCGTCACCTCGTCGAGTTTCGAGGAGACGAGCAGCACCGCCGTACCGTCGTCGCGCAGTTCGAGCAACCGCTCACGAATGAACTCCGTCGACCCGATGTCGACGCCCCGCGTCGGGTGCGTGACGACGACCAGGTCTGGGTCGCGTTCGAACTCGCGGCCGACGATGAACTTCTGCTGGTTGCCGCCGGAGAGGGAGACGGAGTCGGCGTCCACGTCCCCCGGTCGGACGTCGTAGGTGTCCACGACGTGCTCTGCGTGGTCGCGTGCGCGCTGCCAGTCGATGCGGCCGTCGTCGGCGAACGCGGGGGCGTGCTGGCTGCCGAGGATGCCGTTTGCCACGAGGTCGAAGTCCATCACGAGACCGCGTTCGTGGCGGTCCTCGGGGACGTAGGACATGCCGGCGTCGATGTGTTCTCGGCGGGACGCGTCCGTCACGTCCTCACCGTCGAACTCGACGGAGCCCTCGTCGGGAACCTGGAGGCCGGTGATGGCTTCGACGAGTTCCGACTGACCGTTCCCGTCGACGCCCGCGATGCCGTACACTTCGCCCGCCCGCACGTCGAGTGAGACGTCTTCGACGCGGTCGATGCCGTCCGAGTCCGTGACGGTGAGGTTCGAGACGCCGAGAACCGTCTCACTTGGGTCGCCGGCCGACGGTTCGATGTCGAGGAGCACCTCCCGCCCGACCATCAGTTCCGCGAGTTGCTCGCGGGTCGCGTCGGCAGCGGGCAGCGACCCGACGTTCTTCCCGTCTCGGAGCACGGTGACGTCGTCGGCGGCGTGCAGCGCTTCGCCGAGTTTGTGCGTGATGAAGATTATCGTCTTCCCCTCCGCGGTGAGCTCCGAGAGCACGTCGAAGAGGTCCTCGACCTCCTGGGGCGTGAGCACCGCCGTCGGCTCGTCGAGGATGAGCACGTCTGCGCCGCGGTACAGCGCCTTCAGAATCTCGACGCGCTGCTGGACGCCCACGCTCACGTCCTCGACGCGGGCGTCCGGGTCGACATCGAAGCCGTACCTGTCACAGAGGTCCTGGACGGCGTCCCGGGCAGCGTCCCGGTCGACCCTGAGCCCGCCCCACTTCCGGGGTTCGTTGCCGAGCACGACGTTCTCCGCGACCGTCATCGGGTCCACGAGCATGAAGTGCTGGTGGATCATCCCGATGCCGGCGTTGATGGCGTCCCGCGGCGAATCGAACGTCCGGGGCTGACCGTCGACCTCGATGGTCCCCTCGTCGGCCTCGTAGAGACCGTACAGGACGTTCATCAGCGTCGTCTTTCCCGCGCCGTTCTCGCCGAGCAGGGCGTGGACAGTTCCCTCCTCGACGGTGATCGATACGTCATCGTTCGCGACAACGCCGGGAAACCGCTTGGTGATTCCCGACAGGGAAATCGAAGTCATCAGTTCGGTCGTCGAGCGGTGCTACTGGGGCTGGGTGGGAACGCTGATGTCTCCCGCGATGATGGATTCTCGCGCCTGGGAGAGCGCGTCCTTGACGTCCTGGGGGATTTCGGAGCCGAGCTGGTCGCCGTACGCGACCTCGACGCCGTTGTCGTTCAGGCCGAGGCGGGTCGTGGTACCGCCCTTGAAGTTGTCGTCAACGACCGCCTTGATGGAGTTGAAGATGGCCGTGTCGACGCGCTTGACCATGCTCGCGAGGATGACGTCCGCGAAGTCCGGCTGCGTGACGGACTGCGCGCGGTCGACGCCGATGGCGAACTTGCCCAAGTCCTGTGCCGCGCGGAAGACGCCGACGCCGGTCGCGCCGGACGCGTGGTAGATGATGTCGGCGCCCGAGTTGTACATCGAGCGTGCCTGGGACTGGCCCGCGGCCGGATCGTTGAAGCTGCCGACGTACGAGGACAGCATCTCGATGCTGTCGTCAACGCTCTTCACGCCGGCCTGGAAGCCAGCCTCGAACTTCTTGATGAGTGGGGATTCGATGCCGCCGACGAAGCCGACGGTGTTGGTTCCCTGCGTGGTCGCACCGGCGCCCGCGCTGAAGTCACGCTGCGTGAGCATTCCGGCCATCTTCCCGACGAGGTACGATCCGGTCTCCTCGCGGAAGCGGTAGCTCGCGACGTTGTCCTGGTCGACCGACTCGTCGATGATGGTCCACTTCTGCTCGGGGAACTCCTTGGCGTTGGCCTGGAGGGCTTCCTTCTGCGCGAAGCCGATGCAGTTCACCAGGTCGAAACTCCCGTTCTGGGCGTACTGCTGTTGCATCGACGCGAACTCGGAGTTGTTCTCGGGCTGGGACTCCTCGTACGCAATGCCGAGTTCCTCCTTGGCCTTGATGAGTCCCTGCTGGGCCTGGTCGTTGAACGACCCGTCACCGAGGCCGCCCGTGGCGTACACCATTCCGACCTTCGTGCCGTCGCTGCCACTACTGTTCCCGGTACAGCCCGCGAGTAGTGACGCCCCAACTGTGCCCCCAGTCGCCTTCAGGAAGTCGCGCCGGTCGAAGTCCACCATACTTGCCAGTAAGGCAGTCCCTGAGTGTGATAAACGTGCCGTTTCCGAGAACTGTCGGCGGTCGGATATCCAGGTATTCGAACATCCTGACGGTCGAACGCCCTCGGCAGTTCCCACCATCCTGCCAACTCGCAATCCCTCGAACTACTGACTCGCAGCCCCCCGGACACCGGCTCACAGTCCCCCGGACCACCGGCTTGCAGCCTCTCGGTTCGCGACCGCCTGGTCGCGCCCAGCCGAACGGGCGTCCGGCCGGAGACTTTCAGCTCTCCGCGACTGCGTCCTCGACGACGCCGGCGACCGCCTCGACGAGCTCGTCGACGTCGTCGCTCTCGGCGTACACGCGAACGTAGGGCTCGGTCCCGCTTGGTCGGACGAGCGTCCACGACGAGTCGTCGAACTCGAGGCGGACGCCGTACTCCGTCTCCACGGCGGCGTCCGGGAACCGCTCCGGGAGACGTCGTTCGAGACGTTCCATCACCGCTGCCTTCGCGTCGTCCGGACAGGACACGCTCACCTTCCGGTACGGGCGCTCGGTCACGGGGTCTCGCAGCGGGCCGAGTCCGCCCGCGTCGGCGACGAGTCGGGACAACACTGCGGCCGAGGCCACGCCGTCAATCCACCCGCCGAACGCGGTGTGGATGTGCTTCCACGGTTCCGCCGCGAACACCACGTCACCGCCGTCCTTCCGGGCCGCCGCGATTCCCTCGTGGAGCGCGCCGAGCCGAACACGCTCCACGCGCCCGCCGGCTTCCCGGACGCGTTCGTCGATGCGCGCCGACGCGTTCGGCGTCGTGACGACAACCGGGTCCCCGGATTCGCTCTCCCGCGCGTAGTGCTCTGCGAGTATCGCCAGCACGGTGTCCTCGTGGACGACCTCGCCGGCCCTGTCCACGAGCACGATTCGGTCAGCGTCGCCGTCGTGTGCGATGCCGAACGCCGCGTCCCCACCAGCCACGAACTCGCGGAGGTCGGTCACCGTCTCGGGCGTCGGCTTGCTCGGTCGTCCGGGGAAGTGGCCGTCGACGTTGGCGTTCAGCGTCACGACGTGCGCGCCCAGTTCTCGCAGTACGTAAGGAGTCGCGATGCCCGCCATCCCGTTCCCGCAGTCGACAGCCACCGTCAGTCCGTCTAGGGGCGCGCCGTGGTCGCTCGCGTACGCGGTGACCGCCTCCCGGTAGTCGGCAAGCACGTCCACGTTCTCGCTGTCACCCCACGCAGACCAGGTCGCGTGGTCAGCGCCTTCGTCCACACGAGCTTCGACAGCACGCTCCTGCTCGCGGTCGTACTCCGAGCCGTCCACGAACAGTTTGATGCCGTTGTCCTCAGATGGGTTGTGGCTCGCCGTCAACTGCACGCCGCGTCGGCCCCGAGAAGCGTACGCGAGCGCTGGCGTCGGGAGCATTCCCGCGCGGTAGACGGTGACGCCCGCGGCCTCGAGTCCGGCCTCCATCGCCGCGGCGAGCGCCGGCCCCGTCTCGCGCCCGTCGCGCGCCACCACGAACTCGGTGTCGCCGCCTTCGCGCGCGATGGCGCCCGCCGCCGCGCCGACCGAGAGCGCGAGCTCCGGATTCACGAGGTCGGCGGCGTCACCCCGGATCCCTGCCGTGCCGAAGAGGTCCATGCAGAGAGCGAGCGAACGCGTTCACTTAGCTTCCGCGTTTCCGATAGTGGGAAAGAGCGTCGGACTGGCCGGAGTTCCACGCCGTCCGACCCGTCAGAGTTCCACGCCGCTCGGAATCAAAGACTGCGAACGAAGCAGGTCGCCGTCCGCGCTGTACACGAGGAACGTCGACTTCTCGTAGACAACGAGTTCGTCGCCGTCGACGCGCAACTCCACGCGGTAGCGTCCGTCGCCGTCGTCCGTTGCTTCGCCGTAGCGGCGCGCCGCCTGGATGAACTGCAGGACGTCCTCGGCGTCCTGATTCAGTTCCAGAACGAAGTCGCCGGTGAGGCGGTTGGTGACCGCGACGACGCCGCCGGCGTTCGATTCCGCCGAGTCGTCCGTGAGGCGGAAGGTGACGTCGGTGTCGTCGGCGTCGAGCAGGTTGTCGTCGTGGTCGGTCAGCCTGTCCCGAAGGTCCACCGTCGGACCGGTGAACTCGATGACCACGTTCGGCTTGCTCGGATCGCCGTCCTCGTCGACCCAGTCGATGTTCGACACGTCCAGTTCGAAGTAGTCCCGACGCATTCCGTGCGAGTGACTACGACAGAGGGGGAAATGAACGTAACGCTGATTTCGGCCTCCGGACTACCCGCGGACCCACTGAACCGCTCCGGGGATGGGTCATTCCACACCGTTATTTGATTGTAGTTCACTGCTGGAGACACAGATGGTAGTCAACACGCTCGACTGGGTCGCACTCGTCGTCCCGTTCGTCGTGTACTTCCTCATGCTGATCGTGTACTACGTCTGGGAAGGACGGCGCGAGCAACGCCTCCGTGAACAGTACGACGAAACGAACACTGACGAGACGGGGGAGGCCCATGGCTAACGGCATCGCGGGCGGCGCCGGCGCCTGGGTCATCGGCACGTTCGCCGCGTACCTCCTGGTTCTCGTCGGAATCGGCGTGTGGGCGACCCAGTTCATGGACTCCGTCGGGGACTACGTCATCGGCGGGCGCGAAATCGGACCGGTCGTCACCGGGTTCTCCGAGCGCGCCTCCGAGATGAGCGGGTGGCTCACGCTCGGCGTCCCGGCCGACGCGTACAGCACCGGCGTGATGGCGTTCTACAACGGCCTGGGGATGATTCCGGCCGACCTGTTCGCGTGGGCCGCCCTTGCCAAGCGCCTCCGGAAGTACTCCGAAATCGTGCGCGCGGTGACGCTGCCGACGTTCTTCGCTACCCGACTGCGCGACGACACGGGAATCGTCAAGGGCGTCTCCTCGGTGGTGCTCATCCTCTTCGAGGGCGGCTACGTCGGCGCCCAGATCGTCGCCGCCGGCACCCTATTGCGCGTGCTCACCGGCGTCGAGATGTGGATCGGCATCGTCGCCGGCGGCGTCATCGTCGTCGGGTACACGATGCTCGGCGGCTACGTCGCGGTGGCGTGGTCGGACTACTTCCAGGGCGCCATCATCCTCGCGGCGTTCATGGTGCTGCCGATTCTCGCGTACACTACCTGGGGTCTTCCATTCGACGAGGTCGCGGCGAGTCAGGGCGGCGCCGCGCTCACGAGCATCACCGCCGGCGCGACCGGGTGGGCGGCGCTGTTCGGCATCATCTCGTACGCCGCGATCGGTCTCGGCGTCCCGGGGAACCCCCACATCATGGTGCGGTTCATGGGCATCGACCGCGTGAAGAACGTCCGGAAGGCCGCGCTCGTCGCCCAGCTGTTCATGTTCGCCGCGTACATCGGCGCGGCGTTCGTCGGCCTCTACGCCATCACGCAGTTCGGCGGTCTCGAGAACACGGACAACGCGATGCCGCTGGTGACCCTCGAGTTGCTGCCGAGTGTCATCGCCGGGGTCGTGCTCGCCGCCGCGCTCGCCGCGATGATGTCGAGTGCGGACTCCCAGTTGCTCGTCGCGACCAGTGCCGTCGTGGAGGACGTCTACCACGGCTTCCTGAACCAGCAGGCTTCCGAGGAGAGACTCGTCGCGTACTCCCGGTACGTCACGCTCGGCATCGGGTTTGCGTCCATCGGCTTCGCGTACCTCGCGCGCGAGACGCCCATCTACACGCTCGTCCTCGACTACGCGTGGGGCGGCCTCGGCGCCGCACTCGGCCCGCTGCTCATCGCGACGCTCTGGTGGAAGCGCGTCACCGCAGAGGGCGCCGTCGCGAGCATGGTTACGGGCGCCCTGACGATGGTTCTCTGGACCCAGTGGTCGACCATCCTCGGCCCGGCGTTCATCGAGCAACTCCACCCCGCCGTCTCCGGACTGCTCACCGTCTATGGCCTGTTCCCGGCGTTCGTGCTGTCGGCGGCCGTGCTCGTCGCGGTGTCGCTGTCGACGAAACCCCCCGACCAGGACGAACTCGAAGACGACTTCTCGGTGATGCACAAGCCCCTCTCGGCTGTCACCGGCGACGGTGACGAGCGGTCCTCCGGGCCGGTCGCCGACGGCGGTCGCCCCGAACCACGAGCGGTCACCGAGATGGACAACGTCCGCGCCCAGGTCGCTGACAGCGACTACTGGACCGAAGAATGACCGGAGCCGAATCCGCCGAAAATCCGGCCACGCCTGGCGAACACGGTCGTGAACACGACGACGAACGCGTTCGCGGCACAGAAACCATCGACGTCGTCGAACCGGCCGTCGAACGCGAGGACGTCGACGCCACCGGCCGCGTCGGCGCCGTCGCGTACCCCTACCTCGTCTATCAGGCGTCCGTCTCCATCCCCCGACGGTTCGGGGGCGACCGCGAAACGGAGTACGTCGTCAGCCTCGATTGCTCTCGGCGGATGGCGCTTCGCGCCGACCAGCGTCCGGAGACGGAGACGCGCACCGTCGAGGACGTCCTCGTGTTGCCCGCCGAGATAGACGAGACGCAGGCCCACGAGATGGCCCGGCGGTCGGCGTTCGACTGGACGCTGCGGACCGTCTCGCTGTCGAGTTCCCCGGAGATCGAACTCGGGGAACCGGTCGCGGCGTACAAACTGTTCTGGCTGGCGTCCAGACCCGACGGCGATGTCGTCGTGGACAGCGTCCGCGGAACCGAGCGACCGCTCGCCGAGTGACGAGCGGGCAGTCTTTAAGGGGCCGGGTGAGAACCACCGGATAGCAATCGATGTCGACGGAACTCCTCGCGGACCTCGAACGACGACTCGACGACGTCCGACAGCGCGCCGCGCGCGTCGCCGAGGTGCTCCGCGGGGCCGACATCGACATCGACGAGTACGACCCCGACGCCCACGGCCCCCTGGTCACGTTCGACGGACTGGAGGGGTACGAGGAAGTCGACCGATACTGGGTGAACGCCCCGTACGCGTTCGTCTACGTCGGCCACGACCCCCAGGAGAACGAACACCGCTACCACGTCGTCGAACCCGAACTCGACGAGTTCGAACGGGAGCTACTCGACACCCTCTACGACGACATCCGGGACTCGCTCATCTACGACGCCGAGTACGACCCGGAGAACCCCGAATCCGTGCTGAAGACGCAGATCCGACGGCTGCTCGAAGAGTACGGCGTCGTCCTCGACGAGAACGCCTTCTACCGGTTGTTCTACTACCTCCACCGCACGTTCGAGGGGTACGAGAAACTCGACCCCGTGATGGCCGACCCTCGCATCGAGGACGTGTCGTGTGACGGCTACGGAGTCCCGCTGTTCGTCTACCACCAGGAGTACGGCGACGTCGAGACGAACATCTCCTACGAGAAAGCGGAACTCGACAGTTTCGTCGTTCGACTCGCCCAGCAGTCCGGGCGCCACATCTCCATCGGCAACCCCGTGACCGAGACGACGCTCCCGGACGGGTCGCGCGCCGAACTCGCGCTGGGCGAGGAAGTCACCCCGCGAGGGTCGGCGTTCACCATCAGGAAGTACGCAGAAGACCCGTTCACGCCCGCCCACCTCGTCGACCTGAACACGTTCGACCTCGACCAGATGGCGTACCTCTGGCTTGCCATCGAATCCAACAAGAGCCTGCTGTTTGCGGGCGGTACGGCCTCGGGGAAGACCACGTCGATGAACGCTATCTCGATGTTCATTCCGCCGCGCTCGAAGGTGCTCAGCATCGAGGACACGCGCGAGTTGACGCTCTACCACGACAACTGGCTGTCCTCCGTGACGCGGGACGCCACCGGCGAGAACGACGACATCACGATGTACGATCTGCTGCGGTCGGCGCTCCGCCACCGCCCCGAGTACATCGTCGTCGGCGAGGTGCGCGGCGACGAAGCGATGACGCTGTTCCAGGCGATGAACACCGGCCACACGACGTACTCCACGATGCACGCGGACAGCGTCCAGACGGTCATCAACCGCCTCGAGAACGACCCGATCAACGTGCCGCGCGCGATGATCCAGAGCCTCGACATCCTCTGCGTGCAGACGCTCACGTACGTCGGCGACGAACGCGTCCGCCGGAACCGCGTCGTCGCGGAGATCGAAGGAATCGACCAGCGCACGGGCGACCTCGACTACTCGACGGCCTTCGAGTGGCAGGCCGAGAGCGACGAGTTCGCCCAGCGCGACTCCCACGTCCTCGAGGAGATTCGCGAGGAACGCGGGTGGTCGCGCGCCGAACTCCTCCGGGAACTCCGGAACCGGAAACGCGTCCTCCAGTACATGTGCGACCAGGGCGTCACGGACTACCGGCGGTTCACTGCGCTCGTCAACGAGTACTACGCGCACCCCGAGCGCGTCGTCGACCGCGTCACCGACGAACTGACCGACGACGTCGCCGTCGACGCGCCGGGTGTCGGAAAGTAGTATGGCGCTCGCGTATCTGCCACTCGTGCTCGTCTTCGCGGTGGTCACAGTGGTCGCACTCACACCGTTCGTGGACCAACTCGACCGCCTGCTGAGTCGGGTCGCGCTCGCCACGTTCGGTCGGTTCGCCCGGGACCGCGAGTCCGCGAATCCACAGCAAGTGCGCTCGCTCCACGGCGCGCACGTCGGCACGACCTACCGCGTGTACGCCGCCAGAACCTACCTCTACGCCACGGTCGCGGCGCTCGCCGGGAGCATCCTCGGGGTCTATCTCGTCGCGGGCGCGCTCGTCTTCCTCGGGACGGTGACCCCCGAGTTCGCGGCGCAACTGCCCGCGCCCCTGGGACCCCTCGTCGCCGGTGGCCGACCGGGGTTCGACCTCCTCGAACTGTTCGGCTTGTTCCTCCTGTCGAGTGCGACCCTCGGCGTCACGTCGGCGTTCGCCACCCACCAGGTCCGGTGGCTGCTTCCGAAGTACGAGGCCGCCGAGCGCGCGCGCCGCATCAACGCGTCGATGGAGCGAACGGTCGCGTTCATGTACGCGCTCTCACGGAGCGGCATGGCGCTCCCCGAGGTGCTTCGAATTCTCGCCCGGAACCGCGAGGTGTACGGCGAGAGCGCGCGCGAGATGGCGGTCGCCGTGAAGGACGTCGACGTGTTCGGCGCGGACATCCTGCGCGCGCTCGAGCGACTCGGCGACCGAACGCCCAGCGATGAACTCGCGGAGTTCACGGAGAACCTCACGAGCGTCCTCCAGAGCGGCCAGAACCTCCCGTCGTTCCTCCACAACGAGTACGAGTACTACGCCGAGGAGGCAGAAGCCAGGCAGTCCCAGTTCCTCGAACTGCTGGCGACGCTCGCGGAGGCGTACGTCACTGTGCTCGTCGCCGGCCCGCTGTTCCTCATCACGATCCTCGTCGTCATCGGGTTGACCCTCGGCGGAACCCTCGGCTTCCTCCGGCTCACGGGCTACCTCCTCGTCCCGCTGGCAACTGCAGGGTTCGTCGTCTACCTCGACAGCATCACGGAGACGGCGATCGCGAACACGACGAACGATGACGAACGCGAGGCGTCAATGGTCAGGTTCGTCGACGTGCCGACTGCTGATGGGGTAGCTCGCAGTGACGGCGGGGCGACAGATCTCGGCGGGAAGTCGGCTTCGGGCGTCCCACGGGAGACGAATCGCGAACGCTTCGACACCCACGAGTGGCTGCGGCCCATCCTCTATCGACTCCGCCATCCGTTCGCTGTCGTTCTGGAGTCACCGAGCGTGGTGTTCTGGGTGACCACGCCGCTCACGCTGGGCTACCTCGTCGTGCGCTGGTGGCCACTCGCGTCGAACGGCGTCACCGACGTGAGCGCCTACGACGACCCGCTCGTCCACGCCGCGTTATTCGTTCTCGGGACGTTCGCGCTGGCGTACGAACTCCACCGCCGACGCCTCGGGGCCATCGAAGCCGGGGTTCCGGACTTCCTCGACCGGTTCGCTAGCACGAACGAAGCGGGGATGGCTGCCGTTCCGAGTTTCGGTCGCGTCGTCGACAGCGATCTCGGTGCGCTCACACGGGAGTTAGAGCGCACCTGGGCGGACATCCAGTGGGGCGCGCGCATCGAGAACGCACTCCACCGCTTCGGGCAGCGCGCACAGACACCCGCCATCTCCCGCGTGGTGGCGCTCACGACGAACGCGATGCGCGCGAGCGGCGACCTCGGCCCCGTCCTGCGGATCGCTGCGGACGAAGCGAAGGCGACGCGGCGACTGGAGCGCGATCGTCGGAACGAACTGCTCACCTATCTGGTCGTCATCTACGTCTCCTTCTTCGTGTTCCTCGCCATCATCGTGGCCCTCGACACCGTCTTCATCCCGAATCTGCCGTCCGGCGGCCTCGGCGGCGCGGCCGCCGGGTCCAGTGTCCCGACCGGTCCGTTCTCGCGCGCCGCACAGCTGACCGAGGCGAAGAAGGACGCGTACAGCCTCGTGTTCTTCCATACAGGACTGGTGCAGGCCATCTGCTCGGGGCTCGTGGCCGGACAGATGGGTGAGAACAGCGTGAAGGCGGGCGCGAAACACGCCACGGTTATGCTCCTCGCGTCGTACGGCACGTTCGTGCTCATCGGATGACTCGCCGAGACGTCCGCCGGACCTACGACCGCATCGCGGAGCACTTCGCCCAGACTCGCGAGTACGCGTGGCCGGAGGTCGAGGAGTTCCTCGACGACTGGGCCCACTCCACCAGGAGTCCCAGCGCTGGCGGTGACGCCGCCGTCGCGCTCGACGTCGGCTGTGGGAACGGCCGCCACAGCGAGGTGCTCGCCGCGCACGCCGACCGAGTACTCGCGCTCGACGCAAGCCGCGGCCTCCTCGGAACTGCACGCGACCGCGCAACCGACCACGGATTCGACGCCGACCTACTGCAAGGTGACGCCTCTCGTCTTCCTCTCTGTGACGGCGTCGTCGACGTCGCGGTGTACGTCGCAACGCTCCACCACCTGCCGAGTCGTGAGTCGCGAGTCGCCAGTCTCGACGAACTGGCGCGCGTGCTCGCGAAGGGAGCTACAGCGCTGGTCAGCGCGTGGAGCACCGAACACGACAGATTCGAGAGCGAGGCGCATAGCGCTTCGGACAGTCGAACGGCCGAAGGCTGTGAGACGGAAAGCGAGGGCTTCGACACCACGGTCGACTGGACGCTCCCCGGCGGCGACACCGTCGACCGGTTCTACCACATCTACGCCCCCGACGAGTTCCGCGCAGACCTCCAGACCAGTTCACTCGCCGTGCGCGAGGTCTTCGTCTCGAGCGGTAACTGTTACGCCGTCGTCGCGTCCGAATAGGGCTTACAGACGGGCCTCCTCTCGGTCACGCGGCACGCCCGCCGTTTTCGCTCCGCCGCGTGACCCGACAGTCAGGACACGCCCCGGGTTGGTTCCTCCCTGACACTTGAACTCTCGGGCGAAGGGAAACGCCCATAAATACCGACCGGGAAAGTGGTATCAAGCACCGGTGGTGAGCCGAACGGAGTTCGGCGATGCACGGTGTGAGCGGACGAAGTGAGCACCGGTGGTCTAGTGGCAGGACCTGAGCCTTCCAAGCTCATGGCCCGGGTTCAAATCCCGGTCGGTGCACTCCTTCCGGTCGTTTCCGACCGACGTCTCGTTCGCTTCGCTCACGAGACTCCCGGTCGGTGCACTTTCAACATCCTTCGTGGTGGTTCTCCGAGCCTTCCAAGCTCATGGAAGCAAAACTGAGCGAAGCGAAGTTTTGCGACCTCGGAAGACCGAGCGAAGCGACGGTCTTCCGGTGGCCCGGGTTCAAATCCCGGAAGACGCGTCGCGTCTTCCGACGTTCGCAGTCCGCCGGACTGCTCACTCCCGGTCGGTGCACTCCCTCCGGTCGTTTCCGACCGACGCCAGTCCTGGTCGACTAGGGCTGTCGTTCAGTCGACAGTGACGACTCCCACTCACGCTCCGCCGGCGTTCCCGTTCGCAGTTCTCAGCGGTGAAACCGCCACCCCGACGTTTATGTGTGCGTTCGTCTCGAACTCCGTCAATGCTGATTTGGTGTACTCTCCGTGGACCGGCGGCGAGAACGTCGGAACCAGCCAGGAGAGAACGGGAGGGCGCCCGAAATTGAGCCGACGTTGTCCCGCGTGCGACGCAGCAGTCGCCGATCAGGAGCGGTGCCCCGCGTGCGACACGCCTGTTCCCGTTCCGTCGGGGACCGAGACCGCGGTCGAGGAACCCATCGACGTCGAGTGGGATTGCTCTGAGTGCGGGCGGACCCACGTCAAGAACAGTCCGCCGTGTTCCAGGTGCGGGCACACAGTACTGGAAAAGCGACCTGTCTACCCCTCGGACGTAGCGTTCGACAGCGACAGCGAGACGTCACCGTCCCGCCGCGGGTACCTCAAGTACGTAGCGGGCATCGGCCTGGCAGTGCTCGGCGGTGGGTTCCTCTACGTCGATGGGACGAGCACGCCCGCGATGCCCGACGCGTCGGGCCACGCCGACAGCGCGAAGGGTATCGAGTTCGCGGCGGCCGAGACGCGACTTCGCAAGCGAGTGAACGACGAACGCTCGAGCGACGGGGTTTCGCCCCTGCAGCACGCCGACGCCCTCGACAGCGGCGCGACCTACAACACGCGGTACATGGTCGCCAACGGATTCGGTGACACGCCGGACATGACCGAGATCCTCCGGGAGTTCGGCGCGACGAACTACGACGAGGCGGTGCTCGCTGTCGACCAACTCGGGAGCAACGCCGTGCCGTCCGACCCGCTTGCCTCCGTCGAGTCAGCGACGGAACTGGGCGACCGGTTCGCGTCGCGGTGGCTGGACAGCGCGGGGTATCGTGGGTCGCTCCTTAGCCCTCGGTACGCAAGCATCGGCCTCGACATACACGTCGACGTGGACGGGTTTGTCTACCTCACCGGCATCCTGACGGACTAACTCCCTGTCCGGACTGCCGCCCCGGACCGACTGCCTCCACACAGCGCGTCCACCATCGACAGCCTGCCGCGGTTCTCAGCACTGAAATCTCCGACCGTACCTTTATGTGTGCGTTCCTCCCGGTACTGATTCAATGTCGATTCGTTCTCTCTTTGCTCGCGTCGGCCGGCGCCTGACGCCAGGGCCGGTCCGGCGGAGCTACCTCGCGAAGTTCGGGGGTGCGTTGCTCGTGGTGATGCTCTGCATCGGTGCCGTTGGCGCGTACACGTACGTCGAGACGTCCGACCAGCTCGAATCCCAGGCCCGGGCCGAGTACACCACGGCCGCGGAGTTGAGCGCGTCGGCCATCTCGGAGTGGCGCGTCGAGCGGACGAACAACGCCCGGATGCTCGCCCAGTACGACGTGCTCGTCGGGGGGAACTACACCCGCATCCAGTCGTTCCTCGAGACAGAACTCGCGCGGATGCCCGGCGACCTCCAGGACCTCCACTACGTGAATCTGCTCGACCGGTCCGTCGCCGCGAGCACGAACAGCAACATGCAGAGCCAGCAGCTCTCCGCAGAGAACGCGCCGTGGTCCACGCAGGACATCACGTACGGCGACGACGGCGTGTTCGTCTCGGAGCCCTACGTGAAAGACGGCTCGACGCGACTCGCGTACGTGGCCCGGATCCCCTCCGAGTACGGGTCGCGGAAGGTAGTCGTGATGACGACGAATCTCGGCGCGGTGACGTCGAGTTTCCGGCGCCCGACGGCCGACAGTTTCACGCAGGTCGTGAGCGCGTCCGGGAACGTCGTGGCGGACGACCACGCCGTCGCGCGATTGGACGCGTACGCACCGAACGCGACCGACACCTCAGTCGTCGCCGCGGCGAGCGGCGGGTCGGCTGGCTTCCGGAGCGAGACCGCGGTCGAGCAGTCCCTCGAGACCGACCACGTGGTGGCGTACGCGCCAGTTTCGGGGACCGACTGGGCGGTCGCACTACACGTCCCGACGAACGAGGCGTACGCGTTGCGCTCTACGGTGACGACCCAACTGCTCGTGATGCTCGCAGTGGCGTTCGCGGGCCTCGGATTCATCGCGCTGACGCTCGGCCGAGGGACCGTGGTGTCGCTGAACGTGCTGAGTCGGAAGGCGGAAGCGCTCGAACGCGGCGAGTACGACACCGACCTGTCGGTGTCACGCAAAGACGAGATCGGGGGGTTGTTCGCGTCGTTCGCGAGTCTCCGTGACACCGTCCAGAGCCGGATTCGAGAGGCAGAGCAGGAGCGCCAGTCTGCCGAGGCGGCGAAGGCGGAGGCCGAAACCGCGCAGGCCGAGGCGGAGCAGGCCCAGGAGCGCGCGGAGGAGGCCAGACGCGAGTCCGAGGAGCAGGCGCGCCGCTTAGAGCGGACGGCAGCGGACTACTCGGCGGCGATGGAGGCGTACGCGGACGGCGACCTGACGGTCCGCCTCGACGAGGACGCCGCGGACGACGCGATGACGGACGTCGCGGCGGCGTTCAACGACATGGCGAGCGACATGGAGGAAACGGTCGCCGGCGTCGCGTCGTTCGCCGACGAGGTGGCGGACGCGAGCGACGAGGTGACCGCGCGCGCCGAGGCCGTCGAGCAGGCGGGCCGCGAGGTGTCCACGTCGGTCGACCGCATCAGCGAGGGGACCGCAGAGCAGCGCGACCGCCTGGAGTCCGTGGCGGTGGAGACCGACGACATGTCCGCGACCATCGAGGAGGTCGCGGCGTCCGCCGACCAGGTGGCGGACACGTCCCGCTCGGCGGCGTCGCTCGGCGACGATGGCCGGGACGCGGCAGCGGACGCGGTCGATGAACTGCGGGAGATCGAGACGGAGACCGAACGCACCGCGACCGCGGTCGAGGAACTCGAGTCCCAGATGGCGGAGATAGACGACATCGTGGACGTCATCTCGGGCATCGCCGAGCAAACTCACATCCTGGCGTTGAACGCGAGCATCGAGGCGGCGCGCGCCGGCGAGGCGGGCGACGGCTTCGAAGTCGTCGCCGAGGAAGTGAAGGGGCTCGCGGCGGAGACAAAGGAGTCCGCGGGCGACATCGAGGCGCTCATCGAGGACGTGCGCGCGCAGACCGACGAGAGCGTCGACGCGATGGACGACATCCAGGAGCGCGTGACCGACGGCGTGGAGACCGTCGAGGAGACCCACGACGCGCTCGAATCCATCGTGCAGCGCGTCGAGGAGGCGGACAGCGGCGTTCAGGAGATCAGTCGCGCGATGGACGAGCAGGCGGGTTCGGTCGCGGAGGTTGCTGGCGCCGTCGACGACGTGGTGCAGAACGGCGAGGAGACCGCCAGCGAGGCGGAGACGGTGGCGTCGGCGGCCGAGGAGCAGGCGTCGACGCTGTCGGACGTCACCGAGCAGGCGCGGTCGCTGTCCGAGCGCGCGACCGCGCTCAGCGAGCGCGTGGACGCCTTCGAGGTGGACGCTGACGGCGAGACGTTCGAGGCGGCGGTCGAGGACGACGCGAGCGAGCGGCGCGCTCGAACGGACGGCTTCGAGTGGCCGAACGCGGAGTAGCCGGCCCTTCTGGATGATGTTCTGTGGTCCGCTCGATAGTGTCAGTTACTCGGTGTGGACTGTGGTTCGACGGCGAGCGCGCGCGAACGGACGACCACGAACACGCCCGTTGCCACGACGATGAACGCGGCGGCCGTGAAGAACGCTATCTCGGGGGTGGTGAAGTCCTTGATGGCGCCGACCGACAGCGGGCCCGCTATCTGGCCGGCCTTCCAGGAGATCGAGCGCAGACTCATACTGGAGGCGACGGAGTCGAATCGTTCGCCCTCCTTGACGAACAGCGACATGCTCGCGGGGAGGCGGACGGAGTCTGCCACACCCAGAATCAGGTACGCCACGAACAGCGTGACGGCCGGACCCGTGACGGTGTACGCGCGACCGAAGCCGGCGACGGTGAATGGAGCGATGGCGTCCTCGGCGACGGCGGCGAACGGAACGAACGCGACGCCGAACGCGTACAGGACCGCGCCGGCGAGCACGAACCGGTGTTCGCCGCCGAGTCGGTCGGTGAGGTCGCCCATGTACCCCTGGAGGATGGTCTTCGCGAGTTTGCCGCCGGCGAGGATGATTCCGATGGCGAACGCGTTCACGCCGAATCGGGTGCTCGCGTAGATGGGGAGGAAGATGATGATAGACATCTTCCCGACGCTGAACGCGACGCGGAACACGACGAGCGAGCGGACCATCGGCCGCTCGAGGAGGCGACGAAGCGTCTCGGCGCCGGTGCGCTTTTCGGCGTCGGCGCTGCCGCCGGGGTTGTCCCGGAGCGCGACGAACAGGAGTACCGTCGCGGCGATGGTGATGCCCGCGAGGAAGACGTACGTGAACGTGAAACCACGAGTGAACAACAGATACCCACCGACGAGGTCGCCGAGGAACGAGGAGAACGCGGCGACCTGGTTGTAGACGCCGAGCCATCGGCCGCGAGCGCCGGTCTCCGCGATTTCGCCGACGACCGTCGACCCGGTTATCCAGAGGATGCTCGCGCTCACGCCCTGCACGATCCGCACGAGCACGACGTGGACGGGGTTCGAGACGAAGATGAATCCGGCGAACACGACCACGTTGACGAGCAGCCCGGCGAGCAGCCAGCGTTTCGCGTTCCCGGTGTCGATGGCCCGCCCGAGCGGCAACACGATGAGCGCCTGCACGACCGCAAAGCCCGTCACCCACAGTCCTTCGACGACGCCGGTGGTGTCGAACGCCTTCGCGTAGAGGGAGAGGGCGATGATGACCGTCGAGTACGCCTGCGCTCGGGCGAACGCGGTGCCCGAGAGCGCGAGGAACTCGACGTTCCGGAACAGAGAGACGGGACTACTGGATTCGGACGACACTGTTACGAACCGAAATACCCGAGGGCGCTTCTTAACTCACTCGACACGCGGAAAGATTGCCGGGACTTCGTCGAGCGGCCGAGCGCGTTGCGAGAGATCCGGCAAGGCACACGTTCCCACAGGCTTTTGCCCGTGCGCTCGACCGTCTCCTCCATGGACGAACGAGTTCGACGGCACGCCGAGGTGCTCGTCGACAAGTGCGCGGAGGTCGAGCAGGGAGATATGGTGGAGGTATCGGCGTCGCCCGTCGCCGAGGAGTTGGTCGAGGCAATCTACGAGCGACTCGGCGAGATCGGCGCGCGACCCTCCCTCTCGTGGCAGAGTTCTCGAGCGAGTCGAGCGTACGCACGAGCTATGGACGAGGACGACTACTCGCTCCTCGAGCATCGACTCGCGGCGGTCGAGTCGACGGACGCGTACATCGGCATCCGTGGGTCGCGCAACATCGCAGAGATGAACGACGTTCCGCCGGAGAACACGACCGCTGCTCGCAACGCCAACGAGGAACTGCAGCAGGCGTTCGACGACCTGAACTGGGTCGGCACGCAGTACCCGGCTGCCGGCAACGCACAGAAGGCAGGGATGAGCATCGAGGCGTACGAGGACTTCGTCTATCAGGCGGTAGACCGCGACTGGGACGAACAACGCGAGTTCCAGGCCCAGATGGTAGAGATTCTCGACGACGCGAGCGAGGTCCGAATCGTCTCTGGCGACGAGACGGATCTCAAGATGTCGGTGGATGGGATGATCGCGGAGAACGACGCCGACGACGCGAACATGCCGGGCGGCGAAGCGTTCACCGCGCCCGTGCCGGACAGCGTCGAGGGGACCGTCCTGTTCGACCAGCCGCGGATGTGGCGCGGCGAGGAGATTCTGGACGCTCGCCTGGAGTTCGAAAACGGCGAGGTCGTGGAGTACACCGCCAACCAGAACGAGGACGCACTCGACGAGATTCTGGAGACAGACGACGGTGCAAAGCGCATCGGCGAACTCGGCATCGGGATGAATCGGGGAATCGACCGATTCACGTACAACATGCTGTTCGACGAGAAGATGGGCGACACCGTCCACCTCGCACTCGGCCGCGCCTACGAGGAGAGCGTCGGCTCTGACTGCGAGCGAAACGTTTCGAGCATCCACGTCGACATGATCACGGACATGAGCGAGGACTCGTTCATCGAGGTCGACGGCGAGGTCGTGCAGCGGAACGGGATGTTCGTATTCGAAGACGGGTTCGAGGAATAGCTGTCGCTGTCACGGAAGCGGTCGGCGGAGGCAGTCTGTCGTAGCGGTCGGACAAACGTACTCGGCAGAGCGTAGAGACGCCGAGTTTCGCTCCGCGAACGTAGTGAGCGGAGGCGCCGAGGACCCCCGCAGGGGGGTCCGACGGCGCTTTTTCCGCAAGTTTTTGCCGAATGGGGCGCGCGAAGCGCGCCCCATGCAGAGCAAAAAGTGCGTCTTAGAGCTCGATGCGTTCGACGAGTTGGCTGTCGTCGCCGCTGGTGTTGAGCGCGACGATGCGGACGTCGTCCTCGAGGCCGGAGCGGTGAAGTTTGTCCTTGAGGAGTTCGTCGACCTGGTAGACGCCTGCGGCGTTGTGCATCTTGATTTCGACGAGCACAGGAGTGCCGTCTCCCTCGTGGAGGGAGACGGATTCAATTGCCTGACTGGAGATGGTGTTGATGCCGCGGCCGCCGCGCTCGTACGGGAGCCGTGAGCGTCCGCGTTCCATGTCGAGGCCGTCCGCGATGCGGATGACGCCGGCTTCCGTGGTGAGGGGGTCTTCCTCGGTGTGGTGACAGAGGATGGCGTGGAGGACTTCGCCCTTGACGCGCACGCGAGTGCCGACGTCGTCGTAGAACTCGGGGAGGAGTCGGTCGAGGAGGTCGGCGGCGAGCGGGATGGAGTAGTAGGCGTGGTCGTCGCGATGGACGACGTGCCCGATGTCGTGGATGGTGGCGGCGAGGGCAATGATGACGGATTCGTCGGCTTCGTCGAGGCCCTGGTCGCCCGCACCGTTGAATTCGACGTCGCCTCGTTTGAGGAGTTCGTAGAGGCGGAGCGCGCGGTTCCGAACGATCTCGATGTGCTTCGTGCCGTGGTCGTTGTACCCCTTTCGCGCGACGGGGTTGACGTTCTGGGCTTCGAGGTAGGTCGTAATCTCGGGGTCGTTCTCGATGTACTCAAGTACGGCGTTCAGGCGGTGGTCTGGGAACGCGTGGTCGGCGTCCGGGTCGTACTCGTAACTACTGCTCGACGCTTCAGCTTCACTCATAGGTGATAGTCGTCGCTCAAGAGGAAAAACTGTGTGGCCACGGTAGGGTTCGCGGCAGGTGGCCACTTCCTGACAGTCTGCCGGCCCGCCACCAGTCAGTCGACGGTGTGTCTCTCCATGACCGGGCGCGAATCTGCTGTTGGTGTGGCGATTCACCTGGAAAGGTCTATGCGTCTCGCTTTCCCTCTTCCGGATAATGCGGACACTCATTCCGGAGTCGGTAGCGACTCCTTACCTCGAGGAGGACGCGTCGCGGGCGCTGCTCATCCTCGCGAACTGCGTCGTCGTGCTCGTCGGCATCGACTTCTACCTCCCGCAACTCCTCGAACACCGGAACGTGTTCCTCTGGCCGGTCATCTTCGATAGCCCGCTGGCGGCTGCGTGGGTGACGTTCAGCCTGCTCACGCTATCCGGCGCGGGGAGCATCGCCGCCTACCGGAACTCCCGGGTGCACGTCCTCCTGAACACCATCGCGTTCGTCAGCGTGCTCAAGTACGGCGTCTGGACGCTGTTCACGCTCAACTACTTCTTCACCGCGTACTACCCGGACCCCGTGTCGTACTTCGGGAGTCTGTTCGTCCACGCCGTCATGGCCCTGGAGGCGTTCCTCCTGCCGTACTACGCGAAAACCACCATGTGGGCGCTCGGCGTCGCGCTCGTCTGGCTCCTCGTCGGGGACGTCGTCGATTACGGGTTCGGGCTGTACCCCCATCTTCGCGTGGAGCAACTCGGCGTCCTTCCAGGGGTCACGGCGTTCTTATCGTTTGCGTCGGTCGCCACCGCGTGGTACTGCCTCGACACCGAGTGAGCGCCATCCCGCTCGGCGACCTACCAGACGCCAGGTAGAAAGAGCATAAAGCCTATAATTGCGAGTAGACAAGGAACGATTAGCGATGTTCACCATAACCCCACTGTTCGGCGCGCTCCCCGGCGGCATGGAGTGGGCAGTCATCCTGCTCATCGCCGTGTTGCTGTTCGGCGCGAACAAGATCCCGAAGCTCGCCCGATCCACCGGTCAGGCGATGGGTGAGTTCCAGCGCGGCCGTGAGGAGATCGAGGACGAACTTCAGGACATGCGCGGCGAGGAGACGGAGTCCACCGAAACGGACACTGCCTCGACCACCTCCGAGGCCGAAACCTCGAGCGAGTCCACGTCCGACTCCAAGTCGACCAACTAACGCAACGGTTTTTCTGCCCGCGCCCAGTTCTTCGATAGCGGGGCGTGTGGCCAAGCGGATACGGCGAGAGGTTCCTAACCTCTAGATCGCGGGTTCGAGTCCCGCCACGCCCGCTCACTCGCGTTGCTCGTTCGCGGGCGTGGCGACCTTCGCAAACGCAAGCGTTTGCTCAGTCCCGCCACGCCCGTCGAGAGACGGACCGAATGGAGCGTCTCCGAATGTGCGAGCGGTGAACGGAGTGAGCCGCGAGCATGCAAGGAGGAGCGAAGCGACGACTGAACCGGCATGGCGGGACTCTAATCAGGGAGGGCGTGCGCAGCGAAGCGAGCACGTCCGACCGTGGTTCGAGTCCCGTCACAGCCGCTCACTCGCTACGCTCGTTCGCGGACGTGACGACGTTCGCAGACCTTCGGTCTGCTCACTCCCGTCACGCCCTGGTTTACACGTTAGTCGGGTCACGCCGCGCCCGTTTTTGCCGAGTGAAACAGAACCGGCATCTTCTGACGGTTCGGTTACCAGTTGTCCGTCAGATTCTTGCCCGAGTGGTTCGTACGAATATAGAATCAATGGCGCGCGGACAATCGGAAGTGCTGGGGATGGTGCTGTTACTCGGCATGACAGTCGCGGGGGCCAGCGTCGTCGTCGTCACCGCGAGCTCCGCGATGGACGGCGCCCAGCAGACTTCCGCAGTGCAGCGCGCCGAACACTCGATGAGTCTCCTCGACGCTCGGGGCGCGCTCGTCGCACTCGGCCAGACCACCGGCCAGACCGTCTCGCTCGCGAACTCGGGGGACGGCAGCTACAAGGTCCGTCCGAACAGCGGACGCATCGTGGTTTCACAGCAGAAGAACAACAACACGACCGAGTACGTGAACACGACGCTGGGGGCCGTGGTGTACGAGAACGGCGACACGAGCGTCGCGTACCAGGGCGGCGGCGTCTGGAAGTCACAGGGAGCGGGCGCGACGATGATCTCCCCGCCGGAGTTCAACTACCGCGGCGCGACGCTGACGTTCCCGATAATCCGCATCGTGGGCGGTCGGTCCTCGGCGACCGGCGGCGCGACGGTGCACCTCTCCCCGGACGAGGTCGACGAGTCCGTGTTCCCGACGCAGAACCAGTCGAACCCCCTCCAGGGCGGGAACGTCACCGTGACGGTGCACAGCGACTACTACCTCGGATGGGCGTCGTTCTTCGAGGATCGCACCACGGGGAACGTGACCGTCTACCCCGAGCAGTCGAAGGTCAGCCTTCGGCTCATCGCCCGCGGAACGGGCGGCACGTTCAGTCTCGACAACATGCCACGGCAGATCCGCGGACTCTCTGACGGGGACGACGACGCGGTCCAGTCCCTGGAGTTCACGCTCGAATCGAGCAAGAGTTCCGACTTCAGCGACCTCGACTGGGCACTCGTCGCCGAGGAGGGGCCACAGCGAATCGAGATGCACATCGGCAGCGGCAATCCGTGCAAAGATAACGGAAAGTCCCCCACAGTAACAGTCACCTACGCGAACGGCGACACCACTCACCGGTGGGAGAATACGTCGGCGTTCAAAAAGTCCAACTCGGCGTTCACCTACGAGTGCCCTGGGGACAACGATAAGGACCCGGTCCTACACTTCAACTTCGCCGGCGATACGAACCTCACGTACATGGGCGAAAGCGATAGTTCTCCGCTCTCGAACCGGTCTACGGGGTACATCACGAACCACTACCTCACGAAGATGGGGCCGAACGTGGAACTCTTCGTGGAGACGAAGGGCAGTCAGGAATCGCACGGGAACTCCGGCAGCGTCGCCCTCGAACAGTCGACCGGGTCGGTCGAATACTCGGCGTCGAGCGCGAACGTCGTCACCTATCTCCACATCACGAAGAACACGGTGAACGCGACGGTTACGTGACGACGCCGCCTGGATGGCCAGTAGCTACGTGAACGAGACTGCCACGCTCACGTCCTGGATGTAGACGTCACCCGGGGGCAGACGGCAGGTCACTTCGCCGCTGACTCCGTCCTCCGGCCCAGTACAGGTGAGTCCGACGTCGTCCTCGAGGTAGCGCTCCCACGCGCTCGCTCGCGGCGACGTGATGGTGAGGTTCGCTTTCGCGTTCTCGAACCGGGCGACGTTCCGACCGCTTACCTGCGTTCGAACGAGCAAGCGGCGGGTGTCGAGCGCGCTGACCCCGCTGCTCGCGTCGTCGGTCGCCACGAGCGGAATCAGCGTCCGATTGCCAGTGATGATCCGCGGCGGGTCGAACATGACCGCGCGGTCGCCGTACTGCCGGAACAGCGCGCCGTTCGCGTAGACGAGTTCGCTGCCGTCGTCGGTGCGGTAGACAATCGGTCGTATCGAGCGCTGGTACCACCTGCCGGACTCGGTGGTGACGTTGAACGACACCGGCGGCCCGAACCCGATGGAGGCATCGGCGAGGCGGATCTCGGTCGCGCGACTCGGCGCGCCGCGCAGCGCGAGGTCCTCGACGTTCGCGTCGAGCACGTCGAATGCGCGCTCGGCGTTGTCGAAGCGCTGCACGTCCCGGGCTTCGGTGAGCGCGTCGAACCCGCCGACGTAGACGACCGCGACGGTCGACACGACGATGCCGAAGATGAGCACGAACCCGAGGACGTCGCTGAGCGCTCGCCCCAGCCGCGAGGCGTCGTCCGCGCTCCGCGGTCCTGAGGCGGCGTCCACGCGACGCGCGCTCGGGGCGTCGCCCGTGCTACGCATCCTCGATCACCAGTTTCGTGTCGTTGTAGACGATGACGAAGGCGCCACTGGGCTGGATCGTGGCGGGCACCGTCGTCTCGCTGTCGAAGGGAACAGTCACCCGCACGTCGGGGTCGCTCGCGACGAGCACCACGCGCTCGTCGCCGGTCTGGTTCACCCGTATCTCGTAGGTCGACCCGACGACGCGCTCGGGAACCCGAACGACGAGGCGGACGGTCCCGCCGTCGCTGGCGCGCGCGAGCTGGTCGGCGGTGGCGAGGTCCGAGGCGACGCGCTCGCCGACCACGCTGAGTTCGGTCCGCGCGGCCGCCTGGCGCTGGTTCTCGACGAGCGTGCCCGCGGAGAGCAGCAGCGTCGTCACGAGGATGGTAGCGACGCCGAGGTTCAGGACGTAGCCGACCGTCGTGGAGACGGCTCGACTGTCGCCCGCGCCGGGGACGGGAACGCTGGGGGCGCTCGCCGTCAACCGGTCGATCACATCCGCCATACGACCACCTCCACCTCGACGACGCTGTACACGGGCCCGGGAACAGTCGGCGCCTGGGGTTCGAGGTACGACGCGTTCTCGACCGCGATGGTGCGGCCGTTCTGGTTCGTGAACGTCTGGTCGTCGAACAGCGTGACGACGCGAGTGGCGGCGACGGCGTCGGAACTCGGTGCGCCGTGGTAGACCACTCGGCGGGTCTGGCGGTTGCCGTTCGGGCCGACGTAGTAGATGTTCACGTTGTACGCGACCGCGGAGTCGTCGAAGGCCTCCTCGAGCGTGTTCCCGAAGGTGGTGTTGGGTGGGTCGCCGACATAGTATCCCTCGTCGTCCGCGTGCTGGAAGGTCGCAGAGGAGTTGTTCCAGTACAGCAGCGTCTCCGTGAGTTCGCCGTCCTCGCGAGCAGTCTCGAGCAGGCCGTTGAGGGCGCGCTCGTGCTGGGTTTCGATGTGCTGGCTCGCTGTACTTGCGGTGAGCGGCGTCACCGCCGTGGACTGGAGCGCGAACACCACGGCGAGCACGACGACGAGCGACGCGGCGACTCCCTCGAGGGTGTGGGCTTGCGCGCGCATCTCACCACACCCTCACGATCAGGTCGGCGCGTTCTCCCCGGTAGGACACCGTCCGCCACGCGGTTGTGACGCTGGCGTCGTCGGGAACCTGGTCACCCGCCGCTGCGACGACCGCGGGGCCGTCCATCGTGGTGTTGTTCTCGAGGACGACGCGCACGGAGTCCCGGTCCTGCACGGCGAGTTTCTCCTCGATTGACGGCGGCTCGTCGAAGAACGTCTCGACGGCAGTCTCGTTCAGCGCGTACGGGTTGTCCGGGCTCGCGAGTCGGTCGGACGCGAGTTCGTCGGCGAGGCGGTTCGCGGTGACGGGGTTCGCGACGTCGCCGCCGTCGAACGGTTCGACGATTCCGGGGACGAACGCGAACGCGAACGCCACGGTGACGAGGAAGATGCTGATGCCCGCGGCGAAGTCCATGGTGGTCTGCCCCCGGGGTACGCCGTCAGGGGTGGGTTGTGTCCGTCGCATGGTCACGTGAACGCGAAGGCGAACAGCGCGACGGTCGGCAACACGACGGCGAACTTCACGCCCGAGAGCAGACTCGCGTCACGGATGTAGCCCGCGATGAACCCCGAGAGGACGCCCTGGACGGTGACCGCGTGGAAGAACAGCGCGCCGAGCAATTCGACGTTCAGGTTCGCGCCGAGGCTCATACTGCTCGGACCGCTCGATCCGCCTGCGGCGCCCGCGGACCCCGACAGGCCGCCAATCGTCCCGAGGAACTTCACCTTCAGGATGACCATCACCGCGAGCAGCGTGAAGTACGTCATCAGGATGATGACGACCTGCATCCGCGCCCGGGAACGCCGCTCGCGCTCGATGTCGTCCTGGTTCTCGCTGGCCTGGGCGGCGGTCGTGAGCACGGACGTGATCTGGCTCGACGCCTCCTGGGCCTTCGTGATGAGCTTCACCGTGCGCGCGAGCCGCGGCATGTGGTACTTGTTGTTGAACTCGACGAGCGCGCTCCGCAGACTCGTGCCGTAGTTCACCTTCGCGTGCATCACCTCGAACTCCCGGCCGAGTTTCCCCGAGGACGTCTCCGAGACCATCTTGATCGACTCCAGGAGCGTCATCCCGGTGTCGTTCGCCGACGACAACTTCCGGAGGTTGTCCGAGAGCTTGTTCGTGATGCGCCGCCGCGAGCGCACGTTCCACTCGCGGAACACCGCGAGGGGAACGCCGACGAGGTACAGCGGGAAGTACGCGTAGATGAACGTCCCCCAGATGGGGCGCGCGATCATCCCGTCTGGCGTGGTCGGGGCGACGCCGCCGAGTACCGCGCTGACGATGGCGACGAGCGCCACTGGCACCGTGAACGCGAGTGTGAACAGCGGGTTGTCCCGGAAGAACATCGCGGGGTGGCGGAACAACTCCTTTGTCTCGTGGGTCCCTTCGCGACTCTTCACGCGGTCGAAGACGGCGTGTTCACCGGTGAACCGCTCGACGAGGCCGAGGTTCAGCAGGCCGGGTTCCCGCCGCCCCTCGCCGCTCCTGTCGAGGTAGCCGTCGCCGGGGTCGTCCTGTTTGACCGTGGAGACGAGCACGAGAAAGCCCACGCCAACGATGGGGATGAGCAGGTAGACGGTGACGTAGAGCAAGAGCAGTTGGGCCTGCCCGAGCATCCGCATGATGACGAGGATGATGATGAGGAGGAGCGGGAACAGCGAGAGGGTCATGTACATCTCGCCGAACAGTTCGAGGGTCTCGAGGGTGAGTTCCTGTTGTTGCTTGGCGGTGCGCATGTGCTTGTCCTTCTTGTCCGAGAGGAACTCCGTCATGTCCCCGCCGGAGTTGACGATGGAGAGCATGTCCGTCAGGAACTGCGCGAGTTCGTCACTCGGGGTCTCCAGGGAGCGGTTCCGCATCGCCGTCCGGTAGTCGGTGTCGAAGTACTCGGTCTCCTGGACGATGCTCCGGAACTCCATGGACACCTCGCCGTAGGTGTCGTCGGCCTTCGCCATCGCCTCGAGGATCTCGAGTTGGTTCAGGCCGCCGATGGACAGCGCGTACATGAACGAGACGGCGTCCGGGAGCAGCATGTTTATCTCCCGCTCGCGTCCGCTCGAGCGCATGTACGGCACGCTGACGAGCGCGCCGAAGCCGGTGGCGAACCCGACGACTCCGGAGACGAGTCCGGTGACGATGACGAGCGCGGGCACCTTCACGACCTGGATGAAACGCAACACCGCCTGGTTCGGGACGGGCACGCCGATGATCGTCTCCGTGGCGATCACACCCGTGTAGAACAGCACGTACCCGACGAGGAGCCCGAGCACCCAGAGGACGACACCGAGGAGCGCCCCGACGCCCATGGCCCGTGAGAGGAACAGCTCCACGGGGTCGTCCATGCGAGCTTCCGCGAGTTTGATCTCCACGTCCGCGACGAAGTCGCTGCGCTCGGAGAACGCCCACTTGTACAGCGGGAAGAACGCGTCGGCGAGCGCGTCCGCGCCCTCGCCGAACGAGCGGGACCCCGTGCTCACGGCTCATCGCCCCCGTCGACGGCGTCGTCGCCGGACTCGTCTCTCTCGGTCTGGGCGTCCGCTTCGGTCCCGTCCGACTCGGTCACGTCGTCCGAAGGCCCGTCAGTGTCGTCGTCGGTCGACGACTCGACGGCAGGGTCGAAGCCGAGTTCCTGGAGGTCTGTTGCCTCGGAGACGACGACGTCCTCGTTGCCGTCGTCGTCCGGCTGGAGCGCCACCGCCAGCGAGTCCGGCGTGCGGCCCTCGTACTCCGCGAGCAGACCGCCGTCGCGGGCGTTCGCGAGGATGGACTCGGCCTCCTCGCGGACGGAGTCGGTGGGGTCCGGGCGCGGCACGAGTTCCTCCTTGTCCTCGTCGACGTCGATGAGCACGCTCTCCATCCCGCGGAGGTCCGCGAGCGCGTCGGAGAGGGTGCCGTTGGCGACGAGCGTGAGGATGGTCTCCGAGTCGTTGATGTACGCCTGCGCGGTCGCCGCGACCTCCGCGTACTCGTTGAGTCCCTCCGTGATGAGGTACGCGAGGATGACGCGGCGCTCGTCGATCTGTCGCTCGAGTTCCGCCTGGGACCACCCGCGGTCGAACTTGATCTGGTCGAGCGTCGAGGAGTCCGAGGCCCGCCGGTAGGTGTCGTCCTCGGGCTCCCACTGGAACACGTCGTTGACGTTGATCTCGTCGTTCTCCGCGTCGTAGCGGTTGATCTCCGTGATGGAGCGGTTGCGTCGGACCTTCCGCCCGCGGACCCTGGTCTGGGTCTGGATGGAGACCAGGTCGAGGGCGGTGAACAGCGTCTTCGAGACGTTGATGGGCTCCGTGGTGAAGCGCTTGAGCACCTCGCCGACGTTGTCCGCGTGGAACGTCGTGTACGTGGTGTGTCCCGTGCTCATCACCTGGAACAGCGTTCGCCCCTCCTCGCCGCGCACCTCGCCCATCACGATGTAGTCCGGGCGCTGGCGGAGCGCGGCCTCCAGCAGGTCGAACTCGTCGATGTCACCGGACTCGTCCTCGCCGAAACTCGGACGCGTGACGGAGGCGATCCAGTTGCGCTGCGGGAGTTCGACCTCCCGGGTGTCCTCGATGGAGACGATCTTCGTGTTGCTCGGGATGAACAGCGAGACGGCGTTCAGGCTCGTCGTCTTCCCTGACGCGGTCCCGCCAGCGAACACGATGCTCTTGTGGGATTCGATGGCGAGCCAGAGGAACGCCATCTCGTCGAGCGAGAACGTCTGCCAGTTCACGAGGTCAACAGGAGTAAACGGCACGTCCTTGAACTGGCGGATGGTGTAGTTCGTGCCGTGGTCCGACACCTCCTTCCCGAGCGTGAGTTGGGCGCGCGACCCGTCCGGGAGCGTGGCGTCGACCTGAGGCTGGCGTTTCGAGATGCCCTTCCCGGAGCGCTGGGCGAGTTTCACGACGAAGTCGTCGAGACTCTCCTTGCCGTGGTGGACGTTCGTGATGATGTTCTCGTAGTCCGTGTGGTAGACGAACACCGGGGAGTCGTAGCCGTCACACGAGATGTCCTCGACGTTGATGTCGTGTTTCACGCCATCGATGCGTTCGTAGCCGACGAAGTTCCGCTGGAGGACGTACAACAGCGTCTCGACCTGGTACTCGGTGAGTGTCTCGGCGTCCTCGGCGAGCACGGCGGGTTCGGGGCGGGCCATGATGCCGTCGAGGCCCGACGATACGTCCGTCTCGAGGGGGCCGCGCTGGCCGATGGCGACCAACAGGCGGTCGAGCAGTGTCGCGTCCGCGTCCTCCGGGTCGTCGTAGAGGTCGTACCTGTCGAGGAGTTTGCGCGCCTCGCGCTCGATGACGGTGCGGCGCTCTGACTCGTCGCCGTCGGTCAACACCTCGTCGCTGGCGTACTTGATGGCGGTGCGGAGTTTGTCCGTGAGGAACGCCTGGAGGTCCTCCTCGATGGCGTTGCGGTACGGTTCGACCAGGTAGTACTTCTTCTCGTTTTCCTGCTCAGAGTGGTAGATGACGACGAACGAGTAGGGCTCGTTGACCCAGTAGCGCTCGACCTCCCGGAAGTGGCGCTTTTTCTCCATCGGCACCGCCTTCTCGAGGTCGTAGCGGTTCGCGATGGTGGTCTCGCCGTCGAGCGTCGAGAAAAAGGCCTCCTCGTCAATCTCCGGGTTGACGTTCACGGTGCGCTCGTCCTCGAGGTCGAGCATCTCGTCGGCTGCGTCGTCTTTCACGGAGAGCCACGCCTCGAGGTTCTCGGGGTGGAAGCCGAGGTGTTCCGCCTGATCGAACCGGATTATCTCGCCGTCGTCGTCGCGCGGCCGCGACCCGTCCTCGTCGTAGTAGTAGATGCGCTTGTAATGCTCCCACAGCCACTCGTCCTTCTCGACGGGCGTGGTCTCGGGGTTGCAGAACTCCTCGAAGTACGCCTGGAAGTTCACCGCGTCCGTGATGGCGTCTTCGAGGACGTCGTCGCGCTCCTCGGGGTGGAAGCCGAGCGCGTCGCTGGGGTCGGCGTCGACGTCGTCCCAGTCTGGCTGGGGCGGGTCCGCGGCGAGTTCGTCCCAGTCGGGGTACGGCGGTTCGGGGTCGCTCCAGCCGGACTCCTCGTGGGCCTGCTCCTCGCGTTCGCGGTCGCGTGCCTGGCGAACGCGGTCGGCGTCGCGCTCGCCGTGGTACTCCTCGAGATACTCGACCCAGGTGTAGTCGCCGACGGTCGCGCCGGAGTCCTCCTCCGTCGCCGTCTCGGACTCCGTGTGCTCGCCTGCTGTCTCGGACTCGGCATCCTCCTCTTCCGGCGGGGTATCGGGCTCGGCGTGCTCGTCCGCCGCTGACTCGTCGGCGTTCGACTCTGCGTCGGCGTTCGCCTCGTCGTCGCTCGACTCGCCCGCGGGGGCGTCGCTACTCCCGAACGCCACGTCGGACTGCTCGGTAGCGCTCGTCGCGTCCTCCGACGACGGCTCGGTCGCGCCACCGTCGGGCGATGTCTCGTCCGCTCGTTCACCGGCGTCCCCCTCGTCGCCGGACGTGTCCCTGACCATTACCACGTACTGGCCACCCTGCAAGAAAAAGCCTTGCGACGAATTACCATGCAGTTGTGGCGCTGATACGTTCCCGCTACTCGTATCGGAGCGCGTCGATCGGGTCGGTGCTAGCGGCGTCCCACGCCGGGTAGAGGCCCGCTGCAACGCCGACGACCACCCCCACGACGACGGCGACGCCGGCCCACACGATCGGGAATGTCATCGGCAGTCCGACGTACCGCGTGGCCGCGTATCCACCCAGCACGCCGACGACCACGCCCGCTATCGAACCAACGAAGCCGAGAATCACAGCCTCCGCGAGGAACAACTCGAGGACGTCGCGGTTCTGCGCGCCGACGGCTTTCATGATGCCGATCTCGCGGGTGCGCTCGGTGACGCTGACGAGCATGATGTTCGCGATGCCGATGGCGCCGACGACCAGCGATATGACCGCGACGCCCGTGATGAACGCCGTGAACGTGTCCAAGATGGAGAGCACCTGGTCGACGACGTCCTGGGCCGTTATCGCCGAGAACTCGTACGCCGACGGCGTGAGGCGACGCGCATCCGATTCCGTGCGGAGGTACTCGAGCACTCGCTCCTGGGTGGGTTGGATGATGCCGAAGTCGGAAGCGATGACCGTCAGTGTCGGGTAGACGCGCTGTCGTTCACCCGTCGTCGGACTCTGCAGTCGCGTGTCGTAGAACGGATCGACCGGCCCGTACACCTGGGGCGCCGCGAAGTCGTCGAACGGACCGGTGGCGGCCTCCACGACTCCAGCCACGGTCGCGTTCACGGTGTCGCCGTTCGGGCGGACGATGGTGACGGTGTCTCCCGCCGTGACGTTGCGCTCGAACAGGGTGGCCGCCGGTTCGTTCAACACGAGTTCGCGCTCACCCATCGTGAAGGGCTCCCCGCTCGAGAACACGGCCGTCGTCTGGTACCGGAAGTACGGCGGCGTCGTGGCCGTGAACCGGTTGTACGCGAGCGTCTGATTCCCGTATCGTATCCCCGAGATGGCGACGCCACCGCTCGGAATGACCTCGGCGACACCCTGCACGTCGTGGAGTTCGCGGACGTCGTGTTCGGTGAACACCGCCTGGCCGCTGCCGCCGAAGGACATCCCCGGGCCGTCCGAGGCCGGGCCCGAGACCACCTGCATCGCGGGTGACTGTTCGCCGGTGATCTCCCCGACGACCTCCGTCTGCAGGCTCGCGCCGAGCGTGACGAACGTGATGACGGCGGCGACCCCGATGACGATGCCGAGCGTCGTCAACACCGCGCGGAGTCGGTGGCCGCGGATAGCGCGAAGGCTCATCCGCAGACTCTCCGAGGCGTTCACTCCCACTCACCCCGAAGCGCGGACAGCTGGCCGCGCAGCGTCACGCCACGTCCCCCGTGGTTCGGCGCGGTCGTTCGACGACTTCCTCGCGTTCGAGTTCGCCGTCGAGAAGGTGGACGATTCGGTCGGCGTGCTCCGCGATGTGACGCTCGTGGGTGACGAGCAACACCGTGTTCCCGGCGGCGTTGAGTTCCGCGAACGCGTCCATGATGGTCCCGCCGGTGTCGGTGTCGAGGTTGCCGGTGGGTTCGTCGGCGAGCAGGAGCGTGGGGTCGTTCGCGAGCGCGCGGGCGATGGCGACGCGCTGGCGTTGCCCGCCCGAGAGTTCGTTCGGCCGGTGGTCCGCCCGTCCCTCGATGCCTACGCGCTTGAGCAGCACGCGCGCTCGCGCCACGCGCTCGTCACGGGGGACGCCCCGGAACACCATCGGGAGCGCGACGTTCTCCGCGGCGGTGAGGCGCGGCATCAGGTTGAACGTCTGGAACACGAATCCGATTTCGCGCCCGCGGAGCGACGTTCGCTCCCGCTCGGAGAGACCCGACACCTCCTCGTCGTCCACGAAGATCTCTCCCGATGTCGGCGTGTCGAGGCAGCCGACGAGGTTCATCAGCGTGCTCTTTCCGGAGCCACTCGGCCCCATGACGGCGGTGTAGGACCCACGCGGGAGCGACAGCGAGACGTCTCGGAGCGCGTGTACGGGTTGGCCGACGTGGTACGTCTTCGTCACTGCCGAAAGTTCGACGGCGTTCGACGGTCCGGTCATGGCTCCCAGAAGTTGTCGGTGCGGTCGCTGGTCACGTACGCCAGTACGACGCGCTGCCAAGTAACGCTAGGGCAGCAGTACAGGCCGTTTACTTCCCACAAACGGGCACCTTACCGATTCGGAGGTGACTCACCGGTTCGGCGTTAACTCACCAGTCCAGCAGTGACTCACCAGTTCGACGATGACTCACTCCGCGATGCCGTCACCGGTACTCGTCGACGACCGTGACCGCTCCGTCCGCGACCTCGATATCGACGAGCGACGTGACGTTGTGGGGGGAGTCCGCCATCGCGCTCTCGGAACCCACCTTCCGGATGACGACGACGACGTCCGCGACGTCCGCGCCGATGTCGTCGAGGCTGTCGGTGAGCGCTCGCAGCGTGCCACCCGTCGACAACAGGTCGTCGAGGACGAGCACGCGGTCGCCCTCGTTGACGTCGTTGATGTACATCTCGCCCTCCGAGTACCCAGTCTCCTGGTGAAGAGACACCTCGCCGGGGAGGCCGTACTCCCGCTTGCGGACGACCGTGAGCGGGATGTCGGTCTGGAGGCTGACAGCCGTCGAAATGTGGATGCCCATCGCTTCCGGGGTGACGATCTTGTCGACGTCCGCGAGTTCCGCGACACGCGTGACGCCGACCACGACCTCGCGCAGCAGTTCGGGTTCGAGCATCGGCACGCCGTTGCTGATGGGGAGCACGACGTACTCGTAGCCGCCTTCTTTCTCGATGACGGGCGCCTCCTGGAAGGACTCGCGAAGTCGCTCCATACTGTGTATTCAAGAACGCAGACTAAAGAGTAGCGGAACGCAGGCGGATGGGCACGTTCGTGGCAAGCCGCCTCGTCAAGGGAAGACTCGCTCGCCCTCGGCCACCAGCCATTCGCCGGTCTCCTAGTCAGTCTCGACGTCCTCGAAGTAGAGGTGGAACGTCACCGAGAAACCAGCCCAGGGGTGGACGACAGTCACGATTCGGAAGACATCTTCCAATCCCGGGGGCGAGAATCCAGAGGGGCTGGGAGTCGTCTCACTCGAGGTCCATAATCTCGAACTCGTGACCCCACGAGTTCTGGACTGTCGCAACCGTCCCGACCCCGATGTCGATTGGTCCGTGGACGACCTCGTAGTCGTGGTCGGCGTAGTACTCGATGGCACGTTCGGCGTCCTCGACGAGGTAATGCACCAGGCCGTCGGGGACGTCTGTGTCCGTCGAGAGCACGATTTCACCGACGCCGTCCGCGTGCTGTTCGAGTTTGTAGCCGACCTGCCCGTCTCGTTCCCAGACCCGGTCCAGCCCGAGAACAGTCTCGAACTCCTCTTTCGCCGCGTCCAGTTCAGCGTCCGGAACAGTGTACAGAATGCAGTCGATCGCCTGGAGATCTGGGGCGTCCATCACCCTGCCCGACGGAGAAGTGGTACTTATGAAACGCGTTTGAAATTCAGCGGCCTCGGCCACCGGCGTCGCTCAGCGGCCGCGACAATCAGCGTCGCCGCTCGCTCGACGTCCGCGACGACTGGATCGCTCAGACCGTCACCGAGTCCATCCCGAAGAACGCCGTCTCGTACCCCTCGTGGCGCGTGAGTTGGGGCGGCGCGTCCACGGTGACTGTCACCTCATCGGCGTCGCCCAGCGACGGCACCGCGGCAGCGTAGTGGTAGCCGAGTTCGCTGTCGAGGGTTGCGACGAGCGGTCCCGAGTGCCGCGTCTCTCCGTTCCGCGTCACGGTCGCGGAGAGCGACGCGGCGGGGAGCGCAAAGCGGTTGTACGGCGTGCGGAGCGACGCGACGAGGTACGACTCGTCGCTCCCGGTGGCGAGTTCGCCGCGTTCGTCCGCGCTCGCCACGACGACGTCGGCGTCACCCGTTGTTCCGGTGCCGCGAACGGACATCGGGAACGAGGCGGCTGCGGGGACCTGGGACAACTGGACCGGCTTCATCCCCATCGGGTCGACCGCTCCCTTCGTCCCCTCCCGGTTCGACGGCACGTCAGTGAACGACAGTTCCTCGAGTGCGCTCCGACGGTAGTCCATGGAGAAGGAGAACTCGATGGGGCCGCCCGAGGCCGCGGACGCGGTCGTGCGGCGCGTCGAGGACGGCGCAGCCTTGACCGTCACGTCGTACGTTCCCTCCGGGCCGAGGCCGACGTTGTCGCCGTGGTGGACGCCCATCGGCTGGGAGAGCATCTGCCACGGGACGAACGACCGCGGTTTGTCGTCCGGACCCACGAGTTCGATCTGCGGGCTCGCGTCCGGGACGAGCGCGCCGGCCTCGGCGTCCCACACGGACGTCATCAGGTGGAGGTCGCCAGCCACGTCCACGCGCTGGGTCTCCTCCCTGGTCACCAGCCAGAATCGATGCGGGAAGGTGTACGAGAGCGCACACCGGTACCGGCCCTTCGACTGCGTGCCGACCATCTTCATCCCCTCGGTGTGGGACGGCAGGTAGACCGCGTTCGGGCGGTTCGCGGGAAGCGGGGGTTCGACGTTCGCGCGCTGGGTCTCCAGCAGTCCAGCACACCCTGCGCTCGCAGCGAGTCCAGTCACGCCCGTTGCGGCGAGGAATTCGCGTCTACGCATCGACACCACCGGGAGACGGGAGCGCACGCGCAGAGCGCGGCGGCAGCAGGTAGTTTCCGCGGTGAGTCACCGAGAGATACTGGCGGATGCCGTTGTTGCGGCGGCGCCCGACCGCCGACCGCTCGGTGACGTCCCCGCCGTTCATCGCCTCGCGGGTGTCCACGAAGTCCGAGATGCTGCGCTGGAGCGAGACGAAGTGGACGCCCGCGTGGCCACCGTCCGTCGAATCGAAGTCCCGGCGCAGAATTATCGGTCGGTCGTTTTCCCGAACCGACTCGAGTTTCTGGGAGTGCCCGACGACGCCCTTCTCCCGCGCCGCGTCTTCGGCGTCCGCGCAGTCGTCGAGTTGGGGGCTATCGCCGAGGTTCTCGCCAACTCCCTCCACCGCGCCGGACTCCGCGTGCGCTGGACAGAACATCTTCGCGACGCGCTCCTCGCGGCCGTCCTGCTCGTACCACTGCTGGAGGTTCAGGTCGATGTGGGAGGCGTGCTGGGTGGTTCCCCCCTCGAACGGTCCGGACTGGATGGTGACGCGGTCCTCGGTTGCCTGGCTCTTCTCGAAGGTCGATTTGAACCCCATGTACAGCGGCGCGTCCTCGGGTACCGGGTCGGAGTCGGGGACGCCGCCGGTGTCCTGGTGGTCGGCGGGGAGACCAGCGCCGACGAACCCCGTCCGCCGGTCAGCCACCGTGAACGCGTCGGTCAACGCCGCCTCCATCGGTTCGCCGTTCAGCGCGTCGTTCTCGCCGCGGAGCCCTTGGCCCGCCCGCAGGACGACCTTCGCGCGGTCGCTCGCGAGGTGGACGACGGCGTCCGGGGTGTCGAGTTCCGGGTCCTCGAGGTCCGAGAGCGCGCGCGGCGCGGGGAGGTCGACGCCTACCGGCGACCCGCCCAGCGTTTCGAAGTACGACGGCGAGTAGCCGAGCGTGAACACGAGGCCCTCGTTCGAGAACTCGTAGGCGCGTTCGAGGCTCCGGAGGGCGTCTTCGACCGTCTGGCGCTCGCGCTCGGTCGGCGAGTCGCCGTCGTACTCGAGGTGGAGGAGGACGTGGTGGCGGGGCGGAATCGTGTTCCCGGCGTCGTCCTGCGCGAGGAACTGCTGCCACGCGTGCTGGCGCTCGGGCAGCGAGGACGGGTTCTCGGTACCCGCCGGCACGGGTTCGGGGTCGCGTTCCGCGCAGGCGGCGAGCGCGCTCGCGCCCCCGATGGCGACAGCCGATTTGAGGAACGCGCGGCGCGGAATGCCGCGGTCGTCCGAGTGCATGGACCGTGGTACGGCGGTCCCGTGAAAAGGGGTTCTGGTGCGGCCGTCGAATTCGACGCGCGAACCAGAACCCGAAAGAGGACGTAATCGAAACACTCGACCATGCAGACGATTCGAGGGGTCGCGCGGGCCGGCGGCGTCGCGCTCGCGCTCGCCGGACTCGCCACCCCCGCGGCGGCCCACTCCGGGACCACGCACGCCGGCACCCCCCACTGGCTGTTGTTCGTGCTCGCGCTCGTCGGCGGCGCGCTCGTCGCCGGGAGCGCCACCGCGTACCGCCGCGGCAGCCTCGGCGGGACCCTCGGCGCGTCCATCGCTTTCGCGGGCGTCGTCGTCGGCGCGTTCGGCCTCGTCGGCCTCGTCGAACTCCAGGTCGTCGCGGACGCCGCGCCGGAACTCACAGCAATCTACCCGACGCTGAGCCTCGCCGTCGGTGCGGTGATGGCGACCGGGAGCCTCGTCGTCGGCCGCGTGAAGTGGCCCGAACGCCCACGCTACGCCGCGCTCGGCATCCTGCTCGCCGCGTGGGTCGTCTACCCCGTCGTGATGACGAACGGCGGGACGTATCACCCCGCAGGGTACGCGCTCGTGTTCGCCGTGCTCGCCGCCATCGCGTACGTCCTCCGGCGTGACGCGTGGGGCGTCGTCCAGAGTCTCCGCCTCGACCGGCGGCCGCTCGCGGCGGGCCTGCTCTCTGGCGTCCTGTTCTCCGTGTTCTTCGCGTTCTCGTCCGGAACGGTGACGCTCAACCCCGACAACGGCGTCGGCCTCCCGACGGACCCGCTGGTCGTCGTCATGCCCGTCTCGGACCCGCTCGTCGCGTGGCCGGCCGTCGAGTTCGTCTTCCCGTCGATTCCGCTCGCAGGCTACGTCTCCGTTGGAACGCTCCTCTTGATGGTGATCCTCGGCGGTCTCGTCGCGCTCAACGTCGGCGTACTCGCCCAGCAGTGGCGGGCCACCGCGGCGCGCCGAGCGAGCGAGGCCGACGGCACACGGACCTCCGCACTCGGGATGCTCGCCACCACGGGAGCGACCGCGTGCTGTTGTTGTGCGCCGGCGTTCTACGGCGTGCTCTCCGTGCTCCTTGGCGCGTCGGCGACCCCGGTCTACTGGGCGTTCCTCGACCCCTCATCTCCCGTCGGGGGGACGTTCTTCGCGGCGAGCGTGCTGTTGTTGCTCGGGAGCATTGTGCGCGCGACCGGCGGCCGCAGCGAGTCGGGCGCCAGTTCGTCACTCCAGTAGGCCGTCGACGAGTCGCTCGAAGCGGTCGACGAACCGCTCGGGCGCGGACGGCTGCACAACCTCGAGTGCGCGCACCGTCTCCTCGGGTCTCGTGAGCGCGAGCGTCACGCGATTCCGCTGGTCGCGGCGCTTCTCCACGACGCCACACTCCACGAGGTGACCGAGGTGGTGTTCGAGCGTGCTGCGAGCGACACCGACGCGCTCGGCGACGTCGTCGGGACGTGACGGCCCCTCGTCGAGCAGGCAGTAGAGCGCGTCCCGTGCGGTCTCACGACGGGCGAGCGCGAGCGCGCCGCGCTCCCACTCCCCGCACTCGGGCGGGAAGTAGTGCGTGCGGCCGTAGTACTCCTCTGCGTCGAGTGCTTCGTTCCGGCGGAGTCGCCGGACGTGGTACTGCACCTGCCCGGGCGCGAGGTCGAGGTCGCGCGCGACGGCGCTGAAGTGGACGCCGGGCTGCTCGGCGACGTGGTCGGCGATGCGCTCCCTGACTGCGGACATCATCGCTCACCCCCGGTGGGACTGCCCGACACCGAGCGCGCGTAGTACACCGCTGCGACGACGAGCGCGGCCATCACGACGTCGAGGCCGTGCTCGAGGACGTGGTGGACGTCGCCGGCGAGCAAGCCCGTGAGACTCGCGCTGGCGACGACGGTTCGTGCGAGCAGCGCCGCGAGCGCGAGCGCGACGAGCAGGTACGAACGGGAGCGCCGCCGCAGGAAGACAGCGAGCGCGGTGCCGGTGAGCACCGCGGACCCGAGCGCCGCGAGCGACAACGCGACCACGAGCGGCCACGCGAGCGCGGCTGACTGGACGTGCGCGACGGGCGACATATCGGGCGGTTGTGGCCGAGCGACCCTGAAGGGACCGGTTCGTTGCGGGTTCACGCCACCACGCCGTTAGTGTAGCAGTGCAGGTCTCCCCGGGAGGCGATTACCGATTCGCCGGCGCGCGCTGCATCGCGTCGAACCCGCGTTCGAGGTCCCGCACGAGGTCGTCGACGTGCTCGATGCCCACCGACATCCGGACCAGCGTGTCGGTGATTCCCTGGGCCTCGCGTTCGGCCTTCGGAATCGGTTCGTGGGTCATCGCCGCCGGGAGTTCGACGAGGGACTCGACGCCGCCGACGCTCACCGCGAGACTGAACTCCTCTAAGGCCTCGAGGAAGCGCTTTGCGTCCTGCAGGTCGCCCGCGAGTTCGAACGAGAAGATGCCGCCGTAGCCGGACTGCTGGATCCTCGCGAGGTCGTGTTGCGGGTGGGATTCGAGACCCGGATAGTGGACGGCCTCGACCTCGTCACGTGATTCCAGGTGCTCCGCGATGGCGAGCGCGTTCGCCTCGTGGTCGCGCATCCGCGGCGCGAGCGTCTTCGTCCCCCGGAGCACGAGGTAGGCGTCGAACGGCGCGAGCACGTTCCCGAGGCCGACCTGCTGGAGGAAGCCGACCTCCTCGGCGAACGCGTCGTCGCTGGTGACGAGCGCGCCGCCCACGGAGTCCGAGTGGCCGTTGAGGTACTTCGTCGTGGAGTGCGCGACGACGTCCGCGCCGAGTTCGAGGGGGCGCTGGAAGTACGGGCTGAGGAACGTGTTGTCGACGCCGAGGCGCGCGCCGGCGTCGTGCGCGAGGTCGGCGATGGCTTCGACGTCACAGAGTTTCAGCAGCGGATTCGTCGGCGTCTCCATCCAGACGAGCGTGGTCTCCGGGCGGAGCGCGTCCGCGACGTTCTCGGGGTCGGTGGCGTCCACGAACGAGACGTCGACGTCGAAGCGGTCGCGCAGGAGCGTCTCGAACATCCGTCGAGTGCCGGCGTAGAGGTCGTCGAACGCGACGACGTGGTCGCCGGGTTCGACGCAGGCCATCGCCGCCGTAGCGATGGCGGAGGTGCCGGACGCGAACGCGAACCCGTGGTCGCCGCCCTCGAGCGCGGCGAGTCGCTGTTCGAGCGCGTGTCGTGTCGGATTGTTGAGTCGGGAGTAGAGAAACTGGCCGTCTGCAGGGTCGACGTCCTCGAGACTGAGGTCGGCGTCGAGTTCGGGGAGCGCGAACGTCGACGCGAGGTGGATCGGCGAAACCACGTCGCCGCGGTGTGTTTCCCCGGGGTCCTCGCCGTGCCCGACCGCGAGCGTCTCGATGCGCGAATCGTCCATGATTGTACATTGCGGTTGGCCGTGAAATACGTTCTGTTCGTTTGATAATTTTCCCGGCCGGAGAGATTATCCTGGCGAATATTGCTGGTTGATGGTGGTGGTGACGCGACGTTACCGGCTGCTGGCCACTCCCACCCAGGAGCGAAATGTTCACTACTGGTCCCACGCGAGTCACCGCCGATGCCCGACGAACCGCACCCACGAAGACTCGTCGCCACGCTCTCCCTTCTCACGCCCGGACTCGGACACGTCTTCCTCGGTGCGTGGCGCCGCGTCTGCCTCTGGCTCCCCGTCGGCGTCCTCACGACGGCCTTCGTGCTTCCCGGCTGGGGGTTCCGGGCCGGCGTGCTCGCGATGCTCCCCGCTCCCGTCTCCGAACTCCAGGTCGTCGTGGCGCTCGCCGGCGTCGCGCTCGCGCTCCGACTCGCCGCAACTGTCGACACCGTTGCCTCGCTCGCCGACCGGTCGAACCGCGTCTGCGACGCGTGCACGCGAGAGACCATCGACGGCGTCGACTTCTGTCACTGGTGTCTCGAAGAGCGGAAGTGACACACACGGTCTCCCGCGCTCAGCGCCCGACGCCCGCTTGCGCTCGTTCTATCTTCACGCCAAAGAACTAAGTTATAGTTCTCGAACAAGAGTGCAACGATGGTGCCGAATCCAACGCGGCGGAACGTCCTCCAGAGCGGTAGCGTTCTCGCGACGACGGCGCTCGCGGGCTGCAGCGGCCTTCTCGGCGGTGGTTCGAGCGATCCGGATGCCGGGAACGACTCCTACGGAATTTTGCTCCTGAACGAGATGGACCAGACGCATACGGTGACGGTGAAAGCGAGTCCGCTGGGCGGCAGCGAACTGATTTTCGAGAAAACGGCGGAAATCGAACCGGGCAAAGAGAAGGAGTGGGAAGAGGTGTTTACCGGCGACCGGAAGCAGTACCGCGTCACCGCCACGCTCGGCGTCGACAACTTCTACACGAACCAACAGCAGAATCAGGCGACGGTGAGCGTCGGCACCGAAACCGCGCCGGACATCGAGAACATCATCGTGAAAGTCGCGCCGTACTTCGACACGCTGACCGTGTGGGTCAATCAGTCGGCGGAACAGCCCTGAAGTGAGCGACGCCTCACGAGTACGAGATGGCGGTGCACGGATGCGCCGACGGCCAGCCAGGGACGTTCAAAATCTACCGCCAGTACCACGAGAAGCTACAGCGAGAAGGCGGGTACTACGTGTTCGCGGTGTACTGGATTCGCGGGAGAGGCGTGCAGGTGCTCACACATGGGCGGCATCAAGCGTCCCGACTGCCGACGGTTCGAGGGCACGGTGGCGGCGACCATCTCGGGCCGCAACGGGCTAAGATTCCCATTTCTGCAGTTCTCTGACAGCGGTTGCTAGCGCGAGTTCTTCATTTGCCGTTGGAATGGAATGCCAGGTTGCGACGTGCAGATCGACTGGCCGCTGTTCCTCCGTGCAGATCGCCAGACAGTGCGACAAAAACCGTATCTGAACAGTGCTCTCTATAGGTTCCCAACCGTCAGGCCAGTCAGTGCCACCATGAGACCGAGAGTGAACAACACCAGTTTGACCAGAGCCGTGTTCCCCCACCGCTCCACGCGGTCAGCCCGGAAATCTGGGTCTGAGACCGACGGGTCGTCCATGAGGGCGGCGACATCGCCAACGGAGTCCGCAACCATCGAGGGGCCGCTACTGGCCGCCCCGAATCCAGTGAGGATGGCGGCCCCTGCGAACACGTAGAACAGCACCGTGCCGAACGTGGCCCCGACCTGCGTACTCACGGCGTACGCCCCCGCTACTGCAAGGCCGGGATAGAGAACTCCGTACCGGCCCACGATTGCACCGAGAACTCGGACTCGCTGCTGGGCCATGACGATAGCTGCAACTCCGGGGTAGAAAAATCTTAGTCAGGCTGACAGCCGTCAGGCTGCTCTTCGAACTGCTCTACTTAGCCGGAGGACAGGTCGTCTGAGCACGACATTACTCGTAGTCGCCTCGGTTTCGGCGACCGCGAAACGACGATGAGCGTCGTCATCGGTGACGCGAGATGTGTGCGCGACCGAGCGCGTCTCGTGTGCATATTCAGGAATGGATTCTCGGCGTGCGTAACCTCGTGCGATGGTTGTAAACTCAGGTCAAACCGGGCTCTGCAAATAGGTTAAAGTGGACAGTATGTATCCACAGAAGCGATGACAGATGAAGACCAACTTAGTCTGATTTTAACAGAGTATGAACAGGCGGGTGAAGAATACCGAACTCGACACCAACTCCTCCATAACTCATACTATCTATTTGTTATTTTTCCCCCAGTATTTGGTGGTGCAGCAATCAACGTTCTCGACGACCCACTCAAATTAGGCCTAATATGCCTACTTGGGGGATAGCGTCGTTTGTCCTCGGATTTGCAATACTAACCCACTACGTTGAACGGCAATCAGCTGGAGTGCTTCGAACAAGAGCAGAGAGAGCAATCGAGAATATCAGTAACGAGGGGATAAACCACGATCTAAACATCCAACGCCCCATTTCTATCCAATACTATATGGTCGGACAGAACGCGAAAATGGACGAGTCAGGTGAGGCAGCTCTTCGAGACGGAAATTTTAGTGTAATATGGACAAGTCCAGACTTTTCGGCTAAAGGTCTTGGCCAGGGTGTTCTTTTTCTCTCTATGGCGCAGGCCCTTGCTGGGGCGTATCTTCTCGGAAACGCGGCATTTTTCTAGCGCTTTACCCCGAGGGACAGCATCGAACCTCCGTAGCTTGTACCCGGTGTGTCCGCTGTTCTGGCGGACAGCGGTGCGGAGTGTTTTGAATTTTGGTGGCCTTAGCCACACCCCTTACTCATGAATGCCCTAGACTCGTCGGGACTGAGCGAACGCGGAGCGTTCGCGAAGGTCGACGAGTCCATTGACTGGAGCGAACGAAGTGAGCGAAAGGAAATGGACTCGTCGGGATTTGAACCCGAGGCCTTCCCCGTGCCAGGGGGATGATCTACCACTGATCTACGAGCCCTCGTCTGCATCCGTTCGTACCCGTGGGTGAATGATAAACCCCGCGATTGAGAGCGCGACGCAGATGGAAACCCTTTACGTGCCGGCGCGACTTGCTGGCCGTAGGGAGCCACACGGCCGCAGATCTGACGTGCCGCGCGACTCGCCTGGTTCGCTTCGAATCGGGCTGGCGTGGCTTGGGACTGCGGTAGTGTCGCGGCGCGAGAGCGCCGTACAGCGTTTCGTGTAGTTCCAATCCGAACAATGGCACGAATGCACACACGCCGTCGCGGGTCGTCCGGTTCGGACCGCCCGACGGCAGACGAACCACCGGAGTGGAGCGACGTCGACGCGGACGCCATCGAGGACCGCGTCGTGGAACTGGCCGAGGAGGGGTACGACCCCGCACAGATCGGTCTGAAACTGCGCGACGAGGGCGTTCAGGGCACGGCAGTTCCCGACGTCAAACTCGCGACCGGGAAGAAGGTCACCGAGATCCTGGAGGAGAACGACGCAGACGGTGACCTGCCCGAGGACCTCCGCAACCTCATGGAGAAGGCTGTCCGCCTGAACGAGCACATGGAGGACAACGGCCAGGACCACCAGAACCGTCGCGCGCTTCAGAACACCGAGTCGAAGATCCGTCGCCTCGCGGAGTACTACCGCGGCGACAAGATCGATTCGGAGTTCGAGTACTCCTACGAGGACGCGGCCGAACGACTCGAATAGATGGCGACGACGGGCCGCACTGCCGAACCGACCGACGCCGATGCCGCGTCGGTGCTGTCGAGCGCGACGTTCGTTCGCGTGACGGCGGCGCCGACCGGCGGGAGCCTCGCGGCCGCCGCGATGCTCGCGACGGCGTGCGCGGAGCGCGACGTACCCTACCAGGTGCGCGTCTCCCGGACGCCAGCGTCGGACGGACCGGATGCGACCCACGTTGCGATCGGATTCGAGGCGTCCACCACGAAGTCCACAGACGGCGCGTTCGACGCCGACGCGGTGCTCGGCTCGGACGCGCCGAACACGGCGTTCGAGACGGCCCGCGAACTCGGCGGGTCGCCGGACCCGGTGCTCGCGTTCGCTGGCGCGCTTGCCGACGGCGTCGAGCCGTCGAGTGCGGTGCGCGACGCGGCGAACGTGGAGCGCCGTCCCGGCGTCGGAATCCCGACCGCGGACCTCGCGACGGGGCTCGCGCACTCGACGCGCGTGGTCGCGTCGTTCTCGGGGGACGAGCAGGCGGCGGGCGCGACGCTCGCCGAACTCGACCTGCCGGCGGAACTCGACGAGTCGGCGCGCCGCCGACTCGCGTCCGCCGTCGCGCTCGACGCTGTCGACGACGCGACGGCCGGAACGCCGGGGAAGGCGACCGAGCACGCGGCCGACGCGGTGTCGGCCGTCCTTCGCCCGCACGTCACTTCCGACGGCCCGTTCGAGACGGCCGAGGGGTACGCCGACGTGCTCGCCGCGCTGGCCTGGGACGCCCCGGGTCTCGGAACGGCGTTCGCGCTCGGCAACCTCGGTCGCTCGGCGGCCCTCGACGCGTGGCGCGACCACGCGGTGGCGGCCCATCGAGCAGTTCGCTCGGCAGACCTGTCCCGGCACCGGGGCGTGGTCACCGCGCGCGTCGAGGACGCACAGCCGACCGTCGCGCGCCTCCTACGTGACTACCGATCGCCGGAGTCGGCGGCGCTCGTCGTCGGGGACCGAATTGCCGCACTCGCGACGACGGACGCGAACGCGCGAGACGTACTCGGGAGCGCCGATGAATCGCCGGGTGGCGCGGGCACGCGAACGCTCGCCGTCACCGAATACGACGACGAGGACGCGCTCGTATCGGGCGTCCGGGAGGCGCTATGACGCGCACAGCGACCGTCCGCACGGACGTGGAGAATCCCGAACTCGTCGCCGCGGCGGTTCGTCCGGACAACACGTCCGAGATGGAGACGCGAGTGGAGACCGGCTCAGTCGTTACGCGCATCGAGCGCGAGGACACGAGCGGCCTGCACTCGACCGTCGACGACTACGTGGTGAACCTCACGGTGGCAGTCGAAGTTGCACAGCACGCCAACCGACACACGACACACGAACCATGAGCGAACGTTCAGTATCCAAGCAGAACCAGGAGAAGCGGTGGTACACGGTGCTCGCGCCGGAGCAGTTCGACCGGCAGGAGCTCGGTGAAACCCCCGCTGACGAACCCGAACAGGTGTACAACCGAACCATCGAGACGACGCTCGGCGACCTCACGGAGGGCGGCGAGAACAACGTCAAACTCAAATTCCAGGTGAACGACGTCGGCGGTGACTCCGCGCACACGGAGTTCCAGAAGGCCGAACTCACCCGGGATTACAAGCGCAGTCTGGTGCGCCGCGGGTCCTCGAAGATCTCCGCGACCATTGTGCTCCTCACGACGGACGACTACCGCGTGAAGGTACAGCCGGTCGCGTACACGACCCAGCAGGCCGACCAGAGCCAGCAGAAGGCCATCCGCCGCACGATGATCGACCTCGTGGAGGAGGCCGCAGAGGACCGCACGTTCGAGGGCCTCATCGACTCCATCGTCGAGGGCCGTCTCTCGTCGGCGATCTACAGCGAGGCCAAGACAATCTACCCGGTCCGCCGCGTCGAGGTCCAGAAGACGACCCTCGAGGCACACCCCGAGGAGGTCCACGAAGAGGAGGAGACCTCCGTGGACGTCGAGGACGACGAAGAGTAACCTCTTCGACGAACCCATTTTCTCGCGCTTGTAGTCAGAACCACCGTACCGGAGCGACTGCTATCGGAGCGACGGGTATCGGAACGACGGCTATCGAGGCGACGGGTATCGGAACGACGGCTATCGAGGCGACGGGTATCGGAACGACGGCTATCGAGGCGACGGGTATCGGAACGACGGCTATCGGAGCGGCGGAGGCGGCGTCACTCGGTGACGACGACCTTCCCGATCATCCCCGCCGACTCGTGGGGGATGCAGAAGTAGTGGTAGTCGCCCGGCACCTCGAAGGTGTGTTCGTACGTCTCGCCGGGGCTGACGTTGCCAGCGTCGGCGATGTGTTCGCTCCACGCGTCGCGGGCGGCCTGCTCGGAGTCGAAACCGCCTGACGCGAAGTACGCCGCGTCGTCTGGAATACCACTTCCGTAGGCAGTGACGGTGTGGTTCCGTGAACCCGTGTTCGCCCAGATGACGGTGTCCCCCACGGCGGCTTCGAACGTCGGGCGGTCGGCACCCGCTACGGGGTCGTCGGGCAGGAAGGCGTTGGACTGCATCCCGATGTCGTACTCCGATTCCGCGAACGACGGCCCGATGCAGCCGGCGACCGCTGCGAGCGCGGTCGCGGACCCTGTGGCGAGGAACGTCCGGCGGTGCATGCGTGAGTCTCCGAACGGCGTCCATTTAGGCGGCTTGGTACGGCGGTCGAATGTTCGCTCAGAGGAGGGTCGGCGCGGCGAACGAGCGACAGTCGGTACAGTGGACGAGCGACAGTCGACCAGTAGCGACACCGTCGCGGTGCGCCGAGTCCGGGATGTAAACACGTAAGGACGCCTGCAGTCATGTGCGGATATGCGCCCCCGATTCGCCGGACGCCTTGGCATCGCGGACGCCGTCACAGCGGCGAACGCGGGGGTTGGATTCGTGGCGGTGGTCGCGGCGACGGTCGACCCCGAACTGGCCGCGCGACTGGTTCTGCTGGCGGCCATCGCGGACGGACTCGACGGCCTGCTCGCGCGCCGATACGGCGGCACGGCGGCGGGCGAGCACCTGGACTCGCTGGCCGACGTCGCGTCGTTCAGCGTCGCGCCAGCGTTCGTCGTCGTGACGCTAGCGACGAACGAGTGGGGGTACGACGGCGTCCGTTCGACGGTCGCCGTGGGCGTCGGCGCGCTGTTCGTCGCCGCGGGCGTGGTGCGCCTCGGGATGTACACCGCCTACGACACCGGGAACGATCACACCGAGGGCGTCCCGACCACGCTCGCCGCGACGCTACTTGCCGCAGGCGTTCTCGCGGGCGTCACGGGCCCGACGGTCGTCGTCGCGTCGGCGGCCGTGCTCTGCCTGCTAATGGTCTCAACCGTGACGTACCCTGACCTCTACCCGAGGGACGCGCTGGCGATGGGTACAGTGCAGGCGGGCGCGGTGCTCGTCCCCGTGGTGTTCTCCCGGGTCTTCCCACGCGCGTTGCTGGCGTGGGCGGTCGCGTACCTCGCACTCGCGCCGCAGTTCTACTGGCGGACCGAAGGGAAACGCTCATAGGCGCGCTGGCGGAACAATCTCGTATGAGCGACGGGGACGAGGAACCCGATGAGACAGCCGAGGAATCGGCCACCGAATCGGCGGACGTGCCGGCGAAGAAACTCGACGAGGAGACGCTTTCGGCCCGACTCGACGACGCCGAAGCCGACCTCGAGAGCGCCGAGACCGAGAGCGACCTCGACGACGTAGAGGCCCAACTCGACGACGTCGAGAGCGACATCGAGGCCGCCGACCTCCCGGAGGCCGAGGACGACGACGAGGACGACCCTCAGGAGACACTCGAGTCCCGCCTCTCGGACCTCCGCGACGACCTCGAAGCCCAGCGCGGGCCGTACGCCGAGGACGTCGTTGCGGACGTCGAGGACGCCCAATCCACGATGCGGGATACGCGCTGGACCGAGCAGGGCGAACGCGACCTGCAGGACGCGGTGAGCGCGTACCTCGACGACGTGAGCGAGATTCTCGACGAGTCGCTCGGGGGCGGGGATGAGCCAGACACGGACGCGCTCGCAGACGACCTCGACGCGGCCGTCGACGCCATCCAGAGCGCGAACCTCGACCCGGACGAGGACGCCGACACCGTCGAGGCGCTGGTCGAGGCGACGGACGAGTTCACCACCGACGTCGAGGACGCCCAGGGCTGGGACGACCTCTCCGTCCGACAGAAACTCGAAGCGGAGGGGTACTACGACGTCATCAACCAGAAGCACAAGGACTTCCCGCCGGAGTGGACCGCGCTCAAGGAGTGGGAGCAGCGCGAGAACATCGAGATGATCCTCCTGGTGCTCGACCTCATGGGCGGCACGGAGTTCATGGAGCGCCACTGCCTCGAGGCGCTCCGCCGCATCGGCAGCGAGGAGGCCCTGGAGGAGGTCGGCCAGCGCGCCGCGCGCCGCGACGAGATGGCCATCGAGATCGTCGGGAAGACCGGCAGCGAGGACGGTGTCGAGCACGTCGAGGACTACGTGGACTCGGACAGCAACCCCTCGCTCCAGAAGACCGCCATCAAGGCGCTCGGCGAGATCGGTAGCGAGGACACCACCCAGGCCGTCGCGGACCAACTGGTCGCGGAGAACGACGGCGTGCGCAGTCAGGCCGCGCGCTCGCTCGGCCTCATCGGTGACGCGCGCGCCATCGACCCGCTCGCGGACGTGCTCGCTGACGACGACTCGGAGACGGTGCGCACGTCGGCCGCGTGGGCGCTCGTCCAGATCGGCACGGAGCGTGCCCTCGAGGCCGCCGCCGAGTACGCCGACGCGCGCTCGTACATCATCCAGCAGGAGGCTGAGAAGGCCGTCGACGCACTCGACGACGATACCGCGGAAGCCACAGCGTAACGACCGACGCAGCCACAGTCGCAGTCTGTTCTCTCCTACACTCTCGATTCGCTTGGCAGTGTACTGAGCCGAAAGTTCAAATACGAGAGCGGGACCAACCCGGTGCGTGCTGGTCCGTCTCGCGCTCGTCGCGCTCCTCGCGTCCACCTCCATCGTCGGCGTCGCGCCCAATCCAGCGACCGACGGCGATGTCGGGGAGTTCGTCACCGTCCAGTTCTCGGAGCCGACGAACACGACGGGGTGGGCGCTCGACGACGGAGAGTCCGCCGCATCCCTTCCGAATCGAACGCTCTCGGGAACGGTCGCTCTTTCGACGGACCCGGTGACCGCGCGCAACCGTACCGACAGACGCGTGGTCGGTCTCCAGGGGTCGCTGTCGCTCTCGAACGCCGGCGAGTGGGTGGCGCTCCGGGCTGACGGCCGAACCGTCGCGAACGTCACGTACACGAGCGCGCCGACCGCCGAACGGTGGACGAACGAGTCGTGGACGCCGCTCGGCGCGACCGACTTCCCACCGTTCACCGCCGAGAACGTCAGCGTATCGGCGTTCACGCTCCCAGACGACCCTGGGCGGCCGCTGGCTGCCGTTCGCGGGGCAGAGACGCGACTCTACCTCGCAGGGTACACGCTCACGTCAGAACGCGTCACGCGAGCGCTCGTGCGGGCTGCCCGCCGCGGCGTCGACGTGCGCGTGCTCGTGGAAGGCGGCGTCGCTGGCGGCGTCCCGGCACCCGAGGCCGCACGCCTCACGTCGCTCGCGGACGCCGGCGTCGACGTGCGCGTCATCGACGGCGAACGCGCCCGCTACAGTTTCCACCATCCGAAGTACGCCGTCGCGGACGACCGCGTCGTGGTGCTCTCCGAGAACTGGAAGCCGTCAGGGACTGGCGGGCACGCGAACCGCGGCTGGGGCGTGACCGTCCGTGACGGCCGCGTCGCCGACCACCTCGCGCGCGTGTTCCGCGCGGACACTGGCTGGGCGGACGCGGAGTCGTGGCGCGAGGTCCGCCCGGACGTCACGCTCGTCGGGTCGGACCCAGCGACCGAGACGTATCCGATGCGGTTCCCGCCCGTGCACGCGAACGCCGAGCGCGTCCGCGTGCTGCTCGCGCCTGACAACGCACGGCGCGGCGTCCGGAAACTCGTCGCGTCCGCGGACGAGTCGCTGCTCGTCGAGCAAGTGAGCATGGACGAGCACAGCGCGTTCGTGAACTGGACCATCGACGCGGCGCGACGCGGCGTCCGCGTTCGCGTGCTGCTCTCGGGGACGTGGTACACCGAAGCGTCGAACCGGAACACGACCCAGCGCCTCAACCGGGTCGCCGCTGAGGAGAACCTCGACCTGCGGGCGGCCCTCGTCGACCCGCGCTCGCGCTTCGAGAAAATCCACGTCAAGGGCGCCGTCGTCGACGGCGAACGCGCGCTCGTCGGGAGCCTCAACTGGAACGAGCACGCCGCGACGGAGAACCGCGAGGTCGTCGTCCTGGTCGAGGACAAGCGGGTCGCCACCTACTACGAGCGGGCGTTCCGCGCGGACTGGCGCGGCGGTGCGTGGCGACTCCCGATCGGACTGAGCGGCGTGGTGGCTTCGGTCGTCGTTACTGCCGGCGTCTGTGCGTCGAGAATCGAGTTCCGCGGTACGGACGCTGGGGGGACCCAGCGTTGAGCCACAACCGGAACTACCGCTTGGGTGCGCTGTGAAGTTCTTCGTCGAGTTCCGCGTCCGCCATCTTCTCGATGAGCGCGTCGAGGACCTCCTCGCGCATCCCCGGGACGAAGCGGATGGAACCGACGACGAGGTGGCCGCCGCCGGAGACGCCGGCGCCGGGCAGTTCCTCGTTCAGGTCCTCGACCATCGTCGGGATGTCGAGGCGCACGCCGTCGGAACGCAGCACCGCGAAGTCCGGGCCGTAGCCGATGGTGATGACGGGTTCGCCGGTCTCCTCGACTTTGCGGTCGTGGATCTCGCCGGTCGTCTTGCCGGGCGCCGGGTACGTGAATCGGTGGGCGTGGTTCTCCACGTCGATGCGGTAGAGGTTCGCACCGTTCGCGACGCGCTCGTGTTCGACGTGGGGCATCGCGGCGTCGAGTTGCTCCTCGACGTCGGCTTCCGCACGGTCGGCCAGGAACGGCACGAGGTTTCGGTGGCGGTCCCCGTCGCCGTCGACGTTCAACACGTCGTTGATCAGGTGCGTCCCGGGGTCGTAGCGGAGCATGTACGCCTCGTAGTCGAGAGCTTCGCTGATCTCCTGGAGGAACGACTCGTCGTAGCCAGCGTCGCGGGCGAGGTCGAGGTAGTCCTCCATCTCGTCGGCCTTCGAGCGGTCCGAGAGGCCAGCGACGGCGGGAACGTGTTCGAGTTCCTCGGTGAGTCCCGGGTAGATCATCCGGGCGAGTTCGACACAGAGCATCCCCGTGGTGATGCGGTAGTCCTCGCCGTGGAGGTAGGGGTTGACGTGTTCGTCGACGAACGGCTCGACCGCCTCGGGGTCGGGGTGGTGGTGGTCGACGACCACGATGGGGATGTCGTAGTGGTCGAGCGTCTCGTAGGCAGGCGTGTCCTCCTCCGTGCTGCCGTTGTCCAACATCAGGACGAGCGGGAGTTTCTGTCCGTGGCGGGCCTCGTCCTCGAGCGCGAAGTTGAGGTCGCGCGTGGCGTCCTCCATCTCGTAGTACGGTGCCTTCGAGGGGAGGCGCCGGAGCAGGTGCCGGGGCGCGTCGACGTCCTGGTGGGCGTCCTCGATGAACTTCTCGAGGGCGTACTGGACCGGCACACTCGCGCACATGCCGTCGCCGTCGGCGTGGTGGCGCATTCGGATCGGGCGTCCCTCGAGGACGGCGCGACGGAGTTCCCGGGCGACCGATTCGAGACCCGGCATCATCTCTGCGAGCGCCGGCCAGTCGACGAGCGGGTCGACGTCGATTGGCTCCGAGCGCTCCGCGAGCGCAGCATCGAGGCGGTCGGAGACGGTAGCGGCGGCCTCGCCGTCCAGGACGTCGAGCGTCGACACTTCGACCTGGTAGGTTCCGTCGCGCTCTTCGACCTCACCCTCGACGTGGACTACGTCGCCGATCTCGACTTCGGGGTAGGCGCGAACGCCGGCCTCCTCGAAGGCAGTACAGGGGACGGCGATGGTCTCGTCGCGCACCTGGAAGATTGTGGGGCCGCTTGTCTGCTTGATTTGTACGACTTCGCCCTCGACGTGGACGGTGTCGCCGACGCGTTCGTCGACGGTGCCGGCGGCGACCCGCTCGTAGTCGTGGGCGCGCTCCTCGGTCTCGTACTCCTCGGGTTCTGCGAGTTCGAAACTCAGGTCGCCGTTCTCCCGGATCTCGGTGAGGTGGACGACGACGTCGTCGTCGACTTCGAGGTCACGGTCGCCGTCGAACGTGGACTCGTGGACGAGCCCGGAGACGTTCTCGGAGACGTCGACGAAGACCCCGTACTCGACGACGCCGTTCACGGTCGCGTGGTAGTGTTCGCCGGCGGAAACGTCCTGCGCGGTGCAGGCAGAGTGGAGACGAACGACGACGGGCCGGTCCTCGGTCCCGTCGGCAGCGTCAGTAGCAGTCATCTTGCACTGAAATTTGGCTTCGGCGTTTTTAACTCTTTACAGGCGCGCACGGGTAGCGTCCCGGAACCGGGTGGGCGACGTGCCGGAGTCCAAGTAGATGGCGTCCGGAAAAGACCGAGTGGACAGCGCCGAAAGAGTCCGAGTGGACGGCGTTCCGGAAGCCTCAACACACGCGAACGACGATGCACGTCGTATGGTGTTCGGTGGGAAACCCTCGGTGCTCGGCATCGCCGCCGAGGCGCTCGAGTTCGCCACGGAGGCCGCAGAGGACACCCACCCGAACGAGTACCTCGGACTGCTGCGAGCGACGCCAGCGTCCGACCTCGGCGTCGCCGAGAGGGGGTACGTCATCACGGACGTGCTGGTGGTTCCCGGCACGGAGACGAACCCGGTGAGCGCGACGTTCGGGTCGAGTCAGGTCCCGAACGACATGCGCACGGTCGGAAGCATTCACTCGCACCCGAACGGGGTGCTCGCACCGTCTGACGCCGACCGCGCGATGTTCGGGAAGGGCGAGGTCCACGTCATCCTCGGCGCGCCCTACGGCCCGGACCGCTGGCGGGCGTTCGACCACGAGGGGGAGCCCCGGAGCCTCGACGTCCTGGACGTCGAACTGCCGGACGACGAAGCGTTTTTCGACTTCACGCAGGAAGACATCGACGAGGAACTGGAATGACACGCGCGACAGCGGAGGACACGAGTCGCGTCGTCGCGCAGGGGACCTTCGACCTCATCCACCCGGGGCACGTCCACTACCTCGAGGACGCTGCCGAGATGGGCGAGGAGTTACACGTCATCGTGGCGCGACGCGAGAACGTCACGCACAAGCAACCGCCGCTGCTGCCGGACCGCCAGCGGCGGGACGTGGTCGCCGCCCTCGACGTGGTGGACGAGGCGCGCGTCGGCCACCCCTCCGACATCTTCGCGCCCATCGAGGAGATAGAGCCGTCGGTCATCGCGCTGGGCTACGACCAGCACCACGACGCCGACGCCATCGAGGACGCGCTCGCGGAGCGCGGCGTCGACTGCGAGGTGCGGCGGGCGTCGTCCCGCGAGAAGAACTACGAGGGCGAACTGCTTTCGACGGGGAACATCATCGACCGGATTCTCGACGAACGCTGCTAAAATGGCGCGTAGCGCGGCCGGAACGCTCGAACGGCGCGACTGAATCCTCGAACGGCGCGGCTGACGGCGTTCGCGGCGGCCGGTACTGACGCTACGTCCGCTTCTTCAGCGAATCCTCGGCCTTGTCGAGGTACTCCTGGGCCGTCTCGATGGCCTGTTCTTTCTTCCCGGACGCATCGCGTTTTGCTTCCTGGAGTTCCTCGCGCAGGGTGTCGGTAGCGTTCTGGACGGCGTCTGTCCCCCAACTATCGTCGTCACTATCGGACATTTCTCGGGACATTGTGGTCGGTAGTGTCGGACGGAAACGACAAGAATCTGATGGCGGCCGGGGGTCGAGGGCTACACGGCCGTCAGAGTCCGAGTTCGCGGCCGATGACGAGGTGCTGGATCTCGCTGGTACCCTCGCCGATTTCCATGAGTTTCGCGTCCCGGAAGAACCGCTGAGGCGCGAAGTCCGTGGTGTAGCCGTAGCCGCCGAGCGTCTGGACGGCGTCCTCGGCGACCTCGCGGGCGGCCTCGCTGGCGTCGAGTTTGGCGAGCGCGGACTCTCGGGCGACGCTCTCGCCGTCGTCGTACTTCGACGCAGCCCTGTGGGTGAGGAGGCGGGCGCGCTCGGTCTTCCGATGCATCGAGACGAGTTTGTTCCGGATGGCGTCGAACTTCGCGATGGGCTGGCCGAACTGCTCGCGTTCGAGCGCGTAGTCGTGGGCGGCCTCGTAGGCGCCCTGCGCGAGACCGGTGGAGAGCGCGGCGATCGAGATGCGGCCGCCGTCGAGGGTCTTCTTCGTCTGCTCCCAGCCCTCTCCCTCCTCGCCGAGCAGTCGGTCCTCGGGAATCCGGCAGTCCGAGAACTGGATCTCGCAGGTCGGGGAGGCGTTCAGCCCCATCTTGTCCCACTCCGTGGTGACCTCGAAGCCGTCGTCGTTCCGTGGGTCGACGATGAACGTCGAGATGCCGTCGTATCCCGCGTCGGGGTCTGTGACGGCTTTCACGAGCACGCTGCCGGCGACCGATGCGTTCGTGATGAACTGCTTGGTGCCGTTGAGCACGTACTCGTCGCCTTCCTTCTCGGCGGTGGTGTCCATGTCGCTGGCGTCGCTCCCGCTGCCGGGTTCGGTGAGCGCCCACGACCCGAGATACTCGCCCTCCGCGAGCGGGCGGAGCCACTTCTCTTTTTGCTCTTCGGTGCCGAACAGCTCGATCGGTTTCGACGCGAGCGAGATGTGCGCGGCGTACGAGAGGCCGATGGATCCGGAGACGCGGCCGAGTTCCTCTGTGACGAGCGCGTACATCAGTTGGTCGCCGCCGAGGCCGCCGTACTCTTCGCTGATGGGGACGCCCATCACGTCGAGGTCAGCGAGTTCGTCGAAGATTTCCTCGGGGAAGCGGTGTTCCTCCTCGATGTCCCACGCGATGGGTTCGATCTCCGCCTCGCTGAACTCCCTGACGGTGTCCCGAATCATCCGGTGTTCGTCGGGAAGGTCGAAGTCCATACGTGCAAATCTTCCAGCGGTCGCATAAACACACCGGAACGACCGTGTAGAACGCTACCAGAACGCGCCCGGACTGGCGAGCGTCGTCCAGTTCTCGGCCGTCGTCGTCTATTGAATCTGACGCGTCGGCCGCCACGCTTTATAGTAGCCGCTCCCGTCAGTGGGTTCGTGAGCATCCGTCGGTTCGTCCGCGGGACAGTTCCCTGGGACCAACTCGAGGCCGTCGCCAGCGAGGTCGGAGAGCGCTACGGCCAGGAGGCGGTCCGTGTGGAGTTCCTCGACGCGGACAACTGGCTGTCGACGCCGTGCGTGATGAACGAACGGTGGTTCGTGAAGGTCGTCACCGGGCAGAACGCGCTCGTCCACGCGCTGTTCACGGGCGCCCGAAACCTCGGCGCGTTCTCCAGTGGCACCGAGGGCTTCTTCGAGCCATTCGACGGCCCCGTGGAGATGGCCGAGCACGAACTCGAAGCAACCCGAAAACTCCGTGCTCTCGGCCTGAACGCGCCCCGCCCCGTGGAGGCATTCGAGGTCGACGGGCTCGGCGTGCTCGTCCTGGAGTATCTGCCGGAGTTCGAACCGCTCGACGCGCTCCCCCCAGACGAGGTCGAATCCCACCTCCCGGAACTGTTCGAGGCGCTCGCCGTGATGCACGCGAACGGCGTGGCCCACGGCGACCTGCGCGGCGAGAACGTCCTCGTCTACGAGGGAGACCTCTACTTCATCGACGCGACGAACGTCGCCGAGGACGGCCTCGCCGGGGCGCGAGCGTACGACCTCGCGTCCGCGCTCGCGGCACTCGAACCGCTCGTCGGCGAGAAGGCCGTCGTGGAGGCCGCTCTGGAGCACTACGACCCCGGGGGCGAGCAGTCGCGGACGCGCTCGGAGAACGCGACCGCGCTCCTCGAGGCCGAGGACTTCCTGAGTTTCGTCCAGGTTCGCCCGGACCACACGTTCGACGCCACCGCGTTGAACGGCGAGATAGAGAAGGCGGCGAGCGCCGACGAGCACGCCTCCCGGTAGTTCGCTGGCCAGTCAGGCAACGCCTCGAACTCAGTCGGCGCCTTCTGGGACCCCCACACTCGGTGGCGTACCGGCGGGCTTTTTTACCCCTCGAGCCGCAGTTTTTGCCGAACGATGACCACCTACGAACACTACATCGACGGCGAGTGGGTCGAGGGTGACGGCAGCGAGACCTTCGAGTCGAAGAACCCCGCGACCGGCGAGACGCTGGGTGAATTCCACCGCGGCACCGAGTCGGACGTCCGTGAAGCGACGGCGGTCGCCGACGAAGCCGAGGAAGAGTGGCAGGCGCTCTCACACATCGACCGCGCCGAGTATCTCTGGGACATCTACCAGGAACTCAAGGACCGCCACCAGGAGCTCGGCGAGATCGTCACCAAGGAGTGTGGCAAGGAGATCAGCGAGGGGAAGGCCGACGTCGCGGAGGCCTGGCACATGGTCGAGTGGGCGGCCGGCGACGCCCGCCACCCGAAGGGCGACGTCGTCCCCTCGGAGATCCCGAGCAAGGACGCCTACATGCGCCGCAAACCCCGCGGCGTCGTGGGCTGTATCACGCCGTGGAACTTCCCGGTCGCCATCCCGTTCTGGCACATGGCGGTCGCGCTCGTCGAGGGCAACACGGTCGTCTGGAAGCCCGCCGAGCAGACGCCGTGGTGTGGCCAGATCATCGCGGAGATGTTCGAGGACGCCGACATCCCGGACGGCGTCTTCAACATGGTGCAGGGCTTCGGTGACGCGGGCGCGGCCATCGTGGACGACGAGCGCGTCGACACCGTGCTGTTCACGGGGTCCGCGGAGGTCGGCCAGGAAGTCGCCCAGGAGGTTGCCCAGCAGCCGGGCAAACTCGCGGCCTGCGAGATGGGCGGGAAGAACGGCATCGTCGTCACGGAGGAGGCGGACCTCGACATCGCCGTCCACTCCGCCGTGATGAGTTCGTTCAAGACGACCGGACAGCGCTGTGTCTCCAGTGAGCGCCTCATCGTCCACGAGGACGTCTACGACGAGTTCAAGGAGCGCTTCGTCGACGTCGCACAGGACGTCGCGGTCGGCGACCCGCTCGACGAGGGCACGTTCATGGGTCCCGCCATCGAGCCAGAGCACGTCGACAAGATATCGAACTACAACGACCTCGCGCGCGAGGAGGGCGTGAACGTGCTCGTCGACCGCACGGAACTCGACGACAGTGAGATTCCCGAGGGCCACGAGGACGGCAACTGGGTCGGCCCGTTCGTCTACGAGGCCGACTACTCGCCCGACCTGCGCTGCATCAAGGAGGAGGTGTTCGGCCCACACGTCGCGCTCATCGAGTACTCCGGTGACATCGAGCGCGCGGTCGACATCCACAACGACACGCCGTACGGTCTCGCCGGCGCCGTCATCAGCGAGAACTACCGCCAGATCAACTACTTCCGCGACAACGCGGAGGTCGGCCTCGCCTACGGCAACCTGCCGTGTATCGGCGCTGAGGTTCACCTGCCGTTCGGCGGCGTGAAGAAGTCCGGAAACGGCTACCCGAGCGCCCGCGAGGTCATCGAGGCCGTCACGGAGCGCACCGCGTGGACGCTGAACAACTCAAAGGACATCGAGATGGCTCAGGGGCTGTCGGCGGACATCAAGACCCAGGACGAGTAACGAACTGCGTCGGTTGCGTAACGGACCGCCTCAGTTCCGCTGTTCGTCCATCTTCTCGCGCAGTTCGATGGCGCGTTTCGACTCCTCGAGTAGCCACGGCAGACTGTCCTCGCCGAACCGGTCGACGTGCGTCTCTTTTATCGAGTGGTCGGACGCTGCGAACTCCTCGGGCGTGAAGAATCGGGCGTCCGTCGCGTCCGAGGCGGCTTCGACGGTGCCGGTCGTCTTCGAGCGCGAGACTGCGTAGTCGATGCCGACCATGTACTGCTCGGGCACCGGTTCCCCGGCCTCGTCGTAGAAGCAGGTGAGGTCCTCGGCGTCGACGGCGAGACCGGTCTCCTCCTCGAGTTCGCGCGCGACACCCTCCCGTGGGCTCTCGCCAAGGTTCATCCGACCGGACGGGAGTTTCCACTCGCCCGACGTGCGGAAGTCCTCCACGAGGAGTAGGCTGTCGCCGTCCACCACGACGGCGCTGCCACCGGGTGTGGGGTTGTAGAACACGTAGTCGTCACACGATTCACACCGGTAGATCATCGGGGTGTCGACGACGCCGGACTCGGCACCCTCGACGGGGCCGACCGGGTCGCCGCAGTACGGACAGTGCTCGGGTGGCTGGTTCATCGCTACCGGCCACCACGGACCCCCGTGTAGTAACGCTGCCGTCGAATCGTTCGTGACAGAAAGCGGTGTTCGTAGCAGAAACCGGGGTCAGAACGAACGCGAGGGTAGGCGGTGCTGGGTGGCGTGGAAACGAGGGATGGACGAGGTGGGTGTGGACCCTTCCGGGAGAGGGTCCGCTCCGGTGTTGGCGACCGGAGATTGGTGGCGGATGCGGAGTCGAGGTGCGGGCGTTGTTGGTTCGCCAACGCGACACGAGAAAAGCGTCTCGCGTCGGCAACTGAATGTATTCACGCGTGGTGTTTAACCCTTTCTACACCGGCATCGTCTCTGATGGGGAACGACCCGCGTCGTTCGGTGTCAGCGACGATCCCCGAGCGCGGGGAACTCCTCGCGGACGCTGTCGACGCGGTCCGGATCGACGTCGGCGAACACCAGGTCAGGGCGGTCGTCGGTGCTGGCGAGGACGTTCCCCCACGGGTCGTACACCGTCGAGCGCCCGAGCAGTTCCGCATCCTCGAACTCGCCGCTGCCGTTCACCGCGGCGACGTACGCGAGATTCTCGATGGCGCGGGCGCGTGGCAGCACCTGCCAGTGCTCGACGCGGGGATAGGGCCACGCGGAGGGGACGAGCACGAGGTCGACACCCGAGTCGATGAGGTCTCGGTAGAGTTCCGGGAAGCGCAGGTCGTAGCACGTCGTGACGCCGACGGTGAACCCGAGGAGGTCCGCAGTGGGCAGCGTTTCGCCCGACGTTAGCAGTCTCGCTTCAGCGGACTCGTACCCGAACAGGTGGTGTTTTCGGTAGACGAGGCGGCGTTCGCCGTCGGCGTCGAACAGCACGCTCGTGTTCGCGAGTCCGCTGTCGGCGGGCTTGCTGATGTCGGCTGTCCCGCCAGACGGTTCTTCCATAGACGCACCCAGGTCCTCGACGATGCTTCCCGCGAGCACCGCGACGTCGTGTTCGACGGCCGCGTCGCTGACGGCAGTGAGCGTCGACCCGTGGAGCGCTTCGGCGGAGCGCTGGTAGGCGTCGAACGCGAAGAAGCCGACGTTGAACAGTTCCGGGAGACAGACCAGGTCCGCGCCGCGGTCGGCGGCCGCCGCGATGGCGTCGAGGGCGCGCTCCGTGTTCGCGTCCACGCTAGCTTCCTCGACGTAGAGTTGGGCGAGCGCGAGGCGCACTCACTCCTCACCCGCGGACTCGTCTTCGGTCTCCAGGGCACGCTCTAAGTTGTCGAGTTCGTCGTCGAGGTTGCGCTCGAAGAAGGATTCGACGCCCGGAACGGCGCCCTCCACGACGAACTCGTTGACGAGTCGCGACCCGGAGTCCGTCTCCTCGATGGTGTGCTCGCCGGTGACGTGAAAGACTCTCGACTTCCCGACGAACTTGACGTGCGTCGGCGGGTCGCGTTCGACCTCCCGGGTTTCTACGGAGACGGTGCTCCGGACGACTGGAATCGGGAGGCGGACGTGCCACGTCGTCACGTCGCCGTCGCGTTCGTAGCTATCGACGACGCTGATGGCGCTCGCGCGCTTCTCCGGGTCCGAGATGAACGCCCAGACGTCCTCGGGGGGAGTGGACAACTCGAACGCTCGCTCGACCCGAACGGTCATACAGAGCGTTGCCCGTCCGACAGCAAAAAATCGCCGGTTGTGTCGGCCGTCACGGTCTCGACAGTCGCCGGTTACGTCGGTTCGACGCGCCACGTCGTGGACTTCGACCGACTCCACTTCTCGATATCCACGTCTTCCGTCTTCTCCGCGAGTTCCGGCAGTCGTACACCGACTTGCTTGGAGGAGAGTCCGAGGTGCTTCGCGATGTTCTTCGCGCGGAAGTAGCGCTCACCGCGCTCTACGCTCTCGCGCAAGTGGTCGAGGATGCGTCGTTCCTCGTCGGTGTAGTCGCTCATCGAAGAGGAGTAGGGACTCGTCGCGTTTAACGGTTTCCGCTACGACCAGACGTGGATCGCGCCGACGCAGAGTACCGCGAGCGTCACCGCCGCCCCGAATCCGAGCGCCGTCTCGAACTGGCCTTGCGCGACGAACGCGTAGACGCCCGCCGCAACCGTCAGTAGTCCGAGTGCGAGACCGATGCCGACGCCCATGTCCGTCTCCTGTGCGGAGCCAGTCGCCATGCCCGGGGTTTGCCGGGGCCGTCCCTTAACTCGTTCTACTCGTCGCCGGATGCTGTCGGCGAACCGACCTCTGTGCGCGGGGAGACGACAGATTTTCCTCCCGCCGGCGTCCGCAGGCGAGTATGGACGTGCGCGCACTCCTGCTCGGTAGCACTCTTCGCGTCGCCGTGACGTCGATACTCGGCGTCGGCCTCGTCGTCAGTGGCGCGTTCTTCGCGGGCATCCTCGGCGTGCCGAGCGTCGCGACCATCGACAACGAATTCGGCGCGGTGAACGAGAGCCGGACCGCCATCCAGACAGACCTCGTGGTCCACAACCCGAACCCAATCGGGGTTCGGCTGGGTGACCTCACCGTCGAGTACGCGGTGGCGATGAACGGCATCGAGATGGCATCCGGAGCGAAACACGGCATCGGCATCGGCACCGGGAACTCGACGGTGAACCTCACCACCGACCTCCAGAACGAACGAATCCCGGACTGGTGGGCGAGCCACGTGAAAAACGGTGAGCGAACGAACCTCACCATCACGGCGACGGCGCACTCCGGACTGCTCGGTCGCTCGGCGACGTTCCAGCCCGCACCGAAAACAATCCGGACGGACGTCATCAGCCAGTTCAATTCGAGCGAGGACCGTCCGGTGAACGCGGGTGTCCCGCTCGTCGAGGACCCCATAATGGTCATCGAGGAGACCAACGCCTCGTGGGGCACCGTGACCAAAAGCGAGACGCCCATCCAGATGGAGTTCGACGTCTACAACCCGAAGACGGCGCCGGTTGCGGTCACGAACGTCGGCTACAACATCACGATGAACGGCGTGCTCGTCGGCCAGGGAGAGGTCTCCCAGACGGAGTCGATTCCGGGCCACACCAGGCGGACCATCGAGACGCCGACAGTCATCGACAACGAACGCCTCGACGAGTGGTGGGTAAGCCACCTCCGGAACAACCAGACGACGGAGTTGCGCATCGACTTCTACGCGGAGGTGGAACCCCCCGGGACGACCGAACCCGTTCGCGTGCCGCTTCGCGAGTTGACGTACACGCGCACCATCGAAACAGACATCTTCGGGTCGAAGGCGGCGGGCGACGCGTCGAGCGACGGCACCGAGAACTCGACCGGCGACGGCCAGTCGACGACCACGGACGAATCGACGACTACAGCCGAAGAAACCACGACTAGCGACACGACCACCCAGGAGACCACGACTAGCGACACGACCACCCAGGAGACAACGACCAGCGACACGACAACGACGACCGACGACGGCGTCCTCGCGAGACGAAGTTGAGCGAGGGCTCGATGAGCGAAGCTCATCGGCGTCCTCCGGAGTGGTAGCGACGGAGGGCTCGCTGGAACTTGTTCCAGCGGCGTCCTCGTGAGCTTGCGAACGAGGACTTGTGGAGCCGTGCTCCACAAGGCCTCGCGAGACGAAGTTGAGCGAGTAGTCACCGCAACGGCCGACACACCAGATACCTTTTTAGGGGCGCGTCCACTCCGCTGGCGTATGCAGCGGAGTACTCAGGCTCCTGATCGAGTTCTCGGACTGTGAACAGTCCATCACTGCCAGCGTAGACGACGGCGAGATTCGCGTCACTGTCGACGGCGAAACCCTCTCGCTGTCCCGCGAACACGCCGCGGAACTCCGCGACGTAGTCGGGGACGCCCTGGCGCGTCGGGAGGAGTTCTTCCGCACCGCCTGCGAGCACCGCGAAGATGGTAGTTTCGTCGTCGAACGGCGCGGTGCGGACTCCACGGGCAACTCGACGGTTTTCGACAGCTTCGCCGAAGCGCAGCAACTGTTTGACCGCCTGCCCGCGTCGTTCGACGCCGACGCCCTGTCGTCGTCGGGCATCACGGGGTCACGTCGCCACATGCTGGTGCGACACTTCGCCGAGCATCCGGCGTTTCCGTGTACGCTGGCGTCACGAAATCCACTGCAGGCCGAGAAGGCCAGCACGGACGGAAGCTGACCGGCGACTCGCTGGAGTATCCGGTTTCCGGAGGCGTCCCGACTCCCGTAACCATCCCCAATCCGGTAGCCATCCCGACTCCCGTAGCCGTTCCGTTCACGCTCCGGCAGTGGGTTCCCGGGACAGCCTAGCTGACCTGCTCGAAGTAGGACAGTTCTGGTTGCCCCTCCACGCCCGCGTCCGCCAGTCGTCCGCGCATCTCGTCAGACTCGAACAGCTTCCGGGCGTTCTCACGGTCGTCCCACTCGAAGAGGACGACCACGTCCTCGGGGTCGTCCGACGACCGGAAAATCTGGTAGCCTCGCTGTCCGTGTTCCGTTCGGAGGGAGTCGTTTTGGTCGAAGTTCTCTCTCCACGCGTCGAAGTCCGCTACGTGTGTTTTGCCCATAACGTGAACCATGTTGTACACCAGACGAGAGGACGCACTCCGGAAGCAAAGCCCTATTTGCTCGATTAGAACGGGCAGGTCGCGGAGTGAGGACGCTATTCGTACGCTTCGAAACCGAGACGTGGTCAGTTCAGCGTGGTGTGGTCGGACTGCTCGTTGAGCGCCAGATTCGCCGCGATTTCGGCGTTCCGCATGGCGTACTGGGCGGTCTGCTGGAGGCTGACGAGGACCTCACGAACCTCGAGCAGGTCCTCGTTCTCGAGTTCCGGGAGGTCCGCGAGGATGTCGCCCTCGCGGTCGCCGATCTCCGCGAACAACTCGCGGGCCTCGATGGTGGCGTCGTAGTTCCGGGTGACGACGGCCTCGACGGCTTTCGCGGTGATCTCGTCGACCTGGTCGGTGAACTCGCGGATGCGGCGCATCGTCGCCTGCTCGACGTCCAGCGAGTGGCCGTCGGTCTCCAAGACGATCTCGGCGATGTCCTCGGCGTTGTCCGCGGTGAGTTCGAGGTTCTTCGCGACGCTCCGGTAACCCACCAGCGGGAAGCCGTCGTCGAGACCGACGGCGCGCGCGAGCGTCGGGTTCTGGAACGCCGTGAAGATGAGGCGCAGGCAGAGCACGAATATCTTGTTCGCCTGCCGCTCGCGGTTGAGCGCGCGCTGGGCGAGGTCGGCGTTGCCGTGCGCGAGCGCCTTGACCGCCTCGCCGCGCATCGTCGATCCTGTGTTCTCGAGGCGCTCCAGCAGGTTGTCCAGGTCGAAGTCCTCGGGGTCGACGCTGCACCGGATGGTGATGCGCTCGGGCGTCTCCTCGACGACGCCGAGTCCCATGAGCTGGGTCTCGGCCTGGTAGACCGCGTTGATGTGCTGGGAGTCGAGTGCGTCCTCGCTCTCGACGTGGATGATGCGTCGACCGAGCACGTACTGCCCGACGATGGCGCGTTCGACGGCGTCAGCACCGAAGTTTTCTGCGTGGATGGTCGCCTCCGAGTCCTCGCCGTGTGCGGACTCCGGAGTGACCGTCAGTGGCCCCTTCCCGCTCTCGCGGACGGTGACCTCGTCGCCCTTCTCGACGTTCTGTTCTCGCGCCCACTCCGCGGGCAGCGTCATCGCCAGCGTCGACGGACCGAGGCGCTGGACCTTTCGCGTCTCCATGCGAGTACCACTCGTCCGAACGACCTTAGTATTGCGCCGCTATCCTAATACGTACCCTAGGCCGTTTGACGCGTTCCGCGTCGCGGAACTCGCAATCGGGTCGTCCGAACGCACCTATCGGGAACACCGGTACACTTTTTCCCGGGCCGCCCCTACGCTGTTTCCCATGGGTTTTGGTAGCTACGACGAGTCCGAGCAGGAGGACCAGAACACCGAGATCGACGAAGACGCCGCCGTCAACGTCCACGAGAACGACCACGACGGCGACGCCAACTTCGAACCGGGCGCGAGCAGCGACGAACTCATCGACCAGCTCGAGTCGATGAAATCCGACGAGTAACCGAGCGATACGCGCCGAATCCTTCCAGTCGACGATTCATCGTCCGGTCCTCACAATCGGACGTTCTCCGTCGTCCGTTCTTCGATTCAGACGACCTTCATCATCCGTTCTTCGAAACGGCCAGTCTTGACGCGCGTCCACCCGCGCAGTGACTCGTCGACCGCCTGGTCGCCGGTGTCGACTCGCAGCGCGCCGACGTCGTCGAGTTTACTGGCCGAGGCGACAACCCGGACGTCGCTTCGCTCGATGACCGCGGGCGATATCTGGTGGTTACCGCGGCCGAACACGAACCCCTGTCCGCCGATGGGGGAGACGAACACGACGTTCTCGTCGCCGAGCGCCGACAGAATCTCGTCCTCGCTGCCGTCCTGGACGACGAGTTCTCCGTCCCGGTAGACGTCGACGCCGAGCGGTGACCCGTCGACTCCGAGCGCGTCCGTGATTGCGCCGAGCGTTCCGCCCGGCCCGAGTACGTACGTCACGCCCGTTTCGATGTCGTCGACGACCCCCGCGGCGAGTCCCTCCACGCTCCCGGCGTGGGTCTGTTTCGCGGACTGAAGGTCCGACGCCACCGGTACCTCGACGACGCCGCGGAGGGTGGTCCGCACTTCCCCGCCACGGTAGGCGTCCTCGTCGATGTCGCTGACCTCGCGCGCCTCGGTCGCGTCGAAGTCCGCGGCGACCCGACCCGCGGCTTCCGGGGTCACCGCGAACACCGCAGAGTACACCTTCACACCCGCGGGGACACCGAGAACAGGGATGTCCGTCGCCCGCTCGGTTTCCGCCGCGTCGAGGGCCTCGGCGACGTCCGTCGCGGTGCCGTCGCCGCCGACGAACAGAATCAGGTTGACGCCACGGTCCGCGAACTCGCGGACCGCGCGCCGGGTGTCCGCCGCGGACGTGTCGTCCCCCGAGGGCTGTCCGATGACCTCGGGGTCGAATCCGGCTTCCCTGGCCTCGTCTGCCCCCATCACACCGCCGTACGCGAGCAGTTCCGTCTCCGGCGCTCGCTCCCGGAGCGCGGTGAGCGCTGCCGTTGCGCGCTCCGGAGCGCGGGGTTCTGCTCCTCGCTCCCTGGCTTCGGCGGCCTTCCCATCGGTTCCCTTCAGGCCGACCCGCCCGCCCATGCCCGCGATAGGGTTCACGACGACGCCGACGGTTCGCATACCCGCCGTTGGGTTGGCGTCCCAAAAAGTCGAGCGGTCGCGTCGAAAAGATGAATACGGCATACCGTCACGGCCAGTGTATGCCCCGAACCGACGACGAACTCGTCGACGCCCTCCAGGAGCACGTCGGAGACAAGTTGCGTGTGGTCGGACGCCACGACGCCGACTCGTGGGCGGTCTCGTTCATGCGCGACGACGTACAGGCCAACTACAGAAGCGACGAGGTGGACGAAATCGCTGGTGACCTCGCGCTCTCCGAGATGGGCGCGACGCGACAGGAGGACCTCTACGAACTCGGGTCGCTGCGCGCGACGGTTCGACTGTTCGAGGATGGGTTCGTCGTCCACGTCTCGACCGGCGAACGGTCTGGCCGCCTCATCTCCATCGACGACGACGCCACCGTGATGGGACGGGACGTCGTCCAGATCGTTCGGCGAGTGGTGGAGTGAGCATCGCAACGGTGCGCGACCACGCCGGAACACCGGTGCGTGAATCAAGAGTTAAGAGCGCGCCCCGGGAAGGCCGATGCATGTTCGCGCTGCTCGCCGCCTCGGAGGGTGTATCGCTGCCGATGAACGCGGTCGGCTGGACCGTCACGGTGCTCGGACTGCTCGCCGCCGGCGTGTGGACGGCGTACCTCTACCGGTGACTCGAGCCGAGTCACTCTTCTCTCGGCGACTCGAGTCGCTGGTTCTCCCGTAGTGACTCGAACCCGACTGATTCACTCGCAGTGACTCGAATTCGGTCTGTTCTCCCTCGTCGTCACGCCACTCTGTCAGTGAGCCAGTCGGCTGCCGCCCGCGCTGTCTCCGGGTTCTCGTGTCGGATCTTCACCCGGACGTCGTCGCCGGGATAGCTGCCGACCTCGACGTCGTAGCGCTCGCGAAGTTCCGCGATTACGTCAACCAACGAACTCTCCGGTCGGTCGACGCGGACCGTCTCGACGTGCAGTTTCGTCCCGCCGAACTCCCCCGCGACCGCGTCGAACATCGCCTCCATCTCCGTCGGGACGCCCGGTAACACGTAGACGTTCTCGACGACCGCACCCGGCGCGACACCGACCTCGTTTTCGAGCACTCGCGCGTCCGCGGGCAACTCCGTCGTGCCGTCCGCGAGGTCGCTCCGCTGGTACTGCTCGTGTTCCTCGAAGTACGCCACAGCGTCCGGGTGCTCGATCATCTCGCGGTCGAACGCCGCAGCGACGCCCGCCATCGTGAGGTCGTCGTGGGTCGGTCCGAGGCCGCCCGTGACCAGTACAGCGTCGTACACGTCCGCGAACGCCGCTACTTCGCTCGCGATGACGTCGACGTCGTCGGGCACGACGAGTACGCGTTCGACGGTCGCGCCGCGCTCCGTGAGCCGCGCGGCGAGCCACGTCGCGTTCGTGTTCTCGGTGTCGCCCGCGAGCAACTCGTCGCCGACGGTCACCAGCGCAACCTGCATAGAGTGTCGTACGAACCCGCGTGGCAAAAGTAGCCTCCCTGCGGGCCGCGAGCGTTCGAGTCGCCCGACAACTCCGGCCTGCGGCCGAGAGTCGCTACTCGCGTTCAGGTCGAGGCCTTACTCGCGCTCCAGGTCGAGGCCCGCCTGCTCGCGGTTGCGTTCGAGCTGTCGAATCTGCAGTCGGAAGTAGACGACGCCCAGGAGCGCCAGCACCACAAGCACGCCGACGATACCGCCGAAGATGTAGAGGTCACGCTGGAGGTAGAACTCCGCGTTCACCGCGTCGGCGGACACCGACCCCCAGCGCAGGTGGACGCGGTCGGCGGCGACGCGCTTCTCGTAGCCACCCGGTGACACCGCGCCGAACACCGGGAATGCGGTGCGCATCCCCTCGGGCAACACGACCTCGTAGGAGCCGTCGAACGCTGTCGGGACGGTGACCGACCGACTACCCGCGCTCGCGGTGAACGCGAACGTGCCGTTACTCGCCGGGAACTCCACGGTGGTCTGCGTGTTGCTCGTGCTGACCGAGATTGCGTCCGCACCGACGACGGTGCCGTTCGGGTACCGGAACTCGACGGCGGAGAGGCGGACCGGATGGCGTCCACCGAGCGCGCTCGTCGACGACAGCGTCACCGAATCCCGGCCGGAGACGTCCGCGACTGCCTGGTACTCGCTCCCGTTGACCGTGACGGTGACGTTCGCGTCGGTCGTCCAGTCGTAGTCGGCGTCTCGAGAGAGCTCCTCCTGGCTGGGTCCGGACGAACCGACGCACCCGGCGCTGACGGCGAGCGCGACCACCGCCAGTGTCACCAGCAACTTCCTCATGACGCGATATAGAGCAGATCCGTTCTCATGGTACGACGCAGAGCAGTTCCGCGGGGAGGTACTCGCCGACCGCCGAGAGCAGGCCGGGCGGATCTGTCCCCTCCTTGCAGATGACGCTCTGCTCGAGCAGGCCGAGGCGCTCGACGGTGACGATGTCACGAGCGTGGCCGGCGCGGTTGACCGTCGCGCGCACCTCGCCGCGGGTCGCACTGTTCACGTTCAGCCGACCGTTGCCCCGAGTCCACTCGTAGAGCCGGTCTTGCTCCTCGTCCGCGAGCTGCGATGGTTCGCCGTACGTGAACTCGAGGGGGATGTGCTGCACGAGGCCGAAGCGATTCCGAATCTGCTCGGGCGTCCCCGGGCCGAGACCGATCTGGTCGGCGGGAATCTGTACGTTTTCGCCCGCGTCGAGCACGAAGCCGTCGTCGTCCCAGGATTCGAGCGTCCCAGTGTAGGTTTCGCCGTCCTCGAACACTTCGGTGATTTCGCCCCACGTCTCCGCGAGCACGTTGCGCGCGGCCACTTCGTCTGGCCCGTCGAGTGTCACGGACGGGAAGTCGTCGCGGCGCACGCCGATCTCGTATTCGACGTCGAGTTCGCCGACGTCGTTGTCCACGAGCGACCGCAGACCGTCGAGTGATCGCTCGCGAGCATCGCCCTCTACGTACAATTTCGTGGCGAGAACGACCATTATGCCTTCACACCGAGGTCCGAGCGGAGGTTCCCGATGCGTTCCTCCATCGCGTCGACGAGGTCCGTGTTCTCCATCGCCTCGACCGGCGACCCGCACTCCGGACACTCGAAGCCCAGGTCCATCGCTTCGCCGAACTCGAAGCGGATCGAACACACCTCACAGAGGTAGAACTCGTTCTCGAGTTCGTACTCCCGTCGGTCCTCTAAGGCGTCGAGCAGGCGGTCCATCTCCTCGTGGAGGTTCTCCGGGATGTTGTCGTAGTCGAACGTCCAGAGGTACGTGAGCCACCCCGAGTCCTCGTCTCGGACCCGGCGGTAGGTCGCGAGGTCGTTCTCGTAGAGGATGAACAGCGCGCGTCGCACGTCGTTCAACTCCAGGTCGAGGCGCTCGGCTAACTCCTCGTCTGTCACCTCTCCGTCCGGGGGTGACACTGCCACCGGCATCCCCTTCGGGCCGACCAACTCGTGGAGGTACTTCTGGACCACGGGTGCCTCCAGCAGATCCTCAAAAGCCATTGTCCAAAAGGCGGGTCGGAGCGCCATTAAGTCTTGTCACTCCGGCGGAGGAACGGTCCGAACTGGCTGATTCCACCGAGGTCGGTTCGTCCAGTCACGTTTCGAGGGTTCAGGGGCAGACGCCCAAAACGACGTCTGAGAGGGGTCCGAGTACCACCACCACCACGTCGGAAACCATCGAACTGGCAAAATGGTAAGTACAATCGGGTCATTCTTCCGGTATGAACCGGCGTCGAAACACTACGGCACGCCGATAGCGACCCTGATCCGGCGCTCTGATAGCGGCTACTCCAGTTCCTCGACGCGTTTCCCGCACTCCTGAGGAATCACGCGACTCCGGGCGTCCTCGTACTCCTGGCTCAGTTCTCGGCCCTCGAACAGGCTATCGAGGAACACCGCGAGGCCGGCGACCTCTGAGTGGGGCTGATTCGTCACGGCGACGTTCCAGTCGGCCTCCTCGTACACCTCACCAGGGACCTTCTCACCACCCACGACGACGAGCAGCGGGTCGGACTCGCGGGCGTCCTGAACGTCCCCGATCACGTCCTGGACGGGTTCGCCGTACATCGTGAGGTGGACGACGACGCCCTCCCAGTCGCGCACGGTGGCGGGGAGTTCCTCGGTCGACTCGACCTCGAACGGCCCGCCGAACCGGTCCGTGATGTCCGCGACCGTCTCCTCGGACTGACTCGCGTTCCCCGGAAGGATGGCGCGGTCCGCGCCGAGCGCGCGCGCCGTCAGGCCGACGTGCGTCGTCATGCGGTCGTCGCGCCCCGGCCGGTGGCCGTACCGGAGCACCGCGACCTCGGGTTCGCCCTGCATATGTGTGGGGAGACGCTTGCCCGTGGTACGCGTTTCGGAAGCTAGGCGTCTCCGCGTCGAGGTGGTAGAGGAGGCTAGAACTCTGCAGTGAATCGCGTGGCGTAGTTTCGGACTGGGCCATCACCGACGCTTCCCGGGAAGAAGAACACGTACTCGGTTCTGGATTCGTCAGGGGGAACGATAGTGTAGGGGGACGACCCAGAATCGTCTGTCGAGAACGCGAATGTCAACTGGGTCGACTGGCTGGGCTGGAGCACAACGGCGTCCAGCGAGCGTTCTTCGGGACCAACTCGCTTCCACTCTCCAGACTCGGTGTGTCTGCGGAGTTGCCAGGGGCCGACCTGTAGAAACGTCTTGTCCGTCCGGTTGTAAAGAGTGAGCCTGATTGTCTCCGATTCCGGTGTTACGGTCGAACGAGAAGGAAGGACAACCACTGAATCCACGACATTCTCCGTGCATCGTATCTCTCGATCCCCGAATACGGGGCAGTCATCCTGCGAGTCAGTGTTCTCAGAAAGTAGCGTCGTGCAGCCCGCAATACCCCCGAGGAAAGTCGTTCCGGACAGGCCGAGGAATTTTCGTCGGGAGACCATTGAGTAACTTCCACAGAGCAGAATAATATATCGGTTTTCATTTTTGTCGTGCAACAAACTAGCGCTTCGGAAGACGAAGTATCGCTGAGCATGTAGAGACGACCACCCCGGACACCACTTATGCGGCAAGCAGACGAACCCCAGACCATGACACTCCCGGAAGCCAGGGCAGGCGTACAAGACGTCGACCTCTCAGAGTCCACCGTGTTCGTCACGGGCGCGACCAGCGGTATCGGGCGCGAGACGGCGCTGGCGCTCGCTCGCCTGGGCGCGACCGTCCACATCCACGGTCGAGACGAGGAGGACGGCCTCTCGGTGCGCGACGACCTCCGAGACCTCGGGAGCGAGAGCGTGTTCTACCGGGCGGACTTCGCCTCTCGGTCGGCGGTCCGGGACCTCGCGGCGGACGTCGCTGGGCGGGTGGACGAACTCGACGTGCTGGTGAACAACGCCGGCGCGCACTTCGACGAGGGACATCTCGTCTGGGACGGCGCCGAGGCGACGTTCGCGGTAAACCACCTCGCACCGTTCGTGCTCACACACGACCTGCGGGAGGTGCTGGCAGCTGATGGCCGGGTCGTCACGACGGCGTCGGAGGTCCACCGGCGCGCGAGCGCGAGCGAGTTCGAGAACGTGCAGTCCGTCGAGGACTACGACGGCTTCGACGCCTACGCCCGGTCGAAACTCGCGAACGTGATGTTCACGGCGGGGCTGGCGCGGCGACTCGACGACCAGACGGCGAACTGCTTCCACCCTGGGTTCGTCCCGGGGAGCGGCCTCTGGCGGAACGCCCCGCTGCTGGTGCGGGCGGGCACCCGCCTCGCGTACGTGCTCCCGGCGGCGCTCACCGGCGGCGTGACCGACACCTCGCGCAGCGCCGCACGGAACGCCGTCTACCTCGCGGCGTCCCCGGACGTCGCGGACGTGACGGGCGCGTACTTCGACGACTGCGAGCGCACGCCGCCGTCGTCGGCGGCCAGCGACGTGCTCGCCCAGCGCGACCTCTGGGCGAAAAGCGAGGAACTGGCTGGCGTTCGCTGGAGTTGAGGCCGGATTCTGGACTGTTGCAACCCAGACCAGAACGCACTTGCCGAATCCCGGAAACCACCCTGTATGGAACTCTCCGACTCTCGCGTCGTGGTCACCGGCGCGGCGGGCCTGGTCGGGTCGCATCTCGCCGCGCGACTCAGCGAGGACAACGACGTGGTCGCGGTGGACAACCTCTCGAAGGGGACCCGCGAGCGCGTCCCCGACGGCGTGGAATTCGTGCAAGCAGACATGTGCGATGCCGTCGACGTGGCCGAAGTGATTACCGAGGACGTGGACGTCGTCTTCCACTTCGCGGCGTACACGGACACGAACTACGAGAACCCCCGCGTGTTGTTCGAGGAGAACGGCGAGATGACGTACAACGTCCTCGAGCGCATGGACGAGGTGGGCGTCGACAAACTCGCGTTCACCTCCTCCTCGACGGTGTACGGCGAGGCGCCGATGCCGACGCCCGAGGACTACGCGCCTCTCGAACCCATCTCCATCTACGGCGCGAGCAAACTCGCGGACGAGGGCCTCGTCTCGACGTACGCGCACTCCCACGGCATCCAGACGTGGATGTACCGCTTCGCGAACATCGTCGGCCCGAAACAGCGCGGGAACGTGATTCCGGACTTCATCGAGAAACTCCTCGAGGACCCGGAGACGCTCACCATTCTCGGGAACGGCCGCCAGGAGAAGTCCTACCTTCACGTCGAGGAGTGCATCGACGCGATGATCCACGTCGTGGAGCACGCAGACAACGACCTCAACACGTACAATCTCGGCACGCGGACGACGACGTCAGTGAACGCCATCGCGGACATCGTCGCCGACGAGATGGGCCTCGACCCCGAGTACGAGTACACGGGCGGTGACCGAGGGTGGACCGGCGACGTGCCGAAGATGCGCCTCTCCATCGAGAAACTCTCCGCGCTCGGGTGGGAGCCGTCGCAGTCCAGCGACGAGTCGGTGCGGAAGGCGGCACGGGGCCTGATAGCGGAACTGCGCGACGAGCAGTAGGGAAACGGGTGGCCAGGCCGCGAAGGTAGTCAGGGCGCAAAAGTGTCCAAGACGCGATAGTGGTCAGGCCGCGAACTGTCGGCACGTCGCGGGTCGTCACTCGACGACCGCCGTCGTCTCGTCGTCGGCGTCGAGGTACTGGTCCTCCCAGTCGCGTCGGGCGTCGAGTTCGCGGCGGCCGCGGCCGGTGACCGTGTAGTAGTTGGTGCGCTGGTCGGCCTCACCCTTGTCGACGAGGCCCTTCTCGACGAGCGTGTCGAGGTTCGGGTAGAGCCGTCCGTGATTGACCTCGGACTCGTAGTAGCCCTCGAGTTCGTCTTTCACGTCGAGTCCGTTCGGGTCGTCCATCCCCGCGATGACCACGAGCAGGTCACGCTGGAAGCCAGTGAGGTCGTCCATGTCTGGTTTCGTACAGACAGCCGTCTGGGATAAGTGCAGCGAACGTAAGTCGGTTGATACGTTGGCGCTGGTCCAGCCTTACTGCGTGGTACGCACCGGGCGCCGCGCCACAATCAGCACAGAGCGTGGATTCAGGCCTCGATAGATTATTGCAGGGGAGTCACGCCTCGACGCGCGGCGGGGAGAGCAGACGCGAGTCGGCGAGTTCGGCGCACGCGCCGACGATGGCGAGCGTGCGGTCGTCGTCGAAGAAGTCGGGTTCGTGGGCCTCGGCGTCGACGATGCCGACGACCTCACCGTCGGAGCGGATGGGACAACAGAACTCGCTCGCGACGCGGTCGTCGCACTCGTAGTACGGGCCGTCGTGGTCGGTGACGTCGTTCACGAGCACCGCTTCGCCAGTGAGTCCGACCGTCGAGTTGTTCGAGCGCTCGGCGAACGACTCCGTGAGTGGGAACTCCGCGCGCGAGTGGTCGCCGACGTAGGCCTCCTTCACGAGCACTTCCTCGCCGTCCGGGTTGGTGGCGCGGCGGTAGACGCCGAGCCAGTCGGCGTCGGTCTCCGCCACGAGGTTCTCGACGGTCTCGTGGAGCGCGACGAGTCGGGCCGTGTTCGGGTGGTCCCGGAGTTGTTCCTGGTCGTACTCCAGCCCACAGATCGGCGCGAGATTGTAGGGGTCGTCCGCGAGGCCGACGCCGCACGCGCCGTCCTCCCCGAGTTCGGGGACGAGGTACTCGTAGCGGTCCGCAACCGTCTCCGCGTCCACAGTAGCGTGGGGTGGGTGGGCGACGAGCGAGGCGCCACGCTGGAGAGCGTCCGAGTCGTCGTCTCCGAGGTCCGACAGTCCCACAGAGCGCAGGTAGGCTTCGTGACTCATGTTGTGGCGTGATTAGCTCTGCGGACGTAAAGAATCGTTCACTCCGGCAGGTCTGCCAGGGCGGCGTCGGCGCCGACCTCGTCGCACACGCTATCCGGGAGACCAGTTCCAGTGGCTGGGCGCCGGCCACCGTGACCCTTAAAGTAGTTGGCGAACCACTCTGAACAATGCCAACACATACCAATACATTACCAGTTCGTTGTCCGTCGATTTTTGGGATTGTTGGCCAGTCGGAGGCCGCTTCCATGCGACAATCGCCGGAATGCTTATAGTCAACCGAACCGGAAACTGAAAGTAGTGCCGGTGTGACGCCGGACCACCGTCAGTCCTCGCCGCCAGAGAAGAGCGACACCCAGTAGCACCCCGGCGTGGCATCTGGCCACAATAACCACGAACAACATGACGGAAACCCTCGAACGCCTCAGCGACCAGTACAAGGCATCGGTCCCGTCCGACCTGCGGGACGCCCGCGGGTTCGACTGGTACCTCGAAACGCTGTACGACGACCCGAAGGTCGCGCGAAACGCCCACCAGCGTCTCGCCGACATGTTCGATTTCTACGGGTCAACCACCGACGACGACGGCGTCGTCGAGTACGAACTGGCATCCGAGGACCCACTCGGCGAGGGTGCAAACACCTTCTTCGGCCGCGAAGTCCACGAATCCATCCACGAGTTCGTGAACAAGGTGAAAAGCGGCTCCCGTGGCCTCGGACCTGAGAAACGCATCATCCTGTTGCTCGGCCCCGTCGGCTCCGGGAAATCCGACGTCGACCGACAGATACGCCGCTACTACGAGGACTACACCGCCCAGGAGGAGGGACGACTGTACACGTTCCGGTGGACGAACCTCTGTTCGGTCATCGACGACCAGGACCCGAACGACGACACGGTCACGTCCCCGATGCACCAGGACCCTCTCGTGTTGCTCCCGCAGGAACAACGCAAGGAGGTCATCGCGGAACTGAACGAGCGCCTCGACGCGCCGTACACGCTCAGAAACGAGCAGTCACTCGACCCCGAGAGCGAGTTCTACATGGACGAACTGCTCGCGCACTACGACGACGATCTCAAGAGCGTGCTCACGAACCACGTCGAAGTCGTCCGACTCGTCGCGAGCGAGAACCGGCGCGACTGCATCGAGACGTTCGAACCCAAGGACAAGAAAAACCAGGACGAGACGGAGTTGACGGGTGACGTCAACTACTCGAAACTCGCGGTGTACGGCGAAAGCGACCCGCGGGCGTTCGACTTCGCCGGCGCGTTCTGTAACGCCAACCGCGGCATCTTCTCCGGCGAGGAACTCCTCAAACTCCAGCGCGAGTTCCTCTACGACTTCCTTCACGCCACGCAGGAACAGACCATCAAACCGAAGAACAACCCACGGATCGACATAGACCAGGTCATCGTCGGGCGGACGAACATGCCCGAGTACCGGGACAAGCGCGCAGACGAGAAGATGGAGGCGTTCAACGACCGCACCAAGCGCGTCGACTTCCCGTACGTCCTCGAGTACGAGGAGGAAGCCAACATCTACGAGAAACTCCTCCAGAACGCCGACGTGCCGGACATCCACGTGGAACCCCACACGCTCACAATGGCGGGTCTGTTCGGCGTGCTGACCCGCATCCGTGACCCGGACAACGACACCGTCGACCTGCTCGAGAAGGCCAAGGCGTACAACGGCGAACTCGACGAGACCGAAGACGTCGACGCCGAGAAACTCCGCGAGGAGGCCGAAGAGACCGGCGAACGCGAAGGGATGGCGGGCGTCAGCCCGCGATTCGTCGGCGACGAGATCGCCGCCGCCATCATGCAGTCGATGGACCGTGACCGCGAGTTCCTCTCGCCGCTCACGGTGTTCAACCGCCTCGAGGACCACGTCGGCCAGCACGGATCGATCGCCGAGGAGGACGTCGAGGAGTACCGCCGGCACCTCGAACTCGTCCGCGAGGAGTACAGGGAACGCGCCATCGAAGACGTGCGCCACGCGCTCGCCTACGACCTGGACGAGATCCAGCGCCAGGGCGAGAAGTACATGGACCACGTGATGGCGTACATCGACGACGACACCGTCGCGGACACACTCACCGGCCGCGAGCAGGAACCAGACGAGACGTTCCTGCGCGCCATCGAAGAGCAACTCGGCGTCCCCGAGGACCGCAAGGACGACTTCCGCCAGGAGGTGTCGAACTGGGTGAGCCGGCGCGCCCGCGAGGGCGAGCCGTTCGACCCCCAGGACAACGACCGACTGCGTCGCGCGCTCGAACGCAAACTCTGGGAGGACAAGAAACACAACATCAACTTCTCGGCACTCGTGTCGAACGCGGAGTTCGACGAAGACGAGGGCAACGACTGGGTGACCGCGCTCGTCGAGCGCGGCTACTCGGAGGAAGGCGCTCGGGAAGTACTGGAGTTCGCGGGTGCCGAGGTGGCGAAAGCGGAACTGGAATCGTGACAGACTTCGTCTCCCGGGCGGACCGCGCGCTCCGGGACGCCTACGACGAGCCGATGAGCCTCGAGGAGTACGTCGAGTTCGTCTTCGAGAACCCGCTCGCGGCCGCCCACGCCAGCCGGTACCTGCTTGCCGCCATCGAGGACGCGGGCACGCGCCCGGTCGTCGAGGCGGGCGAGGAGCTCCAGCGCTACCGCTTCTTCGACGACCCCCACAACGACGGCGAGCACGCGGTGCTCGGGAACACGAGCATGCTGAACGCGTTCGTCGACGACCTGCGCGCGGTCGCCGCCGGGCGCGGGAAGGCAGAGACCATCCTCTGGTTCGCCGGCCCCACCGCGACCGGGAAGTCCGAGTTGAAGCGGTGCCTCATAAACGGCCTCCGGGAGTTCTCGAAGACCCCGCAGGGCCGCCGGTACACCGTGGAGTGGAACGTCGCCGGGGCGGAGGACTCCCCGGGACTGACGTACGGCGACGGCCGCGTGGAGAGCGAGGACGACTGGCACCAGAGCCCCGTGCAGACGAGTCCGCTCTCGGTGTTCCCGACCGACGTCCGGCAGGAACTGCTCTCGGAGTTGAACGACGAGCGCGACGAGACCGACCAGTTGCGCGCGGACGCCGACCTCGACCCGTTCAGCCGCGAAGCCTACGACTACCTCGAGGAGGCCTACCGCCGCGACGGCCGGACTGACCTGTTCGCCGCGGTCACGAACGAGAAACACCTGCGCGTGAAGAACTACGTCGTAGACCGCGGCCGGGGCGTCGGCGTGCTCCACTCCGAGGACACCGGCAGTCCGAAAGAGCGTCTCGTCGGGTCGTGGGTCGCGCCGCTGCTCGCGCAACTCGACTCGAAGGGCCGAAAGAACCCCCAGGCGTTCAGCTACGACGGCGTGCTCTCCCAGGGCAACGGCGGTCTCACCGTCGTCGAGGACGCAAGCCAGCACGCCGACCTGCTCCAGAAACTCCTGAACGTCCCCGACGAGCGCAGCGTGAAACTCGACAAGGGCATCGGGATGGACCTCGACACCCAGCTGGTCGTCATCTCGAACCTCGACCTCGAGGCACAACTGAACAAGCACGACGACCGGCAGGGGTTCGACCCGCTAAAGGCGCTCAAGCGCCGGCTCTCAAAACACGAGTTCGGCTACCTCACGAGCGTCAGCCTCGAAACACAGCTCCTGCGCCGAGAACTCACGGACGACAGGAGTGTGTGGACCGAAACCGACCCCGGGGCGCTCGCGGACCGCACCCGGGAGGCCGTGACGGTCCCCGTCCGCGACCGCGAGGGCGTCGAGGAGCGCGAACTCGCCCCGCACGCACTCGAAGCGGCGGCGCTGTACAGCGTCGTGACGCGCCTCGACGCGGGCGACCTGCCGGAGCCGTTGAGTCTCGTGGAGAAGGCACTGCTGTTCGACCGAGGGTACGTCGGCACCGGGGAGGACCGCCGGGAGGCCGACGAGTTCGACTTCGACGACGACGCCGAGGACGGCGGGAACGGCATCCCGGTGACGTACACCCGAGACGTGCTCGCGGACCTCCTGCACGCCGATAGCGACCGCTCGCACCCCGACCTACCGGTGGAGTGTGTCATCACCCCCGGAGACATCCTCGACGCGATGGTCGACGGACTCGCCGACGCCCCCGTGTTCTCCAGCGCCGAGCGGGCCGAGTTCGAGGATCGCCTCGTCCACGTCAAGGACTACGTCCACGACCAACAGGAAGAAGACGTTCTCGACGCGCTGCTCTCCGGCGAAGGCGCCGACGAGTCGGACGTCGAGACGTACGTCGAACAGGTCCACGCGTGGGCGACCGACGGCACCGTGACGAACGACCGCGGCGAGGCGGCGCAACCGGACCCGCTCGCGATGAAGGTGTTCGAGACAGAGACCCTCGGCAGGTTCGACGACGCCGACTACCGCGGCAACGACCCGCGACAGACCGTCCGCGAGTTCCGCGAGGACACCGTGATGACCGCCGTCACGCGCCACGCGTGGGAGCACCGCGACGAGACGTTCCGCGCTGGCGACGTCGACCTGTCCTCGATTCCCGTGCTCCGGGACGTGCTCGCCGGCCACGACTGGGACGACGTTCGGCGCGTCCACCCGGACCTCGACCCCCACCAGTGGTCCGACCCACCCGAGAACACCGCCACCGCCGAACTGAAAGCACAGACCATCGAGTTCCTGACGGACGAACGCGGCTACTCGCCCGCGAGCGCCGAACTCGCGAGTCGCAGCGTCCTCGACGAGGTGGCCCACCGATGGGACTGAGAGACGACCTCGAGCGGTTCCGCGAGGTCGGCGAGGCGCGCAGGCAGGACCTCGCGGAGTTCATCCAGTACGGCGACCTCTCCGGGAGCGAACCAGACGCCGTGAACGTCCCCGTGAAACTCGTCGACCTCCCGGAGTTCCAGTACGACAAACTCGACATGGGGGGCGTCGGACAGGGCGACGCCGACCCCGGCGACCAGGTCGGCGAACCCCAGGAAGGTGATGGGGACGGCGACGCGGGCGAAGACCCCGGGGAGCACGAGTACTACCAGATGGACCCCGAGGAGTTCGCCCAGGAACTCGACGAGCGACTCGGCCTCGACCTGGAGCCGAAGGGCAAGCGCGTCGCCACCGAGACCGAGGGCGCGTTCAACGACACCGCGCGCCGCGGCCCGCGCAGCACGCTCGACTTCGACCACCTCTACAAGCAGGGCATCAAGCGCCAACTCGCGGTGGACTTCGACGAACAGTACGTCACCGAGGCGTTGCGCGTCGAGGGGTGGGGGCCGGACGAGGCCTTCGAGTGGGCGCGCGAGAACAACGTCCCCGTTTCGAAGGCGTGGCTCGCAGAGCGTTACCGCGACGTCGAGGAACGCGACCGCTGGTCGTCCATCCACGCGATGGAGCGCGAGGTCGAACGCGAACCGACCCGCGACCGCATGCGACGCGGCGACGTCGGGAAGGTGCCGCTTCGCCGCGAAGACGAACAGTTCCGCCACCCGGAGATCGTCGAGGAGCGCGAGCGCAACGTCGTCGTCGTGAACATCCGGGACGTCTCCGGGTCGATGCGTGAATCCAAGCGTGAACTCGTCGAGCGCACGTTCACACCCCTCGACTGGTATCTCACCGGGAAGTACGACCGCGCGGAGTTCATCTACGTCGCCCACGACGCCGACGCGTGGACGGTCGAACGAACGGAGTTCTTCGGCATCCGATCGGGCGGCGGCACCCGCATCTCCAGTGCGTACGACCTCACGGAGACCCTGCTAGAGGACTACCCGTTCAGCGAGTGGAACCGCTACGTGTTCGCCGCCGGCGACGGCGAGAACAGCCACAACGACACCGAGGAGAACGTCATCCCGTTGATGCGGAAGATCGACGCGAATCTCCACGCGTACGTCGAAACCAGGCCCAGCGAGAGCCTGCGGACCGGAACGCACGCCTCGGAGCTACGCGACGCCTTCGGGGACAGCGACGGCGTGGCCGTCGCCACGGTCACCGGCGAGGACGACGTTCTCGACGCTATCGAAACCATCCTCAGCACCGAAGATGACGACTGAACCCGAGAAACAGCGGAAAGCCCAGGAGCTGACCGAGCCGGCGCGAGAAGCCACCGCGCTCGCGCAGAAACTCGGCCTCGACCCCTACGATGTCCAGTACTGGGTCGTCGACCACGACGAGATGAATGAACTCATCGCGTACGACGGCTTCCAGACGCGGTACCCGCACTGGCGGTGGGGGATGAAGTACGAGCGACAGCGCAAGCAGCGCCAGTTCCTCGGCGGGAAGGCCTTCGAGATCGTGAACAACGACGACCCGTCGAACGCGTTCCTCCAGCAGTCGAACTCCCTGGCCGACCAGAAAGCCGTCATCACGCACGTCGAAGCCCACGCCGACTTCTTCGCGAACAACCGCTGGTTCGGACTGTTCCGCGAGGACGGCCCGAACGCCGCCGCGATGCTCGAACGCCACGCGCGACGGGTCGAGGACGTCCTCTCGGACCCGGACGTCGACCGCGAAGCCGTCGAGGCGTTCATCGACACCGTGCTCTCCATCGAGGACAACGTCGAGTACCGGCGCGCGTTCGACCGGTCGACCGAGGGCGGCGAACCCGACGAAGTCGACGACACGCTCGACGAACTCGGCGTCAGCGACGAGGTGAGATCCGAGGTGTTCGACGACGACTGGCTCGCAGACCTCGACGCGGACGCCGACGACGCGTCGGTCCCAGACGAACCCGTCTACGACCTGCTCGCGTTCCTCAGGGAGCACGGACAGTCATACGACGAGGACGCCGAGAAGGCCGTCGAGTTCGAGGACTGGCAGCGCGATGTCCTCGAGTTGCTGCGCCGCGAAGCGTACTACTTCGCACCCCAGCGCACCACGAAAGTGATGAACGAGGGGTGGGCGGCGTACTGGGAGTCGATGATGATGGGCGAGGAGGCGTTCGCCGGCGTCGAGGAGTTCCTCGACTACGCCGACCACCAGGCGAAGGTGCTCAACAGCCCCGGCTTCAACCCGTACAAACTCGGCAAACAGCTCTGGGAGTACGTGGAGAACACCACGAACCGACGGGAGCTCCTGGAGCGCTTGCTCCGCGTGCGGGGCGTGACGTGGCGGAACTTCCACGACTCCATCGATTTCGAGGCGGTGACCGAGGCGCTCGAACCGCCGGACGCGCTCGACCGAATCTCGAGTGACACGCTCGAGGCCGTCGCAGCGCTCCCGGACGAGTACGTCGACGAAGACGCGCTCGCGGCGGCCCGAGACGGGGACGTCGACGTCGACCGCTACCCCTGGAAGGTGCTCACCTACGAAGGGCTGGCGCGCCGCCACTTCTCGCTCGCCAAACCCCAGTTCCGGGGGTTCCTGGGCCGCGTCTCCCGGGAGGAACTCGAGCGTGTGAGCCGGTATCTGTTCGAGGACGAGCAGTACGCGTCCGTGAGTGACGCACTCGAGGACGTGGAGTTCACGGCGGGGTGGGACCGCATGCGGTCGGTGCGCGAGAGCCACAACGACGTGACGTTCATCGACGAGTTCCTCTCCCAGGAGTTCGTCGACGCCAACGACTACTTCACGTACGAGTTCAGCCGTGCTCGCGGCGACTACCGCGCCACCAGCACGGACGCCGCGGACGTGAAGAAGAAACTCCTGCTCCGCTTCACGAACCTCGGGAAGCCGACGGTCGGCGTCTACGACGCGAACCACGAGAATCGCGGCGAGTTGCTGCTGTGCCACGAGTACAACGGCGTGATGATGGACCTGGAGGACGCCGAGGAGACGCTCAAGCGCGTGTTCGAGTTGTGGGGCCGGCCGGTGGTCCTCCACACAATCACGAAACGCGTGTCCGAGCGCGAGCAGGAGCGAGCCCGGCGCCGCAACCGCGAACCGGAACCCGAGGAGGTGGGGGTGGAAATGCGGTACAACGGCGAGGAGTTCGAAGTCGAGGAGTTGTCCTGGCAGGCGGTCGCAGAACTGTCCGCCGACGAACTCGACTACGACACGAAGCCCGACGACTGGCTGTGACCGCTCGGGGAGGGCTGACAGGCGGCGTTCGGTTGCCGGCGTGCTGTGCCGCGCTATCGAATCCGGGCACGCCGGGCGAGACTCAGGTCACGGCCGGGGATGGTCGCGTTCTCCTACTTGAACCTGTGCGGGGTCCCGTAGCGCGGCAAACAGCGCGGCTGCTACGTGCTAGAGGGTTGCTAAACGAGAAGTCGCCGAGAGAATCCAGTGGTCGACCGGTCAGCTCGTGACGACAGTGACCGCGCCGTCGAACTCGAGGATGACGCGCTGCGTGACGTCGCCGAAGATGGCCTTGCCCGTCGGCGAGCGCTTGCGGCCGGCCATGAAGATGTGGTCGGCGTCGCGTTCGTCGGCGACGGCGAGAACTTCGTCGCCCTTCTCGCCGAGTCGGGCGACGGCCTCGTAGTCCACGTCGACGTCTGAGAGGACCTCGCGGCCGATGTCCGCGGCGAACTTCCTGGCGCCGTCGACGGCCTCGTCGACGGTGTAGTTCACGTCGAAGTCTGTGATGGTGGACATCGACTCGCGGCTCTCGGCGTACTCGTTCTCGGTGATTCCGTACACGAGGAGGAGTTCGGCGTCGACGCCGGCGGCGAGTTCGCCGGCCTCCCTGACGAGGTCCTTGGCGGCGTCCGTGGCTTCGACGACTGCGATGGCGCGCTCCATGTGCCACGAGGGTCGGGCAGACAGCATAAAGGTAGGGGCTGGCGACTGAACGGACTCGTCGCCCTCGCGGCGGGAGAACTGACGTTCCACACCCCACGAACAATTTTGCCGCCGGGCGTGGTGAGTTCACAGAACGTGAGCACGGCCTCGACGCCGCTCGGGTGGGTCGTCGTCGGCGTTCGCTTTCTCCTGGAGATGTGCGTGTTGCTGGCGCTCGGATACTGGGGGTACGAGACGGGGACGGGTGGACTACGGTACGTTCTCGCGGTCGCTGCGCCGCTCGCGGCGGCGGTCGTCTGGGGCGCGGTTGTCGCGCCGAAAGCCGCGTTCTCCGTTCCGCCGGCCGTTCGACTCGTCGTGTCGCTCGTCGTCTTCGCCGCGGCCGCGGGTGCGCTGTACGCCGTCGACCGTCCCGTGCTCGCGGTCGCGTTCGCCGCGGTGGTCGTCGTCGACACCGCGCTGGTGTACGTGCTCGGACTCGACTGAGCGCTCTGGGCTGTAGGGGACGTCGTGTGGTTTTCGGCGGAAACGTTCAGGGCACTCCGGCGTGCACGTCCGGTATGCAACTCCGAGACTGCTCGCACGACCTCGAATCCGGGCGCCCGTACCCCGGCGACCCGCCGGTCTCCGTCACGCCACACGCGAGTTTCGAGGCGGACGGCTACCGCGTCGCGGACATCTCGTGTAGCACGCACTCCGGAACGCACGTCGACGCGCCGAGCCACATGCTCGCCGACGGGAAGTTCCTCGACGAGTTCAGCGTCGAGGAGTTCCAGTTCGACGCGCACCTCGTGGACTGCACGGACCACGGGGAGCGCGAGGCCGTCGGCGCCGACGCGATTCCCGGGGCCGCCGGGAGCACGGACGTCGACCTGCTTGTCTTCCACACGGGGTGGAGCGAGCGGTGGGGACGGCGGGAGTACTTCGACCACCCATACCTGACCGAGCGCGCCGCGGAACGCTGCGTCGACCTCGACTGCGACGTTGGCCTGGACACCGCGAGCGTCGACCCGACCCCCACGCGGAACGCGAGCGACGACGAGCCCAGCGGCTATCCGGCCCACGCCGCGCTCCTGGGCGCGGACAGCCTCGTCGTGGAGAACCTCACGAATCTCGCGGGATTGCCCGAGCGGTTCACGCTGCACGCGTATCCGATTCCGGTCGCCGCGGACGGCGCGCCCGTGCGAGCGGTCGCGGCGTTCGAGTAATTGAGGGGAGTTCGGCGTTCGAGACGGTGTTCCGTCGGGTGACGTTCGGGCGTGTTACTGGTCGACGAACCCGGTCGTGAACGCGATCCATCCGATGACGCTGATGAACAGGATGGGCGGCAGAATGACGAACCCCCATAGCGGGTTCAGCCCCCAGAACAGCAGTAGGACGACGTCCGCGAGGCCGAGCAGGACGAACGGCAGAATCGCGACGAACGCCTCTCTCCGGTTCCCGCGGTCGACGTCCGGGGTGGGAACGGCCATGCGTGACGGTTCGACCCGGACGTCCTAAAGCCACTCGTTCGACGGCGGTGCAAGCAGAACCGTGCAGCCAAACCGCTCACCGGACGGGCCGGCCACCGGTCGCGGCGAGGTGCTCGCCGAGCTCGGTCATCACCTTCCGCTCCGCTCTCGCCAGATGCTCCCAGGCCGTCGTGGACGCCACGCCGACGGAGTCCGCCACCGTCTCGATGGCGGTGTCCGAATCGGGGCCGTAGTACCCCATCGCGATAGCGGTGGCGAGCACCTCCGCCTGGCGTTCGGTGAGCGCGTCGATCATGCGGCCGAGTGCGAACTGCTCCGGCCCGTCCACGGTGTCCGTTCTCACGTCGCGCACGAGATCGACCTCACTCCCAGACGCCTCTAGGGACCTGACGAGCGCGCCGAGGTCGTCGCCGTCGTCCAGGTAGAGCGTCCAGTGTTCCCAGCCCGCCTGCATCGTGAACTCCCCTCGAAAGTGGACACCGAACTGGCGGAACCGGTCGACGAGGCCGCGCCAGTCGGCGGGGTACGTGAGCGCGACGTGAGCACCGCTGTCGTCCAAATCACCGAGAGGCTTCACGTTCTGCACGTCAGCGTCGTCCCCGAGTTCGCGGACGAACGAGCGGACGTTCTCGGTTGGGCCAGTGAGTTCGACGATGCGCTTCCGACGCCGCGCCGAACCAGTGACGGAGGTGACCGACTGCACGACGACGTCGGGGTGAGCGGCGCTGGTGTCGCTCTCGGGTTCGCCGTACTGCCGGATGCGTAGCGTCACCTCGCGCATTGATAGGTGGCACACTCCCCCGACGGTTATCCTATTCGGTCGGGGGTAGCAGTGATGTCAAACTCGTTATCACGTGGTCTCCACGACCTCGCGTGGCGCCGCCGTTGACAGCGGTCTCTCCCGGTGGAAGCGCGGACTGACAGCGGCCTGGATTTGCGGCGAATTCGTTTCCAGTTTGGGAGACTCTTCGGGCGGACAACTCACCCAAAGGGGTTTACGTACGTCCCCCAATGCCCCGAACGTAATGAGCCCGTACGACTCCGACAACACGGCGGTCTCGAATCAGGCCGACACGGAGTTGGGGGACGCCTACGAGGGTGCAGACAGGATTACCCAGAAGTACAGATTCCCGCTGAAGATCGGCGCGCTGTACACGAGCATGCTCGTGGTTGGGTACCTCCTTCATCTGGTGGCGCCCAATCAGTTCGTGAACACGATCGGTGCGCTGCTGGTGTACTTCACGTTCATCTTCGCCGCCGTCACGGTGTTCGTCGGCGTGCTGTTCAAACTGACCGAAGTGGTACGGTCGGACTGGTGACGAGCGGACGCGTTTCGCCGAGCAGCACTCCGATGTGACCGCCTCGCTTTTGTGACCGACCGCCGATAGTCGGCGTATGGCCGAATTCGTTTCCAGCGAGACCGTCCCCTCAGTGGTCGGGACGCTCGTGCGCCGTGGTGGCACGCAGCGCCCAGCGATAGCGCTCCCCGCGGAATCCACCGACCGGTTCCCCAGCGACGACGTCGTTCGCCTCGTTCTCGACGGAAGTGAGCACCGGACGAGACTCGTACACGACGCGGACGGTGCGCCCGCGATCCGGGGCGCCTACGAGACGAACGAACTCGCGCGGAGTCCCGGCGACGGTGAGAACGCGCTCCCCGAGTGGGTCGACGCGCACGGACTCGACATCGGTCGCTCAGTCCACGTCGACGTCGTCGTGCCAGAGTTCAAGTACGGCGTCAGGGCGCCCGGGGAGACGACGACCTACGAGGCGACCGAACCCCCGAAGTCGAGTCTCGCGGACATCGCCGAGTCCATCGACGGCAAGTAGACCGGGCCAGCGACGGCTGGGAGACCGGAATCGTCGACAGACAGTAGTCCGTACCTCGTTGGCGACCGATGCGGGCGTTCTATTCGACCCGCCGGCATCCCGTCACGTCGAAGCACGCACCCGACTCAGCGGGGACGGCCTCGATGGCCCACCCGTGCGCCTCGGCGATGTCCTCCACGATAGCGAGTCCGAACCCCGTCCCGTTCTCGCTCGTGGTGAACCCACGCTCGAAGACCCGTTCGAGTTCGTTGTCCGGAATCCCCGGTCCGTCGTCGGCGACGCGGAACCCATCCGGGAGCAGGTCGACGGTGACCGTGACCGTACTTCGGGCGTCCTCCGGAGCGGTAGCGACGGAGGGCTCGCTGGAACTTGTTCCAGCGGCGTCCTCGTGAGCTTGCGAGCGAGGGCTTGTGGAGCCGTGCTCCACAGCGTCCTCGGGAGCGTCAGCGACCGAGGGCTCGGCGGACGCGGGTTGTCCGCCGGCGTCCTCGCGAGGCGGAGCCGAGCGAGGACTCGTCGAACTGTGTTCGACGGCGTCCTGCCGAGCCTGCGAGGCAGGGTTCGTGGAGCCGTGCTCCACTGAGTTCCGGAACAGATTCTCGAGCAGTTCTCGGAGTCGCATCGGGTCGGCGGAGACGACCGCCGTGTCGAACGACGCGTCGAGTGTCGCGTCCGGTGCGTCGACCGTGTTCCACGCGTCCGCAACCGCCTCGCCGAGCTCGACCTGCTCCGTGTCGTCGACGAGTTTCCCCTGTCGGGCGAGGTCGAGGATGTCCTCGACGAGCGTCTCCATCCGGTCGAGGGCGGCGTCCGCTCGCTCGAAGTGCTCGTCGTCGCCGGTCTCCCGCGCGAGGTCGACGCTCCCCCGGACTACGTTGATGGGGCTGCGGAGGTCGTGGCTGACGACGCTGGCGAACTCCTCTAAGCGTTCGTTCTGGCGCTCGAGTTCCCGCTCGTGTTCCTTTCGTTCGGTGATGTCCCGTATCGAGGAGAGCAACGCCGTGTCGTCCTCGTAGGTGATGCTCGTGGTGCTGAACTCGCAGTACCGCACTTCGCCGTCGGGGCGGCGGATGCGGGCCTCGAAGGTCCGGTGTCGGCCGAGCTCCGCGAGCAGTTCCTCGTCCACCCGCTCGACCGTCTCGTGGTCGTCCTCGTGGATGAGCTCCCAGGTCGCTGCGTCGAGCAGTTCCTCGCGCTCGCGGCCGTACAGTTCGCAGGCGCGCTGGTTCACGAACTCGTAGGCCGCGTCCCGAAGGATGGTGACTGCGTCGTGGCTCTGCTCTATGAGCGTCCGGTATTTCTGTTCGCTCTCCCGGAGCGCGGCGTCCGAGCGGAGGCGCTTGAGCGTCTCCGCGACGTGGGCCATCAGGAGTTCCGCGAGTTCGGCGTCGTCCTCGGAGAACGCCGCGAGTTCGACGGAGCCCGCCTGGAAGACGCCGAGGTCGCCGACGGGAACGCTGAGTACGGAGCGGTAGTCCGGGTTTGTCGGTTTGGCGTTCTCGTAGGATCGCACGTCGTCGACGATGATCGTCCGGGATTCCTGGAAGGTCTCCCCCGCCACCCCGCTGTCGTCGGCAGTGCGCTCGAAGTTCTCGGGGTTCATACTGGTCGACGTGGCCTTCGGCACGAGGAACTCGTCTTCCGCGATGTCGATGCCGCAGATGTCGAACTGGAGGATGTTCTCCGCCGCGTCGATGGCGAGTTCGTAGATGCTCGATTCGGACTCGCAACTCACCATGCGCGCAGCGACGCTGTGGAGTTTCTCGACCTGCCGTCGTTCCGTCCGGAGCGCTCCCTCGACGCGCTCTCGTTCCCGGGACTGCCGCATGCTGGCGATGCCGTGCCCGACGGCGTTGCCGACTGTCTCGAGGCGTTCTCGTTCCGCCTCGGCTGGCGCGTCTGCCACGCCGAGCGCGAGCGTGCCGTACCGTTCGCTGTCGTACGTCACTGGAACGAGGACGCGGTCGTCGCCGTTCGCGTCGGTTTCCACGGTGACTGTGTCGGGCGCGTCTCCCTCGAATGGATCCTCGGTGTTCGCCGCTGGTGGCTCCTCGGGTGTGCGAGAACCGGTGGCGACGGCGAACTTAGGGTCACGGTAGCCGGCGTCGGCGGCGGCAGCACACACCCGGATTCGGAGGGAAGACTGTCCCTCGGCGGCGTGGATGGCGTCGGTGACCGAGTGGAGCAGCGAACGCTCGGGGGCCATGCACTCAGTCGCCTCCGGTGTTCTCGTCGGGGAGGTCGCGGAACGCCACCCGGAAGTCGTCGAAGCCGAACTCGGTCACAGTGTCGTCGGTGCGCTCCCGGAGTTCCTGGATGCGGTTCACGAGATCCTGATAGGAGCCGTCGAGTTCAACGTCGCCGCGTTCGGCTTCGGTCTCGAGGAGCGCTCGCTTGGACGCGAGCGCGTACAGTTCCTGAAGGTCGTCGTCGTAGGTAGATCGGTCGACGAGGGTGTTCACGACGGTGTGGAGTTCGTCCCGGTCGACGGGTTTGATGAGGTACTCGTCGAATCCGAGATTGATGACGTCACGGGACGGGCGAACGCCCGTGACCATGGCGACCCGGCAGTCGTACTCGGCGCGGCGGATGCGCGTGAGCACCTCCTCCCCGGAGAGTCCGGGCATGCGCCGGTCGAGGAGGACGACGTCGACGGCGGCAGTGAGGTTGTTCAGCGCTGCTTCGCCGGTCGTCGCGGTTTCGACCGCGTACCGCTCGGACAGCCAGGCGGCATACACGTCGGTGAGTGCTTCGTCGTCGTCGACCACGAGTACGTGGGCCCCTTCGTCAGTCATGGAGAACCGGTGTTCGCGTTACATCGATATGCTGACCGGATAAAGGTTTCTCCGGTCGTTTGTCGTATGTGATTCGGGTGGTCGACCGGCGTCCGTAGTGATGCGGTCACGCTCATCCCGCCATCCGACTGACCTGGCCACCTCGCCATATCCCGAAAGGTATTTAATGTAGATTCTTGCCGCAATCAGACCAGAGCCCATTACTTAGGCCGGCCAAAAGCACGCGTTGTTGGGGCATATGAGCCCCATGAGGCGCGTTTCCTGTGTGTCAATACCCCACACAACCGCGAAACATTTAAGTGTCTGTCGCTCTTACCCATAGTCACCGTAAGCCGGGCGAGGGACGTTATTTCCTCCCCTTCGTCCGTCACAGCCCAACCATGAGCGATACAAGAATCCGAACCTACACCGGCGAGCACCAGCAGACCGAACAAGAGGATGAGACCACCGGACAGGAAGAGACCATCACGTGTCCGGAGTGTGGCGGACAAGTCCTGAGCGACGAGGAGCGCGGCGAATCCGTCTGTGCTGACTGTGGGCTCGTCGTCGAGGAAGACGAGATCGACCGCGGCCCCGAATGGCGCGCGTTCGACTCCGCCGAGAAAGACCAGAAGTCCCGCGTCGGTGCACCGACCACGAACATGATGCACGACAAGGGGCTGTCGACGAACATCGGCTGGCAGGACAAGGACGCCTACGGCAACTCCCTGTCCTCGAAACAGCGCCAGAAGATGCAGCGCCTGCGCACCTGGAACGAGCGATTCCGCACGCGCAACTCCAAGGAGCGCAACCTCAAGCAGGCCCTCGGCGAGATCGAACGCATGGCCAGCGCGCTCGGCCTCCCGAAGGACGTTCGAGAGACCGCGTCGGTCATCTACCGCCGCGCTCTGAGCGACGATCTGCTTCCCGGCCGCTCCATCGAGGGCGTCGCCACCAGCGCCCTCTACGCCGCGGCCCGGCAGATGGAGACGCCGCGCTCCATCACCGAGGTGGCCAACGTCAGCCGCATCGACGAGATGGAGTTCAAGCGCACGTACCGTTACATCGTGCGCGAACTCGGCCTCGAGGTCGCGCCCGCCGACCCCGCGAGCTACGTGCCGCGGTTCGCGTCGGACCTCGACCTTCCCGAGGAGGTCGAGCGCCGCGCCCGCGAACTCCTCTCGAGCGCCCAGCGCGAGGGCGTCACGAGCGGGAAGTCCCCGGTCGGCCTGGCCGCCGCGGCCATCTACGCCGGAAGCCTGCTCACCAACCACAAGGTGACCCAGAGCGACGTCAGCGACGTCAGCGACGTCAGCGAGGTCACCATCCGGAACCGCTACCAGGAACTGCTCGAGACGACCGACGTCCCGGCGTAAACTGACGGCTGGCGCACCGACGTCCCGGCCTGATGGGCCTGCACGCCGGTAGCTCGTTCGGTTCGGCGGTTCACTCGAGTCGCTCTTTTCTAACACGTCACTACGAGTCAGTAGCGGTGCTATCGGAACCGGGGGACCACAGGCCAGTGGCGACGCCGTGGTGACCGGGGAGTTGACCTTCCCCGGGCGCGAAGCATACCGTATGTGCGGTCGAACCAGTCTCGCCGTGCCCGTCGACGTCCTCTCGGAACGATTCGACGCCACAGCTACGGACGCCGTCGAGGCCTACCTCCCGAAGTACAACGTCGACCCAGGCGACGGTCTCGTGACCATCACGAACGAACAGCGCTCGGTCGCGGACGTCTTCGAGTGGGGGTTCGTCCCAGAGTGGGCGGACGACCCCGACGAGGGGCCGACACCGATCAACGCGCGCTCTGAGAGCGTGACCGAGTCGAATCTGTTCCGAGACGCGTTCGAGGAGCGGCGCTGTCTCGTGCTCGCCGACGGGTTCTACGAGTGGCAGGGCGAGCGCGGCAGCAAACAGCCCTACCGGGTGGTCCGTCGGGACCGCGGGCCGTTCGCGTTCGCGGGCCTCTGGAGCCACTGGGAGTCCGAAAGCGGGGCCGACCCGTCGCGCGATACGGTGACGATTCTGACGACAGAGCCGAACCACGTCGTCGAATCGATCCACGACCGAATGCCCGTCATGCTCGAACGCGACGAGGAGACGCCGTGGCTCGAGGGCGACGCCGCGGACGCGATGGACGTCCTCGACCCGTACCCGTCGAGTGACATCGAGGCGTACCCCGTCTCGAAGCAGGTGAACAACCCGGCGGCGGAGTCCCCCGCCCTGTTCGATGCCATCGACGTCGACGAGCAGAGCGGCCTCGACGACTTCGCGTCCTGACCGGCCTCACCAGTTCAGTGACGTCGACAGTAGGGAGGGTCAGACGCGCTCTCCGGCGCGCACCTCGACGTCGAGTTCGTTCTCCGCGGGTGGAACTGCACACGAGAAGTTGTCGTCGTACGCGCAGAACGGACTGTACGCGAGGTTGAAATCGAGTGCGACCGTCTCCCGGTCGTCCGCGCCGGCAGCGTCGACGTCCAGATAGCGACCCTGTCGGTACGTCTCGTCCCCGCTGGTCTCGTCGGTGAACGGCACGAACAGCGACTCGGCGCCCTCGACGCGGAACGCCGCGAGCGTGTGGTGGTCGCCGTCCAGTTCGAAGCCGAAGACGCCGACGCGCTCGTAGGACTGGGGCGGGCCGCGCGTCGACGCCAGTTTCTCCACGTCCGGCGAGTGCGCGCGCTCGAAGCGAGCGAGAACGCGGTACGCCGGGTCGAGGTCGAAGTACTCCAGCCCCGAGAACGCCTCGCGCTCCCCCTCTGGAATCGGAGACTGGGGGTGGCCGGCGAGGAAGTCGTCTTTGTCCTCGCGGTGAGTGCGGAGCCGGTCTCGCCACGCGCTCTCGTCGAAATCGCCATCCATACCCCGTCTTCTCCCGCCACAGTGGAGAATCTGACGGAGACGTTCGGGCTTCGACGGTGACGAACGGTTTTTCCCCTCAGACATTCTCGTAGTGGATATGCACTTGCTCGACGGCAGCGCCGGTGGCGGACAACTCGTCCGCACCGCGCTTACACTGTCTGCGGTTACTGACGAACCGTTCAGGATGCGTCACGTTCGTCGCGCGCGCTCGAACCCTGGACTCCAGGCCCAGCACTGTGCAGCCGTGGAGGCCGTCGCCGCCGCCTGCAACGCCGAGACGGACAACGTCGAGGTCGGGGCCGAGGAGTTCAGCTTCGAACCGAACGCGCTCGACGAGGAAGACGAACAACAACAGGTGTCGGTCGAGGTCGGCACCGCCGGGAGCGTTCCACTCGTCTTCGACGCGCTGCTCCCCATCGGTGTCGCGCTCGAGGAACCGTTCACCGCGCACCTCGAGGGCGGCACGGACGCGATGTGGGCCCCGCCGTTCGACTACTTCCAGCACGTCAAGTTCCCGCTACTGGAGGACCACGGCGTCGAGGCGTCTGCCTCGGTGAAGCGCCGCGGGTTCTACCCACGCGGCGGTGGCAAGGCCTCGCTCACGGTGAACCCGTTCTCCGCGTCGCCGCTCGAACTCACCGAGCGCGGCGAACGAACGTCGCTGACCGTTCACTCCGTCGCCGAGGAGTCACTCGAGGACGACGACGTCGCACAGCGCCAGGCCGACGCCGTCCTCGAACGCGTCGGAGACGCCGAGCAGTCGGTGTCGTACGCCGAGGCCGACTCGCCTGGCTCCGCGGTCGTCGTCGACGCGGAGTACGAGCACTCGCGGGCCGGGTTCGCGGTGCTCGGGGAGCGCGGCAAGCCGGCCGAAGAGGTCGGCGAGGAGGCCGCCGACGCGTTCGAGGCGTTCGAGACCGGGAACGCGGCGGTGGACGAACACCTCGCCGACCAGTTGATCCCGTACCTCGCGCTCGGCGGCGGCGAGGTTCGAATCCCGCGCGTGACGAACCACGTCGAGACGTGCGTGAACATCGTCGAGGAGTTCGGGTACGACGTGAGCGTCGAGGACGACGACGACACGGTCATTCTCTCAGGGTAAGTACTGGAGCGCGAGCGCAGCGGTGCTCGCGCTGACCGCGAGCCACCCTGCGTAGTTCCACCACGGGACGTCGCGGTGGCGCGGGCCGGGCAGGTCGTCGGTGTACGTCCAGTGGCCCTCCGCGACGCCGCGAGGGTCCGAGAGGACGTCGAGGGCCGTCGCGAGTACGGCAGCGAGCGCGACGGCAGCCCACCCCGGGGTCACCAGCAGAGCGACCCGGAACGACACGTACACGACGCCAGTCCAACCGAACAGTACGTACAGCGGAACGCCCAGCAGTTTCGGGCCGACGTGGTGGTCGAGCCACCCTAGCTGGACGACGACTGCTTCTGCGACGAACGCGACGAGTGCGCCACCACCGAACAGCGCAAGCGTGGCCTGGCGTGGCCACGTCCAGAGCGCGTGTGCGAGTGAGAGAAGACCGAGCGTGACGACAGACACAGCGTAGGCACGGCCGCGTTCCATGGTGGAGCGTCGAAATGCAGGGAGAAAAGCGAGGGGGTGGATTCGCGTTCAGTCAGTCCGTGAGCCCGTAGCCGCGCTGGAACAGCCACACGTCGATTCCGAGCACGACGATTGTCAGCCCCGAAAGCACGGCGAGCGCGGCAGTCGGGTCGATGTCCGAGACGCCGATGACGCCGTACCGAACGCCGTTGACCATGTACACCATCGGGTTCAGCAGGCTGAGCGTACGGAACGGTTCGCCGAGCGCGTCGAGGCTGTAGAACACGCCGCCGAAGAACACGAGCGGTCGGAGGATGAACTGGTTGAGCACCGTGAGGTGGTCGAAGTCCTCCGCGACGAGGCCGCCGATGACGCCGAACGCGGCGAACAGCGTCGTGATGACGAGCATGAACGCGACGGCGTACAGCGGGTTCGCGAGCGAGTGAACGGGCGTGAACACGGCGCCGATTGCGGCGATGAGGGTGCCGATGATGACCCCCCGGAGCGCGGAGGACGCGACGTACGCCACCACCATCTCCCAGTACGCGAGCGGACTCGTCAGCGCCTCGTGGATGTACATGTTCCATCTCCCGTGGAAGATGGAGAAGGAGGCGTTCTCGAAGGCGTTCGACACGGCGCCGAGCACGACGAGGCCCGGGAGGATGAACTGGATGTACGGGACGCCGCCGACGTCGTCGATGCGCGCGCCGAGGATGACGCCGAACACGCTGAAGTAGAGGACGTTCGTGATGAGCGGCGGGAGGAACGTGTTGTACGGGCGGCGCACGAAGCGCAGTATCTCGCGCTCGGTGAGCGCCTTCAGACCGTTGGAGAGCGCGCTCATACGGTCACCTCGACCGAATCCTCACCGCGCTCCTCGGTCGCTTCCTCCTCGCGGCGCGTCATGTCCACGAACACCTCCTCGAGGCTCGTCCGCGAGATGTCGACGTCGACGACGCGATGGCCGCCGGCCTCCAGTCGACGCACTGCGGTGGGGACCGCCTGGCTCCCGTTGCCAGCACGGAGTTCGACCGTGTCGCCGTCCACGTCGGCCTGTTCGATGCCGTCGCCGGTGACGTCGGGGATCGAACTGGTCGGCTCCTCGAGCGCGAGGCGGACCGTGTCGGTGCCGCGCTGGGTGAGTTCGTCGGGCGTCGCGACGGTGACCTTCCGCCCCGAGTCGACGATTGCCACCTCGTCGCAGAGGCGTTCTGCCTCCTCGATGTAGTGCGTGGTGAGGAGAATCGTGGTGCCGTCGTCGTTCAGGCGCGTGATGACGTCCCAGAGGTCGCGGCGCAACTCGACGTCCACGCCAGCCGTCGGTTCGTCGAGGATGAGCAGGTCGGGGTCGGTGACCATCGCGCGGGCGAGCATGAACCGCCGTTTCATCCCGCCGGAGAGCCAGTCGAACCGGGTTTCGGCCTTCCCGTCGAGGCCGACGAGTTCGAGCGCCTCGGCGGCGCGTTCGGCGGCCTCGTCCTCGGGCACGCCGTGGTAGCCCGCCTTGTGCATCAACACCTCCCGGATGGGGAAAAAGCGGTCGACGTTGAACTCCTGGGGCGCGAGGCCGATGGCGTCCCGCGCTTCGCGGTAGTCGTCTTCGACGTCGTGTCCGAACACTTCAGCGCTCCCGTTGGTCTTGCGCGCGAGGCCGACGAGCGTGTTGATGAACGTCGTCTTCCCCGCGCCGTTCGGCCCGAGCAGCCCGAAAAAGGAGCCCTCGGGAACGGTGAGCGAGAGCCCGTCGAGCGCGCGGACGTCCCCGTACTCCTTCACGAGGTTGTCGGTGCGTATCGCTGGCGGCATTTACACAGTAGAAGTCGACTGCCGCGGTTAAGGGTGCTGGAACCGGTCGATTCCACGCGTGGCGACCGACCGAAGACGGCCGATTCTACCCGTCGAGCGCGTACGTCTCGTTCCCCGGCGGGTCGCTGGGCGCGACCGACACGTTCGACTCGTAGGTGAGTGCGTCCGTCCGCACGGAGATGTCGACGTACGCGCGATAGATAGCTGGCGTCGCCGTTGGCGCGTCCGTCGTCAGGTCGCTCACTTGCTCGTCGACGAACAGGACGTACTTCCCGGTCGTCTCGCCGTCGCCCGTGACCGAAATCGTGTACGGCGCGTCCACGCCCCCAGCGAACGTCCAGTTGGCGACGCGCGTACCGTTCACGAGTCCCTCCGTCAGGTCGACCTCGACTGTGTTCGACTTCGTCGTGTTCTGCGCGACGACATCCCCGTTCTGGCTCACGACCACGTCCGTCCATGACGGGTTCTCCGTACTGTTCGAGACAGTAACGCTCCACAAGTCGTCGTCGCCCGCAACCTCGACAGTCACGCCCGTCGCCGACTCCGGCGTGACGAACAACTGGAAGCGCCGCGTCTCGCTCACGTCCACGGCGAGGTCCCCGGTAGCCAGTTTGCCGGTGCTCGGGCGCGCGAGTCGCGTTCCGTTCTCGACGCCCGCGAGCGACCCATTCCGGAGGCTCCCGCGGGCCGCCGAGAGCAACGTGGCGTTGTCACTCCACTGCGGTATCGACGCGTTGAGTTCGGCCTGAAGCGAGACGTAGGTGGCGCTCTCGTTGTCGTTCACTTCCGAAACTATCCCACCGACGCCCTGCTCGACGGCGCCCTCGAACGCCAGCGCTTCGTCCGTCCGGTCGTGGTTCCGCGTGGCGAGGTTCTCCGTGAACACGACGGTGTTCAACACGAGCGCGAGCGCGACGAACGCGACGGCGAGACCGAACCCCGCGACGAGGATGAGCTGGCCGCGCCCGTCTCGTGAGTCCATGTTTTCGGGCGTCGTAGCCCCACGGTAAAAGAATTGTCGCGCTCAGAAAACACGAACCGCCTGCATCGATCCGGGCCGGCGCCTCGACCCGCACGGCTTTACCGGGGCCGTTCGTACGGCAGACCATGCGCGTGGTGGTGCTGGGCGCCGGGTCGCTCGGGTCGCTCGTCGGCGGACTCCTCGCGATGACGGATGCGGACGTGACGATACTCGGCCGCGAAAGCGAGCACGTCGAGGCCGTTCGGGAGCGCGGTCTTCGAGTCGTCCATCCGGACGGGACCGACTCCACAGTCGACGTCCCCGTCGCGACGGACGCCGCGGCCGCGGCGGACGCCGACCTGCTCGTCGTCTGCGTGAAGAGTTACGACACCGACGAGGCGGTCTCCGGGGTCGCGAGCCACCTCGACGAGACGGACGTGCTGACGCTCCAGAACGGACTCGGGAACGCCGAGACCATCGCCGCCGCCGTCCCCGAGGAGCGCGTGATTGCGGGGACGACGACCCACGGCGCGGTCATCGAGTCGCCCGGCGTCGTGCGACACGCGGGTCGCGGTGACACGACCATCGGCCGGTGCTTCGCTGTGAACGACGACCGGGTCCAGGCCACTGCGACGCTGCTCTCCGACGCCGGGCTCTCGGCCACCGTCACGGACGACCCGAAGGCGGCAGTCTGGGAGAAGGTGCTCGTGAACGCGGGAATCAACGCTGCGACAGCGCTCGCGCGCGTCCCGAACGGCGCGCTCGTAGAGTCCGAACCGGGCGAAGGACTACTCGAACGAGCGGTCTGGGAGGGAGTTCGGGTCGCGCGAGCCGAGGGCGTCGACGTTCCGGAGGACTGCGTCGAGCGCACGCGCGAGGTGGCCGAGCGCACCGCGACGAATCACTCCTCGATGCGGCAGGACGTGGAAGCCGGAAAGCAGACCGAGATCGAGGCGCTGAACGGCGCTCTCGCCCGCCGCGCCGACGACCACGGCGTCGACGCGCCTGTGAACGAGACGCTGGCCGACCTCGTCCGGTTGACCGAACGGCCCTCCGAGAGCGACGACCAGCTACACGACTGACTACGCGTCCGACGGGCGCGGGCAGTCGTAGGTGTCGCGCACGGTGTCCGCGAGAACAGAATCCCGGTGGAGGACGAGGTAGACGACGACGAAGTCGTGCTCGACGGGCCGCATCACGAACACTTCGTGGGCGCAGTCCTCGTACTCGTCGAGGCGGTCGACGAGCGGTTCTAGCGGGAGCGAGCCGGTGCGAATCTCCTCGAAGACGTCGCGCTCACCCGCCTGCTCGGCGAACGCGTAGACGGCGCCGTTGGGTTCGTCGTCCGTGCTGAACGTCGGGCGGCCGTGGACGCCGACGCCCTCCTGGTGGGCTTGTTCCATGACGTCGAGGGCTGCCTCGAACATGCCGGAGGCAGCCCCGACGTACGTGAACAACGTCCGTTTCTGAATCTCACACGCCTCGAATCGAGCGTCGCCGTCGCTCCAAGAGAGCGTCGCGGTCACGAGATAGCCCGGGGAGAGCGCGTCGACCGACTCCGCGAGCGCGCCGTCGTACCCGCCGCCGTCGACGCGTACGGGCTCCTGGTCTGCGCGGTCGAGCAACAGCAGGTCACCGTCGAACTCGCTTCGCTCGCTCGACGAGCTCCCAGTCACTTCACTCCCGGGAACCCCCTCGCGCCCCGGTGCCTTTCCGAGCACGCGAAACGCCCCCTCCGTGGTGGTCTCCATGAGAGTGAGTTGGAATCGAGCGGACAAAAGGCCGTCCGTATCGCTCGGCTCGTCGGTGGCCGTGCCTCTGAAAGCCGGCGTGGTTGGTTCGCACTCCGCGCGGTTAACAGCGAGTGAGACGGCATCCGACGCCGGTATTACCACTGAGTTCGACAACGAGGTGGCAGGGGCGGATTTCCGGGTGACGCGAATGCGTCGTCGGTCCAGAGTGGAGCCCAGGACCGATGACGCTCAGAGGCGACCTGCAAGTTCGGCGCCGGCGCGGGCGACGCCGAAGGCGAGTGCCACACCGAACGCGACTGCCGCGGGCACGCCGAGCAAGACGAACGCGAGCGTCGGGCTGGCGAGACTGAACAGGATCAGCCCCAGTACCGCGAGTGCTGGTAAGAGCGCAGCGAGCGTCTCGGCGACGGAGACGAGGTTCGCGCGCGCTGCCGCGGTGGCCGTCGTTTGTTCCCGTGACCGTGCACCGAGTCGGCTGCGAGTGTTGGTTGGCATCTCTGTCCTCGTCTGTACGGACATACCCCACCCAGATAGTTGATTCCTGAATTACATTTCTGTCCGGCTCCGGACTGAAATCCAATTCTGTCGACATCTAGACAACAGTGTGGGCTCGAGATGCCGAGACCCCGAGAGAAACGTCGAGTCAGTCCGCCGCCATCCGCGCGTCGTCGCTACTCGCGTTGGCACAGCGGCGCTCGGTGCTCACGACCTGCAGATCGCCGTCGAGAGTCACGTCCATCGCCTCGCCATCGAGTACGATGGTGACGGCCACGCGGACCGGGTCCGCCTCGTACTCCGTGGTCTCGTCGGTGACACACCAGCGAAGCGTCCAGTGCGCCCGCTCGTTGAGGTCGACGTCGTGCTCCGCGTGGAACGCCACGACGCGAGAATCGTCCAACAGGGAGAGACCGACGGGCGACGAAATGGTGTGACGGCACTGCTCGCACGTGTGGTCGACGCGCACCTCCAACCCCAGCGCGTCCTCGTCGTCCGGGACGACGTCGGTGCTCATCCGACCGCCACACTCCGGACAGACACCGTCCGCGGCGAGACAGTGGAGGTGGCGCACGCGCTGGTCGAACGCCGACTCCACTTCGGTCGTGGTGCGGTCGCGCAGTCCACCCGGCGGGAAGCCGTACCGCCCGAACGTCTCCCCGCAGTCAGTGCAGTGGACGCCGAGTCGCTCGTCCGCGTATCGGCCCTCCAGTGACCCGCCACACGAGAAGCACGCGCCCTCGACCGGGAAGTCGAGCGCTACCTGGTCCGTGAACGTCCCCGCGAGAATCGCCCTGACGACCTTCTCGCCGGCGTACCGGAACTCGTACCCCTCGTCTGTGCGGCGCACGAACTGGTCCGTGAGCTTCGAGAGGTGGTAGTTGAACTGCGCGCTGTCCCGCATCTCGACGCGCTTGCGCAGGTCCGAGAAGGACACGGGGTGCTCGGGCGCGCGCCACAACTCCTGGAGGATTGTGATGCGCGTCTCGTTGCCGAGCAGCGCGAACGCCTCCGCCGGCGGCAACCCGTCCTCGGGGAGTCCGTCGGCGCCGTCGAACGCCTGGTTCGAACCGCTCATACGAGCAGGTAGAACGAACGCAGGGATAAGTGTTCACGCAAACACGTTTTTGTACTCGATCTGTTACTTCTGGCACTCGGTCGTGCGTTCGACGAACGAGAACGGTGCGGAGACGTGACAGTCGCCGACGCGTCGCAGGGAGTTAAGGGAATCCACAGAGTCCACCCGGATATGACCGTCTTCGAGGAGCGAACGCGTCGCTGCCAGGCGCTGCTCCGCGACCGAGACGCGGCTGGCGCCGTGTTGTTCCCGAGTCCGAACTGCTACTACCTCACCGGATTCCAGGAGACGCCGAGCGAACGCCACCTCCTGTTGTTCGTCCCAGCCGACGGTAATCCGGCGTTCGTCGCGCCTGAGATGTACGACGAGCAGTTGCGGGAAGCGTCCTGGGTGTCCGACGTTCGGCTGTGGGCCGACGGCGACGACCCGGTCGAACTGGTCCGCGAGGTGGGGTCGGACCTCGGCGTGGCGTCGGGAGAGCTGTTGCTCGACCCGACGATGTGGGCGCAGTTCACTCAGGACCTCCGTGACGCCTTCCCGGATGCAGGGTGGGGTCTCGCAGACGAGGTGATCGGCCCGCTCCGGGTGCGGAAGGACGACACCGAGCTGGCCGCGCTGCGTCGCGCTGCGGACGCCGCGGACGCCGCAGTCCGGGACGTCAGGGCGCTCGGAGAGGACGCTATCGGCATGACGGAGACGGAACTCGCCGACCACGTCGAGGACCGACTCGAAGCCAACGGCGGAACCGGAACGTCCTTCGAGACCATCGTCGGGAGCGGACCGAACGGCGCGAAGCCACACCACCACCGGACCGACCGCGAGATACAGCGTGGAGAGCCGGTGGTGCTGGACTTCGGGACGCGCGTCGACGAGTACCCGAGCGACCAGACGCGAACGGTCGTGTTCGCGGGCGACCCACCCGAGGAGTACGAGGCGGTCCACGAAACCGTCCGAGAAGCACAGCAGGCAGCCGTCGACACAGTCGAACCAGGCGTCGCCGCCGAGGACGTGGACGCCGCTGCGCGCGACGTCATCGAACGCGCGGGCTACGGGGAGCAGTTCACTCACCGCACCGGCCACGGCGTCGGACTCGACGTCCACGAGGAACCGTACGTCGTCGAGGGCAACGAGCGGGAACTGGAACCAGGGATGGTGTTCTCCGTGGAGCCCGGCGTCTACCTGTCCGGGGAGTTCGGCGTGCGAATCGAGGACCTCGTCATCGTCACCGAGGACGGCTGCGAGCGCCTGAACGACACCGACCGCGGGTGGCAGGCATAACGCTGCGGGAGTTCGGCGTCACTACTCAGGCAGGAGTTTGACGTCGTTGGCGGGATAGAAGACGGTGTCGCTCCGGCGACATTCGTCGCTCCGAGAGCAGGGGCGTGCAGGCGGCGAACCTCGTTCCAGTGCGCTGTGCCGCCGTTCCGAATCCGGGCGCACTGGACGGGTTTCAGGTCACGGTTCGGGGTGGTCCTGCTCTGGTACTTGAACGTTCGGCGTCGCAGGCCATTTATCGGGGCCGGGGCTACTCGGGGTATGGTTCCACCGCTCGCCGTCGACATCGACGGCACACTGAGTCGCCCGGACGGGTCCATCGATTCCAGAGTCATGGACGTGCTCCGGGAGTGGGACGCGCCGGTGGTGATTGCGACCGGGAAGGCGCTCCCGTATCCGGTGGCGCTCTGCCGGTTCGTCGGCATCGAGACGCGCGTCATCGCGGAGAACGGCGGCGTCGCGTTCGCGAACGACGATATCTTCTACTTCGGCAGTCGCGAGGTTGCGGACGACGTGACCCGGGAGTTCGAGGCCGCAGGCCACGAGCTCGGCTGGGGCGACGCCGACCTCGTGAACCGGTGGCGGGAGACCGAGGTCGCGGTGAACCGGAACCAGCCACTCGACGCGCTCACCGAACTCGCCGCGGAACACGGCCAGGAGGTCGTCGACACCGGGTACGCGTACCACGTCAAGGCCCCGGAGATGAGCAAGGGCGCGGCGCTGCGAACCGTCGCTGCGGAACTGGACCTCGACCCGGAGGCGTTCACCGCGGTGGGGGACTCGGAGAACGACGTGGAGTTGTTCGGCGTCGCGGGCGAGTCGTTCGCGGTGGCGAACGCGGACGACGCGGCGCGGGCGGCCGCCAACGAGGTCGTGGCGGAGTCCTACGCGGATGGCTTTCTGGCGGCCGTCGAGCGCATCAGCGAGTGATCACCGACAGCGAGAAGCAGGGCTTCCGAGTGTGGCTACGACACGAGCGACCGGAGCCACGCGACCACGCCGCCGCCGGTCCGGCGTTCCTGTTCGAAGGCGTCGTGGAGTTCGTCGAGTAGGTCGCGCCGCGAGTCGAACCGGACGCGTCCCGTTCGGTCGAGGACGGTCGAGAGCGCGATGTCGTGGGCGTTCGGACCGCACGCAACGTCCGGGTCGTCGAGCGCGGTAGACACGTCCTCCGGCGTCGCGGGATACGAGATGTCTGCGGCCGAGAGGTAGTCGTCGACGGCCGCGATGCCGAACACGGCCGGCTCACGCGGTTCGTCGTCGGACTGCGGTGGGCGCGCCGCCATGGACGCGGGTTGTGGCTGTTCGCCCAAAAATCCCCGCATCGAATCAGACGTCCCCGCTGCGAACTGAGGTGGCGCTGCCGAGGAACCGAGCGACGTCACGGACCGTTCGGATCGACCCGTTCCGGAAGTGCTCGCTCGTCAGCGCGAAGAGGCCGTAGTGAACGGCCGCGCCGACCGCGAGCACGAACCCGAGCGTCGACGCGTTCGCCACGTCGAAAGTGTTGCTCGCGGCCCAGACGAACGCGCCGGCGACCGCCGCCGCGCCGAACTGGAGGTGGAGCGTGTTCGGGACGACGAACCGGTCGAACGCGTGGTACGCGGCTATCTCGGAGAACACGACACCGCCCAGTTCCATCGCGACGAGCACGAGAACGACGCTCGCCAGACCGCCTCCGGCGGCAGCGAGGGCGACCGCGGGGGCGCCGACAAGGAGCGTCGCGACGGTGACGTAGAACACGTACTGGGGTTCGTCGACGCCGCGGATCGCCGCCGATATCGGCGTCATCATCCCGGAGAGGACGTGGATCGCGGCGACGCCGACGAGCACCAGGCCGCCGGTGGCGTACTCCGGGCCCGCGATGACTGTGAGCAACTCGGTGGTGACGGGCGCCATCAGGAACACGACGGGGATGGCGACGCTGGGCGTGTAGTCGAGGGCGAGTTCGACGTAATGCATCACCTCTTCGTCCGCGGAGCCGATGGCGCTCGCCTTCACCAACAGCGGGTCGTTGATGCAGGTCGCGAGGTACGCGCCGACCATCGTCACGCGCTTTGCCGTCTCGTACAGCGCGACCGCCGCGCCGCCGAGGAGCACGCCCATCAGCAGCGGCGGGGCTTGCTCCCAGAGGTAGCTCGCGACGCCGTTCGGGAAACTCCACTTCCCGAACTCGAACCCGCTCGTGAGCGAGTCCCGCGAGGGGACGCGCGGGACCACGCCGACGACGAGGTAGATGACGAGCGCGGTCAGGAGGTGGATGCCGGCCGCCGTGAACAGCACCGACTGCGGCGTGGCGACGCCCTGCCAGACGAGCCCGGCGACGCCGCCGAGGAACACGGTCTCGCGGACCGACTGCACGATCATAGACGCCCCGGGGCTCCCGACGGCGTCGTAGAGCCGCGTCGACATCGCGGACTGCGTGAGAACGGCCGTGTAGACGCCGAAGGCGACCACCGTTGCGTGGGAGAGCGGTGTGTACGTTACGATCACGGGAGCGGCGAGCGCGAGCGCGCCGGCGAAGCCGAGCAGATAGAAGAGGGTGCCGGCCTGCGCGAGGCCGAAGAACTCGCCCGTGTCGGAGTCGCTCTCGCTCGCGCGCTTCCGCATGATGTTGCTTAGCTCCCGAGAGGGGATGATCGCTATCAGCGCCGCCGACAGCACGTAGAAGTAAGCGCCCAGGCCCGAGGGGTTCAGGGCTCGCGTGAGAAGCCCCAGAGTGCTCAGGTGGACGACGACGAGGACCACGTTCGACGCGGCCGAGAGCAGCGATTCGCGTCTGATGTTCAGTTCTGCCGTGCTTGCAGCCATCGAGTAGGACGGCGTTACCACCTGAAACATTTAGTTACTCTGGATGGAGCGCCCAATTTATCAGAATATTACAGAAAGGTTTTGCGTCGCAGTACCCTGATTTCCCCATCTCTAATCGTTCCCAAATAGGTTCATCTGGGCACCAGATGTGAGCCATTCCAGTTGGTCGGACGCCGGGGTCAGTAACGCAGTCGTACTGACGACGGTCTGGTCGGTGGTTCCCGAGACGCCCGGTTCTCGCTTCGCTTACCGGACGGTAACTGCGGATTACAGGGTCTCGTAGCCGCCATCTATCACTCGGTCGGAGTCTGCTCGTAGTTGTCGCCCACGCAGACGGTGACCGCACGCGGCCGGTTGTACAACACGAGTCGGTCGTGCGCGCTGAGTTCGCCGTCGATGCTGAAGTCGATCGGTTCGTCGTGGAGTCCGTCAATTTCCAACTGACTCGCCTGGACGTGAACGACGTGCTCGGTGTCCTGTCCGAACAGTCGCTGCGCGACGGCTTCGGTGACGATGTTGGTCGCGGGCATCTGCTCGATGAGCACTACGTCGAAGAGACCGTCCTCGACGTTCGCCTGCCCGCCCTCGTTCACGAACCGGCGGACGTTCCCGACGAGCGCACACAGTACGTCGCCCGACCACGTCGTCTCCTCGCCGTTCGACACCGCGGTGAGTTCGATGTAGAGGCCGTCGAACCCCGCGGCCGCCTCGACGCCCGCGATGACGAACGCGATCGCTCCGAATCGCTCCTTTCGTTCGTCGGAGGTCGCCACGCTCGCGTCGGCGGGAAGCCCCGCGATACAGGACATCACGAACGGTTCGTCGCCCGCGAATCCGACGTCGAGATTTCGTCGGCGCCCGTTCTCTGCGACGTCGAACCCGCCCTCGATGGTCTCGACGCCGACGTTCGTCGCGAAGAGGTTCTGGGTCCCCGCCGGAATCACGGCGAGTGGCACGGCTCCGAGCGCGTCAGCGTCCGCGAGCCCCTGGAGGACCTCGTGGAGCGTCCCGTCGCCGCCGGCGACTGCGAGCAGTTCAGCGTCGTTCGCAACCGCTTGCTCCGCAATGTCGGCGGCGTGACCGGCTGCCTCGGTCTCCTCGACGCGGTACTCGCGCTCTGCGGCGAGTTCGCGCACCTGCTCGACGTGGTCGGCGGTGCCGCTCGTCGGGTTCACGACGAGCCAACGCCCGCTCTCGGGGCTGTCGTCCATGGAGTCAGTTGGACGCGGAGCTACTACAATCACGCTGCCGACCCAGAGGGTCGTCGAGTCGGTCGCTGGCTTCCGTCATCCCATCTCCGCGGGATTCATCATCCCTTCCTTGACGCCGAACTCGATGAGGAGGACGTTCACGGGGTACGCGGCGACGAGACCTAGCGTGAGCGAGAACACGAGCGCGGTCCAGAACAGCACGTCGCTCATCGCCGCCTCACCGGCCAACCAGATGTCCGTGCCGATGGCGACGACTTCCATCACGGTGATGCTCGCGGTCTCCGAGTAGAAGGCGTCCTTCACTGCTTCACCGAAGGGAACGCCGTCCTCCATCAGCGGGCCGACGGTCAGGGCGTAGCCGAGAATGTACGCGAACGTGAACGTCACCACGGCTACCCAGAGCGTCTCGAGCGCGAGCAGGCCGACGGCGATGACGACGCCGGTCACCTCGCCGGAGCCACACCCCGAGTAGCAATGAGAGACGGAACGGAACCCCTTCCGCCAGAGCGAATCGTGTGCGATCTGCGTGCGCCCCGACCACCAGTAGCCCGCGAGTCCGAGCGGGCCCGAGTACAGCACCGTGAACCCCCAGACGAACTTCATCAGGCGGCCCAGTTCCTCGTTGTTCTTCCACAGGTCCCAGACGAGAATACTCAGCGAGATAGCTACGAGCACGCCCCAGATGGTGAGGTACGTCGGGTTCGTGAGGAAACTCTGTAACGTCGACTGGATGCTCATGTCGGACGCAGACGGGTTCGCGTCGTATCTGCGTTTGGGCCTCGACAGTCGGACCGTGGGCGCGCCCCACGCGAGAGGTTCACTGCCGGTCGAGCGCTCGCACGAGGAGTGCCACGGTGAGCACGAAGACCACCGTCGTGAGGTCGTACGACCAGTTGTAGAGGACCGCGCCGACGGCGGACCCGCCAGCGATGAACGGCGCGACGAGCGTCCACGCGCAACCGACACAGGAGACCAGTCCGAGCGTGCCGGAGACCGCGGCCCGCGTCGCGTCGAGGATCGTGGCGTACAGCAGGTACGAGAGCGCGGCGTACCCGATGACCTGGAAGGGGACGACGTAGAGGCGTATCCATGCGTTCTGGTAGGCGACCATCGGCCCCCATCCGGGCGCCGCGGAGACGACGCGGAGGCCGGTCATCGACGCGTGGCCGTGCCCGAGGAATCCCGCGACGTACAACAGGACGGCGAAGTACGTCGTTCCGACGAACGCCGCCAGTACGCGAGTGCGTAGAGGTCCCGACCGGGGAGCGACGCGTAACACCGCCCACGCGGCCACGTTCATCCAGACGAACGGGTAGACGAGGTACCGGACGGACGTGATGTCGGTCCCGGAGAGGCTGGCGTACGCGGCCAGCGTCAGGGCCTGCACGGCGAACACCGCGAACCACCTGGTGTCGATCTCCGAGACGAGTTCGGCAGGCGACGCGCCACGGGAGTGTGTCCGACTCATGGGTGTTCAGAAGTAGATGAAGACCATGATGAGCAGCCAGATGGCGTCCACGAAGTGCCAGTAGTACGACGCGGTCTTCACGAAGAGGTGTCTGTTCTCGTCGAAGTGGCCGCGGAGCCACGCCCGCGCGCCGACGACGCCGAGCAGCACGAGGCCGAGGACGACGTGCGCCCCGTGGGTCCCGGTGACGAGGTAGAACGTCGACCCGTACGCGCCGGCCCACGGCGTCAGCCCCTCGCTGACCATCTGGCTGTACTCGTAGGCCTGCCCGGCGAGGAACAGCAGCCCCAGGATGATGGTGGCCGCCAGCCCGTAGTTGAACGTCTGCCTGTTCCCGCGCTCGAGGCCGCGCCGCGCGATGTATAGCGTGACCCCACTGGAGATGAGAATGGCGGTCAAGCCGAGCGCGTACACGAAGTCCAGGTGCGGAAGGCCCCGGGGCGGCCACGGGCCGTGGTCCGCCTCGAGGTAGAAGTACGAGAGGAAGAGGCCGGCGAACAACAGCCCCTCGGTCACGATGAACAGCCAGGTCGCAATCGTCCCGCTCTCCATCCCGAGGAGCTGGCGCTTTTGTTCGGGAATCACGTCGTCCTCGTAGTCGCCGACCGCGTACTCGAGTGTCCAGCCACCGACGCCCCACAGCGTGACAGGGGCGCCGACGAGAACCGTGAACAGCGGCGACGGCCACGCGAGACCGAAGCCGAGGAGCGTGAGGCCGAGCGTGACCACCAGGGGGTACTTGCTCTCGTGGGGGAACCCCTCGGTCTTCTCGCCGACGGTGACCTCTTCGGGCACCTCGGAGTACACTTCGTCGTCCTCACCGAGCACGCGCGCTCACCCCGCTGGCCGTGGCGCGACGAACCACGTCGAGTTCCGAACGAATGACTGTGTCGGGACCCGGACGGGCAGCTGTGCCGAGCTCCGAACGGGCGACCGTGTCGGCGTCCGGGCGGGCGATGCTCGCGTTACCGGTCGTCGTGTTCGCGGTCGTGGTGTTTCGGGTCACGTTGATGCTCTCGAACGGGTTGGTACCGCCGTGCTCGACGACCCACTCGGCGTACTCCTCGCGGGGCATCACGACGAGCGTCGGCGTCATCTTCGAGTGGCCGGCGCCACAGAGTTCCGCGCAGTTGATCTGGTAGCGGCCCGTCTCCTTGGCGACGAACCAGTAGTCGTTCGTCTGGCCGGGGACGGCGTCCTTCTTCACGCCGAAGGCCTGGATGGCGAAGCTGTGGATGACGTCCTTCGACGTGATCTCTAAGTGTATCGTGGTGTTCGCCGGGACGCGGATGACGCGGCGCATCGCGAACCCGAGGAAGTTCGGGTTGACCGGCTTGACCATCCACGTCCACTGGACGCCGACGACCTTGTAGGTGAGTGACCCCGCGGTGTTCAGTTGGTTCCCCTGGGAACTCGTGGGAGCGGGGCCGCTGTCGACTGTCATCAGGGTGGTCGCTCCGACGGTGGCTGTCACGAGCAGGACGCCGATGACGATTGCTAGCCACGCGACGAACGACCGCTGGCGCCACTTCACCGGCATCCGCTCGGGCGCACGCACGAAGCTATCGGAGTACCGGATTGCGGCGTAGATGAACGCCAGAAGCGTCCCGCCGCCGAGGACGATGACGAGCGAGAACATCGCGACGTCGAGTCGGTGGATGAACGCGATCGGGAGGTTCCCCGACACCGGAAGAGTGTGGAGGATGCTCGTTCCGAACTCCCAGACCAGACCGATGGGGCCGACGAGCAACACGAGCGCCATCACTGCGGTTTCGAGTCGGCTCTGCCCGTCGTCAGTCATCGGCCGTCACCCCCGTCTACAGCGCCACCGTCCTGCTCCGCGTTGTCCGGCTCTACATTGTCGTCCGACTCCACGCCTCCGTCCGACTCCACGTCGTCGTTCGTCACGCCGTCGTTCGTCACGCCGTCGCTGCGGCCGTCGGCGTCGCGGTGGTCGCTCTGTTCGACGAACTGGCCGCCGTCGGACGTGGCGCGGTCGTCGTCACCCGGTCCGCCTGCGGTGCCGTCCGCCTGTCCGCCGGGGGACGTGGCCTCCGGGTTGACGACGTTGCCGGGCGTCGGTGGCTCGTACGGGAACCCGTCCCACTCCGGCGAGGGCATGTCCTGACCCGCGAACAGGTCATCCCACGGATTCTCCACCCGGTCGCCGTTGTAGAGGCTCCACAGCAGGTTTCCGGCGAACACGAGCTGGGCCGCGCCGAGGATGAACGCGGCGGCGGTGCCCAGTATCTGGAGGTTCTGGAGCGACGGCATGTACGTGTACGTCGCGTACCGCCGGATCATCCCGAGTTCCCCGAGTTTCCCCATGATGAAGAAGAGGCTCGTCGCGAACACGAACGTGAACGCGAAGTGGACCTTGCCGAGGAACTCGTTGTACATCCGTCCGGTCATCCGCGGGTACCAGTAGTAGAGCCCGGCGAACAGGCCGAGGATGCTCGAGAAGAGCGTGAAGTGGAAGTGCCCGACGACGAACCAGGTGTCGTGCATCACGATGTTGTTCGGCACGATGCCGAGCAGGATGCCGTCGAGGCCGGAGATGATGAGCATCATGAAAAAGCCCATCGCGAACAGCATCGGCGTCTTCAGGCGGATGCGGCCGCGCCACATCGTCGCCGCCACCGAGAAGATGATGACGGCGAAGCCGACGACGATGCCGAGTGACGTGAACATGAACGCGAAGCGTCCGCCGCCGGTCCCGATGGTGAACATGTGGTGGAGCCAGACCAGGTTCGAGAGGAACGTGATCCAGAGGATTCCCCCGAGGACGAGATTCCGGCCCCAGAGCGGGCGACCGGTGAACCGCGGAAGCATCATCAACACCGCTGTGAACCCCGGGAGCAGGACGAGGTACACCTCGGGGTGTCCGAACAGCCAGAACAACTGGGCGTACAGCGTCGGTGAACCGCCCAGCGCGGGGTTGAAGAACGCAAGGCCGTGGGCCATCTCGAGGTACGCGAGTCCCATCGCCGCGGTGAGCCACGGGAGTCCGTAGAGCGCCAGCAGGCCGGTGACGAAGATGCCCCAGACGAACAGCGGCATGTCGAGGAGGTCGAGGCTCGGGCGGCGCTCGTTCAGTAGCGTCACGATGAAGTTGATGAACGTTCCCGTCGAGCCGATCGTCAGCATGATGATTGCGAGTGGCCACGTACGCGCGCCGACCGTCGTGAGCGTCGTCGACATCGGCGCGTAGCCGAACCACCCGCCGTAGAACGGGAGTCCGGTGAGGCTGAGGCCGTACGTGGTGACCGGCCACCACAGGAGGATACCGCCACCCCACACGATCCACGCGCCGAGCGCGTTCAGCCGTGGGTACGCCATCTCGTCGGCGCCGACCAGCAGGGGGAGCATGAAGTTCCCGAACGCGCCGCCGAGCACCTGCAACACGAGGAATATCATCGTCAGGCCGTGGAGCGTGACGAGCGCGTTGTACTCGTTCATGCTGAAGAAGTTCGTCGGCGGCATCACCAGCTCAGCCCGGAACAGCATCGCGGCGAACCCGGCGAGGAAGAAGAAGAAAAGCCCCGCCCACAGGTAGATGACGCCGATCCGCTTGTGGTTGGTCGTGTACGCCCACTTCCGCCACCCGGATGGCTCGTGTTCGGTCGCGATAGGATTGCTGGTTTCTGTCACGACGAACCCCCTTCCTGCTGTCGGTTGGACTGGCCTGTCTCCTGTTTCCGGTTAGACTGGTCTATCTCCTGCTGTTGTTCGGACTGACCTGTCGTTTCGTACTGCTTCTCGACCATGCCTCTGAGTTCGGGTATCTTCTGTGTCATCTCGGGCGAGAGCGGAGAGTCGGAACGGATCGGTTCGGTCATGCCGGGACTCCACCCAGGGTCGTCCGGGCCGACGTCGCCGACGACGATGATGCCCGCCATGCCGAAGTTCTTGTGCGGCATGCAGTAGTACACGTAGACGCCGGGCGTCTCGAACGTGTGCTGGTACGGGTCCTTCTTGGCCGCGAACGGCCCCGAATTCCACCCCTTCGCGTCGGTGGGAATCAACCGCGGGTCACTGCTCGTCCCACCGAACGCCGTCGAGGAGTGCAGAACGCTCTCGTTGCCGGCGTGCGTCCACGTGACAGTCGTTCCCTGTTCGACGAACCCGACCATCGGTCGGAACATGAAGGGAATTCCCTGGTTCCCGGCTTCCCCGCCGTTGTCCGGCGCGTACATGTACACCGTCAGTTCCGACTGGAGGTCGTCAGGGCCGCCGACGAGCTTGCTCGAAGGCATGTTGAGCGCGACCGGTTGCGTGCAACCGGCGACAGTCGCAGCGGCGGTGACGCCAGCGACGTTCTTCAGGAACGACCGCCTGACCAGTTCGACCATCTCATCGCGTCACCTCCTCTCCGCTACAGAACATCACGGTAGTAGCCAATGGGATTGATCTGGTTAAGAGTGGTGGGCAACGGCACCGGCCCTGTGAGCGCTGTTACTGGGAGGAGACGGGCTCGGTACAGACTGGCACGTAGACGTGACGAGTCGGGTGCTGTTCTTCGACGCCGTTACCCACGGCCGGGCAACGGCCAGCGGACGGGTGCGGTCACGAGATAAGACGGTGGCGTCACGCGATAAGGCGCGATAAGATATATCCAGCGTGCGGACGACAGTCAGTACGAACGTGCGGGCTACCGGCGAAGGATAACAACGGAACGTAGACGGTACTGCTAGACGCGACTGAACAACCGTTCGTCGCAACCGACGACACCACTCGACCGATCGATGACACCACTTCCACTGCACGCTGGAACGACGGGAAGCGCGCTCCCGCTGGCTGGACTGCTCGTGCTGGGAACCCTCACGGTGGCGGTAGCTGTCTGGCTGTCGGCCCGGTTCGAGTTGAGTCGTGCCACAGACGCCCTCGAGGACCGGCGGAGCACGGTTCTCGTCTCGGCGCTCGCCGTCGCGATGGCGCTCAAGATAGCGCTCGTCGGCGTCGGGTTCTTCGTCACGGGTTACGTCACGCCGGCCATCCTGCTCCTCGGCGTCGTCGGCGGCGCCGTCATCTGGGGGGTCGTCGTTCCACAAATGTGACCGCCGCGACCGGACGCGCCCGCGACCCAGTCGTCGACTCCCAGTGGTGGTACTGGGTCGCGCTGACGCCGCTGTACGCGGGGTCGGTACTGGTTTTCGCGCTCGGCATCGCGTCGGTGGTCCTGCTCGGCGAGACGGCCGACTACGCGATGTTCCTCCCGGCAGCGCTCGCGCTCACACTGCTCGGTTTCGTCTTCGGGGTGGCGTTCCCCGTCGCCCTCTACCGGGACGCGGACGCCGTGGGCGACGCGGCCCCGGACTGGCAACCGAACGGTCGCCGGTACGCGCTCGCCGCCGTCGTCGCCGTGGTCGGAAGTTGCTTCCTCGGCACGGTTCCGCTGGCCGCGTACTACCTGTACCGGCGCCACACCTGCCTCGGCGTCCCATGAACCCTCCCGTCCCGACGCGACTGTGGTAACTCCTGACATTCTAGGTGTATCAGGCCCCTTCGTCGCATTTATAATTATAGTTCATTAACTTTATCTGGGTCCTCGTGGTTTCCTCGACTGCGATGGTACGGTAACCACCGATTCCGCCAGTATCGGCACGCAAACGCCCGGCACAACCCCAATGACGACGCCAACCCACCCCGACCAGCGACGCATCGACAACCCGAACGCCCGCGAGTTCCGCGACCTGCTCGAGGACGACGACCCGTTCGTCTTCGCGCCCGGCATCTACCACGCCCTCGACGCCCGCCTCGCCCAGATGGCGGGCCACGACGCCGTCTACATGAGCGGCTACTCCACCGTCCTCGGCCAGTTCGGCTTCCCCGACCTGGAGATGGTGACGATGACCGAGATGGTCGAGAACGCGAAACGAATCGTCGAAGCCACCGACCTCCCCGTCGTCGCAGACTGCGACACCGGCTACGGCGGTACGCACAACGTTCGACGCGCCGTCCGCGAGTACGAGAAGGCGGGCGTCGCCGCCGTCCACATCGAGGACCAGACCAGCCCGAAGCGGTGTGGCCACATCGCCGGCAAGCAGATCGTCTCCCGAGAAGAGGCCGTCGCGCGCTACGAGGCCGCCGTCGACGCAAAACTCTGTGACGACACGGTCGTCATCGCGAGAACGGACGCCTACGGTTCCGCGAACGGCGACTGGGAGGAACACCTCGAGCGCGGTCGCCTCTACGCCGACGCCGGCGCGGATCTCGTGTGGCCCGAGATGCCCGATCCATCACGCGAAGACGCCGTCGAGTACGCCGAAACGTTCCACGAAACCCACCCCGACGTCCCGCTCGCGTTCAACTACTCGTCGTCGTTCGCGTGGAGCGAGGAAGAAGACCCGCTGACCTTCGAGGAGCTCGGTGACCTAGGCTACGAGTACATCTTCATCACGCTGTTCGGCCTGCACTCCGGCGCCCACAGCGTCTACGAGGACCTCGACCGACTCGCCGAGGAGGACGAACGCGCGCAGTTCGATCTCGAGGAGCGGTACCTCGGTCACGAGACCGAGTCCCACCACGAACTCTCGAACGTCCCGCACTTCCAGGCGGTAGAGGGCCGGTTCGACCCGGCGGCCCGCGAGCGGATCGAGAACTCCGAGGGGTTCACCGAGGACGAGGACCCCCTCGGCGAAGGCGAGCAGTCAGGCGAACCACGAGTCGAAGATGGTGACGAGGCGACTGTTACCGATGACTGACGTCACGCTCCGCCGCACCCAACTCGCCACGCCCGGTAGCGATCCCGAGATGGTGCGGAAGGCACCCGACTCGGGCGCCGACGAGGCGTTCCTCGACCTCGAGGACTCGGTCGCGCCGAACGAGAAGGCCGACGCCCGCGAAACCGTCGTTGCGGGTCTGCAGGACGGCGACTGGTCGGAGACGCGCCCGTGCTTCCGGATGAACGGCGTGGACACGCGCTGGTGGTACGACGACGTCATCGACGTCGTCGGGCGCGCTGGCGACAGCCTGGACACCATCATGGTTCCCATGGTCCACGACGCCGCGACACTCCGGACCGTGGACAACTTGCTCACGCAGGTCGAGGGAAACAGCGGTCTCCCCACGGGCGGTATCGGACTGCAGGCACAGATCGAGAGCGCGAAAGGCATGTCGAACGCGCCCGAGATTGCCGGCGCGAGCGACCGCCTCGAGTCGCTCGTGTTCGGCCCCGGCGACTACACTGCGAGCGTCGGCGCGGCGGGCCTCACCATCGGGTCCGGCGAGGGGTACCCCGGCCACTACTGGGGCTACCAACTCGCTCGACTCGCGCACGCCGCGAAGGCCGAGGGCCTACAGGTCATCGACGGTCCGTACGCCGACATCGAGGACACCGACGGGTTCCGGGATTCGTGCCGTCACGCGAGCCTGCTCGGCTGTGACGGCAAGTGGGCGATCCACCCGAGCCAGATTCCCGTCGCCAACGACGTGTTCGCGCCAGACGAGGACGCGGTCGACCGCGCCACCCGTATCGTGGACGCGTACGAGCAGGCCCAGGCAAGCGGCGCGGGCGCGGTGTCCGTCGACGGCGAGATGGTCGACGAGGCGACGAACAAGATGGCCCAGGGGGTGATAGCGCGCGCCGACGCCGCTGGCCGGCTGTAGGCGAGGTAACTCACCCCATCGTTCTCCGCCAAACCGGCGTCACTCGACGTGGACAGTCTTCCGGTTGACGAACTCCCGGATGCCGTGTTCGGAGAGTTCGCGACCGTACCCGGAGGCTTTGATGCCGCCGAACGGGAGTCGCGGGTCGGAGCCGACGTAGGAGTTGACGAACACGGAGCCTGCACGGAGTTCGTCGGCGAGTCGGTCGGCGCGTTCGCGGTCCTCCGTCCAGAGGTTCGCGCCGAGGCCGTACTTCGTGTCGTTCGCGATCTCCACGGCGTGGTCCTCGTCGCGGGCCCTGAACACGGCGGCGGCGGGACCGAACACTTCCTCGGTCGCGGCCCGCGAGTCCCGCGGGACGTCCGTGAGCACGGTCGGCGGGTAGTATGGACCGTCCCAATCGAGTGGTTCACCACCAGTCTGGACCGTCGCTCCGTCCTCGACGGACTGGCGGACCTGCTCGTGCATGTCCTCCAGCAGGTCCTCGCGGGCCTGCGGGCCGACGTCGGTGTCGGCGTCCTTCGGGTCGCCGACCTCGAAGTCGTCCATCTCGTCGACGAACGCGTCCACGAACTCGTCGTAGACGTCCGCGTGGACGATGAACCGCTTCGCGGCGATGCACGACTGCCCCGAGTTCTGGACGCGCGCCCACGCCCCGGTCTCTGCGGCCTGCTGCACGTCGGCGTCGTCGAGCACGACGAACGGGTCACTCCCGCCGAGTTCCAGGACCGTCTTCTTGAGTTCGTTGCCCGCGGTTTCGCCGACCGAGCGACCCGCGCGCTCGCTCCCGGTGAGCGTCGCGGCGACGACGCGGTCGTCCCGAATCACGTCCTCCACGAGATCAGAGCCGATGAGCAGCGACTGGAAGGCGTCCTCCGGGAAGCCGGCCTCCTCGAACACCTCCTCGATGGCGAGCGCACACCCCGGGACGTTCGAGGCGTGCTTCAGGAGGCCGACGTTCCCCGCCGCGAGGTTCGGCGCGGCGAAGCGGAACACCTGCCAGAACGGGAAGTTCCACGGCATCACCGCGAGCACGGGACCGAGCGGTTCGTAGCGAACTTCCGCTCGCTCCCCGGCGTCGCTGGCCATCCGCTCGGTCTGGAGTTGTTCCGGGGCGTGTTCGGCGTAGTACTCGCACACCCACGCGCACTTTTCGACCTCGCTACGGGCCTGGTCGATGGGCTTCCCCATCTCCTCGGTCATCAGTTCGGCGTACGTTTCGGTCTTCTCGCGGAGGACGTCCGCGGCGTCGTCGAGCAGGTCACAGCGCTCCTCTACGTTTCGGTCAGCCCACGACTCGAAGGCGTTCGTCGCGGCCCCGAGCGCGGCGTCCACGTCGTCGCCGTCGTGGTCCTCGTAGTTCGCCAGTTCCTCGCCCGTAGCGGGGTTCACACTTCTCATACGTCGACTGACGGGCGCCTGCTCAATGAACGTACGGGCGGCGAAACCCGAACGGCGTCTCGTGACCGTGAATGCGTGGGTCGCCGTCCCGATGGACGGAGACGTAACTGCAGATGCGGTGGGCCGCCGTCTCGACGGCCGGAGACGAGTATCTGGTCCAAACCCATTTCCGGAGGTCGGCCGTCCACTCGAACATGAACACCGCGGAGTGTCTGGTCGCGAGCCTCGAGGCCGAGGGCGTAGAGCGCGTATTCGGTCTGCCGGGCGAGGAGACCGAGGATATGCTGTTCGCGCTCCGTGACAGCGACGTCGAGTACGTTCCCGTTCGACACGAGCAGGGCGCTGCGTTCATGGCGAACGTCCACGGGCGACTGACTGGCGACGCCGGCGTCTGCCTCTCGACGCTCGGGCCGGGCGCGACGAACCTCCTGACGGGGGTCGCTGACGCGTTCCTCGACAGGGCGCCGCTCGTCGCTATCACGGGGCAGACGGACCGCGAGGCGCTCCACCGAGAGAGCCACCAGACCCTCGACATCGTGTCGATGTTCGACGCGGTGACGAAGTGGAACGCGCAGGTTGGCGACCCGGAGACCGTCCACGAGTCCGCGCGGAAGGCGTTCAAGGTCGCGGAGTACGAGAAACCGGGACCGACGCACATCGAACTGCCGGAGGACGTCGCGGGCGTGGAGACCAGCGTCCGTCCGCTACCCCAGCGCGAGCGCGTGCGGCGCCCGAACCCCGACCGGGAATCTGCTCGCGAACTGGCGAGCATGGTCGCGTCCGCGGAGCGTCCGCTCGTCATCGCGGGGAACGGCGCGGTTCGGACCGACGCGAGTGACGCGCTGTGTTCGTTCGTGGAGGCGACGAACGCGCCCGTGGCGAGCACGTTCATGGGAAAGGGCGCACTCCCGGACGACGACGAGCGCTCGCTGTTCACGCTCGACTCGGGCACACACGGCGAGGCGAAGCAGGCCATCTCGCGGGCGGACCTCGTGGTCACCGTCGGTTTCGACATCGCGGAGCACGACCCCGCAGCGTGGAACCTCGAGGACACGAGGCTGGTCCACGTCGACAGCATCCCCGCGGAGGTGTACGAGCAGTACGACCCCGACCTGGAGGTCGTTGCGGACGTGGGGGCGACGCTGCGTGCGGTGAACGAGGAAATCAGGGACGGCGACAGTGACGGCGGTACGGGTGCGGTCACGGACGACGACTGGTACGCCGACTTGCGCGAGCACATCGTCTCGGACGCGCTCGCGCCGCCGGACGAGGAATCGTTCTCGGTGCGGGGTGCCCTTCCGACCCTCCGGGACGTGCTCGCCGACGAGGACGTTCTGGTCTCGGACGTGGGCAGCCACAAGATGGCCATCGCGCGCCACTACCCGGCGTACGCGCCGAACACCTGCGTCATCTCGAACGGCCTCGCGTCGATGGGCATCGCCGTTCCGGGCGCACTCGGCGCGGACCTCGCCGTCGACGCGAACGTCGTCGCGGCCACCGGCGACGGCGGGTTCCTGATGAACGCCGCGGAACTCGAGACCGCGAGCCGACTCGACTGCTCGTTCACGGTGCTCGTGTTCCGGGACGACGACTACGGCCTCATCTCCGAGCAGCAAGTGGAGAACCGCGGGACGCACTTCGGCACGGGCATCGGCAACCCGGACTTCGTCGCGTTCGCCGAGAGTTTCGGCGTGGACGCCGTCCGTCCGGAGTCCTGGGAGGAACTGGAGGACGCACTCGAGGACGCGGTCGCGTCGGACTCACTGACGCTGGTGGAAGTGCCGCTCGGGGAATGACTGGGAAACCGCCATTTCCGCTTCGAACGCAGAGTAACTGGTAAAACTCCGGGCTTTGAACGGAACGTATGACCGGAGTGACGAGACGGAGCGTAGTTCGTTCGTCTGGCGTTCTCCTCGGTGGACTTCCCGGCGGTTGCCTCTCGGGTCGAACTGAATCGAGTTCGCTCCAACTCTGGGTCGTGAACCACACCGACGACCAGCACACGGTCGACGCAGTTCTTCGAGACGAAGACGAGACAGTGATGGTCGACGCCACGTACTCGATTTCCGCTCGTCACCCAGAGGAACCGCCCACAGTGACGAAGTTGGACGGTCTGGGCCCAGTTCCGCTTGCCTCTGTACTGCACCTCTCCGCCAGTCTCGACGGCGGAGTCACGCGGTACTACGATTACGAGATGTCGTGTGACCCAAACGCAGAGATCCAGAACCGAATAATCGTCCGGATACAGGACCGAGAACTAGATATCGGCGGCAACGAGTGCTGACTCAGAGGTGGCACGCGAACACGTCGTCGTGCAATCGCGTAGACACGGTGTCGAGGAGCGTTTCGAGGTTCTGGGCGTCGTAGCGGTTGTACTCCACGAGGCGGTCGAGGGCGGCCTCGTCGCCGCGCTCGTACTGGTGCCAGAGGCGGACCGCCTCGCGGCCGTCGACGTCCATTCCGCCGCGGTCGATGCCGAGGTCCCGCTCGACGGCCTTCAGACCGCCCGAGAGGTCGAGGCGCTTGCAGAGGTACATGAGGTCGAGGTGCGGGGCGTCCAGGCCGCAGTCGAAGTTGTGCTCGAGGAACGGCGCGTCGAAGCGCTTCCCGTTGAACGAGACGAGCAGCGAGGCGTCGAGGACGTCCGCGAGGCGTTCGCTCGTGAGGTCGTCGCCCCGCACGAGCGTCGTCGTATCACCGTCGCGGTGGACGCTCACCGTCGTCACGTCGCCCGTTCGCTTGTCGAGTCCCGTCGTCTCGATGTCGAAAAACGCGACGTCGCCGGCGACGTTCTCGTACAGCCGCCAGAGCGCGTTGTTCGGCAGCATGTCGCCGAAGAAGCGCGTGTCGCCGTCGTCGAGGGCGGTTCGAGCGTCCGCGATGAAGCGCCGGACGTTCTCGGCGGTGGCGTCCCCGATGCCGCGTCCGGTGCCGTCGAAGTCGTCCCAGTGCGTGACGCCGTCCTGCCAGAGGCGGCGTTCAGTCGTCTCGCCGACCCCGCGGGCGGCGATGAAGGAGTTCTGGACGCGCATAGGTGGGAGTGGTCGTCGGTGAATAAAATCTCGACGGAACGCGCTCGCGTCCCAGCGCGTCGGGTTCGGTCCGGTCGTTCGTCACTCGTCGTCGAGCGCCGACCGCACCGCGTCCGGTTCCTCGCCCGGCAGGACGATGACGTTCTCGCGCCCGAGACTGATCTTCCGGATCTCGTCGTCGTCTTCCATCTGGGAGAGCAGGCGACTCACCTTCGACTTCGACCACCCGGTCTCCTGGACGATGTCCTGCTGCCGGCAGTTCCCGCCCGCGGCTTCGACGAATCTCTGTACGCGGTCGGTGTCCGTGAGGAACGCCTCGTTCGGGAGGTCCGAATCGGTGTTGCCGGTGGACTGTCCACGCTGCGAGCGGTCGAGGCTCGCGCTGGCCTGACCGTCAGTTGGTCCACTGCCGCCGGAACTCGTCGCTTCACTCGCTTCACCTCCGAACTGACCGCCGGTGTTCGTGCCAGTGGACCGAGCACCCCCGGCGTCGGTTCGCCCGCCTGGCCTTGAGGACGAGAGCGCAGTCGAGTTGCTGCTCTCGTCCGCTACCGTCACGGTCGGCAGGCGAACGCGGCGTCCGCCAACCTCCCGATACCGACGGCCGACCCGCCAGCCCGCTCGGTAGAGTTGCGTTACCACGACCGCGCCAGCGGCCACGACCACCACGACGTACCCCCAGGGCGAGAACAGGCTTCCGGGGTCCGTTCCGATGTCGAGTTCGAGTTCGTCGGACAGCAGGTCGCCGTCGCTGTCCGCGCCCGCGAGCCGCGGGTTCGTCCCGAGCTGGCGGACCTCGCGGCTGTCAGAGACGCCGTCACCGTCAGTGTCCGCGTCCAGCGGGTTCGTGTCGTACTGCGTGTGTTCGACGCCGTCGGTGAGTCCGTCGTCGTCCGTGTCGGGGTCGGCCGGGTCCGTCCCGAGTTCGAGTTCCGTCGCGTCGTCGAGACTGTCGGCGTCGGTGGCGGCCGCACTCGGCGAGGAGTTGAGTTCGTGGACTTCGCGCCCGTCTGAGAGGCTATCGCCGTCGCTGTCGGCGTCGAGCGGGTCCGTGGCGTACTTGTTGATCTCCGCGTCGTCCGAGAGCCCGTCGCCGTCGGTATCGTCGAGCGACGCGTTCGTGCCGTAGTTCACCTCGACGGCGTCCCGAACGCCGTCGCCGTCTGTGTCCTTCGCGAGCGGCGACGACCCCGCACTGTGCACCTCCTGACCGTCCCAGAGTCCGTCACCGTCGGTGTCCTGAGCGGATATCCGGGTGCCGAGTTCGACCTCGCGCTGGTTCGTCAACTGGTCGCCGTCGAAGTGACCGTCCTTCGATATCACCGTGACCGAGGCGTTCGTCTCACTCACGACGGTGTCGCTGAGCGCCTTCCGTAGCGTGGCCTCTAGGGGGAGCGAACTGCCGGCCACGGACTCCGGCCACCCGGAGACGGGGACCGACACCGTGGTGGTGGTGTTGCTCTCGAGTCGCTTGTGTGTACATCCGAGTTTCCGTTCTCCGGTCTCGAGCGACGGGGCGCGCACGCACACTTCGTGGTTGGGGTCGGAGATCTGGCCGGTCGTCACGGTGACCTCGACTGTCGCGTTCTCGCTCTGCCAGACGAACGTCGTGTTCCCCTCGACGGCAACGAAGCCCATTCCCCCGAACTCGACCGCTTCGATGGTCGTCTCGCCGGGGGCACCGACCGCCGACCCGGCCGTGACGAGGAGAAGACACGCGAGCAGGACGCCGACTGGTCGTGAGTGCATGACAGTGAGTGAGCGTCGGGAGGAACCCTCCCGGGTTCAGTTCGCTTAGGTTCAACCGGCCGACTAAGATAGTTCTTTTGCTATCGTTACTACCAGAATTAATTTATATTAAATAATATGTTACGTTTAGATGGCCACTGGCACACGAGTTACGACCCATTAACCGAATATCTCGTACAGTCTATATACCAATACATCTGCCACGTTTTCGGTCACTCGTCGTCCAGAGCAGAGTGAGCAAGAGCCTGCCAGAGGGAGACTGCGACGAACAGACAGACGACAAGCGCGCTCGCGACAACGTCGGGGACAGACGCAAACACGGACACGTCCAGGGTCACACCGCCGAACAGGCCAGCACCCACGCCGGCGGCGACGAGCGACCATCGTGAACGATTCGACCTCTCGCTCCTGTCGGTGGTCAGAGTGCTCTCGGAGTCGGTCGTCGACGGCCAGAGGTGGCGTTCGAGTTGGGCAGCCGCCGGTCTACGCTCCACGAACCCGCGGTCCTGCTCGTAGTCTAGAACGCCCTCTGCGTCGAGTTTCGGCAGGTGGTTCTGGTACAACGGCACGTACACGCGCTGGCGCTGCTTCGAGGAGAGCGCGTCGACGGACGTGCCGTGTTCTGCCGCCGCGATGGCCTCGGCGACGTCCCGCATCCGAACCCGGTCAGTCGCGGCGTTCTCGAGGTACCGGAGCACCCCACGGCGGCGCTGGTTCTGGAGCAGGTGGAACACCTGGTCGCGGGAGAGCGCCTCGTTCTCCGGTCGTTCTCCGTCTGCCTCACTGCCGTGTGCGTCCGTGTTCGGCGTTGCCAGTGCGTCGGGACGGGGTGAGGGGTCTTTGACGGACATCTACCCGAACCATACCAGAGCGATATAATAAAACGAGAACTCCGTCCCAGGTTGTTCCGACTGTCCCATGCCGTTGGAAACGCTTCCGAGGATTGCTAACGGTTAATTTCGGCGACGTGAACAGTTTCGAACTGTTCGCGTTCCGACCGCCGACCGGTAGAACGATGTCTGGCGAGCGAACACCCAGGAGCATGGTCAAGATGGTGCAGTTGCTCGTCCGCGCAGAGGAGTACACGCACGAAGAGTTCGTGGAGCGGTGGCGGGGCGACCACGCAGAACTCGCGAAAGAACTCCCCGGTCTCCAGAAGTACACCACTGCGGTCCCGAGCGACCCCGAGCGAGCAAACCACGACGGCGTCGTGGAACTCTACTTCGATGACATGGCCGCACTCGAGGCCGCGTTCGATTCGGACGTTGGGGAGACAGTGATGGCCGACGCCGCGGAGTTCGTCGACCTCGACGCTGCGCCGACGCTGTACCTCGAGGAGACAATCGAATTCGAGGCGTAAACACTCCTCTCGAGCAGATCCGTCGCTACGACCGAGTCGCCACTACAGGTGATACGTCGGTCAGATACCAGTCGTCTTCAGAAACGGCGCCGGGAGGCGCCGTGTCGGTGTCAGAGGCACGTCCACCGATGGACGCGTTACGCGTCATCGGCGAACATCAGTACTGTGTACGCGAACACCCCTGAATCTAACCCTTTACTAGTAATGCTCGGACGGGGAAATCGACGTATCTGTTCATCGATGTCGGACTCCGGCCACCAGAACCTACCGAACACACATACTGTAGTGAGGGTGTTCAATCGGACTGTATCGAGATGTGACGGCAAGTACACAATTGTGTAGAGACAAATACTCGTTCAGTTCTCCGGAACAGACACTGGTTCGAGCTCACTCGAACCGCTCGAAGGGCTGCTCGCACGACCTACAGAAGTGAATCGAGCGACAGAGCCCCGGCCCCTTCGGGTGCTCGCGCTCCGTCTCCGTTGACCCGCAGTACGGGCAGTCGGCGGGCCCGTCCTCGCTGGTCGTCGTGCTCGGATCGAACCCCCTCATGTGCTCGAATCCCTCCTCCTCGATGCGGTCGGTCGAACCCCAGTCATACGCTCAGTCCGAACTCTCTCAGTTGGTCTTTCCCTCGCTCGGTCACCATGTCTACGGACCACGGCGGCGAGTACTTGATAGAGACGTCCGCCTCGTGCACGCCGCTGGCCGTCAACGCCGCACACCGAACGTCGTTCGTGAGCATGTCCTTGGCCGGACAACCGGTGTACGTCAACGTCATCTCCACCTCGGCGCGCTCACCCTCGACGTCGACGTCGTAGATGAGTCCCAGGTCCACGATGGACACCGGCATCTCGGGGTCCTCGACCTCCGAGAGGGCGTCCCAGACCTCGGCCTCCGTGCCCGTCGCTCCCTCCCCCGTCTTCGGGTACTCCGCGGGGGCGTCACCCGACTCGTAGTCAGTGTACGCACACGCCGCTGACTCCGACCCCGATGCGTCGGTCCCCGGCGACGACCCGGTCGGCGGCGAACTCACTCGCCTTCACCCCGCAAGCGGACCGGATTCTCGAAGTCGAGTTCCCGGTAGGTCGCCGTGAACGCCTCGTAGAGGTCGACCCACGCGTCCGTGTGCGAGCCGTCTCGCCCGACCACATCTGGGCGGCCGGTGTCGTCCGGGTCGGGGACGTCCAGGTCGAGGGACTCCAGATACGACACCACCTCGTCCAGCCAGTCCTCGCGCAGCTCGTCGAGAGACCGCGTGCGGACCCCGGTTTCGACGATGTCGTCCTCGTGAGCCCCGGCTTCGAACAGCGTCAACGCGTACGGGAACAGGCGGTCGAGGGCGTCCTGCACACGTTCGTGGGACTCCCCGCTGCCAGTCATGCGGTCGAGCCACGACTGGGCGTGCTCGCGGTGGTACTCCTCCTCCTCTACGACCTTCGGGACGCGCTCCGCGATGGGGCCGTACGAGGAGTCGGCGAGCGCGTCGAGACGCAGGCGCTCTGCGACGTCGTAGAGGTAACTCCGCACGATGGTGTCCGCCCAGTCGCCCTCGGGCGTCTCCAGTTCGACGAGCGGACTGTGGACGAAGTCCGCAGGGTCGCGCTCCCAGAGGAGGTCGCGTTCCTCGTAACCGAACTCATCCTGAAGTAGGTCGTACCAGAGGCGCGCGTGACCGAACTCGTCCTGTGCGATGTTCGCGAGCGCGAGGTCCGACTCCACGGTCGGCGCGTAGATCTGCCACTCCGTGTAGCGCTCCGCGAGCACGAACTCGTCGTCCGCGAGTCGACGGAGTTCGGCCTCCACAGCGTCTTGCTGGACCGCCGTCTGGTCGGTGGTCGCGTCCGCCATCAGACCTCACCCCGCTTTTCGGCGGCCTCCTCCTGTTCGGCCTCGCTCTCGGCGACCTCCTCGGCGAAGCTCGCGTCGATGTCGTTGTACGTGATCGCCCACCGGTAGGCTTTGTCCGTCGTCCCGCCGAACGACGTGTCGTCGGCGTCCACCTCGCCGATCTCCTCGCGCGGCGCGACCCACAGCGAGTTCGTCTGCATCCGTCGGCCGTGCTGTATCTGCGCGAACATCAGCGCCATCTCGCGGTCGGGCGCGTGGACGTTCCCGCAGTGCTCGTGCTTGTCGCCGGGTTCCTCCTGTCGGAACACTTCCCAGATCATCTTAGTCGGCGGCCTGCGGGCTTCCCGCAGCACCTGATTCCCAGTCGTTCATCGATTCGCGCACCCACGCGACGGCCTCCTGCCGCTGTCGCCGGGAGCCGATCTGTTCCTCGCTTCCCTCGTAGTCGTTCTTCGCGATGGTCCAGAACTCGTCCCAGTCGAGGTCGTCCTCGCGGACCGCCATCGTGCCGTCGTCGCGCTCGAAGATGCGCGGATACTCCGGAATCTCGAGCCCGTACTTCTCGGCCTTCGGGACGTACATGTTCAGGAAGGAGTTCCGGAGTTCGTCGTTCGAGACGGTCTTCAGGCCGACCTGCTGGGCGAAGTCGTCGTGGACGCTCTCGTCGTTCGTCGGGCCGAAGAACTGGAGGATTCGGGGCCACCACTTCTCGAAGGTCTCCTGCGTGCGCTCCTGGTTCGCCTTCGAGGAGGTCATCAGTTCGCGGAGAATGTCCTCGCCGTGCTTGACGTGGAACCCCTCCTCGAAACACACTTTGTCCATGGCGTGGGCGTAGGGCTCCCAGCTCGTGGATTTGAGCGTGGCCTGCCGCCGCATCGCACCGCCGTCGACGAAGAAGTCGATCATCGGCGCCTCGTACCACGAGTCGACGGGGTAGTGAAAGCAGTTGAGGAACTTCCCGGTGCCCTCCTCGAGTTCGGTCCACATCTGCTCGCGGCTCTTCACACCGAGCGTCTCGGCGGCCCGGTAGAGCAGTTGGGCGTGCCCGATTTCGTCCTGGACCTTCGCCGTGTTGGCGAGTTTCCGGTCCAGAGAGGGAGCCATTCTGGTGAACTGTTTGTCGAGGTAACCGCCCATCACCTCGCTGTTCGCGTGGAACTGGATCATGCGCGTCGCGGCCTTCCGGTACTCCTCCGGGAGGTCGTCACTCGGGCTGAACTCCCGGGGGCCCGCGCGCTCTTTCGTCTGGTCTACGTCCATGTTGAATCGTGAGGGATACACCGAAGTAGTCGTTGACCCGTCTATACGCGGGGTTGAAGTATGGAGGCGGCGTACACCGCGTATGATCGAGGAGTGTCTCGCCGTCGAGTTCAGCGTCAGCGGCGACGACTGCCCCCTCGCGGAGGCCACGCGCACCACTGGAACGAGCGCCGACGCCCAGCCGCCACAGCTCCGCGAGGATGGCTACGCGCTCGTCCACTTCTCGTCGGCGAACGGCGACGCGCTCGCGGACGCCCTCGACGGCGACGACCGCGTCCGCTACCTCCACGTCGCTCGCAGTGACGGCCGGTACAACTACCGCTGCCTCTCCAAGCACCCGTGTGTCGTCCACGAACTCGTGAGCGCCGGCTTCCTCGTGGACGGCCTCCACTACGACGCCGGCGACGCGCGGTACACGGGTGCCGTCGTCGGCCACGACGTTCTCAAGGGCGTCCTCGACACCGCGGGCGACACCGTCGGCGTCACGCTCGAACGGGTTTTCCCGCTCGCGGGCGAGGACGACGCCCCCGTCGCGGACCGCTGGGGCGTCACGCCCGCGCAGGCCGACGCCCTCCTTACGGCCCGCGAGATGGGCTACTTCGAAGTGCCGCGAGGGGCGGACGCGACCGACGTCGCCGACGAACTCGGCGTCTCGAAGTCCGCGTTCCTCGAACGACTGCGCCGTGGGCAGAATCGACTCCTCGGAGAAGCGCTGTAAGCCGACTGGAACCGCCGGCTACGCCGGGTCCACGGCAGCGAGCGTGCGGCCGTCGTGGACGTACACCCGGTCGCCGACGACCATCGGCTGACTGGTGCCGACGCCGTCGTCAGTCTGCACCTCGACGCGCCACCGCTCGTCACCCGACGCACTGTCCAGTGCGACGAGCGTTCCGTTCGTCTGCATCACGTACGCCGTTTCGCCGCCAACTGCGACGCCGCGGGGCGAGTCGAGCGTCGTCGTCCACCGTTCGTCGCCACTCTCCGAGTCGAGTCCGACGACGGTACTACCGAATGCCCAGACGAGAGTCTCGTCGCCGAGCGCCGGGTTGACGACGCCGGAGAGGCCACAGTCCACGTCTGTCCTGTGCGTCCACGCCGACTCCCCGGAAGCAGGGTCGAACACGACGAGACGCTCGCGGTCACCGCAGGCAGCGGTGTACACGAGGCCGTCACCGACGACGGGGTAGCTAGCGGACGTCCCCGGCAGTTCGATTCGGGACGCGACGTCGCCGTCCCGGAGCGCCAGCAGACCATCGTTACCCCGGACGTAGAGCGCGTCTTCGCCCGCGGCGAGCGCGTGGCCCGTTTCGGTCTGAATCGTCTGCACGCGCTCCCGTGAGTCGAGGTCGAACGCGACGACGCCACGACCGGGCTGAACCGCGTACAGCGTCCCGTCGACGACGGTGGGCGAGGCGTACACTCCGTCACCACCGACGTTCCACTGCTCCTCACCAGACGTCGGGTCGACCACCGTGATTCCGTTTTCGTCGTTCGGGACGTAGAGCGAGCCGGCCGCGAACGTCGGCGTGTTCGCCAACGACCAGCCGTCTGTCTTCCATCGCTGTGAGCCGTCGGCCGCCGCGTACGCCACAACGGTCCCCTCCTGTGCGTGGAAGACGGTGTTCCCGGCGACGACTGAGCCGTAGATCGCCATGTCGCCGACGTCCGCCGTCCACGCCACAGAACCGCCGTCTTCCGGGCCGGTGCCTGCGTTCGCGCGACCACGCCGCCCCGGCCCGCCGCCGAACTGCCGCCACGAGGGGCCGTCGAACGACGGGGGTTGGGGCGTCGCCGCACCGCCGTCGTCTCGGCCAGAGAGAACACCAGTACACCCCGCAAGTCCAGTCACGGCCGCCGTACCGAGAGCGGCGAGTGCGTCGCGTCGTCCTACCATCCCGCTGAGATGCCGAACTCGGGCAGTTGAGTGTTCCGGAGTTCGGCGATAGAGGTAACTTCCCCGACCAGAAACGCCGCTCCATGCACACCGAAACCACCGACGGCGTCCTGCGCGTCACCTTCGACCGGCCCGAGGTCAAGAACGCATTCACGACCGACCTCGCCGCCGAGCTCGCGGACACCATCGAGTCAGCCGACCCGGACACCCACGACGCGATTCTCCTCACCGGTGAAGGCGACGCGTTCAGCGCGGGCGGCGACATCCAGTCGATGGCCGAACGCGAGGAGGACGTTCGCGAGGCCTACGAGCGCGTGGAGGAGACGTTCGGCAGACTCGCCGAGGCCGCGATGGACTCACGCGTGCCCATCGTCGCGCGAGTGAACGGCGACGCCGTCGGCGCGGGTCTGGCCGTCGTTGCGCTCTCGGACTTCGCGTACGCCGTCCCCGACGCCCGGTTCTCGTGTGCGTTCGTCAGGGTGGGCCTCGTCCCGGATACCGGCGGGAGCTTCCTGCTACCGCGACTCGTCGGCCTCCGGGAGGCCAAGCGCCTCGCGTTCACCGCGAAGTTCGTGGACGCGTCGGAAGCAGCCGAACTGGGTCTCGTGAACGAGAGCATTCCCGAGGACGAACTGGACGACGCCGTCGAGGACCTGCTCGACACGCTCCGGGCGCGACCGACGCGCACCATCGGCGTCATTCGGCAGGCGCTTCACGACAACCTCGGGCGGGAGTGGGGGGACGCACTGGACCACGAGAATCTGCTCCAGAGTCAGGCCTACGACACGGAGGAACACGAGGAGGGAGTGGCAGCGTTCCTCGAAGGACGGGAGCCGGAGTTCCAGTCGTAGCAGTAGTTGCTAGCGAGGGTTCTTCGGTCCAGCCCGCGAACACTTCAAGACACTCTACGTTCAGTGAGAGATCATCAATATTTCACGCGGAGTGCTGTACGGGGCGATGCCGACCCTCGCACTCGCCGGTTATATGATACTCGAGTTCGACGCTGCGAAAGTCACCGGCGCAGTGTTCGGGGTCAGCACTGTCCACCTCATCGTCAGCGCCCTTTACGTACTCACGCTCATACCGTTCGCCGTATTGTTCGCCTACCTTCTTCGCGTACTCACGGTTATGAAGCGGACGCCCTCGATGGGCCGTTCATCCTCGGAGAGACCGAGCAGTTAGTAGGGATTCGTAACGAGAGTCAAGCGAAATACAAGCGGAAACATGATCCGAGACAAGGGTGCAGTAGCACGATTATTTCCCATAACACCCTGTAGTAGTCACTGTGTCTGAATCAGAGAACACCTCGCCGGTGGGTCCGGTGACCGGCCGCCTGATTCGGTGGATACTGCTTACCGGTGATCGATTCCGAATCACCGCCGCTATCACCGGGTTGGTTTTCGCCATTTTTCTTCTGTTCGGGTTCGCCGGATTCATTTCGCTATCCGTCTCGGAACGGGCTGTCTGGTTTCTCAGCGGGACGATGAGCGGTCTCCTCACGCTCATCGCCATCTCCGTTGGTCTCAATCAGATCGTTCTCTCGCAGGAATTGGGCTCGCTCGATGATCTGTACGACCGGACGAAGGAAACGTTCGATGTCCATCAGCAGATCGGGGACACCACGAACGTCGCCGTGAGTTCACCACAGGCGTCGGGGTTTTTCCTGCAATTTTCAAACGCCATCAACGACCGAGCGGGGGAGCTCGAAGCAGCGGGTGAGAAAGCCACCAACGAACAACTGCAAGAGGAGATCAGAGACTACACCGAAACACTCACCGAGCAGACCGACAACATCAGCGCCGATCTCGAAGACCTCGGTTTCGAGCTGACCGATACACTGATCGTCCTGCTTGATTATCACGATTCGTGGCAACTCCACACGGCGCGTCGTCTCGGTGCCACGTACGAAGACGAGCTTTCGGAGACCGCGACTGAGGCGCTCGACGAATTAGAGGATCTCTTCTTGGAGCTCGACGCCGCGCGCGATTATATCAAATCGTTGTGGATACAGCGAGAACTCGCAGAGCTGTCGCGAATGATGCTGTACACCGGACTTCCGGCGGTCATCGTCACCGCACTCGGCATCTTTATCGCCCCAGAAATACCCGGTTTCACGATTGCACGCCCGATCATTGTCGTCCTCCTCAGCGCGACCATCGCTGTCTCGCTCGTACCGCTTTCAGTCCTTCTCGCGTACGTCGTGCGTATTGCACTCATCGCCCAGCGAACGGCAGCGTTCGGCCCCTTCATCCCGAAAGACGAACAGCAGCGAATCAGCGGTCAGGTCACGACGGAATCACAGAAATCGGACGAGTAATGCCCGTGAGATGTGAACAGCGAGCACTACAGTGGCTCAGAGTCGGCAGGTACGTCCACTGTATCAAGCGGCTGTTTCGACCTCGACTCTGGATGAAGAACCGCATTGGTGACTCCTGTTAGAGGTGCGTCTCCATGATGTAGATGGCGTCGGGGTCACCGAACGCTCCGCGGACCGCCTCGACGCGCTCGGGGTCGTGGCCGCCCGGCGCGACGTAGAATTTCTGCGTCCCGTCGTCCATCCGCTCCCGGAGAATCTCGAACCCCAGGTCGCGGTGGTCCTCGGAGACATCGTCCGGGTGGAGGCGGACGAGGATGCTCTCCGGTTCGTAGCCGTTCGCGAGGTAGAACTCGTCGACGTAGCCGCCCGCAGAGCCGAGGCTCACGCGCTCGTAGCCGAGGTCCACGGCGGCGGCTTCGAACGCGTCGAGGAGTCGGGAGCCTATTCCCTGCCGGGTGTGGGAGTCGTCCACGGCGATGCCGGCGAGTTCGACCGAGGCGTCGTCCCGTTCCCGGCCAGCCGCGAACCCCACGAGGTCGCCGTCGTCGTACGCGCCGACGAACAGTTCGGGGTGGTCGTCGTACCACTCGCGGACAGTAGCTTCGTCGCGGTCGCCGACGCGCTCGCAGAGCAGTCGGTAGACGGCGTCGAAATCCGCAGGCGGCACGCGGCGTACGTCGACCATGTTCGAGAACGGTGGACAGTCGACCAAGTGCCTTCCGGGGGTACGCGGACAAATCCAGCGCGGCCGGCGAGCTACTCCAGTGGCTTCCCGAGCGCGTGCTCGACCGCTTCGTCCACGAGTCCCTCCCGAACGAGGTCCGCGATGGCGTCCATCTCCGCCGAAAGCGATCGGTCCTGCTCGACCGGCGGCGACACGTCCCGAACCAGGTCGTACACCGCTCGCGTGCCGGCGGCGTGGTCGAGGTCGTCGTCGAGGAACTCGCTGGCCTGCGCGCCACAGAGCAACTCGACGCCGACCACGCTCGCGGTCTTCGCGGCGGCCTCGCGGAACCCGTACGCGGACCCCGCGCTCATGCTGACGTGGTCTTCCTGTCCGCCCGAGACGGGCGTGTTGTCGGTCGCGGGGGTGCCAAGCGAGCGCAGGTCGTTGACGAGCGACGCGGCAGTGTACTGGGGAATCATCAGCCCCGAGTGGAGGCCGCTCTCGGGCGCGAGGAACGGCGGCAGGTATTCCTCTTGGATGTTCGGGTTGAGCATGCGGTCGGTGCGGCGCTCGCTGATGGCGGCGAGTTCGGTGAGCGCACTCGTGGCGTAGTCGAGGCGGAGCGCGAGCGGTTCGCCGTGGAAGTTCCCGCCCGACAGCACCGCGGCGTTCTCTGTGCCGCTGGCGCGTGGGTCTGCGCTCTCCGCGTCGAAGACCAGCGGGTTGTCCGTCGCGCTGTTCAACTCCGTCTCCACGGCCTCGCGGAGATGTGTGAGCGCGTCGCGGACCGCGCCGTGGACCTGGGGCAGACAGCGAATCGAGTACGCGTCCTGCACGCGGTCGCAGTTCCGGTGAGACTCCACGATTCCCGAATCCTCGGTGAGCGCGTTGACGTTCCGCGCGCTCGCCGCCTGCCCGTCGTGCGGGCGAACGCGGTGGATAGACGGGTCGCAGTTCGCGGTCGTGGACATCGTCACCTCCGTCGTGAGCGCACCGGCGGCGTCGGCGGCGCGGAGCGCGCGTTCGCCGTCGAGAAGCGCGAGCGCCGCCATCCCGGTCGTCAACTGGGTGCCGTTGATGAGCGCGAGTCCCTCCTTCGGCACGAGCGTCACGGGTTCGAGACCAGCGCGCGAGAGCGCCTCGTCGCCCGGCAATCGCTCACCTCCGACGTCGGCCGCTCCCTCCCCCAGCAGCACGAGGCTCATGTGCGCCAGCGGTGCGAGGTCGCCGCTCGCGCCGAGGCTCCCCCGGGACCTGACAACCGGGTGGACGCCCTCGTTCAGCAGGTCTCGGAGCAGGTCCACGACAGTCTCCCGAATCCCCGAGTATCCCTTGACGAGTGCGTTGAGGCGAGTGAGGACGAGTGCTCGAACTTCCTCACGTTCGAGTTCGCGGCCCTGGCCCGCCGCGTGACTCCGGATCAAGTTCGTCTGCAGGGCTTCGAGGTCCTCGCGAGAAATCTGCTGGTCGACCAACTGGCCGAACCCGGTGTTCACGCCGTACACCGCTTCGCCGGAGTCCAGCACGTCCTCGACGCGCTCGCGGGACCGCCGCACGTCCTCGCGGGCATCCTCGGCAATTTCGACTGGTACGTCCCGGCGTGCGACCGCTTCGACGCCTTCGGGCGTCAGCGTCTGGCCATCGACGACGACCGCCTCAGTCACGTACATCACCTCCGTCGGCGACAGTGTCCTCGTCCGCGACGGCGCCGCCGCGTGCGACGACCGCTCCGTCCTTGAGCACGGTGTCGACGCTGTTCACGCCGAAATTGTACGGAACGTGGACGTGGCTCGGGCCGTCTACGATCGCGAGGTCTGCGGAAGAACCTTCGACGAGCGTGCCGGTGCCGTCGTCGCGGTCGAGTGCGAGCGCGGCGTTGCGCGTCGCCCCGAGGAGTGCGTCCGCTGGGGCCATCCGCATGCCGTTGCACGCGAGCGCGACGGCGAATCCCATGCTCTGACTGTAGCAGTTCGGGTTCAGGTCCGTTGCGAGCGCGACCGGCGCCCCTGCGTTCTGGAACTGCTGTGGGTCCGCGTAGGACTCCCCCAGCGAGAACGCGGTTCCCGGAAGCAGAACGGGCACGACGCCAGCATCCGCCATGGCCTCGGCGTCCTCGCTCGTTGCGTGCAGGAGGTGGTCAGCGCTCACTGCGTCGAGGTCGGCGGCGAGTTGGGCGCTTCCGAGTCGCGTGAACTCCTCGGCGTGAATCTTGGGCGTGAGACCGTACTCCTCACCGGCCTCCAGAATCCGTCGGGACTGCTCGACGGTGAACACGCCCTCCTCGCAAAACACGTCGCAGAACTCCGCGACGCCGCGGTCCGCCGCCGCGGGCAACTGCTCCTCGACAACCTCGTCGACGTAGTCCTCGGTCTCGCGGCCGTCAGGCACGGCGTGCGCGCCCATGAACGTCGCCACCACGTCGACCGGGTGGTCGTCCGCCGCCTGCGCGATGGCGTCGAGCATCCGGAGTTCGGTCTCCGTGTCGAGTCCGTAGCCCGTTTTCACCTCGGCAGTCGTCGTGCCGTGTGCGAGCATCAGGTCGAGTTGGCGCGTGAGGTTCGCGACGAGTTCCTCGTCGCTGGCCTCCCGGACGGCCTCGACCGTCCGGAGGATGCCGCCGCCCTCCTCGAGAATCTCCTGGTAGGGCTTCCCGCGGAGTTTCGCGGCGAACTCGTCCGATCGGTCGCCGGCGAACAGGGCGTGGGTGTGGGGGTCGACGAATCCCGGAATCACTGTCTTCCCGGACGCGTCGACCGTCGTTTTGGCGGTGTCGAACGGATATTCGCGGCGCACGTCCTCGGTCGGCCCGACCATCGCGACGTCACCATCGACGACGGCGATTGCGGCGCTCTCGTACGTCCGGAGCGTTTCGTCGGCGGCGGGGCCGACGACCAGTTCTGCTGCGTCGTGAACGACTGTCTGGAGCGTGCTCATCGTAGATTGTGGGAAGGTCACTCGCTGTACCCCGCGAGGAAGTGGGCAATCGTTCGCGCGGCGGCCGCGACAGTCCGTCCGTTCGAGTCGAGTGGCGGTGCGGTCTCGACTATCTCGAAGCCGACGACCCTGTCGTCACCGGCGAGGTGGCGCACCAGCCGGAACAGTTCTCTGGGCTGAAGACCACCCGGCGTCGGTGCGCTCGACCCCGGATACGCGGCGTCGAGAACGTCGATGTCCACGCTCACGTACAGCTGGTCGACGTCGTCCAGCACCGCCGTCGCGTCAGCGAGTGCACCGTCTGGGTCTCGGCCGACCGACTCCGCGGTGACGACCGTCCCGCCCTGCTCGTCGAGGTAGTCCGCGTACGCAGTCGACGTTTCGAAGTCGCGCGCGCCGACGACGGCGAGCGAGTCGAGTCCCGCTTCGAACAACTGGCGGTACGGCGTCCCGCTCGAGGGGTCACCGCGGACTTCCCGGCAGTCGAGGTGCGCGTCGAAGCTGACGACGCCGAGCGTCCCGCGCTCGAGGAGCGGGCTGGCGTTCGCGTACGACAGCGAGTTGTCGCCGCCGACGAACACCGGCAGCGCGCCGAGGTCGTGAACACGCTCCGCGACCTCCTGAAACATCGACTGTGCGTCGGACACACTGTCGGCGTCCGCGGCCCCCGCCACGTTGCCGAGGTCGCCGACCGACGTGACCGGGCCCTCGTCGAAGTGGTGGGTTTTCAGACCGGCGAGCGACTCCCGGATTTCGTCCGGGCCCTCGGCGGCGCCTTTCCGGCCGATGACGGCGCCGTCGTACGGTTCGCCGACGAGCACCGCGTCGTAGTCCGACGCAGTTTCGAGCACGGCTTCCTCCACCTGGTCACCGAACTGGTCGTCGTTCGGGTCGGCGGACGTGCCCGTCCACTCGGGCGCCGGTGTCAGATTCATCGGTTCTCCGCCCCCGTGTCTCGGTTCGACTCCGCCATCGGGACGGTGACGCCCGACTCCGCGGCCTCCTCGATAGCTTCCTCGTAGCCCGCGTCGGCGTGCCGAATCACGCCCATTCCGGGGTCCGTCGTGAACACGCGTCGGGCCTTCTCCGCCGCGAGGTCGCTCCCGTCGAGGACCACGTGGTTGTTCGCGTGCAGCGCGTTCCCGATGCCGACGCCGCCGCCGTCGTGGACACTCACGATGTCCGCGCCCGCCGCGCAGTTCAGCAGTGCGTTCAGAATCGGCCAGTCTGCGACGGCGTCCGAGCCGTCCTTCATCGCTTCCGTCTCTCGGTTCGGACTGGCGACCGACCCGGCGTCGAGGTGGTCGCGGGTGACGACCACGGGCGCGCCGATTTCGCCTTCTGCGACGAGTTCGTTGATGCGGAGCGCGAAGCGGGCGCGCTCGGTGAGCGCGTCTTCATCGTCTCCCGCGTGGTAGCCGAGCCAGCACACCCGAGAGGGGAGGCCCTGGAACTGCACCTGTTCCTGCGCGAGGTCGATCCAGCGATGGAGCGCCTCTTTCTCCGGGAACAGTTCCTTCACGGCCTCGTCCGTCCGGTGGATGTCGTCGGGGTCACCGGAGAGCGCGACCCAGCGGAAGGGACCCTTCCCGCGGCAGAACAGCGGACGGATGAACGCCGGAACGAACCCCGGGTAGTCGAAGGCGTCGTGGGTCTCGCCCGCTGTCGTCGTGACGTCGCCGCGGTGGTCCTGCACCTGCCCGCGGATGTTGTTGCCGTACTCGAACGCGACCGCGCCCTCGTCCTGCAGGCCGAGGATGCCAGCGACGTGGCGCTCCATCGTGTCGAGGCTCTCCTCGACGTACGTCTCGGGGTCCTCCTCGCGGAGTTCGTCGGCTTCCTGGACAGTGTACCCGCTCGGGTAGTAACCCTCGAGTTCGTCGTGTGCGCTCGTCTGGTCCGTCACCACGTCCGGCACGAACCCACGCTCCAGCATCCCCTCTAGCATGTCCGCGGCGTTGACGTGGACGCCGATGGAGTACGGTTCACCGGCCTCGGCGGCCTCCTTTGCCTTCCGGATGGCCTCGTCCAGGTCGTCGGTTTTCTCCATGCAGTAGCCGGTCTCGATGCGCCGGTCGATGCGGTCCTCGTCGACCTCGGCAGCGATGCAGACGCCGTGGTTCATCGTCACCGCGAGCGGTTGCGCGCCGCCCATCCCGCCGAGACCGCCGGTGGAGACGATCTTCCCGCGCAAGCCGTCGTTCTCCGGGTAGTGCTGTTCGGCGAGTTCTGCCAGCGTCTCGAACGTGCCCTGAATGATGCCCTGCGTGCCGATGTACGCCCACGACCCCGCGGTCATCTGGCCGTACATGATGAGGCCCTCCGCTTCGAGTTCGTGGAAGTGCTCCCAGTTGTCCCACTTCCCGACGAGATTCGAGTTCGCGATGAGTACCCGGGGCGCCTGCTCGTGCGTCTCGAAGACTCCCACGGGTTTGCCCGACTGTACGAGCAGCGTCTCCTCGCCGCCCAGTTCCCGGAGTTGCTCGAGGATGCCGTCGTACGCGTCCCACGAGCGTGCCGCGCGCCCCGTGCCACCGTACACGACGAGGTCCTCGGGTTTCTCCGCCACCTCTGGGTCGAGGTTGTTGTTGAGCATGCGGAGCGCGGCCTCCTGTCGCCACCCCTCGCACTCGATGTCGGTGCCCGTGGGCGCACCCTGATAATCGCGCCACTGCGCTGATGGCTCGCCCACCTCGAAGTCGGCTTCGGTGTCGTCCATACTCCTCCTTCGTCGCGAACCACAAAGGAAGGTAGGCCAGCGTACGGAGGAGTGTTTATAAGTTAGCGAGGGGGAGATGCCGGGGAATGCACGAGGCGACGCTCCGCATCGAAGACCACGGGCCGTATGCAGCCAGCACCAGAGACGCCGACACCCGCATCGAACTGTGGTGTAACGATCACTGCGACCTCCTGCACGTCACAGGGTCCAGCGACCGCGCGCTCGACCGCGTGGAGGACGCGGTCGGCATCCGGGACGGGCTCGCAGAGGGGGACGACCGCGTCGTCATCACCGGCGACTGCCTGCAGCGCCACGAGGAGACCGTCGAGCAGTATCTCGAACGGCACAATTGCCTACTGTTGCCGCCACTCACGTACGCGAACGGCGCGAAACACTGCCGAGTACTTGCTCTCGATCCAGCGAACCTCACAGCCGTCTATCGGGACCTCGCGGCCGACCACGACGTCACGGTGGCAGAGAAACACGAGTTCACGACGCTCACTCGCGACGCCCCCATTCTCTCACTGGACGGCGTAGTGCCGTCACTGACGGCGCGCCAGCGTGACGTGTTGCGGGCTGCACACCGCGCGGGCTACTACCGAATTCCCCGAGAGACGACGACCGAGGAACTCGCGGAGACGTTCGGACTGGACCGCCGCACCGTCGAAGAGCACTTGCGGCGCGCCGAGAACAAAATCCTCGGTGCGCTCGTCGACCACGGCGTGGTTTAGAGCAGGCCGAGCGCGGCGACGACGTGGGTCATCCCGGCGATGACGGGGACGAGGATGATGGTCCGCATCACGAACAGGAGCACGAGGTCGCGGAACCTGATGGGGACGTCGCTGAACATGTCCATCGCCATCGGGCCGACGCTGGAGAAGAAGATGAGCTGGGAGACCGACAGCACCGCGACGAAGAATTTGGCCTTCACAGCCGCCCCGGTGACGAGCAGTACGGGCACGTACATCTCCGTGATGCCGACAATGGTGGCGGGTGCGACTGTCTCCGCGTTCGGAATGCCGAGCGCGCGAACGACCGGGACGAGTGGCGCACCGAGGTAGTCGAATACCGGCGTGTGCGCGGAGAGCAGCGTCGCCGCGAGACCGACCGCGAGGATGGTGCCGAGGATGAGGCTCGTGAGTTTCAGGCCGTCTACGAACCCGCGCCACGCTGCCTCGAGGAACGTCTCGCCCTCTTCGGCCTTCTCGACGGCCTCACTGACGGCGAACCGAAGGTAATCGAATCCGGACCCCTCGAAGGGGTGTTCGGGGTCGGGTTCGTCGATGTACTCCTTCGGCACGTCACTGATGGGCGGAATTCGGACGAGGATGACGCCGCAGATACCGACACAGAGGAAGTACGCCAGGAAGATGATGGGGAACAACTCGAGCATGTTCAGGGTCGCGGCGACGACGCCGACGAACCCGATGCTCACCGTGGAGAAACACGTCGCGATGGTGAACACGTCACGCTTGTGGTAGCCGCCGCGCTCGAAGACGTTCCGGGTGACGTACAGGCCGACGCTGTACGACCCGACCCAGGACGCGAGGCTGTCGAGCGCGGCACGCCCGGGGAGGTTGAACAGTGGGCGCATGAGTGGTCGAGCGAGCGTGCCGACGAACTCCAGGCCGCCGAGTTCCACGAAGATGGTGATGAAGACGGCGCCGATGGGGATGATGACGCCGACGCTGTAGACGAGCGTCGACCACATGAACTGGCCGGTGCTGGCGGTGTGAAGCCAGCCCGGACCGAGTTTGAAGAACATCACGGGTGCGAGCAGCAGGCCGGCGATGCGGAGGGCCCAGAACGCCACGGAACTCTCCCAGTACGAGAAGTCGACACCGACGTCGAGGACGTCCCTGGTGTCGAGTTCGGCGAGCGTCGTGAGGAGACCACCGGCGACGATGATTGCCAGCGCGTAGACGCCGACGGCGTTCGGGAACGATGCCGTGATCCTGCTGACGACGATGTCGAACGGTACCGTGATCTCGCCCTGCCAGGGCACCGGCAACAGGAAGAAGAACGCGCCGATGCCGAACGCGACGACGAACTTCAGTACGTGTCTGGCGTCGAACTCGCTCAACTCGACTTCGTCGAGTGTGCGCGCTTCCGGTTCTACGTCTACCGTCCGCGTCGGTTGCTCTGACTGCGTGCTCATACCATGCCATTGTTTACCATGTACGTTATAGCAAGTGCCCCCGAACGCTGGTGTGTTTAAGTGAAAACCACTGAAATTGAATCAGATGAATCCACAAAGGAGCCCTCCCGGGTTCAACGCGCCGACTGTGGATTCGTGGCGTGCTTGACGACTAGCGTGTGGGTCTACAGTCCCAGGAACTCCTCGGCGTTCTCCCAGAGGAGTTTCCGGTAGACGTCGTCCGAATAATCCGTACTCTCTTCGAGGGACTCGAGCCACTCCCCGGGGTGGATCATCGGGTAGTCCGTGCCGAACATCACCTTGTCCTGGAGGATGGTTCCCGCGTAGTGGAGTACCTGGTCGTCGATGTACTTCGGAATCCACCCGGAGAGGTCCATGTAGACGTTGCCCTTCTGCTGGCAGATGGCGAGTTGCTCTTTCTCCCACGGGAACGCCGGGTGTGCGATGAGAATCTGGAGGTCGGGATGCTCGGCGGCGACGTCGTCGAGGAGCATCGGGTTCCCGTGCTTGATTTTCAGTCCGCGACCGCCGGGTGAGCCTGCGCCGAGTGTGGAGTTCCCACCGTGGAAGACACAGGGCACACCCAGGTCCTCGATGGTGTTCCAGAGTTCCTCGTGTTCGGGGTCGCTCGGGTCGAAGCCCTGCGCGATCTGCTGGAACTTGAACCCGGAGAGGTCGAGGTCTTCGACCGCCCGGCGCGCCTCCTCGACGCAGTCCTCTTTCAGCGGGTCGACGGACGCGAATCCGACGAAGAAATCGGGGTGCTCGTCCCGGATTTCGGCGACGTAGTCGTTCGGCACGGCGGGGTTCCCGGTGTTCGTCTCGGCGTCCCACCCGAGCAGAATCGAACGCCCGACGCCCGCCTTGTGGTACTCCTCGATCATCGCCTCGTAGTCCCACGTCTCCATCTCGGTGCCGAACTTGTTCGCGGCGTCCTCCATCATCTGGCCGCCGGCGTCCTCGAGGAACTCCGCGGTCGGCTGGTGGGCGTGTGTGTCGATGGCGCGCGGTTCGTCAAGCAGGTCGTCGAGCATGCCCTGGGATGAGTTGGCAGGCGGCAAAATAACAGTGGGTTTCCGTTGGTTGTGACGGGTCGAGCAGTGCTCACTGGCGCGGCGTCTCACAGCTACCGGAGGAGCAACTCACTGCGACGTTCGCCGAAAATAGAGAGGTGCTGGTGTTCCTGAAGCCGGTGAACCGGCCCGTTGGCTCCGACTATCAGTTCGACTCTTCGTCGCGACGGCGGACGACGAGGCCTGCGGCCGCGACGAGGCCGACGTACAGCGGCAGACCGACGGAGTCCATGAACGGAATTCCGATTCCGCTGGATGCGTCAGCGACCGGTTCTCCGGATATCGCGCTCTGTCCCGGCGGCGGCCCGCACGAGTACACCGTGCCGTTCGTTCCACCGGGGTACTCGCATTCCTCGGTGCTGGACTTGACGACGACGGTGCTAATCGTATCTTCCGACGTCCAATTCGCCGCGATTGGTTCGCCCTCGCCGTTAGTCACGACGTCCGTGATGTTGACCCCCATGCTGTCACCGCCTTCCGGTTCGAAGGAGCTATCGTTCCACTCGAACTTCACGAGGAGGCTTTCTCCCGCCGGGCACGGATCGCTCCCGGTCTGGTTACCGCCCTCGACGCAGAAGGCGATGTAGCTGATACCTGCTACGTTGTTGGTGGTCGTCGTAGTCGGCTGCGTGGTCGTTGCCGTCGTCGTCGTGGTTGTCGTCGTGGTCGTGGTCGGCGTCGTAGTCGTCGTGGTCGGCGTCGTAGTCGTCGTGGTCGGCGTCGTGGTCGTCGTGGTCGGCGTCGTGGTCGTCGTGGTTGGCGTCGTGGTCGTCGTGGTTGGCGTCGTAGTCGTCGTGGTTGGCGTCGTAGTTGTGGTCGTTGTCGGCTGTTCAGTCGTCGGTTCCTCAGTCGTCTTCGGTGCCTTCGTCGTCGGTTCCTCAGTCGTCTTCGGTGCCTTCGTCGTCGGTTCCTCAGTCGTCTTCGGTGCCTTCGTCGTCGGTTCCTCAGTCGTCTTCGGTGCCTTCGTCGTCGGTTCCTCAGTCGTCTTCGGTGCCTTCGTCGTCGGTTCCTCAGTCGTCTTCGGTGCCTTCGTCGTCGGTTCCTCAGTCGTCTTCGGTGCCTTCGTCGTCGGTTCCTCAGTCGTCTTCGGTGCCTTCGTCGTCGGTTCCTCAGTCGTCTTCGGTGCCTTCGTCGTCGGCTGTTCAGTCGTCGGTTCCTCAGTCGTCTTCGGTGCCTTCGTGGTCGGCTGTTCAGTCGTCGGTTCCTCAGTCGTCTTCGGTGCCTTCGTCGTCGGTTCCTCAGTCGTCTTCGGTGCCTTCGTGGTCGGCTGTTCAGTCGTCGGTTCCTCAGTCGTCTTCGGTGCCTTCGTCGTCTTTGGTTCCTTCGTCGTCGGCTGTTCAGTCGTCGGTTCCTCGGTCGTCGGTTCCTCAGTCGTTGGCTGCTCGGTCGTCGGTTCCTCAGTCGTCGGTTGCTCAGTCGTCGGCTGCTCGGTCGTTGGCTGTGCCGTCGTCGGCGGCGCCTGCTCCGGCGGGCACTCGCTGTTGACGATGTACGCTGCGCCGGCGTTCTCGCCGTTGGCGTCGTTGAACGGCGCGCCGACCGCGACGTCCTCGAGGCCGTCACCGCTCGTGTCGTTCACGTCGGCCACTGCGTAGCCCGCGCTGTCGTTTGCGGACTCGCCGTAGAGCTTCTCGTCCGCGTCCGCGAGCGACGTGACGCCGGAGATGTTCTCGGCACCGTGGACGAGGTACGCCGCACCGGAGTCCTGACCCGTGACGCTGTCGTTGCCGGGCGCGCCGACGATGATGTCGGCGAGGCCGTCACAGGTGATGTCGCCGGACCCGGCGGAGGAGACCGCCCAGCCAGCGTAGTCACCGGCACCGGCACCTGTGAGCTTCAGCGCCGCGTTCGCGAGCGACTGGTTGCTCGGCAGGCTCTGCCCCCCGAGTACCAGGTACACCGCGCCAGCGTTGTCGCCCGCGGTGTCCTCGAACGGCGCGCCAACGAGCATGTCAGCGTAGCCGTCGCCGTTCACGTCGCCCGCCGTGGAGACCGCGATTCCGGCGTTGTCGCCCGCGGACTCACCCGTGAGCGTCATCGTCGCGTTCCCGAGACTCGTACTCCCGGACCAGTCCGCGAGGTTCGCGCCGCTCACGACGTAGGCCGCGCCGGACTCGACGTTCACGACGTTCGTGTCGAACGTTGAGTTGTTGCCGGGTGCACCGACGAGCACGTCACCCGCGCCGTCGCCGTTCACGTCCTCCGCGGACCCGACGGCGTAGCCGGCCAGTGCGTGTGGCACCTGACCGGTCAGTTTCACGTCCGCGCTGGACAGCGATACGTTCGACCCGAGGGAGTCGCTCCCGAGGACGTAGACTGCTCCGGAGTTGTTCCCCTCGGCGTCGTGGTACGGCGCGCCGACGAGCAGGCGTGACGTGTCGGCCCCGCCCGCGTCGACGACTGCGAGCGAGAAGCCCGCGGCGTCGTTGGCGGACTCCCCGACGATCTTTGCGTCGCTGTCGGCGAGACTCACCATCCCGCTCAGGCTCTCGTTTCCGTAGACGACGTACGCCGCGCCTTCGTTCGTGTCGTTGGTCTTCGCCGGGTCGCCGACCGAGTGGTTCGGCGCGCCGATGACGACGTCGCTGACGTTGTCGCCGTTCAGGTCGCCGGCGGCGATCGAAGCCCCAACGTTGTCCCCCGCGGCTTCGCCGGTGAAGACGACGTCAGCCGAACTGGCGTTGTACTCGCCGCCTTCCACGGGACCGTAGAACAGGTAGACTGCTCCGGAGTTGTTCCCCGAGACGTCGGCGTTCGGCGCGCTGACGAGCACGTCCGGTGTGCCGTCGTTGTTGACGTCTCCGGCGCCGACAATCTCAGCACCGAGCGTGTCGTTGGCCTCGTTTCCGCGTATCGTGACGTTCGCGTCCGCGAGGTTCGTTTGACTTGCCCCGTCTGTGTCCTCTTGAATGCTCCCTTGAGAGCTGTTCGCGTGGTTCGGCATCGCGCTGGCGGCCCCGGGTTCGTCCGCGATAGTCCCCCCAACCATCGGTGCGACGAACACGGAACCGATCATCAGCACTGCGAGCGTTACTGCTACCGCTGACTTCCCACCTTTTCCACCCAACATACCTGTAAATTTGCACGATAAACCCCCCCTTAGTTATTATACAGTGATGACATGAGTAACCTGCTCATTTATCAACCCGGTTCGAAACAGTTGCCGGCCAGACGCTCGGTATGGACGCGAGAAGGCAGCCAGAAGGCTCCAAAGAACAGTTCGTTCAGTAAGGTCGATGGACGTTACCGACGAAGCAGCATACCTGAATATATGACACTATCGACAATCCCGAACTGAACGCAGGGAACCGACGCGGGGATTCGGTTACGCCGACGCCTCGGTTTTCACCATGAACTTCATATCACCAGAGAAAACTTCCTCGCCGTCTTGGTTCGTCATCTCCGTGTCGATGACGACCATGCCCGCGTCGTCGCGAGAGGAGAACTCCTTGGTGTCCGTGACCTCCATATCCAGAGAAATAGTGTCGCCCATCGCCACGGGTGCCGGGATGTCCATGTAGTTCATCCCGAGGAAGGCCTTCACGCGGCGCTCCAGGAACCCACAGCGATAGACGAACCCGGTGGCGAGGATGAACGTCATCGGGCCGTGGGCGACCCGTTCCCCGAACATGGAGTCCTCGGCGTACTCTGCGTTCGTGTGGAGTTCCGTCCAGTCGCCGGAGAACGCCGAGTGCATCACGAAGTCCGACTCCGTGACGGTTCGCCCGACGCTCTCGAAGGTCTGCCCTTCCTCGAACTCCTCGAAGTACTGTGGCTCGTAGCTGTAGGCCATACCGGAAGGCGATTCCCGAGTGACAAATAGTTATGCCGAGGCTGTGTCCTCACAGGCGAGTTCCCACCGCCGACTGCGCACCGCGTCGGCGAGAGATTATGAGGGAGGGTCGAGAATCACCGCGTATGCGTGACGCCTACATCGTCGGGGCGGGGCAGACGGCCTTCGGGTCGTTCCCCGAGGAGTCCTATCGCTCCCTGTTCGCCACCGCGTTCGACCGCGCGATGGCGAGCGCCGACGCCCTCTCCCCGGAGGACATCGACGAGGCAGTGGTCGGAACCCTCGGCGTGGGAGGGCGACAGATCGGGCTCTCCGGGCCGGCGGTCACCGAGCACGTCGGACTCTCCGTGCCGACGACGCGTGTCGAGAACGCCTGCGCGGCGAGCGGCTACGCCGTCCGGAACGCCGTACAAGCCGTGAAAAGCGGGATGGCGGACGTCGTCCTCGCTGGCGGCTACGAGGTGATGACGGACGCAAGCGGTGACGCCACGAAGTACTGGCTCGGCGTGAGCGGCGAGACGGAGTGGGAGCGACTCACTGGAACCACGTTCGCCGGCACGTACGCCCAGATGGCTGACGCCTACCTGCACGAGTACGATGCCACTGTCGACGACCTCTCACGGGCGGCAGTGAAGAACCACGCGAACGGCGCGAAGAACCCCCACGCGCACCTCGCGTTCGAGTGCTCGTTGGAGGACGCCAGCGAGGGGACCGTGGTCGCGGACCCGCTGACGCTCTATCACTGCTGTCCGACGAGCGACGGCGCGGCCGCCGTCGTCGTTGCGAGCGAGGACGTGGTCGACGACGCGGACTTCGACGCGGCAAGGGTCGCGGGCGTCGGCGCGGCGAGCGACCGCGTCGGCCTGTTCGAGCGCGACACCTACACGTCGATTCCGGCGAGCGAGCGCGCCGCCGAGGCGGCCTACGAGATGGCCGACCGCAACCCCGGCGACGTCGACCTCGCGGAGGTCCACGACTGCTTCGCCATCGCGGAACTGCTCGCGTACGAGGACCTCGGATTCTGTGGGCGCGGCGAGGCACCCGAGTTGCTCCGCGAGGGCGCGACTGACCCGGACGGCGACCTCCCGGTGAACGTCTCCGGCGGTCTCAAATCGAAGGGGCACCCCATCGGCGCGACCGGCGCGGGGCAGGTCGTCGAACTGTGGAAGCAACTCACCGGTCGCGCGGGCGACCGGCAGGTCGCGGACGCGAACCTCGCGCTCGCGCACAACGTCGGTGGGAGCGGCGGCGCGGCCGTCGTCACCCTGCTGGAGGGAGACCAATGAGCGGGCACGAGCGGGGCGGTGGCGGGGAGCAGCGACAACCCGGAATCGCCGCCGTCGGCGCGTACATCCCCCGATTCAGGCTCTCTGCAGACGCAGTACGGAACGCTCTGGGGGCGTTCCACGCGCGCGGCGTCGAGTCGGTCGCGGTTCCGGACGCGGACGAAGACGCGCTCACCATGGCGGCGGAAGCGGGACGCCGCGCGCTCGCAGCCAGCGACTACGACGCGGGCGACGTGGACTCGCTGTTCCTCGCGTCCACGACGTTACCGTACGACGAGGAGGCGGGGACGGGGCGCCTCGCGAGTCTGCTCGGCGTCGAGAACGACGCTCGAACGGCGCAGTTCTCGGGCAGCACCGCCGCCGGCGGCGAAGCGCTCGCGGCGTCGCTGGACGGTGCCAGCGTACCCGGCGAGGGTGACGGCGACACCAGCGGCGTCGCACTCGTCGTCGCGTCCGACTGCCCGCAGGGAGCAACGGACGAGTCGGTCGGCCACGCAGCGGGCGCGGGCGCCGCGGCAGTGGTCCTGGCGCCGGGCGGCGCTGGCGAGGTTACCGAACGCGGGTCGTACAATGCGGCGTACCCCGGAACCCGGTTCCGGGAGCGCGGGAACGAAGAGACGACGGGACTCGATGTGACGTCCTACGACCGGCAGGCGTACCGCGAGACGGTCGCGGGCGCTGTAGAAGACCTCGGCCTGGAGGACGATGTGGCCGGACCGGAGGCCGCGGCGCTCCAGGCGCCGGACGGTGACCTGCCGTATCGCGCGGGCCGCTCGCTCGATATCGACGCGGAGACGGTGGCTGCGGGCACCGCGGTCAGCGAGATCGGAGATACTGGCGCGGCGAGCGCGCTACTCGGGTTCGCGGACGCCGTCGACACCGGATACGAGAACGTGCTCGTGGTTTCGTACGGAAGCGGTGGCGCGGCCCACGCGTTCCGCGTGACAATCGACGGCCGCGTCCCGGCGCGGGTCACGCTGTCTGGCGACAGAGACCTCGACTTCGCGGGCGCGCAGCGACGGCGGGGCGCGTTCGACTCTGGCGTACCGGAAGGCGGCGGCGCGTACGTCAGCGTGCCGTCCTACCACCGCACGCTCCCCCAGCGTCACCGCCTCGTCGCGGGACGCTGCCGGAACTGCGGGGCGCTCCGGTTCCCGCCAGAGGGCGCGTGCGTCGAATGCGGCAAGCGTCCGGGCTACGACGACGCGCAACTCTCGGAGACGGGCACGGTGGAGGTGGTGACGACCATCTCGCAGGGCGGCGCACCGCCGGAGTTCGTCCCCCAGCAGGCCCGCGCCGGCGACTACGCGAGCGCAGTCGTCGCGTTCGAGGGGCGCGAGGGCGGCGGCGAGGTGAGCGTTCCCGTGCAGGTCGTGCTAGTGGGCGATGACGCGCCGGAGATCGGTGACAAAGTCGTGGCTCGGCCGCGCCTGCTGTACGAACAGGAGGGCGTGCGGCGGTACGGTGTGAAAGGCGTTCCGGCGAGCGACCGACGAGAGTAGCCGACGCGACTCCCGTTTCGGGCTTCCGAATCGGAACCGGTTAGGGGCGTGGGCGTCGTACGACGCGAGGGAATGACGCTCCTCCACGCCGACACGCTGGTCTGTGACGCCGACACCGTCCTCGCGGAGGGCGCGCTGGTCGTCGAGGGCGACACCATCGCCGCCGTCGGAGGCCGCGACGACCTGCTTTCTGCCTACCCCGACCACGAGCGCATCGCGTGCGACGTGCTCGCCCCGGGTCTCGTCGGTGGACACGTCCACTCCGTGCAGAGTCTGGGGCGCGGGATGGCCGACGACACTGAACTACTGGACTGGCTGTTCGACCACGTCCTCCCGATGGAGGCGTCGATGAGCGCCGAGGAGATGCGCGCAGCGGCGGAGTTGGGCTATCTCGAGTTACTGGAGTCCGGAACCACGACAGCCATCGACCACCTCTCCGTCGCGCACGCCGACGAGGCGTTCGAGGCCGCGGGCGAGTCGGGCGTTCGCGCGCTGATGGGGAAGGTCCTGATGGACAAGGACTCGCCCGAGGGGCTGATAGAGGACACCGACGACGCGCTGGCGGAGACCGAGGAGTTGATCCGGGAGTACGACGGCGCGTGGAACGACCGGGTTCGATACGCCGTCACGCCGCGCTTCGCGGTGTCCTGCACGGAGGAGTGCTTGCGCGGCTGTCGCGACCTTGCGGACGAGTACGGCGTTCGCATTCACACGCACGCGAGCGAGAACAAGGGCGAGATAGAGAGCGTCGAGGAGAACACCGGGAAGCGAAACATCCACTGGCTCGACGAGGTGGGGTTGACCGGCGAGGACGTCGTGCTCGCGCACTGCGTGTGGACGGACGAGACGGAACGCGAGGTGCTCGCGGAGACGGGCACGCACGTCACCCACTGCCCGTCCTCGAACATGAAACTCGCGTCCGGAATCGCGCCGGTCCGGGACTACCTCGACCGCGGCGTCAACGTCGCGTTGGGGAACGACGGTCCGCCGTGTAACAACACGCTCGACGAGTTCACGGAGATGCGCCAGGCCAGCCTCCTCGGGAAGGTGTCGGACCTCGACCCGACTGCGCTCCCCGCGCGCACGGTGTTCGAGATGGCGACGCGGAACGGCGCGAAGGCCGCCGGGTTCGAGACCGTCGGCAAACTCCGCGAGGGGTGGAAGGCCGACGTCGTCGGTCTGCGGACGGACAACGCGCGCTCGACGCCCATCCACGACCCGTTCTCCCATCTCGCGTTTGCCGCCCACGGCGACGACGTGACGCTCACGATGGTCGACGGCGACGTACTGTACCGTGACGGCGAGCACGTCCGGATGGACGCGAAGCGTGTGCGGCGACAGGCGCGGGAGTTCGCGAAGGCGTACTGAAAATTCGCTGCGTTCCTCGCCACCGCAGTCGCCCCCGTCCTACGTAGCTTTTTCACGCATACCGAGCAATCCACTCACATGAAGGTAGCCGTACTCGGCGCTGGCACGATGGGCCACGGCATCGCCCAGGTTTCGGCGATGGCGGGCCACGACGTGTGGCTCCGCGACGTGGAAGACGACATCGTGCGAGATGGGTTGAACAGCATCGAGTCGAACCTCGAGGGCGGCGTCGAGCGCGAGAAGGTGACCCCGGGCGAACGTGACGCCACGCTCGACCGGCTGACCGGGACCACGGACCTCGACGAGGCGGCGGGCGACGCCGACCTCGTCGTGGAGGCCGTGCCCGAAGACACCGACCTCAAGCAGAGCGTGCTGTCCGAGGCCGCGGACGCCGCGCCCGCCGACGCGGTGCTCGCGTCGAACACGTCCAGTCTCCCCGTCACCGAACTCGCATCGGTGCTCGAGAATCCCGAGCGGTTCGTCGGTCTGCACTTCTTCAACCCCGTACACATCATGGCGCTCGTGGAAGTCGTCGTCGCGGAGCAAACGAGCGACGAGACGCTCGCGTTCGCCAGCGATTTCGTCGAGGACGTGGGGAAGACGGCCGTCGAAGTCACCGATTCGCCCGGGTTCGCGTCCTCCCGACTCGGCGTCGCGCTGGGCGTCGAGGCGATGCGGATGGTCGAGGAAGGCGTCGCCGACCCCCGGGACGTGGACGCCGCGATGGAACTCGGCTACAACCACCCGATGGGACCCATCGAACTCGGTGACGTCGTGGGGCTGGATGTTCGCCTGGACATCCTCGAACACCTCCGGGAGGAGCTCGGCGAGCGGTTCCGCCCGCCCCAGAGTCTCAAGCGGAAGGTGCGCGCCGGGAAACTCGGGAAGAAGACCGGCGAGGGGTTCTACATCTGGGAGGACGGCGAAATCGTCGGCACGAGCGGCGAACGGGGTGGGGAGCAATGACCGCGGGCGACGACGTGCCGACCGTCGAGGACGCCGTGGCGGACTACGAGTTCGTTCGCGTGCGCGAAGACGACCCCGAGTACGTCACGACGGTCACCATCGACCGCCCGGACGCGCGGAACGCGCTGAACGCGCAGGTTCGGCGGGAACTGAAGTCGGTGCTCGCGGCGGTCGAGGACAGCGACGCGCGCGTCGTCGTTCTCACGGGCAGCGACGACGCGAAGGCGTTCGTCGCGGGCGCGGACGTCGGCGAGTTACGGGAACGCGACGCCATCGAGCAGCGCCGTGCGAGCGAGCGACCTCGGGTTTACGAGGTCGTCGACGACCTCCGCCAGCCAGTCATCGCGCGACTGAACGGGCACGCGCTCGGGGGCGGCCTCGAACTCGCACTCGCCTGCGACGTCCGGCTGGCCCACGAGCGCGCGAAACTCGGGAGTCCCGAGATCAACCTCGGAATCATTCCGGGCGGCGGCGCGACCCAGCGCTTGCCGCGCCTCGTCGGCGAGGGCCAGGCGATGAAACTCGTGCTGTCGGGCGAACCGGTCGACGCCGAGGAAGCAGCGGACATCGGACTCGTCGAGGACGTGTACGACGACGGCGAGTTCGACGACGCGGTCACGGAACTGGCGGCGTCGATGGCCGCGCACAGTCCGGTCGCCCTGGAGTTCGTGAAGGACGCGGTGAAGGCGGGGTCGAGAACAAGTCTGGAGGAGGGAATCGAGTACGAGGCCGAACTGTTCGCGCAACTGTTCGCCACCGCGGACAAGAACGAGGGCATCGACGCGTTCTTCGAGGACCGCGAACCCGAGTGGCAGGGGCGGTAGCCGGCCAGTACCCCGGGTTCGGTGCGTAGACTGGGACCCGAATCGGACCCGCCGAATAGTTATAGGTGTGACAGAAGCGATAATAACGCTTTCAACGCTCGCCGTTCGACGGGGGATATGAACCGCGGAGTGGTGTGTGTCCTGCTCGCTCTGGTGGTCGTCGCGGGCGTTCCCGTCGGCGCGGCGACGCCGAGCGAAGCCACCGGAATGCCCGAGGAGTTCGACCCCGACAGCGTGTCGCTCTCTGCGAACCTGCACGAGAACGGCAGCGCGACGTGGACGTTCACCTACCGGATGCGACTGTCGAACGACTCCGAGGTGGCGGCCTTCGAATCCCTCCAGGCGGACATCCAGAACGACAGTTCCGCGTACACGGAGACGTTCCGGAAGCGCATCGCGGAGACCGTCGCCGCCGCGGCGGACACGACGAACCGCGACATGAGCGTGTCGAACGTCGCGATATCGACGCGAGTGAACACGTTCAACGAGGAGACACTCGGCGTCGTCACGTACTCGTTCAAGTGGTCGAACTTCGCCGCCGTGAACGGCGACCGACTGGTCGCGGGGGACGCCCTCGAGGGGTTCTACCTCGACAACGAGACGTCGCTCAGAATCTCGTGGCCCGAGTCCTACGGACTGGTCGACGTCGACCCGGACGCCCAGCGCCCGAACGAGAACGCGGTCGAGTGGGCCGGCCCGAAGGAGTTCTCGACGGGCGAGCCCCGGGTCGTGGTGTCGCCGGGTGCCGACGACGCGACAGACTCCGAGGACGCCAACACGCCGCCGCCGGACGACGGTAGTGGGAACGCGGGCCTGAGCGAACTTCTGGTTCCGGCGGTCGTCGGGGCACTTGCGGCGGCGGGCGTGCTCGGCGCCGCTGGCTGGTACTACCGTGAGCAGTACGGGGACGACCGCACGCCGGGCGGCGGGTCGGACGACGCCGCTGCTGGGGGCGGTGACGGTGCAGCGACCACCGGCGCGGACGAGTCCGCGGCGGGCGAGTCGACCGACGACGAACCGCCGGCGGAACTCCTGAGCAACGAGGAGCGCGTGAAGCGGTTCCTCGACCGCGAGGGCGGGCGCGCGAAACAGCAGGCGCTCGTCGACGAGATGGACTGGACTGAGGCCAAGACCAGCCAGGTGGTCAAACAGATGCGCGAGAACGACGAGGTCGAGTCGTTCCGCATCGGCCGCGAGAACGTCCTGAAGTTGCCTGACGACGAGGAGTAACGTCGCGGTCGGCACTCGACGTGGACCCCGAGCCGGCCGGTCGTGGTTGCGATTGGCACACCGGGTTCGATGCGACGTTTCCTTATACGGTACGCAAATATTGCGACGCATGGCCGACAGCAGCCCGCTGGATAATATGCTCGCGCAGATGGAACGCGCGAGAGAGTACGTGGACATCGACGACGGCATCTTCGAACGCCTGAAGACGCCGGAACGAACGCTCACCGTGAGCCTGCCCGTCCGCATGGACGACGGCTCCGTCGAGGTGTTCGAGGCGTACCGGTGCCAGTTCGACAGCGCGCGCGGCCCGTTCAAGGGCGGCATCCGCTACCACCCAACCGTCTCGAAGGACGAAGTGTCCGCGCTCGCGGGCTGGATGACGTGGAAGACCGCGCTCGTCGACCTGCCGTTCGGCGGCGCGAAAGGCGGCATCATCTGCGAACCGAAGGACCTCTCCGAGGGCGAGATCGAACAGCTCACCCGTCGGTACACGGAGGGCATCCGCCGGATGATCGGGCCGGACATCGACATCCCCGCGCCGGACGTGAACACGAACCCGCGCACCATGGCGTGGATCATGGACACGTACTCGATGTACCAGGGGCACGCCGTCCCCGAGGTCGTCACCGGAAAACCGCCCGAGATCGGCGGGACCGACGGCCGCGTGGAGGCGACGGGTCGCGGCGTCTCCATCGTCACCGAGGAGATATTCGACTACCTCGGCACGCACGTCGGCGACGCCGACGTCGCGATCCAGGGCTTCGGGAACGTCGGCAGCGTCACCGCACAACTGCTCGACGAACGCGGCGCGAACGTCGTCGCCGTCTCCGACGTCGGCGGCGCCATCTACGACCCCGACGGCCTCGACATCACGGACGTTCTCGACTACGTCGACGACAACGACGGCCGACTGGACGGCTACGAGCCGGCCGAGGAGATATCGAACGACGAGTTGCTGACCGCAGACGTGGACGCGCTCATCCCCGCGGCCATCGAGAACGTCATCACAGTCGACGTCGCCGAGCGCATGCAGGCCGACGTCGTCGTCGAGGCCGCGAACGGCCCGACGACGTTCGACGCGGCGAGCGTGCTCGTCGACCGCGAGATTCCGGTCGTTCCGGACATCCTCGCGAACGCGGGCGGCGTCATCGTCTCGTATCTGGAGTGGGTGCAGAACAGCCAGCAGTACTCCTGGGAGGTCGGTGAGGTCAACCGCGACCTCGAGGACCGCCTGACGATGGCGTTCGACGAGATGCTCGCCGCGTACGAGGAAAAGGAGATCCCCGACCTGCGGACGGCCGCCTACACAATCGCTCTCGAGCGCACGGCCAACGCACACAACCTGCGCGGTCTGTTCCCGTAAGTCCGAGTCGCAGTATTCGGACGGCAGTTTGGTGTCGGAACTCGACTTGCTTCTGTGACCACTCTGAGGCCCCGTTGGAACAGTCTGTCCAGTCGCGATAGCTAGCTATCGCTGTCACGCAAGCCAACCAAAACCAAGAGCTAACACGACGCCCACAGAAGGCGAGGGCATGAGCTACGAGGCGGTGTTCGTCGACCTCGACGACACGCTGTACTCCTACCCGGAGTGCAACGAGGCGGGGAAACAGTCGGCCTTCGAGCGGGCACTCGAACTCGGCTACGACCTGGACAGGGAGTCCTTCGACGACCTCTACGCGGAGGCGCGACACGAGGTGAAACGCGAACTCGCGGGAACGGCGTCGGCCCACGAGCGGTTCCTCTACTTCAAGCGCGCCATCCAGATCCACACGGGCACGCACAGCGCGCGGGAGGCGCTGGCGCTCGGCGAGGCGTACTGGGGGACGTACGTCGAGGAGATGGAGTTGTTCGACGGCGTCGAGGAGACCCTGGCGACCCTGCAGGACGCTGGCGTCGAGGTGGCGGTCGTCTCGAACCTGACGACGCGCATCCAGTTGAAGAAGATCGAGGAACTGGGCATCGAAGAGCACGTCGACCTCGTGTTGACCTCCGAGGAGACCGGCCGGGAGAAGCCGGGGAGCGTGATGTTCACGCTGCCGCTCGCGCAACTGGATCTGCGAGCGAGCGAGGTGTTGATGGTCGGAGATTCCATCGAATCTGACGTGGTCGGCGGGAACGCGGTCGGCCTCACCACGGTGCTGTTCAACGAGGACGCCGAGGGTCTGGAGGGGCGGCAGCGCCCCGACCACCAGATTCAGGAGTTCGCCGACCTAACGGAGTTAGTACTGTAATGCTCGCGCCAGAACGCGTCGCCGTCGTCGACCACGCACCGCAGTTGAGCGACCTGACGCCCGGACGAACCGGGAATCTGAGTGTCCGACGGGACGACCGCTTCGCAGCGACTCCGACCGGCGTTCCCTACGACGGGTTCGACGAGGAGGACGTGCCCGTCGTCACGCTCGACGGTGACGTGGTCGCGGGGGAGATGGCGCCGACGAGCGAGGTGCCGATGCACACGGGCATCTACCGTCGCCTCGACGCGGGCGCTATCGTCCACACGCACTCGACGTGGGCGACGACGCTCGCGGTGCTCGGCGAGGAACTGCCGCCGATCCACTACATGATTACGGCGGTCGGGAAGCGCGTGCCGGTGGCGGGGTACGCGCCCTACGGCACCGACGACCTTGCGGAACTCGTGGTTTCGGAGATGGAGGCCGCGGACTCGAGGGCCTGCCTGCTCGCCCACCACGGCCTCGTCGTCGTGGGGGAGGACCTGCCGTCGGCCGTCGAGAACACGATGCACGTCGAGAATCTCGCCCGCGTCTACCTGCAGGCGCGCCAGCACGGCGAACCCGCGGAACTCACCGACGAGCAACTGGGCGTCGTCCAGGAGAAGTTCGAATCCTACGGACAGTAGCGACGCGTCTGCGTTTCGGGAGTCGATAGGCCGCGACCGATACGTGTCTGAGAACTGTCCTGTACAGTTATGGTGCACCGGCCGAACTCCGGAGCATGGACGACGTGGACAAGGTGCGGCGCGGACTCGTCGCCGCGGTTCTCGGCGGGGTCGCGGCCGGCGGCCTGTTCTCGCCGGCGGCGAGTTACCTCGAGCGGTTCGCGCCGCTGTCGGGAGACGTCTGGCGCGCGACGACCGACGACCTGCCGGGCAGCGTGTCGAGTCCGTACGGCGACGCCACGCTCTCGTACGACGACCACCGGGTGCCCCGGGTTTCCGCTGACGACGAGCGCGCGCTGTACTACGCGGTGGGGTTCGCGCAGGGCACCGACCGGCTGTTTCAGATGGACATCCAGCGCCGGCAGATGCGCGGGCAGATAGCCGAGATAGTGGGCGAAGCGGCGGTGTCCTCGGACGAGTTCCACGCGAGGATGGATTTCGCGCGCGCCGCCGACACCAACTGGTCGGCGCTCCAGAATCGGAATCCGACGGTCGCCGGCCTCACCGAGGCGTTCGCGGAGGGCGTGAACGCCGCCCGCGAGCAGAACCGTCTGCCGCCGGAGTTCGAGTTGCTGGACTACGAACCGGCGCCGTGGACGCCCGCGGACACGATGCTGATGCAACTCCAGATCTCGTGGACGCTCACCGGGAGTTTCGAGACGCTGCGGCGCGCCCGCCTCCGGGACGCCCTCGGCGGGGGCCACGAGGAGTTGTTCCCGCGGCGCTACGACCACGACAGCCCGATTCTGGGGGGCGGGCTGGACGGCGGTTCGAGTGCGGCGAGCGAGCGGCGGGGGGAACGGAAGCGCGGGCGAGCGCGCACCGCGGACCCGACGCCAGACGCTGCGCTCACCGGCTGGCTCTCGGGATTCGAGTCTCCAAACGGCGTCGGGTCGAACAGCTGGGTGGTGGGCGGCGAGCACACGGAAAGCGGGAAACCCATCGTCGCCAACGACCCCCACCTCTCGCTGATGGCGCCGCCCGTCTGGTACCAGCAGCATCTCGCGGCGGGCGACTACGACGTCCGCGGAGTGACGTTCCCGGGTGTTCCGTTCGTCATCATCGGCGAGAACCAGTCGGGGGCGTGGGGGTTCACGAACGTCGGCGCGGACGTACTCGACTGCTACACGTACGAGATAGACCGGGAGCGCTACCGGTACGACGGCGAGTGGCGGGAGTTCGACACGGAGGACCACACCATCGCCGTGCGCGGCGCCGATGACGTCACCGTGACGAAGCGCAAGACCGTCCACGGCCCGCTGCTGGAGCGCGAGGCGGTGGTCGGCGGCAGTGGGAGCGACGACGGTAGCGGGAACAGCCCGGGCGGTGATAGCCAGCGCGTGGGTGTGGCGTGGACGGGGCTGTCGGCGACGGCAACGACCGACGCCATCTACGCCTTCGCGCGGAGCAGCGGTCTCGACGACGTGCGGGCGGCGACCCGTGACTTCGAGTTGCCGACGCAGAACCTCGTGTACGCGGACCGCGAGGGCAACACGTACTACAAGGCGACCGGCCGCATCCCGATTCGGCGCGTGGACGGCGAGGAGGTCCCGGGGTGGCGGGTGTTCGACGGCTCCGCCGGCGAGGGCGAGTGGGCGGGGTTCGAGCCCTACGGCGAGTCGTCGTGGGAGGGCTTCGTCCCCTTCGAGGAGAAACCCGGCGCGGTGAACCCGGGGTACGTCGCCACCGCGAACCAGCGCGTCGTCGACGACCCCGAACACTATTTCGCGGAGTCCTACAGCCCACCGTTCCGGGGCGAGCGCATCTACGAACTGCTCGACGAGTGGACCGGCCGAGGGCGGGGGGACGGCGACGGAACCGTGACGCCCGCGGACATGCGCGATCTCCAGCGGGACGCACTCGACACGCGTGCCCGGCGCCTCGTCCCCCGTCTGCTCGACGCCGTCGACGTGGAGAGCGCCGGCGCACCGTTCGCGGCGCTCGCCAACTGGGACTACCGGATGGTCCAGGACAGCGAAGGGGCACTCGCGTTCGCCGTCTTCCTCGACGCCTACCGCAGGGAACTGTACGCGAGTGGGTTCGATGCCGCGGGACTCGACGAGGGCTACTGGCCGGGCGACTGGGTGACCGTCCATCTCGAAGACGGCGACGACTGGTTCGACCGCGGAGAGACGCCCGCGAGCGCGACGGCGGCGATGCGGTCAGCACTCGACGCCGCCAGCGAACGCGTGGCGTCGACGCGCTGGGAGACGTACGGCGACTACAACGTCGTCGCGCTCGAACACCCCTTCGACCAGTCGTTCCTGAACTACCCCGAGATGCCGACGGACGGGTCGCCCGCGACGGTGAACAACTACCGCCGGGACAGCGACGTCGGGAGCAGTTGGCGGATGGTCGTGCCGATGGCCGGCGAGTCGCAGGTCGTGCTTCCGGGCGGGAACGCCGGCGACCCCTTCAGCGAGCAGTACCACGACCAGCTGGCGGCGTGGGCGGCCGACGAGTACCTCCCGTTCGACCGCGAGTTCGACGAGCGAACCGTGCAGTTCCGGGGTGAGCGCTGATGCGGCGCGTCCCACTGTTCGCGGTAGCACTCGCCGCGCTGGCGCTGTCTGCGGTCCACTGGCTCGGCCTGCTCGTCGGCGGCATCGCAGTCGGCCTGCTCGCCAGAACGTGGCCGCGAGCGCTCGCGGGCGGCGCGGCTTTCGGCCTGCTGGCGTGGGTCGCGTTCCTCGTGGTGCTGTGGAACGTGGCCCGTCTCGGCGCGTACTGGCAGTCGGGGCAACTGCTGTACGTGAGCCTCGGCACCCCTATCGTTCTGGGCACGCTCGGCGCGCTCTCCCACGCGTTCAGGCCGGCGTCACTCGGAGCGCCCTCAACTACCGGCGAGCGGCGTGCGTGAGACCGAACGTCAGCAGGACGATTCCCCCGAATCCGGCGACCACGGCCCAGACGCTCGCCACCTTCGGTTGTTCTGCAAGCCTGGGGCTGGCGACCCAGAGCGCAGTGACGACTGTGGCGAGCACGAGCGAGTACACGTACGCCCGAACCAGGTCGTAAGCGACGTGTACGCGGTCCATACGAACGCACGGCAGTCGGTTCCCTTGTATCCCTGGGATGACCGAATTTGGTTGTCTGCCGGCCGCCGCCAGCGCGTTTTTCTCCGGCGAGCGCGAACACCGACCATGAGCGTGGCGGAGACCCAGGCGTTCTACGGCCGGTGGGCGCGCGCCTACGACTGGCTCTGCCGCCTGCTCCCGGGGCTCGGGGGACTCCGGGGAGCGGCCGCGGACGCGCTCGCGCTCTCGCCCGGCGACACCGTCGTCGACCTCGGCTGTGGAACCGGCGCGAACCTCCCACACCTCCGCGAGCGCGTCGGCAGCGGCGGTCGCGTCGTCGGCGTCGACCTCACGCCGGGAATGCTCGCGGAGGCAGAGCGCCGCGTCGAGCGCGAGGGCTGGGAGAACGTCCATCTGGTCCGTGGCGACGCCGCGAATCCGCCCGTCGACGACGTCGACGCCGTCCTGGGGTCGTTCGTCGTCGGGATGCTCGACGACCCCGCGTCTGCGGTCGAGCGCTGGACGGACTGTCTGAACCCGGACGGCCGCGTCGCCGTGCTCGAGGCCGGACGGTCGAACCACGGCGTCGCGAGCGGCCTGAACCGGGCGTTCGACGCGTTCGTCGCGGCGGGCGCACCCGGCGACCGGGGGGACGCGTCCGGGCGCGACGACTCCCCGTCGCGGCGACTCGACGCGAACATCGACGCTGCCCGTGACGCGCTCGCCGCCAACACGGAGTTGACGCGCGACGAACGCCGCGTCGGCGGGTTCGTCCGCGTCGTCGCTGGTCGCTCGACGGTGTAATCGGGTCAGTCCCGGCCACCACGCAGGTTTATCAGCACCCCGTGTTTTCTCAATTACATGTCGTCTGAAGAGGTGACACTCCAGAGCACGGTCGGCGGATTCACAGCCGAAGGAAGACTCCACACGCTGAGCGTGTGGTTCATCCTCGCGCTCAGGCTCATGATGGGGCTGGCGTTCCTCCAGAGTGGACTCGACAAGGTCGTCTCGGGCGGTTTCTCGGCGAGTGGCTACCTGCTGAACGCGCCGGCGGCGAACGGCAGTCCCGCCGCCGACCTGTTCGCCGCGATGGGGAACACGCAGTGGTTCGTTGCGTTCGTCGACGTCGCCGTGCCGTGGGGCGAACTCCTCATCGGACTCGGACTCCTGTTCGGAGCGCTCACGCGTCTCGCGGCGTTCTGGGGCGCGTTCATGATGCTCCTGTTCTACCTCGGCAACTGGGACGTCGCCCACGGCTACATCAACGGCGACTTCGCGTACATGCTCGTGTTCCTCTCGGTCGCTGCGTTCGGAGCCGGGCGAATCCTCGGCCTCGACCAGTACATCGAACAGTACGACGTCGACGGAGAACCGCTCGTCGAGCGGTATCCGTGGACTCGATACGTACTCGGGTGACCGGAGCCACCGCTGCTGTGGTCTCGCGTTCGCTCAATCCCGCTCGTACGCATCCTCCTGCTCGTGGCGGCCGCGTTCGGCGAGCACCGAGGGCGTACGACAGACCCCGGGCGCGCCAGTGACCTGGGGCACCGTACAGTTGTTGCAGTTCTCGCAGGCGACGTCGGCATCGGGGTCGTCGAGGATGCGGGCGGGCAGCCGTGGTTCGGCGTAGAACGGCCGGCCCATCCCGACGAGGTCGCAGGCGTCGCCGAGCAGGCGGTCGATGCGCTCGCGCTCGCGGACGCCGCCCTCTAGCATCACCGGGACGTCCACGCGCTCCCGGACGCGTCGACAGAGGTCGGCGTTCCACGCTGGTTCGAACGTCGCTGCTCTGGCCTGGAACTGATTCGCGAGAGAGACGAGGCGGGCGCGCCACCCGCTCCCGAAGGCCGCCTCATAGCCGGCCTGGAACTCGTCGGCCTGCCACGCCCGCTCGGGGTACTCGCCCCGGATGATATGCATGTCCCAGAACACGTTCACGGCGACCGGGGTGACCGCGTCGAACCCCGTGTCGGCGGCGCGCTCGCAGAGTCGCACGCAGTCGTCGTCCGAGAGGTGGCTTCGAACGCCGGGCGGCGAGCGGGTCTCGGCGGGCACCTTCGTGATCAGGGGGAGGTCCGTGCGCGCCCGGACCTCGTCGTGGACGAGTTCGAGGAAGCGAAAGCCGTCGCCGAACTCGTCCTCGCGGCGGTTGTAGAACGGGGAGAGAAACTGCTGGACGATGCCCATGTTCGCGCCGGCGACGTGGATGCCGTGGTAGCCCGCGTCCGCGAGGCGTTCGGCGGCGCGCCCGAAGTCCGCCGCGAGGTCGTACACCTCGTCGGTCGTGAGCACGTCCGGTGAGAGGTCGAGAAGTCCGACGCGGTCGGCCAGTCGCATCGGGAGCGGCGGGCGTGAGACGGCGAGTTGGTCGAGGTTGGGGTGGGCGTTCCGGAACTCCTCGTGCCACGTCTCCATCGAACGCAGGCCGCCGTGCTCTAGCTGTGCGAACACCGTGCCGCCGTGGTTCTCGATGGCCTCGGGGACGGGAGCGAGCGAGGCGACGAACGTGTCGTCGTGGACGCGCGTCATGTTCGGCGCGGCACACCCCCCGTCGCTGCGCACGATGGTCGCGCCCTGGCAGATGAGGCCCGCGCCCGACGCTGCCGCGGGTTCGAGTTCGCTGCGTAACACCCCGGCCGTGTCCTCGTCTGTGCCCGCACACTCCAGCACCGGCGAACGGTAGAGCCGGTTGCGGAGCGTCACGGAACCCACGTCCACAGGGTCGTCGAGGGTGGGAGCCGCACGATCAGACATAGTCGAAGTGACGTGAGCGAGTCGCTTGAGCGTGGTGGCGACGTGAAAACTCGAAGCACTTTAACGCCGGCGTGCAGATTCCCGACTATGAAGCACGTAGACGTGGCCATCGTGGGTGGCGGACCGGCTGGGTCGGCCGCCGCCTACGCGGCCGCCGACCGGGGCGCGGACGCCGTCGTCTACGAGAAGGGCGTGCCGCGCGCGGACCGCGATCGACTCGGACCGGACTCGACGGACGCCGCCGGCTTCCTCGACTACTGGCTGGAGGTCGCGGACCTCGAGTTCGAGAACATCCCCGAGGACGTCGTCGAGCAGGAACTCGCGGACACCGAGTTCGCCGGCCCGAGCGAGTCGGTAACCCTCGACCGCACCGGCGTCGACTCGGACTACGGGAACTTCGGGTTCACGTTCCACCGCGCGAAGTTCGACGACTGGCTCCGGGAGCGCGCAGAGGACGCCGGCGCGGAGTACGTCGCCGGGACGTCGGTGAAGTCCGTGGACTCGGACCGCTCGAACGCGGACCGCGCGGCCGGCCACTCCCACACGCTCACACTGGGGGACGGCGAGGAAGTCGAGACGGAGTACCTGATTCTCGCAGACGGCCCGCAGCGACAGGTGACGATGTCCGTCCTCGACCCGCTGCTCCCGGAGGGGAAGCAAGCGAGCGAGGTGCTCAGTCCGCCGACCGCGAACCACATCGCCTACCAGGAGTACCGGCGGATTCCCGAGGAACTGTTCGACGCGGACTCGCTGAAGTTCTGGTGGGGATGGATGCCTGGCAAGACGGCGTACCCGTGGATCTTCCCGAATCGGGACAACGTCGCTCGCGTCGGCCTCACGATGCCCATCGGGATGGACGTCGACGACTTCGACGCCTCGGAGTGGCGGTTGCTCCGCGAGGACGACGAGCGGATCCCCTCCGGCGGGGAGTACGTCCGCCGCCTCCTCGAGGAACTGTACGGCGACGAGTACGACGTCGAGTCTGACTTCCCGCGCGTCGAGGGACACGGCAAGTCCGACAGCACGGAGACCTACCCCATCTCCTCGACTCGGCCCATCGAATCCCCGACGAAGGCGGGCATCGCCGTGGCGGGCGGCGCGATGGGGACGACGTCTGCGTTCCACGAGGGCGGCGACCACGTCGCACACCGCACCGGCCTGCTCGCGGGAAAACTCGCCGCAGAGGGTCGCCTAACAGAGTACAACGACGCGTGGCACGACGCCATCGGGGACGAACTCCGCCGGAACGTCGCGATGGCGGACGTGGTCAGCGACTTCGGCCCCGACGACTGGGACGAGACGATCCGGATCACTCGGCAGATGCTCGCATCCAACGACAGCGGGAAGATTATCACGAAGTCGAACGCGCGCCACGCCGGCGGCGGCCTGAAACTGTACGCGAAGTACAAGCGCGCGAAGTTCCGCTACCGGAAGGGCAAGTACGCCCAGATTCGGGAAAGCGACTACCGACTCTGAGCGCGACGCAGCCAGTCACCCCCAGCGGTTCGGCTGCCGGAACGCGAACCTTCTTCTCCGCCCCGGCGACTACACCGTCCATGACCGAGCGCGCGGACTTCCGCTCCGGGGTGTGGGATTCGCTGCCGACGCTCCCCGCGAACATCCCCTTTGGATTCGTCGCGGGCGCGGCAGCGGTGCAGGCCGGGTTCACCGACCTGCAGGCGGTGGCGATGTCCGCGCTGGTGTTCGGCGGCGCGTCCCAGCTAGCGGCCATCGAGTTGCTGAACGCGAACGCGCCCCTCGCCGTCGTGTTGCTCACGGCGGTCGTGGTGAACCTGCGGTACGTGATGTACAGCGCCGCGCTCGCGCCCCACTTCCGTCGGCTCGCGGAGCGCTGGCGGGTCGCGCTCAGCCAGTTCATCGTGGACACGACGTTCGCCATCGCGGTCACCGAGTACGAGCAAGCGCCGGAGACGGACCGCCGGGCGTACTTCCTCGGCGTCGTCGCGGCGATATACGGCGGATGGATGGCCGGGACGGTGGCAGGCGTCGCGCTCGGCGACCGCGTGCCCGAAGGCCTCCAGTTGGACTTCGCGATTCCGCTGTTGTTCCTGGCGCTGCTCGTCCCCTCGATCTCGGACGAACCGACCGCGATTGCGGCCGCTGTCGGCGGGTTCGCGGCGGTCGTCGCCGTCGGGCTACCGATGAACCTCGGCCTCGTCGCGGCGGCGCTCGTGGGCGTGCTGGCTGGGTCGTTCGTGGACGCGACGGGGGTGGCCGGATGAGCGATACCGACGAGGAGAGAGCCGCTGTCGGGGTGACGCGGCCGTCGGCCGCCACGGGGGGAGGGCGTTGAATCTCTGGCTTGTCGTGCTCGGCGCGGCGGCCGGGTCGTACCTGCTCCGCGTGTCGTTCGTCGCGCTGTTCGGCCGGATGGAGGAGGTACCGCCACGCGTCGAGCGAACGCTCGCGCTCGTGCCACCCGCCGTGCTCGCGGCGCTCGTGGTTCCGGAACTCCTGTTGCAGGGGGGCGCGCTCGCCGTCTCGCTCGACAACCACCGACTGCTCGCCGGCGCGCTCGCGGCCGTCGTCGCGTGGCGCACGGAGGACATGCTCGCCACCGTCGCCGTGGGGATGGGTGCGCTGTACGCGCTCTCGCTGGTTCCGTAACGACTTCGGTGGGGGCGCCCCGACGACTAGTATGCTCGCAGAAGGCGATACCGCGCCCGACTTCGAACTGCCGAATCAGGACGGCGAGACGGTGGCGCTCTCGGACTACGACGACCAGTACGTCGTCGTCTACTTCTACCCGCGCGCCGACACGCCCGGGTGCACCACCGAGGCGTGCAGTTTCCGGGACCGCTGGGGCGAGTACGAGGACCGCGGTGTCGCCGTGCTCGGCATCAGCGACGACCCCGTCTCCGACCTCGCGGACTTCGCCGCGGAGTACAACCTCCCGTTCGAGTTGCTCAGCGACGAGGACGGCAGCATCGCCACCCAGTACGACTCCTACGGCGAGAAGAACATGTTCGGGGACACGTTCGACGGGACGTTCCGGAACACGTACGTCGTCGGCCCGGACGGCACCATCGTCGCTGCGTTCGAGGGTGTCGACCCCGAGGAGCACGCCGACGAGGTCCTCGCGGCACTGGACTGACCACCGAAGTGGGTGGTGGTCTCCGGCGCGAGTGTCCCGGTGACTCGCCGCGGCGCGAACCTTCTTCTCTGTGGCGTCCCTCCTGTCGGTATGGCGCGCGAGTACGACAAACTGGTTCGTGACCGGATTCCGGAGGTCGTGCGCGAGGACGGGGAGACGCCGGTCGTCCGCGAGGTGTCCGGCGAGGAGTACCGCGACTACCTCGCCGCGAAGCTCGTCGAGGAGGCCGAGGAGTACGCTGAGAGCCGGGACGTCGACGAACTCGCGGACGTCCTCGAGGTGGTGGACGCCATCGCGGCGACCCACGACGTTGGGGCTGGTGAACTCCCACAGCGCCAGGCCGCGAAGGCGAGCAAGCGCGGGCGCTTCGAGGACGGCGTCGTGCTCGAGCGAGTCGAGGAGGACAGCGAAGACACGGAAACGAGCGGGCAGGACGCCGACACGGAGCGCCAGCGACTCGAGGAGTGAACCGCGGCGGCCGGAGTCCGGGTCGCGGGATTAACGTGCTGTCGCGCCAACGTCGGCGCATGGAGTGGACAGAGATCGACCGCCCGGACGGACGGGAGTGGGAGCGCGAGGACGGCTACGCGGTGATCCGACTGCGACAGACCGCGCGCGGCGACTGGGCGGTGATTTTCGACCGCCTCGAGCAGGCCCCGGAAGGCCAGCGCTACGAGCGAGTCGAGGAGGACAACGAGGACGCCGCGCTGTCCCGCGTCGAGGCGTTCAAGCAGTGAGCAGCGACTGCAGACGGCGTCGGTTCCGCGTCGAGTCGACCCGAGTCAGTCAGTTTTCACGCTGACCGCGACGCCCTCGCCGAGCGGGACGAACGCCGTCTCGAACTCCGGGTCGTCCCGGACGTGCTCGATGTACGACGCGATGGCGTCCGTGTGTTCGTCCACGGGGTCCTCGCCGCGGAGCGCCGCAGTGACGTGCTCGGGTTCGACGGGACCCGCCATCATGTTGTCCGCGACGACCACGCCGCCCGGCGCAAGGTCCTCACGTGCGTCCTCGAACGCGTCGACGTACATCGACTTGTTGTGGTCGATCAGGATGATATCGAACGGGCCGTCGTGGCGCTCGAACGTCTCCATGGCGTCCCCAGCCTCGTAATGAATCCGAGTGTCGTGGCCCGCACGCGAGAGGAACCCGCGTGCGTCCGCGAGGTTGCCCTCGTCGTAGTCCGTGAGCACGATGTCGCCGTCCGCCGGGAGCGCACCGAGGAACCACGCCGCTGAGTAGCCGAATCCCGACCCGAACTCGAAGACGCGCTTCGCGCCAGCGAGTCGCGCGGTCACGCGAAGGAACTGGCCGACGTCCGGGCCGACGATTGGGAACCCCTGTTCGTTCCCGTACTCGGTCATCTCCGCGAGCAGCGGCGACTGTTCGGGGTTCGCCGCCGTGAGGAACGCCTCCGCGGTGTCGTCGAGAATCAGACTCATGTGAGAGGCATCGAAGCGAGCGGGCTTAGGGGTTTGGTGGTCCGCGGCGGCAGTACAGCGCGGCTTACGCCTCCCGCCATTTGATGGAGCAACCCCGGGAGGGCTCGAACGCCTGGTCGACGGACTCGCCCGCGAGCACGCTGTCGATGGCGTCCCGCATCTCGCCGGCCGGCCGCGTCGGTTCGTCGTCGGGGTTCGTGGCGTCGTCGAGTCGTCCGTGGTACGCCACCTCGAAGCTGTCGCCAGCGTTCCGCAGGAGGAACGGGTCGGGCGTGCAGACCGCGCCGTACGCGCGAGCGACGTCCTGGGACTCGTCACGGAGGTAAGCGTCGTACTGGATGGTGCCATCTTCGACGAGTTCCCGCATGCGCTCTACGGAGTCGTCGGGGTACTGCTCGGCGTCGTTCGGGTTGATGCCGACGACGGCGACGTCGTCGTAGTCCGCGGCGATGTCGTTCAGCACGTCGAACTTGGCCTGCGCGTACGGACAGTGGTTGCAAGTGAACACGACGAGCACGGCGTCGTTGTCGGCGAAGTCGCCGAGCGCGTGCGTCTCGCCGTCCGTCCCCTGCAGTTCGAAGTCGGGTGCGTCGTCGCCGGCCTCGAGTTCCGTGGATGACTCTGCTGCGACCATACGTGTGGATAGGCGCCCACCGTCAAAATCAATTGGGGGAGCGGGAATCCGAGTGGCCCAGCGCGCAGTCACGTCCCCACGCTCGGTTACGCCGACACGTAGCCGTCGTCGGTCTGTTCGAGTTCGCCCTCGCGGACCAGGTGGTCGAGGTGGGCGTACGCCTCGCCCGGACCGTGGAGGATGTGGATGGTCGACAGCGTTCCGAACAGTTCCGCGCTGACTTCCCACGCGGTGGCGGGCGCGTGCTCCTCGACGACTGTCCGGACGCGCTCGGTGCGCTCGTCGTGGTGGGCGGCGATGTCGCGGGCGCGCTCGGTCGGCGCGAAGATGGGGCCACGGTGGCCCGGCCACGCCCGGTCGAGGGCCAGGGACTCTACGCGCTCGAGGCTGTCGAGGTACTGTTGGAGCGGTCGGTCGACGCGCACGTCCGCGCCGCCGACATTCGGCGTGTACTTCGGGAGGACGGCGTCGCCGACGAACGCCTCGCGGCGGCCGTCCCGTTCAAACGAGTACGCGAGCAGGCCAGCGGCGTGACCGGGGAGGTGAACGGCCTCCAGGTCGAGCGCGCCGACGGAGACGGTGTCACCGTCCGACAGCGGCGTGACGTCTGCCGGTTCGCCGCGGAGGCCGTCGTGCGTGCCGACGAAGTCGAGGAGTTCACGCTGCTTGTCCGCGGGCATCCCCCACTGGTCGAGATACTCGCGCTGGCGTTCGTGGAGCGCGTCGACAGCGTCGGGTTCCTGAGCGACGAGCGGCGCGTCCGCCTCGTGGACGTAGACGGTCGCGTCGCTCTCAGCCTGAATAGCGCCCGCGAGGCCGGCGTGGTCGTGATGCCAGTGAGTGAGCAGGATCTTATCGACGTCCGCGAACGACGCGCCGCGGGCGGCGAGCGCGTCCCGCAACTCCGCGCGCACGTCCGGCGTCGCGATGCCGGTGTCCACGAGCGTCGTGGGCGCGGCGTCGTCGGCCGCCCCGAGGAGGTAGACGCTGTTCCGCCCCTCGAAGGCGGCGTTCGTCAACTGGATGTGGTGCACGCCGCGGGATTCACAGTGGGCAGACATGTGACTATCGAACCACGTAGGGCTCCGGGCCGACGAGGAACCGACCGAGGTCTGACTCCCGGCGGTAGTCGGTCTCCCGAAGCGCACGGAGCGCGTCGACGTACGCCTCGGCGTCGCCCTCGCTCCACTCCCGGGGGTCGAGTGCGGGCACGACGAGCCAGCCACTGCCGCGAAGTTCATCGGCGTGCACGTCCTCGAGGGTCACGTCGTCGGGGTCGATGGCGGTGTACGTTTCGAGGACGTGGCGGGTCGCGCGCTCGCCCACCGGCAGGAGGACGTGGGCGGTGATGGCCCGCAGTTCCGCGTCGAAGAACGGTTCGAGTTCGACGTAGTCCGCCTCGCTCGGCTCTGACGGGACGTCTTTCGAATCGTCGCTCGGGTCGCCTGGCACGCACATGTGGAGGTACGAGAAGAACGCGTTCGAGGGTTCGCCCTCCACGAGCAGGCCGGCGTCCGCGAGCGCGCGCCGGAGGCGGGTCGCTGCCTCAGTCCCGGTGAAGGGGACGCCGGACTCCACACCACCGTGGACGCCGGGGTGGTCGCCGACGACGTGGAAGTCGGCGTTCGCGTCGCCGTATCCGGGAACGGCGGTTTCGCACGGCGGGCGCATGTCGAAGGGGTTGCTCGTTCGGTCCGTGACGTTCTGCACGCGCCTTCGTACTCCCCACTCGGATTTAAGCGCCCCGCGACGGACCGAGCCACAGACCGAACGGGTGATTGATTGGGCACAGACTGAGCGGGAAACGGATCGGACCACAGACCCGAACGGGGAACGAATCAGGTCCAGGCCCGGACGGCCACCGCTACTTTGGACGTGGTCGACCAACAACGAGTCATGGTCGGAACGAACCCAGACACGCCGACGAACGCGTTCGACGACATCCCAGGGGAAGTCGACGGGTCGCGCCTCGTCGGCGTGGACTCGGCCGGCGCGCCAATCTACTACGACGAGACCGCCGAGACCGCCTACGTCGGCAGTGAAGGCGCTGAGGGCTGGACAACCGGCGAAGAACGAGGGTCCGGGCCTATCTCGGACGTGATCGCCCGGATCGAAGAGCTGACCGGGTGGGACGCGCTCTCGGAGTACGGCGAAGACGGCAGAAACTCGTAGCGGGCGGAGACGACCGAACCACGTAGCGGGCGAGCATCGTGCCTGGGTGGGTAGCCTTAACTGGCGCAGTTGCGTAGCGGGGTCGTATGGACGACATCGAGCAGTTGCCCGCCTGGTGTCCGGGAGAGGGATGGTGTTCGATCACGGCGACAGCGTCCCTCGTCGGGAAGAAGTGGCATCCCGTCATCATCCACCGCCTCCTCGAGCACGGCGAACTCGGGTTCAACGCGCTCCAGTCCGAAATCGAGGGCGTCTCGAGCAAGGTGCTCTCCGAGAGCCTCGATGACCTGGAGGAAAAGCGAATCGTCTCCCGGGACATCGTGAGCGAGAAGCCGGTCCGCGTGGAGTACGCGCTCACCGAACTCGGGCAGTCACTCGAGCCGGTCGTGACGTCGATGGTCGAGTGGGGCGACCGACACCTCGAACCCGTCGACGAGGAGACCGCGTCGGTCGTGTAGGTGGACGAGGAAAGGAGAAAGCGGAGAACCGGCGGACGAGCGGAGTAGTTACTCGGCGAGCGCCTCCGAGACGGCCTCCTCGGTCTCGGACTCCGTGTCGTCGTCCTCCAGGGAGAGTCGGTAGAGGTTCTGGCGCGCGTCCGGGATGTAGATGTCCTTCTCGACGACGTCTACCTCCTGGAGGCGGTCGAGCGCGTCGCGGACGGTGCGCTGGGACAGCCGGGAGTTCTCGACGATCTGTTTCTGCGTCAGGCCGCCGTTGTACTCCAGCACCTTGAGGACGAGTTTCGCGCTCGGCGGGAGGTCCTGAACGGATTCGTCGGTGGCAGTCATGTATTAGTTCGGAGGGACGCCACGCCCTTAGGCACTCGGTAACCGTGGTGTGAGCGGGTTACGTACTGGTAACCGTGGTAGTGTGAGGGTCAATCTGTCCGCTCACGAACAGTCATCCGCGGGGTCAGTCCGCGTCTACCGGTGACGCGTCGAGATACTGGCGCTTCCACTCGATGCGTTCCGCGAGGACGCGCCGGCCGTCGTCCGTGACGCGGTAGAAGTTCGTCCGGGAGTCCTGCTCGCCTTTCTCGACGAGTCCGCTCTCGACCAGCGAGTCGAGGTTCTGGTAGACGCGGGCGTGCAACACTTCCGATCCGTAGTACTCCGTGAGTTCCTCCTGAACGGTCATCCCCTTCGGTTCGTCGAGGCCACACAGCACGCAGATCAGGTCCCACTGGAATCCCGTTAGCTCCTCCATGGACCAATCGTAGCACCCCCAAATTATAGTGGTTTCGGCGTCGAAATATATAGCCGACGACGGGCTCTAGTCGACCCGACCAGCGGGCAGCCACAGATAGCAGTCCGGCCAGTCGTCTTCTACGCCCCAAAGCGCGTTTCTATCAGTCGTGTCCGGACACCGGAACCGGCTGGTAGGGCTCTTCGAGATACTCGATGTCGGAGTCCGAGAGGTCGATGTCGAGTGCCTCGACAGCGTCCTCCAGGTGCTCGACGCTCGTGGTGCCGACGATGGGGGCGTCCACCCAGTTCTTGTGGAACAGCCACGCGAGGGCTATCTGGGCCATCTTCACGTCCTTCCGGGCGGCGAGTTCCTGCACGCGCTCGTTAATCTCGGGGCCGCCGCCCTCCCGGTAGGGGTGTTCGTACATGTGCTCCTCCGTGGACCCGCGCGTCGTCGCGTCGACGTCCTCGTGGGGGCGCGTGAGGTAGCCTCGGGCGAGCGGTGACCACGGCATCACGCCGACGCCCTCGCGCTCGCACAGTGGCAGCATCTCGCGTTCCTCCTCGCGGTACGCGAGGTTGTAGTGGTTCTGCATCGTGACGAACCGCTCGTAGTCCTCGCGCTCGCTGGTGTGCAGGGCTTCGGCGAACTGGTGGGCCCACATCGAGGACGCGCCGACGTACCGCGTCTTGCCCCGCCGGACGGCGTCGTCGAGGGCCGCGAGCGTCTGCTCGACGGGTGTGTCGTCGTCCCACCGGTGGGTCTGGTAGAGGTCGACGGTGTCCATCCCGAGGCGGTCGAGGGAAGCCTCGAGTTGGTGGTCGATGGCCTTCCGGGAGAGACCGCCGGAGTTCGGGTCGGCGTCGTCCATCTGGAAGTACCCCTTGGTGGCGACGACCTGGGCGTCCCGTTCGTACCCCGCGAGGACGTCCCCGAGAACGCGCTCCGACTCGCCGTTCGAGTACATGTTCGCGGTGTCGAAGAAGTTGACCCCGAGTTCGATGGCGCGCTCGATGATGGGCGCGGCGTCGTCCTCGTCGAGCACCCACGGGCGCCACTCCGAGGAGCCGAAACTCATACACCCCAGGCAGATGCGACTCACCTTCATCCCGGTGTCGCCGAGCGTCGTGTACTCCATGTACGTGCTCTCGCGGGGAACCACCAAAACGGTTGGCGGTCACGTCAAACCGGACGCGTCGGTCGACGCGTTGCCTGGAGCCGGACCCAGCGACTCGTTCGTGGGAATCGACGCGTAGGCGACCGGCTTCGTCGGCATCGTCGGCAGCGCGGTGCCGTTCACGTAGCGCTCGAACCAGTCGTCGAAGGACCTGCCAGCGGCCTCCTCGACGAGGCGCCTGAAGTCCGCGACTGTCACCGCCCCCTCGTGGTCGTTCATCCGGGCGATGACCCACTGGAGCGAGCGCTCGCCGTCCGACGCCAGGCGGATGCGGGCGTCGAGTGCGGCCGCGACCATCGCGCCCTTCTCGTAGGGAACGTCGGTCGTCCGCCAGGTGGCAGGCGCGTCGATGGTCGCGTTACCGGTCGGGCCGACGTTCCGGAGGTACGTCTGGAACGAGTCGAAGGACACCCGGCCCTGCCGGTACGCGAACAGCGCGCCGTAGTACTCCGCGCTGGCCTCGCGGAACCACGCCATCCGGTTGGTGGCGGTCCAGTTCTGTCGCGTGTGGACGTACTCGTGGACCCAGACGTCGTTGGCGGTGGACAGCGAGGACATCCCGTGCACCCAGAGGTCCTGCGCGTGCTCGGTCTCCCACCCGGACGTCAGCCCGCCGCGCCGAATCGGGTCCGGCGCGACGAACACGGTGACGTGGTCGTCGCGCGCGCCGACGCGGAGACCGGTGGCGCTCGCCTCGAGCGCGTCGAGAATCCGGTCCGGGGAGACCTCCACGGCCTCCGGAACGACGAGGGTGATTCGCTGACCGGCGACCCGCCGGTCGTAGCGCTCGTGTGGCCCCCAGTACGCGATGTCCGCGCCGGCGACGCCCGACCAGCCGTCGGCGTACCGCTCGGTGACCGACCAGTCCTCGCTGGTGGTGGCGTACTCGGGTTCGACGCGGTGCCGGCGGAACATCGCCCACGAGTCCGTCACCGCCACGTTCTGCCCCGCGTACGACGAGCGCGGGTCGTGGACCGAGACGGTGTACACGAGCGTGGCGATCGACGGACCGTCGAGTCGGTAGTCGAACTTCCCATCGGCGTCCTCGAGGTTCCTCGCGGAGAGTACCGTCGCGTTGCTCGGGAGGCGAACGCGGACCGTCGCGTTCGGGACGTGGAACGTCGCGGTCACGCGGACGGTGTCCCCCTCCTCGCCGCGAACTTGGTAGGTGACGCCGAGGTCACCGTCCGTGCTCAATCCCGGGACGATGGCGACGGCAGCGAGCGCCACAACCACGAACAACGCGATGCCGTGCCAGCGCACGGACGTATCGACGTGAGCGAATCCCGAAAACGTGTTTACCAGATAACATTATCGGGCGGAGTTGCGGAACGTCACTGCGGAGTGGGCACGTGGTGTCGCCCTAGAACAGTCCGACGCCGAGCGCGTACTGCCACTCCACGGTGCTGATGGCGAGGACCACGAGCGCAGCGCCGAGCAGTTCGAGGTTCTTCAGGAAGTGAGTCATCTCCCCCTCCGCCTGGTCCTCCGGGACCGCCCAGAAATCGTGCATCAGCGGTGTCGCGACCAGCAGGAACACCGCTATCGCGGCCGCGCCGAGCGTCGCGTACGCGCCCGCCGCGACGGCGAGTCCGCCGAGGACGAGCATCACACCAGACACGACGGTCAGCAGTCGCGCCGCCGGGATGCCCTTGGACTCCGCGTACCCGGACATGTAGTCGACGTTCTGGAAGTGGTTCACCCCCTGGAACACGAACACCAGTCCGAACAACAACCGACCCACGAGCAGGCCGGCCGCTGCGGTTCCAGTCACTACCACGCCAGATCACCGCTGGTTACGTGATACATACCACTGCCGAGGAACCACGACCGGAAAGGTGTTGTAGGCGTCTGCGTCACCCGGTAACAGCGGTGTTATCCAGCGATCTGACTGGTTCGCCGGCCTGCCGTCGCTCACATTGGAACGCGGTCCGCGTTCGAACGGAGTTCGTCGAGTAGGTCAGTAGCCCACTCCACCGCCCGGTCGTCGTCGTTCTCTAGGACACCGAAGACGCCCTGCTCGTCGTACACGAGCGCACCGACCACCGTTTGCCGTCCGATATCCACGACGAGGAGACTGTACTCGAGTGTGCGGTTCGCACACAGGAGGTCGAGACACTCCGTCTCGAGTGTCTGGTCGAGCGTGTCGCGATAGTTCGCCACTAACTCCTCCAACACGTCCGGTGTGACCACGAGGTCGACCGGGACGTCGTGGTTCAGAATGTTCTCCCGGAACACGTCCACGTACGACGGCAAAACGACGTTCGTGAATCCCCGGACGCTCGTCGCGTTCTGGAGGTGCTCGAGCAGCGCGCCCGCTGGCCGATTGGGCGTCACTCGGTCCGGTTCGACGACGTCGGCGTTCCGAAGCATGGAGACGTCCATCCTCGACGATGCCCCCATCCGCTCTAGCACCGCTCCCGCGGCGTCGAGACTAGACACGTCGGCCGCGAACGACTCGAACGCCGTGAGCGCGAGACGCCCTTTCAGCGTGATCTCGACGGCCCCCTCGCACCGCGCGACGAAGCCGTGAGACTCGAGGCGCCGGATCGCCCGGTCGACGGTCGAACGCGACACCGACAACGCGTCGACGAGGTCGCGTTTCGACTCGGCGCCCGCGCGAAGGGATCGCAACAGCTCTGCCCGCCGCGCGAGAAGTTCGACCGTGCTAGCCACGTCACCGTCCACCATCGTGGTTCGGTCTATCAGTCAAACGTAAATTTCTGTGGGTAGGCGTATAAATGACCAGTAGACTTAGGTGAGTTCGCCAGATTTCGACAACACGGCCAGTAGATGAAGTAAAGACACTCGAGAAGAGACCATTCGACGCTGGTGTTTCGACACCGGCTGTGCCTCTGACACGCTCCGCGCCGCCGGCACAGCAGTCGGCGGCCCACGGAGCACTAGCGCGTGTTCTGTAGAGTCCTCGTAGACGTCGACAGTCGACTTGATGGCCGTTCCGCCGGACCGTATTACCGTGTCGGTGGCGTGTACGCCGTTACCCGGGGAAATCGCTTGACCAGAACAGTGAGGAGACGCCACTTCCGCGGTAACTTCATCTCGTTACCGCACCCAGATGTAATCATGGAAACAGTTACTCCACGCGAGGCGCTCGCGTACGCCCTGAGTCGGGAGATGGCCGTCCTGTACGTCGTCGTTCTTGGCGGCTACGTGGCGATGCTTCTCGGCGGCTGGTTCGCTGCCGACTGGGCGGTTCGCGGCGGCGGTGGCGGACTCGTCGGCCAACTCCTCGCGGCGGTCTTCTTCCTCGCCGGGTTCACGGCAGTCCTCGGTGGTCTCATCGGATTCGTGTACAAGGTAATCGCGGACGCCAACGACGTGGCCCGGACCTGATGGCGCCCGGCATTCCCAGACTCGATTCACGGCCTCGACCGGCCCCACCCGGTCGTTCGACGGGTCGTTGACAGCCGTCGACAAGTGGGATGACTCCGAGGAGAGGGGTAAGGAACTGGAGAACCGAAAACTAGTCCGAAAGCGCGGCCTCCAGGTCCTCGATGACCGACTCGTTCCCGACGAATGTCGGCGTCCGCTCGTGGAGGCCATCGGGGTCGAGGTCGAGCAGCGACCGCGTGCCGTCACTCGACGCGCCACCCGCCGTCTCGACGATGTACGCGATGGGCATCGACTCGAAGCACGCGCGTAGTTTCCCCTCGGCCTGGGACTGCAAGCCCGGATAGCCGAAGACGCCGCCGTACTCCAGCACCTGATTCACGTCCGCGATCATCGCGCCACCGTACCGGAGTTTGAGTTCCTGCTCGACGTCGCGCACGTACGCCTCGAAGGCCTCGGTCCAGTCAGGTACGCGCCCACCGAACCCGTACACGACGGGGTTCTCTGGCAGTTCTACGCCACCGAGGTCGGTACGCTCGCCTCCCTCCAGGAGGTACTCCGTGACGTCACCGTCGCGGGCCACTGTCATCGTCGTGATCGGTCCGTACAGCACGAACGCCGCCGCGACGAGACTCGACCCCGGCGCCGGCAGCGGTTCGTCGTACACGCCGACGACCGTCCCACAGGGGTTGTTCGACTTCACGTTCGAGGAACCGTCGAGCGGGTCGACGGCGACCGCGACGCCGTCCTCGGCGTCCCCCACGGTCAGCGGATCGGCTCGCTCCTCGCTGCCGTACCAGTTCACGCCGTCCACGTCGGCGAGACGGTCGTACAACAGGTCGTCCGCCCACAGGTCCGCCTCGAGTTGCGCCTCGCCGCTCTCGTTTTCCGTCTCCGCCTTCGTGCGGCGCTCGGGCAACCCTGCTCGGATCTCGGGGGCCGCGTCGGCCACGACGTCGAGTACACGCGATACCGACATTTAGATCCGGGAGAGCGCCTCGTCGACGGTCGTCTCCTCGTAGATGACCGCCTCCAGGCCGTCGAGGAACCCCGCCGCGTTCTCGCGCTGCCAGACGTTCCGACCGACCGCCAACCCGGCCGCGCCCGCGTCGATGGCGTCTTTCACGGTCGAGAGGAACTCGCGGTCACTCGTCTTCGACCCGCCCGACATCACGACTTTCGTCGGGCCCGCCGCGTTCACCGCGTGGGACATCGAGTCCGGATTACCGGGGTACTTTACCTTCGCAATGTCCGCGCCAAGTTCCAGCGCCTGCCGCGCCGCGTACGCGATGGTGCCCGGCTTCTTGTCGTTCTTGAGACCCTGGCCGCGCGGGTACGACCACATCACCACGGGCAGGTCGTGCTCGCGGGCGGCTTCCTGGGCCTTCCGGAACTCCTCGGCCATCTCGATCTCGTTGTTCGACCCACCGTACATCGTGAACCCGATGGCGTCCGCGCCGACCTCTGCGGCGTAGTCCACCGACCAGTTCACGGACGAATCGGGCTCTCCCATCCAGAGGTTCGACGTGCCGTTGAGTTTCGCGAGGAGGTTCACGTCGTCCTCGTAGGAGGGGTAGTACGCCTCGGCGACTCCCTTCTGGACGGCGAGCGAGGACACCGCGTCGTGGGTCGCGACGTCCCACACCGTCTCCGGGTCCATCGTCTCGGGCACGTCCTCGAAGTCCACCGGGCCGTGTTCGAGTCCGTGGTCGTACGCGAGAATCAGTACTTTCCCGTCGCGCGCAATCGGGGAGTCCTCGAACGAGAGCATCAAGCAAACGTGCGGCAAGGACGTATAAGTGTCTAACTGTCCGAACGGAGCGTCGTCGGCCGTTCTGACGGCGTTATTTACTCGAATCCGAGTACGAGTCGAGTTCGCGGGCCGCGCACTGCCACGCCTCGACGAGGTCGGCAGGAATATCCAGTGAGTCCGCTGTCCGTTCCACGTTCGCGGTTTCGAGGCTACGGACCGACGTGATGCCGGCACGCGCGAGCAGTTTGGCGTCGCCGTCGGCGACGCCCTCGAGTGCGGTCACCGGCGTGGGTTTCGACCGCTCCCGCCACGAGATTTCGCTGCGATCCGCGTTCTCGTCCTCGTTCGGCCACGACTGCCGTTGCCACTCGGCCTCCGCGTCGGATTCCGGGTCGCTCGCCGATATCGGTCTGTCCCGCCACGCGGCCTCCTCCGCGGCGGCGTCGCCGCTCCCGTCGGCGGACGCGTTCGCGTCGTCGCCGTAGCTCGCGGCCACCCACTCGCGTTCGTCGTCGTGCAGGCCGCGAACCTGTTCGGCGCGCCGGCCGAGATCCTGGCCGCCCTCGAAGGACCACTGAAGGGAATGTTCTCGGCGAATCCGAGCGGCGACTCCAGGGTTCACGCCCGCCGCCACGAGGTCCGCGTGCGACACCGTCTTCGACTCGATGGCGCTCGCTTCGACGTCTGCGTCCGTCAGCGCGTCCGCTGTCGCCGGACCGACGTGTCGAAGTGCGAGTAGCGCATCGCGGGTGTCGCTCTGTGCCACGGTTGCCAGATGGATACCACCGGAGGTGCTTGAGTGTTTCCACGTTTCACCCGTCTCGCGTGGTTTCCGCGTTCCGGCATCCTTAGGTGGAGTCGTCGTGCAGGTACGCGCATGCGCGACCTCGAAGACATCGAGACCGTCGGCGTCGTCGGCGCGGGAACGATGGGCGCGGGCATCGCTCAGGTGAGCGCGATGGCCGGGTACTCCGTCGTGATGCGCGACGTCGAGACGGAGTACGTCCAGCGTGGCTTCGACAGCATCGAGGACTCACTCGACCGGTTCGTCGAGAAGGAGGAACTCGACGAAGGGGAGAAACTCGACGTGCTCGAACGCATCCAGGGCACGACCGAGCTCTCCGAGCTCTCGGACTGCGACGTCGTCGTAGAGGCCGCCGTGGAGAACATGGACGTCAAGCAGGACATCTTCGCGGACCTCGACGAGGAACTCCCCGAAGACGTCGTACTCGCCACGAACACGTCCACGCTCTCGATCACCACCATCGCGTCGGTCACCGACCGCCCCGAGGACGTGGTCGGCCTCCACTTCATGAACCCCGTCCCAGTCATGACGGGTGTCGAGGTCGTAGTCGGTGAGAAGACCGACGATGACGTTGTCGAGTTCGCCCACCAGTTCGCGGAGGCGCTCGACAAGGAGACCTGGGAGTCCGACGACAAACCCGGATTCGTCACGAACCGCATCCTGATGCCGTGGCTCAACGAGGGCATCCGCGCGTTCGACGAGGGCGTCGCGTCGAAGGAGGACATCGACAAGGGGATGAAACTCGGCACGAACGTGCCGATGGGTCCCCTCGAACTCGCCGACCACATCGGTCTCGACATCTGTCTCGACGCGAGCGAGACGCTCCACGAGGAACTGGGCGACCGCTACAAGCCCGCCTACCTCCTCAAGCGCAAGGTCGACGCCGGCGACCTCGGCAAGAAGACCGGGACGGGCTTCTACGACTACGAGTAGCGCCGAGTATCTCGAACAGGGCTTGCAGGCGGCGAACTGTCTCCGATGCGCTCTGCCGCCGTTCTACATCCGGGCGCATCGGGCGGTTTCTACGTCACGCCCCGGGTTGGTCCCGGCTTCTTACTTGAATCTACGCAGCCGGCAGATATCGGCAGTCGAACCAGCCGGTAGTTGTTAGCATCCGCGAGCGAGGGCTTGAAAAGCCTGAGCGAAGCGGTTCACTCCGCGAACGAAGTGAGCGGAGGCCGACGACTGAGCGGAGCGTTAGCGAAGTCGTTCGAGAGAGCGAAGCTCTCTCGTGATAACGAGAGACGCCTCCGGCGTCTCTCGGACCACGAAGGAGGAGTGCTTTTGGCCGAGCTTTTGCCGAGTTGAGCGGGACCTCCGGTCCCGCTAACCATGGGAACGGCGCTGTGCGCCGTGAGCAGATGAGGCTCGCGGAGCGCGCCTCACGCAGCGCAAAAGGTCGAGCTTAGTCGTCCGCAGAGACGGTCGTATCAGCGGGCGAGCGGTCGCCGAAGGGGGCGTCTTCGGGGAGAACGACGTTGAGGATGAGTGCGGCGAAGCCGCCGGTGATGAGGCCGGAGCCGAAGAACAACTGGGCGTCCTGTGGAAGCTGGGCGAGGGCTTCGGGGCGGAGTTTGACCGCGAGGCCGAGACCGATGGAGGCGGCGACGATGGTCATGTTGCGGTGGGTGAACGCGACGTCGTCGTAGAGGATGCGCACGCCACTGGAGAAGATCATGGAGAAGACGAGGAGCGCGCCGCCGCCGAGAACTGGCGCGGGCATCGCGGAGACGATGGCGCCGACCTTGGGGACGAAACCGAGGACGAGTAGGAACGCGCCGCCGATAGCGACGACGTGTCGGCTGGCGACCCCGGTGAGGTTGATGAGGCCGACGTTCTGGCTGAAGGAGGTGTTGGGAAGGGAGCCGACGAGCGCGCCGAGCGCGCTCATGAGACCGTCGGCGACGAGACCACCCTCGAGTTCGTCCTGGGTGGCGTCGCGCCCGACGGCGCTGGTGGTTCCGGAGATGTCGCCGATGGTCTCCATGGCGGTGGTGACGTAGAGGAACGCGATGGTGACGATGGCGCCGGGTTCGAAGGCGACGCCGTACGGGAGGAGTTCGGGGGCGGCGAACCAGGCGGCGTTTGCGACGCCCGCGAAGTCGACCATGCCGAGGGGGATGGCGACGAGGTAGCCGGCGAGGATGCCGACGAAGACGCTGGCGATGCGGACGAAACCCTCGAACAGCTGGTTCAGGCCGAGCGTGACCACGAGGACGAGGCCAGCGAGCGCGAGGTTCTCGAGCGCGCCGTAGTCGGCCGCGCCGGCGCCGCCGGCGGCGTAGTCCATACCGACGGGGATGAGCGTGAGGCCGATGAGCATCACGACGATGGCGTTGACGAGCGGCGGGAAGAACTGCTTGATGTGGCCGAAGGAAAAGCCGAGGACCGTCTGGAAGAGGCCGCCGACGAGGCAGGCGCCGAAGACGGCGGCGATCCCGTACGTGTTCCCGATGCCGATGATGGCGGCGACGAACGGGAAACTGGTCCCCATGACGATGGGGAGGCGCGCGCCGACGGGCCCGATGGGGTACGCCTGAACGATGGTGGCGACGCCGGCGACGATGAGCGCTACCTGGACGAGGTAGGACATCTGTCCAGTGAGCGCGCCGATGCCGCCGGCGACGATGATGGCGGGCGCGACGTTCCCCAGGAACATTGCAAGAACGTGCTGTAATCCGAGTAGAACTGCCTCCGGAAGCGGTGGCTCCTCTTCGATTCCGTACGTTATATTTGGACCCGCTTCCGCCGAATCTGTCGTTGAATCCCCGGTTGCCATATCGTGGCTGTGTACGCCACCCATTTGAACATTGTGGATACATGCACCAAAACCGACCTATGCAGTGAATTTTATGCAGCTTCTTGCATTCCTGGGTGGGTGGTTCGCTTCGCCGTGGTGAATCGTCGCGAACGAGAGGAGGTGGCTGCTGAACGAAACGTGATCGCTGTTTACCGCAACGGCGCGCCCGCAATCTGCTCGCGGAGCCCCGCGAGCGAAGACTGGTCGAACTCGCCATACACCTGCTCGAGGACCGCCTGAACCTCCGCGCGCGAGACCTTCACGTCGCCTTCCACGACGACGTCTGCCGGCCGCCGTTTCAGCTCTCGAATCGTACCGACAGCGAGCAGGAACGGCACTGCCCACGCGGCCAGCGTGTTGCCCTGGGTCGTGGGCATCACCTCCAGCCAGCGCTGGGCGCCGTCCGCGTAACCGCGGGCGCGGTCAGTGACGCGATCGACGACGGAGCCGACGGCCTCCGCGTTCGACGGGTCGGCGACCGCTTCCGGGTCGACGCCCTCGTCGTCGAGCCACGTATCCGGGAGATAGACGTTGTTCTCCTCCCGGTAATCGTCGCTCACGTCCTTCGCGACGTTCACGAGCTGGAGAAGCAACGCGAAGGACTGGGCGTGGGTGCGCATCGCCTCGGCGTCCTCGGTGTCCGCGACGTCCGCGAGGAGTTCCGTCACGAGTTCCCCCACCGTGCCCGCGACGTACCAGCAGTACTCCTCGAGTTCGCTCGGGGACTGGATGCGGAGGCCGCCCTCGTCCTCGTAGCGCTCGACGAACGCCGCCATCCCCGTCGCCATCTCCCGAACGGTCGGGCGGATAGCCTCCTGTGCGTCGGCATCGAGGGATTCGAACACGCGGACGATTTCCGCTGTCTCCGAGACGACAGTCCAGTCGGCATCCGGGTCGGCGGGAATCCACTCGTCGACCGCCGACAGGAACGCCGCCGGTGTCGTCTCCGAGTCGGGGTCGAGCGCTTCGTCGTACGTCCGCAGAAGATTCGCCTGCTCGGCTGGGGGTATCGAACCTGCGTCCTCAATGGTGTCAGCTACTCGGCAGAGAAGGTACCCGACGCAGATTCGCGTGGCCATTGGCTCCTCGAGCGCGTCGATCGTCAGCGCGAACGTGCGCGAAACGTCCTGAACCACCGAGTGGCACCACTCTCGACCTATTTTCACTTGTTTCGGGGGGTGACCTCCAGCCATCGCTGTCGTCTGCTAAGAGAAGGAAGCGCAAAAAGGGACGGGCCGCGGCAGCGATGAGAACAGTAAAGGAACGAGACGGCAACCCCTATTTATGGACTTCAGCCTCACTGCCGAGCAACGGCAGATACGGGACATGGTCGCGGAGTTCGTCGACGAGGAAGTGAAGCCGCGGGCCGCAGAGATCGACGAGACCGACGAGTTCCCCGCGGACCTCGTCGACCAGATGGCCGAACTGGGCCTGATGGGGATGCCGTTCCCCGAGGAGTACGACGGCGCGGGCCTCGATTATCACTCCTACGCCATCGGCCTCGAGGAGATCGCGCGCGGTAGTGGCGGCCTCGGCACCATCGTTGCCGCGCACACGAGTCTCGCGGGCAACATGCTCTACGAGTACGGCGACGAGGACCAGAAACAAGAGTATCTCGCGGCGCTCAACCGGGGCGACGACATCGGCGCGTTCGCGCTCTCTGAACCCGGCGCCGGCTCCGACGTCCCCGCGATGGAGACGACCGCCGAGAAGGACGGAGATGCCTACGTGCTGAACGGCGGCAAGCTCTGGATTTCGAACGGCAGCGTCGCGGACACCGTCACGGTGTTCGCGAAGACCGACGAGGACGCCGGCCCGAAGGGGGTCTCGTCGTTCGTCGTGCGCCCGGAGGACGACGACGGGTTCCACGTCGAGGGCACCGAGCACAAACTCGGCGACAAGGGCTGTCCGACCGCCGAGTTGCGCTTCGACGACATGCGGATTCCCGAGGATCGCATCCTCGGTGAGGAGGGTGACGGCTTCCGGCACGCCCTGGAGACGCTGAACGGCGGGCGCATCACCATCGCCGCGCGGTCCATCGGCCTCGCGCGCGCCGCCCTCGAGGACAGCCTGGAGTACGCCCAGGACCGCGAGCAGTTCGACCAGCCCATCAGCGAGTTCCAGACCATCCAGCACAAACTCGCGGACATGGACACGAAGATCCAGTCCGCGAAGCTCCTGATGCACGACGCGGCGGACAAGAAGATCCGCGGCGAGGACTTCATCAAGACCGCCGCGCAAGCGAAACTCCACGCTTCCGAGATATCCCGGGAGGTCACGAACGAGGGCATCCAGATCCACGGCGGCTACGGCTACACCACGGACTTCGAGGTGGAGCGGTACTACCGCGACGCGAAACTCAACGAGATCTACGAGGGCACCAGCGAGGTGCTCCGGAACACCATCGCGCAGCGACTGTTGGAGTAAAGAGGACGCCAGCAACGGGCCACCGAGCGAGAGGGTCCCACGCCACCCCGAACTATTTGTCCCCCACCCGAGAAGTCGGGTTTCGATGCCACCCGCGCAGACCTTCGACGGAGCGGACGCCGCGTTCCGCGTCCACGGCCTCGTTTGCCACCGGTACGAGGCACCGAGCGGGGACGCCGTCCTCGACGTGGAACTCGAGGACGGCACGCTGCTGTCCGTCCGTGACCCCGAGGAGCGCTACCCGCCGGCGCTGGTCGGCGAGTCGCGCACGCTGTCTGTGGCGATAACCGGCTACCAGCGTGTGCGCCCGGCAGACCGGGAGGTCACTGGACTGTGGACGTCGGACGAGGGGTGCGCCGGCGTCGTCGGGCGGCGAACGGCCCACTGCTCGTGGGACGGTCGCCGAGTTGCAGTGCCACTCGACATCGCCGGGACGCCTGTGGGCGTGCCGCTCCGGCAGACCACGCGGCCCGCCCGCGAGGCCGGCGCGGCGGACGAAGTCGTCGCGGACGCGGGAATCGACGAGTGCGCGTACGTCGCCGTGGACGACGCCCGACTGGTGGTGTGTGACATCGACGAGGACGTCGACACGGACCCGTACGCGGATACCGTCCACGAGGACGTGGCCGTCAGGTTCGACCTGAACGACGAGCGGTTCCGGTCGAAACTCGCGGAAGGAAACAGATTGGCGATGGTCGGTTTCCGCGTTCGCCTCGACGGCCGGTGGTTCCTCGGCGACGAGGAGCGAGCCAATGCCGTCGACTTCCTCGGAATCATCACGCAGTTCGCTATCGCCACGCGTACCGTCCTCGAGGGCGGGTCAAGGGAGATCCAGTGCATGGACTCCCCGACCAGGTTCCGGTTCGAGGCGGTCGACGACGAGACGATGCGACTCGTCCACACTGACCACAGGGGGAAGCCGCTTCACTTCGACTTCCCGCCGGAGGGGCCACGAATCGACACCCAAGCGTTCGCCCGCGCGCTCCTCGAGGAGATTCGGGAACTTCTCCGGGTGGCATGGGAGGTCGGTCAGGTCGACCTCGAGGAGGTGGAGGGTATCCGTCAGGCGTCCATCGACCTCAGGCATTCCCTCGAATCGCGGACCGACGAGTGAACGCAGGCGCGTTCACCCGGATATCAGACAACTGCCCTGAGCGCGAGCACCGAGGCGGCCCCGACAATCAGCGACAGCAGGAGGTTCCCCGTCCGCTTTGCCACCACGGCGGTCACGGCCGCCGCGCCCCACTCCGCCGGCCCGCCGTTCACGAGAGCGGGCGCGACGAACGCCACCATGACGGCGCCGGGGAGCGCGTCGAACCCGGCCTGCACGCGCTCGGAGATCTCGACCCGGCCGAGCGCCCAGAGGCCGCTGGCCTTCGTGGCGTACGTGACGACGGCCATCGCGAGAATCACCGCGACGACGTTCGAGCGGAGGACGAGCGCGTCACTCATCGTAGAACAACACCTCCACGCCGGCGCCGGCGAGCGCCCCCGCGAGAATGTACCACTGGCCGGGGACCACGGCGTTCACGGTGACCGCCACGGCAGCGGCGGCGGCCCACGGTCGGAGCGACTCGCGGCCCTCCCAGAAGCCGACGGCGAGCGTGACGAACAGCGCGGTGACGACGAAGTCGAGACCGAAGCGCGCGGGGTCGCCGACGAGACCGCCGGCCGTCGCGCCGAGAACCGTCGAACCCACCCAGAGCAACCAGAGGACGAGGCCGCTGCCGAGCAGGAACGCACCGCGCGTGCTGCCCGCGCGGAACTCCGCCATCGAGAGCGCCCAGTTCTCGTCCGCGAAGAAGAACACGCTGCCGTACGCTTCCAGCGGCGAGAGGTGACGGAACCACGGGCGGAGCGCCGCCCCCATCAGCACGTACCGGAGGTTCACGATGGCGGTCGTGGTGACGACAGCGACGGCGGGAATCGGGTTGGCCCACAGTTCGACGGCGACGAGTTGTGCCGCGCCGGCGAGGACGGTGGCGCTCATCAGCGCAGCTTCGGCGACGCTCAGGCCGTACTGGCGGGCGACGACGCCGAACACGACTCCGTAGCCGGCGACGCCGACCGCGACCGGGAACCCGGTGACGAAGCCCTCGCGGACGCCCGCCAGCGTGAACGACAGCGACTGGCCGGTGGCCGCGTTCCGTCGCTGGTCGTCGACGGCGTCCGCCGGTGCGTCAGCGCCGTCGGGTTCGTCGGAACTCGTTCCGACGGCGTTCTCGCCCGGTTCGCCACTGGGACCGGATTCAGTCACTACTGCTCCCCCGAATGACAGCGCGCATACCGTACGGCGTGCGCGCCGCGGACATAAGTTCGTCCGAATCGGCAGCGTTTCACGCACCGACGCGACCCGACTCGTTTTTCCCGCACCCCGCCGAACCACCGACAATGACCGAGGAGACCGCCGAGGCGAACGGCGTCACCGCGCGCTACCACGAGACGGAGGCCGAGCGCGTCCTGGCGTTCGAGCGGAACGAACAGACGGCGGCAGTCGCGCAGAACGTCGATGGGTACGCGATGTTGAAGGTGCGGCCGAGCGCGGACGGCGACGAACTGGAACGCTACTACGGATTCGACATGGCCCTCGACCACGCGGCCGAGTTGCTCGGCGTCCCGCCGAACGACCTGCCGATTCCCGACGCGGCCGTTGACATGGGAATGTAGTAACAGGCAGTAACTGCGGGAGCAGTCCCCCCCGGTTCCGCACACCTTTTGAACCGGCCTGAACTATTGTGAGGTATGACGAACGCGCGAGTCGCCGGGGTTGGTCTCACCCACTTCGGGAACCACCCCGAGCGCACGAGCCGCGACCTGTTCGCGGAAGCCGGCCTCGCCGCCCTCGACGACGCCAGCGTCGACCCTGCGGACGTGGAAGCAGTCCACTACGGGAACTTCATGGGCGAACTGAGCGAGCACCAGGGTCACCAGGGCCCGCTCGCGGCAGAATCACTCGGCGTACACGCACCCGCAACGCGGTACGAGAGCGCGTGTGCGTCCAGCGGCGTGGCGCTCCGGCAGGCGGTGCGGGACGTGCGCAACGGCGAAGCCGACGTGCTCGTCGTCGGCGGCGCCGAGCGCATGAACAACCTCGACACCGCGCGGACGACGGAGGCGCTCGCAATCGCGGCGGACGAACTGTACGAGGTGCGCGCCGGGATGACGTTCCCCGGAGCGTACGCGCTGATGGCGAACGCGTACTTCGAGCAGTTCGGCGGGACGCGCGAGGACCTCGCGCACATTGCGGTGAAGAACCACGAGAACGCGGTGGGCAACGACCACGCGCAGTACCAGAGCGAGATCACCGTCGAGGAAGCGATGGACAGTCCGCCCGTGGCGTCGCCGCTCCACCTCTACGACGCCTGCCCAATCACGGACGGGGCGAGCGCCGTCGTGCTCGTGAGCGAGGACTACGCCGAGCGAAACGATCTCGACGCGTCCATCGCCATCACGGGAACCGGGCAGGGCGGCGACATGATGGCGCTCCAGGACCGCGAGAACGTGGCGACGTCGCCCGCCGCGACGGACGCCGCGGACGAGGCCTACGCGGACGCCGGCGTCACCGCAGGCGACGTCGACGTGGCCGAGGTCCACGACTGTTTCACCATCGCGGAGGTGCTCGCGACGGAGTCTCTCGGCTTCTTCGAGACAGGTGAGGGAGTGGCCGCGGCGCGCGACGGCGTGACCACGCGCGAGGGCGATCTGCCGGTGAACCTCTCGGGCGGCCTGAAAGCGAAGGGCCATCCGGTCGGTGCGACCGGCACCAGCCAGGTCGCGGAACTGACGCGGGTGTTGCGCGGGGACCACCACAACAGCGAGTACGTGCCGGACGCCCGGGTCGGCGTCGCGCACAACGCGGGTGGCACGGTCGCGAGTGCTGTCGTACACGTCTTGGAGGTACAAGAATGACGGAGACCAGAGACGCGGGCTACGACGACTGGCTCGACGCCCTCGAATCGGGCGACGGCTACTACCTGGAGTGCGCGAACGGCCACGGGAGTCTGCCGCCGCGGCGCGTCTGCCCGCACTGCGCGAGTCGAGAACTCACCGAGGAACCGCTCCCCGAGACGGGAACGGTCGAGACGCACACGACGATTCACGTCGCGACGCCGTCGTTCGTGGACGACGCGCCGTACGTCACGGCGGTCGTGGACTTCGGTCCGGTTCGACTGACGGGTCAGGTGCTCGCGGACGAGGCGGACGCCGAGAACGGCCTCGAAGTCACGCCACGGGTCGGCGAGAGCGAGACGACGGGCGAACGGTTGCTCTGCTTCGAACCGCGGTAGTCGGGCCGCGCGCCGCCTCGGTCCCCGCGGTCGGCGTGGTCACTCCGCTTCGAGACGAGGCAGGTCCTTGCGGACGGCTTCGAGGAACGCGTCGGGTTGTTCTGCGTGTGGGAGCAAGCGAGTGTCGTCGACAACGACCAGTCGCGCGTCCGCTTCGTCCGCGAGTACGCGGCCGTCGGCGAGCGGCGTGATGGTGGCTTCCCGGCCCCAGACGAGCGTGACGGGACAGTCGGCCGCCGCGAGTTCCCGGCCGAGGTTCACGGTCGGGTCGAGGTAGCCGCTGACGAACGACGCCGGCGCGAACCGCGCGTTCGGCTGGTGGGCGGTCCGCCACTGGTGGTCCAGGAGTTCGTCGGGGACGTTCGCGGCGCGGTAGAAGGCGTCGCGCTCGTCGAACGCGCGCAGCGAGGGCTTGCTCACGAGCGCGTTGAACAGTCCGGTTCCGAGAACGGGCGACCGAAACAGTCGGCGCACCCACGGGCGGAGCGGCCCGGTGTCCGCCGTCGGACAGACGAGCACGAGGCGGGAGGCGTCGACGCCGTCCGCGCCGAGGGCGGCCGCCGCCCACCCGCCGGCGAGCGAACTCCCGAGCACGACCGGGTCGTCGGCGGTGTCAGCGAGGAAGTCCGCCAGGAACGACTCGTACAGCGTCGACGTGTACGCCACCGGTGGTCGGTCGCTACAGCCGAATCCCGGCAGGTCCGGCGCGAGGACGTGGTGGTCGGCCGCGAGCGCGTCGAGAATCGCGTCGAATTCAGCGGTCGACGCCGCGGCGTGCACGCCGTGCAGGCAGACGACGTCCGGGTCTTCGGGGTCGCCGGCCTCCGTGTACGCCACGTCGAACCCCCGCCATCGGTAGGTTCCCTGGTCGCCGGCGAGCGCGGGCGGTAACGGGTCCGACCGGGCGGCGAGGACGCGGTTCGCGGCTTCGACGGCGACGAGCCCCCCGACCGCTCCCGCCAGGATTCTTCGGAGTCGCATAGGTCAGAGTTCTACGCCAGAGTGGTTAGGCGTTGTGTCGGTCGCAGTCGGTCGCGTCGCACACTGCAAGGCAGCCGTAGTTCCGGACCTCGAGTCGCGGGGTGACGGTCATCGCGTCCGCTTGCTCGTAGCCGGGAACGTGTTCGGCGGGTATCTTCCGGTCGTCGAGGCGGACCGTCGTGGCGTCGTCGCGTGGAACTGCTACAGTCTGGTCCGCGACCTGGACGGCGACGGTTCCGGGTTCGGCAGTCTCGTCGGTTCCGCCTTCGGCAGCCCCGGCGTTTCTGTCCCCGGCAGTCCTGACTCGGTACGACGGCGCTCCGTCCCACGCGTCTAGCCTGATGAATCTGGTTCGGTGCGGCGTTGCGGACCCGGCAACCGGAAGCACGTCCTCGGTTCCCCGGGTAAACACCGCGGGCGCGGATCGGAACGATTCGAGTCCGAAGACCACCGCGTCGGCGTCGAGCAGGGCGCGGTGTGCCGATTGCGCGAGCGTTGCGTGAACGAGCAGACGCCGCTCGGACCGCGTCGCGGTGTACGGGCGCGGGCCACTCCTTCGGGCGGGGGTTATCGTCTCGTCGCGCAGTTCGAACTCGAGCGTGGCTTCCGTGAAGTGCGTCGAGTCCGCGTCGTCGACCGACCGAGAGCCGGCTGTGGACGACCCCGCGGCGACTGACTGGAGCGCTTGTCCGGCGGCCGATGCGCCACCGACGGCAGCCAGGAAGCGCCGTCGGCCGACTGGTGGGCCTGCACACTTACGCGTCCGGGGTTCGTCACCGGCCACCGGTAGACCCTCCGACGTCGGGCGCGTTCGCCGCCGCGAGTTCCACTGCCTCCCGGGTGCACTCGGTGAGTTCCATGGTGTGAGTGCCGTCCCACGCGTGGTCGCTCTGGCAGCGCCCCCTGCTCGCTTCACCGTAGTACCAGTCGTCACCGCCAGCGTGACCGGTCAGCATCGGCGTCGCGCTGCCGTCGCTTCGCACCACGCCGAGCTGGTGCTCGTCGGGCTCTTCGGGGTCCAGCAGCGTCGTCTGCTCGGCCAGGTAGGTCTCCGGGATGAACGTGTGGAGTGGCTCCTGGATGGCGAAATTCCGGTGTTTCCCGCGGTTGGCTTCCGGTTCAGCCACCCCGAGTATCATTGCCTGTGCGGTGTTGAACGCGCAGTCGGCGAGGCGGTTGACGCGCAGGTCGCGGTGGTAGTCGAGGCTCGCGGGGCCGCCCGAATCCCGGTACTCCGAGGTGACGAGCATGTGGCAGCCGTTCATCGAGGGATACCACTCGGAGTGCTCCGTGAGCCAGTCGATCCACGCCGGCGCTAACTGCTCGTAGGGAGTTTCCGTGGCGTCGAAGCCGGGGTACGTCGTGGGCGCGTACTTGTACGTGTTGTACTGACCGAGATGTCCGTTGTCGGTCAGAATTCCGAACCCCGCGTCGATGGCGCCGGCAACGTATGTGGTGCAGGCGTCGTCGTCAGCCCCTGATTCGTTGGGGTAGAGGACGACGTTCGCCGTGTTCGGTCCGTCCGACGACCCCTCGCCGACCAGTCGCACACTCCCCATGAGCACGTACTGTCGACTCCCAGTAACGTATGCGTTGTAACACGTTTGGGGAGGTTGGTAACCCGACAGTTGTGAGAAGAAGACGAGTGCTGGCCGAACGGGGAACCTGGCTCAGTGCTCGTCGCCGAGACACTCCGCGACCGGGTCGAGGACGTCGTCAGCGAGTTCGTACGGCGTCGTCTCGCCGGCCTCGATGCGGTCGACGAGGGCGTCGACGCCGCCGCGAGCGTCGAGTTCGTCCTCGATGAGCGCGCTCGCGTCCTCGCGAAGGAGCGTCCGGAGTTCCTCCGCGTGGCGCGTGCGGCGCTGTTCTTCTCTTCGCCCCGACTCGTCGAGCCACGCCGCGTGCTCGTCGAGCGTGTCGAGGAACTCCTCGACGCCCTCTCCCGATTTTGCGACGGTTTCGAGGACCTGTGGGTCCCAGTCGTCGGGGTCGCCCTCCCGGTAGTCGAGCATGTTCAGGAGCTCCGTGACCGTTTCGTCCGCGCCCGAGAGGTCGGCCTTGTTCACGACGAACACGTCCCCGATCTCGAGGATGCCGGCCTTCAGCATCTGCACGTCGTCACCCGACGACGGCGGGACGAGCACGGCGACGGTGTCCGCGGTCTTCACGATGTCCACCTCGCTCTGGCCCGCGCCAACCGTCTCGACGATGACCTTGTCCTTGCCGAACGCGTCGAGGGCCTTCACGGCGTCCGCGGTGGCCGTCGAGAGTCCGCCGAGGTTGCCCCGGGCAGACATCGACCGAAAGAACGTGTCCATGTCGCCGGTCGTCGAGGCCATGCGGATGCGGTCGCCGAGCACCGCGCCACCTGTGAACGGCGACGACGGGTCGACTGCGATGACGCCCACCGTGAGGCCAGCGTCGCGGTACGCCTTCGCCATCTTGTCCACGAGCGTCGACTTCCCCGCGCCGGGACTGCCCGTGATGCCGATGACGTCCGCGTCGCCCGTGTGTTCGTACAGCGCGGAGACGATGTCGCGGTAGCCCGGCGAGCGGTTCTCTATCTTCGAGATGACGCGGGCGAGCGCTCGGTGCTTGCCCGCCAGGAGTTCCTGGACGAGTTCGGGTGCGTCCGTGGTCGCCATCTCAGTCACGCCGCTCGACGTTCTCCCGGATGAACTCGATGGTCTCTTCCATCGGCGTCCCCGGCCCGAAGATGGCCGACACGCCCTCCTCGCGGAGGCCCTCGCGGTCCTCGTCGGGGATGATACCGCCGACGATGATGAGCGTGTCCTCGAAGGCGTCGTACTCCTTGAGACCCTCGATGACCTTCGGGACGAGCGTGTTGTGCGCACCCGAGAGGATGGAGATGCCGAGGACGTCGACGTCCTCCTGAACGGTCGCCTGCACCAGTTCGTCGGGCGCCTTGTGGAGGCCGGAGTAGACGACCTCGAAGCCGGCGTCGCGAAACGCCCGCGTAATGACGTGTGCGCCCCGGTCGTGGCCGTCGAGACCAACCTTCGCCACGAGACACCGGATATTGCGCTGGGGTTCCTCGCTCATGTCCAGGAATTTGCTGCATGACGGTTTCACTCTAACGGACTCCTATTTCGCTTTCGGTTGGAGTACTCCAAGCAGGGTTGAAGCGAAAACGGATTGACCCCCGGATTCCAACCATCGGGCATGGCCACAGCGGACGTTCGCGGCTACGCGAGAACCAACCCCGCGCGAGTCACCGCCGTCCTCTCCGTCGTCGGATACGCGCTCGTAATCGGCGCGTTCGCCGGAGTCATCCCTCTCTTTCCGGAACTCGGTCGGGGCGCGGTCGTCCTGTTCTCAGACCTCATCGCCGTCGTGAACACGCTGGCGCTCACCAGTCTGCTCATCGGGTGGCGGCTCATTCGGCGCGGCGAGGTCGAGAAACACCGCGTGGCGATGCTCACGGCGTTCACGCTCATCTGCGTCTTCCTCGTGCTCTACCTCTGGAAGGTCGGCGGCGGCTTCGAGAAGTCCATCGAGATCCAGCAGGGGCAGTTCCTCTACGCGTACGCTGGGGCGGTCGAACTCGTCTACTTCGCGATGCTCGCTATCCACATCTTCCTCTCCGTCGTCGCGGTTCCCGTCGTCCTCTACGCCGTGATTCTCGGTCTCACGCACACCCCGAGTGAACTCCGCGACACAGCGCACGCGAAGTACGGCCGCATCGCCGTCGCGTCGTGGTCACTCAGTCTGTTTCTCGGCGTCGTCACGTACTGGCTGCTGAACCACGTCTACGCGTGGACGCCGCGCTGAGTGTTTTCCTGCGTTTACTCGTCAACCGTCTCGCTTCAGGAATTCGTGGCTTTCTCGCTCAGACCGTAGCCGCACTGACCGCGGCTACTCGTGGATACGACGCCTCGAAAGTCCCCTCATTCCGTCCAGGGAATCACGACCGCACCGACCGCGAACGCGACGACGGCGAGGACGACCACGACAGCGGCGTTCGTGACCACGTCACCGTTCGACGAATACGTCGCTGCGCGTACGCCGCGCGCGAAGTACGCGAGCGGGGAGAGGTCGACAACTGGCCGGAACCAGGCGGGGAACAGATCGGGCTGAATGAACGTCTCCGAGAGGAAGAGCAACGGGAGCGCGATGCCGTTGCTCATGGCGATTGCGCCGTCCTGGCCCTCCGCGACACTCCCGAGCACCGCGCCGACGCCACAGAACAGCACCGAGCCGCCGAGCACGAACACGACGAGCCACGGCGACAGCGCGAACGACGCGCCGGTGAGAAGTAGTGCGACGAGGAGGACGGCGGACGCGGCGGCGATGAGCGCGGCGTTCACCAGGGTGTGAGCGGCCAGCCACTCGCCGCGGGTGAGCGGCGTGGTGGCGAGTTTCTCGAAGCGATTACCCTCACGGAACCGCGCGACGGTGCTTCCGATCCGGGACAGCGGCGTGAACAGGACGACCGTCGCGAGGTAGGCGGGCACGTAGTACGCCGTCGGCTCCGAGAACAGGCCGCCGCCGCCGGTCTGGGTGCGGACGAGGCCGGCGAAGATGACGATGAGCAACACCGGGAAGAAGAACGTGAAAAACACCGCCGTTCGCCGCCGCAGAAACGTCCGGTAGGCCGCGACCGCTTCCGACGTGACGCGCTCGACGCGGCTCATCGCGTCACCCCCGCGTCCGAGGCGTCGCGGCGCGTCGTCGCGCCACCCGCGGCGTCGACGTCCCGAACAACCTCTACACCCCCCGCGAGTTCGAGGTACGCGTCCTCGAGCGTCGGTTCGCGCCACGACAGCGCTTCGAACTCGACGCCCGCGTCGTCGAGCGCGGCGACCACGCCCCCGATGTCCTCGGGCGCGACGTCGCGGAAGACGAGCCCTTCGTCGGTCCGCTCCGCGCGGAACTCACTCGACACGTCGTCTGCGCCGGCGTCCGTCTCCACGACGAGTCGCGTCGGCCCCCCGTGCTGCGCGACGAGTTCGGCCGGCGACCCCGACGCTGTCACGCGACCGTCCGCGAGCAGTGCGACGTCGTCCGCGAGGCGCTCGGCCTCCGCCATGTCGTGGGTGGTGAGCACGATGGTGGTGCCGGCCGCGGCGAGGGACTCGAACACCGACCAGAGCGCGCGCCGACCCGCCGGGTCGACGGCAGTCGTGGGTTCGTCGAGGAACAGTACGTCCGGGTCGTTCACGAGCGCGGCGGCGACGCACGCGCGGCGCTTCTGGCCGCCCGAGAGATCGCCGAACCAGGTGTCGTCGTCAGGGTCGAGGCCGACCTCCGCGAGCACCTCGCTCTGGTCGCGTGCGTCGTCGTAGAGGCCCGCGTAGTAGCCGACGAGTTCCCCCGCTGTAAGCCGGTCCGTCGGCGAGAAGTCCTGGGGGAGCAAGCCGACGCGCTGCTTGCCGGCGTCGGCGGGCGGTTCACCGAGCAGTCGGACCGCTCCCTCGTCGGGCGTCGTCGTCCCTGTGAGACAGCGAACGAGCGTCGTCTTCCCCGCGCCGTTCGGGCCGACCAGCGCGAACACCTCGCCCTCGTCGACGGACAGCGAGACGCCGTCCAGCGCAGCAGTGTCGCCGTAGAACTTCCGCACGTCCTCGGCGGCGAGCACAGATTCCATGCGTGTGGCTCCGTAGTCCCCGCGCTAAAGCACTGCGACTCCGGGACGAGTCTGGTTTCCCAGGCCCGTGGCTACTGCGTCGGGCGCCACACCAGGAGGAGAATCGAAGAGACGAACACGACCGTCGAGAGGGCGTACGGCTGGTTCGTGGCGAGACTCGCCGCCGCCGACGCGCCGCCGAACACGCTGGCGAACACGGTCGCGGCGACCGGCCACGTGCAACTCACGCAGGAGAACAGTCCGAGCAGTCCGGCGATACCGGTGTTCGCCGCATCGATGACGGTGGCGACGACCAGATACGACAGCGCCGCGTAGCCCACTACCTTGAACGGGAACAGGCTGACGGTGAACGCGGTGGTGCTGTACACGAGCGTCGGCCCCCAGCCTGGCGGCAGCCACGAGATGCGAGCGCCGAGCCCCTCGCCGTGGAGCATGAACAACCCTCCGACGCCGCCGAGGAGCAGGAAGTAACCGACGCCGACACCGTACGCGAGCCACCGGCGGCGAGGCGACGAAGCGGGGAGGTTCACTCGCGAGACGCCCCAGATGGCGGCGTTGATCCACACGAACGGGTACGCGAGGAAGACGAGGTCTGTGGGGGTTACCCCGACGACCGCGTAGTAGAACAGCACTGCGGCGAGTTCGGCGTTCACGAGCAATGCGCCGTACAGCAGTGTGCTCCGAGCGGGCGCGAATCGCCGAGCAGAGACAGTCACCGACATCTCAGACCACCATCGCATCGAGGACGACGGCGACCAACAAGCAGCCGAGGTAGGCGTTCGACGCGTGGAACGACCGCATCGCGGCGGCCCGGTCGCGCTCCCGGTGGAGGCGCACCGCGAAGTAGAGGAACACCGACCCGAACACGACCGTCGTGCCGGCGTACAGCGCGCCGAGACCCGTCACCGCGGCGAGCGCTAGCGCCGAGACGAGCGTCGCACCGAGGTAGTAGAGGATGTGCTTGCGCGTCGTCGCCTCGCCGCTCACCACCGGCATCAGCGGGAAGCCGCCGCGCTCGTAGTCGTCCTTGTACGCGAGCGCGAGGTTGTAGAAGTGCGCGGGCGTCCACAGGAAGATGACCGCGGCGAGGCCGAGGCCGGCGATACCGGTCGGTCCCGGCCCCACGACGTCGCCCGTCACCGCCGCCCAGCCGATGAGCGCGGGGAGCGCGCCGGCGGCCCCGCCAATGACCGTGCTCTGTCGGGTATTCGGCTTCAACACGAGCGTGTAGATGACAGAGTAGAACACGATGGCGGTGAGACCGAGCGCGGCGGTGAGGACGTTCACGCTGAGGAACGCCACCATCGACGCAGCGGCGAGCACGAACGCGAACGCCACAGCATTCCGGAGCGGAATGCGGTCGTTCGCGAGCGGTCGGTCGTCCGTGCGCGACATCCGTTCGTCCTTCTCGCGCTCGAGAACGTGGTTGAACGTGCCGCTCGCACCGATGGCGAGAACGCCGCCGCCGAGCGTGGCGAGGACGGTCCCTACTTCGAGGTCGGGGCCGGCGGCGAGCGCCATGCCCGCCGACGCGACCAGACAGAGCAGCCACATCAGCCGCGGCTTCATCAGTCGGAAGTACGCGTACGCGGTGGCGACAGGGCCCGAGCCGGGTGTGGGTTCGCCGTCGTCAGCACCCTTCGCGGAGCCCTCCCACTCCGTCGAGGGCAGGTCGCCGGTCTGGGTTTCGAGCGTCCACGCGAGCGCGGCGACGAGCGCTGCGAAGATGACGACGCCGAGCGCGAGGTGTGCGCCGGCGACCGCCGCCGAGACGCCAGAGGTAGCGGCGACAGCGCCGACCCATATCTGGACGGGGTACGACGCGAGTGCGAGCGCCGTCGCTGCTCGCACGCGCAGTGATTCGTCGCGCCGCCACGCGAGCGCGGCGACGGCGACGACGAGAATCCCGGTCACGGCGGCGGCAGTACGGTGCCCCCAGACGATTGCGAGCGACGCGGAATCGAGGGCGAACCACCGCCCACCGCAGGCGGGCCACGAGCGACACGCGCTGGCCGCGTCGGTGAGCGCAGATGTCGCCCCGACGACGAGCAGAACGTAGACGCCCATCGCCGCAGCAGCGAGCAGTGCGGTGAACCGGTCTGGAGCGTCGCGGGTCACGAAAGAACCTCTCGTCCGGTGGTTGTGTCCGGCACCACTTAGCCTATCCGGCTTGCGGACGGGGCGTTTCAGCATCTATTTATGGATACGCTCCAAATCCCCACCTAACATGAGAGGAAAGCGGCTCGCAGTCGTTCTCGTCGCCGCCGTCGGCTTCCTCGTCGCGTTCGTGGACCCGGTCGCCGCAGCGCAGTACGACTCGGTGACCGAGCAGTTGATCCAGGACCTCGACTCGAAGCTCCTGGCCGCCGCGCTTCCCATCACCCTGCTCGTCGAGGGCATCCTCGTCTACACGGTGTGGAAGTTCCGGAAGAACGAGGAGCCACAGCCGACGAAGGAGAATCGTCGACTCGAGATTACGTGGACCGTCGCGACTGCCGTCGTGCTCCTGTTCGTCGGCGTCGCCGCCTACGGCGTGATGGCGCACCCGACGGTCACCGCGACTCAGGACGACGCCCAGCGCGTGATGGGCCAGGAGGACACCGTCGTCGTGGACGCCGTCGGCATCCAGTGGTACTGGCAGTTCGAGTACCCCGAGGAGAACGTCACCGTGCGGAACACGATGGTGGTCCCCGAGGACACCAAGTTGCTGATACGGACGGAAGCGGAGAACGTGATACACGCGTTCCACGCACCCGGTGTCGGCCTGAAGGCGGACGCGTTCCCCGGTCAGAAGAACTACATCATCACGAACATCACGGAGAAGGGGACGTACCAGATCTACTGCGCCGAGTTCTGCGGCGCGGGCCACTCCCAGATGCTCGCCAAACTCGAGGTCGTCGAGGAGCAGAAGTACCAGGAGTGGAAGGAAGATCCGCAGAACGTCTCGGTCTGAAGTTCCGACTCGCTTCGTTCTCAGCAGTCGCCTGATTCGTTTCTCGTTCTCGCGTGGTTCCCTCAACCCCTGGTTCTAGCAGTCGCCGACAGCGTCCGTCGCGACGCCGCTGGTCGCTATTCACGCCCGTTCGACCCGACGGTCAGTGCCGTCCATAACGTCGACACGCTGGCTGCCATCCCCATCGAGACGCCGACCACTTCGACCTCGGTCGCCTCGAGACTGTCTTTCCGCGCCGGTCCCGTTTCGCATCGAGAACGACAGCAGTCCGACCACGCACAGCCCTGGTGTGACGAAGTCCGGACGTCACTGCATTACGTGTCACCCACCGGTGCGGCGTTCGCTCACGCCTCCGCCACGGTAGTACATGGAGACGTTCTCAGTGTGTCTTCGGCCGGGCGCGTGCGGTGTCTACAACAGCGAACCGGAGCCATCCCATGGTCGGACAGCAACAGATTGCCCTCGGTCAACTGGTCGAGGCGCCTCGTGAGCGGTCCGCCGGCCGAGACCGACACGTCACTTGCGACGCCGCCAGCCAGCAGGCCTCGGTTCTAGCGACCACGGAAATCACCTGCTGCCGCCTACCGGCACCGCCGTCCCGGGTGACGCTGGTCCAGGTCGTTCGTCCGCAAAGTAGACCGCAGATCAGCGACGCGTCGTAGCGCGGGGACACGGCGTCGAATCAATCACGGGGCGCTGAGCAGACGCTACGCGTGCAGCGTCACGAAAACGAAGAAGCGACTCGGCCTCAGAACGTCAGGTCAACGACCGCGCCGGCGTACAGCACGACGACGAGGAAGACCCAGACGATGTCGACGAAGTGCCAGTACATCGAGACGGTGCTGATGGACGTGTGGCGCTCCGGGGAGTACTGTCCGTTCAGCGCGCGCACCGTCAGGATACCCAGGAGCACCGCGCCGAGGGAGACGTGGAGCCCGTGGAGACCGGTGAGCCCGAAGAACGCGCTCTCGAAGACGCCGCCAGACAGCGAGAGCCCCTCGTGGACGATGAATTCGTAGTACTCGTAGATCTGGCCGGCGATGAACACCAGGCCGAGCACGAGCGTCGTCACGAGCAGACTGATGAACCGCGACCGGTTGCCCTTCCGGAGCGCGGTGTGCGCGAAGTGCAGCGTGATACTCGACACGACCAGAATCGCCGTGTTCCCGAGGACGAGTGCGCCGAGGAACCCCTCGGGGACGTGGGCGTCGACCCACGACGCGCCGACGCGCACGAAGAAGTAGTAGACGAAGCCCGCGCCGAACGTCGCGACCTCCGTGCCGAGGAACAGTATCATCCCCCAGCGGAGCCCGCTGTTCTCGTGCCCGTCGCCGCTCCAGAAGTGCTTCACGAAGGCGTGGTACACCCAGCCGTAGAGCCCGGCGAGGAAGACGAGGGCGCCGCCCACGAACACTGCCGGGCCGGCCGTCTCGCCGATGAGCGGTGTGTCGCCTCGCGAGAGTACGAACAGCGCAGCGCCGACGTAGAGTCCAACGGCGCCGAGTGCAGTGACGAACGGCCACCAGCTGGCCTCACCGAAGCCCTTCGGCCAGTCCTCCACGGCCGGAAGGTGGTGGCCGTGGTCCTCGGTCGAATCGTCCGCGACTGTCATACGCGAACGTTGCGTGGCGAGTATTAAAAACCCATCCAACTGCGTTCGCGACGGTTCCGTGGTGAACCCCACACACGACTGGCGTCGACAGTTCGTCTGACGCGGTCTGCTCGACCGACGCGTCCCACGCGACGATGCATCGTAATCCTCAGGTGGCGCGCGTCGGTAGTCACGCGCATGCACCGTTCCTGGGCAAGAGCGGTCGGGGCGCTGGCCGGTCTTGTCGCCGTCTGCGGGGTCGCACTCGCACACGGCGGAAGCCTCCGAACCGCGTCGACCCAGGAACTCGCCGTTCCGACGTGGCTGTTCCTGGCGACCGGCGGCGCGGTCGTCGGGGCGTCGTTCCTGCTCGCGAGTTTCGTCACCGACCGCGCGTTCGTCGAATCGGTCCACGACCGCACGCGCACACTCCCTGCTCCCCGCAGCGTGCTCGCGTGGACGGGCCGCCTCGCCGGAGTCGCCGGGTTGGCACTCGTGGTGTGGATGGGCTTTTTCGGCCCGAACGCCCGTGTCACCGAACTCCAGAACGTCGCCATCCTGCTCGTGTGGGTCGGATGGTGGGCGGGATTCACAATGTCCGTCTACGTCGTCGGGAACTCGTGGCCGGCCGTCGACCCATTCCGGACGCTGACGCGTCCCCTCGCGCTCCTCACGACCGGCGAACGCGACGTGTCGGCGGACCGCGCCGCGTGGGCGAGTGCGTTGCTCCTGCTCGCACTCGTGTGGGTGGAGGTCGTCAGCCCGCTCGCGGACGAACCGCGACTGCTCGCGACCACCGCGCTTGGCTACCTCGCAATGACCGCCGTGGGCGTGTTCGCCGTCGGCCACCGAACGTGGTTCACGGCGGTCGACCCGCTCGCCCGCCTGTTCCGAATGTACGGCTCGGTCGCACCCGTCCAGCGCACTGAGGACGGGCTCCGTCTGCGGATTCCCGGCGCACGCCTCACCGACAAAGTGGTGGCCACCGACGGCGGCGTGGGGTTCGTGGTCGCGCTCCTCTGGGGGACGACGTACGACGGACTCGTCGGCACTCCCGCGTGGGCGGCGTTCGCGCGCGCGGTCGTCGAAACACGAGTCGAACTGCCAGCGCTGTACGCGGGCGCCCCGACGCCGACCGTCTACCCGGGCGTGCCACCGGCGCTCCTCTACCCGGTCGCGTTGCTCGTCGGCTTCGCCGTCTTCTACTGGTTGTTCCGACGCGCCGCCGCGCTCGCGCGGCGCACAGGCCCGACGTACACGGACGCCGCGACGCTCGCACGCCGGTTCGCGCCGTCGCTGCTCGCCATCGCTGCGGGTTACCACCTCGCGCACTACCTCGTCTACTTCCTCTCGCTGTCCCCGGCGCTCCTCGGCGCGCTCCTCTCGCCGGTGAACCCGCCGGTCGCGCGCACGCTCGTCCTGCCGGCGTGGCTCTCCGGCGTCGGCATCGTCGCCGTCCTGCTCGGCCACCTGCTCGCCATCTGGGCGGCCCACGGCGTCGCCTTCGACGAACTCCCTGGACGCCTGCAGGCGGTCAGGAGCCAGTACCCGCTCACCGTCGTGATGGTGTTCTACACGATGCTGAGCCTCTGGATCGTCGGCCAACCCACCACCAGCCCGCCCTATCTATGACACGCACACGACAGAACGACCAGCCGGCCGACGCGCCGCGGTGCTCGCACTGCGGGGAAGCGTTCCCGACTGACCAACTGCGCGACCTCCACCGTGGCCTCGAGCACTACGACGCCCTCGCAGACGACGAACGCGAAGCGTTCGACGAAGCCTACATCGCGGAGACGGAGGGACTCCGTTCGTTCCGCCTGCGCGCGCTCGCGGCGCTCGTGCTCGTCTACTTCGGGTTCCTGTTCGCGTACGCCGTCATGGCCGTCGGATGACGAAACGACCACCCCGCCGAGTGACGGAACGACCACTCGAGAGTGTCGACGGACCCGGCGGCGGCCGAAACTCCCTCGAAGCGATGCATTTCTAACGCTCCCATCCCAACTCCGAGTATGGCTCAAGAACCGGGGTTGAGCGACCAGTATCCGCGCGCCAGTCCGTGGCCGATTCCGCTGGTGCTCGGTCTCGTCATCTCCGAACTCGGCCTCCTGATCGACGGCATCCTGCCGGTCGCCGTCGGCGGTCTGTTGCTGTTCGCCGCGAGCATCGTCGGCATCCTCCGGGAGTCGAGGTACACGGAGTCGATGTGGCGAACCACGCTCGCGCTCGGTGCCGTGTTCGCAGTGCTCGGCGGCGTTGTCTACACACAGACGGGCGCAGACCAGCGCGGCCTCGCGCTCGCCGTCACCGCAGTCATCGTGGCCGGCGGCGGCGTCGCGTTGTTCCTCCTCGAGACAGAGCGACTCTGAATCCTCAACCTATATCAGTCCGCCCGACGGAACCCGAGACAATGAACTCGAACGTCTTCGACAAGGACACCATCCTCGACCTCACGGTCAACATCATCCCGCTGGTGATCCTCGCGTTCTTCGCCGTCGTGTACTTCGTCGTCGCCCCGTGGGGGATGGACCAGATCCTCGTCGCCGTCATCGCACACGCCATCCTCCTGTTCACGTTCCTCAGTCTCGCCGTGCTGACGTACGTCGCGGCGACGTACATCGAGCGAGACGAGACCGGACTCGAGGAATAACTCACGGTCTGATGTGCCGGCCACTCCGCTCTCGAGTGTGCCGACCGCCTTCGCGTCGACGCGGCAGAACGTGTCGGCGCGTGAATCGGTGACAGGACGACGTCGCGGCCAATCCTAAGCTTTCTTTACGGTCCGGAACTGAAGTCTGTTCATGGCCACGTCATCACTGGTGCTCACTGTGCTGATGGGGGTTTTCCTCGTCGCGGTGGCCGCCTTCCTCACCCGCATCGAGGACTGGCGGTCCTACACTCCCCTCACAGACGTCGGCGGTGCACTCGGGGGGAGCACCGACTACGGGCACGAAGAGAAGCCAGCAGGGATTATTCGCTGGTTCACGACGGTAGACCACAAGGACATCGGGATTCTCTACGGCGTCTTCGCGACTATCACGTTCGCGTGGGGCGGCATCATGGCCGTGCTCATGCGCGTGGAACTCGCCGCACCCCAGATCAACATCATCAACGCCCAGCTCTACAACGGCTTTCTGACGAGTCACGGCATCACGATGCTGTTCCTGTTCGCGACACCGATGATCTCGGCGTTCGGGAACTACTTCATCCCGCTACTCATCGGCGCCGACGACATGGCGTTCCCGCGCATCAACGCCATCGCGTTCTGGCTGCTGCCGGCGGCCACGCTGCTCATCTGGTCCGGATTCTTCCTCAAACCGCTTGCCGGAATCGGCCCCGCACAGACGGCGTGGACGATGTACACGCCGCTGTCCGCTGGCGCGGGTGCGGGGACGTACGGCGGTGCGGGCATCGACATGATGCTGCTCGGCCTCCATCTCAGCGGCGTCTCCGCGACGATGGGCGCCATCAACTTCATCGCCACCATCTTCACGGAACGAGGGGAGAGCGTCGACTGGGCGAACCTCGACATCTTCAGCTGGACGATGCTCACGCAGTCCGGACTCATCCTGTTCGCGTTCCCGCTGCTCGGCAGCGCGCTCGTGATGTTGCTCCTCGACCGCAACTTCGGCACGGCGTTCTTCGCGGTGAGCGGCGGTGACCCCATCCTCTGGCAACACCTCTTCTGGTTCTTCGGCCACCCCGAGGTGTACATCATCGTCCTGCCGCCGATGGGGCTCGTGAGTCTCATCCTGCCGAAGTTCTCCGGCCGCAAACTCTTCGGGTTCAAGTTCGTCGTCTACTCTACGCTCGCTATCGGTGTGCTCTCCTTCGGCGTCTGGGCACACCACATGTTCACCACCGGCATCGACCCGCGTCTGCGAGCGAGTTTCATGGCGGTGTCACTCGCCATCGCGATACCATCCGCGGTGAAGGTGTTCAACTGGATCACGACGATGTGGAACGGCAGTCTTCGGCTCACGGCGCCGATGCTGTTCTCCATCGGCTTCATCCAGAACTTCATCATCGGCGGCGTCACGGGCGTCTTCCTGGCCGCCATCCCCATCGACCTCATCCTCCACGACACCTACTACGTCGTGGGGCACTTCCACTTCATCGTGATGGGCGCCATCGCGTTCGCGCTGTTCGCCGGCGGCTACTACTGGTTCCCGATGTTCACCGGACGGATGTACCAGAAGAAACTCGCGCACGCCCACTTCTGGCTCTCACTCGTGGGGTCGAACCTGACGTTCTTCGCGATGTTGTGGCTCGGCTACGGCGGCATGCCGCGGCGGTATGCCACCTACCTCGCGCAGTTCACGACGGCCCACCAGCTCGCAACCGTCGGCGCGCTCATCCTCGGTGTCGGCCAGCTCATCTGGGTGTGGAACATGATCGTCTCCTGGAAGGAGGGGAAGCGCGTGGAGTCCGGGGACCCCTGGGACCTCGAAGAGACGAACCAGCGCACGAACGAGTGGGACTGGTTCGAGCGTCAGCGCGAGACGGCGCTCGCCGACGGCGGCGACGAGGACGAGGACACCACGCAGACCGCAGACTGAACCCGCCTCGTTCGCCCGTCTGCACGCGGTAGACGTACTGTCGCACCGACCATCGACGCACTGAAGCGAGTTCTCCGCGGGTTTCTACGCGAGAACCAGTACGAATCCTGTGAGGAACATCAGCACCGCGATGCCGGCGAGAATCAACAACAGCAGTTCGTTGTCCTCCATGATTCGTGGTTGGAAGTGAGACCGCAAAAGGCTACTCACTCCCGGTGGTACGCATACGGGTGAGCGAACGAGAGCGAACGCGGGGTCGTCGCGTCGTGGCGTGGATGTACGCCGGGTCGGTGGTCATCGCTGGCGTGTTCGGGTACGTGCTCGGGGTCATCGTCTACGGGAACGGTGGCGGGCCGAGCGGACCACTCGCCGACGGCCCCCAGCCACAGTACGGGAGTGTCGGCCCCATCACGTTCCAGTTGAACGGGCCGAATCTCGCCGTCTTCGGGATGGTGGCGGTGGGTCTCATGCTCGGCATCGGGCTGGCAGGAATCATCTACGTCTCTAACCGGGAGAACATCGCCTGAGCGCCCCGAATAACGAAGTCCGTGAATTCGGCGTCGAGACGCCTGCTTTTTTCGGTCGCGTAGCTTTTAGTGGGAGAACGCCGTGGCAGTGCACATGGACGTCCGAACAGCCACCACGGGCGACGGCGACGCAATCAGGGCGATAGCGAACGCTTCCCTCCACGAAACGTACGCTGACGCGCTCGGCGAACAGACGGTGAGCGGCGCGGTCGACAAGTGGTACAACGAGCAGCGACTCACCGACCGCCTCTCCGACGAGGGCACCCTCTACCTCGTGGTCGCGGACGGCGACGACGTGGTGGCGTTCTCGGAGAGCGATCTGAGCGGGGAGGGCGCGGCAACCATCGAGTGGCTCCACGTCCACCCGGACCATCGCAACCGCGGCCTCGGCAAGAGACTACTCGAACACACCGAGACCGAACTCCGCGAGCGCGGCGCAAACCGCGTCGAGGGGCGCGTGCTCGCCGCGAACGACGGCGGGAACGCGTTCTACCAGGAACACGGCTACGTTCAGCGGGGTGAACGCACGCTCGACCTCGGGGGGGAGGAGCAGACCGAACGCGTGTACGTGAAGCTTCCAGAGGGCGAGGAATCCCCGGACCTGACCGAGGAGCGCGAGACCGAGGACGGGACCCTCTATGTAGCGTACGACGAGCGCGAACGCGGGTCGCTCGCGCCGTTCTACGCGACGTACCGCTCGAAGGACCGCACCGAGCGCTATGGCTACTACTGTGCGAACTGCGAGTCGATGGACGCCGCGATGGACTCGATGGGGCGCGTATCCTGTGGGAACTGCGGGAACGAACGGAAGGCCACCCGCTGGGACGCCGCCTACCTCTGAGCCACCCGCTGGACGCGCCTGCCGCTGAGAATCGAAGACGGGGAGGAACTGGCGCTCAGTTCTGGACGTTCGCGCGGATGTCCTCGACGACGTCCGGGTTGCGGAGCGTCGACGTGTCCCCGAGTTCGTCGTCGTTCGCGACGTCCTCCAGGAGACGGCGCATGATTTTCCCGGAGCGGGTTTTCGGCAACTCGGGCGTGAATACGATGCTCTCCGGGCGCGCGATGGGGCCGATAGCGTCCTCCACGCCAGCTACGATCTGGTCGCGCAGGTCTTCGTCGCCATCGTGGCCGTCCTCCGTGATGACGTACGCGTAGACGGCTTCGCCCTTGATGTCGTGGTCGCCACCGACGACCGCGGCCTCCGCGACACCCTCGACGCCGACGATGGCGGATTCGATTTCCATAGTGCCGAGTCGATGTCCGGAGACGTTGAGAACGTCGTCGACGCGGCCGAGCACCGTGATGTAGCCGTCGTCGTCGATTTTCGCGCCGTCCTCGGGGAAGTACACCCAGTCCTCGGGGTCGTCGCTGTCGGTGTCCGAGTACTCCGCCCAATATTCGTCGATGAATCGCTCGTCGTTGCGGTAGAGCGTGCGCAACATCCCCGGCCACGGTTTGTCGATGGTGAGGTAGCCCGCCCGTCCAGGTTCGACCTGCTCGCCGCTCGGGTCGACGACGTTGGCGTCGACGCCGGGCAACGGTCGGCCGGCGGACCCGGGTTTCATCGTGGAGACCCCGGGAAGGCCGGTGACCATCATGCCGCCGGTCTCGGTCTGCCACCAGGTGTCGACGATGGGGCAGTTCTCGTCCCCGATGTGCTTGTAGTACCACTTCCAGGCCTTCGGGTTGATGGGCTCGCCGACAGTGCCCAGCAGGCGGAGACTCGAGAGGTCGTGGTCCTCTAGGTGCTCTGCGCCCCACTTCATGAACGCGCGGATGGCCGTCGGCGCGGTGTAAAACTGGTTTGCCTCGTACTCCTCGACGATCTCCCACATTCGGTCGCGCTCGGGGTAGTCCGGCGTGCCCTCGTACATCATCGTGGTCGTGCCGAGCGCGAGCGGGCCGTAGACGATGTAGGAGTGGCCCGTAATCCAGCCGATGTCCGCGGGACAGAAGTACGTGTCATCAGGTTTCACGTCGAGGACGGCCTGACTCGTCCACGACACCCAGGAGAGATAGCCGCCCGTGGTGTGCTTGACACCCTTCGGTTCGCCCGTGGTCCCCGACGTGTACATGAGGAAGAGCATGTCCTCGGCGTCGCGTTCGACGGGGTCGACCGTGGCGCCCGCGTGCTCGGCGACGAGTTCGTCGTAGTCGCGCTGGCTGTCCGAGAGGCCGTGGCCGAAGCCGTCGTCGTTCGCGCCGAGGCGGTCCACGACGACAGTTTCAGTCTCGTGTTCGACGCCGTCGAGGCCCTCGTTAGCCTTCTCGAGGTGGTCGAGTGCGTCGCCGCGCCGGTAGTAGCCGTCGCAGGTGACGAGGAAGTGGGAGTCCGCGGCGTTCATCCGCGTGGCGAGCGCGTCCGCCGAGAACCCCGCAAAGACGACGGAGTGGGGCGCGCCGATGCGGGCGCACGCCAGCATCGCGATGGGCAACTCGGGAATCATCGGCATGTACATCGTGACGACGTCGTCCTCCTCGACGCCGATGTCGCGGAGCGCTGCCGCGAACTCGTTGACTTCCGCGTGGAGGTCCTCGTACGTGTACGTCAGGTTGTCTTCTTCGGGCGGTTCGCCGACCCACTCGATGGCGGCCTCGTCGCCACGCTCCTCGAGATGGCGGTCCAGGCAGTTGTGCGAGGCGTTCAGGCTGCCGCCCGTGAACCACTCGTAGAACGGCGGATTCGAGTCGTCGAGCGTCTCCTCGTACTCCTCGCTCCAGTCGAGCAGGTCGGCGGCCTGCTCCCAGCACTGGGGCCAGTTCTCGTCGAACGCTTCGTAGATGCTCGAGTCCGAGACGTTCGCCTGCTCGACGAATGACTCGGGGGGTTCGAAGGCGTCCTGTTCCTCGAGACGCGCTTCGAGTCCGGTCTCGTCTGAGTTGGACATGCTTACTGTGAACAACTCACAGGAACGAGTTAAGTCTAGGCCGCCTAACTACACAGTACCCTTCGACTTCGAAAGAGTACGGGTCAAAAACTGGAGCGAATCAGGCGACTGCGGCCGTCTCCTGGTAGCCGCCGTACTCGTCCTCGAAGACCTGCATTATCTCACCCATCGTCGCGTACGCCTTCACCGCGTCGACGATGTACGGCATCGCGTTCTCGTCGGTCTGGATGACGTCACGGAGTTCGTCGAGTGCGGCCTCGACGGCGTCGTCGTCGCGCTCGTCCTTGACCGACTCGAGGCGGGATAGCTGGCGTTCGCGGGTTTCGTCCTCGTCGACGTGCAGGAGGTCGGGGCTGGTGTCCTCGTCCATCTCGTAGGCGTTGACGCCGACGACCGTCTCCTCGTCGTCGTCCACGCGAGACTGGTACTCGTAGGCGGACTCCTGGATTTCGCGGTGGAAGTACCCCTCCTCGATTCCCTTGAGAACGCCGTCGCGCACGGAACCGTCGCCCATCTCCCGGATCTCCTCGATGTACGCCATCGCCTCCTCCTCGACCTCGTCGGTGAGGGATTCGACGGCGAAACTGCCGCCCAGAGGGTCGACGATGTCCGCCGCGCCGGACTCCTCGGCGATAATCTGCTGGGAGCGCAGGGCGACGCGAACTGCCTCCTCGGACGGGAGCGCGAGCGCCTCGTCGTAGGAGTTCGTGTGGATGCTCTGGCTCCCGCCGAGGACCGCCGCGAGCGCCTGCAGCGTGACGCGTGCGACGTTGTTCAGGGGCTGCTGGGCAGTGAGGCTCTGTCCCGCGGTCTGGGTGTGGAACTTCAGGGCCTTCGAGCCCTCGGCCTCCGCGTCGTACCACTCGTCCATCACGCGAGCGTAGATGCGCCGCGCGGCGCGGAACTTCGCGACCTCCTCGAAGACGGAGTTGTGCGAATTGAAGAAAAAGGACAACTGCGGGGCGAACTCGTCGACGTCCATGCCGCGCTCGACGGCGTCCTCGACGTACGCAAAGCCGTCAGCGAGCGTGAACGCGAGTTCCTGCACTGCCGTCGACCCGGCCTCCCGGATGTGGTAGCCCGAGATGGAGATGGGGTGGAACTTCGGCGTCTCGGTGGCGCAGAACTCCACGACGTCCGTGACGAGATCGAGGGACGGCTCCGGCGGAACGACCCACTCCTTCTGCGCGATGAACTCCTTGAGCATGTCGTTCTGGAGGGTGCCCCGGATCTCCTCGCGCGGGACGCCCTGCTGGTCGGCGAGCGCGAGGTACATCGCGTAGATGACGGGCGCGCTCGGATTGATGGTGAACGACGTCGAGACCTCGCTGAGGTCGATGCCGTCGAAGAGAATCTCCATGTCCGCGAGCGTGTCTACCGCGACGCCTTCCTTCCCGACTTCGCCGAGACTCATCGGGTCGTCGGAGTCCAGACCCATCAGCGAGGGCATGTCGAAGGCCGTCGAGAGGCCGGTCTGGCCCTCGTCGATGAGGTAGTGAAAGCGCTCGTTGGTCTCCTCGGCGGTGCCGAAGCCGGCGAACTGGCGCATCGTCCACGTGCGGCCTCGGTAGCCCGTGGTGTAGACGCCGCGTGTGTACGGGAACTCGCCGGGGAACCCGAGGTCCTCCTCGTAGTCGGTGTCCGCGACGTCATCTGGGGTGTAGAGGCGGTCGACTTCCATGTTCGAGACGGTAGCGAAGCGGTCCTTTCGCTCGCCGTAGGCGTCGAGTACGGGGTCGAGGGTGTCCTCCTCCCACTCCTCACGTGCCTCGCGGATGTCAGCGAGGTCGTCCTCGTCGTACATGGGTGTAAAATCTGCCGGAGGATTCATTAAGGAATCGGTCGGGAGAGCGCTACGCGCTCTCCGAATGCGCGAACGCGGAGCGAAGCGATGCGTGAGCAGCGTGGCCGAGCGAAGCGAGGCCACGGTAACGCGAACGGCGGCTGAAAGGAGCCGTGAGCAACGGTCGCGGAGCGACCGCCGAACGAGCGAACGGCGAGTGTGCGGCCGACCAGCGGGAGGCCGCAGAATGGCGAACGGTGACCGCAGGGAACCGTGAAGTCAGTAGTGCCCCATCACGCCCTCACGACGCGCCCACTGCTCGCAGTAGTGGAACGCGGCGTAGCCGACGGCAAGGTAGACGACCGCAGTGACCACGAGTACGCCGAGTTCCGCGGCGGGGAACTCCCAGAGCGCGACGCCGTCGCTCATCGCGGACTGGAGCATCTGGCTCCCCTGCGCGAGCGGGAGCCACTGCATCCAGGGGTACTGGCCCACCGGCGCGGCGATGAGCGCGACGAACACGAACTGCACGAGCTGGAACGCGTTCTCGATGCGTTTGAATCGGATGGCGAGACCGCCGAAGACGAAGCCGATGCCGACCGCCGGGGCGAGTGCGAGGGCGGCGAGCGGAATCACGGTCAGCGGGTCGACGGTGAGCCAGCGGCCCGTGACGGCCATCATGAACAGTAGCGTGACGGTTCCCCAGAGGAACGTCTCGAGGATGCTGACGAGCGTTCGCGCGACCATGACGGGTCCGAAGCCGAACGGGGACATGAACAACTGTTCGAGGGTTCCCCACTGGGCTTCGCGCGTGATTCCCCACGATAGACCGCTGTACGCCGCGATAGAGAGCGTCCAGAGGAAGAACCCGACGATGAGGCCGGAAAGCGTGTTCGACATGGCCGTCGGTGCGACGGCCCGCCCGCCGTAGAACAGGACGAGGAAGAACAGGAGGATCGACCCGAACTGCGAGATGGTGTTGACTGGGTAGCGAACCAGCAGGATGAGCATCTTCTTGAAGGACGCTCGGAGGAATCGTAGATACCCCCGGAATCCGGTGTCCATGCCGGCGCGTTCGGTCGGCGCACTCATCGGTCATCCTCCACGTTGGCGGCGCGTCCAGTGCGTTCTGCGTCATCGCCACGGTCAGCGCCGGATGCGTCGTCCGCGCGTCCGGTGACCTCCAGGAACACGTCCTCGAGGTCGGGGTCGAGACCGTCTACGTCCACGAGCGAGAGACCGGCGTCGCGGAGCACGTCCAACGCGCCGTACAGCGCGTTGCCGTCCGAGAGGGTCACGTCGAAGCGCGTACGGTCGCTGGTTTCCGTCCAGTTCTCGACGGTGAACTCGCGGTCGAGTCGGTCCCTGACCGCCGACGGCACCTCGCCTTCGACGGCGATGCGGTAGGCCTGCGTCTCGAAGACGCCGACGAGTTCCTCGACGGGGTCGTCCGCGATGACGCTGCCCTCCGAGAGGATGACGACGCGGTCACACACTTGCTCGACGACGTCCATGTCGTGACTGGAGAGGACGATGGTGATGTCCTCCTCGTCCGCGAGTCGCCGGAGTTCGCGGCGAAGTTCGAGGGACGCCTCGACGTCGAGACCGAGGGTGGGTTCGTCGAGGAACACGACGTCCGTGCCGCGGGCGAGCGTCGCGGCCAGGGAGACCTTCTGCTTCTGGCCGCGGGAGAGGTCGTTCACCGTCTCGTCGGCCTTCTTCGCGAGGCCGAACTGCTTCAGCAGTCTGTCGTGGTGGTCCCGCGCAGCCTTCGGATTCTGGCCGCCGAGCGCGGCGAAAAAGTCGAGGTTTTCTCGAACGGTGAGTCGCCAGTAGACGTTGCGCGCGCCCTCCAGCATCGCGCCGACGTGCTGGTACACACCTCGCGGGTTTCCGTGTGCGTCGACGCCCGCGACTTCGACCGTTCCGGCGGAGGGGACGACGAGACCGAGGATGGATTTGATGGTGGTCGTCTTCCCGGCGCCGTTCGGTCCGAGTACGCCGACGACTTCGCCCCGCTCCACCGAGAAGGAGACGCCGTCGACGGCGCGCACGGCGTCCTCGCCGTCGCCGTAGGTCTTCGTGAGGCCCTCAACAGCGAGCACTTCCTCACTGATTGTGTCGTCGCTGGGCGGGTCTACCGGCCGCTCTCGTTCCGTCGTCTGGCTCATACCCGGAACTCAGCACACCAGCGGGGATAATGGTTTCCAGAATGACGTTTCTGTTCGTTCGCTTTCACGAACACGTCCGTCTGAACTGTCGGGGGACGGGCGCGCCCAGACCCCCACGAATACTCTGACCAACGACTGCCCTGTTCGACCGACTACCCTGCCCGACGATTGGCCTGTTCGACCGACTACCCTGCCCGACGATTGGCCTGTTCGACCGACTACCCTGCCCGACGATTGGCCTGTTCGACCGACTACCCTGCCCGACGATTGGCCTGTTCGACCGACTACGGCAGTCGAGCGACTGACTACTGCAATCGCTCGACCGACTACTGCAGTCGCTCGATGGTCTCCACGAGCGGGTGGCGGGCGTAGTCCACCACGTCGATGTCCGATATCGAATCGAGGTCCTCGGAGTCCGCAGTGCGCGCCATCCCGAGATCGACGCGGCGGCCGAGCACGATGACGTACGCGTCCATCTCCTCGATGTTCGACCGCTCGGCGGCCATCACGCGGTGGTGGCCGTCCGCGAGCAGGAGGTCGCTGTTCGGTTCTCCCGCCCCGCCGTTGTCGATGACGACGAGGGGTTCCGCGAGTCCGTTCTCGAGTTCGTACTTCCTACCCTGGAGTTCGTCCGCGTACACCTTCCCCTGGGTCGGCACAATCTCCGCCAGGTCCACCGTGCGGCGCTCCTGGGTCGCCTCCACGCCGTGGATCTGTTCGAGGGTGCGCTCGAGTTTCCCGACTTTCTCCGGCGTGGCACGCTCGATCTGCGAGCGGATGACGTCCGCGTTCGAGATGATGCCGACGAGTTTCCCCGCGTCGTCGACCACCGGGAGTTTCTGGATGCCCGAGCGAAGGATGACGCGGGCCGCGTCGGTCACCTTCATGTCAGGGTGTGCGACGACCAGATCCTCGGTCATCACTGTGAAGATGAGCGCGTCCGGACCGGCGAGCAGCAGGTCCCGGGCGCTCACGAACCCCTCCACGCGCCGACCGTCACAGACCGGGAAGCCGTTGTGGTCGCTCTCCGCGATGCGCTGGGCGACGTCCTCGACGGTGTCGTCCGGGGAGACGGTCGCCACCTCGCGGGTCATGTAGTCCTCGACGACCGGCTTCCCACCGTCGGACTCGAACACCTCGTCCATCACGCGACGGTACGCGCGCGCCAGTGAAAAGACTCACTCCCGGAGCCATCCGCGGACGACTCATCGCTCCCGGAGCCGTCGGCAGCTCACTCGCCGCGGATCGCGTCGAAGAATCGCGCGCTCACCACGTCCTCGACCATCTCCGTGAGCGTCTCCTCGGCCTCGTCGCCCACCTGGTCGAACAGGCCGAGTGGGAGCTGAGCCCCCGCCATGTCCGCGTGCCCGCCCGCGCTCCCCATCTCCCCGAACGCCTCGCGCAGCACCTCGCCGAGGTCGACGTCGCTCCCCCGCGAGCGCGCCGACGCGTAGATAGTGCCCTCGATGTACCCGTAGACGAACGTCACCGTGACGCCCTGCATCGTGAGCAAGCGGTCTGCCGCCTGCGCGAGCGTGTCGCGGTCGGCTATCGAACCGACGCAGGACGCCAGCACCGACCCGTCGAGTTCCCGGTTGTCGACCGCGCGGGCGATAGTGTCCAGGGTATCCGCGCTCATCGACGGGGATTCGACGCGTTCCAGAACGTCGATGTCCGCGCGCGGCAACAGCCACGCACCCGCCTCGAAGTCGTCGGTCGTTATCTCCCGCGCGAAGTCCTTCGTGTCCACGCGGATGCCGTACAGCAACCCGGTCGCGACCTCGCTGCCGGCGTCGATGCCGAACCCGCGGATGTACTCCACCATGATGGTGCTCGTCGACCCCATCCCCGGGCGGATGTCCACGAACGTCGCGTCGACGTCCTGTTTCGGCGGGTGGTGGTCGACGACGACGTCGACGTCAGTCTCCGGGTCCAACTGGTCGTTGACGCCCGGCGCGGAGTGGTCGACGAGCGCGACCGCGTCGTACTCCAGGTCGTCCTCGGCGTCCACGTTCCGCAGGTCGAGTTCCAGGAGATTCACGAACGCGCGGTTCTCCTGATGGGAGATCTCTCCGTAGTAACACACCTCGGCGTCGACGCCGAACCGCTCGGCGATGCGCGCAAGCGCGACCGCCGCCGCGATGGCGTCCGGGTCGGGGTTGTCGTGCGTGAAGACGCCGAGCGTTCCCGTTATCCCTTCGAGGGTCTCGCGGAGCGCTCGAAGTCGCGTCTGTCCGCCCGACGCAACCACCGCCTCGAGGTGTTCGACGATGGCCTTCCCGGGGTCGACGACGTCGTCTGCGATGTCCGCGAGCGCGTCGCGGTCGGACGCCGTCGCTTCGAATCCGAGGTACACGACGAGTTGCGCGTCCGGATACACTTCGCGGGCGGCCGCCGCAGTGCGACGATTCGTCCCCGCGTCGTCGCCGGCGACCACGACAACGTCGACCGGCCGGTTGAGGTCGCGGAGCGCCTCGGCGTCCGTCGTGTCTCGCGTCTCCGCGGCTATCTTCTCGTTCCGGAGCGACTCGACGCGGCTCTCGTCGGGGTCGAGTACGAGCACGTCACCCCGCCGTTCCGCGAGTTCGTCGACGACGGCGCGACCCGTCGTGCCACAGCCGAGCACGAGCCGAGACACCATTCTCTTGCCCGATTTATCAACCCTGACCGCTAAAAGGTACCGTTGCTGTCTGGTTCGGACACCGTCGGCTGCTGGTTCGACGCGAGCGAACGCGCGGCGCGTCTGCGTGGAACGAGACCACGCCGCCGAACGGACGGCGGTGGTGCCCTCGTCAGGAGAACAGGACTTCTGCGGCGTGCGTCGCGGTCTGGGCGACCGGATCGAACACCACGAGCAGGCCGACGGTGACGACCGCCGCCGCCACGATGGCGGCGTACAGGCCGGTCGGCGTGCCGCGCAGGTCGAGGTCGCGGTCCGGTTCCTCGATCCACAGCGCCTTCACGACGCGCGAGTAGTAGAACAGCGACAACGCGCTGTTCAGCGCCGCGAGGGCGGCAAGCCACGCGAGACCGGACTGCACCGCGCCCGCGAACAGGATGTACTTCGAGAGGAAGCCAGCACCCACCGGGAGGCCGGCGAGGCTGAACATGAACACGGTCATCGCGACGCTCGCTATCGGCGCGCGCTTCGCGAGACCGTTGTAGTCCTCGAAGGTCCGGCCGACGCCCCACTGTTCGGCGAGCGCGACGAACAGGAACGCGCCGGTGTTCATGAAGCCGTAGACGAGCAGGTGCATCAGGGCCGCGCCGAGCACGAATGAGTTCTGCGCGGTCGCCCCGCTCTGGATCGCCGCGAGACCGATGAGCACGTAGCCCGCGTGCCCGATGGAAGAGTACGCGAGCATGCGCTTCACGTGGTCCTGTGTCGCCGCGGCGAAGTTGCCGAGCGTCATCGTGACGGCGGCGAGCACCGCGAACACCAGCGACCAGTCGACCACCGTTGCCGAGACGGCCGACAGCGGGAACGCCGTCACGAACACGCGGAACGCGATGGCGAATCCGGCGGCCTTCGACGCCGAGGAGAGGAACGCGCTGATGGGTGCGGGCGCGCCCTCGTAGGCCTCCGGTGCCCAGAAGTGGAACGGAACGGAGGCGGTCTTGAACGCGACGCCGCCGACGATCATCACGACGCCGACGCCGAGCACGCCAGCGAACTGGGTCCCCGCGACCGCGTTCGCGACCTCACCGAGCAGCATCGTGCCGGTGGCGGCGTACACCAGACTGATGCCGTACACCATCACTGCGGAGGACAGCGCGCCGACGAGGAAGTACTTCAGGCCGGCCTCGACGCTGCCCTCGTTTTTCTTCAGGAACGCCACCAGCCCGTAGGACGGGAAACTCGCGAGTTCGAGGCTCACGAACACCGTCACGAGGCTGTTCGCGGACGCCATCAGGCTCATCCCGGTCGCTGCGAGCAACACGAGCGTGTAGTACTCGCCGAGATAGTCCTCCTCGGCGATGTAGTCGTAGCTCGCGACCACGACGAGCGTGGCGACGCTGCCGACGATGAACGCGAAGAACAGGCTCATCGCGTCCACGACGAGTGCGCCGTCGAACTGCACGAACCGGTAGTTGCCCGTGCCCGCCGCGAGGAACCACGCCGCCGTGCCGGCGGCGAGCGCGGTGCCGATACCGCTGATAGTGGCGAGCAGGCTGTTGTTACGTGAGTTCGGCGCGATAGTGTCGACGCCGAGCACGACCAGCGCCGTCAGCCCAAGGATCAACTGTGGGGTCAGCGGCGGGAGTTCCGCCATCAGAGCCCACCTCCGAAGGAGACAAGTTCAGTCGACTGCGCCGCCACGTCGGCAACCGGATTGACTGCGTCCTTGATCATGGTCCAGAACACCTCGGGCACGGTGCCCAGGAGGATGACGAGTAACACGAGCACGACGATGGCCGCGACGTCGTGGAACGACGCCGGCACGATGTCGTACTCCGTGTCCGCGCTGAACGGCCCGAACAGCACCCGCTGCATCGCGAACAGCAGGTAGCCCGCGACGATGACGATGCCGAACATCGCGAGCGCCGTGAGCAACTGGGCGTACGCGAACGTCGCCTGGAACCCACCGAGGAAGATGAACAGTTCCCCGGCGAATCCGGCCATCAGCGGCAGGCCCATGTAGCCGAAGGCCGCGGCGACGAACACCGCAGCGGTGACGGGCATCTTGTCCGCGATGCCCGAGAGGTCGCCGACCATGCGCGTGTGCGCCGTGTTGTAGATGACGCCGACGCACATGAACATCAGCCCCGAGATGAGGCCGTGGGCGACCATCTGGAACGTCGCGCCGCCGAGGCCGAACGTGTTGTACGCGACGAGACCCAGGAGGACGTACCCCATCGAAGACACCGAGGAGTACGCCACGATGCGCTTGAGGTCCTGCTGGGCGAGCGCGAGCATCGCGCCGTAGATGACCGACACCACCGCGAGTATCGCGATGGGCACCGCGAGGTCCTGGGCGACGCCCGAGAGCATCGTGAAGTTGAACCGCAGCAGTGCGTACGTCCCCATCTTCAGGAGGACGCCCGCCAGCATCACGGACGCCGGCGTCGGCGCCTCGACGTGGGCGTCCGGCAGCCAGGTGTGAAGTGGCACCGTCGGCACCTTCACCGCGAACCCGAGGAACATGGCAAGGAACGCCAGCGTCTTCAGGCCGTTTTCGCCGAGGCCGTAGGTCGTCTGGAACTCACCCGCCTGGAGCGCTGCCGCGATGGTCGGCAGGTCCCACGTCGTCACCGGGAGCGCGAACACGAGCGCCGCGAACCCGATGAACATCACCAGCGAGGCGACGTTCGTGTAGACGAAGAACTTGATAGCGGCGTACTTCCGGCGCGGGCCGCCCCAGATTCCGATGAGGAAGTACATCGGCACCAGCACGAACTCCCAGAAGACGAACCAGAGGAAGAAGTCCAGCGCGGTGAACACGCCGAGCAGGCTCGCCTCCATAAACAGCATGAGGCCGTAGAACTGGCTCTGCCGTTCGTCGATTGGCGTCCACGCGCTCAGGATGGCGAGGGACGTGAGGATCGTCGTGAGCGCCACCAGCGGCATGCTGATGCCGTCCAGGCCGACGTGCCAGTTGAGCGTGTACGGGCCGACCGTGATCCACTTCGCGGTCGTCTCGAACGCGAGGCTCCCGCCCTGAACGAGGGCGTTGCCGGTCGCGTCGAACTGTGCGTACATCCAGAGGCTCCCGACGATGGGGAGCAGGCTCAGCCCGAACGCCAGTTTGCCCGCGACCCTGTCGGGGGCGAGCATGACGCCGACAGCCGAGAGCAGCGTGACAGCGATGAGTATCTCGATGATCATTCAGAACCACCCCCCGAGGAGGCCGAAGGCCACCAGGAGCGCGACCAGTCCGAACGTGAGCAGCGCGGCGTAGTTCGTCACGACGCCGCTCTGGATCCGCTTCATGCGACTGCCCGCGAACAGACTCAGACTGCTGATGCCGTTCACGACGCCGTCGACGATGGCCTGGTCGAACACGTCGGCGACGCGCGCGAGCGGGTACGTGAGTCCGCTGGCGAGCCACACCTGGTATTCGTCCTGGTAGTAGTTGTTGTACAGTACGGTCTTGACGCCACCGAGGCGCTCGGTGTGCTCCTCGGGGTCGGGCGTGTTGTACAGCGTCCACGCGAGGCCCGCGCCGGCGAGCGCGAGCGCGAGCGAGACGACCGCTGGCAGGTACGGCGCGATGTCCGCGGCGCCGTAGCCGGCGAACTCCGTGAGCAGGTGGTGGTAGTGGTCGTAGCCGAGCGCCGCGAAGTTACTCGACTCCGGAATCACCAGCCACTCGTGGAGGAACTCGATGTGTGCGCCCGTGAACTCCGCGACGGGCGTCATGTTCACGAGACCGACCGTGGCCGCGAGCACGCCGAGCACGACCAGCGGGAGTTTCACGTTCCAGCCGACGCCGTGCGGGTCTCGTGCGGTGTCCGAACGGGGTTCGCCGTGGAAGGTCAGGAACACCATCCGGAACGTGTAGAACCCGGTGAAGAACACCGCGAGCAGGCCCATCGCGTACGCGGCGAGGAGAATCGGGCTCTCGCCGGCGCCGTAGATGAGCGCCTCGTAGAGGATCTCGTCTTTCGACCAGAAGCCCGCGAACGGCACGATGCCGGCGAGCGCGAGACTGCCCGAGAGGAACGTGTAGTAGGTCACGGGCATCTTCTCTTTGAGGCCGCCCATGTCCCACATGTCCTCGTTGTGGTGCATCGCGATGATGACCGACCCGGCGCCCAGGAACAGCAGCGCCTTGAAGAACGCGTGGGTCATCAGGTGGAAGGTCGCGGCGACGTAGCCGCCCGCGCCCAGCCCGAGCATCATGTAGCCGTACTGGGAGATGGTGGAGTACGCGAGCACCTGCTTGAGTTCGTCCTTCACGACGCCCATCGACGCGGCGAACAGCGCGGTGAACCCGCCGACCAGCGCGATGAGCGCGAGCACGGTCGGGAGCAGCGCGTAGAAGCCGTACATGCGCGCGACGAGGTACACACCGGCTGCGACCATCGTCGCTGCGTGGATGAGCGCGGAGACGGGCGTCGGGCCTTCCATCGCGTCCGGCAGCCACGTGTGCAGCGGGAACTGCGCGGACTTCCCGATGACGCCGCCGAGCACGAGCAGGCCGAGAACCGCGAACCACGTCTCGGGGCTCATGCCGACCACGTCGAGGAAGTGCCCGACGTGCTCGGGCATCGACCCCTCACCGCCAGCTGCGGCGAGGGCTTGCTCCGCCATGTGCGGGAAGCTATGGACGCCCTCGCTGGCGGCGACGAACCGCGACGTGCCGAACGTCGCGAGCACGCCGACGACGCCGATGAGGAAGAAGTAGTCCCCGAAGCGCGTGACGAGGAACGCCTTCTTCGCGGCGCTCGGCGGGCCGGGTTCGCGGAACCAGAACCCGATGAGCAGGTAGGAACAGAGTCCCACCAGTTCGAAGAACATGAACGCCATCAGGAGGTTGTCCGCGACGACGAACGCCAGCATCGAGAACGTGAACAGGCCGAGGCCGGCGTAGTACCGGGGGAGGCCCGTCTCGCCCTCGTCGTTCATGTAGCCGAGACTGAAGACGTGCACGAGGGTGGCGACCAGGGAGACGATGACCAGCATCATCGCGGACAGCGGGTCCACGAGGATACCGAAGTGCAGACTAAACGTCTCCGTGGCGACCCACGTGTACAGCGACTCGGCGTAGTACGATCCACCACTCACTGTGACGAACAGCCACAGCGACAGCACAAGTGAACCCGCGGTCGCGAGGATGCCAGGAATCGCACCGCCCTTGGGCAGCGTGCGCGGGGCGAAGTAGCCCACGAGCAACGCGATCAGGAACGACGCGAACGGCAGCAGCGGAATCGCGGGCGCGAAGTCGAATGCACCTACCATGTTACCACCTCATCGTCGTGGCGTTCGTCACGTCCACGCCGTCGAAGTTTCGGTACAGCACGAGAATGATGCCGATACCGATGGCGACCTCCGCAGCGGCGAGCGCCATCGTGAACAGGCTGAACGCCTGCCCGGAGAGATTGCTGTGGTACCACGAGAACGCCACGAGGTTTATGTTCGCGGCGTTCAGCATGAGTTCGACCGACATCAGGAACAGCAGCGCGTTCCGGCGAGTCAGCACGCCGAACACGCCGATGCAGAAGATGGCGGCCGACAGCACCAGGTAGTACTCCATGGGCACCATCAGTCGTCACCCCTCCCGGACAGCGGCCTGCCGCTCTCGCTTTCGTCCTCGCGGCGCGCGAGCATCACGCCGACGACGAGCGCTGCGACCAGCACCACGTCGATGATCTCGAACGCGGCGAGGAAGCCAGCGGTGTCGGCGGCGAGTTGCGTGCCGCCGAGGTCGAACAGCACGTACCCGAGGCCCGCAGTGATGGACTCGTCGGGGAATCCGCCCTGTGACGGGTCGAAGTTCGCACCGACGAAGACGACCGCCATCACGGCGAACAGCGCAACGGCCGCGAGGCCGGGCAGTAGATTGGTATCTCGTGCGAAGCGCGGCCGGGTCGTCATTGTGCGACCCCCCGCTCGGACGTGAGCATGACGGCGAACGTGATCAGCACGAGCACGCCGCCGACGTACACAAGGATCTGCATGGCCGCGAGGAACTCGGCCTGCAGCATGACGTAGTGAATCGCCACGCTGAGGAGTGCTGCACCGAGCAGCAGCGCCGAGTGCCACACGTCCCGCACGAGGACGACACCGAGACTGCTCGCTATCGTTACGAGTGCGAACAGCGCGAACGCGATGGTCTCGTATGGCATATTGGTCACCTATTGGATTGATTGAGCGCCCTTTGTAGGTTTCGAGACGCTCTGTTACTGATAGTCGACCTCACCCTCGCCCTCGCTGATCCACGCGCCGCGGTCTGGTTCGCGGGACGCGAGTGGGTCGATGTCGTTGTACCACGGTACGTTCTTCAGCTGCTCTTTGTTGAACACGAGGTCGTGTTTCGTGTCCCCCGTGAACTCGAAGTTCTGCGTGAGCAGGATGGCGTCGACAGGACAGACCTCCTCGCAGAGCCGGCAGTAGATGCACTGACCGACGTGGAGGTTGTACTGCTCGCCGTTTCGCTGCTCGTCCATCACGATCTGGATGGTGTCGTTCGGACAGACGTTCTCACACTGGCGACACCAGATGCAGCGCTCCTGACTGAACTTGTGAATGCCCCGGAAGCGCGGACTCACTTCGGGCGCTTCGTCGGGGTACTCGACGGTGAACGTCTCGCCGTCGAGTGCGTGTTTCATCGTCGTTGCCATCGATTTGAGTAGTCCGATCATAGGCCAGTCACCCCGAGGATAACCGCGGTGAGGATGAGATTCGCGAAGGAGAGCACGAGCATGCCCTTCCAGCCGATCTCGATGAGTTGGTCGATGCGCACGCGCGGAATCGCCGAGCGCGCCCACTGCGTGAACAGGAACACCGCCCAGATCTTGATGACGAACCAGACGAACCCGGGCAGGAACGGTCCGCCGGGGCCGCCGAGGAACAGCGTCGCGATGATGGCGCCACCGAGGAAGATGTGGAGGAACTCGCCGAGGTAGAACAGGACGAAGTAGACACTGGAGTACTCCGTCTGGTATCCCGCGACGATTTCGGTCGGCGCCTCCGGCGTGTCGAACGGGTTGCGGCCGATCTCCGCCAGGTTCGCCACGACGAACAGCACGAACGCGAACGGGTTGACGAACGCGAACCACGCCGGAATCCGGAGTCCGGCGACGGTGAGCAGCGTCGTGTTCTGCTGGACGGCGACAATCTCGCTCAACTGGAGCGTGCCCGTGAACAGCACCACGGACGCCGCAGTGACGACGAGCGGGATCTCGTACGCGATGTTCTGTGCGACGGCGCGCAGGCCGCCGAGCAGGCTAAACTTGTTGTTCGACGCGTACCCGCCCATCAGCAGCCCGATGCTGGCGATGGACGCGATGGCGAACACGAACACGAGGCCGGTCTCGGGGTCCGCGAGCTGGATGCCGCTCCCCATCGGTATGACGGCGAAGCCGAGCATCGCGGACGACGCCAGAACGATCGGTGCCAGGTCGAACGCGGGGCGGTCCGCCTTCTCCGGAATGATGAGTTCCTTCGAGAGCAGGCGCACCGCGTCCGCGACGATGATGAGCAGGCCGAACGGACCGACGCGGTTGACCGCGATGCGGTCGGTGAACGCGGCGGTGATCTTCCGTTTCGCCCACGGCCCCGCGACGCCCGTCATCGCCAGCATGATGTTCCCAATGAGGAACGCCGCGAGGAACATCGAGACGAGTTCCCCGAGGAACCCGCCGATGCCGAGCATTCGCGCGATGGTGTCGGGGAGCGGTGTCGGCGTCGCCATCTATCGGTCCACCTCCCCGAGGATCACGTCGAGGCTGCCCAGTGTGGCGATGAGGTCCGGGACGTACTCGCCATTGGACATCTCGTGGAGCGCCGACAGGTTCGAGAAGCACGGACTCCGGATCTTGAAGCGTCCGGGCTTGTCCGTGCCGTCCGAGCGAATGTAGATGCCGAGTTCGCCCTTCGCGCCCTCCACGGAGCGATACGTCTCTGCGCCCTCGTCGGGCTTGAGGGTTCGCGGGACGTTCGACTGGATGTTCCGCTCGTCCTCCGGCCAGTCCTCGAGCAGGTCGATGCACTGCTCGATGATGCGCGCGGACTGCTCGACCTCGCGCATGCGAACGAGGAGCCGCGAGTAGTTGTCGCCGCCGTCGTCGGTGATGACGTCCCAGTCGAGTTCGTCGTAGTAGCCGTAGGGGTCGTCGCGGCGCAGGTCGTAGTCGACGCCGGAGGCGCGAGCGACCGGGCCGGTGACGCCGTAGTCCTTCACGGTCTCGGCGTCGATGGCGCCCGTGTCGACACAGCGCGACTGGAAGATCTCGTTGCCCGTGATGAGGTCGTGGTATTCGTCGAGGGCCTCCGGGAGGTCGTCGAGGAAGTCCCGGGTCTTCTCGAAGAACTCCTCGCGGGGTTCCGGGATGTCCCAGACGACCCCGCCGAGGCGGAAGTAGTTGAACATCATGCGCTGACCGGTGAGGTCCTCGAGGATGTTCTGGACGATCTCCCGGTCGCGCATCGCGTACATGAAGATCGCCGTGAAGTCACCGTAGATGTCGAGACAGAACGTCCCGAGCGCGAGCATGTGCGCGGCGATGCGACACAGTTCCGCGCCCATCGTACGGATGACCTGCGCGTACTCCGGGACCTCGATGTCCGCGAGGTCCTCTGCAGCGCGCGCGTACGCCCACTCGTTCAGGAGGCCGGCGGACGAGTAGTCCCACCGGTCCGGGTAGGGCATGATCTGGTAGCGGTACGTGCCCTTCTGTGCCATCTGCTCCTCGCAGCGGTGGAGGTAGCCGATGTCGGGTTCGACGTCGGCGACCTGCTCACCGTCGAGGACGGTCTCGATGTGGAGGACGCCGTGGGTCGCGGGGTGGTGGGGACCGATGTTGAGGAACATCGTGTCCGAGTCACCGTCCCCGCGCTCGTGGCCCTCCAGGGGGTTGGCGTGTTCGTCGAACTCGACGATCTGTGGCTTGTTCTGGTTGTAGTCGAGTCCGAGCGGGTGGCCCTGCCAGGTCTCGGGCAGCAGGATGCGCCGGAGGTCCGGGTGTCCCTCGTAGTTAACGCCGACGAGGTCGTAGGCCTCTCGCTCGTGCCAGTCGGCGCCCCGGAACACGGGTTCAGCGCTCTCGCTGACCGGGTCCGAGCGGGAGGTCGGCACGACGACGCTGACCTCGTCGGTCGGGTCGTCGAACTTCTTCAGGTGGTAGATGCTCTCGAAGCGGTCCTCGCGTTCCTCGGCGGTGACACACGAGAGGTGGTCGTAGCCCGCTTCGTCTTTCAGCGTCGAGAGAACGTCCTGGACGGCGTCTGCGCGGACGACGAATCCGGGCGCGTTCATGTGGTCGTCGCGTGCGACGACGTCGTCGCCGAGGAGCGTCTCTATGTCCTCGCCGTCGAGGTCCTGGGTCGCCGGCACCGCGTCGCGTTCTCGCTGCGAACTCATGGCGAATCAGCCCAGTTGTATCGCATGACCAGGGAGTCGTCCTCGATCTCGCCTGCGAGTTTGTCGACGATCTCGTCGCGGTCGAGGTCGCCGAACTCCTCGAGTTCGTAGGGCTTGACCGTCACCGGCGAAGATTCGCCGTTGGCGATGCGTTCCTGGAGTTTCACGACGCCGTAGACGAGGGCCTCGGGTCGCGGTGGGCATCCCGGGATGTGGATGTCCACGGGGATGACCTCCTCGGCGCCCTTCACGACGTTGTATCCTTCCTGAAAGGGACCGCCGGAGGCGGTGCAGTTGCCCATGCCGACGACGAACTTCGGTTCGGGCATCTGGTCGTAGACGCGTTTCATGCGCGGCGCGAACTTCGAGACGATCGTCCCGGGAACGATCATCACGTCCGCCTGCCGCGGCGAGGCGCGCGGAACGCCGGATCCGAATCGGTCGAGGTCGTGTTTCACCGCGTACGTGTGCATCATTTCGATGCTGCAGCACGCGATACCGAACTGCAGCATGAACATGCTCGACCCCCGAACCCAGTTCATGAACTTGTCGAACTTCGTGAGGATGAACGGCGTGGAGCCGAACGCCTCCCGAAGTTTGGAGTTGAACCGGTTGTCGACGCCGTCTCCCATTCGGGCGTCGCGGGTGGCCGTAAGCGGGTCGCTGCTCTCGAGTATCGTGTCGCGGGGCTTGTCACTGCTCATGTGGATTCCTCCGTTCGTGCCGCGGATTGCGCACCCACCGGACGGCGCCATTGCGCCACGCCCACGCGAGGCCGACGACGAGCACGCCAATGAAGACGAGCATCGGCGCGAGCGCTGCCATCAGGCCGGCGGATTCGACGGCGTCAGTGTAGATGACGGTCCACGGGAAGATGAGAACGGTCTCGATGTCGAAGACGAGAAACAGCAGCGCAACCATGTAGTACTGGATGTTGAACCGGATGCGCGCGTCCCCCGTCGGAATCTCACCACTTTCGTAAGTGGCTCGCTTCCCTTGTTCCGGTACGCTGGGACGGATAAGCGCCGAGACGGCCATCATCCCGACGGGGATGAGGACGCCCACCAGCGCCAGCATACCGATGGCGATCCATGAATTCATAGGATTATCTCCGTAACGTGCGGAGGTTTGAACCCCACGCCCATAAGCGTTGATTTATGCGCGCACGCGCGGAGACGGCCGAAATCCCCGTTTTGAGGGCGTCATTCGCGTTCCGGGTCTCGACTGGTAGTCGAGTGCAGTCGGGACCCGAGACACCGCTACCGTCGCTGAAATTTCGGACAGACAGGCGTGTTATCTGTCACTTCGGCCGGCGGACGCGACTCGTCGTTCGGCCAAGTGGACGTGTCGTCAGTAACTCAGTCGGCTGAACGCGTCGTCACTCACACGGTTGGCCGGACGCGTCGTCGGTCACTCCCCGTTCTCGCGGAACTGTTCCGTTCCCTGCTCGTGGAGTCCGAGAGAGACGTCCGCGACGCCGCCCCGTCGTTCCTCGTGGAGGTCGTGGAGGCGCTCGCGGAGTTCCGCGTCGTCGGTGGCGAGCATCTGCACCGCGGAGAGCGCCGCGTTGTACGATTTGCCGGCGTCGACGGCGGTGAGCGGTGCGCCCGTGGGCATCCCGATGACAGAGTCGACGGACTTCTCCTGGACGGGGACGCCGACGACGGGAGTCGGGTACGCGATGGAGGCCGTCATGTTCGGGAGGTCCGCCGATTTCCCGCCAGCACCAGCGATAATCACGTCGACGCCACGTTCGGGTGCGGTCTCGGCGTACGCGTACAGCAACTGGGGCGTCCGGTGCGCGGACACCACCCACGTCTCGAAGGAGTAGTCCGCCGGGGCGTCGTCGTAGTCCGTGACTTCCGCGAATCCGAGGTCCGTAAGCGCGTGGTGCGCGCCGGGGTCGTCCTCGGTCCCCATCATCACGTCGAGGTCCGAGTCGCTGCCCATGATGACGCCAACGTCGGGCGTCTCCTTGCTGGGGCGGTCGCGCTCTGCTTCTGCTTCGAACAGGTCGACGAGGTCGGTGACTGTGGTCATGGTTGCGGGTTCGTCATTCGAAGGCGAGTTCGTCGCGCGCACTCCGGGCACAGTCGAGGAGCGCGTCACGGTCCGTTCCGTCGACGCCCCGCGTGTCCGGGGCGACAGCAGTAACGTGTCCCATCTTTCGGAGCGGGCGGACCTCCCGTTTGCCGTACCAGTGGAACGCAACGCCGGGTTCGGCGAGCGCGCCGGGAACCCCCTCGAGTTCGGCGGGCCGGGACGGTCGGTCGTCGCCCAGCAGGTTCGCCATGGCAGTTGGCGCTCGTAGCAAAATTTCGCCGAGTGGCAGTCCGAGAACGCCCCGGACGTGTTGCTCGAACTGCGAGATGTGACACCCCTCGATGGTGTAGTGTCCGGAGTTGTGCGGTCGGGGAGCGATCTCGTTGACGAGAATTTGGGCATCCGCGCGCTCGCGGTTTCCACCGCTCGCAGATTCCGCGTCGCTACGCGACGCGCGCTCGAACAGCTCGATGCCGAACACGCCTCGGCCATCGAGGACGCCGAGGACGTCGCGGGCGACCTCGTCCGCTCGCTCGTGGACAGCGTCCGAGGTTCTCGCGGGCACGACGGATTCGCGCAGGATCTCGTCCTCGTGGACGTTCTCCGCGACCGGGTACGTCGCCGTCTCGCCGTCGCCGCGAGCGCCGATGACCGAGAGTTCGCGCTCGAAGTCGACGAGTTCCTCGGCGACGAGGCCGTCGAGGCCGTCGAAGGTCTCGCGGGCGTCACCGACGGAGTCGACGGGCGCGTTCCCGCGGCCGTCGTAGCCGCCTGTACGGGCCTTCAGCATGAGTGGCGAGCCGAGTTCGTCGAACGCGGCGGCGAGGTCCTCGGCGGTGTCGACCGCGCGGAACGGCGCTACTGGAACGCCGGCGTCGGCGAGCGCGCGGTTCTGGACGAGTTTGTCCTGGATGGTGCGCAGCGTGCCGGGCGACGGGTGGACCGGCACGCCGGCGTCGCTCGCGACGCGTTCGAGGACGTCGGGGTCCGCGAGTTCGATTTCGAAGGTGAGCGCGTCGACGTCCGCGGCGAGGTCCCGGAGACCGGTCTCGTCGTCGAAGTCGGCCGTGACCTGGTCGGCCGCGGGCGGAGCGGCAGGGCAGTCCGGCGTCGGGTCGAGCACGTGCACCTCCGCGCCGAGCGGACTCGCGGCCTCCGCGAGCATGCGCCCGAGTTGGCCGCCGCCCACGACGCCAAGGGTCGCGCCCGGAACTGGCACCGTCATCACCCCGACGTTACGCCTACTCCTGCATAAGAATTGCCGAACGCCGCCATCGAATGCCCACTATCCTGTATACCCTTGCGCGCTCCGGTCGACGAAGACGACGATGACGGTGTTCGAACTCGTGAGCTCGTACGTCCAGCTCTCGTACCCATCGAGGGTGGGCTCGACCGTCCGGTAGTGTTTCGCCCTGGTGATGACGACGGGAGCGTCGACCCCCGCGAGTTCCCGGCGCGTGGCCGCCGAATCGGTCTCCGCGCTGGCGCGCTCCAGATACCAGTTCAGCGGCAACCGCCAGAACCAGTGCTGGGGAATGCCCTGATGTGGGTACGCCGCGACCGACTCGTTCCGGATGTTGAAATGCGACCCGTAGAAGAACACGTCGGTGCCCTCGTTCGCCCGCGCGACCGACCGAACGGTCGCGAGCGTCTCACCCATCTGGCTGCCCGGTTGGCCGTGCTGGACGAGCGCGTTGTCCTCGTCCTGTGGCATCGTGTAGGAGGTTTCAGCGGTCACGACGGCGGCCTGCGCGCCCGCCGCGAGCAACACGACCACGGCGAGTGTGGCACCGACGCGGTCCCCCGACGCGAACGACGAACGGCCGCGGTCGACGACGAGGCGGACGCCGACAGCGGCCGGAATCGTGAGTGGAACGACCGCGTGCACCACCGACCAGTGGCCCGGAATGTCCGTGATGATGGGGTAGAGCACGACACTGGCGAGCGCCCAGTACCCAGCGAACTGGACGAGGTCACGGGGGTCGTCGGCCAGGTAACGGTCCGCGAGGAAGCCGACGGCGCCGGCCACGGTGACGACCAGTGAGACCGCACCGAGCGTCTTCAGCGCCGCCATCAGGTACTCGATGTAGCTCTGCTTCCGGGAGACGCTGCTGTCGAGTCCCCAGGTCCCCCAGAACTCGCTCCACGCGCCCAACGTCGCGTCACCGAGCACCGCGGGTGCGAGCGACGGGTCGCCGAACATCCGGTAGAGTTCGGGGCGGGGCGCGTAGAAGACGACCACGACGAGCGCGAACGCGAGCACACCGCCCGCGATAGCGCGCCACCACGCGCCCACTTCTCTGCCGGCCCACTGGACGCGGTCGCCCGCGACCGACGCCCACGACTCACCGCGGGCGCGGGCAGTGAACAGGCGGCCGTCGAGGAGGAGCGCGCCCGCCCCGACGAAGATGCCGGCGTAGACGAGCGCGTTCTCCTTCGCGGTGAATGCGAGGCCCAGCGCCGCGCCCGCCGCGACCAGGTAGCCACCGCGCCCCGTGTCGATGGCGTGCACCGCGAACCCGACAGCGAACAGCGCGAACGCACCGACGAGCACGTCGTTGCGCATGAATCGGGAGTAGTAGACGAGCACGGGGTTGAGCGCGAGGAAGACCGCGAGCGCGGCCACCTCGACGTCGTCGAGGCGGGTCCGGAACAGCCACGCGGCCAGCGGCAGGAGGCCGCCGACGAGCGCGACGGCGTAGCGCGCGATGGCGTCGGAGGCGCCGAACACGCCGAACAGGAGTTCGTTGACGTGGAAGAGGAAGGGGCCGTGGACGATGGCGCGGTAGTGCCACTCGCCCGTGGCCTGGTAGCGCAAGATCCAGTAGCCGACGCGCGCCTCGTCCCAGTGGAAGACGCGGTCGCCCAGCGCGACGAATCGGAGGACGAGCGCGACCAGCGTGGCAGCGACCACGGCGATGGCGACGCGACGGCGTCGCGACGTGCCGGCGTCGGACGCGGAGACAGTAGACGCAGAGACCATGCTTCGTTCAATCAACGGAACCGGGTGCTTAGAAGTTTTCCGTGTATCGTCCAGTCGGAACGTGCTGGCGCCCGCTGTGTCGGCCAAACCGGCCGGGGGTGCCTGCCAGTTGCGGTAGGATTTTACCCGCTCCGGGCGACGAACCACGCATGGTAGCCCTCGGACTCGTCGTTGCGGAGTTCAACCGCAGCGTCACGGAACAGATGGAGGACGCAGCCCTCGAAGCGGCCGCCGACGCAGACGCCGAGGTGGTCGAGACGGCGCGTGTGCCGGGCGTGTACGACGCACCGCTGGCCGCAGACCGTCTCGCGCGCCGCGAGAGCGTGGATTGTGTGGCGGTCGTCGGCGCCATCGTCACCGGCGACACGGACCACGACCAGGTCATCGCGCACTCGACTGCGCAGAAACTCACCGACGTGAGCCTGGACCGCGACACACCGGTCGCGTACGGCGTCACCGGTCCCGGGATGTCGGGAGCGGAAGCCCGCGAACGGGTCGAGAAAGGCGCAGAGGCCGTGGACAGCGCGGTCCACCTCGCGGAGGCGCTCTGAGATGCGTTTCGCCGACCGCGTCACCCGGGTGGAGCCGAGCGCGACGCTCGCGGTGAGCAACCTCGCCAGCGAACTCGAGGCCGACGGCGTCGACGTTGTCGACCTCTCGGTGGGCGAACCGGACTTCGACACCCCGGAGAACGTCAAGCAGGCGGGCAAGGACGCGCTCGACGCCGGGGAGACGAAGTACGCGCCGTCGAACGGGATTCCACGCCTGCGTGAGGAGGTCGCGGCGAAGCTCCGGAGTGATGGCCTCGATTACGAGGCGGGCAACGTCGTGGTCACGCCAGGCGCGAAGCAGGCGCTGTTCGAGTCGTTCCAGGCGCTCGTCGACGAGGGTGACGGCGTCACGTTGCTCGACCCCGCGTGGGTGTCCTACGAGGCGATGGCGAAGATGGCCGGCGCGGACCCCTCCCGGGTCGACCTCGCGCCCCACGACTTCCAGTTGGAGCCAGCGCTCGACGACCTCGCGGACGCGGTGACCGACGACACCGCAGTGCTCGTGGTGAACTCCCCGAGCAACCCCACCGGTGCGGTGTACTCGCGGGCCGCGATGGAGGGCGTGCGCGACCTCGCGGTCGAGCACGACGTCACCGTGATCTCTGACGAGATCTACCAGCACATCAACTACGGCCCCGAGCACGTCAGCCTCGCGAGCCTCGACGGGATGTTCGAGCGCACCGTCACCATCAACGGCTTCTCGAAGGCGTACTCGATGACGGGATGGCGACTCGGCTATCTCGCCGCGCCCGAGAACGTGGTCTCGCAGGTCGGCAAAGTGCAATCCCACTCCGTCTCGTCGGCGGCGACGTTCGTCCAGCACGCGGGCGTCGAAGCGATGACGAACACCGACGACGCCGTCGACGAGATGGTCGAGGCCTTCGAGGAGCGCCGCGACTTCTTGCTGGAGTTGTTCGCCGACCACGGCATCGACATGCCGACGCCTGAAGGCGCGTTCTACGCGATGATACCCGTCGAGGAGGACGACGAGCAGTGGTGTCAGAACGCGCTGAAGGAGGCCCACGTCGCGACGGTTCCGGGGAGCGCGTTCGGCGCGCCGGGGTACGCGCGGCTTTCGTACGCGGCCAGTAAGGAGCGACTGGAGGAGGGTGTCGAGCGGCTCGCAGACGCCGGCTTCCTGTAGATTCGGGATTTCGCGGTTCCGGACTACGGCCAACTCCCGCTGCCCTCGTAGGCGTCGACGACGCGCTGCACTGCAACGACGTACGCGGCGGTCCGGAAGTTCGGCAGGTCGTTTTTCTCGTAGGCGTCGGTCATCGCGTCGAAGGCGTCAGTGATGAGCGCCTCGAGTTCGTCGTTCACGCGCGCCTCGGTCCACTGGAAGCGCTGGCGGTTCTGCACCCACTCGAAGTACGAGACGGTGACGCCGCCGGCGTTCGCGAGGATGTCCGGCACGACGTGGACGCCGCGCTCGGTGAGCACGTCGTCGGCGTCCGGTGTGAGCGGGCCGTTGGCGGCCTCGACGACCACGTCGGCTTGCACGTCTCTGGCGAGGTCACCGTTTACGGCGTTCTCCAGGGCGGCGGGGACGAGGAGGTCGACGTCTAGCGTGAGCAGGTCACGATTCGACAACTCGTCCGTCGCCGCGCCGTAGCCCGTGACGGAGCCGGTTTCGGCCTTGTACTGCTTGACCTTCCGCGTGTCGAACCCGTCGGAGTTGTAGATGGCGCCCGAGGAGTCCGAGACGGCGACGACGTCCGCGCCCAGGTCGTCGATGAGGGACGCCGCGACGGAGCCAGCGTTGCCGTACCCCTGTACGGCGACGCTCGCGCCCTCGATGTCCTTCCCGAGGTAGTCGAACACCTCGCGGGCGGCGAACATCGTGGAGCGACCGGTCGCCTCGACGCGGCCCGCGCTCCCGCCGTTCTCGGGTGCCTTCCCGGTGATGACGCCGGGTTCGGTGGTGTTCTCGAGTGTCTCGTAGGTGTCTTTGATCCAGTTCATCTCCCGCTGGCCGGTGTTCACGTCGGGCGCGGGAACGTCCTTGTCGACGCCGATGAACGGACGGAGTTCCGTCGCGAACGCGCGAGTGACGCGCTCGAGTTCGCCGTCGCTGTACTCGTCGGGGTCGATGACGATGCCGCCCTTCCCGCCGCCGTACGGGATGTCGGCGACTGCGGTCTTGTACACCATCCATCCGGAGAGCGCTTTCACCTCGTCCCGGGAGACGTCGGGGTGGTATCGGATGCCACCCTTGTACGGGCCGCGGTCGCCATTGAACTGCGAACGGAACGCCTTGAACGTCTCGAGGGACCCGTCGTCCATCTCGACCGAGAGCGTCGTTTCGAGCACGCGCTCGGGGTGCTTGAGACGTTCGAGAACGTCCTCGCCCACGTCGAGGTACTGGGCGGCGTCGTCGAGTTGTTCCTGCAGATTCTCGAACGGATTGGAGCCCGACATCGTGTGAATCGATTCCACCCCTCACGTTAAGCGTGACGGAACGAGATGACAGAATAGTATATACTCCGTCGGTCAGTACCGGTGACGGAGCAGCCGAATCGTCGACCGGTGGCGTCAGTTGCCTCCGTCGGCGTCAGCATCGTCGGCTGCCTCGGCCCGCGCGACAATGCGCTCGGCCTGTGCGACGAGGGGCGCGTCGACCATCTCACCGTCGACGCGGAACACGCCCCTGCCCTCGGCGTCCGCTTCGCGCTTCGCGTTCAGCACGCGCTCGGCCCACTCCACGTCCTCGGGGTCGGGCGTGAACGCGTCGTTGATAGGCGTGACCTGCGCGGGGTGGATGGCCATCTTCCCGTCGTAGCCCAACTGCGCGGCGAAGCGCGTCTCGTCGGCGAGTCCGTCGGTGTCCTCGATGTCCGTGTAGACGGTGTCGATGGCGTCCACGTCCGCCGCACTCGCCGCCAGCACGACGTGCTCGCGGGCGTGGAGGACTTCCGTCCCCTCGTCCGTCCTCGTCGCGCCGATGTCCGCCGACAGGTCCTCCGCGCCGAACACGAGCGCGTCGGTCGCCTCGACGTTCGCGATCTCGGCGGCGTTCAACACACCCCGCGCGGACTCCACGAGCGCGAGCACCGGAGCGTTAAGGTCCTGCTCCGCGAGCAATCGCGCGAGCGTGTTCACGTCGTCGCCTGCCGACGCCTTCGGCAGCATCACGGAATCGACACGGACACCGCCACCGTCGCCCGCGCCCGCCAACGCACTCTCCACGTCGTCGCCCGCCCCGGAGCCGACGGGGTTGACGCGCACGCACACCTCACAGTCCGGGTCGAAATCGGGGTCCGAAACGACCTCCCGGACGCTCTGCCGCGCCTCGTCCTTTCGCTCGGGTGCGACGGCGTCTTCCAGGTCGAACACCACGACGTCAGCGCCCGTCCCGGGCGCCTTCCGCAGCATCTCCGGGCGGTCCCCCGGCGAAAACAACACGCTTCGTCTGGCCATATCGGAAGCGTGTGTGCCAGTCGCCTTGTAGGTTTCCGGATGGAAGTGTATGTATCGACGAGTTCTGGGAAGCGGTCTTCGAGAACACCCAGAAAGCCTCTGCTGGAGGATATCGAACCACCTCTATTACCACCCAGAAAGCCCCGGGGCGCTCGCGTCCGCTCGCTCGTTGCGCTCCTCACTACGTTGCGGTGCTTACGTCGCGAGCGAACAGGCAAGCGCGAGCGCCCCGCCCCTTTCAGTCCCACCCGATGCCGGTTGGTCAACCAGCAGGATGGGACTGAAAGGGGCGGTCGTCTCGACGAAGGCAGGTGAAGCAAGCACCGCAGGCCGAAGGCCGAGGAGCACAGCGAACCTCCCGAGTCGAGACGACCGGGGCTTTCTGGATGTTGGTGGGAGTGACTATGTCGTCTACAGCCAGTGCGGCCCGGGTGGCCTCGAACCCCCAGGGAACGTATCTCACTCAACCAAACACCACCAACACGGAGTACCGGAGCCATTTTGGCGAACCCAGCCAACGCCACGAACATGACCGGGCTGTACTACGAGGAGTTCAAGGTCGGGGAGACCATCGAGCACGGGAAGCGTCGCACCGTCAGTGAGTCCGACAACCAGGCGTTCTGCGACATGACGATGAACCAGCAGCCACTCCACCTGGACGCGGAGTTCGCCGCCGACACCCAGTTCGGGGAGCGCCTCGTCAACGGTCTCTACACGCTGAGTCTCGCTGTCGGACTCACCATTCCGGATACGACGGACGGCACCATCGTCGCGAACCTCTCCTACGACGACGTCGAGCACCCTGCTCCAGTGTTCCACGGCGACACCATCCGCGCGCAGTCCACCGTCACCGACAAGCGCGAGACGAGCGACGGCGAGCGCGGCGTCGTCACGATGCGCGTCGAGGCCTTTGCCGTCAACCGCGAGGACGAACTGGTCTGTGAGTTCGAGCGCACGATTCTCTCGCTGAAGCGCGAACACGCCGAGGACTGACAGTGCCACTCCGGGACCGCATCGACACCACCGGCGTCGAGGCGGGCAGGGTCGCAGCGAGCGGCCCCAGGCCAGCCACGCTCGCGCGCTGGGCACTCGGCGCGATGCTGGTCGCCGCTGGCGCGCACAAACTCCTCGACCCGGGCGCGTGGACGGTGTACGTCACGGACTGGCTCGCGCCGTGGCTCGTCGTGTCGCCCACCGTGTTCATGCTCGCGAACGGCTACCTCGAACTCGCATTTGGCGCGGCGCTGCTCGCGGACCGGTACACAGTATTCGCGTCGTTCGTCGCCGCCGTGTCGCTGACAGCGACGGTTGGCTACCTCGCAGTCGTCTGGGCGACCGGGGGAGCGTTCGGCGATGTGCTGGCGCGCGACGTCGGACTCGCGGGTCTCGCGTGGGCCGTACTCGCCGCCGAACTGCGGCCCGACCCCGGCGAGTAGTCGCACACGCGCGATGCTTTTTGTCCGCCTGCGGTGACCCTCACTCGTGCTCGACTGAGTCGTCGCGTTCTGTTCGACCCGCCCACCAACCACCGACCAGTCACCAGACCACCGGATGGTCACACATGCACGACACACGCTACGACATCGACCCCCAGTATCGCTTCGACCCGGCCCGCGTTTTCCCTACGCGCGAGGCGTGGGCCAACGAGTGCGTCGCACTCGCTACATCGTGCCGGCGATGAGCACCGCGTTCACGGCGACGGCGAGCAGCCACGGCACCGCAAGACAACACGGTGCGACCCACCGGTAAGCGGGAGGCACGATCTGTCGACCCGCGACGCCGACACCGAACGCCACCAGTTTCACGGCGGCGAGACCCGCGTATCCGTGGCCAGCGAGCACCGACGCCGCGATAGGGTTCCCTTCCTGGAGGCCGATGTGGGCGATGCCGTAGTACGTGAGGACGAGATCCCCGAGAAGCGCCGCGAAAGCAACCGCCCAGAGTCTCGCCTCCCTCGGGGAGACGTCGAGCGTCGGTCGGTGGGTGCGTTGCGTTCGAGAAGCCACGAGCAACCCGACGACTGCCGGTGGATTTGTTACAGGCCGGCTACGCCACGGAAGGACAGTTATTACGCGCCGTAGGGTCGGCTTACGAGGTCGGCGACAGTTACGAGGTCGGCGACAGTTACGAACTGCGTGGAGAACAGTCACCGACAAGAAGCGGACGCGGCTTCCGTTCCCTGCTGGCTCAGCGGATGGTGACCCGCCGCATCAGAGAATGGTGCCGTGTTTCTTCGACGGCCGGTCCTTCTCGACGTCCTCGTAGAACGCAAAGCGGTTCGATAGTTCGCCCCGGAGGTCCGAGGGCGCCACAATCTCGTCGACGACGACCTCACTCGCCATCCGATGGATGTCGATGTCCTCGCGGTACTCCTCGCGGAGTTCCTGTTCGCGTTCCTCGCGTTCCTCGGGGTCCTCGATGTCGTTGAGTTTGTTCGCGTACACCGCGTTGATGGCGGCCTCTGGGCCCATGATGCCGATTTCACCGGAGGGAAGCCCGATGACGGACTCGGGGTCGTAGGCCGGGCCGGACATCGCGTAGATGCCCGCGCCGTAGGCCTTCCGCACGACCACGGACTGCTTCGGAACGGTGGCCTCGCTCGTCGCGTAGATCATCTTCTTGCCCTTCTCCAGGATGGCGTCCTTCTCCACCTGGCTGCCGGCCATGAATCCGGGCGTGTCGCAGAGATAGAGGAGGGGGATGTTGTAGGCGTCCGACTTCCAGACGAACTCCGCGGCCTTCTCCGCGGCGTCCGGGAAGATAGCACCAGCGCGCTGTGCGGGCTGGTTGGCGACGATGCCGACCGTGCGCCCGTCGATGCGCGCGTATCCGGTGATGATCTCCTTCCCGTACTCGGGCTGGAGTTCGAAGAAGGAGTCGGCGTCGACCACGCGGTCGATCAGGTCGTGCATGTCGTAGGCGCGATTCGGAGCCTCCGGAATCAGACCGTCGATGCCCTCAGGTGACTTCGCGGGCGGTTTCGACGGCTGGCTCGGGGGCTTCTCGTCGCTGTTGTCTGGGAGGTACTCGACGAGGTTCGCGACGAGTTCGCGGGCGTGCTCTTCGTCGCGCGCCACGAGGTCGGCGCTCCCAGACTCTCGGGCGTGCACTTCGGGGCCGCCGAGGTCCTGCATCTCGATCTCCTCGCCGGTCACCATCTTCACCATGCGCGGGGACGCGATGGCCATCGCGCTCATCCCCTCGACCATCACGGTGAAGTCCGCGAACACCGGCGTGTACGCCGCACCAGCGATACAGGGGCCGTACAGCACGCAGATCTGTGGGACGCGGCCGGAGAGGCGGGAGTGGTTGAAGTAGTACTTCCCGATGCCCTCGCGGTTCGCGAAGAAGCCGGTCTGCTGGTCGATGCGACCCCCGGAGGAGTCCATCAGGTAGAGCACGGGTTTCCCGGTCTTGAGCGCGCGCTGTTGCATCCGAAGGAACTTCTCGACGCCGTGTTCGGCCATCGACCCCGCCTTCACGGTGAAGTCGTTCGCCATGAAGTGGACGTCTCGACCGTCGAACTCCGCCGCGCCCGTGATGAGACCGTCGGCAGGCAGGCGATTGTTCTCGTCCGACTCCTCGACGTCGGGGCTGTTCGGGTGCCACGAGTCGAAGTGCGCGAACTTCCCGTCCTCGAACAGGAGCGGGTCGTCGGTGTCCGAGTCCGTCTCCTCGACACCGTCAGCCTCCGATTCGGCGTCCGTCGCCGCGGATTCGTCGTCACCGAACCAGAGGTCGATGCGGTCGCGGACGAACAGTTTATCCTGGTCGGGCAGTCGGTCCTTGTACTTCTCCGGGCCGCCGGAGAGGATGTCCTGGATCTCCTCGCGGAGTCGCTCCTCGCGTTCCGTCGGCCCGAGTTCGGACTCCGGCTCCTCGGCCGATTCCGGGGCCGCGTCCTCGGGCGCGTCGTGGACCGCCGCCGGTTCCGCCGCCTCCCCGAGATACACCTCGACGTCGTCTGCGACGTGCTCTGCCAGTGCGGCGGCGACCGCTTCCGCCTCCTCGACTGACGCGCCACCACCGATGCGCACTTTCATGGTTCGGAGTGCCTCGGGCGATTGCAAACAACTTTCCCTTTGTTCCGGGGGGGACACGTGCTGTCAGCGCTCCCTCACGCCGGGACAACACTTACCGTCAGCACCGCGTACCAGCGTTCGTGTTCGCGCTCGCTCAGTTGTCGGCGTTCGTGGCGCTGCTCTCGGCACTCCTGCTGGCCGTCGGCGTCGCGCTCGCGTACCTGCTGTGGCGCGTCTACCGGACAGTTCGGGGCAACTGAAAGAAGAGACTACCCGCAGACGCACGGCTCGACACCGGCCGCATCGAGTGTGCGGCCCGGACGTGCGTGCCCGCTACCACTGGTTCGTCCGCGCTATCATTCGTTCGTCCGCACTATCGCTCGTTCGTCCGCGTGCCGGCTGTCGCTGAGTCCGGCGCTAACTCGAAGTCGTCTCGGTGGTGTTTCCGGTCGTCGTCCCGGTCGTCGTCCCGTTGGTGGTCGCCGAGACGGTCACCGTCGCGTTCGCAACCACGGGCTCACCATCAACCATGTACAGACTGTCGGCGTCGGGGTAGTCCAGCATCTGGTTGTTGTTGGTGTCCTGGTACAGCATCACCGCGAAGGTGGTTTCGTTCGAGATGGTGTAGTTCGTGAACGTCACAGTGACGTTCTCGTGCATGCCAGCCTCGAGATAGGTGGTGTTCGCGACGACGTCACGAACCTGCCCACTCTCGGAGACGTTGTGGACAGCGACGAACCCGCCGCTCGGGAGCGTCACGTTCGCCACGACGACTGCCGACCCGTTCGAGGTCTGGTTCATGAACGTAACGTTCGCGGCCGAGGCGTTGCCCGCGCCACCCGTCGTGTTCCCTTCACCGGTCGTCATGTTCTCCTCGCCGGTGGTCATGTTCCCTTCATCGGTAGTCATGTTGCCACCGACGCCAGCCTCGGTCGTCTCCTCTCCAGCCGTGGTCTCTTCCGCGGTCGTCGTCTCCTCACCAGCCGTCGTATCACCGTCGACAGCGCCGCCATCCGTAGGTTCGGTCACGTTCTCGGGGTTCGTTCCTCCACAGCCTGCGAAGGCGACGAGTAGTACGACGCCGACCACCGCAAGCATCTTCGTTCGTGTCATAGTTGTCTACCCCCGATTGGGGTGGTAGACGATACTGTCGAGAAGTAGAAAAGGGACCGAGACGTTTTCGGACGTTTCACGCCTCGAGCGCCGAGTAATACCGAGTTATCCGATTGTATACGGAGCGTACCTGTGGACGACACGAAGGCCACGAACATCGCTAACGAGTGACACGAACGGTAGTGAACTGACGGATTGTCGACACAACGGACTTGAAGTCGGGCGTCGAGCACTGGAACGTGACCGACGACACAACCATCCGGGACGACGCAATGGGGCGATTTCCAGTCCCAGACGTCGAGGACGTTCCGGACGACCTTCAGGACAGAATCACAGAGGAGACCGAGCGCGCCGGCTTCACGCCGAACGTCTTCAGCGCGTACGCGTACAAGCCGAGTCACTTCCGGGCGTTCTTCGCGTACTACGACGCGCTCGTCGAGGACACCCCGCTCGCACGCGAGGAGGTCGAGATGCTCGTCGTGGCGACGAGCGGCGTAAACGACTGCCTCTACTGCGTGGTCGCCCACGGCGCACTCTGTCGCATCTACGCCGAAGCGCCGAAACTCGCCGACCAGCTCGCCACCAACCACCGCCAGGCCGACGTCTCTGCCGAACACCGGGCGATGCTCGACTTCGCGGTGAAACTCACGGAGTCGCCCGAGCGGATCACCGACGACGACTTAGAGCAACTCCGGGACGCCGGATTCTCGGAGGAGGAGATCTGGGACGTCGGCGCCGTCACCGCCTTCTTCAACCTCTCGAACCGGATGGCGGCGCTCGCGGACATGCGCCCGAACGACGAGTTCTACGAGATGGGGCGGTAGGCAGACAGCGTCCATCTCGGAGACGGGACTCGGTCAATCGTCCTCGAACACGACTCGACCAATCGCCCCTGAACACCACTCGGTCAAACGCCACCGCTTTACCGGGGAGGGGCGTACCCGTCTGCGTGCAAGTCGTCGGGTACGAAACGACACCGGGCGACGGCCCGGCCGCGCTCAGAGTCGCCACCGACGGGACCGTCGAGCGCGTCGAACTCACGCCCGGAGCCGAGGTGACGTACGCACTCGGCGACCGCCACTGCGCGGGGACGACGGACGACCGCGCCCACGAACCGTGCCTGAACGAGAAGGCGCCGTACTGCCGGGAACACACGTCGGTGTGGCCGTGTGCGCGCTGCACTGGAAGCTGTACGATGCCACTGGAGACGTGCCACGAGGAACACGCCGTCTACCTCGCGGCGTTCGCCCCGGACGTGTTCAAGGTCGGCGTCACGCGGTCGTGGCGCCTCGACACCCGACTCCGGGAACAGGGCGCTGACCGCGCGGCCCACCTCCGGACCGTCGAGAACGGGCGGAAAGCCCGGCAAATCGAGGCCGACATCGCGGAGAAACTCACCGACCGCGTGCGCGTGCCGACGAAGATTCGTGGCCTGAACGACGGCGTCGACGACGCAGCGTGGGAGGAACTCCTCGAGGAGTTCGACCCCATCGAGACGTTCGACTTCGACTACGGACTCGACTTCGACCGCCGACCTGTCGCGGAGACGATGGCTACCGGAACAGTGCTCGGGACGAAGGGGCGCGTTCTCCTGCTCGAACGCCGCGGGACGGCGTACGCCGTCGACATGCGCGACCTCGTCGGCCACGACGTGCGCGAGGAGGCCAGCGAGCGGGACGTGCAGTCGAGTCTCGGCGCGTTCTGAGCGAGTCCGCTGACCGCCCGCTGTCGGTGAGCGAAGAGCCGGTTTTTTCAGTGCGGGCGGCCAACCTGAGGGCATGGCAGACGACGAACCCGAGACCGACGAGTCCGCGGAGCCGGAGGAGACAGCGTCGACAGACACGGAAGGGGAGAACGGCGAGGAGAAGTCCTTCCGAGAGCGCGTCAAGGAGATCCGCGAGGAGCGCGCGCAGGAACGAGAGGAAGGCGAGGGCCAGGACCCCCGGGAGCGCATGAAGGAGATGGGCGGCGGCGGTGGCGGCCCAGGCGGCATGGGCGGCGGCGGTGGCGGCAATCCGTTCGCGCAGATGATGGGCGGCATGATGGGCGGCGGCGGTGGCGGCCCCGGCGGCATGGGCGGCGGTCCCGGCGGCCGCGACGAATCGGGGGGTACCAGCGAGAAGGTCGAACGCGAACTCGAACAGCTCCGGAAAGAAGTCGAGCGCACGAACAACAAACTCGACCGCATCGCGGAAGCGCTGGAAGACAAGTAGCGAACGAGATTCTCTGCTTTGTTTCCCAGGACGGGACTCGTAGCACTCGAGACTCGTCAGGAAGTCCCGTCTGGAGCACACTGCCACGCTTCTGTGAACACCCAGAACAGAGCGGTCGGAAAGTCTGTTCCCGACGGTACACCGACCCGCTCCTGTCGTAGCCCGTAGCCTTTTTGCGACTGCCCGTCCGCTGTCGTGACGATGAGTGAGACGCCCTTCCGGTGGTGGTGGCGCTGACGCGCGTCGGCGTACTCGGACCCGGCGCGGAAGACGCCGCCGGCATCCTGCGCGAGTTCGACGCCGACCCCGTCGTCGGCGACGAGGCACTCGAGGGCAAAGCGACCGGCGACACTCCGACCGACGCGGACGACGAGGGTGTCGACGTTCTCGTCGCACTCGGTGAGGACGCGCTACTCGACGTCGTCGCCGCCCGCGTCGACGCCCCCGTACTCCCCGTCGCTGCTGGCGAGGAGTACGGCGGTGTCCTCCGTGAGGGGCTCCGCCGCGCGCTCGCCGCGCTCGCGGGCGGTGAGTACGAGATCCGTGACCGACCGACGCTCGCAGTCAGTGCGCCGACCGGCGAGCACCGTGCGCTCGCTGACGCGACGCTCGTGACCACACACCCGGGGAAGATCTCGGAGTTCGCGGTCCGAGGGGATGGCGAGCACGTCGACCAGGTTCGGGCGGACGGCGTGGTCGCGGCGACGCCCGCGGGAAGCCACGGCTACGCGGCCGCCGCGGGCGGACCGCTCCTGCAGGGCGGGGCCGACTCGGTCGCCGTCGTGCCAATCGCGCCGTTTCGCGTGGAGCAAACGTCCTGGGTGCTCGACCTGCCCGTGGAGTGTACGGTCACGCGGAACGTATCCGACGTCAGCCTGTTCGTGGACGGACGGGAGTGTGGTGCCGTTCCAGCGCGCGAACCACTCGAACTGGAGTGGGGAGCACCGACCTCCATCGCTGTGGTGCCCGACTCGCGGAGTGCTCCATCGTTCGAGAGCTGAGCGCATTGGAAAAGACATAATACCGCGACACACCCACCAACGGACATGGCAGACCTATCGGTCACGCTCTTCGGGCCAGTCGACACGCTGCTCGCCCCGTACGTCGAGTACGCGCTACTCGCGCTGGTCGTGCTGAACTTCGTCAGCCGGTACGTCGCACACCGCGCCCACAGGCGACAGGCCGAGAACGACGAGGAACTCACCCGGCACTTCTTCCACTCGTTCACGTCGTGGGGGCTGGTGTTGCTGAGTTTCTACTACCTCACGCTCCACCACCACGCCGGCATCGTGGTCTCGATTCTCGCGCTCTCGACGTTCCTCGCCGACTTCTTCGAGTTCGAGGCGCGCAAGGTCGAGATCCGCGAGGGGGAGCCCCTCGAATCGCCGAAGGGCGCCATCGTCGCGGCGACGTTCATGCTCCTCTACGTCGGCTATCTGAGCGTGTTCTTCCTCCTCAAGCCGTACTGGTCTCAGGTCGTCTGAGGCTCCTCGCGTCGGTCCGTCGTCGCACTCGATACGATTCTCGTCACGTCGCTTCTGTCGCCGTCGCTCTCCGCTGCGTTCTTCTGCTGCCCGCGCTCTCCGCTACGTTCTTCTGTCGCCCGCACTCTCCGCCACGGCTCTATCGGCCAGCGCCCGGCGACTTCTCCGTCACGCTCCCGCCGTCCAGACGCACCTGCTACGTGTTCGAGCACTCGCTCGGCTTACTGGCAACGCGTAGCCGTACTCGAATGTGGTGTCCCAATCGATTCCGTCAGTCACGCGCCGTAGCGAAGTTGCCGGGACCTTCGGGAATCTCTGGAAGGCCACAGTGAACAGCGCTCCGTGACAGCCACCGGCGATAGCGCGCCATCGACGCCGTGAGGTCGCAGCCACCTGTGACTCGAGACCGAGAGACAGCCCGTCACGAACGAGTGGGCGACTGTCGGAAGCCAGGCTGTCGACTGTTTCGACGACTACGTCGACACCCGTTCGCGAAAACCAGGATTCGCGTCGATACTGGAGTTACTCGCCGGCGGCCCGCGCGTACAGTTCTCGGCCCACCGGAACGACGACCCAGAAGAACAGCGCGCCGAATAGCGCGAGCCAGAACATCGTGTACATCAACTGCACTGCGAGTTGGTCGTACATCGTGAGGTTACTCGGAACCGGCGCGATCAGTTGCTTGCCGCTGAACGAGGGCGTCCGATACCAGCCCGCGAGCACCATCCAGATCAGACCTGCGCCGGTGAGGAGGCCAAGCCCTTTTGCGAACTCGTCAGCCATTGTCCGTGGATTCGTCGTCGCTGTCTTTATCCTTTACCATTCCGCGAGCGCGGAACCGGGACGCGAACGCGTACACCAGTCCGCCGGCGGCGATGAACCCGACCCCGAGCACGGCGAGCGGGACGCTCACCTCGCTCGCGGCGGCGCGCCCGGAGTTCGTGGCCTGGTCGAGCGAGACGAACCCGAGCACCACCGTCACCACAGCGAACAGCGTGGAGAACACCGTGACGGACTTGTAGAGGCGTTCGGGCACGACGACCTCGCGGCCGCGCTCGTCGTCACTCATCGTCTACGAGAACGCCCGGCCGGTACTTGACTTCCGCGGTCGGCGCGTGCGAGACAGCGAGTGCGCTGCTGTGAGCGCGTTTGGACGTGGAGAAGAACTGAGAACGTTGGTCGAAGTCGGCGGGAGACGCTACCTCGGCGGGCGGAGTTTGTAGTACCGACGGTTGAGGTCGTACATGTAGCCCTCGCGCATGGTTTTGAAGACGGCGTACGCGACGGCGCCCGCGACCGGTGGCACGAGGAACGTCATGTCGAACAGCAGGTGGGGGTCGACGGGGGTGAGGTTCTTGATGGACAGCGCGCTGATGAAGAGCGCGAACACGACACCCATGACGCCGATGGACGCCCAGAAGGGCTGTTCGACGGGGCGGCGTGCGCTCCCCTTGTTGAGGAACGGCACGATCGCGATGAATCCGACGACCACGACGTTGGCGAGCACGCCGTACGTGCGGTCGGCCATCAGCTTCTCGCCGCCGAGGATGGCGATATTCGGGTTCAGCGGGCCGAGTTTCAGCAGGCCGAACGACCAGTACAGATACCAGTCCGGCAGGATGATCGCCGGCGTCTGACTGGAGTTGGCGGCCGCCGCGAGGTGTGGCGGGAGCGTCGCCGCCAGGAAGAACGTCATCCCGACGAAGAAACACGTCAGCGCGAGGTTCCGGATGAGTTCGTGGGGCCAGGTGGGGAACGCGAGCACGTCGCGTTCGACGTAGTCGGACTCCTCGCGGAGGTCCTGATCTTCGCGCCGGGAGCGCTCGAAGTACTCGTAGGTCAGCCGGGAGAGCCCCGTCGTGCGTTCCTTGCGCTCGCGCCACGTCGGCGTCTCGTCGTCCGGCGGCACGATACCCGTCCCGTCCGTCTGAACGTCGTCGTTGTTTGGTTCGTCTGGCATTGTTCTCAGTGGGGTTCAGCGATGCCCTGCATCCAGACCAGTCCGAGGTGGACGGCGATGACCGTCGTCACCACGAACGGGAGCAGGAACACGTGAAGGATGTACATGCGTTGCAGCGTCGCCTGTCCGAGCGAGAAGCCGCCGAACACGAGTTGTGCGACCCACTCGCCGACGAGCGGAATCGAGAGACTCATCTCGACGCCGATCTGGCCCGCCCAGAACGAGAGCTGGTCCCAGGGGAGCAGGTAGCCCGTGTACCCGAACACCATCGTGAGGCTAAGCAGGATGATGCCGATGAGCCAGTTGACCTCCCGGGGCTCCTTGTACGCGCCGGTGAAGTAGACGCGGAGCATGTGCAGGAAGACGGCGGCCGTCATGACCTGTGCGGACCACCGGTGTATCGACCGGAGCATGTACCCGAAGTTCAGGTCGGTCATGATGCTGGCGACCGAACAGTACGCCACCGTCGCGTTCTCGATACCACACGCGCCTGCCGCACTCGACGGCGCGTAGTAGAACCCGAGGAGTGCGCCGGATATCGCGGCGACGACGTACGCGAGCGTCGAGAAGAACCCGAGCGAGTACAGCGGATACCAGTACCAGAACTTGTTGTCGAGGTTGTACTGTTCGGTGTGGCTCTTGGGCATCTGGAGGTTGACCCGGTAGTAGAGGGTCTCTAGGAGCTCCAGATAGTCCACGATGCGGAGGCGCTTGTCGAACCAGACGAGCACCGTGAGGAACGCCGACTCCACGGGCGTCAGGTCCTTCTCCTCGATCCAGGCCTCGTGGTCGTGTTCGTCCTTTCGTTCGATGCTCATACTAGCTGTCCTCCGGGCGTGGGAACGCCGTGAACCGTCGCTTCACGATGCTGAACGGGTTGTAAATCGACTGGTGGCACGGACAGTAGATGCGGTTGCCCGCGTCCCCGTAGGTGGAACTCCGGAAGCCCGGAACGCAACAGAAGTGCGTGCACTTGTTCAGGATGGCCATGAACCCGTCCTGGGTCGCGGCCTTCAGCCAGTCGATGGCGGGCCCGGTCTCGGTCTCCAGTTTCTCCTGAATCCGCGTGCTCCGAATGATCTGAACCGGGATCGTGTCGTTCGTGTCCTGGGAGCGCCACGATGCCATCGCGGGCTTCCCGATGCCGGACGGCCCGATGCCGTTCGTCCACGTCTCGTAGTTCTCGAAGTCGCTGACGTTTACGCGGCCCGACGACGGTTGCCAGTCGTAGGAACTCGGACCGCCCGTGTATCGGAAGTAGTTGTCGCCCTCGTAGTCCGGGTCGAGGCCCTGGTAGTCCTGAACGCCGCAGTACTGGAACCAGTCGACCTCGTAGGTGATGCCGCCGAGATCCATTCGGGCGACGGTCACCGTCTGTCCCTGCCGCTGAATCTCCTTGGTCTCCGGGTAGCGCCCCTTGATGTATCCCTGGTCGTCGATCTCGATGGGGATCATCGGCATCGCGCGAGGCGCGGGCCCGTCGGTGTTCTCGACACCGAAGTACGTCGTCTGTCCGCCACCCTGTCCGGTCGGATTCGTGAGCCCGGATACGGAAACGGCACCGGCCGCGCCGATGCCCGCCATGCCGGCGCTTCCGACGACGCCCTTCACGAACCTGCGCCGTCCCGAACTCTCCGGGTATTTGTCGTCTTCAGCCATTGTTATCGTTTGTAGTACGGGTACACTGCCTTCTTCATCTGTTCGAACGTGTCACCGAACGCGGAGACGCCATCGGCCTCGTCCTCGCGGACGTAGAGGTCCTCCCACTTCCGACGACGCTTTTTCACGATCATCACGTCCGGGAGGAACTCCTTGCGGTAGAGCAGGAGGATGAACGAGAGGTCGATGAACACCGCCGCGAGCAGGAAGCCGAGGTACATGTTGCCGATCGGGTCGTACCCCCATCCCGCCACGAGACCGTACGCGAACAGCGCGACGAACACGACCTCGATGAGCGTGAGCAACACGATGGCGATGGCGGCCGCCGTGCTCTCCCTGGCCGGTTCGTATCGGTGGATGTCGCCGTAGTTGCTGCCAGTCGATGACATTATCGTTTGTTGGGTGCGCTCGCGTGTTGTGATTCACCGTACTTCACGACGAAGAACGTGTAGACGAGCGAGACGAGCAGCATCAGAATCGTCGCGATACCGACGTAGTGGGCCTGGAACGCGACGCCCATCTCGTGTGGCGAGAGCGAGGACTCCCCGCCGCCACCGCCACCGGGCGCTTCTCCGGAGTCGTTGACGACGACAGTCCCGACCATCCCCATGCCTGCGTGGGGGTCACACTGGTACGTGTACTCGCCCTTCGGACCGTCGAAGGTGTACGAGTAGGTGAAATCCGCTGTCTCGGTGATCTTCGTCTGGACGTCCCAGCTGGCACCGTCGGGAACCTTCTGGGCGTGGACGTTGTGACCCGGGGACTTCCACACCCACTTCACGGTCGCCCCGGGCCGGATGTACACCGTCTCGGGTGCGAACGTGTTGGTGTTGTTCGGTCCGACCTCGACGGTCTTCGTCGTTCCCGCACCCGGGAGACCACCGCCTCCCGACTGCGTCCCGTTACCGGCCGTGCCGTTACCGGCCGCTCCCGTCGTGCCGTTGCCGGAGGTGGTGTTGTTCCCGTCTCCCTCCTGCAGGACGGCGGACGCCGAGGACGACCGCGCGCCGACTGCGCCGACGGCGGCGGCTCCGCCGGCCGAACCGGTCGCGATCTTCAGAAAGTCCCGCCTCTTCATACAGTCCCAAATCAGGATGGCATCCGCATAAACCCACCGATGGCATCCCGCCGGAGGAAGCGCCGTATTCGGGTTCTTCGGGGGCTGACACTGTGCTGTGCTCTCACTCGTCCCCGTCAGTTTCGGGGACGAACGCCGGCCGCTCGTCGCTGTCGACGCCCGCCGCACGGAGACGCTCCCGGAACTGCTCGGAGCGGAACCGGTCCGAGAGGCGGGCGTTGGCGACGATGAGCAGTATCAGTGCGCCGAACAGCACGAAGCCGACGCCCGCCAGCGCGGCGATGACCGCGGACTGTCCGAGCGGATGGAGGCGGAGCGTCGTTCCGGCGATGGTACACGCGTGTGCGGGCGACCCCGGAACCGGGGGACAGGACCGCACCAGTGGGTCGTAGGTGAACGGCGAGAGGAACAGGAACACGCCTGCGGCGACCTGTGCGATGCCGACGTACTGGAGGACTGTCGTTCCGAACCCACCGCTCCCCTCGGGCACCTCCGCGGGGTCCGGCAGTCCGGCTTCCTCGGGAGGTTCGGGAGTGTCGTAGTCGTCCATCGAGCAGAGCGCGACTGTCGGCTTGACGTCCCGCAGGACGGTTCCCCGTCCCTCGACGCTCCCGTCCGGGTAGACGACCGCGTACCCCTCGTCGGAGTACGCCAACACGACGGGTTCACTGTCGATTGTCGTCCGCTCGACGACGGCGAACACGTCCCGCGTCGCCACGCGGTGCCGCAGATCCGCTTCCACGCGGTCGAGGAGGTCTTCGCCGATGATCCACGTGTCGGGGTCGAAGGCGGCCTCCCACTCCGCCGCCGACATCTCGTCCATCTCGCGCGGGCCGAACTCCTCGAAGTCGTAGGCCTCCTCCACCTCTTCCCGGAGGTCCTCGGCGGACTGCGATTCCGACTCCGCGTCGGCCTCGGGCATCGTCGAATCGTCCTCGACGCCGTTCGCGGGGTCCGCCTCGTCGTGCTCCGGTTCCTCCGACGCGGACGCGGCGTCCTCGTCGGGGCTGGAGTCCGTCATTGGGCGAGGGTAGCGGGCCGAGTGGGTAAGTTCTTCCGACCGACCGCGACCGACCCGACGAGTCTGGCCGACGCGAGCGCGAACGGAAAGCCGAACCAGTTTAGTCGTGCCGTTCCAAGCCGGGGTCATGGTCGAAGACGTGGCCGTCGCGACAGTCGCCGCTGCGATGGTCACCGCGAGCTTTCCGTTCTACATCTACGGCGCGTGGGTCGTCATCGACACCGAGACGGTCACCTGGGGCGTACTCACGCACCACCTCAAGTTCATCTTCACCGGACTCGCGCTGAACACGATTCCGGTCGTCGCGTGGATGCTCCCCCGGCTGTTCGACCAGCTCGGCGGGTTCGCCGTCCTCCACGCGTTCTTCGGCGTGCAGGCGTACGCGCTGCTGGTGTTCGCGCTCACCGGGATCGTGCCGATTCTCCGCGCGAAACGCGAGTACAACCTCTACCACGACCCCGACCCGTCCGTCGACATCGACGACCTCCACGAGAACATGAGCGCGTGGCGTCTCCGTCTCCGCGCTGGCGTCGCCGGCTACGTCGTCTGCTGGCTCGTCGCGTGGGTTCTCGGACTCGCACGGTACGTCCTGCGATACCAGTTCGTCTAAACGAGTGTTGGCGCACGTGTGGTGATTGGTGTGGGCCTACCGCGAGCGCCACCACGCGTACCCAAGCACCAGTGTGAGCACGAGCAGGCCGCCGGCGAAGAACACCGCTCCCGGCGGCACGCCCACGCCCGACGCCGCGGCGTCCGTGGCGCCCGAGGCGGCTCCGTCGGTGGTCATCTGGAACGTATCACCGCTGGCCGATGGCTGCGCCGTCTCCCCCGATTGGGACGCTCTTCCGAGTTGGCCTACGAGGAGACGCTGCACGACGATACTCACCAGACCGAGCACGCCGACCGCACCCAGCACGCGGAGCAGTCGGTCCTTCAACGAAGCCTTCGACGCCTCGTCCGACGCGAACAGGACGAGGGACTCGTTCGCCGGCGCGTACACCTTCATCTCGCGGCCCTGTTCGGAGTACCACGTGTCCGCCACCTCCACGAGTTCCGCGTCGACCAGTTTCTCGAGGTGGTACGTCGCGTTCTGGAGGGACGTGTCGACGACGTCGGCGACGCCCGACGCTGTGTCCGGTTCCTGGTACAGCGCCATGAGTATCTCGCGCGCGGTCGACGCGGACAGCGCTTCGAAGACGTCGTCCGCAGCGTCCTCCCGGATTCCCACCACGTTCGCCCCCTCCCCTCTGTCGACGGACGAACGCAGCGGCAACAGCCGATTCGCTGGCATCGAGTTCCCATTGGCGACCGACCACAAAAGCCCTCCCCAAGAGTGAAACGTCGACTTTACTCTCAGGGAGCGGGGCAAAACGGCGATTTACCACAATGTTCCGTCGCAGCCGACCGACGTCACCACTCGCTGCCGTCGGCCAGGTCGACGTCGTGGTCGAGTTTCGAGGACGGACAGACGTCCTCGAGCACGCAGTCCGAGCAGTCCGGATTGCGCGCCGTACAGGTGTTCCGGCCGTGGGCGATGAGCCAGTGCGTGTAGTTCTTCCAGTGCTCACGCGGCACGACCGGCATCAGGTCCTCCTCGATGGCGGATGGGCGTTTCTCCTCGGTGATGCCGAGTCGTCGCGAGATGCGCTGGACGTGCGTATCGACGACGATGCCCTCCGTGACGTCGTGGCCGTGCTGGAGCACGACGTTCGCCGTCTTTCGACCAACGCCCTGGAGGTCGGTCAACTCGTCCATCGTGTCCGGCACCTCACCGTCGTGTTCCTCCACGATGGTCCTCGCGGAGTTCTTGATGTACCCCGCTTTGCTGTTGTGGTACGTGATGGAGCCGATGTCCTCCGAGAGTTCGTCCTCGTCGGCGTTCGCGTAGTCCTCCACCGACTGGTACTTCTCGAAGAGGTCCGCCGTCTCCTTGTTCACGCGTTCGTCGGTGCACTGCGCGGAGAGCATCACCGCGATGAGTAGTTCGAGCCGATTCGAGAAGTTCAGCGAGATCTCCGGTTCCGGATACGTCTCGCTCAACCGGTCGATGACCTCACGGACCTGTTCTTCGCGTGACTCCAGCGGCGTGCCCATGAACCGAGCGTCACTCGCGCCGCCCTTCGCTCTACCGGAACCGGGCGACCATTCAAGTACCAGAACGCGACCACCCTCCGCTGTGACCTGACTACGACCGCGGGGCGTCACACTCCGGTCAGCGCGACGCACCGCCCCGCGACAACTGCACTGACGCGCTCTGCGTCGCCTGTCAGCCCACTCTGGTCCACTCACGCAGTTCGCGTCACAGACCGACCAGCTACCAGCACGTATTCGGGACGTTTAAGCGCGCGACAGTCACCCATCGTGGTATGAAAGCGACCGCGAGGGCCCACCCCATCCAGGGCCTCGTCAAGTACCACGGGATGCGGGACGCGGAGCTCCGGCTCCCGTACCACGACTCCATCAGCGTCTGCACCGCGCCGAGTGCCACCACCACCACGGCCGAGTTCGACCCCGAACTCGACGTCGACGTCTACCGGATCGGCGGCGAAGAGGAGACTGGTCGCGGCGCAGAACGCATCCGCGGCGTCGTCGACGAGGTCCGCCGCCGCGCCGGCATCGACCACCGCGTCCGCCTCGAGAGCGAGAACAACTTCCCGTCGAACATCGGCCTGGGGTCTTCCTCCTCCGGCTTTGCGGCCGCCGCGCTCGCGTGCGTCGAAGCCGCCGGCCTCGCCCTGACACTCCCCGAGGTGTCGGCCATCGCCAGGCGTGGCTCTTCCTCGGCGGCGCGCGCCGTCACCGGCGGTTTTTCGGACCTCTACGCCGGACTGAACGACGAGGACTGTCGGAGCGAACGGCTCCCGGTCGACGACGACGTCGCCGAGGACCTCCGTATCGTCATCGGGAAAGTCCCTGCGTACAAGGAGACCGAACAGGCCCACGCGGAAGCCGAGGACAGCCACATGTTCGAAGCCCGCCTGGCCCACATCCACGACCAACTCGCCGAGATGAAGGACGCGCTCCGCGCGGGCGACTTCGACCGCGCGTTCGAGACCGCCGAACACGACTCTCTCTCGCTCGCCGCGACCACCATGACCGGACCCGCCGGCTGGGTGTACTGGAAGCCCGACACGCTCGAGATCTTCAATGCAGTACGTGCGCTCCGCGAGGATAACGGCACTCCCGCGTACTTCTCCACTGACACCGGCGCGACCGTCTACGTCAACACGCGCGCCGAACACGTCGACGAGGTCGAACAGGCGGTCGCCGACTGCGGCGTCGAAACCAGCGTGTGGGAGGTCGGCGGCCCCGCCCACGTGCTCGACGAGAGCGAGTCACTGTTCTGACCCGGCGCTCCCGGACTACGGACCGCGCTCCGAGCGCATACGGTTTTCAGGCTCCCGCCCGTATCCTCGGTCATGCGAGTCGTGGTACTCGGAGCGGGATACGCCGGCGTCGTGCTCGTGCGCCGACTCGAGCGCCGACTACCCGACGACGTCGAACTGATCGTCGTCGACGACACCGGCACCCACCTCGTCCAGCACGAACTCCACCGGGTCGTTCGCAAACCCGAATTCGCCGACGACATCACGATTCGGATCGACGACCTCTTCGACAGAGCAAAGACGTACAGGTCCACGGTCAAGTCGATCGACCGAGACGAACGCGTCGTTCACTTCGAGGACGGCGACGACCTGGCGTACGACGTCGCCGCTGTCTGCCTCGGCACCGAAACGGCTGACTACGACCTTCCAGGCGTCGAGGAGCACGGAACGCCGCTGAAGCGCCTCCCACACGCCGCCACCATCCGTCGTGACTTCCTCGACGTGGTCGACGACGGCGGCGGAACGGTCGTCGTCGGCGGCGCAGGACTCTCCGGCGTACAGACTGCCGGGGAACTCGCCGCGCTCGCACGGGAGAATGGCATCGAATCGGACGTCGACGTCCTGCTCGTCGAGCAACGGCCGGACGTCGCGTCGTCGTTCCCTCAGAACTTCCGGACCGCCGTCCGCGACGAACTCGACCGGGAGGGCGTATGGGTTCACACCGACGCCGAAATCACACGCGTCACCAACTCCGAGATCCATCTCGAACGACGCGACCCTATCGCCTACGACCAGTTCGTCTGGACGGGCGGCATCCGCGGCACCGACGCGCTCGAGGGGGAACGCCCGGACGTGCGCGCTGACCTCGCGCTCGACGAGCGAACGTTCGCACTGGGTGACGCTGCCCGAGTGCTAGACGCCGAAGGGACGATGGTGCCTGCAAGCGCGCAGACCGCGATTCGCGAAGCGAAGGTCGCTGCCAGAAACATCGAAACTGTCGTCGCGGACCACCGAGATTCCGCGAATGGATTCCGACCTCGACTCGACCGCTACACGTTCGAATCGCCAGGCTGGGCAGTGAGCATCGGCGACAGCGCCGTCGCTCAGGTCGGCTCGAAAGTGGTTCGTGGCAGCGCCGCGAACGCGTTGAAGAGCGCAATCGGGATGCGGTATCTCGCGTCCGCCGGTGGAATCCGGGACGTGGTTCGGCTGTTGGGTGACGAGTTCGACGTCGACGTGGAACGCCGTCAGTGACAGGGCCGTACTCGAGTGGTCACACAGGACGCCGTCGGCGCGTCGATACCTCCCGCTGAAATCTGGGTTTGGTGTTCGAAAACGCGGTGGTCCTACAGGTTCTACCGACTCGCGTTCACGGTTTCGGAAGCCGACCAACCGCGCGTTCGTCGAAACTTCGAGCAAACCGCCACCAGATCGGTTCCATGCGACAGGCAGGACGGACGGACGAGGCAACCTCCTACGGCAATCGGGTGGTAGCTGATACAGACGACGAAAATACAGTCAAGTCCGTTCCTGTGGTGCGAGCTAGCGATTGTCATGATAGACGCTGCCGCCCAGACGGTTCTCTCTGGTTCCGTGGTCGCTGCGAACGCGGCGCCGGAGACAGCACCCGGACACGGACCAGCCGATGCCCGGACGAACGGAGGTCGAGGCACACGAGTCGTCGAAGACGAGCGGACGCCTCCGCGAACGTCTCGCGGGCCACACGGAGGAGGTACGCGTGGCTGAACGCGGGCGTTCACAGTGGCTGACTGCGGGGCAACTGCTGGTCGCGCTGACGGTCGCCGGAAGCGCGATGATCGCTGGCAGCAGCGCTACAGTGGCCCAGAACTCTGCCAGCGCCGAGGTGGCTGCGTCTCCGACCGCGCCACCGGGCGCGCAGGCGACGCTGTCCCCGGCTTCGCAACCGGACGCGCAGGCAGCCACGGACACCGACGGTCACGACGAACTCGCCACCGCCAAGCAGTCGCGGGAAACCGCCGCGGAGTGGGGCGTCGAGGAGGGCGCCTGGCTGGCCCAACTGCAAGGTGCGACGGTCACGCAGGCACAGATACAGGCCGCGAAGGCGGCGGCCGTCGGCGTGGTGCACCAGCATCAAGACGCGGACATTCAGCAGATCCAGCGCGCAGCGCGCGGCGCTGCACACGGCGCGCTGGTGCAGTCCCAGTCCGTGAACGTGACCCAGTTACAGGCGTCCGTCTCCGGGAGCGTCGGCGGCTCACTGAGTCAGTCCCAGTCCGCGAACGTGACCCAGATACAGGGGGCAGCGTACGGTGCGGCTCACGGGTCGCTCGCGCAGGCCCAGCGAGTTTCGGTGACGCAGGTGCAACAGGCAGCGGCGGGAGCCGCGTCCGGCGCGGCGAAGGGCGCGGCCAAGCGGAAGGTCGCGGACGTCTCGAAGATCCAGGAGGCCGCCCAGGGCGGGGCGTACGGAGCGCTCGAACGGAAGGCCAAGCCCGAGAAGACCCACGGCGCTGCCAAGGGAGGCGCCGAGGGCGCCCTCGAGCAGACCCAGCATGCGAACGTGAAGCAGGTGCAGGTGGCGGCGCTCGGCGGCGCGAAGGGCGCCGTCTCCCAGAGCCAGCGGGCGACGGTCAGGCAGGTGCAAGCGGCGGGCCACGGGGCCGCGGCCGGCGCCATCTCACAGAGCCAGACGGTCAACATCGTGCAGATACAGGTCGCCGCGATGGGCGCGGCGTCGGGCGCGCTCTCCCAGAGCCAGTCGGCGAGCGTCACGCAGATACAGTCGGCGGCCCGGGGCGCCTGCCGAGGGGTTCTCGGCCAGGTGACGCAGGTGCAGGTCGTCAACATCGTGCAGATACAGATCATCGTTCAGGTCGCGGCCGCCGAAACCACGAAGAAGGCAGTCCGAGAGAAGGAAACTCGCCCGACGAAGATCTTCCACGACGGGAAGCAGAAGGGCAAGGACAAGTACCGCGCGCCCGGTGACAGCGACCGCGACGGGCTTTCGGACGACCAGGAGCGCCTCATCAGCACCGACCCGGATGACGTCGACACAGACGGCGACAATCTGAACGACGGAACGGAGGTCCTCGTCGAACAGACCGACCCGCGCAATCAGGACACTGACGGCGACGGTCTCGACGACGGGGAGGAGGTCAACCACGGGACCAATCCGACGCTAGCGGACACGGACCGCGACGGCATCGACGACGGCGAGGAAGTCGATCAGGGGTCGAATCCGCTGGACCCGAACGACCCGACGGAGACAGATGCGGACGAGGACGGCCTGACGCTCCGTGAGGAGCGCGACCGCGGGACCGATCCGAACGACGACGACACCGACGGTGATGGCGTGGGCGACGGCGAGGAGGTCGACTCCTACGACTCGAACCCGCTCGCCTACGACACCGACAGCGACGGACTGAGCGACGGTACGGAGGCCGAGCTCGGGACTGACCCGACCGCAGCAGACACTGACGGCGACGGTCTCACCGACTCGGCGGAGGTCGAGCGCGGGACCGATCCGACCGACCCCGACGACCCTGCACCCCCGGACCCCGACGGGGACGGACTGGGGACCGCCCAGGAGCGACAGATCGGGACCGATCCGCAGGACTCCGACACCGACGACGACGGACTGGACGACGGTCGAGAGGTGACCGTCGTGTTCACCGACCCGACCGACCCCGACACGGACAACGACACCCTCACCGACGGCGACGAGGTTCAGAACGACTCTGACCCGCTCGACGTCAACGACCCGAACCCGATAGACGCCGACGACGACGGCCTCCCCGACGAGGTCGAGGCGGAAGTCGGGACCAACGTGACCAATCCCGATACCGACGGGGACGGATTCCTCGACGGGACGGAGGTCGACGACGGCACGGACCCGCTCGACCCCGACGACCCGCCGCGGATACGGTCGCTCGGCGTCGCCACGGACTGCGCGAACGTCACCGCCACCAACACGAACGACGTGCCCGTATCACTGACCGTCGCCGGGCCGAACGGCACCGAACAGGTAGGTCTCGCGGCGGGAGAGACCCGGCAGGTGGTGGAGTCGGCTGGCGACTACACTCTGACGGCGAGCACCGGCGACGGCACGACGGTGCCGCTGGGCGAGCAGAACGAGTCCGAATTCGCCGTCACCGTCGAGGAGTGCCCGACGGTCGCTGAAAGCCTCACCGTGGTCGAGCGCGAGCGCAACGTCTCGGTCACCAACCCGAACGACGCATCCGTCACGGTCACTGCGACCGGTGAGGCAGGTGCGGTCCAGAACGAGACAGTGCCCGCGAACGAGACCACGACGCTCCCGCTCGCGCCCGGCAACTACACCCTCACGGCCAGCATCGAGGCGGGCGAACCGGTCTCCCTCAACGGCGAGCAGACGCTGAACGTCTCCATCGAGACCACCGCGCCAACCCTGCCGCCGGTCGGCCAGGCGAACCTCACTGCGTCGGTCGAGAACGCCACGCTCACGGTCACGAACCCCTCCGGCGTGGACGCGACGGCAAACCTGACCAACGAGACTGGAACCGTCGAGTTGTTCGCCGTCCCCCCGGGCGAGACAGAGACCATCTCAAACCTGCCGGCGGGTAACTACACGCTAGCCGCGACCAGCGAGGGGAACGCGACGGCCCAGGTCAACGGGAACGAGAGCTTCGCATTCTCGGTGCAGGCAGCAGAGCCGACGACCCCGGAGCCGACGACGGCAGAGCCGACGACAGTCGAGTCAACGACGGTCGAACCAACGACGGTCGAGCCGACGACGGCAGAGCCAACAACATCGGAACCAACGACGGCTGAACCAACAATGGTCGAACCGACGACTCCGGAGCCAACGACCCCCGATCCGACGACTCCCGAGCCCCAAGCACTCGATTCGCTGACCGCGACCGTCGAGATCCAGTCGTTGACCGTCGAGAATCCGAACGACCTCGCCGTCACAGTCAACGCCACGAACGAGACCGGCGCCAACCGGACGCTGTCCGTGTTGGCCACGTCGAACGAGACGCTGGCCGGTCTCGCGCCCGGTAACTGGACCGCGACGGCCACCGCCGAGGACGGGCGGGCGGTTCCAATCAACGGCAGCGAGACGTACAACTTCACCGTTACCGCGCCCGTGACGCCACTCGAGTCGCTTGCCGTCGTCGTCGGTAACGAGACGTTCAGCGTCGAGAACCCGAACGAGCTGGGCGTCTCCGTGACGGTCACCAACGAATCCGGAACGGTCGGGACGACGCCGGTCGGTCCCGGCGAAAACGTGACCGCCACTGGGCTTGCGCCCGGGAACTACACGCTGAACGCGACGAGCGAGGACGGTCGGGTGGTCCCGCTGAACGGCAACGAGACGCTGTCGGTCGAACTTGTCGGTTCGCCGGTCGACACGGACAGCGACGGGTTGGTCGACGAACGAGAGGCGGACCTCGGGACGAACGCGACGAGAGCGGACACCGACGGCGACGGCCTCAGCGACGGCGAGGAGGCCGACGGCGAAACGGACCCGCTCCTGCCGGACACCGACATGGACGCCGTGACCGACGGAGCCGAAGTCGCCAACGGGACGGACCCCCTGAACCAGTCCGACCCCGGGTTCGTCGACCCGGCCCGCTACGGGTTCGACCCTGCCGACCCCGGGCGGTCGATATTCTGGGTCAACCCCGCGATTCCTGCTCACCAGGTCGAGGAACCCCGACTCATCGACTCCGAGGAGATAGAGCGACTGATTCACGAGCGCGTCAACGAGATTCGCCAGCAGAACGGGCTCGACCCCCTGAGATTCAACGACACCCTGGCATCGGTCGCCCGAGCACACAGCGAGGACATGGCCGAGCGGAACTTCTTCGAGAACGTCAACCCCGACGGCGAAGGACCGCTCGACCGGTACCAGAGCGTGGTAGCCACTGACGGCTGTAGTGCCTATGGGGAGAACATTCAGGGAGTGAGTGGGCCCGTTACGAACGAGCAGTTCGCCGACGCAGTGGTCTCATCGTGGATGAACTCCTCCGATCAGCGTGCGAACATCCTCGACCCCGACTGGGACAGCGAGGGCATCGGCGTCTACTTCACGCAGGACAGCATCAACGACACGTTCGTTGACGGTGAGGCCGAGGGTCTTCTCGGCCGCTCCCAGGCTTCGCTGCTCGTGACGCAGAACTTCTGTGACCAGACGGTCCAGCCGAGCGGGACGCCAACGTCGACACCCACCGAGGCGCCAACGTCGACACCCACCGAGACGTCGATCTCGACAACCACCTCGATATCCACCGAGGTGTCTACCTCGACAACCACGCCGACGTCCATCGAGGTGCCAACCTCGACAATCACCCCGGCGTCCACCGAGACGCCAACCGCCTCGACGTCCACCTCGACACCTAACGCAACCGCTGTCGACCTGACTCCTCTTGGGGATTTGGTGCCCCTCCGCGCTCCACACGGGTGAATCCCGGTTGCGACGTGATCTGGCGTGACGTGTCGCAACCAGATTTCGAAACCAGGCCCGACACGATGTGACTGAGCGCGGAACTAGATTCTGTGGCGGGTACGAGTGCTGCAGGCCCGACTCGACCGTCGAACGAGCCGTCCTGCTCGACGTCGACCAACCGACTATTGATAAGCCGATACGACATCCTGGTGAGTGAGAATGAGCTCGTCCAGTCCGATCACGGTCCAGCGGGTCTCTGAACTCGTGACGGCGAACCGAGCGATCAGAGCACCCTACTACCAGGCCGACCACGACGAAGGCGTTCGATTCACGGATCTGGAACGGGGGCTCCAGTGGGGCGCCGACGCCATTCCCGCCTTGCTGGGTCTGTTCCGAGTCGAGCGAGACACTCGGGACGACCATCCCGACGGATGGGTGGGTTTCGCCCGCCACTGGCGGGAGGGGACGTTGCGGCTGGACTTCGACCTGTTCTCCGGGCCCGACGAGTCAGACCCGGTTCTGGTTGTGACCGCAATCACAGGCCGATCGGGAGAGAAAACCATCGTGGACGAGGAGTTGGGGGAAATCGAACTGCCGGACCAGACTCCGACAGAAGAAGAGTGGGAACGACGGCAAAAACAGTACCAGGCGGCGCGAAGGAAGGACGATACCGATGGGTCAACAGCGGTGAAAGCGTACATCGCAGCGCTGCCGGGTTGGAAGCGCGAGGCCGCGACACGATTCGACGAGTTCATCGAACGCGAAGTGCCTGGTGTGCGCCGCGCCGTGAAGTATCACCAGCCGTTCTATGGCATCGAGGGTCAGGGATGGTTTGCGTCGTTCAGTGCGTTCTCGAAACACGTGAAACTGACATTCGTGTGTGAATCGTACCTCGAACCGAAGCCACCCAGTGGGACGGCTCCGGATAGACAGGCCCTGGACCTGGAGGAGACCGATACGCTGGACGAGGAGCAGGTCGGCCCCTGGGTCCGTCAGGCTGCCGACGACCCGGGGATGGGTTGGTGATGCTCCGGGACGAGCTGGTGACGTCCCGTTCGACCGTCGAACGAATCGATTTCTGAGGCGTGAGACGACCAAACCCAGCCGTCTCGAAACCACCGTTTTAGACAACGTACGTGTAGGCATGTGCTTATCGTGCAGTGATACAGCGCATGTCGTCTGAAAGGTAATGGTGCGCAAAGCCTACTGTAGAGTATGCCAGTCGCCCAGTGCAACGGAGCCGACCTGTATTACGAGGAACAGGGAGCGGGGCCACCGATCGTGTTCCTTCACGGAGCGTTTGCCGGTCTGAGATTCTTCGAACCGCAGTTGGTCGGACTCAGTGAGGAGTTCCACACGGTCGCGCTCGATTTCAGAGGACACGGGCGGTCGGAGAAGACGGAGACAGGCCACACGCTTCCGCAACACGCCCGCGATCTTCAGGTCTTCCTCGAACAGCTCAACCTGACAGACGTCGCGGTGGTGGGTTGGTCGATGGGAGCGCTCGTTTCGTGGGAGTACGTCAACCAGTTCGGTACCGAGCGGATACGCGCGCTGGTCGACGTCGATATGGAACCCTCGCCGTTCCAACGAGAGGACTACGAGTTCGGGACGTACATGGTCGAGGGTTTGCGGGACGCTCTCGACGGAATCCAGTCGAACCCGCTGGAACTCACCGACGATTCGATCGAGGCACTACTCAAAGACCCGCCGTCGAGGGAACGCAGAAACATGATGTTCGACGAACAAACGCGAACGCCGCCGTCAGTGCAGGGCTCGATGCTCCTCGACGCGATGCGGGATTACCGGGACGTGCTTCCCGAGATCGACGTTCCGACCCTCGTCTGTGCGGGAGCGGACGAGAAATGGCGAGGCGTAGCCAACGTGAGATACGCGGCCGAACTCATCCCGGACGTACAGTTCGAACTGTTCGAACAGAGCGGACACTGTCTCACCATCGAGGAACCCGAGCGGTTCAATCGAGTCCTCGCCAAATTTCTCGACTCGGATTGACCACCGCTCACGATTCCTCGAACGGCATCACTTGATTGCTTCTGAGGGGAGGAGGGTCTGGGGCTGCGTTCACCTATCCAACGGAAACAGTGACCGGACATCGATGATCGATTCCTTCGATTACGACCAGTTTGGCTGTACGCGAATATCGTTGATAACCATTCGCGCGTCCGCTGTCGAACGAACGTGGAATGGTGGACGTTCGACCACTAATCGCTGTGCTATTGGACGGTTATAGTGGGTGACAAATGCATGGGTGCTGCAGGATTTTAACCAATGCAAGATGGAATGAAACAACGTTTCAGGGCCTCTTCCCTGACTCGCGGTTCGCTCGCGCCCCTCGGGCGCTCCCTGCACCGCCCACCCACGACATCGCCGTGCGGATGGCGTTCAACCGGGGGCCGTTCGCCGGCGGGTCGTCGGTGGCGATTGCGGGGCTCGCGCTCGTCGTCGGCATCACGCGTGGGCGCGGCTACGAGACGGGCCTGGCCATCGTCGAGCGGGTCGCAGCCGCCACGGCGCCCGGTGACGATGACCGGTGGCGGGCCACAGCCAGCGACGAGCAGTAGCGGAGAGGCGGCTGGTGGCACGAGCCATGCGTTCGGCTTGGCGGCCACTTCACGGTGGCCGCGGACGTCCTCACGATACTCGTGGGGTGGGTGGAGCGTGGGCCGGCCGGTCGGGTGGCGCTCTCCGGGAGCGTTATCGCGGTCGACTGGCCCACCGGCGGGGCCCCCTGATGTGACCGGCGGCGACCAGTCGACCCGGTCGAAGCAGCCGTCCCACCGTAAAATTCGCGCGCGCTCTTGCCACCCTGGTAGGCCGGTGAGGGGGGACGGGCCGCGACGATTCTGGGGTCGACTACGCGCCACCGAGACGAACACGTATCCTGTATATACAGTTTAGTGAATTTACACCAACTCTTCTCGTATGGCCAGTGACCAGACTGCTGCCGATGGACGCATCGAAATTTTCGACGATGAAGAACTGCTGCACGACATCCAACCCTCGTTCGTGGGGGCCATGTCCGCGCTGGATTGGATACTGGTCCCCGTCTCCTTTGGCGCGTGGCTGCTGGTGCCGTACCTCAGATGGAAGCACACGAGGTACATCATCACCAGCAACCGGCTGATAGACATGCAGGGGAGTGTGACCGGGAGCACGACGGTGGAAACCCGATACGACGACGTGTCCGGGGATATTCGAACCAGCCAGGGGCTGCTCGAGAAGTTGGTGGACAAGGGCACCGTCGAGTTCGAGATTGAGCGGGTGCGGGGGGAGTCCGCCACGGAACGGGAGTTCGGTGAGCGAGACGGGTCCCAGCGCGAGATGGCCATCGACCGCGAGTCAATCGAACTGAACGGTATCCGGGAGTACCAGGCCGTGTCGAACACGGTTCGGCGATTACGGAACGCGTGAGTGGTGTTCCAGTGGAAAGCGGCCGGCCCCCGCCGTGGAGAGCCAGGCCCCGACGATGGCCGACAATTGGAGCGTGGAGTATGTGGGGGTGGCCGACCTCATCAGGATGTCGGGGATGGACTACGGCGTGGCGTGGGTCTTCGACAACTGCGGCGAGGCCCACCACGACACCCTTGCCGCCGACGAATAGACCGAGGATAGTTCGGACTTGACACGTAGACGCGCGGTGACTGGTTTTTGCCACCTCTCCTTCGGGGCTACGAGTAGAGGCAGGCGGCGCCACGGCGGTTTACGGAGTGGGGTCTCCGTGACCTGTTCTGGACTGGTTCTTCGTCCCACTAACACTGTTCGTCTGGGTGACGACCCGACTCACCAGGTCGCTCGTCGGCCGAGCACGAACACACGCGAGAATGGGCGCTGCAGGGGTTGCGCGACCGGGTACCCGCGGTCTCGCCGCCTGCAACATTGTTCTGCGTTCGGTACTGTTGTGTCGGAGCGCTGTCTGGGGAGTGAGTCATGGTGCTATCGCTGAATTTCTCGCCAGCGCCGCTCGGCGCGCTTGCGCTTCGAGGCGCGGTCGTAGTGCTTGTCCAAAACGTCCTCTGAGGCGTTGAGCTGGTCAGAGACGATGCTCCGAGGGATGCCGTCGTACCGGTACTTCGTCACGCGAGCTTTCCGCCAGTCGTGCGGGCTCCGCGACGACGGGCACTTACTCGCCTGCTTGTAGTACATCGCCTCGCACTCGTCAGGGTCGCGATCGTGTGGGCACCCCTCGCCGATGAAGCACGGACGCGTCCACTTGTAGATCGTCTCGCGAATCGTCGTCGGCGAGGCGCGGCCGTGAGTAGTCGTGATCAGTGGGTCGCGGTGGAACTCGTCGGTCGAGTCGGTGCGCGGGCCGTCGATGTAGTCCCGAAGAACGCGAGCCACCTCGCTGCTGACTCGGTTGAACCGCTCGCTGTCCTCGTCGTTCTTCAGGGGCGTGTCCTGCTCGGGCCGGTGGACGTACTCGACGCCCGGGTTGCTATCGTCGAGGTCGCAGTCCTGGAGGTCGAGCGAACGGACGCCGCCGAGGCGAGCGCCCGTGTGCCACATGAGCAGGACGATCACGTGGTCGCGGCTGGCGTACTCGTAGCGCTCGAGGTACTTCAGAATCGGCGGGGCGCGCTCGGGCACCATCTTCGAGTCCGAGACCTCGTCGGCGTTCGAGAGCGCCGGAATCGGGACCTTCTCGAAGAGGTCCTCGTGGACGGCCTCGATGTTCCCACAGAACCGCAAGAACGCGCGAAGCGTGGTGAGCGCGCTTTTCAGGGTCGCCGGGGCGAGTTCCTCGACGTCGGCACCACTGTACTCGCCGTCGCGTCGCCAGACGCGGTACTGGTAGAGGTCGCGTCCGGTAAGGCCGTTCAGATTGTCGATGTCCTCGGTCTGGCACCACTCCACGAACGGGCGGAGTCGCGCTTCGTGCGAGGTCACCGTCCACGCGGCGGCGTCGTCACGCCGCGAGTCGAGATACAGGTCGACTGCGTTTGCCGGAGAGACGGGCTGCAACTCCTTACTCACCGAGCATCGCCTCCTTGGCGTCACGGACTCGCTGGAACTCGCGGTCACTGCCACCGTTGTCCGGGTGTGCGTCTTTCACCCGCTCGCGGTAGGCTGCCCGGACCTCGTCGTCGCTCGCATCCGGGGCGACGTTGAGCACGTCGTGGGCGCCACGAACAGAATTGGCTACGACGATGTCCTTGTCAGCGGGCGGGAGGCGAGCGTTCGCGAACTCGCTTTCGCCGGTCTCGACGGGTCGCTTCTCCATCTTCCGCTTCTCACGGAGATAGAGGCCGATGGCGCGCACGTTGTCGCGCAGCGCCGTGTAGGCGTCACAAGCGACAGCGTATTGTGCGCCGTCCATCTTCCAGCGGAGCGCGAATCCCGGGTCGTCGGGGTTCGCTCGCGCGTACGGCCGCTGGTCGGTCTGGCGCTGCTGGGCGTCGAAGCTGTACCGGTAGCCGTCCTCGTCGACGCCGAGGCGGTTGAGTTCCGTCTCGAGGTCGTCGAACGCCGTTGCGAGCGAGACGCGGAAGCTGTTGTTCCGTTCGCGGTCGCCGGCGCCGGTGCGGGGGAAGCCCCGCGGCCAGTCGACTCGCGTCACGCTGCCCACCACCGTTCGTCGAGGTTGACCTTCTCGATGCCGTGGGGTCGAGACTCGAAGACCTCCGCGGTCGTCCACGCGCCCTCGGTCTCGCGGCGCACCTCGTGTTGTACGTCGACGCCGACGCCGTCGTGGGCGACAACTCGGATGCGGTGGTGAACCGTCTCTCGACGCCGCTCGGTGTCCGAGAACGGGCGCTCTCTCCAGTCCGCAACGACGCGTTCGTTCGCGTCGTCACTCACGCCCATCACCGTCCGTGACAGCGTGGTCGCGGAGCTCCTTCACGGCGGCCTCGTAGCCTGCGCATTTCCCCTCGAAGTACTCCGGGCCGTGCTCGGTATCCTCCGGCGCGTCGTCCGCGAGGTCGTCGGCGATCATGCTGCACTGGCGGGCACGGCGGTCGAGCGTGTCGGCGAGTTCGCTCGGGGACATCAGATGTCCACCTCGTCGGTCTGCTCGGCGAGTGTCGCGCCGGCGTCGGTGAGCCCGTAGACGCGGCCCTTCGAGCGCTCCTCGGGGACGAGGAGTTTCACGATGTCGCGCTCGCGGAGTTCCGAGAGCGTACGCGAGACGTGCGTGAGGTCCAGGTCGGTGCGCTGGCCGATGGTCGTCGGAATCGCGGGGCCCTTGACGTCGAGCGCGGCGACGACCGCACACCGGTAGTCGCTGGCCGCGACGTAACTGAGCGCGTCCCAGTCGACGCGGTCCGCAGAGGCGTCGGTGGACATCAGTTGTTCACCTCCTCGTCGACGGCAGCCGATGAATCTCCTCCCGTGGGGTGGAACGTCGCGGTGAACTGCATCGATGCGGCCGGGAACACGTTGCGGAGATGGAGTCCACACTCGGTTTTGAGGCGACTGAGAACTCTGTCCGTCAAACCAGTACCCGGCGGTGGTGTGATGGATACGGATTCGCCGTTCGTCGTGTTGTTGACTGAGACGTCGAACTCACCACTCACTTCGGGGATGTCGAGCAGGTCACGAGCTGCGTCCGCGGCGGCCTCTGTCGTCGGAGGTGTACCACCGTCCGCGCGCAGGCCGTCGTCTGCTCGCGGGAAGTTCCGCGCGAGCACTTGCGAGATGCGGTGCCCGCAGGGCTGTACACGAACGTCACCGGGGCCGCGCGTCTCCACGTACTGAATCGGGCCGCCGCACTTCGGGCAGCCATCGTCGTCGTTCTCGCGGTGCTGTGCAACAGAACACTCTTGTCCGCTGTCGTTGGAATCGAACATGGCTTCTGTACTCTGGGTACAGGAGCCCGCGCGGGTCTGCTGTTCCAGCAGCGAGGCCCGCACTTTCCTGAGACAACGAGTAGGATTGTTGCCCACAGGGAGACTCCTGTCAACCACAAGGCTGTGTCCAACTGACTTAATACTTACCCACTGGACTGTGTATCTACAACGTTGTATGGTTCTTCTACAGTCTCGTGCGTAAATTGTAAGATGGCACCGACCACCTGATTTAGTGAATGGCCCGGATTGAACTGGCGTCGTGGATGACTCCGGTAGACAGAGACATCCTCGAACGCCTCCAAAATTCGGGAAACCGAGAACTCGTTTTGACCCCTCGCTTGATTGCTGAGAACTCTGATTGGAGCAGAGACGCGGTTCGTAGTCATGTGCTTCATCTCCGGGAGAACTCTTTAATCGAGTACTACGACGAAGAGGCCGGAATCTACCGGCTCTCCGAGCGCGGTCGTGCGTGGCTTCAGGGCGATCTCCCAACCGAGGACCTCGAGGACTAATCAGGCGATTCTGGTCTGATTGTTTTCCAGCTGTGACCAGCATGCCTAGGCCGAGGACTGTTCGGGTTAAAGCGAGAGTGTGGGCATGAACGGAAGCACGCTAATACAGAGAGCTTGCAATTTTACAGGCTGGAATTCATCTCACCACGGTGAACGGAGGCTGAACGAATCCATTATCCGTACCATCGATAGCATTTTGTTGGTAAATACATGATACTATTTATGGACAGTTTTGGCGAATACCAAGAGCGGGTAACTAACGACATCAAGGAGGTTGTAGGTTCACGGCCAGTTCAGCCAATACTTTTCGCTGGCTCAGGTCTTTCTAAGCGGTATTTCTCAGCACCTGGCTGGGACAATCTGTTGAAACAGATGGCATCAGATTGCCCAAAATTGGATCACAATTACGGATACTACCGACAGGACAGAGATCCTCCGGAGATGGGGTCCCTCCTAGCAGACTACTATGCACAATGGGCTTGGGATCGAAACGAGTCCAAGTTTTCTGAAATGCAACTGAAGTTTGATGACAACTCGGATACGTACTTGAAGACAGAGATTGCAGACTACTTCAGTAATTTAACCCCGGAATCGCCGGAAGATCTGTCTCAAGATGATGTTGACGAGGGATTTGAGGTGGAGAATTTAACTGAAGAGATTAGAGCCTTACGAGAGATTCAACCACACGCTATCATCACCACAAACTATGACCAATTCATCGGGAATATATTTAACCATAATGAGGAGGAAGAGGAACCAAAATACGACGTAATTGTCGGAGAGAAAATCCTTCGGACCCCTCACCGAAGCGTCGGAGAGATTCTCAAAATCCATGGTTCCTCTACAAATCCTGACTCCCTCATTTTAACCTCGGAAGATTATAAAGAGTTCGTCAGTAGAAAACGATATCTCAGCTCCAAAATGTTGACGTACTTTGCCGAACATCCACTATTGATTGTTGGATACAGTGCTTCAGACACTAACATCCGTTCTATCCTCTCTTGGGTGAATCAGTTGCTTCCAGATGACCAGATTATTGCTGACGACATCTATTTCCTACAGTTTGACCGCGATGTTGAATCACGTGAGTCGTATCCTCGGCATAAACGAATTCAGCTTAACGAAGACCAATCGATTGCTGTAAAATGTATCGTTGCGAGGGATTTCAAGTGGGTATTCGAGGCGTTTGCCAGTGGAGAGGGTTTCGAAGTTGATGTCCGGTATCTTCGTAAATTGCTTGCGAATACCTACGAGGTTGTTCGGTCAAAGTCATCTGGCGAAAGGGTTGTAGACCATCAGCGAATTGAGGAAGCAGCTGAGAGCCAAGATGAGCTAGAAACGGTTCTTGGAATTTCTGCCGATGGGACTAACGCGGGATTTCTTTTCGACCACCACCTCTCTCCGGAGGAACTCTATGAGGAACTCGAACTGTCAGGGAGGGCCCACGAATTCAAACAGGAAGTGCTAGCCCCAATATATGAGGAATCAGAAATGAACTTAACTGGGTTCAATAACAAGTTCCATGTTGCCTTTTTCAATGATTCTGTTACGTATAGACGATACTCAAGTGCCGGCGTCGACTTGTTTAGAAAGGTGAAGGAGGGTGAAGACTTCGAAATCCGTATTCCAGAATCTAGGGTTCCTGAGGATCATGAAGACCGTGGACTCCAAATAAGTAGTTTCATTTGAGTTATCAATTGAGGGAATTTTCGGTGTCTCTGTTCGATTGTTGGCGAGACTTCTCTGCTCCCCACGTGCCGTGAGGCGATATTTTATAGGGATGTGATTTGTATCGGTAGATATCTAGAAGGTATATGGGAGACGAAAACTATAAAATAGTTGACTTGTTCTGCGGCGCAGGTGGGTTTTCGTTCGGGTTTGACCATCCAGAGCAACTAAACGGGCTCGGCAAACTCGGATACGAGGAATTGGGCTGGGAAACTGAGGGCTTCAAAACCATCTATGCCCTTGACGATTACGAGGCAGCAACAGAAACGATTGAGAAGAACTTCGACTGTGCTGTAGAGAACTCGAAAATACAGGATATAGATACTTTCTCAACTTGGGATGATGCTGATGTTGTCCTAGGGGGGCCTCCATGCCAAGGATTTTCTCAGTTGAACAGTACGAAAACAGAGGACCTCGACGACGAGCGAAACCATCTTTGGAAGGAATACTTTCGCGCAGTTGAGGATATTAACCCAGAAGTCTTCGTCGTTGAGAATGTGCCACGGTTCCTAGATTCACCGGCTGGAAAAGGGCTCGTGGAATTGGCGGAAGAACATGATTATACGACCGTAGTCGGAAAGCTCGATGCAGCAGACTATGGTGTTCCCCAACATCGTAAGCGGGCATTCGTAATTGGCAGCAAGCAGGGGACGCCGTTTCTCCCAACTCCCACCCGGGAGCCAACTAAGACTGTTAGGCAAGCCATCGGTGATCTGCCGATGTATGCGACTGACGAGAATCTCCATAACTCCCGGAACTTCAGTGAGTTGACCAAGGAACGAATGAAGAAGGTACCGAGGGGAGGGAACAGGCACGATATTCCACGTTATCTATTACCGAACTGCTGGAAGGATTACGAAGACGGGGGAACAGACTTGTTTGGAAGACTTCGCTGGAATGAACCTTCAGTAACAATCCGGACCTCCTTCCACAAACCGATGAAAGGCAGGCATCTCCATCCTGAAGCAGGTCTAGAGCGAACGATAACCCTTCGAGAGGGAGCGAGACTCCAGACGTTCCCCGACGATTTCGAGTTCGGGACACCGTATCAGGTTCACACTGCACGACTCATCGGGAATGCAGTCCCTCCAAAACTCGCCTATCATATTGCAAAGGCAGTGAAGTCCCACCTCCAAGGGGAGGAGGGAAAATTAGTGAAGAGCCAGGATTTCGACCACGGGGAGTTCCTCGAAGCGGAACGCCAACCTGTTCTCGAATAGCGGTCAGTTGAGAGTTAGTCTTCTGAGTGAGGGCAGATATCTTGGAAGTCGCAAGTAGAGCAAATTTCTGAGTCTGGAGTGGCGAAGAAATCCCGGTCCATGATGCTATCAACGTCGCTCTCTACGTCTTGTTCAACCTGTTCTAGTCGCGAGTCAGAGAGGTCAACGGTCCTCCGGTTCCCCTCACTGAGATAGTGAATGTATCCGTCAACCGCCGAGAGGTCCAGTTCGGACTGGGTTGCAGCCGCATAGAGCCTAACTTGGAACTCTGACGCTACCAGTTTGGGATCGTGGACAGAGTCTGGCTCTTTCTCGGTTTTAAAGTCGATGACGTTGACCTCCTCCACTTCTCCAGTCTCTGGGTCACGTCGTTCAAGTAAGTCTATCTCACCGGAGATTAGAGCTTCTCCACTGCTATCCGCCCCCTCAATCAAGTACTCGAAGGGCTCCTCGGCTTTGTACGTGAGTGCGACGTCATCACCGTATTCTCGCACATAGTCCTTGAGAACCCGAGCGGCTTCCTCGCGAAGGTTATCTTCCACCTCGCCGCTTGCATAACGGAGATAGAACCGCTCTGGATTCTCTACCATTCTCTCGACTTCTCCAGGACTGGGAAGCAATGCTTGTTGATTGTCCTCGAATCTCTGGTGAACCTCTCTCAGGACATCGTGGACAGCAAACCCGTATCCGAATGCTGAGTCAATGGTCGGTGCGAAGTTGTAGATGTTCCTGAGTTTGTAGTCGAAGGGGCACTTCTTGAAGTAGCGAAGATCGGTAAAGGAGGTTGGATAGACGACATTGGCCAGTTCTTCGTCTGGCTCCACATCTTGCCGGGGGGTGGGATCTGCCCGAAGTTCTTGCATCACGCTCGGATGATCATCATCTCTGACTTCAGTGTAGAAGTCATTTGGAGAGAGGGAGAAGTCGTATCCGCGGTTTTCTTCAGCCCCAGTCAAGAACAAGAACTTCTTAGCCCTCGTAACGCCAACATGGAACAGTCGACGGAGGTTCTCGGTATCTTCGAAGTAAATCTCCGCGTCGAAAACATCGTCTGGGAGCCAAGAATCGCGGGCAGAACCCGACGGACTACTGCCGAATTTGAACGTACTGAGACAGGGCATGAACACCGCGGGATATTCAGTACCCTTAGCGGAATGAATGGTCATCAGGTTGACCGCGTTAACTAGGGTGGGATCGTCGATTTGGGGATTTGCATTCTCGAGGGCGTAATCTAAGAATCGAACCAGGTTGGCAATCTGGTCGGGGAAAATCATCTCGTAGACGGTTTCGAAATCTTTGAACAGTTCGCTTACTTGCCCCAAATCGTACATTAGCGATTCCGGGAACGCCTCGTCATCTGTACTTTCGACTGCCTCTTCGTCGCCCAGACCCATCGCAGAAAGTACATCTTGGAGTTCGTCTTGGGGATGGATTCGACGGCTTGTGGGGTCTTCGTACCAAGCTCGTTTCTCAATGAGGGTAGTCATTATCTCGTCTTCTCGATCCTCTAAACGTGGATTGGAACGGATGGCATTCCGAAGGTCATCCTCTGATACAGACATATACTCAGTGTCACCCCAGGCAGATAAATCAGAATCCTCGGCATCAATAACCTGAAGATCATCGTCATATCCTCTGGCGATGTACCCGAACGCCAGCCTGAGGAACTCGGTTTCCGGGCGTCCAAACAGGTTGTCTCTCCCCCGGACAGTATATGGAATGCCGCGTTCCTCGAGTTCCTCCTGAATTAAATCCATATCTCTCTTCCGACGGAATAGAATCGCGAAGTCGCCGTAGGTAAGAGCGCGTTCCTCCCTAGTGGTAGGGTCTTCGAACCGCGTGTGATGGTGGTGTTCAATCTTGTCCGCGATGAATTCTACCTCTTCTTGGTCTCGGTCGAAGAAGTACTGGTAGATATCTCCCACGTCATAGTTGCTATCTGAACGCATCTGTTTCGGGAGGCGTCTGGTGTTACGCTGAATACTGGAGTGAGCAATGTCAACAATTGCTTCAGTAGATCTGTGGTTTTCCTCTAGCCGGATGACATCTGCCTCGTATCGATCTTCAAACGAGAGGAAGTTATCTACCTGAGCACCCCTCCAGCGGAAGATCGCCTGATCATCGTCGCCGACCACACAGACATTCTTCTCTTCGCCTGCGATGAGCTGGATAAGTTCCTCTTGTGCGGTGTTTACGTCCTGATACTCGTCAACTATGATGTACTCGTATTGACTTTGTACTTTCTCAAGTAGTTCTTCATCCTGTTGTAGACGCTGGACTGTCTCGTAGATTATCTCCTGATAGTCGTAGAAGTGAGAGTCCTCCATTTCCTCTTGGAAAGCATCATAGACTTCCAAGAACTCCTGAGTAAGTCCATCTCCGGACGCTCGGACATCTTCCTCAATCAATTCTCGGCGAAGTGCGTCTATGTCCTTCTTGAAGCGATTAATCTGCTGGGCTTTGGTGTAGGGATATTCATCCTCTTCACCAATTTCGTAGAGACCAAGGTGAGGATAATTGTTCGCAAGGAATGCAGACAGCTGATTATCATTGAGAACGTCGTAACTGAGTGTATCAGGATCAAACTCGTGAAGAACCCTGTCTAAGCAAAATCCGTGAATCGTACCTACGTACATGTTCCCCAAAATGGGGTTGTTTGGATTTGCCTCTTGCATCATCTCTCGAATTCGGACTTGGAGTTCCTCAGCAGCGTTTTCGGTGAAAGTAAATGCAAGTATTTGGTCTCGGTCCACGCCGTCGTGGACCATCTGAGCAATCCGGGCAGAAATTGTATGTGTCTTGCCAGATCCTGCACAAGCAATTACCTGCAGCGGGCCTTCCTGATGGTTGATTACTTCTTTCTGTGGGCCAGTCCAAAAGTCATCCTCCGTAAGGTCAGGCATTAGGCACTTATCCAAATAGTAAAGTGATAAATCTTGCCTAGGAAAGTGAGTGAATCAAGGTAACAGCGATAGAGTTTGCGTTACCACTTCAACTCCATCCGCCCCACCTACTCCAGCCCTAACTGTCTCCGACTCGGTATGGCGCAGAACTTTCAACTCTACTAGGACAGGTACCCGGGTTTGACTAGGGCTGGCAACCGCTATGCTGGCTCCTTGTGGTTAACGAGCAGCCGAACTAAGACATCCTCTCCTACGCTACCTTCTGAGCGGCCACATCTCAGCCGTATACAGAACAATGACGAGGCGAAGTAGCCGATTTTCTTCTCAATGCCCGTCGAGCAGTAAGAAGAGATTGTCAAACTTTGCGGCGAAATCATCAGACTCAACCCGCAGCGGGGGTGGTCTCTTTCTAAGTCGGAAGCGCCCGGTTAGACCGGCAACTACTCAGTTGGGTTTCGGTAATGTTTGGCCGACTCGGAATGGTGTATACAAAAGAAGAATGCCTCGAAGCCCTCCAGGACGCCGTCGACGAGCTCGGCCATCCGCCGACCGTCGACGAGTACAAGGGCCTCGACATCTCGCCGTCCTACAACACCATCATCGCGCGCTGCGGCGGCTGGATCGCCGCGAAGGAGGCACTCGGCCTCGAGCACAAGCGTGGCCGCCAGTATTCGGAAGCTGACTGCCTCGAGGCGATTCAGGAGGCCGCCGAGATACTCGGTGAGGAACCGAGCTACGACGCGTACGAGCGCCTCGATATCAGTCCCTCTGCTGGTACGAGTCTAGCGATCTGTGGGACGTGGGTCGAAGCGAAGGAGAAAGAGGCGTGGTTGACTCGTCGTAGAGTAGATTGTTGACTGAGACGAGAGAAGATACAAAGCGCTGAGTGAGTTATTCGAGCGTGATGGGCGGTTCTAGTCGAAAGGAAACATTCCAGCGTCAACTCCTGGATTGGAGTGAGGGGAACCTCCGAGACTTTCCCTGGCGAGATAAGGCCACTACGTACGAAGTGTTGGTCGCGGAGATCCTCCTGAGCGCGACGCTAGCGACGAAGGTGGAACCGGTCTATGAGGAACTTCTTCGACGATACCCCGATTTCGAGTCATTGGCGAACGCAGAGGCAGACGAGTTGGCTGCTCTCATTGAACCGCTGGGACTCCATAACCGCCGAGCAAATGCTCTGGTCAAGCTTGGCGAACGCCTGTCGGGGAAACCAATCCCGGAGGACGTCGACGATATCCGAGAGCTTCCTTGGGTGGATTACTACGTCGCGAACGCCGTCCGTTGCTTCGGTGCTGGAGAACGCCGCCCAATCGTTGACACGAACGTTACTCGCGTCTACAATCGCGTCTTCGACCGGGACTTCACGGATAGTGAAGACCAGGAGGCCTGGAACTACGCAGAACGAATGCTCCCGGACGAGGAATTTCGTCGCTTCAACCTCGCGCTGCTCGATCTTGGCGCGGCCATCTGCACGTCTACGAACCCGAACTGCGAGGAATGCCCGATGGCGAACATTTGCTCGTACTACCAAACCGAGCGCGTTGAGAACTAGTCGTTCAAGTGCGCCAGCGCCGTGTTCTCCGGGTCGACTTCCTCGATGAATCGGAGGAGTCGCTGGACGGCACGGGGGTTTTCCTCGATGTGATAGAAGTAGTGGACCATTCCTTGCGTCGCCCGATCCTGCTGGTGGTAGTCCCACGATTTTATCTCTTGCTCGAGGTCAGCGTCGGTGATCACGGTGACGCCCTCCGACTCGAGCAATTCCTGAGCGTCCGGAGAGACCGACCGGCAGAGTGCGATGACCATTGCAGTCGTGTCATTCGCAAGCTGCATCATCACGCCAAGCTCGTCTTTGACGTTGCCCTGGGTGATGTCCCGGTCTTTTACTTCCACGGATAGCATCAGGTCAGGACCGACGTACCCGTCGATGTCCCCATATCGGTTCTGCCGAGAGGAACCCGTCCGGACTTTACTCGCCGTGAGCGAAAGATGCGTCCACTTCGCTTTGACGTACCCATACGCGAACGCCTGATACGCGGCGCCCCCATTTTCGTCGGGGTGCGACCGCTCGTAATGCTGGAGAATCTCGTGAAACGGATTCGAGAACGGCGGTTCCCTCGTGGGGAGACTCTGCTGTTCTAGGCGGTCGAGCCCCACGTCGATGAGTCGCTGAGTTGCTTCGTAGCGGCCAGGGCGGGACAACTGGAAGGCTACCTCCAGCATGTCGTCGTAGCGCTTCCACTCACCGGTGTGGTGCCCGGGCGAACTGGGGAAGTTCGTCCGATTCAACTCCTCTCGAAAGAGGGTGATGACCTCGTTATGGACCGGACGGATGCCATATCTCTCGCCGTCGAGTTCGAGCGTGAGCGTGGACTTCGCAACCTGATCGTACTGGTCCAACACGTCGTCGACTTTGACGGACGAGTCGTAACCGTTGACTGCGTCGTCTGTTTGGGAGATCTGCTCACCAACTATGACGAAGTCGAGTGCTAGCCCAAGCGTTCCTTTCGACCCATCGAAGTAGCTCTCCGCGAGTTCAACCAGTTCGTCGATGGTCTCCTGCTCGGCTGCCGAAACCGCCGACTTGTCATGCTGATACTCGTCACGGAAATGGCTGTAGATGAACTGTTCGACGGCTTCCTCTTCCAACTCTGAGCGGTCCACAGACATGTTAGCGACTCCTCCGTGAGGTTGGTGTCAGCGTCTGCGATTCGAACCCAACCGGATGGGAGCACTTCGTACGCAAATCCTCGCCGTCGATCTGATCCGTTGTCAATGTCATCAGTTCTGAGGTAGCAAGTTGGTAACGTCTGAGTAACAAGCAAAAACCACCACTAGGTTACCAATCTGGCGGTCTTCGTGGGAGACGAATGATTAAGTACGAGCCAGATTGTAATGCAGTGCAATGAGTGAGGAGCTGACGTACGTCGATCTCTTCGCCGGTGCCGGCGGTCTTTCAACTGGCCTCGAAAAAGCCGGTTTCACCCTCACCCACGCCGTCGAAGTCGACGCTGACGCCCGTACCTCCTTCGCGAACAACAGAGACGGATGGGACCCGAACGACCTCTCTGAAGACATTCGAGACATCGAACGAGGGGAGATCTCGGACCTCGTCGGTAGCGACACGGTCGACCTCGTCGCAGGTGGGCCTCCATGCCAGGGATTTTCGGAGGTCGTGAGTCCGGACGGCTCTGACGATCGCAACCACCTCTTCACGTACTTCATCGAGTGGGTGGACGAACTTCGCCCGGAGGCCGCGCTCTTCGAGAACGTCCGTGGCATGCAGAACACTGCCGACGGGAAGTTCCTCGACGCCGTCGAGAAGTCTTTCGACAAGATGGGGTACAGTGTCACGTATCGCGTCGTGACCTCCTCAGATTTCGGAGTCCCCCAACACCGGCGTCGCCTCGTCGTGCTCGCGTTCAAGAACGGCCGTCCAGAGTACCCGCTAGATGGATTCGAATTAGAACCGGTCGAGACGCCCGGCGTGATCGACGCAATTGGTGACCTTCCAGAGGTCTCTGCAGGTGAGCAGGTCGAGCAGTACGCCGAACCCCCTAAGACGATTCTTCAACAAGATCTTCGGGGGGACAATGACGACCTCACGTCGCACCAAGCGGCCAATCACACGGCCGACATGGTCGAGATGATCTCTCACATCCCGGACGGTGGGAACCGAACGGCCATTCCCGACGAGTTGCAGCCCTCCTCTGGATACCACAATTCGTACTCCCGCCTGCAGTCAGACGCTCCCGCAGTCGCAATTACCTCGAACATGTCTAAGCCGTCGAGTGCACGCTGTATTCACCCCTTCCAGGACCGAGGACTCACTCCTCGTGAAGGTGCGCGACTCCAGACGTTCCCGGATTCGTATCAGTTCGAGGGAGGCCTTGTCTCGCGTCGGAAACAGATTGGGAATGCCGTCCCCCCTTACCTCGGTGAGGCTCTCGGCTACTACCTCAAGGAAGCAGTCTACAACTGTGGATTCTCCGAAGCCGATCAGGAACGGATTTACACACTCCGATGTGGCTCTCTTTCACCGGACGAGTTCGAACAAAAACGCCCTGACTTGGAGGGCTTCGCTCAACAGGCGACGTTTGACGTGGCGGACTGATTCTCGGCGTCGAATCACTTCCAGGCCGCTATGGTTTAAAATTCATGAGTAAGTGTTCTCGGCAGTCCTTTGCTTCCCCGCTCTGTCCGGCGTTCATCACGAAGTTCGAGTCCTTCCCGACGATCCAATAGTCCTCTGCCCCATCTGGAACGTCCGCGTATGATATCACGGCGTCACCTTCGACCTCGAGAAGCGTCTCCAAGAGATCGTCGTGAACGACGTCACTCTCGGGATAGTACTCCTCGAGGTCGAGATAGGGCGGGTCGGCGTAGAACACCGTATCCGGGCTGTCGTACGTCTCGACGGCGTCCTGCCAGTCGAGATTCTCGACAATCACCCCCTCGAAGCGGTCGGCGAATCCCCGAGTTTCTCGATCTTGTTCGCGAACGTCACGGCCTGGTTCCGCGTCTTTCCAGTCCCGAACCCGGATGGTCCCTGGTACTTCGCGCCCCACTGGCTATACCGTAAGTAGAAGAACCGGCCAGCGCATGCGTAGTCGTCTTTCGGCCGGTAGCCCTGGTAAAACTGTTCGACCCAGCGCTCGTGGAGCTCGCGGGCGTAGGGCACGGCGTCGATCCAGTCGACGAGGCCTTCGGGGTCGTCGCGGAGCACGCGAAAGAAGTGGATGAGGTCGCCGTCCTTGTCGTTGTAGATCTCCGAACTCGCAGGTTCCTTGTTCACGAGGACGCTCGCGGCGCCGCCGAACAGTTCTACGTAACACTCGTGCTCGGGCAGATGGTTGATCACCCACGAGGAGAGCCGAGCTTTCCCACCTGGGAATGGGAAGACGGCCGGCATTACGCTCCCCTCCCCGCCCCTTCGCCACTAGTCGTCGACGCCAGCGTCGCACGTCGGTGCGTTGTCTGAGACATCCACTCGAAACGCGGTGTCGCCGCCACTTGGCTAGCCGGTGCGTGCGGACGAATTGCGCGCAGATTCAGTAGCGCGCCGGAAACCTGACGTGTAACGTGACGAACGACGGTTCGTGAATCATGGACGAAAGAGCGAGCAATCGTTTAGCTACTTCTGTCGATAGACGGCGTCGCGGGTCGCACCCTCTTTTTCGACGAGGTCGTAGTTTTCCAGGACGTGCAGATACCGGCGCCGCGAACTCCGGGCTCGAGGGTCCTGTGCGCGTTCCTCGTAGGTCGCATGGAGGTCCCCTGCGCTGATCTCGCCGTGTTCCTCGATGATGTCGTAGAGCAGGCGGTGGTGCGTAGAGAGTCCGTTGACCTTCTGCTCCCGACGCTCGCGGTACGCGTCTCCGGTGACTTCCTCGATGAGCGACGGCGTGATGCGGTCGACACCTTCGGTCGTGGCCTCCCGGGCTGCACGGCGGAGCAACGCGATCGCGTAGTGAGCGTCGCCAGCGGCGAGGTCACCGATTTTGTCGGCGCTCGCCTGGGAGAACGTCCCGGCGTGCAATCCAGCGTTTGCGCGAGCCATCACGATGTCCGCGAGTTGCCCGCGGGAGTACGGCTCAAGGGTGACGCTCGCGGCAGTCCAAAGTCGAGACTGGACACGTGGCTCGGCGTCTGCGAGTAGCACGTCGCCGTCGATGCACACCATGAGCATCGTGACGTGAGGAATCTCGTAAAGCGTCGCGAGAATACTTCGATCGGCGAGTTGGTCGACCTCGTCGACGACGAGCACGAGTTGGTCGTCGGCCTCTCGAATCCGGTCGAGTAGCAGACTCGTCGACGCGGACGTCCGCGGAATTGGTTTCCCAATACCGAGGTCGCGCACGAGCGCGTAGAGGGCTTCGGTCTTGCTCGAATCACTCGTACACGTCACACACCCCGTCCGGACATCGAGGGTCGCCTGTTCTAGTTCCTGCGTGACGAACCGTGCGAGCGTGCTCTTCCCCGTCCCCGAGGGGCCGGTGAGGAGGACGTCGTCGCCGGCGAGACCGTTCTCAATTGGGCGGAGGTGACTCGATACAGCGTCGACATCGCCCTCGCGGTGCCGCAGTTCCGCTGGCACGAACATCTGCCGGAGGGCACGTGCATCCTGAATCATCGCGCTCATCTGGTCGATGGACACCCCGGATAAAGGACGTGATACGGTGTATCTGAAGCAGGATGTCAGTCACCATCCGATTCCTCGGTGGCGTTGAGCCAACCGAGACACGAGACACAGACCGGTTCCAAGTTCGACCGGACGTAGGGGCCATTTGCGTGTATCGGCCGAATGGTGAGTTCATGCCCGCGCTCACCGCAGCGTGCACATTTGCGATTGCCCTGATTAATGACGTGATACACTACCCGTGCGCGGTAGAACGCCGGCACGTCGTTAATCGCGCTTGCAGCATGCTCGAATTCCGTCTCGGAGGGGATTGTGAGGTCGTTGTTTTTCGCGCGATTACAAAGTTGGCACGTCGCTTGGAGGTTCTCGAGGTCGTCGTTGCCGAACATCGAGGCGGCCTTGATGTGGTCAACCTCGGTGCGGTGACCGATTCCGCTCCCGTACGGCTTGTACGGGTCGTTGTTGGTCAGGGTCACTGGCACGTCATCCAGCGGTGCATGACAGTGTGCGCACCGACACTCCTGTTCGCGAAGCAACTCGTCTTTCTGCCAGTCCGTTCCGCCGGAACTACCGCTCTCCCACTGGTCGAGCAGCGTCGCGACACGCTGGGCGATCGAGTGCACGTCGGGGTGGTCTGCGTCGAATTCTAACGTGTCGGTCATGTACTCTTCGATGAGGCTCGCACGGGAGCGCCGCCCCATTGGGTCGTACTCGATGGCCGACGGCGGCGAAAGGTGGAGTGTCAGTCGGAGTTGTAGTTCCGTCCGATACCGCTCAGTCAGTTCCGCGTTTGCGTCCACCGCTTGCTCTACGTGTGCCTGCGCCTGCGGCATGTGAGCGTCTTCAGTGGTCGCCGCGTCGCTCCTGGGGTCGAGAAAGAGACGGTAGCAGGCTAATTCAAGAGACTCGAGGCTCATGAGGCTGTTACTTCGTTTTCTTGAACAGCTTCATCGAGCCGATCTGCCGGTCGTTGGAGGCCTTTTCCATCTGCTCGCGGAAGAACTCTCGGCCCTGGTGTGTGTTGAGACTCGATTCGGTCCACTCGCGAGTGAAGAACTCCTCGGGCAGGTCTGCTAGAACCATGCGGACCCCCTCATCGATCGCGTCGAGATCCCCGAACATAGTGTCGGCGCTACGACCGCCCATCACCGGCGTGCTGAGGAGTTTGAGACGGTCGAGCAGGAACTCCTGGAGAGTGTCGAGCGCGATCTTTTGGGTGATTTGTCGTTCGACGTCGGTGGCGTCGGGCTCGCGGGCCGTCTCCCATGCGTCCGAGTATTCGTCAGTGACGGCGTTCCAGAACGTGAGGAACACCTTCAACCGGTAGTCGTAGTCCGGGTCCTGCTCCCAGTCGTTGACCCCGCCGTACAGTCGCTTGTACGAGGCGTTGGGCTTGACGAACGACTTCACGAGGTTGAAGGCGATGCTCTCTTTGATGATTCCCTGGCTGTTAGGCAGGCCGAAGTCCACCATGCGCTGGAAGGGGGAATCGTCGCGACGGTGGAGTCGGTACGAGAGCTTAGCCTCACGAGCGTGGATGCCGGTCTGCTTGAAGCGCTCGAATAGGACCTCCAGTTCGCCGTTCGACAGCGACGTGCTGATGACTGCGTGCAGTTGGTCGCGGCTGAGTGGCGACGCAGTGCTGTTGAGGACGTAAAACTGGAAGACTTCCTCGGGGTCCGTTAGGCCGGGGATGATGACGGCGGGAAAGTCGACGTCGAACTCCGTGACCTCCTTCGCACCCCAGAGACGGTGCTGCCCGTCGATGATGTTGCCCGGAACGGAGAGGCCCTTGACATAATCGGAGACGGCCTTCTGCCGGTCGTCGCTGAGGCTGTCCCAGTCCTCTGCGGCCTGTTTGAGCTCCTTCGTGAGCTCGGCGAGGTGTGAAGCAGGGATACTCCCGTTCTCATGTTCGGCGGGATCGTTGCTGATTTCCCCGTCGACGAACTTCTGCTCCTCGTCACTGAGGCGCTCGTAAAATTCCTCGTACTGCGCCTGGATTAATCCGTCCGGGTTGTGCTGGTCGTGGTCGATGGTGAGCGTCGTGATACCGTCGTCCTCATCGATCTTAACCGCGTCTTCGTCGACACCGATGAGCACAGCCCCGGGGATGATGTTCTGGTCGTCCGTAGTGAGGTATTCCTTGATGTCGTCGTAGCGCTCGTTGAGGTCGCGCTGGTAGCCCGCCATGAAGTCGTCCTTTTTCCGGGGGACATCGGCCCACTCGAGGGTCTCCGCGGCGTCAATCACCGTGGAGTACATTGTGGGTGCGTCTGGCTTCTGCTGTATCTTGAGCGCTTGTAGTTTTGTTTTCGCCATGTTGCAACTGCACTGTCGAGACCCACAGACATAAGTCTTTCTCGCTTAGCATACAGAAACACGCCGAAATGCGCTTAGATGAATGGGGTTCCGTCTGTATAGTACAGAAACCTAGCTCCAACACTCTGATTGGATTTGTACGGTACACTTCTGGGAGGGTTTATACTGGCGGAGACCAAAAGGGAGTGTATAATACAGCATGACTGACCCCACGACGAACGACGGGGACGCTTCTGGACCTCTAGCGGGTTTGCGTTCAAAGGTTGGTGAAATTCCGGGCGCGCCGGAAAAAACGGCACTACTGAGTCTCTCAACACTGGATCCGGATCGGGCCGTTCTCGAATTGTGCGACAACAGTATTGACGCAGCCCGAGTCAATGAACTCTCAGGCACTGACATTGAGCTCGTCCTCGGCGAGGACTACCTCGAAATACGCGACAGTTCTGGTGGGATTCCCGAAGACTCGTTAGATGTCTGGCTTACACTCGGCGCGTCGCGCCAAACGGACGCAGATGGATATTCACTCTCCGATAGCATTGGATGGGCGGGCGTCGGCGCAATCGAGGCATCACTGTCCATCGGGCAGAGCGTTATGTTGGCTAGTCGTGCCGCTGGAGCCGATCAGGGATACGCCTACTACATCGACGAGGAATATCTCGAGACCGATGACTGGAGTCTAGATTACTACGAATACGACGGACTTGACCCAGGGCAGACGATTGTCCGTATCGAAGACCTCACCATCGGCCACGAAGACCTCTACGGCGACTACGATACTCTCCCCGATCTCCTTTCGACTACATACGAACTATATCTTGCCGACACGACGACGATCCCGTGGGCAGATAACACGCCGGTACTTGACGTCGACCTTACGGTCGTTGATGAGGTCAACAACCGCAGTAAATCTGTGATGGCAGATGTCTCAGTGGACTGGTCGTATCTCAACTTCGATAGCGCCCATCCACGTGCATACCAGTCGTTCGAGTTGGCGAACGAAACGACAACAGGGCGCGTTCGGTTGGACATCATCTGCGGTCTTTCGCGTACGAAACATCCCAAGTCAGGAGTTCATCTATACGCAAACGGCCGGAAGATATTCGACGGCGAAACTAGCTACGAGGCTGGATTTGGGTTTCAGAATGGTCTTAACCAGTTCCGGTCTGAACGCCACGGCCGACTCGTTATTCTTGTATTAGTGCGCTCCTTGGATTCCCCCCGTGATATCCCCACGGAGAACAACAAAACGACGTTGCGGGACGGAAGCGATACGACGAAGGCGATCAAGAAGCGCGTCGGCCGAACGGGGCTTATGTATATGCATCTGGCAGACGTCCACCGCGTTCCGACTCCGATGAGTGAGGCGTATCCTGGCGAGCAGACGTTCGCCAGTAATGGCGGACAAATCGAACTGCTAGACTACAGTGAGAATCAAGATGTCCGCGATCATCCTGGCGGCAAACGCTCGGGGCGCTACTACGAGCTCGAAGAACTTGAAACGTTTAAGCAGATAACGAAGCGGCACGCGAAATTGTGTCTCTCGTGTCCGGATGTACTAAAGCCTCGCCACCGGCCTGCGTATCACGGACTCCGGCACGAGGACCTCGAAACGGAGGCGGCCGTTCAACTGTACGACGAAACAAAGGGGTTCCTTCACGACCGATTCGACGCCTTCTACGATGCTGATAAACGGTACTGGGCCGAGCCGGTTCTAGTCGAACAGGATGAACTCCCTCCGATGGATGTCGACGTGAACGCGCGCCTAGAAACGTTAGAACAACTCGCCCGGCGGCACGCACAAGCGGACGAGCCATTCCGATATCTCGGTATGAAGCCGTGGGAGCGACCCTACTACCTGGAACAGTTGTATCAGTTTGCAGGTCTCGACCCGGAGGAGTTGCCAGCACACGAACACCTCCCCCCAGAGGACAAATACCTATACGAACACGGAGTGCTACCTGAGGAGACGACTGAAGAGGACGATGTAAGCAGTGCAGATGTAGCCCCGAAACCCTCATCAACAGACGATACCAGCGACCTGTCCTTTCCTGAGTACATTGCAGCAAACCAGAGTGCAATCGCAGCGGTGGCTCGCGAGAACGAGTCCGAATATGAGACCGTCACTCGGATGGTTGAGGGGTACGCATCGCTGGCGTCGATGGAGGAACTAGACGACATCCCGATCGAAGCCAAGACGCCGGAAGAGAAACTCCGTCGCATCGTTGCCCGCTACAGGGAGATTGTGGGGCTGACCAAGGACAACTAACCTACTTCTAGTCTCACCACCATGGGGTTTCGCGTCCGGAGAAGCGGTTTCCCGAATATGCACACGAGACCGCGCCTGCTCGTGTGCATATTCGCGCTTGGTCGTACGTACGCGCCCGCTCACTTACCGCGCGTGTGATAGGAAATCGGGGGATTCCCCCGAAATTGGGGTTCCAGTGAGGCAAATTCATTCGGTTTTCAGGGTTCGTGTGTACGAGTCGGATATGCGAATTCGGACTGACGGCGATTACGAGCACCGGAAGGACACGATAGAAGCGGCCGCGAACCGTTTGGACTGCAACAAGACGAAGGCTGTGCTCGTCTCGTGTGACGTTGTGGGTTCTCTCTTGGACAATTTGGAAGATGCATTGGAGCATGAGGAAATCTCTCCTCGAGTAAAGCGAGAGATCGCCGCAGAAATTAGCACGAGAAAAATAGAAATCGACCTGTCCAATGTCGAAGCCTCGGTAGCAATTGATTAGAATCTATTCAGGGGTTTTATTTAATCGGTGGTAAGGTTATCACGTGAATAAGATGTGTTTAGATCTGAATCTGAAGAAAATCGGGAAAACACTGCTCATGGGGATTACTGTGATCGCGTTGGGAGCAGGAGGATTAGCGGCCACGGCTTGGATGTCAAAATGGACGTTCTTCGAGAGCACCGATCCCCAAGTTATGGGGGTACTCGTGAATGCGGTGTTGACTACTTTATTGATGTTTCTCTATTGGCGAATGTCGGAAGATACAGCCACTCAGGCGGAACACCAGAAATCACAGACGCGGTTGATGGAACTACAATCCAAGCCGGTCTTGGAGTTCAGTCGCAAAGACACAGACGGGGACGAGGTCATTTATGAAATCGAGAATACCGGCCCAGGCATTGCTCTGGACGTTGATATGGAGGTTGAGAATCATGACACAGGGCAGAGCAAACTGTTTCTAGCCGATTCCACTGAGGAATACCCCGATTCCAGCCCGAGTGTATTCCGCCCTGGTGACCTGAAAACGGTGAAAATAGAAATGAGGGTTCCAATGGAGAATGGCGAGTATGAGAACGTCAGCAAACTTCTGAATGAGAGAGACGGTGACGAATATCCAATTGTACAATTTGGTCCTCATGCGAAATTCGGGACCGGCCGGAAAGTTACTGACGACAGATGGACTCGAGGACTGAATTCAGAGATGGGAAGCATAGAGGAGACCTTTCGAGACGAATTCAGGCTTAACCCGACCTGATTTTTCGCGCGCCCCTTCGGGACTGGTTGCAGGTGCAGCTGCGGGACGGCAGGGAGTGTTTTGGAATTGTGGCCATAGCCACACGATAGCGAAATATATCGTTTGAATGGGCTGAGACGACTGTTTATGTCGACTACTACTCCTCCGGTTAGAAAGAAGAGGAAGAGAATAGCTCTTTCAGGTGAAGGAGGTCCCGCACTCCCAGCAGTGCAGAAATCGTAATCCAAGTCCCCCAGAGAAAGCTGTTCCAACCGCTGTCTAGCCCAAGTGCCGAGATTTGTGACAACACAAACCAAAGCGTGAGTGTGACGATCACCCAGCTAACGTAACCCCAGAGAATCTGTTTTGCCGACTCGAAAGAGTGGAGCATAGTCGTGGTGTTGCGTGGGATTTCATAAAATGAATGCCCCATAAGAATTCCTGGCAAGCCGTATTGCCGGGTTCCCGATTGGTGTAATTAGCCGATTACCAGGAGTTTACGCTTCTAATGCATCCGGTAGGCGGTTGTGGGTGTGGTTACGGTAAGCGGCGCGCGTTTGCGCGCCGCGCATTTGGCCCGCCCCCTTAGGGCACTACCGTAGCGGTATGTGGCAACCCGGGCGGACGGCGCGGGCGGCGAACGGCCCGGTTCGCGGGGGCGTCTGGGCGTCACGCAGGCGTACTCGGGGCGCGTCGAGACGGCGAACCCGGCGAAAAACAGGCGCGAATCCGCCGTTAACACCCGGGCGAAAGTGAAACGAGCGCGAACGTGTTGCGCGAGTGTCGTGTTTCGACGAGTCGGGCGCGGGAGTGAGTGGATGGGCGGCGAAAAAAGCGCGCGCTGGGCGGCGTCGTCACTATCCGGCGGGCGAACGAACGGGGCGAGACGTCGCTACGTGGGTGGCGGGCCGTCGTCGGCGTCCTCCAGAACGCGAACGCGGACGTCTCGCTCCGTGCGTTCGTCGCGGACTATCTCGTCAATCAGCATTTGGGGCGTCCCGCTCCAGTCGTCCAGGTAGCGCCAGGTGCTCCGCTCGTCGGCGTCTTGGGCGGCGGCGTCGTCGTCGGCGTCTTGGGCGGCGGCGTCGTCGTCGGCGTCTTGGGCGGCGGCGTCGTCGTCGGCGGCGTCCGGGTCGGCGTCGGCCTGGCGGTCGCGCTCGCGGCGCTCGCGGCGCTCGTCGGCGCGCTCGTCGCGGTCCTCCGGGGTGTCGTCGGGGTTGACTTTCCGGAGGACGTCGCGGGCTTTGTCGTGGAGGGCTTCGCTATCGTAGACGACGAGCACGGGGTTCCCGATTCGCTCCAGGACGCCCGCGTCCGCGAGCCGGGCGACGTGGTAGCGGACCGTGGAGCGCGCGAGTCCGGTCTTTCGCTCCAGGAGGTCATACGTCGCGCCGTGCTCCTGGGCGACGACGTCCAGGAGGTCGTAGACAGCGGTGGTGGACTCTTTGAGGGCTTCGCGGTAGACGTCGGTGGCGCGGTCCTCGTACTCCTGGCGGAGCATTTTGCGGCGACCCGTGGGGCGCTCGTACTCGTAGGCGTCCGCGCCGGGTCCCTCGAAAAAGTCGTCCGCGACGAGGTCGGCGCGTTCGACGCCGGCCCAATGCGCGTGCGTGGCGACGACGTCCCGGAGGTGGTCCAGGACGTCGTCCCACTCGGTGACGTGGGGGAGCCGGCCCTGGTTCACTCCGCTAAAGGAGGCTTCGAGTTTCGGATGCGCGAAACAGTCCGATAACGGGCGTTTGTGCCAGTCCTGGGCTGATAGACCTTCAACTCGGTACTGTATGGCTGGGCGTCGAACCCCAGGAGTTTCCAGCGGTCGGATTCAACGCGGGCCTCTTGCCACCCGGCTTGTACGCGGTTCTGATACGCGTCTATCTCGGACTGGCCGCCGTAGTCTATGAGTCGCTGGGACTGTTCGACGGCGTCCACGACGGCGTTTTTCTCGGGCTGGGCAAACCGGATGTGTGCCTCGGCTTTCTGGATCCGACGGGCGTCGTCGTTCCGGTCGCGGGCGACGTCCAGGGCGTCGGCTCCGTAGACGGCGCGGATAGCGTCGTAGGCGCGCGTTTCGACGGCCTCCCCGGAGTCGGCCCAGGTGGTCCACGCGACGACGCGGGTTCCCTCCCCGTACTCGTCGGGATACTGGAGCGGGTCCCCGGAGGCGTAAACCAGGTCGGCGTACTGGGGCATTATCTCGACGTGGAGGGCGAGCGGGCCTTTCGACAGCTCGCGCTCCCCGTCGTCGTCCTCCTGGACCCGGCGGAGCATCAAGTGCTGTTCGTAGAACGCCGTATAGTCGTCTCCGTGGCCGACGCCGGCTTTCCAGCGGGAGGACTTGGTGACGAGCGCGTACTGTTTTCCGTCGTCGGGGAGCCACGACGCCGAGAAGTCGGGGACGGCTATGTAGGGTTCGGCGTCGGCGTCCTGGACGTGGTTCATCCAGTAATCCACGGCGGTTTGATACAGCGTGCTCCGGTCCTGGGGGGCGTTCGCGCGTTCGCTGGGCGCGAGGTCGTTCAGGACGTTGCCGACGGCGGCCCCGTGTGCGCGGGGGCGCGGATAGGTGGCCTGGACGGTCCCGGTGACGGTGTCCTGGGCGTCCTGGAGGTCGGCGGCGTCGGACGGCGTCGCGGGCGCGTCGTCGGCGCTCATTGGCGCGTCACCTGGGATTTGGGGACGGCGACGGGGCGGACGCGTTGGTCCGCGAGCCGGACGCGGACGGTGGTCCAGGAGCGGCCCAGGGACGGCGCGCCACGGCGGACGCGGACGGGTAGAAGGACGTCGTAGGCGTGCCGGTCGCATTTGCGCGCTCGCGTGACGAGGGTGTCAATCTCGACGTCGTCCACGACGTCGGGCGCGTCGAGTTTCAGGGTGTTCGGCTCCCCGACGACGGTCCCGCACTCGGGACACGCTTTCAGGTCGGTGTCGTGGCGGTCGTCGGCGGGTTCGCGGACGACGTCGGGCGTCTCGACGCCGTAGGCTTCGAGGCTCACGCGGATCCCTCCGCGTCGGCGTCGTCCTGAACGAGCGCCTGGACGTCGTCGGCGGCGTCGCGGAGCGCGTCGGCGTGCTCTTGGACGGCCTGGGCATCGCGCCGCGCGGCGGCGGTGGCAAGGCCCAAAAGGTGCGTGTGCGCGTCTTTCGCGCGTTCGACGGCGTCCACGGCGGGCGTCTCGGCGTCGTCAGTCACGCCGTCTCACCCCGGTATAGCGGGCGGTCGTGGCCGTCGGGAATCTCCCCGAGCGGACTCAAACCGAAGTCCTCCGGCTTGTGTTCGTCGAGAAGGTGCTTCCAGCGCGGTTCACTGGCGGAGAAGATGAATCCGCATGGACACGCGGTGAGGGTGTGGACGCGACGCCCACGGGCGTAGGTGTCCGTCGTCAGGCTCACGCCGACCACCTCGATTCGGTGGGTTGGCGCGGAGAACGACCCGACGGCGCGGGTCCGCGGGTGGTGGCCCGTTTGTACCCGGAGATAAGGAGCAAATCCGGATTAGCGATTACGGCGTTTTGGGGGGAAACAGCGCCGTTACCGGTCAATCCGTGGTTGCCCCGATTCGTGGGGGGACCGTATGGGCGCTGCAGGATTTGAACCCGCGACAGCCTGGTCCGAAGCCAGGTACTCTGTCCAAGCTGAGCTAAGCGCCCGCATTTGTTCGTACACGCAGGTTGGCTTTAAACTCCGTGGTTTCCGAGCAGTCACTGAAACGTCACGAGTACGCCGTGGTCGGCGTTCCGCCTCCTTTATGGGCGGCGACTCGCGTACTCGGTCCATGAACGTCGTCGCGTCGGCGCGTGGGATGGTCGAACTCACGCGTCCGGTCAACACGCTCGCTGCGGGCGGTCTCACGTTCATCGGTGCGTTCGTCGCTGGTGGGGCGTTCGACCACGCGACGGCCACGGTGGCGGCGGTAGGGGCGACGTGGTTCGCGACGGCTGCTGGGATGGCGATAAACGATTACTTCGACCGGGAGATAGACCGCATCAACGATCCGGAGCGCCCGATCCCCCGTGGAGCCGTGTCCGCTCGAGGTTCGCTCGCGTTCAGCGCGGTGCTGTTCGCCGGGGCGGTCGTCCTCTCGGTCCTGTTACCGCCGCTCGCGCTCGCCATCGCGGCGGTGAACCTGACCGGACTGGTCGCGTACACGAACTACTTCAAGGGCCTGCCGGGCGCCGGCAACGCGCTGGTCGCGTACTTGGGCGGGAGTACGTTCCTGTTCGGGGCTGCGGCGGTCGGTCGCCCCGTCGCTGGCGGCGTGCTCGCTGCGCTCGCTGCGCTCTCGACGTTCACGCGCGAAGTGATCAAGGACGTCGAGGACGTGGCGGGCGACCGTGCGGAGGGGTTGAACACCCTCCCGATCGCAGTCGGGGAGCAACGCGCGCTATGGGTCGGGACCGTGTCTCTCGTCGTTGCGGTTGGGGCGAGCCCACTTCCGTACGCACTCGGGACGTTCGGCGTCTGGTATCTCGTGGCGGTCGTACCGGCGGATGCGGTGATGATCGTGGCAGCGTACCGGAGTTTCGAGAACCCGGCGTCCGGCCAGCGACTGCTCAAACTGGGGATGTTTCTGGCTGCTCTCGCGTTCCTGGTGGGCCGGGTCGTGCCGAACGCAAAGCTGTAATCAAAAGGAATATAAGTAATTCAGCATATCTTCCGGGCAGATGAGCGCGGGGGACGACGGGACGTGAACGAAGGGGCCGCGCCGCGAAAGGGAGGTGTAGGCTAGGGATATGTACGAACTCGGAGCGACCTTCTCGGACGTGGCGGTCGACGCGGGGACGAACGTCCTCGTGGAAGGGCCGCCGATGAGCGGGAAGCGACAGCTAGGGTTCGACATCCTCGGTTCGGGCGTTCGGAACGGGGAGGGCGCCATCGTGGTGTCGACGAAGGATGGAGCCGACCGCGTGCTCGAGGAGTTCGAGCGCGTCGAGGGGGCGGACTCCGCGGTCGGCGTCGTGGACTGCGTGACGAAACAGCAGGGGATGGGGAGCAGTATCGACGCCGACCTGGTCCGGTACGCGTCCTCGCCCGTGGACCTTACGGGAATCGGGATCGAGCTGTCGGAGCTCCTGCGCGTGCTGTACAAGGAGCGCGGATTCACGAAGAACCGGATTCTCCTGCATTCGCTGTCGACGTTGTTGATGTACTCGGACCTCCAGACGGTGTTCCGGTTCCTCCACGTGTTCACGGGTCGCGTGCAGAGTTCGGACGCACTGGGTACGTTCGTCGTCGACGCGAGCGCCCACGACGAGCAGACCGTGAGCACGCTCAAGCAACTGTTCGACGGCGTCGTTCGAGTTCGCGAGCGCGACGATGACGGGTTCGAGGCTCGCGTGGTCGGCGTGGGCGGCGGCACGCAGTGGCGTGATCTGTAACTCGGCGGTGGTCGTAAGGGCTGTGTGAGGACCTGTGGACTTTTCGACGCGCACGACGTAGGTGGTGGTATGACAGTCGAGTCAGACGAGGCGATTACGGAGGTCCTGGAGCACGACCGCATCGCCGTCGTCGGGTGTTCGACGACGGCCGGGAAGGACGCCCACGAGATTCCAGCGTATCTCCGCGAACACGGCTACGAGGTGATCCCCGTGAACCCGTACGCTGAGGAGATATTCGGCCAGACGGCCTACGATTCGCTCGCCGACGTCGAGGAGCAGGTCGACGTCGTGGACGTGTTCCGCCCGAGCGAGGAGGTCGCGGGCATCGTCGACCAGGCCGTCGAGCGCGACGACGTGCAGGTGGTCTGGACGCAACTCGGCATCCGCGACGACAACGCGGCGAAGAAAGCGACGGACGCGGGGTTGCGCGTCGTTCAGGACAAGTGCATGAAGGTCGAACACGGCCGGCTGAAAGCGTAGTTCGTAGAGTGCAACCGGCTGAAGGCGCGGTTCGTCGAACGCGGCCGCCAGACGGCGTCGTTCAGCCCTCCCACTCCTCGTAGTCGCCGTAGATGCCCTTCGACAGGTAGCGCTCGCTGGAGTCCGGGAACACGGTGACGACGGAGTCGTGGGGCGCGTCGACCTCGCCGGCGGCGATGGCTTCCGCGACGTCGATGGCGGCGAGGCTGTTGGCGGCGGAACTGGAGCCGACGAGGTGTCCCTCCTCGCGGGCGAGTCGCTGGAGTTCGGCGTGCGTGTCGCGGTCGGATATCTGTACGACGTCGTCGACGAACTCGGGGTCGAACAGTTCGTTCGTCGAGGGGTCGTGCGTACCGATGCCCTCGGTCTTGTACTCGGCTTCATCGACGTCCCGTCCCTTCGTGGTGGCGTACAGCGACCCCGTGGGTTCGACGGCGACGACGTGGGTGTCGGGGTTGTGCTCACGGAGGTAGCCGGCGGTACCCATCAGCGTCCCGGCGGTGCCACACCCCGCGACCATCGCGCCGACCTCGCCGTCGAGTGCGTCGTGAATCTCGGGGCCGGTGAGTTCGTAGTGGGCCTCCGTGTTCAGCGGATTGGAGAACTGCTGGGGGACGACGGCGTCGTCGAGTTCCTCGGCGAGTTCGTGGGCGCGCTCGATGGCGCCGCCCATGCCGTCCTCTGTGGGCGTGTTGATGACGTCCGCGCCGAGTGCGTCCATCAGCGTCTGCTTCTCGACGCTGAATCGCTCGGGGACCACGAACACCGCGTCGACGTCGAGTTGGCCGGCGGCGACGGCGAATCCGATGCCGGTGTTGCCCGCCGTCGGTTCGATGACGGTGCCGCCCTCGGGGAGTTCCCCGGAGTCGAGCATCGCTTCGAGCATGTACGCGCCGATGCGGTCTTTCACGCTCGCGCCGGGGTTGAACGACTCCAGTTTCGCGTACACGGGGACGTCCTCGGGGGCGCCGTGGACGCGAACGAGCGGCGTCTCGCCGACGGTGTCGAGCACCGAGTCGAGTGGCTCGCGGTGGGTGGTCATCTGGCCGGTAATTCTTGCCAGCGTTCTTTAGTCGTTACCATCCCCCGATTCGGCGGTGGGGGTGGTGCCCGTAGCGGTGTCTCCGTCGCCGGTGTCGTCAGAGACGACGCTCTCGACGTCGACGTCCTCTGACTCCGCGATGGCCTCGAGGAGTTGCCGCTGTTCGGCGAGTTTCGACTCCATCCCCTCGACTCGCTCGCTGGTGTCCTCGACGGTGTCGGAAAGTTCGTTCACCTGCTCTCGCAGGCGCTCGAAGCGGTCCTGAAGCGTGTCCGCGACGTCGGTGATCTTCTGGAGTTTCTTCGCAGTCGAACCGAATCCCATGTGCGCTCGTTGTGGCCGCACCCGGTTGACCGTTTCCCTCAAACCTCCGCCGGTCGTCACGTGTCTCCCTCACTCCTCGGGCGGTCCGCGTCGTCATCGTTCCCCGGCCACTTCGCAGCGAGACCCGCGAGGTACTCTGCGTACTCCGCGCAGGCGGCGTCCCACGCCGCTCCGCCCTTCCGGCACGCGGTCTCCAGTTCCTCGAGCCGGCCGGCGTCGTACTCCGAAACGAGGCTCATCATCTGATAGACGGCCGATTCCGACGTGGACGCCGTGCCGTCCGTGTTCGCAGTTCTCCGGACCAGTCGACGAACCTCCTCCGGGGGCATGTCCATCTTGATGGCAGACCCAGGGATGGTCTTGGACATCTTCGGATAGCCGTCCAGTCCGGGAACCATCCGCGTGAACAGCCCCTCGAACGCCGGTTCGAACGGCGTTTTGCCGAGGTAGTGTCGGTTGAAGATGTCGAGTGCGTGCTCGTCGATGCCCAGGACGAACACCGCCTGGTCGTACCCTTCCGCGAGTGTCGGATGCACGAAGTCCGCGAGACAGAGCAGACCCGTCATCCTGCGAGCGAACTGGGTGCTCCCGGACGCGTCCTCGTGTTCGATCTGGTCTGCCTCGTACGCCTGGTCGAGTTCCGCCTCCCACGGAGTCAGTTCGTGGTCGATCTCGAGGTCGTTCTCGAACTCGAACCACGGCGCCAGCCGGAACGCCGTATGCATCACGCCCTCGGCGTCGTACTGTGTCCGAACATCTCCCTCGTACCCGATGCGGTCGAGGAACGTCGCGTAGTCATCGGCGAGTTCTCGGACGACGTCGAGGTCGCGGCCGCTTCCCGCGTACTTCTCGTAGTCCGCGACGAGGAACTCCGTGTCGAACCCCGCCTCGTTCAGGCGCTTCACCGCGAACATCTGCGCGACCGTGCCGACGTGTGGTGTCCCCGTCAGCCCCGCGCTCGCGATGAACTTCGTGTCGCAGTCACCGGCCTCCCGGAGGGCCTCGGCGTCCGTCGTCGCGGAGAACGCCCGGTCAACGAGCGGTGCGAGAAGCGACCCGACGTCGACGTCGGGTCGGTCGTAGTCGAACTCGTCCCGGACCGACGCGTAGTGCTCTCCAAGTTCGGCCATGTCCGGCGGTTTTCCGCGCGAAGACAAAGTGTTAACGCGTTCCGTGGCAACGTACAACAAATAGGCAACCCGAAAGGCCCTTATGAGGGACCCGTCTACGACAAATCGGACTAGGCCGGGCGGTTTGGCCCCGCCCCACGCCCGCGAGATAGTCATCAGCGGGGGCCGAACACCGGGGAAGTCCGGACTGACCGATTCGGACCCCGGGAGCCGACATGGAAGCCTCGTCCTTCGGGGACGCCGGTCCGCGTCGCGCGCCTGCAGGGGCGTCGTCGACGCGGTTCGTCGGAGCGAACCCACCAGGCACGGAAGTGAGCAGTGGAGCACCGAACGTGCGTCGCTCGAAGGGTCGCGGGGTGGAGGAGGCGACCGGGACTATCCGAATCGGAACGCCGGGCAACTCCGATTCGTCCACATTCATGACGTACCTTTTGCCACCAAAGGAGCGAAGCGACTGAGCGCAGCAAAAGCTACGCTAAAAGCACTCCTCCCTCCTTCCGTCAGAGCAATCTCTGACGACGTCACGTTCGCTCAGTCGCCGGCCTACGGCCGGCTTCCAGCGGGACCTTCGGTCCCGCCCGGCTCGCGTTAGTCGGTCGTCGGCCAACGCGCTTCGCGCGCTGAGAACCACGACCCTCCCGGGCCCTCCGGACCACTCGGGTCGCGGACGCTCGTACTGAGCGTGAAAACAGGAGGAGCTACTCCAGCGACGCTTCGTCCACGTCCTTGCCCTCGATAGTGACACCGCCCTCCAGGGTTCGCGTCGGGTACGGCATGTCGATGCCCGCATCGTCGAAGCGCTCCTTGACGGCCTGGACGTACTCGCCGCGGGTCTTCACGAAGTCCGCACGCGACGGGTTTGCGATCCAGAACCGCGACTTGAGGCCGACGTAGGAGTCGGCGAGTTCCGTCAGTCGCACGCTCACACCAGGGTCGTCCATGATATCGTCATGATTCTCTGCCTCCCCGATGATGATCTCGGTGGCCTCGTCGACGTCGTCGTCGTAGCCGATGCCGAAGAGGAACTGGAGGCGGAGTTTGTCCTTCGCCACAGGGTTCTTGATGACGCCACTCGTGAGCACGGAGTTCGGCACCGTCAGAAGTTCGTTGTCGAACGTGCGCACGCGCGTCACCCTCAGGTCGATGTCCTCGACGATGCCCTCGTTCCCGTTCCACTCGATCCAGTCGCCGATGCGGAACGGCTCGTCCGTGTAGATGAACACGCCCGCGACGAAGTTCGCGATGACGTCCTGCATGGCGAAGCCGATAGCGAGCGTCGCGGCGGCGGCGACCGTCGCGAGCGCGGTCAGGAAGTTCCCGTAGCCCGCGAACCCGAACGCGACGCCGACTGCGACGATCAGGATGGCGACGCTCACCACTCGCCGCAGTGGCTGGCGCGCGTGCCGCCCTATATCTCGGCGGTCGAGCAACCGGCTGAACAGCGGTCGAACGATGAACCGACCGAGCAGGTACACCCCGAGAAACGCCACGACGAAGTAGAGCAACTGCGTAATAGCGAGGGCGTACTGCGGGACGATGTCCTCGAAGAACGGCAGCGGCTCTACCATCAGTGGTACACCGCAGTGTTGCCCCGCACGTCCACGACATCGCTGCCCGTGAGGTCAGCGAGGTCGTCGGCGAGATCCTCGGTTTCGTCACCGCCGCGTGCCGACCGCAGGAACTTCACCTTCACCACGTCGCGGTCCTCGAGTTGGTCGCGCAGTTCTTCGGCGACGGCGTCGACGCCGGCTTTCCCCACCCAGACCGTCACGTCGGCCTCGTGGGCCTTCTTCGCCAAGTCGTCAGTCATTATCTATCTCATCGTTCAAACCGAGAGGCATTGAAACTTGTTGCACGCGCCTGACCAGCAGTGCTTCGGGTGTGCGACTGCGTCGTCACTCGTAGGGATAACGCGCTTGCTCGCCGCAGTCACAGGTCACGACGACGTGCCCGTCGCGGGTTCGGACGCGTGCATTCCGACCGGGAATCAGGTAGCTATCGCAGGCGTCACAGGTGAACCGTCGGAACTCGCGGGGGAGACGCACGCGATTTCGCTCCGAGAGCCGTCGAGCGAGTCGTACGTATTCGCGGGCACGGTCGGCCTCGCCGCCGCGCGCCGCGTCGCGAGCGAGGGCGTGCAGTCGCTCGATCCGTTCCTCCGCGAAACGCATACCGACGCTCGGCGCGTCCCGCACAAGACAGTTCCGGTAGGGTTATTCGCCGGCGTCGGCATCCCCCGACAATGCGCGCGTTGAACTACCTCGAGTTCGAGGACCGCGTCCGCGGGGGGATGGTCACCGCGACCCGCCAGCAACGGAAGGCCCTCGAGACGACGGACGTCGAGGTGGTGGAGTCACCGTGGCGCGCCGGCAACCCGGTGCAGTCACTCGGCACGCTGTTCGCGGGCGAGGGGTACTTCGCGGAGTACGACGTCGCCCACTGCAATCTCGTGGGGCCGGGCAGCGTCGCCGTCGCCCGACACGCGAAGCGAAACAACATCCCGCTCGTCCTCCACGCCCACGTCACGAAGGAGGACTTCGCCGAGTCGTTCCGCGGGTCGAGCCAGCTCGCGCCCGCGCTCGAACCGTACCTGCGGTGGTTCTACTCGCAGGCCGACCTCGTGCTCTGCCCGAGCGAGTACACGAAGAGTGTCCTCGAATCCTACCCGGTGGACGCTCCGATTCGCCCGATGTCGAACGGCGTGGACACCGAGAGCATGGAGGGCTACGAACAGTTCCGCGAGGACACACGTGAGCGGTTCGACCTCGATGGGATGGTGGTCTACGCCGTCGGTGAGGTGTTCGAGCGCAAGGGCCTCACGACGTTCTGCGAACTCGCCAAAGCGACCGACTACGACTTCGCGTGGTTCGGCCCGTACGACGAAGGCCCGCAAGCGGGGAAGGCCACCCGGAAGTGGGTGAACGACCCGCCGGAGAACGTCACGTTCACGGGGTTCATGGAGGACAAACGCGCCGCGTTCGGCGCCGGCGACGTCTACCTCTTCCCCGCGAAAGTCGAGAACCAGGGAATCGCCGTCCTGGAAGCGATGGCCTGTGGGAAACCCGTCGTCCTCCGCGACATCGACGTGTTCCGGGAGTTCTTCGAGGACGGCGAGGACTGTCTGATGTGCTCGACGTTCGAGGAGTTCGAGGACGCCCTCGAGCGCCTCGCGGACGACCCCGACCTCCGGAAGCGACTCGGGGAGAACGCCCGGGAGACGGCCGAAGCGCACAGCCTCGAGCGGGTCGGCGAACGACTCACGGAGACGTACCACGAACTCGTGGAGGAGTGAGGTGACGGGGGAACTACCGACCGTCGCGGCGTTCACGGACTCGTACCTGCCGACGGTCAACGGGGTGACGTACACCGTGTCGACGTGGGCCGACCACTGGAGCGCCCGCGGCGGACGGATGCCGATCGTTTACCCGCGCTCGACGCACGACCCCACGGGCGACGAACACCCGGTTCCGAGCCTCTCGTTCCCGTTCTACTCGGGGTACCGGATGGCGCTGCCGCGCGCGCCGACGGCAGTGCGGGACGCCGACATCGTTCACGCACACACGCCGTTCGGCCTGGGACTCGCGGCGTGGCGACTCGCGCGGCGCACCGACTGCCCGCTGGTCGCCACCTACCACACGCCCACCGCGGAGTACGCAGAGTACGTCGGCCCGGACGCACTCACGGACCCGATTCGGCGTGCGAGCGAACGCTGGGAACGGTGGTTTCTGGACCGCGCGGACCTCGTACTCACGCCAAGCGAGCGCACCCGCGAGCAGGTTACCGACCTCGGCGTCACAACCCGCGTCGAATCGATGCCCAACGGCGTCGACGTCGAGCGGTTCCGGCCAACCGGAGACGGCTCTGACTCGCTGGCCGACAGCGCTGCTGTCCCAGACAGTGAGGCCAACAGCCACGCCGCGGACGGCGACGCGGCGGGCTTTCGCGAGCGCCACGGCCTTCCCACGGACCGCCTGCTCGTCGGCTACACGGGTCGCCACGGCTACGAGAAGCGGCTTTCCGACCTGCTCGCTGCCGCCGAGGGGCTCGACGTGACAGTGGTGTTCGGTGGCGACGGCCCCGCCCGCGACGACCTCGAGGCGACCGCGACGGCCCGCAGCGTCGACGCCCGGTTCCTGGGCTTCCTCGACCGCGAGGAACTCCCGGCGTTCTACTCCGCGCTCGACGCGTTCGCGTTCCCCAGCCCCGTCGAGACGGAGGGACTGGTCGCGCTGGAGGCCAACGCCTGTGGCACCCCGGTCGCGGGCGTGAACGCGGGCGCGCTCTCCGAGACGGTCGTCGACGGGGAGACCGGCTACCACTACGAACCCGGGGACGTCGACGGGTTCCGGGACGCGATACGGCGGACACTCGACGAGCGCAAGCGCCTCTCGAAGAACTGTCTCGCGCGCCGCGACGAGATCAGCGTCGAGCGCGCAATCGACCGCCTCGAGGACTGCTATCGGTCGCTGTTGTAGGTTCCGCGGGCCATCAGAACGCGAAGCGTTTCTGAGGACGGCCGGGCTTTCTGAGGGGTCGTAGAATCAGGTTCGGAAGTTCCGGGATGACTGAGTGCGCCTGAGTCAGTACGGCCAGTCGCCCGTGATCTTCATTCCCTCTGCGAGGTCCTCGTCCTCGAGTTGCGCGGCGACGTCTGCCTCGCTCGCGTGAGCGACAGAGAAGTTGTCGCTCGCGAGGTGGACGGCGAGTTCGGTGAGCAGGATGGCTTGCTCTCGGAGGTCGCGGACGTCGAGTTTGTCGAGGGTGTCGGCGTGTGTGTGCCCCCAGCCGCGGCCCGCGCCCTCGGTCTCGCTGGCGACGTGGTAGCCGGGAACGCCGTACTCGACGTACGGCCAGTGGTCGGAGTGGGGGCCCATTTCGGGAGTGACCGACACCGGGTGGTCGAAGCGGTCGCCGACCTCGGTTGCGGCGTCGCCGAGCACGTCGAAACCGTGGGTCAGGAATCGGAGCGTGCGCCCGCGGACGACGCCGTCGAAGTTGAGAACGGTGCGGATCGCATCCCGGTCGCGATTCGCGGCGTCGTACTCGGAGCCGGTAAGCCCCACTTCCTCGGCGCCGAAGCAGACGAAGTGGACGCGGGTGTCGAGGTCGGCTTCGCGGGCGGCCAGCGCGCGTGCGACCTCCACGACCATCGCGGTGCCCGCGCCGTTGTCCATCGCGCCCTCCGCGATGTCGTGGGCGTCGACGTGACTCGTGACGAGGACTTCCTCGTCGGTGTCGGGGCCGAGCACGGCGTGGACGTTCTGGCTCCTGGCGTCACCGATGTCGGCGCTCACGGAGAGCGCGAGTTCCTCGCCGTCCCACCGCCGCGCGAGTCGAGCGCCGACCTCCTTCGAGACGCCGATCGCGGGGACGTCACCGATTGGGTCGTCGCTCGTGCCGACGCTCCCCGTCGGTGGGAGACAGCCCTCGACGTGGTTCCGGTAGACGAAGCCGGCCGCGCCGGCCTCGACGGCGTGGTAGTACTTCTCTCGCCGGTGCAGATAGCGGTCGTACCAGTTTGGGACGTCCGAGGCCACCATCACGACCTTCCCCTCGACGTCGGTCTCCTCGAAGTCCGATGGCAGACCGTAGCCGAGGTCGACGAACGGCGCGGTCACGCTGCCACTCGGCGAACGCGGGAGCGCGATGCAGTTCTCGTCGCCGGCCGGTGTCTCGACGGCGCTATCCCCGCGCTCCCAGCCCTGGATGTCGAACTCGTCGAGCCACGCGTCCTCGCAGTGGGAAGCGAGTGCGTCCCGCGTGGCCTCCGCGGCCTCTCGTTCGCCGGGCGTGCCAGCCATCCGGTTGCGCACGTCCACGAGCGTTTCGAGGTGCGTCCAGCCGGTGTCGCTGGTGAACGTCGTCCCGATCCAGTCGTTCATGGCAGTAGTGGGACCGACCAACACGTAAGGCGTTTCGGATGCGGAACCGAGAACGACCAGCACCGACCCTCCTGGCGGTAACTCCGCTCGGCGATGGTTGCCGGTCGGTTGCTGTAAGGTAGACTTTCTGACTACGAGGGAGGTCTTCGGACCGCAGGCGGCGAACTGTCGGAACGAGTGGTGGTAACTCGGGGTTGTCGGTGCTAACTGAGCCGTACTCTGCAACAGTCGGGAGGGTCGAACAATAGCATCTCAATTACAAAGCCGACGACGGGCGATTGGGGTTGCTGGCAGTCGGGCCATCAATCATGAGACGAAACCAGCGACGTGGAAACCGACGGCGGGGAACGGAACGACAGGGCCAGGGTGAACAGTACACGCAGAAGCGCGGCCAGCAGGAACGCGGACAGGAGATGGAACAGGAGCGCGGACACGGGCGCTCCAGCCAGCGTGGTCGGACAGGCCAGTCCGAGCACCAGCAGTCAGGCGATCGCCAGCAGTCCGGTCACCCACAACAGAGACAGCGCGGCCAACGAGGACAGCAGAACCGGGAAGGTGGACAACACCAGCAGGAACAGCACGAAAGTCAGTTCGGCCAGCCAGCGCGGCGTGGCCAGGACCGCCAGCAAGGTCGCGGCAACCAACACCAGCGGGGTCAGGAACAGACTAGACGCCACCAGTCTGGCCACCAGGGAAGCCAACAGGGCCAACAGAGTGGCCAACACCACCAGGAAAACCGACAGAGTGGGCAGCACCGACAGGGCCAGCAACGCGGCCAACAACACCGACAGGGCCAGCACGAAAGTCGGTCCGGACAGCACGGACAACAGAGCGGGGGTCGACACGAGGGTCGGAAGTCGGGTCAGCGTCAGGAGAACGTCCGGCACCAGCAACAACACGGCGAGCAGGGCCATCGGCAACAGGGCCGACGCAGCCAGGAGCACCAGCAGTCCGGCCAGCACCAGCAGTCTGGCCAGCACCAGCAGTCCGGCCAGCGCGGTGAACAACACCAGCAGGGTCGCGGCAACCGACACCAGCAGGGGCGACAGTCGGAGCAACATCGACGGTCGGAGCAACATCGACGGTCGGAGCAACATCGACAGTCGGAGCAACATCGACAGTCGGAGCAGCAGTCGGGCCGCGAGCAGGGCGGTGGACAGCACTCACAGAACCGTAGGCGGTCGATGCGACGGCGGCGGTGAGGGTGGATGTCACGAAACGAGATTACGAACGCGGCGGCGGGGAAGCGAGTGGTAGACAGCAACGGCAACGACATCGGGGTCGTGTCCAGAGTCAGGGACGGCACTCCGTACGTTCAACCGGAACCAGGTCTCAGTGACGCGATGCGCTCGAAACTCGGGTGGGGACACGTCGAGAAGGACGCCTACCCTCTCGCCAGTTCCGAGGTCCAGACTGTCACGTCCGACGAAATCAGAATTACATAGCGACAATGACCCAGCAATCACACCAGCAGAACGTTCGACAGACAGGCCAGTACAGCCACACTGCGGGAGGAGCCGGTGGATTCGAGCAACAGGGACAGCAGCCTCAATCAGGGAGGAAGTCGATGCAGGGTGGACAATCCATGCAAGGTGGGCAGTCGATGCACGAGGGGCAGTCCATGCAGGGTGGACAGTCCATGCAAGGGGGTCAGTCGATGCAAGGTGGAAGGATGGAGCAGGGAACGTCGACGCAGCCGAGAACGCTCGAGGACGACCTGACGGAGGGGATGCGGATCACGCTCTACGACGCCACGGAGGCAGCGAACACCAGTGAGTGGTGCGCCGACGAGTGCATCAGCGAGGGGTCGCCAGAGATGTCCGAGTGCATCAGGCTCTGTCGGGATGTCGCGGACCTCGCGTCGCTGACGGCCAGGTTCATCTCGCGTGGCTCCCTGTTCGGCCCCGACATCGCGGAGACGTTCGCCGTCGCGGCCGAAGAGTGCGCCAGAGAGTGCTCGCGGCACTCGCATGCACACTGCCAGGAGACGGCGTACGTTCTGCAGCGGGCGGCCGACTCGACGTGGGCGCTCCTCGACGAGATGGCCGGCCAGCAGGTCGAACAACAACACGTCGCGTCCGGCAGCCTCTGAGTGGACGGGACGCCAAGAGATCCGTCGACCGTCCATCGGCCTCCCGGTTTTCTTCCGAGAAGGAACTTCGGAGTTGGTTAGTCTACAGGTCGTCTTCGGCTTTCAGGCCGGCGATGATGTCGTCGACGAGGCTGTCGACGTCGTCGTACGGGAACTCCGCGTGCCCCGAGAGTTTCGTGGCGAGTTCCATCGCGCTGAACGTCTTGTCGCCAGCCTCGAAGGACGTCGCCGGGCCGTTGGGGAGCGCCGGGACGAGCCCCATCTGGTTCTCCACGGGGTAGTCGGCGTCGGCGAATGCGTCCATGAGCTGCTCGCGGAGTTCGGCTTCCGTGTCAGACATACACGTACGTGTACCGCCCGTGGGCAAAAGGATTCTGGAACGGGGAACTCCGGAACTCGAGTTTCTCCACCCGAACCGGCCGGCGGGACGGAGCTCCATCCAAACCAAAGTATTCAGTAGCCGTGACTCCCAACGTCCGACTATGAACTCGGATGCAGACGAGTCGGTGAGCCGACGAGGATTCCTGCGCGCGGGCGTCGGTGCGGCGACCGCTGGGTTCGCTGCGACCGGGACCGCGGCGGCGAGCGGTGGCGGAGGGTCCGGGAGCGGCACGAAGACCATCAAGGTCGGGCCGGGCGGCAACCCAACGTTCTCTCCGGAGACGGCATACGTGAAACCCGGGACGACGGTGAAGTGGGTGTGGAAGAGCAACGGCCACAACGTCAAACCGACGTCGACCCCGGACGGCGCGTCCTGGAAAGGGCACCCGGAGATTGTCGACTCGGGAACCACGTACGAGCACACGTTCGAGAAGAAGGGAACCTACGAGTACATCTGTGTCCCCCACGAGAGTATGGGGATGACAGGCTCGGTCAAAGTGACGGACAACCCGCCGAAGAAGGAGGGGTACGAGACGATTCTCCCGGACAGCGCGAAGACGGCCAGCGTCGCCGCCCTCGGGTCGATGACGTCCGTGCTCGGCATCTCCTACGTGTTCATGAAGTACGGCGGCGACTACAGCGAGAAGTAGCACCCACAGCTACGCGGAAGACCGCTCTTCGACGCGGAGTTCGACCGGCCGGCGTTCTCCCTCAAGATCTTCGACGACGCGCTCGACAACTCGTCGTCCCTCTTCGACGGCGATGTCCGCCGCTCTATCGACGACCCAGTCCATCGAAACCAGCACCGGCAGGTCCAGCAGGCCGTCGTCGGCGCTGTCCGCGTCGTAGGTCACGACGAGTGAGACCCGCGACCCTTCGTCCGTCGGTTCGACGACCCATCGGCCGCGCGCGTCGAGCGCGCCGAGCAACTCCCACCGTATCTCGTTCGGGGGGTCGACGGACGTGACCCGCGAGCGGACCGTGTGCGTGAGTTTCCACCAGGCGAAGGTGAGCGCGTACGTCGCGTTAGCGTCGCCGTCGAGTCCGCCGTCCCCGTCGAGTCCACCGTCACTGTCAATACCGCTATCGCTATCGGCGCTGTCGTCGGCGCTATCGCTGTCGTCAGCACTGCGCCCGCACAGACGCACCTCCTGGAGGTGCTTCGAGTACTGTGCGTACCCCGGGAAGTCGAGGAGGAACTCGTACGCGTCCTCGGGCGGTACGCGGACGTCCGTACTGACTTCGATGGAGTCCACGAACACGGTTGGCAGGCCGCGCTGAAAGGGGTATCGGGGCCACCAGTCGGATGAACCCTCTTGTACGAGGACGGGACCAAACCCCAGCGTGACGTGACGTTCGCCGCCCGGCACGCAGCGGGAGTGCGACCGACGCCGGGCGTGAGACTTCGAGAGTCGAAGCACCGAGGTCGCCTGTCAGCCATCCTGGCAGCCGCGTCTATCGCCGCGATTTAAGTCGCGTCCGGTCCGACAGGTGGACGAATGCTCTCAGGAGTGAACGTCGCGCTCGGCGTCTCGGGTAGCATTGCGGCGGTGAAAGTCGTGGAGTTGGCCCACGAGCTACGCCGCCGCGGGGCGAACGTGCGAGCGGTGCTGACCGAGAGCGCCCAGGGGATTGTACACCCGTGGGCCGTCGAGTTCGCCACGGACAACCCCGTCGTCACCGAGATTACCGGCGGAGTCGAACACGTCGAGTTGTGCGGCGTCGACGGCTGGGCGGACGTCCTCCTGCTCGCACCGGCAACCGCGAACACGGTCGGGAAGGTCGCCGCCGCCGTCGACGACACCCCCGTGACGACGTGCGCGACGACAGCGCTCGGCGCCGGCGTGCCGGTCGTCGTCGCGCCCGCGATGCACGAACCGATGTACGACCACCCCGGCGTGCTGGACGCCATCGAGCGCGTCGAATCGTGGGGCGTCGACTTCGTCGACCCGCGCGTCGAGGAGGGGAAGGCCAAGATCGCCACGGAGGAAGCCATCGTGCTCGCGGCGGCGCGCGCCGCAGGCGACCGCCCACTCGACGGCGAGCACGTGGTCGTGACGAGCGGCGCGACCAGCGAACCCATCGACCCGGTTCGCGTGCTCACGAATCGCGCGTCGGGCCGCACCGGGCGAGCAGTCGCTGCTGCGTGCTACGCGCGCGGCGCCGATGTCACGCTCGTCCACGACGGACCCAGCGTCCCCTACGCCGAGACCACGCGCGTCGAGACCGCTGCCGACATGCTCGCAGCAACGCTCGAGGCCTGCGAGGACGCGAGCGCCCTCGTCTCCGCGGCCGCCGTCAGTGATTACACCGTGGAGCCGAGCGAGGAGAAGATCCGGTCCGGACAGGACCTCACCCTCTCGCTCGAACCGACGCCGAAACTCGTCGACGAAGTCCGGGAGTCGTTCCCCGACCTCCCCGTCGTCGGGTTCAAGGCCGAAACGCCGGATAGCGACGACGAGATGGTCGCGGCCGCGCGGGAACTGCTCGAACGCGTCGACATGTCGTTCGTCGTGGCGAACGACGCCGACGTGATGGGCGAGGACGAGACGCGAGCGCTCGTCGTCACTACAGATAGTGCAAGCGAGTACGCTGGGGACAAGCAAGGACTCGGTCTGCGGGTCGCAGACGAACTCGCCGGCGTGCTCTCCGACTAGCGCTATAGCTCCTGCCTCATCGATTCCGCCCTCTCGCGGGCGTCAGGAACGTTCCCGCGTGTTTTTTATCTCCGTCCCGGTTTGCTTCAGGTAACGATGACCACGGGACGGATCGGAACGCGACTCCGTGGGCCGACCGGCGGCGGACCAACCGGTGAGCGCGCCGACCAGCTGACTGTGTGCTCGCCGCTGACGCCGCATCACTGCGACACCGAACGCGAGGAAGTACGCCATGTCTGACCACTACGACGTCGTCGTCGCCGGTGCAGGACCGGCCGGAGCACAGTGCGCGAGAGACCTCGCCCAGCGAGGGTACGAAGTCGTCGTCCTCGAGGCGGAAGCCGAGGACGAGTTCCCGCGGCAGTCGAACAAGTCCACTGCAGGCACGTTCGCGTCGATGATGGGCGCGTTCGGGATTCCCGACGACGTAGTGATGAACTACACCGACGAGGTCGTCCTCGAGTCCCCGAACAACTACTTCACACAGAACCAACCCGGCGCAGTCCTCGAATTCGCGGACTTCAAGCGCTACCTCGTGAAGGACAGCCGGGACGACGGCGCGGAGTATCGGTTCGGCGCGCGGGTGAACAACCCAATTACGGAGAACGGCGAGATCGTCGGCGTGCAGTACGCCGGCAACGAGGAGGTGTACGGCGACATCGTCGTGGACGCGACGGGGCCCGCTGCGCCGCTCGCGAAGAAACTCGGTGTCTGCGATCTCAAACGCGGGAACCAGGCGATCGGCATCGAGTGGGAGATGGAGGGCATCGACGTCGACCACGAGGGGTACGCGGACCTCCGTGACGCGATGATGCTCCGCCTCGACCACGAGTACGCGCCCGGTGGTTACTCCTGGATCTTCCACACGGGCGAAGACACCGCGAAGGTCGGCCTCTGTTACATCAAGAACGAGAGTTTCCGCCAGTTCGGTGACGACAGTATGAGCATCGACGACTACCTCGACCACTGGCTGGACACCGACCCGCGCTTCGAGAACGCCGAACGCCTCGAGGGCAAACAACATCGTGGGTCGGCCCACATCCAGATGCCAGCGAGTCTCAGCACGGACAACTTCATGGCTATCGGCGACACGGTGCCGACCATCGACCCGCTCTGGGGCGAGGGCATCCAGAAGTGCATGGAGTCCGCTCGCGCCGCCGCCATCACCGCCGACCGGTGCCTGATGGCGAGCGAACCCGACACGTCGGCCTCGGAGATGTCAATCTACGACGACCTCTGGCACAGTCGCGTCGCGCCGGACGCCCGAACCCGCCTCGCGATGACCCAGTTGCTCTACCTCGCGTCGAACGACCGCTACGACACGCTGATGCGCGACCTGAACAGCGCGGGCGAGGACATGCTCTCGAAGGCAAATGTCGGGAGCAAGCGCGCGCTCGCCAAACTGTTCCACGTCGGCGACCTGCCGCTGCTCGCTCGCTTCGCGAAAGAACGCCTGGCCGAGTAGCACCACAAACTGTTTTCGGCGAGCGGTGGCACGCGAGTGAGATGTCCGTCCTCCCATCCCCCGGGTTCGGCACGTGCAAGTTGCCCGGCGAGGACGTCTTCCTGGCGACGAAGGTCTGTCACGACAGTCTCGCCTACGAGGATGTGAAGGCCGGCATTCGGAAGAGCCGCCAGCGCCTCGGCGACCCCGACTTCGCGCCCGACTGGTAGCGACGCACAAGGGAAGGGATTCGCCGCGGCCCAAACCACTAACCTCGCGCCGGTCGTTCTACCGAGTATGTCTCAGAACGAGGAGCTACGCGCGCCGCTCGCCAGTGGCATGCCGATGCTGGGGCTCGGAACGTGGCAGAACAAGGAACCGGCGCAATGCACGGAGAGCGTGCAGACCGCCCTGGAGATGGGGTACCGGCACGTCGACACCGCACAGGCGTACGGCAACGAGGAGGCCGTCGGACGCGGCATCGCGAACGCGGACGTGGACCGCGAGGACCTCTTCCTGGCGACGAAGGTCTGGAAGGATAACCTCGCGCACGACGACGTCCTCGAGACCGGGCGCGCGAGCGTCGAGCGCCTCGACGTGGACGCCCTCGACCTGTTGTACGTTCACTGGCCGTCGGGCGAGTACGACGCGACCGGGACGCTGACCGCACTCCAGGAACTGCACGACGAGGGACTCGTCGAGCGCATCGGCGTGAGCAATTTCGAGCCGCGACACCTCGACGAGGCCCAGGAGGTCCTCGACGTCCCGGTGTTCGCGAACCAGGTGGAGTGCCATCCGCTACTCCCCCAGCAGAAACTTCGGGAGTACACCGACGAGCACGACATCGAACTCGTGGGCTACTCGCCGCTCGCGCGCGGCGAGGTGTTCGGCGTCCCCGAGATTCAGGACGTCGCCGACAAGCACGACGCGAGTGAGGCCCAGGTGAGTCTGGCGTGGCTCCGCGAGAAGGGCGTCACCGCGATTCCGAAGGCGACGGGCGAGGAGCACATCCGGGACAACTGGGAGAGTCTCGGCGTCGAACTCGACGACGAGGACGTGGAGAAGATAGACGGCATTTCGCGCCGCGAACGCCAGGTCGACCCGAGTTTCGGCCCCTGGAACTAGTATAGGAGACGGCCGTGCAGTGGCGTTCCCCGAGCGCGAATGGGGTGACCCTTCGGACCGCCGACCGACTAAACAGTGCAGGTAGGGCTTGCAGGCGGCAGGCCGCTCCGGCGCGCTGTGCCACCGTGCCAATTCCTGGCGCGCCGGACGAATCTCACGTCACGCCCCGGGTTGGTTCCGTCCCCCTATTTGAATGTACGCCACTGGTAGGTGTCGGCAGTCGACCCAGCCGGTAACTGCTGGCATTCGCTGACTGAGCGTTCACAAGAGCGAAGCTCTTGTGCAGCCCATCAGAACGCGAAGCGTTCTGAGGACGGCTCGAAGAGCCCGAAGGAGGCGATTCACCGCGAGCCGGAGGCTCGCGGGCCGACGACTGAGGAGAGTGAGCGTAGCGAACGAACTGAAGGAGGAGTGCTCTTAGTGCAGGTTTTGCCGAGTTGAGCGGGACCTTCGGTCCCGCTAACCATGCGAACGGCGGCTTCGCCGCCGTGAGCAGACGAGCGGCGCTCTGCGCCGCGAGCGCAGCGCAAAACGTGCGTCAGTAGATCAGTTCGTCGTCGTTCTCGACCATGTAGAGGGTTCGCGCGCAGATGTTGACGGCGTGGTCGCCGATGCGTTCGAGGTCCCGGATGGTGAGGAGGAGGCGGGAGACGTCCTGCATGAGCGCCTCGACCTCGGCTTCGCTGGTGTCGTCCTCGACTTCGGTTTCGATGAGGTCGCGCATGACGGCCGTGGAGGCGCGGTGACAGCGGTCGTCGAGGTCGTCGTCGCGGCCCGCGATCTCGAAGCAGGCGTCGACGTCCGCGTTCGCGTACGCGTCCATCGCGTCCGATATCATCTCGATGGTGGTGTCACCGATGGCCTGGATGTCGACCTCGGGGAACATGTCGCGTTCGGCGTCGAGTGTGTACTCGGCGAGGTTCGCGGCGAGGTCGGCGACGCGTTCGAGGTCCGTGAGGATCTTGAACGAGGACGCGATGAGTCGGAGGTCGCCGGCGACCGGCTGCTGGAGCGCGAGCAGGTCGATGCAGTCCTGTTCGAGGTCGAGGTAGAGTTCGTTGATCTCGTCGTCGCCCTCGATGACGTCCCAGGCGGTGTCGTCGTCTTTCTGTTCCATCGCTTCGAGCGCGAGCTGGAGGCGGTCCGTGACGACCTCGCTCATGTAGAGGACGTCGCCCTGGAGAGATTCCAGCTTCTCCTGGTAGCTCTCTCGTGCCATACTGATTACCCGAACTTGCCCGTAATGTAATCTTCGACGCGCTGGCTCTCGGGGTTCTCGAAGATCTGGTCAGTGTCGCCGTACTCGACAAGTTCCCCGCCCGTCAGGAAGACGGCGGTTCGGTCGCTGATGCGGGCGGCCTGCTGCATGTTGTGCGTAACGATGACGACCGTGTAGTCCTCCGCGAGCTCCTCGATGAGGTCCTCGATCTGTGAAGTCGCAATCGGATCGAGCGCGGACGCGGGCTCGTCCATCAGGAGGACGTCCGGGTCGACGGCGATGGCGCGCGCGATACAGAGGCGCTGTTGTTGGCCGCCGGAGAGGTCGAGTGCGTTTCGGTCGAGCCGGTCACTGACCTCGTCCCAGAGCGCGGCGCGACGCAACGCCTCTTCTACTTTCTCGTCCAGGTTCTCGGTCTTCTCCTGGATGCGGAGGCCGTACGCGACGTTGTCGTAGATGCTCTTCGGGAACGGGTTCGGGTGCTGAAACACCATCCCGATGCGGCGACGGAGCGCGACGGAGTCGACGTCCTCGTCGTAGACGTTCTTGCCCTCGAAGAGCAGTTCACCCTCCACGCGAGCGGATTCGATGAGGTCGTTCATTCGATTGATGCACCGAAGGAACGTCGACTTCCCACACCCAGACGGACCGATCATCGCCGTGACGTTCTTCTCCGGAATCTTCAGGGAGACGTCATCGAGAGCCTGTGTCTCCCCGTAGTACACGTTGATGTTACGTGCCTCAATAACCGTCGGGACGTTCTTGACCGCCCCGCGGTCGGCGTTCTCCGCAAGGCCACCGCCGCCGGGGTCGGTCTCGATGAGCGACCCGTCCTGTTCGTTCGCCGTATCGCTGTTCATGTGGTCTGCCATTAGTTGCTCTCCTGTTGGTATTTGTTCCGTAGAAGTATTGCGACCGAGTTCATCGTCACGAGGACGATGAGAAGTGTGACGACGCCCGCGGCGACGACCCCGTGCCGGAACGCTTCGTCGGGCTGGAACGCCCACGCGTAGATCTGCATCGGCATCGCGGTCAGCATGCTGAACAGTCCATCTGGGGGCGTGAACTTCGTCGTCGCAGCACCGATCATGATGAGCGGTGCGGTCTCGCCGATAGCGCGTCCGAGCGCGATGATGGTTCCGGTCAGCGTTCCCGGGAGCGCTCTTGGAAGCACGACGTTCCGCGTCGTTTGCCAGCGCGTCGCGCCCATCCCGTAGGACGCCTTCCGCATGGATTCCGGGACGGATCGGAGGGCTTCCTGGGCGGAGATGACGACGATCGGGAGGATGAGCAGCGAGAGCGTGAGCGCCGCGGTCAACACCGTCCCGACGCCGAATCCGCTGTACTCGATTGGTCCCAGTTCGGCTTGGACGTTCACGAAGATGCCGAGACCGAGGAGGCCGTAGACGACTGACGGGACGCCAGCGAGGTTCGAGACGTTGATGTTGATGATTCGAGTGACGGTCCCGAGCAGGCCGGACTGCGGGGCGTACTCCTCCAAGTAGACTGCCGTCCCGAATCCGAAGACGAACGTGAACACGCTCACGAGCACGATCAGAAAGATAGACCCGATGATGGCGGGATAGAGGCCGGCTTGCTCCGCGGAGAGGACTGACGGGCCACTCGTGAGGAACTGCCAGTCGAACCACGGGGACGGAGCGGTCGCATCGATGATGCCGACGACGAACTCACCGAGCAGGAATCCTCCGACGACGATGGCGGGGAGGGCGAACGCGGGCCGGCGATGGTGGTTGAGTGCGACGTTCGCGACGGCTACCCCGACGGGTATGCCGAACGTGACCAACACTATCAGCCAGACGGACCGACTCACGCTGGGGAGCGCATCGACGACTGGAACGCCCGCGAACGCGGCCACCAGAAGAGCGAGGCCCGCCAAGATTGCGGTCCGGGGGTCGGTACCGTACTGGTCGTTGGCGAGGAACGCAACCAAGCCGGCGGCGGGCACGACTAGCGTGAGGAAGTAAATCCCAGGGTCGCCGAGTAGCGCTCCAAGCGAGGTGAGCCACGGGAGTGCAAGTGTCCCGACAACCGGGCCGACGACGAATACAGCGAGCGCGACCAGCCCGACCCACGTCGCTTCCCTGTCGTACTGTCCGTACACGAGGACGGCAGTGGCGGGACCGATCACCGTCAGGAAGTACGCGAACCAGATCTCGGGCCCCGTGATTATTGAGAGGACGATCACTGTCGCGAACGTTCCCATGATGCCCGCGAGCGTCATCGTCAACAGTTCGAACGCTCCTTTGGCAACCGCGGGTCGAGTCCTGGCATACGCGATGAATCCGACGACCGGCAGTACGAGCGTCGCGGCGTACGTCGCGTACCAGCCGTTGCTCGCGGTCTCCAGTCCGAACGCATCCCAGGCGACGTAGGCGAGCAGGGCGCCAAGCGAGAGGATTCCGACGACCGACGCCACGAGCGTGACGTACTCGAAGACGACGCCTTTGATTTCACTCACTTCACCGAACTCCGTCTGTGACTCCGTGTTGGACATTTACTCGTAGACCTCCCTGTACCGGTCCGCGATGAGGTTACTGATGACGTTCATCGCCAGGGTGATGGTGAACAGCGTGATACCGATGGCGAACAGTGACTGGTACGCGATTGACCCCCCGGAGATGTCTCCACCCGCGATGTTGATCATCGCGACCGTCATCGTGGCCATGCTGTCCGCGTACAGGCCGAGCAGGTCGCCTGGCGCGAAGTAGGGGAGGCCGAAGATGGTGTGAACGGGCGGGAATTCGGGCGGGTTGGTCCCTGCGGCGAGGGTGACGGCCATCGTCTCGCCGATGGCACGCGAGATGGCGAGGATGAACGACGAGGTGATTCCGGAGATAGCCGCCGGGACGACGATTGTCGTCGAGACGTTGAATTTTGTCGCGCCGAGGCCGTATCCAGCCTGCCGGAGCGAGTCGGGGACAGCACTCATCGCGTCTTCACTGATGGAGGACACCATCGGGATGATCATGATGCCGACGACGATGGACGCGGACAGTCCATTGAAGAGGCCGAGGCGGGGGAGTGCGAGTCCCAGGATGTCGTTCAGTCCACTGAGGAAGGCGTTGAGCGCCGGGGTGACGTAGACGAGTGCGAAGTACCCGTAGACGACCGTGGGAACGCCCGCGAGGATCTCCAAGAGTGGTTTGAGTATCGAGCGGGCTCTTGGAGTGGCGTACTCGCTCAGGTAGATGGCGGTCAGCAATCCAAGTGGGAGCGCAATCACCGCCGCGCCGAGGGTGATCATGAGCGTCCCCAGTATGAGCGGCAGGATACCGAACTGGACCGGCTGGAGGTTCGGACTCCATCGAGTTCCCGTCAGGAACTGGAGTAACGGCACCTCCTGGAAGAACTGCGCGGCGTCCACGATGAGGACGCCGATGATGCTCACGGTGGTGAGGACGGACAGCACGGCGCATCCCAGCAAGGCGTACTTGTACATTGATTCACGCACCGCTCGGAACCCCCGGCCACCACTCAAATCGGGGGATTGTCCCTCGCTGGTCATCGTCTCAAGACCAGAATAGCAGAGCTCATTCTAAAAAACCTCGAAACGGCTCGACTACTCCTGGACCTTCGCGATGTAGTCGTTGAGTGCCGACAGTTCCTCCTGCATCGCCTCCTGGGTCTGGGGCACGTACCCGATTTCCTCCGCGACGAGTTTGGTGTTCGCACTCTGCTTGGTGAAGTACCGTGCGAACTCGGCGACTTGGTCCTCTTTCAGCGACTCTTTTGCGGGGTACGTGAAGAGCGGGCGGGAAAGTGGGTACTCCCCGGCTTTCGCGTTCTGGAGCGTCGGTTTTACGCAGCTCCCGCTCTCGTTGAGGGCGAGCGCCTTGACCTTGCTCTCGTTGCCCTGGTAGTATGCGAACCCGAAGTAGCCGATTGCGTACTTGTTCTGCTGGACGCCCTGGAGGATGAGGTTGTCCTTCTCGGTGGCCTGGTACTCACTCGTGTGGTTCATCTCCTCGCCGAGGACCGCCTCCTTGAAGTAGTCGAAGGTCCCCGAGGTGTCCGCCGCACCGAAACGCTTGATTTCCTTGTCCGGCCACTCGGAGTTCACGTCGGACCACTTGTTCGCTCCGTCGGCACTCCATATCTGGGCGAGTTCGTCCAGCGTCATGCAGTCGACCCAGTCGTTCTGGTTGTTCACGATGACCGTGAGCGCGTCCGTGGCGACCGTGATCTCGTGCCACTGGACGTCGTTCTGCTGACAGAGCTGTTTTTCCTGTTTCGTGATGGGGCGAGAGGCGTTGTTGAAGTCGGACTTCCCCGTACAGAAGTAATTCGAGAACCCGCCACCCGACCCGGTCGGCGTTACGCTGATGTTGACTTCGGGGTGTTTCTTCATAAACTTCTCCGCGACGGCGGCTGCAAGCGGGTAGACGGTGCTCGAGCCGGTGATGTTGATGTCCCCGGAGAGAGTCTTCTGGGTCGTGGACCCATCTCCGTCGTCACCATTGGAAGGGGTCTCTCCGCTGTTTCCACCGGGCCCGCTCGTGCAACCGGCCAGAGCGGCGAGGCTCGCGCCTCCCGTTGCCGCGATAAATCCGCGCCGAGTCTGCTTGCTGAACCGTTCGGAGTGTTCGGGCATCGACTGAACGAAAACGAGTCCGAGATAAATACCCTGCTATTATTTCTATATAGCATTCAATATCCTGCAAGAGGCGGGGGCAAATATGTAGGTAGTAAATGAGTTATGGTCGAAATATTCGCAACAAGAGCCCGTTACGGCCAGAATCTGCTCCCAGGAGCCAGTTAGTATATAGACCAAAGGTAATTTATTGTGAGGTGCTCGTAGTGGAGGTATGGAACGCAGAAAGGTCCAGGTGACGGGTGGGTCGACGTTCACCGTCTCCATCCCCAAGGACTGGGCGCGCGAACACGACGTCGAAGCCGGCGACGAGGTCGGCTTCCACCCCGACAGCGGGTCACTCCTGTTGACGCCAGTGAGCGGCGGCGACGACCAGCGTGGCTCGCTCGACATCTCCGGGATGACCGGTGACGAACTCACGCGCGCCGTGATGACCATGTACGTCAGCGGATTCGACGTGCTCGACCTCGAAGCCGACCGAATCACCGCTGACCAGCGCCGCACCGTCCGCAACGCCACACAGGGACTCGTCGGTCTCGAAGTGCTCGAGGAGACGAGCGACCGCGTCGTCATCCAGGACCTGCTGGACTCCTCGGAGCTCTCTATCCACAACGCCGTCCGGCGCATGCGCCTCATCTCCGTCTCCATGCTCGAGGACGCCCTGCACGCCCTCTCCGAACGCGACGCCGACGTCGCCCAGGACGTCATCGAACGCGACGACGACGTCGACCGCCTCTGGTACGTCGTCTCCCGCATCTTCCGGGGGGCACTCCGCTCCCCCAAGGTCGCCCAGGAGATCGGCATGAGCCGCGAAGTCGCCTTCGACTACCACTCCAGCGCCCGGCAACTCGAGCGCGTCGCCGACCACGCCGCGAAGATCAGTCGCATCACGCTCGAACTCGACGACACCGTCCCGGAGGACGTCATCGACGCGCTCGGCGACCTGCGGGCGGACGCCGCCGACGTCATCGAGACGGCCATGGAGGCGCTGTTCACGGACGACGCCGACGAGGCGACCCGCCTCGCGAACGAAGCACGCGCGCAGGTCCGGGACATCGACGAACACACCCGCCGGATCGACGACCTCCTGCGCGACCTCGAACCCCGGCAGGCCCAGCATCTCGGCCTCGTCGTCGACTCGCTCTCGCGGAGCGCCGACTACGGCGGCAACATCGCCGAAACCGCCCTCCAGAAGGCCGCTCCGACCCCCGGCCCATAACTGTTCGTCTCCGTACCACCTTTATACTTCGACGGCAATCAGCGTGGTATGAGCGAGGAGTTCCCCGACTACCTCGATGTCGACTACGACGCGGGCGACGGACAATCCCCCGAGGACTACCCGACGCTCCAGGACAAGCTAGAGCAAGCCATCGAGGTCACCCGGAAGGGCCTCGAGGAGTACGAGAACCCCGCCATCATGTGGACCGGCGGCAAGGACTCGACGCTCACCCTCTACTTCGTCAAGGAGGTCGCCGAACAGTTCGACCTCGAGGTGCCGCCGACCATCTTCATCGACCACTTCCAGCACTTCGACGGACTCCACGACTTCGTCGACAAGTGGGCCGACGAGTGGGACCTCGACGTCGTCTACGCCCAGAACACGGACGTCGGCGACTACGTCGACGAACACGGTCTGACGCCGGGCGACGACATCCCCATCGACGAACTGAACGAACAGAACCAGCACCACGTCCGCGACCTCCTCGAGTACGAAGAGGACACGTTCCCGTTCCTGCTGGACACCTACGTCGGCAACCACCTCCTCAAGACCGTCGCACTGAACAACGCACTCGAGGAACACGACGTCGACGGTATCCTCAGCGGCATCCGCTGGGACGAACAGGACGCGCGTGCCGACGAGACGTTCTTCAGCCCCCGCCACGACCCCGACATCTACCCGCCCCACGACCGCATCCAGCCGATTCTCCAGTTCGACGAAGCCGCCGTCTGGGACGCCTTCTGGTACTACGTCGTCCCCGAGACTGTCGACGAGTATCCGGACGACGGCCACGTCCCGCAGAGCTACGAGGACTTGCCGAACGACCTCACCCACGAGGACATCCCGGTCTCCCCCAAGTACTTCAAGGGCTTCCGGAGCCTCGGGTCGGAGGTCAGCACCGAGAAGGCCGACGACGAGCCAGCGTGGCTCCAGGACCTTGAGAACACCACCGAGCGCGCGGGCCGCGCCCAGGACAAAGAAGACCTGATGGAGCGCCTGCGTGACCTCGGGTATATGTAGTACCTTTTTGCTGCGCTCACTCGGGCGCTAGCGCGCCCTCGTTCGCTGGCAAAAAGCTACGCTAAAAAGCCTTCGTCGGGGGTGGTTCGAAAGGCCGCGAGCGGCCTTTCGTCATCACGAGAGAGCGGAGCTCTCTCGGACGACTTCGCCCCCTCCTTGGCCCGCGCCTTCGGCGCGGCAGAATCGCCCGGCTTCGCCGGGCGAATGCGTTCTGCTACCGCAGTTCTGCACCGCACAGCGACCGCAGATTAGAACGGCGACTGCACGGCGTCGTCCGCGTCGTCCGCTGTGTTCTCGCTCACCGCGTCCGCGTCTTCGGCGTTCAGTTCGTCCGCGAGTTCGCCGCGCTCGTCGAGTTCCGCGAGGATGTCGCTCCCGCCGACGAACTCGCCCTCGACGTACGTCTGGGGCGTGGTCTCCCATCCGCTGTGGTCCTCTAAGGCGACGCGGAACTCGTCGATGCTCTGGAGGACGTCCACGGTGTGAACGTTCGGCCGGTACTGCGTGACGAGGTCGAGTGCCTTCTGGGAGTAGCCACACTGTGGCATCTGTGGGGTCCCTTTCATGAACAGAACAACGTCGTTGTTCTCGATGGCGGCGTCCACGATGTCGGTCACCGCGTCCTGCTCCATCGAGTCCATCGGGTCGAAGGCCATAGGCACGATAGTGGTAGCGCAGAGAAATGCCTTGCGCCGCCAACTGCACGGGCTGTCGACGCGTCCTCGATGTCAGTCGCTCGTGCCGACTCGGATGACCTGCAGCAGCGACTCGAGGGGCACGTCGTCGACGTCCTCGAGACCCTGCTTGTCGACGAGCACGCCGCAGGCGACCGGCGTCCCGCCGTCGTTGCGGACACCCTCGACAGTCTCCTGCATCGTCGTGCCGGACGTTACGGTGTCGTCGACGATGAAGCAGTCACGGCCTTCGACCTGCGCGAAGTTCCGAGAGAAACTCCCGCCGAGGTCTTCGATGTCGCCTTCCTCCCACTGGTGCTTGCGGGGCGTGTACGTCGCCAGGTCGGTCTCGAGTTCCCGGGAGACGGCGGTGGCGAGCGGGACGCCCGCCTTCTCGACGCCGACCACCAGGTCGACGTCGTGGCTGTGTTCGCGCAGCGAGTCCGCGAGCGCGACGCCGATCGCCGAAAGGCGCGCGCCCGCCTCGCCGATACTGCTCCAGTCGACGTGCACGTCCTGGGGCCCACCTTCGGGTTCGTTCTCGACGGACGGCGCAGGACCGCTCGCGCGTTCCACGAGCCAGCTCGCGGTCTCCCGGGAGACGTTCAGTTCGTCCGCAATTTCGCCGCGGGAGAGTCCCCGCTCGGCGAGTTCGGACGCGCTCTCGATGAGGTCGTCGACGTTCTTCATACGCGGGAGATTGTGGCGCGGTTTTAAGGTCGTTTCGTCGAGTGGGCCGGCGGGTCACACGCGCACCGCACACGTCGAGAATGTCGCCGGCGTGTCCACGATTTAAGCACGACCAGCAACCTCTACCACCATGGAGCGGTACGACCGGCTGTACGCCCTGTACGACGAGTTCGACACACAGACACTCCGCGCCCAGCAGGACTTCGTGAACCTGTTCCCACCGGTCGACTCCCGCGTCGCACTCGAACACTGGGAGACTGCCAGCGACAACCTCACCGAACTGAAAGACGACATCCGTGCGGCGTTCCCCGAGGGCGACGCGTACGCGGACGTTGCCGCGCACGCCACCCGCGAACAGGCGTTCGGCGCGCTCGACCTGTACGCGGACTACGGCCGGGCGGTGAACGTGCTGGTGCTCGACGTCGACGAGACGCTCCGCTCCGCCGGCGGGACGGACAACGAGATCCCCCGCGAGACGCTCCACCTGCTGACGGAGTTCCACGACGCCGGCGTCCCCATCGTCATCTGCACGGGCCAGACCCTGGAGAACGTCAAAGGATTTCTCATCCAGGGCCTCGGCAACGAACTCGTCTACTCCGGCGGCCTCTCGATCGTCTACGAGGCCGGCACCGGCGTGTTCACACCCGGCCACGGCCCCGACACGAAGCGACTCCTCTACGAGGAGTTAGACGAGGACGTCCGCTCGGTGTTCGACGGCGTGCGCTCGAAGGTGCTCCCGGACGCCCCGGAGGACGTCCGCAGTGGCTGTCACCTGCAGGGCAACGAGTTCAACGTGACCCTCAAACCGAACTACGAGACGGGCAGCGAGCGCGCGGTCGAACTCATCGACGCGGGTCTCCGGTACCTCCTGGCGTTGCTCGCGGACTGTCTGGACGCGGACGCCGACGCGGTGCGCGCGTACTACGCCGACGCCGACCCCGAGATCGCGGGCGTACTGGAAGACGCCGGGGAACGGCCTGGCAGCGTCGACGTTCCCGACGAACTGGTCGACGTGCTGGACCGCGTGGACGTGGCGTACTACGAGGGCGACGCCGCGGAGATCGCCTCTCGGGAGTTGAACAAGGTCGTCGGCGTACAGTCGGCCTTCGACGTGCTGGGCGTCGAGGACCCGTTCGCACTCGTGATGGGCGATTCGAAGAGCGACCTGCGCGTCATGGAGTGGGTGGCGTCGGCGGACGCGGGCATCTCGGCGGCGCCCGAGCACGCGTCCGGCCGCGTGCTGGAGCACGTCCGCGGCACGGACGACCTGGTGTTCGACCGCGGCGCGGCGGGCGACGTGCTGCGGACTGTGTGGGCGCTGAATCGGCTGACAGAACTGGACAACTAACCGACGCAACTGACCGAAGCGGACGACTGGTCGCTGGCGGAAGGAGCGTCGAACGGGAAGAACAGCGGTGTCGGAGAGGGAGCGGAGAACAGGGGTGACGAGGAGGTGGCGAAGAACGGCAGTAGCGGAAAACAGCAGTTGGTCGGGGAAAGCGCGTTCGTCAGCCCGTGATACGGAACTGCACGCTGTCTCCGGCGTGGACTTCGCTCCCGGCCGAGAGGCGTTCGTGACGCCCCGCGGAGGGCGACTCCTGATTCGGGGCGTCCCGGACGGCGACGATGTCGCTGCGGAGACGCGACCCCTCGAGCACTCCGGCGCGGACCTGCGAACCGAACTTCGTGGCGAGTGTGTCTACGACGTCTGCGACCGTCGCGTCGTCAGCAACGCCGATGCGGGCGCGATGAGTGCCGGTGCGGGCAGCAAGCGTGCCGGTGAGCGTTACTTCGACGTCCATACGTACTCCATTCTACCCCAGGTGCAAAAAGTTTACTCGGGACCGAAAGAGGATCCAGTTCCCCCGGTGCTTATACAGGGGGCCGAAGTCACTCCACCCATGCCGGACAACGCGCCCGCACCCGGCGACGCCGACCCGCTCGGCGTCCACGGCGTGGTCCCGCCGACCGTGACGGCGTTCCACGAGGACGAATCGCTAGACGTCGAAACGACCGCGGAGCACGCGCGGTTCGTCGTCGAGGGGGGAGCCGACGCCGTCTTCCCGCTCGGAACGAACGGCGAATTTCCGCTACTCACGGGCGAGGAACGCGACCGCGTCGTCACCGCCGTCGTCGAAGAGGTCGGCGGCGATGTGCCCGTCATCGCCGGCGTCGGCGCGCCGAGCACGCGAGAGACCATCGCGCGCGCCCAGCACGCCCAGCGGGTCGGCGCGGACGGCGTCGTCGTCGTCACGCCGTACTACTACCCGCTCGACCACGAGGCCGCCGTCGGGCACTACCAGGACGTCTGTGCCGCCGTCGACCTCCCGGTGTACGTCTACCACATCCCCTCGAAGACGGGGAACAAGCTGAAACTGGAGACGCTCTCGGAACTCGCGACCATCGAAAACCTCGCAGGCGTGAAGGACTCCTCGAAGGACGTGCCGTGGCTCGGCCAGGCCATCGACGCGAACCCCGAACTGACGTTTCTTGCGGGCTCGGATTCGCTTCTGTTCCCCGGTCTCGAGGTCGGCTGTACGGGGCTGGTATCGGCCGTCGCGAACGCCTTCCCCGAGCTCGTCGCCGACCTCTACGAGGCGTACGACGCCGGTGACGAGGCCCGCGCCCGCGAGTTGCAGAGCACGGTCTACGACGTACGGCGCGCGTTCAAGCAGGGCCCCTACATGGCCGGCGTGAAGACCGCCCTCTCCCTGCGCGGCTTCGACGCTGGGCCGCTACGCTCGCCGCTGCGAACGATGGACGACGAGACGCGAACCGCACTCGAAGACGACCTCGACGCGCTCGGCGTGCTGTGAGCGCACAGACCGACACGCCACCCACCGAACACAGACAATGAAGAACTACGACGAACTCCACGACCCGAACGCAGAGTACACGATGCGGGAACTCTCCGGCGAGACGATGGGCGTCACCACCGACCGGCCCGCGCCCCGCGACCTCGAGATCACCGACGTGCAGACGACGATGGTGGACGGGAACTTCCCGTGGACGCTCGTCCGCGTCTACACGGACGCCGGCGTCGTCGGCACCGGCGAGGCGTACTGGGGCGCCGGCGTTCCGGAGCTGATCGAGCGCATGCGGCCATTCCTCGTCGGCGAGAATCCCCTCGACATCGACCGTCTGTTCGAACACCTCGTCCAAAAGATGAGCGGCGAGGGAAGCGTCGAGGGCGTCACCGTCACCGCGATCTCCGGCATCGAGATCGCGCTCCACGACCTCGCCGGGAAGGTCCTGGACGTGCCGGCGTACCAGCTCCTCGGCGGGAAGTACCGCGACGAGGTGCGCGTCTACTGTGACTGCCACACCGCCGACGAAGCCGACCCGGAGGCGTGCGCGGACGAGGCCGAGCGCGTCGTCGAAGAACTCGGCTACGACGCGCTCAAGTTCGACCTCGACGTACCCTCTGGGCTGGAGAAAGACCGCGCGAACCGCCACCTCCGGCCGGGCGAGATACGCCACAAGGTCGACATCGTGGAGGCGGTCACGGAGCGCGTGAAGGACCGCGCAGACGTCGCCTTCGACTGCCACTGGACGTTCTCCGGCGGGAGCGCGAAGCGCCTCGCCGCCGAACTCGAGGAGTACGACGTCTGGTGGCTCGAGGACCCCGTACCCCCGGAGAATCTCGAGGTCCAGGAGGAGGTCACGAAGTCCACGACCACGCCCATCGCGGTGGGCGAGAACCGGTACCGGGTGACCGAGGAGCGCCGTCTCATCGAGAACCAGGCCGTTGACATCGTCGCACCCGACCTCCCGAAGGTCGGCGGGATGCGCGAAACCCGGAAGATAGCGGACGTGGCGAACCAGTACTACGTTCCGGTGGCGATGCACAACGTCTCCAGTCCGGTGGCTACCATGGCGAGCGCGCACGTCGGTGCCGCCATCCCGAACAGCCTCGCCGTCGAGTACCACTCCTACGAACTCGGCTGGTGGAGCGACCTGGTCGAGGAGGACGTCATCCAGAACGGCGCTATCGAGGTGCCCGAGAAGCCAGGGCTCGGTGTCACACTCGACATGGACGCCGTCGAGAAGCACATGGTCGACGGCGAGGAACTCTTCGACGAGGCGTAGTCCGGAAATCGCGTCTTCGACGAGGCGCCGGCCGAAGTCGCTTCTTCGACGAGAAGCAGTCCGAAATCGCTTCTTCGACGAGAAGCAGTCCGAAAATCGCGGTCAGTCGTCGTCGGCGGTCGCGGCGTCGGGGCTGGCGGCGTCCTGTTCGATGCTCGGCGGGTACTTTCCGCGGTCGAGTTTCAGATCCGACTGCGGGCGGGCCATGCAGGTCAGGGCGTACTCCTCGGCCTCCTCGTCAGTGAGGGCGCGAGCAGCGGGCTGGACCACTTCGCCGACCTCGATCTTCGCGGAGCACGCGAGACACATACCGACGCGGCAGGAATACTCCTGGGCGATGCCCTCCCGGAGACACGCCTTCAGGATGGTCTCGGTGTCGGAGACCTCGATCTCCTCGCCGGTGCCGAGGAACTCCACTGTGTATTCGGTCATTGTCGGGCCTTCGCGGACTGCCGGTAAAACTCTTTATTCAGGGCTGTCCTCGGGGAGAGGACGGATTGGTGCATAAAGAGTTTTCTCTGCGGGTTCCAACTCGTTCGTATGACTACCCACGAGTACGACGTGGTCGTCGTCGGTGCGGGCACCTCGGGTTGCTACACCGCCGCGACGGTCGCACGCGAGGGCTACGACGTCGCAGTCGTCGAGCGGAAGACCGAACAGGAGGCGGGCCACATCGCCTGCGGCGACGCGCTGAAGGGCGCGGACGCGTTCCCGGAGGCCATCCCGAAGTCGAAACTCGAGTCCGCGTTCACGAACACGGGCGTCGACCACGGGCGCTTCGAAATCCCGAACGAGGACACCGTCCTCGACATCCCCGTGCCGGGCGAACTCGCGGTCGTCGACCGCTGGGAGTACGGGCGCTGTGTCATCGACGGCGCCGTGGAGGCGGGCGCGGACTTCCACTACAACGTCGTCGTACAGGACGTCGAACAGGACCGCTCCGGGAAGGTCACGGGCGTCCGCGGGAAACACCGCGGGGACGTCGTGCAGTTCGACGCCGACGTCGTGGTCGACGGCGCTGGCTCGCTCTCGCTGCTCCAGGACAAGGTCGACTTCTCGGGGACGACCTTCGACACGAACGTCTCGTACTCCCAGTTCTGCTCGGCGTACCGCGAGATCGTGGAGGTCGAGGAGGAGGTCGAGTGGGACGACGCGCTCGTGTTCAAGCCGACCGAGCGCGCCGCCGGCTACCTCTGGTACTTCCCGCGCACCAGCACGGAGATCAACGCCGGCCTCGGCTTCCAGATGACCGAGGAGCCGATGAACCTCGTCGACGACCTGAAACGCGACCTCCGGAACCGACCGGAGTTCCAGAACGCCACGGTCACCGACAAACTCGGCGCGGCGCTTCCGACGCGCCGCCCGTACGACTCGGCGACAGCGCCGGGGTTCATCGCGGTCGGTGACGCCGCGGGCCACGTCAATCCGACGACCGGTGGCGGCATCGCGGGCGCCGCGTACGCGGGCAAGTACGCCGGCGAGCAGGCCATCAAGGCCATCGAGACTGGCGACCTCTCGGAGGAGGCGCTCTGGGCGTACAACGAGCGCGTGATGGACCACTTCGGCGCGCGGTACGCCGGCCTCGACGTGTACAACATCCTCTCGACCGCCGTGGACGTGAACGACCTGATGGGTCTGCTCGCCTCGCTCCCCGGCGAGAAACTCGCGGAGGCGCTGTACGCCGGCAGCGCGGACTTCAGCCTCCGGCTCAAACTCGCCACCACGCTCAAGTCCTTCGGCTACTGGGGCCAGATCTGGAACTTCTACAAGGTGAAACAGCAGGCCGACCGCCTCCTGGAGCACTACGAGGACTACCCCTCGAGTCCCGACGGGATGGACGCCTGGCAGTCCCGCCGCGACGACATCATGGCGGACGTCTACGACGTCACGGGTGCCGACCCCAAGTACTGACTGTCGAACCCGCCTCTACCGGCCGAAGGTTCAAATACCGGGACGGGGGCAGACCGTCTCGTGACCTGAGAACTGCCGCGAGGCGGCCACTTCGGAACGGCGATGCCCCGCCTCGCGCTCCGCACTTGCGTCGCCTGCTCGCCACATTCGTCTCGAACCGTTCATTCGTCCCCGTAGTCGCCGCCGTACTTCACGAACGCCCACGCGAACCCGAGCACCACGACGAGCACCGACGTCGCGACGACACCCAGCGTCTTCGCGCTGTTCGGGAGAATAGACCCGCCGCCGCCACCGCCGCCGGCACCCGGATTCTCGGTCACCTCCACGGTCCCGATCATCCCCGCGCTCTCGTGGGGAATACAGAAGTAGCCGAACGAACCCGTCGTCTCGAACGTGTGCTCGTAGGTCTCGCCGCCGGGGATGACGCCCTGGTCCGGGTAGGCGGCGCGGGCCGCCTGCTCGGAGTCGAAGGGCCCCCCGGACGCGAAGTACGGCGCGTTCTCGGGAATCTCCTCGCTGTACGCGGTCACCGTGTGAGCGATGTTCCCGACGTTCTCCCAGACGACGGTCGTTCCCGGAGCCACGGTCACCGTTTCCGGCTGGTAGACGAGGTCGTCGGTCATCGCGACGGTGGCCGTCGACTGTTCGTCCTGTGCCGCCGCCGCGCTCGTTGTGGCCGCGAGGCCGCCGGCGCCGCCCAGCGACCGCAGGAACTGCCGTCGGCTGACGTGCTCTCCCATGGGGACGTATAGCTCAGCTAACTACAAAGCGGTTGGTGCCGTTCGGTGTGGCTGCCGTCACGGCAGGCGGCGGACAGCCGACGGTGTCCGTGGTGGCGCTGGCTACGGGCGGTCGGCCGCGACCGAGCAGATCGCCCGCGACAGCGAGTCGATGCCGACGTCGAGTGAGGTCTCGTCGACGTCGAACGTCGACGTGTGGTGGCCGCCGGGGTGGTCGGTGCCGATGCAGACGAAACACGCCAGGCCGCCGGTCTGCTGAACGCGCCGCATCAGGTACGTCGCGTCCTCGCTCCCGCCGAGGGCGTCCCGTTCGACCACGTTCTCGACGCCCTCGACCGACCCGGCGTCCTCAGCGAACACGTCGACGAGCGCCTGGTCGCTCTCGGCGCTCGGCGCCTCCCCCTCGGTGGAGATGGTCACGTCGCACTCGTGCATCTCCGCGGCCGAGCGAAGCACGCGGTCTGCCTTCTCCTTCATGTACTCCATCAGTTCGGTCGTCTCGCCGCGCACCTCGCCCTCGACGAACGCCTCCTCGGGGATGACGTTCGTCGCGGACCCGCCGCCTACGTGCCCCGCGTTCACGCGCGTCGCGCCGTCGTCGTGGCGCGGAATCGCGTACAGGTTCTGGACAGCGGTGGCCATCGCCTGCACCGCGTTCCGGCCCTGCTCGGGGTGTGCACCGGCGTGCGAGGGTTCGCCCTCGAACTCCGCGAGCATGTGGCTCACCGCGAGGAACCCGCCGACGCCCGCGACCACTTCGCCGGTCGGGTGGTCGAGTCCGAGGTGGACGGCGTAGAAGTAGTCCACGTCGTCGAGATGCCCGCTCTCGGCCATCGCCTGTCCGCCGCCGACGCGCTCCTCGGCTGGCTGGAAGAGTACCTTCAGCGTCCCCTCGAAGTCGCTGTCTGCGACGGCTTCGAGGACGCCCACGCCGATGGTGGCGTGGCCGTCGTGCCCGCAGGCGTGCATATACCCCTCGTGTTCGGAACGGAACCCCGCACTCGCGGGGTGGTGGTCGTCGTCGGTCGACTCCGTAATGTGGAGCGCGTCGATGTCCACTCGAAGCCCGACTGTCGGGCCGTCGCCGCACTCGAGCACGGCGATGGCGCCGGTCTTCCCACCCTCGAGTCGCGAGACGATAGATTCGTCTGCGCCCTCGTCGAGGGCCCTGTCCCGCCACTCGGCGAGCGTGTCGTCGTCGGGGACCGCCATCCGGTCGTCGGTGGCGAGGGCGTCCGGCCCGACGTGGAGTTCGTCGACACCGACTCGCTCGCACGCCTCGACGACGCGGGCGGTCGTGTAGAACTCGCACCACGCGGGTTCGGGGTGACGGTGCAGGTCTCGTCGGAGCGCGACGAGGCGCTCGCGCGTCGCTGCGTCCATGTCCAAAATCAGACGTGGCCGCCACATAAACTGTGCCGTCGGCGCGCATTCTGGCGAAGCGACGTCGATGCGTGAGTGTCTGTAGCACGTCGCACTGTTGGGAGTAACTTTTGTACCGCGAGTTCGTCGGGCCGAGTATCACAAATGCCGCCAGACACTGAGCAAACGGCCGACGAACTACACGACGACGGCAACGACATCGAGTTCTACGGCGGTCGACTGGTCAGTGCACTGCCGCTCGCGCTGTTCGTCGCGTGGGCCATCTTCCAGAGCGGCGTCCTCCAGGTCAGCGACACCAGCGGCCTCGTCGTCGGCATGCTCGGCGCGCTCATCGTCGGCATGTTCTTCACGAAGGGGTCGTGGGCGTCGTACGCGAACACCATCTTCGAGGGGATGACCCAGCGCGTCGCCGCCACCGCCATCGTCGCGTGGCTCTGGGCCGGCATGTTCGCCCAGCTGCTCCAAGACGGCGGGTTCGTACAGGGCCTCGTCTGGGCCGCGGACGTCGCGAACGTCACCGGGTCGCTGTTCCCCGCGGCGACGTTCCTGCTCGCCGCGCTGTTCGCCACCGGCATCGGCACCGGGTACGGCACCACCATCGCGTTCACGGGGCTGTTCTACCCCGCCGGCCTGCTGCTCGGCGCGAACCCCGTGTTGTTGTTCGGTTCGATCCTCTCCGGTGCGGTGTTCGGTGACAACCTCGCGCCCGTCAGTGACACCACCATCGTCTCCGCGGTCACCCAGGACGCCGACATCGGCGGCGTCGTCGCGTCCCGCTTCAAGTACGCGCTGGTCGCCGCCGTCCCCGCGCTCCTCGCGTACCTCATCGCCGGGCAACTGATGCCGGGCGCCACCGTGAGCGCTGGCGCTGGCGGCGGACTCGACGGCAACGCCCTCGGCCTCATCCACGTCCTCTCGATGGCGACGGTCATCGCGCTCGCCGTCTCCGGCAGACACATCGTGGAAGCCATCTCGTGGGGCATCGTCGTCGCGCTCGCGTTCAACGTCGGCAGCGAACTGCTCGCCGAGTACACCACGCTGCTCGCTGACGGCCTCCAACGTAGTCCCGCGCTCCTCTTCCAGGCGCCGGAGAGCGCCGGCCTCGCGCGTGAGTTCGCGTGGCTGCCGTTCGTCGCACTGACCGACGGCACCGCCACAGTCTCCGGGAGTCTCTACGATGGTGCGCTCGGCTTCTTCCCGCTCATCGTGCTCACGCTCCTCATCGTCGCCGGGGCGCGCATCATGATTCGCGGCGGGGGCTTCCAGGCAATTCAGGACGTTCTGCTCACCCGGGTCGCCACGAACGTTCGGCGCGCGGAGGCGACGATGGTGTTCGGCACGGCGCTCGTCAACGCCATGATCACCATCAACACCGCCGCCGAGATCGCCATCGCGCCGTACGTCGCTCGGGTCGGCGAACGGTTCAACATCAACGGCTACCGGCGCGCGAACATCCTGGACGCGAACACGAGCGCGCTCGGCTACATCTTCCCGTGGGCTGGCGGCGTGCTCGTCGGGTTCGCGACGATGCAGGGGCTCGTCGAGAGCTCCAGCTACGAGTGGTTTACGCAGTCGCTGGTCGTGAGCCCCATCCAGGTGTGGCCGTTCGTGTTCCACGGCTGGCTGCTGTTCGCGACGTTCGTTGTCGCCGCGTTCTCGGGGTACGGGCTCGAGTACATCACTGACCGCGAATCAGAGGAGGTGGCGCGCGTATGAGCCGCCTCTCCGCGTTCTTCACCGGCATCGGCTTCCGAACGAACAGGCCGACCTTCGAACCCGGCGAAGAGGTCGTCGCGTTCGTCACCGGCGTCGAGGACGGGCGAGCAGTCGTGCGCGTCGGCGACACGAAACTCTACCTCGAAGACCCGCCCGAGAACCCGGTCGACCTGCAGGTCCGACTGCGGATCGATGAGTTCGACGGAAACGACCACGACGGGACGGCGACCTACCTCGAAACCGTCGGACAGAGTTCCTACTGACGACGCGGCCCACCCGACTCGCGGAACGGGCCGAGCGCGTCTTTTCTGCGGGCGAACGTTCAAGTGCGAGAGCGCGGCCACCCACGCCCGTGAACTGAGTTCGTGCGGGGCGGTGGACGCGGAACGACGCCGTGCCGTCCCCGAAACAGAGGCGTCTGCAAGCCCACATTAGAGACACCTGCAAGTCCAACATTGGAGGCATCTGGAAGCCCAACGCTGTCGGTGTCTACAGGGCCAACGCTGGCGGCATCTGCTGGCCCGGGGCCGCGCGACCAGGTCTGTTGGTTGGCTCACCACCTGCGAGGGAGAGAAACGCGACGAGTACCGACTGCAAGGGGAGAACTACCTGAAGAGAGTTCTACGCGGACGAACCCAGTGGCTTGACCTGTTCGAGTTCGGCCTCGACGTGGACGCTTTCAGGGAAGTCTCGCTCCATGACGGAGCGTGCGAGATCGTCGTGGCCGTGGATCTCGATTCGTCGGCGGTACACCGTGTAGTGCCAGGTGCTGTTCGCCGGATCCGCTCGCCCGTCGAGGCGCGCGTAGATGGGGACGCGTTCCTCGAGGGGGGAGTCCGAGTGCGGACCCTTCATCTCGGCGCCCTTTCGAGTGCACGTCTGCTTGATGTCGGAGACGACACCGTCGAGCGCTGCCCGGTCCCCACTCTTGAGGGAGAGTTTGGTCACGAAGGTCATAGCTGGGAGGTGCTGTTGGAGACGAAAGGCGTCCACTGCCAAAAAGCGTGCGCTTGCCAGCGGCGCGTGGCACACTGTCACCCGGTCCGATATTCTCTTAACTGGTGGCCGAGTAACGACTGGTAATGACGGTCGAAGCGACCAGCGCCGGAGCGATCCTGTTCCGCGACACGCGGGACCGGCGTGAATACCTCCTCCTCAAGAGCCGGCCCGGGGACTGGGAGTTCCCGAAGGGTGGCGTGGAGGGGAGCGAAGAGCTCCAACAGACGGCGATTCGAGAGGTACAGGAGGAAGCCGGCATCGAGGATTTCCGCCTCGTTGATGGCTTCCGAGACGAGTACGAGTACGTGTTCGAGGCCAACGGCAAGCGGATCCACAAGACGGTCCACCTGTTCATCGCGAAGTCCTTCGAGGCGAGCGCTGAACTGTCGAACGAACACTCGGACCTGCAGTGGCGCGACTACGACCAGGCCATCAACACCATCACGCAGGACGGGCCCCGCGACATCCTCCGGGACGCCCACGAGTTCCTGAAACAGGAGGCCAAGGCCTGACTGTCGGAACGACGGCCGACGGAGCGGCGAACGCGGTCGGGCTGGCGCGAGCGACGCCGAAAGACGTAGGTGCGTGGCCCGCCCGCTGTCGGTCGTGTCCGAGTTCGCGTTCGAACTCCGCGTCTGCGCGTGGGCGGAGCGACACTGGCACCCAGAGGCCGAACAGCGACGGCCGTGTTTCGTCGCGCGGCAACTCGGAACCCGGGACCGACGATGGGACACTGTCATCGTGGAAGTCGACCCGGAGAGGTTGGCCGCACGCGCGAACTTCGGAACCGAACGACTGGACTCGGACCTCCTGCACGTCGTCCGGAACGCGCCCGCGGACTGGGCGTTCTACCGGGACGCGCTCCCGCATCCAGGCTACCCGTGGCGGTACGTCCGCGAGGCGGTACACCGCGCGGCCGACCGCGGCGTCGTAGAGAAACGCCGGAACGGGAACCGCATCGAGTTGCGGCGGAAGTGGCAGTACCCCGACTGGGTAGAGCGCATCGTCGCCGTGGAGAACAAACCCGACCTCGACGCGTCCGCGGCGGACGTGCTCGCGGATCAGTTGGAACGCGACGTCGCGCTGTCCCTCGCCGACGAGGTGTGGCTGGCGACCGAAGCGACCGACGAGGACGTCGAACCAGCGTTGCTCCGCGAGATGCCCGTCGAGGCGGGAATTCTCGCGTTCGACGCGGCGGATGGCGAAGCGTCAGTGGCGTGGCACCCGCGGTCGCTCGACGCCGACGCGGTCGGCACGCGCATCACCGACCGACCGTCGGGCGGCGAATTCGACCAGTCGCCGGCCGCCTTCGAGTACGCCGACGCCGAGTGGAAGGCCGAGAAGCGCCTCGAAATAGCGGAGCGAGCGTACGAGCGGGGCTGGCGGTCGTACGTCGACACGATGCGCCCGGACTGCCGGCACTTCGGAGTGCGCCGGGCCGAACACGGCTACGTGCCGTACTGCGGGGCCAAAGAATGCGAGCCGACGGCGTCGGAGTGCTCGTCGTCGTGTTCGTCGCTCTCACCGGAACCGCCTGCGTGGCGCCAAAAGAACTGGCCACTCGATGGCGGCCCCGGGAAGACCATCCAGCGCGTGCTCGAGGAGCGGCGACAGCGACAGCGATAGAACGCTCGTTTCTGCCGCCGAGGCCGGCAATGCTGTTCGCCCTGTTCGACGGTACTAGTCCGTCTGCTCGTCCTCCTCGATGTTGACGTCCTCGCGCGCGACGGCGAGTTTGTACGTCGGAACGGTCCGGTGAACGACCTCGACGATGCCCTTGCGCTTGAGCGTCTGGAGCGCGCGCCGGACATCGCTGGCCTCGGTGTCGGCGTCGAACTCGCTGCGGACCGAGTGGAGGACGGAGACGACGCTCTCCGCGCGCTCGTCGGGGCCGGCGATGACCGCGAACACGCGACGCTCGTTCTCGGACATGTGGACCGCGGGCGCCTCGCCGTCCTCGGGCGCCTCACCGACGAGTTCGGCGGCCTCCGCGGTGGCACGCACGAGGCTGTTCTCGTCCCGGTAGTAGTAGTCCCGGAGTTCGGACTCGAGGAACTGGTGGACGTCGCTCCCGCTTTCCATCTCCCAGCGCTCCTGTAGCTCCTTGTTCTTCGTCGGCTGGAGTTCCACGACGTCCGCCAGGCGCTCGCGGGCGTCCTCCGAGAGGGTCATGTGCGTGGATTTGCCGGGGTAGTATTTCGACCTTGCGGACGGACCCCGGAGCCTTATGCTGGCGTCGTCCGTGCACTCGACCATGGCGGACACCGTTCGTCTCGACGTCGAGGACGACGTGGCAACAATCACGATCGACCGGCCCGACCAGTTGAACGCGCTCAACGTGCCGACGCTCGAATCACTGGGCGACGCGCTCGAGGAAGCCGAGGCCGCCGACGCTCGCGCGCTCGTGCTGACCGGCGCGGGCGAGAAGGCGTTCGTCGCCGGTGCTGACATCTCCCACATGGCGGAGATGGACCCGGAGGAGGCAAACGAGTACGCGCAACTCGGACACGACGTGGCGAACGCCATCGAGGAGTTCCCGGCGCCCGCCATCGCGGGCATCAACGGGTACGCGTTCGGCGGCGGGATGGAACTCGCGCTCGCCTGCGACCTCCGGGTGGCCTCCGAGCGCGCGGTGCTAGGACAGACGGAGATCGATCTCGGCATCGTCCCGGGATGGGGTGGGACGCAACGACTGCCGCGCCTCGTCGGCGACGAGACGGCGCGTCGCCTCATCTACTTCGGGGAGCGGGTCGACGCAACCGACGCGCTCGAGGAAGGGCTCGTTGGTGAGGTCGTCGCGCACGACGAACTCCGGGAGCACGTCTCGGAGCTCGCGGACGACCTCGCCGCGCAACCGGCGACGGCGCTCCGCGCAGCGAAGGAAACCATCAATCAGAGCCACGAGACGTCTCTCGAGGCGGGCCTCGAGTTCGAGCGGCGGACGTGGGCGGGACTGTTCGGGAGCGACGACCAGCGCGAGGGAATGACCGCGTTCCTGGAGGACCGCGAACCCGAGTTCGAGTAAGTCGGCGCGTCGGACTCGCGGTCAGGCGCTGTAGGACAGTTCGAGTAGTCAGTCCCCGGGCGTGGCCCGCATCGGCTGTGGGTCGCTGAGCGTCTCTTCGACCTGCGTGTAGACGAGTACGAGTGCGATAACCGCGAGGGCTGACCCGACCGCGAACGGCGTCGAGAAGCCGAATCGGACGAGGAACCCCGACGCGAGCGGGCCGATGGCCGTCCCGAGCCCGAACCCCATCGTGAGCACCGAGAGCGTGCTCCCGGACTCCCCTTCTCGTGCGAGGTCGCCGGCGACAGCGAGCGACGGCGCGAACACGGCGGCGACAGCGACCCCCTGTACGAAGCGCGCGGCGATCATCGAGACGGGCGTGTAGGCGTACCCCTGTGCGAGCGTCGCGGGGATCAGCAGGGCGAACCCGGCGACGATGAACGGGCGTCGACCGTACCGGTCGCTCGCGCGCCCGATAGGCACCTGGAAGACGACGTTCGCGATGACGACCGCGCCGAACTCCAGGCCGAACAGGACGTTCGTCTGGTCGAGGCGGGCGTTGATGGTCGATTCGAGCGTGGCGAACAGCGCGATGCAGACGCCCATGCAGACGGTGGCGACGCCGAGCGTGAACACGGGGTCGAGGAGGCGGCGGTCGCCGCGGACGGCTATCGAGACGTCCTCGCCCGCTGCGGCCTGGGTCTGTTCGGGGTCCGAGACGAGCACCGCCACGAGCAGGAAACTCACGAACGCGCCCAGGACGGCGACGCCGAACGCCGCGTCGAACCCCCACCGCGTCAGCACGAGTCCGGCGATGACCGGGCCGAAGCCGAACCCGATGAGTCGGAACGTGTTGAACACGCCGAAGTTGTTGCCGCGCGTCGCGTCCGTGGCGAGTTCGTTCACGAGCGCGACCGTACAGGGGATGGTGAGCGCCGCGCCGACGCCCTGAAGCATGCGGAGTGCGAGCACCAACTGGTAGTCGTCGACGAACGCGTACGCGCCGGAGGCGCCGCCGAGCAGGGCGAGTCCGGCGAGGATGAACACCTTGCGCTTGCCGGCGCGGTCGGACCACCTGCCCGTGAACGGTTGCATGAAACTGTTCAGGAAGCCGAACAGGGAGAGCGCGAGACCGACGAGCAGTGAGTCCGTCACCCGCAACACGTCGACGCCGAGGATGGAGAGCGGCCCCGTGAACGCAGACACGTCGACAGGACCGTGCGCGCCGATGTACGCGGGGAGCACGATAATGAGAAACGAGTTCCCGACTGCGTCGGCCATCCGGGCCAGCGCCAGCACGAGGACACGCCGGTCAGTGTCGAAAAAACTCATTGGACGGCGGTACGCGCGCCCCTCGTTTCACAGTTCTGGAACGCGAAGTCCACGTCACGACCCCGTCCCTGTGCGGGGTCGGGAAACAGTTAGGGCGATAGACGTGGTTCTCGATGTCATGGAACACGAAGTGAAGCTGAGCGACCTCCGGCGCGAACTGGAGACGCTCTCGTATCCGGTGACCCAGGAGGAAGTCGTCGCCGCGTTCGACGACGTGGTGTTGCTGTACGCGGACGGTGAGGAACCGCTCGCTGACGTTCTCGGGCGCGCGAACGACGACACGTTCGACGACGCCGAGGACCTCCAGACGGTCGTGTACAACCACCTGCCGACGGAGGCTGTCGGCGAACCGGGGCAGTCAGAAGGCGAAGGGTAGTCGAGTAGGCAGTCCGAAGGCGAGGGACAGTCGAGTACGCGAGGGTGAGTCCGCGGGCCCGGGACGCAACCGACGAAGAGCGAATCCGGGCGCTTAACTGCGCCGCGTGTCCTACGAACATGGCATGGAGTTCTGCGACGAGTGCGGTTCGATGATGAAAGCCGAGGACGGCCTGTGGGTCTGTGGGAGCTGCGGGAACAAACAACCCAAGGACCCCGACGCCTCCTACGTCGTCACCGAGGGCCAGGAGGACACCGAAATCGTCGACGTTAGCGGGGCCGAGGACAAGGGCCTCCCGAAGACGACAGTCGTCTGCCCCAACTGCGAGAACGACGAGGCGTACTGGTACATGCAGCAGATTCGCTCGGCGGACGAATCCGAGACGCGCTTTTTCATCTGCACAGAGTGCGAGCACCGGTGGCGGGAGGACGACAACTGAACCGATAGCCGCGTCGATGTTCTGAACGCACGCGGGCGGCGGATGCAGAAGGACGACGAGTCGCCCCCGAATCGGAGTTGTCGGTCAGTTGTTCCGTGCGAACAGCAGGTAGCCGGTGTGGCCGACGCCGCTCGTCGACGGCCGGGAGCCACGCTCGTCGAAGTCCATGCGGCGCTGCATGGTTTCCAGCGTCTGCACGTCCGCGAGGCCCGCCTCCCGAGCGGCCTCGCTCGCCGCCCGCGCGTTCTCCACGAACGGCGAGTACACCGCGACGTAGCCGCCGGAGACGAGCAGTTCGGGCGCGCGAGCGACGACGTCCGGGGCGTTCTGTGTGTCGAGCGTGAGGAGGTCGAATCCGGAGAGGTCATCGAGGGATTCGGTGACGTCACCCGTGCGGACGTCGACGCGGTCCGCGACCTCAGCGAGGTCCATGTTCTCCCGCGCGACGTCTGCGAACTCCGGGTCACGCTCGTAGGTCACCACGTCGGCGCCGAGTCGGCCGAGGTACGCCGAGAGCACGCCGGTTCCGGTCCCGGCGTCGAGCACGCGGTCGCCGGCCGCTGCACCCGTGTGCCCGACGACGAGGCCGATGTCCTTGGGCATCATCGGCGCGCCGGTGCGTTCGAGGTGGTTGAACAGGTCCGGTCCGCGGAGCGAGCGCACCGTGAACTCCTCGCCGAGATGCGTCTCGACCGTCTCGCCGGGTTCGACGTCCTCCGGGACGTCGAGCACGCCGAGGTCGGAGTGCACCTCGTCACCGGGCGCACAGAGGAACTCCCGGTCGTCGCAGACGACGAGGATCACTCGAGTCGCTCGATGGCAGCGGCGAGGTCGCCGTCGGTCGCTTCGAGCGCGTCGCGGGCCTCGTCCTCGCTCGCTCCCGTGCGCTGGGCGACGATCTCGACGTCGCCGTCCGGAATACCGCCCTCGTCGCCACCGCTCTCGTCGCCGCTACTCTCGTCACTGCCGCTCTCGTCGATTGCAGCCGCGCTGTCACCGCTCCCCTCGCGCTCCTCGGGTTCGCCGATGACCTGGTAGGTCTCCTGGCCGCGGGCGTCCATCTTTGTGACGTCCGGGTCTCCGAACACGAGCTGCGAACCGTCTTCGAGCTTGATGACGACCTCCGTGGCGTCGATCTCGTCCACGTCGATCCCCATCTGTTCCATCATCTGTTTCATCTTCCGCGGATTCATGCCGCCTCCTCCAAACATACCGAGACGGTCGGACCGAGAGATGAAAAGCATGGCGAACCCGAAACAGGCGGTCTAACGGTGTTCACGCGCGGACAACGCGGCGGAGCGGTCAATGCGAGCCGGTTCGGTTCACTCGTCGGGCACGCCCGAGCGAACCATCACCGCGACGCCGGAGTCGAAATCCAGCATCGACTCGGCGTCCAGTTCGGCGCGTCCGACCGCGACGACGTCGCCGCGTTCGTGGACGACCGCGAGTTCGTCGCCCGCACGGACGTCGGCATCGACGGCCTGCACGAACTTCGCGAAGACGTTCTTGCCGTCCCGCACGAACGGTTCGCTCTCGTCGCCGACGGTGACGCGAGCGCCGGGCGCGTCGAATTCGTCGACGAGTCGCTGGCCGCCCGCGACGCCGAGCGTGAACCGGCCGTCGAGGCCGACCGAGACGAGTCGCTGGCCGTCGTCGCGGGCGACCTGCTGGGGCCGGCCAGTGCTCGACCGGTCGATCTCGAGGGGTTCTCCGGACGGGAACAGCGCCGCGCCCGCGCCCGCCCCGAACTGGTAGTCGGCGACCGTCCGAAGCGAGGCCATCTCACCGTCCTGCATAGGGAATCGGTCTGCGGTGAGCGCGTAAAGCCGCTTCGGAGCGCGAACGAGTGAATGCGCTTAAATACAATCAGGAGTAAGCCACAGGTATGAGTGACTCGTCAAAGATCGGCGCTGCGGTCGTGTTACTGCTCGCGAGCAGCGCTCTCCTCTTCTGGACAGGACTCCCGACGTCGAACACCCTGCTGTTGCTGGTCGCCGCGGCGCTCGCGACGACCGGTCTCGCCGCCGGGTCGCTCCTGATGGGGAGCACCGGCACGGACGGCAGGACCGTATAATCGATTCGGCCCTCTGAACGACGGGCTCAGAGCAGGAACGTATCTTCCCGCTCGGCGAGGTCGACGAAGGAGTCAGCGGCGGCGACGAGTTCGTCGGCCGTCGAAGATTCGAAGGCCATCACTTCGACGCGGACGCCCTCGTGGCGGAGGTGATTACAGAGCCGCGAGAAGTCGCCGTCACCCGTACACAGCACCACGGTGTCGACGTGGTTGGCGAGCGTGACGGCGTCCAGGCTCATGCCGACGTCCCAGTCGGCCTTCTTCGACCCGTCGCCGAACGTCTTGATGTCCTTGATCTTGGTCTCGAAGCCGATGTCGTGGAGGGCCTCGAAGAAGCTGTCCTCGTCCTCGGACTGCGCGCGGATGACGTACGCGATGGCTCGCGTGAGTTCGCGGTTCTGCACTGCCTTTTCGAGGAGCGATGCGTAGTCGAGATTCCGCGAGTAGACGCTCTGAGCGGAGTGGTAGAGGTTCTGAGAGTCCGCGAGGACAGCGACGCGCTGTCCCGACTGAATCGGAGCCATACGTCACTCTGAGTGTCGCTGCGTTATGAAAGTACGCGACCGACCACAGTGAATGGCAAACGACTGACGTGGGCGGTTGACGGCCGCGCGTACGGAACAGCTACGTCACGCGGTGGGCGTGTCGTGGCGCGTGAGCGACAGCGTGTCCGGGTCGAGCGTGTAGTACGACTCCCAGGTCGGAGCGAGCGAGACGACGCGCGTCGACTCGAACTCCCCCTCGGCGTGTTCGTGGTGGTGGCCGACGAGGCAGAGGTCGGGTTCGAGCGCGCGAAGGATGGCGTCGACGTGCAGATTGCCGACGTCGTACTGCTCGGTGACCGGAACGCCGTGCGGGGCCTCGTGTGCGATGAAGACGTCCACGTCGTCGAGTTGTTTCGCGCGTTCGACGTCCTCGTGGACGAAGTGCCGCCGCCGGTCCTCGTGGAGCTGGGCGCGCGGTTTCTCGAACTGCGTCGGCGCGAAGTTCCCGGAGAGTCCGCCGACGCGGAGGCCGTCGACGTCGGCCGCAGTCGAGTGGAGGAGGTGTGCGTTCGAGACGTCGTCGCTCCGGAGTCGGCCGTGGCGCAGCGATTCGATAACGTCGAAGTCCTCGTTGTTGCCGCTGACGAAGTAGGTGGGGACGGGGAGGTCGTAGTACATGAGGTCGCCGGCCTGGAGCGCGACGTCGGCGTCCGCCGCGCGGTAAGCGGCGAACAGCGCCCGGCGGCGGTCGGGCGTGGTGGCGTGGGCGTCCCCGAGGACGAGCATACTGTAGAGTGGACATAGCTGGAGCAAAAAAGCCCCGATGGAGGGAGTTGCGGGAGGCGGTAGAGTTTTATCGATTGGGTTCCGACGAAGGCGTATGTCAGGCGCTCCCCACACTGCGTTCGTCGCCGGGAGCGTCCGCTCTTTCTCGGGTAAACGCTTCACAGCCGAGCCGAATGGCTCGCTGCGGGCGTAGCAACCTCGTGTCGGGCCGCCGTGGGACGTAGCGTTCGAACACCACACCCGACACACCTAGATGGAACATCCAGACCTCGTGAACGGCGTCTTCCCGGCGATGCCGACGCCGTTCACATCCGACGAACGAATCGATTTCGACCGACTGCGGGCCGACGCGCGACGACTCGTCGACGCGGGCGTCGACGGACTCGTCCCGATGGGGACGACCGGCGAGAGCGCGACCGTGACCCACGACGAGCACGTTGCCGTTGTGGAAGCGGTGGCAACCGTAGCAGACGGCGAGGTCCCCGTGATTGCGGGCGCGGGCAGCAACTCGACCAGAGAAGCCGTCTCGCTCGCGGAGCGCTCGCTCGACGCGGGCGCGGACGCGCTCCTCCTCATCTCGCCGTACTACAACCGCCCCGAGCCCGAGGGCATGGAGGCCCACTTCCGGACGCTCGCGGACCGCGTGGATGCGCCACAGGTGCTCTACAACGTGCCCTCGCGCACCGGCCGGAACGTCGCCGTGGAGACGGTGGCGTCGCTCGCGTCCCACGAGAACGTCGTGGGGTACAAGGCCGCGAGCGGCGACGTGGCGCGCGTCAGCGAGGTCGTCGAGCGGACCCGGGACGAGACGTTCGCGGTACTCTCGGGCGACGATGGACTGACGCTCCCTATTCTCTCGGTGGGCGGGCGGGGCGCCATCAGCGTCACCGCGAACGTCGAACCGGAGCGCGTGAGCGAACTCGTGTGGGCGGCCCTGGAGGGCGACTACGAGCGCGCCCGGGAGCGACACGCGGAACTCGCGTCGCTGACGCGCGCGCTGTTCACCGAGACGAACCCGATTCCGGTGAAGGCCGCACTCGAGATGCGGGGCCGGGGGCCCGCGAACTACCGGTCGCCGCTCTCCGCGCTGTCGCCGGAGGGTCGCGAGACGCTTCGCGCTGAACTCGACGCGATCGGTTCGCCCGACACGCGGGAGGTGTCGGCGTGAGGGTCGGCGTGACGGGTTCGACCGGTCGGATGGGCCGGGCGGTCCGCGAGGCAGTCCGAGGTCGAGGCGCCCACGAAGTGGCGTTCGCGGCGGCGCGCGACCCACCGTCGAACGACGCGGTCAGCGAACTCGACGACGAGTCCCGGTTCGGCGCGTTGCTCGGCGACCGCGCACCCGACGTCGTCGTCGACTTCACTACGCCCGAGGCGACCGCTCGCTACGCTCGCGCGTGTGCCGAGGCGGACGTCCCAATCGTCACCGGCACCACCGGACTCGGGGACGAGCAGTGGGCGGCGCTCCACGACGCTGGCGAGTCGGTGCCGGTGCTCCACGGCGCGAACTTCTCCCGGGGCGTGCAGGCGCTGTTCTCGGCGGTCGAGTCCGCTGTGCGCGCGCTCCCGGAGTACGACGTGGAGGTCACAGAAACCCACCACAGCGGGAAGCGCGACGCGCCCTCGGGCACCGCAAACGTCCTGCTGGAGCGGATCGAGGACGCGCGGGAGAGCGGAGGCAGCGCCGACGAGGACAGCGGACAGAACGAACGCGTCCACGGACGCGTCGGCGACCAACCGCGGCAGGACGGCGAGGTCGGCGTCCACGCGCGACGGGCCGGCGACGTGACGGGCGAACACGAGGTACTGCTCGCGGGGAACGACGAAGTGCTGGAACTGACCCACCGCGCTGGCGACCGCGGCGTGTTCGCGGCGGGCGCGCTCGACGCGGCGTCGTGGCTCGTCGAACAGTCGCCGGGATGTTACCGATTCGCGGAGGTCGCTGACGAACTATGAGCCTGGAAGCAGACGTACGAGACCTGTGGCACCGACACGAAGACGGCGACGTGGACGCGGCGAGCGCGAGCGCGGACGACGCAGACACCCTGGAGGCGTTCCTCGACGCACTGGAGGACGGTGATATCAGGGCCGCCGAGAAGCGCGACGGCGAATGGGAGGCCGTCGAGTGGGTGAAGCGCGGCGTTCTGCTGAACTTCGCGCTCCGCGAGACCGAACCGCGCGAGTACGGCGGCGTGACCTACCACGACGTCCTGCCGCTTCGTCGCACGGACGATCTGGCGGCGCGTGGCACGCGGAACACGCCGGACGGGACCGTGCTCCGGCGCGGTTCGCACGTCGGCGCGGACTGCATCGTGATGTCGCCGTCGTTCGTGAACGTCGGCGCGCGCGTCGGCGACGGGACGCTCGTGGATTCGTGTGACACCGTCGGCTCCTGCGCGCAGGTCGGCGAGAACGTGAAGTTGGGCGCAAACACGCTGCTCGGCGGCGTGCTCGAACCCGTCGAAGACGCGCCGGTGGTCGTAGAATCCGGGGTCTCGCTGGGCGCCGGTTGTCGGGTCACCTCGGGGTTCGTCGTCGGACGCGACTCCGTCGTGGCGGAGAACACGCTGCTGACGCCGCGCGTCCCGGTCTACGACCTCGTATCGGAGGAAATCCTGTACGGTGAACTACCGCCCGAGCGCCGCGCTTTCACGCGGTTCGTGGAGTCCTCGGTGGGTGAACACGACCTCTTCGACGGCGGCGCGTACAAGCCCGCGGTCGTCGCGATGGACCTGGAGGCGGAGACGCTCGACGCGACGCAGCGCGAGGAGGTGTTGCGGTCGTGAGTCGAGGAAATTCCTCCGTCGCGAGCGAGTCGAATCCGGACGTGCGGCGACTCGCAGACTGGTCCGCCGGCGCGCTCCGCGAACTCGCGGCGGAGTACGGCACGCCGCTGTACGTGCAGGACCTCGACCGCGTGCGCGAGAACCACGAGCGCCTCGCCGCGGCGTTCCCGGACGCCGGCGTTCACTACGCGGTGAAGGCGAACGCGGGCCGCGCGGTCCTCGAGACGCTCCGTGAGGCCGGGGCTGGTGCGGAGAGCGTGCCTGCCGGCACGAAGAATGCGCCCGTTGGCGCAGAATGCGCCTCTGCGGGCGAGGTGTACCGCGCGCTCGAAGCAGGATTCGCTCCCGCGGGTATCCACTACACTGCCGTCAACCCGCCCGCTCGCGATCTGGCGTTCGTGCTCGAGGAGGCGCCGGAGGTGACCGTCGTGGCGGGCGCACGCGACACCATCACCCGCCTCGACGAGCGCGGGTTCTCGGGCCGACTCGCGCTCCGCGTCCACCCGGGCGTCGGCGCGGGCCACAGCGAGGCGGTGGCGACCGGTGCCGACGCGAAGTTCGGCGTGCCAGTCGACCGCGCCCCGGGACTCCTCGACGCGGCGGCCGCCCGCGACTTCGACGTGGTCGGCGTGCACGCCCACGCCGGCAGCGGGATGCTCTCCGACGCGGACGTGGCGACCCACCGTGAGGTCGTCGAACGCGTCGCGAGCGTCGCTCGCGAGACCACGGTCGACCTTGAGTTCGTGGACGTCGGCGGCGGGTTCGGCGTTCCGTACCGTCCGGACGAGGCGCCACTCGACCTCGACGCGGTGGCGGACGCGACCCGCGACGCGCTCGCGAGCGTGGACGCGAAACTCGTCGTCGAACCGGGGCGCTACCTCGTCGCGGACGCCAGCGTGCTGTTGGCGACGGTGAACACCGTGAAGCAGACCGCCGGGGCGACGCTCGCCGGGGTCGACGCGGGAATGACGACGCTACTCCGCCCTGCGCTCTACGACGCCCGTCACGAGGTCCGGTCGCTCGCCGCGGACGCGAACGACCGGCCGGAGCGCCGGGCGAGCGTCGTCGGCCCAGTCTGCGAGAGCACCGACGTGCTCGCCGAAGACCGCTCGCTCCCCCGGCCGGAGCGCGGCGACCTGCTCGCGGTCGGCAACGCCGGCGCGTACGGCGTCGAGATGGCGAATCAGTACAACTCCCGGCCGCGACCCGCGGTGGTCGCGCTCGCGGACGGCGACCACCGACTCGTCCGCGAGCGCGACTCGCTCTCGGACCTCACCGCTTCCGAACGATGACGTCGAACCCAACCCACCGAAACCGATGATCCCTTACGACATCTACCACGGCACCGGCAACGACTTCGCTGTCGTCGACGCGGCGAACCACGTCCCCGACCGGGGCGCGTTCGCACAGGACCGCTGTGCGGACCTCGGCGTGGACGGCGTGTTGTTCCTCGCGCTCGAGGAGCGGTTCACGCCGCCGCGAGCGGTGATGACACTCGTCCAGCCCGACGGCTCGACGGCGTCGATGTGCGGAAACGGCGCGCGGTGTGCCGCCCGCTGGGTTGCAGAGCGAACGGGTGCCGACAGCGTCATGCTCGACACGCAAGCGGGCACTCGGCGCGCGGACGTCGACGACGCCGAGGTGGCCGTCGAGATGGGCGCGCCGTCGTTCGCGCCAGAAACAGTACCCGTCGCCCGCGACACGCCGGTCGAGCGCGAGGAACTCGCCGGCTACGAGGTGACCGCCGTGAACACAGGCGTTCCGCACGCCGTGGCGTTCGTCGACGACGTGGACAGCGTCGACGTGGCCGCCGACGCACCGGCCATCCGGCACCACGACGCGTTCCCGGAGGGAGCGAACGTCACGTTCGCGTCGGCTGATGACGAGCGCGGGTTCCGCCAGCGCACGTTCGAGCGTGGCGTAGAGGCGGAGACGGAGTCCTGTGGCACAGGCGCCGTCGCGGTTGCGGCGGTCGCCCGGCGCGAGGGGCGCTGCGGGGACAGCGTACGCGTCCGGCCACCGGGCGGAGACCTACGGGTCGACTTCTCGGGTGGCCACGCGACGCTCACCGGGCCGACGGTCCGGGAACAGACCGGTGAAGCAGAACGCGTCTCTGTTCGCGTACTCGATGTCTGAATCTGACTCGCTTCCGTCCGCGTTCGACCCGCTGGCGTTCCACGAGCGCGCGGTCCAGACACCCTCCCACGAGAACGTCGACGCGATGCGCGACCTGCTGTGCGAGACGCTCCGCGAACACGGCCAGGCACCAGACGTCGACGACGCGGGGAACGTACTCGAGTCACGCGGTTCCGGCCACCCGCACGTCGTGTTGAACACCCACGTAGACACTGTAGCACCCCACGTCCCGTACTCGCGCGACGGCGACGTCGTCTGCGGCCGGGGCGCGTGCGACGCGAAGGGGCCACTCGCCGCGCTGGTCGCGGCGTTCCTCGCGGTGGAACCAAACGATGGACGCGTGACGCTCGCGGTGACGCCCGACGAAGAGACAGATTCAGCGGGCGCTGCGGCACTGGACCTGGATGCGGACGCCTACATCGTCGGCGAACCGACGGATCTCGCCGCCTGCACGAGCGCGCGCGGCCGCTTCCAGGCGACTGTCGAACTCTCGGGGACGGCAGCACACGCCGCCGACCCCGAGACGGGCGCGAACGCGGTCGCTGGCGTGGAACGGGTGCTCGCCGCAATCCGGTCGTTCGACGAGGCGCGCGGCCCGGACGACCACCCCGACCTTGGGCCGCCGACGCTCACGCCGACACGCATCGAGGGCGGCGAAGCGACGAACCGCGTGCCCGCCAACTGTCGAATCGTCGTGGACCGCCGCACGGTCCCGCCGGAAACCCAGGACGGGTTCTTCGCGGCGTTCGAGGAGTACGTCCACGAGGCGGTCACCGGTGACGGCGTCGACGCGGCAGTTCGACCCGCTGAGCGCAAGACGCCGTTCCTCGAAGCGTTCTCGACGCCCGACGACGCCGACGTGGTCGGAGCGCTCGTCGACGCGGGGGTGGACGACCCGCGGCCGTTCGGCGCGGCGACGGAGGCGTCGTACTTCGCGGCGGACGCGCCAACAGTGGTGTTCGGGCCGGGTGTGCTTGCGGACGACGAGGGACCGGTCGCCCACGCCGAACGAGAGTACGTACACCGGTCGGACGTGACTCGGGCCGCCGAGGTTCTGACTGCGGCGCTCGGATCGCTGGTGTAGCTTTTTCTCGGCTGGCGCCGTCGCTTCGGGCATGTTCACTCGGTGGTTGGACAGCCACGAGTCGGGCGGGGAGTACGTCGCGGAGGTCGTCTACGGGGCGAACGACGGCATCGTGACGACGTTCGCGGTGGTGTCTGGGGCGACCGGCGCGGCGCTCGAGCCCCGGGTCGTGGTCATCCTCGGTGCGGCGAACCTGCTCGCTGACGGGTTCTCGATGGGGATGAGCAACTTCCTGTCGCGGCGCTCCGAACTCGACTACCTCGAGGAACGGGGAGAGGCGGCCGACGACGCCGGGAAGCCACCTGCGCGCACGGCACTCGTGACGTTCGTCGCGTTCGTGATAGCGGGGTGGACACCGCTGGTGCCGTACGTCTTCGGACTCGACGCGACGTTCATCGTCTCGCTGGCCGCCGCAGCGGCCGCGTTCTTCGCGGTCGGGGCGAGTCGGAGTGTCGTTACCGAACGCGTGTGGTGGCTGGCGGGCGCCGAGATGCTCGTCGTCGGGCTGCTGGCGGCCGCCGTCGCGTTCGGCGTCGGGGAACTGCTCGAGGGCGTCGCGTAGGGAAGCGACGAGAGCGCGTAACTGAGATCAGGCGTCTCGAGCGATGTCGCCCGCGAGTCCCGTGTACGTCTCCGGGGTGAGCGCGAGCAGTTCGTCGCGCACCTCGTCGCTCACGTCGAGCGAGGCGAACAGGTCCTGGAAGTCATCGAGCGTGACGCGCTCGCCCCGGCTGAGTTCTTTCACGCGCTCGTAGGCGTCGTCGTGGCCCTCGCGACGGAGGATGGTCTGGACGGCCTCCCCGATGACCTCGGGGTTCGCGCGCAGGTCCTCGCGCATCACCGACTCGTTCGGGACGACCTTCGCGAGGCCGTCGTTCAGTTTCGAGTACGCGAGCAGGCAGTACGCAAACGCCGCGCCGACGTTGCGCTTGACCGTCGAGTCCGAGAGGTCGCGCTGGAGGCGACTCGTGGTGAGGTAGTCGCCGAGGAAGGAGAGGTCCGAGTTCGCCTTCGAGAGGTTTCCTTCGGCGTTCTCGAAGTCGATGGGGTTGACCTTGTGGGGCATCGTCGAGGACCCGGTCTCGCTCTTCTCGGTCTGCTGGCCGAGGTAGCGCTGGGAGACGTAGAGCCAGACGTCCCGCGAGAGGTCGAGACAGACGTTATTCGCGCCGGCGAGCGCGTCGAAGAGGACGGCGAGGTCGTCCGAGGGGTTGACCTGCGTGGTGGGTTCGACGTAGTCGAGGCCGAGGCTCTCGACGAACTCCCGGGAGAACGCGCGCCAGTCGACGTTCGGGAACGCGACGTGGTGAGCGGCCCACGTGCCCGACGCGCCAGCGAGTTTTCCCGCGAGGTCGTCCGTCGCGGCCTCGATGCGCGCGACGGCCCGGCCGAGTCGCGCGGCGTAGACGGCCATCTCCTTGCCGAACGTCGTGGGGGTCGCTGGCTGGCCGTGCGTGCGCGCGAGCATCGGGAGGTCCGCGTGGTCGTGGGCGAACTCGACGAGTGCGTCCCGCACCTCCCGGAGTTCTGGGAGCACGACGTCATCGACCGCGGGTTTCGCGAGCAGGCGGTGTGCGAGGTTGTTCACGTCCTCGCTCGTGAGTCCGAAGTGGATCCAGGCGTGTGCGCGCTCCGGGGCGGCCTCCCGGACGAAGTACTCGACGGCCTTCACGTCGTGATTGGTGGCGTCGTAGCCGCGAGCGCCATCGGTTTCGATTCGCTTGACGAGTTCGGCGTCCTCGGTGTCGAACGCTTCGTAGGCGCCCCAGAGTGTCTCGCGTTCGTCGTCCGTGAACTCGAGGGGGACGGCCTCGAGGTCCGCGAGTGCGAGCAGGTATTCGACTTCGACTCGCACGCGAGCGCGGACGAGCGCCGCTTCGCTCGCGTACTCCCGGAGGGGTGCGGTCCGCGAGGCGTAGCGGCCGTCCAGCGGCGTCACCGCGTAGAGCTCGTGGGCGTCGGTCATGCCCGAACGTGCCGTCGCTCCGGGCAAAAGCGTGTCGGTACCTATACTCCATTAACGTGGATACAATCCTCGAAACCCCAGCCCATCACCGCCATTTCTACGCTCGTTCGTGCATACTCCCTGGTCTGAACCACAACGGCTTTGCGGGACGCGGACACTGTCTGAGCCATGACGCAGATCGCGGGTCTCGCGAGCAATCGCGGTCGTAACCTCCTACACGTAGACGAACTCGAGCCCGGGGGCGCAGAAGTCGCCGTCGTGCTCTCGAATCACGCCGACGCACCCGTACTCGACGCCGCCGCCGAGCGCGGAATTCCCACGGAAGTCGTGGAGCGCTCGGGAGACGAGTCCCGCCGCGAGCACGAGCAGCGCGTCGTCGACGCGCTCGCCGAGTACGACGTCGACCTGGTCTGTCTCGATGGCTACATGCGCGTGCTCTCCGAGGCGTTCCTCGACGCCGCGCCGCTCACGCTGAACGTCCACCCGAGTCTCCTCCCCGCGTTCCCCGGAACGGACGCCCACGAGCAGGTACTCGACGCCGGCCTCTCGGTGACCGGCTGTACCGTCCACGTCGTCACGAACGCCGTCGCCGAGGATGGGAGCGTGCGCGAGGGAGACGTGGACGCCGGTCCCGTCGTCACCCAGGAACCCGTTCCCGTCTACGGCGACGACGACGCCGCGAGTCTCAAGGAGCGTGTGCTCTACGACGGCGAATTCAAGGCGTACCCGCGCTCCATCCGCTGGTTCGCGAACGGCGACCTCGCTGTCGACGAGGACGGCGTCACCGTCGACTCCGACGTTGGCGGGGATCTCCCGGCGCGTCGGCTCGCCGGCGAGAGTCGAGCGAGCGACCTCCGGTACGGCGAGAATCCCCACCAGGACGCCGCGCTGTACGCGGACGACGCCTGCGAGGACGCGAACGTCGTCCACGCCGACCAGTTGAACGAGGGCGCGAAGGCGCTCTCGTACAACAACTACAACGACGCGGACGCCGCGCTCGGCCTCGTCCGGGAGTTCGAGGACCCCGCGGCGGCGGTCATCAAGCACACGAACCCCGCGGGTGCGGCGACCGCTGACTCGCTCGCAGACGCGTACGCCGACGCGCTCGCCACCGACGCGAAGTCCGCGTTCGGTGGCATCGTCGCGCTCAACCGAACCTGCGACGCGGCGACCGCGGAACTCGTCACGGAGTCGTTCAAGGAGGTCGTGGTCGCGCCCGGCTACACCGACGACGCGCTCGCGGTGCTCCGGGAGTCGAAGAACCTGCGCGTGCTCGACGTCGGCCCGTTGGGCAACGTAGACGCGGACGGCGCTGACGCAGGCCACGAGTCACCCCGCGGCGAGTCGTCCGCCGAGCGGTTCCGGGAGAAGGACCTCGTCGGTGGCACGCTCGTCCAGGAGCGAGACCGGTGGGCGCCGACTCGCGAGGACCTGGAGGTCGTCACCGAGCGCGACCCCACCGAGGACGAACTCGAGACGATGCTGTTCGCGTGGCGCGTACTCAAGCACGCGAAGTCCAACGCCATCCTGTTCGCCGACGGCACGGAGACCGTGGGACTCGGCGTCGGGCAGGTGAGCCGCGTCGACGCCGTCGAACTGGCCGCGAAGAAGGCAGACCGGGACGCAAACGGAAAGAACGCCGACGGCGCGGTGATGGCCTCGGACGCGTTCTTCCCGTTCCCGGACGGCATCGAGGCCGCCGCGGACGCGGGCGTCGAGGCCGTCGTCCAGCCGGGGGGCTCCGTGAACGACGACGACGTCATCGAGGCCGCCGACGACCACGGGATGGCGATGGCGTTCACCGACCACCGGGCGTTCCGCCACGACTGAACGGACGCAAAACGACACGGAACCGAACGAACTCGAAATCGGACAAACGCGAGCCTGAACGAACCCGTTGGTGGCAGTCGGCGGAGCAAAAGAGAAGTGGATGACAACCCGTCGTCGGCGCCTCCCGCGTCGGGAGGCGTTAGTTCGAGGAACTGGACGAGTCGACCGCGATGGTCTTCGTCGTGCTGTCGACGCCCCAGTCGAGGGAGACGTCGAACTCCTCGGTGCCCTCCGCGACGGACGCGGTGACCGTCGTCGTGTTCGTCTTCGTCTCGCCCTGAGGCACCTCGAACTCGACGGTGGTCGGCGAGACGCCCGCGGGGTTCAGGCGCGCGAGGAAGCGCATCGCAGCGCTGCCGGCGTTCTCGACGGTAACGTCGACGTCGTAGCTGTCGCCGCGGGCGACGCTGTCGGGCACGGACACCGACGTCACGGAGTACGAGACGGCGTGTGCCATGTCCTCGAGCGTGCGCGCGTCGAGTTGCCAGGTGGCGGACGCGTCGCCGGTGTCGACGGTGACGTGGCCGGCCCACGGGGAGAGGTCAGCGGGCACCTCGTAGGCGGCGGTGAAGTCGTTCTGGCCGCCGCGGGCCACGAACGTCGGGTCCGTGTAGTCGGTCTCGTTGAGGGTGAGCGTCACGGAGTCCGAAACGAGCGTCTGGCGGTCGTCGACGGCGTCTGCGTCGAAGTTCAGGAGCGCCCACTTCTTGCCCTCGTTCGCGGCGACCTCGGGGCCGTCCTCGGTGCCGACGATGATCGAGGCGTGCGCGGTCCCGTCGAGGAGCGTGAGCGCCGTCTCGCCGGAGAGGTCGGCGGTCTCGCCGACCTTCATCGGTTCGGACGTGGTCGGCTCGTCCGTCGTCGGGGAGCCCGTGGAAGTCTGCTGGTCGTCGTCGTTGCCGTTTCCGAGACATCCTGCAACCGAAAGCGGGAGTGTCGCGGACACTGCTGTGAGGAACCGTCGTCGGTTCATGTCTCGGCGGAGGCACTGGGGTATCAAGTCGATTCGGTAAGCACAAACCGCAGTTTCACGATTCCCGGTGACGTGGTACAGGTGCTCACGAGACAGTGTGAGTGAGTGGCGTCGGCGTTCGGCGCCCCGAGCCGTCCGAGAGCCGCCCCGTGGATTCCCGGTGGCTGCGTCGTACTGTCCGCAGCCGCCCTGTAACCGCTGGTAGCCGGCACCGGACGGGAACGGGACGGACGCCTCCGACAGCCTAATGCGGACCGCCGCGTTCGGTCCGGGTATGCGCTACGACGAGGCGGCGAACTTCCTCCTCGACCTCCGCCGCTACCGGCCCAAGCCCGGGACCGACTCGACGGCGGACCTGCTGTCGTTCCTCGGAGACCCCCAGGACGGCCCGCGGTACGTGCAGGTCGCCGGGTCGAACGGGAAGGGGAGCACCGCCCGGATGCTGGAGTCGACGCTCCGAGAGGCGGGACTGGACGTCGGCCTGTACACGTCCCCGCACTTCGACGACGTGCGCGAACGAGTCACCGTGAACGGGCGGCAGCTGCCAAAGAGCGCGCTGACCGAGTTCGTGGAAGCCGTCAAACCCCGCGTGAACGAGCGCGCGGCGGACGGGAGCGCGCCGACGTTCTTCGAGGTGGTGACGGCGATGGGGCTCTGGCAGTTCGGCCGCGAGGACGTCGATGTGGCGGTCCTCGAGGTCGGCATCGGCGGAAAGTACGACGCGACGAGCGTCGTCGACCCGGTGGCGAGTGCGGTAACGTCGGTGACTCTCGAGCACACGAGCGTGCTCGGGGACACCGTCGAAGAGATAGCCCGGGACAAGGCCCACGTCGCGCCGGCGTCGAACCCGCTCGTGACCGCGACGTCGGGCGACGCGCTCGACGCAGTGCGCGAGCAGGCAGGCGACGTGGTGACGGTCGGCGGTGCGGAATGCGACGTCGAAGCGACCTACGAGGGCCGCACGAACCACACCGAAGCGGCGGTGACGGTCGCGGGCGAGGACTGGTCGGTCGAGGCGCGAATCCCGCTACTGGGGTCGTACCAGGCGGCGAACGCGGGCGTCGCGGCGGCGCTCGCGCGGCAGGTCGCGGACGTCGACAGTGAGACGCTGGCTCGGGGACTGCGGAAGGCGTACTGGCCGGGGCGCTTCGAGGTGATGGGCGCCGACCCCGTGGTCGCGCTGGACGGCGCGCACAACCCGGGCGCGTGCGAGGCGCTCGCGGAGACGGTGGCGGAGTTCGACTACGACCGGTTGCTCTACGTGTTCGGTGCAATGCACGACAAAGATCACCGAACAATGGCCGAGGCACTGCCGACCGCAGACCGCGTGTGGGCGTGCGAACCCGACACCGACCGCTCGGAGGACGCGGACGTGCTCGCCACCGTCTTCGAGGAGGCGGGTGCGGGCGACGTGACGGTGACGCGCGCGGTCGAGTCGGCGGTCGACAGCGCGCTCTCGGCGGCCACCGAGGACGACCTGGTGCTCGTCGCGGGGTCGCTGTTCACCGTCGCAGAGGCCCGGGCGCGCTGGACGCGGACGAACGTCCAGAAGCGCGTCCGAGACCTCGACGACGCCCGGGACGCGCTCGAGAGCGCGCACGTCACGCCGCCGGGTGTCTGGCGGATGCGCGGGAAGGGCGTCCACCGCGTCGTGAAGACCCGCGTCCAGAAACGCCAGGCGCAGTTCCTCAAGGAGGAACTGTTGAGTCTCGGCGGCGAGTGCTCGCTCTCGGGGCTGAACCGCCAGACGCGCGGGACGCTGGACGCCGTGTTGATGGGGACGCTCGCGCAGTTCAAGCGCCTGTGTACGAAACTCGACGGGCAGCCCTACGGCCTGAGCGCGTTCGCGGACGAACTCCGTGAGAGTCTCGGCATCCAGGCCGAGCGGCCCGAACACGGCTACCCGTGGGAGGACGGCACTGCGGTGATGGGCATCCTGAACGTCACGCCCGACTCGTTCCACGACGGCGGCGAGTACGAGACCGTCGAGGACGCGGTCGCTCGCGCCGAGGAGATGGTCGACGCGGGCGCAGACGTGATCGACGTGGGTGGCGAGTCCACGCGCCCCGGCGCCGACGAGGTGCCCGTCGAGGCGGAGATAGACCGCGTGGTTCCGGTGGTCGAACGCATCGCGGACCTCGACGCGCTGGTCTCTGTGGACACCCGAAAGGCCGAGGTGGCGCGGGCCGCCCTCGAAGCCGGCGCGGACGTCCTGAACGACGTGACCGGTCTCGAGGACCCCGAGATGCGGTTCGTCGCCGCGGAGTACGACGTCCCTATCGTCGTGATGCACGCCATCGACGCACCGGTCGTCCCGGACCGCGACGTCGAGTACGACGACGTCGTCGAGGACGTCCTAGAGTCGCTGACCGAGCGCGTGCTGCTCGCGGAGAAGGCCGGCGTGCCGCGCGAGAACATCATCGTCGACCCCGGGCTGGGCTTCGGGAAGTCGGCCGCGGAGAACTTCGAGTTGCTCGACCGCACGGACGAGTTCCACGCCCTGGGCTGTCCCGTCCTGGTCGGCCACAGCCACAAGTCGATGTGGAAGAAGGTGGACAGATATCCAGACGACGGCGGCTACGCGACGGCTGCCGGGTCGGCCATCGCCGCGGACCGCGGCGCAGACATCGTGCGCGTCCACGACGTCGAGGAGAACGTCGCCGCAGTTCGCGCGGCAGAAGCGACTCGGCGCGGCGTCGACGACGAGTAACGCAGGGAGCGTCGCGTCAGAACAGCGTACCCTCGGCCTGCGCCTCCCGGTAGACGTCGAGGTAGGACTCGAGGAACGCGTCGCGGTCGTTGGCGTCGAACTCGTCGTCGACGGCGAGACGCTCGATGTCGCCAGCGGCGACGAGACTGCGCACGAGTTCCTCCGCGCTCGTCGCGCGGAACCCGCGCTCTCTGGTCTCCACGAGTTCGTGCGCGCTCGACTCCGCGTGATACTCCACGATGCTCACGCAGCCGCAGGCGAGCGCCCGCTGAAGGTCGAGCGCGAACGACGTTCGCTCGGCGGTGTGGACGTAGACGTGGGCGTTCTTGAACAGCGCGACCCGGTCCTCGACGGACTGTTCGCCGACGAACTCCACGCGGTCCGCGATGCGGAGGTCCCTCGCCTGTCGCTCGTAGCGGTCGCGTGCTGGGCCGTCACCGATGACGGTGCAGTTCCAGTCGTACTCGCGGAACTCCGCGAGCGCGAGCAACAGCGTCTCCAGATTGGCGTCCTCGTCGAGTCGACGCGAGAACACGATGTCGCCGCCGTCGCCGGGCGTCGTGTGGCGGATTTGCTCCATGTCGATGCCCGTCGGGACGACCGAGACGTTCCCGCCGTTCGCGCCACACTCCCGGACGCTCGTCTTTACCGTCCGCGACGGCGCGACGACCTCGCTTGGCTTCCGCGCCGCGTACCGGTACGCCCGCCCGCGGAGCCCTTCCGTCGTTTCGTGTGGGTCGTACCAGTCACAGACCAGCGGCGCCCCCGCGAGCACGCCACCCCACCGGGCGCCGTAGACGTGACCGGGCGTCCGACTCGTCGTGTGCACGACGTCCGGATCGATGGCCCGGAGGAGCGGGGCGACCTTCGGCGCGAACCAGCGCTCGCCGCGCTCCTCGGTGACGGCGTGGTAGGTGACGCCCTCGTACTCGAACGTGTCCGGTTGGCCCTCCCACCACTGCGCACAGCAGACGTCGACCTCGTGGCCGCGCTCCGCGAGACAGGACGCGAGCACGTCCAGGCGCGCCAGGTCGTCGCCGTCCGCGTGGTGGGCGGTCGTCTCCGAGACGAACGCCACGCGCATACACTGCGGCACGCAGGACGCGAATAAAAACCGTTCCGTTCTCGTGTTCTGAAGGTGGTGTTCGCTCAGGAGCGCCAGCGGACCAGTCCGTTCGTTCGACGTGCTCCCGCGAATCCACCTCCCGCGTGGTTGACCGGCAGTAACAGCCACTTCCCGTGACCACCCAGAAAGGGGCGGCACGCTCGCACGTGCTTGGTCGTCTCGGTGGCCGCTATCCGCGAGCGACTGCGAGCGCGCCGGGGCTTCCTGGGTGTTGTCAGAGGTTACAGGGCCGATTCCAGCTGGGGCTTTCGAGGGATTGACCGCAGTTGCTTCGAAGAAAAGGGCACCAGACCAAACTCCTCGAACTACCGGGACCCGAAGCGCTATCCCGGATGGAATGTTCCTCGGTACCATGGCCTACGACATCGAGCGGTATCTGAACGTCCGGAGCGCGAGCGCGCCGTCGTTCGGGCCGAACGGCGAACTCGCGTTCCTGATGGAGACGACGGGGGAAAATCAGGTGTGGCGGGTGGACGAACCCGAAGCGTGGCCCGACCAGATCTCGTTCGGCGAGGAGCGCGTGACGTCGGCGTCGTTCTCGCCGACGCGCGAGGAGTTGATCTACGGGATGGACGAGGGCGGCGACGAGTTCGTGCAGTTGTTCCGGCTGTCGGCGGACGGCAGCGAGGACGTTCCGCTCACTGACCACCCGGACGCAATCCACCAGTTCGGCGGGTGGAGCCACGACGGTGACCGGTTCGCGTTCGCGGCGAACCGGCGAGACCAGGCGACCTTCGACGTGTACGTGCAGGGGCGCGACGAGACCGGAGCGGACGCCACGCTCGTCGCGGAGGGCGACGAGTACGACAACCTCTCGGTCGCCGGGTGGAGTCCGAGCGACGACCGACTGGTGCTCCACGAGTCCCACTCGAACTACGACCAGGACCTCCACGTCGTCGACGTGGCGTCGGGCGAGGTGACCCACGCTACCGAGTTCGCCGACGAGACCCGGTTCTCGTCGGTGTCCTGGGCGCCGGACGGGAACGGACTGTTCGTCTGCACGGACCACGGCGCAGACACGCTGTACCTCGGCGTTCTCGACCCCGACGGTGGGACCATTGAGCACGTCGTCGACGGCGGCGGATGGGAACTCGAGGCGGTGGGCGTCGACCCGGAGGCCGAGCGCCTCGTGTACGTCCGCAACGTCGACGGGTACAGCGAACTCACGCTGGCTGACGTCCACGGCGCGCCGCTCCACGCGCTCCGGCAGTCTAACGCGACGACCGGCGTCGACGAACTGCTCCTCGACCCGCTCCCGACGCCGGACATCCCGGAGGGCGTCGTGATGGGGTTGAGCTTCGACGACGCCGCCGAACGCGTCGCCATCGCCGTGTCAGCGCCGACCGAGAACACGAACGTCCACGTCGTGGACGTCGAGACGGGCGAGAGCGAGCGGTGGACGCGCGCCTCCACCGCCGGCATCCCACGGGAGACATTCCGCAGCCCCGAACTCGTCCACTTCGAGAGCTTCGACGGCCTCGACGTGCCCGGATTCCTCACGATGCCCGACGGCGACGGCCCCCACCCCGTGGTGGTCGACATCCACGGCGGCCCGGAGGTCCAGCGGCGCCCGTTCTTCATGGCGCTGCGCCAGTACTTCACCGACAACGGGTACGCGGTGTTCGAGCCGAACGTGCGCGGTTCCGCGGGCTACGGGACCGAGTACCTGAACCTCGACAACGTCCGCAACCGGATGGACTCCGTGAAGGACCTCCGGGCGGGCGTGGAGTGGCTCACAGCGAACCGCCCAATCGACCCGGAGCGCGTCGTCGCGTACGGCGGCTCCTACGGCGGGTTCATGGTGCTCGCGGCGCTCACCGAGTACCCCGACCTGTGGGCTGCGGGCGTCGACATCGTCGGCATCGCGAACTTCGTGACGTTCCTCGAGAACACGGGCGACTGGCGCCGCGAACGCCGCGAGGCCGAGTACGGCAGCCTCGCCGACGACCGCGAGTTCCTGGAGTCCATCAGCCCGGTGAACAATGCGGAGAAGATCCGCGCGCCGCTGCTCGTGCTCCACGGCGCGAACGACCCCCGCGTGCCCGTCGACGAGGCCGAACAGATCGCTTCCATCGCCAGTGAGCACGTCCCCGTCGAGAAAACCATCTTCGAGGACGAGGGCCACGGGTTCGCGAAACACGAGAACCAGATGACGGCGTACCGGCAGGTCGTCGACTTCCTCGAGAAGCACGTCTGACCCCTTGGAGAGCGCGTTCGACCGCCATCCGTCCACTGACTTCGGTGACGCCCGTCCGTCCGTCCCGCTCGTCAGCGCCCACCCGTCGGCGCCCGTCCGTCGGTCTGCCATCGAGCGGTCGGCCGTCACGCGTTTGTGACCGCGAACCGTATCCCGGTTCGATGGACGCGGTGCTCCTGGTCGTGCTCCCCGCAATCGCGTACGTAGCCGGCCGCATCGCAGGAGCACTCGCAGGACGCACCCAGAACCGCACGACCGCCGCGACCCGACTCCAGCGGTCGAATCGGGCGCTCCAGGCGGTCGCCGCCGCGGGCGGCCTCGGACTCGCCACGGCCTCGCGGTTCGACGACGCGGTCGCCGCGGCGACGCCCGGACCGCCCGGCGCCGGCGTGCTCGTCGCGCTCGCAGTAACGGTGCTGGGTTCGGGCGCGTTGCCGGCGCTCGCTGTCCACCTCGGGACGCGCCCGGCGTGGCAGGACGTCGTCTCCGACCGCCTCGACTACGCGGGCGTCCTCCGCCGGTACGCGGTGGGCGTGTTCCTCGTCGTCGGCCCCGCGTTCCTCGTGGTCGGGGCGTGGGTGCTCGCGCCGTCCGGGTTGCCGGGTGTCGCTACCGTCGTCGCCGCGGCGCTCCTGGTCGTCGCCACTCTCCCGCTGGCCGGGTCCCGCGTCGTGTCGACGCGCCGGCCAACACCCGCAGAAGCGACCGCGTTGCCGCCTTGCGCTCGCGGTGTGCGCGTTCGCGTCGTTGATACCGACAACCACCCCGTGGCGAACGCGCTGGCCGCCGGATTCCTGCCGGGTGCGCGGTACGTGTTCGTGACGGACGCACTGTTCGCCGTACTGGACCGGGAGGCCGCGGCCGCCGTCGTCGCACACGAGGTCGGGCACCACGAGCGAGCGCACATTCCGGTCCGGTTCGCGGCGATGGGCGTCGCACTCGTTCCGCTGTTCCTCGTGTCGGGCGGCGTCGTCGAGTCGTTTCCGCTGGCGGTCACTGCCGCCGGCACGTTGCTTCTCGCGGTCGGTCCGGTGGTCCGGTGGACGGAGTTCGACGCGGACGCGTACGCCGCCAGCCACGCCGACCCCGGAGCGATGCAGCGCGCGCTGGAGACACTCGCGGCACGCGGCCTGGTCGAAACGGACCGCTCCCGGGTCGTCGGCCTGGTGTCGCTCCACCCGTCAACCGCCCGCCGCATCGACCGACTCGAGGAGCGAGACGATACACAGGACAGGGAACACCCGATCGGGGAAACGCGGCGATTCGCTGGCGTCGAGAGCGACCGGTGACGGGTGCAGGCGGTGACGGAGCGAGAGTAGGGGATGGCGGGCCGGGAGTGAGAAAACCGTGTCCGGGTCCGCAGGGGGTTCCGCCGTACCGCTGAGCCCCACTCGGCGAGTAGAGGTAAGTCATTCGCCGTGCTATACACCCACATGTCGCTACTGGGGAGTGAATCCGAGGAGAAGCGCACCCGAACCGACTCGCGGCCGAAGACGCGCGAACGGTCCTGGAACGTCCAGTTCAGCGGCGAGCAGTCACCGAAGACGAACTCGACGTCGTTCAGGCTCGCCAGACTGCTGTACGGCGGCGTGCTGGCGTTCATGGCGGTGGACAACTTCCGCGACCTCGAGGGGACCATCGAGTACGCCAAGAGCAACGGCGCACCGGCAGCCGAGACTACGGTCCCGTTCGTCACCGGGGGTCTGCTGTTCGGCGGTCTCGGCATCGCCGCGTGGAAACTCCCACGACTCGCCGCTGGAGCGGTCGCCACCTTCTTCGTGAGCATCACGCCCGTCATGCACGACTTCTGGACCATCGAGGACGACCAGCAGCGCGAAGGGCAGATGATACACTTCCTGAAGAACATCGCCCTGCTCGGCGCAGCGCTGGCGTTCCTGCGGATCGGACAGGACGACTGACGTCGTCGGACAGAACACCTGTTCAGGTCAGATGACGTCGGTCCGCGTGGCGGCCTCGCGGGCGGCGTCCTCGCTGATGCCCGAACCCAGAATCGTGTAGCGGTCCCGGATCTCGTGGGCGGACGTGAGCGCCTCGAGCACCTCGTCGTCACTGACGCCGAGGTCGTCGGCGGTCGTCGGCGCGTCGAGGCTGGCGAGCGCGTCCCGCACGGAGCGCCACTCACCCTGCTCGCCCGAGTGGAGATACTCCGCGAGGATGGCGCCGACGCCGACCTGGTGGCCGTGCAGCGCCTTCCCCGGCGCGATGCGGTCGAGTTGGTGGCTGAAGAGGTGCTCGCTCCCCGAGGCGGGCCGCGAAGACCCCGCGATGCTCATCGCGACGCCCGAGGAGACCAGCGCCTTCACCACGATCCACGCGGACTCCTCGAGTTCGGGCTTGATGGAGTCCGCGCTGTCCACGAGCATCTCCGCGGTCATCTGGCTGAGCGCGCCCGCGTACTCGCTGTACGGCACGTTCTGGAGGCGCTCGGCGAGGCGCCAGTCCTTCACCGCGGTGTAGTTCGAGATGATGTCCGCGCAGCCCGCGGTGGTGAGTTCCCACGGCGCGTCCGCGATAATGCCCGTGTCCGCGATCACGGCGATTGGCGGGTCCGCGGCCACCGAGTGCCGGGTGTCGCCTTCCGGGACGGAGCCGCGCCCGGAGACGATGCCGTCGTGGCTCGCGGCCGTCGGCACCGACACGAACCCGACGCCGATGTGGTCACTCGCCATCTTCGCGATGTCGATGGCCTTCCCGCCGCCGACGCCCACGAGGTAGCCCGGCTCGGTGCCGCGCGCGACCTCGAGGACGTCCTCGACGGCGTCGAACGACGCCTCCTCGACGACCACGAGTTCCGGGTCGGCGCCCGCGTCCTCGAACTGCGCGACGATGCGCTCTGCGGCGACCTCGCGGGGGGTAGGACTCGTCACGACGAGCGGCGACCCCACGAGGTGCGTATCCGTGATGACCTCCTGGGCCTGATCGAGCACGTCGTGCCCCACCACGACGTTCCGCGGGAGACGAATCCACGTCGACTTCTCGAACATGGGGGAACGTCGCTGGGGCGCGAGTAAAAGTCTACTCGTCCCCGACCTGCCGCCGGTAACTGACGTACTTCCGCTCGAAGGCGTCGTCGTACATCTCCACGGCAGCAGCGTTGTCGACGTGCGCGGAGACGCCCATGTACTCACAGCCTCGCTCGCGGGCCCACTCCTCGATGCGGTCGAACAGGGCGGACGCGACGCCTTCCAGACGATAGTCGGGTTTCACGTACAGGCCGTCGACGTGTGTTCGAGGCCCTCTCGTGTAGATTGGTGGGCTGTCGTGTCGACCACCGGAGATGTGGCCGACGAGGTCGCCGTCGCACTCGGCGACGAACAGCACGCGGTCGTCCTCGTCCAGCCAGTAGTCGATGCTGGCATCCGCGACACCGTCCTCGTCGAGTTCGCTGAACTCGGGGTCGGCGGCAGTGGTCTCACGGAACCCCGGGACGAGGAGTTCCGATTTCACGGTCGGTGCGTCGTCTGGTGTGGCATCTCGTATTTGCATGCGTGGTCGTGTATCTGGTTGCGTTCGAACGCGGTGCGGAACGGGGACGGCTTGCGCGACGCAGCGCGTGCCGTCACGTGACGAGAAGCCAGGTCATCGGTCGCTCGAACGGTGGTTCACGGATGCAGGGGATAAGTGTTCAGGAGGTTCGTCAACGACTCTCGCGTCAGATGGTACCGAGCACGTCGAGCAGTCGCTCCTCGTCCTCGCGGCTCGGGCCTTCGTCCTCACCAGTGAGCCCGTTCTCCAGATGCGAGTCCACGGTTCGCTGCATCGCCTCGTCGAGAGGCGTCGACTCGTAGCCGAGGTCTGCTATCTTCGACGTGTCGAGCAGGTGGGGGTAGCCGCGGTACAGCGGGAAGTCTGAGGGGTCGAGGTCAACGATGGAGAGTTCGCGGGGACTGGTGTACGAGCGCTCCGGGTCGCGGCCAACCGCGTCGGCGATCAGGTCGACCATGCGGTCGAGCGTGACCGCGTTCTGGTCGCCGACGTTGTAGGCCTCGCCGGGCGTGCCGTTCTCGGCGACCAGACGCATCCCGCGGGCGACGTCCTCCACGTAGACGCGCTGCCAGAGATTCGTGCCGTCGCCCGGCACGACGACATCGTCGTACTCGGCGACACGGTCGACCCAGTACGCGAGGCGCTCGGTGTAATCGTGCGGGCCGTAGACGATGGGCGGACGGACCGACATCGCGTTCACTCCACGGTCGGCGGCCTCGAAGACGACGCGGTCGCCCGCGGCCTTCCGCGCGCCGTACGTCTCCATGGAGTCGTCGGTGGCTTCCTCCGCGGAACAGGATTCGAGTTCCGTCTCACCCTCGCGCTTGGGAACGTCGTCACCGGCGTACGCCGCGCCGCTGGAGATGTAGACGTACGCGTCGACGTCCGCGAAAATCTCGGTCGCGCTCTCGACCTCGCGGGGCTTGTACGCCACGTTGTCGAAGACGACGTCGGGTTCGACCTCGCGCTTCGCGGTGAGCAACGCCTTCTGGTCGGTGCGGTCGCCCTCCACGCGGTCGACGCGGTCGTCGTCCGCGAACGGGTCGTCGTGGTTGCCGCGGTTGAACGTCGTGACGCGGTAGTCGTGGTCGAGCAGTTCCGAGACGAGGTGGCGGCCGATGAACCGCGTGCCGCCGACGACGAGTGCGGAGTCCATACCGGAACGTCGTCGGCGCGGGCCAAAACGGTGGTCCTTCCGGAGCGTCGAGCCAGCACGTCTTCCTTGCGGAGCGTCGAGCCACACGTCCGCCACTCCTGGCTCGGCTACTCCACGGCGAACTGCGTGCCCGCTTCGAACCGCGCGCCGTCGACGCGCCCCGAGACGACGAACGCGTGTGGTCCGCGCGACAGTGAGACGGGACCGACGTACCGCGTCGTAGACGACGCAGTCGTCGCGTCGGTCGTCGACACCGTGTAACCGTTATTCTCAGCGCGCACGAGGAGTGCCCACGCCGTCTGTTCGTCGGGCGCGAGTCGCGCCGACACGCCCCCGGACTGGTCACTGGCGACCGACTTCCAGTCCCGGCCGCGCTGGTACACCGTCCACGTCGCGTCCGTCACTCGGGCCGCGTCGTCGGTCTGGTTCTCGAGAACGAACCGGGGGTCCGTGGCGTCCGCCGCCAGCGCCACTGCGTCGGGTCCCGTCAGCGACAGCGCGGACCCGCAGTCGGCGCCACCGAGCAGTCCCAGGCAGTCTCGCGGCGCGAGCGCACCGGTCAGGCCCGCGAGCCCCGCACCGACGACGGTGAGCGTCGCCCGGCGACTGTACTGACGAGTCACGAGTTACCCGACGAACCAGGGTGGGAAGGCAGTTCGGCGGACTCAAAGACGCGTTTCAGCCTCGCGTAAAAACAGCCACGTCGCCGGCGTCAGTACGACTTCGCGAAGAACGCCGTCTGTTCGGCGTCCTCGCCACAGATTGCGCAGTCCTCGCCCTCGTGGTCGGGTTCGGGGACGTTCTCGCCGCCGTACTCCGAGGCCGTGCGCGCGATGGCGTCCTCCCCGAAGGGCACCATCACAATCTCGGCGTGGATCTGCTCTTTGATCTCGGCTTCACAGTCCTCGTCGCCGCACCACGGCGCCTTCACGTAGCCCTTGTGCTGGCCGATGGTGCCCAGGATCTCCTCGCGGGAGTCGGCCTCCCGGACGTTCTCCTCTAAGCGCTCGGCGGCCGCGTCGTAGAGCTTGTCGTACACCTCGTCGAGGTGCTCCTCGGTCGCGTCGACGACGCCCTCGCGAGACTCGACGTGAGTCTCGCCGTCGGGCCGGTGGACGAGCGTGACCTCCTCGTCCTCGACCTCGTTGGGGCCGATCTCGAAGCGCACGGGCACGCCCTTGAGCTCCCACTCGTTGAACTTGAATCCGGGATTGCGCTCGTCGCGGTCGTCGAGGTGGACGCGCACGCCCGCGGCCTCGAGTTCCGCCGCGAGTTCCGCGCTGTACTGGAGCACCTCCTTCTTCGTGTCCTCCTGCCAGATGGGGACGATGACGACCTGCTCGGGCGCGACGGTCGGCGGTAGCACGAGGCCCTGGTCGTCGCTGTGGCTCATCACGAGACCGCCGATTGCGCGCCACGACAGCCCCCACGAGGTGGTGTGTGCGGTGCGCTCCTCTTCGTCTTCGTCCGCGAACGTGAGGTCGTACGCCTCCGCGAACGACTGTCCGAGGTGGTGACTGGTCGCGCCCTGTAGGCTCTTCCCGTCGGGCATCAGCGCCTCCACCGTCGTCGTCACCTTCCCACCGGGGAACTTGTCGTGGTCGGGCTTGCGGCCGCGCAGGACGGGCATCGCCAGCACGTCCTCGTAGAGTCGCTGGTACTGGTCGAGGCGCAGTGTCGTCTCCGCCCACGCGCCCTCGTCGTCCTCGTGGGCCGTGTGCCCCTCCTGCCAGAGGAACTCCTTCGTGCGGAAGAACGGCTTCGTGTCCGTCGCCTCCCACCGAACCACGCTACACCACTGGTTCAGGCGCAGGGGCAGATCGCGGTGGCTCCGCGTCCAGTTCGCCATGTACGGCGTGATGATGGATTCGGAGGTGGGGCGGACTGCGAGGCGCTCCTCCAGTTCCTCGTTGCCGCCGTGGGTCACCCACGCCACCTCGGGGTCGAAGCCCTCGACGAACTCCGCCTCCTTGTCGAGGTAGGACTCCGGGATGAACATCGGGAAGTAGGCGTTGTCCACGCCCGTCTCGTCGTACCAGCCGTCGAGGTTCTCCTGGATGGACTCCCACAGCGAGTAGCCGCGGGGCATCGCCACGATGAACCCGCCCATCGGCGCGTAGTCCGCGAGGCCCGCCTTCTGGACGACCTCGGCGTACCACTCGCCGGGGCTGTGCTCCTTGGACTCGGTGATGCCGAGTTCCTGCTCGTCGCTCATTGCTAGTACAACGGCCTGACCCGCTCTTAAATCCCGTGAAGGTCTGCTAGTGATTCTCGGTTCGGGGTTAACTGTTGGTCGTCACTTCAGGAACGATCACAGAGACCCCACTAACACGAACTATCTCTCCCCTGTGACCACTCAGAAAGCCCCGACTGGCTGAACTCCCGGGACTTGCTGTCGCCGGAAATCTTCGATTTCCGAGATGACGAAAGACGGCGAAGCCGTCTTTCGAACCACGCGCGCTCCCGCTGGTCGCGTGCTTGCGGCGTCCTCGGAAATCTCCGATTTCCGATGGGCTGCGGAAGACGCGCAGCGTCTTCCGAACGTCCGGGTTCGTTCAGCCAGTCGCCCCTTTCAGTCCTGGAAGACTCGCTGCGCTCGTCTTCCAACCGTCGCGGGCGCAAGCGCCCGCTCAGTCCCACCCTGCCGGTTGGTCAACTGGCATTGGCTGGGACTGAAAGGGGCGGTCGGCTACGGGAATCCCGCGAGTGGAGCGAGCGGGATGTCGAAGGACGAGCAACGCGAGTCCTTCGGAAAGCCCGGCGACGTAAGCACCACAGCCGAAGGCGAGGAGCGCAGCGAGCCGCGCGACCGCAGCCGACCGGGGCTTTCTGGGTGTCCGGAAAAGTGATTCAGTTCGCTCCGGGCAAGACATTTACTCCAGTCGAGACGACGAACAGGAACACCAGCAAACACAAACGACGTTCACGGCGCGTCTAGTTCTGCCGCGATTTATGGTCGCGCGAACCCAAATCCACACATGGAACTGGAGTTGCTCTCGGAGGACATCGTCCCGGAGTACGCGCGTGACGTGAAACAGGAGGCCCGCGAGTTCGCTCGCGAGCACATCGAGCCGAACGCCGAGGAGTGCTTCCGGGCGGGTGAGTACCCCTGGGAGATTCTGGAGGCGGGGATGGACGCCGGCCTCGTGGCCCAGGACATCGGCGAGGAGTACGGCGGGCGCGGCCTCGACGTCGTCCAGATGCTCGCGATCGCGGAGGAGTTCTACCGCGCGGACGCCGGCATCGCGCTGACGCTCCAGCTCGCGAGTTTCGGCGCGGAGATGATGGAGCAGTACGGCACCGACGAGCAGAAAGAACGATTCCTCCGGCCGGTCGCGGAAAACGACCAGATCACGGGGCTCGCGGTCTCCGAACCCGACGTCGGCTCCGACCTCGCGGGGATGGAGACCACTGCAGAGAAAGTCGACGCAGAGGACGGAGATGACGGGAGCGACGGGGACGGCGACTACGTCCTGAACGGTGAGAAGTACTGGATCGGGAACGGCGTCGAGGCGGACTGGGTGACGGTGTACGCGAAGACCGGGGACACCGACGACCGCTACATGAACTACTCGCTGTTCGCGGTGCCGACGGACACCGACGGCTATCACGCCGAGCACATCCCGGAGAAGATGGGCATGCGGGCGTCCAAGCAGGCACACATCGTCTTCGACGACTGCCGGGTCCCCGCGGAGAACCTCATCGGGACAGAGGGGGGCGGGTTCATGATGCTCGCCGACTTCTTCAACCACGGCCGCATCGTCGTGGGCGGGCACGGCCTCGGCCTCGCCAGCGCCGCCATCGAGGAGGCCTGGGAGTTCGTCCACGGGCGCGAGGAGTTCGGCCGCCACGTCGCGGACTTCCAGGCCGTCCAGCACGGCCTCGCGGACATGCGCACGGAGTTCGAGGCCGCCAGGTCGCTGAACTACCGCGCCGCCGAGCACGTCCGCGACCGCGAGAACCCGGGACTGTGGGCGGCGATGGCGAAGGTCAAATCCACGGAGACCGCCGTCGACTGCGCCGAGCGCGGGATGCAGTTCCACGGCGGCCGCTCGATCCTCGCAGACCGACGCATCGCGCGCGTCTACCGGGACGTCCGCATCCCGGTCATCTACGAGGGCGCGAACGAGATTCAGCGCAACCTCATCTACAGGCAAAGCGGCGAGCAGTAGCGAGGCGCTTGTCGGAAGACGCCTCGCGTCTTCCGGAAATCAGGCGACCAGTCGTGAGCCGGACGCCAGAAATCTCCGGTTTCCGGAAATCAAGTGAATGATAACGAACCTGACGCCACGAATAGCCGATTTTCGGGAGTTTAGAGAGTAGCGAGCGCTCGTCGAAATTTGCCGTTGGGCGGTAGATTACTACGGATGGAAACGACTGCACAGACGAGACTGCACAGTCGGTTTCGCTCAGGAAGTAGCGGGAGGTAGATTTGAACTACCGATCTCCGGGTTATGAGCCCGGCGGAATCTCCTGGCTATCCCATCCCGCTACCACATCGTAACCCGGTCCTTCAGTTAAGGGTTCTGATTCGGGCGCCGTGTGGTAATTCTCGGCTCGCTATCCCTCGAGTTCCTCGAGCAGTGTGTCGGCTGCAGCGGCGGACGATTCCGGGCCGCGACCCGTGATCAGGTCCCCGTCGACAGTGACGCTCGTGTCACTGTCGAGTTCCGCGTCCCAGTTCCCGCCCGCTTCGATGACCTCGTCCTCGACCAGGTACGGGAGCTTTCGACCGTTGGGCATCCGGTCGTCGTCGTCGACGATCTCGGCCTCCCACTCGTTCGGGAACCCGGTGGCGTCGCGGCCGGCGATCAGTGCGTCCCCGCTCTCGTCGCGCGTGAACGCGAGTATCCCGGCGGCGTGACACACCACGAGCGCTTTCCCGTCATCGCCCGCGACGGTGTTGCGGAGCAGTCGACGCGCGTCAGCGTCCTGGTTTATGTCCCACGCGGTACCGTGGCCGCCCGGGAACACCACCGCGTCGAACTCCTCGGCGTCGACGCGTGCGATGGGTTCCGGGTCGTTCAGTCGGTCGTCGGATTCGTGGACCTCACGAACGCGCGCTGCGGTCTCCTCGCCGACCTCGTCGGGGTCGATCGAGACATCGTCAATGACCGGCGGGCTGCCACTCGGCGTCGCCACGGTCACGTCGTACCCCTCGCTGTCGAGGGTCGTCAGTGGTTCGACGCACTCTTCTCCCCAGTAGCCTTCCTCGCTCACGACAAATAGTGCGGACGGCATACCCACTGATTGGACCGCCAGCCGGAAAAACAACGCACCGTCCGCGAGTTCCGCCGGCAATTCTCCCCGGGGTTCGCTACCACACCTCAGCGGGCGTCGCCGTGCTCGGCCCGCTCGGCGATGGCGCCCTATCTGTTGGCGCGCTCGCGGGCGATGGCAACCCTATCCGTCGCCGTGCTCGTCGACGATGACGACTTCGCCGTCCACGACGTCGACGTTGATGAGCGTCTTCACGTCCACGTCGCTGTCGTCGAGTTCGTTCGCGCCGGTCTTCTTGATGACCGCGACGACGTCCGCGACGTCCGCGCCGATGTGCTCGAGCGCGTCCGTGATGGCTCGCAGCGTGCCACCCGTCGACAGCACGTCGTCGAGGACGAGCACGCGGTCGCCCTCGTGGACGTCGTTGATGTACATCTCGTTCTCGGAGTAGCCAGTCTGCTGGCTGAGCGACACCTCGCCCTCGAGGCCGTACTCGCGCTTCCGGATGACGACCAGCGGAACGTCGGTCATCAGCGAGATGGCGGTGGAGATGTGGATGCCCATCGCGGCAGGCGTGACGATCTTGTCCACGTCCTCGAGTTCCGCCTTCCGAATGATGCGGATCGCTATCTCGCGGAGGAGCGCGGGTTCGAGTGTGGGGACACCGTCGCTGACGGGATGCACGAAGTAGTGGTAGCCGTCCTTCTCGATGATCGGCGCGTCGAGCAGGGACTGCTTGAGCCTATCCATGCCGGAAATACTCTCGCCGCGAATAAAAGGTGACGGAACGCGGGCGCTGCTCGAGCGAACGAGTGCGATTTGAGAACTGTTAAGCGCCGCCCGTGGCAGAACAAACTGTGCAACCGAATCCGGACTCCGTGGCAGTGGTGACGCTTGTCGCCCTGCCATTTCTCGCCGCCGCCGCCACGCCACTGGTGTTCCGGTGGCTCGGCGAACGGACGGCGTACTACGCCGCCACCGTGGCGCTCGCGTGCTTCGGGCTGACCGCGAGCCAGTACGGCGCCACCGGCACCGTCTCGTACGCGTGGGTGCCCGCGATGGACGTCTCGGTGCGGTTCTACGTCGACGGCCTCGCGCTTCTCGTCGGCTTCCTCGCGAGCGGCATCGGCGTCCTCGTGTTCACGTACTCCGCGGGCTACATGCACGGCGAACCAGGACAGGCGAAGTACTACACGACGCTGCTCGCGTTCCTCGGGTCGATGCTCGGCGTCGCGTTCGCCGCCGACCTGCTCGCGCTGTACGTGTTCTGGGAACTCACGAGTATCGCGTCGTTCATCCTCATCGGCCACTACACCGGCGAGCGCTCCTCGCGGTACGCCGCGCGAAAGTCGATGCTCATCACCGTCGGCGGTGGCCTGTTCATGCTCGCCGGCTTCCTGCTCGTGTGGAGTGCGACGGGCACCTTCGACCTCCACGCGCTCGTCACGCAACCCGAGCAGTACCGGGCGATGCTGCGGGACGCCGGCCTCCTGTTGCCCGCCGTCGCGCTCATCGGCGTCGGCGCAGCGGCCAAGTCCGCCCAGGTCCCACTCCACATCTGGCTGCCGAACGCGATGGAGGCGCCGACACCTGTCTCCGCGTTCCTCCACTCCGCGACGATGGTGAAAGCTGGCGTCTACCTCGTGGGGCGCTTCCGCCCGTTCCTGCTCACCGACGAGTGGACGCTGCTGTTCACTGTTCTCGGCCTGCTGACGATGACCGTCGCCGCCGTCCTCGCGGTGGCCTCGACGGACATCAAGGAACTGCTCGCGTACTCCACGGCGAGCCACCTCGGCCTCATCGTCGCCGGGTTCGGCTTCGCCTCCATCTACGGCGCCGAAACCGGCGCGTTCCACATCCTGAACCACGCGCTGTTCAAGGCGCCGCTGTTCCTGGTCGCCGGCATCATCGCCCACGAGGCCGGCACCAGGCGCATCGCAGACCTCGGCGGACTCGCTGACGACCTGCCCATCACCGCCGCGGTCGCCGTCGTCGCCAGCCTCGGAATGGCGGGCGTGCCGCCGTTCAACGGCTTCTACTCGAAGGAACTACTGTTCGAATCGGCGTGGCACGCCGCCGAACACGCGGGCGGTCTCGCGTGGCTCTACCCCGTCGTCGCGGTGCTCGGGAGCGTGTTCACGTTCCTCTACTCGATCCGCTTCCTGATGCTGTTCTTCGGCGAGAAACCCGACGCGCTCTCCCACGTCCACCGCCCGCCCGCGTCGATGTGGGCGCCAGCCGCGTTACTCGGGGCTCTCGCCGGCCTCGTCGGCCTCGGCGGCGTGCTCGCGACGCTCGGCGTCGCGCCCGCTCCCATCGACCACTTCGTCGCCACCGTCGTCGGCAGCGTCGCCGCCGAGTCGGTCCACGGCTTCCACTACTACGTGCCGACGCACCTCACGCCGGCGTTCGCGATGAGCCTCGTCACCATCGCGCTCGGCGTCGTCGCGTACCCGTTCTACGGCGCCATCCACGACGGCGTGAACGCGCTCCTCGCGGCCGTCCCGCCGCTGCGCGCGAACTGGTGGTACGACAGTGCAGTGTTCGGCGCGAACCCCGCGAGCGTGACCGTCACCGACACCGTCCAGAACGGGCTGCTCCGGACGTACGCCACCTGGACGCTGGGCGCGGCGGTCGCGCTCACGCTCGGCGGCTACGTGCTCGCGAACGTCGCGCCCGCCGTCGACACGGTGACGCTCGTCTCCGCCCCCATCGTGCTGGTGTTGCTGGTCGCCGTCGTCGCGGCGTTCGCGGTGAGCATCGCGCCCTCCCACATCGCTGGCGTGCTCACGCTCTCCATCCTCGGATTCATGGTCGCCATCTTCTACATTCTCGCGAGCGCGCCCGACCTCGCACTCACACAACTGGTGGTGGAGACGCTCACGCTCGTCATCTTCGTGCTCGTGCTCGACCGCCTGCCCGCGTTCTACGGCGAGATCAAGCGCTCGCGGGCGCTCAGGGACGGCGTGCTCTCCGTGCTCGTCGGTGCGACGGTGACACTCACCGTCCTCGTGACGACGCGGGCCACACCGGACAAATCCATCATGGAGTACTACGTCAGCGAATCCATCCCCCAGGGCGGCGGCGGAAACATCGTGAACGTCATCCTCGTCGACTTCCGTGGCTTCGACACGCTCGGCGAGATCTCGGTCATCGCGATGGCCGCGCTCTCCGTGTTGACACTCATCGGGATGCGCGAACGGGGTGAGGCGTCGTGACGACCACGGTCATCATGCGGACCGTGACCCGCGTGACCGTCCCCATCATCATCCTGGTCTCCGTGGCGCTGTTCCTGCAGGGCCACAACCAGCCGGGTGGCGGATTCATCGCGGGCGTGCTCACGTCGACTGCGTTCGCGCTGGTCTACATCGCGTACGGCCCCGAGTTCCTCGAGAACGACATCCTCGGCCGCGACGTCGACACCGCCATCGAGCACCTCCGGCACGGCGTCGTCGCCGACTACCGGCGGTTGTACGCCGCCGGCCTCACGCTCGCGGCGGGCAGCGGTCTCGCCGCGGTACTGTACGGCTACCTCTACACCGACTCCGGAATCCCGTTCATGTCCCAGAGCTACACCTTCGTCCACCTGCCGCTGTACGGCGAACTGGAAGTGGCGAGCGCGCTCGCCTTCGACCTCGGCGTCTACGCCGTGGTCGTCGGCGCGGTGCTCACGATCCTCTCGGTGGTGGGGGTCGAATGACGGCCGCTCAGTCGGCCGCCTGGACTGCAGCCACCGCCATCGCGCAGTCCGCTGCCGCGGGTCCCGAACTCGTACTCGCCGTGACACTCGGCGTGCTGTTCGCGCTCGGCACGTTCCTCGTGTTGCGCCGCGACGTCGTGCGCGTCGTCTGGGGAATCACCATCATCAGTCAGTCAGCGAACGTCTACCTCGTCACGATGGGCGACATCACGGGCGGCGTTCCGATTCTCGAGAAGGCCGGCCACCACGCCGCCCCGCACGGCCCCATCACGGACCCACTCCCGCAGGCGCTCGTGCTCACCGCCATCGTCATCGGCTTCGCGTCGACGGCGTTCGCGCTCGTGCTCACGTACCGCGTCTACGAGGAACACGGCACCATCGACGCCGACGAACTCGCCGACGCTGGAGAGGTGGTCCGATGACCCAGCACGTCGTCGTCGCACCGCTCCTGATCGCGCTCTCGACGGCCATCATCTGCCTGCTCGCGCGCCGCAGCCTCCGCGTGCAGCGGGCAGTGAGCGTCGTCGGCGTCTTCGCGTACGCCGGCGCAGTCGGCCTGCTCGTGCTCCGCGTGCTCCCCGACGCCACGCTCACGTACAACGTCGGCGGGTGGCCCGCGCCGTTCGCCATCGTCGCCGTCGCCGACGCGCTCTCAGTGTTCATGCTGTGTCTCGCCGCCGTGCTCGCCGTCCCGTCGCTGCTGTTCAGTCTCAGGTACGTCGGCGACTTCGGCGAGCAACTCACCTACCACCCGCTGTTCCACTTCATGCTCGCGGGCGTCACCGGCGCGTTCCTCACCAGCGACATCTTCAACCTGTTCGTCTGGTTCGAGGTGCTGTTGATGGCGAGTTACGTGCTCGTCGTGTTCTACGGGAACGCCGAGCAGACCCGCGTGACGCTGCGCTACCTCGTGCTCAACCTCGTCGGGAGCGCGGTGATGTTGCTCGCCATCGGCGGCATCTACGCCACCACGGGCACGCTCAACATGGCCGACCTGGCGGTGCGCATCGCCAACCCCGCCGAGTACGGCGTCTCGCTCGCGCCCGTCCTGGGCCTCTCGATGCTCCTGTTCACCGTGTTCGCGGTGAAGGCCGGCATCGCGCCGTTCCAGTGGTGGGTGCCCGCCACGTATCGCGCCGCCCCCGCGCCCGTCACGGCGATGCTCGCGGGCGTCGTGAAGAAGGTCGGCGTCTACGCGCTGATACGGCTCTACTTCACGGTGTTCGCCGCGGCGGAGTTCGACGCGCTCGCCGGACTCCCGTGGGGTGACGGCTCCGCGCTCGCGTACTTCGGTCCCGTCGTTCTCGCGATGGCCGCGCTCAGCATCGGCTTCGGCGGCCTCGGCGCCATCGGCCAGGACACCATCGAGGGGCTGCTGGCGTACTCCTCCATCGGCCAGGTCGGGTTCATCGTGTTGCCCCTCGCGGTCGGCGCGCTCGTCACTCCCGAACTCGTTCCCGGCGTCCGCCACCTCGCCATCGTCGCGTCGCTCGTGTACGCGCTGAACCACACGCTCTCGAAGGGACTGCTGTTCCTGGTCGCTGGCACCATCCGGGACGCCACGGGAACCACCCGATTCAGCGAACTCGGCGGTGTGGCCCGCGAACAACCCGTCGTCGCGGGCGCGTTCCTCGTCGGCGGCCTCGGCCTCGTCGGCGTCCCGCCGCTCTCCGGGTTCTTCGGGAAACTGCTGGTCTTCCAGTCCGCGGTCAACGCGAACGCCTGGCTCCCGCTCGCGCTCGCACTCGGCGGCGCGATTCTCACCGTCGCGTACGTCTCCCGCGCGTGGAACCGCGGCTTCTGGGGTGACCCCTCCCCCGCCGTCGAGACCGCGGCGCCGACCGACCGCGTGCAGGTCGGTCTCGTCGTGGCGCTCGCGCTCGCGGTGATACTCGTCGGTGTCGGCTTCCAGCCCGTCTTCGAGTTCGCCGGGCACGCCGCCGACGCCGCACTCGACCGCGGGCAGTACGTCGACGCCGTCCTCCCGGACGGCGGCGCGGCGAGCGGAGGTGGGCACGCGTGAACGTGCGCCGCTGGCCGCTGGTCGCGCTCACGCTCGCGGTGCTGTGGCTGTTCGTGCGCGGCGTCGATCTGACGCTCCGGAACGTCGCCCAGGAACTGCTCATCGGCCTCGTGCTCGGGTTCGCCGTCGCCGCGCTGTTCCGGCGGCTGTTCTCCGGCCGAATGGACCTCGGGCGCGCGCTCCGCGCGACCCCGTACGTGGCGCTGTACTTCGTGGTGTTCGTCTGGGACCTCGTCACCGCGAACGTCGACGTCGCCGCGCGCGTGCTCGCGCCGAGCATGCCCATCGACCCCGACGTCGTGGAGATTCCGCTTCGCGTCGAGACGCCCTTTGCCATCACCACCATCGCCAACAGCATCACGCTCACGCCAGGCACGCTCACCATGGACTACGACGACGACACCAACACGCTGTTCGTGCACGCCATGAACGCCCCCGACCGCGACGCCATCATCGACCCGATCCGTCGCTGGGAGGAGTACGCGCTCGTCATCTTCGACGAAGAGCGCAAACCCGGCGACCCCGTTCCCGAACCGAGAAGCGATGGGGATCCGGAGTCCGGGGGTGAGAGCGATGAGTAACGTCCTCGACCTCGTCACCATGGGCGGCCTCGTGCTCGCGAGTTTCCTCACGCTGCTGTGTGGCTACCGCGTCATCCGCGGGCCGACGGTGCCCGACCGCGTGGTCGCACTCGACACCATCGCGACGAACGTGGTCGCCATCGCCATCCTGTTCGCCATCAGTACTGGCGAGAGCCTCTACATCACCGTGGCGCTAGTGCTCGCCATCATCGGATTCATCAGCACCGTCACCGTCGCCAAGTACGTCGTGGAGGGGGACATCATCCAATGACGCCGACCGAACTGCTCACCGCCGGACTCGTCGTCGTCGGGAGTTTCTTCCTGCTCGTCGGCACGGTGGGACTGCTCCGCCTGCCGGACGTGTACAACCGCATGCACGCTACGTCGAAAGCGACGACGCTCGGCGCGGCCTCGATGTTCCTCGCGGGCTACGTCCGCTTCGGCCCCGGAAACATGGGACTGCCGTCGCTCGTCGGTATCGTCTTCCTGTTCCTCACGGCGCCGACCGGCGCACACATGATCTCGCGGTCGGCGCACAAGATGGGCATCGACTTCTACGGCAGCGCGACCTGGCCGGCCGAAGACGACGAGGAGTGACTCTCGGTCTGCTCACCGTCCGTCCACCCACGTTCTTCACCGTCCACTCGCGCCCACTCACCGTCCATTCGCGCTCGTTCACCATCTGTTCGCGCTCGTTCGCCGCGTTCACTCCGCGAGCGGGTAGCGCTCAACCGTCTCGAAGCGCGGGAACCGCGAGTTTTTCGCAACTGCGATGAGTTCGACTTCGGTGACGCGCATCGACGGCGCCGACAGCGTTCGGTCGTCCTCCAGCCAACTGAGGAGTTCGTCGTATTCCTGGTCGCTCCGGAACTGCGCGAGCGTCGCGTGCGGGACGAACCCTTCGTCGCGGTCGTGGACCTCCACGCCGTCGATGCCACACGCCCGGTCGTTCAGGTCGGCGAACGCGCCGCCGTCGGCCACCGCCGCGAACACGACGCTCGGGAAGAGGTCGAGCCGCGGGAACGACACCTCGAAGGAGTCGACGCCCGCGAACGCCTCGCGTGCATCCGCGGCGATGCGCTCCTCGTCCGCGGGCGAGAACCGTCGGTCGCTCCCGACGTTCCCCGCGAGCGTCACTGTCACGTGGAGATATCGCTCGGGGACGGTTGCGAGACAGTCGAATCCCGAAAGGTCGTCGAGCGTCGGACGGAGCGACTCCTGGACCGCGTCGTCGGTGACGCGCGCGAGGAAGACGAGGTGACGGTCTACGTCTCGCTCCTCGACGTCCGCGTCCGTCGTCGTCTCCAGTGTCATCCCGTCGCGTTCTCTCCAGAACCCGGGCACGTCCCGACCAACGAGTGTCAGGATAGTAAATTTTCCTGCAAGCGTTCCCCAGGCGAGCGGTAGTACTGACAAGCATCGCCGCGCGTAGCGCGGCGTTTTCCGCGCGAACGCAGTGAGCGCGGGCCGACGACTGACCGGAGGGAAGGAGGAGTGCTTTTTCCGCAAGTTTTTGCCAGCGAGCGGCCGAAGGCCGCGAGCGCAGCAAAAAGTGCCTAGTAGAACTCTCGAACGAGGTCCGTCGCCCCGTCGGGGGCGCCGTCCGGGATGTCGGCCATGTTCTCGGTGACGCCGTGGGCTTCGTGGTAGGGCACGGAGTCGTCGTTCTGGTAGAGGACGCCCATGTACTCCTTGTCGGCGTCGAGGATGGCGTCCTTGGCCTGGTCGTAGTCGTGGCGGTCGTAGTCGTCGTCCTCGGAGAGGTCGACGAGGCTGTCCCGGAAGTAGTCGTAGGTGTCGACGTCGTTGAACGTGACACACGGGCTGAACGTGTTCACGAGGCTGAAGCCGTCGTGTTCGATGGCTTCCTGGACGATTTCCGTGTGGCGCATCGCGTCCGAGGAGAAACTCTGTGCGATGAACGACCCGCCTGCGGCGAGCGAGAGCGCGAGCGGGTTGACGGGCTGTTGCTTGGACCCTTCGGGCGTCGTGGACGTCTCGAAGTCGGGCCGACTGGTCGGGGAGGCCTGCCCCTTGGTGAGGCCGTAGATGCGGTTGTCCATGACGACGTACGTGATGTCGACGTTCCGGCGAACGGCGTGGATGAAGTGGCCGGCGCCGATGGAGTAGCCGTCGCCGTCGCCGCCAGCGACCATCACTTCGAGGTCGGGGTTGGCGAGTTTGACGCCGGTGCCGACCGGGAGCGCGCGACCGTGGACGCCGTGGAGCGCGTACGAGCGCATGTACGTCCCGATCTTCCCGGAGCAACCGATGCCCGCGACGACGAACGTGTCGTCCGGGGAGTTGCCGGTTTGGGCGAGTGCTTTCATCATGCCGTTCATCGTGCCGAAGTCCCCACAGCCGGGACACCACGTGGGTTGTTTGTCGGACTTGAAGTCGGTGAATCGGACGTTCTCTGAGCTCATGCTAGGGTCTCCTTGATGTCGGCGGCGAGTTCGTCCGCCTTGAAGTCGACGCCGTCGTACTTGTTCACGCGTTTGACGCGGTCGAGGACGTCGTGTTCGACGACGTCCGCGAACTGGCCGGTGGCGTTAGCCTCGACGACGAGCACGTCGTCGGCGGCCTCCACGTCATCCGAGAGGTCGGGACGTGGGAAGATGTACGGCACCGAGAGGACGCGCACGTCGACGCCGTCGTCTTCGAGATAGTCGAGGGCTTCGACGAGCGTTCCCTCGTTCGACCCCCACGAGATGACGAGGTTGTCGGCCTCGGGGTCACCGAACTCGCGGTAGTCGAAGTCCTCCTGTTCTTCCGCGGTGTCGACCTTCTGGTAGCGCTTGTCGACCTGTTCGACGCGGACGTCCGTGTCCTCGGTGCGGCGGCCGAGTTCGTCGTGCTCGAGGCCGGTGGACATGTGGACGCCGCCCTCGGTGCCGGGGAGCGCGCGCGGACTCACGCCGTCGGCGGTGACGGCGTGGGGTTTGAACTGGTCTTTCTCGTTCTGCCACGCGGAGATGTCGCCTTCGTCGACGATCTTCCCGCGGTCGACCTCGACCTCGTCCATGTCGAACTCGCCGGGTTCGTAGGTCTGCTCGGTGACCGCGAGCGAGAGGTCGGCGGTGAGGTAGACGGGTAGCTGGTACTTCTCGGCGAGGTTGAACGCCTCGACGGTCTTGTGGAAGCACTCCGCGACCGTCGTGGGCGCGACGATGAACCGCGGAATCTCGCCGTGGCCGCCGTACAGCATCATGTTCAGGTCGCCCTGCTCCTGTTTCGTCGGCATCCCCGTGGAGGGACCCGAGCGCATCACGTTCGCGACGACCAGGGGCGTCTCGCTGGTGGCGACGAGGCCGAACGTCTCGGACATCAGGTCGATGCCGGGGCCGGACGTCGCGGTCATCGCGCGAGCGCCGGCGCGGGCGGCGCCGAGCGCCAGGTTGATGGCGGCGAGTTCGTCCTCGGCCTGGACGACGTGTCCGCCGAACTGCTCGATGCGGCCGGTGAGGTACTCCATCACGTCGGTCGCGGGCGTGATGGGGTAGCCGGCGTAGAACCGACAGCCGGCGGCGATGGCGCCCATGCCGATGGCTTCGTCGCCGTTCAACAGGACGTAGTCCTCGTCGGTCGTCTCGAGTTCGTACTGCTGGGTGACGTCGGTGTACTCGTCTTCGACGTACTCCTCGCCGAGGCGCGCGGCCTCCTTGTTGTTGTTGACGATGCTCTCACCCTTCCCACCGAAGCGCTTCTCGAGTGACTCGTCGAGATTCTCGATGGGGAAGTCGGCGACGGCACAGACGGCGCCCAGCGCAACGATGTTGCGCATGATGGCGCCGCCGGCGTCCTCGGCCAGCGACTTGAGCGGGACGTCGAGGGCCGTCACGTTTTCGGGCGCCTCGAAGTCAGAGAACTCCGTGCGGTCACCATCGTAGATGATGATGGAGCCCTCGTGGAGTTCGTCGAGGTTCTCGTCGACAGTGCGCTCGGTGAGCGCGATGAGGATGTCGAGTCGGTCGACCACGCTCTGGACGCGGTCGACGGACGTTCGGACCTTGTAGGCCGTGTAGCCACCCCGGATGCGGGACGCGAAGTCCTTCGAGGTGAAGACGTGCCTGCCGGCGCGCGAGAGCGCCTGTGCGAAGATCTTGCCGGTCGAGGCGATTCCATCGCCGGCCTCCCCGCCGATGGCCCAGTTCAGGTCGTCGTGCATGTGTCCGGGAGTAGCCGCGCCCCCAGCAAAAAGGCTTCTGAAGCGGGGTATTCCGTCGAAACTCGATGTCTGGTCGCACATCGCCATGGAATTTGACGTTCGGTCAGTTCGTCGATGAACTCCGCCGTTGGAAGTCGGTTCCTCCGCCTACTACCGCCCGTACGTCTATTCGTAACGGTAGCGGGACGCGGGCGGCAGTCCATTCGTAGCGGGACGCGGGAGGCAACCCATTTGAACGCCGGTCGTGAACCCACCGGTATGGACGAGACACCCGTGGTGGTGCGAGCGGTTCGGAACGTCGGCCCGGAAACGGTCGCCGTGGAGTTCGAAACGCCCGAGGGCTTTGCCGCCGAACCGGGACAGTTCGTGCAGGTGCTCGGCGAGTTCGAAGGCGAGGAGGAAGGACGATTCTACACGCTCTCGTCGCCCACCACCGAGAGAACCTTCGAGATAACGGTGGGCGTCGACCCGGAGGGGACCCTCGGACCGTGGCTCGCCGACCGTGAACCCGGCGACGAGGTGCGCGTGTCGGGACCGTTCGGCGACGACTACTACGAGGGCGAGGACGCCGTCCTCCTGCTCGCCGGCGGTCCAGGCGTCGGCCCGGCGGTCGGCATCGCGGAGCGCGCGCTCGGCGAGGGAAAGGACGTCGCGCTCGTCTACCAGGACGACGACCCAGTCCACGAGGACCGCCTCGGCGCGCTCGCGGCAGGCGGCGCCCGCGTGGTCGTCGTCACCGGCAACCTCCGGGACGCCATCGAGGCCGTCGCCGGTCACAGCCCGGGGCTGCCGTTCGTCTACGGGTTCGCTGGCTTCTGCGAGGACGCCGTGGCCGCCCTGGAAGGACTCGGCTACGACGCGGGCGAGGCGAAAGTCGAGAGTTTCGGCCCCGCGCCCTGACCGACACACGGGCTCCGAGCCCGCGACCAAAACCGACTTGCTCGCCGGCGTTTTGCGTGTACCTCGTGCCCATCAGCGTCCGCTCCCGGCGCGCAGTTGACCGGCGAATCGAGAAGTTGCGCGAGCGTTACGGCGAGTTCCCCCTCCACGAGGTGACCGTCGAGAACGACCCCGAATTCTTCGAGCACGGCCGCGAGTTCTTCGAGGTGGGCGGCCGCGGCGGCGCGGGTGCTCGCGTGACGGACGACGAACGCGTGCTTCTCATACGTCACCCGAACGCTCCCGACACGTGGACGTTTCCGGGCGGCGGACACGAACCCGGCGAGACGTTCGCGGAGACTGCACGCCGCGAAGTGTGGGAGGAGACGGGCGTCGACTGCGATATCTCGGGCGTCTGGCAGGTCGTCCGCAAGCGGTTCGTCCACGCAGAGGACCCGGAGCGCCGGGGTTACCTCCTCTCCGTGTTCTTCAGAGCCGAATACGCCGGCGGTCGGGCGGGCCGCTACCCGGAGCGCTGGGACGACGACGCCGACGAGGAGATTCTCGGTGTCTCGTGGTTCGACGACCCGCCCGAGAACGCGTGGTCGTTCGTCACTGACCCCGACACCGCTGAGTCGAACCCTGACGAGTGAGACCTGTGTCGTGCGTCGTCGGCCAAACGAACTAAATCGAATGCCTGTATTGCCAAAAGCGTGTTCCGCGGTGGGGATACAGACCGCGTCGATGACCAACTCGACCGGTTACGGCGTGAGTACGGGGAGTTCGACGTCGTCGCCGAGGAGACGGTGGTCCCTCGGGCGATGTACACTGACTGCCTGCGAGAGGCGTCGTCCGAAGCGCTGGGTGGCGCTCGCGCGTTCGTCCGGAGCGCGAACGACGGTGCCGTCGCGTTCCTACGGTACGCACACGACGCCGAGGTCTGGGATTTCCCCGGCGGTTCGACCGAGCGCGACGAGACGCTCGCGGAGACGGCGGTCCGCCACGCCCGCGTGGATGCCGGCGTGAACTGTGAGATTACGGGCATCTCCCGCGTGCTCCGCGAGACGTTCGTACTCGTCGCCGGGGGTGACGGCGTCACCGGCCTCTGGGTGTTCTTCGACGCGGAAACAGACGACGACCTCTCGCCGGGCGGGGACGTACTGGAGGCCGCGTGGTTCGAACCGGGAAGCGCCCCCGAGGCGGTCGACCCACACGTCGCCTCGCAACTCGGCGGAAAATCATCAGAGTAGTGAAGGCGGCGTCGGTCCGAGCACCAGGGCAGCTATCGGTCAGTGCTCTACGAACTCCACGAGCGCGCCGCCAGTCGACTTCGGGTGGAGGAACGCCACGTCGTGGCCCCACGCGCCGCCCCTCGGCTCCTCGTCGATGAGTTCGACACCGGCTCCTCGGGCCGTCTCGAGTGCCACCTCGATGTCCTCGGTGGCGAGCGCGACGTGGTGGATGCCGCCGCCCGACTCCTCGAGGTAGCGGCCGATCGTCGTCCCGTCGTCGACGGGTTCGAGTAGTTCGAAGTAGCTTCCCTCGCCGAGTTCGAGGAACACGACGCGGAGGCCGTCGAACGTCTCCTCGTGGGCGACCGGGGCGTCGAACAGTTCGGTGTACAGGTCCGCGAGTTCCGCGGCGTCTGTCGTGGCGACGCCGACGTGGTCCACGCGCATACCCGACCCGTCGGCGTCTGCGGTCATAGTTCCACGGGAACTGGTCAGTACGCCTACCCGGGTGGCGGGAGTACGTTCCACGCATGCCCGACGACAAGCGCGGCCGCGAGGAGAGTGGGAAGAACAAGCGCGAGTGGGAACAGCGGAAGGACCAGGAGCGGGACCGCGAATCACAGGACGAGGCGGAACCGCCTGCGGAGGCGGACAACGAGGAAGAGGACGAGGAGGACTAGAAGAGCCAGCCGAACGAAGCAGAAGAGCGAGGGCGCTGGCAGCGAGTCGTAGTCAGAGCGCCGCGCCGGGTTCGTACTCGCCGTACACGTCCCGGAGCGTGTTGCATATCTCGCCGACCGTGGCGTACGCCTTCACGGCGTCCACGATGTACGGCAGCAGGTTCTCGTCGGTGGTCGCGGCGTCCTCGAGGGCCGCCAGGGCGGCTTCGACTGCCTCGTCGTCGCGGTCTGCCTTCACGTCCTCGAGGCCGCGAATCTTCCGGCGTTCGTCCTCCTCGGTGACCTCCTCGATGTCCACCTCGCTCTCCTCGTCGACCTCGAACTCGTTCACGCCGACGATGACGCGGTCGCCGGACTCGACCTCCTGCTGGCGCTCGAAGGCGGTGTCCTGGATCTGGCGCTGTACCCACTGATTCTCGACGGCTTCCCGCATCCCGCCTTTCTCCGCGACGTCGTCCAGGAGGTCCTGGGCCTCCGCTTCGATCTCGTCCGTGAGCGACTCCACGTAGTAGCTACCGGCCAGCGGGTCGATGGTGTCGGCCGCACCGGACTCGTGGGCGAGAATCTGCTGGGTGCGCAGGGCGGTGCGAACGGAGTCCTCCGTGGGGATCGAGAGCGCCTCGTCTTTCCCGTTCGTGTGGAGGCTCTGGGTGCCACCGAGCACCGCGGCGAGGGCCTGGTACGCGACGCGGACGATGTTGTTGTCTATCTGCTGGGCGGTGAGCGTCGACCCCGCGGTCTGGGTGTGGAACTTCAACTGCTTGGACTTCGGGTTCTCGGCGTCGAAGCGTTCCTCCATTATCTGAGTCCACATGCGGCGGGCGGCGCGGAACTTCGCGACCTCCTCGAAGATGTTGTTGTGGGCGTTGAAGAAGAAGGACAACTGGGGCGCGAACTCGTCCACGTCGAGGCCCGCGTCGAGTGCGGTCTCCACGTACTCGATGCCGTCGCCGAGCGTGAACGCGACTTCCTGGGCAGCCGTCGAGCCGGCCTCCCGGATGTGGTAGCCCGAGATGGAGATGGTGTTGAACTTCGGCGTCTCCTCGGCGCAGAACTCGAAAATGTCCGTGATGATGCGCATCGAGGGCTCGGGCGGGAAGATGTACGTGTTCCGCGCGATGTACTCCTTCAGGATGTCGTTCTGGATGGTCCCCCGGAGTTCTTCGCGGTCGACGCCCTGCTTGTCGCCGACTGCGATGTACATCGCGAGCAGCACCGACGCGGGCGCGTTGATGGTCATCGAAGTCGATACCTCGTCCAGTGGGATGCCGCCGAAGACGGTCTCCATGTCCGCGAGCGTGTCGATAGCGACCCCGGACTTCCCGACCTCGCCGGCGGCCATCGCGGCGTCCGAATCGTACCCCATCTGGGTGGGCAGGTCGAACGCCATAGAGAGGCCGGTCTGGCCCTGGTCGAGCAGGTAGTGGAAGCGCTCGTTGGTCTCGTCGGGGTTCCCGAAGCCCGCGTACTGTCGCATCGTCCACAGCCGACCGCGATACATCGTCGGGTAGACGCCGCGCGTGTACGGGTTTTCGCCGGGGAATCCGAGGTCTTCGTCGTAGTCGGTGTCCGCGACGTCCTCGGGCGTGTACAGACGGTCGACGGTCTGCCCGCCGGTGTCCGTCGTGAACTCCTCCTTGCGCTCCCCGAAGCGGTCGAGTGTAGGCGAGAGCGACTCCTCCTCCCACTCCTCGCGCGCCTCGCGAATCTCCGCGAGGTCCTCGTCGTCGTACATGCCTCAACCGAGGCAGTTGTTCGCCTTAAGGATTGTACGTTCCGCAGTGACCGACCGCTCCGGCGAGGGCGCTCGCGCGCGAGTTACCCACACTCCGGTCGGCGCGGCGCCGGTCAGCGGCGCCCGGTATCGTACTTGTACGTCGCGCTATCCGGGTCGATGCCGAAGTCCTCGGCGCTTTCCTCGGGTTCGCTGCCGTTCTCGTCGTCGGCGTCGGCGAACCGCTGGCGGAGTCTGTCGGGGACCTCGAACGCCGAGAAGTCGAGGCGGAACGGAACCGCATCCGGGCGGTTCTCGCGCACGGCGTCGAGTCGCTCGGGAAGCGGGTCGGGGAGGTCGCTCTCCTCGACGCGCTCGAAGCCGAGTTGGTGGAGGTAGTCACCCTCCTCGGCGAGCGCGTACCCTGTCTCGAACTCCTGGTCGCGCGCGAGTTCGACGAGTCGCTCGAGGATGTGCGCGCCGACGCCCTGGTCGCGCCACCCGCCGAACACCCCGACGTTCGCGAACTCGCAGACCGGCGGGTCGCTCGTGTGGACGCGGAGGCGCCCGAATCCGGCGCGCTTTCTGGACTGCTCGTCGACGGCAAAGACGTAGTCTCGCGACCGGAACGACGGGTCCTCGAACTGGAACTCCTCGAGGCGATCCAACAACCACACCTCCTCGTGTTTCTTCGCGCCCCGGACGTACATGACGAGTGAACCTACGCCCCCGCACGGAAAAGCATTTGCGGGGGTTCGACGACCGACGGGTTACCGATGGCCGGCACCCCCACGAAACAGGGGAACGGCGTTCTACCGGGCAGAGAACTTAGGTGCGTTGCAGGCCAACGTTGCGTATGGACGCTCCACGGCAACTCCAGTCCGCCGCGAACGAACACGACGACGTCACGATCACACGCCGCGACTACGACGACGAGAACGTCATCGTCGTCGACTTCGGTCCCGACGTCCACGCGTCGGTCGACGTCGTCGGGGACACCGTCATCGTCGTCGCGGGCGACCAGCAGTACGAGTTCGAGCGCCCCCCGGAGGCGACCGATATCACCACCAACGACGGGATGCTGGAGATCAGGGAGTAGTTCCGACTGGCCTGCCCGCAGGAACGGTCCGCGAATCTCGCCCGCCGACCGCTGCGAAACTACTTTGTCCCGCACGCAAGAGGTGCCACGTATGGATTCCCTCGACGAGGTGGACGAACTCGTCCACCGACCGAGCCAGGAGTTCGTCGAGTCCACGAACGTCTGGCAGTTCATGCAGGCGTACGGTATCGACGACTACGACGAACTCATCGAACGAACGACGAGCGAAATGGCCGACATCGACGCGTCCGGCGTGGACTGGTTCTGGCGCGAACTCCCGGACTACCTCGGCCTCGAGTTCTACGAGGACCCGGACGCCGTCCGCGACAACTCCGAGGGGCCACAGTTCACGGACTGGTACCCCGGCGGCACGCTGAACGTCGCGCACAACACCGTCGACCGGCACGCCCGCGTCGACGCGGGAACCCGGAACCACGTCGCGTGCATCTGGGAGGGCGAGGACGGCGAGGTCCGCCAGCAGACCTACCACGACCTCCACCGCCAGTCCAACCAGGTTGCCAACGCCCTCGCGGAGCGCGGCATCGGGAAGGGCGACACCGTCGGCCTCTACATGCCGATGGTGCCCGAGGTCCAGAGCATCCTCTACGGCGTCTTCAAGGCCGGCGCAATCGCCGTCCCCATCTTCTCCGGGTTCGGCGTGGACGCCACCGCCACCCGCATCGAGGACAGCGAGTGTTCGGTGCTGTTCACGGGCGACGGCTTCTACCGGCGCGGCAGCGAGGTCACACTCAAAGAGACCGCCGACGAGGCCATCGAGCAGGCCGGCCACGTCGAGCACACCATCGTCTTCGACCGGCTAGGTGCCAGCGACCCCGACGCAGACCTCGACATCCCGTGGGACGACGGCCGCGACGAGTGGTGGGCCGACGCCGTCGAATCCCAGGACGACGAGTTCGAGACCCTGGAGATGGACGCCAGCGACCCCTGTATGCTGCTGTACTCCTCGGGGACCACGGGGAAGCCCAAGGGCATCGTACACACGCACGCCGGCACGCTCGTCCAGCCAGCCAAGGAAATCCACTTCGGGTTCGACCAGAAACCCGGCGACCGCTTCTTCTGGGTGAGCGACATCGGGTGGATGATGGGTCCGTGGACGCTCGTCGGCAACCACGCGTTCGGCGGCACCATCGTGATGTACGAGGGCGCCCCCGACCACCCCGAACCCGACCGCTTCTGGGAGATGATCGACCGCCACGGCGTCACCCAGTTCGGCATCTCACCGACCGCCATCCGAGCACTCCGGAAGTACGGCGACGAGTGGCTGGAGGGCCACGACCTCTCCAGCCTTCGCCTGCTCGGTTCGACGGGTGAACCCTGGGACCCCGAGTCCTGGCAGTGGTTCTACGAGCACGTCGGCAACTCCGAAGCCCCCATCATCAACATCAGTGGGGGCACCGAGGTGTTCGGCTGCTTCCTCATGCCGATGCCCATCCAGTCGCTCAAACCCTGCACGCTCGGCGGCCCCGGCCTCGGCATGGACATCGACATCGTCGACGAGGACGGCCAGTCCATCAAAGACGAACACGAGCGCGGCTATCTGGTCGCGCGGGACTCCTGCCCGTCGATGACCCGAAGCCTCTGGAGCGGCGACGAGCGCTACCTCGAGGAGTACTGGTCGCGCTTCGAGGACACCTGGAACCACGGCGACTGGGCGCAGATGGACGACGATGGCTTCTGGTTCCTCCACGGCCGCGCCGACGACGCCATCAACGTCGCCGGCCGGAAGGTCGGCCCCGCCGAAGTCGAGGGCGCGCTCATCGACCACGAGGCCGTCAACCAGGCCGCCGCGGTCGGCGTCCCCGACGACACCACGGGCGAAGCCGTCGTCACCTACGTCATTCTCGGCGACAGTCACGCTCCCTCGGACGCGCTCAGGGAGGCACTCCGCGAGCACGTCGGCGCAGAACTCGGAAAGCCGTTCCGCCCGCGAGAAATCCTGTTCGTCGACGAGTTCCCGAAGACCCAGTCCGGGAAGATCATCCGCCGCGCCATCGAGGGCGCGTACACCGGCGAGGACATCGGCGACCTCTCCAGCATCGAGAACCCGGACGCGCTCGCGAGGCTGAAGGAAGCCCGGTAGCCCGCCGCCCGGACACGGAAAAAGACCGACTACAGCAACGCGGGGAGGCGCTCGGGGTAGATCGACGCTCCCGACTCGAACGCCGAAACCGGCTTCCACACCGCTCGACTCGTTCCCGACTCGCGCTGTAACTCGAACGCGTCGAGTTCGTACGGCCACTGTTCGACGAACTGCGTCTCGTAGCAGAACGCGATCTCGTGGTGCGGGTCGCCGTCGTATTCGAACGCCCGCTCGAGCACCGCGAGGCGGTCGCCGACGTCGACGCCGATGGTGAGTTGTTCGTCGAACTCTCGACGGAGCGCGTCGCGGCTGTACTCTCCGAATCCGACCTTCGCCGCGAACGGCCGGAACGACGTTCCGTCGTCGCACTCCGTGACGAGCACCTCCTCGTCGCGTCGAACCACCCCGAGTGCGACCTCCCGGATGGCGCGCTGCTCGGTCATCGTCTCGAAGCACGTCGAACGAGAACCTAAGTATGCAGACGCTAACGGCCCGAACAGCCCCACCCGCGACTCGACCAGGTCACGCCAGCGCGTCGAGTAGGCCAGTGGGCCGGAGCGTCTCCCCGTACTTCCGGAAGTCGTCGAGATGCAACCAGGCGACACGCGTCGACTCACCCGTCGCTGGGTCGTAGACCGTGAACCCGGACTCCCGGTGGAGCCAGCGCCCCGTGGTCTCCGCGTCGAACACGCGCTCGCCGTCGAACGTCCCCAGCAGCGCCACGTCCGCGAGTTCGACGTCGAGTCTGTCGCGGAACACGCGAAACACCGCTTCCCGTGCGTCCTCGCTCGACCGGACTGTCGTGCCAAACGGGCGGAACACCCGCTCGCCAGCGTCTGCGTCGAACGACTCCTCGACTAGCACTTCGTCGTCACGACGAACCACGGCGCTGGCGAGCGGCATAGATGCCGACTGACCCGCGTCGGCGGAAAAAACGTTGCGTTAGGACTCCCACTCTCGGCGCAACAGACCGTAGTCCACGAAGTCACGGTACTCACCGTCGACGTACTCCGCCTCGCGCTTCCGGTACTCCAGCGTGAACCCCAGGGACTCGAGCAGGCCACGCGACGCGTCGTTGTGCTCGAACGCACCGGCACCGACGCTACGAACCGGTGCCGTCCGGAATACGGTGTCGACAAGCAGCTCCGCGGCCTCTCTGCCGTACCCCTCGCCGTGGAATTCGGGAAGCAGCCAGTACGCCAGGTAGGCTCGCTCACTGTCGACGCCGAACGCGTGCACCATTCCCACTGGTGTCGGTTCGCGCTCGTCGACGTGGCCCGCATCGGCGCCCTCCCCGTCCAGGCAGACCAGGAAACTCCACACGTTGTCACGCTCGCTGCGGTTCTCGATGAGGGCTTCGGACTCTTCGGCGTTCTTCGACTCGGGCATCCCGAGCACGTACCGGAACCGCGGGTCGGTGGCCGCGCGCTGCTGGAACTCCGCGTCCGAGCGCTCGAGGGTCCGGAACGTCACGCGGTCACCCCGCTGTACGACCGGTCCCGGCATCAGTCGTCTTCCCACTCCCGGCGGAGTAGGTCGTACTGGACCTCGTCGTAGTAGTCCCCGTCGATGTACCGCGACTCGCGCCGGCGAGCCACCTGGGTGAACCCCAGGGACTCGAGCAGGCCCCGCGACGCGTCGTTGAACTCGTACGCACCGGCGCTGATCCCGTGGACGTCGTGGTTCCGGAACACGTAGTCGATGCCGAGTTCCGCCATCTCCCTGCCGTACCCCTCGCCGTGGAATTCGGGAAGCAACCAGTACGCCAGCCACGGACGCACGCCGTCGACGTGGCGGGCGCTGAAGCTGCCGACCGGCGTCGTTCGTTCGTCGCCCGAGTAATCGCCCGGCGGGTCTTCGCCGTCGACGCACGCGACGAACACGGCGTTGCCGTCGTCCTCCGCCCAGTGTTCGAGTCCCTCCTCCTGCTGAGCGAGCGACCGGTGGTGGATCGACCCCAGCAAGTAGCGAATGCGGGGGTCCGTCGAGGAGCGCTGGAGGAACTCGGCGTCCTCGCGTTCGACCGTCCGGAGCGCGACCGTCTCGCCGGAGACGACGACCGGTCCCGGCATCACTCGTCCTCCCACTCCTCGCGGAGCAGTCCGTACTGGGTCGCATCCCGGTACTCGCCGTCGACGAACGCCAGCTCGCGACCGCTCCCCTCGTCGGTGAATCCGGCGTTCTCGAACGCGGCGCGAGTGGGGTCGTCGCCGTCCAGCACCTCGGCGCCGACGCTATGCGCGTCGTACGTCCGGAACAGCCCCTTCAGCGCGAGTTCGAGGGCCGCCGCGCCGTGTCCCTCGCCGCGGTGCTCGGGCGGCACCCAGAGCACGAGGCGCGGCCGGTCGCGGTCGACGTGGCTCGCGAACACGAACGAGACCGGTGTCGTGTCGTCCTCGTCGGGGTGTTCCCAGGGCGCGTCCGCCTCGTCCACGCACGCGAGGTAGGCGGCGTTACCGTCGCCCTCCACCTCTTCCTCGATGAACTCCTCGAGTTCGTTCTCGCTCTTGTGGCTGTGCTCGTGGAACCCGAGGCGCGCGTACGGGTCCGTGAACAGTCGCTGGAGGAACTCGGCGTCCTCGCGTTCGACGGTCCGGAGCACGAGATCGTCGGCGGTCTCGAGAATCGGCCCCGGCATTATTCACTCTCCCACTCCTCGCGGAGCAATCCATACCACACCACGTCGACGTACTCTCCTCCGCGGAAGCGCGCGTCCCGCAGCGTCCCCTCGTGCGTGAACCCGAGGGTCTCGAGTACGCCGACAGACCCCTCGTTCGGCGCGAACGCCTGGGCCTGCAGGCCACGGATCTCGTGGGCCTCGAACGCGTACTCCACGAGTACCTCGACGGCTTCCGTACCGTACCCCTCTCCCTGGTACTCGGGGAGTATCCAGTACGAGAGTTCGGGGCGCGTGTGGTGGAGACTCATCAGGGAGAGTTTCCCGATGGGCGTCGGTTCGTCCTCGTTCTCCAGACAGACCACGAGGCCGACGTTCAGTGGGTCGTCCTCGTTGCCCTCGATGCTGGATTGGGCTTCCGTTTCGCTCTCCGGTCGGTTCAGTCCCAGCGAGACCCCGACGTCGGGGTGGTTGTGGCCGCGCTGGAGGAATTCCGCGTCCTCGTGTTCGACCGTGCGGAGGGTGACACGGTCGCCACGACGGAACACTGCTCCGGGCATGGCTGGAGCATTGCGGTGCCGTGGTTTAGTGGTTCCGAGAGAATGATTCGCAGTCTCTTACAGGGTGGTTTCGGTCGGGTCGACGACGCGAGCCTCCGGGGCGCCTCCTTCCGAAACGGCGACTGTTCCGACGTCGTCGCTCTCCGGGAACAGTATCGACGCGCCTGCGAGCAGCGGTGCGACGACGCCAGCGACGACCGTGCCGGAGGTCGAGAGCGGGGCGCGGAGCGCGACGACGTCGTCCTCGTCGAGGCGGTCCGCGGTCGACCTGGCCGCCGCGAGCGCGTCGCCGTGCGTCACGTCCGGCAGTAGACCGTCGCCCGCCGAGACCGTCGGCTCCGGGAACGCCGGATTCTCGCTCCAGACGTCGCGTTCGAAGTGCATCCACGACGGGTTATCGGGAGGGGCACCCCAGCCGACTCGCTGTCCACCAGTCGGCAGGTCGTACTCACCGAGGTCTCCGGTCGGCCCGGCGAGCACGCGCGCCTCGGCCGATTCCGCTGGGTCAAATCGAACGCGCGCGCCGAGTAGCGCCGCTCCGAGCAGGCAGAACAGCGGATTTTCGCTTCGGTCGTCGACAACCGCGACAGTCGAACCGGCTCGAACGCCGCGGTGGCGGAGCGCGTTCCCGGTCTTGTACGCTCGCGACCGGACCTCCCGGGCATCGTACACCCGACTCACACGAAGTACGGGCTGCTCGGGGTCGTCCAGAGCCGTCACGACGTCCGCGAGCGTCTCCATGCTCGGGCGTCAGTCCGGCGCCGCCAAACGCCTTCCGGGTTAGGGCTGACAGACGGCACTCTCGCTCGCGGGACGGCGTGCCGTGCTACCGAGGGCGGCGCTCGCGGTTTCCCGGTCATCGACCGCGCCTGGCGCCCCGCGCCAGTCGTCAGATCACGGGGCGAGTTGGTCCCGGCCTCCTATTTGAATGTACGCAGCCGGCAGGTATCGGCAGTCGAACCATCCGGTAGCCGCTAGCGTTCGCGGCGCGAACGGCTCGAAGAGCCTGAGCGCCGTGATTCACAGCGCGCGGAGCGCGCTGGCCGACGACTGAAGGACGCGAAGCGGACTGAAGGAGGAGTGCTTTTGGTGTCGCTTTTGCCGAGCGCACCGAAGGTGCGCGCAGCGCAAAAGCGCCTTCAGAAGCTGTTCTTGAGCTTCTCGAAGAAGCCCTGTTCGACGTCGACTTCTTCGCCGCCGGCTTCGGCGAACTGCTCGAGGGCTTCGCGCTGTTCGTCGTTGAGGGAGTCAGGGGTGACGACCTGAACGGTGACGTAGAGGTCACCGTGGCCGCGACGTCGGAGCCGCGGCATCCCCTTTCCCCTGAGGCGGAACGTCTCGCCGCTCTGCGTTCCGGCCTCCAGGTCGAACGCGGACGCGCCGTCGAGCGTCGGAACTTCGATGTCCGCGCCGAAGACGGCCTGTGGGAAGGAGACCGCGTGGCGGTGGTGGAGGTCATCGCCGTCGCGCTCGAAGTCGGGGTGGTCGTCGACGTCGACTTCGATGAGGAGGTCGCCGTTCGGGGCGCCGCTGTCGCCGGGCGCGCCCTCGCGCTCCATGCGGAGGGTCTGTCCGGAGCGGATGCCGGCGGGGACGTCGACGGTGAGCGTGGCCTGCTGACTAATCTGGCCCTGTCCGCTGCACGTCGAGCACGTCTCCGAGTGGAGTTCGCCGTCGCCGCCGCAGCGCGAACACTCCTGGGTCTGCTGAACCCGGCCGAGCGGGGTCTGGCGGACCTGGGTTACCTGTCCCTGGCCGTCGCAGTCCGGGCAGGTTCGGGAGTCGGCGTCCGGGGGGTGGCCGGCGCCGTCGCAGTCGGGACAGCGCTCCGGGCGGCGCACCGTGACCTGTTTCTCGACGCCGTCGTGGGCGTCCTGCAGGTCGATGGTGAGTCGGGTGCGGAGGTCACGGCCGGCCTGGGGACCCTGCCGGCCACGGCCGCCACCGGCGCCGCCACCGAAGAACTGCTCGAAGATGTCACCCATGCCGCCAGCGCCGCCGGCGCCGCCGAACGGGTTGCCTCCGCCCATGCCGCCAGCACCGCCCATGCCACCGGCGCCGCCGTTGTCGCCCGTAGCGCCGCGTTTCTCCGCCTGTTCGTAGCGCTCGTGGCCGAGCTGGTCGTACTGCTGGCGCTTCTGGTCGTCCGTGAGGACGTCCTTGGCCTTCTGTATCTGTTTGAACTTCTCCTCGGCGTTCGGTTCGTCGCTGACGTCGGGGTGGTACTCGGAGACCTTCTCCCGGTACGCCTCCGTTATCTCCTCCTCGCTGGCGTCCCGTGAAACCCCGAGTGCGTCGTAGAAGTCCTCGCTCATTCGTTACCTGGTACGTATCCCGTTGAGACACTTGAAAAGACCGCTTGCGGGCGTCGTCGACCAGTCGGACGACGCGACCCGGGTCGTCGCCTCAGTTCTGGTCGTCGTTCGCGCCGTCGTCGCCGTCCGTCGATTCCTGTTCGTCAACGTCTTCGAAGTCGGCGTCGACGAAGTCCTCGCCGTCGCCGCCCTCGCCTGCGCCGGGACCGGCACCGCCCATGCCGCCCGGGCCGGCGCCGCCCATGCCGCCCGGACCAGCGCCGCCCGCACCGCCAGCGCCGGCCTGCTGGGCCTGTTGCTGGTAGGCCTGCTTCCCGATCTCCTGAAGCGTCTTGCTCAGGCTCTCGGTCGCGGCTTCGAGTTCGTCCGCGTCCGCGTCTTCGTCGTCGAGGACCTCCTGGACGTCCTCGATCTCGCTGCGGACGTCGCTCTCGAGGTCGTCGTCGACCATCTCCTCGTTCTCCTCGAGGAGATTCTCCGCGCGCTGGATGGAGGATTCGGCCTCGTTGCGCGCTTCGATGCGCTCGCGGCGTTCCTCGTCCTCCTCGGCGTGCTGTTCGGCTTCGTCCTGCATCTGCTCGATCTCGTCGTCCGAGAGGCCGGCGCCACCCTCGATGGTGATGGACTCGGCGTTGCCCGAGCCCTGGTCCTCGGCCTCGACGTTGACGATGCCGTCGGCGTCGATTTCGAAGGACACCTCGATTTCGGGAACGCCCGCGGGGGACGGCGGGATGCCCGAGAGGTGGAAGTCACCCAGGAACTCGTTCTCGTCGGCGATTTCGCGCTCGCCCTGGAACACGCGGACCTGCACGCTCGTCTGGTTGTCCGCGGCCGTGGTGAACACCTTCGAGGCGGTGGTCGGGATGGAGGTGTTCTTCTCGATGAGGCGCTCGAAGAGGCCGCCCTTCACCTCGATGCCGAGGCTGAGCGGGGTGACGTCGACGAGCACGATGTCGTCGACTTCGCCGGAGAGCACGCCGCCCTGGACGGCCGCGCCGAGGCCGACGGCCTCGTCGGGGTTGACGTTCTTCTTGGGTTCCTGGCCGACGAGTTCCTCGACCTGCTCCTGGACCTGGGGCATCCGCGTGGACCCGCCGACGAGGAGCACCTCGTCGACGTCGCCCTTCGAGAGGCCGGCGTCCTCGAGTGCTTGCTCCGTCGGGCCGACGGTGCGCTCGATGAGGCCCTCGGTGAGGTTCTCGAATGTGGCGCGCGTGACGTCCTGCTCGAGGTGGACGGGGCCGGAGTCCGTCGCCGTGACGAACGGGAGGTTGACCGTCGTCTCCTTCCGACTGGAGAGTTCGATCTTGGCCTCCTCGGCGGCGTCCTTCAGCCGCTGGAGGGCCTGGCGGTCCTCGCGCAGGTCGATGCCGTGTTCGTTCTCGAACTCGTCAGCGAGGTGGTCGATGAGCGCCTCGTCCCAGTCGTCGCCGCCGAGGTCGTTGTCGCCGTTCGTGGCGACGACCTCGTAGACGCCCGCACCGAGGTCGAGGATGGAGACGTCGAAGGTTCCGCCGCCGAGGTCGTAGACGAGAACTGTCTGGTCCTGGTCCTCGTCAAGGCCGTACGCCATCGACGCGGCGGTGGGTTCGTTGACGATGCGTTCGACCTCGAAGCCCGCGATTTCGCCGGCGTCTTTGGTGGCCTGACGCTGGCGGTCGTTGAAGTACGCGGGGACGGTGATGACGGCCTTCTCGACGTCCTGACCGAGGTACTCTTCGGCGTCGCGCTTGATCTTCTGGAGGATCATCGCCGATATCTGCTCGGGCGTGTACTCCTCGCCGTCGAGTTCGACCGTGTAGTCCTCCTCGCCCATGTGGCGCTTGATGGACGCGACGGTCTCGTCCGGGTTCTGGACGGCCTGGTTCTTCGCGGGTTTCCCGATGAGTCGCTCGCCGTCGTCGAACGCGACGACGGACGGCGTGGTTCGGTCGCCCTCTCCGTTCACGATGATTTCGGGGTCGCCACCCTCCATCACTGCGAACGCGCTGTTCGTGGTGCCAAGGTCGATTCCGAGAATCTTCTCGCTCGCCATCTTGCCCCATGCTAAGCCGCGTTTTCCCTTTAAACCTTGCTAGTGGTACCGAGTGCCACGTTTCGGTATCGCGCCTCAGTGACGCGTTTTCCGGCGTCCGAGTCCGGGGTAGTCGGCGGATTTATGATGAACCGATGGACAGCCGGCTCTCGGTTCTCGGGAGTTCGACGGTGGCGCTCGACCACCGTCGTCTCCCCACCTCACTCGCCGTCCTCGCTGACCGTCACCTGAGCCGCCTGCAACACCTTCCCACCCATCTCGTACCCCGGGCGGTACACAGACGCCACGGTGCCCGCTGGCTGGTCGCTCTCGACGCGCATCATCACCTCGTGGCGCTGGGCGTCCACGTCCTCGCCTGGCTCCGGGGAGATCTCGTCGACCCCCTCGGCGTCCAGCACGCGGTCGAACTCCTTGCGGGTGAGCTTCACGCCTTCGCGCAGGCTCTCGACGTCGTCAGAATCGTCCTCAAGCGCGCGCCCGAGGTTGTCCCGAACGTCGAGCAAGCGCTCCACGAGGTCCTCGGTGGCGCGCTCTCGGATGTCCTCCTGGCGTTGCTTCGCGCGCTGTTTGTAGTTCTGGAAGTCGGCCTGCTTCGTCTGTAGGCGCTCGGTGAGGTCCTCGACGTCCGCTCGGGCCTCAGCGAGTTCCGCCTCGCGCTCGTCGAGTTCACCCTCCAGTTCCTCGACCCGGGCCTCGAGGTCGGCCACCTCGTCGGCCAGTTCGTCGTCCACCTCTCGCACGCGGGCCGAAAGCGACGGGTCGTCGTCTGTCGCCTCCGTAGCCGTCGATTCCTCCGCAGTCTGGTCCGACTCCGCCGCCGCTTCGGTCTCCTCGCCGTCCGCGACGTTCGACTCAGCGGTCGGCTCTGCGTCCTCGCTCATGTTCGAGGAGAGCGTCCGCTCGGCTTTACAGATTTCGGGACGGCGCGTCGACCCCATCGAACCAGGACCGATCACTCGACGTTCGGGGCCATCGTTCTGAGCAGTCGACCCTGAAGATGCGTCACCAGTCGGAAAATTCAACCCGTCGTTCAGATGGCGAAAAATCTACTATCGTGGGGTGAAGTCACAACCGCATGTACGAACTCACTAGTGGGGGGCTCGCACTCGGATTCGGCTGCGGTGTCTCGCTTGGAGCAGTGCTCGGCGCGGTCAACGGTGCGCTCGCGTACTGGCTTCCGATAGCGCTCGGCGTCGGGCTGACCCTCGGCGTGGCGGCGAGCGTGTTCGCCGACGAGTGGAACCCCGACCCCTCGTAGCGGTTCTCGTCGAGCGCAGGCAGACGACTGATTACGCGCCGGTTCCTACGGGCGGACGTGACGGTCCGTCTGTCGTTCGAGGACGGGACGCTCCGGGTCGAGAGCGACGGCGTCCCCGCAAGTGGAACGAGCGGGGTCTCCGAAGATCGAAGATCTTCGGGATGTGGCGAATCTTCGATTCGCAACAGCTCGTCGCGCGAGCGGAGTGAGAGCGACGGCGACAACGACGACTCCGGCCGACCAACTGACGAACTGGCCACTCTTCCCAGCGTCGAGTACGACGAGCGTACGGACACTGGGCGCGCGCCAGCCCACCAGTACGCCGACCTGCTTTCGTACCTCGACAGCGAGCGCATCCCGTACGAGGACGATGTCCTCCGCTCGGACACGCTTGACGTCGAATCTGACTACGAGCTTCGGGACTACCAGCGCGAGGCACTCGACGCGTGGGACGCGAACAACCGCCGGGGAGTTCCCGGGAGTGACACGACCGGGGGCTCGCAGCGACGCAGTCGCTGGGGGGTTCTCGAACTGCCGACCGGGTCCGGGAAGACGGTCATCGGCCTGAAGGCCATCGAGGCGGTGGGCGAGAGCGCGCTCGTCGTCGTGCCCACTATCGACCTCCTGGAGCAGTGGCGCGCGGAACTCGAAACCGAGTTCGACGCCGAGATCGGGCAGTTGGGCGGCGGCGAACAGCGCGTCGAACCCATCTCGGTCGCAACCTACGACTCGGCGTACCTCCGTGCGGACGACCTCGGAGACCGCTTCTCGCTGGTGGTCTTCGACGAGGTCCACCACCTCGGCGGCGAGGGCTATCGCGACATCGCTCGGTTGTTCGCCGCGCCCGCGCGCCTCGGCCTCACCGCGACGTTCGAGCGCCCGGACGACGCCCACGAGGTGGTCGCGGACCTCGTCGGCGACGTCGTCTACCGGCTCTCGGCCGACGACCTGGCGGGCGAGCATCTCGCGGAGTACGACGTCAAGCGAGTCTCCGTCCCGCTCACCGACGACGAACGCGAGCGCTACGAGGACGCCCAGGGCACGTTCACGGAGTACCTCCAGCAGTCCAACATCCGGTTCCGCTCGGGCAGCGACTACCAGAAACTCGTGAAGCGCTCGGGCACCGACCCAGAGGCCCGCCGAGCGCTACTCGCCAAACAGCGCGCCCGCCGAATCGTCCGCGAGAGCGACGCCAAATCCGAGGAACTCGCGGAGATTCTGGACCGCCATCGGGACGACCGCGTCATCGTGTTCACGGCCTCGACGGACCTCGTCTATCGCCTCTCGGAGCGCTTCCTCCTGCCCGCGGTCACTCACGAGACGGGCGCTGCGGAGCGCCGCGAGATTATCGAGCGCTTCCGCGACGGAACGTACTCGCGGGTGGTCACCGCGAACGTCCTCGACGAGGGCGTGGACGTGCCCGACGCGAACGTCGCCGTGGTGTTTGCGGGCAGCGGCAGCGAGCGCGAGTTCACCCAGCGCCTGGGCCGCGTCCTCCGCCCGAAGGAGGGCGGAACGCGCGCGTTGCTGTACGAACTCGTCAGCGAGGACACCGCGGAGGAACGAGTCGCCGCTCGACGCCGGTGACGAGCGCGGGAATGCCGTCGCTGGATCACGGCTGACAGGCGGGACCATGGCGTAGAGGCGAAATCACAGCGTGCAGAAGGAGTTACTCCTCGACCAGGTCGGTGGTCGGCTGGAAGTTCGTGACGTCCTCGAACTTCACGTCGTACGTGACGCGCACCGTCGTTGTCGTGTACGCGTCGATGGTCACCTTCCGGACTCTCGTTCGCGGCGTCTCCTGCATGCTACTGTTCACGTACAGCGTCCCCGACACCGCGCGGTCGGCGATGTTCGAGACGGTGACGGCGAGCGAGAGATAGCCGTCGTCGGTCTCCTCGATGGCCGTGTTCTGGATGCGGAGCGCGTCCTCCTCGTAGCCTCGCCGGAGACACCCGGCGACCGCGAGCGTGCTCCCTGCCGCCGTCAACCCCCGCAGCAGCGTCCGCCGGTGCATGGTTCCGGGTTTCCCTTCGAGGGCAAGTATCTTCTGTATCCTTCTGTGGGCGAGTAGAGTCCGTTTTTGTTGCGGAGGAGCCTGTTGACACTCGGAAAGCCCCGGGCGTCTCGGGTCGGGCGGCTCGCTGCGGTCCTCACTCACTGCGTTCGTTGCGGTCCTTGTGTCGCCGGCCTTCCCCGAGACGCCCGCCCCTTTCAGCCCCACCCTACCGGCTGGGGAACCGGCACACGGTGGGGCTGAAAGGGGCGGCGGGCTCGCGGGCGAAACCTGAGTCCGTCTCAGCGACCCCTATCCGCGAGCGCAGCGAGCGGGTATGTCGTCCTCAGAAACGCGGAGCGTTTCTGATGTGCGAACGAGACGCCCTCGGCGTCTCGTTAACGCTGAGCGGGCGCGAGCCCGCCGGGGCTTTCTGGGTGGGAATGAAATGACCCTAGCCTGAGTCTGCCAGAGCCTTCAATATCATTACCTCTGCTAATCACCACGCCTTTTGCCCGCTCGCTCCCTACGAACGCGCGTGCTGACGAAGGACCTCCTCCGGGTGTCCCGCGCGGGCGGCGGCTACCACCCGCAGTTCACGGACGACGTCGCGCTCGCGGCGCGCGTACTCGGCACCTTTCAGGGCCACGTCGGGGAGGCGCGTTCGGCGCTCCGGGACGCGCTCGAGGACGTCGAGGCCGACGCGGCGGACTTCAAACTCGCGCGGGGGTTCGCCCACCTCGTGGAGCGCGACGCGACATTCGAGGTCGAGGCCGCCGTCGACCCGGGGAGCGCGCGCCGTGCGGCCTTCAACGCCGCCGAGGACGTCGGCGTCGTCGACGGCGAGGAGCGCGAGCGAGCGCTCGATGCGGCCGCAGACCGGTTTCCCGGCGACGTCACCGCCGACGAACTCGCGGCGTCGCTGTACGCCGACCGAGAGCGCCGCGAGGTGCTCGTCGGCGTGGACGCGCGCTGGACGCCCGAGGAACTCGTCGCGCAGTACAACCTCTCGCTCGCCCAGACCGCGCTGTTCGACGCGACGGAGGTTCGCGTTCGCTCGGCCGACCCGCGCTCGCTCGTCGCCGCCGTGAAGCGACTCGGCCTCCTCTACGAAGTGGTGCCGGTCGACGCTGGACGAGAAGTCGTGCTCACCGGACCGGACGCCCTGTTCCGGAACACCCGGCGGTACGGCACGCGGTTCGCTCGCGTCCTCCGTGCGGCCGCCCGCACCGACGACTGGCGTCTCGAAGCGACCGTCGACGACCGCGGTACCGAACGCTCGCTGGAACTCGCCGCCGGCGACTTCGACGTCCCAGACACCGAACCCGTCGCGGAGGCGAACTTCGACAGCGGCGTGGAGCGGAAGTTCGCCGCTCGGTTCGAGGCACTCGGCCTGAACTGGGACCTCGTTCGCGAACCCGACGTGCTCGCGGCGGGCGACCGCCTGATGGTCCCGGACTTCGCGTTCGAGTACCGGCCAGCGGGCTCGAACTCCTCGGGCGGGACCGCTCGCGTCTACTTCGAGATTATGGGGTTCTGGACGCCAGAGTACGTCGAGAAGAAACTCGACCAGCTCGACCAGACCGACGAGCGACTGCTCGTCGCCGTCGACGCCGACCTCGGGGTTGGCGAGGACATCTCGGCCCGTGACCACCGGGTCGTGGAGTACTCGGGGTCGGTGCGCCCGAAGGACGTGGTCCACGCGCTCCGCGACCTGGAGGCGGACCTCGTGGCCGAGAACGCCGCAGACGTCCCCGACGAACTCGTCCCGGAGGCGGACGTCGTGTCGCTCGCAGACCTCGCGGCCGAGCACGGCGTCAGCGAGGCCGCGATCGAGGACAAGGCGTTCCCCGAGCACGACGTCGTGGGCCGGACGCTCGTTCGTCCCGGTGTTCTCGACGACGTTGCCGAGGACATCGAGGCCGGAATGTCGCTCTCGGCAGTCGAGTCTGCCCTCGACAACCACGGACTCGACGACGCGAGCGCGGTTCTCTCTCGGCTCGGCTACCGCGTCGAGTGGGAAGGGCTCGACGGCGGGACGCTCCGCGATGTATAATCACCCCCCATTATTCTCCCTATCATAACCTTCAAGAGTTATCGTATCGTTCGTCGGGACGTGCCGACCCACTACGTCCTCCTGGGCGACGTCGTCGCCTCACGGGACATCGACGAGCGGGGCGACTTCGGCGCGACGCTCACAGACGCGTGCGCCACGGTCAGCGACCAGCACGCCGACGCGTTCCTTGCACCGCTCGAACCACTGAAAGGCGTCGACGAGGTCGGCGGCGTACTGACCGACCCGGCACCGCTGTACGACGTGCTCGACGGCCTCCGCGAGCGCCTCCACCCGCAGGAACTCCGCGTCGCAGTAGCCGCCGGCGGTGTGGATGTCGGCGTCGGGACTGGAAACGTCTCGCGGATGGACGGTCCCGCGTTCCACCGCGCCGACGAACTCCTCTCGGACCTCGACGCGTCGACGCTCCGCGTCGCCTTCGACTTCGAGCGCGCGCCACTCGACGCGACACTCGCGGACGAGGTGAACCTCCTGTTCCTCCTGAAACGTCGCTGGACCGACCGCCAGCGGGACGTCGTCCGCGCGTACCGCGAGACGGAATCGCAGGACGCCGTCGCCGAAAACCTCGGCGTCTCCCAACCGGCCGTCTCCCAAGCGCTCTCCCGCGCGTCGTGGCCGGCCGTCCGGGAGATTGAAGAGCGCCTGCGCTCCACGTTCGAGGCAGTATGACAGCGCTCCCGTTCGACGCAACGGTCAGCAACCTCGCCCTCGCCGTCGGCAGCTACGCGGTCCTGCTCGCCACCAGCGGCGTCGTCGTCACGCGCGCCCTCGACTTCGTCCCCTCCGACGAGGACGGCGAGACCCCACTGAGCGAGCGCGACAGGGACGTCGGCGTGCTCGTCGGGAAGTGCGAGAACGTGCTCACGCTCACGTTCGTGCTCGCCGGCGCGTACACGGCGCTCGCCGTCGTGTTCGCCGCGAAGGGCATCGTTCGGAGGGACGACATCGAGAAGAACACGCTGTTCTACCTCGCCGGGACGCTCGTGAACCTCACGTACTCCGTGCTCGTCGGCGTTGCGGTGACTGTCGCGCTGGCGACAGTCTGACCGATTACGTCGCGGTGACTGTCGCGCTGGCGACAGTCTGACCGTTCGACGACTGACCCAGACCCTCAGAGGTCGCGCTGGTGGCCCTTGGGCACCATCGACGTGAGTTCACCGTGCGTGAACAGGCCGACGCCGATGGGTTCGACGCCGCCCGCGAGTTCGTGGGCGACGGCGAGGTAGCCCCAGTCGCCGTCCCACTCGAGTTCCTGGGTCTCACCGGCGAGGAACCGCTTTGCGCGAGCCTCGTCGAGTTCGAGGACGTTCTTCGTCGCGGCCCTTCCGAATCGCTGGACGGCGTCGGTCGTCGGCTTCCAGTGCTCCTGGCGCGTACGCAGGAGTTTCAGGCCGAGCGCCTCCACGGGCACCGGGCCCCCGAGGTCGTACGGGAGCGCCCACACCTTCCCTTTGCCCTTCTCCCAGAGCGTGTAGCCGTCGAAGGTGTCCTCGGGGACGCCGAATCGGTCGACCCACCAGTCCACGACCGCCTCGCGCGTCGGGCGGCCCTCGACCTCGCGGTCGGCGTCCGTCTCGGGGAGCCGAGAGAACTGGTAACTGACGTTCTCTTTCATCCTGTGACCTCCAGTTTCGCGGCGAAGAACCCGCCCGTGTCGTTCTGGTGGGGGTAGTACCGTCGCGTCTTCGCCAGGCTCTCGTCGTAGGACTTGCCGTCCCACTCCGTGATACCCGGCGAGGACGCCAGGCCCGCGTCGAACTCGACCAGACGGCAGTCGCCCGCGTCGAGTACGGCGTCGACCACAGCCTCGTTCTCCTCTGGCGCGAACGTGCACGTCGAGTAAACCACCGCGCCGCCCTCACGCGTGAGTCGGACCGCCCGTTGAAGGATGTCCGTCTGGAGCGCCGCGAGGTTCCGGCTCGCCCCCGGGCTCGCGCCCTCCAGGGCGTCCGCGTTCTTCCGCAGCGTCCCCTCGCAGGTGCAGGGCGCGTCCACGAGCGCGCTGTCGAACGCCTCGACCCCGGGGAACGCGTCGAACGTGAACCGGCGCGCGTCCTCGTTGGTCACCGCCGCCGACGTCACGCCGAGACGGTCGCAGTTCCCGCGCAGCGCCGACAGCCGACCGAGATTGTCGTCGTTCGCCACGACCAGCCCCCGGTCCTCGACCTCCGCGGCGAGTTGCGTCGTCTTGCTCCCCGGCGCGGCGCACGCGTCCCACACCACTTCGCCGGGCTCAGGGTCGAGCACTGCGGGCGGCACCGCCGACACCTCCTCCTGGCCGGTCACCCAGCCGTGTACGTACGGCCACGTGTTCCCCGGTTTGTCAGTGTCGACCTCGAGCACGCCCAGGTGCCACTCCCGTCGCTCCACCGCAACGCCCTCGGCCTCCATGGCCTCGACGGCTCGCTCCGGCGTCGCCTTCAACGGATTCACGCGCACCGTCGTCGGGAGCGGGCGTTCGCAGGCGTCGAGGAACGCCTCGAAGTCGTCGATTATCGGTTCGTACCGCGACAGCGCGTCCATTGCCTCCCGGTAGCGGGGGAGCGCGCTTGTGGCTTCCGCTCTGGATCATCCCCCGCCCTCGGTTTTATGCAGTCTCCTTTCGTGCGTTTTCGCATGGCAAACGTGAGGGTCACGACGGACCTCGACCTCGACTCCCCAACGCTCGTCGAAGGCCTCCCAGGCGTCGGCCTCGTCGGCAAGATCGCCACCGACCACCTCGTCGAGACGTTCGACATGCAACGCGTCGCCGCCATCGACTGCGACGGCATCCCCCAGGTCGCCATCTACGACGCCGACGAACGCGGCGTCCTCCCGCCGGTGCGCATCTACGCCGACGAAGAACGCGACCTGCTCGCACTCCAGAGCGACGTCCCCGTCTCCCGGACCGCCAGCGCCGACTTCGCCGACAGCCTCACCGAGTGGCTCCGGGACAACACCGCCACCCCGCTCTACCTCAGCGGCCTCCCCCGCGAGGACGACAACCCCGCGAACGTCCCCGACGTCTTCGGCATCGCCACCGGCGACGCCGCCCGCACCCTCGACGACCACGGCATCGACTCGCCCCCAGAACGCGGTGTCGTCGGCGGCCCCACCGGCGCGCTCGTCAACCGCGCCGAAGCCGAATCCCTCGACGCCCTCGGCCTCGTCGTCGAATCCGACCCCCAGTTCCCCGACCCCGCCGCCGCCAAACAACTCGTCGACAACGCAATCGCCCCCATCACGGGCGTCGACATCCCCACCGACGACCTCGTCGAACACGCCGAAGAAATCCGCGACCAGAAAGAACAGTTCGCCCAGCGCATGCAGAACGCCGACGAAGACGAGAGCACGCAAGCCACACCCATGCGGATGTTCCAATAGTACCTTTTTACTTCGGCGGGTGCGCTTCGCGCACCCGCCTCGCAAAAAGCTACGCTAAAAACTTCCTCGCACTCACTACGTTCGTGCGAGTGAATCGCGCGGCTTCGCCGCGCGAATGCTGGTTGCTTTCCGCTTTCGCACTCCGCCTCTGCTTCCGCCTCCGCACTCCGCCTCCGCACTCCGCATCCCGCCCCGCTACCGCCACTCCACCCATCTGGTAACCTCGTTTTTTCGACGTGGGCGTCGTCGGTCACGGTATGCAGACCGTGTTCCATCACGCGCGACGCGAGGAAGCCGACGCCGTCCTGTCGAACGTCGAGAACCTCCTCGACGACGACTCCGTGGACGTCGACGCGGTGGCCGTCGTAGCGAACGCCCACGGCGTCTACACGCTCACCGAGGAGTCCAGACACCCCGAACGCGTCCGGGAGTTGGCGGAGGGCGAGGGCGTCGAGTTTCTGGCGTGCGCGAACTCGCTCGCTAGCCGCGACGCCTCCGAGGACGACCTGCTCGAGGGCGTCGAGACGGTGCCGGCGGGCGTCGGCGCGCTCACCCGCCTCCAGTCCGACGGGTACGCCTACGTGAAGGATTGATCGACGTGCGAACACGGTGATGTTCGCCAAGAGTTATCAGGGACCGCGTTCCCCTCTGTTGCATGACGGAGTTCTCGGAGCGAGTCGAGCAGGTCTCCATCAGCGGCATTCGGGAAGTATTCGAGGCGGCGGGCGAGGACGCCATCAACCTCGGCCTCGGCCAACCCGACTTCCCCACGCCGGAGCACGCGCGCCAGGCCGCCATCGACGCCATCGAGGCCGGAAAGGCGGACGGCTACACGTCCAACCGCGGGACGCCCGAACTCGTGGACGCCATCGTCGAGAAGCACGCGCGCGACAACGACCTCGACGTCTCCCCGAACGGCGTCATCGCCACGGCGGGCGGGAGCGAGGCGCTCCACCTCGCGCTCGAGGCCCACGTCGACCCCGGCGAGGAAGTACTGATTCCGGACCCGGGGTTCGTCTCCTACGACGCGCTGACGCGCATCGCCAGTGGCACGCCCGTCGGCCTGCCGCTCCGCGAGGACCTCACGCTCGACCCCGCGACCGTCGAGGAGCACGTCACCGAGGACACCGCAGCGTTCATCGTGAACAGCCCCTCGAACCCGACGGGTGCGGTGCAGTCCCCCGAGGATATGCGGGAGTTCGCGCGCATCGCGGACGAACACGACGTGCTCTGCATCTCCGACGAAGTGTACGAGCACATCGTCTTCGAGGGCGAGCACCGCTCCCCCATGGAGTTCGCTGAGACGGACAACGTCGTCGTGGTGAACGCGTGCTCGAAGACGTACTCCATGACCGGATGGCGACTCGGCTGGGTGGCCGCGAGCGAGCGCCGGGTGGAACGGATGCTCCGCGTCCACCAGTACGTGCAGGCGTGCGCCAGTGCGCCCGCCCAGTACGCCGCGGAGGCCGCGCTCACCGGCCCACAGGACGTCGTCGGTGAGATGACCGCGTCCTTCGAGGAGCGCCGCGACGTCCTGCTCGATGGCCTGCGCGACATGGGCTTGAGCGTGCCCGAACCCCGGGGCGCATTCTACGCGATGCCGGAGGTCCCCGAGGGCTGGGTCGAGGAGGTCATCGACCGGGGCGTCGTCGTGGTGCCGGGCGAGGCGTTCGGCAGCCACGGCGAGGGGTACGCGCGCATCTCGTACGCGACGGACGTCGAGGATCTCCGGGCCGCGCTGGACGTGATGCGGGAGGCAACGCGCGCGGTCCGGTAGCAGGTCGGCGTTCGCCTCGCGGCCATCGTAACCGACTGGTCGTCGCTCTGTCGCCCACCAGACTGTTTTCGGCCCTGACAGTTATGCGGTCGTCTATCCTTGGGACACACATGCACGTCGCGCGGCACGGGAGCGGACTGCAGAGCGACCTCGCCGCGCTCGCCTCGCAGATACACCCCGTGTTCATGCTGCCGCCGCTGGCCGCCTCGGCGTTCGGCGCAGTGCTTGCCCGGGAGTTCGCGCTCCCGCTCGCCGGCATCCACCTCGCAGCCGTCTTCCTCGCCGTCTACACCGCCCACGTCAAGGACGGCTACGTCGACTTCCACGTCCGCGGCGAGGACGACGACCATCCCCTCACCGAGTCCGGGTGCCGCGCCGCGATCGCCGCCGCCACCGCCGGCTTCTTCGCCTGCACTGTCGCTCTCTGGTGGTTCGTCGGCCTCGGCGCCGCCGCAATCACCGTCCCGACGTGGCTCATCGCGTACCACCACGCCCCCCAACTGGACACCAACCCAGTCACCACCACCACCGGCTACCCGCTCGGCATCTCGCTCGCGCTCCTCGGCGGCTACTACGCACAGACGAGCGCGCTCGCCGTGCGCCCGGTCGCGTTCGCCGCCGTCCTGCTCGTCTTGCTCTCCGGCGTGAAAGTCATCGACGACGCGACGGACTTCGACTACGACCGATCCATCGGCAAGCGAACCGCCGCCGTCGCCATCGGTCGGCCCGCCGCGCGCCGGCTCGCGTTCGGACTCATGGCCGCCGCGATGGTCGGCGTCGTCGCGTTCGCCGCGCTCGCCGTCTTCCCGCCGAGTTCCGTCGCCGCCGTCGCCGCGTTCGCTGTCGTCGCGTCGTTTGCCGCGCGCGCCGACCCCGCGCTCGCGACGATGCTGCTCGTCCGAGGCTGCTACGTCTTCCTCGCCGTCCTCGTCGCCGCCGCCTGGTTCCGACCCCTCGCCTGAAACGTGTGTTCACCGCCGAACGGGTCAGTCGCGCGACCGCGTCTCGGGAGCGCTAGACGGTGCCCTCAAGGCGGCGCGACCCCACGTCCAGGTATGGCTGACTGGCAGGACGACGGCGCGCTCGCCGCGCAGTACGCGGACGCCTCGAATCTCGCCGCCCGGCAGGTGCTGTTCGCCCGCTTCTCGACCGCCGAGCGGTCCCGCCGTGAGTGGCTGTTCGACCAGATGGAGTCCGACCAGCCGGCCCTCCCCGCGGACGCGGACGTGCTCTCGCTGGGCGCGGGCCACGGCGTGCTCTGGGCGGCCAACTGCGAGCGCATCCCCGACGGCTGGGACGTCACCGTGACCGACGCCTTCCAGGGGATGGTGATGGACGCCATGGAGACCTTAGAGGAGTGCCAGCGGGAGTTCAACTTCGACGTGGTGGACGCCCGCGACATCCCCTACCCCAACGACTCCTTCGACGTAATCACCGCCAACCACGTCCTCCAACACCTCGACGCGGAGGGCCGCGAGCGCGCGATTGCGGAGGTCCGCCGCGTCCTGAAGCCGGACGGCACACTGTACGCCGCGACCACCGGCGAGTCACATCTCGCGGAACTCCACGACGTGCTCTCCGGGTTCGGTTCCGTCCCCCACGAGAACGGGTTCTCCCTGGAGAACGGCACCGACCAGTTGCGCGCGCAGTTCGGCGACGTAGACCTGCGGCGCTTCGAGAACTCGCTGTCGGTCACCTCGGCCGCGCCGCTCGTCGCGTACGCGCTCTCGCTCCCCGGCTTCGACGACGAGGACGGGCGCGAGATGGAGACCGCGTTCCGCGAGCGTATCGGGGACGACGGCTTCGACGTTGCCATGGACGTCGGCGTGTTCGTCGCGCGGTAGAGACGTCAGCGTATTCGTCGCGCAGTAGGGACGCCGGCGTGTTCGTCGGGCGTCTCGACGAGGAGAATTCTGGAGGATTGTTCGTCTCGCGAGCGTCGCTACTTCGCCGTCGAGACGATCTTCACCGTGTCGCCCTCCTCGAGTTCGTACCCTTCGCCGATTTCGCGGCTGGTCTTCGCGTTCACCGCGTGGAGGTAGCCGTCGCCGATGTCCGAGTGGACGGCGTACGCCAGGTCGACAGGCGTCGACCCGCGCGCCAGGAGGAACGCGTCCGGGAGCACGTTCCCCGTGCCATCCGTCCACTTCGAGGCGTCCTGCACGGGGTACGCGGTCACCATATCGAGCAGGTCGTACACCGCGTAATCGAGGGCCTGCTGGACGCCCGTACCGCCGTACTCGGCCATCGTCTCCTGGAGGTCTGTGAGCACGCGACGCTGGTCGTCGCTCACCTCCTCGACGACGTCGAAGTCCTCGTCGCCCGGGTCGTAGTCGACGAAGCCGGCGTCCGCGCCACGGCGGAGCGCGAGTTCGCCCTGCGCCGTCGCCGGAATCACGGGCTTGTCGAGTTCGAGCAGCCGCTCGACGTTCTCCTCGGGCGCGACGTCGATCTTGTTCGCCACCACAACGATGGGTTTCGTGCGCTCCCGGACGCCCCGGGCCAACGCCTCGCGGTCGTCGTCGGTCCACTGCACGGGGTCCTCCGGATACTCGATGTTCCGCAGCACGCCCGCGACGTCGTACTCCGAGGCGCCGAACCCCGTCATCAGGTCGGTGACCGCCTCCTCGATGTCGAACCCCGGCGAGCGCGACTGGCGCTCGACTGACTCCCAGTTGTCCTCGACGATGCCCGCCAGCCAGAGGTCCATCTCCTCCTCAACGAAGTCGACGTCCTCTATGGGGTCGTGTTCCCCGACCTCGACGGGTTCACCCTCCTCGTTCGTCGCGCCGGAGGCGTCCACGACGTTCACGATGACGTCGGCGTTCGTGAGTTCGTCGAGGAACTGATTGCCGAGGCCGCGCCCCTCGTGTGCGCCAGGCACCAGACCGGCGACGTCGAGCAGTTCGACGGGGACGTAGCGTTTCCCGTCCCGGCAGTTGTCGTTCCCGCAGCGCGAATCGAGTTCGAGGCACGGGCACTCCGTGCGAACGTGCGTGACGCCCCGGTTCGCGTCGATGGTGGTGAACGGATAGTTCGCCACGTCCACCTCCGAGTTCGTCGCCGCCGTGTAGAACGTCGACTTGCCCGCGTTCGGCTTCCCGGCGAGCGCGATAGAGAGCATACCCCTATCTACTGGGACGCCTGAAGAAGGGATTTCGGTTGTGACCGCTCGGGCGTTCCGCTCCCAAAAAGGATTTGCGACTGCTGACGAAACGGTGACCTAATGAATACAGTGGAGATTGTCGTTCGCCTGCTGGCTGGAATCGCCCTCATCCTGACGAACGGCTTCTTCGTCGCCATCGAGTTCGCGCTCACGAGGGCGCGACAGTTCACCGAGGACGAGTTCGTCGGCGGCGACCCCGCACTGGAGCGTGCGTGGGAGATGACGCAGAACCTCGAAATCTATCTGACGACGTGCCAGGTCGGTATCACGGCGTCCAGTATCGCCGTCGGTATCGTCGCGGAACCCGCGCTCGCGGCTATCTTCGAGCCGTTCTTCGCGAACACCGCGCTCGCGTCCATCGGCGCCGGCGCGCTCATCGCGTTCCTCATCATCAACCTCGTGCACCTCACGCACGGCGAGCAGACCCCGACGTATCTCGGCGTCGAGCGCTCCCGGATGGTCTCACGGTACGGCGCGTCGACGCTGTACTGGTTCCACTACGCCATCTCGCCGCTCATCACGCTCGGCGACACCGTGGCGAAGTGGACGCTGGGGCTGTTCGGCATCGAGATGACGGGGGCGTGGCTGGAGACCGAGGAAGACGTCATCGAGTCGCGAGCACAGCTCCGTAACCGCGTGGAGGACGTGCTCGAACGCGGCGAACTCAGCGACGAGCGACTCACCGAAGTCGTAAGCGCCCTTGACGCCGGCACGACGACCGTCGAGCAGGTGATGGTCGATTCTGACGACATCGTCTACCTCTCGACTCACCTGTCCACCGAGGAGAACATCGACAAGATGGTGGAGTTCCCGCACACTCGCTACCCGCTCGTCGGCGAGAACGCGGATGACTTTCGGGGAATCGTCTACGTGCCAGCGTTCGTCAACCGCATGGACGAACTGCGCTCGGGCGACGTGGCCTTCGAGGAGATAGCGGCACCGCCGATGACGCTCTCTCCGGAAACCTCCGTCAGCGACGCCATCGACCAGTTCCAGGCCGAACGCCAGGAACTCGCGCTGGTGGTCAGCGAGGGGAACGTCGTCGGTCTCCTCACTGGCACGGACGCCTTCGAGGAGGTGATGGGTGAGATGGAGGACCCGCTCGACGCCGAACACGAAACCTGACGTGAACTAGACGTATCTGTCACCGTTCGTCATCGACTGGCCCACCGCTGAGTGTCGCCGACCGTCCGTAGAATCTACTCCGCTTCTCGTTCGGGCTTGCTGCCGAGGCGCATCTCGCCGCGAGCGCGGATGACGCCATCGACCTCGGCGTCCGGGTGAATCTCGACGTTCTTCCCGGAGACGTCGCCGAGCACGAGGGCGTCCGCGGCGACCGTCACGTCGCCGTTCCGGGTGGTGACGTCGCCGTGGATCTTCGTCCCCGAGCCGACAGTGATGTCCTCCTGTGCGCGAAGACTCCCGAACAGGTTGTCGTCTTCACCGACGTCGATGGCCGTCGCGCGGATGTTGCCGTGGAGTCGGCAGTCGTCCCCGATGGTCGCGGGCGTCGAGACGCGCCACGCGTCGTCTGAGACGTGGCCCGACCGGGGAATCATCAGCGGGTCGAACTCGCCACCGGCAGTGAGTTCGTCGACGAGCGACTGGGCTTCTTCCTCCTCGCCGATGCGCAGCAGGTGCGAGAGGTAGACGACGAAGAAGGTGATGGTGGGCATCGGGTTCCGGATGACGATCCATCCGGAGGCCTCGAACCCCTCCTCGATGTCGACGTCGTCGCCGATGTCGAGGTCGCCGCCGACGACTAGGCGGCCCTGGATGTGGACGCGCTCTCCGAGATAGGCGTCCTCGCCGGCGAGCACGTTACCGTCGACGTCGCTCCACATGTCGAGTCGGCAGTCGCCCTCCGCTTCGATAGCGCCGCCGAAGGAGACGCGCTCCCCGGCGACGACGTTGGTTCCGCGAACCCCGAGTTCGATGGTGGACTGTCCGCCGACGAGCACGTCGCCGTCGGTCACCACGTCGTGTTCCTCGACGGTCGTGCCGTCGGGGACGACGAGTTCGTCGATTGGGTTCGCGCCGAGCACACGCCGGTGGAAACACCCCACGGCAATAAACCCCGCGAGAATGCACGCCGCGGGTCAGACGCTCGACGAAGCGGCGCGTCGACAGAATGGAGAGCCGACGAAACGCCACACCGTCGGAACGCCGAGCATCGCGCTCGCGGAGTGATGAACGCCGCACCGAACACCCTCGATTGACGGCCCTTCGACCGTCCGCCGAATACTCCCGACCGACGGCCTCTCGACCGCCCGCCGAACGCCCGCCAGACGGCGGGTTTTTGGCCGTGCGCGAGATACGAGAGAGCATGACTACGCTCTCGTTCGAGGACGACGGCGTCGACGTGGTGTACGAGGGGACGGAGTTCCGGATGGAGCGGGAACTCATCGAGGACGCGACGGGGAAGACGTACCACGACGTCACCGACCACGAGGTGCTCAAACTCGTCGAGAAGAACCCCGCGCTGTCGGGGGAGCCAAAACGCATCGGCGACATCATCTGACACCGTCGAGGGGAAACCTCGTTCGAGAACAGCCGAAACAGACGCCTCGTCCGAGAACGGCCGGAAACGGACCGCAGGCGCCCGTTGATGACGGGTCGATGACAAGGCTTACGTGCCGGGCCAGTAATGTCTCTGTATGAATGTGGCATCCGGCGACTTCAGCCACCCCGCGTGGACGACGGCCTTCGGCACGTTCGTGAGTTACGCGCTCGTCCTGGTGGCGATGTTCGTCCTGCTGTTCGTCGTGCCGTTCGGCCTGTTCCGCTTCCTCTGAGCCGCCCGCGTTCCAACCGCACCGTCGACGTTTCTCGCCGAATCAATACCATAGCTCGCCGAATCGAGCCGACATCTCACCGGACCGACTTGGCAGTCACGTCTGGGTCAGAATTAAATACGAGAACGCTGCCGAAACGGGGAGAATGCAGCCGAGAGCCGACAGTTCCGGGACTGTGCGCCGCCGTCAGGCGAACGCCCGCGGGGTGTCGTCGCTGGTCTCCGTGTCCTGCTCGAGTTTCTCCCTCGCGGCGCGGAAGTCGTCCATCGTGATCTCCGTGCGGTCGTCGCGGATGGCGAACATGCCTGCCTCGGTGCAGATGGCCTTCACGTCCGCGCCAGAGAGGTCCGCGGACTCCGCGGCGAGTTCGCCGTAGTCCACGTCGTCGGCGACGTTCATCGAGCGGGTGTGGATGCGGAAGATCTTCTCGCGGCCCGTCACGTCCGGGTTCGGCACCTCGATGAGGCGGTCGAACCGGCCCGGGCGCAGGATCGCGCGGTCGAGCATGTCGAAGCGGTTGGTGGCGGCGATGATGCGCACCTCGCCGCGCTCGTCGAAGCCGTCCATCTCCGAGAGCAACTGCATCATCGTGCGCTGGACCTCCGCGTCACCCGACGTCTTCGAGTCCGTGCGCTTCGAGGCGATGGCGTCGATCTCGTCGATGAAGACGACCGCGGGTTCGTGGTCGCGAGCGACCTGGAAGAGGTCGCGGACGAGTTTCGCGCCCTCGCCGATGAACTTGTGGACGAGTTCGCTGCCCGCCATCTTGATGAACGTCGCGTCGGTCTGGTTCGCGACCGCCTTCGCCATGAGCGTCTTCCCGGTGCCCGGCGGGCCGTGGAGGAGCACGCCGCTGGGTGGGTCGATGCCGACGGTGTCGAACAGCTCGGGGTCCTTCATCGGGAGTTCGACCGTCTCGCGGACCTCCCGCAACTGGTCGTCGAGGCCGCCGACGTCCTCGTAGCCGACGTCCGGGGAGTGTTCGACCTCCATCACGCGAGCGCGCACGTCGGCCTCGTCGTCGAGGCGGCGCACGATAGAAAGCGAATTGTTGACGGCGACGCGAGCGCCCGCTTCCAGGTCCTCGCGGAGTTCGTCGGTGACCTCCGTGAGCGCCTCCTGGTTGTTCCCGTGTTGCTTGATGATGGCGCCCTCGTCGTTGAGTTCCTGAACCGTCGCGACGAACAGCGGCGACTGCTTGAGTTTCTTGTTCTCGTGAGAGAGTCGTTCGAGTTTCTGCTGGTACTTGTTGTTCTCCGCGTTCGCGTCGAGCAGCCGGTCGCGCATCTCCTCGTTTTCGTCCTCGAGCGAGGAGAGCCGGTCCTCTAGCGCCTCGATTTTCTCCTGCTGTGAGGCGCTATCCTCGTAGGGTAGCTCGACGTCGTCGGCGGTCTCGGTCATCAGGCATCGGTAAGGCGCTGCTTCATAAGAGGCTTCGGGTGGTCGAAGACCGCCCCGGGATTACCGACAAGAATAATCTACACCACAACAATTATCTTCTCGCATCGTAATCGGGGAGTATGAGCGCGACTGCCATCGAAGGTGAGACGGTCGAAGCGCTGCGGGACCTGCCGCCGAGCGCGAAACTCGTCGCGAAGGTACTGGAGTACAACGAGACCCTCACGCAGAGCGAGCTCGCGGAGGAAACGCTGCTCCCCTCACGGACCGTTCGCTACGCACTCACGCGCCTCGAAGAACAGGACGTCGTCGAATCCCGGTTCTCGTTCACCGACGCGCGAAAGCGTCTCTACACGCTCTCCTGAGCCGAATCCTCGCGCCGCTCCCGGACTCTCTTCCCGTTCTCGCGTCGCCACGGCTCTTCGCCCTCTCCCGCGTCACTCCCCCCGAAGCGCCGAACCTTTATCCGCCGTGCCGCTACCAATTCGTAGCAATGGCTCGCGTCATCCATACGGGGGACACCCATCTCGGCTACCGCCAGTACCACTCCTCCGTGCGCCGTCAGGACTTCCTCGAGGCGTTCCGCAGCGTCGTCGAGGATGCCATCGAGGCGGACGTGGACGCCGTCGTTCACGCGGGCGACCTCTACCACGACCGCCGCCCCGGCCTCCGCGACATCCTCGGCACCATCGACGTGCTCGAACCCCTCCGAGACGCCGACATCCCCTTCCTCGCTATCGTCGGCAATCACGAGGGGACACGGGACGCACAGTGGCTCGACCTCTTCGAGACCCTCGATCTCGCCGAACGCCTGGATTTCTCGGGTCGCCGCGTCGAGGACACCGTCTTCTACGGACTCGACTACGTGCCCGAATCGAAGCGCCCCGAACTCGACTACGAGTTCGACCCACCCGGAGCGAACAGCGCCGACGACGCCGACCACGCAGCACTCGTCTCCCACGGCCTGTTCACGCCGTTCGCGCACGCCAACTGGGACCTGGACGCGGTACTCCAGGAGTCGAACGTCGACTTCGACGCCGTGCTGCTCGGTGACAACCACGCCGCCGACACTGCACAGGTCGAGGACACGTGGGTGACGTACTGCGGGTCGACAGAACGCGCGAGCGCGAGCGAACGGGACGCTCGCGGCTACAACATCGTGGAGTTTACGAACGACGTTGGCATCTCCCGAAAGGGCCTGGACACCCGTGAGTTCGTCTTCGTTGACGTCGAACTCGGGCCGGAGGACGGCGCCGGGTTCGTGCGCGAACGCATCCGCGAGCACGACGTCGAGGACGCCGTCGTCATCGTCACTGTCGAGGGCGAGGGCGAGAACGTTACGCCCGCGGACGTGGAAACGTTCGGGGACGAGCAGGGCGCGCTCATCACGCGCGTCAACGACCGCCGGGACGTCGACACCGAGACGGACGTCGAGGTGTCCTTCGCCGACCCCGACGACGCAGTGCGCGAACGCGTCCGCGAGATGGGGTTGAGCGGGGCGGGCCTCGACGTCGACGACACGGTGCGTGACCTCGATGTTGCGGACTCGAACGTCCGAGAACGCGTGAAACAGCGCGTCGAGGCCGTCGTCGACGGTGACGACGGTGTAAGCGAGGACGACCAAGCAGTTACTGCCGAAGACGAGACGAACGACGAAGCAGCTACTGCCGAGGCTGGGACAGACGAGGCCGGAGCGGATGCAGGCGACGGGTCGGCTACGGACCAGGACGGACACGAGACGGAATCCGCGCAGACGACAACCATGGAGGAGTTCCAGTGAGATTCACCAGAGTCGACATACGCAACTTCAAATGCTTCGAGGACGCCGACCTGCGCCTCGACAGCGGCGTCACGGTCATCCACGGCCTCAACGGCAGCGGCAAGTCGAGCCTGCTCGAGGCGTGTTTCTTCGCGCTGTACGGCGCGACGGCCCTCGACCGAACGCTCGAGGACGTGGTGACCATCGGCGCCGAAGAGGCCGAGATCGACCTCTGGTTCAGCCACGCGGGCGGCGACTACCACGTCCACCGGCGCGTGCGGAACACGGGCGACCGGCCGACGACGGCTGATTGCACCCTGGAGACGCCGACCGGGACCATCGACGGCGTGAACGACGTGGAGGCCCACGTCGTCGAACTGCTCCGGATGGACGCGGAGGCGTTCGTGAACTGCGCGTACGTCAGGCAGGGCGAGGTGAACAAGCTCATCAACGCCTCCCCGAGCACCCGCCAGGACATGCTCGACGACCTCCTGCAGCTCGGGAAACTAGAGGACTATCGACAGCGCGCGGGCGAGGCCCGACTCGGCGTGGAGGACGTGAAGGGGAGCATCGAGGGGCGACTCGACCAGCTCGAGGACCAGATCGAGGCGAAGGAAGCCGAGGACCCCCACGAGACGCTGGCCGCGCTCGAATCCCAGTTGAACGGCGTCGCCGACGACATCGAGAACTACGAGGACCAACGCGAGAACGCGAAGGAGACCCTGGACGCCGCCGAGGACGTGCTCGAACGCCACGAGGAGAAACGCGAGGAACTCGAGTCGGTGACCGAGACCATCGCGGACGTCCGCGAGGCCATCGCGGAGGCCGAGTCCCAGCGCGAGACGCTCGCGGAGCGGGCGTCCGAGCGCCGGGAGCGAGCGGGCGAACTCGGGGAGCGCGCCGCGGAACTGCTCGCCGAAACGGAACTCGAGGCGGCCGATGCGGACGCTGTCGACCAGGACGCGGTGGACGCGAAACGCGACGAACTGGCCGACGAGCGCGAGGACGTGACCGAACGCGTCTCCGACGTCGCCCCCGAGGTGTCGAGGCTCTCGACGGAGGCCGAGAACGCGGCCGACCGCGCCGAGGAACTCGAGGCGCGCGCGGACGCGCTCCGCGAAGAGGCCGACGAACTCGAGGGGACGGCGAACGACGCCGAATCCGAGCGTGAGGAAGCGGTCGAGCGCATCGAGGAACTGGACGCAGCCATCGAGGACGCGAAGGCCACCTTCGAGGACGCTCCGGTCGCGTTCGGGAACGCGGAGGGCCACGTCGAAGCCCTCGAGGACGACCTCGAGGACGCCCGCGAGCGGAAGAGCGAGGTGCGGGCGGACCTCCAGTCCGCGACGGACCGCGTCGAGGAGGCCGAGGAGCTGCTCGACGCCGGGAAGTGCCCGGAATGCGGACAACCCGTGGACGGGTCGCCCCACGTCGACGGGGTCGAGGAGTACCGCGAGCGCGTAGCGGACCTGGAGGACGACCTCGAGGACGCCGAGGAGAACGTCGAGGAACTCGCCGAGCGCGTCGAGGAGGCGGAGGAACTCGAGGACGCCGAGCGGGAGGTCGCGGACCTCGAACGAAAGCGGGAGTTGGCCGCAGAGCGCCGGGATGACCGCGAGCAGGCCGCCGCTGACGCGCGCGAGGATGCCGACGAGAAGCGCGAGGACGCCGACGAACTCGAGGACGACGCCGAGGACGCGCGCGAAGATGCCGACGAGAAGCGCGAGGACGCCGACGAAAAGCGCGAGGAACTCGGCGAGTTGAACGCCCGGCAGGGCGACCTGAAGGAGCGGATCGATCGACTCGCAGATCTCGCTGACGTGCTCGACGAGCGCGACGAAGAGGATTCGGAGGCCGAGCGCCTCACCGAGAAGCGCGCGGACCTCGCGGACCGAAACGACGAGCGCCGCGAGCGCCTCACCGACCTCAGGGAGCGAAAGCAGGGCCTCGAGTCCGAGTTCGACGAGGACCGGGTCGAGCAGGCCCGCGACGAGAAGGAGCGCGCCGAGGACTACCTCGAACAGGTCGAACCGGCACTCGAGGAACTCCGCGAGGAGCGCGACGACCTGCAGAGCCGGATCGGCGCGGCCGAGAACACCATCGAGGCCCTCGAGGAACTGCGCGAGGACCGCGACGCGGTCGCGGCGAAACTCGAGGACCTGGAGGCCGTCCACGAGGAGGTCACGGACCTCGAGTCGATGTACGGCGACCTGCGCGCGGAGTTGCGCCAGCAGAACGTGGCGAAACTCGAGCGACTACTGAACGAGACGTTCGACCTGGTGTACCAGAATGACTCGTACGCGCGCATCGAGCTCTCCGGCGAGTACGAGTTGACGGTGTACCAGAAGGACGGCGAGGCCCTGGAACCCGACCAGCTCTCGGGCGGCGAGCGCGCGCTGTTCAACCTCAGCCTGCGGTGTGCCATCTACCGTCTGCTCGCGGAGGGTATCGAGGGCGACGCGCCGATGCCGCCGCTCATCCTCGACGAGCCGACGGTGTTCCTGGACTCCGGCCACGTCTCCCAGCTGGTGGAGCTGGTGGATTCGATGCGCCGGATGGGCGTCGAGCAGATTGTCGTGGTGAGCCACGACGAGGAGCTGGTGGACGCCGCCGACGAGCTGGTGCGCGTGGAGAAGGACGCGACGTCGAACCGGTCGCGTGTCGTACAGGACGCGGCGGAAGTGCTCGCAGACTGACGCGGCCTGTTCGCAAGTGGTGTTGCCCTGTCCACCTCGTCAGTCCCGGAGCGCGCCGATGCCCGACTCGCCGGCGTCGGTGAGCCGGTAGCCGCGTTCGCCGTGGACGTCGGTCTCCTCGACGAGTTCCGCCGCCCGGAACTCCGTGAGCGCGCCCACCAGATCGCTCTCGCAGGTCTCGAACCGGGCGACGAGTGAGCGCGCGGGGAGCGGGCCGTCGTCGGCGAGCGCGACGAGCACGCCGAGGTGCCAGTCGGCGTGACACGCGCGGACGACCGCGCGGGCGTCTTCCGGGATGGCGGTCGCGAGCGCGTCGAGCGGTGCCGTGCCGCCGGCGGGTTCGAGGGAGTCGGTCGGTAGGTGGCGCTCCTCACCGGTGGCGGGGTCGCGGACGAGCGTACTGTCGGCGCTCTCCTTCAGGACGACGTAGACGGTGTCGTCGTCGCGGACGGTGCGCATGTGTGCGTGCAGTTGGTGCGCGGCGTTAGGCCTTCCGGGAGCACAGTGATTGGTCAGTCCCGAGTGATGGTACGGTAGCGGTAGTAGCCGTAGCCGAAGAGGATCACGCCGGCAGCGACGCCGGTCAGACCGTCGTTCCACCGGCCACGGAACGCAGCGAGCATCAGACCGACGCTGAGTGCGAGCAGGGCGACGTTGAACACGACGACGAGAAACCAGAACTGGCGTCTGAGCTGTGGGTCGGCGTTCGAGCCGTCGGGGACGTCGACCGACGGCGCGAGCGCTTGCTCCGCGTCGGTCTGTTCGTCCTCGAACAGCGTCTCCTCTAACGGGTCGTCGTCCACTGGTGAGAATCGGCGGGGGTGGTGGAAAAGCGTTCCTTCTCAGAGGGCGTCGCCCAGCGACATCGCGTTCGTCGCCTTGAGCCACGCGAGCGGATTCTGGGCGTCGTACAGTACGACGCCATCCGCTGTCTCGTAGGACTCCACGTCGTCTCGGGCGTCGTCGCCCTCGGGGAGCTGTGGGACGTCGTTCCGGCTGTGCTCGTCTCCCGCTGCGTGGTCTGTCACGTCTGTCACCTCGAAATGTGCTACGGAGTAACAAGGTAAAAGCCTTCTCCCCCTGGCAGGATTCGAGGGCTGGCATGCTGTTCCGTCGGGGAGTCGCGTGTAGAACGCCTCGAAAGCACCGGCTGTCTCGACGCTGGCGGACGACGTAAGCACCGCAGCCGAAGGCGAGGAGCGCAGCGAGGCCCCCGAATCGAGACGGCCGCCCCTTTCAGTCCTCCCGTGGGCTGGTTGCCAAGCCGGCAGGAGGTGGGACTGAAAGGGGCTTTCGAGGTACTGATATTCTCGACACCTTCGAAACCCACTCTGGTCGAGACGTGGACAAGCAGTTTTTAGGCAGACGGCGCGAAATCATCGGCAATGGAAGACACGGACCTCTCCCAGTTCATGCACGACGGCGAGGGGGCGTCCGGCGAGGGCGAACCCGGTGGGGACACCGTGCGCGCCGAGGCCGCGGCGGTCGCCGGCGACGCCGACCCCGTCGTGAACGAGATCGTGAACGCGGAGGCCGACGCGCTCCCGGACGTCGACGGCGAAGCCGAACTGATGGTGACGCAGGTCGACTACACCGTCGAGGGGAGCGGCGACCGGGAGCGCCCGGTGCTACACGTGTTCGGTCGCACCCCCGACAACGAAGCAGAGCACGTTCGCGTCCACGGCTTCAGGCCATATTTCTACGCGCCGACCGCGACGCTCTCCGAGGACGACCTCGCGGACGACGTCATCACCGGCAGCGAGGAGACCGACGACGACGGCGAGCGCTACGAATCCATCCGGGGCGAACCGCTCACGAAGATCTTCGGGCGGACGCCGCGGGACGTCGGGAACATCCGCGACCAGTTCGACCACTACGAGGCGGACATCCTGTTCCCGAACCGCCTGCTCATCGACAAGGACATCACGAGCGGCGTCGCCGTTCCCGAGCGCCGCGCCGAGGACGGTGCGCTGTACGTCCACCACGACGAAGTCGAGGCCCGCGACGTGCCCGCGAACCTCCGCGTGAACACGTTCGACATCGAGGTCGACGACCGCTCCGGGTTCCCCGAGGAGGGCGAGGAGCCGGTCATCTGTCTCACGAGCCACGACTCCTACCGCGACGAGTACCTCGCGTGGCTGTACGAGGCGCCCGAAGCGACCACTGGAAGCCCGGACGCCCTCGACGACTACGACTTCCTCGACGAGAGCGCCGACGTGGACGTGCGGACGTTCGAGACCGAGGAGGCGATGCACGCGGCGTTCCTCGACTACATCGAGGAGACCGACCCGGACGTCATGACGGGGTGGAACTTCGACGACTTCGACGCGCCGTACTACATCGACCGGCTCGACGAACTGAATCCCGGAACGCGCGAGAACCTCGACTCCGACCGGCTCTCCCGGGTCGACGAAGTGTGGACGTCCGGCTGGGGCGGTCCGAACGTGAAAGGGCGGGTCGTCTTCGACCTGCTGTACGCCTACCAGCGCACGCAGCGTTCGGAACTCGACTCCTACCGCCTGGACGCGGTCGGCGAGGTCGAGTTGGGCGTCGGGAAGGAGCGCTACGCGGGCGACATCGGCGACCTCTGGGAGAACGACCCCGAGCGCCTCCTGGAGTACAACGTGCGCGACGTGGAGCTCTGCGTGGAGATCGACGACAAGCAGAACATCGTGCCGTTCTGGGACGAGGCCCGGAAACTCGTCGGCTGCAAGCTAGAGGACGCCACGACGCCCGGGGACGCGGTGGACATGTTCGTCCTGCACAAGGCCTACGGGGAGTTCGTGCTCCCCTCGAAGGGCCAGCAGGACACCGAGGAGTTCGAGGGCGGCGCCGTCTTCGACCCTATCACGGGCGTCAAGGAGAACGTCTCCGTGCTCGACCTGAAGAGTCTCTACCCGATGTCGATGGTGACCATCAACGCGTCGCCGGAGACGAAAGTCGACCCCGAGGAGTACGACGGGGAGACCTACCGCACGCCGACGGGCGTCCACTTCCGGAAGGAGCCCGACGGCATCATCCGGGAGATGGTCGACGAGTTGCTCACGGAGCGCGAGGAGAAGAAGGAACTCCGCGACGACCACGACCCCGAATCCGAGGACTACGGCCGCTACGACCGCCAGCAGGCCGCGGTGAAGGTCATCATGAACAGCCTCTACGGTGTGTTCGGGTGGGACCGCTTCCGCCTCTACGACCGCGCGATGAGCGCGGGCGTCACGTCCACGAACCGCGAGGTCATCTCGTTCACCGAACAGGCCGCCAACGACATGGGCTACGAGGTGGCCTACGGCGACACCGACTCAGTCATGTTGGAACTTGGACAAGACCTGTCCACGGAAGAAGCCATCGAGCAGTCCTTCGACATCGAGGACCACATCAACGAGGCGTACGACGGGTTCGCGAGCGAGGAACTCAACGCCGAGGACCACCGCTTCCAGATCGAGTTCGAGAAGCTCTACCGCCGGTTCTTCCAGGCGGGGAAGAAGAAGCGCTACGCCGGGCACATCGTCTGGAAGGAGGGCAAGGACGTCGACGACGTGGACATCACGGGCTTCGAGTACCAGCGCTCGGACATCGCGCCCATCACGAAGGAGGTCCAGAAGGAGGTCATCGAACTCGTCGTGAAGGAGGGCGACGTGGACGGCGTCGAGGAGTACGTCCACGAGGTCATCGAGGAGTTCCGCGCGGGGAAGGTGAGCCTCGACGACATCGGCATTCCGGGCGGCATCGGGAAGCGCCTCGACAACTACGACACGGACACCGCCCACGTCCGCGGCGCGAAGTACGCGAACCTCCTGCTCGGCACGAACTTCCAGCGCGGGTCGAAACCCAAGCGCATCTACCTCGCGAAGGTCCACCCCGAGTTCTTCGAACAGGTGGAGGCAGAGCGCGGCCTCGACCCGCACGCAGACGTGCTGTACGCGGAGTTCAAACGCGATCCGGACGTCATCTGTTACGACTACGCCGACCAGATTCCGGACGCCTTCGAGGTGGACTACGACGTGATGCTGGACAAGACGCTGAAAGGCCCCATCGAGCGCATCCTCGCGGCCCTGGACGTCTCCTGGAACGAGGTCAAGAACGGGCAGACCCAGACCGGCCTGGGGAGTTTCACGTAGCACTCGGCGTCGTCGCCCGCGGATGACGGTGGCGGAGACGATGGCGAGAATGGTCTAGTGGCGAAAACGGCCGAAAACGTCGAGTTCACCGACAGGTCGTCGGCGAATCGCCGACAAATCACCAGCCAGCGAACCCGCCGGCCGTTTACATTTCGGAAACTGTTTTTTCGTATTCGAGAATCCGATGCCGGTAAATGCGTAACCGTTATGGGCGCGACACGCTTTCTTCAACACGACTGAGGCAATGGCTACGCTCGAACTCAAAAACGTCCACGCGACGGTAACAGAAGCAGACGAGAAGATCCTGAACGGCGTCGACCTCGAGATCCCCTCGGGCGAGATCCACGCCCTGATGGGACCGAACGGCTCCGGGAAGTCGACCACCTCGAAGATCATCGCAGGCCACCCGGCCTACGAGGTCACGGAGGGCGAGGTGCTCCTCCACCTCGAAGACAGCGACTTTGGTGACGTCGACATCCCCGAGGACGCCCGTACGTGGGACCTCCTCGACCTGGAACCGAACGAGCGCGCCGCGCTCGGCATCTACCTCGGCTTCCAGTATCCCGCCGAAATCGAGGGCGTCACACTCGTCAACTTCCTCCGCACCGCGCTCAACGCGAAACTCGACGAGCGCGAGGAACTCCTCTTCGGCGAGGACGAGGACGGCGAGGAAGACGAGGACTCGGGCTACGAGACCTCCCCGATGGAGGGCCCCGCCGACGAGGGCGAGATCGGTGTCGCTGAGTTCCAGGAACTACTCTCCGAGAAGATGGAACTCCTCGACATGGACGAATCGTTCGCCCAGCGCTACCTCAACGCCGGCTTCTCCGGCGGCGAGAAGAAGCAAAACGAGGTCCTCCAGGCCGCCATCCTCGAACCGAGCATCGCCGTGCTCGACGAGATCGACTCCGGACTGGACATCGACCGCCTACAGGACGTCGCGAAGGGCATTAACGCGCTCCGCGACGAACAGGACACCGGCATCCTGCAGATCACACACTACCAGCGCATCCTCGACTACGTCGAACCCGACCGCGTCCACATCATGCTCGACGGCGAAGTCGTCATGGAGGGTGACGCTGAGCTCGCCCAGAAGCTCGAGGACAAGGGGTACGACTGGGTCCGAGACCAGGTCTACGAGACCGCGTAAACCACGATTATGAGTTCAGACGAACACCTACAAGACACAGACACAGAAGCTCGATTCGAGTTCAAGAAGGAGGAGAACTCCGCCTTCGAATCCGGAAAGGGCCTCAACGAGGAGACCATCCGACTCATCTCCGAGGACAAGGACGAGCCCGACTGGATGCTCGAGCGGCGCCTTCGCGCGCTCGAGCAGTACAAGCAGATGCCGATGCCGACGGACTGGCCCGGCCAGCCCGACCTCTCGGAACTCGACGTCGAGGAGATCATCCCGTACATCCGCCCGGACGTCGACAAGCGCTCCGGCGCGGACGACTGGGACGACCTCCCGGACGAGATCCAGGACACGTTCGAACAGCTGGGCATCCCCGAGGCCGAGCGCGAAGCGCTCTCCGGCGTCGGCGCCCAGTACGAGTCCGAGGTCGTCTACCAGAACATGCAGGAGCGCTGGGAGGAGAAGGGCGTCATCTTCTGCAACATGGACGAGGCCGTCCAGGAGTACCCGGAACTCGTCAAGGAGCACTTCATGACGAGTTGCGTGCCGCCCAGCGACAACAAGTTCGCCGCGCTCCACGGCGCAGTGTGGTCCGGCGGCTCGTTCGTCTACGTCCCCGAGGACGTGACGGTGAACATGCCCGTGCAGGCGTACTTCCGCATGAACTCGGAAGGCATGGGCCAGTTCGAGCACACGCTCATCATCGCCGAACCCGGCAGCGAGGTCCACTACATCGAGGGCTGTTCCGCGCCGAAGTACGGCACCCACAACCTCCACAGCGGGGGCGTCGAGGTGTTCGTCGGCGAGGACGCGCACGTGCAGTACTCGACCGTGCAGAACTGGTCGAAGAACACGTTCAACCTCAACACGAAGCGCGCCATCGCCGAAGAGAACGCCACGATGGAGTGGGTTTCGGGCAGCATGGGTTCGAAGGCGACGATGCTCTACCCGAGCACCATCCTGAAGGGCCGGAACGCGACGGACAACCACATCACCATCGCGTTCGCGGGCGAAGGCCAGGACATCGACACCGGCGCGAAGGTGTACCACAACGCACCGGAGACGAAGTCCACCATCGAGTCCAAATCCATCGCGAAGGACGGCGGCCGCACGAACTACCGCGGCCTCGTCCACATCGCGGACGGCGCGGAGAACTCCTCCACGAGCGTGGAGTGTGACGCGCTGATGTTCGACAACGAATCCACCAGCGACACCATGCCGTACATGGAGATCAACGAGTCGAAGGTGGACGTCGCCCACGAGGCGACCGTCGGGAAGATCGGGGACGAGGACGTGTTCTACCTCCAGTCCCGCGGTCTCGACGACGACGACGCAAAACAGATGATCGTCGCTGGCTTCATCGAGCCCATCACGGAGGAACTACCCATCGAGTACGCGGTCGAACTCAACCGCCTCATCGAACTCGAGATGGAGGGGAGCCTCGGATAACATGAGCACGCAGCTTCACAACGACGTTTCCGAAGAGACGGTACGCACGCTCGCCGAGGAGCGAGACGAACCCGAGTGGCTCCTCCAGGCGCGACTGGACGCACTCGACGCACTCGACGAGCTCGACTATCCGAGCGTCATCCAGACGCCCGGCCGCAAATGGACGAACCTGGAGGACCTCGACTTCGACGCGCTCGTCGACCCGCTCTCCCAGACCGAGGACAAAGACCAGGTCGGCCCCGAGGACGCGCGCGTCGAGTCGTTCCACGACGCGCTCGACGACGACGAACTCGCGCCGCTCGTCGAGGAGCGCTTCGGGAGCGTCGTCGACCCTCAGGAGAACCGCCTCACCGCGCTCTCCACGGCGCTGTTCACGACCGGCACGGTCGTCTACGTGCCCGCGAGCGTCGACGCCGAGGACGTGACGATTCGGACGTCGATGAATTCGCGGTCGCTGTTCAACTACACGCTCGTCGTCACTGAGAAGAACGCTTCCGTGACGATTCTGGAGCGCCAGGACAGCGGCGAATCGGTCGAAGGCGAACGGTATTACAGCGGCATCGTCGAGGTGGACGCGGGCGAGAACTCCTACGTCCAGTACGGCAGCCTGCAGGACTTCGACCAGCAGACGTACAACTACACCGTGAAACGCGGCGACGCCGACACGTACGCCACGGTGAACTGGATCGAGGGCAACCTCGGCAGTCGCCTAACGAAGACCGGCGTCTCCACTGAACTCAACGGCAACGGCTCGGAGACGAAGATCGTCGGCGCCTTCTTCGGCCACGACGACCAGCACTTCGACCTCGACGCGAAGGTCTGGCACCGCGCCGAACACACCACCGCCGACCTCGTCACGCGCGGCGTCATCGACGACGAGGCGCGCTCGGTGTACGAGGGCGTCCAGGACGTCGGCAGCGGCGCCTGGGACACCTCCTCGTACCAGCGCGAGAACACGCTGATGTTGAGCGACGAGAGCGAGGCCGACGCCTCCCCGAAGCTCATCATCAACAACCACGACACGGAGGCCTCTCACTCCGCGACGGTCGGCCAGATCGACCAGGAGGACCTCTTCTACATGCAGAATCGCGCGGTGCCCGAGCAGGCCGCGACGAACATGCTCGTCGAGGGCTTTTTCGTCCCCGTCCTCGAGGAGGTCGAGGTCGACGAACTCCGCGACGACTTAGAGCAGCGAATCTACGAGCGCCTCCACTGACCACGCGAACGCGGCCACCGTACGGTGGTCGCGCTCGCCGTGTTCGCTCTCCGCCGGAGGGAACCGTTTAAGTCCGACTCTGCCCGAGTGTTCTACAGAATGAGTACTGAATCGCGGGGGTGGCCGCCGTGAGTTCCGTCGAATCGGTGATTCGACGACCTCACAGCAACATCTGGTGGTCGCTGTGAGCGTTCCCGGACCACGGGTGCAACAGGCTCACGAACCCACGAGGTGGGGAGCGTGAGCGTCTCCGCTCGCGTGGACTCCGACGGCCAGCTCGCGCGACTCCTCCAGATCGGCGTCGTCCTAGAGGAGGTGGTGGAGGCCCGCGCCCACCGGAACTACCAGACGCTCCCGGAGCGCGAGCGCGACGACGCCATCGAGGAACTGCTCTCGGAGGCTAGCGAGGAGTCCGCCGAGCACCGTCGGCTCCTCGAAGCGCTCATCGACGACCTGGACGCCAAGAGCATCCCTTTCGACGAGGTGAAGTCCCTCGTCGCGGAGAGCTACGGGCAGACGGGCCCGGAGGACTTCGACGGCGTGCTGTACGACCAGCTCCACGGCGAGGAGACCGCGTACAAGTTCTACGACGACCTCATCCAGGCCGTCGAGGCGAGCGACGCGGAGTTCGGCGTGGACCGCGAGGAACTGTTCGACACCCTTCGGTTCATCCGCGACGAGGAGGCGGAGGGCGTCGAGGAAGTCACGGAGCTGATGGGGGACCACTCATGAGTGCGTTCGACTGGAGGGATCTGATTTGAACACTGTCAGAGCGAGCTCTGACGGGCTCACGCTCGATCACAGAGGTGACCTCGCGTGAACACCGCCGACCAGTATCTGAAGACGATATTCCTCGTTCAGCAGTTACACGACGAGCCGGCGGCGACCGGTGAGCTCGCGGACCGACTCGGCGTAAGTCCCGCGAGCGTCAACGAGATGGTCGGAAAGCTCGAAGAGCGCGGCCTCGTCGAACACGAGAAGTACAAGGGCGCGAGCGTCACCGAGGAGGGCGAGCAGCGAGCCAGTGACGCTCTCCAGACGTACTGCATCCTCGAGCGCTTCCTCACGAACGTCCTCGAAGTGGAGGACTTCCGCGAGGAGGCGCGGCAACTCGAACCCGTCATCGACGAGACGGTCGCCCAACGCCTCGACATGATCATCGACCGCGAGCCTCAGTGTCCGGACTGCTTCGACGCCGAAGCCGACGCGTGCAGTCTGCTCGCGGAGGAGCGCGTCGAAGCCGACGACTGACCCGGGAATCGCACTACTCAAGTGACGGCCCTGTGTACTCCTTGTTGCGACCGGAGTCCCGTGGTGGTGAGTAAACGCGAAGCGTTTACGAGCCTCAGGGGGCTTCGAACGAAGTGAGAAGTCCCGTGGTGTAGTGGCCAATCATATGGGCCTTTGGACCGGTTCGGGTTTGCGTACCGGGAAGTCAGCCTATGACGGCGGTTCGAATCCGCCCGGGACTACTTCTGCTGCGAGCGAACGTGACGAGCAAGTGGGCTGCAGACACGATTCTGCGAGACTGCGGAGTAGCATGACCGAGAGGTTGCGCCGCGTGTCGCCACTTACTGGCGGCCATCCTGTCGATTGACCTATCGACTCGCGCGTCGTCAGTTGGCCCGGGATGCGTACTCGCCACCGCAGCGTGCTGGTTGTGGTCTGCGTCGTGGTGCTCGCGGGAGGTGTGGTCGGGTTGGAGGATGGAGGTGGGGCATCACCCGACGCGACGACGCGACCACTCGACACCCCGGGAGCGTCTCCGGAGGACGTGCAATCGGCGTCCGTTGCAACCGCGAACGGAACGCTGACGGTCCACTTCATCAACGTCGGACAGGGCGCCAGCGCGCTGGTCATCGGGCCGACGAACGAGACGATGCTCGTCGGCTCCGGCGACTGGACCGACGACGGCGAACGCGTCATCTCCTACCTCGAGGGTCACGGCGTCGAGCGCATCGATCACCTCGTGACGACACACGCCGACGCAGACCGCGTCGGTGGGCACGCCGCCGTCATCGACCACTTCGAGACCGAGGGCGAAGGCGTCGGTGCGGTGTACGATCCGGGTCTCGTAGCGAGTTCGCGAACCTACCAGGAGTACCTCGACGAGGTCGAGGAACACGACGTGACGCTGTACGAGACCCAGGCAGGCGACCAGATACCGTTCGAGGGTGTGCGAACGCGGGTCCTCTCGCCACCCGAGCGGCGCCTCGCGAACGGCGACCGGAACGAGAACAGCCTGGTGCTCGGACTCGGCTTCGGACGGGCGAGTTTCCTGCTCCCTGGAGACGTCGAGTCGGCCGGCGAGCGCCATCTGGTCGGAGGGAACGTCTCGGTCCTCAACGCGACGGTGCTGAGCGTCCCGCATCACGGGAGCCGTTCGAGTTCGGGCAGCGAGTTCCTGAACGCCGTGCAGCCCAGAATCGCCGTGATTTCGAGCGCGTACGATTCCGAGTACGGCCACCCTCACCGGGAGGTGCTCGAACGGCTGGCCGAGCGGTCGGTGCGGACGTACTGGACGGCGACACACGGCGACATTCGCATGGTGACGAACGGTTCTGCGGTCGTGGTAGCGACGCAGCGAGACGCACCGACCGACCCGCTTGCGCTCCGGAACGCGACGATGATACAGGCAGGTGATAGCCCTGGTATCGAGAATCGCACCGTGGTACGGCTGGGTGAAGCGACCCAGTCGCAGGTCGTTCCTTCCTCCGGAGCGCCGGCCACGACGACGACGCCGGGAACCGCGACGACACCGGAAACCGCGACCACGTCGGGAACTACGACGACGGCTACGGGAACGACACCGAAAACCGCGACGACGCCAGCCACGGCGATGCGCACCTTGACGACAACTGCTACAGGCCGGCCGGGCACGAGCAGTGGTCTGGCGGTCGTGACAGTTCACGAGGACGCGAGTGGCGACGAGTACGACAACCTGGACGACGAGTACGTGGTCTTCGAGAACGCGGGCGACCAGCCACTCGACCTCTCCGAGTGGACCGTCGTCGACGAGGCGGGCCACACCTACGTCTTCCCAAGTGGGGTTACGCTCGACCCGGGCGAACAGGTCACGCTCCGGACCGGGGTCGGAACAGACACCGCGACGGATCTGTACTGGGGGTCGGACGCGCCCGTCTGGAACAACGGCGGTGACACGGTTACCGTGCGGAACGACGACGGAGCGACCGTCACCGAGGAGGCGTACTGATGACGATGGATGGAACGTACACGACAGTCGTCGACCGGTTCGAGGGTGAGCGAGCGGTGCTATTGCTCGAAGACCAGGACGAGACAGCGGGAGAGATGGTCGTCGACCAGGAGCAACTTCCCGAGACGAGCCGGCACGTAGACGCGGTTGTGACAGTCGAAGTGGCGGACGGGGAGGTGGTCGATGCGACGTACGAGAAACGAGAGACCGAAGACAGGAGCGAACGGGCTCAGCGCCGATTCGACGAGTTGTCGCGGCGGCCACCGTCGCCGGAAGACGAGTCCGACTCGTCCTGAGATTCGGCGTTCTCGGTGCCAGAGTCGGGAGACTGCCGTTCGATTGGATGGCTGCCCGACCTCACTGGCAGTCGTCTGTGAACGCCAGGTCCAGATACGGTCGTACGGATTCGATGGCGTCTAGCGCGCGGACCGTCTCCTGGTCGACGTCGTAGCGAACGAGGCCGCCGTCGACCAGTTTCGGGAGTTGGGTGTGGTGGAGGTCGGTGAGGATGCGTTCGTAGTGGTCGTACGTCGGGTTGTCCTCACGGACGGCGAGCTGTTCGGCGAGTTCCCCGAGAGACACGGCGCCGGTGTGCTGACAGAGGTAGTGGAGGATGGCTCGACGCCGGTCGTCCGCGAGGAGCGGGAAGATGTCCGTGGCGGCGAGGTCGTCAGTCTGCGAACTATGCGACAGTTCGGCGGGAGTCTTCGTCGTCATACAGATTTCACCGATACTCGACCTACGGTCGTCGCCAACTCTCTCGTCGACTGCAACTTCAGCAGAGTACGTGTAGTAGTCCAGACGATTCGGCATAAGTGAACCGCCCACGAACTCACCAGAACCTACCGTCGTTCCGCGTTACTCTTCGAGAAGGTCGGGTTGATAGGACGTGGCTTCCTCCGAGTAGGATTTCGCTATCGTGACCGTCCAGTTGGGGGCGTCAGCGACAGGGACGGTGATGTCCCACGTCCCTTCGAGTGGGACGCCATCGGTGAACGAATTCAGAACGAGTTGTTCGAGCGTGCGCGCGAACGCGGCAACTTTGTCGCCGGTTTCCGGGATGTCGGGGTTCGAGTCCATGGCGGTAGGGGACGCTGTACGAGAGCAACGCTCGTCTGTCAGCCGTCTACCGTCTGGAACGAGGTGCGAGGTATAAACAGCCGTCGCCGGCGTGAGCGTATCCCCGGTACCGCCGGACCGAGTGCTCGGGTGTCGTCGCTCAGCGGAACCCGGTGCTCGGTCGCTGGTCAGTTCTCGATAGTCGGTTCGTCGACGCGGTCGAACTCTTCGCGGAGTCGGTCGTAGCTCCGGTCGACGTCGTCGGCCTTGTTCTTGGCGTTCGAGATGTGGCGGTAGAGGGTGTTCCACTCGTCCTCGACGTCGTCGAAGCGTTCGCCGAGTTCCTCGAGTCGGTCGAGGACGTCTTCGGCCTGCTCGGAGAGTTTCTGGGCGTGGACGTCGGCCTTGATGAGTTCGAGTTTGTGGCCGAACGTGAGCGGAGAGACGACCTGGACGCCGCGTTTGGTGAACTCCCGGAGGAGGTCGTACTCCTCGGTGATGAGGTGGTAGTAGACGCTCTCGGAGGGGATGAACGCGAACGCGAAGTCCGTGGTGCCCTGCGTGGGACGGACGTAGTCGGCAGCGATCTTCTGGAGTTGGCGTTCGACGTCGTCGCGGAACGCGCGGCGGTACTGGTCACGTTCGTGGTCGCTGTCGGCGTCGAGGTACTGCTCGTAGTTGTCGAGGGGGAACTTCGAGTCGATGCAGATGAGGCCGCCGGCGGACTGGATGTGCGCGTCCGGGGTCTTGCCGTCGACGACCTGCTCACGGGTGCCGTACATTCCCGGGGGGAGGTGGTCGTCGAGGAGGACCTCGAGTTGCTGTTCGCCGAACTCGCCGCGCTCCTGTGGGGTGCGGAGCATGCGCGCGATGTCGCCGTGGAACTCCTGGATATCGTCGGCGTGGTTCTCGAGGTCGTGGGCGATCCTGTCGATGTCCATCTCGCGCCAGGTCTGGGTGATGGCGGCCGAGAGTTTGTCGGAGTCGACGCCGCCGCGCGTGCGGACGGTGGCGTGGACGCGCCACACCATCGCGAGCGTGCCGACGGCGACCGCGAGGATGGCGGCGGACAGGAGCGTGTCGTTTACCGGCATACTGGGTTCTGGGGACGTGCCGACAAGATACTTTTCGAGTGGTGACCGGCGGGGACCGAAACAGCGACCAGTTCGTGTTCCAAGGTATCGTTGGCCAGGCAGTTACGGAGGCGGGTGGAGTAGCCCCGGGTGGAACACTCCGGTCGTGGCACCCAGGACGGTCGAGTTCGACGTCGAGGACGCGAGAGAAGGGGCCGCGAGCATCGAGCGTCGGGTGTGGGCAGGGCATACAGCAGACGGTTGTTCGTTCAGGACCTAGTGGCGCGGGCCTCGCGAACGTCGTTGCCGTCGCGTACCATGTCCGGACAGTCGGGGCAGATACGAGGGGACTCGACGCCCGGTGGGGCGAAGACGCGGACGTAGTCCGGCGTCACGAACGACCCGCAGTTCTGGCATTCGGGCATCTCAGTTGGTGCCACACCCACTCGCCATATATACTTTGTGTGAATTATCTCGGAGTGAATGAAACCCCGCGAGGCGAATGAAACACCGTGGAGTACAGTGCACAGGCTGGCGGCCGAACGAATGACCTAACCGTCCCTACCACCCTCTGTCGGGTATGACAGGCGCGCTGGACTCGCTTCCGGACCGGCCGCTCCGCCAGCAGGAGGTCACGGCGCTCAACCACGCCGACGCGTTCACGCTCGTCGTTCCCGTCGACCGCGAGGAGGCCGTCGAGGCCGACACTCGGGAACCGGTCGTCATCACTGAACGACTCGTACTCGGCACCGACGACTGGGTTCGCGGCCTGGTGTACGACGATGGGTGGCGGACCGTCGAGACTGTGCCGATCGAAGACCCGGACGAGGAACGGTTCGACGCGATGCGGGTGTGTGAGTCCGCAGTCGCCGAACACTGACCGCTGACGGGAGTGGACTGCTCGTCCAACCACGTGGTCTGCAAAAGGCTAAAGAGCGAAACAGGCCTTCGTATAGATAATGACACAGTCACCGTCCCGCAGAACGGAGGTGAGACCGTGGGCGTCGAGATAGCGGAGTCCCCAGTGTCGGACGCGGAGTTCGACGAGATGGCCGCATTCGTCCGCGACTTCCTCTCCGCGAGCGTGGAGAACGAGGAGGACGGCGGCCGCATGCGGTGGTACCCGTGGCACTCCTCCGAGTACCGCTTCAACCACATCATGAACGTCGTCGACCTCGCGGAACGAATCGCCATCGAGGAGGGCGCGAACGAGGACGTGGTCCGCGTCGCCGCGCTGTTCCACGACATCGCGAAACTCGAGGCCGACCAGGAGGTCCACGCGGAGGAGGGCGCGCGCATCGCCCGGAAGTACCTCGAGACGCACGGCGACTTCGCGCCGTCGTTCGTCGACCAGGTTGGTCGCGCAATCGAGACCCACTCCTACCAGGGCGACCTCACGGATCTCGCGCTCGAGACGCAGGTGCTCATCGAGGCCGACATGCTGGACAAAGCCGGGGCGAACGGCGTCGCGCTGATGCTCCTTCGGATGGGGTACGAGGCGCGCACGCACGTCGACGCCTCGAAGATGGTCGGACGAGTGGTCGACCGGAGCGTCGACGCCGCCGAGCGCGTCGAGAGCGACACCGCAGAATCCATCGCGCACCAGCGCCTCAAACGCGCGCGGTGGTTCCGCGAGTGGCTCGACGACGAGGTCCCGGGGATGCAGGACTAACCCACGACCGCGGTTCGCAGGAAGACGACGCCGAACACCGCCAGCACCGCCGCGCTCGCGTACGAGACCGCAGTGCCGAGCGCGTCGACCCGGTCGCCGGCCGCTCTGAGCGCCGCCGGGAACAGCGTTATCCAGAGGAAGATACCAGCGAAGAAGCCGACGACAGTGAGCGCGCCGTTCGCCGCGGCGAGCGAGACGCCGAACGCCGAGACGGAACTCGGGTTCAGGAGGCCGACGCCAACTGTCACCCACCACGTCACCTGATAGGGGTTTGCGATGGCGAGCGCGAACGCCTTCCGGAAGCCGTGGCCGTCGGCTGCCTCGGCGTCGGAAAAGGAGCGGGCGTCCCGGAGCGCGCCGTGTGCGTAGTACAGCATCAGTAGCCCGCCGACACCCACCATCACGGCCTCGACCGTTGGCGCGTTCTCGAGGAACGCGACGACGCCTGCGAGCGCGAGCACGAAGAAACAGGCGTCCGCGGCCATCGCACCGAGGCCCGCGGCGAACCCCGACGTCCAGCCCCGCGAAACGCTCTCCTCCGCGATGACGGCGTTCATCGGGCCGGGCGGCGCCGAAAGCGAGAGGCCGAGTACGGCGCCGGCGGCGAGTGAGACGGCGGCGGTGAACACGCCGAGAAGTGGCACCGAGTCGGTGAAAAGCCCGTCGCTACCGGCCAGTCGCGTACGCGACAACGACCGCGACCGCGAGCGCCAGGACGATGCCCGCGACGAGGCCGAAGTCGCCGATGACGCCGAACGCCGCGAGGCCGAACGCGAGGAAGACGATGCCCGCGGCAAGTTCGATGGCGCCCGTAGGGAGGCGGTTCTCGAGGTGGTCGCCGATGTACACGTCGACGCCCGTGCGGAGACCGAGCGCGGCGACGACGCCGACGAACACGAGGAGTCTGCTCTCCGGGAAGTGGGCGGCGAGCGCGATGGTGAGCGCCTGGGTCTTGTCGCCGAACTCCGCGACCCCGATGGCGAGGAAGGACGCGGCGACGGGGCCGCGGCCAGCGACCACGCGCTGGACGCGCTCTGAGAGCACGTCGTGGCCGCCGTCGGTGTCCGTGGGCCGCGGGCCGATCGGCCACGGCAGTTGCGTGACGCGCAACTGCTGGAGCGCCTCGCGGAGCGTGAGGAGCGCGAACCCGACGAACAGGCCGCCGGTGACCAGCGCCATCACGCCCGCCGGAAGCACGCTCGTTACCCACGCCCCGAACGCGACCTCGAGGGCGCTCCACGCGACGAACGCGCCCATCGCCCCGACGAACACCTTCTTGACGTCGTAGCGGGACGCGAGCGCGAGCACGACGAGTTGGCCCTTGTCGCCGAACGTGGCGAGCGTGTTCGCGAGGAACGAACCCAGAAGCGGCCCGAACGCGTCGTACCGATCGATGACGCCGCCGACGCCCCCAGCTGCGATCGAGTGAACGACGGTGGCAAGGGGTGTGGCGTAGCTACCGTACGCAGTGCCGACGGCGTCCGCGACGGCGACCACGTACGCGACCGCGAGTGCGCCGGGGACCGCCTCCATTCAGGAGGTCACCTCGGCGTTCACGGCCCGGACGCGGATGGTGGCGGCGACGTCGTCGGGGAGGTGGACTGTCTCGTCGCCGATCCGCACGACGACCACGCCGATGGGCGTGTGCTCGACGAGTTCGAGTTCGGTACCGGGTTCGACGCCGGATTCCGCGAGGTAGCGCAGTTCGTCGTCGTCGCGGTCGCTGACGCGCGCGACCACGACGCGGTCGCCCGCCTCGTGGTCGGAGAGCACGGTGGCGGTGTCGTCGTCGGGAATCTCGAGGTCCTCGCTGGGAATCGGGTCGCCGTGGGGGTCGACGCTGGGGTCGTCGAGTTTCTCGGCGAGGCGGCGCTCGAACTCCTCGCTGATGTGGTGTTCGAGCGTGTCGGCCTCCTCGTGAACGCGGTCCCACTCGTAGTCGAGGTGATCAGCTAAAAACGCCTCGAGGAGGCGGTGGTGGCGCAGCACCTCGACGGCGACGGTCTCGCCGTCGGGGGTGAGCTCCACGCCCTTGTACTTCTCCCGTTCTACGAGGCCGCGGTCGGCGAGTTTCTCCACCATGCTCGTGACGGTCGGTGGGGTCACACCGAGGTAGTCCGCGAGCGTGGACGTGCGGACGGGCGGCCCGTGCTCGCGCTGGAGCGCGTAAACCGCCTTCAGGTAGTCCTCCATCACGTCAGAGAGCATCTGTTGCCCGTTATTTGACGCGTCTAAAACTTAGGTTTGGCGGGTGAATCAGTGCACAGTTGCCGGTGGCGGGCAGGCGGCGGTCTACAGTCCCTTCCCCATCAGGTGCGAGCGCACCACGTCGGCGTCCTTGTTCGCGGTGCCCGTGTTCATCACGACGACCGTGTCGTCCTCGTCGAACTCGCCCTGCTGTGCGAGTTCCCACGCACCCGACGCGGCCGCCGCGGGCGTCGCGCCCATCTCGATGCCCTCGTGCTGGGCGACCAGCACCGCCGCGTCGAGGATGTCCTCGTCGCTCGTGGCGACCGCGCCGCCGCCGCTCTCCCGGAGCGCGTCGAGAATCAGGGGGCTGGCGCCCGGGTCCGGGATCTCGATGCCGCCACAGATGGTGTCCGGTGCGTCCCACGCCTCGTGGGTGTCTCTGTCCTCCTCGAACGCGCGCACCACCGGCGCGCAGCCCTCGGCCTGTGCGGCGTACATCGCGGGCAGGTCGTCGGTGAGCCCCAGGTCGCGGAACTCCTCGGCGGCCTTCTGCATCCCGACGAGGCCGACGCCGCCGCCGGTCGGGTAAACGACGCGGTCGGGAACTTCCCAGTCGAGTTGCTCGACGACTTCGTAGTACATCGTCTTCTTGCCCTCGTGGCGGTACGGCGTCTCGAACGTCTTCACGGAGTACCAGTCGTCGTGGTCGGCCATCGCGTCCTCGTAGGCCGCGCCCGCGTCGCCGATGCGCCCCTCGACGATGGTCATGTCGCCGCCGTGGACGTTCACCATCGCCTTGTTCGTGAACCCCGAGCGCGTCGGCAGGAAGACGTGGCTGTCGAGGCCCGCGCGACCCGCGTACGCCGACGCGGCCTGCCCCGCGTTGCCGGCGGAGGCAAGCGCCACGTCGCTCGCGCCGTGCTGGACCGCCGCGGTCACCGCGAGCGTCTGCCCGCGGTCCTTGAACGTGCCCGTCGGGTTCTGCCCCTCGTCCTTTATCAGCACGCGCTCGACGCCGAGTTCGTCGGCGAGACGCGGGCACTCCACGAGCGGCGTCGTGCCCTCGTGCATCGACACCGCCGAGTCACAGGTGAACGGGAGCAGTTCCTCGTAGCGCCACATCGACTCGAAGCGCCGTGATTCCAGGTCATCGCGGTCCAACTCGACCGAATCGTAGTCGTACGTCGGGTCGAGGATGCCCTCGCAGTCAGGGCAGCGGTGGGTCGCCGTCTCCGGGTCGAACGTCTCCCCGCAATCTACGCAGCGAAGGCCCTCGAAGGCCGGCGTCGTCTCCATGCGCCCGGGTTGGTGGTCCGGGAGAAAAGCCCTGTCCCTTCGAAACGGGCGGGGTGGGTCCGCCACTCGAACTCACAGGTGGCTGCGCAAATCCCCGAGGCGCGGGAACACGAGGGGGTCGTCGTCGCTCACGACGACGGGATGGAAGTCGTCCGGGTCGCGCAGGAGCGGGGAGAGCGACGACCCCGGAGTCAGGCCGTTCACGAGCGTGCCAGCGGCGAGACGGGAGAACGCCGGCAGCACGAGCGCGTCTGCGCTCTCGTACTCGCCCGGTCCGTAGAGAAAACACGGGTGTCGCTGGCCCTCGACGCGAATCGCCGGGTGTTCGTGGCCGACGACGAGTCGCTCGGCATCCGCAGTCGGCTCCTCGTGACCGTGACAGACCACGGTTCCGTCCGCGAGTTCGACCGCCGCGTCCACGTCGACGCCGAAGGAGTCGAGCATTGTGTCGTGGTTCCCGCGCGCCACGCGGAGGGACGCGCCTGCCTCCGCGACGGCGTCCACGAGCGCGCGAACCGTCGCCTCCGCGCCGTCCGGCAGACTCCCGTGGACGTGCAACACGTCGCCCGCGAACACCACCACCGACGGCGCGAACTCCCCGAGGAGCGCGTGCAGGCGCTCCGTGAGGTCCGCGCGCTCCCCCAGCGGGAGCGCCACGTTCGAGGCGGCGTCCCGTCCGACGTGGAAGTCCGCGAGCACCAGCGCGTCCGCGTCCGACAAGTAGACCGCTCGCTCCGCGAACGTCGCCCACGACGGCGGGTCGGTCACGACTCGCTCACGACTTCGGATGGGACGCGAACCGAGTTAGGTTCGGCGGTCGCACACCCCGCCGACCAGCCCACCGATGCAGTTGCTCGCCGATGCAGTTGCTCGCCGACCCGACTGCCCACCGATGCGGTTTTGACGCGCGCGTACGACGCCTCCCGTATGGTCGACGTCCTCGCGGACAAACGCAGCGCCACGCGGTTCCGGGTCCTCGTGGAGATCGCGGACCGCCAGCCCGCCGTCAGCCAGGGCGAAATCGCAGAGGCCGTCGGCGTCACCAGCCAGGCCGTCTCCGAGTACATCCGCGAACTCGTCGAGGACGGCCTCGTCACGAAGGAGGGGCGGTCGCGCTACCGCGTCACGAAAGAGGGCGTCGACTGGCTCCTGCGCACTGCTTCGAACGTACGTCGGTACGCCGACCGCGTCTCCGAGGACGTACTCGGCGGCGTGAACGAGGACGCCGCCATCGCCACCGACGACGTCGAGGCCGAGGACACGGTCTCCCTCGAGATGCGCGAGGGGCTGCTGCACGCGACTCCCGGCGACGTCGGGCCCGCGACCGGCATCGCGACGACGGACGCCGCCGCCGGCGAGGACGTCGGCGTCACGGGCTTCGAGGGCATCATCGACCTCGAACCCGGCGACGTCACTGTCTACCAGGTTCCCGCGGTGCGGTCGGGCGGGAGTCACGCGACCGACGCCGAGCGCCTCCGCAGTGCCACCGCGGACGCCGACCTCGTGGTCGCCGCGGGCGTCGAAGCCGTCGTCGCGCTCCGCCGCGCCGACCGCGAGCCAGCCGTGACGTTCGCCGCCGGGGAGGTCGCCGCCGACGCCGCGAGCCGCGGGCTGGACGTCGTGGTCGTCGCCGTCGCGGACGCCGTCGGCCGCGTCACCGACCCGCTTCGGGACGCCGGCGCGAACTACGAAGTGACGGACCTGGCGTAGCTACAGCAGAACGCTACTCACGACGTGCTCGCCTGCCGCGCCGCCGCGTACGCCTCCCGAACCCGTTCGAAGGTCTCCCGGTCGCCGCCGTGGTCGGGGTGGACGTCCTTCACTCGCTCCCTGTAGGCCGCCTTCACCTCGGACTCGCTCGCGGACCGCGGGAGCCCCAGCGTGTCGAACGCGCGCTCCACGCTGTCCGCGTCCGCCTCGTCGTCGCGCTCTCCGGATTCCTCGCCGAACAGTTCGCCGGGGTCGGGCGTCTCGAACGGCAGGCGGCCGCCGAGGTGTCGCCCCGGCATCTCGTGTTCCGCGAGCACGACGTGCGTCTTCGCGTTCCTGATGCGGAAGTACGCGGGCGCGTCGAACGTGATGGCGACGTCACGCCCTGGCAGGTAGAACGCGACGTGCGTCCCCGCGACGAAGTGCTCCTCCGCGAACGGTTCGTCGATTGCGCGCAGGTACTCCCGGATCTCCTGTCTGCGTTTCCACTCCCCGGACACTGACCCGGCCGGCGTGACCGGTTCCGTCGGGTACAGTCGCTCCCCGACGACGAACAGCGCCGCGACCACCACGGAGACCAGGCCCGCGATGACCAGTCCCAGTTCGAGCCAACCCGGGAACACACGTCGTGGTACGCAGTGGCGGGAAAAGAATCGTTCGCCGGTCGAGTCAGCCGAGGATACGACTGCCCTGTTTCTCTCTGTTGACCAACCGGCGTCCAGTGGACTGATCAGCCGGTCGCCTGGCGGACTTCCGAAGGGCGAGTGCGCTCCAGGAACCCGGGCGAAGGTGAGCCGAGCAACGCGAGGCGAACGTCGAGAGACGCAAAGGGTCTCTCGGAACAAGCACCGAAACGAGCGAAGCGAGTGAAGGCGCGCAGCGAGCCCCGGGACTGGAGCGCGCGAGGGCTTCGGGGATGTGGGAAGCAAGGGCTACCGCTGCGGAAGAAGGGAGAAGGGAGAAGACCGTCCGTTTCTAGCCGATGTAGCGCAGGTCGTCGTCGCTGCCGGGGCTCGGGCCTTCCTCCATCTCCTGGAGGCGGCCGACGACGTCCTCCATGTCCTCGGCGCGGTCGTCGAGGGCTTCCTCGTCCACCTCGAAGCCGAGCAGCGATTCGAGGACGCCGAGGACGGCCTTCGCGGCTTTCGGGTCGACGAGGTAGCCAGAGGTCTCGCCCATGAGGCAGGCGGCGTCGTGGCCGCGGCGGCCGCCGAGACCGAGCAGGAGGCCGCTCGAACCGACGATGCCGCCGGAGGGTTCCTCGCTGCGGAACTCGACGCCGGCGTCCTCGAGGCGGTCTTTCATGTCGGCGTCGGAGACGGCGCCGAGGACGTCGTGTTCCTCGACGAGTTCGCCCGTGGGGACGCCGCCGAGCGCGTACAGTTCAGTGGCGCCAAACTCCTCGGCGACGTCGAGGAACGACTCCGTGACCCGGTAGTGGCCGATGTTGTCCTGGGCCTGGTGGTTCCCGCTGAGCACGAGCAGGTCCCGGCCCTCCGTCTCGACGGCGTGGACGTCCGCGGCGGCGAGTTCCGCGACGCCGTCGTCGTCCACGGTCACCTGGGGCGGGAAGTGCTCGGTGTAGATCTGGCAGACGAGTTCGCTGTCCGCCTCCTCGACGACGTGTTCGGCGACGAGTTTTCCGACGTGCCCGACGCCCGGCAGTCCTTCGACGAACACGGGGTCCTCGAGTTCGGGCGTCGCCGCCCACTCGATGTCGATTTCGTCCATGCCTCTAGCGGCGGGAGCGCTCCTTAAGAGAGCGTCGGTCGCGCTCGTCTGCGAGCGCGCGTCGCAGTGCGCTGGAGGTGTTCGTGGAGGTTACTGGCGCGCTCGCCGATACCGTCCGTAGGGGTCCTCGGGGTCGAACGGGGCGGGCGCGCTGTTCACGGCGTCCGCGCCGCACTCCGGACACGTAGGAGAGAGCGTGTACACCGGCCGGTCGTGGGTGTCGCGCCACGCCGAACAGACGCGGATGTCCGATTTCATCTATCGAAGAAAACTCGTCGAGTCGGACTACTCGTCCTCGAGTTGGCGGTTGCGGTGGTACTCGCCCTCGCCGCCGAGGCCGTCGATCTCCGCGACCGCGCGGTCCGCTGCGGCCTCGAGTTCCGATTCGGCGGTCTTGTAGTTCGGCGCCTGGACGCGGAGGCGGTACTCGGGCGACCCGACGTACGTCACATCGAGTTCGGCCTCGTCGGGCACGTCTCCGTTCCCCTCGGCGGCCTGCAGCGCCTCCTTCACGTCGTCGACGCCGTCCGCATTCGGCGACGTGAGGCTCACGTAGCCGGTGACGGTGACGTACGGCACGGAGACGTTCTCGCGAGCGGTCTCGACGATGGCGTCCCGCTCGTCGTCCTCGAGGTCGGTGTCCTCGAGTGCGTCGTAGCCGTGGATGGCCGCCTGCTCGAAGCCGTCGTAGAGGCTCCCGAACGAGGCCAGCAGCCCGTTCGTGACGCGGCGGAACTGGTCGTCGGCCATGTCCTCGCCGAACGCGAGCGTGAGCCACTTGTCGGCCTTCTGCTCGTTCTTCCACTCCTGGATGGCGTCCGAGTGCTGGTGGTCGTTGACGTCCTTCAGCGAGAGGTCGATCTGTTGGGCCGACTCGTCGACGTCCAGGACCTTCGCGACGACCGTCTGGTCCTCGTTGACGTGGTCACGGACGTTCTTGATCCAGCCGCTGGCGACCTCGCTGACGTGCACGAGGCCACGCTTGCCCTCGTACTCCTCGAGGTCGACGAACACGCCGAAGTCCTCGATGTCGTCGACCTTCCCGACGACGAGTTCGCCCTCCTCGGGCCAGCCCTCGTACTTCATCTCGCCTCGACGGTCTCGACGACCTCGCCGAGGATGTTGGCCTCACCGCCCGTGGGACGCACGAGCGTCGTCCCGCAGACGGCACAGGCGACCTCGGTAGAGGCCTTCCCGAAGACGGTCTGTTCGTTCTCACAATCCGGACACTCGACTTTGTAGAACTGTCCTGACATCGTTATTCCTGGAGGACGAGACGGCCAGTGCGCCATCCCTCGCGGAGGTGGGCGTTACCGCACTCGCTGCAGCGGTACTTCAGGTCGGTCTTCTTCGTCGGCTTGTTGCCGACCGGCACCTTCGAGAAGCGGCCGTGGTTCCCGATGGAGTGGTTCGCGCGCTTCGTGCGGCGAGCGTCCCACTTCATGCCGGAGGAGCGGCCGCTCCGAACCTTCTCGACCTCGATCTGGTGGTGCTCGTTGCAGAACGGGCAGTAGCTGTTGAATCGGCGTGGCATCTCCATAGGCTAAATCAACTCTGTTGGCAGATGCTTGGCGGTGGTCGTTTAAAATCCGTTTGGTTCGGGTCGGCGACAGCGACTTCCTTCGGGCAACGGTTTCGCCTGCCTTCGGGCAAAGATTGTGCGCCTGCCCGGTGGAGCGTGTACGCCCTCCCCCGCTCGACCACCTCCACGTTCCTCGCAGTCGTCCTCGCGACTGTGCTCGCTCCGCTCGCGTACCTTTTCGACGCGCCGGTCGGTCGGAGCGGCCTTCGAAGCGTTTAATCCGCCCTACTGTGAACCCAGAGGCATGAAGCGCCTCATCATCCACGGCGACCCCGGCGTCCGCCGTGACGCCGTCATCGAGTACGACGGCGAGGAGAAGGTCCTCTTCCAGGTGACGCGGAACGGCGACTGGCACGGCCCCGACGAGGTCCAGTTGTGGTGTGTCATGGGCGACGCCGACGAACTCGAGGACTACGAGACGCGCAACTACGTCCCGCACTTCCTCGACGTCGAGTCCGTCGACGCAGAGGACGTCACCGTGAAGAAGCGCTCGGGCGACCTCGCGGTCTGACGCTCGGTCTGTTCTTCCACGCAGCCTGCTCTTTACACCTGATTCTGCTCGGTCGATTCACTCCGCTTCGTCGGCGTTCGGCGTCTCGACCAGCGCCGTCCGGTTCACCGCGTACACCGTCACCTCGGCGTTCCGGAACGCCGGCTCGATTCCCGGTTCGTCGACCATCTCCGCGACGTCCCAGCGGTTGCGTTCTATCGGGCCGACCCAGATGTACGCCACGTCGTGTTTCCGCAGGAGCGCCGCGCGGGACGACGGGTCCGCAGTCTTGTAGATGACTCGGACGTCGCTGACGCGCGTCTGGTACCCCTCCTCGCTGTGGTAGTTGGCGGCGTGTTGCCACCCCGCGACGGTCGGAATCCCGGTCAGGCTCGACGCCGGGTTCACCCACGAGTAGGTGCTCAGACCCGGCGCAGAGACTATGTGTGGCTGCCCGGGCTTGTCGTTCAGCCACTCGATGGCCTCGGCCTGATGCGGGCGGGTGTCGTGGGCGTACTCCATGCCGTCGATGGTGGCCTCGTCCATGCTCCCGAAGTGGTTGCCCAGCGCCAGGCCGCCGTAGATGGACGTCGAGACGACGAGCACCGCCACGAGCGCTGTCCCAGCGGTCTCCCGGAGTTGCGCGCCGTCCGGCGTCCACGACCTGCTGTGTTCTCGGACGGCCGACTGGCGCTCACCGGCCCTCCACACTCTGGACGCAAACGCCGCGAGCGCTACGCCCGCTGCGACCGACCAGAGCGCCCACACCTGCGCGTACACCTTGAACACGGTGTTGTACCGCTCGAAGCTCGCGGCGTCCGAGAGGTAGACGTACTCCACGAGCACCACGAGGCCGGTGCCCGCGACCACGAGCACGCCCTCGAACCCGATCCGGTCACGCCGGCGCAACAGCCACGCGCCGACGAGCAGTGGGCCGCCGACCGCGACGCCGACGAAGTCGAGGCGGACGCCAGCGACCACGAGGTCGAAGGACGCGGCGATGCCGGCGAACCCGACGACGGCGAGCCCCGCGGCGAGCCAGTCACGCCAGTCGCGGGCCACCCGGGAGACGAGGTACGCGGCGAACGCGACGAGGAAGACACCGTGGATCACCAGGAACGACTCGAGGTGCGAGGGCGCCGGAAGGACCGCCGGGTGCTGGCTGCTCGCCCCGACGAGCAACACACTCACCACGAACGGCCACACGGCCACGAGCGCGAGCGCACCGACGACCACAGCGGCGACGACCGCGAGCAGGATGCGCTGGATCTCGCGGAGCGGGCCGCGGTCGCGTTCCAATCGCGAGGCCACGCGCGCGGGCAGCAGCGTCCGCGGCGGCGCGTCGGCGAGCGCGACCGCGAGCGCAGGAACGCCCAGCGCCGTCGGGAAACTCCACGTGTTCACGGTGAGTATCAGCCCAGCCGCGACGGGTGACGCGACGAACAGCAGGCCGCGGCGCCGCCACCGCCGCTCGGCGGGCGTGCGGTAGTACGCGAGCGAGATGCCGACCACGACGAATAGCACCGCGACGCTCATCATGTGTCCGTGCAGGTCGCCGTTCAGGTACGCGAACAGCGGGAACTCGTTGATGCCGGTTCCGATAACCCTGCTCGCGTGCCACATGTCGAAGGTCTTCGGCGTCGTCGCGAGCGACCAGGCGTCGTTCATCCCCGTGCCCGCGATGAACCCGCGGAGCGCCGTGCTCGCCCCAGCGAGCAGCCGGAGCGGCGTCAGCACGTTGCTCGCGAACCCGAACACGAACGCCGCGAGCGCGCCCGCGCGTACCCGCCGCGAACGCGTGACGACCGCGAGCGCGAACGCCGCGGGCGTCACCAGTATCCACCACGACACGTCGAACGCGACCAGCGCTACCCCGAGCACCGCGCCCGTGACGCCGAGCGCTATCGACGGGCGGACCGCGCGCTCGCCGCCCGTCCAGACTCCCGTCTCTTGGGCTGTTCCACCGTCTGCCTGCGAGCGCTCGCCGTCCGTCTGGGAACGCTCGTCATCTCCCAGCGAACGCTCGCCACCCGCCAGCACCGCCGGCGCGCCGGTGCGTGCCGCGATGGTGCTCGCGAGGCCGTACGCCCCGGTCACCGCCATCGCGTAGAACCCGGCGAGCGCGGGGCTGTACGCGAACCTCCCCTGCGTCCCGGAGAGCATCGCGAGCGCGGCCGTCATCAGGTGGCCGCCGTAGTAGTAGACGACGCGCTCGCCGGCGTACCACATGTCCTGTGGCGGAAGCCGGTCAGCGCGCAGCAGACTCTGTAGCAGGCCGAAATCGAGGAACTTCTCGCCGCCACCCGGGGCGATGCCGTTGCTCGCCGCGCGTATCGCGACGAGAAACGCGAACGCCACCGTGAACACGGCGACGACTTCGGCGTATCGGCGCGCGTCCACGTCGACGCCGTCCCGCGCCAGCCACGCCGACACCGCTATCACGGCGACCGCCACGCCGGCGACCACGAGCGGTCCGAACGCGAAGTGGCCGACCCAGAACAGCGGCACCGTCAACAGCGCGAGCGCGGTCGGTATCGCAAGCGAGGCACCGCTGTCCGGCGCGTCAGGCAGCAGCCGTGAGGTGAACGGAAGCCCCACGAGCAACAGCGCCTGATAGAGCGCCCACCAGCGAACGACGACACCGTACTCCATCGGTGGATACCAGTCAAGCCGCCGCTAAACACTTTCGGGTTCCGTAGCAGGGACAGCCCACACCAGGCCCGAGACCGCCGCTCGCGGCCGCGCCGCCGCCAGCGAATCTCGACAGCCGGCGTCAGACGTTCGGCGTACAATCGGCAGACGGCGGGGGTTCAGTGGCCCGCAGATCGACACAAGGCTTATCTATTCGTTCTGGCTATACGCGAGTATGAACGGGTGGCACTGTGCGATCGTCGACTGCGGGTCGACGTTCGGGACCGTCGAGGCGCTCCTCGCCCACCAGGTCAGCGAACACGGCACTCACGAGTGCGAGGTCTGTGGCGAGGCAGTTCCCGAGGGGTACTTCGCCATCAAACACGGACTCGAGGACCACACTCGCGCGGAGTACGTGCGGGCCTACGACGGCGACGCCGCTGCGATCCGTGAACGCGAATCGGTCCTCTCGGACGTCGCCGACGCCCTCGACACGAACGTACTCGAGGACCTGTTGAGCGACGAGCGCACCGACGCACTCGACACCCCGGAAGCGACCCAGGCCACAACGAGTTAGCGCCCTCACGTCTACTGGCCCCACAGCTGCTTCCCTCACGTCTACCGCCGGTACACCGCAGAGACCCCCGAGGATTCTCGAGAAATCCGACAGGGTTCGACTGTTACTTCGTTCTGACGAACGTCGCCTCCCCGTTCTGTTCGACCGTGATTCGGTACTGCTCGTACGAGAACGTGACCTCGACCTCTGCGCTCGGGTCCGGCGGGTCCGAGAAGATGTGTGAGATGACGTGGTCGATCTGGTTGTACACGGGAGTGAGACTCTCCTCGTTCGTGTCCTCGTGTGACGCGACAATCTCGGCGATCTGGACCGAGGGCTCGTTTCGGGACGTCTCCAACTCGTGGTGAAAGACCTCTTCGTCGCGTGCCTCTGTCATACCATCACGTGCGGCGCCCACGAGGATAAAACCACTCCTTGGTATCCGGTTCGATACCACTCCCAGCACGCCTGATTCCGGGTGGTACGCGGCCACTTTCCTGCGTCGGATGCGCTTTGCGCACCGCTCTCTGCTCCGGCGCTTCGCGCCGTCTGCTCGCGGGCCAACGGCCCGCTCGCATGGGCTAGGGAACCTCCGGTTCCGCACTGTTCGTACGGCCAGCGGAACCGGGGGGTCCGTTCGGCTCGCAAACCGTGGTGAGAAACAGCCTCGCTCGCGAGTGAAACGCCTCGCTTCGTTCGGCGGACAGGCTACCGCTCGTCGGAGTCCAGCACGCGGATCTGGTCGCCGCGGACCGTCACCGGAATCGGGACCGTCGCCTCGTACAGTTCGACGGTGACCTGGTCTTTGCCCTCGTCGATGCGCTGGACCTGGGCCTTCTCGCCCTTGAACGGGCCGGCGATGAGTTCGACGATGTCGCTCTCCGCGATGCCCTCGACGTCCGGCTTCGGGGAGAGGAAGTGCTCGACCTCCGCGATGCCGGACTCGCCGGGGACGAGGCTGCGCGCGTGGGGAATCTCCTCCATCACGCGATTCAGCGCGGCGGTGCCGTCGGCCTCGACCATCACGTAGCTCGTGAGCGCGTCGGGCGCGATGACTGCGTGGATCTCGTCTTCCTCGCGGTTGGCGATCATGCTGGCGACGGTCTGCTCCTGGCTCGCCGTCGTCTTGACTGCGTAGATGCCCATGTTAGAACCCCGTCAGCCCCTCCATCACGAGGAAGATGAGGAAGCCGAGCAGTCCGATGAGCAGGATGCCCGCGCCGGCGATCTTCGAAATCTGGGAGAACTCCTCCCAGGACGGCGTGCTCGCGAGTCTGAGCACGCGGGTGTACGCTGAAAGCTCTAGGGGAACGTCCATGTACGGGGGAATGAGGCGCTCGCATTTTTATCTATTGGAATGCTGGCCAGGAAACCGACTGTGAGCATTCGCGGGCCGAGCGGCTTGAAAAGCCCGAGGGCCGCGATTCACTGCGCGAGCGAAGCGAGCGCAGGAAGTTTTTAGCGTAGCTTTTTGCGAGGAGTGGTTCCCGCAGCGAGCGGCGAAGCCGCGAGCGAGGAAACCCGACGAGTAAAAAGGTCCGACTACTCGACGTAGTCGATGTCCTCGATTTCGCTGCCGCTGTCGTCGTCCTCGGGTTCCGGCTGGGTGTCGTCGGTGCGGCCGTAGATCTGGGGGGAGTCGACGCCGGTGACGACGACCATGGTGCGCATCTCACCGTCGAGTTCCTCGTCGATGCTGGTGCCCCAGATGATGCGGGCGTCGGGGTCGATGCGGTCGTAGAGCTGTTCGACGACGCCCTCGGCCTCCTCGATGCTCATGTCCGGGCCGCCGGTGACGTTGATGAGCGCGGAGTTCGCGGAGCCGATCTCGACGTCGAGCAGCGGGGAGCGCAGCGCGTCCTTGATGGAGTCCGCGGCCTTCGCGTCGGAGTTGGCTTCGCCGAGACCGATCATGGCGACGCCGCCTTTCTCCATGACGGTGCGAACGTCGGCGAAGTCGAGGTTGACGAGGCCGGGCTTGGTGATGAGTTCGGTGATGCCCTTCACGGAGCGCATCAGGACCTCGTCGGAGATCTTGAACGCCTGGCGGACGGGGAGTTTGCCGACGGAGTCGAGCAGGCGGTCGTTCGGCACGACGATGACGGTGTCGGCGACATCGCGGAGGCGCTCGAGGCCGGCTTCGGCGTTGGTTCGCCGGACTTCGCCCTCGGCGGTGAACGGCGTAGTGACGATGGCGATGGTGAGCGCGCCCTCCTCTTTGGCGGCCTTCGCGACGACGGGTGCGGAGCCGGTGCCGGTGCCACCGCCGAGACCGGCGGTGACGAACACCATGTCCGAGCCCTGGATGGCGTCCCGAATCTCGTCCTGAGATTCGAGGGCGGCCTCCTCACCGACCTGCGGAAGCGAGCCGGCGCCGCGTCCCTGGGTCTTCTGCTGGCCCATGAGGATCTTGGTGCCGGCCTCGATCTCGACGAGATGCTGGACGTCGGTGTTCGCGGCGACGAGGTCGGCGCCGTGGATGCCCTCCGTGGCCATCCGATTGACAGTGTTCGAGCCGGCGCCGCCACAGCCGACCACGGTGATGCTGGTCTGGAGTTCCTGGAGGACGTCCTCGAGTTCGTCGTCGGTCATCGTCCCGGTCGGGACGGCGGACCCCTCGGACGGGACGTCACCCGCCTCGGAAGCCGAGTCTTCGGCATCCTCGGCCTCGTCGATGGCGTCCTCTACAATCGAGTCCATTGTTGCCTAACGGGTATCGGGTGAGGCTTAATTACCTTTCCCCTCCGCGTCGGACGGGCGGCGCACGCGCTCACGCGCACGCTCGCGGACCCCGACCGAAACCGAGACCGTCTCGGTTCTGGACACGTCGACCGGGTGAACGGTCTCGCCGTCGACGTCGACCGACTCGCCGTTCGCGAGCCGGCCGAACGCCGGGCCTTCTGGCACTCCGCGGTCGGCTGCGGCCGCCGGGTCGAGGACGGTTCGTTCCGCGATAAGCCTGTCATCTTCGCGGGTAACGTCGTATTTCCGTTCGAGTAGGGACGCCGTTCGGCCGACGAACGACTGGTAGGCGTCGTCGTCAACGAACGCCGCGCGAGTGCCGAGTCGGCTACCGTTTTCCTCGGTCTCGGCTGCGAGCGCGGTTCCGAGCGCGGCGGCGACGGCGTCCGCTGCGTCCACGGCGTTGGCGGCGTCTACCAGTGTCTCGGGAAGGTCGACGAGCACGTAGTCCGCGTCGGCGGCGGCGTCGCTGGCTGGACCACCGAACCGCAGGCCATCGTCCACGGAGCAGAGGTCGGTTTCGAGCGCGTCAGCGAGGGGAAGAGGGACGCCGCTGGTCTCCCGTACCCAGGTCTCGCTCACGACGTCGTACCCGAGGTCTTCGACGACGGCTTCCAGTTTGGGCACCTCCCCGTCATCGGACGGAGTCCGATTGGCAGAGGGACTTCGTCCCTCCCCGTCCACGACCGCGCGGGTGGCGTCGCTCGCTGTGAACATCTGGTCGACCACGTCCCGGTGTTGTTCGGGGTCGCCGAGGTCCGTGAGACACCAGTCGGCGGCGACGTGGCCGACCGCCCACTCCGTCTCGCGCAAGATTCTGGTCGGGCGGGGCGCGTAGTGGCCGCCGCCGAACGCCACGACCGTCCGATCGGTCCGGGCGTCGACGCCTGCGAGGTCGAGCACCGCGCTCGCCACGGCGCGCGCTCCCTCGGGGTCCGCCCACTCGTCTTCGCCGCTACCGAGTTCGACGAACATCGACGGCGCGCCGACGTCCGTCGGTCCGTGGTGCGTGCACTCAATCCCGACGTCGTACCCCTCCGGCGCGTGGTCGGCGAGCGCGGCGACGACGCGGCGGTGGGCGTTCGGGCAGGCGAGCGCGAGGTCCCGGTCTCTGCCGCCATGCTCGGCGGCGCCGAAGTTGCCGGTGAAGTGCGCGGTGAGCAGCGGCCCGGTGTCGCCGGCGTGCCGGGAGACAAACACGAGGAACTCGACGTCCGAGAACGAGTCAGCGACGCGTTCGAGGTCGAGGTGGAGGTCCTCGAACGTCCGCAACTCGAAGTCCGTGGACCGGTAGCACGCCTCCGACTGGGGCGTTGCTGCCGGGTCGGTGTCCTGGTCGACGCGCTCGAAGTCCCCGAGTTCGAGCAGATGCTCGGCGATGTGGACGGACGCGCTGTCGGCGTTACTCGCTACGATACCGATCACAGACATCGGTAGGGAGTGCGCGGTAAAACAGGTGTGGAAACTGGACTGCGCTCAGTCCGAGTGCTTGCTCGGCTGTCCGGAGCCCATCGCGTCGCGTGCGTCGCCTGCCGCCGTCCGGAAGAGGGCCTGGAGCTGCTGGCGGCGGGAGACCAGCAGCGCGGCGCCGAGCACGATGTAGAGGACCGTGTACGCGTAGAGGATGAGGATGCTGATTTCGGTGGCGCGGGCCTCGCTCGCGGTGGTGACGATGACGTAGTACTCGGCGACGACCTGGGTCACGAACAGCACGAGCAGCGTCGCCGCCTCCCGGAGGCTGATCTTGAAGTTCGTGAGGATGGCGATGGCGAAGAAGCTCTGCGCGGCCGTGATCCAGATTTCGGCCGTCTGCTTGTGGTCGAAGGGGAGCGTGCCGACGTAGCCCGCGGCGATGCTGTAGACGACCGCGAGCGTCCCGATGAGCAGCGTCCACTGGTTGAGCTTCGAGGAGATGAGCGCGTTGAACCCTGCCGTCGACCGCGCCTTGTTCACGAGATAGGCGACGACGATGAGTTCGGGGCTCTCGGACGCCAGCGGCGCGATCCACTGGATCATGAAGAACGGCGGGACGCCAGCGGCCTGCCCGAGCGCCTCGAGGCCGGTCGCGAACGGGTGGACGGCGGTGAAGATCATCGCGCCGGAGTACGCGAACAGCGAGAGGACGGTGGCGATGCGTTTCGGTCTCGAGAACGCCTGGAGGTAGGCGGGAACGCCGACCTGGTCCTCGTGTTCCTCCACGTCGCCGCGGATGATGATGGAGATGTACGCCAGGTAGAGGCCGACGAGAACGATGGTGTCGACGATGCCGATACCGCCCATGAACGGTACGAAGAAGGCGTACACGGTGGCGGCGAGCAGGAACACGATTTCGGTGCCGATGTCGTGGTCGAGGTGGACGCGACTCGCGAGGAAGCCGTCCTTGTGTTCGACGGACGAATCACGGGTGCGCTTGGCCTGGTAGACGGTGAAGATGGCGATGCCGGACCACCCGAGGCCGATGAGGATTCGGTTCGCGCCGGTCATGTTCGCGACCGCGAGGTTCGCCGCCTCCATGCCGCGCGCTGTGCCGACGTTCGCGCCGGCAGTCCACGCGTACAGCGCGTCGACGGCGTACTCGGGCGCGACGGCGAGCACCGCAAGCACGGCGAGCGCGAACGCCCGCGGGACGTCCTTTTCGGCGGTCTCGGCGCCCCACGCGAGCAGGAACGACGCGCCGAGTACGGCAATGCCGCTCACCGCGACGGTCGCGAGGTGGCTGAGATGGTGGGCGTGTGGTCCGCCGGTCAACTCGATGACGACCCACGGAATTGTCAACAGCACAGCGAACGCGAGCGCTGTGAGCGGGTGCTGAAGCCGGTCGGTTATCATGGCTTAACGGTCCGGGATGTCGAACCTAACGTTTGTGGTTTCGCGGGAAAACGTGTCGGTAGAGAACAAGTTTCGGCGGTGGCAGCGTCCCGGTGTCGTGTGACCACTCGAACCAGTGAGTCGTGCTGTCGGCCGCTCGGGGTCACCGCCTGCCGTTCGATCGAACGCGACCCGGGAGGCAACCAGTTATGGGTGTTCGGCCGATAGCGGGGTGCATGCAGGTGTTCGGACTCGTCGGCAACCCGGTGAGTCACTCACTCTCGCCGCCGATGCACGAGGCGGCCTACGAGGAAGTGGGGCTAGACGCGCGGTACGTCACGTTCGAACCGTCGCGGGACGAACTCGCGGCCGCTCTCCGGGGGGCCGACGCGCTCGGCGTCGCCGGACTCAACGTCACGGCGCCGTTCAAGCAGGACGTCCGTTCCCTCGTGTCGATGGACGACCTCGCGGCGCGCATCGGCGCGGTGAACACCGTCGACTTCTCGGGCGACGAACCGACCGGCCACAACACCGACGCAGCGGGCGTTCGGCGAGCGTTCACGCACCACGACGTCGCGCTCGACGGACAGAGTGCAGTCGTGGTGGGCGCGGGCGGCGCGGGTCGGTCGGCGGCGTTCGCGCTGGGCGAGGAGTGTAACCATCTCTGTGTCGCGAACCGGACGGTCGCGCGCGCCGAGGAACTCGCCGACGACGTGGGAAGGCAGACTGACGCGACGACGAGTTCGTGTTCGCTCGACGACCTTCCCGACGCGCTCGCCGACGCCGACGTGCTCGTGAACGCGACGAGCGTCGGCATGGGGGAGGACCGCTCACCGGTTCCGTCAGACGCGCTCCATCCGGAACTGGCAGTGCTGGACGCGGTGTACGAACCGCTTGAGACGCGACTCCTCCAAGATGCCCGGGCAGCGGGGGCGACCACAATCGACGGGGCGTGGATGCTGCTGTACCAGGGCGTCGAGGCCTTCGAAGTGTGGTTCGATGATTCCGCACCAGTGACCGTGATGAACCGGGCGCTCCGGGCACGGCTTTAAGTACGGGCAGTTGATAGAGGTGAGTAATGGGACTGCTCTCGAAACTCAAGTCGCTGCTCGGCGCGGGCGACGACGGCCGGCGCGGCGGCAGCGTCGACGTGACGGTAGAGCGCGACCCCGATTCGGACTCCGAGCCCGCGGCAGAGGCCCCGGCGTCCGCCGCGGGAAGCGAGACGGAATCGGTGACTGACGAGGGCGAGACAGCGTCAGTCACCGACGAACGCAGCGCCAAGTCAGGTACCGGCGAACACGACACTGGGTCGGACGCCGAGCACGGCGCGAAATCGGCTACCGAGGACGAGGAATCGGCCGCCAAAGAGACCGACGCGTCCGCGTCCACGGAGTCGATGGTCGACGAAGAACACGCAGACGACCCGACGCGCGCTGCCGAACCGAGCGAGACAGGCATCGCTGACGTCGACAAATCCACCGACGAACCCGTCGACGAAGACGAACCGCCCGCCGACACAGGGGAGACGGACGACGCCGAAGAGACGATGTCCGGCACTGACGCAGAGTCCACCACCGACGCGGAGTCCGACACGGGGTCGGACGCCACCGACGTCGAGGACGCCGACGAGTCCGTCGACACTGTGAAGGGAATCGGGCCGGCGTACGCGGACCGCCTCCGCGACGCCGGCGTCGAAACGGTCGGTGACCTCGCCACAGCCGACCCCGAAGAACTCGCCGACCGCGTCGACCTCTCGCCAAAGCGCGTCGGCCGATGGGTCGACAGCGCGAACGACAGATAGTCGCCAGGGCGACCGACGGGAACGCCATCTCACTCGCAGTGAGAACGTTCGTCTCCCCCGCAGTGGCCTCGCAGACACGTAACGAACGCCGAACAGCGACGCTCCGACACGGAATCCATCGTTCGACCGTGTCCCGGCGATTCATCGCTTCTGCGCTTTCCAAGCCGTTTCCGCTCGATGCCCGGTGGAATTATCACGGGGGCGCCCAAGCCACGAACGATGGAGTTGGTCGACGAGGCCGGACCCAACCAGAACGCCCCACCGGACAGCGCGCCGGCCGCCGGCTTCCGCGATGACGCCGTCCACGCCGGGTACACACAGACGACGCGACACCCACTCGACTCATGCAGTACCACGTAAACGGTGACCTCGTAGACGCCGACGACGCGACCGTGAGCGTCCGCGACCGCGGATTCCAGTACGGCGACGCCGCCTTCGAGACGCTGCGCGCGTACGGCGGCCAGGTGTTCGCGTGGAGCGCCCACCAGCGCCGCCTCGAAGCCACCTGCGACGCGCTCTCCCTCGACCACGACCTCTCCGGACGCGACCTCCGCGAGCGCGTCCACGAGACCCTCGCCGCGAACGGCCTCGCGGAAGCCGCCGTCCGCCTCACCATCACGCGCGGCGAATCGAGCGGCCTCACCCCAACCGACGACGCCGACCCGACCGTCGTCGTCGTCGCCGAACCCCTCCCGCGCGGCGGCCTCGACGGCGAACGTGTCTGGGACGCTCCCGCAACCGCGCGCACCGTCGACGCCCAGCACGTCCCCGAAGCCACTGTCCCCGCGGTCGCCAAGACCCACAACCGCCTCGACGGCGTCCTCGCACGCATCGACGCCGGCGACGCCGACGAAGCCATCACGTTCGACGCCGATGGCCACGTTACCGAGGGCACCACCAGCAACGTCTTCTTCGTCGACGACGGCGTCCTCCACACCCCCAGCCTCGACCTCCCCGTCCACCCCGGCATCACGCGCTGGGCCGTCACCGAACTCGCTGACGACCTCGACATCCCGGTCGAAGAAGGCCACTACCGGCCCGAAGACCTCCGGGGCGCCGACGAACTCTTCCTCACCAACACCACCTGGGAAGTCCGCCCCGTCGCCCACCTCGACGGCGCCACCTACGACACCTGCAAAGTGGGCGTCCGCCTCGCCCGCGCGTTCGCCGACGTCGTCGAAGCCAGCCACTATTAGCGACCTTTTGCGCTGCGTGAGGCGCGCTTGGCGCGCCTCATCTGCTCACGGCGCACAGCGCCGTTCCCATGGTTAGCGGGACCGGAGGTCCCGCTCAACTCGGCAAAAGCTCGGCCAAAAGCACTCCTCCTTCGGTTCGCTCGCTGCACTCGCTCCCCTCAGTCGTCGGCCCGCGCTCACTCGCTCACGGCACTTCGTGCCGTTCGCGCATTCCGAGGCGCGTAGCGCCTCGCGACGTTCCCAGAGTGAACCGGCGACCTGCCGGGGCCTCCGGCCTGCTCGGTCGCCGGATGCCTGGCGCTGCTAAGTGGCCGATCTCGTTCCGGTGCGTTCAAACGCGCTCGTCGGATACGTCGGGACCAATGGAGGACGACGAGCGCATCGCCGCAGTCGAGGACGTGCCCGCCGACGGGTCGTTTCTGTTCACTGTCTCGGCCGACGGCGAGGAGCGCGAGGCGATTCTCGTCCGACTCTCGGACGGAACCATTGCCGGGTGGCTCAACTACTGCATGCACTGGACCGACGTCGCGCTCGACACCGGTGACGGCGCGCCGACGCGCGACGGCGAACTCGTCTGCCGGAAGCACGCCGCGACCTTCGAGAAGGACTCGGGCGTCTGCACGCACGGCCCCTGCGAGGGCGCTCGACTCGACCCCGTCGAGATTGTCGTCGAGGACGGCGACGTCTACCTCGCCGACGCGGACTACGAGTTCGTAGCGGCGGGTGTCGAAGACGACGACCCCGTCGACCTCTCTACGTCCCCCGGGTCGCGGATCGGCTTCTGAAGCACAGCGACCTGTGTCGCCTCTCGGCCGTACTGCTGTGACTCACTCCACGACGAACGCCGGTTCCTCGATGCCCTCGTGCTTGCACTCCGGGCACCGCGACGGGACGTTCACGGGGTCGTCGAAGTCGTCGAACCCGCACTCACGACACGCCGGCGGGCGAACCAGCAACGCCTCGTCAGTGCCGTCGAGTGTTTCCGAGAGGTGGGTGACGTGTGTCAGGACGGTCCCGCGCGCGATTTCGAACTCGCCCGCGAGCCCGCTCGGCGTGTCCGGGCGCTCGCGGAGCGCGTCCAGAATCCGGCGTCGAGTCGTCTGCTCGTCCATGTCCTACGGTTCGGTGCTGTATGAAAAAGGACTTATCGGACGACGTGGACGGTGGTAGCATGAAGGCAGTCGTGCTTGCTGGCGGTTACGCCACGCGACTCTGGCCGGTCACGCGACACCGGCCGAAGATGTTCCTCCCGGTCGGGGACACCACCGTCATCGACCGTATCTTCGAGGAGTTGGAATCCGACGACCGGTTCGACGAGGTGTTCGTCTCCACGAACGAGCGGTTCGCCGAGGACTTCGAGTCCTACATCGCGGACAGCGACTTCGAGAAGCTCACGCTCACCGTCGAAGACACTACCGAGGAAGACGAGAAGTTCGGCGTCGTCGGCGCGCTCGCCCAACTCGTCGACCGCGAGAACGTCGACGACGACCTCCTCGTCGTCGCGGGCGACAACCTCATCAGCTTCGACATCTCGGAGTTCGTGGACTTCTTCGAGGCCAAAGACAGCCCCACGCTCGCCGCCTACGACGTCGGCAGCCACGAGCGCGCGAAGTCCTACGGGCTCGTCGAACTCGACGGCGACGAAGTCGTGGACTTCCAGGAGAAACCCGAGAACCCCAAGAGCACCCTCGTCTCTATCGCGTGCTACGCGTTCCCCCGGGAGACGGTGCCCGACCTCCACACGTACCTCGAGGAAGGCCAAAACCCCGACGAACCTGGCTGGTTCCTCCAGTGGCTGCAGGCCCGCCAGTCCGTCCACGCGTTCACGTTCGACGACGCGTGGTTCGACATCGGCACGCCCGAATCCTACCTCGAGGCCGTCGCGTGGACCCTCGACGGCGAGAGCGTCGTCAGCGACGACGCCGTCGTCGAGAACACCACCATCGGCGAGAACGTCCACGTGATGGCGGGCGCGGAACTCGTCAACTCCAGCGTCGACAACTCCATCATCTTCCCGGACGCCACGCTCCGGGACTGTGACGTCCGTGACTCCATCATCGACGAGAAGACGCGACTCGAGAACATCGACTTCTCCGGCGCGCTCATCGGCGCGCACACCACTATCTCGAACGGGCGTTAGTTCGTACCTTTTTGCTGCACTCACTCGGCCGCTGGCGCGGCCTCGTTCGTTGGCAAAAAGCTACGACAAAAAGCCGTCGCGGCTCCCGTCGCGCCCTCCGGGCGCGGTGGTCGCCACTCGGCCCGCTCGCTCACTGTGTTCGCTCGCGGTGAGTCGACTACCTCCGTTCAGCGACCGTGCACCGCTACCGCTCCGCTACTGCGACCATTCCACTACTGCTACTCCGCGAGTCGCGCGTCCGTAATCTCGACGTGACCGCGGTCCCCCTCCCACACCGTGTCGTACTCCAGTTCGATTCGTCGCTCCATGTGCGGCCCGTCGGTCACCATCGTCTCGAACTCCCCGCCCTCGCCGAGCACGTGGACGCCGTACTCGTCGTGCAGCGCCTCGAGTTCGTCGAACACCTCGTAGTCGAGCGTGCGCCCGAGCCACGACTCGTCGAGGCCGTACGCCGCCACCTGGACGATCTGAATCTCGAAGCCGGCGTCGAGCATGTCGGCGGCGAGCGCGCGCGGGTCGCGCTGCCAGAGCGGCGCGAACAACTCACAGTTAAGGCGCTCGCACATCGCCTCGATGCGGGACGTCTGGAACTCGCTTTCGACGGCGCCGGCGGTCACGCCCGCGATACCCCCTGGCAGGTCGTCGTCCAGGTCGGCCAGCGCCGCCTCCAGCGGTTCGAGTTCGCTGTCCCCCTGTTCGCTCGCATCGACGGCGTCGCTCGCGCCGAACGCCCCGGGTTCGACGTCGACGAGCGGGATGCCCACGCTCTCCGATGCGAGGTCCGCGAGTCGCGTCGCCGGCACGTGGTACATGTACGAATCGCCCTCCGGGTGAACCGTCACGAGACGGTCCACGTCGAACCCCTCCTCGAGCGCGCGGTAGAGCGCCCACGAGGAGTCCTTCCCACCGGAGAACAGGCTCACCCACTGTCCGTCGGTCATACGTGTCGTTGTGCGCCGGCGTTGAAAGGCGTCACTCTTCGAGCAGCGTGTGTACTCGAACTGCCCGAACGCTCCGCGGCGTCACCGCTCGAGGACCTGCTCGACGTCATCGTAGTCGGTCTCGCTGAAGCGCGTCGAGACGCGGATGCCGACGAGGCTGACGAACACGCCCAGCACGACGAACGACGCGAGGCGTTCCTCGGGCGTGAGCGCGAACCCGTGAACGGTGAGTGCGCCAACCTGTACCACCGGCACCGTCAAGGAGTCGACAAGCGCGGCGCGTTCGACGAAGTACGCGGAGAAACCCCGGACGACGAGCGCGACGGCGAGCACGCCGAACGGGAGGTTCAGGAACGACGTCCGGACCTCGTCGTGCTGGATGAGTTCGTCGAACAGGCGGCCCGTGCTCGCCGCGAGACCGCCGAGCGCCAGCCACGGAACGCTGTAGTAGACGAACGCCATCCCCGCCAGTAGTGGCGGGGTCGTCATCGGCAGTTCGGAGAGCCTGAGCGCGCCCGCGAACACGCCGACGAGCGCGAGGCCGACGGCGACAACGTACGTGACGATGGAGACCCGGCCGGAGTACAGCGCGTCCCGGACCTGCCCCGGGAGCGTCGCGAGATAGTCGTCGACGCTCAGCCCCTTGTAGAGCAAGAAGAGGCCGATGACCGTGGTTATCGACGCGGCGGCGACCGCGAGACTCCCGGTCAACATCATGAGCGCCGGGAACACGAGCAAGACGATGCCTATGGGGACGAGAACGGTCTGCCGGAGTTCCTCGTCCGCGAGGAACTGCTTCAGGAGGTAGTACGTCGATTCGAGGTCGCGGGCCTGCCGGACGACCACGCGGTCGACGGCGTCCACCTGGACGCGGCTTTCGACGATTGGAACGAGACGTTCGTCCTCCTCGCTGTCGACGACGACGATCGCGGAGTCCGGGTCGTACCGCTCCAGGAGGTCATCGACTTGCTCGGCGACGGAGCGGTCCGCGGTCACGTCGTCACCCACGCCGGAGACGGCAGCGACGACGGCGTCGTCGTCGTCGTCGCGGAGGTCGCGGGTGACGCGGAGCGCTTCGAGTAGCGTGTTGACACTGGAGTCCTCGGGGTCGGCGACGCCCATGTCGACGACGAGGGACTGCACGGCCTCCCAGCCGGCGACCGGCGTCTCGAGTCCCGTCTTTCGGGAGAGGTCACCGGTCCGGTCGACACAGACTACCAGTGTACGCATCAGTCGTCAACAGGGTCACGCCGCCGGAATAAAAACCCCGCGTTGAGGGTCGCGGATCGGCGCACAACCCTGAATGGGCGCGCGTCGTTCTGACGTCCTGGCACGGCGCTGTGACATCTCTAGCAGGCGCTGTGGCATCCTGGGTGCGTCGTCGTCACAGCAACCCCGCTGGACTGCGTTGGTACTCTCCAACCGGGAAATGAAGAATTCGCGTCGGTCGACTGCGTTCGGATCCGATTAGAGGTGGCCGGACTTCTGGAGTTTGCGAAGGTCCTCGGTGTCGAGGGTCTCGCCCTCCTTGAACCGCTCGTAGATCTCCTCGGCCTCCTCGCGGGCCTCCTCCTGCTCTTTCGCGCGCTCGTCCTTGCGCTCTTCTTCCTCCTGCTTGTCGAGTTCGCGGAGGCGCTTCTGGACGCGCACGAACGCCTCGTGGTGGGCGTCGGCGGCCTCCTGGGCCTCGACGAAGGCCTCGTGCATCTCGTCGGCCTCGTCGCGGATGTCGTCGGCCTCGCGGTAGGCCTCGATCATCTCGTTGTGGTGTTCCTGGGCCTTGTCCGCGAGCTCCGTCACCTTCTCGTGGTGCTCGGACGCTTCGGCGCGGACCTCCTCGGCTTCCTCGACGAGTTCCTCGAGGTTGCCAGAGTCCTCGAGGGTCTCCTTGCGTTCCTGGTACTCCTCGCGTTTCTCCTCGATCTTCTCGATGAGCTCGCGCTCGTCCTCGGTGGAGAGTACCTCGGTCTGCTGCTTGAACTCGAGTTGCTCGATCTCCTCTTTGAGCTGTTCGAGGTCCTTGCCCTCGTCCAGTTCGAGGTCGGACTTGCGGTCGTCGACCTCGTCGAAGAGCTCGTTTGCTTCCGCGTTCAGTTCGTTGCGTTTCTCCTTGTGCTCCTGGACGCGCTCGTTGAGCTCGTCGCGCTGCTCGCGGTGTTCCTGTGCGGCGTCGACCTTCTCTCGGGTCTCCGCGTTGAGCTCGTCGCGACTGGAGGCTCGCGAGGACGCGAGCTGGTTCAGCTCGTTCCGTCGGTCTCGGAACTGACCGGCGTTCTTGATGAGCTGCCCCTTGGATTTCTCCTGGAGTTCTTCGTCAGTAATGAGTTCGTCTGCGCTCGATACGTCGATATTTTGTTCTTCCTCAGCCATTGTTCAAACCTCTGTGCCATACCCGCCGGAGCGCCGCGCGCAGTGCCGTTGCTCGGGATGTAACACGGTCCTGTCGGGAGGAGAGCGTCCTGTCATTCTCTCTCGGGCTGTGCGCGGCGAACGCTCGCAGCGTTCTGGTGTCTGATAGTAAACAACCACGGCTTATAAAATTTGCGCTCGCCGGTCCGTGCAAACAGTTGCCAGACCCCGTGCTACGTGTGGTACAGCGTCTCGGGGAGTTCACGGCGGTACATAAACCCCCGGTCGGCGAGCGTGGGGCACAAGTGTCCCAGTGCGAAACGGGAGGGCATGGAAGAGGTCGTACGCGCACGCGGGCACGAGAACGTCACCGGCAGGCACGCGAGCACACTCGAGGTGACGACCGACGACTACCTGACGGCCGCAGGCGACTGCATTCTCGGCATCGAGGCCGACCGCACACCAGCGGCGTTCGACCGCGAATTCGTGTCTGCCTGTGCCGACGCGGACGCGATGATCACGCTCGTCCTCGAGGCCGACGGCCACACGGAAACAGTGACCGGCAGCGGCCACCCGGAGATCGAACTCACGAACGACCGCGGGTTCGTCGCACGCACCAGCACGTACGTCGACGACCGAACGGTACTTGTGGACGCGGACACGGCCGCTGGCGACGTCGACCGAAATCTGGTCAGCGCGCTCGCCGACGGCGCCGACCTCACCGCCACGCTGCGCGTGGAGTAACGGACCACCGCGGCGAGTCGTCGTTCGCGCGCGACGCGACCGCAGTCTTTTCGCCGGTCGCACCCCTGCGACGACCATGGACGACGAACCCGCCGAGAACATCTCCGGAGGCTACCTTGGCGGCGGCGAGTCCACCTCGTTCGAAACGGGGGCTGCCGCGACGCGCGCGGAGGCCGTCGTCGACCGCCTCGGGGAGCGGTACTGGCAGAAGACCTACGGCGGACAGGACGCCTTCGAGTGTCTCGTCCGCACCATTCTCAGCCAGAACACCAGCGACGTGGCGAGCCAGCCAGCCCACGACGCGCTCGTGGAGCGGTACGGCCAGGACGGACCCGCGGCGTCCGAAGGCGACAGCGTCGGCCTCGCCGCGTCGCTCGCCGACGCCCACCACGACGAACTCGCGGAGACCATCTCCTCGGCGGGCCTCTACAACCAGAAGGCAGAGACGCTGATACGCCTCGCGGGCCGGATCTGCGAGGAGTATGGGTGCGCCGACGGGTTCGACGAGTTCGTGCGGAGCGAGGACCCAGTGGAGGTCCGCGAGACGCTACTGGACATGAAGGGCGTCGGGCCGAAAACCGCCGACTGCGTGCTCCTGTTCGCCGGCGGGCAGTCGGGCGTCTTCCCCGTGGACACGCACGTCCACCGCATCACGCGGCGACTGGGGGTCGCGCCGCCGGACGCCGACCACGAGGACGTGCGCGAGGCCCTCGAGGCCGACGTCCCCGCGGAGAAGTGCGGGTTCGGTCACACGGCGACGATTCAGTTCGGGCGGGAGTTCTGCACTGCTCGGAGGCCCGCGTGCCTCGACGGCCCAGAAGCGTGCCCACTGTACGACCTGTGTGACCGCGTAGGCGTCGACGAACTCGACGAGTCGGTCGTCGACCCCGCGGACGCCGCAGACGCCGACCAGTGAGCGCACGCCTGCTCGCTAGGGGGAGATTGTCCGGTTGTCCCGGTAGTCGAAGGAGTCGTCGGCGGCCGGCCCCGCCGAGAGGAACGGCAGGTGGAGTTCCCACTCCGCGGTGACGGAGAACCGCGCGAATGGGTCCGAGAGAAATTCGCCGAGCGGCCCGACGCCCGCGAAGTGCAACTGCAGGTCGACGGTCACGACCCGCGTGTCGAGTGCCGTGCCGACGGCGTTGAATCCGAAGTCACCGGCGCTCCCGAGGTTCGTGAGCAGGTCGAGGTGGAGCCAGAACGTGATGTGGGGATTCTCATCGCCGATGTCGAAGCGGTGGCCATCAGCAAGGCCGGCCGAAGGACCGGCAGCGGCCACGCCGGCGAACGACGACAGCACCACGACTGCCGCGAGGACCACGCGGACTGTACGCGACGGCTTCACACCAGATAGTTACCGGACGACGGTATTAGAACTATCGCCGCTAGTAGTGGTGGGTGTTGGGTTGTTTGCCGAACTCGTCGAGGTTCAGTGGGAAGCGCTGACTGTAGTGAACGAGGTCGAACTTGAGAACGCCCAGAAAGCCCCGGCGCGCTCGGCGTCTGCAACTTGCTGCGCGCGTCGCTCACTCCGTTCGCTTCCGTGCTTACTTCGTTTCGACTGCCGAGCGCGCCGCCCCTTTCAGTCCTGGAAGACTCGCTGCGCTTGTCTTCCAACCGTCGCGGGCGCAAGCGCCCGCTCAGCCCCACCCTGCCGGTTGATCAACCGGTGGTGAGGTGGGACTGAAAGGGGCAGACGTCTCGACGAAGGTGGACGACGGTGAGCCGAACGGAGTGAGGCGAACGTCGAAAGACGCTCCGCGTCTTTCGGAATAAGCACCGGAACGAACGCAGTGAGTGAGGAGCGCAGCGAGTCCCCCGACTCGAGACGTCTGGGGCTTTCTGGGCGTTACAGGAAGCGACTCAGTTCACTCCAATCAGGGATTTCTGGCTGATCTCGTGGTCCCACGAAGGAACGTTCACAGGATCAGAGAACGCAGTCAGACGAACCGGAACGTCTCGAGGTTCTTCGGCGCGAACGTGCGCATGTTGAACTCGTGGTAGAGCGCACTGGAGAGGTCCTGCGTGGAGCGCTCGTCGCCGTGCACGCAGAGCACCTTCTCGGGCCGGGGGTTCATCGTGCGGACGAAGTCCTCTAACCCCTGGCGGTCGGCGTGCCCGGAGAAGCCGTCGACGGTCTCCGTGTCCATCTTCAGCGTGAGGCGTTCGTTGCGCCCGTTGCCGCGACTGTCCGGCATCGGAATCTCGTCCCAGCCGGACTGGATGCGGCGACCGAGCGTCCCCTGTGCCTGGTAACCGACGAACGTCATCGTGGAGTCCGGGTCGGGGCCGAGGTGTTCGAGCCAGGACATGATGGGGCCGCCGGTCACCATCCCGGACGTCGAGAGGATGATACACTGCTCGCCGTCGGCGACCTCCTTGCGCTCGTCCTCGCCGCCGTCGATGTGGTTGAACTGGTCGGCGAGGAATGGGTTCTCGTCCTCGTGGAAGATGCGGTCTTTGAGGTCGTCCCGGAGGTACTCGGGGTAGGTGGTGTGGATGGCAGTCGCCTCCCAGATCATGCCGTCGAGGTGGACCGGCATCTCGGGGATGTCGCCGTTGCGCATCGCCTCCTCGATGACCAGCATCATCTCCTGGGAGCGGCCGACGGCGAACGCCGGGATGAGTATCTTCCCGCCGTCCTCGTACGTCTCGTTGATGACCTCCTTGAGTGTCTCCTCGGAGTCCTCCTGGTCGGTCTGGTAGTCGTTCCGGCCGCCGTACGTGGATTCGAGGACGAGCGTCTCGACGCGCGGGAAGTCGTTGACCGCGCCGTTGAATAGCCGCGTGTCCTCGTAGTGGATGTCGCCGGAGAACGCGACGTTGTAGAGGCCGTCGCCGATGTGGAAGTGAGACACCGCGCTTCCGAGGATGTGGCCGGCGTTGTGGAACGTGAGTTTGACGTCGGGCGCGATGTCCGTGACGTCGCCGTACTCCAGGGGGATGGTGTGCTTGATGGCTTCGCGCACCATCTCGGAGTCGTAGGGTGGCGTCCGGCCTTCCTTGGCCGCGACGTCGAGGTAGTCGAGCGTGAGCAGCCCCATCAGGTCGCGGGTCGGTTCGGTCGTGTAGATGGGGCCGTCGTAGCCGTACTTGAACAGGAGCGGGATGAGCGCGGAGTGGTCGAGGTGCGCGTGCGTGAGCACGACCGCGTCGATGGTCGCTGCGCCCGCGCCGAGGGCTTCCTGGACCTGGAGGTACGGCACGTCGTCGCTCCCGGGCTTGTCGCCGGAGTCGATGAGGATGCGCGTCTCGGGCGTGGAGAGGATGAAACTCGCGCGCCCGACCTCCCGGCAGCAGCCTAGTGTGGTGATGCGCACGTACTCGTCGTCGGACATCTCCTCGCGGTGGATCTGGCGGCCGACCTTCTCCAGGATGTCGCGGCGGTCGTCGCGCTCCTGTTTCAGGAAGTTCCGCACGTTCGACACCGTCGAGGACTCGATGGGCGGCGTACGAACGACCTCGGGCGTCCACCCCGCTTCGGTCGTGATCTCCCGGAGCGTGGAGCCGTGTCGCCCGATGACCAGGCCTGGTTTCTGGGCCTCGATGACGACCTCACCGGTGTCCTCGTGGAAGTCGAGGTCGGTGACGCCCGCGTCGTCGGGGATGACGTCCATGATCTGTTCGCGGGCGCGCTCGGGAGTGGAGAGCACGTCGGGGTCCGGGCGAACGGTGATTCGCTTCCGGAGTTTGCTCGCCAGGCTCCGAATGAGGTCGCCGTCTTCGGCGAACTGCTTGGGGTCGCGCGTGTACACGACGAGTTCCGGACCTTCGTATTTGACTTCGGTGACCGAGATGTCCGGCGGAATCTCGTCGACGATTTTGTCCTGTAATTCCTCGAGTTGCTGGTCTACAGTGCTCATAATCGGGAAACATGCTCTCGTGCAGGGTCGCTTCCCGAATCACTGGTGACGGCGCTCGGCTGCCGACGCGGGTCGGTGAACGAGCGTTCCGAGAAGCGCGGGGAGCAGACCGAGAGTGTCGTCATACCAGTGAGGGAAAGCGGGACTCCCGACCGAGTCCGGTCGGGCCACGGGGAAACTGCACGAGAACCCGCTTACCCGGGGTTAGACGGGCAGGGTTATAAAAGCCTTCGCAAAGTTTGGAGTGCCAGACCTCACCATGGAGCTGACACCGACCGCTGTGGAGCGAGAACACGCCTGGGTTCGCGAGCGCGCCGACGTCGTGGTTCCGATACTGAACGACGTCCGGCAGTCCCTCGGGGAGGCCTTCGACGCGGACGTCCCGGACGTCACTCGCGAAGAGTACCGTGGGGCGGTGGACGCGGTGTTCGCGGACGGCGACCGCGCGGTCAACGCCGCGGCGCTGGTCGCCATCCTCCGGAACCTCGACGTACAGAACGACTACCCGGGGTTCGTCGTTGACGAACTGCTCGGGCGCGAACTCGCCGGGATCATCGCAGGTGAACAGCCGCTGCGCCTGCTCGCGGAGTCGACGTTCCACTACGCTGACGTGGTGACGGACGGCGCGGCGGACGCGCGAGACGTCAGTGACGAACCCGCGGGCGTCGACGACCTCGACGCGGCGCTCGCAGCGGGCTTCCAGACCCGGCTCCCGGGCTGGTCGTGGACCGAGGGCGACAGTCCGTTCTCGGTCCCGCAGGAGTGACACGGGACAGAGCTTTCCGGCCGGCGTCCACGATGCAGGCATGGAGAAAGTCGAGATAGACGACGTGCGAAACGAACCGAATCCGCTCGGCGTTCACGGCGTTCGACGACCGATTTCCGACGCACTCGGGACGGACGACGTATCGATGGCGTTCTACGAACTCGCGCCGGGCGAGCAGTTCTCCGGCGGCCTCCACGCACACCACGACCAGGAGGAGGTGTTCTACGTGCTCGCTGGAACGGCCACGTTCGACGTCGGGACCGAGCGCGAGTCGGTGACGGTCGAGGAGGGACAACTGATCCGCTTCCCGCCGGGTCAGTTCCAGAGTGGGCGAAACGAGACGGACGACCCAGTGCGCGCACTGGCCATCGGCGCGCCGGGCGCTCGCCACAACTGGGCGGACCTCGAATCACTGATTCCATGCCCGGAGTGCGGCGAGGTGACGAGCCACGGCGTCCGGGAGCCCACCGACGACGGACGGATGCCGGTGTACTGCAACGAGTGCGGGAACGAACTGGTCTGAGCGGCCGGCACCCACCAGGGAGGTCACTGCTACGGGACAGTCTTCCCGCCGGAGAGCACCGCTGCTCGGCAGCGGACTGTCGAAGAATGGAGGCGTGGGTGGATTCCGTCGACGAAAGGGGTTCCGTGGACGGACTACGTCTCGACGTGTACGTCGTCCTCGGATGCGTCGGGTGCTTCCGGAGGTTCTTCGGACGCGTCGGGTGTTTCGGAGGGTTCGGGAGGGTCTTCGGATGCGTCGGGTACCTCGGGAGGCTCTTCGGTTGCGTCGGGCGCTTCCGGGGGTTCTTCGGACGCGTCGAGCTCGCGTTCGAGTTCGTGCTCGATGCGTTGTTCGCGCTTTTTCAGGCCTTTCCGCTCGCGGCCGCGCTTCGTGTCACCCATACTGTGCCCCATGCTCTCACACCACTTAACTCGTGCGGCGGTAGCAGTATCGACCACTAGTCGATAGATGGGGAGGTGCGCGAAGGGTCAACGGTCCTCGCGGGGACGCGAACGAATCGTAAGTCGCTAAGTGGCCGCGTGTGAACCCTGCGTCGTGCCGACGACACGGGCGGACCTCCACGTGAAGGTGCTCGACGAGGCGGTCGTCGAGCGAGCGAAGGCCGCGGGCGTCGACGTACTCGTCTACGCGCCACACTTCACGCGACTGCCGGACGTGCGCGAGCGCGCCGACCGGTTCTCCGACGACGAGTTGCTCGTGGTGCCGGGCCGCGAAGTGTTCACGGGGTCGTACCGCGACCGCAGGCACCTCCTCGCAATCGGACTCGAAGACCCCGTTCCAGACTTCGTGACGCTTTCGGGCGCGCTGTCGGCGTTCGACGAGCAGGACGCGGCGGTGCTAGCCCCGCATCCGACGTTCCTGAACGTGAGCCTGAGCGCCGGCGACCTGAGCCGCTACCGCGAACAGATCGACGCCGTGGAGACGTACAACCCGAAACTCCTCTCGCATCACTGCAAGCGAGCGCGGAGCATCGCGAACGCCCACGACATCCCGGCGTTCGCGTCGACGTACGCCCACCTGCCCCGGACGATCGGCGAGGTGTGGACGGAGTTCGACACAGACATCGAGAGTGAGGCCGACCTCGTCGCCGCGCTCCGGGACGGCGTCGAACGGCGCACGTACCACCACCACGGCGTGCGCCACCGGACACGGAGCTTCACGGAGAAACTCCACCTCGCCTACGAGAACTCCTGGGAGAAGGTCGACCGACTGTTCCTCTCGGGCACCGAACCGACGCACCCGCGCCACATCGCGTACGACGGCCGGTTCGACGACGTCTCTGTCTACTGAGCCAGTGTGGCAGTAGCACCGACTCGATACGGCGGCAGTCACCGACTCGATACGGCGACAGCCACCGACTCGGTACGGCGGCAGTCACCGACTCGATACGGCGACAGCCACCGACTCGGTACGGCGGCAGTCACCGGCCACAGGCGTGAACGGCAGTAACGTACAACCGTCCAGCAGCCGTGACATCGGTATGGGAAACGCCGGCGAGAACACCTACGAGTGCAACGACTGCGGGAATCGGATGAAGGCCGAACACCAGCCGGAGGTCTGTCCGAAGTGCGGCGGTGACATGATCGACATCAGCGTCTCCCGGGAGTAAACTCGGTCCGAAGAGCGAGTCACCACGGGCGGGGCAGTCGGGCGAGCGCGTTCGCGACGTCACTGGGAACCACATCCAGGCTGGGAACCACATCCGGAGCGACGTGGAGGGCCGCCGCGACGAGCGCGAGTTCGAGTGCGGTGACGACGACGGTCACGACGCTCGCGTACTTCGAGACGGTGGCGACGCCGACCGGGAGGCCGTACTCGGTCTTCGAGAACGGGTAGAACAACGCGACGCCGCGCTTGCTCCCGAGGGCGTCGAGCACGTAGTGCGTGGCGACCCCGATCCAGACGTACCGGAGGTTCGCGAAGACGTACGGGAACGCGTAGAGGAGCGCGAGCACTGGGAGGTTGTGCAGCGTCTTCCGGTGGCGCCCGAGGCTCGTGTCGACGTCCGGGAGCAGCGCGCCGAGCACCACGGGGACCGCGACCGCGGCGATGGTCTGGAGGGTCGCCACCCCGCCTGCGGGATACCAGACGTACCCCAGGCCGATGGCGAGTAGAACACCGTTGAGGACGTGGTCTCGCTTGTTCATCGTGCTGCGGGGATCACTCGCGCACCGCCTCGAGTTCCGCAGCCAGGTCGTGGAGCGCGCGTCTCGCGATCTGCTCTTTCACGTCGGCTCTGTCACCCTCGAACTCGTAGCGCTCGACAGTCGCGTAAGAGGACTGCGAGCCCCAGTCGCCGCGGTACGCGACGCCGACGAAGACCGTCCCGACCGGCGTCTCCTCGGTGCCGCCACTCGGTCCCGCGACGCCGGTCGTGGAGACTCCCCACGTCGTGCCGGCACTGTCCCGGGCGGCCTGAGCCATCTGGCGCGCGACGGGTTCGCTGACCGCGCCGTGTTCGTCGAGCGCCTCCCGGGTGATGCCGCTGTCGAGTTTCGCGTCGTAGGAGTACGTGACGGTGGCGCGGTCGAAGTACTCACTCGACCCCGGCACGTCCGTGAGCAGCGACCCGACGAGACCGCCCGTGCAGGACTCCGCCACGGCGACGGTGTGCCCGGCGTCACGGAGGGCGTCCCCGAGTGTCTCCTCGACCGGGGGGTCGTCGGCGTGGTCGCGCATACGCCCACTAACGTCTAGTCGTGCTTCAATTTGGCGCCAGCGTCCGACGTTCGTCTTGCGTTTTCACTGTATTCAGGTGCCGAGTTGTACGCCAAGTGATGAGTTCAGATGCCGCCGACGCTGCTGTTTTTGCCCAGAGACGGCCGGGCCTGGCCCGCATTCGACCGACGGATTGACCCACGTGGAACGCCGATGCCGGCGCATGGACGAACTCGAGGTCGAGGCGGTCGACTCCCTCGACCCCGGCGTCGGGGCGGGGACCGCGGAGTACGTGCTGTACGGCGGGAAGGGCGGCGTGGGGAAGACGACGATGGCGGCGGCGACGGCGCTCGCCAGCGCGAACGCTGGCACGTCGACGCTCGTCGTGTCGACGGACCCCGCGCACTCGCTGTCGGACACACTCGGCGCCGAAATTCCGTCACGGCCGGCGCAGATTCGGGAGGACGCGCCGCTGTGGGCGGTCGAGATCGACCCCGACGACGCGCTCTCGCAGGCCGGGATGTTCGGCCAGGAGGGCGGGTTCGCCGGCGGTCTGGACGCGCTGCTCGGGGGCGCGGCGGGCGACAGCGCCGACGACGCCGCGATGATGCCCGGCGCGGATGAGGCCGCGGCGATGCAACTCCTCCTCGAGTACCTGGACGACGAGCGCTTCGACCGCGTGGTCGTCGACACCGCGCCGACCGGGCACACGCTCCGACTGCTCGAACTCCCGGAGGTCCTCGACTCCATGGTCGGGCGCCTCGTGCAGATGCGCGAGCGCTTCGGCGGGATGCTCGACGGCGTGAAGGGGATGTTCGGCGGAGGCGGCGACGGCGCCGAGGACGACGGCTTCGGCGACCTCGACGCCGTGAAAGAGCGCGTCGAGCGACTCCGTGGCGTGCTCACGGACCCGGCGCGGACCGACTTCCGCGTCGTGATGGTGCCAGAGGAGATGAGCGTCGTGGAGTCCGAGCGTCTCGTCTCCCGACTCGACGAGTTCGGCGTGCCGGTCGGCACCGTCGTCGTGAACCGCGTGATGGAGCCACTCGCGGACGTCACCGACGTGCCGACCGAGGCGTTCGTCGCGCCCGACCCCGAGCACTGCGACTTTTGCTCGCGACGCTGGGCGGTCCAGCAGGGCGCGCTCGCGGACGCCCAGGACCTGTTCCGCGGCCACGACGTGAAACGCGTGCCGCTGCTCGCGGAGGAAGTCAGAGGCGAGCGCTCGCTTCGCGTCGTCGCGTCCTGCCTGGACTGAGACGCCGTCATCTCCTGGGACAGTTCACACATTCTACCAGAATCGTTGCTGGTAGGGACAGCATTATACAAACAATCCGTTTGGGAACAACCTGCATGTTATCGGGAATACCGCTGGTATTGTTGCTGCTGGCGGCAATCGCGTTCATCATCGTCGCCACCGCAAAACTGGATTTACACGCGTTTCTCACCCTGCTCGTCGCGGCGTACGGAACCGCGCTCGTCGCGGGAGTCGCGCCAAGCGAGGCGGCGGCACTCGTCACGAACGGATTCGGCAGTGTGCTCGGCTACATCGGTATCGTAATTCTCGCCGGGACCATCATCGGCACCGCGCTCGAACGGTCGGGCGCAGCCATCGTCATCGCCGAGTCGATTCTCGACGTCGTCGGCGAGGAACACACGACCACGGTGATGGCCATCACGGGAAGTTTCGTGAGCATTCCCGTGTTCTGTGACTCGGGATTCGTCATCCTATCGGGGCTCAACCGAACGCTCGCCGATCGGTCGTCGCTCTCACTCGCCACGGTCGGCGTCGCGCTCGCCGGCGGGCTCTACGTCACGCACGTGTTCGTCCCACCGACGCCCGGCCCCATCGCTGCAGCGGGCATCATCGGCGCGGACATCGGCCTCGTCATGCTCGCGGGAATCGTTGTGAGCGCTCCCATCGTGTTCGTCGCCGCGGTGTGGGCCGACCGGGTCGCCTCCCGGTTCCACATCGACCCCGACCCGGAGATGACGGTCGAGGAGATCGAAGACGAGTACGGCACGCTTCCGTCGCCTGCCGCCTCGTTCGCACCGCTAGTGGTCCCCATCGTGCTCATCGCGCTCGGGAGTGTCGCCGCGTACCCCGAGGCGGCAAATCCGGAACTGATCACGGGCACGCTCCAGAACTGGCTGCTGTTCTTCGGTGACCCCGCAGTCGCGCTCATCATTGGCGCCTTCGTCTCCTTCGCCGCCGTCCCCGAGTTCACCGACGAGGTCACCGACGAGTGGGTGAGCGAAGGTATCACGAACGCCGCCGTCATCCTCGCCGTGACCGGTGCCGGCGGCGCGTTCGGCAACGTGCTGGGCGCGCTCCCGCTTCAGGACTTCGTCACCAGCACGTTCGGTGGCCTGGGCATCGGCCTGCTCGCCGCGTTCGTCATCGCGGCCGCGATGAAGACCGCACTCGGCTCCTCGACCGTTGCCATCCTGACGACGGCGAGCCTCGTCGCACCGCTGCTCGAACCGCTCGGTCTCGCCTCGCAGTGGGGCCGGGTGTTCGCGGTGCTCGCCATCGGCGCGGGGAGCATGACAGTGAGCCACGCAAACGACTCCTACTTCTGGATCATCACCGAGTTCACCGACATGGAGGCGGCGACAGCCTACCAGGCGTGGACGCTGGCGACGCTCGCGCTCGGCGTCACGAGCATCGTCTGGATCGTCGTCCTCAGAGGCCTGGTCGGCCTGGTCCTGTAACGACCCAGGGGCGGTCTAGGACCGCTCCGCGACGACCAGCACTCGGAGGTCGTTGACGTTCGTTCCTGTCGTCCCCGTTCGAACGAGCGCGCCTCGCTCGTCGAGATACCGGGCGACGTCGTTGTTCGCGAGCGCCGTGCGAACAGCGTCGGCGCCGCCATCGGGGACCGTGTCGGCGTCGACAACGGCGCCCGCCGCGTCGGTCGCGCCGTCGATGCCGTCGGTGTCTACGGACGCCAGCACGACGCCGGCCGCGTCGAGTTCCGCCGCGGCGCTCGTGGCGAACTCCTGGTTCGGGCCGCCGGCGGACTCGGTTCGCTCGTCCGCCGAACCGTCAGTCGCGTCGCTCCCGACGCCGCCGTCCCCGGAGAGCGTCACGGTGGTCTCGCCGCCCGAGAGGACGACCGCCGGCGGCTCGACGGGGTCGGCGCTCGTGACAATCTCCTCGGCGACGGCGACGTGAGTCTTGGCCGCCTCGCAGGCCTCGCCCCGCACGCTCGCCGAGAGAACCATCGCATCGTAGCCGCGCTCGGCGGCTGCGTCGCGGGCCGCGTCGAGCGCTGTCCGCGCGTTCGCCAGCACGTGGTTGGTCACGCGGTCGAACGTTTCGTCCCCCACGCCCGGCGTCTCGGAGACGTCGCCGTCGGCGCCGCGCCTGAGCCGGTCGCGGACACGCTCGGGCGCGTCTGCGTCGTAGGCGTCGAGCACCGATAGCGCCGATTCGAACGTCGAGTCGTCGGGGGCCGTCGGGCCGCTGGCGATCACGCCGAGGTCGTCGCCGACCACGTCGCTGAGCACCAGTCCGACGACCGCCCCGGGGGCGGCCGCGGCCGCCAGCTGTCCGCCCTTCAGTGCGGAGAGGTGCTTCCGCACGGCGTTCATCTCGTTGATGGGAGCACCGCTCGCGAGCAGCGAGTCGGTCGTCGCCTGGAGGTCCTCGAGTGTCACGTCGCCCGCCGGCGCGGGCAGAAGAGCGCTTCCGCCGCCGGTGAGGACGGCCAGCACCAGGGTTCGCTCGTCCGCGGATTCGGCAAGGTCGAGAATACTGCGCGCGCCGTCGACACCTCGCTCGCTCGGAACCGGATGGTCGCCCGGCAGCACCTCGACTCGGTCCGTCTCCGCGAAGTCGTCGGTGACGACAGCGCCGCCGTCGAGGGAGTCGCCGAGGATGGATTCGAGCGCGGCGGCCACGTGACCAGCGGCGTTCCCGCCGCCCGCGACGACCACCTCGTCGTACTCGCCGAGGTCGTACTCGGCGTCCAGCACCCGGAGCGTTTCCCCCGAGCGACGGACCGACTCTCGGACGACCGCGCGCGGATGGGCGGCCCGGATGCCCGCCTCGAGGCACGCGAGTGCGGTCTCCCGGCCGTCGCCGCCAGCCAGCTCGTCCCGATTCCGTATCATCGGTTTGGTTGGGACGCGGTTCCACGCGGACAAGTGGATTCCGGTTGGCGCACCGACCCGGACTCGACCACCGGCGCCCCGCTCTCGGTCGTCGAAGCCGCTGCTACTCGGCTTCCCGCTCCACCACCGGAACTCGGCTTCCCGACCCGTCCGGTCAGTCCCTCGACTGCACTCGCGACGCGAGGGACATCCCGAGACTGTACAGCCGGTCCAGCACGCTCGCCGGGAGGAAACGAGCGAGCACGCCGATTTTCCCGGCTCGACCGACGGGGTAGCGCGCCTTCGGGTTCGAGCTCACGGTGGCCTCCACGATGGTGTCCGCGACGTCCTCGGCCGACACCGCGCCGACGCCGTTGACCGCGCTCGCGTCCGCGAAGAACTCGTAGAGCCGGTCGTAGGCGCCGCTTCCCTCCAGCGGGTCGAGTTCCGACTCCGCGCGGTCCGAGAACTGCGTCTCCACGGGCCCGGGTTCGACGAGCGCGACGTCCACGCCGAAGGAGTCGACCTCCGCACGGAGCGCGTCGCTCATCCCCTCGAGCGCGAACTTCGAGGCGTTGTACGCGCCCATCCCGGGTGTGGCGACGCGACCGGAGACGCTCGAGACGTTCACGATGGTTCCGTCGCCGGCCTCCCGCATGTGCGGGAGCGCCGCCCGAATGAGGCGGTGAGGACCGTAGACGTTCACGTCGAACTGGTCGTGGACGCGCCGCGTCGGCACGTCCTCGAGCGGGCCGAGTTGCGCGTACCCGGCGTTGTTCACGAGCGCGTCGAGGCGGCCGTGGCGCTCCACGACGTCATCGACGACGTTCACGCACTGTGCGGGTTTCGTCACGTCGAGTTCGGCGGTCTCACAGCCCGCGTTCGCGAGCGCGGCGACGTCGTCGGTGTCGCGTGCGGTCGCGACGACGGTCCACTCCTCCTCGAGCAGTGCTCGGGCGGTCGCGTCACCGATGCCCGACGAACAACCAGTGACGAGCGCGACGTTCTCCATGCCGGCACGTCACCGCCCTGGTAGTTAACGCTTCACCTCCCCGCCGGCGGCTACGCCTTCAGTTCGTCGGCGTACGCGTCGGCGAGTCTGGTCGGTTCGGGAAGCTTGTACCCCGAACAGGTCGCCTCGACGACGTCGACCGCCGTTTCGGCGCTCAGGCGGTGGCCGGGGCTCACGAACAGTGGGTTGACGTGGCGCGTCTCGGGATTCGGGTACTGGCGGCTCTGGTAAGCGTAGCCGACGACGGTGCCGTCGGGGGCGTCCATCGAATCGTCGGCCTCGATGGCGACGCGAGCGCCCGCCGCGAGCGGGTCGTCGAGTGACGCGCGGGGTGTGCCACACAGGAGGTTCTTCGCCACGCCGACCGCCGGAACGTCGAACAGGACGCCGACGTGCGTGGCGAGGCCGGCCTGCCGGAAGTGGATGCGCCCGCTGCCGTCGACGACCAGCACGTCGGGGTCGACGGAGAGGGATTCGAGTGCGTCCACGATGGCGCTTCCCTCCCGAAAGGAGAGCAGGCCCGGAATGTAGGGAATCTCCAGGGGCGCGTGCCCCGCCGCGCGGTCCACCACGACGCCGTCGCGGATGGCGACGACGGCGCTCACCGCCTCGTCGTCCGTGAACGCCTGGTCGACGCCGACGACGACCGGTGTGTCCGTTGCGCTGCTCGCATCGAGTTCCGTCTGACCGACTTCATGCTCGGTCGGTGTTCCAGAGAGCGCGACGTCCGCGGAATCGAAGTCAACGTCGTCCTCGAACTCGGCGTCCGCCGCGATGTCGCGCTGGAGTACCTCCATCTCCTCGCGCGAGCGACCGGGGTCCGGAAGGTACTCCGGGTGGACGACGTTCACCCCGGACCACCCGCGGTGACGGCGGTCATCTCAGAAGCGCCCGCGACCCGGGCCGCCCCGGCCACCACCGCCGCCCCCGAACTGGAGCTGGCGGGGCGTGCGGCCGCGGCCCTCGACGTGCTTGCCGTACGCCAGCCCGATCAGCAGGCCGACGAGGTGGGCCGCGTTCGCCACGTTCGCGCCCGCGATGCTCGGCCCGACGATGCCGATGACGCTCACCACCGCGTAGAGACCGGTGAGCACCCAGATTGGCACGGGCAGGATGAAGTAGAGGTAGACGCGCAGTCCCGGGTTGAGCACGGTGAGCACGCCCATGATGGCGAGACCGGCGCCGCTCGCGCCGACCACGCCCGCAGGGGTGCTCTGAAGCAACCCGACGAGTATCTGGCTCAGGCCCGCAAGCGCGCCCGACGCCAGGAACAGCACTGAGAACTCCCTGGAGCCGACGTAGTCCTCGACCAGACGGCCGAAGAAGAATATCACGATGCTGTTCACGAAGATGTGCGAGAACCCGGCGTGCGCGAAGATGGACGTGAACCACGTCCAGACGTACTCCGGGTGCGTGGTCGTCAGCACGAAGATGCTCTCGTAGAGCGCGACGTCCGCCTGTGAGTCGATGGTGCTCTGGAAGATGAGTTGCGCGACGAACGTCAACCACATCAGCGCGAGGAACACGTACGTCATGTTCCCGCGGAAGTAGCCGAACAGGCCGCCCGTGCTCGCGTCCGGCGTCACGCGACTCACGACGCTTCCCTCGGCCTGCTGCTGTTGCTTGCCGCCGCTATCGTCGAACCCGCTGTCGAAGACGCCGTTCGGGTCGTCCCACTCGTCCAGCCCCGGACAGTTGTGGTTCTCCGGGAGTCGGTGGTCCGAACAGTAGGTGCCGCCACAAAGCCGACACCGGTACGGCATCGGCTCCTGTTCGCCACACCGGTCACACGTCGCCATTACCGGGCGTTAGGGAGGGGCGGCGAAAGCGTTTGGGGTCGCAGTAGAGCGTCGTCGGGCGAACGGGCAGGCAGGAGACCGAGCGCAGAATCCCGACAGCGCCACAACGCACACCGGAACCATCCGGAAACAGCCACGGTGTTTTTGGCCGCTCCGGTGGTACCAGCGGATATGCAAGAGTACGAGCGCAAGCAACTCCTCGAACGGGTCGACCGGGAGTCCGCGACGGTGGGGGCGTCGATTCCCGACGAGATCGACCTGCAGGGCGAGCGCTTCGAACTCGGGGCGTTCGTCTTCGAGGTGAAAAAGCGCGACACCATCCCGGCGGACACGCGCGAGGAGGTCGACGAAGTGAAGACGCTGCTGCGCCGCGAGCGCATCGAGCGCCGGGAGACCCTGGAAGAGGGGGATATCTCCCGGGAGGAGGGAGAGCGCGTCGTGGAGGTGCTGGTGGGCATCGACCGCGCGCTGAACGCGCTCGAATCCATGGGCGCGACCGACCTCGAGGCCGAAGCGGAGGCCAACGAGCGCGCCGACAAGAAGCGCTGGTACTCGTTCCTCAAGCAGGCACTCGGCAACGACGACAACGAGGGGATTCGGCGATGACTCGGCGCGCCGCACCCGCACAGCGAGGTGACCGGCGGTGAGCCAGAACGCCGAAATCGCGGCGGTGCTCGAGGAGTACGCCGACCTGCTGGAGGCCCAGGACGTCGAGTACAAGCCGAACGCGTACCGCCGCGCGGCGGACAGCATCAGGGACCACCCGACCGCCATCGAGGACCTCGCGGCGGAGGGCGAGGACGCGGTCCGGGACGTCAGCGGCGTCGGCGAGGCGATCGCGTCGAAGGTCGTGGAGTACGTCGAGACCGGCGAAATCGAGGAACTGGAAGACGAACGCGATAAACTCCCCGTGGAGATGGCACAACTCACGGCGGTGGAGGGTGTCGGGCCGAAGACCGTCGGGAAACTGTACGACGCACTCGGCATCCAGACGCTCGACGACCTGGAGGCGGCCGCCGAAGCAGGGGAGATTCAGGAAGTCTCGGGGTTCGGCGAGAAAACCGAGCAGAACATCCTCGACCACATCGAGTTCGCGCGGGAGGCCCAGGAGCGCGAACTGCTCGGGGACGCGGTGCCGGTCGCTGCGGGGATTCTCGAGTTCGTCCGGTCGCACGACGCAGTCGAACAGGCGAAGACAGCGGGGTCGCTGCGGCGGTGGCGGGACACCATCGGCGACGTGGACGTGCTCGTGGCGACCGAATCCGGGGAGGCGGTCGGCGAGGCGCTCACGGAGTGGGAGCGCGTCGAGGAGACCCTCGACCTCGGGCCGACGAAGACGAGCGTGCGCGCCGGCGGTCTGCGGATCGACCTGCGGGCGGTGGTGCCCGAGGAGTTCGGGGCGGCGCTCCAGTACTTCACGGGGGGCAAGGCGCACAACATCACGCTCCGGAACCACGCCATCGCGCAGGGGAAGAAGGTCAACGAATACGGCGTGTTCGACGTCAGCAGCGAGGCGCTACGCGCCTCGGGCAGTCGGACGGAGTCCGACGACGACGTCGAGGACCCGGAGTCGGGTCAGCGCGTCGGCGACTTGCTCGCCCGCGAGACGGAGGAAGCGATGTACGAGGCCCTCGGCCTCCCGTGGATGGCTCCGGAGTTGCGCGAGGACCGGGGTGAAATCGAGGCCGCGAAGAACGGGACGCTCCCCGACCTGCTCGAGATTGGGGACGTGCGCGGGGACCTCCACACGCACACTGAGTGGTCGGACGGCGCGAACACGATAGCGGAACTCGTCGCGGGCGCCGCCGAGTTCGGCCACGACTACGTCAGTATCTCCGACCACGCGGAGGGACCGGGCGTGTTCGGCGACTCCGGGCTCTCGGAGGCGGAGCTCCGGGAGCAGGCCGAGGAGGTCGAGCAAGTGCGCGAGGACGCCGACATCACTGTCTTCCACGGCACGGAAGCGAACATCGACGCCGAGGGGAACGTCGGCGACGTGAGCGACGACGTGCTCGCGGACCTCGACGTCGTCGTGGCGAGTCCGCACAGCGGCCTCGGCGACGACGGCGGCGACCAGACCGAGCGCCTGATTCGTGCCGTCGAACACCCGCACGTGGACGTCCTCGGTCACCCGTCGGGGCGCCTCATCAACAACCGGCCCGCGATGGAGTTCGACGCCGCCGAACTCGGCGCGGCGGCCGCCGAGGCCGGCACCGCACTGGAGGTGAACGCGAACCCCCACCGTCTCGACCTCTGGGGGAGCATGGTGAAAGCCGCAATCGAGGCGGGCGCGACCATCTGCATCGACACCGACGCCCACTCCCCGGACGAATTCTCGAACGTCGAGTACGGGGTGCACACCGCCCGTCGCGGGTGGGCCGAGGCCGCAGACGTGCTGAACACCCGGGACGCTGAGGGCGTCCGCGCGTTCCTGCACTGATGCCATGGGCCGGCACCAGGGCGTGACTCCACGATGAGGTTTCTCCTCGACGCGATGCTCGGCGATCTCGCGAGAATCCTGCGGATGTGCGGCCACGACGCCGCGTACTGCCTCGACCGGGACGTCGAAGCGGACGACGACGTCCGGGCGCTCGCGCTCGACGAGGGCCGCGTGCTACTGACGCGCGACGAACAGTTAGCGGCACGCACGCCGGACAGCATTCTCGTGCGCTCGAAGGACACCGACGAACAGTTGCGCGAACTCCGGGACGCTGGGGTGTCCCTCGAACTGGCTGCCGGCGAGCGGTGTGGCGCGTGCAACGGGCGTCTCGAACGGGTGGCGAGCGACGCCCCGCGACCGGAGTACGTCCCCGACGACGTCAGTCCCGTGTGGCGGTGTCGCGACTGCGGACAGTGGTTCTGGCAGGGGTCACACTGGGACGACGTGAGAACGAGACTCCGGTTCTGAAACGCTGCAGCGGGGAGGGAGTGCCAGATTCAGTTGTTCGGCTCCCACCACTCGCAGGCCTCCATATCGTCCATGTCCTCGTCGTAGAGGCCACAATAGGGCTGCATGCCGTCGCCGGTCTCGGCGTAGTCGAAGTGCGTGCAGTTCCCGCAGTACTCGTCCGGGCCGACAGCGGCGTCGTCGTCGACCATCTCCTCGTCGAGTGGGGACGTGATGTCCTGGCTGGTCGCGCCGCCGTCGGAGACGGACGCGGACGCCGGGCCGGGCGACGGGTCGGGCTGTGCAGTGTTCGCGCGCGTCTGTTGCTCGGGGTCCTCGACGCCGCCGAACACGCCGACGCCACCGAAGCTACCGGAGGTGAGCGCTTCGCGCGCGCTCTCGACGTTGCCCGCGGGTACCTCGACGGTGTGTGTCTCGCCGTCCTTCGTCACGGTGAGCGTCACCGTTCCGCCGGGGTCGTTGCGCGTCTTGAACGTCGCCACGGCGGTGAACAGACACCAGAACGTCGTGATGATGCCCGCGAAGTAGACGACGACGAACGCCAGCGTTTCCGTCGACGGGACGCTCGTCGCGCCCGCGTACCAGTTCTCGGGGTACGCGGCGCGGAACAACATCACGCCGAGCACCGCCAGTCCGGAGCCGACGGCCGCGGCGGCGCGCTGCAGTTGGTTCGCCGGGAGCACCGAGAAGATGCCGACGAACACCGCTGGGATGCCCAGGCCCGCGAGGATGCCCGCGATCTCCCGGCTCTCGTAGGGCCCGAAGCCGTTCGTGATGAGCAGTCCAGTCGCGCCCGCGAGAATACCCCCCACCACGAGGAGCGCGCCAGCAGCGAACAGGCCGGTGCCGAGGTAGACGCGGCGCTGGCTCGCCTCCCCCGCGCGGCGGTCGTAGGTTTCCCCGAGGCTCGTCATGCGGGCTGATTGTCACCCCGGGGTAAAAACACTGCGTCAGACACTGCAGAATTTGGTTCAGGAGTAATCGGTTTGTTTGCTAGCGGAAACAGTCAGAAAGTCCTGGCAGCTACGAACAACACTCACTCCGTGACCACCCAGAAAGCCCCGGCGCGCTCGCGTCCGCTCGCTTGTTGCGCTCCTCACCTCCGGCTGCGGTGCTTACAGCGCGAGCGAACACGTAAACGCGAGCCCGCCGCCCCTTTCAGTCCCTCAGCAGACCGGCTGATCAACCGGCCATTGGGAGGACTGTAAGGGGCGGTCGTCTCGACGAAGGCAGGCGACGTAAGCACCGCAGCGACCACCGGAGCGAGGAGCACAGCGAGCATCCTGAGTCGAGGCGACCGGGGCTTTCTGGGTGTCCACGGAACCAGTACGAGCGGTTGCAGAAAGGACGTTCGGGGGGTCAGCGAACCCGAGTAACTCGTCTACGCACAGTCCAGTACGCTTCGAAAGGTTGAATCGGTGGCCCCGCAAACCACCGCGTATGGCTGACGAGAACGGCGAGGAGGAAGACGATGCGCCCGCCGTCGAGCTCGGTGAGGGGTCGTCCGTCGAGGGCGCGCCGCTCGCTCGCGTGGCGTCCCGGCTGACGTGGGGGCTCCAGAAGAGCGAGATAGCGCGCAAGGAAGGCGAGACGGAGATTCGAACGCCCGACGGCCCGCAAACCCTCGTGACGCTCCTCGAGGACGTCGACGTGCCGTACTTCGAGTCCCGCCAGGAGTTCGAGTCCGAGGTCCGGGAGGCGATTGGCTCCGGGCCGGTGCCGACGAACGAGTAGTTCCGTTCAGCGGCCCGGAACGGGGATAGTCCGAGGCGAGACGGGGATAGTCTCGCGACGTGACCAACATTTTTGCGCGAGAACGACGCACGTTCAGTCGAGATGCTACCGTTCGACCCCGCCGAGATCGACCCCGAGGAGTACGGCGAGGAACAGGCCACACTGCGGATGGACCACGAGGAGGCCGTCGAGCACGTCCGGGAGGCGTTCACGGACGCGGGCTTCGGCGTTCCCGTGGAGTTCTCCCCGTCGGAGTTGCTGAACGAGAAGGTCGACGCGGACCGCGACCCGTACTACGTGCTCGGTGCGTGCAACCCGGGGATGGCGGACCGCGCGCTCGACGCGAGCGACGGGCGCATCGGCGCGCTGTTCCCGTGTAACGTCGTCGTCTGGGAGGAGGAACCGGGAACGCAGGTGGTGTACCACGTCTCCATCATGCGCATCGCGCGACTGGTGGGGATGGCGCCCGACGACGAGGAGTGGGACGACATCGTCACGGAGACCGGTGAGTTCGTCGAGGAGGCGTTCGAGAACTTAGAATCCGAGGAGTGACTGGGGCGCCTGCCCGACGCTGACCGCGATGTAGAGGATGGTGAACAGCGTGGCGTTGTAGAGGCCGTGCGTGAGCGCGGGTGCGACGATGTTTTCGGTCTTCTCGTAGACGTACCCGAAGATGAGACTCGGCACGAACAGCACGCCGATGGTCGCGGCGACTGCGGCGAGGCCGCCCGAGAGCGCGAGGATGTGCGCCGGCGCGAACGTCAGACTGGCGAGCACGATGGCGGCGGGCGCGCTGAAGCGCTCGCGGAGCGACCCCTGGATGATGCCGCGGAACAGGAGTTCCTCGCCGGGGCCGACGAGCACCAACTGGAGCACGATGAGCACCGGGATGATGCCCGGGTTCTGGAGCGCGGTGGTGGCCGCGGAGTTCGACGCCGTCTCCGTGGACGTGAGCGTGAGCAGGATGCTGATGAGGTAGACCGCGGCGAACGCGCCGACGTAGCCCGCTCCGACCCACTTCAGGTCGCCGAGACCGGGGACCGAGGCGGGGACGAACGACCACGTGCGGTCGCTCCACCCGACGTACGCCCACGCCGTCAACGGGAAGCCGATGCCCTGGAGCGAGACGAGCGAGATGCCGAGGAGCGCGACACCACCGATATCCCCGATAGCGGTTCCGGTCGCGTACGCGTAGGCGAAGGTGAGCAGCACGGAGACGAGGATGCCGACGACGAAGCCGAGAATCGCGATGGCGAAGGCAACGCCGACGGTTTTCGCCTTCGACCCGCCAGTTTCCGAATCCATACCACACTGTTCGACGCCGCCGGCGAAAAAGACAGGGGCTACGAGTCGTCGTCTTCGACGCGCTGTCTGAGGTCCTCGACCTCGTCTTCGAGTTCCTCGACCCGGTCGTTTCGGGACTCCGAGGACGTAGACGTGGCCCATCGAACGCCGAGGACGACGAGAACGAGCGGGACGAACAGGAACAACCCGAGGAGGAAGATGACTGCCAGTTCCATGCCGCCGGGGAGGGCGCCGAATGCTGGGGGAACGGTCACACGCCGAGGATGGAAGGGGGTGGTTGTAAACCTAGGTGAACGACGAGAGGTCGGACTGCACTCCGGCGACCATCGTGGATTTCCGGCGGAGCGCCCCCGTCGAGACGGGGAGGTGGTCGGCCACCTCGCTCACCGCGCCGTGGAAGGTCTCAGCCTCGCCGGGTTCGCTGTCGAAGGCGTTGCGCACGCTCTCACGGACCTGCCAGACGCCGACGGGCGCCCAGTAGTCGTCCGACACTTCGCGTAGCACCAGACACTTCGCCTGGCGTCCGATGTCCTCCAGGTGTTCGAGCGCGCCGAGACGGGAGGCGTAGTACGCGCCCGCAGTCTCGTCGACGTATCCCGACCTTCCCTCGAAGCCCTCGTAGGCCGACCCCATCCAGATGTCGCCGTGGGGGTCGGGGTTCCAGATGCTGCCCGGGGCCTTCATCTCCACGAGTTCGAACTCCCAGTTGCCGGGCGCGAGCACGACCCAGTAGCGGTTCCCCATGTACTCGTTGACGTGGACGGTGACGCGGTTCACGCTCGGGTTGTCCCGGATGCTTCCGCGGAGGTACTGGCCGACGGTGTCGTCGACGGCGGTGATAGACCACCGCGTGGGCACGAGTCGGCGGCCCTCGGATTGGCCGAGTGCGCCGACCGAAAGGACGCGGTTGATGTCGTAGACGTCGAGGCCGCGCCGGTAGAGATACGTCATCGCGCCCTGGGCGGCCCAGTCGTCGTCCTCCAGGGTCTTCTCGACGTAACGCGGGACGTGTGGGTTCTCCGCGAGGTCCGCGGATTCGGCGCTCGCGTTCGGCCCGGAGGGCGCGTTCGCCGCCGGGTTGGTGTACTGCTCCCGGTCGAACTCCGGGGTATCGGAAAGCCCGATCTCCACGTCCACTGGGCGGTCAGCGATGGCGACCTCCCGCTGGACGCCGACGAAGCCGTCCCAGACGTCCTCGACGTTCACGCTCGCGGCGCGCCGGGAGTTCAGCAGGCCGGTCCGGTACTGGAGGACGTTGTCGATGCCGAGACCCTGCTGGTACCACTCGCCGGACGTCGCGAACTCCTCGGGGTCGGCGTCGCCAGCGACCGGCGAGAGGATGCCCGCGGAGACGTTCGGGTACGACGACCGCCCGACGAATACGGAGGGGGCGGTCGTACCGTACAGCGTGTCACCCTGGACGGCGGACTCGACGCCTGCCTCGACGTCGTCGATGTAGTCCAGAATCTCGTAGGACTTCTCGTCGGCGAGGCGCCGCCGCTCGGCGTCCTCGTCCGGTCGCAGTCCCTCGATGTAATCGTCGAGGCGCACGCACTCTCGTAGGGGTGGCGGCCACTTACTCGCTTCGACGCGATGGAACGCCAGTCCTCCACGGCCAGGTCGCTACCCATCCGATGGGAGTGATTTCCGGTTCAGGCACCCGGATCCGAATACACCCTCCATTCGCCTGTGTTTCTCCCGATTCTATGCCAGTTTTGCATCCACAACGGAGTGAGTAACGTGTATCGTGGAAAATCTATTTACGCGGCGGTGGTGTGTCACTAGATACCATGGAGTTCGTCAGTGCCCTCAAGCGACGGGTCGGGACCGACCCGCCCTCGAAGTACGAGTGCAGCCTCTGTGCGATGCAGTTCGAGCAGCGGCCAGGCAACTGCCCGGCCTGCGGGAGCATCCACATCAGGGAACGCTGAGAGCACTACTCCGGTCCGGGGTCGTGTTCAGTCCGCCTTGGCCTGCCACTCGCGGACGCTGTCCGCGCTCACGCCCGACACGGACTCCGCGACCTGGTCGGCGTCCGCCGACGCCAGAGCGCCGACGTCGTCGATGCCCGCTTCCTCGAGTTTCTCGGCGGTCTTCGGGCCGATGCCGTCCAGGACCTCCAGGCCCTTCTGGCGCTGTCGCTCCTGGTACTCCTGATAGTTGCAGATGGGGCAGCCGAGTTCCCAGGGGTCGTCGTCGTCCTCGCCGTCCCGCACGACCAGTTCGGGCAGGTCGTGCTCGTTGCAGTACACGTCCGTCACCTCGATGTCGCCGCGGCGCGGCAGCGGGAGCGAGTACTCGCAGTCCGGATAGCGCGTACAGCCGACCAGCCGGGAGCCGGTCTGGAGCTGTTTGATTGCGAGGTCGCCACCGTGTTCTTCGCCACACTCCGGACAGTCGCCGATGACGCGGTCTTCGGATTCCTCGGCCTCCTCTGCGGCGCACAGCGGACAGCCGTGAACGAACGTGTTGCGGCCCGCGAGCATCTTCACTTCATGGAGGTCGTGTTCCTCGCATTCCTCGTCGTCGAGCACGAGCGGTTCGCCCGTGGACGGGAGCGGAAGCGTGAACCGGCACTCGGGGTAGCCGTCACACCCCACGAAGTACGACCCGGTGCGGGACCGTCGGACGAGCAGCGTGTCGCCACACTCTGGACACGGCCCGAGGGTCTTGTCCGCCTTCAGCGACGTGCGGAGGTGCTCGCCGAGTTCCTCGCGGGACTCGGTCAGCTCGTCGAACACGCGGTCGAGGATCTCGCGGGACTCCCCGGTCACCTCCTCCAGTGACGTCTCGCCCTCCGCGATGGCGGTCATGTCGGCCTCCAGTTCACCCGTCATCTCCTCGCTCACGACGAGGTCGGCGTACTCCTCGGCGGCCTCCACGACCGCCTTCGCGAGCGTCGTCGGGCGCGGCGGATCGTTCTCGATGTAGCCGCGGTCGTAGAGCTTCTCGATGGTGTTGTGCCGCGTGGACTTCGTGCCGATGCCCATGTCCTCCATCGTCTCGATGAGCCGGCTCTGCCCGTACCGGCGGGGTGGCTGGGTCTGCTTGGCCTCGAAGCGGGTGTCCGCAATGGCGAGCGCCTCGCCCTCCTCGACGTCCGGGACGTGGTTCTCGCTCGAGTTGAAGTACGGGTAGACGGCGTGATACCCCTCCTCGAGGAGGCGCTTCCCGTTGGATTTCAGGGACTCGCCGTCGGCGTCCGCGACGACGCGAAGGTGCTCCCACACCGCCTCGTCTGCGAGCGTGGCGAAAAAGCGCCGGACGACGAGTTCGTACACCTCCCACTCGTCCTCGGAGAGGTTGTTCCGGTTCGGGAAGTCCGCCGTCGGGTGAATCGGCGGGTGGTCGGTCGTCTCCTCGTCACCGCGAGTCGGCGTCAAATCGTCGGTCTCGAGCAGCGACTCGGCGTCGTCGCCGAACACCGTGCCGACGAACTCGTCGAGCAGTTCGCGCTCGTCGAGGTCGTCCGGGTAGACGGTGTTGTCGGTGCGCGGGTACGTGATGTAGCCCGCGGTGTAGAGGTCCTCCGCGATGCTCATCGCGCGGCCCGCGGAGTAGCCCAGGGAGCCGGCGGCGCGGATGAACTGCGTGGTGTTGAACGGCGCCGGCGGGTCGTCCGAGCGGGTGCGACGCGAGACGGACTGCACGACCGCTTCGCCGGCCTCGCGGAGCGTCTCGAAGGCGGCCTCGGCGTCGGCCTCGTTCCAGACGCGCTCGGCCTCGTTCCCGTCCTCGTCCTCGTAGAAGTACTGGGCCTCGAACTCCGTACTATCCTTCTCGAGGTCCGCGAACAGCTCCCAGTAGTCGTCCGGATCGAACGCCTCGATTTCGCGTTCCTTGTCCACGATGAGTTTGAGCGTCGGGGACTGCACCCGGCCCACCGAGATGAAGTCGTTGCCCATCTGCTTGGCGGACAGCGAGAGGAATCGCGTGAGCGCCGCGCCCCACATCAGGTCGATGATCTGTCGGGCTTCGCCGGCGGCGGCGAGGTCGAAGTCGATGTCGTCCGGGTCCGCGAACGCCGACCGCACCTCGTTCTCCGTGATGGAGGAAAAGCGCACGCGCTGGACGGGCACGTCCTCGTTGACGTCCCGGACGAGTTCGTACGCCTCCTTCCCGATGAGTTCGCCCTCGCGGTCGTAGTCAGTCGCGATGACGACGCTGTCGGCCTCCCGCGCGAGGCGCTGGAGCGCGTTCACGATGTCCTCCTGGGTCGGTTCCTTGACGACGTCCGCGTGGACGAGTTCCGCCGGTTCGACGTCGCGCCAGTCGGAGTACTCCGGCGGGAAGTCGACGCCGACGACGTGACCGGAGAGGCCGATGCAGCGCCGGCCACCCCACTCGTAGACGTTTACGCCCGCCGTCGTGTCTGTCGACGCCCCTCCCTCGGAGAGGATGTCGGCGATCCGTCGCGCCGCGTTGTTCTTCTCTGTGACGATGAGTTCCACGGTGTACCTCCACCCGCTGGGGTGGTCGTTGGTGGCGATAGGCCACAGCCGCGTGTAAAGATTTCGCTGCCGAAAACCGCCAGCAGGCGCGGCCTCAAGGCGCGTGCGTGGGCGAGCGCATCGAGGCCACGGCATAGTGAGCGGGGAGAGACGACCCGCGAACCGTGTGGGCGACCGCAGGGAGCGAGCGGGTAGGCGCATTCGCGCACACTGCGAGCGCGCGCAAGGACTAACCACCCCCGTCCGAATCCAGAACTGTGAACCGACGCACGCTGACCCAGTGGCTCGGCGCGGCGCTGTTCGTCTTCGCCGCTGCCGGCCTCGCGGTCACGTTCCCCCCGCACCTCTTCATCGGCTTCCAGATGGTGCTCATGGCCGTCGCCGGCGCGTTGCTGTTCGCCGGCGGCGTCACCAACCGCGTTCGCTGGTCGCTGCTCTCCGGCCTTGGGAACGTCGCGCTCGGCCTCTCGCTGGCCGTCTCCGGAGGCCGCGCGTTCCGCACGGAGGGCGGAACTTCGTCCGCGGCCTACGGCGTCGCAGTCGTCATCGGCGGCCTCTCGCTCACCGCCATCGGCGTCCTCTACGTCATCGAACACGACGCATTCGATACCGACCCCTGACCCGCGGGCGCCGACAGGTGGTCGCCTACGCGACGCGGAGGAACGCCGAGCGCGTCATTCCACGCGGTAGAACATTCCCTTCGAGGCGGGGCGCGTCTCCTCGAAGCCCCACTGTTCGTAGAAGCCGTCGACGTCCGCCATCAGGTTCACGTACGCGCCAGGCGGTGCGTGCTCGTCGAGATACGCCACGATGGCGTCCATCATCCTGGAGCCGAGGCCCTGCCGCTGGTGGTCGGGGTGGACGGCCATGTCACAGACGTGGAAGACGGTCGCGCCATCCCCGACGATGCGCGCCATCCCGACCGTCTCGTCGGTCTCGGTTTCGACAACTGTGACGCCGTAGACGGAGTTCGGCAGGCCGCGTGCGACGCCGTCCTCGGACCGCGACGCCATGCCGGCGGCGTCGCGGAGTGCGACGAACCGCTCGGGCGTCGGGAGTTCCTCGCGAACCTCGTAGCTCATGCCAGAGCGTGGTTCGACACCTCAGTTAGCGGTGTCGGTCCCGGCCACAACGGTTCGAGAACGCGACCGTCAGACTCCGTCCGGGTCGCGGCCCGCCGACTCGTCTGGCTGGACGAAGACGGCGAGTCCGTAGAGCGCGGGCAGGGTCGCAAAGAACAGCGCCACGAAAACGAGCACGCCCGTGTAGGAGCGAAGCCCCAGGCCGGCGACGATCGCGGCGTCAAGGATCGCCGCCACGACGACGAGATGCGGAAGCAGGTTGCGAGCGAACACGGGCATCGTGCCAACAAGTACCACGCAGTGGTGGAAATGTCTTCTGGTGGTAGGGACATCCTACTCCCGTATTTCCGCGTTCGTGCGGGTGGCAGATCCGGAGATTGCGCCGCCAACTGCCACCCGAATGCTATGACTCCAACTGGCGTCCGAACGCCACGCCTCCGCTGCCGCCCGAACGCTACACCCCCGCTACCGACGGAAAGCTACGACTCGAGTCGCTCCTGGAGCAGTTCGTTCACCTGGCCGGGGTCTGCGCTGCCGCCCGTCTTCTGCATCACCTGGCCGACCAGGAAGTTCAGCGCGCCTCCCTCGCCAGTGTGGTAGTCCTCCACCGCGTCCGGGTTCTCCTCGATGGCGTCCGCGACCGCCTCGGCCACCTCGTCGCCGCTGGTCTTCCCCAGACCCTCCGCCTCGACGACGTCGTCCGGCGACTCGGTGTCGTCGAGCATCCGGCGGAGCACGACCTCCTCGGCGTTCTTCGACGTGATCTCGTCGGTCGCGACGAGTTCCACGAGGCGCGCGAACTCGTCGATGCGTTCCTCCACGACCGCGACCTCCATGCCGCGGTAGTTGAGTTCGCCGAGCAGGTTGTCCGCCACCCACGTCGCCGCGAGGTCGGGGTCGTACTCCTCTGCGAGTTCCTCGAAGAGGTCCGCGACCGCCTTCCGGGACGTGAGTTTCGACGCGGCCTCCTCGCCGAGTCCGTACGACTCGCGGAAGCGCTCGCGGCGCGCGTCCGGGAGCTCCGGAATCGGAATCTCTTCTTTCCAGTCGGAGACCTCGAGGGGCGGGATGTCGGCCTCCCGGAAGTAGCGGTAGTCCTTCTCCTCGGCCTTCGAACGCATCGAGACGGTGACGCCCCGTGCCTCGTCCCAGTGGCGGGTCTCCTGTTCGACCTCGCGGCCGCGCTTGAGCTGGTTGCGCTGGCGCGTGACCTCGTAGGACAGCGCCTTCTGTGCGCCCTTGTGGCTCGAGATGTTCTTCACCTCGGTGCGGTTCGCGGCCGCGAGTTGCTCCTCGGTGAGGTCACCGTCGTCGTCCATCTCGCTGGCGTCGACCATCGAGATGTTCGCGTCGACGCGCAGGCTGCCGTCGCGTTCCGCGTCGAAGACGCCGAGGTACTCCAGGACCTCTGTGAGCTTCGCGAGGAACGACCGCACCTCGTCGGCGCTCCGGAAGTCCGGACGCGTCACAATCTCCATCAGCGGCGTGCCCGCGCGGTTGTAGTCCACGAGCGTGTAGTCCGCGGTGTCGATGCTCCCGCCGGCGTGTTGCATGCTCCCCGGATCCTCCTCTAAGTGCGCGCGCTCGATGTCGATGGTGCGGCGCTCGTCCGCGACCTCGACGTCCAGACTACCATCCTGGCAGATCGGCGCGTCGTACTGCGTGATCTGGAAGCCCTTCGGCAGGTCGGGGTAGAAGTAGTTCTTCCGGTGGAAGCGCGTGCGCTCCGGGATGTCGGCGTCGATGGCCTTCCCCAGTTTCACGGCGGCCTCCACGGCGCCCTCGTTGAGCACCGGCAGCGCGCCCGGAAGCCCGAGACAGACGGGACACGTGTGCGTGTTCGGCTCCGCGTCCGCGGTGTCCGTCGAACACCCGCAGAAGATCTTGGTGTCCGTTTCGAGTTGCACGTGGACCTCCAGCCCGATGACGGCGGCGAGGTCCTGCGTGGCGGCCTGCGCGGTCATTGAGCGTCGGTTCGCGGCGCGGGCGCTTATGGCTAACGAAGCGGTGGTTAGTGGCGGTTGGATTCGTGGCGGCTGTGAAGAACGACCTGAAAGTCCTGTCTGCGGACTGCCTTGCTACTTCGAACACCTAGAAAGCCCCGGCGCGCTCGCGCCCGCTCAGTCCCACCCTGGCAGTTGGTCAACCGGTCACCGGGAGGACTGAAAGGGGCGGCTGGCTCGACTCGGGGGCCTTGCTGCGGTCCCACTCACTGCGTTCGTTGCGGTCCTTGCGGCGTCCGCCTTCGCCGAGCCAGCCGGGGCTTTCGAGGCGTTCCGAGTGGAGACGTAGTTCGCCGGGGCTTTCGAGGACTGCTCTATTACGACCGCCATCTCGTCACATCGCTTTCAGTTGTCTGACGCCCGGATGACGCAGTGTTTTACGTCTGGAGTGAGGTTCAACGTGCATGACTGAGGATTCATCGCGCGCGGACGACCTGGAGGAGCGCGTCTCGGAACTCGAAGCGACGGTTCGGGGGCTGACCGAGGAACTCGTCGACGCTGGCGAGCGCATCCGAACACTCGAGGAGGAACTCGACCGTTCGCCGAGCACGGAGGAACTCCGAGAAGCCCGCGAAACGGCGTCCATAGACCCGGACGAGACCGAAGACGAAGCGCCTAAATCCGCGGAGGGCGAGGATTCGAGCGACACCGAGGAGTCGGACCTCGACGACATCATCGTCGCCTGAGGGCCGCCCTGGACCCCAATGTACATCGACGAAATAGTTCTCGAGAACTTCAAGAGCTTCGGTCGGACCACTCGGATTCCGTTCTACGAGGATTTCACCACGATCAGCGGGCCGAACGGCTCCGGGAAGTCGAACATCATCGACGCCGTGCTGTTCGCGCTCGGCCTCGCGCGGACCAGTGGCATCCGTGCGGAGAAGCTCACCGACCTCATCTACAACCCCTCCCACGAGGACGGCGAGGAGAACGCCGGCCCGAACGAGGCCAGCGTCGAGGTCGTGTTGAACAACGAGGAGCGCACGCTGACCCGCCAGCAGGTGGTGTCGGCGGCGGACTCCGAGAAGATCGGCGAGGTCGACACCATCACCGTGAAGCGCCGCGTGAAACGCACCGAGGACAACTACTACTCCTACTACTACCTGAACGGCCGCTCGGTGAACCTCTCGGACATCCAGGACCTGCTCGCGCAGGCTGGCGTCGCGCCCGAGGGGTACAACGTCGTGATGCAGGGCGACGTCACCGGCATCACCAGCATGACGGCGGGCGAGCGCCGCGAGATCATCGACGAGATCGCGGGCGTCGCGGAGTTCGACGCGAAGAAGGCCGACGCCTACGAGGAACTCGAGGTCGTCCAGGACCGCATCGGGGAGGCCGACCTCCACATCGAGGAGAAACGCGAACGCCTCGACCAGCTCGAGGACGAACGCCAGACGGCGCTCGAGTACAAGGAACTCCGCGACGAGAAACAGGAGTACGAGGGGTACGCGAAAGCCGCGGAACTCGAGGAGAAGCGCGAGGACCTCGAGTCCACGCGCGAGGACGCCGAGCGCCGCGAGGACGAACTCGCGGAACTGCAGGACGAACTCGACGACCGGCGTGGCGTGGTGCTCCGTCTCGAGGAGGACCTGGAGGACCTGAACGCGGAGATCGAGCGCAAGGGCGAGGACGAACAACTCGCCATCAAGCGCGAGATGGAGGAGATCAAGGGCGACATCTCGCGGCTCGAGGACAAGGTCTCGGACGCCGAGGAGAAGATCGAGGACGCCGAGAGCGAGCGCCGGCAGGCGTTCGTGGAGATCGACCGGAAACAAGAGCAGATCGAGGACTTCGAGGACGACATCCGCGATCTGAAAGTCGAGAAGTCGAGTGTCACCGCGGAGATACAGTCCAAGGATGCGGAGGTCGCTGAGATCGAGGAGGAGATCGAGTCCGTGGACACGGAGTTCGACGAACTCAAGGCCGACCTCCAGGAGCGAAAGGAGGAACTTGAGGCGGCCAAGAGCGAGCGCAACGAGCTCCAGCGCGAGAAAGACCGGTTGCTCGACGAGGCGAATCGCCGCTCGAATGCGGTGAGCGAGGCCAAGGAGGACCTCGAGGCGGCCAAAGAGCGACTCCCCGAGATCGACGCGACGCTCGACGACCTCGAGGACGAACTGGAGAAGGCCCGGAAGAACCGCGAGCAGATCGCGGACGTCGTCGAGGACCTGAAAGCGGAGAAGCGCGAGCGAAACGAGGACCTGGACGACGTGGAGGACGACCTCTCGGCGGCCCAGGAGGAGTACGCGCGCCTGGAGGCCCAGGCCGACCAGTCCGGGGACAGTTCCTACGGGAAGGCGGTGACGACGATACTGAACAGCGATCAGGACGGCGTCCACGGCACCGTCGGCCAACTGGGCGGCGTCTCCGAGCAGTACGCGACGGCGTGTGAGACGGCGGCGGGCGGCCGGATGGCCCACGTCGTGGTGGACGACGACGGGGTCGGCCAGACCTGCATCGAGTACTTGAAGCAGCGGAACGCGGGCCGTGCGACGTTCCTGCCGCTCACGGAGATGCAGAATCGCTCCGTCGGGAGCACGCCGAGTATGCCGGGCGTAGTGGACTTCGCGGTCAATCTAGTGGACTTCGACCAGCAGTACGCTGGCGTGTTCTCGTACGTGCTCGGGGACACGCTCGTCGTGGAGGACATGGAGACGGCCCGCGACCTGATGGGCGACTACCGTCTCGTGACCCTGGAGGGCGAACTCGTCGAGAAGTCCGGCGCGATGACTGGCGGCAGTCGCTCCGGGTCGCGGTACTCCTTCTCGAAGTCCGGGAAGGGCCAGTTGGAGCGCGTCGCCGAGCGCATCCAGCGCCTCGAGGACGAGCGCGCGGACATTCGCAGTGACGTGCGGGACATCGAGAGCCGACTCGACGACGCCCGCGACCGGATGCAGGACGCCACCGACCAGGTGCGTTCCATCCAGAACGACGTCGAGCAGGCCGAGGGCGAACGCGAGGAGGTCGAGGACGAGATCGACGACCTGGAGGCCCGCATCGAGGAACTCGAGACGGAGCGCGAGGAGGTCGACGAGCGGATGCAGTCCCTCGACGCCGACATCGCCGAGCAGAAGGAGGTCGTCGCGGAGGTCGAGGACGAGATCGAGGAGTTAGAGGCGGAGCTCGCGGATTCGAAGATTCCCGACCTCACCGAGGAAAAGGAGGCCATCGAGGACGAGATCGACGACATGGAGGACCGCGTGGACGACCTCGACGGGAAGCTCAACAGTTTGAGCCTGGAGAAGGAGTACGCCGAGGACGCGGTCGAGGACCTCCACGACGACATCGAGGACGCACAGAACCAGAAGGCCGCCCAGGAGGAACGTATCGCCGAACTCGAGGAGCAGATCGAGGACAAGGAGGACTCCCTCGAGGAGAAGGAGGCGGCGGTCGCAGAACTCGAGGAGGAACTCGCGGACCTCAAAGCCGAACGCGAGGACCAACGCGAGGACTTGAAGGAGGCGAAGTCCGCCCGCGACGAGCAGGCTCAGCAAGTCGAGAAGGTACAGAGCCGACTGGACGGTCTGCGGAAGGCCGAGGAGCGACTCGCGAGCGAGATAGAGGACCTCGAGGAGGCGGTCGGGGAGTACGACGCCGAGGAGATTCCGGACCTCGAGGAGGTCGAGGAGAACGTCGAACGCCTCGAATCCCGGATGGAGGCCCTCGAACCCGTGAACATGCTCGCCATCGACGAGTACGACGAGGTCGAGGACGAACTCGAGGACCTGGAGGAAAAGCGGGCGACCTTAGAGGAGGAGGCCGACGGCATCCGGGAACGCATCGAGTCGTTCGACCAGCAGAAGAAGGAGACGTTCATGGAAGCCTTCGACGCCATCAACGAGCAGTTCCAGGACATCTTCTCGCGGCTCTCGGCGGGGACGGGGGAGCTCGAACTCGAGGACCCCGAGGACCCCTTCGAGGGCGGCCTGACGATGAAGGCCCAGCCGGCGGACAAGCCCGTCCAGCGCCTGGAGGCGATGAGCGGCGGGGAGAAGTCCCTCACCGCGCTCGCGTTCATCTTCGCCATCCAGCGGCACAACCCCGCGCCGTTCTACGCGCTCGACGAGGTGGACGCGTTCCTCGACGCCGTGAACGCCGACCGCGTCGGCGAGATGGTGGACGAGCTCGCTGGCGACGCGCAGTTCGTCGTAGTGAGCCACCGCTCCGCGATGCTCGACCGTTCGGAGCGCGCCATCGGCGTGACGATGCAGGACGACAACTACAGCGTCGTGACGGGCATCGACCTGTCGTCGCAGGGGGCAGTCGCAGATGATTGACCATTCGTCGGGTGACGAACTCCGGGCGGACGGCGGCGAGGAGATTCCACTCGACATCGCGGGCCACGAGGACCGCGAGAAGCCGTCCGAGAGCGACGTAACCGACGGCGGCGGCGAGAAATCTGAGGAGGCAGACCGCGATTCGCCGATTTCGGACGCGGAAGAACTGCTCGAGGAGTCGCCCGCAGACCCCGAACCGGACCCGGAGGACGACGAGGTCGAACCCGTGGAGTTGCTCGTGCAACTGGCGAAGGACGGCGAAATCGAGCCCTGGGACATCGACATCGTTGCGGTGACGGACACGTTCCTGGACGCGCTCGACGAGCGGGACCTACGGACGTCGGGGCGGGCGCTGTTCTACGCGAGCGTGCTGTTGCGCATGAAGAGTGACGCGCTCCTCGAGGACGACGACGAGGAGGAACCCGAGGCAGAGGAGGACCTGCCGCCGTGGGAGGCGCCGCCCGCCGAGGAGGGCGGCGCGCCCGCGTTCGACCCCGTGGACGCGCTGGAGGCCGAGATGGACCGGCGCCTCGAGCGCAAGCACGCCCGCGGGAGTCCGGAGACGCTGGACGAACTGGTGCGGGACCTGCGGGACGCCGAGCGCTCGTCGTGGTGGAAGGAGTCTCGGACGTACGACACCTCCGAGTCCCCGCAGGGGTTCCGGCGCGGCGTCCAGGAACTCGACTACCGCACGGGCGACGACTTCCGGATGGACGACGAACCGACCGAGGCCGAGGCGATCGGCACCGCCCACCAGGAGGACATCGAGGAGACCATCGCGGACGTCCAGGCGGCCCTCGACGAGCAGTACGACGGCGGGCGGACAGAGGTGCTGTACGACGAGATAGCACAGACGGGCGGCTCGCTGGTGGAGACGTTCCTCGCGTTACTGTTTCTCGCGCACCGCGGCGCGGTCAGACTCCAGCAGGACGACCTGTTCGGCGACCTGTGGGTTCGGGACGCGTCGCCCCAGGAGACCGAGGCGCCGGCGACCGCGGACTGAACAGACGCTGGCGCTGGGATTGCGCTCAGTCGGAAAACGAGCAGTAGGAGCTACAGTTCGAACCAGTCGCTGACGTACTCCGAGTCGTGGAGTCGCCAGCGCTGGCTGACGGTGCCGGTCTCGTCGGTTTCGACGCGGATGGTGGCGTCGAACAGCGGTTCGAACGTGGCGAGTCGGCGGTCGTCGATGTCCGCGGAGACGTGGACGTGGCCCATACCGTCGACCGAGCGGACGCGACTCGTGACCGCGTGCAGGAAGCGGAACAGCGCCTGCTCGTCGGCGTCGGCGCGCGCGGCGGCGTCGAACAGCGGGTCGAGTCCGTCGAGGCAGAACCGAACGTCGCCGGCAGTGTCGGCCGCCGTGGAGACGCGGTCGAGTGCGTCCCGGGACGCCGCGAGCAGCGCCTCGAAGTCGGTGACATCGTCGATGCGCTCGTACCACGCTTCGTCGACCAGTCCGCCGGTCGGTCCGGCGGTGTCCACGTCGGTACTCGCCGCTGAGGCGGCTGCAGAGCGCGTGTAACTGCCGGGAGTTGCGTCGATGACGCCGACGGAGTTGGCGTCGGTGCGGCGCGGCGCGTGCCGGTCGAGAATCGTGTTCACGTCGCTCGACGTGGAGAGGAAGACGTGCCGCCGGTCGAGTTCCGGGGCGCCGAGCAGGCGTTCACACGCCACGTCGCGGCCCGCCGCGTCACTGACGACGAGCACGTTACAGCCGTCTCGCTTCAGCGACGCGAGCTTTCGCGAGAACGCCTCGGCATCGGCGTGTTTCCCCATTGCTTGTACTCACACACGGACGAGTGGTATTTACATTTTGTGTCCGGGCGTTCGTATCTAACCGGCGTCCTGCCGAGGGACCGTCAGAGGTAGTCGCCGAGGAACACCTCGACGCGCTCGCGGGTCTCCTCGGGGATGGCTTCGGTCGGCGTGTTCACCGTGCCCTCGAGGCTGTGTCCGCAGTCACAGTCGCGTTCCTCGGGCATCGACTCGATGGCGCGCTCGACGGTGCGCTTGATGGCCGTCTCGTTGGCCGCGGCGTTCTCCAGAACCTCCTCCAGGGTGACCTCGCTGTCCTGCTTCCAGACGTCGTAGTCCGTGACGCCCGCGACGGTGGCATAACACATCTCGGCCTCGCGCGCGAGTTTCGCCTCGGGAATCGCGGTCATGCCGACGAGGTCCCAGCCCTGGTCCTTGTAGAACTCCGACTCCGCACGCGTCGAGTACTGCGGGCCCTCGATGCAGACGTACGTCCCGCCCTCCTGGGTCTGTGCGTCCGTCGCCTCGCTCGCGGCGTCGTGGAGGTGCTCGACCATGTGCGGGCAGTACGGGTCCGCGAACGGCTGGTGGACGACGACGCCGTCGCCGAAGAACGTGGAGTCGCGGTGTTTCGTCCGGTCGAATATCTGGTCGGGGACGACGAGCGTCTGGGGCGGCAGGTCCTCCCGGAGGCTGCCGACTGCGTTCGACGCGAGGATGCGCTCGACGCCCAGTTGCTTGAGCGCGTGGATGTTCGCCCTGTACGGGAGGTTCGTCGGACTGCGCTGGTGGTCGGGGCCGTGGCGCGGCAGGAACGCGACCTCCGTGCCAGTATCGCCGAACTCGCCGACGGTGACGGGCGCGCTCGGGTCGCCGTACGGCGTCGACACGTCCTCCTCTCGGACGTCGTTCAGTGGCAGCGCCTCGTAGATACCGGACCCGCCGATGAAGCCGATCATACCAACTGGTGCTCGCGGGAGCGACCTAAAGGACTCGGCTCGAGGATACAGTGGCGTGAACGCTACGGGAGAACTGCCTACGATTCGACGCGGAGTTTCCACTCGTCGTCGCCAGCCCGCACGAGCACGTCCCGGCGTACCATCTCCTCGAGCACCTCGTCGAAGCGGTCGGGCTGGGCGATCTCCATCTCGATGCGCTCTATCTCGTGGTACTCCGCGAGCAGGTGGCGGAGCTCGGCCTCCGTGTACGGGCCGTCGCCGTCCGTCTCCATCACGCCGGAGACGAGGTCCACCATGTCCTCGATGAAGTTCCACGGGTAGACCACCCACGCCCACTGCTCGAGTTGCTCGCCGACGTACTCCGGGTCGAACTCGCTCGTCTGGAGCAACTGGAGGGTCGCCGTGCGGACGTCGTTGGCGTCGCGGTCGGTCACGTACTCGTGAGCGCGCTCGATGGACCCGCCGGTGTCCGCGATGTCGTCGATGATGAGGACGTCCTTCCCCTCGACGGAGCCCTCCGGCATCGGATACCGGACCTCGGGATCGCCGGACTTCTGGGCGGTCCCGACGTAGTGTTCCATCTTCAGACTCGTGAGGTCGTCCAGACCGAGGAAGTCACAGAGACAGCGACCCGCGAACCAGCCGCCGCGCGCGAGCGCCACGACCACGTCCGGCTCGAACTCGGACGCCTTCACCTGGTCGCTGACGTCCCGGCAGAGGCCGTAGATGTACTCCCAGTTGGTGATAGTGCAGTTGAACTCGTCCGGGAGGTCACTCATTGCGTGTTGGGAGTGGTTCGCCGCCGCACTTAACGGTTTACAGGCAGTGGCGGTTGTGCGTCAGTCGTTCTGGCAGAGTTACCTTCGAGAACAGGCAGGAAACCTCGACTGAAGCTGGCGGCAACTGACGCTCCTTCGTTGTCACCTAGAAAGCCCCACCCGATGCCGGCTGGTCAACCGGTCACCGGGAGGACTGAAAGGGGTGGCACGCTCGCGTCTGCGTGGTCGTCTGGGTGGCCCTATCCGCGAGCACAGTGAGCGGATATGCCACCCAGCGACCGCGAGCGTGCCGGGGCTTTCCAGGTGTTCTCGAAACCAGTTCGCGTTGTGGCAGCTATGGCTTTCTGGATATTCTCATCGCCAGTCGCGTATCTGAAACGTCCTCCAGAGGAAAACAGGCAACACGGAGGAACGAGAACCCCGCTGCATGACCGAGACGCGAGCGCTCCTGGTGGACGCGTTCACCGAGGAGTCGTGTGCGGGGAATGCGGCGGGCGTGGTGCCGGACGCCGAGGACTTGACCGACGACCAGATGCAGGCCATCGCGGCCGAACTGGGCGCGAGCGAGACGGCGTTCCTCCGGGAGAGCGGGGACGCCGACCGCCGAGTTCGGTACTTCACGCCGACGACGGAGGTCGACCTCTGCGGGCACGCGACCATCGCGAGCCACGCGCACCTGTTCGCGGACGGCGCGCTCGACGCGGGCGAACACACCCTCGAAACGAACGTCGGCGTGCTCGATATCGAGGTGGAGTCCGATGGCACCGTCTGGATGACGCAGAACGAACCCGAGGTGCGGAAAGTCGACGCGAGGGAAGACGGCGTGGGCTACGAGGACGTCTCGGACGCCGTCGGCGTCGGCGTGCCGGCGCTCCGCGGAGCGAGCGACGACCTGCCCCTGGCCGTCGCAGACACGGGCCTACCGTTTCTCGTGGTGCCGTTGACGTACCTCTCGGACCTCGGGGACGCAAGTCCGGACTTCGACGCGGTCGAGGCGCTCGCCGACGAGGTGGGCGCGGCGGGCGTCTACGCGTTCTCCTTCGACGCGCTCGACCGGGAGTCGACGCTCCACGGGCGGGCGTGGGTGCCGGGCGCGGGCGTCGACGAGGACCCCGTGACCGGGACGGCGAGCGGCGCAGTGGGGGCGTATCTCGATCACTTCGACGCGTTCGGCGCGGGTGAGACACCGGCGGAGATGGTCTTCGAACAGGGACACTTCGTCGACCGGCCCGGCCGCGTCAGCGTGCAGGCCAGCGAGGGCGGTGCTCCGCGCGTGGGTGGCCGGGCCGTCGAGACGTTCGACGGGACGCTCACGGTGCCTGCGGCGGACGAGGAGGAGATTCTCGAGGGGTAGCGAGCGGCAATCGGAGTGGAGAACGGCGAGAACCAGCGGACGGTAGTCGATGCGGAGAACAGCGAGGCCCAGTGAGGGAGAAGTCGCGGGAAGAACAGCGTCGGCGAACCCCAGAGCCGTATCAGTCGTCTCCGTTACCGAATTCGAACTGCTCGTCGCCGCGGACCTTTCGGAGTTCGCGGTTCACAGACTGGAGGTCGGTCTGCATGTCCGAGAGACGGTCGTCGAGCACGCTCACGATGTCGCTTTTCACGCGCTGGGTGTCGTAGGTGTCCTCGAGGGCCTCCTCGGTGGCGTCGGTGAGCGTCTTGTACAAGGCCCACGCCTTCCCGAAGCGGTAGACGAGCACGCCGACAGTGGCGAGCAGTATGCCGAGCCAGGCCGCCGAGAGCGCCTGCGTCACCGACTCCGTAGCGTTGTACGTGTCGAGGGCCTCTGCACCGCCGAGAACCGCGCCACCGGCGACGAACGCGAGGGCGACGAGCGCGAACAGCGACGTGAGCAGGAAGTACTTGCCTGCGTGTACTGCAGAACGTTTCGAGTCCATGGGCGGCCCGACGAAGCGCGCCGGCTAAAAACCTCCGACAGTGAAGAAACTCGAACCGCCGACAGGAGGATCCGACTTCCAGACAGGAAGAAATTCGACTTCCAGACAGGAATGAACTCGAAGCCGAGTTGTGTTCCCGGAGCTCGTTGGACTGTTCGCAATCTACTTATGCTGCTTTCCGGTCTATTGAACTGCCACATGGCTGTACGCTGGCTGGAAGACGTAAGGGCCGACGACGTCGAATTCGTCGGCGGCAAGGGCGCGTCACTCGGCGAACTCACCGACGCCGGGTTGCCCGTCCCGCCGGGGTTCGTCGTGACCGCCGGCACGTACCGCTCGTTCATCGAGGCGGCTGGCATCGACGACGAACTGTTCGAGGCGGTCGATGTCGACCCCGAGGACTCCGAGGCGCTCGCGGACGCCGAGGCGCGAGCGAAGGACCTGATCTTGAACACCGAACTCCCGGACGAGATCCGCGATGAGATCGTTTCGGCCTACGGGAACCTCGACGACGCGTCCGGGTCGAGCGGCGGCGCGTTCGTCGCCGTTCGGTCCTCCGCGACCGCCGAGGACCTTCCGGACGCGAGCTTCGCGGGGCAACAGGAGACGTTCCTGAACGTCACCGGCGACGACCTCGTCGACCGCGTGAAGCGCTGCTGGGCGTCGCTTTTCACCCAGCGGGCGATCTACTACCGCGAACAGCAGGGCTTCGAGCACGACAAGGTCGACATCGCGGTCGTCGTCCAGCGCATGGTCGACGCCGAGAAATCCGGCGTGATGTTCACGAGTCACCCCTCCACGGGCGCCCACGAAGCCATCATCGAGGCGGCGTGGGGGCTCGGAGAAGCGGTCGTCTCCGGCGCAGTCTCCCCCGACAACTACGTCGTGAACCGCGACAACAGCACCGTCCAAGAGGTCACCGTCGCGGACAAAAAACTGATGCACGTCAAGGACCCCGACACCGGGGAGACCGTCGAACGTGAGGTGAGCGAGGAGAGGCGCGAGGAGCGCGTGCTCTCGGACGACGAGATTGCGGACCTCGTTGCCATCGGCGAGCGCGTCGAGGACCACTACGGCGAACCACAGGACGTCGAATGGGCCATGATGGGCGGCGACATCTACATGCTCCAGTCCCGCCCCATCACCACCATCGACGACGAACAGGAGGTCGCCGCGAACGGCAACGGTAGCGACGACGATGACAACGACACGCTCGTGTCGGGGCTGGGCGCGAGCCCCGGCATCGCCTCGGGCGCGGTCCGCATCGTGAAGAAACTCGACCAGCTCGACAAGGTCGGCGAGGGCGACATCATCGTCACCGAGATGACGACGCCGGACATGGTGCCCGCGATGAAGCGCGCGGCCGGCATCGTCACGGACGAGGGCGGGATGACGAGTCACGCCGCCATCGTCTCTCGCGAACTCGGCTGTCCGGCAGTCGTCGGCGCGGGGGACGCCTCCACGACGCTCCAGGACGACCAGGTCATCACGCTCGACGGCGACCGCGGCGTCGTCACGGAGGGGCCACCGGACGCGAGAGAGGAACGCGACCCCATCGAGGAAGCGCGTCCGAAGACGCCCGTGAAGCCGATGACCGCCACGGAGGTGAAGGTCAACGTCTCCATCCCGGAGGCCGCCGAGCGCGCCGCCGCGACGGGCGCCGACGGCGTCGGCCTGCTCCGAATGGAGCACATGATCCTCTCGACGAACAAGACCCCCCAGCGGTACATCGACGACCACGGCGAGGACGCCTACGTCGAGGAACTCGTCAAGGGCGTGCAGTCCGTCGCCGAGGAGTTCTACCCGCGGCCCGTCCGCGTTCGCACGCTCGACGCGCCGACCGACGAGTTCCGCCAACTCGAGGGCGGGAACGACGAGCCCCACGAGCACAATCCGATGCTCGGCTACCGGGGCATCCGGCGCAGTCTCGACACCCCGGACGTGTTCAAGCACGAGCTCGAGGCGTTCAAGCGCCTCTACGAGATGGGGTACGACAACGTCGAGGTGATGTTCCCGCTCGTGAACGACGAGGACGACGTCGCCGCGGCGCGCAACCTGATGGACGAGGTCGGCCTCGACACCGAGAAGCGTACGTGGGGCGTGATGATCGAGACGCCCGCGGCCGCGCTCTGCATCGAGGACCTCGCCGCCGAGGGAATCGACTTCGCCTCGTTCGGCACGAACGACCTCACGCAGTACACGCTCGCGGTCGACCGGAACAACGGGAACGTGTCCGACCGCTTCGACGAACTCCACCCGGCGGTGCTGAAACTCATCCGTGAGACGGTCGAGACGTGCCGGGAGCACGACGTCGAGACGAGCATCTGCGGGCAGGCCGGGTCCAAGCCCGAGATGGTCGACCACCTCGTGGAGACCGGCATCTCCTCGATCTCCGCGAACATCGACGCCGTCCGGGACGTCCAGCACGAGGCCAAGCGCGTCGAACAGCGCCTGCTTCTGGACTCCGTCCGGGAGTGACGATTCCCGGGGTCGCGACGTCGACCCCGCCACGGCCCGCGTCAGCCACGAACCACCGTTCGCCGTGGAATCAGTTGCTGATTCCACAGCGTTCCACCACAGTACCGCCTGATTCTCGCGTGAAACCTGGCTATCGCTGCGCGGCGTCTACCTATCGCTGTGCGCGTCTATCGGCCCTCGAGCTGTCGCTACGCGGTCTGTTCTAAGAGGAGAGAAAGAGAGACTACCCGTGGATGCCCATCGCTTCGATCTGTTCCTGATAGCGATTCCGGATCGTAACTTCCGTCACTTGCGCGACGTCCGCGACCTCGCGCTGGGTCTTCTTCTCGTTACAGAGCAGTGATGCCGCGTAGATCGCAGCGGCGGCGTATCCGGTCGGGGACTTGCCCGAAAGCAGTCCCTTCTCGGCGGTCGTCTCGATGATCTCGTTGGCTTTCGCCTGCACTTCCTCGGAGAGTTCGAGTTCCGAGCAGAACCGTGGGACGTACTTCTTGGGGTCGACCGGTTTCATCTCCAGACCGAGTTCCTGTGAGATGTAGCGGTAGGTTCGACCGATCTCCTTTCGCTCGACGCGCGAAACCTCGGAGATCTCTTCGAGGCTTCGCGGAATTCCTTCTTTACGGCAGGCCGCGTAGAGCGCGCTCGTTGCGACGCCCTCGATGGACCGGCCGCGGATGAGGTCTTCCTTGAGTGCGCGTCGGTAGATGACCGAGGCGACCTCGCGTACCGAACGCGGTACGCCGAGGGCGCTGGCCATCCGGTCGATTTCGGAGAGCGCGAACTGCAGGTTGCGCTCGCCGGCGTCCTTCGTGCGGATGCGTTCCTGCCACTTCCGCAGGCGGTGCATCTGAGACCGTTTCTTCGAGGAGATGGACCGTCCGTAGGCGTCCTTGTCCTTCCAGTCGATGGTCGTCGTGAGCCCCTTGTCGTGCATCGTCTGCGTGGTCGGGGCGCCGACCCGAGATTTCTGCTGTCGTTCCTGGTGGTTGAACGCGCGCCACTCCGGGCCGGGGTCGATCTGCTCCTCTTCGACCACCAGTCCGCAGTCGTTACAGACGAGTTCTGCGCGGTCCGAACTCTTCACAAGGTTGTCTGAGCCACACTCCGGGCACTCCCGTACCCCCTCCTCGGACTCCTCCTGCTCTGTCGCTGATTCTCGCTCCCGCTGGCGAGTGGACCGTGTCATCGCATTTTTATAGTAGTGTCTCCAGTACTTTTAAACCCTTCGCCGATTCCGACCTTCGGAATGCGACTGAATTATAGGTCAGTTGGCGGCAACCAGTCGGAACCCCCGTCCGGCCCATCGGCGGGCACTCACACGGATGGCAATCCATATACGCGGCGGCGGGTGAGTTCGAATCGATGCCCGTGGTTGAGTGTGACGTCGACGACGCGCGCGACCGACTCGAAGCCGCCGGAGCGGCATTCAGCGAAGGAAAAACCGACCACGAGCGCTGGCACGCGGACCTCGGGGACGCCCACGCTGTCGCGTACGACGACAAACTCGTCGTGCAGGGCGGTAGCCCGACGGACATCACGGCAGTCGTCGAACCCGACCGCGGCGGTCGCGTCCACGTCTACTTCGACGGCGCGAGTCGCGGCAACCCCGGCCCCTCGGCGGTCGGCTGGGTGCTCGTCTCCGAGGACGGCATCGTCGCCGAGGGCGGCGAGACCATCGGGCGCGCCACGAACAACCAGGCCGAGTACGAGGCGCTGCTCGCCGGCCTCGAGGCGGCCGACGGCTTCGGCTTCGACGAGGCCGAGGTGCGTGGTGACTCCCAACTCATCGTCAAACAGGTGAAAGGCGCGTGGGACACCAACGACCCCGAACTCCGCGAGAAGCGCGTTCGGGTTCGGGAACTGCTGGAGCGGTTCGAAGAGTGGTCGCTGACCCACGTCCCGCGAGAGGTAAACGACAGAGCCGATAAGCTGGCCAACGAAGCGCTCGACGAGGACTGAAATCCGACGATGACCGACCCAGTTGAAGATCTGCCCGGCGACGTCACGGAAGAGGCCGAACGACTGACGAGACTCGCACGCGACGCCGCGGACGACGACGAGGCCGCCGCGTACCGGAACCGGCGCGACGAACTGCTCGCCGAGTACGGCTTCGTCGCCCGCGTCCGCGAGGACGACACGCTCGTCTGCTACCCGGAGGACTGGCTCGACGAGGAGGAACTCGTGCGCGTGGACGACGTCGAGAACACGGACCGCGCCGCGGAGGTCTCACTCGCTGGACGCGGCGAGCAGGGCGACTACGAGTCCGCCGCCGAACACAACGCCGATCTCGCGGACCAGGTCCGCGAGCGACACGGCGGCGTGCACGGCGCCAACGCCGCCGCGTTCGCGGACTTCATGAGCAACCACTACGCCCGTCCGATGGAGTCCGCGACGGACACCGAGCGCGCGGAGTTCGTCTCGGAGTACTACCCGCGGAACGCGTGGCCCAGCGAGGAACAGCGCGAGGCTGTCGAGCGGTCACTCGAACTTATCGACGAGACCGCCGACAGGCAGGACTGACGGCTGGGAACGTTACATAGCGTGTTTTCTGGAAACGGCACGTAGAGCAGTCGCTGCACACCGTCGAAAAAACGGAAAACGGGGTTCGCTCAGTTCTCTTCGAGGATCTCGCGGACCGTCTCGGTACGGTCGTCGTCCACGAGGAACTTCGTGAGCGACCACTCGAGGTCGTCGACGACGGCGTCGAAGCCGGCGTCGGTGAGCGCGTACTGGTTCGTGCGCTTGTCGAGTTCGGACTTCTCGACGAGGTCCTTGTTCACGAGGTCGTCGAGGTTCGGGTAGAGTCGGCCGTGGTTGACCTCCTGCCCGTAGTAGTCCTCGAGTTCGCGCTTGATAGCGAGACCGTATCGGGGTTCTTCGGCGAGGACGGTCAGGATGTTCTTCTGGAACGCTGTCAGGTCGCGCACGTCCGTACGTGCAGCAGGTTGTGCCTCTGACATACCTGGCGAAAAGGCGCCCGGATATTTAAACACTTCTCAACCCGGTCACAGTTGCCAGTTCCTGTTCCGAGATACGAAAGTTCTTTTTCCACCCCCCGCGCACCTGATGACGTTATGGTCAATCTCTGGGAAGACCTCGAGACAGGTCCCGACGCGCCCGACGAGATCTACGCCGTCGTAGAATGTCTCAAGGGCGAGCGGAACAAGTACGAGTACGACAAGGACATTCCCGGCGTCGTCCTCGACCGCGTGCTCCACTCGAACGTCCACTACCCCGCGGACTACGGGTTCATCCCGCAGTCCTACTACGACGACGAGGACCCCTTCGACGTGCTCGTGCTCGTCGAAGACCAGACGTTCCCGGGCTGTGTCATCGAGGCGCGTCCGGTCGCCCTGATGAAGATGGACGACGACGGCGAGAAAGACGACAAGGTCATCGCGGTTCCCTCCGAGGACCCGCGGTACGACCACATCGAGGACCTCGAAGACATCCCCCAGCAGCAACTCGACGAGATCGAGGAGTTCTTCGAGACGTACAAGAATCTCGAGGCGGGCAAGGAGGTCGAGACGCAGGGCTTCGAGGACGCGCAGGCGGCCAAGGACGCAGTCGAACACGCACAGGACCTCTACGACGAACAGTTCGCGTAGCCGGTCCCCGACCGAGATTCACCGACGAACGCCGCCAGATAACTGCGGGGAATCGCCGCGGAACCGCCCATGTGTTATGCGCATGGGTAATTTCTTTACCGTGTAGCGACTACACTGGAGTGTAATGTCCGCCAAGCGCTCCTCGTTCGGCATGCGCCACGTCACGGTCGTCCCCACGAACTTCACCCCTCCCAGCGGGACGGACGACGCCGACGACGACTCGCAGCGCCCCCGGAGCGACGACGTCGACGCTCGCGACGAGCTCGACTCCGCATAACCGCCGACTACTGGGTGGCGCCACCACCGAACTGGAGACTACATCCAGAACCGGGAATACCACTGCGCGAAGCGTGGCCGGCGTCCCGGTCGTCGAACTATTGGGTAACCAATCGGCTCTGTTTGGGACAACATACTTAACGATAGCCGTGGATTCTCGGCCAAATGCTACCCGAGCTCGGCTCGGTCACCGCACCCACGCTCGCCCTCGTCGGCGGCACCATTCTCGCCGGCGGCGTCGGCGGGTACGCGGTCAACTCCGTCGTTCGCCGCCGACGCGCCGAAGCGAGCGACGAGGACTTCGACCAGCTACGTGACACTATCGCCGGCCTCGAGGCCGTCGCGCTCGTCGTCCCGGAGAACCCCAGCGTCGACGCGCTCGCCGCCTCCATCGGCCTCCGCGAACTCGCCAAAGAGTGGGGCGTCTCGGCCCGCGTGTTCGCCGAAGGCACGGTGACCAGCGACGACGCGAAGGCGTTCTGTAACCTGTTCAACCTCACGCTCGACGTCGTCGACGACAGCAACCTCACCGACTTCGACGGCGCGCTCGCCGTCGGCGGCGGCGGCACCGTCCCGTCGTTCGCGAAACAGCCGCCCGTGGTCGCGGTCATCCGCCACCGCCCCGCCGCCGTCGACCACTCGCTCGTGGTCGCGGGCAACGAAGCCGGTGCGACGTCCACCATCGTCGCGCGGTTCATCCAGCGCACCGACCGCAAACCCGAGCAGGACGACGCCACCGCGTTGCTCTACGGCATCCGCGCTGGCACCCGCGAGTTCCGGCGCGTGCGCTCCCGCGAGGACTTCCAGGCCGCGAGTTTCCTCCAGGAGTTCGCCGACCAGGGGACCATCGACGCGCTCCGCGCGCCCGGCATGAGCGGCGAGACGTTCGACGTCATCGGCGAAGCCATCGGGAATCGTGAACGGCGCGCGAGTTTCGCGGTCACGAACGTCGGCACCGTCCCCGCGGTGAGCGCCCTCGAGGAGGCAGCCGATACGCTCCTCCGTCTCGACGGCGTCTCCTCGGCCGCCGCGTTCGGCGTCCACGAGGACACCGTCGTCACCGCGTGCCGCGCGGACGACGTTCGAACCAGTGCAATGGACGTTCTCTCGACGGCCTTCGACACGACGGAGGGGCTCGGCGGCGACGCCGACGCCGCCACCGCGCGCGTGCCCCTAGGCCTGTTCAGTCGCGTGAGCGCGGACCACCAGCAGACACTCGACGAACTCATCGACGCGAGCACGCGGAAGGCGCTGTTCGCGTCGTTCGAACAGGCCTGATACTCACTCCTGCAGGTCGGCGTCGACGAGCGCGTCGTTCAGGTCCACGCGAACGCGCTCGCCCGTGTCCCGGTCTTTCGCCGTGGTGACGACGCGGTTCTCCTGAACGCTGGAGCCGTCGCGCACGAGCAACCGGAGGTTGCCGTTGTCGTCGGCGCGCGTGACCTTCGCGCGGACGCCCGTTCGGGACCCGGAGCCACCGGCGTCGATGGGGCCGGGGATCACCTTCTTCACGTTCGGGTGGTCGGCGGCGGTGCGCACGGCGCGCTGGCCGTCGCGGTCCCCGATGAGCGTGGAGTGCGTGCCGCCGATCTTCTCCAGGGCGGGTTTCTCGACGACGTCGAGTTCGCGCTCGCCGCGGCGCTCCAGGACGGCCTCGACGGGGTCCGCTGCGGGCACGCGAAACACCTCGTAGCGGAGGTCTGCACGCACCGCGTTGATGACGTCGTGGTCGCCCGCGACGAACACGGCCTCCGGGCGCTTGCGGCGGATTTCGTCCGCGACGCGGCCCGCGAAGTTCCGAAGTTCGACGACGCCCGACTCGCCGCCGTCCTCGGGGATGGTGGCGACGTCGGTGCGCCCGACCACGCGCTCATCGCGGAGGAACGTGAGCGTGGCGTGGTCGCGCTCGCAGGCCGCGACGACCGCCTCGCAGTTCGCGGTGTCGCAGGTGAGACAGTAGTCCCCGGGCTTCTCGAGGGGAGTCGCGCACTGCCGACACTTCATGCCCGGAGACGCCATGGTCGGCGGAAGGAGGTGCGCGCGCAAAAGCGACGTGATTGCGGGATTCTGTGACGCGTTCGGTGGCGCGTCCGAGCGTCGCACCGCGAGACGCGACGCGGCCTCAGAGGTCGAGCGGACTCGTCTTCAGGTACTCCCGCAACACGACCGTCGCGTAACTCCCCGAGGGGAGCGCGAACTCGAACGTGAGGGGGTCGTACTCGACGGTGAGGTCGGGGCGCAGGAGTATCGCGCGCCGCGTGCCCGAGGAGTCGAACTCCCCGGGCAGGTCGAAGTCCGCGGGGTCGAGACCGAGGTCGTCGAGCACCTCGCGCTCGATCTCGCCCGGTTCGCCGTCCGCGAGCTCGGTGTCGGTGCCGACGAGCGGCGCGGTGACGAACGCCCGGCCGCGCTCGCAGTGACGCGCCATCACGTCCACGCGGGACTCGGTGACGCGCTGCTCGCGGCCGGGGTCCGGGCGTGCGACGGTCACGCCGGAGTCGCTGGAGGCGTCACGGTCGCTCGCGCCACCAGCGCGAGCGGTGTCGGTCTCCTCCGCGAACCAGACGACGTCGCCCGCGACGGGCCTGTCGAAGGGAAGGCCCCGCTCCATCCGCGCTGCGAGCATCAGGTTGAACGCGTAGGACTGGGCGGCGTTCACGAACAGGCGCTGGAGGTTCGAGGGGAACGTCTCGACGGCGTCCCGGAAGCTCCCGCCGTCCGCGAGTTCGTGGAGCATCGTGCGTTCGTAGCGCAGGTGATTCGGGAAGCCCTCGAGTGCGTCCGCCCAGTTCCGGGTCTCTGCGACGAACTCGCGGGCCGCCTGGCTCTCCTCTGGTTCGTGCTCGCTCGGATTCCCGAGGTACGCCATCGCCGCCCCCTCCCAGTCGCCGCGGAGAATCGCGAGGCCGACCTCGTGGGTGACGGGTCGATAGCTCCCGAATCGCTGCTGCCCGAAATAGTTCGGAATCGCGGGACGCCACGCGTCCCGGTCTGCGCGAGCGGGCGTCGCCCGCGAGTCGCCGAGCGTTCCCCCGGCGAAGGCTTCGAGGTCCGCGCTCACGGCGTCGGCCTGCTCGGGACGCTCGGGGTCGCGAACGACAACGCGGAACTCGTTGCCCGCGAGGTCGCCGAACTGGAGGCCGCGCCCGGCGCGACCCACCACCTCGACGTCCGCATCCGATATCTCGGGGGCGTCGGAGGCCGCCGTTCCGGGGACGTCCTCGGGGTCGAGGTCGCGCACCGTGAACAACTGCGTGGTGACCGCGTGACGGTCCTTGGTCCCTGCCCACGCCACGCGCTCGCGGCTCATCCCCACGCGATTGGCGAGTTCGCGCGCGAAGTCGTTCGTGTCCCACCCGGTGAGCGTCGCACGCAGGACGAGCCACGGGAAGTCGCCGGTGTCGGTGTCCACTGGATGCGTGTCGAAGTCCTCGAGTTCCGTGACGCGGAAGTCTGCGGGTGACTCGCGCAGGCGTCCGCCGGTGCCGTCGCTGTCGCTGGCGTAGTACTGCATCCCGACCGCGCGCTCGAGTTCGTGTGCCTCGCGCATCTCAGAACAGCGAGAGGTCGCCGGTGATCTGGTCGACGTCCGCGTCCGCGGCGGGGCCGATGGCCACGGCGGTCGGCGTCCCCGGTTCCAGTTGCGTGCGCCCCGCGTCCGAGATGATCGCCGTCGGCAGCCCCTGGGCCTTCGCCTCCTCGGCGACCGCGTACAGTTCCTGCTCGCCCCCCACCTTCACGACCACCTTCGTCTGCCCCTGGTCTTTCCACTGGCGCTGGGCGCGGTCGTCGGTGAACTCGTAGGCCTTCAGCGAGGCGTGTGCGACCTGCGCCGCGAGTTTCCCCTGGCCCATCCCGAGGTCGGTTCGCGCGGCGATGACCTGTTTCATGGCTCGGTGGACGAGACGCCCCGACTAAGGCCTGCTCATCACACCGCCACAGTTTTGTCCAGCTGTCGACCTGTATGACCATGGAACTGAGACGAGCACTCCTTCGACCGGACGACTACTTCGCCACCCACACACCGTCGTGGACAGGCGCGGTCGGTGTCGTCGCCGCCTCCGCCGCCGGGATTGCGTTCGTCACCTTCGTCTCCGCTCTCCTGCTGGGATTCGTCTTCACCGACATCGGAGCCGCAGTGTCCGCAGGGCGGATGAACGGAATCGCACTCACCGCTTCGTTTGCGGCGTTCCTCGTGACGTTCATCCTCTGGGTACTCGTCGCGTCGGCGCTCCACCTCGTCGTCATGGTCACCAATCAGGGACGCGCCGACACACTCGAGGAGACGTTCGGTGTCGCTGCGTGGGGGTTCCCACCGACGGTGGTGACAACCACCATCGCGTTCGCAGTCGTGCTGGGGGCGCTACTCGTGGACTCGAACGCCACTACGGGACAGACCCTCGTAGCTCTCCAGAACCCGGTCCTCGGCAGTGGCGGAGTTATCGTCATCGGCCTTGACGTGGTCGCCGCGTGCTGGCAGACGTACGTCTGGGGGTACGGTCTCCACGGACGCCACAACTCGCCGTTCCGGGGTGCGCTGGTCGGGTCGTTCGTCGTCGCATTCACACTCGTGGCCCTCAGTATGGTGTAGGACTGTCGGATTTTCCCCCGACCCAGTCACTGTGTTCCAGTACAACAGCACCGCGTGACGGCAAGAGCGGCCGTCGCCGAACTGTAAAGCAGCCAACCCCTAGAATCATAGTTCGACGGCGTTCACCGGCGAACATGGCTCCCCGCACCCCCCTCCGTCACCCCCGAACGTACTTCGAGCAGCGCGGATTCCGACTCGCTCCCGCCGCGGCCGCCGTGGGCGTCACCGCGTTCGCGCTCGTCGCGGTGCTCCTCGGCTTCGGCGTCCTGCTCAGCAACCGCCTCGCCGCCGCCGGCCACTCGGAGGCCGCCGGCGCCGTCTGGGGCGTGCTCGCCGGCCAGCTCGTCGCCATGGTCGTCGCGATGCTCGTCGGCTGGGTGCTCGTCGCCGGCGTTCTCCACCTGCTCGCTCGCGCTCTCGTCAACCACAGCGGGTCGTTCGGCGAGACGATGGTCGTCACCGGCTGGGCGACCGCGCCGACGGCGCTTACCACGCTCGTCGCGTTCGTCTTCCTCGCGCTCGCGCTCGACGGCGCCTCGCTCTCCACCCCCGAGGCGTTCGTCGAGTCGTTCCAGGCGAACCTCGGCACCACCGGCGCCGTCAGCGCGCTCCTCGGGTTTGCCGTGGCCGTCTGGCAGACCTACTTCTACGGGAAGGCCCTCGAAGTGGAGTTCGAGGACGCCTCCGGTAGCGCGTGGTTCGTCGGCGGCGTCGTCGCCTTCGGCGGGTGGCTGCTGAGCATCGTGTAGCGCGGCGCCGGGGAGACCGCGGGCGGCGGGTCGTCGGGTTCTGAACGCTTTAGGTCCCCCGGCCCCACGCACCGGTATGATACTCTCCGACCGCGACATCCTCGACCGACTCGCCGACGGGGACCTCGTCGTCGAACCACTCGACGACGTCGACCTGCAGGTCCAGCCGGCGAGCGTGGACGTGCGACTCGGGCGGCGGTTCCTGGAGTTCGAGCGCGCGAACATCCCCTGCATCCACCCGAACCGCGAGGAGGAGGTCGAGGACTACGTGAACGAGACGGTCGTCGACGAAGGCGAGGAGTTCATCCTCCACCCGGGCGACTTCGTGCTCGGCACGACCAAGGAGCGCGTGGAGGTGCCGCCGGACCTCGTCGCGCAGGTGGAGGGTCGTTCGTCGCTCGGCCGCCTCGCCGTCGTTGTGCACGCCACAGCAGGCTTTATTGACCCCGGATTCAATGGGAAAATAACCCTGGAGCTGTCGAACCTGGGCACTGCACCGGTCGCGCTCACGCCGGACATGCGCATCAGCCAGCTCGTGTTTACGGAACTCCACACGCCCGCCGACCGCCCCTACGGGAGCGAGCGTGGCTCGAAGTACCAGGACCAGGACGGCCCGCAGGCCTCCCGCATCCGCGGTGACCGGGAGTTCGGGGGCGACCAATGAGTGGTTCCAGACGAGGGAGAGAGCGATGAAGTTCCTCGAGGAGGTCGTCGTCGAGGAGTTCCTCCCGACCTTTCGGTCGCTGCTCGCGGCGGACCTCCGGGAGCGCGGCCTCACCCAGCACGAGGTCGCGGACCTGCTCGGCGTCAGCCAGTCTGCGGTGTCGAAGTACGCCCACGGCGACGTTACGGTCCGGGACAGCGTCGCCGAGGACGAACGCGTCCAAGAAACCGTCGAGCGCATCGGCGAGGGCCTCGCCAGCGGCGACGTCTCCCAGGTGCAGGCGCTCGTCGAGGCCGAAGTGCTGGTCCGTCGGCTCTCTGCGCGCGGCGACGTGCTCGCGGACCTCCACGAGGACGCGATGCCGGCGCTCGCAGACTACGACGGCGACTTCCGCGTGCACGACCCGGAGAGCGAGGTCCGCGTGCGCGAGCGCGTGCTCTCGTCGGTGCGCCGCGGCCTCCGCCTGCTGGAGCACGCCAGCGGGTTCGCGACGCTGATTCCCGCGGTCGGCTCGAACCTCGTTGAGTGCACGCCCGACGCCGAGGGCGTCGAGGACGTCGCTGGCGTTCCCGGCCGGATTCTGGACGTGCTCGGCCAGACGGAGATTCCGGCCGACCCCGAGTTCGGTGTGAGCGAGCACGTCGCCACCGTCCTTCTCGCGGCGCGCGAGGGCGGCAGCGACGCGTGTGCGTGCCTGAACGTCCGCTACGACGAGGACGTCATCGCGGTTCTCGAGGCCGCGGGGCACGTCACCGCGGCGTTCGACCCCGAGGGCGAACCCTCCGGGGACGCCGTGCGCGACGCAATCGAGGCGAACCCCGACGCCACCGTGCTCTACCAGACCGGTGGCTTCGGCGTCGAACCAATCGTCTACGTGCTCGCGGACAGCGCGCCCGAGGCCGCCGAAGTGGCGCGCGACCTGGTGTAGGCGCTGGAATCTACGCCTCGCGGTCGACGCCATCGCGGATGCGTTGCTCCGCGTCCTCCAGGGCCGTCTCGCGGTCGAATGCGTCCACCACGGCGTCCAGTTCCTCCCGGGACGCGTCCGCGAGTTCGCGGGCGTGCCGGGTGACGTTCGGCACCGCACGAACGATGTTGTCGACAATCGGCACCGCGGCAGTCTGCGCGGACCGCGACAGCGGGTTCAGGTCGACGACCAGTTCCGTCTTCCCCATCTCCGCGAGCGCCTCCGCGCGGTCGCCGTCCTCCAGGGGGACGAGCACCACGTCCGCCTCGTAGATGCCGTCCGCGTCCACCTTCGCGCGTTCGTGTTCCAGGCCCGGAATCCGGGCGTCCGCGGCCTGGCCCTTCACGTCCGTCGCGCCGTGCTCGCGCAGGTGCTCGACGATGGCGTCCACGCGCTCCTCGGTACGGTTGAACAGGTTCACCTCCAGGTCCGCGCCGGTGGCGTCCGCGAGTTCGACGAGCTCCCCCGGGACGAGCGCCGCGACGTTCCCGTTCACGGAGAGCACGGGGTGGTCGGCGAGCAGCAGGTGGGCGGCCGCCGCGCGCGTCGCGTCGTCCGCCGACGGAATCGTCTCCTCGCCGAGCAGGTAGTCGTAGGCCTCCCCGCGGCCCTGCGCGATGAGCCCCTGCCTGCTCGTGATGCCCGCGTCCACGCCGTCCTCGATGCGGTGACGGGTCACCAGCGAGTCCCGACGCGGGTGGTCCTCGGGAATCTCGGTCATGCCAGTACGTGTTCACCCGCTGCGCAAAAATCGCCCGTTTTCGGCGGTGTCCTGCGCCTGCGCTACCGGAGCGTCGCGCCCGCCGGGTGTACCGAGGACACCTCCGGGTCGTAGCCGGCGTCCGAGAGTCCCGTTCCGAGCGCGAACACCGTCCGCCCGAGCATCGCCATCGCCGCCTCGCCGCCCGATTCGGTGACCGCCTCGACGGCCTCGGCGACCTCGCCGTCGAGCAGACCAGCCTCGCGCGAGAACTCGCGGGACAGTCGAAAGAACGCTGGGAGCGTCGGGCGGTCGCGGAGTTCGGCCAGCGCGCGTTCGCCCGCCGCCGACAGGGCGTCGGTGTCCCCGCCGATGACGTCGCTCGTCGACAGACCGCCGAACGAGAGGTACTCGATGCGACTCGTCGCTGGCACGCCGTCGAGTTCGCCGTGCGGCGGCGCGCCGGGTTCGACGCGAATGGGGATGCCGCCCCTGGCCTGCGCGACCACGTCCCCGAGGCCGGAACCGGCCTCGACCTCCGCGACGTGCGCAGCCCGAATCAGGTCGTTCTCCGAATGCCCGTGGCGCGCGTGCTCGAACGCGGCGTTCGCGGCGAGCGCGGTGCCGAGCGCCATGGCGCCGGAGACGCCGAACCCCGCGCCCAGCGGGAGGTCCGTCTCCGCGTCCACGGTCGCCGTCACGTCGAGTGCGTCCAGCACGCGGCGTGCACTCTCCACGTCGAGTTCCCGCCCGTTCAATCGGACCGTCGTCTCGTCGCTCGGCATCACCCGCGTCGTCACGCCGTCGGCGAGCGTCACACCCGCGCCACGCGACCCGGTTCGCGCCGGAGCATCGCCCCGAGAAACGCTGAAGAACCCCGTCACGTGCCCGGGTGCGAACGCCGTCGCCGCGTCGCCGTCGCTCATCACCCCCAGTTCGACGGCAGAGGCACGTAAGGCTGTGCTATTCGGACGACCGGTCGTCTGACTCCGGTCTGTCCAGGCCCTCCTCCTCGACGTCGGCGTCCTCCGCGAGCGACACGCCGCTGCGCGGGTGCTGGGAGGCCTCGATCTCGAGTTCCCCCTCCGAAGCGAGGTCCTCGAGTCGGGTGCGGATCTCCGTGCGGTCGGTTCCGAGGATGGCACTCCCCGCGTTGACAACGCCGTCCTCCGGTACGCCAGCCGCGGCCGCGCTCCCGGCCGTGTCGTCCATCGACGCCGTCATCGCGGCGACCAGATCCGCGAGCGACCCGCCCTCGTCGAGGGCCTCGTGGAACTCCAGGGGGTAGGCGCTCACGCGGTCCTCGCCTACCTCGTAGACCGCGTGCTCGTCGGCGAACGACTGGTCGTCGGTGAGGCGCTCCTCGAACTGCTCGCGCATCGGCCCGACGTCGAAATCCGCTCGCGCCGCCAGGTCGTCGAAGTACTCCTCGACGAGGTCGTACTCGACACCGTGCTCGTCGTCGGCGTGGTGTCGCTCGACGATCTCGACGAAGTCGTCGACGAGCAGTCGCTCCCAGTGGTTCTGCACCGTGTCGATCACGTCGTCGCGGATCTGGTCCATACCAAACTGGTGGACTGGAACGCGCAAAAGTCGGCTGACAGGGAGGTTACCAGGTCCGGACGCGACCGACCCGGTGAGAGTGGTCGCAGAGGGACAACTCCCACGCGAAACTTCAAGTGCGTTTACGGACTAATACACTGTATACATGGTGTCGATCAGCGCCCGCATCTCGGACGACGAGGAGGAAGCGCTCGCGGAGGTTGCAGCCCTCCTCGGCGAGGACAAGAGCGCGACCATCCGCAAAGCGCTCGCGGAGGGGCTCACGGACATCCGCATTCGGGTCGCCGTCGAGCGCTACCAGTCCGGCGACGTGTCGGTGAACGAGGCCGCCCGGATCGCGGACGTGAGCCTCGGCGAGTGGCTCGAAATCGCCCGTGAGCACAACCTCACCACGCAGCTCTCACCCGAGGATGTCGAGTCGGACGCCGACGCTGCACTCGACGTATGAGTGACGTGGTTCTGGTGGACGCAACCACGCTTATCGCACTCGGGACGGTCGGCGAAATACAACTGCTCGCCAATTTCGATGGTGACATCGTGGTTCCTGCCGCCGTTATCGACGAGGTGACGACCGAACCCGCAAACACGAACGCTTCGGCGTTCCTCGGGGACAGCAACTGCCTGGCCACTGACGATGTTCCCCGAACCAAGTTACTCCACGCCCAGGACGTGCTCGGTGACGACCGGGTCAACGGTGACGTACAGGTCATCGCTGGCGTACTCCACCGGCAAACCGCCGACCAATCTACTGCGGTCGTCTCCGACGACCGCCGCGTTCGGACGGTCGCTCGCGGTCTCGGTGCGACCGTAACTGGAACCGTGGGCGTCGTCGTGCGCGCCGTTCACGAGGGCATGGACGCCGACGACGCCAAAGACTTGATTCGAGAAATCGACAGCCACGGCCTCCACATGACCGGCGAACTGCGCGAGAAGGCGTACGAACTGATAGACGGGGCAGGCGGAAACTAACTAGGGGCTCAACCGCTGCCTGTCTCGCGGGAACAGCACTGCTTCCCGGATGTTGTCGAGGTCGAGCATCGTCATCACGAGGCGCTCGACGCCGTACGCCCACCCGGCGTGGGGCGGCATGCCGTACTTGAACATCTTCGTGTAGTACTCGAACTGGTCGGGGTCGAGACCCTGCTGTTCGAAGCCGGCGACGAGTTCGGGGTAGCGGTGTTCGCGCTGCCCGCCGGAGACGAGTTCCATGCGCGGGTGCATCAGGTCGAAGCCCTTCGAGAGCTCGCCGTCCTCGTGGTCCTGGATGTAGAACGGCTTGATCTCGCTCGGCCAATCCGTGACGAAGTAGTGGCCGCCGACGTCGTCGCCCAGCGCCTTCTCGCCTTCCGTCGGAAGGTCGTCGCCCCAGACGAGTTGCTCGTCGAGTTCGCCCGTCGCGTTGATGCGCTCGATGGCCTCCTCGTAGGTGAGCCGCGGGAACTCTCCCGTGGGCGCCTCGAACTCGTCGGCGAGGCCGAGCGTCTCGAGTTCGTCCTGACAGTGCTCCTCGACCGCCGCGTACGCGGCCTTCAGCGTGCCCTCGCAGACGTCCATCGCCTCCTCGTGGTCGATGAACGCGGACTCGAAGTCGATCATCGTCGCCTCGTTCAGGTGGCGGGGCGTGTTGTGCTCTTCCGCGCGGAAGATCGGGCCGATCTCGAAGACGCGCTCCAGGCCGGAGCCGACCATCAGCTGCTTGAACAGCTGCGGGCTCTGGTTCATGAACGCCTCCTCGCCGAAGTACGTGATTGGGAACAGCTCCGTGCCGCCCTCGGTGCCGGTGGCAACGATCTTCGGCGTGTTGATCTCCGTGGAGCCGACGCTCCGGAAGTACTCGCGTACCGCGCGCAGGACCTCGGCGCGGATCTCGAAAACGGCCTTCGTCTCCTCGCTCCGGACGTCCAGCGTGCGGTTGTCGAGTCGCGTCGAGAGGTCCGAGTCGACCTTCCCGGTGGGGTCCAGTGGCAGCTGGGGGTCGGCCTCCGCGAGCACCTCGATGGATTCCGGCGTGACCTCGACGCCGGTCGGCGCGCGCTCCTCTTCCTCGACGTCGCCGGTCACAGTGACGACGGACTCGCGGTGGACGTTCAGTCCCGTCTCCACGAGGTCGTCGTCCATCTCGTCCTTCTCGAATTTGACCTGAATCTTCCCGCTCTTGTCTCGGAGAATCAGGAACGCGATGCCGCCGAGGTCACGCACCTCGTGCACCCAGCCAGCGACCGTCGCGCGGTCACCGGGTTCGGCGTCCGCTGTGAGGGTTCGGTCGTCCATGCCTCGCAGTTGACGAGGACCGGCCTTAAACGGATTCATTTCGTGCCCGCGGGCAGTCGGCGAGCGCTGGTTGCCCGCGGCGTCGCTACTGCCACCGTGGCGTCGCTGTCGTCAGTCCTGGGCCCCGGTGAGTTCCGAAACGGACGTCTCCGCGTCGATGCCGCCGAGGTGGCAGGCCGCCGGGTGACCGGCGTCGGTGTCCTGTAGTGACGGCTTCTCGCGCTCGCAGACGGACGTGAATGCCTCTCGAAGGCGTTCGACCGCGTGTTCGTAGGCCTGTTCGTCGGCGGGGTCGTTCTCGGCTTGCTCGCCGGCTGCTACCACGTCCTCGATGGCGTCCGAGAGCACGGCCTCTGCGTCCGGGTCGCTCAGCGTCGCCGGGACGCCGAACGCCTCGCGCAGGTCGGCCTCGTCGTCGTGCAGTTCGAGGTCCACGTCGGCGCCCTCCACAGCGAGGCGGAGGTCGAGCACGGATCGGTACTCGCCGTCCTCGAAGTCGTAGGCCTCGGGCGGGATGACGCGCGGGCAGCGCGGGTGGAACGAACACCCCGTCGGCGGGTTCGACGGGTCGGGGACGTCGCCCGTGAGTTCGACCGCGTCGCCGCGCTGCCGGGGGTTGGGTTCGGGGATGGACGCGAGCAGCGCCTCCGTGTACGGGTGCTGGGGGTCCTCGAACAGTTCCTCGGTGGTTCCGACCTCCACGATTTCGCCGAGGTACATCACGCCGACGCGGTCACAGATCTGTCGCACGACGCCGAGGTCGTGGCTGATGAGGAGCATCGACAGGCCGAGTTCCGCCTGAAGTTCGTCCAGCAGGGAAAGGATCTCGGCCTGCACGCTCACGTCGAGCGCGCTCACGGGTTCGTCGGCGACGAGCAGGTCGGGGTTGAGGACGAGCGACCGAGCGAGCGCGATGCGCTGTTTCTGCCCGCCGGAGAACTCGTGGGGGTAGCGGTCGGCGTCCTCCGCGGAGAGGCCGACCCGCTCGAGGAGGTCCGAGACGATCTCCTCCTGGCGTTCGTCGTCCCGCAACCCGTGGATGGCGAGCGGTTCCGAGACGGACTCGCCGACGGTCATGCGCGGGTCGAACGCGGAGTTCGGGTCCTGGAACACCATCTGGGCGCGCCGCCGGAACTCCTTCTGTTCGGTCTTGTCGTACTCCGTGATGTCCTCACCCTCGAAGAACACCTCGCCGCCAGTCGGCTCCTCGAGGCGGAGCAGGCTGGTCGCCGTCGTCGACTTCCCACAGCCGGACTCGCCGACGAGGCCGACCGTCTCGCCCTCGCGGACGTCGAAGCTCACGCCGTCGACGGCCTTCACGTGGCCGGTCACGCGCCGCAGCAGGCCCGAACGGACGGGGTAATGCTTCTCCAGATCTCGAACGGAGAGTATCGCGTCCTCGTTTCGGTCGGCGGGAGTCGCGTCCTCAGTCATCGTCTGCCTCCATGGCGGAAGGAACGTCGTGGTCGGTTCCGTGCAGTACACAGGAGACGTCGTGTTCGCCACCGACGTCCTCGAATTCTGGCTGGTCTCCCGCCTCGCATTCGGGGACTGCGTGCGGGCATCGCGGGTGGAAGCGACACCCAGAGGGCGGGTCCGTCGGGTTCGGAAGTGACCCGCCGATGGTTTCGAGGGCGTCGCCCCGGCCGGGCAGGCACTTCAGGAGCGCCCGCGTGTACGGATGGGAGGGATTCTCGAACACCTGGTAGACGTCGCCGGTCTCCATCACCTTCCCCGCGTACATCACGACGACTCGGTCGGCGATTTCCGCGACCACGCCGAGGTCGTGGGTGACGAACAGCATCGCCATCCCGCGCTCGTCCTGGAGTTCGTCCAGCAGGCGGAGCACCTGGGCCTGGATGGTGACGTCGAGCGCGGTAGTGGGTTCGTCCGCGATGAGCAGGTCCGGGTCGCAGGCCAGCGCCATCGCGATGACGACGCGCTGTTTCATCCCGCCGGAGAACTGGTGGGGGTAGTCGTCGATGCGTTCTCGCACGTCGCCGATGCCGACGCGGTCGAGCAACCCGACCGCGCGTTCTCGGGCCGCCGACTTCGGGACGTCCCGATGGAGCCGAATGGCTTCCACGAGTTGCTCGCCCACTGTGTAGACCGGGTCGAGAGCGCCCTGCGGGTTCTGGAACACGTGCCCGATGCGGCCGCCGCGGTACTCTTCGAGTTCCTTCGAGGAGAGTTCCGCGAGGTTCTCGCCGTCGAAATGCACGTCGCCGCCCGCGATCTCGCCGGGCGGCGTCGGGATGAGTTTCGTGATAGACTCGCAGGCGACGGTCTTCCCGGAGCCGGATTCGCCGACGAGACAGACCGTCTCGCCGGGTTCGACGTCGAAGCTCACGCCGTCGACGGCGTGGACCGTCCCTTCGTCGGTGTGGAACTGGGTGTGGAGGTCGCGCACGGAGAGGATGGGGTCTGCCATCTACGCCACCTCCTCACTGGGGTCTAGTACGTCGCGGGCGACGTCCCCGAAGACGTTGAACGCCACGACCGTCACCGCCAGGAACACCGTGACCGAGACCACGACCCACCACTTCTGGGTCCAGGTCATGAACCGGCCCGTGAGGCCGCGCCGGAGCACGCCACCGAGGGACCGCAGCGCGACGGTGTTGAGTTTGAGGTACGCGAGCGCTATCTGCGCCAGGATGAGCAGCGGAATCTGGCGCGTGAGCGCGGTGACGACGGTCGCCGTGGAGTTCGGAATGACGTGCCGGCGGATGACGTGGAGGTCACTCGCCCCCGCGGCCTGTGCCGCCCGCACGTACCCCGACGACCGGCGTTTCAGCGTCTCGCTGCGCACCAGACGCGCGATGCCTCCCCAGTCCAGCAGGCCGAAGACGAGCGCGAGCGTGAACAGTCCTTTCCCGAGGAACATCGTGCCCAGAATGATGTACACGACGATGGCGGGGATGGTCTGCTGGACGTCGACGTACCGCATCAACACGTCGTCGATCCACCCGCCGAAGTAGCCAGCGGTGGTGCCCACGGCGGTGGCCGCGACGACCATGATCATCGCCGCGGCGAGTGAGAGTTTGAGGGCGATGCGTGCGCCGTACATCAGCATCTTCGCCATTCCCTCGCCGGACTGCGTGGTCCCGAGGGGGTACTGCCAGGAACCGTAACAGAGGTCTCCGCTGGTCGCCCCGAGGCACTCGTAGCCGTAGACGCCCCAGGTGTTGACGCTCGTGAACACGGGTGGCTGGAGATCGTGGTAGAGGTTCGTGGTGGCCATCCCGAACACCTCCGGGCCGAGCAGGCCGAGCAGGCAGAACGTGAGCACGTAACCGAGGCTCAGCACGCCGGCGGGCCGCGAGAGGAACGCCCGGAGGTTGCTCGACGAGCGCTCGCGGTCGGCGGCGAGCGGGACGACCCCGTACCGTGCGAAGAGGACGCAGGCCAGGAAGAACAGCCAGTCCATCCGGCTGACGTCCCAGTGGTGAATGAGCGATGCTGGTTCGACGACGTAGTCGTATGCGAAGGCGGCAGCGAGCGCAGTCAGCGCAACGACGAACCCGACCGTCCGTAGCCGGGCGTCGAGTCCACTGCCGGTCTGTTCACTCCAACGTACGCGAGTGAACAGCGCGTCGGTCCGTTCCGTGGAGGGCATGTAACTCATCCGCTGGATTATGACCAATCTTTATAAAACTTTGTGAGTGGTTATCTTGGTGACAGATGCCGCTAGCCACGCCCTCCACGAACGCCCCGGGCTGTTCCCAGTGAAATTCGTCGGTGACGGCGCTCGCAGGACGTTGTTCGCGCTCCCGACGGCGTACCTCGTCGTGTCGTTGACGTCCGGCGCCGTCGCGCTCACCCAAACACGCACCTCGGCGGCCAGCTCTCGGCCGCGTCGTAGTACGAACGAGCGTCCGAGGAGGAACTCCGGGACATGCCGCTCATCATCGGGTCGTCGCTGGTCTGGCGTTCGGTGGCATTCTCGCGAGTTACGTCCAGGGCCTGCTGTACGGCTACCTCGACCCGCAGATTGGCTCGTGACTACGAGCCCTTCGGGTCGAGGGCGTCCCGGAGCGCGTCCCCGACGACGTTACAGGCGAGTACGACCAGCACGATGAACACGACTGCGGTGGCCGAGGTCCACCAGTGGTGGAGCCAGTTGGTGGTGTGGATACCGCGCCGGATCATCTCCCCGAGCGAGCGCATCGTGGTCCCGGTCAACATCAGGAAGGCGAGGCCGACCTGCGTGAGGATGAGGACCGGAATGCGACGGGAGAGGCTGGTCGAGAGCGTCGCCGTCGCGTTCGGCACGAGGTGCCGGCGGATGACGTGGTAGTCGCTGGCGCCGGAAGCCCGTGCTGCACGGACGTACCCCGACGACCGACGTTTCAGCGTCTCGCTGCGCACCAGGCGCGCGATGCCACCCCAGTCCAGCAGGCCGAAGAAGATGGCGAGCACGAAGACGCTCTTGTCCCGCAGCACCATCGTGGCGACGACGAGGTAGACGACGACGGCGGGGATGGTCTGCTGGACGTCGACGTACCCCATCAACACGTCGTCGACCCACCCGCCGAGGTAGCCCGCGGTGGTGCCCACCGCGGTGGCCACGACGCCCATGATGACCGTGACGGAGAGCGCGACCTCGAGGATGGTCCGCATCCCGTAGACGAGCATCTCGAGGACGGGTTCGCCCATCGAAGTGGTCCCGAGCGGGTACTCCCAGGAGCCGTGGCAGTAGCCGTTCGCCAGCCGACCGATGCAGTCGTAGTGGGAGTACGCGCTCGCGTCGACGGCGGCGAACACCGGCGGCTGGTACTCCCGGGAGAGGTCCGAGAGCGCCATACCGTACACCTCGGGGCCGACCAGCGCGACTACGAAGAACACCCCGAAGAACACGAACGCGCTGGCGGCGAACGGGTCGTCAGCGATCCGCGCGGCGTACCGCTTCGTCCGGTCCCAGTTGGTGGCCAGCGGAACCCCGACGTATCGGGCGCAGACGACGAGCGAGACGCCGAACAGCCAGTCGACGCGGGTGACGTCCCAGGTGCCGACGATGGCGCCGGTCACGAACACGTGGTCGTACACGAACAGCGCGGCGACCGCGAGCAACGCCAGCGCGAACCCGACAGTTCGCCTGCTGATGCGGTGTCCGTCCTCGATTTCGGTCCAGTCCACCTCGAGGAAGGTGGCGTCGTTCAGCCGAGTGGAGGGCACAGGAAGGTACGATGCAACGAAAACCTTATAATTGTTGATTGTCAGCTATCCACCTGGTAATGCCCTGCACGCGTCCCTCCTCCCCGCAGAGCGGTGGTGTACCGTGAGTTTCGCAGCGTTCGTCACTCGGCGGTTCGCCTTCGCGGTGTTCGCCGCGTTGCTCGTCGTGACGCTCACGTTCGGCGTCGTCGCGCTCACCCCGAACCCGCAACTCCAGGGAGAGCTCGCGATGATGGAGCGGTCGGGAGCGTCCGACGCGGAGATCGAGCAGTTCAAATCCGAATTCCGGAAGGAGCACGGCATGACGGGTTCGCTCGTCGAGCGGTACGGCAAGTGGGTCGTCGGAATCGCCACCCTCGACTGGGGTGAAACAGCCTCGCTCGGCAACAGACCCGTGACTGACGTGGTGGCGAATCGCCTGCCGTACACGCTCGCGTACGTCGTCCCCTCGTTCCTCCTCACGCTCTCGCTGGGCGTGCTCGGCGGTCTGTTCGACGCCCTCAACCGTAACTCCGCCACCGACCGGGGGTCGCGCCTCGTCGCGTACGCCGCGATGGGAATCCCGTCGTTCTGGCTCGTGAACTTCCTCGACCAGTGGTACAACTACCCCTGGCTGGTCCCGAGAGCGGTCGTCCCGCAAGCGAGCGCGACCATCGGGAGCACCTGGCAGTTCAGTCACCCGCTCCGGTACGCGCTCCCGACGTTCGTCCTCTCGCTCGGCCTGCTCGCTGGACTACTCCAGCACGCACGCGCGGAATCACTCGAGCACGTCAACGCTGACTTCGTGAAACTCCTGTACGCGAAGGGGTCAGGGCGCCTTCAGACCGCCCGCCACGTCCTGCGGAACGCCGCGATTCCCATCCTCTCGATGTCCCTCTCCGAGGTCATCGCGGTGCTGATGTTGAACGTCTACGTCATCGAGACCGTGTTCGGGATTCCGGGAGTCGGAGCACTCAGCCTCTACGCCGTCGAGAACCGCGACATGGCGCTCATCCTCGGCACCACGATGGTGCTGGTGTTCGTCGGCATCGTCGGGAACTTCTTCCAGGACGTGTTACACGGCTACCTCGACCCCAGAATCGAGCAGGGGGGTGAGTCGGCGTGAACTTCGCTGCGTACGTCACCCGGCGAACCCTGTTCGCGTTGCTGACCGTCTACCTCGTCCTGACCGCGACGTTCGCCATCGTCGCGTTCACGCCGGACACCAACAAACAGGCGACCATCGCACAGATGGAACGCCACGGCGCGAGCCAGGAGGAGATAAACGACTTCATCGAGCACTACGAGGCAGAGCGGGGGCTCGACGACTCGATGGCCGTCCGGTACGCCGACTGGCTCGCTGACGTCACCACGCTCGACTTCGGGCAGTCGACGTCTATGCGCGCGCCCGTCTCGGAGGTGCTGTGGCCGGCCATCCAGCGGACCGCCTTCTACACGATACCAGCGGTGCTGCTGGCCGTGTTGCTCGGCACCCTCTTCGGCACTATCTCCGGCGCGTTCCCCAACAGCACCCCCGACTGGGTGGTCCGCGTGGGTTCGTACGCCGCGGTCGGCGTGCCGGTGTTCATCGCCGCCTTCCTCGTGTTCTGGAAACTGCCACTCGATTTCGACTGGGTAAATCTCCTGCAGTGGCGGGGGCCGCCGTTCTACATCATGGGTCGCGTCACCTCCCCGAACAGCGGCCTCTGGCCGACGTGGAAGCCGTGGCGGTTCCTCGTGCCCGCGGCCGTGTTCGCGCTGTCACTGATCGGGTGGCAACTCCGGTACGTGCGCACCGCGTACCTCGACCGCGACGGCGGTGAACTCGCGAAACTCCACCGCGCGAAGGGCGCCGGAAACCTCCGCGTCGCCAGGCACGTCCTGCGGAACGCGGCGGTGCCCATCGTCTCGGCGTCGCTGTCCGAACTGCTCGTGGTCGTGCTGTTGAACATCTACGTCATCGAGTCGGTGTTCGGCATCGAGGGGCTCGCCGCCATCAACATGATTGCCGTGCGCACGCGGGACATGTCTCTCATCATCGCGAGTTCGCTCGCGCTCGCGCTCGGCGGCGTGCTGGCGAGTTACGTCCAGGACCTGCTGTACGGCTACCTCGACCCGCGAATCGGTGCCGGAACGTAGCCGCGCGTCGAAAACTGGCCGCCGTGCCGACGCTCAGTCGTGGGCGTCTCGGACGCCCTCGACGGTTTCGCGCACCGCGTCCACGCCCTCGTCGTGGAGCAAATCCCCGACGACGATGGTGTCCGCTCGTTCACCCATCTCGTAGGCGTCGTCGTAGTCGTGGATGCCGCCGCCGTAGAACAGCGTCGCATCCTCGAGGGCGTCGTGGGCCGCGCCGACCACGTCCGGGTCGCCGAGCATTCCCGAATACTCGACGTAGACGACGTCTTGACCGAACATCCGCTCTGCCACCGTCGCGTACGCAGCGACGTCATCGGCGTCCAGGTCGCAGTCCGCGTCGGTGTACTCCGCGACGCTCGCCTCCGGATTCAACACGATGTACGCCTCCGTCGCGGTGCGCTCCCAGTCCAGTTCGGCGATGCGCGCCCACTCCTTGTGCGCGCCCGTGATCCAGAACGGGTCACCGGCGTTCATCACTACCGGCACGAGGTAGCCGTCGAGCGCATCGTTCTCGACGACGACGGCGGGGTTCGACGGTTCCTGGTACAGCGGCACGTCGTGTTCGCGGCACGCGTCGATGACGCGCTCCATCTTCTCCGCCGTCACGTCAAGTGTGCCACCGACCTCGATGGCGTCCGTCCCGGTCTCCATCACGTCGTCGAACGTCTCGCCGTCGACGAGTGACTTGTCCGGGTCCACCTTCAGTACGTGGTCCCAGTCGTCCCACGGAGCAATCATACCTCTCCGGTTCCGAGTGGGCGGTCAAAACCTCTTCGATGCGGCGAGTTCTCCCCGTTCGGTGGACGACCGGCGACGACGCGCGCCGCGCGGTTCACACCTCCGACACGCCTTTCCCGTGGGTGTCCGTACCGCCACCGTATGTTACTCCAGCACGCGCTGTTCCTCGTCCTGGTCGTCGGGACCACCGCCTTCTTCGCCGTGCTCGCGGCGCTGAACGTGCGGTACGCCGAATCCGAAGTGAGAGAGCGCGCGGACTGGCTCGCGGACACTGTCGGGGTCGAGGACCCCGACCGACTGCTCGACTATCACCGACTCGGCACCGCGGCGTCGCAACTCGAGAGCGTCGTCACAGTGGGCGTCGTCCTCCTCGTCCTCTACTCGGGGCTGTTTGGCGCTGCCGTCGAGTGGACGTTCGCCACGCTCGCGAACGACCTGCTCGCGGGCGTCGCGCTGTTCGTCGGCGCCGTCCTCGGCCTCCAGATCCTTTCGCTGCCGTTCGACGCGTTCGACACGTTCGGAATCGAGGACGCGTTCGGGTTCAACGAACAGTCCCCCCGGCTCTTCGTGCGAGACACGCTCGTCGGCACCGCGGTCGCCGCCGTCTTCACCGCGATTCTCGGTGGTGCCGTCCTGCTCGTCGTCGACCAGTTCCCCGGGTGGTGGTGGCTCGCCGCCACCGGCGTCGTCGTCGCGTTCCTGCTCGCCACGCAGGTGCTCGTCCCCCGGGTCGTGATGCCGCTGTTCTACGACTTCGACCCGGTCGAGGACGGCGAGTTGCGGGACGCCGTAGAGGACGTCTTCGAGCGCGCGGGCTTCACCTGCGACCAGGTGTACGTGATGGACGCGAGTTCCCGCTCGGGCCACTCGAACGCGTTCTTCACGGGGTTCGGGCGTACGAAGCGCGTCGTGCTGTTCGACACGCTCGTCGAACAGATGGACGACGAGGAGGTCCAGAGCGTGCTCGCCCACGAACTCGCGCACTGGAAGAAAGGGCACATCTGGCAGAACCTCGCCGCGAGCGCGGTGCAGGTCGCCGTGCTGCTGTTCGTCGCGCAGTTCCTCGTGGAGTCGGCGTGGCTGTACGAGATGTTCGGCGTGCCCCAGCAGGCCGCCGCAGGGCTGTTGCTCGCTGGCCTCTGGCTCCAGCCGCTGAGCCGACTCACCTCCCCCATCGAGAACAAACTCTGGCTCGCGAACGAACGCGAGGCCGACGCGTTCGCCGTCGACGTGATGGGCAGCGGTGGCGCGCTCGCCGACGCGCTCGCGGACCTCACCAGCGAGAACCTCGGCAACCCGTTCCCGCACCCGCTGTACGAGACGTTCCACTACCAGCACCCACCCGTCCCTGAACGCATCCGGTACCTCACCGAAAAAGAGCCGATGGACGGCGATTCGCCCGCGGACGAAGGGGCTCCTGCCTGACCGCGTGCCACCCCTCCACAAAGAACTTGCACGTCGAATCCGACACGTCGACTATGCGAACGGTCCTCGCAGTCTGCGCCCTCCTCCTGGCAGCTGGCTGCATGGGCGTCCCTCCACTGGACGGCGGTGACGGACCCGAAGCCGCCGAGGGGTTCCCGCCCGGCGTCAGCGCGCAGGGCGTCGAAAACGCGACGAAGCTCGCGAACGCACACGAGGCCGCTCTCGCCGAAACGGGATACGCCTACGAGTACGAACTGACCGAGTTCCAGACCCCGAAGGCGCCGAACGTCGTCGACGCTACGAACGAGACGATTCGGCGACGCGCGCGGCTGACGGCCACTGCAGTCAACGAGACCACGTTCTGGGCGAACGAGTACAACACCACGACCCTCAAGTGGCACAATCAGAGCCGTGGCGCGCGCCGCATCACTGGCCCGTACGGGCACGCCTACTACACAGACTGGCAGGTCGAACCCGACAACGGCAACCCCCGAATCGAGAGCAACTGGCCCCTCGACTACGCCCACGCGTACAACTTCACGGTGTCCGAGCGCGTCGTTCGGGACAGCCGAATGCTGCTCGTGCTGACGGCCGACCGCAATCGCGTTGAGCAGGACAGAACGACGACGTTCGACGCACGCCTCGTCGTGGACCTCAGCGGACGTGTCCACCACTACGAGTATCGTCGTCACGTGGCCTCCGAGGTGGAGAACACCACCGAGACGCTCACCTACGAACTCACCGAGATCGGCGTCGAATCGGTTCAACGCCCGGAATGGGCGTCGAAAGCGCGGAACGCCGTGGACGCGTTCGTCGGGGTCGACGAGAGCCAGGATGGCGAGCACGTCGTCGTCAAGAACGAGGAAGGCGAGTCGCTGCCGGTTGGCTCCACCGTCGAACTCACGTATGCCGGGAAGACCCACGCGTTCACGCTGAACCAGACGCTCGCCGCGGACGAACAGGTGTTTTTCTCGTTCCCCGAGAACGGCAGCGACCCCCTGCTCGCGTACGAAGACGGCTGGCGAGACTACCCGAAACTGGACGCCACGTACCGGGTGCAGGTCTGGGGGCCGGACGGCATTCCAGTGCTCCGCGCGCCCGTCGTCGTGAACGCCTCCAATCCCCACTACTGAGCGACGCCGCCACCCGACGACAGTCTCGGCCGCAACGAAACAACGGCGTCGTGGCCCGAGAGCGGAACCGCTAAACGCCCACCAACTAGTCTCGGGATATGGACAGCGCCGCGCTCGGGGAGCACACTCCACAGGACTTCGACCGCGTGCTCTCCTCGATGTGCACCGAGCCACATCCCTCCGCCCGCGACGCCGCGACGACCTTTCTCGCGGACAACCCCGGCGACCCCGCGACCTACCCGACCGTCGCCGAACTCGAGGAGGGAGCGGTCGCAGCACTCGGGGACGTCGTCGGTCTGGACGACCCACACGGCTACGTCGGGTCGGGCGGCACGGAGGCGAACCTCCAGGCAGTGCGCGCAGCCAGGAACGTCGCAGATGGCGACGTGAACGTCGTCGCACCCGAGAGCGCGCACTTCAGTTTCCAGAAGGCCGCCGACGTGCTCGGCGTGGAGTTGCGCCTTGCGGCCACCGACGACGACCACCGCGCGGACGTCGACGACGTCGCGGCGCTCGCGGACGACGACACCGCGCTCGTCGTCGGCATCGCGGGCACCACGGAGTTCGGGCGCGTCGACCCGATTTCCGCGCTCGCGGACGTGGCCGCGAACGTCGACGCCCGCCTCCACGTCGACGCCGCGTGGGGCGGGTTCGTGCTCCCGTTCACGGACCACGACTGGGACTTCTCGGACGTCGACGTGGACACGATGACCATCGACCCGCACAAGATGGGGCAGGCGCCGATTCCCGCCGGCGGCTTCCTCGCGCGCGACGCCGAAACCCTGGACGCGCTCGCCATCGACACACCGTACCTCGAATCCGACACCCAGCCGACGCTCGGCGGCACGCGCTCGGGGGCGGGCGTCGCTGGCGCGCACGCCGCCCTCGACGCGCTCTGGCCGGACGGCTATCGCGAGCAGTACGAGGTCTCGCAAGCCAACGCCGACTTCCTCGCCGCGGAACTCGTCGACCGCGGCTACGACGTCGCCGACCCCGTCCTGCCGCTCGTCGCCGTCGACCTCCCGGACGCCGAGTTCGACGCGCTCCGCGAGCGTGACTGGCGGATCTCGCGCACCGCGAGCGGAGAGCTCCGCGTCGTCTGCATGCCCCACGTCACTCGGGCGATGCTCACCAAGTTCCTCGCTGACCTCGACGAACTCCAGTAGGGTTTAGCCGCGCGAGTGAGACAAATCCGACAGTGACCCCCGCAGCGGCGCTCCCGCTCGCTATTGACTTCCACGCAATCGAGGGCGCAGTCAGAGCCGCAACCGGCTGGAGCGGCCTGCTCATTATCTTCATCTACTCCTTCCTCATCGCGTTCGTGCTCCCGCTCCCCAGCGAGGTCGTGCTCTGTCCCGCGGGCTACGTCTGTGGCAGCGTCGCCACGCTCGGCCTCGGCATCCCCGCCCCACTGACCGTCGTACTCATCATCCTCGTCAGCGGCGTCGGCAAAGCCGCGGGGAGCCTCATCGCGCTCTACGTCGGCCACGGCGCGAGCCACTCCGGGCCGGTCGTGCGCGCGTTCGAGCGCCTCGGCTTCGACCCGATGGAGTGGTCGAAGCAGCGCATGGTGGAACTCGTCAAGGAGTACGGCTACGCCGGCATGGCACTCGGACTCACGGTCCCCGGGTTCCCGGACACCCTCTCCATCTACGCGTTCTCCGTCATCGAGGAGAACTACGCGAAGTTCGCCGCCGCCACGTTCACGGGCAGCGTCGGCCGACTGGTCGTCACCATCGTCGTCCTCGAAGGCCTCCTGCTCGCGTTCTGAGGCGGCGTGGCCGTCAGTGCTGAACAACCTTTTTACTCGCGGACTGCCACCCTCGGAACGTGACCCGGACGGTCCACCTCACGATGCGGCCGATGCCGATGCGCGCGTAGCGTCGCTACCGGGTGGACCGCCACGCCCGCGGACCCTCATACGGTCACCGCGTGGGCGCGAACCCCGATTTCTCTGCTCGTACCGCTCTAGAGCCACAACGGACCACCAGCATGACGAGACACAATCCGCGGGCTTTAGGCCCGCGCCGGCAGACGAACTGAGTATGAGCCACGACGATTTCCCCACCGACGACCCGGCGGTGATCACGGCGGGGTTGCCGTACGCCAACGGCGACCTCCACATCGGCCACCTGCGTAGCTACGTGAACGCGGACGCGTTCACCCGCGGCCTTCGCAAACTCGGCCAGCAGGCCGTCTACGTCTGCGGAAGCGACATGCACGGGACGCCTATCGCGGTGAACGCCGCAGAGGAGGGCGTGAGCCCCGAGGAATTAGCGCTCCGCCACCACGAGCAGTACGAGGAGACGTTCCCGAAGTTCAACGTCGACTTCGACAACTACGGCCACACGCACGACGAGACGAACGTCGCGCTCACGAAGGAGTTCGTTCGCACCTGGGAGGAAAACGACCACGTCTACGAGAAGGAGATCGACGTGGGGTACGACCCCGAAGCCGACCAGTGGCTCCCCGACCGCTACGTCGAGGGGACGTGTCCGTACTGCGGCGAGCACGCGCGCGGCGACGAATGCGACGAGGGCTGCCAGCGGCACCTCGAACCCGGCGAGATCGAGGACCCCGTGTCGGCGCTCACCGGGAACCCCGCGGAGTACCGCAAGCGCGAGCACAAGTTCCTCCGCCTCTCGGAGTTCCAGGAGTACCTCCAGGGGTTCATCAACCGCCTCGAGGGCACGAACAACGCGAAGAACCAGCCCCGTGAGTGGATCGAGGGCGAGTTACAGGACCTCTGTATCACGCGGGACATGGACTGGGGCATCGACTACCCGGACGACGAAAGCGGTGGAGACGGTGACGACGCGGGCGAGCGCGAGGACCTCGTGCTCTACGTCTGGGTGGACGCCCCAGTCGAGTACGTCTCGTCGACGAAGCAGTACAGCGAACGCGAGGGCGACCTCGACTGGGAGTCCGTCTGGAAGGACGGCGACGGCGAGATCGTCCACGTCATCGGCCGCGACATCATCCAGCACCACACCGTCTACTGGCCCGCGATGTTGCGCGCCGCGGAGTACACGGAACCGCGAGCGGTCTGCGCGACCGGATTCGTGAACCTCAACGGGAAAGGGTTGAGCACGTCGCGGAACCGCGCCATCTGGGCCGAGGAGTATCTCGACGAGGGGTTCCATCCCGACCTGCTGCGGTACTACCTCGCGACCGCCAGCGGCTTCGAGCGTGACGTGAACTTCTCGTGGGACCGGTTCGCGGAGCGCGTGAACAGCGAACTCGCGGACGTCGTCGGGAACTTCGTCTACCGCGCGCTGCTGTTCGCGGCGCGGAACTTCGACGGCACGCCGGACGTCGGCCTCACGGACGACGTCGAGACGGAAATCGCCCAGGCGATGGACGACTACGAGGACGCACTGAACGACTACGACCTCCGCACCGCCGGTGAGCGAACCGTCGCGCTCGCTCGCTTCGGCAACGAGTACATCCAGCGCAACGAACCGTGGAAGCTCGACGACGACGAGGCGGCGCCGGTCATCCGCGACTGCGTGCAACTGGTGAAGGCGGTCGCGGTGCTGCTCCAGCCGTTCACGCCGGAGAAGGCCGACGAGGTGTGGGCGCAACTCGGGGAGAGCGGGAGCGCCGCGGACGCCACGGTCGGCGACTGCCTGCAGGAGCCGCCTGCCGAGTTCGGGGAGCCCGAAGAGCTGTTCACGAAGGTCGAGGAGGAACGCGTCGAGGAGTTGAACGAGGCGCTGGAGGCGAAGATCGAATCGTCCAGTAGCGATGGTGACGCTGACGGGGACGACGCCGACGCTGACGGCTCCGCCATCGAACTCGAACCGCTCGTCGAGGACCGCATCGGTTTCGAGGAGTTCCAGGCCCTCGACCTCCGCGTCGGCCGTGTCGAGTCGGCCGAAGGAATCGAGGGCGCGGACGACCTCGCGCGCCTCGAGGTCGACATCGGCCACGAGGTTCGACAGATCGTCGCCGGCATCAAGCAACTTCACGACCTCGACGACCTCCCGGGAACGAAGGTCGTCGTCGTGGCAAACCTCGAGAAAGCGGAGCTGTTCGGCGTAGAATCCAACGGCATGGTGCTCGCCGCTGGCGAGGATGCGGACCTGCTGACGACACACGGCGACAGCGTCCCGGGCACTCGCGTCAAGTAGTCCTGCGTCTGCTCGGCGTCGAATAGGGGCTTGCAGGCGGCGAACTGCTCCGGCGCGCGTCGCCGCGCTCACATCATCCGAGCGCACCGGACGATTTTCACGTCACGCACCGGGTTGGTCCCGGCTTGCTATTTGAATCTACGCAGCCAGGGGTATCGGCAGTTGAATCAGCAGACAGCCACTAGCATTCGCGGTGCGAACGGCTCGGAGAGCCTGAGCACCGCGATTCACCGCGAGCCAAGGCTCGCGGGCCGACGACTGAACGGAGTGCCGGAGGCACGAAGTGAGGGAGGAGTGCTTTTTCCGCAAATTTTTGCCAGAGCGCGCCGGAGTCCTCGTGAGCGAAGCGAACGAGGGCACGGGAGACCGTCGGTCTCCCGGAGGCGCGCTCGCAGCAAAAAGTGCGTGTTAGAGTTCGTCGACGAGTTCGCCGAGTCGGTCGACGTTCATGGCTTCCATGGTGTCCATGCTGATGCCGTATCGCTGGACGGCGATGGAGGCCTGGAGGGCGTCCTCGCGGCTGTCGGCTTCGAACAGGAGGAGGACGTCGCGTTCGCCGAGGAGGACGTAGGCGTCGATGAGGTGGCAGTTCTTGTCCTCGAGGTCGGTCTGGACGTCTCCCCAGATGGAGGCGAGTTCCTGGGCGTTCTGGAACCGTCCCGTTTCGACCGTGGCGATTGCGGCATACGTTGGCATGACACGAGATACGCACGGGGGGTGGAAAATGGCTGTGGCCGGTCGGGTGCCGCGGTCACTCACCTGGGTTTTTGATGCGTGACTGCGTACCCCGGCGCAATGAGGAATGCGAAGATCGTCTGCACGCTCGGGCCGGCGACGTCTGACGTCGATTCGGTGCGCGCGCTAGCGGACGCTGGGATGACGGTTGCTCGCATCAATTCGAGTCACGGAACGCTTTCGGACCGAGCGGACCTCGTCGACACGGCGCGGCGCGTGGACGACGCTACGGAGAAACCGGTCGCGGTGATGCTGGACATGCAGGGGCCGGAGGTCCGGACCGCAGAGACCGATGGTTCCGTCCATCTGGCCGAGGGAAGCGTGGTTCGGTTCGAGCCGGGCGAGACGTCTGACGCGGAAACGGTCGGACTGTCGACGAGTATCGCGGCGGCCGAACCCGGTGACGACGTCCTTCTGGACGACGGGCGCATCGAGGCGGTGGTGGTGGACGTGGAGGGCGACGCAGTGCTCGGTCGGGTGGAGTCCGGCGGCGACCTCGGCAGTCGGAAGGGCGTGAACGTGCCGGGCGTGGAACTCGGCCTCGACGTGGTGACCGAGAAGGACCGCCGGGACCTGGAACTCGCCGCGGAGAAGGGCGTGGATTACGTCGCTGCGAGTTTCGTGCGGAACGCCGAGGACGTCCTGGAGGTCGGTCGCGTGCTGGAGTCCTTCGGCGCGGACATCCCCATCGTGGCGAAAATCGAGCGCGCGGGAGCGGTGGAGAACCTCGAGGGCATCGTAGAGGCGGCCAGCGGCGTGATGGTGGCTCGCGGCGACCTGGGCGTGGAGTGCCCACTGGAGGACGTCCCGATGATCCAGAAGCGTATCATTCGGCGGTGTCAGCGCGCGGGCGTGCCGGTCATCACGGCGACGGAGATGCTGGATTCGATGGTACACTCGCGGCGGCCGACGCGCGCGGAGGCCTCCGACGTGGCGAACGCGGTGCTCGACGGCACCGACGCGGTGATGCTCTCTGGGGAGACGGCGATCGGCGACCATCCGCCGCGGGTCGTGGACGCGATGGACAGCATCGTCCGGGAGGCCGAAGAGAGCGAGGAGTACGCGGAGTTGCGCGAGCAGCGCGTCCCGGAGGCCGACGGCGAGGCGAAGACGGACGCGCTCGCGCGGTCGGCGCGGTATCTCGCCCGGGACATCGATGCGAGCGCGGTTGTGGTGGCCTCGGAGTCCGGCTACACCGCGCGCAAGGCCGCGAAGTTCCGGCCGGGCGTACCGGTGATGTGCGCGACGCCGAGTCACCGCGTTCGCCGCCAGTTGGCGATGAACTGGGGCGTCCACGCGGAGCACGTGGAGGTCTCAGAGGGGGACGCGACGCAGGTCGTGGAGCGGGCGGTGCGGGCCGCGGTGGACTCGGGCGTGGTCGCGAGCGGGGACACCGTGGTCGTACTGGTCGGCATGATGGCCGACCTGAAGGGCGCGAGCACCACGAACACGCTGAAGGTCCACGTCGCCGCGGAGACCCTTGCTGTCGGTCGGTCGGTGGTGGCCGGGCGCGCGGTCGGCCCGGCCAGGGTACTGACTGACGGCGACCTCTCGGACGTGCCCGAGGGGAGCGTGCTAGTGCTCCCCGAGGAGTTCGACGACGAATTCAGCGGCGACCTCGACCTGATCGCGGGCATCGTGACCGAGCAGTCCGGGATGACGGGGTATCCGGCGATGATAGCACGCGAACTCGACGTGCCGCTGGTGGGCGACGCGGACATCTCCGACATCGAGACGGGGGACGAAGTGACCGTGGACGGCGAGCGCGGGGTCGTGTACGCGGGCAGCCTCTGAGGACGCGATCCAGCGAGTGCGACCCACGGACTTTTGCCCGTCAGCCCCGAACACATCGTATGAGCGAGAACCGCGAGCAGGGAGACGAGTCCGAGTGGCGGTTCGACGTCGACGAGGTCGGGGAGGACGGCGAACGCGTCGAGACGCACTCCATCGAACCGGGGTCACCGCGATTCGAGAACGTCGCGTTCTTCGCGCTCGGCGTCTGTGCGATGCTGGGCGTGATTGGGCTACTGATCTTCGGGTGAGCGTCGCGCTTCGGGTAATGGTTTAGACCCCACCGCCCCAAGTTCCGCATATGATCGAGGTGTTCGGGCTGTCGCTGTCGCTACTGCTCGTCGTCGCCGGCACCGCGCTCTGCGTGCTGGAGGCGTTCGCGCCGGGTGCGCACTTCGTCGTCATCGGTGTGTCGTTGTTCGTCGCGGGTCTCGTCGGCCTGTTCGTGCCGGGCGCGGCGACGCCGTTCGTGCTCGCAGGCCTGGTGTTCGCCACGGGTTTCGGCGCGCTGTACGTCTACCGTCGCTTCGACTTCTACGCGGGGAGCGGGCGCGGCCAGACCAGCACCTCGAGTGACCTCCGGGGGGTCCGCGGCTACGTCCTCGAGCGCGTCACGGAGCGCTCCGGGAAGGTGAAACTCGAGGCCGGCGGCTTCGACCCGACGTACGCCGCGCGAACCATCTCGGGATCCATCGACGAAGGGGAGGAGGTGGTCGTCGTGGACCCGGGCGGTGGGAACGTGGTGACAGTGGAGGCTGTGGACGGCGTGGACGACATCGACCGCGCGCTGGCGCGGGAGCGCGAGCGCAGGACGGAGAGTGACGCCGGAACGCCGTCGTCTCCGGACGCCAGGTCGAGTGAGGACGTCGAGTCGAACGCGGACACCGAGTCGACCCTGGACGACGAGTCGGACACGGAGTCGGAGGCCGACGAAACCGCGTGAGACGAAGCGAATCCCGATAGCCGAGGCAGCACGCAGACACGGGTAGACAACCAGTCCGCAGAGACTGATAGACGCGGCAACACTTATTGTCCGCCTGTCGAAACGTCAAGTAGGATGTTCACTCCCCTCCAGGTAGCTGGTCCCGTGGTGACGTTCGTGGGACTGCTGTTGTTGCTGTTGCTCGCCGTCGTCGTCTATCAGACGGTGGAGATCGTCGACGCGTACGAGAAGAAGGCGTTGACGGTGTTCGGCGAGTACCGCGGCCTGCTCGAACCCGGCATCAACGTCATCCCGCCGTTCGTCTCGCGGACGTACACCTTCGACATGCGCACCCAGACCATCGACGTCCCCCGGCAGGAGGCCATCACGCGGGACAACTCCCCGGTGACGGCGGACGCCGTCGTTTACATCCGCGTGCGGGACGCCCGGCGCGCGTTCCTCGAGGTGGACGACTACAAGCCCGCGGTGTCGAACCTCGCGCAGACGACGCTGCGCGCGGTGCTAGGCGACATGGAACTCGACGACACGCTGAACAAGCGCCAGGAGATCAACGCCCGCATCCGCACGGAACTCGACGAACCCACGGACGAGTGGGGCATCCGCGTGGAGAGCGTGGAAGTTCGGGAGGTCAACCCCTCCCAGGAGGTCCAGAAGGCGATGGAACAACAGACCAGCGCGGAGCGGCGTCGCCGCGCGATGATTCTGGAGGCACAAGGGGAACGCCAGTCCGCCATCGAGAACGCCCAGGGTGACAAGCAGTCGAACATCATCCGCGCGCAGGGCGAGAAGCAGTCTCAGATCCTGGAGGCCCAGGGTGACGCCATCTCGACGGTGCTCCGCGCGAAGTCCGCCGAGTCGATGGGCGAGCGCGCCATCATCGAGAAGGGCATGGAGACCCTCGAGGGCATCGGCGAGGGCGAGTCGAACACGTTCGTGCTCCCACAGGAACTCTCCAGTCTCGTCGGCCGGTACGGCAAGCACCTCGCTGGCAGCGACGTGGCCGACGACGGCACGCAACTCGACAGCCTGGAGTTCGACGCGGAGACCCGCGAGCTCATCGGCCTCGACGACATCGACGAGATACTCAACCAGATCAGCGAGGAGGCCGACGTCGACCCGTCGAAACTCGAGGAGCAGGCGAAGGCCGTCCAGGAGGGCGCCGACCCCGGGATGAAGTCCGCGGACGAAGTCATCGAAAAGATGGACGCGGAACTCGACAGCGACGACGACGAGAACTGAGTCGCCCGAAGAGCGACTCCGAACCGACCGCCGAGTAGCATCCTCCTCGGCTCGCCGTTCCAGATCCACCCCAGTTGTTCTTCTTGTTGTTCTGTGTCTCCGCCGATGCTAGTCGCCCGCCACAAAACCCGTTCAGTAGCTCTGAACGTCCTCTTCCCGCCCGTATCGGTCGACCGAAGCGAGGGTTTTTCCCGGCTCGCGTCGTACGTTCCCCCGAATGGGTATCGACGAGGACAAGCGCGCGACGCTCCGGCGGTTCGCCGCCGTCGGCGCGGCGAGTCCGCTCGCCCGGTTCGCGGGCGACGAGGACGGCGGGGAGAGCGAGGTCCGCGAAGCCATCGCGGGCTACCTCGCGACGACGCCGGGAGCGCACTTCTCGAAGGTCCGTGACGACCTCAAACTCGGCACGGGCGAGACCCAGCACCACCTCCGGAGGCTCCTCGACGAGGACGCCGTCGAGGGCGCGCGCGACGGCGACTACCGTCGGTTCTACCCCGCGGACGAGTTCACGTCGTTCGAACAGCGTGCGCTGGGCTACCTGCGCCGGGACACGCCCCGCGGGATGGTGCTCGCGCTGCTCCGCGACCCGGACGCCACGGGCAGCGACCTCGCCGACGAACTCGGCGTGTCGCCGGCCACGGTGAGCAAGTACGCCGCCCAACTAGAGGAGGTCGGCGTGCTCTCCCGGGAGAACGGCTACGAGGTCGAGCGCCCGGAGACCATCGTCACGCTGCTCGTTCGGTACGCAGACTCCTTCGACGCGAACACCGTGGCGTTCGCCGCGGAGGCAGCGGAGTTGCTCTCTTACGACCCCTGAGTCCGTTGCTCTCCCGCGAGGTGGGACAGCCAGGGGATCGCAGTGCGCGTTCGGTGCCGGTGGACGCCTAGTGACGAGCGTTCACTGAGCGTGGCCAATGAGCGCGACACGGCCGAACGGGCGAGTTCCTCGCGAACGATTCGGGTTGTACGAGCCATTACGCGTGGTCTTCTGGTCGGACGAGGAACACGCGAGCAGAAAAGGTGGATGACGGACCGATCTGACGACAAACCGAGCGCGCCCCTTACGCGGTGACCTTCCAGGTGGTGCTCGAGGAGTAGCCCCAGCGCTCCACGCTCAGGTCGTGGTCGCCGTCCTCGATGGCGGGCATGTTCGCGCCGACCTCCTTCGCGGAGAGGTCGAGTTCGTCGCCGATGAGCCTGGACTTGAAGTACGTCTGCTGGCCCGCGTGCTGCCGGAGGAACTCGAGGATGCGGTGTTGTTTGGGGGTGAGAGCGTCAGTCGATGCGGCGGTCGCGCTCATACATCACTGTTGGTCTATCACAGTAAGAGGGGTTTGGTACGGGAAGTAAATCGGCCGCCCTCGTGCGGTTATCGTTGCTCCCGCGCCGGCGTGGTCCGGGTGGTAGATAGCAGTTGGTAGGCGCGGTTAACACGCGATTACCGCGAGCGATACACCCAACTTGTTGTCGTTCTGTCGAGGTCCATTTCCAGATTTGCACCCAATTGATTGTCGACTCGATGTGGGTTAGGGCCAGTCGATTCCCGCGGAAAAACCGCCCCACGAGAACGTCGCGAGCCAGTGAGTCAGAAGGTACTTACGATTCGCAAGCGCAGTTTTCCGGCAATGAGCGACCGCGGCGTCGAGGTGAGTGTCGTCCTCCCGGCCTACGACGAGGCGGACACCATCGAGGGGACGGTGCGGACCACACTCGACGCGCTGGCGGCGTTTCTCCCCGAGGACTCCTACGAGGTCGTCGTCGCGGAGGACGGCTGTACCGACGACACGCCCGCCATCGCGGAGCGACTCGCTGCCGAGGACGAGCGCGTACGGCACTTCCACAGCGACGAACGCCTGGGGCGTGGCGGCGCACTGAACGCGGCGTTCCGGGACGCGCGCGGGGACACGCTCGTCTACTTCGACACCGACCTCGCGACGGACATGCGCCACCTCGAAGAGCTCGTCGAGAGCGTCCGCTCGGAGGGGTACGACGTCGCCACCGGGTCGCGCTGGATGCCCGGGCGCGCCGCCGAACGCCCCGTCAGGCGCGGCGTCCCGTCGAAAGCATTCAATCTCGCCGTGCGTGGCCTGCTGGGCTCCGAGTTGCGCGACCACCAGTGCGGATTCAAGGCGTTCAGCCGCGACGCCTTCGAGACGCTCGTGGACGACGTCCAGGACGAACACTGGTTCTGGGACACCGAGATGCTCGTGCGCGCCCAGCGCCGCGGCCTCCGCGTGACGGAGTTCGCGGTCGACTGGACGCCGAAGGGCGACTCGAAGGTCGACCTCGTTCGGGACGTGTTCGGGATGGGGAGCCAGATACTTCGCTGCGTCTGGGAGTTCAACGTGAGTCCGTACGCGAACCGTCGGACGGGGATGCTCGTCGGCACGCTGCTCTCGCTGACGGCGTTCGCGCTGATGTTCGTCTACGTCGACGTGGAGGCGTTCGTCCAGGCGGTATCGAACGCCGACCCCGTGCTCGTCGCCGCCGGCGCGGTCGTCTACCTGTTCTCGTGGCCGATCCGTGGCCTCCGATACCGCGACATTCTCGCGGAACTCGGGTACAGGGAGAGTGTAGGCTTCCTCACGGGTGCGGTGTTCATCAGCCAGACCGGGAACCTCGTCATCCCGGCGCGGGCAGGCGACGCTATCCGCGCGTACGTCGTGAAGGCGCGCCGCGGCGTGCCGTACACCACCGGGTTCGCGTCGCTCGCCGTCGAGCGCGTCTTCGACCTGCTCACCATCACGGTCCTCGCCGGCGGCGTGCTCGTGGCGCTCGCCGTGTTCGCGCCCTCGAGTGTCACCGAACTCGCCGCGACCGCCTCGGGGAGCGGCCTGAGCGGCCAGGAGTCAGCGGCCGTCCGGCAGGCCGTCGTCGTCGCGTCTGTCGTCGGCGTGCTCGCCGTCGGCGCAGTGGTGGCTATCGTCGTCTCCGCTCGCTCGGAGTCGAACTACGTCCGGAGCATCGTGGAGTACACGAGCGACGACTCCTACGTGGAGTACGTCGCCTCCATCGTCGAGCGGTTCGTGGGCGACGTCCAACGCGTCGCCGCGAACGGCCGCGCGTTCGCCGGCATCGGCGGCACGAGCGCGCTCATCTGGACCATCGACGTGGCGACGGCGCTGCTCGTGTTCCTCGCGTTCGGCCTCGACCTCCCACTCCCGCAACTGCTCGCGGTGGGTTTCTTCGCGGTGAGCGTCGGCAACCTCGCGAAAGTGATTCCCGGACCGCCCGGCGGCATCGGTATCTACGAGGCGGCGTTCGCGGCCATCGTCTCGACGCTCCTGCCCGTCGGGTTCGCGACCGCGGTGGGCGTCGCCATCGTCGACCACATCGTGAAGAACGTCGTCACGGTCGCGGGCGGCGCGGTGTCGATGCTCTCGCTGAACGTCTCCCTCACGGAGGCCGTCGAGGGCGCCGACGCCGACGAGATGGTCGACGGTGACAGCGACGCCCCCGCGGAGACGTCGCCGGTCGAGGACTGAACGCGGCCAGAACAGTCGGCAGTCGAACTGTCGGCGAGTCGGCCGACCGTCAGTAGTACTCCGTGACGAACGGGCCGAGCGCGCCCGCCGCAGCGGTTCGGAGTGCTTCCGTTCGGTCCGTGATGGTGCCTGTCAGCACGCCCGCGGCGCCCTGGTTCTCCGCGACAGCTGAGGTATCCAGCAGGTCGTCCATCACGGGACCGAGTTCCGCGCCGTCCTGGAGGCGCGCGGCCACCTCGTCGGGGAGGCGCATCCGCGGACCCCCGCCGACTTCGACGTGCTCGCCGTCCGTCGCGGCCGCCCACATAATCAGGAACAGGTCACCGTTTCGTTCTGCCACCCCGCCCTCCAGTCCGACCCCGAGGTCGTACTCGGCCGCATTGGCGCCGCTCGCCAGCGCGCGCTCGGCGCGGTTCGTCGCGCCCTCGACCGTCTCGTCGTCGCCCCACGGTTGCTCGCTGACGCCGCTTTCGACCGGGACGGCCTCGACCACGGCGTCCGGCAGTGCTGCGGCGATGGCGTCGCGCTTCACGGGGTTTCCGGAGCCGACTGCAACGTGCATACCGAGTGCAGACGCTCGCGGATATTAGTCGTCGCGGAGTAGTCATGGGTGTCAGAAGTCCCTATCAGCGGGGCCTGGCAGGAAGCCCCGGCAGCGAACAATCAACTCACGTCTACGGACACCCAGAAAGCCCCGGCCGTCCTCAGAACGGCTTCGCCGTTCTGATGGGCTGCACGAGACGCCGCAGGCGTCTCGTGAACGTCTGGACTCGGGAGGCTCGCTGCGCGCTTCGCCCTTCGGCCTGCAGTGCTTACGTCGCCTGCCGTCGTCCAGACGGCCGCCCCTTTCAGTCCCACCCTGCCGACTGACCAACTGGCATGGGTGGGACTGAAAGGGGCGGGGTCATCGGGCGCGTAGCGCCCGATTGCTCGGGAGACCGGAGGTCTCCCCCAGCGCTCGCGCATGGCTTGTTCGCTCGCGACGCCAGCACCGCAGGCCGCGAAGTGGCCGAGGAGCGCAGCAAGCGAGCGGACGCGAGCGCCCCGGGGCTTTCTGGGTGTCCGTAGAAGCAGTTCAGTTTACTCCAGTCGGGACTTTCTGGCGGGTCTCATAGAGGAAGTCCTGAACCTAAACGTCTCGAATCACACTCGCCAGTCGTTCCACGCCGTCGAGCAGACGCGGACTCGGCTGGTTCAACAGCGAGTCGTCGAGCACGTGGACGTCCGCGTCTAGACTCCAGCGCGCCGCGGGGTCGACGTCGACGCGGTCGCCCTTCCCGCAGACGTGGACGAAAACGTGGTCCGGGTCGGCGTCCCGAACCGCCTCGGCGTCGACCTGCCGGGAGCGCTCGCCGGGGTCGACGAACGGGTAGCGGCCGCCCGCGGCGCGGACGGCGTCGGCCACCCAGTTGCCGGCGGCCATCGGCGGGTCGTCCCACTCCTCGCAGTAGACAACGGGACGGTCATCCGAAGCGGCATCGCGGCCGGCGGCGTCGCGGACAGCGTCGAGGCGCTCGCGGCTCTGGACTTCCAGTTCGCGTCCGGCGTCCGGCCGGCCAATAGCGTCGCCGACGGCGGCGAACGACGAGAGCGCGTCGTCCAGCGTCGCCGGTTCGGTGTGCGTGACGTCGACGCCGCGGTCGCGGAGGTCGTCCCGGATCTCGCGCTGGAGCGCGTCACTGGTGAGGACAACGTCGGGGTCGTGGTCGAGGACGCGCTCGTAGTCGGGGTTCAGCCAGCCGCCGACCGCGGGCGCGTCGACATCACAGTGGTGCGTGACCCCGTCGAGACGGTCCGACGCGCCGAGCGCGTCGACCGTTGCAGTCGCGGACGGGGCGAGCGAGACGACGTTCACGCGTTCGACTATGGAGGGCGCGGTGAAAGTTCCGGTGGTCAAGAAACCAGTTATCGTGGTATGCCCACCCATGGTACGGTGTTCCTCCCTCGTCGGAGGTTCGGAACGGTTAAGTAACTTTTCTTCCAATGTGTTGCCTACGACTCGTCCGGTTTTCCGGGGGGACTCACGCCGATGACAGACGCACGCATACAATCGAGAGAGCGCGAGCAGGAGCGCACGGAGGAAGAGGAATCAACCGACGGCTGCCCAGAGTGTGGCGGGCTCGTCGTGCAAGACGAAGAGCACGGCGAATCCGTCTGCGCGGACTGTGGGCTCGTCGTCGAAGAAGACGGCATCGACCGCGGCCCCGAGTGGCGCGCGTTCGACTCCGCCGAGAAGGACAAGAAATCCCGCGTCGGTGCACCGACGACGAACACGATGCACGACAAGGGGCTGTCCACGAACATCGACTGGCGCGACAAGGACGCCTACGGCAACTCCCTGTCCTCGAACCAGCGCCAGAAGATGCAACGGCTCCGGAAGTGGAACGAGCGATTCCGAACCCGGGACGCGAAAGAACGCAACCTCAAGCAGGCCCTCGGCGAGATCGACCGCATGGCCAGCGCGCTCGGACTGCCGGACAACGTCCGGGAGACCGCGTCGGTCATCTACCGCCGCGCGCTCGAGGACGACCTGCTGCCCGGCCGCTCCATCGAGGGCGTCGCGACGTCCTGCGTGTACGCCGCCGCGCGCCAGGCCGGCGTGCCGCGCTCCCTCGACGAGATCGCGGACGTCAGCCGCGTCGAGAAGGCCGAGATCGCGCGCACGTACCGCTACGTCGTGCGCGAACTCGGCCTCGAGGTCGCGCCCGCTGACCCCGAGAGCTACGTGCCGCGGTTCGCGTCCTCGCTGGAACTCTCCGACGAGGCCCAGCACCGCGCCCGCGAACTGCTCCAGACCGCCAAGGAGAAGGGCGTCCACTCCGGCAAGTCGCCGGTCGGCCTCGCCGCCGCGTCCGTGTACGCCGCGGCGCTCCTGACGAACGAGAAGACCACGCAGGCGAAGGTCTCGGAGGTCGCGGACATCTCCGAGGTCACCATCCGGAACCGCTACCACGAACTCCTCGAAGCCGAGGACACGATTCCCGTTTAAACGGTATCTCGTTTCTCGACGACTCGTTCTCGCGGTTCTGACGTGGTTTCTCGAGCAGCTTACTGCGAGCAGACCGAGTACAACACCTCGAAAGCCCCCGTTCTCTCGGCTCCCGCGGCTCGCTGCGCGCCTCACTCGCTGCGCTCGTTTCGGTGCTTGCTTCGTCCTCAGAACGCTTCGCGTTCTGATGGGCTGCGGAAGACGCGTAGCGTCTTCCGAACGCCGGGGTTCGCCGAGAGAACGGCCCCTTTCAGTCCCAGCCGATGCCGGCTGACCAACCGGCTGGGTGGGACTGAAAGGGGCTGGCCGTCTCGCGGGCGAAGCCCCTGTTCACTCTGCATCAGGGTTCCCGCGAGAGAGCGGAGCGAACGAGCGGGATGGTGCAGAGCGAACGCGAGACGGTCAGGGGCTTTCGAGGCCACGGGATTCCAACAGCTACTCTCGGGCGTGTACCCTTCCCCCACGTATCACGCACTCCGAAACGGTATTGCGGGAGGCACTCCCAGGACACGCCATGAACTTCGACGACTTCGTGCTCGCGGCGAGCGTGAGCGACCTCGCCGACGAGCGCGAGGCGCGTGAGCACGCCGACGCCGTGGAGCTCCGGATGGACCTCGCGGTCGACCCGCTCGCGGCGCTCGAGTCCTACGAGGGTGAACTACCCGTCATCGCGACGAACCGCGCGGCGTCGGAGGGTGGCGAAGCGGACGACGCGGGGCGCATCGACGCGCTCTCGGAGGCCGCCGGTGTAGACACCGTAGCCGCGATAGACGTCGAACTCGCGGCGCTCACGGACGGCGACGGCGCGGAGGCGCTGGCGGCGGCGCGCGCGAGCGACACCGCGACCATCGTGTCGGCACACGACTTCGAGGGGACGCCGTCGCTCTCCGAGATGGCGAGCACGCTCGGGGAAGCGTGCTCGCTCGGTGACGTGGGGAAACTCGCGGTCACGGCGACCGACCGCGGGGAGGCACTCGACCTGCTGCGCGTCACCCACGAGTACGCGGCAGCGGGCCACACCGTCGCCACCGTGTCGATGGGTGAACTCGGCAGTCACACGCGGTGTGTCGCGCCGCTGTACGGATCCCGCATCGGGTACGCGCCACTGGACGCGAGCGACGCCACCGCGCCGGGCCAGTACGACGCGACGACGCTGCGGCGACTCGTGGACGACCTGCGGTAGTCCGAGGGAGTGGTGCTGCGGAATCGGTCGAGGGGCGTGGGGAATACGTATCCACGTGGCCCTCGTAGAGGGTGACAATGACAGACATGGAGAGCCGTCTGAACACACCCCGGTGGCTCCGTCAGCGACTGGGACCGTGGGTCGACCGGGCCGCCAAGACGCTCGGCCAGCCGACCACGCAGGTGTACCCGAGGGGGTACGTCGCGACCGTCCACCTCCCGATCGGTGACCTCGAAGCGGAACTCCGCGACGGCGGGTTCGCGTGGGACCCGCTGAGTATGTACCACTACACGCCCGAGGGAAGCAGCACAGACGGCAGTTGGGTGTACCGGTCCCGGTGGCTCGGCGACAGACAACTCCACGTCGTGCTGTTCGCACAGCAGTCAGACCGGACTCAGGTGTACGCCCACGACGAGTTCAACTGGCGACGCCACCCCGTCAAACACGCCAGGGAGGTGGGCATCCGGCGAAACGAGGGGGTGGCGGAGGTGCGGCGATGGCTCGCAGAGCGTGGACTGGAGCACGAACGGAACTCGTTGCCCCAGCGAAAGCTCGGCCACGTCGTGGACCGGGCCCGGGAACGCATCCGCGGACGAATCTCGGAGCACGTCGGGGAACGGGGCGGACGTTCTCGGTCGTGATCTGTCGGTTCGCGCAAGGAACACCGCCAGAACCACCGGTTGCGTCCCCGTCCAGTTCCGGGTGAAGCGACTGCGCGACGACGCCCGTCCGGAACGACACTCCGGTGGGTTTAGTAGCGCGGGGTTCCGATACTCGACAACAGTGGTCAATCGACGTGGCGCTCTCGCGGCCGTGCTTGGCTTCCTCTACCCGGGACTCGGACACGTCTACCTCCGAAAGTGGGTGCGCGCGCTGTCGTGGTTCGCGCTCGCGCTCGCCGTCGCGGCGGTCGTCGTGCCGCCGTCCGCCTACGAGGCGTTCCAGTCCGGTGGCCTGGACGGCCTCATCGCTGCGAGCGAGTCGTTCGGACTGGAGGTGACGCTGAGCCTGTTCGTCGTTCGCCTGCTGAACGTCGCTGATGCGTACCTGGTCGCGGTGCGGGAGGCCGCGGCCTCCGCCGCCGAGCGCGTTCCGACCGGCGGCGCACAGGAGACCTGCCCGAACTGCGGAGGCGAACTCGACGACGACATCGACTTCTGTCCGTGGTGTACGGAGCGCCTGGACACCGGGGAGTCGGCAGACGCCAACTGACCAGCAGCGGAGAATCCAGTGGCCGTGCTTACTTCTCGATGATGCGCTCCTCGATGGATTCGCCGAAGTGCCGCGCACCGGACTCCAGATAGACGAGGAGTTCGTCGCCCGCTTCGAGGTCGGTAACGGCGGTACGGCCCTCGCTGGTGGCGACCTTGATGGTCTCTGCGTTCTGGAGTAGCGTCTCGATTCTGTCGCCTGCCTCCGTCTCGGCTTCGACGCGGAACATCGGGCGTTTCTCGATCTTCGCTCGGCCGACCACCGCGCTTCGCGTGTGGCCGTCACGGTCGGCGACCTGCACCTCGTCGCCGCTCTGGAGCTCCGAGAGGTACTTCGTGCCGCCGTCGGGCGTGCGGACGTAGGCGTGGACAGCGCCCGCGTTCACGCGGAACGGACGGGCGGCGACGTACGGCGACTCGGCCGTCTCGGCGTGGACGAAGAAGAGACCTCGCGACATCGACCCGACGAGCATCCCCTCGTCGTCCTCGAGCAGGCTGCCGGTGTCGACGCAGACGCGGTCGGCGCTCCCGGCTTCCTCCACCTCGGTGACCGTCGCCCACGCGAGGTCGAGTCGCTCGCGGTCGGCGGCGTCCCGGACGTTCACCGTGCGCCGGATCTCGTCGGGGTCGTCGCTGTCCAGCAGGACGGCGTCCGCGCCGACGTCCAGCGTCTCGAAGGCCGTCTCGGCTTCGGCCGCGGAGTCGACGCCCGCGACGAGCGTGGTCTCCTCGCCGATGCGCGCGATTAGGTTCTCCAGCGGGATGATCGTCCAGTCCTCGCCCGCGACGAGCGTGAACTCGGCGTTCTCGGCGGCCTGTTCGGCGAACGATTCGTACTCGGGGTCGAGGACGCGGACGTAGGCGGCGTTCGCGTGGCCGCGCCGGAGCGCGGAGAGGTCGGCGCTCCCGGAGAGGTCCGAGGGCAGTTCGACTGTACCGTCCCCCTCGCCGCCCTTGCCGGCGACGTACGCGTCGGGCATCGCGTCGTCGTTCGCCGCGTCGGGGTCGGCTTCCTCGATGACGTCCGCGTCGTCGGATCCGAACGCGGCGACGTTCACGGACCCGAGTTCGCGCACGCGCTCGACGTCTCCCTCGTCCACGAGCACCCAGTCGACGCCCGCTTCCAGTCCCGCGGTGATGCGGCGCTTGCGGGCGTCCCAATCGCCGACGGAGTCGTCGGCCTTCAGCCAGACGGACCGTGTCATTGCCGGATGGTGGCGTGGCGCGGCCTTGAACGTACCGAAGGCGCGGGCTTCTGCCGCCCACCGTCGGCATCGGCGGCTGTGACCCCGCGGCGTGCAGGAACGACACGATTTATGTCCCGGAGCCACCGTCGGTGTGGTATGGCAACACGCGAGCAGGGGCGCATTCTCGCCGACCGCGTCCCGCTCCCGACGGACGACGCACAACGCCTGAGCTGGGACCTGGGCACCGAACTCGCGGGCCGGAAGCCGGAACGCGCGCGCCTCGAACATACGGAGGGCGCGCGTTCGCTCACCGTCTTCGAGGCGACCTCCCACACCGTCATCGCGCGGTTCCGGAGCGCCGTTGGCCGCGAATCCTTCTTCGGACTGGCGACCGATGACCTCCGCGACGCCCTCGAGTCGCTGCCGGCCAGGTGGCGGGTCACGCGCTCTGAGTTCTGACGGCGGTCCGTCCTCCCACGCGACTGGTCAGTTCCCCTCCGACAGGCCCGATTCCGACCGAGTCCTTACCAGTTGATGCTAACAACTATACCAGAGGGAGATAGTCTTCGAGTAGAATGGCCTACTGCAGTAACTGCGGCACGGAACTCGCCACCGAACAGCCGTCGTGTCCAGACTGTGACACGAGGGCCGAAACAGAGGCAGCAACCGATACCGAAACGTCCGAGAAAATCGTCTACGCGGGGGGTGCGCTGAGCATCGTCGGTGCGTTCCTTCCATGGAAGACGCTCCTCGGAGTGACCGTCAGCGGCATCGACGGCAACGGCATCATCACGCTCGTCCTCGGTATCGCAGCAATTGGCGTCGCCTACGGTCGCGAGTGGGACCAGACGACGAACATCGGACTCGCCTCGATAGGTGGTCTCATCGCCTTCGTAGGGCTCGTCTCGATGGGAAGTTTCGCATCAATAGGTGTTTACGTCACGATTCTCGGCGGTATCCTCGTCGCGGCCCCGGCCGCGAAGCAACTGGCGAGTTGAGGTCGACGCCTCGACGCCACCTACACTTCTATCGGCAATCCAGCAACGCGCAGCGCCTCGTCCGGCGTGGCGCCGTCGTGGACGACTGCGACGACCGCCCGGGTCATCGCCTCGGGGTCGTCGTGCTGGAATATGGTGCGACCCATCGAGACGCCTGCCGCGCCCGCGTCCACCGCGTCCCGAACGGTCGCGAGCGTCTCGCGCTCGCTCCTCGGACTGCCGCCCGCGATGATGACGGGGTTGCTCGTCGACTCGACGACGCGCTCGAAACTCTCCGTGCTGCCAGAATACGCAGTCTTCACGAGATCGGCGCCCGCTTCTTCAGCGAATCGGACGGCGTGGCCGAGGTTCTCGGCGTCATGCTCGTCGACGCCGTGGCCTCGCGCGTACGCCATCGCAAGCACGGGCATCCCGAGACGCTCGGCCTCACGAGTGGCCTCGGCGAGGTCCTCCAGTTGCTCGGGTTCGTGCTCGCTCCCGACGTTGACGTGGAGCGAGACGGCGTCAGCGCCCGCCCGGACGGCCTCCTCGACGGTGCCGGTCATGCGCTTGTCGTTCTCGTCCGGGCCGATAGTCGTCGACGCGTTGAGGTGGACGACGTAGCCCGCGTCGTTCTTGTTCGGGTGGACGCGCTCGGCGATGCCCTTCTGCGTGAGAACGGCGTCGGCGCCGCCTCGCGTCACTGCGTCGATTGTCGATTCGATGTCTACGAGACCGTCTACGGCCCCGAGCGTGATACCGTGGTCCATCGGGACTGTCACGAATCGGCCGTCTCGGCTGATTCGTTCCAGTCGCGCTGTCTTCCCTGTGGTCATTGCGAATGAGTAGCAAGCGGGTGTCTATTTGCGTTGCGGTTCGGGCGAATCGTGGTCGGCGGTCGTCCCGCCTTCGCCGTCGGCAGACGCGCCGCGCTCTGCGCCGGTCTTCAGTTCTCGCGCGAGCGACTCGAGTCGGGCCGCGACGTCGGCAGTCGGTTCGTCGTTCTCGACACCGTCGGCTATCTCGTCGACGTACGCGCTCCCGACGATGACGCCGTCCGCACCGCCCGCCACAACCTCCCGGGCGTGCTCGCCCGCGGAGATGCCGAAGCCGACGGCCTTCGGCACGTTGGCCTCAGCGAGGCGGTCGAGGCTGCCGTGGGCGGCCGCGCTGACGTCGTCGCGCGCGCCGGTAGTGCCGACTCGACCCTGCACGTAGACGAACCCCGTCGTCCGGTCGAGCATGCGCTCGAGGCGTTCGTCAGTCGTCGTCGGCGCCACGATGAACACGAGATCGACGCCGTGCTCGCGGCACGCCGCCGCCATCCGCTCGGACTCGTTCACCGGGAGGTCGGGCACCACGAACCCCGAGACGCCGGCGTCCGCGGCCGCCTCCACGAACGCCTCGGGCCCGGGTTCGGAGGCGTCACGCCCCTCGCTGCTTCCGTACCGAAGTATCAGGTTGTAGTACGTCATGCAGACGACCGGCACGTCGACGTCGAGGTCCCGGACGAGGTCGAGGTAGGCGTCGGGCGTCATCCCGGCGTCGAGCGCGCGCTGGAGTGCGCGCTGGATGGTCGGTCCCTCCGCGACGGGTTCGCTGAACGGAAGTCCGAGTTCCAGCACGTCGGTGCCGCCCGCGACGAGCGCTTCGGCGTACTCCTTCGTCGCCGCCGCGCTCGGGTCGCCCGCCGCGACGTACGAGACCAGAGCGTCACCGTCCGCGAACGCGTCTGCGAGGTCGCTCCTGCTCGCGTCGTCGCGCCCCGCGTCCGCGCCGTCGTCTCGGGTCACTGTTCGAACACCTCCATCGACGGCGCCACGTCGAGGTCGCGTTCCGCGGACTCCTCGATGACAGTGTCGAGGTCCTTGTCGCCGCGCCCGGAGACGTTGACGACGACCGGTCCCTCGCCCTCGTACTCCTCCAGGTACGCGATCGCGTGACTGGATTCGAGCGCGGGGATGATGCCCTCCTCGCGGGAGAGGCAGTGGAACGCCTCGAGGGCTGCGTCGTCGCCGACGGAGACGGGCGTGACCCGGCCCTCGTCGACGAGATGCGCGAGCTCGGGGCCGACGCCCGCGTAGTCGAGGCCCGCGCTCACCGAGTGGGATTCGACGATCTGACCCTCGTCGGTCTGGAGCAGTTTGGTGCGCGCGCCGTGGAGCACGCCCTCGCTCCCGGTGGTGAGACTCGCGGAGTTCGGCGCGTACCCCTCGTCGGCGTCGACGCCGAGTTCGGCGCCGCCGGCCTCGACGGCGAGCAGGTCGACGTCCGGCGCTGGCTCGTGTGCGCCAGTCGGCGCACCGAATAGTTCGGCACTCCCGATGAACGCCGAGAACGCACCCATCGTGTTCGACCCACCGCCAGCGCACGCGATTACGGCCTCCGGCAACTGACCCAGTTGCTCCCGTGACTGCTCGCGCAGTTCCTCGCTGATGACCGACTGGAAGTCCCGGACCATCGCCGGGAATGGGTGCGGGCCGACGACGCTTCCGACGACGTAGTGGGTGTCCTCGACGTTCGTCGCCCAGTCCCGCATCGTCTCGTTGATGGCCTCCTTCAGGGTTCCCGACCCCGCATCGACGGGGTTCACCTCGGCGTCGTGGATGCGCATCCGGAAGACGTTCGGCCGCTGCCGGTTCACGTCCGTACGGCCCATGTAGATCTCGCAGGGCATGTCGAGGTACGCACACGCCATCGCGGTGGCGGTGCCGTGCTGGCCCGCGCCGGTCTCTGCGACGACGCGTTCCTTGCCCATGTACTTCGCGAGCAACACCTGCCCGAGCGCGTTGTTGAGTTTGTGCGCGCCGCCGTGGAGCAGGTCCTCACGCTTCAGGTAGACCTCAGTTCCGTATCGCTCGGAGAGGTTCGCGGCGTGTGAGAGCGGCGTCGGCCGCCCGCCGAACTCCCGGAGGTGGCGGCGGAACTCGTCGACGAACCCGTCCTCGTTCTCGAGGACGTAGCGCTCGTAGGCGTCCGCGAGTTCCTCGACTGCCGGCATCAACACTTCGGGAACGTACTGGCCGCCGTAGTCGCCGAACTTCCCGGATCTGACTGGGTCTTCGCTCATGCCTCGACCAGCCTCCGGGTGTTCGCGCGAACGCTTCCCTGGCCGCCGTCTACCACTGCGTTCCCGACGAGCAAGCCGTCGGCGCCCGCCTCACGCATCCGTCGGACGTCCGCCGGCGATCCGATGCCGCTCTCGGCGACGAGCGTGACGTCCTCGGGGACGGCCGGCGCGACCGACTCGAACGTGTCGAGGTCGACGGTGAGTTCCGCGAGGTCGCGGTTGTTCACGCCGACGAGTGTCGCACCGGCGTCGACGGCGCGAGCGAGTTCGTCGCCGTCGTGGACCTCCACGAGCGCCCGAAACCCCCGGTCGCGGGCGGCCTCGAGCATCGGTTCGAGGTCGTCGCCGAGGAAGCGCGCGATGAGGAGGACAACGTCGGCCTCGACGGCGTCGAGGTGGCCCTCCTCGAGCAGGAAGTCCTTCCGGAGCACGGGCACGTCGACGGCGTCGCGGACCGCACGCAGCGCGGCAAGCGACCCGCCGAAGTGCTCCGGTTCGGTGAGCACGGAGACGGCCGCCGCGCCGCCGGCGACCATCTCGCGGGCGGCCGTCGCGGGGTCGTCGATTCGGGTTTCCGAGTCGTCTCGTCGTCCACCACTGGTCGACGGGCTCGTCGGTTTCACCTCCGCGACGACCGGCGTGCGTCCGTCTCGCTCGGCCGATTCGAGCGCGGTAGGAAGCGACCGCGGGGCAACCGACAGGCGCTCTGTGTCGTGGGTTCGGTCGCGCGCGGCGGCCAGGATGGACTGGACCGCCGGCGCGAGCGCGTTCGACTCACTCATTGTTGTACGTTAATGCACTAATCTGTACATAAGACTTGCGTCGGCGGGCGAACGTACAAGACCCTGAGTCGCCACCATTCGGTATGGACGCGGCGGGCATCTACGCGCGCGAATCGAACTACCTCGAACGGTACGTCCAACTCGGCGTCGCTGGCGACCGCATCATCAGCGTCTCCTTCCCCGACGCCGAGCCCGCGGACGCGAGCGCCGACCACGAACTCCTCGAACGCATCGACGCCTACCTCGAAGGCGTCGAGGACGACTTCGCGGACGTCGACGTCGGACTCACCCTCCCAACCAACCAGCGAGCGGTACTCGAGGCCGTCCGGAAGATACCCTACGGCGACCAGATCACCGTCAGGACGCTCACTTCGACGGTGTCCGGACTGGACAGCGACGACGACGAAGACCTCGACCTCGCACGCGAGGCACTCGCAGACAATCCCGTCCCCCTCCTGATTCCCGACCACCGCGTGCGCGACGGGCCCAGCGGCGCGCCGCCCCCCGTCGAGCAGCGACTCCGCTCGCTCGAAGGACTGTAGTCGGGGCGAGCGCTGCTGACCGACGACCACTACCGGCCGTGGACAGCGAACTCCAGGGCGTTCACGACGTAGTGGGCGAGTATCACGGCGAGCAGGCTATCGGTGAGGACGAACACTGCGGCAAGCGCGAACCCGAGCAGCGTCGCGAGCAACACGCCCACGCCGCCCTGCGCGGAGTGCGCGAGCCCGAACGCGACACTCGACACGGCTGCGAGTAGCCACGGCGAGACGCCGAACCCGACGGAGAGCGCGCCGACGAGCGCCCCGCGGAACAGGAGTTCCTCGAACCCCGCGACCAGCGGCAGCGCGACGGCCAGGAGCGCCGCCCATCCGCCGAGCGAGTCCGGCGAGAGCGCGTCGCGCATCGCCTCGTCGTACCCCAGGCCCGCCGCGTCGAGCACCCGCGCGAACCCCTCGTTCGCGGCGTAGAGCACGACGCCGATGGTCAGACCGGCGCCGGCGACGGCCACGGTCGACGTTGCCGTCGTCACGCCCAGCGCATCGAGGGGGATCCGCGTGAGCCACACCGCAGCGACCACGAGCACGCCGAACCCGCCCTGGGTCACGACGACGTTCGCCAGCAGTTCGCCAGTCGTCATCGCGCGAACGTCGTCGCCCGCGAGCGCCGCCGACGCCCGCGCGAGCGCGACGAGTCCGACCGTCAGCAACGCGACTGCGCCGGCGAACAGCGTCCAGCGGGGCTCCATCGAGCGTGAGAACGCGAGGAGACGGGAGAAAACTGGCGGTCAGTCGGTGGCGGGACTCGGCGTGGTCCCCACCGGGGAGTCGGCGTCCTCGCGGACCGGGTCGACGGCGACCCACAGCACGCCCGCGGCAGTCGCGGCGGCAACGCCGGCGCCAGCGAGGAATCGGAACGGCCCGAACGCGTCGATGAGCGGGCCGCTGAACAGGTTCGCCGTGCCGGCGGCCACCGAGAGCAGCATCGACACGCCCGAGAGCACGGTGGCGCGCCCGACGTCTTCGAGGCGGTCGTTTACGTACTGGTTCCGGATGGGGCCCAGCACCGTCTTGAGCCCGCGGTTCAGGAAGAACACCGGGAGGACGAACAGCGGAACGAACGCGACGCTGGCGAACGCGACCCCGTAGACGGGGACGAGAAGCGCCAGCACGCCCCGCGTGCCGAACGCGTCCCGGACCCACCCGGCGCTGGCGGCGGCGCCGGCCGAGACCAGTTTGAATCCCGCGAACAGCGCGCCGAGCGCGGCGACGGGCACGCCCACCTGCTCCGCAATCGGCGACTCGTAGGGCCGCGTCACGGCGAACAACACGTAGAACAGTCCGACGTACACCACCAGCCACCGGATCTCGGGGCGCCGGGCCTGCACGCGGAGCATCCGCACGGCGTCCCGGACGCCGAATACGTCGGCGTCTCCGGGTTTGGGGTCGCCCGCTGGCGGGTCGTCAGCGTCGTTCTCAGTGGTCGCGCCGACGGCGGGAAGCGAGAGCAAAATTGGAACGCCGAGTGCGGACAGCGCGGCGTTCACGAACAGCGGGACGCCCCACCCGAACGTGACGAGGACGCCCGCGAGTACCGCGCCTGCGGCGGACACCAACAGTCGAACGGTTCTCGCGCGCCCGTCGAGGCGCGTGTACGACTCGGTGTCGCCCCGGGACGCCAGGAACTCGTACAGCCACGCTTCGCTCGTTCCCGAGCGGAACCCCCACCCGAGCGCCCACACCGCGTACAGCGCGCAGTACTCCAGGGGCGAATCGAGGAAGACGAACGCGCCGAGCGCGCCCGTCGAAATGACGTTGCCGAGCGCGAGACTGGCGCGCCGCCCGATTCGGTCGCCGACGTACCCGGTGGGAATCTCGGCGGCGACGAGCGCGAAGGAGAACACGCCCTGCGTGAGGCCGACGACCACCCACCCGTACTGCTGTTCGAGGTAGAGCAGCCCCACGGGCAGGTAAAAGCCGTACGCGGTGGTCGCGAGGTACGCGTAGTAGCGGCGGACAGCGTTGAATCCCGCCATCAAGTGAACCGACACACACCCGCCTAAAGGCGGTTTCCGGCAGCGAATTTTGGTAGAATATCCATCAGTTCCGTAGCGGTGCAGTAGCGGTTGCTACGCGGAAGCAGTCGCTGGGCAGTAGCGGTCACTGGACGGAAGCGGAAGCAGTCGCTGGGCAGTAGCGGAAGCGGAAAGAAGCACACTCACCGCGAAGCGAACGCAGTGAGCGAGCGGGCCGAGCGGCGACCACCGCGCCCGGAGGGCGCGACGGGAGCCGCGACGGCTTTTTAGCGTAGCTTTTTGCCAGAGCGGGCGAAGCCCGCTCGCAGCAAAAAGGTACTATTGCGGACTCGGGTTGCCGGTCGCGCCCGAATCCACTTTGCCTTCGAAGGCTTTGCCGGTGATGGATTTGAGGCGGTCGACCAGAGAGTCCTTCTCGGGTTCGCCGACGAGCGCGACGTCGAGGACTTCGCTGATGTGGGAGACGGGGATGATCTCGATCTGGTCCTCGTACTCCTCCTCGATCATGACGTCCTGCTCGTTGGATTTCGGGATGATGACGCGGTCGCAGCCGGCCTTGGCGGCGGCTTCGATCTTGTGGGTGACGCCGCCGACCGGGAGCACGTCGCCCCGGACCGAGAGGCTGCCCGTCATCGCGAGGTTCTGCGAGATGGGCGCGTTCTCGAGTGCGGAGATGACCGCGGTGGCGACGGTGATGGACGCGGAGTCGCCGTCGACGCCCTGCGTCTGCACGAACTGCACGTGGATGTCCTTCTCGGAGATGTCCTCGTCGGAGAACTTCTTGATGATCGCGGAGACGTTGTCGACGGCCTCCTGTGCGTTCTCCTTGAGCTGGCCGGTGGCGATGACTTCGCCGCCTTCGCCCTGGCGGGGCGTGACTTCGGCCATCACGGGGAGGACGATGCCGGAGTCCCCGCCCATGACGGCGAGCCCGTTGACGCGGCCGACGGCTTCGCCGTCCGAGACCTTGAGCTCGTAGTCCTTCCGGCGCTCGATGTAGTCGTCCGCGAACTGCTGTTCGATGGAACGCGAGCGCTTCTTCGCCTGCATCACGGCGTCCCGCGTGGTGAGATCGTCACCGCGAGAGCGGGCGACGTCGCCGGCGACGCGGACGAGTCCGCCGAGCTCCCGGAGTTTCAGCGAGAGCTGTTCCTTGCGGCCGGCGCGGCGCTTGGCTTCGAGGATGACCGCGCGGATGGCGTCCGGTTCGAAGTGCGGGAGTCGGCCGTCCTTCTCGACCTCCTGGGCGACGAAGCGCGCGTACTTGCGGCGCATCTCCGGGGTGTCCTCGATGGTGTCGTCCATGTACACCTCGTACCCGAAGCCCTTGATGCGGGAGCGCAGCGCAGGGTGCATGTTCTCGACGGCGTCCATGTTCCCGGCGGCGACCATGATGAAGTCCGTCGGGACGGGTTCGGTCTGCACCATCGCGCCCGAGGAGCGCTCGGACTGGCCGGTGATGGAGAACTCGCCCTCCTGGATCGCCGTCATGAGTTTCTGCTGGCTGCGGATGTCGAGCGTGTTGATCTCGTCGAGGAACAGCACGCCCTTGTGGGATTTGTGGATGGCGCCGGCCTCGACGCGGTCGTGGCTCGGCGTCTCCATGCCGCCGCTCTGGAACGGGTCGTGGCGGACGTCACCGAGCAGCGCGCCGGCGTGTGCGCCGGTCGCGTCCTCGAACGGCGCGACCTGACGGTCGGCGTTGTTGATGAGGAGCTTTGGCACCATCGAGTCGCTGCCGCGACTGGTGTACCGGAAGCCGAGGTAGATGATACCGGCGGCGAGGATGCCCAGGAGCGGTCGGCTGGCCATCAGGAAGGCGTAGCCGACGACGATGAGGATGATGATCCACATCAGGAACGAGCGCATCTGGTTGCGCTTGCGGGCTTCCTCCTTGTGGGCGCCGACGATCTGTTCGCCCTTTCCGGCGGGGACCGTACGAACCTTCGGTTCGTTAGAGTCGTCGGGGTTGTGGTAGACGAGAACGTCCTGGAGGCGTTCCTTCGGCAGGAGGTGGCTCATCGCCTTCCCGAGCAGGGATTTCCCCGTCCCCGGGGAGCCGATCATCATCACGTGGCGGTGCTGTTTCGCGGCACGGATGATGATGTCGCGGGCTTCCTCCTGACCGATCACCTGGTCGACCAGGCGGTCGGGGACCTCGATGTCCGACGTGTCGTCGATCTCGAGGCCGCCGAGCAGGTCGTCCTCGGCGATGTCTTCGTTGATAGACACGTCGCCCTCTACGCCGACCTCGCTGCCGAGATCTTCGAGATCGCGGTCGCCAGACTCCTCGCTCTCGGGGTCGTCCCGGGGGCGGGGCTCCTGCGGAGCGTCGGTCTGCTCCGAGGAGCTGTCACCGTGGGGGCCGCCAGAGCCACCGTTCTGGGGCTCGTCGCGGGTCTGGACGTCCTCGGATTCGGAGGCGTCGTCGAGGTGCGTGTCCGTGTTCGATTCGTTGCTCATTGAACTGTCTGAACAGTGTAAACCACGGGTGGGCGACTGATATACTTTCTCCCCTTGTCCGATGGCTAATCGGCTATATTCTCCGCTTTCAGCACCTGTACGCCTTGTGTAGCAGATGGGTTCGTGGAGCGGTCTGTGAGCGTAGGGCTGGTCTGAGGGCGTCGTACTGGCGTCACGGCGCGTCTCGCCATTCTTATGGTGGCTGCAAGGGTCAATAGGGGTAAGGAATGACCCGCGGATTCTACATCGGCCGGTTCCAGCCGTACCACAACGGCCACCACCGGGTCGTCGAGCAGATCGCCACGGAGGTCGACGAACTCGTCGTCGGCATCGGGAGCGCGGGCGACTCCCACTCGACCCGGAATCCGTTCACGGCGGGCGAACGCATCATGATGATAACGAAGGCCCTCGTGGACTTCGACCTGGTGACGTACGTGGTTCCCATCGAGGACCTGGAGCGCAACGCGGTGTGGGTGAGCCACGTGCAGTCGATGAGTCCGAACTTCGACGTGGCGTACTCGAACAACCCGCTCGTCATCCGCCTGTTCGGCGAGGCGGGCGTAGAGGTCAGGCAGTCTCCGATGTTCGACCGCGACGTCCTGGAGGGGACCGAGATCCGCGACCGGATGGTGGCCGACGACGACTGGCAGGACCTCGTGCCGCCGTCCGTGGTGGAGGTCATCGAGGAGAGCGACGGCATCGACCGCATCCAGCAGGTCAGCGACACGGACACGAACGGCGAGTGAGGGCTGGCGACCCGGGGACAGCAGGGAGGATTTTTCACCGACGCGCGTCGAGTCTCCATCGATGATAACGCTGAGTTCGGACTTCGGGACGCCGTATCCGGCGTCGATGAAGGGCGTGATACTCCAGCACGCGGACGCCCGACTCGTCGACGTCGCCCACGACTTCCCCCGGCAGGACGTACACGCGGCGGCGTTCTGGCTCCGCGAGGTGCTGCCCCACTTCCCACCGGCGGTCCACCTCGCGGTGGTCGACCCGGGTGTGGGCACCGACAGGAAGGCGGTGGTCGTTCGCGCTGGCGAGCACGCCATCGTCGCGCCCGATAACGGCGTGGCGATGCCGGCCGCTCGCGCGCTCGCAGACGCTGCAACCGGCGCTGCCGACGCCGGGGACGAGGGTGACAGGGAGGACCCGCCGGACGTCGAGGTGTTCGAGATCCGCGTCGAGGACCCCGCGAGTTCGACGTTCCACGGCCGGGACGTGTTCGCGCCTGCGGCGGCGGACGTCCACGAGCGCGGCGTCCGCGTGCTCCACGAGCACGACCGCTACGCGCCGGTGTCCGACCCCGTCGAGTTGTCGTTCCCGGAGCCGTCGCTGGCGAGCGACGTCGCGCGCGGCAAGGTGCTCGTCGTCGACGGGTTCGGGAACGCGGTCACGAATCTGCCGGGCAACCTGCTCGCCGACCGGTTCGGGGAGTACGTCGAGGTAAACGGCGACCGCGTGCCCGTCGAACACACGTACGCCGCCGTGAACCCCGACGAGCGACTCGTCACCGTCGGAAGCCACGGGAACGTCGAACTCGCGGCGAACCGCGGGCGCGGCGACGAAGCGTTCGGCGTGACGTCCAGAAGCCAGGTGGAACTGACGTGGTGAGCACCGCCCCGAGCGTCCGTGGAGCGCGAACGCCACCCGGGGTGACTCACCCGTGGTGACGGCCTTCGACGCGATGAACGCAGTCGGTCTCGTCGCGTTCGCCATGGTCGGGTCACTGAAGGCCGCCGAACGCGAGTTCGACGTCCTCGGCGTCGCCGTGCTCGGCGTGTTGACCGCGCTCGGCGGTGGCGCGACGCGGGACGTGCTCGTCGGGCGAGTGCCCGCCGTGTTGCAGTCCACGGCTGACGTCGGCTTCGCGCTGCTCGGTGTCGTCGTCGCCGTGTTGCTCGCGCGGCAGGTCGGCGGCGGCCTGCTCGACCACCCAGCCGTGATGCTCCCGGACGCAGTCGGACTGGCAGCGTTCGCGACAACCGGTGCGCTCGTCGGGCACAGCGCCGGCGTGTCGCCGTTCGGCGTGGTCGTGCTCGCCACCGTCACGGGCGTCGGGGGCGGCCTGATTTCGGACGTGCTCCTCCAGCGGGTCCCGTTCGTGCTCGCCGAGGACTTCTACGCGACGTGTGCCGTCGCCGGGAGTACAGCGTTCTGGGTGGTCGTCACGGCTGGCTACGGTACTGCAGTCGCAGCGGCCGTCTGTGGCGGTCTCACGCTTTCGCTACGCGTGCTCGCCATCCGGTACGAGTGGCGACTGCCGACGGTGCGGCTCAGAGCCGCGAGTTGACGCGCTCCTCGAACTCGCCGAGTTCTCGCTCGATGTCCCCGCGCTCGAAGTACAGCAGTTCGACGGCGACGGCGACGACAGTGAGCACGACGACCAGCCAGAACGTGTTGGGCTGGTTTGTGTACAGATTGTACAGCATCAGCGGTGCGAATCCGAGCGCACCGATTGCGCCGACTGCGGGCGGCGCGGGATGAATGTCGGCCTGGTCTCGCTCGCGGAACGCGAGAACGCTGACGCCGCCGAAGACGACGATGAACGCGAGTGACGCGAACGACGTGATGGCGCCGAGACTGCCGTAGGCGGTGAACAGAGCGGTGACGGCGCCGAGTGCGAGCACCGTCTTCGAGGGAAGGCCCTGAGCGTCGGCGTCGCCCAATCGGTCTGGAAGCAGGTCGCCGCTGATGAGGCGTTTGGCGAAGTGCCCCGCGGAGAACAGCGTGGCGTTGATGGCGCTCCCCGTGGAGAACAGCGCGGACAGCGAGATGACGACGAACCCGAGACTGGAGAGACCGAACACGGTGAGCATCGCGGAGGCGGCGTCCGCGAGCGCGACGTGCGGGTGCTGTTTGAGCGCCTGCGGCGCGAGGTTCACGGTGACGACGGCGACGAGCACGTAGATGACGACGGCGGCAGGGATGGAGACGTACACCGCCTTCCGAATCGTGTCGACGCTGTCCGTGATGCTCTCCTGGTCGTAGAACAGCAGTTGCCACCCCTGGAACGCGACGAAGGAGATGGCGGCGGCCACGATGGGACCGACGGAGGTGAACTGTCCGAAGCCGTAGGACATCGTGGTGTCGGAGAGCATCGTCGCGTACACCATCCCGAACACGCCGAACGAGAGCAGGACGGCAACCTTCACGACGACCAGTACGTTCTCCGCGGAACCGGTGGTTCGCGCGCCGAGCAGGTTCATCGCGACGAACAGCGTTACTGCGAGGACGGAGACGACCGGGCGAATCGGCAACCCGAGCAACTGGTGTGGGACGAACGAGAAGCCGATGGCGAACTCCGCGAACGCGAACGCGTACATCGCCATCGAACCGACGTAGCCGAACAGCAGCGTCCAGCCGACCATGCCAGCGAGCGTCGAGTTGCCGACGAACTGTTGGACGAACGAGACGGACCCGCCTCGCCGGTCACCGAGTGCGTTCAGCCTGATGTACGAGTAACCCGCACAGAGGGCGACGATGCCCGCGAGCACGAACGCGAACCACGTCGCACCCATCGTTATCCGGGCGGTGACGCCGAGCACGGCATAGATGCCACCGCCGATCATTCCCCCGAGCGCCATCGAGACACATTCAGTGAGCCCCAGTTGCTCACCCATAGTCGCACAGAAACATCGGAGCCCCGTAAGTTTTCGACGAACCATCGAGCGTTGCCGGTGACCGCTCGGCGTCGACACCTCAGTCGGTGTCCACCGTCGATTCGCCGGGAGACGAGCCGTGGTCGCTCGTGCTGGCCTCGTGGTGCGCGCGGCCGAGTGGCTGGAAGGCGGCGACGACGCCGGTGACCGCGACGAACGCGCCGACCCCGATGAGCGTGTGTTGGGCGCTGACCAGACTCACGAGCGGTCCCGTCAGGAGGAGTCCGACGACGAACGCGCCCGACCCAAGCGTGCTCGCGACGGCGGTGTAGCGCCCGCGGCGTTCGTCGGGGACGAGTAACTGGGCGAGCGTCCGCCCCGGAGCGGTCGCGGCGGCGAACCCGAGACCGGCGACGGCGAACAGGCCGACGACGCCAGCGACGGCGACCAGCGACGCGGGAATCACCAGGACGGCGGCGGCGAGACTGACACCGAATCCGAGCATGCCGGCGACGAGGACGTGCCCCCGCGACTCGTCGATGGCGTCCTCGAACCGTCCGATGCCGAGCATGCCAGCCGTCATTCCCGTGAAGAACGCCGAGTACAGCACGCCGAGTGCGAGGCTATCGCGTATCGGAAGGCTGGGGGCGTACACCGGCAGCGCGACGTTCACCGGCGCGACGGCAAACTGTAGGACGACACTCAACACGAGTACGTTCCGGAGCAGGGGTCGTTTCCGAACGAATCCGAGGACGTCGCGAACGTCGTCGACCAGTCGGGACGCGCCGTCGCGCATCACGTCGACGACGTCGTCAGCGTCTCCGCTCTCCTCGCGGTCGGGGACGCCGTACTCGCTCGAGATGGTGGCGACGAACAGCGCTGAGACGAGGAACGTCCCGGCGTCCACGTAGAACGCGGCGAACGACCCGAACGCCGCGACGACGACGCCGCCCGCCGCGAACAACACCTGGGAGAGCGAGCGGGTCATCCCGACGAGCGAGTTCGCGCCGTCGAGGTCCTCGTCGGGGACGAGTCGCGGGACGAACGCGCCCCGAGCGGGGCCGTCCACGGCGTCCGCAACGCCGGTGAAGACTGCGACGGCGAGCACCGTCGGGATGAGCAGGGGGCCGCGCCCGACCAGCGGAATCGCCAGCACGGCAGCGGCGCGCGCGAGGTCGGAGCCGACGAGCACGTACTTTCGGTTCACGCGGTCCACGACCACGCCCGCGGGCAGTGAGAGTAGTACGGTCGGGACAAAACTCGCGGCGAAGGTCAGCGACAGGAGCATCGGGTCGCCGGTCACCTCGTAGACGACCCAGATGAGCGCTATCTCGTGGATGCTGTCGCCGATGCGGGACGCGAGTTGCCCGAACCAGAGTCGGCGGAACGCGCGGTGCGAGAGAGTGCGTTTGAGCGCCATCAGGACTCCTCCGCGAATCCGCGCCACTGTTCGCGCGCGTCGTCGGTGAGGAGGACGTTAGTGACGTACTGTTCGGCGCCCGCTCGGAACAGTGCGGCGTCGTCGTCGCGGCGGAGCGAGACGGTTCGGAGGAGCGCGCCGTCGCTCGCCGACAGGACGAACAGCGCGGCGGCCTCGGGGTCGACGTCGCGGAACGTCCCGTCCTCGATGCCGTCACGGATGGCGTCCTCGACGAACTCGCGGCCGTCCGCCTCGAAGTCGTTCAGCGCGGCGCGGTAGCGGTCGTTGTGTGGCGCCTCGCCGTGGAGGTCGTAGAGCACGTTGACCTGCTGTGAGCCGTCCGGCTGGTGCTCGAAGTCGTCGGTGACGAGCCACTCGATGCGGGCGAGCGGTGGGTCGTCGTCTCGCTCGACGTACTCGCTGCGGACGCCGTCGCGGAGGTACTCGACGTACGCGACGATGAGGTCCTCCTTGGTGTCGTAGTAGTAGTGGACGAGGGACTGCGTGCGCCCCCACTCGTCGGCGATCTTCTGCGTGGTCACGCCCGCGACACCGTGCTTGGCGAGCGCGTCGCCCGTCGCTTCGATCAGTTCTCGTTCCGTGTCGGTCAGATCGACGCCACCCATTGTTGATTGATTACTTAATCAAATAGTGTAAGTGTTTCCCCACTCGACCGTCAGGACGATATACCGGGGCGCGGAGTATGGCGTATGCTCGAACTGGAGCACGGGTTCCGCGTCGTGGACACGCACGCCCGCCTCCACGCCGGCCCCGGGCGACCCATCCGAGGTCGCACCATCGACGGCGAGGACCTCGAACGCGAGATGCACCAGGCGGGCGTGGTGCGTTCGGTCGTGTTCCCCGGCCCGCAGAAGGGCGAACAGGGGTACTTGCGCGCGAACAACGCAGTCGCACGGCAGGCAGTCGAGCGGTCGTTCATCGCGTTCGCGCGCATCGACGGCCCCCGCACGCCCGGCGACGGCGCGACCTCGCGTCTGCGGAACATCCGGAGTTCCCGCCACGAGTGGCAGACCTCGCCGGAGGACATCGAACAGTACGCGTACGACGACCGGTTCCACGGCTTCAAACTCGACCCCGTACAGGACGGGGTACCGGACGACGACGTGCTCGCGGTTCTCGAGGACGTCGACCTGCCGGTGCTGGTCCACGGCGGACGGGGGTTCACGCCGGACGAACTCGCGTCGTCGCTGCTGGAACGCGAGTTCCCCGTCGTGCTCGCGCACTTCGGCGGTCACCCGCTCGAACGTGAGTTGATGCACGAGGCCATCGGCCTGCTCGACGCCCACGACGACCTCTACCTCGACACCGCGACGGTGCGCTACCGCGAACTCCTGGAGCGCGCCATCACGGAGCACCCGGACCGCGTGCTGTTCGGGAGCGGCGCGCCCGCCACGCACCCGAACGTCGCGGCCATGGAGATGCTGACCCTGGACGTTACGGAGGACGCCATGCGGAAGGTGTTCGGGAAGAATGCTGCGCGCGTAATTCCGGGACTCGACCACGAGTAGGACGCTCGAACACTGGCGGTTCAGCAGTCGTCTCGGTTCAGCAGTCGTAGCGGACCATCGCGCGGTCCATGCGCGAGGAGACGCCGTTCGGGTTCCGTCGCGGACTCCGGTCGGCCATCCGGGCGTTCATGCCGTCCTGCGCGCCGAACCACGTCCCCGGAACGATAGTGGCGGCGGCGGCGGCCCACGCCGAAAGTTTCGCGCTCCCGCGGAGCACGTCCGCGCCCAGCGACGCCGCGTCCCCCACTGCGAGTCGCGCGGCGCGGAACGCGACGCGCGCGCTCATCCCGTAGTTCTTCGCGAGCCGGTAGCCGAGCGCGCGGTACTTCAACCCCCACGCGGACTCGTCCGCGTCCTCCGGGAGACGGTGGACGATGTCGTCTTTCTCCTCGCGGAGCACCACCGCGTCGGGTTCCCAGACGACCGACCGACCCATCCCGGCGAGGCGGTGGGCGGCGTCGCGGGCCGCACCCGTCTGGAGGTACTCGTCGAAGCCGTCGAGCGCGTCGACGGCCTGACGCGTGAACGCGACGTTGCCGCCGTCGAAGTACGTCACGTCCCGTCCGCAGATGGTCGACTGCTCGAGCGACTCGGTGGTAACCCCGCCCTCGACGCGCCGGTGGACCGGACCGGTAACCGCGTCCGCGCCGGCCGCGAGAGTGTCCTCGACGCTCTCGAGCCAGCCGTCGCGAACCCGGGAGTCGTGGCCGACGAACGCCACGACGTCGCCGGACGTTACGCCGATGCCCGCGTTCCGGGAGGCGTTGAGGTTGCGCTCGGAAAGTTCCAGAAGGACGTCGGTCGCGTCGTGGTCGCGGGCCAACCCCGACGTGCCGTCCGCCGACGGTCCGTTGGCGACGATGACCTCGGCGTCGGGGGCGTTGGCCGCGAGCGCGTCGAGTGACGCGGCGAGTGCGTCGCGGCCGTTGAGCGTCGGCACCACCACCGAGACATCCATGGTCACCACAAACCAGTTCCCCGGTAAAAACGTCTCGGGTCCCGTACCCCGGTAATTCGTCGGCATAGCAACATAATTTCCGCACGCCGTCAGACGAACGAAATGCGGCCGTCAGTCGGCTCGGGAACGTCCCCCGACTCGAAAGTCTACACCCGCGCGTCCCAGTACGACACCGACGCGAGCGCGTTCCCAGCGAACGACCTCCCGATGGTGATGTCGGCGTTCCGCACCGGATCGGCCACCCAGTCGGGCACCTTCCGGTAGAACCCGTAGGGGACGACGAAGTCGTGGTCGTCGTCCGCGAGGTGGAGACCTGCACCCTCGACGAGTCGCTCGACCTCGCCGGCCGAGTAGAGCCGCGACCCCATCGGCAGCAGCCAGTTGTACAGCGAACGCGTGCTGAACCGGTTGAACGTGTCGAAGAACACCTGGTCCTTGGAGACGCGGGCCATCTCGGAGAGGAACTTCGCCGGGGTGTCTGCGAGGTGGAAGAACCGCATCGCGAACACGGTGTCGAAGTGATCGTCCGGGAACGGCAGGCGGGCGGCGTCGCCGCGCATGAACTCGAGGTGGTCCGCGACGCCCGACTGGTGGGCCTTCTGACGGCCCTCCTGGAGCATCGGCCCCGAGATGTCGAGTCCCGTGACGTTCGCGTCTCGCTCGGCGAGCATCACCGTGAACCGGCCCGTCCCGCACGCAATCTCGAGCACTCGCTTCCCCGCCACTGGCTCGAGGGCGTCCAGCACGGCCTCTTTCTCCCGTCGGTCGATGAGCCGGCCGCCGCGGGAGAATCGCTTCTCGTCGTACTCCTCGGCGACCTCGGAAGCCTGGTACCACTCCTGTCCCTTCACGCTTCTCACGCTCACTACTCGGCGGGGTGATTAAAACCGTACTGGAACAGAGAGACGAGTTCGTGACAGCCTAGCCACATCTTCTGGCGGGAACGCCTATGGACTGTCGCGCCGAAGCGGACAGTATGCCGACGTGCAAGCGCTGTGGCGGGGTGTTCGAAGCGGGGGAGTTGAAACGCCACGAGGTAGCGGGGATGGTGCGCGTTCACTGCCCGAACTGTGGGTTCGCCCTCGGGGAGTACAACTCCCACGTCCACCGATAGAACGCGTTCGCTGATAGGGGACCGCGCGACACGGCCCGCTCGCTACCCGAACACGCGAGTCGGTTCGATCCGAACGAGCACCCGCTCACCGCCTTCCTCGCCGTGGTGGGGGTACTCCTCGACGTCCATGTACCGACGCGCGAGTTCGTCGATGTGCTCGACCGCGCCGTCAGTGGTGAGTTCGACGACGTCGCCCTGGAAACCGACGTACCGGTACGGGTCATCAGGGTCGAGGATGCACCCGCCGACGTCGGCGTTCTGGCGGAGGTTCTTCTCCTTACGCCGACCCCGCGCCGTGTTCACAAGCAGATGCTCGCCGTCGTAGTCGACCCAGACCGGCGTGACGTGGGGGACACCATCCGGCGTGAGCGTGCCGAGACTGAGAAACGACTGCTTCTCGAAGAGGTCGTGGTACTCCGCTGGAATCTCGACCATACCGGCCGAACGCGCCGAGGGGGAATAAACCGCAGGCCGAGCACGCCGCCCCCTAAGGTTGTATTAGGTGTTTAGTCTGATGGGTAGACAACGTTTACCTTCACGGGTATGAGATTACATCGCATGAGTACGTCTCTCTCGGAGAACCGCTCGCTCATCCAGGACGACCAGGAGTTCCGTGACCAACTCCGCGACCTCCCGCCCAGCGCGAAACTCGTCGCGAAGGTCCTCGAAGCCGACGCGCCGCTCTCTCAGGGCGACCTCGCCGAGGAGTCTCTCCTCCCCGACCGGACGGTCCGCTACGCACTCAACCGTCTCGAGGACGTCGGCCTCGTCGCCTCCCGGTACAGTTTCGAGGACGCGCGCAAGCAAGTGTACTACCTCGACGGCTGAGAGCTCTTCCTCAACAGCTGAGAGCCCCTCCTCGATAGCTAAGAACCACCCCACGACCCGGAATCGACTCGGGTCGGCGGTCTGCTGTGCCCGACGGTCCGCGTGCCGGCCCGCTTTTGTCTCGCCCTTCCGTTTGCCGAATCGTGCCCGAACGCTACCCCGTGTCGGTGGAGTCGCGTGCGCCGACTGGCGAGACGAACGCCTACATCGTCGGTGACGCTGAACGCCTACTCGTCGATCCCGCAGGCCACACGCCGGACCTCGACGCCGCCGTCGAATCCGACGTCGGCGGGGAGGGGTGTGCCGTGCAGGCCCCACCCGTCGAACACGTCGCTGTCACGCACACCCACCCCGACCACGTCGGCGCGGTCGCCGCGTACGCCGCCGAAACAGACGCGACCGTGTGGGCGCACACCGCGTTCACCGACCGGTTCGAGCGCGCGACCGGCGTCACACCTGACCGCACATTCCGACCGGGTGACGCCATCGGTGACACTGGCATCACTGTGATGGACACGCCCGGACACGCTCCCGACCACGTCGCGTTCGTCGTCGACGCCGGGGACGGTGGCGGCACCCACGCCGTCACGGGCGACCTGGCGTTCGCGTCGGGCAGCGTGTTCATCGGCGCCGACGAGGGCGACATGCGCGCCTACCTCGCGTCGCTCCGCCGTGCGCTCGCACGGGACTTCGACCGTCTTCACCCCGGCCACGGTCCCGTCGTCGAGAACCCGGGCGAGCGCCTGCGCTGGCTGTACGGCCACCGGCGCGACCGCGAACGTAGCGTCCGCCGCGCGGTCGAGTCCGGCGCGGCGACGGTGCCCGAAATCCTCGACGCGGCCTACGAGAAGGACCTGGACGGCGTCCGGGACCTCGCGGCGGAAACCGTGCGCGCGCACCTCGAGAAACTGCGCGTCGAGGGCAAAGTCGAGTGGGACGGCTCTCGGGTGACTCCCAGAGACTGACCCCGCGGAGCTTTTCCGCTCGCGCGCCGAACCCCGGAGCATGGAGGAACTCGAAGCCGAACTCGCTCGCGCCCGAGATCTGGACGTGAGTGACCTCGCGGACGCCATCGAGACCATCGGCTTCGAGTGTACGCGCTGCGGGAAGTGCTGCAAGTCGGAGGACGACGACCCGCACACGGCGACTGTGTTCCCCGACGAGGTTCGGGAACTGGAGGACTCGGGCGGACAGAAGGACGACGATTCACGAGACGTCCGGAACGGCGAAGCCGCTCCGACGTCCCCCTCGCAGAGCTCGCGGGACTGGCGAGACGTCGCGCGCCCGATGCCGTACGGCCTCGACGAGGACGGGTCCGGAGAGACGTTCGAGTGGGCGCTCCAGACCGATAGCTGTGGGGACTGCACGTTCTACGAAGAAGGCGAGGACGGGACGGGCGCGTGTACGGTCCACGACGACCGCCCGTTGATCTGCCGGACGTACCCGTTCAGCGTGGCGCTCGGCGGCACCAGCCAGCCGATGGGCGAAGCAGTCGACGAGGCTGGAATGGTGCGCGCCCACGAGTGCGAAGGGCTCGGCCGCGACATCACCCGGGAGGACGCCGAAACTCTCGCCGAAGCGCTCAAGGAGCGCGCCGTGACGGAACTCGAGGAAGCCATCGACGTCCGGGACAACTTCTCGCCCGCGAACCCCGGGCCCGGTGAGACAGTCGTCCACGACTCCGAGGGCGCGAAACACCCCGACGGAACGGCCTACGAGGGGTAGCCGATGCGGCGCGAAATGCAGTAGTGGCGCGGAATGCAGTAGCGGCGCGAAACGCGGTCAGCAGCGAGCATCAGCGCGCGGAGCGCGCTGTTCACCGAGCGCCGGAGGCGCTCGGGTCTTTTTTGGTGGAGATTTTTTGCCGGAGCGGTGCGCGAAGCGCACCCGACGGCAAAAAAGGTCCGTGGATAACGATTAAGGCAGATGGTTCCGACGCTGTGTGTGGAGGCTGTCACATTGGAAATCTCTGATAAACTCCTCTGTCTGTTCAACGCTGAAGTGACCGTGAAGGACGACGAGTACGTGGTTGAGGTGCCGCGCTCGGAGGTCGAGTCGGGGTCCGTCGACCCCGGTGAGGTGTACCGCGTGGCGCTCATCGCGCAGGGCGGTGAGACGTCCGAGACGACGGAGTCGTCGTCGAACGTGTCGTCGACGAACACGAGCGGGTCCTCGGAGCCACAGCCGCCGGTCGAGTCCGGCGAGGTGCGGTACGTGGAAATCGAGGACATCGGCAAGCAGGGCGACGGCATCGCGCGCGTGGAGCGCGGGTACGTCATCATCGTGCCGGACGCGGAGATCGGCGAGCGCGTGAAGATCGAGGTGACGGAGGTGAAGTCGAACTTCGCCGTCGGTGAAATCATCGAGGAGTCGGTGTAGACCGCGTCGCTCGCGGTCTTTCTTCACGCCGAGTGACGACGCGGGCGGCGAGATGACGGGTGTGGCGTGCAGTCGACCACCGAGTGACAACAAGGTGGCGACCGACGACTGGTAACGGGAGAGTTAGCTGAGGAGTGGCAACGCAAGCGTGACGGCGAGCGAGACGAGGACGACCGCGGTGACGGCGAGCGTGAGTGTCTCCGGAAGCGTGTCCCGCTCAGGGAGCCACCGCGAACCGACGCTGTCGGCGGCGGCATGGACGAGTCGGCCCCCGTCGAGCGGGAGGGTGGGGATGCAGTTGAACAGGCCGATGTTGAGGTTGACCCACGCCACCCAGAAGAGCACGGTAGCGAGGACGAAGACGCCTCCGCCGAGCGCGGACAGCGGTCCGGAGACCTCGTAGAAGCCGGTGACGTGGCCGGTGAATCCGGGGAAGTCGGAGGGCGCTATGCCGACGACGCCCGCCAGCGGCAGGAGGACGAAAGAGGCCACGCGGTCGAGGACCGAATCGCCGCCGAAGCCGCTGTGGAGGCCGACGGCGTCGAGGTACTCGGCGGCGGGGTAGGTCTCGATGCCGAAATCCGAGAGCACGAGTCCGCTGATGCCGGGGCGGTAGAACACCCCAATTCGGGGGTTGCCGTCGACGCCCGCTCGGAGTTCGACGTCGTACGTCTGGACGTCGCCGTCGACGAACACGCGAACCGGGACCGTGTCGCCGACGTCGTGGTTCTCGAGCACGTTCGCGAGGGCGTCTGGGTCGAGGGTGCGCTGGCCGTCGACGGCGAGGATGGTGATCGGTTCGTCGGGCGGCGCGCCGGCGGCGGTGAGCGCGCCGGTGCGCGCGGCGCGTGAGACGCGCACCCCGACCGGGATGGTGAACGTGCCGTTCGACGTAGTGACGGTGGCGGTCGGGTCCTCGCGGACGGCGGCGCGGAATCCGGCGACAGTGTGGACGGGGTCACCGCCGACGGCGAGAATCTCCGTGTTCGGGTCGAAGCCGACGGGGGCGCCGGGATTGACTGCTGCGACGTGGAGCGAACGCTGGACGTACGCGGTTTCGCCGTCGCCGAGTTGCGCGGTGACGACGCGGTCGCGGTCGTCGAGTGCGCGGTCGAGGTCCGCGCGACTCTGCACGCGGAGGCCGTCGACGCGTTCGATGACGTCACCGGGTTGGATGCCGGCGTCGGCCGCGGGGCCGTCCTCGACGACGCCGCCGACGGGGACGCCGCTGGCGACGCCGATGGACCCGACGACCGGCCCGGCGAGCAGCGCGACTGCGACCACGGTGACGGCGAAGTTGGCGGTGACGCCTCCGGCGAGCATGCGGGCGCGGGAGAGCGGGGACCCGGCGTTCAGGTCGTCTCGGTCGTGTTCGACGTACGCGCCGAACGGGAGCAGACCGAGGAACGTGGCGCCGACCGCGGTGACGTCGATGCCGTCGGCGTGCGAGGCGGCGGCGTGGCCGACTTCGTGGGCGAACAGCGCGACGGCGAGCGCGGCGACGACGGCGGGGACGATGGCGAGCGGGAGGAAGCCATTGATGCCGGGTTCGAGGAACACCGACTGGGGGGCGGACACTTCGCCGACCGCGGGTTCGAGGACCGTGGCTGCGGCCGCGACGACGACAGCGAGTAGGCCGAGGGCGGCGGCGGTGAGTGCGAGCACGACGCCGCCGGTCCAGAGCGCGCGCCAGAGCCGCTGGGGGCGCGCGAGGCGGTCGAAGACGGCGGCCGGGTCGTCGCTCCACCGGAGCGAGAGGAACGGACCGGTGACCGAGAGCCACTCCGGGAGGTCGCCGCGGGCACCGAGAACGAGCGGGAGCGCGGCGCTCACGACGAGTACGACGAGCAGCCAGCCGTCGGTGGCGAGCGCCGCCATCGTGGTCCTAGAGCGGGGCGGCGACTATGAATGTGTTGTCAGTGGCAGCGACGCGGGTCGGGCCGTGGCCGAGGCGTTCACTCGGTCTGGCCTGGGACGTTCACTCGGCCGGACGGTTTCACCGCGTGAACCGCGCGAGTTCCGCGTCGTCTATCGTCGGCGTGGCGTCGTGCGGGCGGTCGATGACGATGTCACCCGCGGTGCGCTGGCCGACGCCGGGAATCGCGGTGAGTTCGTCCATCGTGGCCTCGTCGAGGTCGAGGGGGTAGGGGACGCCGGTGACCGAGCGGTAGCCGTGGTCGGTGACGGCGACGTCCGTCGTCCGGCCGAGTTCGCGCTCGCCGGGGACGGCGACGAGCAGCGAGTACGTGCCGAGTTGCCGGCCGAACGTCTTGCCGTCCTGGTGGTACTCGAAGTGGACGTCCTCGAGGACGGTTCCGGGCGGCACGACGCGCTGGAGCATCGGGTTGTCTATCTCCTCGCGGACCTCGGACTTGTAGCGCTTGAACTGCTGTTTGTGGTCGTCCGCGAGGTCCGCGCCGGTTTCGGCCATCTCGGTGCCCTCGAAGGCCATCACCTGCCGGATGTTGATGCGCCGGAGCATCAGGCCCTCGTCGAGCACGCGCTGGAGGAACCGCTTGTTGTGCTCGAACGTCTCCTCGCGCTCGCCGGTGAGGCCGTGCACGAGGTTGATGCCGGGCAGAAGCTTGGGGAGGCGGTTCGCGGCGCCGTCGCCCCAGGACGGCGCGTCACTCGGGTCGTCGCCGGGTCGCCAGCCTGCGACCTCGTTCACCACGCGAACTGCTTCGAGGCACTCGTCGGCGGTCACGAGGAGGTTGTTCTCCTCGGCCACGACGGGGTCCGCGGATTCGAGGCCGAACGCGGCGGTGTCCCCGGGCGTGTTGTGCTCCGCGATGACGCGGATGGCCTCCCGCGACTTCTCGGGGTAGTCCACGATGGTCACGGGGTTCATGTTGTCGAGGTGGAGCGTCTCGAGGTCGGGCGCGACCTCCCGGATACCGCCGTAGAGTCGGCGGAGCGCGTCCGGGTTCGGGGCCTCGCCGTCGCCACCGAACGCGAGGATGTCGGCCTGCCGGCCGATGCGGAAATGCTTCGCGCCGTGGTCCGAGAGGTTCTCGACCTCCCGGACGACGCTCTCGGCGGTCCGGAACGACGGGTCGCCGTACATCGGTTCCGTGCAGAAGGAACACCGGTACGCACACCCCCGCGAGGTCTCCATCTCGCAGATGAGGTACTCCGGGTAGTTGGGGTGTTGTTCGACGACGAACGCGCCCTTCGCCGCCCAGCGGTCGATCTCCTCGTTGTCCCGGTAGCGGTCCTCGAACCCCTCCAGACCGCTGGCGACGAGGTCGTGGGCCGCGGACTCGACGTCCGCCATCGCGAGGAAGTCGAAGTCGAGGTCCGAACGCTCCATCTCTTGAGCGCCCGCGTTCTCCTCGCCGACGCCGAATCGGACGGGGCCGCCCATCACGCTCGTCCCCTCCGCGAGCCACGCCAGTTTCTGCACCTCGTCGGGTTCCGCGGGCGTCCCGCCGACGTACTTCCCGGGGACAGTCATGCCGCCGACGTAGACGAACAGGTCGGCGTCCGCGACGTCGTTGTACTTCGCCTTGTCCTCCCGGAGTTCGTCGATGGTGTGGTAGGTCACCTGGTCGGCCGGAACCCCGGCGTCGACCAGCGCGCCCGCCGTGTACCGCGGGTACGTGGAGATGTACGGCGGCACGCCGAAGTGCGCCGGCTCGTCGACGTAGCCGTCCACGAGCGTCACGTCGAGGTCCGCGGGGTCGGTCATGGGGGTCGTTGGGCATCGAGGCCTAAGAACGTGACTACACGGCGTCGTTCGGTGGGCCGGACCGAGCGGCGTCCTCGGGCGAGTGCGTGACCGTCGCTGCGCGGTGCTGGACGAGTAGGCACGCCGCGAGCACGAGCCACACGCCGACCATCGACGGAAGCGCGAACGCGAACAGCGAGCGCGCGGCCTCGCGGACGGCGGCGCCGACACCTAGCGGCACGACCGACGCGGCGGTGGCGACGGCCACCGTGTCGTAGGTGACGGGCACGGACAGCAGGAGCGCACCGGCGAGGAACAGACGGCGCGGGACGCCGCTATCGAGGAGGTACAGCAGCGGGACGAGCGGGAAGACGGTGAGCGCGACGTAGAACCCCTCGAGCGGGAACGCGACGAGCGTGGCGAGCAGCGTCCCCTGGAGCGCGACGAGTCGGCTCCGGAGCGTGTCGACGGTGCGGTTCACGCCGACGAGGACGGGCGCGACGGCGAGCAGGCTCGCGGGGAGCACCGCCCATCCGGGCAGCCACGGCGCGAGCACGCCGAGCTGGCGGCGAACCGTCACGTAGGGCGCGGTCGGGTCGGGACCGTGCTGGAACGCCCCGACGGCCATCTCGCCAGTCAACGTGTGCGTGATGTACGCCTCGTACGCAGGCACGCCGAACGCGAGCGCGCCCACAGCCAGCAGGCCGACGCCGGTCGCCGTCGCGGCGGCGATGGCCGTCCACGCGCGCCGCCGGAGCAACCACACGCCGACGAGCGCGGGGAACAGTTTGACGAGCGCGGCCAGGCCGAACGCCACGCCGCTCGCTCTCGGGCGGTTGCGTTCGAGGAGTACGGCGCCGCCCGCAATGGCGAGCGCCAGCACGGGGTTGACCTGCCCCATGAGGAGGTTCGCGACGACCGGCAGCGACGCGAGCGCGTACCCCGCGACGAGCACGCGGTCGACGCGGGACAGGTCGACGCCCGCTCGCTCGGTGACGGCGACGAGCAGCGCCGCGAGCACGGCGAGCGCGACGAGGTCGAGGGCGACCTGGAGGGCGAACGCGCCCGCGGGGTCGCCGAGCAGCGCGAGCGGGTAGAACGCGACGACGACCGGCGGCGGGTAGAGGAATCCCACATTGCCGGCGTAGATGTCGGCGTTCAGCAGCGCGGCGCGCGCCCCGCGGTAGTAGTGGTCGGACGCGAGGGCCACCTGCTCGGGGTGGACCACCGGGAGCGAGACGCCAGTCAGGACGCCCGCGAGCACGCCGACGGCGAGGACCAGGCGGGGGCCGCGGTGGGACGCCATGGCGGACGAGGAGACGCCCGATACTTCCCATTTCCGGACCAGCCGGGGATCAGAACGCTACCCGAGTCCGTACTCCTCGACCAGCCACGGGAATATCGAGCGCGCGAAGTGGACCATGACGACGACCACAAGCGGCCCGAGGAACAGCCCCATCCACCCGAACGCCATCACGCCGAGAACGTACCCGAGGAGGATGAGTCCGACGTGGAGGTTGCCGCGCGCGGAGAGGAACGACCGGACGAAGAAGTCCGGAATCGTGTCCACGACGAAGAAGGTGACGACGAAGAACGCGACCGGGTGCCACAGCGGCGTCGGCGTCGTCGCGGCGAGCGCGACGAGGAACAACCCGTAGGGGACGTAGACGATCTTCATCCCGACGATGGGGATCATCGTCCCGATGCCGATGAGCAACCCGAGGAGGACGGGGATGCCGACGACGGTGCCGCCGGCGACGAAGTTGAGGAGGTAGTACGTGACGACGGCGATGGCGGCGCTCGCGACGATGATGGCGAGGTTGCCGAAGAACACCGTCTCGAGGTCGTCATCGACGTTCGACGTGTACGAGACGACGCGCTCGTCGTAGTTCACGCTGTCGTAGAACCACCGCCGCAGTTTGTAGTCGTCTCGCAGGAGGTAGAAGAGGAAGACACTCATCAGGAACAGGCGCGTGAGAACAGTGAACAGCAGGCCGGCGACGGTGAGGAGCCCACCGAACGCTCGCTGGAAAGCCGCGCGAGCGGCCGGACTGAGCGGTTGTCCGGGGTTGGTCACCAGTGAGTCCCAGAGCTGCTGGAAGTGCCCCTCGCGGACGAGCGCGAGGTACGGCTGGAAGAACGAGCGGTACCCCTGGATCGAGTGCGTCGCGAGGAACTGGTTGAGTTCCTGTAGCGCGACGAACGAGGCGTACACGACGACCGCAAGCAGCGGGAGCACGACGGCGAGCAACGTGAGCGTCACCGTGACGTCCGGGTGGTCGATGTACTCGTCGAGTCGCCGGTACAGCGGGCGGGTGGCGTAGTAGAGGAAGACGGCGAACAGGAGTGACCCGAGGAACGTGTACAGCGCGGTCCCGACGACGAACGCCACTGCGATGCCGAAGAGCAGCCACACGAGCGGCCACCCGAGGAAGTCCCTGGAGCGCGCCATACAGAATCCACGACGTTCAGATTGTTGTGCGTGTCGGCCGAGTGAAGGGTTCGGCAGACGAGAGAGCCGACTGCGGCAGGAAGCCAACTACGGCGCAGAGCCGACTGCAGCGGGGAGCCAACTGCAGTGGAGATCCCGGCTGGTGGAACGACGTCCGAGAACGTCGCGGAACCTGCGGAGGCCGAAAACGGTTTGCCCGCTACGGGTGTACGTGTAGGTATGCCCGCCACGCTCGAGGTTCGCTGCACGAACGACGACTGCGAACTCGACATGTTCCAGCTCCACTACACGTACGACATGCCCGACAGCGTCGGCGTCGACGACTTCTCGTGTCCGTACTGCGGAGAGACAGAGCCCCTGGAGGAGATCGACGTATGAGGGGCAGGGAGTTCGCAGAGGCGGTGGGCGGTGCGGTCGCGCGCCGCGTCGGTCGCGCCGCGGGTCGGTTCCAGGAGGAGGCGCCACTCGCCGTGGACGTTCTGGAGAGCGACGACGAGTACCTCGTGGTGTTCGACGCGCCGGGCGTGACGGCGAGCGACGTGCAGGTGAACTACGTGGGGAACACGGTCCGGGTCCGGATCGACCGCTTTCGGCAGTACCGGGAGGGGTTCGAGATGCAGTTCCCGGGGCGCGGACTGTCGATGGACGGCGAGGCGACGCTCCCCGCGGACGCCGTGGTGGACGCCGAGCACGCGCGCGCGGAACTCCAGTCAGATGGCACGCTACACGTGTACCTGCCGAAGGGCGAGGACGACGGCACCACCGGCGTGCCCGTGACCGAACACGACGAATCCGGCCAGACGAGCGAGAGCCAAGCGACGGACGACCAGTCCGACGCGTAGTCAGTCGACGACCATCCCCTCGACGACGTCGAACGCCTCGTCGCCGTCGAACCGCGTCGGGTCGAACGCCGGGATTCCCTCGCCGCCGAGCACCTGTTCTGCAATCGCTTCCCCCGTCGCCGGCGCGCGCATGAAGCCGTGGCCTTGCCACCCGGCGGCCACGAAGACGCCGTCCGCGAGTTCCCCGAGTAGCGGGTCGCGGTCCGGCGTGGCGACGCAGAGACCTGCCCACGCGCGATTCACGTCGGCGTCGTAGCCCCGCAGGCGGTCCTCCAGGCGACCGGTCGTGTCCGCGACGAACCACTCGTCGCCCGCGCGGTCGTAAGCTTCGGGGTCGGCTTCGACGGGTTCGGTGCCGTCGCCCGCGAGCAACCCCTCGGGGTGGGGGCGGGCGTAGTACCCCTCCGTCGCGTCGTAGAACGTCGGCATCGGCCGGGTGGTGTCGGATGAAACACTGTCGACGCCGTTCGCAGTGAGCGCCTGCACGCGGTACGGCTTCAGTGGAACGGAGAGGCCGGCGTCGGCGAGCACGCGCTTCGTGTGCGCACCGGCGGCAACTACGACGGCGTCGTACGCCGTGCCGTTCACGCACGGCGGGTCGAGCGTGACACTCGCAGAGGTGTCCTCCCGCACGTCGACGCCCTCGTTGGCGGCGTTCGCGGCCATCAGGTCGGCGTACGCGCCCGTGTCGGCGACGCCGGCGTCCCACGCGACGGCGGCTTCCACCACGTCGTCCGCGCGCACCGCGGGGAACTCCGCGGCGAGTTCCTCGCCGGTGAGCCGTTCGACGTCGCGCCCGTGGCGCTGCATGCCCGCGACCTGCTCGCGGATGGCGTCGGCTTTCGCGCCGGACTCGGTGACGAACCAGACGTAGGGGGACGGTTCGAACGTGAACTCGCTGTCGCCGGAGATCGAGCGGAACCGCTCGATGGCGCGCTCGCCGACGCGGGCGTCCACGTCCTCCGCGTAGGCGTCGTAGAGGATACCGGCGGCGCGACCCGTGCTCGCTCCGCCGACCTCGTCGCGTTCGTACAGCGTGACTGCGGTTCCGTGTGCGGCGAGGTCGCGGGCCGCGGTGAGGCCGACTGCGCCGCCACCCACGACCGCGACGCGCCGACCGGTTCCGTCGAGCGTGTCGTCCATGGAGGAGCGTGCGCTGACAGCCCCATAACTGCCGCGGACGCGAACAGTCGCGGCTCCACCGCGAGCGCTTCCGCGAACACGTCCGCGCCGTCGACACCGACGCACTCCCACAGTTTCACTTTCACCTCGCACGGGTGACGTTAAAGCAGGTGGGGGAGGACGTGAGTGTATGGTCACGCAGCACGCTCGACAGCATCCGAGACTCGACGCACCGAGTGGCGAGCGGCGCATCGAGGTGTCCGAGATGAGCGCGGAAGGCGTCGCCTCCTACGTGGACGCTCGCGGCGACGAGACGTACATCGAGCGACGCGGCGGCAAGACGTTCCTCGTCACCACCGAGTGAGCGTCTGTCACCGGCGAATATGCGCTGCTCACGCGAACAGCGTTTTCACTCCCTGCGCGGGGTACGCGACGACCCTGTCCGCGCCGGCGCGCTCCAGTTCCGTCACGCGTTCGGCGACCGTTCGTTCGGTACCGACCAGCGCGTAGTCCCGGACCGCCTGCGAGAGTACCTCGCGGGCGCGACCCGACGCGGCACCGTCGGTGGGCGCGCTGTCGGGGAGCGCGCGCTGCACGGGCTTGCGTCGAGCAGTGTACGCGCCCACAGCGTCCAGAATCTCGTTCTCGTCGTCCGCGAGCACCGTCGGGGCGTAGACCACGATACCACCGTCGAAGCCGGCGGCGCGGAGTGCGCGTACGCTCCGCTCGGTGTCACGCGAGAGCAACTCGAACTGGGTCGCACCGGTCGCGAGCGCCGCGCGCTCGACGCCCTCCGTCCCTACCCAGGCACCCCCGTTCGCGCTGGTGGCGGCGCCGATGCGGGGCGCGATAGCCCGCTCGACCTCCTCTTCGGAGAGGTACGCGCCGTGCCCCGCAACCACCACGCGGCCCACGTCGTCGGGGAGCGCGGCGGCGAGCGAGTCGTCACCCAGGGGGTCGAAGCCATCCGCTCGAACCGGCGTCGTCACGCGAACCTCGCGGTCCGCCGCGAGCGCCTCGAGTGTCTCTGCACTGGGTAGGTGTTCGCGTCCCTCGTAGTCGATGGTGACCGTACGCACCGACTCGGGGAGGTCGATTCGTGAGACGTCGCACTCGGTGGGCTTGAGCGCGACGGCGTCGATGCCCGCGACCGCGGCGCGGCCGTCGCTGTTCAACACGACGAACCACCCCGGGGCGCAAGACGCTGGTGTGACTTAGAACAGGTGCGGAACGCACTCAATCGTCTCTTCGACCATACGCCAACTGGGCCGCGTGAACGCAAAAGGGTGTCGGCCTCGACAGTACTCCGAGCGCGACCCCCGGTGGCGCTGCCGCGGCTCGCGACCGCGTCGGCGACGGCCCACAGCGCTCACCGCTCTGGGTCCATCTCCACGACCTCCGGGTCGCGGTCGGGCGGCGTCCACCCGCACGCCAGTTCGAGGAACTGCACGAGGATGCGCGCGGTCGCCCCCCACACCGTGTAGCCGTCGACGTGGAAGAAGTGCACGAGCGCGTCGCCGTACTCGGGATGCACGCGCTTCTCGAGTTCGTAGTTCGCGTCGTCGGTCAGCCCCGACAGCGGGAGCACCGCGATTTCATCGACCTCGCGCTCGTCGGGGACGTACTCGCGGTCCGGAACGCGCGCGACGAACGGCGTCACCGCGTAGCTCGTGATCGTGTGGATATCGTCGAGTTGCCCGACGAACGAGAACTCCTCGCGTCGAAGCCCGATCTCCTCGTCGGCCTCCCGCGTCGCCGTCTCCCGCAGGTCGGCGTCGCTCGGCTCGCGGCCCCCGCCCGGAAAACTCATCTGTCCCGGGTGCTCGCCGAGGTGGTCGGCGCGCTTCGTGAACAGCAACGCCGGGCCGGACGCGCGCTCGACGACGGGCGCGAGCACCGCCGCGTCCCGCTCAGCGTCGGTGACGCGTACGGGCTGGTGGGCGGCCACCCGCGACAGGTCCATGCGACCAGCCAGGGTCGGGACGGCCTTAACTCACGCGCTAGCGTTCCTTCGTCGTCTCGAGGACGCGGAACCGATCCAGTTCGGGACTGCCCAGGAGTCGAGAAGAAGACCCGAAGAGGTAGTCACGAATCCACAGCCAAATCCTCACGCACGTCGTCCAGGTCGAGGGGTGCCCAGGCTTCCGCGTCGTAGGTCACGTCGAGCAGATACTCCGCGCGGTCACCGTCCGCCTCCGCCACTTCGGACTCCAGACGCTCCCGAACGGCCGCAGCGAGTACCTCGCGGTCGACGTCGCGGCGCTCCACGTCCAGGATGTGCGGGAGGTCGGGGCCGTACTCGGGGAGTTCCGGGAACGCCACGGGGCCGGGCGCGAGCAGTGTCGCATCCTCGTACTCGACTTCGACGAGGTAGTACTCGTGGAGCGCCGCGTCCACGCCCTCGCCCGGGTCGTCCGGTTCGTCGCCGCGCTTGAACGCAAGTTCGTCGAGCGCGCGTTCGAGTTCCGAGCGCGTGAGACCGCCAAACAGGTCCACAATGCCGGCAAGTTCGTCACCGTCCATGTCGTGGCGTGCCGCCCGCGGGTGCTTGAATGCTCCGCGTCCGGTTCAGGTGACGGCGAGGGCGCGTCGGTCCACGCCTGGGCGTCACTCCGCTGCGTCCCGCGCGTCACTCTGCCGCATCCCGCGCGTCCGCGGCGGCGGCCGCCGCGACCTCCTCGGGGTCGAACGGGGCGTCCGTCCACGCCGGTAGTCGGTCGTCGTCACCCGGCGGCGCGATAGCGTCGACGTACGTCGCGGTCTGGTCGCGCTCGTCCTCCGCGTCGTAGTCGAACCCGTTGAACGCCGCGTCGGTGCCGTAGGACTCGACGAGTCGGTTCGCGTGGTCGAGATACTGCTCCGCGAGCGCGTCGTAGTCGGGGCCGACGCCGGCGTCCTCTACGGCGCGGAACAGCGCGCGGCCGACACCCTCGCTCATCTCGGAGAGCCCAGTCGGGCCGGAGACGGCGCGGTGGTCGTGTTCGTAGCGCCCGAGGTCGACCTGCGCCGCGCCGTCCAGACCGGCGAGCCGGTAGGCTTCGCCGAGCGTGCCGACCTCCAGCCCCCAGCGGCGCTGCACGCGCAGGCGCCGAGCGACGTCGCTCGTCATCGCGCACTCGCCCGCGAGCGCGTACCGGAACGCGCCGAGGAAATCCAGTACCTCGTTGTCGTGGGCGTCCGCGAGCGCGGCGACGAGCGGTTCGTAGAACAGGCGGAACAGCCGGCCGTACAGGCGGTTGTTCTCGACGCGGGCGTAGTACCCCTTCGAGAAGTCGGCGCCGCGTTCGAGCGGGAACAGCAGTTTCCGGACATCCCGGGCCTCGTAGGTCGTCGTGTCGGCGTCGTGGACGACGACGTAGTCCGACTCGGCGGCGACGCCGAGCGCCAGCCAGACGTCCCGGCCCTTGCCGCGCTCGCCGTCGAGGCCGGCGTCCGCGAGCAGTTCCTCCACTCGGGGGCCGTCACACCACAGCACCGACAGCGAGAGGTCGAACGCCGAGAGCCACTCGCGGAACGCGGACACGCGCTCGGCGGGCGCGCGGAGCGGCACGACGACCTCCGCCGGGTCGACGCGCTCGAGTTCCGAGAACACGCGCTCGGGGGCGAGTCCGGCGTACTCGCGGTCGGTCATCGGCACCACCACGGACGCGCGGCCCGTCGGCGCGTCCGGGTCCGCGCCGCCGTAGTCGTGGAGCGTCGCCACGCGCTCCTGCGTGTACTCCATACCCCCTCTCGGAACGCCGCCCAGAACTAGCTTGCGCCCTCGGGGAGCAGGCCCGCCTGGTAGAACGCCACGAGTCCCGCGAGCAACCCGACGAGCGCGAGGCCGCCCACCCGGAACAGCAGGTCGTAGGCGTACCCGAGTCCGAGGAGGGTGCCGATGGCGACGCTCCCGAGGGCCTGCACGATCATCATTGCCGCGCTGTACGCGGCGTACGCGCTCGCCCGCTCGGAGTCCGGGAGGCTGTCCAGCAGGAACGTGTCGATGGCGGGGAAGAGGCTGTGTATCGAGTAGCCGAGCAGGGCGGAGACGGCAGTCACAGCGAGCACGCCCTCGACGAACGTCATCGCGACGAGCGTGGTTGCGAACCCGCCGAGCACCACGAGCATCAGGGGGACGTGTCGGAACCGGTCGGCGAGCCGCCCCGTGTACCAGAACGCCGGCACGCCCGCCGCGAACACCACGGTGAGCAGCGTCTGGGCGGTCCCCTGGGCGATGTCCTTCGTCTCGGTGAGGTACTTGATGTAGAAGTTGAAGAAGCCGTTCCAGACGAGGCCCGTGACGCCGACGATGACGACGCCGAGCAGCACGACCCGCCACTGCCGGCGCACGCCGCGAGCGAGGTTGCGGTCGGCGGCGCCCGCATCGGGGAGTTCCGCCCGTCGCGACGTCACGTACAGCACGCCCGTGACGACGAGCGCCGCCACCGTGAGCAGGTAGAACGGCGCCCGCCACGACCACCGCGCGAGGAGCGCGCCGACGAACACGGGCGCGATGGCCGCCGCCAACTGCGAGGCGGTGCCGTGGACGCCGATGACGCGGCCGACGCGCTCCGGAAACAGTTCGCTCACGAGCGGATTCGCGGCGACGAAGTAGACGCCCGAGGAGACGCCGACGAGCAGCGCCCCCGCCATCACGTACTCGATGGTGGGCGCGAACGCGGTGCCGAGCGAGGACGCCGCGAGTACGAGACCCGTCCCGAGGACGACGCGGTGGCGTTCGACGCGCGTGAGCAGGTAGCCTGTCGGTAATCGGGGGAGCGCGCTGCCGAGCCACGCCAGCGTCGCCACCAGCCCGATGGTCGCGTCCGACACCCCGAAGTCGGCCTGGAGCGGGCCGACGAGCGGCGCGAACACGACGCGACCGAAGTTCACGAGGAAGACCAGCGCGCACAGCGAACCGAACATGCGAACGCGCCGGTCCTCGACAGTGCTGGACACGACCACGCTTCTCGGGGCACCCCCTCAACAGTTGTGATACCGGCCGTAGGCGGCGACTACTTAATGAGTAGGTCGTGCAAGAGGTTGACATGAGTTCCGTGCGAAAGGCGCTCCGGGCGGGGAACGTACGCAAAGACACCTACGAGCGACTCCTGTGCAACGACTGCGGTGTCCCGTTGAACACGGCGAGCCGCGGCGGTGTCGGCTGGACGCGTTCCTGCCCCGAGTGCGGCCGCGAGTGGCGCCAGCTGAAGTGAGCGTCCGCCCGTAAACTCGATTGATAGGTCGGGGAACGGCAGCGGATAGTTCGAGGAGGAGAGCGGCGGCGCGCCGGGAGGGGCGCGTGGTCGCCAGAGAACGCTTACTCGAACACCGCGTCGAACTCGTCGGCGCCAAGCGGCTCGAACGTCCCCGCGGCGGCGTTCTCCGAGACGTGCTCGGGGGTCGACGCGCCCGCGAGCGCGCTCGTCACCCCTGGCGCGCTCCGCGCGAAGTTCAGCCCACGCTGAGCGAGCGTGTCGCCACCGAGTTTCTCGTCCACGTCGTCCGGGATGCCCGAGAGCACGTCGCCCTGGGCGAGACTCGCGGACGTGAACACGTTCAGTCCCGCCTCGTGGGCGAACCAGAGCACGCTCTGGTCACCCTCCGGTCCCGATTGCGAATCCTGCGTGAACGCGTCCGCCATGTAGACGTTGAACGGTAACTGAATGGCGCGCAGGTGGGTCGCGGTGTTCCCGACGGTCTTCGCCGCGGCGCGCGCCCGCGAGACGAGTTCCCCGAGGTCGAGGTAGTGGTCGTGGTCGCGGGCCACCCGGAACGCGTCCCACGTCGCCACGCCGTAGTGCGTGATGTCGCCCGCCGCTGCGCGCTCCTCCAGGCGCTCGAAGGTCGCTTCGAGCTGGTCGTAGAGCGCGTCCGGCGAGCGCACGTCGAGTTGCGTCTCCGGGTTGTGTACGTAGTAGAGGTCGAGGCTGTCGACGCCGAGGTTCTTGAGCGACTGGTCGAGCTGGTGGTCGATGTAGTCCGGCGCGACGCAGTGGCTGCCGTGGGCGAACTCCTCTCGGGTCGCGACGCCCGAATCGACGTACTCCTCGGTGACGTACTCACCCGGGTCCTCGGGTCGCTCGCCGTCGAACGCGACGAACCCGCCCTTCGACGCGAGGAACACCTCGTCGCGCTCGGCGTCGGCGTCCGCGAGCGCCCGCCCGACCACGCGCTCGCTGCGCTGGTGGCGGTAGTTGATGGCGGTGTCGACGACGTTGATCCCGGAGTCAAGGGCCGTCCGCACGGATTCGTAGTACGCGTCGTCGACCTCGTCGGTCGGGTCGCCGAGGTACGTGCCGAGGCCGGCGCTCGACACGGCGCGGTCTCCGACGCGCCGGAAGTACGTGCGCGCCATCCCGTCCCCGAAGCGTTCCTTGTACCGGAACGTCCCGTCAGCCGTGGCCATACCGGGGGTAGGCGGTGGCGTCACTTGTACTCCCCGCGACGGCGCGCAGTTCGTCCGAGAACAGTGCGCGCTACCCGTCAGCCTTCGTGTGCTACTCGTCAGCCTGCGCGCGGAACGCGTCGACGGCGTCCCGGTACCCCTCGCGGAACGTCGGGTACGCGTACTCGTAGCCAAGTCCGCGAAGCAACTCGTTCGAGCAGCGCTTGCTCGTGCGGAGGCGCCGCTGTGCGGGCGTCGAGAGGTCGCCCGCTGCGAGGCGCTCCTCGACGGTTCGCTTCTCGGGGTGGTCGACCCCACATTCGTCGGCTAGCCAGTCCGCGAACGCCCACTTCGAGACGGGTTCGTCGTCCACCGCGAGCAACACGTCCTCGTCCGCCTCTTCAAGCGCGAATCGGACGGCTCCGGCGGCGTCGTCGCGGTGGATCATGTTCAGGTAGCCCTCCGTCACGGGTCCGTCGACGTACCGCGAGAGCCGGTATCGGTCGGGGCCGTACAGTCCCGCGAACCGAACGACGGTCGGGTTAATTCCGTGTTTCGGCGCCTCCTCGAGGGCGACGCGTTCAGCCTCGACGAGCACGCGGGTCTTCTCGGTCGTCGGGTCGAGAGGCGTCTCCTCGTCCACCCAGCCGCCGTCGTGGTCGCCGTACACGCCCGTACTCGACGTGTAGACGAGTTTCTCGGGCGGATTCTCGCGCCCACCGAACGCCCGAACCGCCGTCCGTAGACCCTCGACGTACACGTTCCGCGCCGCGTCCGCGCCCCGGCCACCGGAACTCGCGGCGAACACGATGGCGTCCACGTCGGGCACCGCTGACAGCGAGTCAGCGTCGGTTACGTCCGCCCGGACCGCTTGGAAGCCGGCGTCACGGATCGCCGCCACACCCGCCTCCGAGCGCCGGACGCCGACCGGGTCGTGGCCCGCGGCAACCAGCTGCCGGCCGAGTTCCAGCCCGACGTAGCCACAGCCGAGGATGGCGACGCGCATCATCAGTTCCCCTCGCTCGTCGCAGCCATCAGTACGGGTTCTCGCTGGCGACGTGCTGGTGGATGCGCGCGTACTCCGCGAGCGTCATCGGCTGTCTCCCCTCGATCTTCTGCTGTATCTCCTTCGGGCCGAGGTCGGTGTCGATGCCCGCGGCCAGCGAGTCGACGTCCATCACCGCGGAACTCATCTGAAGCATCAGGTTGTCCCGGACCTCCAGGACGATGCCCTCCGCGTCGGGCCACTCCTCGGAGAGCGCGAGCACGGACGCCGCCTCCTCGACGGTGAACTCGGGTGACTCCCCCGCCACGAGCGCGTCGAGTCGCTCGGCGTCCACGCCGGACGCCTCCGCGGCGGCCTCGACGCCCTCGCGCTCCACGACGGACGCCAGCGCCGCCTCGTACTCTGTGCGGAGTTCCTCCGGTGTCACGTCTTCTGGGTCTGCGATCTCGTCGGCGAGCATGTCCGGCCGTACGCGTTCGGTGCTCAAGGGGGCTACGCTTGCCGCCGGCAACCGACCTCGGCCTCGCTCACCACCCCGAAGACGTCTCCGTCCGCTGGCCGTCCACGTCACCGACGCCCTGTGGCCCCGGCGGCACGACGATGGCGACGGTCGTCGTCACCTCGAAGGAGAGGCGCTCGTTCCGCCCGACGCGCTCCGGGTCGCCGTCGCCGTTCACGTCGAACGCCACGGGTTCTTCCTCGCGCACGTACGCGGTTCCCTCCCCCGGTCCGACCGGGGAGCCACCTCGAGCGCGGACCGCGAACCGCGCCCACGACCCGCGGACCGACACCGACCAGGCGTTGAACGTCGCGTACCAGTACCCCGGCACCGGCACGAGCGGCAGTCCCGCCGGCGTCACGCTCGCGTACGACCGCCGTGCGCGCGCCACGACTCGCTCGGCCGCCGCGCCGGTCGCCTCCGTGAGCGCTTCCCGTGCCAGCGCGCGGCCGACCGACCGAACCGACCGCGCGGCCGCCCCGACGAGTTCCGCCTCCACTTCGACCGAGGAGCGCGCGACGACAGTCGGCGCCGCGGCGCGCAGGCGCGCCAGCAACACGTCCCGACGAGTGCCCGTCACGTCCGCGACGCGCACGGCCGCTACGCCGACGGCGCGCGCCGCCGACCCGTTCGCCACCGCTTTCGCTCTCGCGGCGAGCGTCGGCCACCGGTCGAGCGCGCGGCGCGTCACCGCCCGACGCTCTGCCACGGTGAACGAGACGTTCGACGCGTAGAGGACGCTCCGGTACGCGCTCCCTGCGGCCGTCAGGCTCTCGGCGACGGCGCCGCGGAGGCGGTCACGGCGGTCCCGAAGCGTCTCGTTCTCGGCCACCGACAGCGTCCGGTTCGCCGCCCGCAGCGACTGCCCGGCGGTCCCCAGACCGACCGTCCGCGGCGGGTCGTCGAACACCCGGGAGAGCACGGCGTCCGCCGCGTCGCCGTGGGGGAGCGTGAACCAGTTCGTGTTCCTCGCCGCGAGCGGGTGGTACGAGGTCTCCACCGCGGGGGCGAGCGACGAGTCCACCTCGGCGAGTGTGAGATACGCAGGTGAACCATCGACCGACGCGACCGACCCGGCGTCCACCTTCGTGGGTGACGCCCGCGGAACGTCCTCGATGGCGTGGGCACCCAGCGCGGCCCCGGATCCGGATAGCGCGGCGTTCGCCTGGCGACTCCGGAGCCGCTCGGCGACCGCCTCGAGGTACGCCACGCGGACCGCGGCGACCGCGCGACCGCCGGCCGTCGCGTGGGTTCCGGGAGCACCGTACAGCCCGTCCACCCGGTTCCGGAGTTCATCGGCGGGCGTATCGCCGGAAGCCAGCTCCGCCATCGAGACGTTCGCCGACACGTTCCACGCGCGGTCCCGGAGCGCCGACGCCGCGGCGAGCGCGCGTTCGCGGACCGCGTCAGACGGGGCGAGTCGAAGCAATACGTCCCGGTTCACCTGCTCGCCGGCGACGGCCCGCCGCGCGAGCGAGTCCACGCCGCCCGCGCGCTTGACGAGTTGGCGGGTCGCGCGCGCCGAGATGCGTTCGCGGAGCGCTTGCGTGACGCGCGCTACTGGATTCGCCAGGACGGACTCCACGTCGCTCCCCGCTGGAACGCCGGCCGGTTGCTGGAACCGGAACCCGACGGCGACGGTGACACGGTACGTCCGCCGGCGCGTCTCCGTGACGGTCCGCTCCTTACCGTCGCGGACGTACCTGCGGACCGTCTCCTCGGTCACGACGACGCGCCGACCGTGGCGAGACGTCCGGCGGTAGTCACCCGGGAGCGGACTCGACGCTGGCGGCTGGCCCGAGACGCGAGTGGTCCGGTCGGTCGTGGTTTCCGCGAGCGACCAGTTCTCGGGCGCGCGGCCACTCCGGTCGACGGCAGTATCGACGCGCGAGACCGTGACGGTACGTCGGCCGACAGCGGTGTACGCGGCGCGGAGCAGCCTGTCGAGTGAGAACCGACCGCTTCCGTCGACGAGGCCGACGAACGCGCGGTCCGCGGTGACGTTCACGCCGACGGGAACCGACCGATGACCGCTCCCGGTAGCGCCGAGGCGTGACAACGGACCGGTACTCACCGCCCCACCGAGGCCCCGGTTCGACTGTTCGTCTGTGTCACCTGCGTCCGTATCGGCGTCACCACTACCGCGAGCAGACCCGTCTGCACCCCCGTAGCCGTCGCGGGTGCGCGAGTCCGCTCGTGCGGAGCGATGGCCCCCGAGTGCAGCGGTCGCGCGGTCCGTCGCGGCCCTCTCCGTCGCGGCGACTACGTCCGTGACGCCGACGCGAGCGCGAGCGCTCCGGTACGCCTCGCTTCCATCGCCGTCCACGCGCCCGAACGCCGAACGCTGTAGCGAGAGCAGCGCACGGTTCGTCATCAACTCGACGTGACGGTTGGCGAGCACGTTCGCTATCGGCAGTCCGGCGTACTGCATCGGCCCACGGAGCCAGACGACGCGGTGAAGGAAGTCCGTGAGTCGTCGGTCGAGCCCAGGGCCAGCGAGCGCACCGCGGTCGAGGAGCGCCTCGAACCGGGAGACGCGCGATGCAAGTTCCAGCGTCGCGCTCTCGACGGTCACGGAGACGTTGGTTCGCGACCGCGACACGACGCGGCCGTTCCGCCGGAGCGTGACGCGAACGTCCTCTACGGTGACGCGGACGAGCGAGTCGTTAACCTGCTCGACGGCGACGCGGTCGATCGCACGTTCGGCGTCCGCGGGGGAACGGATGCGCGTGAGCGAGACGCTTGCTCGGACGTTGCCAGCCGTCGCGGTCACGTTCCCGAGCGCGCGTTCGGCGCGCGCGTAGATGCGGAGCGCGAGCGCGTCCCGGAACGGGCTGTCGGCCGAGAGTGCCGCGCCGTACCTGCTGTCCGCCGGGGAGACGACGGGGTTCCGGGCGGCGGCGCGGAGCGCGGTTCGGGCCGCACCCGCCACCGCGACGGACGCCCCCGTCTCGACTCGGTCGGCAGCGCGGTCGGCGCGAGTCCGCGTCGGCGCGGGGTCCTGTCCGGCAAGCGACGCGGTGGTCGTCGCGCTCGCGACGAGCAGGAGGACGCCGACCAGCGCGAACGGGACGCGCCCGCGCTCGTCGTCCGCGACGTTCACGCTGACCACGTCCTGACGGACACGAACGCGGTGGTGTTGCCGACGGCGACGCGGTGTGTCACCGCGGCGACGGACGCGCTCGGCGGCGGACGCGAACCCACGGTGACCTGCGTGCCGTTCGCCGTCGCGGTGACGGCGACCGGACCGTTCAGTTCCGCGAGAACCGCAGCCACTGCCGACTCGACCGCGCTGACGAACCGGGGGTTCGTGCCGCGGTGCGCCGCGACGGCGGCGTGACCGAGCAGCGTGGCGACGCACCCGGACGCCGACCGCCTGCGGCCCGACTGCGCGTGGTAGGTTGCGTTCGCAGTACTCGCGAGCACGGCGCGCGCCGTGGCGTCGGGGTCCGCCGGACGCGGACTGTCGCCGGGAATCGAGACGAGCGCCACCGCCGCCGCGCTCACCAGCAACACCGCCATCGAGGCGTCGAGAACGGTGCTGATAGCGCGCGTCACGCCCACACCTCCACGACGAAGCGCCCCGGAACGACGCGGCCCGAGCGCGTCCGAATCGGGACTGGTCTGCTCGCAGTGGCCGCTCCGGACGGTGGATTCGATGCGCCCGCGGTCCACTCTCGACCGCTCGCGGTGACGGTCACGGCGACCGCGTACCCCCGGGGCGTGACCGCCTGGGACTCAAGTCGTGACGGGTCGACGACTACGTCGCCGTCGGCGGTCGCCGCGTCCACGGCGTCGACGAGCACCTGCTCGGCGGGCGCACCATTCTCGCTCTCGGGGAGGACGTCGAGGCGAACCGCGCCGTACGCGCCCACCGCGAGACAGACCACGGCGACCGCGGCGAGCGCCGGCAGCGGTTCGACCTGCGCCCTACGCGCCGACGAGCGTGACATCGACACCCCTCCAGGAGACGCGGCGGACGGTCAGTCGGTCGGCGTTGGTGCGCCACACCGGGTCGCGGCCGCGGGCCGCCGCGGCCGCGGTGGCAAGTCCAACCGGTGTGTCGAAGACCGCGTCCGGCGGTGTGCCACGGAGCACGCGCCAGAGCGCGGTGTCCCGTCTCACTGGGACCACGGGTCCGTACGACAGCGAAGCGTGTGCGGTTCCACCCGGACCGCGGACGGCGAGTTCGTGCTCACCGATCTTCACGGCCAGAGCGCCTATCTGTGTGGTCTCGGCGCCGGAGTGGTCCGCCGCAGCGACGGCGTCGACGGTGGCGGCGAGCGGTTGCACGCGCGGCACGGGCGACGGCCGGACCGCGAGCGCGACACCGAACAGCGTCGTGCTGACGAGCGAGAGCGCGACCAGTACCGGCGGAACGTCGGCGGGAACGTCGAGCATGACCGGGGTTGGTCCCGTCTTCTGCCTTAAAGTTAGAGCACGCGTCCCGCGAACGTCGCCGTGAGTGGATAGACAGTGGCGGCGGCGACGAGCGCGACGCCGGCGTGGTAGCCGACCAGCGTGCGGTCGAGGCCGCGGTCGAGACCGACGGCGAGCGCGGGCAGCACCGCCGCGAGCCAGAGCACGTAGCCGCCGACGGCGAGCGCTAGCGGGGCCGTTGGGAGCGCGGTCGCGCCGTCGAGACCGGTCAGTCGTGCGGCGAGCGCGACCGTGACGCCGGCGATGAGCGGCGCGTACACGAGACCCGTGTGGCGGAGCGTCCGGGTCGTCGCGGCGAACTCCCGGCGTACCGCGCGGTCGAGTTCGCCGAGGTCGTCGAACAGGCCTGCGACGTCGACGAGCACGCGCCCGCCCGCCGGGCCGGCGTCGGCGGCGTGCACGACCAGCGGCACAACGGCGCGGGCACGGGCGCTCGGCGCGTCCGCGAGCGGGCCGTGTTCACCGAGGAACGATTCGTGCACGCCGACGCCGAGTCGGCGCATGCGGCGTGCGGCGGCCGCGAACACCGCGCCCGTCTCGCCGTCCAACGAATCGCCGGCGTCCGCGACGCCGGATTCGACGGCCTCCCCCTGGCGGAGTCGGTGCCCGAGCACCGGGAGCGCGTCAGCGAGGCCGGATTCGACGTCTCGAGCGCGCTCGCGGACACGGCACGCGGGCAGACACCAGAACGCGAGTGCGCCGCCGACCGGCCACCCGACCGCGACGACGGGGAACGCCCACGGCGGCAACAGCGGGGTGGCGACGGCGCCGACGGCCGCCGCGAGACCGACGGCCGCCGCGAGCACCGCGTTCCGCTCGCGGCCGTCGAGTTCGGGGTGGTCTGACGGAATCGAGGTCGGCGGGAACGCGACAGGGCGACGCGCGAGCACCCAGCAGACCGCCGCGAGCACGGCGAGCGGGAGCACGACACCGTACACCAGCGCGAACGCGCCGACGGTGAGCGGAAGACCAGCGCTCGCGGCGGCGGGAACGACGCCGACGAGCGCGAGCGGCAGCACCACGCCGAACGCGTAGACGGCCATCGTCGGGCCGTGGACCGCGTCCGCGTACTCGCTCGTCCGCTCGCGCGCGCCCTCGACCACGACGTCGAGCGTGCGGTCGAGGAGGCGCTCGCGGTCGCCCTCCGGGGCGTCCACCGCCGCGTCAGCGAGCGCTGCGGCCCGGCGGAGCGCGGGGAAAGCGTCGGCCCACGTCGCGGCGAAGGCGTCGAAGCCGGCTCCCGACCGGCCGCGGGCCTCCCGGGCGTGCGCTGCGAGGCTGTCTGCGAGACGGCCCGTCGCGTGGTCGCCAGCGAACCGCGTCGCGCGTTCGAGCGCCGGTTCGAGGCGGAGCGACAGCACGACGAAGCAGACGACGTCGGGGGCCGCTCCGAGCGCGCGAGAGCGACGCGCGAGTTCGCGAACGGCGGAGCCGTACGCGACTGCGGCGGCGATCGCGAGCGTGAGGCAGCCGATCGCGGCCCCGACGTACGGGAGAAAGACGCCGGTCGCCAGTGCGGCGGCGGAGCCGACAGCCGCGATTCCGGCCGCTCGGTCTCGGACGCTGTTTCCGCTTCCGGACGACAGGCTAGCGGCGTCCGCGCCACCTGTCGGCGGCCGGCTATCGTCCGTCGGACTCCTCATCGGCCACCCCGGAATCGGCTGGTTCGTTCGTCAATCGCGTCCCGGACGTCGGCGTACGTCTCACTCGGCCCCGCGAGGGATGCGACGACGGTGCTGTTGCCGCGGTCGAGGCGGCCGGTCGGCGTCGCGCCGCGTCCATCGTCCACGAACAGTTGGGCTGACCCGTTCTCGGTCACGGATGCGATCTCCGTGACGCGCCTGCCGCGTCCGGTGTCGGCGAGCGTGACCACCAGGTCGGTTGCAGCGAACGACGACTCGGGTACGCCGAGGTCCGAGACGACGCGCTCGCGGACGGCCGCTACGCCGTCACCGTGGATCGTGCCGAGGACCGCGTCGTCGCTCGCGCCGACGCGCATCGCCTCGTAGAGCACGCGGGCCTCCTCGCCGCGGACCTCCCCCACGGCGAGCGCGCCGTCGCCGAGGCGGAGCGCGGTGTGGAGCGCGTCGCTCATCGAGACGTCCGCGCCAGCGCCGTCCGCGCTCGCGTACAGCGCCTGGACGTCCCGGTCGTCCTCACGGAGCGCGCGCGTCGGCAGTTCTGGGGTGTCCTCGATGGTGACGAGGCGGACGCTCCGGGGGAGCGACCACAGCGTCGCGCGGAGCGCGGTGGTCTTGCCCGCGCCCCTCGCGCCGGCGAACAACACGGCTGCACCGCGGCTGACAGCTTCCGCGACGAACCCGGCGGCTTCGGGGGTGAACGTCCCGTTTTCCACGAGGTCGGAGAGCCGGAACGGGTCGGCGTCGTGCGCGCGGAGGGCGAACCCGGTGCCGTCGCTCACGGGGTCGGTGACGCCCGCGACGCGGACACGCCCCGTCGCGCCGAGTCCCTCGACGGTGGTGTCGAGCGTGGGGTTCGCGCGCGAGAACGGGCGACCGCTCTCCGCGCGCAACCGGGACGCGAGACGGGCCGCACCGTCGTCCGTGAACCGAACGTTCGTGCGCGCCTGCTCGCCGTCGACGGTGACCCGGAGTGGGCCGTCGGCGACTGGCGCGCTGGCGAACGCGTCGGTGACCCCAGGGTCCGCGAACACGTCCTCGAGGACGCCGAAGTTGCGGGTGTGCTTCCGGAGCGCGGCCGCGACGTCCGGCCGGTGTTCGCCGGCGGCAGCCTGAACCGCTCGCTCGGGCGCGTCCTCGCCGTCCGGAATCGACCCGTCGGCGAGCAGTCGGCGTGCGTCGGCGAGCACGCGACACTCCGAGGGACCGAACTCGTACTCGGGCGGGACGACGTGGTAGACTGGAACGCCGTCGGGCACGGTGTACTTCCGGACTGTCGCGCCGGTCTCCACGGTTCGGGTGTCGCGCAGGCGACCGTCCGGCGGCGGACCGACGGCGACGCGAGCACCGGCGAGCGCGGGGCCGACGCGCGGTCGGAGCGCGTCGTACGCCGGTATCTCACTGGCGACTGCCCCGAATCCGGTCTCGGCTGCGAGTGTGGCGGCCGGACCCGCGCGTCCGCTTGCCTCCGCGGCGGCGGCCAGCGGGTCGGTTCGGGCGCGTTCCGCGAGACGGGCGTCCCGGTCAGTGACGCGCGCGGCGAACCGTCCGGCGGCGGTGAACAGCGCCGCTGTTCGTTCCCCGTACTCCCGGCGGAACCCCGCATCATCCACCACGATTCGGTCGGGGGCGACGCGAGCGCAGGCGTCAGCGAGCGTCGCACGGCACGCGGGCCGAGCGGTCGGATCGTCGTCCGTGCACGCAGTCGCGTCGACGGACAGCGCGTCGACCGACGAGGCCGCGTCGCGTTGCTGGTGGCCGGCCGTCGAGACGTCGCAGGCGCAGTCCGCCGCGTCACCGCGCTTGAACCGTCGAAGGAGCGCACGCATGGACGCCGATGGACGCGTTCCCCCTGATAAACCCTCGCAGCGCGAAGACGACCGGACCGCTGGCCGTCCGGACGTACGCGAGCGTCGTCGGCCCCTCGAGTGTGCCATCGTCAGTGCAGGTGACGACGCGCGTGGCGAGGGAGCGCCGGTGCGCTGGAGCGCCGTCGAGTCGGGTGACGAGTCTCGCCGGCTCGCCCCTGACCGCGAGTGTCGCACCGTCGGGAACCACGAGGTCGAGCGTCCGTCGGGGCGCCGTGGCGAGCGTCCGCCCCGGGTCGCTGCGGCGGGCGAGCGCACGCACGCTGTCCGCGAACTCGTCCGCGTTCGTGCGGAGTGCGGCAGCGTCACGGGTTCGCGTGGCGTGGTGGACCGCTGGCTGGGCGGCCGCGACGAGCGCGAGCGCCGCGAGCACGGCGAGCACTGTGCGGACGATCACAGCGCGTCCCGCACCCGACCGAGCAACGACTCGTCGGCGCGTCGGCGCCTGTCTGCGGACCGAGGACGGCCGTGATGCGACTCGTCGTCCGCGAGGGCGGTCTCGGACGCCCGCTTCCCGCCCTCACCTCGCTCGTCGCCCCCGCGCTGTCCGTCGTCGCCGGTCGAATCGCTCGCTTCTCCGGGTGCCGTTCGGCGCTCCTCGAATCGCTCCACGGCGGCGCGCGCGGCGTCCGCCCGCCGTTCCACGCGGTCGTTGACGTGCTCGAGTTCGCCCACGTAGCCGTGCAAGGACTGCACCGTCGCGTCCAGCGCGTCCACCCGCTCCGCGAGCGCCTCCATCTCGGACTCCAGCGCGTCGAGGCGCCGCTCGGCGTCCGCCGCAGCCGAGAGGTCGGGAAGCTCCTCACCGTCGGTCACCGCCCGCTCCACCGTTCGGAGACGCGCAGACAGGTCTTCGTCGGTCACGCACCGGGGTGGCCCCGGAATCCTACTTAAAGTTGAACGTGGCACAACGTTCATAGCCGGTCGCTGAGACACGTGGTGTATGAAAGCGGCCCTCATCGGTATCGGTCAAGCCGGCGGCAAGCTCTCGGAGGCCCTCCTCGCCGAGGACCGCCGCGCCGGCTACGACGCCATCCGCGGCGCGCTCGCCGTCAACACCGCCAGGACAGACCTCGAACCGCTCGACATCGACACCATGCTCGTCGGCCAGGAACGCGTGAAAGGCCACGGCGTCGGCGCCGACAACGAACTCGGCGCCGAAGTCATGCAGTCCGACGCCCGAGAAGTCATGGGCGAACTCGACGGCGTCGTCGACCCCAAAACGGAGGCCATCTTCGTCGTCGCCGGCCTCGGCGGCGGCACCGGCTCCGGCGGCGCCCCGGTCATCGTCGACGAACTCCAGCAGGTGTACGAGATTCCCGTCTACGCGCTCGGAATCCTCCCCGGACGCGACGAAGGCGGCATCTACCAGGCCAACGCCGGCCGCTCCCTCAAAACCCTGCTCGGCGAAGCCGACTCCGTCCTCCTCGTCGACAACGACGCGTGGCGCAAGAGCGGCGAGAGCGTCACCGAAGCCTACGACGCCATCAACGAACGCATCGCTCGCCGCGTCGGCATCGTGCTCGCCGCCGGTGAAAACATCGAGGGTGTCGGCGAGAGCGTCGTCGACTCCAGCGAAGTCATCAACACCCTGAAATCCGGGGACATGTCCGCGCTTGGCTTCGCCAACGCCGACGCCGCCCCAGACGCCGGCGAGAACATCAACGTCATCACCTCCACCACTCGGAAAGCGCTCCTCACCGGCATGAGCGTCCCCGAAACCACGGAAGCCGGCGCCGCCCTCGTCGTCGTCGCCGGCGACACCGACCGCATCCCCAGGAAGGGCGTCGAGAAAGCCCGCTCCTGGGTCGAGGAGGAAACGCGCAGCATGCAGGTCCGTGGCGGCGACTTCCCCGTCGACTCCGAGAAAATCGCCACCACCGTTCTCCTCTCCGGCATCGCGCGCTCCCCCCGCATCGAGGACTTCATGGAACGCGCCAAAGAAGCCAACAAGGAAGTCCAGGCCGAAGAGGAGCACGAAGCCTTCCAGAACGACGACCTCGACGGGTTGTTTTAACGAGGACCTTTTTACTTCGGCGGGTTTCCTCGCTCACTGCGTTCGCTGCGGGAACCCACCTCGCAAAAAGCTACGCTAAAAACCTCCTCGCACTCGCTCCGCTCGTGCGAGTGAATCGCGGCCTCCGGCCGCGAATGCTTGCCGCGCTGCAATCGCGCCGCAAACGGCAACCGCCGACCGAAACCGCTGACCGCTACCACAGACCGCGGACAGCTACCGTAGACCGCTGACCGCTACCGTACTGTAACTGCTCCGTTCAGACGAGGCTGGCGCCGTCGAACTCGCGGCCGTCGTACTCCACCTCGAGCATGTCGAGGAGCGTCGGCGCAATGTCGAAGAGGTCCGTTCCGTCCGGAATCTCGACGTCGGGGTCGTCCGTGACGAACGTCGCGTTTTCGAAGGAGTGCATGCCGTTCCGGGGCCCGTGGTCGAACACCTCGCCGTGGCCCGAGAACCCCGCCTTCAGGTCGAAACCGTGGTTCGGGATGGCGACCAGGTCGGGCGCGATCTCGTCGTGTGCGCCTTCGAAGGCGTCCTCCTTCACGACGACGCGCTCGCAGACCGGGCGACCGTCGGGCGCCTCGAGGTTCTCCAGTTTCTCCTTGAGGTCCGCGCGAACCGACTCGTACTCGGACTCCGGGACGCTCCCGCGTGGCTCGCGGCCCTCCAGATTCAGGTAGAACCGACCCGGGATGAACGAGTACGCCTTCGCGTCGTCGTCGATGTCGGCGAGAGCGTCGTGGTCGTCGTCCTCGTAGGAGAGCCAGCCCTCCTGCTCGAGCCACTCGTTCAGGTGGACCTCGTAGTCCTCGCTCGTGAACCCGTGGTCCGACGCGACGACCAGCGTCACGTCGTCCGCGAGACGCTCGCGCAACTGGCCGATGTAGTCGTCGACCTTCGCGTAGAACTCCAGGAACTCCTCGCGGTACTCGCCGTCGTGCTCGTAATCCCTGAACAGGAAGTGGTTGAGACGGTCGGTCGTCATGAACACGCCGAAAAACAGGTCCCAGTCGTCCTCCGAGAGGTAGTGCTCGAACGCCTCGTAGCGCGCGTCGAGGGTCTCGTGGGCGTTCTCCACGAACTCCGTCTTGTCGTCGTCGTGCCCGAGTTTCACGTTCGCGTCGATGCGGTAGTCGATGGAGTCGAGGTACTCGCCGACCTCCGGCGGATGCGACGCCTTCTCCAGACCCGGCGAGAGGAACCCCGAGACCATGCGCTGGACGTTCCGCTGGGGCGGGAACGTCACCGGCACGTTCAGCACGGTCGCCTCGCGTCCCGCGTCGGTCACGCGGTCCCAGAGGCGCGTCGCCTGCACGTCCTGGCCCATCGGCACGTACGTGTCGTAGCTCCCGGATTCGCGGTCCTGGAACCCGTACACGCCGGTCTCGCCGGGGTTCACACCGGTCGTGAGCGACGGCCAGCACGCGCTCGACTCCGGGGGCACGATGCTGTCGATCTCGCCGCCCGACCCCTCCTCGATGAGCGCGTGGAGGTTCGGGAACGTCTCGGGTTCGTCAGCAATCAGACTGAACGGGACGCCGTCGATACCGACGAACGCGACCCGGCCAGCGTCACTTCCGCGAAGACGGTCGAACAGACCCATACCGGGCCGGACCACGCAAGCGCACAAAAGGTTGGCCCCTTCGACGTGTGCTTGCACCGAACCGAATGCTGATCTGTCTCAGCCGACGGCGGCGTCTGCGTCGGTCCGGCGACGCCTGTACTGGCCCGGCGTGGCTGCTCTGACTCGTAGCGTTTATGTGCGCGCCAGCGATAGACACGTCTACTATGGCTGAGAATAGCACCACCGGCAGTGCCGGTCGGTTCGGCGCGCGGTACGGTCGCGTCGCGCGTCGCCGCGTCGCGGACATCGAGAGCGACACGAACGACGACCACACCTGCCCCGAGTGCGGTTCCGACGCCGTCTCCCGCCAGGGGACCGGCATCTGGCAGTGTGGCAAGTGCGAGTACAAGTACGCCGGCGGCGCGTACCGCCCGCAGACGCCCGGCGGGAAGTCCGTCGCGCGCTCCATCCGGACCGCGCTCTCCGAGGGCGAGGGCGACGAGGAAGAGGCCTGAAGATGGCGTACAAGTGCTCCCGCTGTAAGCGAGACGTCCAACTCGACGAGTACGGCGGCGTGCGCTGTCCCTACTGTGGCCACCGCGTGCTCCTGAAGGAGCGCAGCCGCGACGTGAAGGAAGTCGACGTGAAGTAACCCGGGCGACTGTTTCTCGACCGTGCACCCGACGCCCGGCGCTCACACCGCGACGCTCGTCTTCGAGTACGATTCGACCGCGCGCGCTCGCATCGTCGAGCGGAGCGTCGCCGTGGAAGCCGGCGACATCGACGGCGACCGGAGCACGGCCACCGTCTCCCGGGACGGCGCGAAGGTCACGGTCACCGTGGAGGCCAGTGACCTGACCGCGTTGCGGGCGGGACACAACACGTGGGCGACGCTCGTCGAGGTAGCAGAGAGCGTGGTTCGGAACGAGCGTAGCGAGTGAGAACCACGAAAACGCGAGCGCGGAGCGCAGCGATGCGCGAGCCGCGTGGTTCGGAGGGAGTGAGCGTAGTTCTCGTGAGCCGAAGGCGAACGAGAGCTCGTCAGAGCAACGCTCTGACGGTGGGAACGACTGAGAACCACGAAAACGCGAGCGCGGAGCGCAGCGATGCGCGAGCCGCGTGACTCGGAGTGAGTGAACGAGCGAGCACAAAGCAGGGGTTTTTCTGTCGGGCACGCATCTCTGCGAGTATGCAGGGCAATCTGCCACCGGAAGCACAGGAGAAACTCGAGGAACTGCAGGACCTCCAGGAGAAGGCCCAAACGGTCTCCGCGCAGAAACAGCAGGCCGAGACCCAGCTCAACGAGTCCCAGACGGCCCTCGAAGCGCTCGAGGACATCGACTCGGGCGCGACGATGTACCGCGAGGTCGGCGAGCTGCTCGTCGAGACGGGGTACGACGAGGCCGCCGACGACCTCGAGGAGAAGGTCGACAATCTCGAGGTTCGCGTCGAGACCCTCGAGAAGCAGGAGGAGCGCGTGCAGGAGCAGTTCGAGAGCCTGCAGGAGGAGCTCCAGAACATGCTCGGCGGCGCCGGCGGTGCGATGGGCGGCGGTCCGAGCGCCTGATCGATGCCGACCGACGAGGAGGTCGTCGAGACGGCCGCGGAGGCCGCCGAGGGGCTCGTTCTCGCGCGGTTACAGAACAGCGACGTCGACGACCTCGACATCACGGTGTCCTTCGAGGACGGCGTGCTCGACGTTGACGTGTACGTGAACGCGCCGGAAGCCGACGCGGACGTCGAGCAGGTCGCGGACGACGCGGCGCTCGCGGCACAGGGCGCGGTCGACGACCTGTTCGCGACCGAGGACGACGCGTAGGCCGGCGCGGGACGGCATCGAGCCACGAACTCGTTTCTCAGTATCCCAGCGCGAGAGCGGCGCGTCTCGCGTTCGACGAACGACCCGCTACGTCAGGAAGAACACGAGCACGCTGACCGCCACCGTGAACAGGATCGACACCACGGCGAACGCGCCGCCCATCGCGATGACGGCGTTCGCGTGGCTGGCGAGCGTCTCCGTGCGGTCGTTCCCGAAGACGGTGACCTCCGCGCGCTCGGTCGCCATGCCCGCCTCGACGGGTTCGAGGTCGCCCTCGGCGCGTTCGACGAGGTCCGCGACGAGCTCCGCGAGGGCGTCGCCGTCGATGGCCGCGCCGACCTGGTTCGAGGACTCGACGGTGTTCACGATGTGCGTGTCCGTCGTCATCACCTCGGCGTGGTCGACGTCGAGGCCGTCGATGATGTGCTCGCGCAGGCCGGGCTCCATGTTGTTGCCGTCGACGAGCACGTACGCGGTGCGCTGGCCGTCACTGTCGAGGACGGCGACGCGGACGCCGAGCGGACCGATGCCGTCCTCGGGTCGCCACGGCGTGCGGTCCCACGCGACGCCGAGTTCGAGGGCGTGTTCGTCGGCGTCGTCGAGGCGGCTCGCGATTCCGCCGGCCGCCTGGATCATGTCGAACGAGCGCTTGCTTCCCGGGTAGACGTGCCCGAGGTCGTCGCCCCTGAGGCCGTTGTTGCAGTTGTGGGCGTCCGCGAGCAACACGTCGCCCATCCCCTCGACGCGGGCCTCGGCGGACGCCGACAGCCCGACCGCGTACTCGATGTCGTCGGCGAACTCGGGGGCGTACGTGGAGACGAGGAAGGCGTCGCCGCCGAACGCCTGGCCGAGCAGTTTCGCCTCGTTCTCCTGAACGCGGACGGCGGCGGTCGCCGTGTCCGTGTACTCGATGCGCTCGTGGGCGCGGTCCGCGGCCTCCATGAGGGTGTCGACCTCGCGTTCTGTGACGAGATTGAAGTCGTGGCCGGCGGTGGCGTGGGGCGGGAACGCCAGCCCCGACGTGGTCTCTGCGACGCGCTGCGGGAGGTTCCCGCCGCCGATTTCGCCCATCGGCCCGGGATGAATCATCGGCAACACGACGCGGGCTTTCTCCTGGTGGTCGTTCGTCCGCCGGAAGGAGAGCACCGTGACTGGGACGACCGCCTCCTCGCCGATCTGCTCGAAGAAATCCTCGAGTTCGCGGGTCCCCTCCGCGATGTGGCCGATGAACCCCTGCAGGAAGTCGAGAACGCTCACGTCCAGGCTCCGCTTCCACGGGCGGTCCACGACGACGAGGAACACGTACGCGCCGAGCCCGTAGAACCCCGTCATCAGGGAGAGCAGTGCGAAGTCCTCGGGCGTGAACGCGTACTGGATTTCGGGGGGCGCGTGGCCCGGCCGGGAGAACAGCGCACCGATGTACGACCCACCCTCCGCGAGGTAGTTCATCGTTCCCGAGTAGACGAACAGGAGGAGGCCGGCGGTCGCGGTCTGCACGCTCGCCGGAATCGCGGCGAGCCACAGCGAGTTCCGGGACACCGCAAGGACGACCAGCAGGCGGATGGCGAACACGAGCGCGAGCGCTGCGATGAGCGCGTCGAACACGAAGTTCTGTCCGAACTGGGCCGACAGCGTTGCGACGATGCCCGCGAGCACGAGCACTGTCACCACGATCACCTCGCAGGCGACCGCGAGCAGCGACGACCGATTGTACGTGAGTTGGCCGTCGAGCCGTCGGTCGATCGGGGTGGTGACGAGGCTCGCCACCACCGTCGGCACGCCGATGAAGAAGACGCCCTGCCAGGCGTCCTCGAGGACGTAGACGCTGTTGAACGCGGCGACGCCCGCGAGCGCGGCGACGACGAGCGAGAGCGCGACGCTCGTGTACCACCGCGGCGCGCGGAAGATGTACTTCGAGAGGCTGGCGAGTTCACCCTGGGTCTCCGTCATGGGCCTACTCGCAGACCCGCGCGAAGTTCTCGAACAGTTCCTCGCCGCGCTCCGTGTGTGCCACCTCGGGGTGGAACTGTACGCCGTAGAGGTCTCGGTCCGTGTTCGACATCGCCTCCACCGCACAGATGTCGCTCTCGGCGGTCCGCTCGAACCCCTCGGGCAGAGCCACCACCTCGTCCGCGTGGCTCGCCCACACGCGCATGCCGGGCGCGAGCGACCCGAGGAGCGGGTCTTCGTCGTCCAGAATCTCGACGTCGACGTCCGCGTAGCCGCCGTACTCGCCGGACTCGACGCGCCCGCCGAGTTCCACGGCCATGAACTGCATGCCGAGACAGATGCCGAGCACGGGCACGTCGAGTTCGAGGTACTCCGCACAGCGCCCGACGTCGTCGATGTCGGGGCCGCCGGAGAGTACGAGACCGTCCGCGTCGAGGTCCTCGGGGGGCGTCGTGTTGTCCACGAGGTCGGTCTCCACCCCGTCGAGGTCCCGGAGCAGGCGGTGCTCCAGGTGGGTGAACTGCCCGTGGTTGTCGACGACGAGGATGCGAGTCATTGCGAGGTGGTAGACGACTGACGACTAAAAACCCAACCGTTCGGTCCTGCGGACGGAACGACGCGATTCGCGGCGGAGCGCGTTGGGCGACACCGTCAGAGCGCTTCCGGGTCGAAACGCCGGTTCGTCCCTTCCCACTCCGGACCGTGTTCGTCGCGCGTGTCGACGTACACCTCCAGACCGTTCCCGGCCGGGTCGTCGAAGTACAGCGCCTTGCTGATGCCGTGGTCGACCGGTGAGACGCCGACGCCGCGCTCCCGGAGGCGCTGGTACACCTCCCGCAGGCGCGCGGGCGTGTCGACTTCGAAAGCGGCGTGGTAGAGGCCGACGCCCCGACCCGGCCCGGGCGCGTTATCGCCGACGCCCTGCAACGCGACGTCGTGGTGGTGCTCGCCGAACGTCAGGAACGCATAGTTCCCCGGGCGCTCGGAGACCTCGAGGTCGAGTACGCCCTGATAGAAGTCGAGTGCGCGCTCCACGTCGCGTACCTTCAGGTGAACGTGCCCGAGGTGGACGGACGAGTCTGTGGCCATACACCGCCTACGCGTGGTACCGAAGTTACTCCCGGGGTCGCGCCGACCGTCTCCGAGTTCACTCCTCCTCCCGTCGCTCTGCTGCCGTCTCGAACCCCAACTCCGCCCGCTCGTCGCTCCGGCGGGCTTCCGCCGCCGCGATGGCCTCCGCGTCCGGGCCGACGTCGTCGTCGATGCGCCCCCACGACCCGTGGACCTTGGCGTGACACCACCGGCAGAGGTAGACGGTTATCTCGTGGCCGACGTCCGCCTCGTCGGCGTACGCGAGGTGGTGTTCCTCCAGGAGCGGGCGGTCGTCGCTGTGGGCGTCGCGGCGCTCCTCGAGACCGCAACGCACGCACTCGCGGTCGCGCTGCCGGCACCGGTAGTGTGGACAGTCCGCCCACTCCCAGTCGCCCTCGGCGACAGGGCACGCGAAGTCGTCGGCGCGGCGCGCTTCCGCGAACTCCGGGTCGTGTTCGGCGTGCTCGAAGGCGTACCGGCAGTTCCCGTCGTCCGTGACGTGGTCGCAGACGCCGGCGTGCTCGTACGGGTCGTCGACCCCCACGGTCGTCCCGGTCGGCGTCTTCTTCATCGGCCCGTCGTAGTGGCTGCTCGCCGTTGAACGTTACCGTTGGCGACGAACTGTTCGAGCAGTCGACCAGGCGCGGAAAAGAAAAACGAGGTATCGAGTACGCGGGCGTCAGTTATCGTTTCCGTTACCGCGCTTCTCGTTCGCGAACGTGAACTCGACGCCAACCGGCACGCGGCCGCTCTCACCGGACCCGGCGGCCCACGTGCTGCCGACGATGACCTTCTCGAAGTTCCCGTTGTGGAGGAACTGCTCGAGTTCGCGCTCGCCGTCGCCGTCGAACGTCCGCATGTCCAGTTGCTTGATCTGGTAGTTGCCGTTGTGCTTCACGCCGATGAACGTGAACTGGTACTCGACGTGGTTGTTGGTCGCCTGGCGGAGACTCTGGTAGGACTCGATGGAGTCCGTCTCGACGGACTCGCCCGCGACGGAGACGTTCTTCACCCACCAGCCGGGCGAGACGACCGCCCAGTCGGTGACGTAGTGGAAGGACACGAGCACGCTCTCGTTGCCCTCGTAGGCCGAGAGGTCGAGCGTCTGGTGCTCCCAGCCGTCGGTGCTCCCGGTGAACCCGGGCAGGTTCGCCTTCACGCGCGGATGCGCGCCGGCGGCCGGCGAGTCGTCCGTGTTCGCGTTCCCGAGGCTCTGCCACGTCTCGCCGCCATCCGTGGACACCTGCACGAAGCCGTAGTCCCAGTTCGACTCGATGCGTTGGAAGGAGTCGAAGGACAGCGTCGGGTTCTCGGTGCCCGAGAGGTTCACTCGAGTGATTGCGTGGCGGTTCAGGAGGTTGCCCGACCCGCTGTACAGCACCTCGCCCTCACCGGTCACCGGGTCGGTCGCGGTCGACCACTCGGTGTCCGTGAAGTCGGTGCCCGAGACAGTGACGTCCGTAATCGGGGCCTTCTCGGACGTGTCGATGGTGCGGTAGTCCGTCCCCCACACGCCCGCGGTCTGCACGCCGTTGGACGTGTTCACGTTCAGGTCGAGGCTCTCGAACGTGTACTTGTCCTTCGGCGGGGTGCCGTACTTGTCGGTCACCACGGCCGTGGAGAAGTCCTGGTAGAGGCCGTAGAAGTCGGTCTTCGCGCCGACCTCGTCGAGAGTGGTCTCCACGCCCGCGATACCGTTTCCGTCCTCCTCTGCGAGGTTGCTGATGAAGTCCTGTCCGTACCGGTCCTCGAGGTACGTCGTCCACGTGAACGCGACGCCGTAGTCAGCAAGCACGTTGATGGCGCCCTGGTCCTCCCAGTTCGTCAGGGAGTTCGACGGCATCTGCTCGTACGCGTTCAAGTGGCCCTGGGGGGTGCCGTAGCCCGTGACCACTTCGGCGTAGTCGGACATCCCCTCGTTCACCCAGGACGTCTCGTCGCTGTCGAGGTCGGCGTGGATGAGGTGCTGGTACTCGTGGGCGAGCGTCCCCTCGTAGCCGACCATCGGGTCCTCCTCGGTGACGTTCGACCAGCCGTAGGCGTCGATGTTGATGACGTTCCGGTCGGAGTACTGCTGGACCGTCGGCGAGTAGTAGCCCGCGATGTACAGCGGGTAGTCCGGGTTGTAGAAGTTCTTGTCGCGGATGTTCTGGATCAGCAACACCGTCTTGTTGCCGGCGTTCCGCGTGGTGTTGTAGTAGCCCTCGGGGCCGAGGAGCGCGTTACTCCCGTCCCGCGGGTTGGGCGTGCCGAACACCTCCGACTCCTTCGGGTAGATGTTCTCGTCGAACTCGTCGGCGAGATGTTCGGCCTGTTCGTCGCTGATCGACGGCGTCGGCCGGTCGCCCGCGACGCCCCACGAGAGGTTCGCGGCCACCCACACCTCGACGTTCTCCCCGACCTCCCGGAGTTCGAACGTCCGCAGCGTGTACCCCTGCGGGCCCGAGGTGAGGAACTGCCGGGTCATCTGGGCGTCGGTCGCCGACCCGGAGGACGACCCCGAGTCGCTCGTGGACGCGCCGTCACCGGAGACGTCGGTCTCCAGGACCGGCTTGTCCGTCCAGTTCTGTGATGGTTCGATTCCCCGGTACTCCGTCGTCGAGTTGTTCGCGGTGTCCGGTTCGGGCGCGAGTGCCTGGTCGCTCGGTGCTGTCGTTGCTGTTCCCGGCGCCGCCACGGCGCTGCCGACCCCGGCGGCGATACTGGCCACCAGGAGTACGGTTACCATGAGTGTGGTTCGCAATTTCATTCCAGTTACCAGCGTGCGGCTGAGGACCCTTAGTATTACCTCGCTAACCGAAAATGAATCCCGGGTAGCCAGGGAATAATCCGGTCGGTCGGTGGCCTCCCGAACCGCAAATCCAGCCAACACAACGCTTAACGCGCCCGCGTCGAATCCGGGGAACGTGCACCTCCGCCACGAACACGACGGCGAGACGCGGACGCTCGCCACCGACGTCGACACCGCCGACTCGTTTCTCGCGCAGGCCCGGGGCCTGATGTTCCGGCGGTCGATCCCCGAGGACTACGCGCTCGTCTTCGACTTCGACGGCGTCGACTCGCGAGACGCCCACATGGTGTTCGTGCCCTTCGACATCGACGCGCTCTGGGTGGAGGACGGCGAAGTCCAGCGCGCAAAGCGCCTCGCGGCGTGGACGGGCCGCGGCGAAGCGCGCTGTGACACGCTCGTCGAACTCCCCGCGGGCGCGGCGGACGGCGTCGAAATCGGCGACCGCGTGTGGACGGAGGACTGACCGACCGGTAGCGGACTTCTGACCAACCAACCGCTGAGTTCCTGCCGACGAACCAACCACCGCGTTTCTCCCGGCTGACCAACCGGTAGTACGGGTGGGAATGAAAGGGGCGGGCCGCTCGCGCATCGTTCAGTCGTCTCGGCAACCCCTATCTGCGAACGAGCGCAGCGAGTGAGCAGATATGTTGTCCTCAGAACGCGAAGCGTTCTGATGGATTGCACGAGAGCTTTGCTCTCGTGAATGGCGAGCGACCGCGAGCGGCCCGGGGCTTTCGAGGAAGCCAAAGCACTGACGAGCGGAGCAGTCGCTCATCAGCGTAGTGCTCGGAGAAGCGCCGAGGCGGAGATTTGAACCAGAGCCAGACGTGCTCGCTCACTTCGTTCGCTGCGCGCGACTGGCAGGGCTCAAATCTCCTCACGTCGTTTCCGCCTACGCACGGTCAGCGACACACGCGTCGCTGACCGTGCGGTTCCTGAAAAGCGCCGAGGAGGAGATTTGAACTCCTGAGTCCGTGTGGACAGTTGCTTTCGAGGCAACCGCCTTGGCCAGGCTAGGCTACCTCGGCTCGTTCGAATCGACGCCATCATCGACTTTAGTGGTTTCGGTTCGGGAAAATCTTCATCGTGCCAACCGGTAACGCTAAACCCGGTCAGTCGCACTTGAGGCGTATGGACGTCACCAGCGCGCGTGACGAATGCGAAGCCGTCCTGAACGAGATCGAAAGCGCGGTCATCAGCGACCGCGAGTTCCTCGAAACGGTTCTTGTGGGTTTGCTCGCCGACGGCCACGTCCTCCTCGAAGACGTTCCCGGCACCGGAAAGACCCTCACCGCGCGGAGTTTCGCGACCGCCCTCGGCCTCGAGTTTAGCCGCGTCCAGTTCACCCCGGACCTCCTGCCAGCGGACGTACTCGGGACGCACGTGTTCAACGAGAAGAGCCGTGAGTTCGAGTTCAACCCCGGCCCCATCTTCGCGAACGTGGTGCTGGCCGACGAGATCAATCGCGCCCCGCCGAAGACGCAGGCCGCGCTCCTCGAAGCAATGGAGGAGGGGCAGGCGACCGTGGACGGCGAGACGATGGAACTCCCCAAGCCGTTCTTCGTCATCGCCACGCAGAACCCCGTCGAGCAGGAGGGGACGTTCCCGCTCCCGGAGGCGCAGATGGACCGCTTCGTCGCGAAGACGGGCATCGGCTACCCCGACGAGGCCGGCGAACTCGACCTACTGCGGCGGCGCGCGGGCCGCTCCACGCGGAGTCCGACCGTCGAACCGGCACTCGACGACGAACGCGTCGCCGAACTCCGGAACGTCCCCGAGGACGTGCGCGTCGAGGGCGACCTCCTCCAGTACGTCGTCTCGCTCGCGCGCGAGACCCGGGAGGACCGCCGCGTCGAGGTCGGCGTCAGTCCGCGCGGGACCCAGCGACTGTTCGAGGCGGCGCGCGCCCGGGCCGTCGTCCACGGCCGCGAGTACGTCGTCCCCGAGGACGTCAAGCGGATGGCCCAGGACGTGCTCGCGCACCGACTCGTGCTCACGCCCGACGCCGCGGTGGAGAACACGGACAAGCGAGAGATCATAGACGACGTCCTCGACGGCGTCGCGGTGCCGACCGTCGGCGGGCAGTCACAGACCGCGTAACCCTCTTCTCGCTCGGACGGCCATCCAGGCTGTCGGACAGCCGTCTCGGCGGTCAGTCACCGAGCGCGTACGCGAGGAACACGGCCGCGACGAGCAACGCGACCAGCCCCGTGACCGGGAGGTTGCCCGGCCCGACGGCGTAGAGCGCGTAGCCGACACCGCCCGCGACCGAACCGACCACGAGAGTCGACGCGGTGTGCACGAGGACGGACTGGGTCACGTTCGCGTCCGCGCCGACGTCGACGCCGAGGCTGACCGCGTGCTCGCCGGTGTCGTACGCGACGAGCGCGCCGATGCCGGCGAACAGCGCGAGCGACAGCGGGAGTCCCGTCGCCCCGGCGACGACGGCGCCGACGAACGCAAGTGCACCGCCGAGCGTGACCAGTCGGCGGTTCCCGGTGTGTGCGCCGTACACCGCGCTCGCCGCGCCGGGGCCAGTGAGCGCCAGACCGACCGTCGAACCGAGGACCACAGCGAGCACGGACGCCGCAGCGGCGACCGCCGTCGGCAGCACGGCGACAGTGGGCGGTCTGGCCTCGAACTCCGTCACTTCGACCACCCCCGTTCGGCGGTCGCGACAGCCAGCGGCAGAGAGTCGTCGGGCGACCAGTCCACCACGCGGATGCCGCTCTTCCGGAGCGACCGGAGGCGCGTCGCGCGCTCGATGCGCGCGACCTGCTGGCCGAGTGTCTCGGTGCCCGTGGCGTTCGGCGAGACGACCGTCACGGGGTTGCCCCCGGCCTCCAGGCGGCGGGCGTACTCCACGGCGTCGTCGTCCACCAGCGGCGTGCAGAACACCACCTGGGCGTCCGCCGAGAGGTGTTTCTGGAGGCGCCGGAAGACGAGCGCGCCGAGGAACCGCCGGTCGGGGTCGAGCGCGGCGAACCCGCGGTGTCGAGCGAGCGTGTCCTCCACGCGGACGCGATGTTCACGGCCGAGGTCCGGCGCGAGCCACGCCCAGTGCGGGCCGAAGGACACCAGCCCGACGCGGTCCCCCGAGTCGAGGAGCGCCGACGTAGCTCCGCCCGCCGCGGTGACTGCGTGCTCCACGGCGTCCTCGCCATCGTCGTCGGCGACGTGGGCCTCCGCGCGCGTGTCGACGACGACGACCACCGTCGCCGCGCGCTCCTCGCGGTACTGGACCGTCGAGAGCTCACCCGTGCGCGCGAGTCGATTCCAGTCGACGCGGGAGAGCGGGTCACCCGACCGGTACTCCCGCGTCGCGTGGAACTCCACGCCCGTGCCGCCCGTCGACGTCGGGACGCGCCCGACGCGCTGGACGGTCTGGCTCCGCAGCGGGAACGACTCGAGTGTCGGTAACGGCGGAATCGACGCGACGACCGACGCCGTCGAGAGCGTCGTCTCGGTTTCGTACGCCCCGCTCAGGTCGCGGGCGACGACGTCGACGCCCTCGAAGGTGTGCTCGCCGCGGCGCATCTCGACGGTGTACGTCACGGCCGCCCGTTTGCCAGGCCGGAGTGACGTGGCGGTCCGCGGCGACCCCTCGACCACCTCCAGGGACTCCGGGACGCCGTCGGTGACCCGGAGGTCGGGGACGAACGATCCCTGGTTCGTGAGCGCGAGCGTGACCTCCACCTCGTCGCCGGGTTGCGGGTCGTCGGCGTGAATCGTTCGCTCGACGTCGATAGTGGCCTCCGGCGGCCTGAACAGTTGCCCGTACGCGGCGTAGCCGACACCGAGCACCGCAAGCAAGAGCGCAGCAGGCCGCGACGTAGCGGCGCCAGCGGCGGCCGCGAACAGGGAGAGCGCGGTGACGCCGCGCCACCGGTTGGTCTCACTCGTCGCCACGTCACTCACCCCCCGTGTCGACGCCAGACATCTGTTTCAGTTCGTCGAGCGCGTGTCGAATCTCACGCTCGTACAGCGTCTCGAAGCCCGCGACTTCCGCGACGAGGCCCTGTGCGGGCGGCGTGACTTCGTCCGAGAACAGCGATGCTGCGAGCCGGTCGTCTGTCCACGACCCGTCGTCGAGGCGCCGGTGAGCCTCGCGCTCCGAACACCCCTCGGCGTCCACGAGGACCCGCACCGCGAGCACGCGGAGGCGTTCGCGAAGGCGCGCGTCGTCGACGTCCGAGTCGTCGTTCGAGCGCGCGGCAAACGCCGTGTCGATGGCCGTTCCCGGGCGCTCGGGTTCGAAGCGACCCTCGAGGCGGGCGGCGTCGACCGACGCGTCCTCGGCGCTCCGGAACTCGACGCGCTTGCGCGCCGTCTGTGCGGACAGACCGAGGACGACGGCGAGCGCGGTGACGACCACCATCGGCACGTTCGGGAGGCCGAGGAACTGCGCCACGGACGGCGACGCCGCCACGGCCACACCGAGGGCGGTGAACGCGAGGCCGAACACGAGCAGCACGCGGCGCAACATCACCGCTCACCCCCGTAGGAGGACTCGATGGCGCGGAGCGCGTCGACGGCGCGTTCCTCTCGGTCCTCGGTGGCCTCCGCGCCGCCGTAGCGGACGTCCTGGAAGAGGCGCGTCAGCGTGTCGACGTGCGCGTCGTCCATGCCGGCGTCCCGGGCGGCCGCCGCGAACTCCGTCGGCGTGCTGGCCTGCGGGTTGCCGACGTCGAGGTGCGTCGTCATCTCGTGCCACGCGCGGTACACCTCGTTCTCGACGTCCACCGACCTCTCGATGCGGTCGGCCGCCTCGCCCGCGACGTCACCGATGGCCGCGAGCGTCTCCTCGTCCTCCACGACTGCCTCGTCCGGGTCCGTATCTGGTCCTGGCTCGATGGGGTCTCCCTCACCCCTGCTGCCGTGGTAGACGACCGCCGCGAGCGCGAGCGCGACGACGAACAGGCCGACGAGGATCATCGGAGCAGAGAAGTTGGTCGCTTGCTCCGCGCCGCCACCGCCGCCGTCGCCGCCTTCGGAGGGCCCGCTGGCGATCGGTGGGATGAGGTCGGAGCCGGGCCGTTTGGCGTTCGCATCGCCGCAGTCGGTGAGCATCAGCCACCCGGGAATCATCACGGTAGACAGGACGAACAGGATGACGATGGCGGGCGCTAATCCCTGTCGCCGATACCCAGCGTATCCGAGGACGAGCACGAAACCGCCCAGTCCGAGCAGGAACAGTGGCGACATGAGTATCGGTATGCACGCTCCGGAGAGAAGAGTCGCCGACCCCCCTCTTTCACTCGGTTTCGGGTTGTCCATGCCGTCGTCGTTGCTCGTTCCGTCCCGCTGGTCGGTGCCACCACCACCCACCTGGGACCCGCCAGAGCCGTCCCCCGCACCCGGTGGTTGTTGGGGGTTGGCGAGCGTCGCCGCGGCGAGGGACACCGCGAGCACGCAGAGGAGGGCGATGGTCAGGGCGCGTACGTTCCGGTCCACTGTCCTCCGGTTACGAGGATGATAGTATATGTCTTGCGAACAGTTCGCTCGGTTCTCTGTGGCACGGTGCCCGCGTGGCCACATCTTTCTCTCATAGATTGTGAAATTTTAAATCAAATAGCGAAACATCAACGAGTATGCTCGCGCACGCAGACCTCGTCCCGGCCCCGGTGTCGCCGGATGACGCGGACGCCTGGTACGCGCCGGACGTCCGCGCCCAGTACGAGGTCCATCCGGGCGTCGTCGTCACCGTCACCGAACGCCCCGACGGCTTCCGCTACGACGCGCGTCCCCCAATCCTCGGCACCGCCGGCGAAGCCGCACTCGAGAAGGTCACCGGCTATTTCGCAGACGCGCAACTCTCCCGGCCACGCACACGAGAGGGAACCCGAGAGCGCGTGGCCGCCGGCCTCGGCCAGAAACACCGGCGCGTGGTCGCCCGCCTCACCGACCAGACGCGGGCGGGTCGCCGCCGCATCGAGTTCCACGCGCTCTGCGAACTGCGCGGCCTCGGCGCGCTCACACCGCTCGCGCTCGACGACGGCGTCGAAGTCGCGGACGCCACCGCCGACTCACTGGTCGTGCACACCGCGGACTACGCGCCAGCGGTCACCGACCTGCCCGCCGACCCGCCCCACCTCGACCGATTCCTCTCCGAGCGCCTCGCGCGCTACACCGTCCCGTTCCGGGAGTTCGACGTGCCAGTCGTCGTCTACCGCGAACGCGTGCTCGGCCGGGACGCCTTCGACACGAAGTACGCCGTCCGCGAACCCGACCGGCTCCCCGGCGACGACGAACTCATCGCCGAATGCAAGGACAGGATCTGGGAGACGAACGTCGACGGCGTCCTCGAGGACGCAAGCGACCGCACCGCGTTCGTCGCCGAGCGCGCCCGCGACTTCCTCTCACGGCGGCTCACCGTCCGAAACACGCGGGCGTGGCTGGACGCCACCAGGTACCGGGTTCGCTCCGCGCTCGCGGAGTACGACCTCGCCGTCCCGCCCGTCGGCAGACGATTCTCCGCCGACCGCCTCGAAGACCTGACGTACTACGTGCTCCGGGACTTCGTCGGCGACGGCGAACTCACGGTCCCCATCCGCGACGACCACCTGGAGGACGTGGAGGCCAACCGCGTCGGCCAGCGCGTGAAAGTCGTGCCACGCGGCCGACTGCGCGCGCACGGCGAGCGACTCCCGACGAACCTCTCGCTCGACGACGAGCAGCGCTTCGTCAATCTCGTCACCCAGCTCGCCGCCCGCGACGGCGTCGAGTTGAACGCCTCGAACCCGTCCGCGAAGGTGAATCTGCGGCCAGCGGAGGTGAGCGACGACGTGACCATCCGGTGTGCCGTCGCGCTCCCGGTCATCTCCGAGGACGGCCCGCACGTCTCCATCCGCAAACAGGCCGCCGACGCGCTCACCCCGGTCGACCTGCTCGACCAGGATGGGCTCTCGGCGGACGTCGTCGCGCTGCTCTGGATGGCCTACGAGCACCACGGAGTCGTTCTGTTCTCGGGCCCGACGGGAGTTGGCAAAACGACGCTGATGAACGCCCATATGCCGTTCATCCCGTTCGACGACCGGCCCATCAGCATCGACGAGGGAAGCCGGGAGGTCCGACTGCCACACGAGACCAGCGTCTCGCTCACCACCCGCGACCACGAGCGCGAGTTCAAGCGCGTGACGATGGCGGACCTGATGACCGAAACCAATTATCTCAATCCCGACGTGGAGGTCATCGCCGAAATCAACACCCGAGAGAGCTTCGAGAGCCTCGCGCAGGTCCTGAACACGGGCCACGGCGTGGTCGGCACCACGCACGCCGAGGACGTCGAGACGCTCGTCAACCGCGCCATCGAACAGGGCGTCCCCGCCTACCTCCTCCGCGAGGTCGACCTCGTGGTGTTCCCGCGGCACGTCGACGGCGAGCGCTACGTCGGAGAAGTCGTGGAACTCGTCGGCGACCCGGACGCGCCGGCGGACGAACCGGACAGCACCCCAGTCGAAACCGTCGAGAAGAACGGCAGCGAGATCGGGTTCCGTCGAGTCGTCGAGCGAACGCCCGGTGGTGGCTTCGCCTTCGCGGGGGCGGACGATGTCCGTTTCCTCGACCGCCTCGCCGCGCGAACCGACCGGCCTGTCGATGACGTGCGCGACGAGTTCGAGCGCAAGCGGCGGTACGTCAAACACCTCGAACGCGAGGGCGTCTCGGACTTCGATGAGCTGTTCGGCCTGCTGTCGGACCTCCGCACGGACGAGGCGGCGACCGTCGAGCGCCTCCGCCGGAGGGCCGGCGAGTGACGGCGACGCTGGGCGTTCTCGACAGCGCGCTGTACGCGCTGTTCGCGCGGCAGGCCGACCGCTCGCGCCACGATGCCGACCGCAAGCGATACCGCGCGAGCCACCTCGACGTGAGCTTCGACGTGTTCCTCGCGCGCGTCTACGCCGCGTCGTGGCTCGGCTTCGTCGCCGCCGCCACACTCAGCACCGGCGCAGTGTTGCTCATCGGGGTGCGAGCGCCCGCGAGCGTCGTCGGCGTCTCCCCGCTTCCACCGACAGCGACCACTGCACTCCTCACGGGCGTTCCGCTCGGCCTGCTCGCCAAACACGCGACCGTCCGCGCCAGCGGTCGCTACCTCGGCTGGCGCGCCCGCAGTCGGCGCTCGGACATCCAGAGCACGCTCCCCGGCGCGGTCCGGTATCTCTCCGTGCTCGCGTCCGGCACCACCGACGAGCGCGAACTGCTCGGGCGCGTCGCCGCCCGACCCGAGGCCTACGGCGAGACGGCGGTGGCGTTCCGGGATGTGCTCAACACCGCCGAACTCACAGGGAGCGTCGACCGCGGACTGCGCGTCGTCGCCCGCGACACGCCCAGCCGAGAATTGCTCGCGCCGTTCCTCCTGAAGTTGCGCGAGCACGCCGCCCAGGGCCCCGACGCCGTCGCACAGTATCTCGAACTCGAATCTCGGATGCTGGCGAACCGCCGCGACCGCACCCGCGAGCAGGCCGCCGGCTTCCTCGAACTCGTCGCGGAACTGTTCATCGTCCTGCTCGTGCTCCCCGCACTGCTCGTCATCGTCGCCACCGTGTTGAGCGTGCTCGCACCGGGGCTCGGCCGCACAATCGCGACGCCGCTCGGTCCGGTCACGGTGCGCGAACTGCTCGTGTTCGGGAGCGGCGGGTTCGTGCTCGTCGTCGGCGCGCTCGCCGCGTGGCTCGTGGAGTCGATGCGCCCGCGCGGGTTCGCCTGGAACGGACACGAGCGCTCGCAGGGACTCGACGTGCTACGGAACGCCGCGCGGAACCCGGCGGACGCCGCAATCGTCCTCGCGCTGCCGGCCATCGCCGCCGGTGGACTGCTGTGGGATGCCGGCCTCCGGCCCTCGAACGTCGCCCTGCTCGCGTACGTTGTGTTCGCCGTCCCGGTGGGACTCGTCGGCGTCCGTCGCGCGCGCCTCGACGACGCGAAGGACCGCGAGATACAGGATTTCGTCCACGCCGTCTCCGGGCACGTCAGCCTCGGCCGTCCGTTCGGCGACGCCGTCGAGCGCGTCGCGCGAGACGTCGACCTCGGCCCGCTCGCGCCCGACGTGGAGAATCTGGCGTTCAACCTCGGCGTCACCACCCGCGAGGACGACGTGCGCGCCTCCGCGCTCCGGTCGTTCGTCGACCGGGTCGACACGCCGCTTGCCGCCCAGACCGTCGGCCTCGTCTCCGGCGCGCTCGACGCCGGCAGCGACGCCGACGCCGCCTTCGAGGCGCTACAGGCGGAGGTCGGCCGCCTCTACCACGAGAAGCGCGCGCTCCGCTCCCGGTTGCTCGTCTACGTCGCCGTCGGGTGGACGACCGCGGTGCTCGTCGTCGGCATCACCATCGCCGTCAACGTCGCCGTGCTCGACAGTTTGGCGCAGCTCTCGGCGGTGTCGAACACCGCGAGTGCGAGCGGCCTCTCCATCAACCCGGGCGCCGTGGACCTCGAACGCGACCGGTACCGGTTCTACCTGGTGACGCAGGCGACGATGCTGGCCTGCGGGTGGTTCGCGGGCGCGGCGAGTCGCGGACGCTACGACGCGCTGCTCCACTCCGGACTGCTCGTCGCGTTCGCGTACGCCGTCTTCGCGGGGGTGGGGATGCTATGAACAGTCGCAGTGTGACCACACCCGACTGCACGACGACCACTCGCGCCCAGTCGAACGTCGTCGGCGTGGCGCTCCTGCTCGGTATCACCGTCGTCGCGCTCGGCACGCTCACTGCGAGCGTCGGCACCGTCGTCGATCAGCACGCCGCAGCCACCGACTCGCGGCGGGTCGCGGCCGACCTGGACGAGGCGCTGCGCCCGGTCGAAACCACGGGCGTCCGTCGCGGAACGGTGGCCTTCTCGAGCGGCGACCTGGAACTGGTCGACCGGGACGTCCACGTGTTGAACAGCAGTGGCATCGTCGAACGCATCGACGCGAACGCGCTCCGGTTCACCGCGGGCAGTCGCGGCGCGACGTTCCTCGCGGGGAGCGTGCTCGTTCACGGAAACGGCTGGTCGCGGACCCGCACCCGGATGCCCGTCACCGCCGACGCGGACGTGCTCGTCGTGAGCGTTCCCGTGCTCCGCGGTAGTGTTTCGCGTTCGGCCTCCGGTGGTGCCGTGTACACACTCCGATCGAACGTCACCCACGAGCGCCAGCACCTGGAGCGTGAGAGCTACCGCGTCGCCATCGAGACCACGCATCCGGCCGCCTGGAAGCGCCAGTTCGAGCGCACGAACGCGACCATCGACCAGCGAGATGTCGACGGCGACGGCATCTCGAGCGTGGTCGTCCACTTCGAGGGGTCGCGCACCGCGTACCTCGTCGTCCACGAGATGGAGGTGTCCCTGTCGTGACCTCACGGGCCGTCGTTCCATCCGTCGGCAAGGCACTCGAGGCCGGCATCGTCGTGCTGTTCATCGCGCTGCTCACGACGGCGCTGTACGGCGGCGTCGTGCCGGACGCGCGCTCCGCCGCCGCCGACGAGGTCGGCGAGCGCACGCTCCAGCACGCCGCCAACAGCATAGAGTCCGCGGTGCCGGCGGTCGGCAGGAGCGTTTCTGTCGAGCGCCGCGTCGACCTGCCCGAGACGATCCACAACCGAGGGTACGAGATAGCCGCGAACGGGTCGTCGCTCGTGTTGACCCACGCCCACTCCCGCGTGGGCGGCGAGACACCGCTGGTGCTCCCGGACCGCGTTCGGGACGTGCGCGGGAACTGGACCGACGACGACGCGGTCGTCCGAGTGCGGCCACACCCAGACGGTGGCGTCGTCGTCGTGCTCGCGGAGGGATCGGCGTGAGCCGAGCGCGTGCCGGTGGTGCCCGTTCGACGCGCGGCCAGGCGAACCTGCCCGCGCTCGCCGTCGCGCTCCTGCTCGTCGGCGGTAGCGTCGGCGTTGCCGTCGGGCTCGCGGGCAGCGCGTTCGCGAGCGCGAACACGGACCCGGAGGACGCGCGTCTCGCGGCGAGCATCGCGGACCGACTCGTCGCCGCAGATGGGCCGTTCTCCGTACGCGCGAACGTGCTGTCGAAGGCCGCGACGCAGAACGCTAGCGCGGACTGGCTCCCCGCCGACGCCGACGCCCGCGTCACGCTCGACGGGCGGACGGTCGTCTCGCGGGGCGACCCAGTGGGAGGGGCGACGATGCGTCGGATCGTGCTCGTCGCCGAACCCACAACTCGGCGGTTCGAGCCGACGATGGAGGGACCGGACGTGGCAACGCTCCCGCGGCGCGCGACGAGCGCCACGCTCGCGCTCGACCCGCCGGCCGGCGTCACCATCACCACCGTTCGGGCAGACGACCGCGTCGTACTACACGACCCGAACGGACTGGACGGCGCGTACGACGTGGCGCTCGCGCGCTACGACACCGTCAGGTTCCAGTTCGACGCGAGCAGCGACCTTCCCGCGGGGAGCGTGGAGATCGCGTACCGCGTGGAAACCACGACCAAGGCCGTCCTGGCGGTGACCGTCGATGCGTAGCCGCGGGCAGGTCTCGCTGACCGTCGTGGAGGCGGGCGTCGGAGTGCTGTTCGTCGTCGCCGTCGCGAGTGCGTTCGCGTTCGGCGCACCCGGAACCGGCGTGACGAGGAACGCACAACTCGACGCGTACGCGAGCGACGCCGCCACCGTGCTGGCGAACGAACCGCCGCGGCACGACGGCGCGACGCGACTCGCGGAGGTCGCGGCCCCGAACGACGAGTTCGACCGCGGTGAACGGGACGCCCTCGAGCGCCGCGTCGACCGGATTCTCCCGGACAATCTCCTGTTTCGGGTGTCGACGCCGAACGGCGCCGTCGGGCACGTCCGGCCGTCGAACGCGCGCGTCGGCGTCGCTCGCGTTCCGACCGGGTACGGCGTCGTCACAATCTGGGTGTGGTACGCGTGAACCTGTTCGACGTAAACGCCGGCGAGCGCGGCCAACTCGTGCTCGTCGCCGCCGCTCTCGCGGCGCTCGCACTGGTCCCGGTCGTCGCGGCGTACCTCCAGTTCGGCTACGCGCCCGCGGTCGCCGACACCGACGTCGACCACGAGTCCCGCACGGTGCGAGTGCTACAGCGGATCGTCGACGACGCGGCGGAGGTTGGAACCGGGACTCCGTGGGGCGAGCGCGAGGCGGCCGTCGAGGACGTTCGACAGTCACTCGCTCCGCGGATTCGCCAACTCGAGACATCCCGGCTGAACGACAACGTCGTCGTAAACGTCACGTACGACGAGGCGCTCGCCGCGTCCGTCGACTGCCCAGGCGGACGGGGGCACGCGTTCGGCGACTGCGAGAACCGCGGCGGCGTCGTCGTCCAGAACCGGACCGGCGAGACGGTCGTGGTCGCCGTGGCGTTCCACGTCCGCGTGACGACACCCGGGGGCGTGGCCCGGTTCGGTCGAGTGGTTCGACCGGCGTGACGCGGGGCGTACGAACAGAAGATAGGGGCGACGACCGGAAGCGAGAGCGCGGTTACAGCGTCGGCACGTCCTCGGGCGTGTCGAAGTCGTGGAAGTGCTCGCCCTCCTCCTTCGAGAGGACGTTCAGCGCAGCAGCACCGCCGTCGCCCGCCGAGATGATGGCCTCGTACTCGCCCGTCCGCACCATCGCTCCGGTTGCATAGGCGTCCTCGACGCTGGTCTCCATGGTCACGGCCACGTCGACGACGTCCTCGTCGGTGAACGCACAGCCGAGGTCCGCCGCCAGGTCCGTGTTGTCGCCCGTCGCGAGCACGACGTAATCCGCCTCGTACTCGCCGTCCGCGGTTGTGACCGCAAACCCATCACTGTCTACCTCGACGCCCGTCACGGCCTCGTCGTCGTTGATGGTGACACCGCGGTCAGTAGCCTGCCCGCGTGCGACGTTCATGAACTCCTCGCCGCTGATGCTCCGGATGCCGAGGTAGTTGAACAGGTGGGCCATCGACATCCACGTCTCGCCCGTGTCGAAGACCGTGGTGTCGAGGCCGTTCTTCGCCGTAAACAGTGCGGCACTCAGGCCGGCGGGACCGCCGCCGACGACTGCTACGTCTGGCATGTAACTCGAGATTCGGCGGTGGAAGGACTAAAGCGCTCTCTGCAACCAGATAGCGTTACCAGACTGATAGGTCGAGCCTACGTCTCGTCTTCGAACGTCTCGAAACCCCACTCGTCGGCGCGCTGGGCGGCCTCCTCGCGGGCGCGCTCCCGGATGGCCTCGACCTTCTCCTCGTCCGCGAGGAACGCCTCGACCGCATCCAAGTCGTCCGATTCGTCGTCCCCATCGTGGGCAACACCCGCCGCGGAGCGGGTGCGGTCGGCCAGCGCCTCGTCGCCCGCCAGTCGCTCCGCCGGGGTGCCGGGGGCGACGGCGTACTGGTCAGTCCGGGGAACGTCGCCAGTGTCGTCGGACTCCGTCCGACCGCTCGGTGAACTTGGCTCACCGGCGTCGTCGGCGTAACACTCCACGCGGAGCGGCCCGGGGACCGCGAGGTCCGCGAGCGCCGCCGCACCGCCGCGGTCGGTGTCCGTGTGGCGAACGTGCGTCGGAACGCCGTCGTCGAACGCCACGACGCCAGCCCCGTCCACGCCGAGTAACAACGCGTCCTGTGGCGTAAACACGGCGTGACCCGTGAGTTCGCGGTCGAGAACGAGCGCGAGTGCCTCCGCTGGCTCCGTCACGACTTTGGCGAACGTCAGGTCGCTCATGGCTGGTCGGGGACGACCGCGCTCCGGAAGCGCTCGGCCACCTGGTCAGCGTCGGTCTCACGCACGTCGATCGCGGCCGCCGCTCGTCGGTACGCCTCGGCAGCGTCGCTCTCCGGCGCGTAGGACAACAGCGGTTCTCCCGCGCGCCGGGCGTCGCGGGCGGCGTCCGAATCCGGCACCGTGGCGAGCGTCGGCCCCTCGAAGTAGCGCTGGGCCTGTTCGGTCACGCGCTCGACGTTCGACGGGTCCTGAACCTTGTTGAACAGAACGCCAGCCACACCCGTCCCGTACGACGTCGCGTACTCCTGTACCTTCAGGCCGTCCGAGAGCGCAGGAATCGTCGGCTGCACGACGAGCAGTGCGCGGTCGGCAAGCACCACCGGGAGCACCGCGCTACGACTCGCGAGCGTCGCCGGTGAGTCGAGCAACAGGACGTCCGTGTCCGCCGCGAGTTCGGCCATCACGTCTCGAAGCTGCACCGGGTCGGCAGCGCGAAAGTCCGCGAGACTCGTCCCACAGGGCACCACGCGCATCCCGAAGCGCTCGTACACGGCGTCCGCGACCGTAGCCGCCGAGTCGGCGAGCAGGAGGTCGTGGAGCGTCACGTCCACGTCCGCGAGGCCCGCGTGGAACAGCAGATTCGCCATCCCGGTGTCCGCGTCGACCACCGTCACGTCGTGGTCCTCGGCGAGCGCCATCCCGAGCGCGAGCGTACTCGTCGTCTTTCCGGTGCCGCCCTTGCCGCTGGCGACCGCGAACGCCTCAACCATCGTCATCCTCCGGGGCGTCCCCATCGGTCGACCGCAGCGCCGCCGCGAACGTCTCGTCGTCCTCGGGTAACTCCTCGAACAGCGCGTCGGCCTCCCGGCGGCGCTCGCGAACGTCGCGGTCGTCACCAAGAGCGTGCTCCCGGCAGGCCGCGTACAGTTCCGAGACCGAGTCTCGGTACGCGGCCACTCGGCGAGCGCGCTCGCAGGCTCCGGGAAGTTCGTCGGCATCGGCCGCCGTCGCGTCTGCGTTCACTACCACGTCACCGACCGCCACGACTGCTACGTGTGGTGCAGCAATCCGAACCGCCTCGACGACGTCACCCGGCGCGAGGACCGCTTCGGTCGCCACGACGACGACCTCGTGGTCGCCACTCGCGGCTGCCGCCGGGGCGTCGTCTGCGGGCACCGTCGCCGCGCCCGACGGGAGCGCGTCGACGATGGCTGGTCGGTCTGCGTCCGCGACCAGGAGTGTCACGGAGAGAATATGCATCGTACACGGCAAAATATTTTCGGAAGTTAGAGTGGTGATTCATACCGGGCGGCCCCGTGGTGCTCCGACGACCGCTTCATGTCATATACCCTATCTAAGGTCGTTTTCCCTCGGTTCTCGAGGGGCGTAAACGCCGCCACTGGTCGAGTGTGACCACTGATGCGAGCGGCTCACAGTCGGCGTCAATCGGCTCGGTTGGACGTGCTTACCGCTCACCTCTTGGTCTTGGAAAAGCAGTCCGCCCTCCCCGATTTGAACGGGGGGCAAGCCGATCTACAGTCGGCTGCTCTACCAGTCTGAGCTAAGGGCGGGCGCACTCGTGTATACTTCGCCGTCAGGATTTAAGGGTTATTATTCAGGGTGGGACGTGGCCGCCGGGGGAGAGTTGATAAGGGTTCGTATGGTACCTGGTAACGAAGTGGCATGTCGAAAATCACGTTCCGGGCCGACAGCGATCTCGTGGACGCCGTCGAAGCGATGGACGCGTCCAAGAGCGAGGTGATGCGGGACGCCTTGCGCGCATACCTCGAACGGTCGACGGCAGGCGCACACGCGAGTCCGCTCGACGCCGTCCTCACCGGATCGAGTGACGCGCGAGTCGACCACCGGTTCGACGAGGAAGGACCGTCGACGCGCGACGTAAACGTGCGCGTGATGGTGGAGTCATCACGCGACCAGGCCGCGACTGGCGCGGACAGACCGAGCCACCAACGCGCGTCGTCCAGTGAACGCCACAGGGCGACGAACGCGCGCGGTGAGCGGGAGCAGACGTGCACGCAATGCGGGAACACCGTCGCGCCAGACCACGCGTACTGCCCGAGCTGCGGCGAGAAAGCCACACGTCGAGTGTTCTGTGAGTGCGGCGACGAGGTCCGCGCTGACTGGGCGTTCTGTCCGCACTGCGGGCGACGGACGACCACCGGGAAAGCATTCGACAAGTAAGACGCACGTTTTACGTCGCCGTTAATTATATACCACGCCGGTTTATGGTAATGAGTACGTAAGACGATTGTCTTACAGCAAACCGCACCACGGCGCGGCGATCGGCCGCCGCAACTATGCTGTAAGACGCCAGCACGGGAGCGTGCTTCGTCTTACCACAGCAAACGGGGATACAATACATGGAGCGTGTGACACTCCGAATTCCGAAGCAACAGATCGAGGAGGTCGAAGAGATGGTCGAAACGGGAAAGTTCCCGAATCGAAGCGAAGCCATCCGCTCGGCCGTCCGGGAAATGATAGACGAACAGACTGACCAGGCCAGTCCAAACAGCTGGGCGAAGGTGTAAAATATGCAAGATATCGTTCAGGACGCCCTCGACAACGCAGAAGCAGAGCAGCGAGATATGAGCGACGCCTCGTCCGACGGCGACGAGTTCGGGGAACCTCGAATCGTCATCGTCGGCTGTGGCGGTGCCGGCAACAACACGGTCAACCGGCTCTACAACATCGGCGTCGAGGGCGCCGACACGGTCGCCATCAACACCGACAAGCAGCACCTCAAGATGGTCGAGGCCGACACCAAGATCCTCGTCGGCAAGTCCCTGACGAACGGCCTCGGCGCCGGTGGCGACCCCTCGATGGGCGAGCGCGCCACCGAGATGGCCCAGGGCACCATCAAGGAAGTGCTGGGCGACGCGGACCTCGTGTTCGTGACCGCCGGCATGGGTGGCGGTACGGGGACGGGCGCGGCGCCCGTCGTCTCGAAGATCGCCAAAGAGCAGGGCGCAATCGTCGTCGGCATGGTGTCGACGCCGTTCAACGTCGAGCGCGCCCGCACGGTGAAAGCCGAGGAAGGACTGGAGAAGCTCCGCGACGAAGCGGACTCCATCATCGTCCTCGACAACAACCGCCTGCTCGACTACGTGCCCAACCTCCCGATCGGGAAGGCGTTCTCCGTCATGGACCAGATCATCGCGGAGACCGTCAAGGGCATCAGCGAGACCATCACCCAGCCGAGCCTCATCAACCTCGACTACGCCGACATGACCGCCATCATGAACCAGGGCGGCGTCGCGGTGATGCTCGTGGGTGAGACCCAGGACAAGAACAAGACCAACGAGGTCGTGAAGGACGCGATGAACCACCCGCTGCTCGACGTGGACTACCGCGGCGCGAGCGGTGGCCTCGTCCACATCACTGGTGGTCCGGACCTCACGCTCAAAGAGGCCGAGGGCATCGCAGACAACATCACCGAACGCCTGGACGCCAGCGCGAACGTCATCTGGGGCGCGCGCATCCAGGAGAACTACAAGGGCAAGGTCCGCGTCATGGCCATCATGACCGGCGTGCAGTCCGCGCAGGTGCTCGGCCCGAGCACGCAGAAGCAGGCGGACAAGTCCCGCCAGGAACTCCAGGACGTGGATTCCCAGCAGGCGACGAGTGCCGACGCCGACAGCTTCGGGGTTCACTCCGACGGCGGCACGGACGAAGTCGAGCAGAACAACGGCCTCGACGTCATCCGGTAGTCCGCCCGGTCTTCTCTCCGCCCTCTTCGGTGCCGAGTGGCGACGCTACGCGACGGTTACAGCGACGTTCGAAGCAAGGAGCGGGTCAGACCGCGTTTACGGCATCGAGCAGCGCGCACTTCCGGCATCTGTCTCTTGCGGTCGGTGCCCCACACTCCTCGCACGAGCCGACCGGCTGTTCGTCCTCGTCGCCCCCGTACTCGTCGGCGGCGAGACTCGCCAACTCCTCGTAGCCAGCCATGATGGAGTGGCGCGTTCCGGGGTGGTCCTCCTCGAGGCTCAACAGGAGGTCCTGGATCTCGCCGCGGAACGCCTCACTGGAGTGCGGGCATTCGGCCATGTGCACGGGTAGCTCCCGGAGCTGGGCGTACAACGCGACCTCCTTCTCGGGGACGTCCCGGAGCGGTTTCGCGCGCGGAATCATGTCCTCCTTCTCGCGGCGCTCGTCGAAAGGACCGAGGCTCGCGTCGAAGTGCTTGGCGACCTGCTCGACGTTCCCCTCGAAGATGTTCATCAGGGCGGTCTCGGCCTCGTCGTCTAAGTTGTGGCCGGTGAGGAGTTTGTCCGCGTCGAGTTCCTCCGCGTACCGTGCGAGCGCGTCCCGGCGGAACACCCCGCAGTACGCGCAGGGCGCCATGTCCAGCGGGTCGTCCTCGGCGACGTCGTCCATTTGCACGTCGAACTCCTCGGAGTACGTGACGACTTCGTGGGGGATGTCGCGGTCGTCTGCGAGTTCCTCGCAGGCGTCGAGGCTGGCGTCCCGGTACCCCTCGATGCCCTCGTGGATGGTGAGCGCGACGAGTTCGACGCGCGGGTCCTCCTCGAAGGTCTCGTGGATGATGTCGGTGAGGACGACGCTGTCCTTCCCGCCGGAGAGGCCGATGACCCACGTTTCGGGGTCCTCGGGCGTGGCGTCCGCGGGCAGCATGTCGTCCTCCCGGACGCGGTGGCGGACGCGGCGCTCGACGCTCTCGAAGAGATGCGCCTCACAGAGGTACGTCCCGGAGTACGCCGCGTGCATCACCGCCTCGCGGTCGCACTTGGTGCAGTCCATTGCCAGTGAGTTTGCTCGCGGCCCGAATCAGGGTTTCGTCTCGGCCAACTCGCCGAACTCGTAAAGCGAATGCTAGGATAGCAAACCGGCCGTCTGATGTCAGGCACGTCAAGAATAATCGCTTGGATTATTTGACAGAGAGTGAGTGTCCTGACCTTGTTACGAAGCTCTTATAATTAATGTCAAAATATGTAATATATGAACCGACGAGCCCTCCTCTCAACGATTGCGTGCGGAACATCAATTCTTCTCGCTGGATGTGGTTCTCAGGCTCCCGAAAACGAAGTAGAAATCACTGTCCGAAACGATAGCCAGAAATTCATCTCGATGGACATCTTCTTCACGCAGGGTGACTCTGAGACTGTCTTTTCAGCCCACTACTCTCTAGATGCAGAGAAGGCTAATGAGGCAAAGAGTTTCACCGGCTCTGCCGACCGAGCATACGTTATCGTAAATGAATCGCAGGCTAAAGTGATAGACTTCGTTAATAAACCGTGTTCTGGGACGAATACCGTCCCCTTTGGAGTTGCATATAGTGAAACCGAGGGTATTCAGGTAGGAACCGCTTGTTCTGAATAACATGCCGCATAAAGAGCTATCTGCACACGATTACACGGTTCTTCAAGATACATACAGTTATATACTGTATTTCTCGTGCTAACGGGTAGTGTCAGTTTATCAACCTACTGAATCACCGTTTGACCACGACAGGTACTTCATCTTCAGCTACTTCCTTCGCTCATTCCCCAATATCTGCGGTGACTTCGGTTTCCCAGTCGCAAACGACCGCGATACAAGCGGTGTGCCGAGCCAGTCACGTCTCTGGGAGATGTGGAATAAGGAGTTCACCGAGGTACAGCGCGAGTTCGTGCGGACGACCACCGAGGAAGCCCTCGCCTTCGCTCGTGAGCAAGGCATTCCCGTTCGGCGGGACACCTGGCCACAGATTCCGGGTCGGAACCGCAGTTCTGGTGGCGTCCAACCAGCAGCACCGAATCAGCGGCGTTGAACTGGCGGCAGCGCTACCAGAACAGCGAACGGCAGCGAGAAGTCGAGTGGTCGCCGTGTGCCGGTCAGTGCTCGTCGTGGAACCACTCGACGAGCGTGCTCGTGGCGTTCTTCTCCGTGCCGTGGGGCACGAAGACGAACGGAATCGGGCTGTCGAACGCTCGGTCGCCGTACAGCCCCCAGTCGCCCACCGAGCGCGTGGTGCCGCCGTACGCGATGGGGATGTCCTCGAGGGCCTGGGGCTCGTACTCGGGGACGTAGGAGCGCTCGATCCACACCTCGTGTTCCGGGACGCCGAGTTCGCCGGCGAGGTCGGCCTCGAGAGCGGCGTCGTTCTCGACGAGCCACGACCCGAACGCGTCGAGATCCGCGTCCACGCGGTCGGCGTACGCGATGCGGTGTTTCCAGCACGTCTCGGGGAAGCGCCGCGAGCGGAAACGGTCGTAGAGCGCGGCGAGCGTCGAGTCGGGGTTGTCGCGCGCGGCGACGCGGAGTCGCTCCATTAGCGTGTTGTCGTCGACGTGGCCGTCGAGCACGCCGTCGACGGTGATGGGTGGATCGTCCACGACGCCGGTGAGTTCCTCGAGGAGTTCCCCGAGCAGGACGTTCGCGTAGACGGACTTGTGGTGCTGGGTCACCCACATGTAGACGGCGATGCGGCCCTCGAGGTAGTTTCCGATAGTGCTGAGGGCCTTATCGGAGAGCGCGAGGCCCTCCTCGGGGTGGGCGGTGTAGGCGTCGACCATGCGCGCGGTGTCGAAACTCAGCACGTCCGCGCCGGTCATCTGGTTGTCCCGCGTGATGTAATCGAGGCGGTCGACGTCGATGGGGGAGTGCAGTATCTGGGCGGCGACGCCGTGCTGCCAGCGCCCGCCGCGTTCGTACTCGAGGCTGTACCCGAGGACGTGTGCGCAGACGTCGAACGGGTCGACGCCCATCGACTCGAGGCCGTCGCTGAACTCCCGGAGCGTTATCAGACAGCCCAGCAGTTCGTGCGGACTGGCGCCCCGGAGCGGCGCGTCGCCGACGCCTGCCTCGTGGAACGCGGCCTGCAGGCCGCGGTCGTCAAGGCGCGCGCGGAGGTCCTCGGTGTCGAGGAAGCGCTCCCCGAGGTGCGAGAACGGCGGGTGACCGACGTCGTGGAGCAACGCGGCGCACTCCAGTGTTCGCTGGATGTCGTCGAGTTCCGCGGCGGTGGCGTCCCGGTAGAAGTACGACTGCTCGCGGAGGTTCTCGAAGACGGTGCGCGCGAGGTGGTAGACGCCCAGGGAGTGTTCGAAGCGCGTGTGGTTCGCGCCTGGGTAGACGAGATTCGTCGCCGAAAGCTGGCGGACGCCGCGGAGCCGCTGGAACGCCCGCGTGTCCAGAATCTCGTCGACGAGGGGCTGGTCGAGTTCGACGTACCCGTGGACGGGGTCCTTGATCTTCGTGGCCGGCATAGAGAGATGAGTTGTGGGGATGAGGGGCGCGAGGCGGGTCCGTCTTTCGGTCCAGGGCTGCCGACCGGCAACCTACGACCGCGCGTAGGCCTCGAACTCCCGGCCGAACACCGCGAAGTACGCGACGCCGAGCAGGCCGACGGCGGTGGCGGCGGTGAACGCCAGTTCCGGGCCAGCGGTGAGCGTAAACGCCGGAATGGCGTCGACGGCGGCGCCGAGCGTGACCGTCCAGTCGCCACCGTACAGCAGTCCGCCGAGCGCGGCGCTCGGGATGACGACCGTGTTCCGGACCAGGTAGTACGTCCCCGTGACGCGCCCGCCCGTGTCCTGTTCGGCGGGCCCGACGATGAGCGCCTTGTGCGCGGGCAGACCGGCGAAGCGCAGGCCGGAGAACGCGAACAGCGCGACGAGCACCCACTGGTCGGCGGGCGCGTGGATGAGGAGAACGGGGAAGACGGCGTACACCAGGAAGCCGAGGCCGACGACGGGCTTGAGACCGGTCTGCTCGGCGAGTTTCGAGACGGGGACCTTGGTGAGGATGGCGACGAGCATCTCCACGGCGAGCAGCACGCCGAAGAACGCTGCGGGGGTCAGGGTGACGCCGAATCCCGTGAAACCGACCTCGAGGAATCGCGTGACGACGACCACGAAGAAGACGTACACCATGCCGTTGGCGAACCGGATGAGCGTGTCCGCGACGAGCAGCGGACGGAGCGTGTCGGGGAGGTCACGGAGGTCCCGGCGGACGCCCGCGATGCCCTCGAAGGACTTCCCGATGGTGTCCTCGCTCGCCTCGTAGAGGACGTGCTGGGCGACCGTGGCGACCACCGCGACGGCCGCGCCGAGGAGGAGGACGTACTGGAAGCCGGTCTGGAAGTCCGCGCTGACCGCGAGCACCGCCGCGGCGAGCAGCGGACCGAGCAGGAACCCGACGCGCCGGAATATCTCCGTGCTCGCAAAACCCATCGCGAGGTGGTTCGGCGGGACGCTCTGCTTGACGATGGCGAACGTCGCGCCGAGGCCGAAGGACTTCCACGCCTGCGTGAGCAGCAGGCCGGCGAAAATCCAGATCCACGGCCCGAGGTAGCCCCCGAGTTCGACGCCGGCGACCTCGACGACCGGGAGCGTCACGCCCGGGAGCGAGGGCGCAGCGGCCCACACCACGAACCCGACTGTCGTGACGACGGCGAACCCGGTGAGCGCGCGCCGGGAGCCGATTCGGTCCGAGAGCGCACCGCCCGGGTACGGGTACACCGCCGAGACGAGGTTGCCGACGCTGCCGTAGAGGCCGACGACGCCAGCGCCCGCACCGAGCGCGTACATGTACTCGGGGACGTACCGCGACGTCATCTGGAAGACGAGACTGAACGCCAACATCGCCACGGAGAGCACGAGCACGTCGGGTTCGAGCGCGAAGAACTGCCGGTAGGAATCGAGGGCGTCCACCGACTCCGCTTCCTCCGCTTCCATGCGCGTGTCGTCGAACCGAGGAACCGAATACTCCCGGGTTCCAGCACCCGGGCGGTTCGTGCGGAACGTTCATCGGCATGCGTCGGCTACCCCGACGCGATGGACCGCGAGGCAGCAGTCGAGCGCGTGACCGAACTCGTCGACACCGTCGAGGACGAGGAGATGCCGGTGCCGGTGCGCGAGGTGTGGGTGTACGGCGACGTCGCGCTCGGCCTCGACCCGGTCGAGCGCCTGGACGTCTACCTGACGAAGGACATCCTCATGCGCGGCGACGACGCCGACCGCGCCGACGAGTTCGAAGCGGAGTACGGCGTGAAAGGCGTCGGGAAGACGGTCCGCGCGTCGTGGGCGGACGACCACCCCCAGTTACTGCGCGCGAACGACAACGGGCACGTCGCGCCCGAACGATGCCTCGGTTCGCACCTCGTCGGCGACGACGAACCGATACACCTCGAGGTGTGTAACTCGGGCTTCGAGGACAACGTCACGCAGCGCCTGAAGGGCGCGAGAGCACGCGAGAACTACGAACAGGTGCTCGACCCGCGGGGGGTCTGCCTCTGGGCCGACGGCCAGCGCAGCGAGGACGCCTTCCAGAAACTCCGCGAGGGCGACCTCGTCTTCCCGACGCTCTCGGGCGCCCTCGAGATGCTCGGCATGGACGAATCCGAGGCCGAGACCGCTGCCGACGCGGTCGAAGCGCGCCGCGAGCGCTCGGAAGGACGGACGGTTCGCGGCGACGTGGTGTAGGTCAGCTTTCCAGCGTACCTTTTTGCGGGCCTCGCTGCGCTCGGCCCGCAAAAATCTACGCTAAAAAGACTGCACCGCTACGCTAAATCTACTCCTCGAACCCGTCCTCGAATCGGAACGTGCCATTGCGCTGCACGACCTCGCCGTCGACCTCGATGCGCGAGTCCTCCGCCATGTCGACGATCATGTCGACGTGGGTGGCGGACTCGTTGAACGGCATGTCCCCGGGGACGCACTCCTCGATGGCGCCGCCGACAGCGAGGTGGACGGTGTCGCCCATCTTCTCGTCGAACAGCATGTTGTACGTGAATCGGTCGATGCCGCGGTTCATCCCGATGCCGAGTTCGCCGAGGCGGCGCGCGCCCTCGTCGGTGTCCAGAATCGACTCCAGGGCGTCCTCGCTCTGCTCGGCGGCGAAATCCACGACCTCACCGCCCTCGAACTCGAGGTAGGCGCCCCTGATTTCACGGCCCTGCCGGATGAGCGGCTTATCGAAGAGCACCTCGCCCTCGACGCTATCGGGGACCGGGCAGGTGAACGCCTCGCCCGCGGGCATGTTCTGGCGGCCGTACTCGTTCGCCGCGTCCATTCCGGCGACGCTCATCGTGATGTCGGTGGTGTCACCGGAGACGATGCGGACCTCCTCTGCGGGGTCGAGAATCTCGACCATCTGGGCCTGGTGCTCGCGCTGGGCCGCCCAGTCCCTGTTCACGGCGTTCCAGACGAACTCCTCGTAGGCTTCCGTGGACATCTCCGCCTTCTGGGCTCCCGACGCCGTCGGGTGCGTCGTGATGACCCAGCGCGTCCCGAGGCGCTCCTCGAGAATCGGCTTGTTGGCGCGGCCCGCCGCCTGCCCCTTCGAGGGCGCCACGTCGCTGGTCTCGTACGCGTTCCCGCCGCCGGATATCAGGAACACCACGTCCGTCTCCTCCATCGCCGCGAGGTCGTGTTCCTTCGTCGTGTAGTCGTTCTCGTCCATCGCCTGGCTGTACGCCCGGACGGCGGGGCCGAGCCGCCAGTTCAGCGACGGTCTCGCGCCGACCTCTCCGAGTTTCTCGTACAGCGCGACCACCAGATCCTCGGCCTCCTTCGGGGCGCTCACCTGCACCATGTCCCCCTGTTCGACTCGGGTGCAGTGGTCGACGAGCACCTCCGCGTGTCGTCTGACGCGTTCGTCCATACCGCGTACACGGGACTTGGCGGGGATAAATCCTCACAGAACGACCGTTCTGTTTCGTATCGGATACGCCAGTTCGACGCCACAGGGCGGGAGAACCCTCGTCTACCACGTCGTTACGAGATATCATCCGAACAACTATATCATCTCGATAGAATCTGTCACCCGTCCATGTCATACGACACCACTAACCCAGACGACGTAGAGGAGGAGCAAACAGAACACAGAGTCGACGACGGCTATCAGTTCGAGGGCCTCGGAACCGCCGTCGGTTCGTTCCTCGTGCTCGGCGTCGGCTTCGTGTTCACGCTGTTCTTCGTCGGGCAGTTCACCGGACAGAGCGGCGGCATCGGTGCTGGCTCCGACATCTTGACCGGTTCCGGACTCGCGTTCGCGGTGCTACTGTCACCGCTGCTCGCGCTGTTCGTCGGCGTTCTATCCGGACGTAGCGACAACCCCAACGCCGTACGCGACGCCGGTGTCGGGAGTGCACTCGGCTTCGTCGTCATGTTCTTCGTCACGCTCGTCGTCGCCAGCAGCCTGCAGACACAGAGCGCTGGGGTCGGCGGCAACGTCATCGGCCCGCTCACCGGATACACGGTCGGCGTCGGCCTCACCAGCGCTGCGGCCGCCGCCGTCACGCGTTCCGACGCAGGTGTTTCGGGCTCGATCGCGGACCACTCGCTCGGCCGCCCGGTCACGTTCGGTGTTGGCATCTTCCTCGCGTTCGGTGTGGGCTACGCCGTCAGCGTGTTCCTCACGGACGCACTCGGCCCCGGCGCGGACGCCGGCAGTAGTTCCGGCCTGCTCGCCGGCGCGAACGTCTCGATGATGCTCGGAATCGGTCTCCTGCTCGCGCCCGTCGTCGGCCTGCTCGTCGGTACGCTCGTCTCGCGCGACGACGTCGAGGACGAGGTGGAGGCCGCCGTCGGCAGCGGCGTCGGCAGCGCGCTCGGTGCCGCCATCCTGGTCGTCGTGGCCTACGTTGCCATTCTCGTCGTCGAACCCGGCGGAATGCCCGCCGGCGACTTCCCGTTTGGTCTGCTCGTCGGCCTGCTCGTCGGCACCGGACTCACGGGCGCTGGCGCGGGTTACGTCAGCGCGAAGAACTGAGAACGGTAGTCCTTCTGCGGTTCGTTCTCTCTACGATTCGGTCTCGATTACGTGGGCGGAGTCGTCTACGATGGCCACGAACTCGTCGCCGTCCAGTTCCACGGTCACCCGCACCCGAAACGGGTCCTCTGAGAGCACGTCCGGGCTGAACTGCGGTGAGACGAAATCGAACTGCCAGGGGTACTGCTCGTCCAGATCGCGGTCGTGGGCCGCCAGAAAAGCAACGAACTCGGGGTGGTCGAACAGCGTGAGCGCGACCGTCGAGGAGTACCGCTCGCCGCAGCGCGAGCAGACCGCCTCGAACCCGTACACTGTCCGTCCCTCGTACTCGCGCTCCCGCAGCGTCGATTCCATGTGCCCGTAACACGACCCGCAAACGCCGCGTTTCGCCAGCGCGATGTCGTCGTAGGCGTTCTGGACGGCGACCGCGAGCACCGTCTCGATGTCGCGGTCCCGGACCAGCGTCGGCGCTGCGGGGATCTGCAAGATCCCGTGGTCGGCCTCGCACTCGACGCTGATGTACCCGTCCTCGTAGGACGCGTGCAGGGCGGCCCCACAGAACGAACAGTCGTCCTCGAGGGGTTCCGGCCCGAGTTCCGCGTCGTCCGCGACGGCGCCCGAGAGCACCGCCGTCGCCATCTGCTCGCCGGCGAACGTCAACGCGTAGCCGTCCTCGGACTTCTCCACGAACCGGTCGCGGAGCTTCCCGAGGTGGTAGTTGAAGCGCCCGGAGTCGCTCGCGCCGACGTGCTTCCGGAGCGCGGAGAACGAGAGGGCGGGGCTCTGGGGGTTCTCCCGGCGGTGTTCGACGAGTGCCTGGAGGATGGCGACGCGGGTCTCGTCGCCGAGCGCGTCGAACGCCGCGGCCGTGTCGGCGTCGGTCATGACGAGAACTCCGCCCGGGTCCCCCATATGCCTTCCCGTCAGAGCCGTCGGCGTCGACTCACGGGTTGTGTGGCCCCGTCACGGCGCGCGCCCGACCGTCACGAAAAAGGGCGTGGTCTCCCGGCGTTCGTAGTCGCCCTCGCGCATCTGCTCGACGGCGGTCCGCCCCATCTCGCGCCAGTCAGCGCGGAGTTCGTCGTACTCCCCGGAGTCGAGGTCGCCGGCGAGCATCGTCGCGCGCTGGTCGCCGAGTCTGTCGGCCGTCGCCTTCCGCGCCGCCGCCTCCAGGTCGCGCTCGTCGTACGGCGACTCCACGATCCGGACGTGGTCGTGGCGGGTGGTTGTGACGTCCTCGAATCCGGCGTCCGCGAGCAGGTCGGCAGCGGCCGCGCCGAGTGTCACGTCCGTCTCCACGCCGGCGATGTACGCCTCGCGTGCGCGACGCGCGAGGCGTGGTTCGGCGTCGACGGAAGACTCCACGCTCACCGCGGCGTTGTCCGGTTCGACGACGGCAACGAGGTCCGAGGAGACGCGGGCGAACTCACCGACCGCGGCGCCGGGGTCGGGGAGGTTGATGAGGAGCGCCTGGCAGACAACCAGGTCGAACGCGTCGTCGCGAACCGGGAGGCGGGTGGCGTCACCGAGCACTCGCTCGTGGGCGTCGACGTGCGCGAGCAGCGCGGGGTCCGCGTCCACGGCGACCACTTCTCCGGGCGTCTCCTCGCAGAGCACGCGCGTGAGTTCGCCCGTGCCACAGCCGACGTCGAGTACCCGCTCCAGCGAGGGCAACTGGAGGGACGCGAGCGCGCTGCGGTCCGCCCACATGCCGCGGCGCGTCTCTTCGAGGTAGTCCGCGGTGAAGCGACGCATACGCCACTAGCGGGAGGCGAACCGGAAAAACGGGTCGGAACACCGGGACGCCGCCGGACGGCGGCGCGGCCACTGGTTCCGATGTGGTCGTCGGGGAGACCACGACGAAGAACACTACGGCTCTACGGCTCGTAGGCGGAACACCGGCAGGCGTGCGCGAAAAACGAAATCGCGGTGGGGAGCCGCGAACACCCACCCCGTACTCCGTTGGGGTCGGGACGATGCGGAGCGGGGGAATCGGAGTGGGCGTACGTGAGTACTGTCCGCCGGGCACTTGACTCCGCGTGAAAGTCAAACGACCGTTTGTGTCACCAGGCTACACGACTCCCGAGCGTCGCGTAGCAACGGCTGCTCATTGGGCACACTCGCCGCGCAGTTCGCGGCTCACACGACTTCGTCGCTCGCGTTTCGCGGCGCGTACGCGCCACGCAACTCACGGCTCTCTCCGGTCGTCGTTCGCGTCCCCGAGATTCTACGAATCTCGCTGTTCACGGCTTCCACTGGTCGTCGCTCACCACAACGTGACGCTACGCGTCACGCAACTCCCGCACCTTCTGGATGTTCCACTCGAAGCCGCGTCCATCCTCGTGGGGCGTCTCCAGCACCAGCGGCACGTCGTACTCCACGACATCCTCGTGGTTGACGAACGCGTGCATGCCGTCCTCACCGATGTGGCCCTCCCCGATGTGCGCGTGCTCGTCCTTGTTGGTCCCACACTCGTGTTTCGAGTCGTTCAGGTGGACGCACGCGAGGTTCTCGAACCCGACGGCGTCGTCGAGTTCCGCGAGCGTGTCCGCGACGCCCTGCGGGGTCGAGAGGTCGTAGCCCGCGGCGAACGCGTGGGCGGTGTCCAGACAGATCTCGAGGTCCTGTTCGGACTCCTCGAGGACGTACGCCAGGTGGTCGATGTCGCCGCCGAGTTTCGTGCCGGAGCCGGCGTCGCTCTCCACGAGCACGGTGACGCTATCCGGAATCTCGAGTTCGTCGAGCGCGCTCACGGCGTTGTCGAGTCCCTGCTCGACGCCCGCGCCGGTGTGTGCGCCGAGGTGGACGTTCACGTACGGGATGTCGAGTTTCTCGGCAGCCTCGACCTCCTTCTGCATGCTGTCTACGGACTTCTCGCGGAGGTCGTCTTTCGGCGTACAGAGGTTCACGAGGTACGAGGAGTGAATCACCCACGGGCCGTCCAGCGATTCACTCGTATCATCCCGGAACGCTTCGGCCTCGTCGTCGTCGATGTTCGGGTCCTGCCAGACCTGCGGGGAGTGCGTGAATATCTGCCCGCAGTTCCCGCCGACGTCCAGTTCGTTCCCAACGGCGTTGTCGACGCCGCCCGCGATAGAGACGTGTGCGCCTACTCGCATACACGACGGTTACCGGGAGGGGACAAAGGGGCTTCGAACGCCGGCGTGAGAACAGTTATGCCAGTGAAGTACAACAACTCGGTCATGACTGCCGAGCTCGAAGTCGGGGACACAGCGCCCGAACTCGAAGCGACGCTCGTGCAACCGGACGGCACCGCCGGGGACGTGTCGCTCGCGGACCTCTGGGCCGACCGACCGCTGGTGCTGGCATTCTACACGAACGACTTCAGTCCGGACTGCGTGAAGGAGTGGTGTTCGTTTCGGGATTACGGCTGGTTCACCTCGGACGACCGCGTGCAGGTCGTCGGCGCGAGCAGTTCCCGCGTCGCCACGCACCGCAAGTTCATCGACTACCTCGACCTGGAATTCCCGCTGTACGCGGACACCGACCTCGCGCTCGCGGACGCCTTCGGCGTCACCTACCGGGCGTTCAAACTGTTCGAACGAGCGCGTCGCTCCGTATTCCTCGTGGACACCGACGGCACGATTCGCTACCGATGGCTCGGCGAGAGCCTCGTCGACCCGACGCGCGACCAACCGCCGCTGGGGGACGTCCGGTCGAAAATCGAGGGACTGGTCGGCGACAAGCGGGAGACGTTCGGCTTCAACTAGCCACTAGCGTCAGGCCGTCCGCTCTCGGACCCACGCGTCGGTCGCGTACTTCTCCGCGGCGAGTTCCCGCGCCGCCGTGAGTTCCTCGTCGGTCCACGACCCCTCCTCGGCCCCACACCAGTCGGCGAGCGCGTCCTCCAGTGCCTCGACCGTGTCACTGCGCGGAACCCCGGACTCCTCGCGGATGCTCGTCACGCGCTCCCTGAACGTCGATTCGTCCACGCCCGGGTCGGCGAACACGCCGAGGTGGTTGTCCACCGCCAGCGAGTACGACAGCGACCCGTGCTGGATGACCGCATCCCGCGTACGGTACTGGGCGTTCCCGCTTATCTTCCGCCCGTTCGCGGTGATGTCGTGGGCGGGGTGGAGCGCGCGCAGGTAGCAAGCGGGGTCGTGGAGCGCCGGATACTCCTCGGGGACGAACTCGGCGTCGACGCCCATCGCGTGGAACGCGTCGAGGATCGGCTCACACAGCTGGTCGTAACACTCCATCAGGTCACCCGGTAGCTCCTCGGCGGGCGCGACGATGCTGTAGGAGATGTCGCCGGTCTCGTCGTGGTAGATGCCACCCCCGCCGGTCTGCCGGCGGGTGACGTCGACGCCCTCGCGTTCGCAGAACTGCCAGTCGACGCTCTCGGAATCCTGCCCGTACCCCATCGAGAGCGTCGAGGGAGTCCACTGGTAGACGCGAACTGTACGCGGACCGCCGTCTGCAGCGGTCTGTGCGGCGATTTCCTCCAGCGCCATCTGCATCGGCCCGTCGCGGGCCTCCTCCCGAATCAGCCGCCAGTTCCGGTCCGCGAGTGCCATACGCGCCGGTTCGCGGCGGACTGGAAAAAAGTCGTCGTCCTCCCGACGCGAGCCACACCAGAAAATTTTGTATCCCACCATGGAGTTTATGACCATATTGGGACGACGCAACACTATATTTCCCATCTGCATAGAATCCCCTCCCTCAAGCCCCGATATTGATTTATTCTATTATTTTCCACTAATTTTAATCCATTTTCCCACCGTTTTCCTCTCCGGTGTCTGCATCGCCGGCAACGAAGCGAACCGCTGCGTCGAACGAGCGCGAGGCGGACGCTCCACGGGGCTTTTACCCGGGCGACGCCTACCTTTTAGCGATGGTTCGGAACGTCGCCGCCGAGATGGCGGACCTCGACCCCGAGGACTTCCACGTGCTGTCGGGCGTCGAGCACGGCATGCGCTTCTCGGAGTGGGTGAACCGGGAGAAGCTCCCGGAGTTCGCCCGCCTCACCGAGGAGGAGGTCGACTACCGACTCGACCGCATGCTCGACCTCGAATTTCTCGAGCGGAAGACGATCCAGTACGAGGGCATCAGCCTGACGTTCGCGGGGTACGACGCACTCGCGTTGAAGTCCTTCGCAGAGCGGGACACCGTCGAGGGCTTCGGCGCGCCGCTGGGCGTCGGGAAGGAATCCGACGTCTTCGAGGTGCAGTCGTTCCGCCCGATGGCGCTGAAGTTCCACCGCGAGGGGTACACGAACTTCCGGGAGGTCCACCGGGGGCGGGACTACACCAGCGAGAAGGAACACACGTCCTGGCTGTACACCGCACGGAAGGCCGCTGAACGAGAGTACGACGCCCTGGAGACGCTGTATCCCGACGTGAACGTCCCGCGACCCGTCGACCAGAACCGCCACGCCATCGTCATGGAGAAGATGACGGGAGCAGAACTCTCGAAGGCGCAACTCGAGGACGACCAGGCGAGCGGCGTCCTCGACCTGATCCTCCGGGAGGTCACGGCGGCCTACGACGCGGGCTACGTGCACGCGGACATCAGCGAATACAACGTCTTCGTCGACGAGGACGGCGTGACACTGTTCGACTGGCCGCAGGCGACGCCGACCGACCACGAGAACGCCCGAGAGTTATTGGACCGGGACGTGGGGAACATCCTCAACTACTTCCAGCGGAAGTACCCCGGGAGCGTTCCCGACCCCGAGGTCGACGCGATAGCGGACGCGGTGGCGGGTGACTCGTTCGAATCCGTGATGGAGTTCTGACCGACCGCTATTTTGCATATAGAGCCCCGTAGCCACGGCTCGTTCTCGCGGAATAAACCGTATTCGAGGATAGAAAACCGAGTGAAAGCGAACGACGGCGCAGGGAGAGTGGTCGTAGAGCGACGCGAGGGAGAGAGGGTTGTAGAGCGACGCGAGAGGGCGGTGTTTCGTGAAGCATGAGGGAGAGCGGTCCACACAGCGGTGTGAAGGAGATGGCCTGTGGAGGAGAGTGTCCGAGACGACTCGGCGATACTGCTGGTGACGGGGTAGTTACTAGAATTCCGACGCAACCCATCCAATTTTATACAGGGCACCGGCAAACAGGTGGTGAACGAACACCCGCTCATGTCACGAACGACCAGTCGAACGGCGCTGCTCGCGGCGCTCGTCGCGTTCGCAGCGCTCGCAGGCGCCGTCCCCGCCGGAGCAACAGCTGACTCCGCGTCCTTCCACGACCGCACGGTCACCGTCACGCGGGGGAACGCTGTCTCCATCGGCGTCAGCCACTCCGCCCGGGCGAACCTCACTATCGGGAGCGAGCAGTCCGGCTTCGAGGTGGTCGTTCCACTCGGCGGCGGCGGGTCGGACAAGATAACCCTCGACACGTACGAGACGGGCGGGAACAACGACGCAGGCGCGTTCATCTCCGGAAGCGGCGCGACGCTCACCACGCAGCGCCTCGAGCACGCCATCGAACCCGGCGTCTACGAGATGCGCGTCACCATCGACGGCACGACGCAGGCCGTCGGCCAACTCGAAGTGCTACCACGCCGAAACACGACCGGTAGCGTCGGCGTCGCGCCGGGCGCCATCGACCCCGGTGAGGCCGGCGCGGGCGGTGTGCTCGCCCGGACGACGAATCGCGGGACGGTGGCGCGGGGCGACTATACGGTGTTCACGGTGAACGAGAGCGGCCTCGGCTCGGCGTTCAACCCGGAGAATCTCAAGGGCGGTGAGAAAGCGGGCGGCATCGACGCGGAACTCGTTGCGCTTGACACGCCACCGAACGAAGCCCAGTCGACCGACTCCAGCGAGGAGATAACCGTGGTGTCACACGCGTCGACCGCGGGCGACGACGTGCGCGTGCTCTCACAGGTGGAGAAACACGACCGGTTCCTGGTCGTGTGGGACACCAGCGACGTGCCACTCGATTCCGGGTCGAATCACACCTACGAGTTTCGGTTGTCGTTGACGACGGCGAACAACCTCGTCGAGGAGCGCACCCACCTCGTCACGCAGCGAGTCCAGGTCGTCGAGCCATCCGTCGAGTTGACCGCAGACCCGGGGTTCGAGTTGTCGCCGTGGGACGGCGCGACGATGCGCGTGAGCGGAACGACGAATCTCGCGCCGACAACCGTCCTCGACGTGCGGGCGCGTCAGGGGAAGCCCAATCCCTTCCTCTGGAAGCACACGCCTACAGTCTCCGCGAACGGCACGTTCGGTACGATGTTCGACTTCGCGGCGGCGGACCGACCGACGTCCGTTCCCCTGTGGGTGCTCGGGCACCGCGAGCAGAGCGAGGAGACAGTGACGCTTGGGGTGGCGAACGCGTCACTCGTGTTCGACGACCAGCGGGCGAGCGCTGGCACCGTGACGATCCGTCGCGTGGTGCTCTCCCACGGCGGGTTCGTGCGCGTCACGCAGGACGCCGTGCCCGGGTCTGTGGGCAACACCACTGTCGGCGCGTCGGCGTATCTCGGCCCGGGCAGTCACGAGAACGTCTCGGTCGCCCTCGAAGGGACAGTCGGGGAGACGTACAATCTGACGGCCGTCGCGTTCGCGGACGCGAACCGCGACGGCGCGTTGAACAGCACGGACGCCCCGTACAACAGGTCGGGGTCGACCGTCTCGGACAACGCGACTGTTCGGCCGGCGGCGGACTCACAGCCGAACACGACCGCGCCGTCGACGAGTACGCAGTCCAGTTCCACGCAACGGACGGTCGACATCCAGGACGAACCGCCACTGACGCCGGTGGCGAACCAGATGAACGGCGGGTCTTCGGGCGGCAGCGTGCCGCTATCGCTATTCACGACGCTCGCCGCGTTCGCTGCGGCGGCGCTGCTCGCGGGGCGACGATGACCACCGGTCGCTCCGTCGACCCGACCGTTTATGACGAGGGCGTCGCTCTCGTTACGACACTGACTCGGAATCGCATGACGACACACCGCTATCGACCGGCCGCACGGAGGGATCGCTGATGTTCGAGGAGATGGACGAACCGGCGTTCCCGGAGTTCCTCGCGGCGTTCTGGGAGGAGAAAGACTGGGAGACGTCCGTCCAGCCCAACGACGACGGGACGTACCTGGTCGCGGGCGACAAGGAAAGCGGGACGCGCGGGCTCATCGGCGTCCGGCCGGGGAAGGACACCGAGATTGGCGCCTCGGAGGTCGAGCAGTTCGCGGCGTTCTGCGACGAGAAGGGCGTGGACGTGCGCGTGATGGCGACTCGCGGTCGGTTCACCACGGGCGCGCGGAGCGCCGCGGACGCGGGCGACGTCCACCTGCTCGACCCGAACGAACTCGCGTCCTCCGTGCGTGACGAGAAGGCGACGCACCTCGTCGACGAGTACTCGACCGGCGGGGGTGGTGGGTCGCTGTTCGACGGACTGCCGGCACTGCCGTTCCCGGTATCGGGTGGACTGCCGAGCGGTGTCCCGGTCGTCCCCGTGCTGGTCGTGGTCGTGGTGGTGCTCGCGGCGGTGTTCGCGGGCGGTACGCTCGCCAGCGTGGTTCCGTTCGTCGGCGGTGGGGGTGCGGGAGACAACCCAGGAGTTGCGGTCACGGCGCTGTCCCTGGGTGACACGGACAACGCGACGGTGGTGGTGGCGTGGGACGCTCGCCAGCAGGACGAAATCCGGACGAAGGCCGGCCAAGCGTACAGACCCCCTGAGAACGAGACGTTCGTGGTCGTACAGCTAGCGGCGTCGACGACGACGAACAGCACCGCGGTGCTTCGTGGCGGCCGATTCGCGCTCGCGGTGAACGGCACGAACTACGGCGTCCAGCGCCTCCGGAACGCGACTGGGATGCTGCCGATTCAGGTGGACGCAACCAACGAGACGCGCGCATTCGCGGTGTTCTCGGTGCCGGAGGGCACAGAGGCCGGTACGCTGGTTGCGACGGCCGGCGACCCGGGAGTCCGGTTTGAGCGCGAGCACCTCGCGTTCCAGGTGGAGTGAGCCAGAGGCCGCGGGTCGGACAGTTCGCGCCCGCAGGGCCGTTCCGAAGTTCTTAACCCCCGCGGCCGTGAAAAGCGCGTAACTCGCTGGCGAGCGGGCTCCAGCGGGCTCCCGAGACTATCGGGACGGAATGTGGCCTACGAGGCGTGACGCGCCTCGAACGCGACGCGGCGGACCCGCGTCGCCGGGCTGAACCACGCAACGCCCGCGGACAACACAATGGCACGAAGCTTCTACTCCCACATCAAGGAGGCCTGGCGGGACCCCGGTGACGGGAAGCTCGCCGAGCTCCAGTGGCAGCGCAAGCAGGACTGGCGCGAGCAGGGCGCCATCGAGCGAGTCGACCGACCGACGCGCCTGGACAAGGCCCGCGAACTCGGCTACAAGGCCAAGCAGGGCGTCGTCGTGGCGCGCGTCAGCGTCCGGAAGGGCACGGCGCGCAAGTCCCGCTTCAAGGCGGGCCGCCGCACGAAGCGCCAGGGCGTCAATCGCATCGGTCGCGCGAAGAACCTCCAGCGCATCGCAGAGGAGCGCGCGTCGCGGAAGTACAAGAACCTCCGCACGCTCGCGTCCTACTGGGTGGGCGAGGACGGTTCCCAGAAGTGGTTCGAGACGATTCTCCTCGACCCCGAGCACGGCGCCATCCAGAACGACGACGACCTGAACTGGATCTGCGACGACAGCCAGAAGAATCGCGCGTTCCGCGGCCTCACGGGCGCCGGGAAGCGCGGTCGTGGCCTGCGCAACCGCGGCACTGGCTCCGAGCACCTGCGTCCGAGCACGAGTTCGGGCAAGCAGAAGAACTAGCGGTTCTCGCGTTTTTCGCGTCTCCTTCCGTTGACTCCGGAGCTACTGCTTTCTCGGTCCGCGCCGAAACCAACGACAACAGTTACCATTTCTCATAGCGTACCCATTTGGTGCGCTCGTTGTGAGACCCAGTAGAGAGGCGTCGTCACAGAGCGCGCAGGGTGACCACCAATGGCCAAGGAAGTACGCTGTCGTGACGCGGGGTACGACTGCGATTTCGAGATCCAAGACGAGAACGAGGACGAACTCGTGCAGTTCGTTCAGGAACACTCCGAGCAGACCCACGGCACGTCCGTCTCCCGCGAGGACGTACAGGGGCTGATGCGAGGGAGCTGAACCGACTCATCCGCCTTTTTCCCGCGTCTCGGTGCTCCGTCGGATTCGAGTAAAACGCGTGATAGATTTAAGTGCGTGTGCTGCAACCACGGGAATGTATATCAATGGCCATAGACGTGAACTTCGAGGAAAACCGAGAGAAGGTGGACACCCACGAGGGCCACGACGTGTGGGGCCCGGTCGAGGAACCCGAGAAGTTGGGCATCCACGGCACCCACGTCGCCGTCGACTTCGACATCTGCATCGCCGACGGCGCCTGCCTCGAGGACTGTCCCGTCGACGTCTTCGAGTGGGTCGACTCCCCCGACCATCCTGAGTCGGAACTCAAGGCCGACCCCGCCAACGAAGCCCAGTGTATCGACTGCATGCTCTGTGTCGACGTCTGTCCGGTCGACGCCATCGACGTCGACGCCGGGCGCGCGGGGCGAACCTGAGCGATGTACAGCGTCGTACTGACGAAGGGCGTGCCGGACTTCCGCGAGGGGCAGGTGTCCTTCGACGAGGACGGCCACCTCGAGCGCGGGAATACGCCCACCGTCATGAACCCGAACGACGAGCACGCGCTCCGCGCCGCCCTCCAGACGAAGGTGCGACGGGGCGGCCGGATGAGCGTGATGAGCATGGGGCCGCCCGGCTACGGCGACATCCTCCGGGAGGCCATGGAGACGGTGTACGCGGACGACCTCTACCTGCTCTCGGACCGCGAACTCGCGGCCTCCGACACGTGGGCGACCGCGATCACGCTCGCCACCGGCCTCGAACATCTCGAGGAACAACCTGACCTCGTGTTCGCGGGATTCAAAACCGCGGACGGCGAGACGGGTCACACCGGTCCGCAGGCGTGCTGGTGTCTCGACTGGCCGATTCTCACGCACGTCGTCGCCCTCGACGTCGACGAGGACGACCGCACGGTGCGCGCGAAGCGACTCGTGGAGGGCGACCCGGACGAGATCGAGACGGTGGAAGCGCCGCTGCCAGCGTTCGTGGTCACGGACTCCGAGTTCGAGGCGAGTTATCGGCGCGCCGAGCACCGACTCGAACACAAGGACCTCCGCGAGGAGACCCAGACGCGCGCCGAGGACCACGAGGACCATCTGACGACGTGGGACCACGAGGCGCTGAACCTCGACCCCGACTACATCGGTCTGGACGGGTCGCCCACCATCGTCTCCTCCGTGGACCCGATTCCGCGGGCGCCCTCGGAGCGCGAGGCGACGATGGTCGACCCGACCGACGAGGGCGAGATGAACGAGCTCGTCGACGAGATGGCGCAGTTCGCGGGGGGTGACTGAGCGTGCCCGAAATCGACCCGAACGACCACGACATCTCCGAACTCGGACCGAAGATCCAGGAGGTAGAGGACCTCGACGAACTGGAGGCGATGCTCGAGGCCGAGAAAGCGGGGCAAGACCGCGTCGGCGCGAAGAAACTCATCGAGTCACGCATCGAGAAGTTCGCCGAGGACGAGGACGAAGCGGATGGCGACCTCGACCCCTCGGAGATGAGTCCCGCCGACCTCGGCAACGAACTCCCGAAGATCGACGACGTCGACGCGCTCGAGGACCTCCTCGAGCGAGAGGAGTCGGGCGAAGACCGGGATAGCGTGACACGCCTGATACGGAACCGCATCGACTCCGTGCAAGGCAGCGACGAGGACACCGGGGAGACGGTCGTCCAGTCCCCCGAGGAGAAGTACCCCGAACTCGACCACCCGACCGCCGACAAGCAGTACGTCGAGGACCTCGAGGGCGGTTCCTACGAGGACATGTGGGTGTTCTGCGAGACGCAGGACGGGGACCTCCTCGACGTCTCCCGGGAGATGCTCGGGAAGGCCCGGGAGTTGATGGACGACTACAACGAGCAGTACGGCTCTGAAGAACGCGTCGTCGCCGTGTTGCTCGGTGACGGCATCGACGACCTGACCGACGACGCCATCGCGTACGGCGCGGACGTCGTCGTCTATCAGGAGGACGCGGAACTCGAGCGGTTCCGCCACAAGTCCTACACGGAACTGTTCACGCGGATTGCGCGGGCGGGCGGTGAACTGGACGAGGAGACGGAGGCCGGCGACTCGTCGTGGCGAGACTACGACGAACCGCGGTACGTCCTGTTCCCGGCGACGAACAACGGCCGGGACCTCTCGGCGCAGGTGCAGGGCGAACTCGACAGCGGCCTCGCGAGCGACTGTTCCGGACTCTACATCGAGAACACCGTCATCTCGAACCCCGCGAAGACGGGCGGTGAGGGCGACCGGCAGTTCGAGCGCGTGCTCCACATGAAGCGCCCGGACTTCTCCGGGTTCGAGTACTCGACCATCCTCTGTCTGGACAACCCCACGCGGGAGTTCCACCCGCAGGGCGCGTCCGTGATTCCCGGCAGTTTCGACGCGCCGGACTTCGACCCCGAGCGCGAGGGCGAAGTGTACGAGTACGACGTGGACCTCGACGAGGACTGGTTCCGCGTCGACGTCACCGAACACGACCGCCTCGACGACGGCGTCGACCTCACGGGCCACAACGTCATCGTCGCGCTCGGACGCGGCATCGGGGACGACCCGACGGAGGGGATGGAACTCGGTCTCGACCTCGTGGACGCCTTCGAGGACGCCGACCTCGGAATCTCCCGGGGCATCGTCACGTCGTCGTACGACTTCGACGGCCACGTCGAACAGTACGCCAGCGAGGAGCGACAGATCGGTGAGACGGGACAGGTCGTCGCTCCCAAGTTGTACATCGCGGCGGGCATCAGCGGCGCCATCCAGCACAAGGTCGGGATGGACGAGTCCGAGACCATCGTCTCCGTCAACACCGACCCGGGCGCGGACATCCGGGAGTTCTCGGATTTCTTCGTGGAGGGCGACCTCTTCGACGTGCTACCGGCGCTGACCGACGCGCTCGAATCGGGCGAACTCGACGTCGCGGAACTACAGGCGAGAGGTGCATCTGATGACTGAGGACCACGAACATTACGAGGCAGTCGTGGTCGGCGCCGGCCCGGGTGGGGCGGCGGCGGCCGCGACGCTCGCACGGAACGACGTAGAGACGCTCGTCCTGGAGCGCGGCGTAGAGGCCGGGGCGAAGAACGTGAGCGGCGGCTTGCTGTACGGCGAGACATCAGCGCCGTACACGATAGACGACCTGTTTCCGGACTTCCGAGAGGAAGCGAGCGAGCGCCCGGTGACGGAGTACAAACTCCACAACGTCGCGGGCCGGCAGGTCAAGACCTTCGACATCACGCCGCTGCACGAGCACGACACGGACTGGTCGGACGCCGTACTGCGGCGACACATGGACTCGTGGCTCGCCGAACGCGTCCACGAGAAGACCCGCGAGACGGTCGGCGGTCTGCTGACGGACGTCCGCGTGAACGGACTTCTGCGGGAGAACGGGGAGGTCGTCGGTGTGACCTGCGACGAACTCGACCCGATCCGGGCGGACCTCGTGGTCGCGGCGGACGGCGCGAACAGCGAACTCGCGCGGGATGCGAACTTGATGAATTGGGACGAGCCAGACGAGTGGTTCCAGGGCGTGAAAGCCGTCGTGGACGTCGACCCCGAGGAGATAAACGAGCGCTTCGGCATCGAGGACGGCGAGGGCGTCGCGCACCTGTTCTCGGGTGACCTGTTCGAGGACGTTCGGGGCGGCGGGTTCTGTTACACGAACGAGGACACGCTCTCCATCGGGACGGTGTTCCACCTCGACAGCCTCGTCGCACAGGAGGCCGAACCCCACGAGTTGCTCGACGCGCTGCTCACTCATCCGCTGCTCGCGGACTGGCTGGGCGACGACTACGACGAACTGGAGTACTCCGCGAAACTCGTGCCGGACTCGAAGAAGGCCGCGCACACGTCACCCCACCGCGACCGCCTCGTGCTGGTCGGGGACGCCGCGGGCCAGATGCAGGCCCAGGGGCCCATCATCAAGGGGATGAATCACGCCGTGACCGCGGGCGCGCTGGCGGCGGAAGCGTACGTCGAGGCGAAATCCCGGGGCAACCCGCATCGCGCCGGCGAGCGCTACGAGAAACGCCTCCACGACGAGGGCGTGATGGGGAAACTCCGACCGACGGGGTACCGCGTGACGAGCGCACTCGGCGAGCACGCACCCGTGACGAGCGTCGTGGACGGCGTCCTGGAGTCCGGAGTCGGTCGCGCCGCCGTTCGCGCGCTCGGCGACCGCCTCGAGGGCCTGTACGGGTCACCGTACCTCTCCTCGATCGTGCCGGACACGCAGACGCCGTACGTCACCCTGCCGACGGTCATCGCGGAGGAACTCGGCGAGCGCGTCGAAGGCGTTTCCGCGGTGGAACCGCCGAGTCTCGCGGACCGCATCGGCGACCTGACGTACGACACGGACGTCGGCAACCCCCACATCGAATTGGTCGACGAGTCCTACGCGGCGAGCGGTGCGGCGGTGGCGGCGTGTCCGGTGAGCGCCGAGGACTTCGGCGGCGGCTGTTACCGCTCCGAGACGGTCGAACGCAACGGCGGAGAGGAGCGCGTCGTGAGCCTCGACACGCAACCCTGCGTGGAGTGTGGAACGTGTGCGGTGGTCGCCGACACCGAGTGGGAGCACCCGCGCGGCGGGAAGGGTGTCGAGTTCAAAGAGGGATGACCCAGTCGTCTCACTCGGCGCACTGGGAGCGCGTTCGCGCGCTCGCGGAGGAGTCGCGCCGGGACCGGGAGTCCTTCGACCCGCCGACGGAACCGCCCGACGAAGAGCAAGCGAAGCGCTACCTCGTGGAGGGCGTCGGTCCCGCCGTCTCGGTGTACGTCGAGGGGCGGACCGGCGGGAGTAACGCCGCGTTCTCGGACGTGGAGTTGTCGCTCCTGGAACGCGCGATGAACGACTGGCTGACACTGTACACGCGGTGTTACGGCGTCGAACTGGACGCGGATTTCTCGATTCGAGAGGCCGCGACAGCGCTCCTCGACACGCGGAACGTCGTGGACACGGCGCAGGTGTTGACCCGCGTTCCCGAGCGCGGCGGGTCGTGAACGCCACCCCGTGTTCGATACTGCAGCGCAGTGACGGTCGTGCTAACTGGTGACAAGATTTTAATAGCGAGGTTTGGTAGCAATAAGCATGAACGTACAGCGGGACCTGGAGTTCGGGCACGCGGACCGGAGACAGATCTACGACTACGTAGAGCGGAACGGCGCCAGCCGGTTCGAAGACCTCGAAAGCGCGCTGCGCCTCGACCCCCGGGGCATCCGCCACCACGTCGCCATCCTGCGCCGCGACGGCTACCTCACGGTCGAGGACGGCGTCATCCAGGTCGCGTTCGACGACACCGTCGCCGAGGAGCACCGCGACGGCGACGTCGAGTTCGTCGTACGGCCCGCCCGGCAAGCAGATCTGACTGGCCTCGTCGGCGCGATCCGCCAGGTCGCGAGCGAGGGCGCGTACATCGAGGCCGAGAGCGTCGCGGACGTCATCGACCACGAGGAAGTACTCCTGCGCCACAACGACCTCGAGGAGCGCATGTTCTTCGTCGCCACCGTCGGCGACGACGTCGTCGGGTGGGTGCACGTCGCCGGCCCCGAACTGGAGAAACTCGCGCACACCGCCGAACTCACGGTCGGCGTCATCGAAACGTACCGCACCCACGGCATCGGCAGCCACCTCCTCGAGCGCGGCCTCGAATGGGCGGCCGCCCACGACTACGAAAAGATCTACAACTCCGTCCCCGCGAGCAACCAGGACGCCATCGAGTTCCTGAAAGCCAACGGCTGGGAGGTCGAAGCCACGCGCGCCGACCACTACCAACTCGACGACCAGTACGTCGACGAGGTGATGATGGCCGTCCGGCTCTGAGCCGCGACCCGTGCCAGCACCGAAATGACCTGTTCCGAAGACGGCTGTGACCGCGCGGTGGCCATCCGCCTCTACGACCCGCGCGGCCCCGACCGAGACGTCTGTCTCCCCCACGCCCGCGTACTCGCTCGCGAGGACGGCGTCGTCGCCGAACCGCTGACCGACTCGAACTCCGAGTGGCCCTAGGATTTACTGCTTGTTCTGGCCAAATGTGAGTAGCAGAGCTGTCTGATTCCTCTGCCGAGACTGCCCAGAAAGCCCCGGTTGAAGACGACAATACTGCTTTTGAGGCCACCCAGAAAGCCCCGCCCGGCTACGGTCGCGCGACTCGCTGCGCTCCGGCGGGTGCTTACTTCGTCGGGCTTCCCGTAGCCGGGCGCCCCTTTCAGTCCCTCCCAGGCCGGTTGGCCAGCCGGCATCGGGTGGGGTCGAAAGGGGCGGGCGTCTCGGCGACGGCAGGCGACGTAAGCATCGCAGCGACCATCGGGAGCGAGGAGCGCAGCGAGCCTCCCGAGTCGAGACGTTCGGAAGACGCGCAGCGTCTTCCGCAGTCGTCCGAGAGACGCGATGCGTCTCTCGGGATGACAAGAGGCGGCTCCGCCGCCTCTTGAACCACCCATCAGAAACGCTACGCGTTTCTGAGGACGCCCGGGGCTTTCTGGGTGACTGAGGAAGTAGTTCGGTTCTCTGCAGTCAAGACCTTCTGGGCGTCTAACGACGACCTTCGTTTCCAACCCCCAAACAAACACTACTCCTCTTCTAGCAGTTCGCGCTCGATGTCTGGTTCGCCACCCGTAGCACCCCCCAGACTGCGCGTGAGCACGTCGAAGAAGGCCACGAGTGGCCACAGCACCAGACCGATGTAGCGAACGGGGCGGGCGACCGCGAGCGCCCACGAGTCGGCGTTCGCGAGCCCCCAGGATTTCGGGACGATCTCGCCGAAGACGAGCACGAGCGTCGTGGCGACCAGCGTCGTCCCGGCGACCGCGAACCCGGGCGGGAGGTAGGCCACGAGCAACACGGTGAGGATGCTGGTGAGCGCGACGTTCACGACGTTGTTGCCGACAAGAATCGTGACGAGCAGGCGGTGGGGGTCGTCGCGCAGGCGTTTCACCTCGGGGCCGCGGGCGTCCTCGCCGGCGAGCGCGTCGAGGCGACTCGGCGTCAGTGAGAACAGCGCGATCTCGGTGCTGGAGAAGAACGCCGACGCCGCGAGCAGGACGGCGACGGCGGCCAGCGACGCGGCGATGGAGACGTCGACCATGTCGAGAAAGACGGCATCGCGACGGAAAGCGGTTGGTGCGGCCTCGCTGGTGGTTGCTTCCCGCTATTCGTTCCACTTCGCGTCCGCGAGCGTGCGCTGGACGGCGCTCTCGCCGACGGCGCGGGCGAGCGTGTTGTAGCCGGCCTGCTCCGAGCGGTCGGCGGCGTCCGCGACGAGGCGGGAGACGATGAACTCCGGCGTGGACTTCCCGACGGTGTCGAAGCGCGGCTGGTAGTCCACGCGGAGCGCGAGGTCCTGGTTCAGGCCTTCCGCGAAGATGCCGTCCGTGCGCGCGACGTCCGGCAGCGGTTCGAGGTCGTCCGCGAGGTGGGTGACGAACACGCCGAGGGCCTCCTGTTCGACGGTGAGCGTGACGAGGCCGTGGAGCAGGTCGGCGGCGCTCCCCGGTTCGGTGATGGCCTCGAACTCGTCGACGAGCATCAGCGTGCGGTCGCCGGCGGTGACCGGCGGCACGACCGAGCGCAGCGTCGCCTCCAGCACGCCCGCGTTGAACGACGCGTGGCGGCGGTGGAACACGACGGAGTCCATCGGCCCGACCTCCGCGCGCTCGGCGGGCACCGGCAGGCCCATGCTGGCGAGCACGGCGACCTGGCAGAGCGTCTCTAGGAGCGTGGTCTTCCCGCCGGAGTTCGCGCCCGTGAGCACGGCGACGCGGTCTCCGGAGGGCGGGTCAGCAGCGGCGCTTCCCGAGGGCTCTATGTCGTGGTCGCCGACGGCGTACGTCACTGGCTGGACGTCCTCGCCGTCCGCGTCGAGTGCGAGGTTCCGGGCGTTCCGAACCGCGAGTCCGTCGTGGTCGACGAACTCGGGGCGCGTGAGGTCGTACGCCGCCGCGAAGCGTGCGAGCGAGAGGTGGAATGCGATGTCGCTCACCGCCTCGACGGCGGCGGTGACGGCCTCGCGACCGCCCGAAATGTCGCCCCGCAGTTCGGCTTCGACGTCGTCCTCGCGCTCGGCGGCGCGCTCCCGGACGTCCTCGGCGAGCGAGCGCAGCGTGGTGCTCACGAAGTCCGCGGCGTCGGCGGCGTCCGGCGACATCGCCTCCCGGACTTCTCCGGTGCGCACGTCGGTCTCGCTGGCGACGTACTGGACGAACGCCTCGCGGAACTCGTCTGTCCCGTCGACGCCCTCCGAGCGAACCGTCTCGAGCACGTCGAACGTGTCGCGTTCGAGGCGCTCGAGGGTACTCGCCCGCTCCCGGAGGCGGTCGAGTTTTGCGTCCGCGCCCTCACGCACGCCGTCGGGACCGAGGTAGCGAAGCGCCTCGGCGGCGTCCTCGAGATGGCCCCGGTCGATGGCGGCGAGCGGCGCGAACACGCCGCTGGCAGCTGTTTCGCCCGCTCCATCCGACCACAGGGCCTCGCAATCCCGGAGCGCGAGCGCCGTCTCGACGGCAGCGCGCTCCCCGCTGTCCCGGCTGTCGTGTTCCTCGAAGATGGCCAGTACGTCACCGCGCGCGTCTTCGTCCAGATTCCGCCAGGTCTCGCGGGCGGCGGCGACGCTGTCGAGGCGCGCGGCCATCTCCTCGCGGTCGGTGAGCGGCGTGAGCACGCGGACGCGGTCGGCGGCGTGCTGTGTCACCGCGAACGTCGCGGCGAGCGCCACGAGGTCCTTGTACACCGCTCGCGCGTCGTCCGTCGCGAGCGCGTCCATCCCCTCCCCGCCGTTCGCGCGCCGCAGAATGCGGGTAGCACGGCCGCGCGAGATGCCCGCGGACACCAGCGTTCGCACGTCGGCGCTCTCGATGGCGTCGACGGCGTCGGCCACCCCGAGTTCGGTTTCGAGGCGCTCGGCCGTCTTCGGGCCGACACCCCAGAACTCCTCCAGTCGCATGCTTCGCCGTCTGTCGGCACGGGAGTAAAGGGTTGCGTGGTCGGCCCGGCGGTGACGCTCCGCGTCGCGACCGGGTAGCGATGCTGGCGACCAACCGGCGACCGCTGCATCCCAACGCTTAATTACCCAGTTGTAAAACCCAGTAGTATGCCGTTCGACTCGTTCGCAGACGCCGACGAAGCACAGGTGACGCGCGCCATCGCCCGCCAGTGGACCGAGAAGTTCATCGACGACACCGAGACCGACGTCATCGTCGTCGGCGGTGGCCCGTCCGGCCTGATGGCCGCGAAGGAACTCGCCGACCGGGACGTCGACGTCACCGTCGTCGAGAAGAACAACTATCTGGGCGGTGGGTTCTGGCTCGGCGGCTTCCTGATGAACAAACTCACCGTTCGCGCGCCCGCAGACGACGTGCTCGACGACCTCGGCGTTCCGTACGAGTACGACGAGGAGACCGACGGTCTCGCCGTCGCCGACGGCCCGCACGCTTGCTCCGCGCTCATCAAAGCGGCCTGTGACGCCGGCGCGCGCGTCCAGAACATGACCGAGTTCACGGACGTCGTCGTGCGCGACGACCACCAGGTCGCGGGCATCGTGATGAACTGGACGCCCGTCCACGCGCTCCCGCGCGAACTCACCTGCGTCGACCCCATCGCTGTCGAGGCCGACCTCGTCATCGACGCCACCGGCCACGACGCTGTCGTCGTCTCGAAACTCCAGGAGCGCGGCGTCCTCGACGCGCCCGGCATCGAGCACGCGAGCGAACACAACACGGGCATGGATAAGACCGCAGACGGCGAGTACGGCGCGCCCGGTCACGACTCGCCCGGCCACGACTCGATGTGGGTCGCGGACAGCGAGGATAAGGTCGTCGAGCACACCGGCAAAGTCCACGACGGCCTCGTCGCGGCGGGTCTCGCCACGGCGACGACGCACGGTCTGACGCGAATGGGACCGACGTTCGGGGCGATGCTCCTCTCCGGGAAGGCCGCCGCGCAGGCCGCACTCGACGAACTCGGCGTCGACGCGCCGACGGTCGACCTCCCGGGTCGCGGTGCCACCGCCGCCGACGACGACTGATGCGGAGCGCGCTCGCGGTTCCCGTGGCTGCAGTTCTGGCCCTCGCCGGGTCGACAGCCGTCGGACTGTGGGCCGCACGGGGTCGTGTCGGCACCCTCGACGACTTCGTGGTCGCTCGCGGAACTGCGGACGTCGGGACGCTCACGGCGACACTTGTGGCATCCGCGATGGGAGGCTGGATCCTGTTCAGTCCCGCGGAGGCGGGCGCGGCGTTCGGCGGGCTTCCGGCCGTCCTCGGCTACGCGGTCGGCAGCGCGCTTCCGCTGTTCGCGTTCGCCGTCGTCGGGCCGCGCGTCCGCGACGTCGTCCCCTCGGGGCGCTCGCTCACGGAGTACGTCCACGCGCGCTACGGGAGCGCCGCCTACGCCTACGTTCTCACGGTGAGCGCGCTCTACATGTTCGTCTTTCTCGCCGCAGAGCTAACCGGCCTCACGAGCGCCCTCGCGTATCTCGCCGGCGTGCCGCCGTGGGTGACCGCCGCTCTCGTCGGCGGCGCAGTGCTCGTCTACGCGGGGTACGGTGGTCTCGTCGCGACGCTCGCGACCGACGCCCTGCAGGCGCTGGTCGTGCTCCCGTTGCTAGCCGCGACGGTGGCGGCCGTCGTGCTCTCGTTCGGCGGCGCGACGGCAGTTCACGGCCACATCGTTGCGACGAATCCGAACCTGCTCTCGCCGGGCTACCTCCCCGGCGTGACGTTCGGCGCGTACGTGACCCTCGCGGTTCTCGGCGCGAACCTCCTCAACCAGAGCGAGTGGCAGCGCGTCTACGCCGCGCGCGACGACACCACCGTCCGGCGCGGATTCGTCGTCGCTGGCGTCGCCGTCGTCCCGATGGTGCTGCTCGCCGGTCTCGTCGGCGTGCTCGCGCGCGGCCTCGGCGTCGTCGGCACGGAGCGCGCGAGCGTGGCGTTCTTCGCGGCCGCAGACGCCGCGCTCCCCCAGGCTGGGGTGCTCGCGGTCGTCGTGCTCGCGGTACTCCTCGTCGCGAGTTCCGCCGACACAGTGTGTAACGCGCTCGTGAGCCTCGTCACCGTGGACGCCGCACGCCTCCTCGACGACCCGGACGACTCGACGCTCGTGCGCGCCGGACGCCTCGGCACCGCGGCCGTCGTCGTCGCCGCCACAGTCGTTGCCGTGCAGGGGTACGGCGTGCTGACGCTGTTCCTGTTCGCCGACCTCCTCGCAGCGGCGACGTTCCCGCCGATCGTCGCGGGACTCTACGCCACTCGGCCCACGGGTGAGGACGCACTCGCAGCGGCCGTCCTTGGACTGGGAGCCGGTCTCGTCTGGTTCCCCGGAGCGAGGGCCGTCCTCCCGAGTGGTCCGTTACCAGCACCCTCGTACCTCGCGGCGTTCGTGGCGGCAACGGCCGTCGCTACCGTGCTGACGCTACTGCTGCCCAAACGACACGACCGCTCCATCGACGTCGACGCGCTCGACGACCGCGTCCGCTCGCGCTCTCGAACCGCTCGCGCGGACGGCGGGGAGGGGTCGAAGTGACGGTCGGACCGCTCGCGTTCGCCGCGCTGGTCTGGGGCGCTGTCGCGCTCGTTCTGGGAGCGTTCGCCTTCGAAGTGTACGCGGTTCTCGGCGGGTGGTCGGGGTGACCGACCCGCCAGTCGCACTCACGGTCGCGGGATCGGACAGCGGCGGCGGTGCGGGCGTCCAAGCCGACCTCAAGACCTTCGAGGCGTGCGGGGCGTTCGGCACATCCGCGCTCACCGCCGTCACCGCACAGAACACGACGGGCGTCACCGCGAGCGAGGTGCTCGACCCGGCGGTCGTCCGCTCGCAGTTCGATGCCGTCGTCTCCGACTTCCCCGTCGCAGCGGCGAAAACCGGGATGCTCGGGAACGCGGACGTCGTGGCAACGGTCGCCGACGCGGTCGCTGACGCCGACTTCCCCGTGGTCGTCGACCCGGTGGCAGTCGCCCAGAGCGGTGACCGCCTGCTCACCGAGCGCGGCGTCTCCGCGCTCCGCGAGGACCTACTGCCGGAAGCGACCCTCGCCACGCCGAACGTCCCCGAGGCGGAACTGCTGGCGGACGTCACCGTGGCGGACGAGAGCGACCTGCGCGCCGCCGCCGAAGCGGTCCTCGACCTCGGCCCGGACGCGGTCCTCCTGACCGGTGGCCACCTCGACGGTGACCCCGTAGACGTGTTCGTCGGCGAAAGCACGCGGGCGTTCACTCGAGAACGCGTCGACACCGCGAACACGCACGGCTCCGGGTGCACGCTCTCCGCCGCCATCACTGCCCACCTCGCTCGCGGCGACGAACTGCCCGTCGCCGTCGAGCGCGGCGTCGAGGCCGTAACGCGCGCCATCGAATCCGGACTCTCGCTCGGCGCCGGCAACGGCCCCGTCGACCACGACGCTGTCGACGCCGCCAGCACCGACGCACTCGCCGACGCCCGGAGCGTCGTCGCCGCGCTCGAACGCGAGTGGCCGACCGGTCTCGTCCCTGAAGTCGGGACGAACGTCGCCGTCGCACCACCAGACGCCCGCACTCCCGACGACGTGGTCGCCGTCGACGGCCGCCTGCACGCCACGCAGCGCGGCGTTCGTGCCGCTGGCGGAGTTGCCCCGGGCGCGTCGAGCCACGTCGCGCGCTTCCTGCTCGGCGTTCGAGAACGCGACCCTGCCGTCTCCGCGGCCGCGAACGTCCGCTGGAGCGAGCAGCGCGACCGCGACGTGCGCGAGCGCTGGGACGCTGTCGTCGTGGACCGCGCCGAAGAACCCGCCGACGCCGACGGCACGATGGACTGGACGGCCAGAGAAGCGATGAAACGCGTGGCCGACCAGCGAGAGGCCACGGAAGGACGAGCGGTGACTGGAAGAAACCGCGAGCGACACCGAGCGCCGGACGCAGTCGTCGACAGCGGCGCGGTCGGAAAGGAAGCGATGATCCGCGTGCTCGCCGACGACGCCGAATCGCTCGAGGAAAAACTGCTCTCGTTCGCGTAGAGGACGAACGGCCGTCTCGCGGCGGCTACTCGAATTTCACGCCGACGTCGTGCATCCCCTCGTTGTTGACCGCGAGATTCACGAGCAATGGCGTAAGCGACTCCACCTCCGCCGCGTTCGCGAGCGGGCCGGCGTCGAGCGCGCGCAAGCCCTCGATTCCGCTCGCGAGGTCGGCGACGTTCTGCTTCGCGTCGCCGTCGTCACCCACGACGAGCGTGTCGAGGTCCAACTCCACGTCGAGATTCGCGAGGCGGTCCGCCGCGAGGTTGTGGAACGCGCCCACCACGGGTGTGTCGTCGGGCACGTGGCGCGCGACCAGTTGGCTCACGCTCCCCGCCTTCGGGGGGTTGTACCGGAATCCGTCGTCCGTGCGCTTCATCCCGACCGCCGGCGTCACGAGCGTCGTCTCCGCGTCGAGTCTGTCCGCGACCGCCTCGACGGTGTCCTTGGCGTGGTACGCCGGCACCGCGAGCACCACCACATCCGCGCGGTCGGCCGCCATCTCGTTGGCGAACCCAGTCACCTTCCGCTCGACGCCGCGGCTGTCCAGTTCCGTCTCGTACTCCTCGGCCTTGGTTCGGGCCTTCTCCGGGTCGCGGGAGCCGATCACGACCTCGTGGTCGGTGTGGTACGCCCATCGCAGCGCCAGCCCTTCGCCGATGTCGCCGGTCCCACCGAGCAACGCGATTCGCATACTCGTGAGTCACCCGGCGACCGAATAAGGATTTGTGTCACGCTCTCACTCGGATCCCGACCTCGGCTCCAGTGCCTCCGGCAGGTCGTTCACCGAATCCAGCACGAGATCCGCGTCCGCCCCCTCGTACTTCCGTCGGCCCGCGTCGCCCGTCAGACCGCCGGTAAGCACGCCAACAGCCCAGTACTCGCGCCCAGAGTCTGCCTTCCGAGCGTTCAACGCCGTCTCGATGTCGTCGAGCGTGTCCCCCACGAACACCGCCGAGTCGGCGCCGGTGCGCTCCGCGAGCGTCACCAGCGCACGGGGGTGTGGCTTCCCCTCCTCCCAGTCGTCCATCGTGAACCGACGGTCGGCCGGCACGTCGAGACCGACGCGGTCGAGTGCGATGTCCGCCTCGTCCGACGGCCGGCCCGTCAACACGCAGACGGGGTAGCGTTCGGTCAGGCGCTCGACGGTCTCCGGGGAGACCAGCACGTCCTCGTCGTGGATGAACCCCGGACAGTCGATGTCCGCCGCGCCACCCTCCAGTTCCTCGTACAGGTCGCTCCCGAGGTACAACTGCTGGAACACCTTGCGGAGACGCTCGGGGTTCCAGGCCTCCCGCACCTGCTCGACTGCGTCCGGGGCAAGCGAGGATTCCACGACCGCCTCCGCCGCTTCGAGTCCGCCGCCGCGCTCGGCTATCGCGTCCGTGAACGCCGCCACGTCGCCGTCGTAGCCCTCCCGCGTGGCCAGCACGAACAGCGCCGCGGCGTCGGTCAACGCCCAGTCGTTGTTGAACCCGCCCGCGTCCTTGAACGACTGGACGGCGCCCTTCTCGATGGTGTCCCCGTAGACGCGCTCGACGGACTCCACGATAGCGCGACGGTACGAGTCGGCCACGTCCACGAGCACGCCGTCCACGTCGAGGACGACAGCGTCGGCTTCCATGTCCGCAGCCACGCGACGCGGCGGAAAATCAGTTCCCATTCGGGCCACCACGTCGCGTCACACGCCACCGCGTTACAGCACAGACCACCGCGCTACGGGTCGTATCTGGCGATGACGCCGCTGGAGTTGTTCCCCTGATAGTAGATGCGAATCGCCTGACCCTCCGACCACTCGGTCACCGACGCACGCTCCCCAGCGTCCAGCGGGTCGCTCGGGTCCAGGTCCAGGTCGATGCCAGCCCACGTCCGGTTCTTTCCGCCCACGATGTCCACGTACACCCGTCCGCTCTCGATGGCGTCACCCCCAGCGAAGTACAGCGTCATCGAGTTCGGATTCGGCCGGAACTCGATCTGCACGTCCGGCAGGTCGTCTTCGCGCGGTTCCGTGGGGTCCACCGACAACGTCGGGAACCCCAGTCCGAACACTGTGACCGCCACGAGGATGACGGCGGCGACCAGCGCCGCGCCAGCCAGTATCCAGGTGAACGTCGAACGACCGTCACTCATCGAACGTGGGAATGTCCGGCTTCGCCGAGGAAAACCGTGCTGGCCAACTACCGGCGAGCGACGTACAGCGTGTCTGCCTCGACGGTCCGCCGCTCGACGGACACCGCGGGCTGGTCACCCCCTAGCGTCGTAAACACGCACGCCGCGCCCGCCGCGTCCGCCACGTCAACGACCGCGCGATGGAGTTCCGGCGGACAGTTCAACGCGTACACCGCGTCCGCGTCGGCGTACACCTCGGGGTCGGGGTCGGTCACGTCGTCGACCACAAACTCGACGCCGTCCGGTACGTCACGCTCGTACACGTCCGTCGCCGTCACCGCACACCCCCGCTCTGCCAGCGCCGCCGCCACGTCCGTCCGCCGGCCGACGCCGACCTCCACCAGTCGATCGAACTCGGCCAGCGCGTCCACCACCGTCTGCGGTTCGCTCACGCCGGGATGTTTATTGCCGACGCCGATAAACATCACCCCATGCGGGTAGATATCGTCCCTGTCGGCGACGTGCCCGCGCACGTCAAACGCGAGGCCTCCAGCAGTCTCCGGTCCATCTACGACTGCGAGGTGACCGTCTCCCCCGAACAATCCGTTCCGGAGGACGCCTACGACGAGGGACGCAGCCAGTACCGCGCCGCTGAATTCATCGACGTCGCCAGTCGCGTCGGCGACGGCGACAAGACGCTCGCCATCACCCCTAACGACCTCTACTATCGACGACGGAACTACGTCTTCGGCCTCGCGTACCTCGACGGCCGCGGCTGTGTCGTCTCTACCTACCGACTCCAGACCTCCAGCGACGGCGGGTTCTCCGAACGCCCCGCAGCAGACGTCTTCGACGACCGCGTCCGGAAGGAGGTCGTCCACGAACTCGGCCACACGCTCGGCCTCGAACACTGCGACAACAACCGCTGTGCCATGAACTTCTCCCCCACGGTCCGCGAAGTCGACCGGAAGGAACAACACCTCTGCGGGAGCTGCCAGCGGAACATCTTCTAGACGCACGTTTTGCGCTGTCGCCGAAAGGCGCGAAGCGCCTTTCGAGATGACGAAAGACGGCGTAGCCGTCTTTCGGACCACGGGCGCGCTTCGCGCGCCCTCGGCAAAACCTGCACTAAAAGCACTCCTCGCTCACTTCACTTCGTTCCGTTCGCTCGTCGGCCCGCGAGCCTTCGGCTCGCGGTGAATCGCGCGTCTCGGGTTCTGGCGAACCGCTCGACGCGCGAACGCTAGCGCCGGCCGGCTGGTCCGGTCCCGTCTCGAACACCAGCTAGACAACCTCTCCACCGGACACCAGCTGGTCAGTCCGCTTCGAGATTGCCGGCCCGCCCCTCGGCTTTCGCGACGACTTCCGGACGGGCCGCGAACTCGAAGCTGATTGTCGAACCGTACTCGACGGATTCGACGGCGCCGTGGTCGTGGCACCACGAGACGAACGCGTTGCCGGCGTCCGAGTTCGGGACGCCGAGCGAGACGCGGTCGCGGTCCGGGAGCGCGTCGGTAACGGCGGTCTGGAGCGCGCCAATGCCGTCGTCCTCCGTCGCGCTGACGACCACCGGGTCGCCCGCGAGTTCCGCGACGGCGTCGCGCTTCTCCGCGAGGTCGGTGGCAACGTCGCGCTTGTTGAGCACCGGGACGAGTGCTCCCTCTCGGGTATCTAGTTCCTCGAGGCTGGTCTCTGTCTTCCGCAGCACCTCGGAGACGGAGTCGCTCGCGTCCACGACGAGTAGGACGGCGTCCGCCTCGCGGGCGGCCGACAGCGTCGTCCGGAACGAGGAGACCAGCCAATGCGGGAGGTCGCTCACGAAGCCCACGGTGTCCGTCAGCAGGACGCGGCGGTCGCCGAGCGTGGCGCGCCGCGTGGTCGTGTTCAGCGTCTCGAACAGGCGGTCGCGGGAGGCCGCGGTCTCCCCCAGGTCGTCGTGGCGCGCATCGTTCTCCTCGACGGCGTGGTCCTCGGCGAGGCGGCGGAGGAGTGTCGACTTCCCGGCGTTCGTGTAACCCGCCAGCGCCACCAGGTCGAACCCCGCTTCGTGGCGCTCGCGCCGGGCGTCGTCGTCCGCGTCGTCCAACTGGTCGAGTTGCTCGCGGACGTTTTTGATGCGCTGTTTGTAGTCCGCGCGCATCTGGGCGGCCTGCGGTTCCTCGCCGCCGCTCTTGAACCCGCGGCGGCCCGAACTCTCGCCGCGCCGCGCCTTCGCCTCGGCGTGCGGGAGTTCGTACCGCAGTTCCGCGAGTCGGACCTCCAGGCGAGCGCGCTTGGTCTCCGCGCGTTCCGCGAAGATGTCGAGGACGAGGCGCGTGCGGTCGACCACCTCCGCGCCGACCGCCTCCTGGAGGTTGAACGCGCGACCCGGGTCGAGTTCGTCGTCCACGACCACCAGGTCGGCGCTCTCCTCCGTGACGCGCTCGGCGATGTCCGCCACCGCGCCAGCGCCGAAGTCGTGGGTCGGGTCGGGCGGGCGAACCTGCGTCCGCTCCCCGACGACGTCGAGGCCGGCGGAGTCACAGAGCGCGCGTATCTCGTCGGTGTCGATCGGTTTCGAATCTGTGCGTTTCGCTACGAGTGTCTTGTTGCCGCGTCGTGACATGCGTGTGAGAGTCGGCGGTCGAACGTCGATGCACGTCGTGACGCCCGCACGCGGCGGATGTGAGAAGGGCCGAGCTTCGTCGGCCGCCGGGTTCGGACGCCCGGCTACGAGTCGAGGAGCATGTACACACCCACCGACGACGGCACCCGGAAAAACGATGCCGGTGGTGTGTCAACGGCTACCGCACCATCGGCGGGAACGTCGACGCGTTCGCCGACTGCTCAGCGTGCCGCCAGCGATCCGAACGCGGTCAGCCCGTCGTCGTCGCTCGTGTTCAGCGTCGAGTCGTCGGTGTCGTTCACCACGTCGATGACGCCGCTCGTGGTCGAATCCGGAGTGAGAGACGTGTTCGTGGACCCGGCGGTTTCACCGCCGGCGCCCACCGTCAGATTTCCGTCCGGGCCGACCGACAAGTTACCGTCCGGCCCGACGGACAAATTTTCGTCCGGACCCACAGACAGATTTCCGTCCGGGCCGATGGACACGTTCCCGCCCGAACCGACCGACCAGTTACCGCCGCCGACCGGACCGGGAATACCACCGAACCCTGGTTTGCCGGCACCGAGTCCGATCGAGGTGTCCCCGGTCTCGTTCGACACTCCGGCGACGCTGCGGGCTATCGAGGACACCGTCGGGCCCGACAGGTTCGCCGCGTCCGTCCGGAGCCTCGTGATGGCGTCGACGTCCACGCCGGTGGCCTCGAGTTTCGCCCGCGGCAGTTCGGCGGCGGTGTTCGCGGTCACGTTCGACAACTGGCGCGCCGTGGATATCTCGGCGGCCAACCCCGCCATCTCCGCGCGGAACCTCGCCTGGGAGATACTGCCGTTCTGTTTCGCTTCGAGGAGCGCGCGCTTTCGCTCCCGTAACTCCGCGAGCGTCTCACTCAGTTCGCCGGCCTGCGTCGCCACGACTGCGGCCCTCGACGCGTTCGAGCGAGCAGCGGCTATCTGCAGGCCGAACGAGCGAGCCTGCACCTCGCCCTCGACGGCCGCGGCCTGCACGTTCACCACGCCGGCGAGTTGCGCACCCGGCGACGTCGACGTGTTCTCCGCCCCGTTCTCCGTCTCGTTGCCCGGCGTCTCGAGTGCCTCCGACGCCGGCCCGGCGTCGGTTGCCGACGGCAGAGGCCCTGCCCCTGACGCCGCGACCAGCGGTGCACTCGCGCCGACCACGACCAGTGCCGTGACGACGACGACAAATGCTCTCATCTTACCAGTTCGTTGCACCCCGTTGGACTTATAGAACCGTGACCGTGCGACCCACTTACGGACGATTAACGCGAATTAACCGTGGTTAACGGTCCAGTTCGCGGAAGAGCCCGCAGAAATCGTCAGTTTCCGTCGGAAGTGTAGCCGGTCGACGGACAGGTCAGTTCGTGTAGTAGTATTCGCCGTCCCGCTTCTGCTGTTTGTCGAGTTGGCTCCCCGGCTTGTTGATGCGCGGCCGGCCGAGGTTCTCGTCGCGCCGGAACGTCACGTCGAGGTTCGCGAGGAACTCGTTCATCCCCGAACGCATCGGCTGCGGCGTCGACGCGTGGCCGTGTTCGGCGGGTTCACCGTCGAACACCATCAGGCGGTCGGACACAAGGTCGACCATGTAGATGTCGTGGTCGATGACCATCACGGTGGTTTCGCGGTTCTCCGCGAACCGACGGATTGCGCTCGAGGCGAGCACGCGCTGTTCGACGTCGAGGTGCGCCGACGGCTCGTCGAGCAGGTAGAGGTCGGCGTCCTTCGACAGCGTCGCCGCGATGGCGACGCGCTGGCGCTCCCCGCCCGAGAGGTCCGGGAGGTTCTGCTCCATGATGGAGTCGAGCTGGAGTGGGTCCGCGATCTCGGTCTGCCAGTAACTCGACCCGAAGTCGTCCGTGATGGACGCCAGGAACGCGTCCACGCGCATCTGCTGGTCGGCCTCGACGTACTGGGGCTTGTACGCGATGTCCAGATCGAGGTCCAGTTCGTCGGCGTCCTCGCCGCCGACCGTTGTTGGTTCGAGGTCGCCGGCGAGCATCTTCGCGAACGTCGACTTCCCGATGCCGTTCGGGCCGACGACGCCGAGCACCTCGTTCCGGTTGACCTCCCCGCCCTCGATGGACAGCGAGAACTCGCCCTCGCCGTAGGACTTCTCCATGTCCGGGTAGGAGACGAGGGTGTCCGCGCGCGTTGCGGGCCGCGGCGCGTGCTCTTCGAACTCGATGGTCTCCGGCCGGATGCGCATGTTCTCGTTCTGGAGATACCCCCTCAGGTACTCGTTGATGCCGTTGCGCACGCTCTTGGGTGGTGTGACGACGCCGTACACGGACGGTTCACCGTACGCGACGTGGATGGTGTCCGCCAGCATGTCGAGCACGGCGAGGTCGTGTTCCACGACAAGCACCGCCTTGTCCTCCTCCTCGGCGAGTTCGCGCACGATTCGCGCCGCCGTGACGCGCTGCCCGATGTCGAGGTACGGCGTCAACTCGTCGAGGAAGTAGAAGTCCGCGTCGCGCGCGAGCGTCGCCGCGAGCGCCACCCGCTGGAGTTCGCCGCCGGACAGCGAATCGATGGACTGGTCCATCACCGGGCGGATGGAGAGTCGGTCGACGAGGTCGTTGAGGACGCCGCGCTCGTCGGTCGCCTCCAGCAGCTCGCGGGTGTCGCCGTCGAACTGGTTCGGAATCTGGTCGACGTACTGGGGTTTGCGCGCGACGCTCACGTCGTCGTCGCGCACGTCCCGGAGGTAGTCCTGGAGTTCTGTGCCGCGGTACTGCTCCAAGATCTCCTCCCACCCTGGCGGATCCCCGTGGTCGCCGAGGTTCGGAGTAATCTCGCCGTCCAGGATCTTCACCGCCGTGGACTTCCCGATGCCGTTCGGGCCGAGCATCCCCGTCACCTTCCCGGACTCGGGCACCGGCAGGCCGTACAGCGCGAACGCGTTCTCGCCGTAGCGGTGGGTCGGCTCCTCCGTGAGCTCCTGCGGGAGGTTGATGATCTCGATGGCGTCGAACGGGCACTTCTCCACGCAGATGCCACACGACTCCCCGAGACAGATCTCCTCGGAGATGTGCACCTGGTCGGGGTCGCCGTCCTCTGCGTCCTCCCCGCGCAGCGTGATACACTCCTTGCCCGTGCGGTTCGGCGGGCAGTAGTTCGAGCACTCGTAGTTACAGCGGTCGGGTTGACACCTGTCGAGGTCAACGACCGCGATGCTGTCCTCCGCCATTGGTTAGAAGGCGATGCCCTCGGTCAACAACACGCCCCACGCCACGAACCACATCGCGAACGTCATGAACGCAATGTAGAGGTGGTCCTTCGCGGAGAACTCACCGACGTCCACGCCGAACGCGCGCATTAGGCCGAGTTCCACGACCACGAGCGCAAACACCACGAGCAGGCTGTTCCTGCTCCCGGCGGGCACGCTGATGGCCTGGGACGCGAGCGCCGCTGCGACCCCGCCGAGCGTGGCGATGGTGGTCACCTTCAGGCTCCGACGATGGGAGGCCTTGCGGTCCACGGTCTCTGTCATACCCGACTCTCCGAGGGCCGCGCTCAAAAGGAGTTCGCTTGCTAGATGGCGTGGTTTGTCGAGCCTGATTTCTCGGTGTGGGTTGGAGGTGTTCAGAAGTCCGCACTGCAGACAACGAATCTGCTACCGCCGCCAACACCCAGAAAGCCCCGACTGGAAAACACAACTGAGCCACCGCCGTCAACACCCAGAAAGCCCCGGCGCACTCGCGGTCGCGCGCCGGCATATCTGCTCGCTGTGCTCGCAGATAGTGGCCAGCGAGACGACTAAACGATGCGCGAGCGCGCCGCCCCTTTCAGTCCCACCTCGTGCCGACTGGGCAACCGGCTTGGGTGGGACTGAGCAGGCGCTTGCGCCCGCGACGGTTGGAAGACGAGCGCAGCGAGTCTTCCAGGACTGAAAGGGGCGGCCGTCTCGACGAAGGCAGCCGACGCAAGCACGGAAGCGAACACAGTGAGCGACGCGCGCAGCGAGGCTCCCGAGTCGAGACGTTCACGAGACGCTGCAGCGTCTCGTGCAGCCCATCAGAACGGCTTCGCCGTTCTGAGGACGGTCGGGGCTTTCTGGGTGTTGGCGGCGATGATATGACCGTGTTTAGCCGGGATTTCCGGACGTTCGAGGATTTGACGAGTTCACGTCGAACGAACATGCCAACGTATTCGCCCGCAGATTTAAGCGGGTGGGGTGTTTCGAATCGTAATGATGGCTTCAGACGACAGTGTGCTGGAGGACCTGCCACCGAGCGCCAAGCTCGTCTACAAGGTACTCGAGTACGACGGTCCCCTCACGCAGAAACGAATCGTCGAGGAAACCATGCTCTCCGCCCGGACAGTCCGGTACGCGCTCGAGCGCCTCGAGGACCGTGGCGCCGTCGACGAGGACATCTACTTCGCGGACGCCCGCCAGAGTCTCTACCAGTTGACCCGCCAGAACAACGACGACGCCTGCGCGGAAGCCGACGCGGAAGCCGCGTAGCGCTCCCGTTCTACGACCCTCTTCTCGCTCGTTGTCGCCTTCTCGTCGGCTGCCTCCTACTCGTTCGGGACGACCGAGATCATCAGTTCGCGGTCGATGGCGCGCTCTAACTCCTCCGCGATGGCCGAGCCACGGGAGACCTTGATGTCGCCACCACGGCCAACCGTCGCCGTGAACAGGTACTCGCCGTCGGCCTGCACTTCGACCGTCTCGCCGGAGCGACTGCCCTCCAGCGGGATGATGATATGCCGCGAAGTGACCTCGGGTGTGACGATGTCGCCCGACTGACCCGCGCTCTGGCCGCCAGCAGAACCTGTCGCGCCGCCAGCACCGCCGCCGCTGCCGCCCGCGCCGCTCCCGCCAGCACCGCCACCGCTCCCGCCCGGGTGCTCGTCGAGCGTGCGCACGTCGATGCTGATGCCGAGGCGGTTCTCGATGTCCGAGATGCGGCCGCCGCCCTTCCCGATGACGTGGCTGATGTCGTCGTCGGAGACGTAGACGACCGCGTTGTTCGGCCCCTGGATGTCGACCTCGACCTGGTCGCGCGTGGCGGCCTGAATCTCGCGCTCGACCTCCTGTTTCGCCAGCTGGTCGACGCCGGACTCGCTGCCGCCGTCCTCCAGCGGAACGGTGACGACCTGGCGGTTGAACGTGTAGATCTCGTAGGCTGGCTTGCCCGTGGACTGGTCCCGGACCTGGATGACGGGGCGCGCGAGGTCCTCCTCCATCAGACCCTCGGGCACCTTCACCTCTGTCGCCACGTCGTACACCGTCTCGACGTCCCCCGCTTCGATATAGACGACGGTGTCCACGATCTGGGGGATCATGCCGAGTTCGACGCGGCCGACGAGGCGCTGGAGCGCGTCGATGGGGCGCGTCGCGTGGACGACGCCGACCATCCCGACACCCGCGAGGCGCATGTCCGCGAACACCTCGAAGTCGCCGGTCTTGCGCACCTCGTCGTAGATGGTGTAGTCCGGGCGCACCATCAGGAGGCTGTCTGCGGTCTTCTCCATCTGCCCGCCGAGTTCCGTGTACTGCGTGACGTCCTTCCCGACCTGGAGGTCGCGGGGTTTCTCCATCGTCTTCACGACGTACCCGGAGTCCGCGAGGAACTCCGCGACGGCCTGCCCGAACGTGGACTTCCCGGCGCCCGGCGCGCCGGCGATGAGCACGCCGCGGTCGCGCTCCAGGAGGCGCTCCTGGAGTTCCTCCTGGTGTTCGTAGTCCTCCATCGTCGTCTTCACGGTGGGCCGCACGGCCGTGATTTCGAGCGCGTCGGAGAACGGGGGCTCGGAGATGGCGATGCGCATGTCACGGACCTGCGCGATGGTCATGCCGTCCTCGGACAGTTCGACGAACGAGTCGTCCGCGCGCTTGGCGGTGTCGACGACTTCGCCCGCGTACTCCTTGAGCGTCTCGGGTTCGAGGACGTCCTCGCCGACCTCCTCGTAGGACACCTCGCCGACGCTCCCGCGCTTGGCCATCGGCACGACGCCCTCCTTGAGGTGGACGCTCATCGTCTCGTCGTCGAAGAACTGCTCGACCGCGAGTTCACCGAGTTCGCGTTCGAGGGGTTCGAGATACTCGACGTCCAGGCCCTTCGCCTTCGCTACTTCGGCCTGCACGATGTCGCTCGTCACGAACACCGCGTCGTACTCGTCCGCCACGTCACGGATGATGGCGTCGATTGCGCCTGCGGACGCGCGCTGGATGTCCTCCTCGGCGGCGCGGTCCCCCACGTAGTGAAGCTCTATCTCGCCGTCGTCGGCGAGGTCGGCGAGGCGCTGGAGTTCCTCCAGTGCGTCCCACCCGGTCTCCCGGCCGCTGTTCGCTTGCGCTTCGACTTCGCCGACGACGGCCTCCGGGACGTAGATGGTGACCCCGGCGTACTCGCCGTCGCGGACGCGCTCCGAGACGCGGCCGTCGACGACGACGCTCGTATCAGGAACGACGTTCATGTTGATTCGAAGTTGTCCCGGCGCACCCATAAGGGTGTTCAAGCGCACGACCGGGCGATGATTCGATTCGTGGCGGTCGGTTCAACGGCGACGGTCGACACGCGACCGACAGGTCGACGGCGACAGACTAACAGTTCGTTGACGACACGCCGACAGGAGAGGGGGCTACCGCCGCACGTGTCAATCAGACGGAGGCAGGATGAATCTCGAGTGCGAACGCCTGACACCCTGAATTACCCGCGAGTCGGTACTGTTTTTTGGTTGGCTCGTATCGGAGTTACGTAACATGGACGTAGAGCGCGTCGACGAACAGACAGTTTCCCTCTCGAAGGTGGCGCTGTACGGGAGCCTCGTACTCGCCATCGTCGTCGTCGGCCTGCTGCCGGCACTCCTGTCCTGGTCGTACATCCGAGCGTTGAAAACGGTCATTCTGCTGGTCATCCTGGTCCAGCTCGCACGACTCACCCTCTCAGCTATCATCTCCGTTCCGGAGGCAGCCGACCCGCCCGAACTCGCGGACGACGAGCGGCCGACGGTCAGCGTCATCATCCCCGCGTACAACGAGGCGAGCGTCCTCCCGGAGACCATCGAGGCCTGCAAGAACCTCGAGTACGACGCCGAGAAACTCGAAGTCGTCATCTGCTACGAGGCCGACTGCACCGACAACACCGGCAAAATCGCGGAGCGCGCGGCCGCCGAGGATAGCCGCTTCGTCGCCGTCGAGCGCGACGAGGAGGGCGGTGGCAAAGCGGTAGCCGCCAACTACGCGCTCGAACACGCGGACGGCGAGATCATCGCGAGCATCGACGCCGACCACCAGTTCGAATCCGACGCCGTCGACCGCGCCGTGCGCTGGTTCGCCGCCGAGGAGGACACCTGGTGCGTGAAGGGTCGCTGTTACGGCCGCAACCCCGGCGACTCCCTCATCGCGCTGTACGCCACCGTCGACCGCCACATCATCGAGAAGGTCGAGCTGTTCGCCCGGCAGGTGTTCGGCGGATTCACGCTGTTCGGCGGCGGCCAGGCGTTCTTCCGCTCGACGGTGTTCGAAGAGATCGGGCCGTTCGACGAGGAGATCCTCGTCGAGGACATCGACCTCTCCGCGAAGATCCACGCCGAGGGGAAGACCATCCGCATGGACCCCGACATCATCACCTACGAGGAACAGCCGACGACGGTGCTGTCGTGGTGGAGCCAGCGCAAGCGCTGGGCGCGCGGCTGGATGCAGGTCAGCGTCCGACACATCGGCCGTATCATGCGCTCGCCGGGCCCGTCGAAGACAGCGAAAGCCGACGCCGTCCAGACGTTCTCCTACAACCTGCTGTTGCCGCTTCTGTTCATCGGACTGCCGCTCCCGCTGCTCGACCTGCTCCAGACCGCGGGCTTCTTCGACGCGGGCGTGAAGCTCACGGCGTACCTCCCGTACAGCCGCGTTCTCTGGACGATTCTCGGAGTCTTCCCGGTCATCGCCGCGGGCGCGATGTTCTACAGCGACCGCCGGGACGGACTCGACCACCATCCACACGAGTACATCGCCGCGCTCACCATCGGCGCGTTCCTCGTGGTGAACTCCATCTTCTACGTCATCGCGTTCATCGAGGAGTTCATCCTCCGGCGCGACGCCGTCTACGTGACGACGGCGCGAGCGGACGACGAGTAGGCAGTTCAACGGCTCTGGCACGTTTTGGCAGACGACACTGCTTTTGTGTCCCGAGTAGACCGCGCAGTATCGCGTTCAGTCCAGATAGCACTCCTCTCGCGTCTGTTCTCCGAAGAACCGCCGCAGTGTGTTCGGCGGCCGGGACAACACGGCCAGGACAACAACCCTCATAGGTTCGCGCGTGAACGTGGCACTATGGCGACACAGGCCACCGACGAGGCCCCCGAAGCGTACGAAAACCTGCTCGAGCACTACGAACAGATCTCGAGCGTGAACGACGCGAACGGCATCCTCTCCTGGGACCAGGAAGTCATGATGCCCGAGGGCGGCACGCCCGCCCGGTCGAAGCAGAAGTCCGCGCTCTCTTCGCTGTCCCACGACCTGCTCACTGAGGAGCAGGTGGGCGAGTGGCTCGACGAACTCGAGGACGCCGACCTGACCGACGAGCAGGCGGCGGTCGTGCGCGAGATCCGCCGCGACTACGAGCGCGCCGCTGAGGTGCCCAACGACCTCGTCGCGGAGATCTCCGAGAAGACCTCGGAGGCGCTCCCGAAGTGGAAGCAGGCCAGGGAGGAGGACGACTTCTCGGTCTTCGCGCCCATCCTGGAGGAACTCGTCGAACTCAAGCGGGAGTACGCCGCGCACATCGACGACGAGGCCGACCCGTACGCGGTGCTGTTCGCGGACTACGAGCCGTACCTCGACCTCGAGACCGCAGAGCGCGTGCTCTCGCGTCTCCGCGAGGAACTCGTGCCGCTCATCGAGGACATCCGGGAGAGCGACGTGGAACTCGCGGACCCGTTCGACGGCGAGTTCGACGTGGACACCCAGGAGGAACTCGCGCGGGACACCCTCGACACGCTCGGCTACGACTGGGAGCACGGTCGCGTCGACACCGCGCCCCACCCGTTCTCCTCGGGGACGCAGTTCGACGCTCGCGTGACGACGCGCTTCAAAGAGGACGACCCCGTGGACGCCCTGATGTCCACCATCCACGAGTTCGGGCACGCGCGCTACACGCTCGGCCTGCCCCGCGAGCAGTACGGCAGCCCGCTCGGTGAGTCGCGTGACCTCACCGTCCACGAGTCCCAGAGCCGCCTCTGGGAGAACCACGTCGGGCGCTCCGAGGTGTTCTGGGAGAAGTTCCTGCCCGCGATGAAAGAGCGCTTCTCGCAGGTCGAGGATGCGACGCCCCGCGAGGGCTTCGAGGCCGCCAACGAGGTGTACGACGACAACCTGATTCGCGTGGAGGCGGACGAACTCACCTACCACATGCACATCGTGGTGCGCTTCGAGATCGAGCGCGCGCTCATCGAGGGCGACCTCGACGTCGAGGACGTCCCCGAGGCGTGGAACGACAAGTACGAGGAGTACCTCGGCGTGCGCCCGGACACCGACGCGGAGGGCTGCCTGCAGGACATCCACTGGAGCCACGGGTCCTTCGGCTACTTCCCGACGTACTCGCTGGGGAGCGTGCTCGCCGCCCAGATCTACGACGCTCTGGAGGAGGACGTCGGCGACGTCGAGGCGAAGGTCCGGAAAGGCAACTTCGACGTCATCGCGGACTGGCTGGAGGAGCATATCCACCAGCACGGCGCGCGGTACACGACGCCGGAACTCGTCGAAGAAGCCACCGGCGAGGCGTACAACGCCGACCACTTCCTCGACCACGTCACCGAGAAGTACACCGAACTGTACGACCTGTAGATCGCTCGTTCGGAGCGAATTTTTGCAGTAGTCGCCGGTACGGTTTCGTTGTTCAGCGTTCCGGATGAACCAGCTACTCGGTACAGTGGTGCGGGGAGCGCTCGTGGGTCGAGGGTGGGACTGCAACTGGTTGCTGTCGCAGCACGCGGGGGTCATCCCCGCCTACGAACGGTCACCTGAAGAGCGCGAGACGAATCACCTGAAGAGCGCGAGCCCAACGATGCCTGCGAGCGTGACGCCGAGGAAGAAACAAATCAGGAGCAGGCGGCGCGGCTCACCGGCTTCGGTGGGGGCGCTGATGAGGGCGTCCTGAGTGGCGAGGCCGTCGGGGGCCTCGGAGTTCTCGTTGAAGCTGGCGGTGCCGGTGAGCAGGCTGACGACGACGAGGCCGCCGAACGTGAAGGCGAACGCGGTCAGAGCGAGGGGGAACGACTGCGAGGCGGCGAGCGCGTATCCGAGCGCGGCGACGACGGCAGCAGCACTCCCGCCGTAGAGTCCGGGGGAGACGAGGAGACGCAGGTTCATACTCGGTTACAAAATCGTCAACACGAAAAAGGGAGGGGTGGTGTCCCGTCTCGCGGCGTCGCGACAGGGATGCGGTTGCGGACGTGCTCGTCCCGCCGAAAACTTATGATGCGTCTGCCGGCAAGTTCGAGTATGCCAGGACCCGTCTTTCTCTCCGGCGAGACCGTCACTCTCCATCCGCCCGAGCGCGAGGACCTCGCCGCGATACGCAGATGGATGAACGACCCACGAGTGTGGCGGCCAGCGCTCGACGCGAACCCGATGAACGCCGACCTCGGCGAGGAGTTCTTCGAGCGAGCACTCACCACCGAGGACGACGTGAAACTGGTGGTGTGCGCGGACAACCAACGGGCGGCTACGACACGCGAGGACGACGAACCAATCGGTATCGTCTCGCTGACCGGCAGCCAGTACGGCCCGACGGCGACCGACCGTGCGCGCAGCATGGAACTCGCGTATCACTTCGACCCCGACTACCAGGGACAGGGGTATGGCTCGGACGCCGCGTCGACGGTCGTCGAGTACGCCTTCGAGGACCTGAACCTCCGGCGCGTCGAGGCTGACGTCGGCGCGTTCAACGACGCCTCCATCGGCCTGCTCGAATCGCTCGGCTTCGAGCGCGAGGGGGCGCGTCGGGACGCGGCGTACTACCGCGGCGACTACCACGACATGCTGGTCTACGGCCTGCTTCGCGAGGACTGGGACAACGACGAGGAGTAGGTTCTCGTCGGGTGTCACTGCTCCTGGGTCGGTGCGGTGAACGGTATCTTGGCGGCGGTCCGCCGGGCGACCGTGGCGGTACGGAGGATGTACGCGAACAGCGTGATCAGGGGGAGGAGGCCGACTGTGATGGTGACCGAGACCAGCAGGTCGAGGTATGGACGTGGGACGATTGCGGTGCTGCTCGCGGTGAACGCCAGGAGCGTCGATACGACGACGAAGAGGGCGGGGATACCGACGTAGAACAGGAGTCGAGAGAGCGAGGCGAGTTCCTGCTGGAGGTAGACGCCCTTGAAGTACTGGCGTGCGATGTCGATGTCCTGTAACTGGTGGATGAGCGTCTCGGTCGCGTCCCTGACCTCGTCCGGGAGTCGGTCACCGTGCTGGGCCCTGAGCTGTCGGAGCCGGTAGATGTCCCGGGCGTAGTTGGTGCCGAGCGTGGTCGAGAGCACCGTGAACGTGGAAGCGTCGGAGTTCTGCAGGAGGTTGTCGACTCTGTCGACGTTCTCGGTCACGTTCGTGACGACGCTCTCTAACTCCTCCGTGACGCCGTCCGCGTTCTCGGCGTCTACGGCCATAGAGACGTCCGATGTCATCTCGGAAAACGTCAGTCCGCCGAGTTGTTGGGCGGTCGTGCGCGTGTTCTCGTAGAGCAGGCGGAGGAATCCGAGTGGTTCCACGGGCGCAGTTCGCCCGGAGACGTCCTCGACGTGGTTGCGGTACTCGATGGTGCCCTCTATCTGTGAGCGGAGTTTGTCCGGGGTCGTCAGCTCCCGGGAGATCAACAGCTGGTTGATGGAGACGACCACGGTGATGATGGTGAGGTTCCCGCCGAGGAGGCCGCTGAAGACGTAGAACAGCGGCTGGGTGTCCTGTAACGGAGCGATTCCGGACGCCGACACGAACGTCACGAGCACGAACAGGATGCCGGTGATGCCGCCCGCGACGACGCCGCGGTTGCCGTCGAGGAGGAACCACTCCCGGAACTGGACTTTGCGGCGCTCCACACCGAGTTTTCCCCCCTCTTCACCCCCAAAGAGCATGCGAACCGGGCTACGACCCGAACGTCAAAATGTCCACGGGCCAACTGATTGGTGGGTGACCGCCAGTCGTTGTCCGCCGCTGGCTCCCCGGTCACTGCCCACGCCGATTCCGGACGCCCACTTTTCCGGCTGCCGAGGGTTGATGTACTGACAACACACACGCGTTTGCATGGCGACGAACGCGGACGCGGATGGCTCCGAGACGGACGCATACACCGAACTCGAAGACCGGGTGAAACGGCTCTCCTACCTGGGCGACGCGAGCGGCGCGCTGGCGTGGGACCAGCGCGTGATGATGCCCGAGGGCGGTGCGCCCGCCCGCGGGAAACAGCTCTCGGCGCTGTCGACGGTGAGCCACGACCTGCTCACGGACGACGAGGTCGCCGGCTGGCTCGACGAACTGGAGTCCCGCGACCTCGGCGAGGACGAACGGGTGCTCGTGCGGGAGACGCGCCGACAGTTCGACCGCGCGACGAGCGTGCCGAGTGACCTCGTCGCGGAGCTGACCGAGACTCAGTCCGACGCCCAGCAGGTGTGGGAGAACGCGAAGGCCGACGCGAACTTCGACGCGTTCGCGCCGACACTCGATGACCTCCGGGAACTCCACGTCGAGCGCGCGGCTCACATCGACGAGAGCGCGGACCCGTACCGCGTGATGTTCGAGGACGGCGAACCGTACCTCCCGCTGGAGCGGGTGGAATCCATCTTCGACACGCTGCGCGAGGAACTCGTGCCGCTCATCGAGGAGATCACGGAGAGCGACGCCGAACTCGCGACGCCGTTCACAGGGGAGTACGACGACGACACGCAGATGGCGCTGTGCCGCGAGGTCGTCGACGAACTCGGGTACGACTGGAACCGTGGTCGCCTCGACACCGCGCCCCACCCGTTCATGGTCGGCCCACAGTTCGACGCGCGCATCACGACGCGCTTCGCGGCCGACGACCCCGTGGGGTCGGTGATGTCCTCGATCCACGAGTTCGGCCACGCGACCTACCAGCACGGCCTCCGGGACGACGAGTACGGCCTCCCGCTCGGGCAGTCCCGCTCCTCGGGCGTCCACGAGTCCCAGTCGCGGTTCTGGGAGAACCACGTCGGTCGGACGGAGGCGTTCTGGGAGTACGCGACGCCCATCGTGAACGACCACCTCGACACGGACGCCACGCCAGAGGAAGCGTTCGAGGCGGTGAACCAGATCTACCCCGAGAACCGCATCCGCGTGGAGGCGGACGAGCTCACCTACCACATGCACATCATTCTCCGGTCGGAGATAGAACGGGAGTTCGTCGCGGGCGACCTCGACGTCGATGCAATTCCGGAGCGCTGGAACGACCTGATGGAGGAGTACCTCGGCGTGCGCCCCGAGAACGACGCTGAGGGCTGCCTACAAGACATTCACTGGACGGGCGGATTCGCGTCGTTCCAGAACTACACGGTCGGCAGCGTGCTCGCCGCACAACTCGACGCCGCGATGCGCGAGGACCTCGACGTGGACGACCTGGTGCGCGAGGGCGAGTTCGACCCGATTCGCGAGTGGTTGACCGAGCACGTCCACAGCCACGGCCAGCGGTACACGACCGACGAACTCGTGGAGGTCGCCACGGGAGAGCCACTAACGGCGGATTACTTCGTGGAGTACGCCCACGAGAAATTCGGCGACCTGTACGACCTGTAGGGTAGCGGCGGACGCGACACGGCGACCGGGAACGCGGTTCACGTCAGACCAGGGTTTAGCGCGGTGTCAGTACCCCCGGTAGTTTGAAGTGCGTGGTGTGCCATACCATACCTTGTATGTCGAGTGCACCGTCTCCGGACGACGACTCACTGCTGGACGACTTCCTCGAACAGCGCGGCCACGACACCGCGACGTGGGAGCGAAGCTACAACAAGAAGCAGTGTCCGGACTGTGGCGGACTACACGACGTAGACGCGACGACGTGTGACGTCTGCGGGTGGACGCCGTAGGTCGCGTTCGCTTTCCTCCCAGCGGATTTTCGAAGATGCCCGAGAGCTATCGCCGTCCACTCACGCGAGTTCACGGCGGACACTGGCGTGGAGTGGTAATCATGTAGTAACAGAATGACATCCACCTGGTCGGCCAGCACACCTAAGACGACTGCGACGAAATGCCAGACAAGATATGCCCGAGTGTCAGAACTGCGGGTCGTTCGTGACAGAAGCGTACGCCCGAGTGTTCACCCCGAACGAGATTGCTGCCCCGCGAGTGTGTCCGAACTGCGAGGACAAGATCCGCGACGGCGCGGACGTGCGGGAAGCACGGTCGACGCGCCGCGCGTGACGCATCTCACGGTGGAGACGTAGTCGTCTGGAAACTCGCGGCAGAAACGTGGCTCCTGGGGTAGACGCGTCGTCTAATACCCCACATAATTCAGCGAGAATTCACGTCGTTTATACGTTATCGGCCCCTGTTACTGTGCAATGACTGACTCGGAGCCGGAAGTGACGCGGCTGTTCGGTGGCCCGGGAAGCGGGAAGACGACGGCGCTCCTCGACAAAGTCGAAGAAATCCTCGAGGACGACGACGTCGAAGTCAGAGACATCCTCGTCGTCTCGTACACCCGCGCCGCGGCCGCTGAGATCCGCGAACGACTCGCCGAGCGCCTCGACGAGAACCCGCGTTCCCTCCGCGGGAACGTCTCGACGATGCACGCGAAGGCGTACGAACTGCTCGGCCTCTCCCGAGGCGACGTCGTCGGCGAGTCCGAGAAAGAGGAGTTCTGCGAGGAGTACGGCATCCCGTTCGAGGACGAGTACTCCTCGGGGTCCCGGCGGACCGCGCGCTCGACGACGCTGGGCAACAAGGTCATCGCGACCAGCCAGTGGCTCCAGCGCACGGGACGCGAGGTCTCGGACTGGCACGACGTGCCGTTCCGGTGGAACGACGAGGAGGTTCGTCTGCCACCGGAGATCGACGACAACGCCCAGGTCGGGAACAAGTACACGCCGACGTGGCCCTCCAGCGACGAGCGTTACGACATCCCGGAGGCGATTCGCGCGTGGCGTTCGTTCAAGGGCGAGCACGAACTCGTCGGCTTCGCGGACATGCTCGAGCGCGTGAAACAGCGCTCGCTCGTGCCGAACGTCGACTACCTCGTCATCGACGAGTTCCAGGACATCACGAGCCTGCAGTACGAGGTGTACAAGGAGTGGCGGCCGCACATGGAGGAGGTGCTCATCGCGGGCGACGACGACCAGGTCGTCTACGCGTGGCAGGGCGCGGACCCCGACCTCCTGCTCGACACGCACGTCACGGACAACGTCGTGCTGCCGAACTCCTACCGCCTGCCTTCCGAGGTGCTGGAGGTCGTCCAGCAGGAGATCGGCCACATCAAGAACCGGCAGGAGAAGAACCTCAAGCCGCGAAAAGAAGGTGGGAGCGTCGAGGCAGTAGAGAGCCCGTCGATGCTCGACCTCGTGCGGAACGTCCGTGGCACCGTCCAGGAGTCCGAGGACGAGACGGTGATGGTGCTGTTCCGGGCGCGCTACCAGCTCTTCGAGTTCGTCGACGAGTTCATCGACGAGGGCATCCCGTTCAAGGCGCTGACCGACCAGCGCATGTGGACCGACCGGCTCCAGCAGTACGTCGACGCGGTGGAGGCGCTGACGGCCCAGGAGGACATCGACGGCCTGCAGGCGCGCCGCCTGATGGACATGCTCCAGGATTCGGCGTTCGGGACGAACAACCGCAGCGACCTCCGGGAGGCCATCGACGAGGCCCAGGGCGAGAACACGGACCTCACGGAACTGACGTTCTCGCCGTCGTTCATCAAGGACTTCGTGCCGTTCGTTCCGGGGCCGTCGGCGGCGGGTGACATGCTCCGGAAGGTCACTCGCTACCAGCGCAAGAGCGTGGACGCGTACTTCTCGGGAGATTACCGCGGGATGGACCCCGACCGCGTGCGCGTCGGCACGATCCACTCCGCGAAGGGCCGCGAGGCCGACCACGTCTTCGTCTCGACGGACCTCACGGAGAAGGTCGTCGAACAGATGGCGGCCTCGGTGGCCGACGAGGGCGTGGACTTCGACTCCAAGACCAGTCCCGTGCCGGTGCTGACGGACAACGAACGCCGCGTCTTCTACGTCGGAATGAGCCGCGCTCGCGAGCGCCTGGTCATTCTCCAGAATCTCATCGACGGCGCGCCGACGCTTCCCATCGACGTGTTGCTGTACGGGAAGCCGACGGGGGAGACCCTGGAGGACGCGCTCGCTGCCGACACGCCCGTCACCCTCCCCTGAATGCGACTCGCGGCCCTCGACGCCGCGCTCGCGGAGGCGGACGCGGCGGCGTTCGTCCACGCCGGTTCGGCCGGCGATTCGACGATACGATTCCTGAGCGGTGTGGCTCTCCCCTGTGAGACCGTCGTCGTCTACGACGAGGACAGCGTCATGCTCGTCCCGGCGTGCTCGCTTCCAGAGCACGTCGAACCGAAGGACGGCGTCACGGTCCTCGATCCTGCTCCGTCGCCGGCCGAGCGCGCCGCGGAGCTGGCCGACGGCCTCGACGGAAGGCGCGTGCTCACACCCAGAGATATCCCCCACGACGCGGCGCTCTACCTCGAGCAGGCGGGCCTCACCGTGGCGTCGACGGACGCCCATTTGCGGGCGCGCGAACGGAAGACGGACGCCGAACTCGACGCCGTGGCGGACGCGCAGGCCGCCGCCGAGGCGGGGATGGCGGCCGCCGCGTCGCTGCTCGCCGACGCGTCCGAATCCGGTGACGGACTCACGGACGAAAGCGGTGCCGTGACTGCAGCGCGCGTTCGCCGCGCCGCGAACGTGGCGGTGGCCGAGGCGGGCGCGAATCCCGCCGGGAACACGGTCGTGCTCGGGGGTGGCACGGCTGTTGAGTCTGAAGACAGCGCACTCTCGGCGACCGACCCCGTCGCCGTCCGCGTCGCGCCGCGCGTCCGGGGCTACCACGGTCTGCTCGCTCGGACGTTCGTCGCGGACAGCGACGGCGGGTGGGAGCGCCGCGCGACGCTCGCGTGCGAACGGGCCATCGAGATGGGACTCGACTTCGTCGACCCGGGGGAGACGACGGCGGACGCCGCGGCCGGAGAGGTCGCGGCGGAACTCGGGTCGTACGGCTTCCCGCCGACCGACGCGTCCGGGGACGTCTACGGCGTGGGTCTCGACCGCCGGGAGCGGCCGGTCGGTGAGCACGCCCTCGAACCCGGCGCCGTGGTCGCGCTCGAACCGAGACTCGACGGCGACGCGGACGACAGCGGAGCGGGTGACAGAAGAGAAACGGTGTGGCTCGCGGACCTCGCGGTGGTCGCGGCGGACGGCGCGGAGCGACTCGGGTCGTTCCCGCGGTCAGTAGTGCCTCAATCGGGCGCGTGGCAGTCAGAGTAACTACTCGTTTTCCGCACGCTCCCCGGTTCCGTCCTCGGGCGTCTCCGCGACGCTGTCGGCCGCTCGCTGGGCGGCGAGTACGGGGATGTCGGTGGGCGTAGTGACGTAGCGCTCGAAGAGTAAGATAGCGGCGGCGAAGCCGAGGTACACCCACCCTGTCGGGTCGCCAGCGAGCACCGTCTCCAGACCGAACAACGCGGCGGGCGCGGCGAACGCGAGCGCGACGGCGAAGGTGACGAGGTCCAGGATGCCCATGGACGTTGATGGGCGCCGGGCGCGGAAAAGTCTCACCACGTCCGCGCGGGGAGGAGGTCGCCGGCGCGGCAAACGCCAACCTCCCCGTCGTCGGTCCGGACGACAGCCCGGACGTCGGGCCCGTAGTCGGCGAGGAGTTCGGCGCAGACGCCACAGGGCGAGACGACGCGGAAGTCGTCGGCGTGCTCGTCCCGGGGGTGCTCGACTGCGACGACGCGCTCGAACGCCTGGGCGCCGTCGGCGACGGCGCTCCCGATGGCGCCGGGTTCGGCGCACGTGGAGGCGCGCCCGATGCTCGCCGGAAGACTGGCGGACGTGTAGACGTCGCCGTCGGCCGTCTCGACGGCTGCGGTGACGACGTGGGCCGCGCCGTCGAAGCGGCCCTCGCCGGCGGGGGAGAACGCGTTCTCGGCGGCGTCGACCGCGCGGTCGACGAGACGTTCGTCGGCGGGCGTGAGCGGGTCGGTGTCCATACTCCGCTGGTTCGGGAGCGGCGGCAAGTGCCTTCCGGCGCGTTCCACAACACTTTCGTTACGCATGACTAATTTGGATGTATGTTCACGGGAATCGTCGAGGAGGCGGGGACGGTCGCTCGCGTGACCGACGACGAGGGCGGCCGCCGTCTCCGCATCGAGACCGATGAGATGACCGACTTCTCGCACGGCGAGAGCATCAGCGTGAGCGGCGTCTGCCTCACCGTCGAGGAGTGGGGAGATCAGTGGTTCTCGGTGTTCACGGCGAGCGAGACCCTCGAGAAGTCCACGCTCGACGCCGTCAGCGAGGGCGACCGCGTCAATCTGGAACGCGCGCTCCCCGCGGACGGCCGCCTCGACGGGCATGTCGTGCAGGGCCACGTCGACACCACCACCGAGGTCCGGGACGTCGAACAGGTCGGCGACGACTGGACGTTCACGTTCGCGCTCCCCGAGGGCTACGAGCAGTACGTCGCGGAGAAAGGATCTATCGCGCTCGACGGCATCAGCCTCACCGTCGCGGACGTGGACGACTCGGCAGGAATCTTCTCCGTCGCGGTCATCCCCACCACCCACGACCTCACGACACTTGCGGAACGCGACCCGGGCGACCGCGTGAACGTCGAGGTGGACGTGATGGCGAAGTACGTCGAACGCCTCGAGGGTTATCGCTCTGACTCCGTCGCGTCGGAGTCCACCGACATCGCTGATTCGACCGCGTCCTCGGAGGCAGCCAGTTCGTCCTCGTCGTCGTAGACGAACGTCGCGCCGCTGTCGACGTACGCGTCGCGGTACGCCGAGAGTTTCCGGTAGAGGAGGTAGAACAGCACGCCGTCGTACGCGATGACGAACGCGAGGAACGCGACGCCGGCCCCGATACCGAGGATGCCCGCGAGGACGCCGATGTTCGTGACCGTGGTGTTGTACGCGCCGTGGATGAGCGCCGCGATGAGTATCCCTTTCACGACGATGGGGCCGCGGTTCTCCGGGTTGAACTTCGCGAGACCGAGGTAGTAGCCGGCGAACGCCGAGTAGATGACGTGCCCCGGTCCGGCGAGCGTTCGCACCGCGGCGGTCTGGAGCGCGACGTCGGCGATCACCTGTCCGCTCGCGGCCTGAGACACCGTCAGCACCTCGCGTGCGATGTAGATGGCGTTCTCGATGGTGGCGAATCCGAGGCCCGCCATCGCGCCGTACACGGCGCCGTCGACGACCGCGTCGAAGCGCGAACTCCGGTAGGCGTAGAGGCGAACCGCGAGCCACTTCACCGTCTCCTCGACGGGGCCGACGACCACGAAGAAGTACACTGCGGGCGCGGCGAACGCTAGCAGCGCGGGCGCGCCGGGGGACGCGAACTGCATGAAGAAGCCGGAGAATACTGAGTTGAGGATGGCCGCGAACCCCGCGAACAGGAACCCGAGCGCGAACGTGACGACGAGCAACTCCAGGGGTTCCTGCATCGTCACGTCGGTCCGCCAGATGAAGACGGCGAGGCCGAGCGCGGGCACCACCGAGAGGAACACGTAGCCCGCGACGACCGGCCGGTTCACGAACACGAGGCCGGCGGCGGCGACGAACTGCGCGAGCACGATGAGCACCGCGAGCAACACTACCAGTGCGCGCGCTGCGCTACGGACGCCCCTGTAGAGCAGCGTGGACGCTCGGTCCACGACCGTTCGTTCCTCCCACGTCACCACGTCGTAGAGGTCCATCTCCTCCCCCGCTGCGCGCTGAATCGGGTCCCTGTCCCCTGTCATGACGCGTCCTTCTGACCGGAGGCATTTCTATGTTCTCGCCACCCGACCTAATATGCCATAAACTGCCTAAAGGAGGTAGCTTATCAGTTCTCCCTGGTAGACCCAGCCATGGCACAGAGCCACAGTCGAGGGCTGCTGTATACGGCCCCGCCGAAAGCGAACCGACGAGACGAGAACCAAGAACCCGACGCCACAGCGGACGCGGAGTCCGCACACGAACCGACCGCCGACGCCGACGACGCGAACGCGGCCGTACACGCCGACGACTAATTCTGGGAGACGCACTGTGGTCGGTTCTGCTACCGCACGTTCCGCGACGCAGTAACCCCGAGCAAGCGCGAGTTCTCGACGGGCGTGGGACAACAGACGCGAGGCGACAACCCTGAAAACCCTGCGCGCCGAACGGGAGGTATGCTCTTCGACCAGCGCACCCGGGCCGCGCTCCGGGAAGCGGGCCTCTCGCAGGACGACCTCCGCGAGGTCGAACAGGCGGCCAGCGACCGAGCGGCCGAGGATGCCGAGCGCGTCGAATCGTTCTTCGACGGCCTCGACGTCGTCTACTCGGACATGGACCTCACGCACTCCCGGGACGACCACCCCGAGCACGACCTCGAGTACGTCGACCTGTTCACGCACAGCGAGGACGTCCGCGGATTCATCCGGTTCGCGTCGTGGGGGGTGTACGTCGAGGGGGCGCGCGTGTTGGAAACGACGGACGGCGAAAGCGCGGGCGAGGTTCGCGTCGTGGAACTCACGCTCGGCCCGACCGTAAACGACCGCGTTCGCTTCGCCCGCGAGCGGTCCGCGCTCGAATGACGAGCGTTCGCGTTCGCGGCATCTACGCCACCGCGCTGACCCAGCGGTTTCGGGAAGCAGACCTCGACGTGGTGGCAGCGTCCCCGCCAATCCGCGAGCGATTCGACGCCGACCTCCCCACCCGGGAACCCGACGCCGACGTCTGGATGACCGGCGACCGGCAGGGCGTCGGTATCGTCGGCGACCCCGCGGCCGCCGAGGACGTGCGCGCCGTACTCGCTGAAACCGGCGTCGACACCCTCGTCTGGGACGCCGACGCGCCCCGCGGCGCCGTCTTCGACGCGACCGTCGAGCGCGCACTTGGAAGCGGGGCGGTCGTCTCGCTCGGTGATAGCGAGGGAGACGGGGGCGAAAAAGGCACAACCGAGGGGTTCCTGCCGTTCGACGCCGCCGACGGCTACGTCGAGGAAGACGACGACCTCCGGGTGCAGGTCCACGACCCGAATCCGCCGTGGCGGGACGACCGCCCGGTCGTCGGCACGGAACTCGAGGTCGGGGGCGCGCTCGCGTCTCTCGTTCGCGGCGTCGATTCGCTCGTCGCGGGAACGCCGGGCGGGTCGACTGACCACGAACTCGCGCGCACCACGGAGATTCTCCCCGTCGATGTGCCAGACGAGTGGGGCGTGCGGTGGCAGTACGCCGCAGAGGGCGCCGAGATGGACGCGCTCTCCGGCGCGCTGTCGGGGCTCGTCGAGCGCGCCGAAGAACTCGAAGCGGTCGTCGACAACGCGGATGTCGAACAGGACGGCCCCCGCGTGGCCACCCCGGAGGCCACGCTGTGGGCGTGGTTCGGGCGCGAGTCGCGGTTCGCGCTCGACGACGCGCGGCGCGACGTGACAGACACGCTCACCGGCCACCACCGCGTGAAAGCCGGCTGCGAGGCCGCGAGCGCCGCCGTCGACTTCGCGGAGTCTCTCGGCGCGGCGCCCGGGTCGTTCCCGTTCGACGCCGTCACCGACCGGTTCGGGCCGACCGAGGACGACTCGGTCGCTATCCACCACGGCAAACCCGCGGGCGACTGTTTCTCGCTCGGCCGCGGCGACGTGGTGGAGCGGAACGTCGAGAAAGCACAGGTCACGGTCCGCCGGGAGATGACCGGCGGCGGGACGTACGACGCGCTCGGCGTCGACCGAGAAGCCGGGGACACCGCCACGACGCGATTCACAGAAGGGAACTGGTGGTATCCGACGGTGTACCGGGGTGAGGAAGGGAGCGTGAAGGGGACGTACATCAACGTCTCGACGCCCGTCGAGGTGTTCCCGGACGCCGTCCGCTACGTCGACCTCCACGTCGACGTGATAAAGCACGCCGACGGCGCCGTCGAACTGGTCGACGAGGACGAACTCGCGGCCGCCGTCGACGCCGGCCACGTCACCCAGGAACTCGCGGACCGCGCGCTCGACGTCGCCGAACGCGTGCGTCGCGCGGTCGAGTAACGCGACAGCGGTCGCAGAATCAGCAGTACCGTCGGGGTTTCAGAAGTGCTGGTCGGAATCTGGACTGCCCTCGCCGCGGCCGCCGCGGCCGCCCTCGTTCTGCTCGACGCCCATGTAGCTCTCGGCCTGGCCGTCCGCCCAGTCGCTGCTGTCCGAGTCCGTGAACCGGACAGTCACGTCGGTCACCGCCTCGAACTCGTCGGCGAGTTCGATCTTGATGGTCTGGGCGGTGCGCGGGCTGATACCGCACCCGGAGCACGCGCCCCCGAGTTCGATGACGACCTCGCCGTCCGCGGGGTCGGCCTTCCGCACGGCGCTCGTGCCGCCGTGCATCTGGATGACGGGCATCTGGCCGGCGAGCCACGTCTCGACGCGTTCGTGGAGGTCGCCTGCGCCCGCTGTCTCGCTCATACCCGGGGCTTGGGGCTCGACGTATGGAATACCTTCGGTTCGTGTACGTGGTTGGGTTTCGGTGAGCGAGTACTGGTCCTGAATGCCTCGAAAGCCCCGGCGTGCTCGCGTCCGCTCGCTCGCTGCGCGCTTCACTCACTTCGTTCGCCCAGTGCTTGCCTGCGAGGGACGCTTCGCGTCACTCGGGCCGTGCGAACGGGGGCTTTGCCGCCGTGAGCAGACGTCGCGAGCGAACAAGCGATGCGCGAGCACGCCGCCCCTTTCAGTCCCACCCGGTTCCGGCTGGTCAACCGGTAGGAGGTGGGAAGGAAAGGGGCCGGGCGCTGAACCCGGCCCCGACGATGTAAGCACCGCAGGTCGAAGACCAAGGAGCGCAACGAGTCGCGGACGGTTCAGCGCTCGGGGGCTTTCGAGGCGTTGAAAACGCCTGTCGAGCAGTTCTATACCTATTCTCCTAGCCGTCGCCACGCCGCGAGCGCGCCAGCAGACACCGCAGACAAGCCCGCGAGTACGCCGAACCCGGGCGTGTTGCCGCCGGACTCTCCGTCGGTCGTCGTGCCCGGGTCGACGTTGTCGGTCCGGGTCGTGGCGTCCGCCGTGGTCGTGTCCTCCGCAGCTGTCCTCACCACTGTCGTCGTCTGTGTTGTCGCCGTCTGCGTCGCGTTGGACCCCGACGTCGTGTTCGGGGAAGGGTCGTCGATTTCGGGTGGGTTGGCCTGTTCACCCGCGCGGTCGGGGAACGTGTAGACGCCCATCGGGTGGTTCGTCCCTGCAGACGCCATGTCGCTGCCGACGAACACGCCGTCGCGGGCGAACTGCGCGGCCCAAATCTTCGCGTAATCTGGCTGGCGCCACCACGCCAACTCCTCGGGGTTCGCGGGGTCGCTGACATCGTGGATCTTCACGCCGCCGCGGTACCACGACGTGTAGAGGCGGTCGCCGTGGAAGTCGAAGTTGTGGGAGGTCGTCCACACGCCGCCGTACGTGGGATCCGGCGTCAGCGGCGGTTCGATGAACGCGACCTTCTCGGGGTTCTGCGGGTCGGAGATGTTCCAGAGGTCGATGCCGCCCGGGCCGCCGTCGCGCTCGTCGTCGGGGTTACGATCCCACGCCTCCGCGCCCGACGCGAGCACGGTAGCGTCGTCGTTCACGGCGACGTAGTGGGAGTTTCCAGGAAGTTGCAGCCCCTCCCTGCCCGGCTGGACGTCCGTCAACTCCGACAGCTCGTAGTGCCCGAAGTGGTTGACGTACTCGGGGTTCGCGGGGTCGCTGACGTCGACCAGCCACGTGCCCGCGTCCCAGTGAGCGATGTAGAGCACGTCCTCGTGCACGTAGACGTCGTGGCAGGTGCGCACGTACCAGTGGACGTCAGCCCACGCCTCGTTGTAGTCGACGATGGACCAGCGGGCAATCTCCGTCGGACTGTCCCCGGAGACGTCCACGATGACGACGGGATTGTCCTGGCGGTTGTTCGCGGTGAGGTACGCCGTGCCCTCGTGCAGGAAGCAGTTGTGGATGGGGAAGTCGGTCTCGAAGAAGGACTTCTGGGTCGGGTTCGCGGGGTCGGTGACGTCGTAGACGAGCATCCCCTCGAGGGACGGCTCGTCGTGGCGGTTCGCGGGGCCGACCACGAGGAGGGTGTTCCCCTCGACCTTCACGTCGTAGATGCCCGATAGCGGCCCGCCCTCGCGGTCGGGGAGGAGGTCACGGCGGGTCGCGAGCGTCTCGGGGTTCTCGGCGTTGCTGATGTCCACTGTCACGAATCCAGTCGTCGCGGCGACGTAGACGGTGTTCCCGTCGTCGCCGACGACGGCTTCCTTGGCCCCTTCGATGCGCTGGAAGCCGAGCGGTTCGTAGGCGTCCTGGGTCGTCGCTGTCGCGGCGGTACTGACGAGTGGGAGGGCTGTCGCGCCAGCGGTGGCGCGCAACACGTCGCGTCGTCGCATACCACCTCTCCACGTGGCTGGAGGAAAAAACCCTGTGCCGAATCACGGTTCGCGCGAACCGACGACAGCGTGCGGACAGCCCCGGCTACGCCCGGTGAGACCCGTCACCCGTGCCGCCCGTGAGCGCCGCCGCGAGCGCGCCGCGCAGCACCACGTCGTCCCCGAGTTCGGTGAGTCGGACCTCCGGAACGTTGTTGAACACGTCCGTCTCGAGGTGTTCCCGGATGGGGGCGAGCACGCGGTCGGGGTTGTTCAGCGCGACGGCGCCGCCCACGGAGACCACGAGTGGCGCGTACGCCTGTACGATGTTGGTCACGCCGACGGCGTTCCAGAATCCGACGCGGTCGACGACCCGGGCCGCGAACTCGTCGTCGTCAGCGCTCTCGAAGACGTGTTTCGCGGAGAATTCGGAGTCCTCGAGCGGGAGGGTGGTCTCGACGCCGCCGGATTCCTCGGCGAGCGACCGGGCGTACTCGGGGATGTTCTCGCCAGAGCAGTACGCTTCCCAGTGACCGTCGCGGCCACACCCACACGTCTGTCGGCCCTGTGGGTCGACGATCATGTGCCCGATCTCGGCGGCGTTGCCGTCCCACCCCGCGAGCACGTTCCCGTCGACGGCGACGCCCGCGCCGATGCCCGAGGAGATGGTGACGTACGCCATGTCGTCGGGGTTCCGGTCGGCGTAGAAGCGTTCCCCGATGACGCCCGCCACGGCGTCGTTGTACAGGGAGACGCGCTCGGAACCCACGAGATTCGAGAGCGGGCCGACCAGCGGAACGGTGCCGACGGGGATGTTCGCGGGCCCCTCGGCGACGCCCTCCGCCAGGTCGAGGGGGCCGATGCTGCCCACCGCGGCGGCCCGAACGTCCGTCGGGGCGACGCCGGCCCCATCACACGCGGCGCGCACCGTCTCGAGAACCTGTTCTGTGACGGCGACGCCGTTCGGACCGTGCGGAGTGCGCTTCCGGGCCGTCGCGAGCACACGACCGTCGTCGTCGCCCACGGCGGCGCGCACGTTCGTCGCGCCGAGGTCGACCCCCACGAAAGACGCCATCTACACGGAGTGCCGGTCCGCGCGCACTTAACTGCACAGTTTTACTCGGAGCAGAGTTATCGTGGGCGGCCGCCGACCGCCGGCCTCGTCCCGACCCAGACCGTCGCTGGCCCCTGAATCCGGCAGGTCGGCGTCGCCTCCTCCTGTGCGCCCGCCCGCTCGACGGTCACGTCCGCGCGTTCCTCGAACGCGACGACGTGGGCCGCAGTCACCACGCGTTCGTCCCCTGCTTCGAGTGTGATTGCGTCGACGCGGCCGCGTCCCGCGAGGTACAGCGTGCCGTCGCCCGCGCCGGTGGTCAGAAACAGGCCGTCGCCCCGCGCCGGACCGTCGCCGACGCGGTCTGCGCCGACGCGGACGCCGTCGGTCGCCGCGAGGAACGCTGTGCGGGCAGTCGCGACGGGTTCGTGGTCGACGCTACAGGCGACCACCTCGCCGTGGAACGGCGGCGCGAGACGGACCGTCGCGTTCTCGTCGGCGACGACGCGGACCGGCGTGCGTTCGCTCGTCGCATTCGCCACCGACCGCAGCGCGTCCTCGCGCGGACGCCTGACCCGCACGCCGCCGGTGTGGTCGACGAGCGAATCCGTCGCTGCAAGCACGGACTCGCCCGCGTCGAGGTCCAGGACGAGCGTGCCGCTGGCTCCGGGTTCGGCGGTCGCGTCCATCAGTGGTCGCCGCGCACGAACGTCACCGGACACGGCGAGGACAGTAACACCGTCTGGGCGGTGCTGCCGAACACCGCCTTCCCGGTCGGCGAGCGCTGCCGGCCGCCCACGAGCACGAGATCGGCGTCCGTGTCGTCGGTGAGAGAGACGATGGACTCGCCGTGCAGTCCGACGCTGCCCCGGACGGCGTGCTCGACGCCCGCGTCCGCGAGGCGGTCGGCGAGGTCCTGGACGGTCGCGTGCCGGCGAGCGACGTCGTCCGGTGTCACCGCCGCATCCTGGTCCACGCCGAGTCGCTGTCTCGTCTCCTCGTACTGGTCGTCGGTGAATACGTGCGCGAGTGTCACCGTCGCATCGGCGGGTGCCGCGACGTTGGTCGTCGCCCGCGCGAGAGCGTCGACCCGGTCAGCGTCGCCGGGGCCGACGGCGAGTAGAACGTTATCGAGAGCCATGTCCGGGGGTGTCCCGGGAACCCCATAAGCATATGGCCGCGTCCGCAGTCGATTCGGATATGCTCGACCCCGACCTCGACGGGCGCGTCGCGCTCGTCACCGGCAGCGCGAGGGGGCTCGGTTCCGCGCTCGTCCGCTCGCTCGCGGACTGCGGCGCTAGCGTCGCTGTCCACTACCACACCAGCGCGGACGCCGCCCGGGAAGTAGCCGACGAGGCCCGCGACGCCGGCGCGCCCGACGTCACGACAGTCCAGGGCGACGTCACGGACCCCGACAGCGTGGACGGTCTGTTCGCCGCCGTGGAGTCAGATCTCGGGAGCGTGGACGTGCTCGTGAACAACGTCGGCGATTTCGCGCCCGAACACTGGAGCGACACCTCGTTCGAGGACTGGAATCGCGTACTCGACACGAACCTCACCGCCACCTACCTCTGCTCGAAGCGCGCGCTCCCCGCGATGCGCGACGCCGAGTGGGGCCGAATCGTCAACGTCGGCTACGCGTCCGCGGAGAAGGGCCTCGTCGCCCCGAAGAACTTCCCGTACTTCGCCGCCAAACAGGGCGTCCTGATGTTCACGCGGATGCTCGCCGCCGACACCCAGGACGACGGCGTCACCGCGAACGCCGTCTCACCATACGTCCTGGAGAACTCCGACGAGTATCCCGAGGACGCGCCGCGCGGCCGCTGGGCGTCCTTCGAGGACGTCGCGCAGGTCGTGCGGTTCTTCTGCCACGAGGACTCCGGGTACATCTCGGGCGAAAATATCGAGGTGGACGGCGGATGGCTGCCGGAAGACGTGTGAGTCGGCGGCAGGTGGCTGCCGGAGGACGTGTGAGTCGGCGGCGGATGTCGACTACTCCGTCTCCTCGGCGGCCCATGGGCCGACTCCGGCGACTGTTCCCAGCACCCACCCGGCGAAGAACGGTGCGAGGACTACCAGACACCCGATTCCCACCCACCGCGCAGGCGGCGGTTGCGAGGCGAGGTAGCCGAGATAGAGCGTCCCCGCGAGCGGCAACAGTTTTCTGAGTCCTGTCCCGCGCTTCGAGGTCATGTGTCCAGTAGCGAGCGCTGACGGAAGAAGCCACCTCTGTTCGGTTCGCCGTGGGTGTTCCGACCGGCTTCCGCGACGGTACGCTCGAATTACGGCGAGCGACACGCCTTTGCCACCCCGGCGTGTCACACCAGCGCATGCACGAGCGAGCGGCCGAGTTCGCCGAGCGGGCGCGCGAGGAGTACGGCCTCGACATCGATGTTCACGAGTTCGACGAGGGCACGAAGACGGCCGCCGACGCCGCGGACGCCGTCGGCTGTGACGTCGCCCAGATCGCCTCCAGCATCGTCGTAAGCGTGGATGGGGACCTGGTGGTCGTGGTGACGAGCGGTGCGAATCGCGTGGATCTGGACGCAGTTGCAGCGCTGCGCGGCGCGAGCGAGGGCGAGATGGCCGACCCTGGAGACGTGAAGGAGGCGACCGGGTGGAGCATCGGCGGTGTGCCACCCATCTGCCACGAGAACGGCGTCCCAGTGTTGCTGGACGAGACGCTACTCGAACACGAGGAGGTGTGGGCGGCGGCGGGCACGCCGACCGCGGTGTGGCCGGTCGAACCGGCGCGACTGCGCGAACTCGCGGACGCGGAGGCGGCGGCCGTCGCGGAGTAGAAAAGCGGGAGTGCTAGTTTCCTTCGATAGCGTCTATCACCATCGCCGCAGCCACGACGGCCTCCTTGGGCACATCGCTGGCGTCGTCGATTTCGACGGTGTACTTGTCGCGGAGGGAGAACTGGCCGCTGATGCGGCCGACGTGGTCGCCGTCCGGGTCGACGATCTTGTACTTCGGCGGGAGCACGTCTACGAAGTGTTTGAGTAGCGAGTAGAGCTTGCTCTTGGACTTGATGGTAGCGAGGATGTCCCCGGTGTCGGGGTCTCGGATGCGCCAACGCGTGCGCAGCAGCGTGAACTTCTTGTCGAGGACGACGACCTCATCGCCCGTCCCCTCGTCGACGATGGCGTAGTTCCCCGCAACGTCCAGAATGCCGCCGGCCTTCACGGTGAACGCGGGGTCGCCATCCCCGGTCTCGAACGGGAACTGCTCTTTCATCTTCAGCATCTTCTGCTTCCCGCGGAGGACGACGTCGCCGGCGCTGTCGCGGGCGGCGTACTTGTTCCGCACGAGGGACTGCGTGACCTCGTAGCGGTCGTCGTCCAGTTGCAGCGTGGAGATGTCGTAGGTGCCGCTGTCTGCCATACCGGGCAATCCAAGCGAGAGGGGAAAAGCGTTCCCACGACAGTTCCGACGTATCGATTCGGGGGCGTGGTTACCGTCTCGTCGACCGATGCTGGCCACAACACGCGGGCGCGTACCGGGACCGACAGACCTTCACCCCCGTGGCGGCTACTGCGTCTCCAATGAGTGAGGACTTCATCGAGGTCCGAGGGGCGGAAGAGCACAACCTCGAGGACCTCGACGTACAGATTCCACGCGAGTCGTTCAACGTGGTGACCGGCCTCTCCGGGTCGGGGAAATCGTCGCTCGCCTTCCAGACCATCTACGCGGAGGGCCAGCGCCGGTACATCGAGAGCCTGTCGGCGTACGCCCGGAACTTCCTCGGGCAGATGGACAAACCCCAGGTCGAGGCCGTCGAGGGGCTGTCTCCGGCAATCAGCATCGACCAGAAGAACGCCGCGAACAACCCGCGGTCGACCGTCGGCACCGTCACCGAACTCCACGACTACCTGCGACTGCTGTACGCCCGCGTCGGCACGCCACACTGCCCGGAGTGCGGCCGGGAGGTCGGCGAGCAGTCCGCCCAGCAGATGGTGCGGCGCATTCTCGAACTCCCCGAGGGAACGAAGGCGAAGATCGCCGCGCCGGTCGTACGCGACCAGAAAGGCGCCTTCGAGGACCGCTTCGACGAACTCGTCTCGGAGGGGTACTCCCGGGTCGAGGTCGACGGCGAGGAGTACGACCTCGCGTACGACCGCCCCGACTTGGACGAGAACTACGACCACACCGTGGACGTGGTCGTGGACCGCGTGTCTGTCAGCGAGGACGCGCGCTCCCGCATCACGGATTCGGTCGAGACCGCACTCGAGGAGGCCGACGGCGTGCTGAAGGTCGTTATCCCGGACCCCGACGAAGGAATCGAACTGGGCGGTTCGACGGCGCGCTCCACCGGCGACCTGGCAGGCGGCGCTGGTGATGCAGACGGCGACGGAGCGGAGAACGACCGCCTCGTCGTGGAGTTCTCGGAGGCGCTGGCGTGCACGCACTGCGGCATCGACATCAGCGAGATAGAGACCCGCTCGTTCTCGTTCAACAGCCCCCACGGCGCGTGCCCGGAGTGTGAGGGCCTCGGGAACACGAAGGAAGTCAGCGAGGACCTCGTCGTGCAGGACCCCTCGAAGCCGCTGCGGGACGTCTTCGAACCGTGGAGCTACGACCGGTCGTACTACCGCACGCGCCTCGACGCGGTCGCCGAGCACTTCGACGTCTCGCTGTCGACGCCGTTCGAGGACATAGAAGAGGACGTCCAGCAGAAATTCCTCTACGGCACGAGCGAGCAGGTGGTGTTCAAGCGCTCCACGAAGAACGGCATCCGGCGCAAGAAAAAGCGCTTCGAGGGCGTGATTCCGAACCTCGAGCGGCGCCACGTCGAGACGGACTCGGAGTCGACGCGCGAGCACATCGAGAAGTACATGAGCGTCACGACGTGCCCGGCGTGCGACGGCACGCGCCTGAAACCGTCCTCGCGCGCGGTGCTCGTGGACGGCACGTCCATCACCGAGGTCAATCGCGCGAGCATCGGTGACGCGCTCGAGCACTTCGAGGCGATGGAGGAAGGGATGGACGAGCGCGACACGAAGATCGCCGAGGAGATACTCAAGGAGATCCGCTCGCGCCTCGGGTTCATGCAGGAGGTCGGCCTCGAGTACCTCACGCTCGACCGCGAGGCGTCGACGCTCTCGGGCGGTGAGAGCCAGCGCATCCGCCTCGCGACCCAGATCGGGGCTGGCCTCGTCGGCGTGCTGTACGTCCTCGACGAGCCCTCCATCGGCCTCCACCAGCGCGACAACGACCGCCTGCTGAACACCCTGGAGGAACTCCGCGACCTCGGGAACACGCTCGTCGTCGTGGAGCACGACGAGGAGACGATGCGGCGCGCGGACAACGTCGTGGACATGGGACCGGGACCGGGTCGCCACGGCGGTGAGGTCGTCGCTAACGGCTCCGTCGAGGACCTGATGGAGGCCGAGGAGTCGGTCACCGGCGACTACCTCGCGGGCCGCAAGGAGATTCCCGTCCCCGAGGAGCGCCGCGAGTGGGACGCCGCGCTCACCATCGAGGGGGCGCGCCAGCACAACCTCCGCGACCTCGACGTCGAGATTCCGGTGGGCGCGTTCACCGCCATCACGGGGGTTTCGGGCTCCGGGAAGTCGACGCTGATGCACGACATCCTCTACAAAGGGCTCGCCCGCGAGATGAACGACAACACCTCGGTCGACCCGGGCGACCACGACGCTATCGAGGGCGTCGAGAACGTCGAGAAGGTGCGCCTCATCGACCAGTCGCCCATCGGTCGCACGCCGCGCTCCAACCCGGCGACGTACACGAACGTCTTCGACTACATCCGCGAGAAGTTCGCCCAGACCAAACTCGCGAAACAGCGCGGGTACGAGAAGGGGCGGTTCTCGTTCAACGTCAAGGGCGGGCGGTGTGAGGCCTGCGGCGGCCAGGGCACTCAGAAGATCGAGATGAACTTCCTCTCGGACGTCCACGTCCCGTGCGAGGAGTGTGGCGGCGACCGGTACAACGACGAGACGCTGCAGGTCGAGTACAAGGGCGCGACCATCGCGGACGTCCTCCAGATGAGCGTGGAGGAGGCCCACGACTTCTTCGAGGCGGACTCCCGGCTCGGCCGTCGCCTGAAACTCCTGATGGACGTCGGCCTCGACTACATGCGCCTCGGCCAGCCTTCGACGACGCTCTCCGGTGGTGAGGCCCAGCGCGTGAAACTCGCAGAGGAACTCGGGAAGAAGGACTCGGGCGACACCCTCTACCTGCTCGACGAACCCACCACGGGTCTTCACTCCGCGGACGAGCGGAAACTCATCGAGGTGCTCCAGCGCCTCACCGACCGCGGGAACAGCGTCGTGGTCATCGAGCACGAACTCGACCTCGTGAAGAACGCCGACCACATCGTCGACCTCGGCCCGGAGGGCGGCGAACACGGCGGCGACGTCGTCGCGATGGGGACTCCCGAGGAGGTGGCGGGGAACGACGACAGCCACACCGGGCGCTACCTCCGAGACAAACTCCCCGGAGTCGACATGGAGGGGCCGCGCTCGGACCGCAAGAAACCCGCGAAGGACGACGAGAAGGCCGCGCTCGCACAGGACGACTGACGCCCGTCAGTGCGAGTCGACAGGTACGCCGAGCGCTCGGAAGTCGCGCTGATTCGCGGTGACGACCGGCTCGTCGTCGCTGTCGGCGACGGCCGCGCCTCGCCGGCCTCCGCTGTCTCTCCGCTACGTCACCGTCAGCGTCGCGTCGAGGTCACCGACCGAAATCGTGTAGTCGCCGGGAACCACCGTCAGTTCGTCCTGCGAGAACATGCCTCCGGGTACCGTAGCAAGCGGCGCGATCGACGCCCGGACGCGGACCCGGTTCGATTCGCCGGGAGCGAGTGAAACGCGCTCGAAGCCGACGACCTCCTCCTGGGGGTAGAGCACCGGGCCGTGGCGGCGAGTGCCGTAGACGGGGACGACGTGCTCGCCGGCGCGGTCGCCGGTGTTCGTCACCTCGACGGAGACGGTGACCTCGTCGCGTGCGGCCGATTGCTGGAGTGTCGACGGGCGCACGCGCAGGTCGCGGTACGAGAACTCGGTGTAGGACTCGCCGTGCCCGAACGGGAAGACGGGGTCCTGGTCCGAGTGGGGTGGGCCGGGGTCACCGCCCTCGTGGAAGCGGTCCGGCGGGTAGTTGTCGTGGAGGTTGAGCAGTTGGCCGGTTCCGTCCGGCCACGTGAACGGGAGGCGGCCGCTCGGATTGGTGTTCCCGAAGACGGCGTCGGCGACGGCGCGGCCGCCCATCGTGCCGGGGAGGTAGGCCATCAGCGCGGCCGGGAGCTCCTCGAACACCTCGGTGCCGCGCGGGCGGCCAGCGAAGAACACGCCGGCGTGTGGGGTGTCGACGTCCGCGAGCGTCGAGACGAGTCGCTGCTGGGCGTTCGGCAACTCGAGCGTATCGGTGTCGCCTTTCTCCTCGGCGTACGGCCCCTCGCCGACGACAGCGAGGACGGCGTCGGCGCGCGCAGCGGCGTCGCGGACTTCGCTTTCCTTCTGGAACTCGTGGAGGCCCGTGGGCACGTGGACGACTTCCGTCGACGCGGAGACGGTCTCCCGGATGGCTTCGAGCGGGGTGACCGCCGGCGGGAGCACGTCGCCGACGCCCTGCCAGCCGAGCGTCCACCCGCCCATCATGTTGGCGACGCTGTCGGCGCTCGGCCCCGTGACGAGAATCGTGTCGGCGTCGGCGTCGAACGGGAGCGCCCCGTCGTTCTTCAGCAGCGTCATCGAGTCGGCGGTGGTGTCGGCGGCGATGCTGCGGGCTTCCTCGGAGCCGACGACGTCGGCGGCGCGCTCGGGGTCCGCGGTGGGGTCGTCGAAGAGGCCGATCGCCTCCTTGAACGCGAGCACGTTCGTCACCGCGTCGTCGATGCGCTCCATCGGCACTTCGCCCTCCTCGACCAGTTCCCGGAGGTTCTGCTGGTAGGTCTCGACGGTGTCGCTCGGGATGCCACCGGCGGGCACCATGTACATGTCGATGCCGGCGTTGATGCCGAGTTTGGTGGCTTCCTTCACGTCCGCCGCGAACTCGTGGACCGCGACCATCCGGTAGAAGTCGTGCCAGTCGGAGACGACCATGCCCTCGAAACCGAGCATCTCGCGCAGGATGTCCTCGAGGAGTTCCTCGGAGGCGTGCGCGGGGATGCCGTTGACCGACCCGCTGTTGACCATCACCGTCTCCGACCCGGCGGAGATGCCGGCGTGGTACGGCGGCAGGAAGTAACTCCGGAACGTCCGGTACGGGAGGAGCGCGGGGCTCCTGTCGTTGCCGTTCGCGGGTTCGGAGTACCCCGCGAAGTGCTTCGTCGTGGCCGCTGCCCGCTTGTGGTCGCGTTCGTCGGTCTCGTAGCCACGGACCTTCTCCTCGACCATTCGGGCGGTGAGGTAGGGGTCCTGGCTGAACCCCTCGTAGAACCGACCCCAGCGCGGGTCGCGCTGGAGGTCCGCGACCGGGGAGAACGTCCACGGCGTCCCCGTCGCGCGGAGCGTCTTCGAGGTGTGGTCGGCCATCTGGTGGGCGTACTCGGGGTTCCACGTCGCGCCGAGGCCGTGGTTGTGCGGGAAGATGATGGCGTCCTTCAGGTTGTTGTTCCCGTGGACAGCGTCCAGTCCCCACACGAACGGCACGTCGTGTGGGTGGGTCTCGACCATCGCCTCCTGGAGGTCGTTCGTGGCCTTCGCCTGCGTCACGGCATCCTTCGATTTCGCGTAGATGAGCGACCCAGGGAGGTACTCCTCGAAAAACTCCCGGGGGTTCTCGCCGAGTTCGTAGGCGGCGACCTGGGTCATCTGTCCGATCTTCTCGTCGAGGGTCATCTCCCCGACGCGCCGTTCGACGTCGGCGCTCGGGTCGGCGCTCTGTGCGGTCGTGACGCCGGAACTGATGTACGCGGAGAGCGCCGTTACCGACGCCAGGCCGCCGGTCGCCTGCATGAACGTGCGTCTCGACTCGTCGATGGCATCACCGTCACTCTCTACCATGACACCTCATGCCAACCCCACCATATTAATTGTATTGTATGGTCTATTTAAACTAACGTCGATTTGACCTGTTTTCTCGAGTTACTGCCCCGACCGCGAACAGGTTGGCGCAACTCTTCCGAGGGGAAGACATTTGCTCGTCCCCGGGCTACGGCGACGTGATGTACGACTTCGCGGTCGTCGGCGTCGGTCCAGCGGGCGCGCGGTTCGCGCGGCGGGCCGCGGAACGCGGCCACGACGTGGTTGCCTTCGAGTCGGGTGAACTCGGCAAACCACTGGCGTGCTCCGGACACGTCAGCCTCGACGTCTGGGAGTTCGTCCCCGAGGAGTACCACGACGAGTTGTTCCAGAACGCCATCCACGGCGCGCGCTTCCACCTCGGCGGCGCGGACTCCGAGTCGTATCCGTTCTACAAATCCGAGCCGATTTCGAACGCCATCGACCGCGTGCAACTGGACAAGACGCTGGCAGACGCCGCCCGCGACGCGGGGGCCGACGTCCGTGAGCAACACACCGTGACGAGCGTCGAGGAGCACGCCGACCGCGTCGAGTTGACGGTTCGCGGCCCCGAGGAGACAGTTGAAGTGGACGCGAAACTGGTCGCCGGCGCGGACGGCCCGCGCTCGCGGGTTCGTGACGCGCTCGGCCTGCCGGAACCAGAGGAGTTCCTGCACGGCGCGCTCGCGTTCGACCCGGACCCCGACCACCAGAACTTCGTGGACGTCCACCTCACCGTCCCGGAGTTCTTCGCGTGGCGCATCCCGCGCGGCGACGCGGGCGTGGAGTACGGTCTCGCCGCCGCGCCCGGCGAGGACGTGACCGCGATGTTCGACGACCTCGTCGAGGACTACGGCGTCGAGGTCGAGCACCGCTGCTCGGGGCTGATTCCCATCGGTCCGCCGGACAGCGTGACCGGCCGTCGCGGGTTCCTGCTCGGCGACGCCGCCGGGCAGACCAAGCCGTTCACGGGCGGTGGCATCCGCTACGGGATGACGGCGGCGGATTGTGCGGCGCGCGTAATCGACCCCGACGACCCCGGTACGCTCGCGGCCTACGAGTCGGCGTGGCGCGACGAACTGGCGCGGGAGATCAGACTCGGCCACCTGGTGCGTCGCGGCTACTCGTTCCCCGAGGTCGTCCAGCGCGCCGGCATGCGGCTGTTCTCCGGGGAGATCGGCGTCCACATGGACGAACCGACGAGCGTGTTCTCGCTCGCGCAGATGAAGGCGATGCTGCCCGGCCTATCGAGCGCCGAGAAGAACCGCTGACGGTCAGTACTTCGGCAAGCGCGCGGATTGCTCGCTGCCCTCGACGAACGGCAGGTCCGCGACGGGCGCGTCGACGAAGCCGTTGGCGGTCTCGACTGCCAGCGAGTCGCCCGCCTCCCACTCCACGGTGGCGAGCGCGACCGGTTCGTCGAGCACGGGGCTGACCGCGGCGCGCGTCACCTCACCGATGGGTTTGCCGGCGTCGCTCACGGTCGCCCCCGCTTCCGGGAGCGCGTCGGGCGCGAGGCCGACGAGTCGGGAACTCGGCTGCCCTCTGTTCTCGACCTTCGAGACGACCTCCTGGCCGACGAAACACCCCTTCTCGAAGTCGACGGCGTTCCGCAGGCCGAGCACGTTCGGAATCTGTCCCTCCAGTTCCGTCTCGTACAGCGGCGTCCCCGCTTCGAGGGTGAGCGTCTCCCAGGTCTGCCGGCCGAACGGCGCGGCGTTCAGGCCGCGGACCAGCAGCGTCTCGAACACGGGGTCGGCGTCCTCGGCGGCGCAGACGACGAGGTAGCCCTCTTCGCCCGCGAGGTTGTCGTCCCGGATGACGGTGACGCCGGCCTCCATCTCGCCGCGCACGAACGTCAACGGGTCCTCGCTCGGACTGGCGTTGTGGAGCACGCTCGCTATCTTCTCGGTGGCGTTCGGGCCGTGGACGCCGAACACACCGAAGTCGTCGGTCGCGTACTCGATCTCGACGTCCTGGACGAACGTCCGCTCGCTCCACTCGTCGGCGAGGTCCTCACCGGTGCCCGCCGGCAGGAACAGGAGGAGCGTGTCGCTCGTCGCGAACACGTAACAGTCCAGGCGGACGCGGCCCTGGGAGTCGAGGAGGAGCGCGTACACGCCCTCGCCGTCGGCGTCGGGCACGCGGTTCGTCACGGTGTCGTCCACGAACTCGCGGCGGTCCTCGCCGGCCACGACGAGCACGTCGAACGCGTGCTCGGTGACGCCGACGACGTTGCGCACCGCGCGGTGGGCGCGCTCCGGGCGACCGTACTGCTCGGGGAACGCGCGCCCCGCGACGTCGCGGAACGCGGCGCCGTGGTCCTCGTGGCGCTCTCTGACGACGGTCATCGGTCGAACGTCCGCACGGACGGCGGGTAAACCCACCGCTCCGCGGAGCGGGACGGCGCGAGGACGGTCGTTCAGAAACCGAGTTTCCGGCGGATGGCGTCGAGCCAGGACGACTCCTCGACGGAGTCGTTATCTCCCTCGGGGACGACGCGGTCGTCGGCGATGAAGACGGTACGGTCGCCGTTCTCCTCGGCGTCGATGAGGTTCTCGTCCTTCAGCGAACTCAGGGCGTCCTCCAGCGTGTCGATGTCGGCGTCGACCTGGGAGCGCAACTCGAAGACCGTCATCCCCTCTTCAGAGCGGTCGACGAGCGCGTCGAGCACCGCCACTTCGGTGTCGTCACGGTCCCGATACTCGCGCTTCGCGTGCATACTCGAACCGAGACGCCCCTGCGTCTTATCGGTATCCCCGAACGGTACCCTTTTGCCGTTGGCCCCGGAACGACCCTGCCAATGGGTCTCAGGTGCTCCCTGCTCGGACACGACTACGGAGAGCCCTTCGTCGAGCGGGGCCGGGAAGAGCGCGGGAACGAGGTGGTCGTGACCGAGCGCGAACTTCAGGAGTGTTCGCGCTGTGGAGCGGAGAACGTCACGACGGAGAACACGGAAGTTCGGTCCATCGAACCGACCGATTCGGCGACGTCGTCGGACGCAGGGGCGTCCGGCGCGTCGACGGGGGCCGAGAGTACGGCCGGCGGTTCGGCGTCCGGGAGAGCCGGCGCCTCGCCGTCCGGCGGTGAGACCGCCGACGCAACGTCTGGCGCGTTCACGTCCGCGTCCGACGCCATCGAGCGAGCGGAAGCCGACATGCAGACGGACTCGTCGGGCACCGCCGGCGGTGCGTCGGCGGCCGACGCAGACGCGACCGCGGCCGGCGCCGACACCGCGACGGACGCGGGCGAGGACGACGCCGTCATCATCGACGATTCCGCCGACGAAGACACTGCGGGCAGCGAGCAGTGGGACGAGCAGGCGGACGTCGACCCGGACGCCGACCACGACCCGGCGCCCGACCCGGACGGCGAAGACGTCGAGTTCGTCGACGGGCCACAGACCGGCGGCGACAACACGTCTACCGACACCGGAGCCAGCGACGCCGCGTCCGCGGGACAGTCCGGCGGCGCGCAGGCCGTCGCCGCCGAGCGTTCTGACGACCGCCCGCGAGGCGAGTGGCCGGACCACGACGGCGAGGACGCCGGCGTCGACGCGACGACCGACGACACGTCGTTCCAGTTCGGCGACGAGAGCGAGCAGTTCGTGGAGGCCGACACGGGGTTCACGAGCGCCGGCCCCATCGAGCAGTCCGAGAGCGAGGACGACCTCGACTTCGCGCTGTACTGTCCGGAGTGCGGGTTCGAGCGCCGCGCCGCCGGGTCGAGTCTGCGCGCGGGCGACATCTGCCCGGACTGCCGGAAGGGCTACCTCGCCGAGGACTAGTGACGGCCGGCGGCGGCCGTGCTGTCGGTGGAACGTGGCAATTTCGGACGTGGTGATTCCGGACTGGCAGTGAGCCGTGGCGGCTTCCGGGGGCGCCCGCTGACGAAACAGGTAAACCAATCGCTGTGCTTTTCGAGTCCATGAAGGAGTACAAGATGCGCCGCGGGGAGTACCTCGAAGACCGCATGCCCGACCTCGAGGCCGAAATCGAGGACTACTTCGGTAGCCCGACGGCCACCGAGGAGTACAAGGGAAGCGACCTCCACGTCGTCGAGGACCCCGACAACCCCGTGTTCGATCGCATCGTCGCGGGCGCAGTGACTTACTCCGGAAAGAAGGACAAACTCGCCGTCGACTTCGAGGAGCGAGACGCCGAGGACGTCATCGCGGAAGGGAACGCCGAGGCCGCTGCGGACGCCGTCAACGCGAAAAACGAGTTCCTGCTCGAGGCCACGGGCCGCGACGCGAAGTCCCGCCGCGACTCGATGAAGCGCTCCGTCGAGGACGACGCGGAGAAACCCGACAACGTCTCGTAGCGCACTTTTCGACTGGGCCGTTCACGTCGTTATCAGAGAGGGTGATTACAGTTGCCGAGAGCAAGGGCTGTCCGCCAGCCTGTGACTCGTAGAAGGCGAAGAGAGTGTGGTTACCGGTGGTTCAGCTTCGAGCGGCTGATGCCGATGCCGCTCGGCGTGACGATGATCTGGTCGTCGCCCTTCTGGACGATGTCGCCGCCGACTTCCCGGGCGACCTGTCGGAGTTCGTCGACGACGTGTTCGACGGTGCTGTCCTCCGTGCGGAGGCGCGTGATGTCCGCGATGACGAGGTCGCCGTCGTACACCGCGTCCTTGATAGCGATGACGTCCTCCTGTCCGTCGATCTCCGCGATGTGGAGTTGCACGCCGGCCTCCGCCGCGTCCGTGTCGAAGTCCTCGATGTCGAGTTCGACGTAGTCCTCGGTGGAACTACCGCTCCCACCGAGAATCTTGTCCATGAAGCCCATTGGGGAGGAGGTGGCCCGCCGCCCGCATAGTTCTTGCGTCAGACGCCGCGGGCAGAGGGTGCTTCGCGAGTCGGAGGTCGGTGCGTGGACCGTGTGCCCGCGGTCGAAACCCAGACCAGGGGTTCTCGACGCAGTCCGCCGCCGGCCAGCGACACCTACATGGAGTAAGGTGCCCCAGTTTCGACCATGCAGACCGCGCTCGTCGTGCTGGACGGCTGGGGGCTCGGAGACCACGACAGACTGGACGCCGTCCGCGCGGCCGATACGCCGAACTTCGACGACTACGCCGAAAGCGGCGCGTTCGGCACGCTCACCACGTCCGGGCGGGACGTCGGCCTCCCGCGCGGGCAGATGGGGAACAGCGAGGTCGGGCACCTCACCATCGGCGCGGGGCGCGTGGTGCGCCAGGAGTACGCGCGCATCGAAGACGCTGTCGCGGACGGCGAACTCTGCCAGAACGACGCCATCTCGGGTGCGCTCGATCACGTCGAAGTGACGGGTGGGCGCGTCCACTTCATGGGACTCGTGAGCGATGGCGGGGTGCACTCGGACCACGAACACCTGCACGCGCTCCTCGAGTGCGCCGCGAGCCGCGACCTCGAAGCGACCACGCACGCGTTCACGGACGGACGAGACACCGCCCCGCAGAGCGCCGAGAACTATCTCTACTCGCTCCAGGAGGTCGTCTCCGAGTACGACACCGGGGACGTCGCCACGGTCTCCGGCCGGTACTACGCGATGGACCGCGACCAGAACTGGGACCGTACCAGGAAAGCCTTCGACGCCATCGTCGAGCGGAACGGGATGCACCGCGCGGAAACGGCGGTCGACGCCGTCCGGGAGTCCTACGAGCGAGGGGACACGGACGAGTTCGTCGAACCGACCATCGTCAGGGGCGGCGACCGACTGAGCGAGGGCGACGCGGTCGTGTTCTTCAACTTCCGCGCCGACCGCGCGCGCCAGCTCGTGCGGATGCTCGCGGACATCCGACCGGACGACTGGGGCTTCGACACCGACCCGCCGGACGTGCCGGTCGTCACGATGACGGAGTACGACGAGACGTTCGACCTCCCGGTGGCGTTCCCGGCGAAGGAGCCAACGGACACGCTCGGTGAGGTCGTCTCGGAGGCCGGACGTACACAACTGCGGGTCGCGGAGTCCGAGAAGTACCCTCACGTCACGTACTTCCTGAACGGCGGGCGCGAGGTGGAGTTCGACGGCGAGATGCGGCGCATCGTCGACTCCCCGGACGTGCCGACCTACGACCAGCAACCCGAGATGAGCGCGCGCGAGGTGACCGACGTCACGCTCGACGCGCTCGCCGACGAGGACCCGGACGTGCTCGTGTTGAACTACGCGAACCCGGACATGGTCGGGCACACGGGCGACTACGAGGCCGCAGTCGATGCAGTAGAGGCCGTCGACGAGCAACTCGGGCGACTCGTGCCAGCGCTCAGAGAGGCCGATGCGCACGTCGTTCTCACCGCCGACCACGGGAACGCCGACGACATGGGCACCGAGGCGGAACCCCACACCGCGCACACGTTCAACCCCGTGCCGTTCGTCCATGTAGCGCCCAGTGAGGGCAACAGGGACGACGATGGTGGATTTACCGTCCGCGAGGACGGCGCGCTCCGCGACGTGGCTCCCACGCTGCTCTCCCTGCTCGACGTCGAGCAACCTGACGTGATGACTGGCGAGTCGCTACTCGAATAGCGCTCTTCTCACGCGTCCTGCCGGTACACGACGTCGCCGCCCACGACCGTCGCGTCCACGTTCACGTCCCGAATCGACTCCGGGTGCTCCCACGGCGAGTCCGCGAGCACGACGAAGTCCGCGAGCACGCCCTCCCGGAGCGTGCCCATCTCGTCCGCCGCAAATCCGGCGTACGCGCCGCCCGAGGTGTACGCGCGGAGCGCGTCGGTCACGCCGAGTCGCTGTGAGTCTGCGGGCGCGTTGACCGCGTGGTGGACGCCGAGAAGCGGGTCGAGTGGCATGCAGTCGCTGCCAAACGCGAGGGGCACGCCCGCCTCGCGGTACGCCGCGAATCGGTTCGATGCCTTCCGGCGCTCGGTGCCGAGGCGGTCCTCGTAGAGGCCGTCCTCGCCCGCCCACTTCAGGAAGTTCGGCTGCATCGACGCCACGACACCCAGGTCGGCCATGCGCTCGATGGCGTCGTCGCTCGCTAGTTCGGCGTGTTCGATGCGGTGGCGGCGGTCGCGCACGCTCCCGTCACCCGACTCGCCTGCGCAGGCCTCGTAGGCGTCCAACACCGCGTCGACGGCCTCGTCGCCGATTGCGTGGACGGTCATCTGGAGACCAGCGTCGTCCACGCGCTCGACGACCGACTCCAGTTCCTCGGGGTCGACAACCCACTTCCCTGTCTCGTCCGGGTCGTCCGCGTACGATTCCGAGAGCTTCGCGGTTCGCCCACCGAAACTCCCGTCCGTGAACGACTTGATGCCCCCGACCTCAACCATCTCGCTCCCGTGGTTCGTCGCCAGACCGGTCTCCAGGACGGCGTCGAGGTGGTCCGTCCAGTAGTTCAGGCGCACGCGAACCGAGAGCTCGCCGGATTCGTCCAACTCGCGGAACGCCCGCGGCGAGTGGGACTGTCGCACCATGTCGTGGACGCAGGTCACGCCGAGGCTGTTGGCTTCGCGCTGGGCCGCTCGCAGGAGGTCCTTCGTCTCCGTGGAGTCCGGGTCGGTGGCGTCGTAGACGACCTCGACGGCGTCCTCCACGATGCGGCCGCCACCCATCACGTCGCCGTCGGGCATGTCGTCGCCGTACTCGCTGATGACGGCGCTGTTCACCGTCGCCGTGTGCATGTCTTCGCGGATGGCCGCAACAGGCCGGTCCTCGCTCACGCGGTCCAGGTCGCCCGCGGTGAGGTCGGCGGCGTCCGTCCCCTCGCTCGCGTTCCACGTGCTCTCGTCGTAGCCGAAGCCCAGCACCCAGCCGCCGGCGTCGTTCTCGCTGCCCTCGGCCAGTTCGTCCGCGCGCACCTGCAGTCGCTCCACGACCTCCTCGGGCCCGCTCGCGCCCCGGAGGTCGGCGTGGACGCCGTACTGTCCGACGGTCTCCATGTGCGTGTGGGCGTCCACGAATCCGGGCAGCAGGACGCGTCCGTCGAGGTCGACCACCTCCGTCTCGACGCCCTCCAGGAACTCGATCTCGTAGTCGCTGGCCAGGCGCACGACGCGCCCGTCCCGCACGGCGACGGCCTCGTGCGTCTCGTCCGGGTCGGCAAGCGTGTGCACCTCGCCGTTGCGCAGAATCAGGTCGGCGGCCGCAGTCATACCAGTTCGCGGGACCCGCGACGCCAAAGTCGTTCGGGAACCAGACGTTCGTCCGCGCTGGCCGGGCCGCTCGACAAAGGACAACCTTCAGGGCGTCCGCCCGACGAACTCCACGCATGACCGACGCCTCGGGGCTCGCAGACCGCGTGCAGTCCGGTGACCTCCGACTCTACGAACTCGAAGACCACGCCGACGCCGACACCGCCGCCGCGGCGCGTCGTGAACTCCTCGCCCGGGAGACCGGCGTCGACCTGGACGCCATCGGCTCGTTCGCGTTCGACGCCGAACAGGCCAGCGAAACCGCCGTCGAGAACCTCGCGGGCGGTGCGCAGTTGCCGATGGGCGTCGCGGGACCGCTGGCCGTGAACGGCGGCGCCGCGGACGACGAGTACTACCTGCCGCTGGCCACCACGGAGGGCGCGCTCGTCGCGTCCGTCAATCGGGGCTGCTCGGCGATTACGACGGCGGGCGGCGCGAACGCTCGGGTCACGAAGACCGGGATGACGCGGGCGCCCGTCTTCCGCGTCGAGGACGTGCGCGAGGGCGCTGACGTCGCGGAGTGGGTCGAGGAGAACGTCGACGCGCTCCGGGAGGCCGCCGAATCCACGACGAGCCACGGGAAACTCACCGGCGTGACGCCGTACGTCGTCGGCGACAACGTCTTCCTCCGGTTCAGCTACGATACGAAGGACGCGATGGGGATGAACATGGCGACCATCGCCACGGGCGCCGCCGCGGACGTCGTCGAGGCGGAGACGCCCGCGGAACTCGTCGCGCTCTCCGGGAACCTCTGTGCGGACAAGAAGCCCGCCGCCATCAACGCCGTCGAGGGCCGCGGACGCACCGTCACCGCCGACGTCCACATCCCCGCGGACGTCGTCGAGGAGCGCTTCGGCACGACGCCCGAGGCCATCGAGGAGGCGAACACGCGCAAGAACCTCATCGGGAGCGCGAAGGCCGGGAGTCTCGGGTTCAACGCGCACGCCGCGAACGTGGTCGCCGCGGTGTTCCTCGCGACCGGGCAGGACGCAGCACAGGTCGTCGAGGGCGCGAACTGCATCACCACCGTCGAGGCCAGGGAAAACGAGCTCTACGCGTCGGTGAATCTAGCGTCCCTGGAGGTCGGCACCGTCGGCGGCGGCACGAAACTCCCGACCCAGCGCGAGGCCCTCGACGTGCTCGGGGTGCGCGGCGGCGGTGACCCCGCTGGGTCGAACGCCGACGCGCTCGCGGAGGTCATCGCCGCCGGCGCGCTCGCGGGCGAACTCAGTCTGCTCGCGGCGCTGGCGTCCCGCCACCTCTCCTCGGCGCACGAGGACCTTGGGCGCTGAACTCGCCCCCCTGAATCTGGACGCCGACGCCGTCCACTGAACCCAGCCACACGCAACCCCTCTGGGAGCCAACATTTACGTTCCGGGGTGCGTACCACCGACCATGTCAGACGTCGACGTGCGCGGCACGGCGCTCCAGTACGGCATCGGGTGGGGTGGACTGACGGGCGTGCTCACCGTCGCGCTCGCCGTCGTCGTCGCGTTCCCGCTGAAGTTGCTCGGCGCCCTCATGTTCGCCCTCGCGGCGTTCATCGTGCCCGCCATCGTCGGCATCACGGACTCCGGCATCGAGACGGTGGCGGCGAGCACCCGCATCGGTTTCTCGGCGGGAGACCCGAACGACTACCGCGCCGGCCACCTGCCCGTTCCGAACGCGCTTCAGGTCGTCTGCTGGCTCTGCGGGGTCGGCGTCGTCGGCCTCGTCACGCTCGTGCTCACCGCGTGACCGGGCCATCGCACCCCCGTCTGGACGCTCTCGACACCCGCCCAGACACTTTCACTTTCATCCCGGTGCAGGCACAGGGTTATTTTTCCAGCCGGCGTTTCGAGTAATATGCGCACGCTCGACGACCCTAGCGCTGACGGCAAATCACCGTCGCGAGCGGTGCGCACGCTCCGCGTGCTGAAGTTGCTGCTCACGGTGCTCGTGCTCGCGCTGACGCTCTGGCGCGGCGTCGGCGAACTCCCGCTGTAGGGCTCAGTAAACGCGCCACAGGCGCGTCGCTGTCGGATCAGAGCCGGCGGTACCGTCCCCCGGACTTCGAGACCTCGCCCGCTCGCTCGAACTTCGACAGCGCGCGCTCCACGTACTCCCCCTCGACGCCGTGCTCGGCCGCGAACGCCTTCACTTCGTCCTCGGTCGGTTGGTCGAGTTCCCGGAGCGCCGTCTCGACGGCCGCGCGCTTCCCGAGACTCCGCGTGGACTGCTCGGCGCGCTCGCCCGCAGCGGCCACCTCGTCGGTGTCCACGCCCGATTGCGCCATGAACTCGTCGTCGGTCATCCCGGTGTCCTCGACGAAATCCTCGAGCGTCGTGAAGTCCTCCACCTCCGCGAACGCGTCGCCGTGCCCGGCGCGGTTCGCGAGCATCGACGCGCGAACTTCGCGGGCGTGGTCCTCGTCCTCCGTCGTCACGAACTTCCGAAGTTTGGAGAACTGGTGGCGTTTCTCACAGCGCGGACACCCCGAGGTGTCGGGCCGCCCCGAGACCACCCACAGCGCGCTACAGTCCGAACACCCCACGACCGCGTACATGCTCGGGTGTCGGTCGCCGTTCCGGATAAACTACCGGGTCGACGGAAACACTAACGTGTCGACGCTGCGTCCGCCCCGGCATGACTGACCCGCCGTCGACGCGAGCGCGGCTCGCCGAACGCCCGGACTGGTGGAAGCCCATCGCCGGCATCGTCGCGTCGCTCGTCGTGACCGCCGTGCTCGGCGCCGTGCTCCCGCCGGACGCGTACGTCTCGCTTCTCCTGGTGCCGTTCGTGCTCGTGGGGTTCGGCCTCGCTGTCCTCTCTCCCGTGTTCGTCTACTTCGACCGACGGTACCTCGCGGACGCCGACGGCTGGACGCCCTCGGAGTGGTACTATCTGATGTGGTTCCCGCCGCTCGCGCTGGTGCTGCCCGCGCTCTACCTCTACCGGCGCCACCGACGCGTCGGCGTTCCCAGAAACCCGCTCGCGTGACCACTCCACCGAACTCCTGCTACTCGGATCCCGACAGATACCAGCCGTAGCGCTTGCGAGCGGCGCGTTCCTCTCGGTCCCGCCCCTTCTTCGAGCGGCCCCGCGTCTTCCCCTCGAGAATCTGGCGCTCCACGACGTTCGCGGCGAGGCGGAACGCGTGCCCCGCGCCGTAGCCCTCGCCGGTGCCGACGAAGTGACCCTTGTCCGTGAACAAGCGGATGCGCGCCAGCATCAGCGGCGTGCCGCGCACCCGTTCCTCGTGCTCGTGGAAGTAGACGTTCGCCTCCAGGAGTGACATCGCCTCGTACCGGGAGACGAGTTCGTCGACAGTGTTTCGAACGTTGTCCACCGAGAGGTCGTCCATCAGGTCGACGTTCTGGACCTGCACGACCGGCGCGTCCTCGTCGGTCCACGTCAGCGACTCGAGCGCGTCGGTCTTCGTCACGATGCCTGTCGCTCGCTCCGATTCGTCCACCACGACGAGCGAGGAGATGCCGCGCTCCAGCATCTCTCCGACGGCCTCCCCGAGCGGTCGGTCGGGCGTCGTGGTCGCTGCCGGGTCGCTCATCACGTTCCCCACCGGGACGCTCATCAGGTCGTCTCGGTCTCCCTCTCGCGCGCCGAACCCGCCGTGGCTCAGCCCCTCCGGGAACCCGGTGTCGCCGCCGCTCGACTTCTCCACCGAGCGCGTGGTGATGCCGAGCAGGTCGTGGACGCTCACGACGCCAGCCACGTCCCCGTCGTCGTCCACGACCGGGAGGTGCGTGATGGCGCGCTCGCGGAAGTGGTTCAGCACGACGCCGACGCCGTCGTCTGGCGACACCGTCACCAGATCATCGGTGTGAACGTCGTCGACCGTGAGCGCGTCGAGGTCCTCCCGAACAGCCTCGAGTACGCCGTCCGCGGTGACGACCCCAACGAGTTCGTCGCCGTCGAACACTGGCAGCACTGTCGTCTGCCCGCCGACGAGCAGGCGCGCGACGTCCCGGACGTCCTCGTCGGGTCGGACTCTCGATACGTGCCAGACGAGCGACCGAACCTTCGTCTTCGGCGGCACGTGCGAGCGCAGGAACTGGCGCTCCGTCACGACACCCTCGTAGTCGTCTCCCCGGACGACCACAGCTTTCACGCCGTCCTCGCGGAACCGCGCGGCGAGTTTCGACGCGGGCACGTCGGGTGATACGTCCGCGTACTCGGTGACGTAGATGTCTGCGATGTCCATCCCGCTGGCTAGACGCCACCGACAGTGATTCGCTTTCTTACCAGTCTGTTCGAGTTCTGGTGGTCAGTTCGTCGCGGCGTCGCTCGCTCGACGCTAACTCGCAAGCAGGGACAGCGCCGTTCAAGACCGGTCACTCCACCTCGAATCCCTGGTCGCGCAGCAGGTCGGGGACGCGGTCGGTGTGGTCGCCCTGCACCTCGATGGTGCCGTCGTCCACCGTCCCGCCCGCGCCGAGCTGGGACTTCAGTTCAGACGCCACCGCAGAGACGTCCACGGAGTTCTCGTCGAACCCCTCCACGATGGTCACGGGCTTGTCGTAGGTGCGCCGCTCGACGCGCACGGTGAGCTGCTGGGTGGCTCGGTCGAGGTCCGAGGTCGGGTCGTCCGGAATCTCGTCGAAGGGGTCGTCTCCTGACACGTCCCGACGTACGGTGCCCGGGGACAAAGCAGTTGGCGAACGCGGCGGCTCCCGGTCGCAGTCCCGCAAAGAAGTGGCTTGTTTGGTGGCCCGGTGGGCCGGCGCTCGATTGCGCGCGGTCGTGGACGTCGTCGGCGAAAGCCGACTGCGCGAGGAGCGAATTACGCGAGCTCCTCGATCCGGTCGACGACGGCGTCAGCGTACTCCGTCGTGGAGAGCTTCTCGCCGCCCTCGATCTGGCGCTCGAGGTCGTACGTGACCTCGCCCGAGGAGATGGTCTCCTCGACGGCGTCCCGGATGAGCTGACCCGCGTCCTCCCAGCCCATATACTCGAACAGGAGGCGCCCGGAGAGGATGAGCGCGGTCGGGTTGGCCTTGTTCAGGCCGGCGTTCTTCGGCGAGGAGCCGTGGACCGGCTCCGCGAGACAACGGCCCTTCCCGAAGTTCGCGCCCGGCGCGACGCCGAGGCCGCCGATCTGAGCGCCCGCGGCGTCCGAGAGGTAGTCGCCGTTGAGGTTCGGCATCGCGAGCACGTCGAACTCGTCGGTGCGCAGCTGCATCCACTGGAGCATCGCGTCGGCGAGGCGCTCCTCGACCATCACGGCGTCCTCCGGGATGTCGACCTCGTCCTGTTCCTCCCAGAGGGAGTCGGGCGCGGCGAACACCTCGTCGTCGGGGTACTCCTCGTCGGCGACCTCCATCCCCCAGTCACCGAACTGCCCCTCGGTGAACTTCATGATGTTGCCCTTGTGGACGAGCGTGACCTTGTCGCGGTCGTTCTCGATGGCGTAGTCGATGGCCTCGCGGACGAGGCGCTTGCTGCCCTTCTCGGAGATGGGTTTGAGACCGAGGCCGATGGGGCCGTCGTGCATCACGCCGTCGAAGTCCATCTCGTCCTCGACGAAGTCCCGGACCTGTTCGGCCTCGTCGCTGCCGGCCTCCCACTCGATGCCAGCGTACACGTCCTCGGTGTTCTCCCGGAACGTCACCATGTCCATCTCCTCGGGCGACTTCATCGGGGACGGCACGCCGTCGAGGTAGTACGTCGGGCGGACGTTCGCGTAGAGGTCGAGCGTCTGGCGGAGCGCGACGTTCAGCGAGCGGAAGCCCGCGCCGACGGGCGTCGTGAGCGGACCCTTGATGGCAACGCGGTGGTCGCGGATGGCGTCCACGGTCGCGTCCGGGAGGTTCTCGTCGTACTTCTCGCGGGCGGTCTCGCCGGCGTACACTTCCATCCACGCGACGTCGTGGCCCGTCGCTTCCGCGGCGGCGGTGAGCACCTTCTGTGCGGCGGGACCGACCTCGTTTCCGATGCCATCCCCGTGGAGGATGGGGATGATGGGGTTCTCGGGGACGCGGAGTTCGTCCGCCTCCTCGTCGTACGTGACCTTCTCCCCGTTCTCGGGGACCTCAACCTGCTCGTAGCTCATATCGGTTCGAAAATCGCAGGTAGCGCCTAAAAGGACTGCTGTTTCCCGCCGTCAGTGTCAGTTGTTCACGCGTCAGAAGCGGTCCGACGGCGGTTCCGTGGAGTCCAGCAGTCGTCGCGTCAGCCCACGTCTGTCGGCCCGCGCTCCGAGTCACTCCGCGGGGGGCGCGGGTCGCACGACGTCCGCGAGCGTGACGAGCAGGCCGAGCACCCACCCGACCGGGACCGCGAGCGCGAACCACATGCCGACGTAGGCAACGCCCGCGAGGTCGAACCGCGAGCGGAGGAACTCGTCCACGCCGGTCCCTGCGAGCGGGTTCTCGAGGAGCCACACCGCGAAATTGTAGCTGTTCGGGAACACCCACTCGCCCAGCGTCGGCGAGTACAGCGCCGCGACCACGGGCGGCAGGAACACCGCGGTGACGCCGAACGGGTACGCCAGCAGGACTGTCGTCGCCCGCCCGTCCCACCGCGCGAACGCGGTCGCCAGCGCCGCCGACGCGACCGCTACCCCGCCACCGGCGGCCACCGCGAGGACGCCCTCGCGGGAGAACTCCAGGAGGTAGACGCCGACGGTGAGAGCCCCCCAGATCAGCGTGGCCACTGCGACCACGCCGAGGACGCCGAGCGCGAGCGCGGTGCTGTACAGCCGTCGGCTGTAGAACCGGACCGCGAACCCGGCGAGCGCGAACGGATAACCCACGGCGACGGCGAGCGCGCCGAGGACCGCCCACGCGACGTAGGCGACCCGCTCAGTGAACGTCGTCGGCGACCACCGGCCGAGCGCCGGGTGATTCTGGCGCTGCTCGGGGAACACGAGCCCCATCCAGGCGGCGTGAAGCCACGCGAGGTCGTTGCGGAGCAGCGTCAACACGCCAGGGTCGCTACCCGCCGTCCCGCGGCCAGTGCGCTGCTCCCGGGCCACGGTGTCAGTCCGACCGCTGGAGTGACCTGATTCGATGCTGACGCCACGGAATCGCGGCGCGAATTCTCCGCGTCATACCGGGTCGAGGCGGTTCTCGGCGTCCGTGACGAGGTTCGTTATCGCCTCCTCGCGGCCCGTGGCCTGCCGCTCGATGTCGGACTGGGCGTCCACGGCCTGCTCCTGGAGGCGGTCGACGCGGGGGACGTCGGTGACGTTCGAGAGCAACACGGTCGCCGAGAGGGTGTCACTCGACGGCCGCGGGTCGTCGCCAGCGAGCACCTCCACGCTGTCGATCTCTCCCTCCAGCCACTGTCTCGCGCGGACCAATCCCTTGTGTGAGAGTTCCTCGGGCGGGCCGGAGACGACGACGAGCGCGCGCTCCGTGGATTCGACCTCCGCGGGGCACGTGAGCCGGGACTGCACCGCGCGCCGGACGAGGCTGTGGATCTTCGTCGCCGAGTCCGCGTCGGTGCCGTCCGAACCGTTCGAGCGGACGCGACCTAGCAGGCCCTGCTGGCGCCGCGTCGACTCGTCGACGGCCGCCTCGGCGTACGCCACCGTGCTGACGCCGCCGACCGCCAGCGTCCGGTTGATGTCACTGGAGTCCATGGCGTTCTCCGAGACCGTCGAACCGTCGTACTCGCCAGCCCCGAGCAGCGTCACGACGCGCTTGGCTATCTCGTGGTTCGTGCGCTCGTAGCCGGACTCGACGGAGTCCGCTCCCTCCTTCCAGGCGTCGTTGTCGAACAGCACGAGGCCGTCCGTCTGGTCCATGTACGACTGCACCGAGCGAGCGGCGTTCAGGGACGCGCGCCCGCCCTCGTCCTCGCTCGGGAGGACGCCGAGCCCGTAGACGGGTTCGTTGTACTGCTCGGAGAGGATGCCGGCGAGCACGGGGCCGCCGCCGCTCCCCGTGCCGCCGCCGAGGCCGCCGACCACGAGGAACGCGTCGATGTCGTGCAGCGGGACGCCGTCGAGGAAACGTCTGATCTCCGCCCGGTCCTGGCGGGCCAGCTCCGCGCCGAGTTCGGGGTCCGCGCCCGCGCCGTGGCCCTTCGAGCGCTCGTCGGTCTGCCCGACGAGCACGCGGTTCTCCCGCGGAATGTGCGTTATCTTCTCCAGGTCGATGCTCGCAGTGTTCACGGCGGCGGTGAACCGGCAGAGCGCGCGCCCCGTCTCGGCCTCGTACTCCACGATTCGGTCGGCGACCTTTCCGCCCGCGTTACCGAAGCCGATCACGGCCAGTTTCATGATTCCTCTCGGACCCTCAGGATGCTTTGCTATTCACAGGCTACTGCGCCCCCGGACTGTCTACCCGCTGCGTACAGAGTTCCTAACGCGGGCGTCCGGGTGTGCTGCGAGCTCCGGTTCGTCGGCCGGGAAACCCCACGACTAAGAGCGCGTGCGCGACAGGAACGAGTATGAAGATTATCGTGCACGGCGGCGCGGGCAGCAGCCCGGACGAACCGGAGCCGCGACAGGCGACGCTCGACGAAGCGGCGAGCGCGGGCGCGGACGAGGACACCGTCACCGACGCCGTCGAAGCCGCGATTCGAGTGCTGGAGGGGAACCCCCGATTCAACGCGGGAGTGGGCGGCGCGGTGCAGTCCGACGGCATCGTGCGGACGGACGCCGGCGTGATGAGGAGCGGGCGGGCGGGCGACGACAGGACGGAGTCGCCGGATGGCCGAGCGACCCGCGAGGCCGGCGCGGCGGCGTCGATGCCCGGCGTCGAGGCCGCGATTTCGGTCGCGCGAGCGGTGATGGAGGAGACGCCCCACGTCATGCTGAACGGCGTGCACGCCGTCGACTTCGCCGACGACGTGGGAGTCAAGACCGAGTGCGACCTCTGGAGCGAGGACACCCGAAAACGCTGGGACGACCTCGAAGACCACCCCGACGGTGGCCCGCGCGAGCACCTCGAGTGGATCCGGGACAAGTTCGGCGCGATGAACCTCGACAACGGCGGTGACAATAGCCGGACTAGCGACGACAAGGACCACGACACGGTCGGCGCGGTTGCGTACGATGGGGACGAGTTCGCCGCGGCGACGTCGACGGGCGGTCGCTGGCTCGCGCTCGCGGGACGGGTCGGCGACGTTCCCCAGATCGGGTCCGGGTTCTACGCCGCGCCAGCGGGCGCGGCGTCGGCGACGGGCGCGGGCGAGGCCATCGCGAAGACGACGCTGACGCGGCGCGCGGTTCGCCACCTGGAGGACGGGATGAGCGCGCAGGCCGCCGCGGAGCAGGCCGTCGAGGAACTCGAGGAGATGACGGGCGAGGGCGCAGGCGTCATCGTTCTGGACAGCGACGGCGGGTTCGGAGAGGCGTTCAACACGGACGGGATGCAGACCGCGCGGGTCGAGTGAAACGAGACCCGCGGGATTGCGAGCGGGGAGCGTACTGATGGCCCCGCACCAGAGCACCCGAACCAGTTCGCCGAAGCGTTCTTCTACCGTCCGCCTGTAGAGACGTGCCTACAGTCGGAGCGACGCCTCCGGCGGCCCTCCAGCATGCCCGAACGGCCCACGTACGACGGTTTCGAGAAGATGTCCCTGCTCGACCCAGAGCAGTTGCGCGAGCAAACCGACGTGTTGTTCCACGAAGAGACGCGGGTGGTGAACGACCGCGGCGCGTTCAACGGCCACGAGTCGTGGGTCGGGACGGTCGCTGTCGGCGTGGTGAACGGTGACGGCGACGTGTTGCTCGTGAACGCGCCCGAGGGGTGGTCGCTGCCGAGGAGTCCGGTGCGACCGGGCGACGACTGGGGAGCGGTGGCGCGACGGTGGGTCGCCCAGAAGACGGGCCTCGCCGTCTCACTCGAGCGACCGGAGCGCGTGACGCGGACGAGCTACCGCCTCGCGGGCGCGGAGTACCGCCAGACCACCGGCTACGACGTGGTCCTTCGAGCCGAGCCGGTCGATTCGGCGGTTCCGGAGAACGCGAACACGCCGATGGACCACCTGAGCGCGAAGCGCGCGTCCGAGGAGGGTGACGAGTGGGACGCCCGGTGGTTCGGCTGCGTCCCCGACGGCGTCGCCGAGCGCGCGGACGGCGAACAGTACTGGAACGGCGGGGAGCGCGAGGACGCCGTCTCGGACGTCGAGTGGTTTCTCGAGGAGTGAGCGCGCCGGCAGGACTTTGAGGGCGCCGAGAGACGAGTCGCGTATGAACGTGCGCCGCCTGCTCGTCGGCCCCCGCCGCAGTGCCCTCCGCGTCGGCATTCCGGTCGTCGCCACGGTGTTCGTCGTCGGCGCCGTCTCGACCGTGGTCTACCTCGATGCGAACGAACCCGGCGTCTACTTCCCGGTCGACGCCGCGTTCGCGGCGGTGGTGGCGAGCACGCTGTACGCCATCCGGTATCACGCGTTCGCGGTCTGCGTCGCCATCGGCGTCGCGGCGTTCGCCGGGTCGGCAGTCGGGTTCCACGTGCTCGGCAGCGACGGCGCGCTGCTTACGACGCTCGCGCGGTTCGCCACGGACCTCGAGGCCGCGACCATCGGCGGGATCTTCGGCGTGCTCGGCGCCGCTGCGGGCGGTGCCGTCGGTCGCGTGCTGCGGTTCCGGCGTCGGACGACCGCGTAGTCCCGCAACCTCTTTCCCCTGTTCGGGTGAAGGGACGGGCATGGCAGACAGCGTCGAACCCGGCTCCGAGGCGTACGAGCAGTACGTCGAGGCCGGGGAGATCCTGCAGGACGTGTTGAGCGAGGCCGCCGACCGCGTGGAGGTCGGCGTCACGCAACTCGAGGTCGCGGAGTTCGCAGAGGAGCGCATCCGCGAACTCGGCGGGGAGCCCGCGTTCCCGGTGAACATCAGCGTCGACGAGGAGGCGAGCCACGCCGCGCCCGGCAGGGACGACGACACCGAGTTCGGCGAGGAGATGGTGTGCCTGGACGTCGGCGTGCACGTCGACGGCCACATCGCGGACGCCGCGACGACGGTCGACCTCTCGGGCAACCCGGAACTCGTGGAGGCCGCCGAGGAAGCCCTCGAGGCCGCCGTCGACGCGGTCGAACCGGGCGTCCACACGGGCGAGGTCGGCGCGGAAGTCGGGGACGTCATCGAGGCGTACGGCTACAACCCCGTTGTGAACCTCACCGGCCACGGCCTCGACGTGTACGACGCGCACACGCCGCCAAACGTCCCGAACCGGGCCGTCGACTCGGGCACGGAACTCCAGGCGGGCGACGTGCTCGCAATCGAGCCGTTCGCCACGGACGGCACGGGGAAGGTCACGGAGGGCTCTGCGACAGAGATCTACGAGGTCGTAGGCACCGGGAACGTGCGCGACCGGCGCGCCCGCCAGTTGCTCGAGGACCTCGAGGCGTTCGACGGCCTGCCGTTCGCGGCGCGCTGGCTGGACGACTCGCGCGCCGAGATGAGCCTGCGCCGCCTCGAGATGGCGGACGTCGTGCGGTCGTACCCCGTGTTGAAGGAGGACGACGGCGCGCTCGTGAGCCAGGACGAGCACACGCTCGTCGTCACCGAGGACGGCTGCGAGATTCTGACGTAACTGGTCGTCGCGAGGGCTGTCGACGCGGCTTCGTCGCCCGGCAAAAAATATGAGGAACGGCTCCGGCGACGACGTCTACGCGTTGTTCATGCGCTGGCTCGTCTCCTCACCGCACACGAGACACGACGTTACTCGATACGGCTCGCGGGAGAACTCGGCGTTCTCCTCACTGGAACTCTCGGTACGAAGTTCGACGGAGACTTCGTGAGACGTCTCTCGCCCACAGTTCGTACACTGTTCCGTCATACCGTCAGATCGAGATGCTTTACTCTCCATCGGAACCACCCTCGTCGAGTACGAGTCGTTCGCGACGTAAATAAGCGGCTCTTGATTTCGGTTTCGTGCCATGTCACCGGAGGGTTCCGGGAACCACCGGGTGGTGGGGACAAATCCCCGAAACACTACTGGCGTGGGCCGTCAATCCCGCGGCATGGACCAGGTGTTCGCGCCGTGGCGAATCGACTGGGTCGAGCGCGAGGAGAAAAACGAGGACGTGGACTGCGTGTTCTGCGAGTACCCGGAGCGGCCGGACGCCCGCGAGCATCTCGTCGTCGCGCGCTCCGAGCGCGCCACCGTGATGCTCAACAACTATCCGTACAGCCCGGGCCACTGCATGGTGATTCCGAACGTGCACACGGGCGACTACACGGACCTCGCTGCCGACGTGCTCCTCGACCACGCGCGCCTGAAGCAGGCGACGTTCGACGCCATCGAGGCGGCCTTCGGCCCGGACGGCTTCAACGCCGGGTTGAATCTCGGCGGGAGCGCCGCGGGTGGGAGCATCGACGACCACCTCCACACGCACGTGGTGCCGCGCTGGGACGGTGACACGAACTTCATGCCCGTCATCGGCGACACGAAGGTCATCGTAGAAGCTCTAGAGGACTCCTACGACCGCCTCCACGAGGCGTTTTGCGACCACCCCGCTGCCGCCGAGACGGACGGCGGTGCGGTCCGACTCGCGTTCGAGTAGTCGGGAAACCCTACTTCTGCGTATGTGTCATTGCGACGCGCATGTCCCTCCAATCGACGCGACGACGCGTCCTCCGGACTGGCGGCGTGCTCACAGCAACCGCACTCGCTGGCTGTACCGCGCTCTCGGGGAACGGGAGCAAGGACCCCGACGCGGGGACCGACTCGTACGGCGTCCGCCTCGAGAACGAAACCGAACAGACACAGTCGGTCACCATCTCCGCGACCCTTCACAGCGGCGGCGAACCCGTCTTCGAGGAGACCGTCGAAAGCGCCCCCGACGAACCCCAGAAGTGGGACCAGGTGTTGACCGGCGAGCAGACGTTCGTCGTCGAGGCGACGGTCGACCACGAGCATTTCATCGAGGGGATGGGGTCGAACGTCAGAATGATTGTCGTCGGCGCGTCGAACTCCATCGAGGCCAGGAACGTCGTCGTGACGGTGGCACCGTACGACCCGGGAATCGTCGCCAAGGTCGGACTCGGAACCGACGGTTAGTCGTAGCCCGCGGCCGCCACCAGGTTTCGACTGAATCGAAAAACCGAACATCGGGGCGCGAAAAGGAGACGTAGAATGGACCGCAAGCGCGCCGTTCGGCGGGTCGGCGTCGTGGTGCTCGCCGCGAACCTCCTGCTCGTGGCGGCGAAGGGCGTCGCGTGGTGGCTCACTGGCAGTCTCGCGGTCGGCTCTGAAGCCGTCAACAGCATCGCGGACGTCGCGTACTCGCTGGTCGTGCTCGGCGGCCTCTACTTGACCACCCAGCCGCCGGACTTCGAGCACCCGCACGGCCACGAGCGCATCGAACCGTTCGTCTCGCTCGTCGTCGCAGTGGGCGTGCTCGCCGCTGGCGCCGGCGTGCTCTGGACCGCCACGAACGCGGTTCTCGACGGCTCGTACGGCCGCTCGACCAGCCTCGTGGCTGTCGTCGTGCTCGTCGGCACCGCCATCGGCAAGTACGTGCTCTACCGCTACTGTCTGGGCGTCGCCGAGGACCACCGCTCGCCCGCGACTCGCGCCACCGCGCTCGACAATCGAAACGACATCCTCACAGCGAGCGCGGCGCTCGTCGGCGTCCTCGGATCCGCCATCGGCTACCCCGTGCTCGACCCGCTGGCCGCGTTCGTCGTCGCCGCCGGCATCCTCTACACGGGCTACGAGATCATCCAGGACAACGTGAACTACCTCGTCGGTGCGGCTCCGGACGAGGACCTCCGCGAGGAGATACTCTCCCGCGCGCTCGACCACCCCGAAGTCAACGGGGCGCACGACGTCGTCGCCCACTACGTCGGCCCGGAGGTCGACGTCAGCCTCCACATCGAAGTGGAGGGCGACATGACGCTCCACGACGCCCACGACATCGAGACGGCCGTCGTCGAGAACCTGCGCTCGATTCCCGAGATCGACGACGTGTTCGTGCACATCGACCCGCGAGAGCTCGGCGAGTGGGAGACCAGGGCGGGCGACGGCGATAGGTGGACAGCGGAGGACGGCGATAGCGGGGTCGAATCGGAGGACAACGATAGCGGAGTCGAATCGGGGGACGACGCAGGCAACGAGTCCGCCACGCGGAAGTGACTCGACTCACTCCGCGAGCGTCTCGGCGGCGTTGTCCCGGGGCGTGTACCCGAGTACGCGCATCGTCTCCGTGAGCGTGTATGTTCGCTCGTCGTTCCGCGAGACGGCGTTCAGCGTCACCGGGCTCTCCGAGAGGTCCGCGAGCGCGGCCTTCCGGTGGACGTCCCGGCAGTCGTGGGGGCTCAGCCACATCGCTCGCGCGAACCGGTCCTCGACGCGCTCGACGGCCTCCCCCGTGTGCTCCCGGAGGTCGTCTTCGTCGAGGTACCAGCCGATGCGGAGGTTCACGACCTCGAGGCCGTGACGGTCGGCGTAGAAGTTGGTCAACGCCTCACAGGCCGCCTTGCTCACGCCGTAGTAGGTGTCCGGGCGGGGTGACGCGTCGGCGCCGACGGTCCGGGCGTTCTCGAGTACCATCTGCTCGGGTTCGGCGGGGTCCGCGGTGTTGTACATGCCGACGGCGTGGTTCGAACTCGCGAACACCACCCGCTCGACGCCGTTCTCGACGGCCGCGTCGAGGACGTGTTTGGTCCCGTGGAAATTCACGTCGACGACGGTGTCCCAGTCGGTCTCCGGAGACGACGCCCCCGCGAGGTGGACGACGACGTCGAACCCGTCGAGGGCGTCGGCGACCGCGTCGGGGTCGGTGACGTCGAGTAGTTCGCTGTCCAGATCTTCGTGCTCAGAGTGCGTGAACGGAACGACAGCGTGTCCGTCGCCGAACGCGTCGAGGAGTTCTCGACCGACGTTGCCGCCGGCACCCGTGAGTGCGACCCGTGTCATTGTCGGCGGTACAGGGCGTGGGGATGTATCGTTACTGGATTCCCGCAGACATCGCCGGCGGCGACGGCGTTGTTCCGAAACTTCGAGAACCACTCAGCGTCCGGGAACTCTGGGTGCCCATTCCAGCACTCCCGAACGCGGGACAGTCCGTCTCAGAACCCCGAGGGCGCCACGTCTCGCGCGTCGCGGAACGCGCCCTGGACGACCTCCGAGAGCGCCGGATGGACGTGAATGGTCTCCGCGATTCGCTCGGCGTCCCCGCCGGCCGCAACCGCGGTGCTCACCTCGTGAACGAGCATCGAGGCGTGCGGCCCGACGACGTGGAAACCGAGGACTTCGTCGTCCGGTGCGACGAGCGCCTTCGCGTACCCCGCGTCGCTCGCCAGCGCCGACCCGAGGGCGGTCTCGTCGTACTCGAACTCGCCGACGTCGTACGCACGGTCCCCGAGGTCGGACTCGGTCTTCCCGAGACTCCCGATCTGTGGCGACCCGAAGACGGCGTGAGCCATCCCGGGGAACTCGACGGGTGTCCGGGCGTCGCGCACGACGTTCTCGACGACGTACTCGGCCTCCTTGTCGCCGGAGTGCTTGAACATGAAGTTGTCCGCGATGTCGCCGATGGCCCACACGCCGTCCACGGACGTCTCCAGGCACTCGTCGGTCGCCACGAACCCCTTCTCGTTCGTCTCCAGTCCGGCGGCCTCGACGTTCCACAGGTCCGAGTTCGGTCGCCGGCCCGTCGCCACCAGCACCTCGTCGCCGCGCACCTCGAGTTCGTCGCCATCCTCGGATTCGGCGGTCACGACCGTCTCGCCGTCGTCGTCAGCGAGCGCGGTCACCTCGTGGCCGAGGTGGAGTTCGTGCTTCCGACGGTAGGCCTCGGTGAGTCGCTCCGCGACGTCGTGGTCCTCTCGGTCGGCGAGTACGTCACCGTGGCCGACGATGACGACGGTTGCGCCCATCTGCCCGAAAAAGTGCCCCATCTCGACGGCGATGTACCCCCCGCCGACGACGACGAGGCGGTCGGGGAGTTCGTCCAGTCGGAGCGCCTCGTCGCTCGTGAGGAACGACGCTTCGTCTGCGCCGTCGATGGAATCCGGAATCAGCGGTCGTGACCCGCCGGCGAGCACGACGTCGTCGCCTGTGATCGTCTCGTTACTGTCGTCTCCCCACTCGCCTCCGGTTCTCACCTCGACGGTCCGCTCGTCGACGAACCGTCCCGCCGCCTGATAGAAGGTCACGCCGTCGTGTTCGCGGGCGCGCTCTGCTTTCGACTCGGCTTCCTCGGCGACGGTCGCGTTCACCTCCGCGACGACGTCCGCGAACGGAACGTCGTCCAGCGTCGCGTCGATGCCGTACGCCGAGGCGTTCCGGACTGTCTCGACGACGTCCGCCCGGTGGATGAGTTTCTTCGAGGGGTTACAGCCCCGGTTGAGGCAGGTGCCGCCGAGTCGGCCGCGCTCGACGATGGCGACGTCGAGTCCTGCGTCCGCCGCCGCCGACGCGACGATGTTCCCGGTGCCACCACCCAGCACGACGAGGTCGAACACTGTCACGCGACGCACTATGGCGGCCTCCGTAAAGAGTATCCTTGCCGTCCCCGGTCGAGGATCCGCCTGGCCGCGGACCGTGGCGACGAACCACGGACGGTCAGTCGATTGTCTCCTCCAGCACCGCGTCGAGCACCTTCTGTTCGGCCTTCCGGAGGTGCTGGTGGAACGTCGGCGGCGCGACGCCCATCGAGTCGGCTATCTCCTCCCCGGAGTGGGTGCGCGGCCACTCGAAGAACCCGCCGCCGTAGGCCGCCCTCAACGCCGCGACCTGTCGCTCCGTGAGTCCCCCCTCGAGGTCCCGGTGGGACCCGACAGTCGGGTCGTCGTCCCTGGTGACCTGCCGGCGGGACAGCATCTCCGCAGTCGGATACTCCGACTGGACGGTGTCGATGACCTGCCGGACCGCAGTCCTGGGTCTGAGGTGGAGTCGCAGGTCGAGTTTGTCGCCCTCGAAGACCGCGCGTTCGACGCGGCCGCCCTGGGATGCGACCATCGAGAGGATCGTCGATTCGGAGATGCGCACCTGGAACCGGACGCCGTCGTCCGTCTCTTCGCGGCGCAACAACCCGTTCCAGTTCGGGAGCGTCTCCGTCAGGGCGTCCACGAGTTCGACGCCGGCGGCGTTCGCCGTGCCGTGGGCGAGGAACGAGTCCGCTCCCGTCGGGACCGTCTTCGTAATCTCCAGCCGACAATCGGCAGGGACGTCGACGTCCAGTTCGTCGAACACGCCCGGGATGGCGAAGTCGAGTTCGACGACCTCGTCGCTCATCAGCGCGCGCTTTCGCTCCACCGCGGCGATGGCGTGCCCGACGACCTCCCCGAGTTGCTGGAGGACGGCTCTCTCCCGTCCCGTGAACGCTTCGGGGCGGTCGGAGTAGACGTTCAACACGCCGTAGATGGTGCTCTCGTGGACGACCGGGATGGCCGCCGACGCGACGAACCTGTGCTCCCGGGCTTTCTCGCGCCACGCCTCGTAGGACTCGTCCGTGAGCGCGTCTTCGACGACCTGCATCTCCCTCGTCTGGACGGCGCGCGCGGTCGGCCCCTGGCTGTGGGTGTCCTCGGGGTCGATGGTGATCGTGGTTCCCTCGAGGTAGTTCTCCACGCCCGCCTCCGTGCGCGGATTCACCGTGCCGGTCGCCACGTCGACCGCCCCGACCCAGGCGAACTCGTAGGAGTCTGTGTCCGCGAGGTGGTCACAGACGGTCTGTTCTACCTCCTCCCGGGTCGGCTGTTCGACGACCGCGTCCGTGATGTCGCGGAAGACGACGTTGAGGGTGTTCAGCGCCTCGAGTTGCTCGCGCTTCCGTCGGAGTTCGCGCTCGTCGCTGTGCCGGTTGATGGCCGTCGTGAGGATGTTCGCGACCGACTGAACGAAGTTCACGTCGTGCGTGGAGAACTCCGTGCGGTCGCTGTCGTGGGTCCCGAGAATCCCCCACGGGTCCTCGTGCGAACCGATGACGACGCTGATGCCGCTCCGAACGTCGTGATTGCGCAGGAGGGACGGCCCGCTGAACCGGTACTCGGTTTCGAGGTCAGTGACCACGACCGGTTCGTCGTGTTCGAGCGTGTAGGCCGCCTGCGAGGAGTCCTCGCTGGCCGACACGGTCGCGTCGCCGACGAGGCCGTCCTGCCAGCCGACGCCCTGCCGGAGCAGGAGTTCGTCGGCCTCCGGCTGGAGGTCGAGGACCTTGCAGTAGTCGTTGTCGAGCACGTCGGCGACGCGCTCGCTCACCTCGGCCATCAGCGCGTCGACGTCGTCGGTGTTCAGGGCCAGTTGCCCGAGGTCGGCGATGGCCTCCTGCTGGCGGAACTGGGCCCTGAGTTGCTGTTCGCGTTTCGTCCGCTGGGAGACGTCCCGGACGATACCGGTGAGGAACCGCTCGCCGTCGTGCTCGTAGTCGTTGAACGAGATCGCGAGCGGTATCTCGTTGCCGTCCGCGTGCTCTCCCTGGACCTCGAGGTTGTCCCAGTTCCCCTGGCGGTCGCCGGTCTCGAGGTACTGCCGCAGGTTCGCGTCGTAGTCGGCGGCCATCTCGTCTGACAGCAGCGTCCTGATCGACGCGCCCACCAGGTCGTCCGGTTCGTACCCGAACACGTCCTCGACGGCGGGGTTGGCCATCTGTATCGTCCCCTCGGTGTCGATGGAGACGATGACGTCCGACGCGGTCCGGGCGACCGTCTCGTACTGCTCGAGGTGGCGCTCGCGTTCCTTCCGTTCGGTGACGTCGCGAACGTACGCGGAGAGCCCGGTCTCCGAGGGGTAGACGCCGACGTGGAGGTGCCGGTCGAGGTGGGCCGAGAAGAACGACAGTTCCGCGGACTCCTGGGTCTCGATGGCTCGCTCGGCGACCGCCCGGGGCCGCCCGCCGTCGAACGCGGGAAGCACGTCCGCGACGTCGGTTTCGAGCAGTTCGTCCGCGGAGCGTCCGGCGAATTTCGCCATCTTGTCCGTCACGTACGTGAACTGCCACTGTTCGTCGACGGCGAAGAAGGCGTCGTCGATGCGTTCGAACACCTCGTCGAGTTCTGACTCGAGGGTGTCGCGCTGCCGGCGGAGTCGTTCCTCGAACCGCCGTCTGTCGCTCATGTCACGCGTCACCTTCGCGTACCCCTGGAGATTGCCATCCTCGTCCCGGATGGCGGTGATGGTGACGTTCGCCCAGAACCGCGACCCGTCGTCCCGGACGCGCCACCCGGTGTCCTCGACGGACCCCTGTTCTGCGGCGCGGGCGAGGTTCTCCGCCGGCACGTCCGCCGCGACGGCTTCCTCAGTGTAGAACGTCGAGAAGTGCTGGCCGACGATGTCCTCTCGGTCGTACCCCTTGATGCGCTCGGCACCCGGGTTCCAGGTCCTGACACACCCGTCGGTGTCGAGCAGGAAGATGGCGTACTCCTCGACGGCGTCGACCAGCGAGACGAACAGTTCCTCGGTGGCCGCCGCGTCGTCCACCGTCTCGTCGTCGAATTCGTCCGCCGACTCCACGGCGTTCACGTCCGCCGACCCATCTTCGATTCCGTCGACGGACCCGGACTGGGCCCGCCACCAGACGCGCCCGCGGGCACCCACTTCCTTGGTCTCGAGGTGCCCGCCGTCGGCCAGTTTCTTGAGCCTGTCGTACGTGCTGCGTCTCCCCACGTCGAGGTGGGCGGTCACCTCGCTGGTGGTCAGTGGCCGCCTCGAATCGAAGACAGCGAGCGTCTCTCGGAGGGACTCCGTCATCGATTCTCCGGTCATTGACCCATTCCAGGTGCTCGTTCGACTTCAAGACTCCGACAACGGAACCCATCACCACCGAACGGCGAAATCCCGAGCTATGAGAGGATGGATACCTCCGACAACGGAACCCGCCGGCACAATTCGCCCAGGTAGTTCCGATAACGGAGGCTATCACGCGGCGACGTTCCGCTGTCACGCATCTGGTACGTATCGTAACACCAGGTGGGTGCAGACCGGGTGCTGTCCTGTACGCAGAGAGCGGTTTCTCTCGGACACGGCAGCCTTATATTTTACAGGGAGGGCTTACCCGGATAGGGTGTATGTGTAGAAGTACGTTCCCGGGGCGGCCCCGGGTGAATCACCATGTCGAAATCACCAACTGACAAAGCCAGTGTCGAGAACAGCTCCACCCGAATGGACGCTGACGCGCGGTACCACGTACTCGCCAACGACGACCGGCAACGCGTTCTCCACGCGCTCGAAGGCACGTCCGCGCTCTCACTCGAGGAACTCGTCGAGGCGGTGATTGCAGAGAAACAGGACGAGAGCACCAGAAGGCAGGTCAAGATCGCGCTCGTCCACCAGCACCTCCCGATGCTGGACGACGCCGGCGTCGTCGACTACGACCGCGACGAGGGAACCGTCACGCACTCCGAACGGGCACTCGAGGACCTTCTGGAGCTACTGTAACTGCGACGCTGCTGGCGGCCACGAGACGAATCACTATGACGGACACTCCTGACGAACCGGCTGGCTCAGCGACAAGCACTGACGAGTCTCCCCCGGTCAAAGACCCCAGCAAGTGGACGCTTCAGACCCAGGCAGCGTTCGAGCCAGCGGACACGAGCGACCTCGTCGTAACCATCGTCTCCGCGGTCGCCGACGTGGAGGACGTCCCCGTCGACCGCGTCGACCCGCCGCTCCAGGAGGTCGTCGACGTCGACGCCATCAGCAGGTCCTTCGCCAGAACTCACGCGACAGACCGGGACCGGGATTTCTCCCTCGAGTTCCCGTATCGCGACCACCGCATCGTCGTTCGGGGTGACGAGTGGGTGCAGGTGTACTCGAAACAGGAGTGACGGCGAAACAGGAGTGACGGCGAAACAGGAGTGACGGCGAAACAGGAGTGACGGCGAAACAGGAGTGACGGCGAAACAGGAGTGACGGCGAAACAGGAGTGACGGCGAAACAGGAGTGACGGCGAAACAGGAGTGACGGCGAAACAGGAGTGACGGCGAAACAGGAGTGACGGCGAAACAGGAGTGACGGCGAAACAGGAGTGACGGCGAAACAGGAGTGACGGCGAAACAGGAGTGAAGGTCACACACTCGAAGAACAACGGGGCCAGCCGGCCGCCACGCGTCTCTCCACTTCCACCAGCTATCCGACTGTTACCGCCTCTTTCCGCCTGTTACTCGTCTATCCGCCCGCCACCAGCTATCCACCCGCTACCCGTCTGTCCAGTTGCTACGCGTCGACCGGTTCTCCGAACGCGTAGACGGTCTGGTGGCCGACGACCTCGACCTCGGCGAAGTCGCCGGGTTCGAGACCGTGCTCGCTGGCGTTCTGCACGACGACCTGCCGGTAGGCGTCGTCGTAGCACTTCACGGAGTCACCGGTCCCCTGCTCGGTGACGAGCACGCGGCGCTCCGTGCCCACCATCGACTCGTGGGCGTCCGCGACCACGTCCATCTTCAGGTCGGTCATCGCCTTCGAGCGGTCCTTCTTCGTCTGACCGCCCAGGCCCTTCAGGTCCGCGGCGTCCGTGCCCGGGCGCTTCGAGAAGCGCGTGACGTTGATCTTCTCCGGCCGGGTCTCCCGCAGGAGCGCCATCGACTGCTCGTGGTCGTGGTCGGTCTCCGTGGGGAAGCCGACGATGAAGTCCGTCGACAGCGTCCACTCCTCGAGGTAGTCGTCGAAGGTCTCCACGATGTCGACGTACTGCTCGACCTCGTGCTGGCGCCGCATGTCCTCGAGCACGTCGTCGCTTCCCGACTGCACGGGCGCGTGCAGGAAGTTGTATATCTCGTCGTGCTCGGCGAACACTTCGGCGAGTTCCTCGCGGATGCCGTGCACGCCGCCGGGGTTCGCCATCCCCACGCGGACGCGGAAGTCGCCCTCGATTTCGGTGGCGATTCGCTCCAGCAGTTCCGGCAGCTTCCGCTCCCCGTTGTCCCAACCGTAGACGCCGGTGTCCTGGCCCGTGATGCGGACCTCCTTCGCGCCGGCGTGAACGAGCGCGCGGGCCTTCTCGACGTTCTCCTCGACGGGTGGCGAATCGACGCGTCCCGTCGCCTGCTTCGTGATGCAGTACGAGCAGTTGCTCATGCAGCCTCGGGCGATGGGGAGGATGCCGATGACGCCGTCCAGGATGGGTTCGGCGTCCGGCGTCGTCGTCGGGCACTCGCCGTTCGTCACGGCCTCGGGTACCTCGTCCCAGTGGAGCACCTGCGCGTCCACGTCCTCGTCACGGAACTCCTCGCCCTGCGCGAGCGCCATGCAGCCAGTGACGATGAGGTCGGCCGTCTCGTCCTCCAGTTCCTTGGCCCGGCGGAGCATGTTGCGCTCCGTCTTCTCGACGACGGTGCACGTGTTCAGGATGGCGACGTCCGCGGCGTCCGGCCCATCCACCTGGTGGTGGCCGGCGTCGCGGAGCCGCCGCTCGATCTCGCGGCTCTCGCCGCGGTTCGAGGTGCAGCCGTACGTCTCGATGTGGTACTGGGCCATGCGTTAGAAGAACGTTGGGAGCGGCACAGCAAAAACTCGGCGATAGCGAGACCAGTGTTCGCGCGAGGGGTATTCGCGAGAGAGGCTGTTCGCGCGAGGAGGGCCATCGGTCCCCCTGCCGTTTAAGACGAACCCGGCCGCGGGTGGTGGTATGGAACTGCCGGGCGTCGAGCGAGCGACGGGTCGCGTGGCGGTCGCGCTCACGCTCGCAGTCGCCGCGCTGTCGGTCGCGGTGGGCATCCTCGGCATCGTCGACCCGACCGCGAACTTCGGGCCGCTGGCGCGCATGATTCCGCCCGCTGTGAGCCAGACCGCGGGGTTCACGGGCGCGCTCACCGGCTTCCTGATGGTGGCGAGTGCGCTCGGCCTGCGGCGCGGACTGCGCGTGGCGTGGTACTCCACGGTCGTGCTGTTGCCCGTGACCGCCGGCCAGGGACTCGTGCAGGCGACGCCGTACTCGGTGCCTCTGGTGGTGCTGTCGGTGGTCGCGCTCCCGGTCGTGTTCGTGGCGCGCCCACGCTTCGACCGCCGCGTCTCGCTGTCCACCACGCAACTCGCAGCGGGCGGCGCGCTCGTCGGCGTACAGGCCTACGGCACCGTCGGCACGTACGCGCTCCGCAGCGGGTTCCCGGGCGTGAACACTGCCCTGGACGCCTTCTACTACACGCTCGTCACCGCGACGACGGTCGGCTACGGCGACATCACGCCCCAGAGCCAGGAAGCGCGCCTGTTCTCGCTGTCCGTGCTCGTGCTCGGCACCGCGAGTTTCGCAATCGCGCTCGGCGCGCTGCTCGGCCCCGCCCTCGAAGCCCGCTTCGCGAGCGCTCTCGGACGCATGACCCAATCAGAACTCGAGTCCCTCGACGGCCACGTGGTCGTCGCGGGCTACGGCGACCTGACGGAACCGATTCTGACCGAACTCACCGCCGGCGGCCGCAGCTTCGTCGTGGTTACGGAGGACGAACCCGTCGTCTCCACGCTCCGGGAGCGTGACGTGAACGTGCTCGCCGCCGACCCCGCCGACGTGGAGTCCCTTGATCGCGCGGGCGTCGGGCGCGCCACAGCGGTGGTCGCGGCGACGAACGATGACGGCGAGGACGCGCTCTCGATACTCACCGTGCGCGAGCGCTTCCCGGACGTGCGCGTCGTGGCGTCCGCGACCGAGCAGGAAAACGAGGAGAAGTTGCGGCGAGCGGGCGCGGACGCCGTGGTCAGCCCCGTGGTCATCGGCGGGCGGTTGCTCGCGCGGTCCGCGCTCGGCGACGAGGACGCCGAGCGGGAGGCCGCAGACGTGTTCGAGGAGAAATGACTGTCGACTGGTGGAGAGCGCCGTACTACCCGAGGTGGACGACCGCGATGTCGGTTTCGAGGTCGCGGACGCGCTCGAACGTGGGCCGGGAGATGAACCGGGAGGCCGCCGACCGGTCCGTGCTCGCGCCGAGGAACACCACGTCGTAGTGGGCGTCGTTTCGCTCTAGGAACGACTCGACCGACGACCGCGAGACGCGGGTCTCACAGCGAGCGTCGACCGTCTCCGTGAGGTCGGCGAGCATCGACTCCGTCGTCCGGCGGTCGCGCTCCACGTCGATACAGGAACAGACGCTGAGCGACCCCGTCTGCCCGACGAGCCGTCTGGCGTAGTCGACCATCGCGTGCGCCACGTCCGAGGCGGTTCGCACGGGCACCATGACGCGCTTCCAGCGCGTGCGCCCGCCGGTCGACCGGAACGCGATGGCGTCCATGTCGCTGCGGAACAGCGAGCGCACGAACGGCGAGAGCCCGCTCCCGTTGGCTTCGAACGGCGTCACCACGAGGTCGGAGTTGGTCTCCTCGGCGGTCGCCAGCACGGTGTCCGCGGGGTCGCCGTCGGCCACCGCGACCACCACGTCACAGGGGACGCCGATGCGCGTCTCGATGGCGTCCGCCTGCCCCTCGAGTTCCAGCGCGGTGGCGTCAGCGGCCTGCTGTTCGGCCTCGTTCTCGGCCTCGCTCTCCCGAGTTCTGTCCTGGTCGAGGCGCTCGCGGGTCGCGTCCGAGATGGCGTCACGTTCGACGGCGGCGACGTCCTCGTCGTCCACGACGTCCAGGAGGACGACCTTTCCAGCGTCGTGGGCCGCGGCGATGCGCGCGCCAAACATCGACGTTTCCGCGGCGCGGTCGCCGCGCATCGGGACGATGACGTGGTCGTCGGCCCTCGTCGTCTGGTAGAGAAAACGGGCGCGCTGGGAGTAGAACTCGTGGTGCCACACGACGAACACGAGGGCGACGAGGCTGGTGGAGAGCGCGACGCTCACGACGTACGCGAGCTGTCCGGCGCCCGTGATGAGCACGAGCAACGCGGTGGAGAACGCCGTCGGGAGTTCGAGGTCGACCGTCCACGCCACGATTCCCGTGAGCAACACGCTGAGCGCCGCGGCGCCGGCGTGCGCGCCGAGTTCGGCGGGGGGCACGCCGTAGACGTACGCGGCGGTGAACTCCACGGACGCCCACCCGCAGAGCGCGCCGAGGGTCATCCCGCCGACGAACTTCCGGGGGTCCGAGTAGCGGCCCTCGGGGTCCGAGAACAGCGTGTACGTGCCGGACGCGAGCGGCGGGAACAGCAGGAACGAGACGACGCCGAGGGTGCTCGCCAGCAGCGTGACGAGCGCGATGAGCAACGGCACGAACAACAGCACCGAGAGGTGGGTGAGATTGTTCGTGGTTTCGAGCCACTTGCGTAACTGCTCGGCCTCGCGGCGCTCGAGGCGGTAGACGCGGCGGCGGGCGGCGACGAGACGGCGCTTCAGTTCCGCGAGCACGTCCCGCAGTCCGCCGGTCGGGAAGTTGGATGTTTCGCTTCGAGGAGTTCGTTGCGGCAGCCAGACGACTGAATCGTGGGGTTTCGGGCGCTCACGCGAGTTCGACGACGTTGGCAGACGAAGTCTGCCAGGCAGTCGAGTCGGCTACGCCAACTCGACGACCGAGTCGAGTGCGATGTCGATGGCGCGCGCGACGTTGTTCTTGGCCTTCTCCGGGAGTTCGTCGTCGCTGTCCGCGCCCTTCTGGTTCCCGGCGACGAGGTTGCCGTCGACGGTGCAGATGGCGCCCGCGGCGAGGCCCTTCCGGCGCGCGAGCGAGAACACGGTCGCGGCCTCCATCTCGATGGCGAGTAGGCCAGCGTCGTTCCAGTCCTCGACGTACGCGTCGTCCTCGTTGTAGAACGCGTCGTCGCTCACGATGGGGCCGACGTGCACCTCCTCGCCTCGCTCCTCGGAGACGTCCACGAGACTCGTGAGCACGTCGTAGTCCGGCACCGCGGGGTAGACCGCGGACTCGTAGCGCTTGCTCGTCCCTTCCTCCTTGGCGGCGCCGGTGGCGACGATCATGTCCCCGACCTCGACGTGCTCCTGGAGGCCGCCGATGGTGCCGACGCGGATGAACGTCTCCACGCCCACGCGAGAGAGTTCCTCCACGGCGATAGCGGCCGACGGACAGCCGATGCCGGTCGAGCAGATGGTGAGATCGACGCCGTCGTACGTCGCGTTCACGACCTTGTACTCGCGGTTTTCCGCGACGACCTCGCTGTCGTCGCAGTGGCCCGCGATGCGGTCGACGCGCCCGGGGTCCCCCGGGATGAGTGCGATGTCGTTCACGTCGCCGTCCTCCACGAGGAGATGGGGCTGTTTCGCCATGCCAGCGGATTCGGTGCTCCCCGAGAAAAAGAGCGGGGATACCGGACGGCGGTCCGCCCGGTCGGGCCGCGGACGCCAGAGTCCGGGTTCGGAACGCGACAGGCGTACCGGTTCGCGTACCGTTTTGTCGCTCCGGGCCCCAGCACGACTGTGACTTTCAGCATCTGCGTCCGCGAACCGTACGAGGCCGAGGACGGCGAGGAGGCGTACCGCTTCGGCGTCGCCATCACCACGCGTCTGCCGGGCGTCGGCGTCCCGTGCCCGCACGTCAACGAGTACGGCGCTGTCGCCACCCAGAGCGTGACGAACCCGGACCTCGGCAGCCGCGGCGTCGAGTATCTCGCGGAAGGGCTGGCCATCGAGGACGCGCTCGACGCGCTGTTGAACGCAGACGACGGCAGCGCACAGCGCCAGTTGCACGGCGTCTCCAGAGACGGCGCGTTCACGTTCTCCGGCGAGGAGTGCAACGACTGGTACGGCCACGTCGAGCGCGAGGGGTTCACAGTCGCCGGGAACCTGCTCGCGGGCGAAGCCGTCGTCGAACGCACCGCCGACCACTACGCCGACCACCGCGACGACCCCGACCCGCTCCCGAAGCGACTCATCGACGCGCTCGGCGCCGGACAGGCCGCCGGCGGCGACAAGCGCGAGGACCTCGACGTGCAGAGTGCGGCGGTGCGCGTGGTGGACACGGCCGACGACGAGCGCCCGTACTACGACGACCTGCGCGTCGACGCCAGCGAGAACCCGATTTCGGACCTCCGCGAGACGTACCGGCTGGCCAAGCGGGGCTACGAGGACGCCATCGAGAAGTACGGCGAAGAGTAGCGAGAAGCACGGCGAAGAGTAGGCTGTCGGTCCGCGCGCGCAGACCGACAAGGAAGCGACCTCAGACCGAGAACTCGTACAGTTCGTCGCCGACGTGGTGGAGACTATCCACGACCTTCCCCGAATTACCGACCATCTCGTCGCCGTCGACGAGCGCGCGCCCGACCGCGAGCACCTTCCCGTGGGCTTCCTCGGCGATCACGACGAGGTCCCCCGTTTCGATCTCGTCGTCTGCTTCAGTGATGCCCGGACGCATCACGTCCGCGCCGTCGCTCACGAACGACACCGCGCCCGCGTCGACGGTGACGACGCCCCGCGACGGCGGATGCGCGTTCGCGCCGCGCACGGTGACGAACGGTTCGCCCTCCGGATACCACACCATCGGCTCGCCGTCCACGAGCACGAGGTCGAAGTCCTCGTCGGCGAACTCCACGAGTTCGAAGGAGTCCGCGTCGAGTTCGACGCCGAGGCCGTCCGCCAGCGCGTCCGCTATCTCGCGGACGTCGTCGCTTCGAAGGTGGTGGCGAGAGGATACCTCCATACCCGACGTGTGTCGTCTCGGCGCTTAAATCGTCCGCTCTGCGGTGCGCGTCTTCCTGTGGCACTTGCTTGGGCGAGCGAGCGCCGGGAACGGAGTCGTTTACGGGGTGCCGACCGACTCACGACCACCGACCAAATCGCTAAGTACGGGGCCGGCCTCTCTTTGCGTGATGCTGGGGTCCCGGAACCAGACCGTCTCCTGTATCGCGTGCGGGACGGACCTCGAACGAGCAGACGCCCGCGAGTACGACAAGTACGGCGACCGGTGGGATCGAGACGGGAAGGAGTTCGAACACCTCTGCAAGCCGTGCTTCCGCGGTCTCAACAAGTACGCCCGCGACGGGTTAGAGGACACGCTCGTGGAACTGGACGCGGGGCGCGTCAGCGACGCGGAGTTCATCGAGCAGTTCATCGAGCGGACCCACGAGGAACACGCCGGCCGCGAGTGACGCGGTAGCGTGAGTTTTGCGTGCCCGGGAGTGGCGCCGGGCAGAACGTCGACACGACTAACTGCGGGTGCGAACAACGAGTAGTCATGAGCGACGACGCACAGGCGGCCGCGGGCACTGCAGAAGCCCAGGGCCCCGTCGAGATTTCTCCAGACCTCGCCCGCCAGATCGAGAACAAGCGCGAGGACCTCTTCGAGAAGTTCGAGATCCGCGACGAATTCCCCAGCGAGGTGCTCGCGGAGGCCGAGGAGCGAATCGAGGACGTCCAGACCGAGATTCAGGACGAACTCGAGGAGCGCCGCGACCTCCGGGACCGCGCGACGTGGACGACCGACCCCGTGGACGCCCAGGACTTCGACGACGCCATCAGCGTCGAGGAGCGCGACGACGAGTACGTGCTCTGGGTTCACATCGCGGACGTCAGCCACTACGTCCATCCGGATTCGGCGATGTGGGAGGAAGCCATCGAACGCGGGAACACTGTCTACCTCCCCGGCTACACGATTCACATGCTCCCGCCGGTGCTCGCGGAGACGGTGTGCTCACTCGTCCCGGAGGAAGACCGCCTCGCACACACTGTCGAGATGCACCTCGACAAGGAGGATCTGGGCTACGAGTCCATCGACATCTACAAGTCCGTCATCCACTCGAACGAGCGCCTGACCTACAAGGAGACCGAGGACCGCCTCGACGACGAAGGCGCGCCACTCCACGACGAGATGTCACTCGTGTTCGACATCGCCGACCGGATGCACGAGCAGCGGAAAGAAGAGGGGAGTCTCGTCCTCAACCCCCGCCGGGACCGCGCACACACCATCATCGAGGAGTGCATGCTGAAGGCGAACAAGGCGGTCACGCACGAACTCATGTGGTCTCGTGGCGTCGAAGCCGTCTACCGCGTCCACCCGCAGCCGTCGCCAGACGAGTGGGACGAGGCGCTCCGCGAGATCCAGGAACTCGACGGCGTCTCCATCCCCGGCGACGCCTGGGACGACCCCCGGAAGGCCGTCAACGCCACCCTGGAGCAGGCGCCCGAGCGCCAGCTCGGGAAGATCCAGTGGGCGGTGATGAAGGTGATGCCGCGCGCGAAATACATGAACGACCCGTTCGGCGGCCATCACGCCCTGAATTTCGAGATTTACGGTCACTTCACGAGTCCCATCCGCCGCATGAGTGACCTCGTGAACCACTGGATCGTCTACAAGAACGACGTGCCCGAGGCGCTCGTCGACCTCTGTGACCACGCCAGCGACAAACAGAAGGACGGCGAGACGGCCGAGCGCGAGTACCGGAACTACCTCGAGGAGGTCGGCCTCGACCCGGACGCCGTGAACAACCGCGGCATCGAGATCGTCGAATCGGACGAGTAACGAGTCCGATTCGACTGCACGTCACGCTCTGATTGCCGGCGTTGTAGACGCGGCGTAACCTCCCGAACAATCGGCCCCAGTAGACAACTCAGAGGTCGTGAGCCAGCAACAGTTCCATCTCCGCGCCCGGTAGCTCCGACCCCAGTTCCGTCACGGGTTCGAATCCTCGGTCCTCGTAAAACGACCGCCCGACCTCGTTCGCGGCGATGACCACCGTCTGCAGGCGCTCGACCCCGCGCTCGCGCAACGACCCCTCCACTCGGTCTAAGAGCGCTGACCCGACGCCGTCCCCCCAGTGATCCGGGTGGACGTACAGCCGATAGAGCTCCGCAACCCCCTGTTTGTCTGCGAGTTCCGAAGCGTGCGCGAATCCAATGACTCCCTCGCTCTCCGCGACGAGGAAACACGGCCCGTCGACGACGCCCCGGATTTCCGCCTCGTGGTACCAGTCGTCGACGGTGTCCTCGACCGTGTCCGGGCCGAGAACGTCGTCGTACGCCGCGTGCCAGGCCGCTCGCGCCACCTCGGTGATGGCGTCCACGTCCGACTCCTCGGCCGGGCGCAGTTCCACGTTCTCCATCTTCTCTATGGACGGTGGGCAGCACCAACTCGTTTTCGGCGCTACCAGGACGTCGCGGGTGGATGTGACGAGTTCTTGAACGGCATCGGCACGCCGTTCGTCCACAGCGACCGCCCGAGCCAGTATCCGACGTGCCAGCCGACCTTCTCCGTGTCCCCAACAGCGATGCGGGCGTCCGTGAAGTACTCTGGCTGCGGGTCGTCATCCACGCTCGGCCCGCGCCAGTCCACACACGAGTGGTCGGGGCCGATCGTGTCACACGCCTCGACCGACCGCCGGAGGTCCACGACGACGTCCGCGTCGTGCGGGTTCTCGACGTACTCGAACGTCGGCGGTGAGCCGACCGTCCCGTCGGCTCCGCGCTGGTAGTACGCGAGCGCGGCCTTCACTCGCTTGCGCGTGGTCTCGGAGACGCCGTGGTCGGAGACCGCCGCGACCGTGACCGTCCCCTCCGCCCACGGATACCGGCGGTCCATCGCGTCGATGACGCTCTCGGGCGCTCGCGCCGCCAGATCTTCGCTCATCACGGTGGAGTTCGCGTCGTGGTCGAGGCCGAGCGTGTGGCCGAACTCGTGTTTCAGGATGGCGAGTGTCGTCTCCTGCGAGTGACCGGCGCGAATCCGGATAGTTGTCGTGCCGTTCACCGTCTCGTTCGGAGTCAGCGTCGGTGCACACCCGAGCACGACGCCCTCGGTGTGTTCACCACAGGAGGCGATAGTCCGCACGACTCGGACCCGGATCTCGGGCGAGTCGGTCTGGCTCACGAGTCGGTACTCGGGCGTGTACGTGTCGTAGGCGTGGGCGTTGCGCTCCCAGTACGAGAGCGCTCGCATCACTTCCGGGTGGACGTTACGCCCCCTGCGCGCCGAGTTCTCGACGACGACCTCGATCGGGTCGGCGTTCCAGGGATCCTCGAGTCGGTCACTCGTCTGCCCTGGGGCCTCCCGGAGGTCGAAGGGGTGGTCGGCCGTCGGCGTCGCTGTCGGCCCGACGCCTGCGGGTTCGGCGGTGACACACCCCGCAGTGACGACGAGGACGAGCACACCGAGCGCGACCGACGCCCGTGCCATCGAATAACTGTTAATCGTGTTGCGTATTAACGTATCGCTTGCTCGCTGGCGTGTGTACACTACTGACGACAGTTTCTGAGTGTCATCCCACGAGAGAATCGAGTGGGGGCCTGTCGTTCGTCAAGACGGCGAACCGGGCTCCCGTATCACGGACAGGGGGCTCGCGTATCTCGCGAGCGATCTCGACGCTGACGACCTCGAGGACTATCCCGAAAGCTGGCGCGCAGCCGCTGCGGACACAGTGGCTGTTTTCCCCGACCGAACCACGCGATACGCCACGTTCGCCGCCGCAGCGACGTGCTCGAAACAGCCGCTGTCGTGGTCGAAGTTGCGGCGATGTCGCGCGCCGATGGGGTGACCATACTACCGGGGGTGTTGTGAGCGCGCACAGTTTATTCCACCGGCCGTTTCCAGTTGAAGCGTCTGCCGCGCGTCAGACGGTGCCGAATAGAGACGGTGTGAGACACTATACATGAAAATTTGCCAACTTTTAGGAGGGAAGAATATAAGTCACCCTCGTGGTTACGGGTGAGCCACGCGCACAACAAGTGGGAAAGGATTGAAACAGGACGTTATAACGTTCTGGTAACCACTGCAGACACCCGCGTTGTGTGCCCGAACAACCATGACACGCAAACTCAGCTTCGAAATTCCGGAAATGGACGACGAACGTGGGGTATCCCCTGTCATCGGGGTTATCCTCATGGTCGCTATTACAGTCATCTTGGCCGCCGTCATCGCGAGCTTCGTGCTCGGCTTCGGTAACAGCGTCAGCAGCAACGCGAACGCCGGTGTGGATATCAACACAGACCCTGGTGAGAACGCTACAGTTACGGGTACTTGGATCAGTCAAGGCAGCGCAGAGAAGGTCAACGTGACTGTGAAAGTACAAGGAGGCGTGACTACTGGATTCACTCTGGCGAATGTTAGCAATACAGGTACCTTAACTGAGTCCGGTGACCTGGGCGTAGCAGATACCAACGGAACAGACACCCAGGTCCAGATCATCGTGACCGCCATCAAGGGCGACACGAAGACCGTCATCCAGAACAAGCAGAAGTCGATCTAAGCGGCCACCATTCTCGCCTCGTTCTTCTCGCGGATTCCTTTGGTTAAGTAGCGCCTGCTGGTCGGTTCGCCCGCAGTATGGCAACTACCAACGACGTGTTCAGCCTCCACACCAAGGGAGGCTTCGACCTGCAGGACCTGATCGGCGCGCCGCTGTTCGGCGTCGCTGCGCTCGTCCTGAGTGGCATCGGCACCTTCACCGTCTTCGGCTACAGCCTCAGCGAGACGCTGTAGTCCGGGAGTTCCGCGACCATCTCGGCCGCGTTCCTCGTCTGCCTCGTGCTGCTCGCGCTGTCGTGGGCGACGAACCGCGCGGGCGACGGCTGGGACGACCTCGAGCACGTCGAGCGCATCCGCCGGATGGAGGCGACCGAAGAGGGCCGCCGCGCGCTCGACGCCGAGGACATGAGCACGCTCCAGCACCAGCAGGGGAACACCGACCAGCGCGCCGACATTAGCGGCCTGAAGGCCATCCAGCAGGTAGACGACCTCATCAACGGGAAAGCGCCCGTCGTGGTCGTGCTCGGCGAAATGGGCGCCGGCAAGAGCAACTTCGCGTCGCTGCTCGGCCAGCGATTCGTCCACCAGAACCCCGGCGCGCTCGTCGGGACGAACATCCAGAGTCTCCGCGAGAAAGACGACTGGGAAGACGACCGCGGGCGCGAGCGCGACGGGTGGCTGCCGTCGTTCCCGGCGCTCAAGGAGTGGCTACAGCAGGACGGCGACCCGCTGCATCACGACCAGACGCGGAAGCTCGCCATCCTCGACGAACTCAGCAGCGCCGCGAGCGGGAGCGGGAAGGACGGCCAACTGACGCGCAAACTCATGGGGCCGCTGGTGTTCAAGGTCCGGAAGTACGGCGGCGCGCTCATCGTCATCGCGCACGACGAATCCTCGATCCATCCGCTGCTCTGGCGTCTCGGCATCATCGTCAAGAAGGAGTCGCCGAAGAAGGCGAGCGTCTGGGAGCGGGTCACGAACGGCCAGCTACGCGACAAGGTCGGCGAATTCGAGGGCGTCCCGCCGACGGACTGGCGGTACAACGACCAAGAGGCGTCGTCGTGGTCGTGGACGCAGGCCAACGACGAGACCGGCGAGCCCGAGATTGCCGAGGACGACGTGAAGCGCGTCGCTATGTGGACGATCGCGAATTGCAAGCGCGAGGGACTGAGCAACCGCGAAACCGCCGAGCACGTCCCGTTCAGCCACACTACCGTCAAGAACTGGTGGCAGGAGTATCAGGACGGCGGCGAGAAGCGCGAGTGGGTTTCCGACGTGGAGGCGGTAATCGCATGACCGCAGTACGACGGAAACGTGGAAAGCGCAACCGGCCCCCCTTTAGGACTGGCCCACCGCGTCGAGGACTCGCGCCAGAGGGCGCTCGCCCCGATGGGCGGCGCGTCGTTCGTCCGGCGACCGGGTATATATATAGTGGCGCGCGAGGCGCGAGGGCTGCGTAATGCCGTCGCAGAAGGCCAACAAGTACGGCACGGCGGTCGAGTACAAGATGGCCGAGCAGTACAATCTCGATCTCGCCCGCGCCTCCTGGAAGGACGTCGACGCGAGCGACGGGACGGCCCACGAGATCAAGGCCGCGATGCACGAGCACGCCGACGGCCAACCAGGGACGTTCAAAATCTACCGGCAGTACCACGAGAAACTACAACGCGAGGGCGTGTACTACGTGTTCGCGGCGTACCGGATTGGCGGCCGCGGCGTGCAGGTGCTCGCACATGGGCGACGTCGAGCGTCTCGACTGCCGACGGTTCGGTGGCACGGCGGCGGGGAGCATCGGGAGACACAGCAGGCGAAAATCGCTATCGCGGACGTGCTGTAGGTATCTTCGACTCTATTGAAATCCTCCTCTTCAGACCCAGTAGGAAGTCAATCGACTGTTCGGTAGGCGTGTTTGTTCATCAGCCATTCCAATCCAAACTGAGTCGAAAGAATCGGGCCAATCGTCGTGCGTGCAAGTGGTACGCTAGTCCTGATGAGACTCTCCAGTTCTGATATGCCTCGTGCTGAATCAGCTGATGTTTCAGCTACGTCGTGCTACTACTGGCCTGCAACGGCCTCGGAACTGACGTCATCACTCATTTTCGAATTCCACACGGGAACGTCCGACGAATCCACCCAGGAACCACTCCCTGAGAGACAGCTCATCCTCCGGGGCCATATCTCCCGGGAAACGGTGTTCCTCTGTCTGCGCGTAGTTGAGGATTGCCACTGGGAGAACGCCGCCGAGCGTATTGCCGAACAGCACTGGCAGAATGATCTCCCTGGTCACCGGCCAGAGGGCAGCCTCACCGTGAAAGAACAGATACAGCCCATCAGTCATCGAGGTGATGATGTGGAACAACCCTGTGACGGGAATCGTGTACATGATGAGATAGATGAGGAACAGTCGCGCAGTGGAGGTGCGCACGGCGTGGTCTAACCAGACGAGTCCGCCGACGAGCCAGCCCGCGAAGACCGCTTTGAAGAACACGTCCCACCACGGCATCCGAAGGATTTCGAGACCGAACTCTCCGGCCACGACTGCGGCGTCTGCCGAAAGCACACCCGTATTCGCCAACATGAATGCGCCGATGCCGACGCCGATGAGGTTGCCGATGATGACGAGTCCCCAGACGCGGAGCAACGCGGGGATGCTCGCGAGGCGTGTGAGGACGAGTGTCACGGGCGGGAGCGTTTCTTCCGTGTAGAGCTGGTAATGACCGAGGATGATGAAGATGAATCCCAGCGGATAGAGGAACGGCTTGATGAGGGGTGCAGTGTTCCCCACGGCAGCGCTGACGGCAGCGTATGCCATCACAGTCAGCGTGATGGCGAACCCGGCAGCGATTCCGCTGAAGAACAGCTCCTGGTTTCTGGATTCCATTTCTTCTTCGGCACTCGCGACGATGCGCTGGAAGACCTCGCCAGCAGAAAAGCGGTCGCGGACCGCCTCGCCACCCGCGGGTGCACCGCTTTGCGCCTCGTCCAGTGCCCCCCGAATATCCGTTTGATTCGAATCGTCTTGAGGACTCACAGTGTACTATCTCGTTGTAGTCGTTCGTCGCACAAAAACTGAATGACGGACAGTAATACCACCCTCATGCCCGCTCTCATGGTCCGGAGAGTAATCCACAAACACATGCTCCTCGGGCGCTCAGTAACGCAGTTGAATGACACAGTGGCTGTACTTGAGTACTGGAGGTCAAAGTCCCCTATCCGGTGAGGAGATCACTTCTAGAAGGCCGACCTACTCGACGTCGACGCTCGTTTCTACGTCGTAGTGCAGCTGCATCGTGCGCGTACTCAGGACCGCCGCGAGTTCTTCAGTCACGTCGGGATGGGCGGGCGTGCTCGCAGGCTGCGAGCACCGCGCCGGTCTTGGTGGTCTCGTCGAGGGCGTCCATGGCGCTCTCGATCGAGTCAAGGCGGTGCGAGTAGTCGCCGTCTGTCCGGAGCCGCATACTCGTTTCGTACACACGACCCCGCTTAACCCATGTATTTCGAGCAACTGGAACCCCGATTTCGCCCCGATTTGGCCTCGATCTCCTCGGTCACCCTGGTCGCGGCGACCTCGCAGCGATGATGGGCGGGGAGATATGCACACGACCGAGCGCGTCTCGTGTGCATATTCAGGAGTCGGATTCTCGGCGCGCGTTACCCCGTGCAGTAATAGGAAATCCGATTAGAGAATCATAGATCCAACTCCTCTCCGTAGTCAGTGAGTAATGCCATGACTGTGTAGAGAAACGTGAACAGCGCCAAAAGAAGAGCAAGGAACACCACCACGAGACCAACGACTTCGAGTGTTCCCGCACCGTCTAGAAGCCTAAGAAAAAGAAATGTCGCGCTGCTGAAGCCTGTAATTGAAGAGAAGAAAAGCGAAAGATACGCCGCTGTTTGAGTAATCCCGATTGCGTCATCGTCCTCATCAAGCGTCAGGGTGAATCGAGTGATAGCAAAGACAACTGTGGTGAGTAGAATCGAGACTTCTACGATTTTGATAAGTGTAGAGTTTAGGGCCACTGATTCCCAATTTTAACCACTTATCCTTCAATCTCACTAACCAGGAAACGCTTTTGTGATTTAGATTTTAGAATGTTAATATGAGTGAGATAGGCATTCTTAAGGAGATCCTTGGTGGAGCAACGGATTATTACGAGTATTGGAAGGACTATAAAGGAGAACGAATCTGTATTCGGCAACAAACTATCGCTGCAGGTGGCAAATCACGGGGGAGCGTTAAACAGAACATCTACATAATCGAGGGGACAGTTAGTAATGTCACGTCCTATCCGCCAGGATTCCTTCTCACTGAGGTTGAAGAGTACGTTCAGTTCCGCGATACAGAGATAAGTCTCAGTGCTGGCAATATCATGGACGCAATTGCGGGTGTAAATGATAAGCAGGTCTTGCGGGAGGTTGACGAGAAGTATGTTTCATTCGATGCGATTGAGGAAATCGAGCCGAAGGGCGCTTCCGAAGCGGCCTCTATACCGTTCAAATAAGAGGTCTAGATGGATTTCTGGTAGAACTGTTTCTGCTGGATGAGACGGCGGTGTGGTGTGTTTTGAATTGGTGGCCTTAGCCACACCCCTAACGGAGACCCCAACGGGGTTTGTTGGGGTCTCCGCTGGGTGCGGCCACGGTCGCGCCGACCGAATGGGAGCGCGCGACCGTGGCCGCCGCGCGCTACCCCCCCACCCCTACCCATAGAACGGTGGTTTTCGGGTGGAAACAGCCTGAAAACAGCGTGTAGAACAGCGTTGCCACTACCCGCGGGCCGCGCTACCCGAGGAGCTTGAATGCTCGCATCGAGGTCGCGCCGTCGTCGTGGTCCCATCGCACGGTTGCTTCTCGGAAGCGCGTCGGGTCCTGGCCCGCCTCACGCCAGAGGTCGAAGGCGCGCTTCACTCGGTAACCGACCTTCTTCGGACCGGAGACACGCCCGCTCCACGACACGCTGCCCATGTCACCGAGGTCGATCTCCAGGGCGTCCGCGCGGTTCCGGATGTCCACGCCATGCTTGTTGCACCACGCAACCCACTCGGCCATGGCATCCGAGACGCCGCGCTCGGCGGTCTCGATGGCCTTCGCGGTCGTCTCCGCGGCCTTCCGCGTCGCCTCCTTCGCGTCCTGCACGGCGTCGTGGACCATCTCGGCCACGTAGTCCGAACGCAGACCCACCTCGCCGTAGCGCCGGTCGACGAGCTCGTCCATCGCGCGGAGCGCGCGCCGGACGCTCCCGACGTGGCGCTCGTTCTCCTCGGCGATATCCGCCGGAGAGACTTTCCCGCCGTCCGTGACGAGCGTGGTCAGGGATTCCCACTGCACGGGCGAGAGACCGTCAGCAAGGTGGCGCACAACGACGCTCTCCTGCTCCTGGCGGACGCGCGTGAGGTCGAGACTGATGGGGTCGGGGCCGCGCTCGCTCGTCGACGGCGTCCAGTAGGCGTCCATCTCGACGAACGCGCTCCCGCCCATGTTCCCCGGCGAAACGTCGATCCCCGCGTCCGCGAGCACCGAGAGGACGGTCTGGTCGAGTTCGCGTTCCAGTTCCACGAGGTCGTCCCAGCGCACGGTCTCGGTGACCGGGACGAGGGAGGTCTGCAGACTCGCGCCGACCTTCGGGTGATACAGCGCCTCGTCTGCGTCCATGCTGGCTGCCTCACGGGCGTAGTAATGTTTCACCTCCTTCGGGTAGCGGTGGCCGGGGAACGCCTCTCCCATCCGCGTGGCGTCGAGCGTGACGGTGTGGTAGTAGCCAGGGAGGTTCCGCCCATGCCCATCGTCGTCGTTCTGCACCAGCTCCCGAGACTCCGATCGGTCGTTCTCGAACAGGTCGCTCGATCGGACGAACGCAACATCCTCGACTCCTTCGGGAAAACCGCCAGGCTGCGGCGGCGTGGTTTCTGCAGTCTCTTCGACTCGTTTAGAGACGGGGCTGTTTCCGGACGAGTCCCGGATAGACGATGCCTAGTGGACGACTAACAGCGTCGTGACTGCCAGACTCGGGAACGCGAAGAATCGCTATGACTCGCTGGGACTGAGCGAACGTGTCGCGTTCGCGAAGGTCAGCGAGTCCGCTGACCGAAGTGAGCGAAGCGAACGAAGGAAAGTGGACTCGCTGGGATTTGAACCCAGGGCCTCTTCCTTGCGAAGGAAGCGATCTACCCCTGATCTACGAGCCCGCACCCGATGGAAGCCGTCGGTCGCACTTGAGGGTTCTGTTTCGACCGTCGAATCGCCGGACATTCGGACGGTGTTCGCGCCGCCGGCCGGCTGACGGACGCCATCAGTCTCGGCCGATGATGAGGTACAGCAGGAAACCGAGGACGCCGCCGAAGAACGCGACGAGCGCCCACAGCACTGGACTGTCGGTACTGTTCCGCTGAGCGTCGCTGTACACCCACAGCGGCAGGACGATTGCGAACACGAGCCAGAGCAACGCGAACAGCGCGAACAGTCCCGCGAATGCAGCCATGACTCAGCCCTCGAAGTGTCGAAGCAAAAGGCCCCCGGAGGGTACAGCAGCGATTTGAGTGTGGGAATCGACTGCAGGGCGGCCTGCACTCCGATTCCCGGCGGCTGTGGACCATCTCGTGACCGCGGCGTCACGCCGACGGGTGCGCAGACGCGATACTACCCGGGAGAGTGTCGGAAAAAGACGTGATATCCGCAAAGCGGCTCGGCTCAGTTCCGGCAGACCCGATGTCTGCCAACCTTCGCAAAATCGAAGATTTTGCTCAGTCCTGCAGGACGATCTCGATGTTGACGTCGTTGGGAACCTGAATCCGCATCAGCTGGCGGAGCGCGCGCTCGTCCGCGTCGATGTCGATCAGACGCTTGTGGACGCGCATCTCCCAGTGCTCCCAGGTAGCCGTCCCCTCACCGTCCGGGGACTTCCGGGATGGGATTTCGAGCGTCTTCGTCGGGAGCGGAACCGGACCGCTGAGCTTCACACCGGTCTTGTCCGCTATCTCCTGCACGTCGCCACAGATGTCGTCAAGGTCGTCGGGATCGACGCCGGAGAGACGAACGCGTGCCTGCTGCATGGATTAGGCTTCGTTGACGTCGATGACCTTCCCGGCGGCGATGGTCTGACCCATGTCACGCACCGCGAAGGAGCCGAGCTCCGGAATCTCGGAGGCCGGCTCGAGGCTGAGGGGCTTCTGCGGGCGCACCGTGACGACCGCGGAGTCGCCGGACTGGATGAAGTCCGGGTCCTCTTCCTGGGTCTCGCCGCTGGACGGGTCCATCTTCTTGTCGATGGATTCGATGGTACACGCGACCTGCGCCGTGTGGGCGTGGAAGACCGGCGTGTAGCCGGCGGTGATGACGCTCGGGTGCTGCATCACGACGATCTGCGCCTGGAACGTCTCGGCGACGCTCGGCGGGTCGTCGGCAGGACCACAGACGTCACCGCGACGGATGTCGTCCTTGCCGATGCCGCGGACGTTGAAGCCGACGTTGTCGCCGGGCTCTGCCTTGTCCACTTCCTCGTGGTGCATCTCGATGGTCTTGACCTCGCCACCGACGTCAGACGGCTGGAAGCTGACGTTGTCGCCCATGTTCATCGTACCAGTCTCGATACGTCCGACGGGGACGGTACCGATACCGGAGATGGTGTAGACGTCCTGAATCGGGAGGCGCAGCGGCGCGTCCGTCGGCGGGGACGGCTCCGGCAGGCTGTTGAGCGATTCGAGGAGCGTCTCGCCGTCGTACCAGGGCGTGTTCTCCGAGGACTCGGAGACGTTGTCGCCCTCGAACGCGGACGTCGGAACGAACGACGCGTCGTCCGTGTTGAAGCCGACCTGACCGAACAGGTCCTTCACGTCGGAGACGACGGAGTCGTACTCGCCCTCGTCGTAGTCGACGACGTCCATCTTGTTGACAGCGACGATGAGCTCGTCGATGCCGAGTGTTCGCGAGAGGAACACGTGCTCGCGGGTCTGGGGCGCCACACCGTCGTCTGCGGCGACGACGAGAACGGCGTTGTCCGCCTGGGACGCGCCCGTGATCATGTTCTTCACGAAGTCGCGGTGGCCCGGACAGTCGACGATAGTGAAGTAGTACTCGTCGGTGTCGAACTCCTGGTGGGCGATGTCGATGGTGACACCACGCTCACGCTCTTCGGCGAGGTTGTCCATGACGTAGGCGAACTCGAAGCCGCCCTTGCCCTTCTCCTCTGCCTCTTCCTTGTGCTGTTCGATGACGTGCTCGGGAACGCTCCCCGTCTCGTAGAGGAGACGCCCGACCATCGTGCTCTTGCCGTGGTCGACGTGGCCGATGACGGCCAAGTTCTGGTGCGGTTTGTCGCTCATGGTGGGATATCGCGCTAAAGGCGCGCTCTGTGGGAGTTATTCGTCAGTTCGCATTAAAACCATTTCGGTACGCACTCAGCGGCAACCCGCTCCCGTCCAGCGGTTTGTGGGAACGTATCGCACGATGTGGCGTCGAGTTCCCGCAACTCGAGTCACTCCAACCGGTCGACGTCCGCGAGCACGGCGGTCGCCGTCTCGGGGCCGCCAGCCCCCGGCCCGGAGAGCGTGAGTCGGCCAGCGTGCGTGGTCTCCAGTTGGACGGCGTTCGTCGTCCCCGACACCGCGAGCGCGTCGTCTTCCGGGACGAGTCGCGGGCCGACGCGCGCGCCGTGCTCGGTCACCTCGCCGACGAGGCGAACCGGCCGGCCGTCCTCGGCGGCGAGTTCGAGCGCGCTCACGGGAACGTCGGTGATCCCCTCGACGTCGACGTCCGCGAGCGAGTGGCCGCCGCCGTGGACGACGTTGGCGAGAATCGCGCATTTCAGCGCGGCGTCCGTGCCCTCCACGTCGAACGCCGGGTCTGCTTCCGCGACGCCGAGATCCTGGGCTTCCGCGAGCACGTGCTCGTAGTCGAGGCCGTCGGCGGCCATCCGCGTGAGCAGGAAGTTCGCGGTGCCGTTGAGTACGCCGCGTACCGCGGTCACGCGCTTCGCACCGACACCCTCGATGGTCGAGAGCACGGGAACGGCGCCGCCCACCGTCGCCTCGAAGCGGACCTCGCCCGCGCTCTCACGTTCGAGGGCGCGCACGTCGTCGTAGCGCTCCGCGACCGGCCCCTTGTTCGCGAGCACGACGTGCCGGTCGCGCTCGAGCGCCGCGCGGACGTGCTCGAAGCCAGGTTGGGCGTCCCCGAGCGTGGTAGGCGTCGCGTCCACGAGGACGTCGTAGTCGGCAGCGAGCACGTCCGCCGGGTCGGCACTCCCGACAGCCCCAGCGTCGTGTTTTCGATCGAGTGCCGTCGCGACGTCGACGCCAGCCTCATCCACGACAGCGCGCGTGGAGTCCGCGAGCGCAGTCACACTGTACCCGTGTTCGCTGGCGAGTCGCGCGACGGACGCGCCGACCGCGCCCGCACCGAGAACGCAGAGCTTCACGCCTCGCTCACCAGCGGTTCGACGACGCGGAGGTCCGCCTCCGCTGCTACCTCGCGCACGGTGTCGAGTGCGTTCTCGGCGCCGCCGGTCTCGACGGCGAGGCGGAGTCGCGCGCTCGACGCACCCCCGGCGTTCGCCTCGCCGGCGAGCGTGAGACCCTCGACCGACGCGCTCGCACACGACTGGAGGCGAGCGAGCGCGTCCGAGACGTGGGCTTCGAGGTCGTCGCCGACCAGCAACACGGTGAGCGCGTCGCCGTACTGTTCGGCGTCGGCACTCACCACTCGCACGCCCGCGTCCTGGATGTCGGCGACGATGCGCTCGAAGCGCGCGGGCGAACACGTCAGGTCGACTTCGACGGGGATTTGGCCGCGCGGCGTGAGCGACCCGCGTTCGTGGAACACCGAGCGCAGGTTCCCGCCGTGGTCCGCGATGGGGGAGAGTGCGCGCAGCAACTCCCCGGGTTCGTCGACGAGTTCGAGGCGGAGCGTGTGCGCGCAGTCGTCGCTGCTCATCGCGGCGCCCTCACAGGAGACGCGGCGCGTGTTGTCGGCGTCGAGCGAGAGTGCCGTCGCTCCGTGCCGATTCCACGCGCAGCGCGTCTGCCTGCGTGCATGCCCCGAAGTGGGGGCGCTCTCCAGTATAAGCCTTCGGCTGGGTCAAAACTTGGCGCCAATCGACCACACGTTATGCAACCTACACAGCCGGTAGTTGTGCGGAAGACACCAGCATACTCGCGCTCCGCGCGAGTTTCACGGCGAGCGTGGCGAGCGCGGGACGTTTTTAGCGTCCTCCGGAGCGAAGCGACGGAGGGCTCGGGAGAGCTGAGCTCTCCCGGCGTAGATTTTTGCAAGCAAGGGTGCGCTCCGCGCACCCTCCGCAGTAAAAAGGTACGCTCTAGAAGTAGTCGATGCTCTCGGGGAGCTCGAGTTTCATGCCCTTGCGCTCGCGGATCTCGTTGATGATCTCGGGCTGGAGGTTGTCGGCCATGACGCGGAAGCCGGCGTTCTCGGTGTTCCAGGACGCGCGACCCTCAGTCGCGGAGCGGATGTCACTGGAGAAGCCGATCATCTCCTCGACGGGCGCGATGCCCTCGACGACCATGAGGTCGCCTTCCTGGTACATGTCGTCGACGCGGCCGCGGCGGCCCTGCACTTCGCCGGACGCAGCGCCCATGTGCTCGGACGGAACGTCGATGCGGACGTCCTGAATCGGTTCGAGCAGGCGGACTTCGGCGTCGATGAGCGCGCGGTGGACGGCGTCGCGGACCGCGGGGATGACCTGCGCGGGGCCGCGGTGGATGGCGTCCTCGTGGAGTCGCGCGTCGTGGAGACGGAGCAGCGCGCCCTGCACGGGTTCGGCGGCGAGCGGACCGTCGTCGAGCGCCTCTTCGAGACCCTCGTTGACGAGTTCCATCGTCTCGTTGAGGTGCTGGATACCCTTCGTGTCGTCGATGAGGATGTTCGTGCCGTGGATGTTCTCGACTTCCTGGGAGGTGTCCTTGTCCATGCCGGCTTCCTGGAGCGCTTCGCGGCGCTCCTGTTCGGGCATGTCCATGGAGACGTCGCCGAGCTGGATCAGTTCGACAATCTCCTCGCTGAGGGGTTCGAGGGTGATGTAGAACTTGTTGTGGCGGTTCGGGGAGACGCCCTCGACCTCGCGGGAGGACTGCGTGGGCTGTTCGCGGTAGACGACGATGGGTTCACCCGTGGTGACCGGAATGCCCTGGTTGCGCTCGATGCGCTGTGTCTGGACTTCGAGGTGGAGTTCACCCTGCCCGGAGATGAGGTGTTCGCCGGTGTCCTCGTTGATCTCGATTGAGATGGTGGGGTCCTCCTTGGAGACTTGTCGGAGCGTCTCGATGAGCTTCGGCAGGTCGTCCATGTTCTTCGCTTCGATGGACTTCGTGATGACGGGCTCGGAGATGTGGTCGATGGACTCGAACGGCGTCATCTCGACGCTGGAGACCGTGGAGCCAGCGATGGCGTCCTTCAGACCGGTCACGGCGGCGATGTTGCCGGCGGGAACGCTGTCGACCTCCTCGCGCTCGCCACCCATGTAGATACCGACGCTCTGCACGCGGTTCGTGCCCGCGGTGCCGGAGACGTAGAGGTTCTGGCCCTTCTCGATGGTGCCAGAGAAGACACGTCCCGCGGCGATTTCGCCGGCGTGCGGGTCGATGCCGATGTCGGTGACCATCAGCACGACATCGCCGTCCTCGTCGACGAGACGCATCGTGTCGGCGAGTTCGGAGTCGGCGTCGCCGCGCCAGATGCGCGGAATACGGCGAGGCTGAGCGTCGACCGGGTTCGGGAAGTGCTCACACACCATGTCGAGAACGACGTCCGACAGTGGCGTGCGCTCGTGGAGCTCCTGGCGCTTGTCGTTGCGCTCGAGTTCCATGATGTCGCCGAAGTCCATGCCCGTGCGCTGCATCGACGGCATGGAGACGCCCCACTTGTAGAGCGCGGAGCCGAATCCGACGGTGCCGTCCTCGACGGAGACCGTCCAGTCGTCGATGTCGTCCATCTCCTCGGTCATTCCGCGGATGAGCTCGTTGACCTCGTTGATGACCGAGAGCAGTCGCTTCTGCATCTCCTCGGGGCCTTCCTGCAGTTCGGAGATGAGGCGGTCGACCTTGTTGATGAACAGCGCGGGCTTGACGCCCTCGCGGAGCGCCTGCCGGACGACCGTCTCCGTCTGGGGCATCGCGCCCTCGACGGCGTCGACGACGACCAGCGCGCCGTCGACCGCTCGCATCGCGCGGGTGACGTCCCCGCCGAAGTCGACGTGGCCCGGCGTGTCGATGAGGTTGATGAGGTGGTCGGTGTCCTCGTACTCGTGGGTCATCGAGACGTTCGCGGCGTCGATGGTGATACCGCGCTCCTGCTCGTCCTCCTCGGTGTCCATCGCGAGCTGTTCGCCGGCGGTGTCGTCGGAGATCATGCCGGCACCCGCGAGGAGGTTGTCAGTGAGCGTGGTCTTCCCGTGGTCGACGTGCGCGGCGATGGCGATGTTCCGGATCTGTTCCGGATTGTCCATCAGCCGTTCGCACTGTTCGACAATCTTCTTTCGTCGTCCCATTGGCCATTGCTACTGCCAGCGGGTTCAAAAGGGTAGTGTTTTGCCGGAGGCACGGCACGCCGGAGCACGCCCGTACGCCACGAATCCGGGCGTTCACTCGCCCGAGAATGTGCCAACGTTACCCACACCAAAAGCGCCTTCAACGCTCGTGGCGTGAGAAACAACTGCATGGATTTGCGCGTGACGGGCGCGGGTCCCGCCGGCCCGTTTCTCGGCGCCCGCGACCTCTTCGAAACCGCACACGACCTCGAGTTGCCCGTGCGCGTCCGCATCCGCGAGAACCCCGACGAGCGGACGTGGGCAGGCCACTTCGAGGACCACCACGTCCTGAACATCTCCCAGCAGGCCGCGACCAGCGCGATGGCGCGCGAACTCGCACTCCACGAGTTCGCACACATGCGCCGCCACGAGCAGTCACACCCGAGTCACGTCCTCTCGATGGACGAAGTACTCTACCTCGCGCTCACCGGGCGGCGCGTCGAGCGGCGCGTCCTCACGCACTGCTACCAGATCGCGAACCACGTCAAGGACATCTACGCCGACGACATCACCCTCGCGGTCGGCCCGACCCACAAACTCGTGTCGTTCCTGGAGTCCGAACTCGCCGCCGCGCTCGCCGACCAGCCGGTCGCCGGCGCGCGTTCTGGCCACCGTCTCACCGCCGGCGCTGACCCGACGATGACGGCCGTGAACGCGGCGTTCGCGGTCGCGCTGCTGGAGCGACACGACGCCATCCCCGACGACCACCGCATCTACGATCTCGCGTACGCCGCCGGCGAGGACGCCCCCGAGATCGACCTGGAGACGTTCCGGGACCTGTTCGCGTCCCTGGCCGCCGACCCCGACGAGAGCGAATGCCGGCGCGGCCTCGTCGACACCATCCGCACGTACGTCGACGCACAGGAAACCACGAGCGGGCCCGCTGCCGACTGACTTCAGGTCCGCTGCAGACCGACACCGACCCTGGTTGTCGTGGCGCGGCGCTGTCGCCGTAGACGGGGGCTGTTAGCGCAGTCGTCTCCTGAGTTTCGCCCCGGAGCACGGACCGCTGAATCACTGCGTGGACGAGGAGATTCGACGGCATCCGGCGCGACCGCCGAACAGTTGCCGTCACCGAATCGACGTCAGGCAGCACGGAATTTTTGAATCAGCGAGCGGAAGCCAGACCCGGTGAGGCGCCAGCATCAGAACCTCGTTTTGTTCGGGTTATACAGCGTTTGTGGCGCGCTCGTCTTCGTCGGCGCGAAACTCGGGATGCCGGACGTGCCGCCGTTGGTGTTCGCAGCGCTCCGTCTCGACATTGCTGGCGTGGCGTTGGTCGCAGTCGCTGTGTGGAGTTTGGAGTACTGGCTCCCTCGCACTCGCCGTGATCTGCTTGGGGTGGTGGTCGTCGGCGGGTTCACGCTCGGTGTCATGAACGCGATGCTTCTCGTCGGGCAGCAGTACGTGACCAGCGCTGTCGGCGCGATTGCCTACAGTTTAATGCCGATACTGACTACGGGATTCGCCGTTGTTCTGTTGCCGACAGCGTCGCTCGATCTCGTTGACGCGCTCGGCATCCTCCTCGGATTCGTCGGGGTCGGTGTCGTCGCGCATCCATCGCCAGTAGGCATGCACGCGGACCGCGTCATTGGATTCGGACTGATGGTCGGGAGCGTCGCGGTCTTCGCACTCGGAAGCGTGGCGACCCAGCGAATACAGCCAGCCCTGCCACGGCCCGCACTCACCGCGTGGGGTGTTCTTCTCGCTGCGGTCGTGAACCACGGCATCGCTGTCGTTTTCGGACGCTCACTGACCACGATCACGTGGACGTCCGCTGCCATCGCTGGCGTCTTCATCGAGAGTGTATTCGCGACGGCCGTCCTGTACGGAATCCACTTCGAACTCATCGACAGAATCGGCCCGGCTCGGACGAGTCTCAGTTTCTATCTACAACCGATCGTCGCTGCACCGATCGGGCTAGTCCTGTTCAACAATCAGTTGACAGTCACGAGTCTCGTTGGCTTCCTCGTCATCTTCGTCGGGTTCGTACTCGTCGAACGACAGTTGCTACTCGACTAGTGAATCCACCGCCCCTACCGGCCGTTTCACCTCGTGTCCCGAATACAGGGTCCGAGTGCGAGCGGCCGGAACGGCGGACGGCACCCACACGAGAGGGAGAGACGGCACTGCCGCTGGTGAGGTGGAGAACGAGAGAAGAGAGCGGCAGATATCAGCGGGCTGCAGCCGCGACGCGTTCCTTCTCCTCCTTCTGCCCGACCGCGTACGTCTGCACGTCGTAGTCGGCCGCGCCGATGAGCTGGTTCGCGAGCGCGTCCGCCGCGTCCGTCGGCGACTTGAACGACGACGAGTGCGCGCCGTCCGCGATGAACTTCAGCGCCTGGTCGACGCGGCGCTGGGGCGCAACGTCGACCGCCTTCGGCACCGAGATGCCGCCGTACTTCAGTCGAACCGTCTCCTCGCGAGGCGCCGCGTTCTCCACGGCGCGAACGAGTATCTGAATCGGGTTCTCGTCCGTTCGCTCGTGGACCTGGTCGAACGCGTCTCGCACGATCTGCAGGGCCTTCTGCTTCTTGCCCGCGTTCTGACCGGTCTTCATCAGCCGGTTGGTGAGTCGCTCGACGATGCTGATCTCGCTCTTCTGGAACTGCTTGCTCGCGTGACGACCCATCGTGTGCGCGACCGGCGTCACGGAGAGATAGCGCCGCGTACTCGGGTCGCGGTACTGGATGTCCGTCGTGTCCCAGCGCTCGAAGAGCTTCGCGTCGACGCTCTCCTCCTCGCTGCCGGCGGGCGCCTCGGGTTCGGGGGCTTCGTCCTCGCTCATGTTATCGCACCGGTTTCTCTGCGTTCCCGCGAACCAGTTCGATGAGGCTCACGCCGTTGACCTTCTCGACCTTGTAGTTGACACCACCGAGGTCCCCCATCGAGCGACCCTTCGCACCGCCGATGCCCGCGATGGTGACCTCGTCGTGCTCGTCGATGAACGAGATGGCGCCGTTGCCGGGGCAGAACGCCGTGACCTGCTTCCCGTTCTTGATGAGCTGCACCCGAACGCACTTCCGAATGGCGGAGTTCGGCTGCTTCGCCTCGATACCGATCTTCTCCAGTACGATGCCACGTCCCTGGGGTGCGCCCTCGAGAGGGTCGGACTTCGCGCCCAGGCCCCGCTCTCGCCGCGCGTACTCAGAGTCGGACCATCGACGCTTCTGACGGTCCTTCTTGAGTTTGCGTGCGGCATACTTGCCGTTCGACATACAGCGGTTTATCCTTCGGAACCACTTAAGCCTCTTCTTTCGCGGCCGTCACCGCCCTCAGCCCCCGGCCACCATCACGCATCCTCGAACCCGAGGGTGAGGTGCCCGGAGAGTTCGCGCTGTGCGGCCGGGCTTGCGTCAACGCCCGCCGCCACGAGTGCGTCCCGAACCCGCCGCGTCAGGCTCGATTGCACCCGCCGAATGTCGGGATGTTTCACGTCACGCATCCAGACGTACAGTTCGAGCGTTATCGCGTCGTCCGCAAACGACGCCACTACCTCCGGCGGCGGCGACTCGACCACGTCTTCCACCGCCGCTGCGCCGTCCATCATCGCCGCCTCGGCTACGTCGAGGTCCGCGTCGTACGGCACGCCGACGGCGACCGACGTCCGGTACCGCCCGCGCGCGTACGGGTTGTGCACTGCCTGCGTCGCCAACTCCGTGTTCGGAACCGTGACGAGTTCGTTCGCCGTCGTTCGCACGCGCGTCGAGCGGAACCCAACGACCTCCACGACGCCGCCAGTCTCGCCGCCCCAGGACACCCAGTTCCCGACGTTGAAGTTGCGGTCCGCGACGAGGAACAGTCCGCTCACGACGTTCCCGAACACCTCCTGTCCCGCGACACCGATTGCGAGCGTCGCCGCCGCAACGACGATGGCGGAGTCGCCGAGTACGTACCCGTAACCTGCCGTGAGGATCGCGACGACGACGGCGACGGCGACGCCCAGCGCTCTGACGTACGTCCTGACTGCGTTCACGAGCGTTCGATTCCGGGGGTTCCGGGCGACGACGGCTCGAGAAAGCGCGGGCGCGACTGCCCACGCAGCCACTGCGTACGCCGCGACTGCCGCCGCGAGCGTCTGCCCTGCGCGCCACGCGGCGTCCTCGAACCCCTCAACTGGCACGTTCGAGCCGACGGCTCGCGGCCACGTTGCTATGCGGTGATTACTCCGGAAAGAACGGCCTACCCGCGGCGCCAGCGCGGAACGCGGCCCGTCTGCTTCGTCGGTGCGGAACGCGCGGACTGGCTGTGTGACTCCGTGGAGGAAAGCGGGAAGCGGGCAGTCGGTCTGTTTGCCCCGGGCGTTACGCGTACCCGAGTTCGACCAGTCGGCGTTCGACGGTGTCCGACACCCCGTCACCGCCCGGGTCGGCGGACGGGTTGATGTTGTACTCCACGGAGACGAGCGCGTCGAGTACGTCCCGGGACGCCACGAACGAGTCGAGTTCGCGCTCCAGGTCGGTGGCGTCGCGCTCGCCGTAGACGTTCTCTTGTTCGCCCGGGTCGGCCTCGAGGTCGAAGAGCCGCGACTCGACGTACTTGCCCTCGGCGACGTCGTACGTCTTGAGGAGTTTCCGGTCGTCGGTTCGCAGTCCGACGTAGAGGGCGCCCTCCTCGCCGACGCCTGGGTGGGTCGTGAGCAGCGGCACGGGTTCGTCCGGGGTCTCGCTGAACGGCGTGCCCTCCCAGTCCGCGGGCGGCGTCTCACCGAGCGCGTCGAGAATCGCGGGTCCGACGTCGTACTGCCGGACGGTCCGGCCGTCGAGTGCTTCGTCCGGCCCGTTCACGACGAACAACGGGACGCGCACGGTCTCGTCGTACAGGTCGACGTGTGAGACGTGGTCGTGGTGGAGCGCTTCGCCGTGGTCGCCGGTGACGACGACCATCGCGTCGTCGTCCAGGAACTCCACCAGCGACGGGAACTGGTCGTCGAGGCGTTCGACGCACTGCCAGTGGAGGTCGGGGAGGGTGTCGACGGTTCGCTCAGAGAGCGCGGCCTTCTCGTGGCTGCGGAGGAAGTACTCGACGCTCGAGTAGTACGAGTCGAGCAGGCCGGTGCGCAGGCCGCGCGCGAGACCGGGGTGGTACGGGGAGTGTGGCTCCATGAGATGCATCCAGAGGAACCGCGGGCCGTCCGTCTCGGCGTACCACTCGCGCGCCTGCTCGGCGATCTCCGCTGCGGACACCGACTTCCGCAGGAGCAGCGTCTGGGCGAGGCGTCGCCACCACGTTCGCGCCGTCGTGGCGAACGACGACGACAGGTCGGACGTCCGCGTCAGCCCGCTCGTCCGGCCGTCCCGGTACGTGTCGAAGTGGTCGGCGTAGTGCGCGAGGTTCGGGTTGTCCGCGACGAACGCCGCCGTCTCGTAGCCGAGTTCCGAGAGCGTCTCCGGCAGCGACGGGGCGTCCGTGTCGAGTTCGAACCCGTCACCACCCCACTCCAGCGCGTCCGTGTGGAACTGACTGTGCAGCAGCGAGGTCGACACCCATGGCGTGGCCTCCGCCGGCGCAATGGCGTCCGCGCGAACCCCGTCGTCGGCCGCAAACGACTGCAGGTTCGGCATCCGCGACGGCGCGTCGTGCCGCCAGCAATCGACCGTAATCAGCACCACATCGTTCATGCATCTGGGAACAAACTGGGAACGGATTGTTATGCTGAACCTACGGCTCTGCTGTGGAAGCGATTCAAAGCGAGTGGCCCGCTCGCGACGAACGGCCGCTCCGAGCGTCTGAACCCGACCACCGGTATTCGGTAGCGTTCGCCGCCCGAGTGGGCCGTCAGGCCCCGGAAGGCCAGCATTCACTGCGCGAGCGAACGAAGTGAGCGCAGGCCGACGACCGAACGGAACGAAGTGAAGGAGGCGTGTTTTCGGGTGGCTTTTGCCGAGCGAGGGTAGCCAAAGGCCACCTCCCGCAGCGCAACAGCGCCTACGTCAACTGGATGTCGTCGACGTCGAAGTGACGCTCCGCGAGCAGTTTCGCGGCTTCGATGTTCTTCCCGTCGGCGCCGATGGCGACCCCCTTGTCGTCGTGGTCGACTTCGGCGTACGCCACGGTGGTGTCGTTCTCGCTGATGGTGACGTTGTAGACGGCGGCGGGCGAAAGCGCGTTCGCGACGAACCCCTCGGCAGTCGGCGCGTCCTCGACGAGGACGACGTCACGGCCGAGTTGGTCCTCTAAATCCTTGACGCGACTGCCGCCGGGGCCGATGGCCGACGCCATCTCGCCGGCGGTGACGACGAAGATGACGCGGTCGCGGTCGTCGTCGACGACGCAGTCGACGGCGGTGGCGTCGGTCTCGTCCTCGAAGGCCGCGATGTGGCGGCGCGCCGAATCCGAGAGCCTGACGGTCATCAGTCCGAGGAGGTGGAACCCATGCGGAGGTCGACGTCACCCGTGCCGAGTTTCACCGGCTTTCCGACGATGACGTTCTCGATGACGCCGTCGAGGTCGTCCTCTTCGCCGTAGATGGCGGCGTCGAGAAGGTGGTTGACCGTCACCTCGAACGCCGCTCGCGCGAGCACCGAGTCCTTCGAACCGGAGATGCCGTGCCGGCCGATGGACTGGATGGTGCCGTCGTTGGTCATGATGTCCGACACCAGCATGAGGTGGCGGATGTTCACGTCGCCGAGGCCCTGCTCCTCGAGCGTGGTCATCGTCTCGTCGATGATGGTCTCGCGGGCGGCCTCGACGCCGAGGGTCTTGTGGACCTCGTGGATGTTGTTACACGTCGTTCGGGAGGCGTCCACGCCCTCGATGTTGAGGGCTTTCTTGAACGCCGACCCCTCGGTGTAGAGGACGAACTCCTCGTTGCCGTCGTCCATCTCCTCGCGGCGGATGACGACGCGGGTGACGTCCTCGATGCCCTTGAACACGATGTCCCGGAGCTGTTCGACGAGCTGGAGCAGGTCGCGATAGGAAGGCTCGTTCGGCCCGAACTCGATGGCGGTGCCGTTCTGTCGGACGTCCACGCCGAGGCTGTCCTGGATGGTGTCCGCGATCTCGGCGGCGATCTCGTTCGTGTCGTCCACGAGCGGCCAGCGCTCCTGGAGCGTGTCCTCGTTGAGGTCGACGCGGACGACCATGTCCGCGACGTTCGTGGAGATGTCGCCGAGCGCGAGGATCTTCGTCGCCTCGATCTTCCAGACGACCTCGTGGGCGCGCTCGCGTTCGGTCGCGTACTCCTCCTCGAGGAACACGTTCATCACCGGCGTGTCCGGCGTCTTCCGGGCGTCCACGAGCTCGATGAGCCGAGGGAGGCCCTGGGTCACGTCCATCTCCGCGACGCCCGCGTAGTGGAACGTGTTCATCGTCATCTGGGTCCCTGGCTCCCCGATGGACTGGGCGGACACGGTGCCGACGGGGTCGAGCGGGTCGACGCGCGTCTCCAGATACTGGGACTCCGCCGCGAGCGCGATCTCCTCTGCGTGCGTCTCGGTGACGTCGTCGCGCTCCTCGATGGTGTCGAGCACGCGGTCCTTGAGTCGCCGCGGCAGCTCCGTCTCCTCGACGGTGGTCCGGATGCTCTCGGTGATCTCAGTCATCCGACTCCACCTCCCAGGACGCGCCGTGCTCGGAGAGATTCGTCGGCGGTTCCTGCACGCCGAGGAACTGCTCGCGGTCGTCTTCGGAGTCGAACTCCGCGTCGACGACGCGGTCCGCGATGGCGTCCACGTCGATGTCGTTCTCCTCGCCGGACGCGACCTCCACCGGGCTGGTGGAGTCCTCGCCGAACTCGAACTGCACGATGGTGTCCGAGGTGTCCCGGACGGTGCCGTCGTACTGAGCCTCGAGTTCCGAGAGCGCGTTGATGAGGCGTCGCTGGAGGTAGCCGGACTTCGAGGTGCGGACTGCCGTGTCCACGAGCCCCTCGCGGCCACCCATCGCGTGGAAGAAGAACTCCTTGGGGCCGAGCCCGCTCGCGTAGGAGTTCTCCACGAAGCCGTGGGCCTCACTCGAGAGGTCGTTCGGCGCGAAGTGCGAGAGCGTGCGGTCCTCGTAGCCGCGATTGATGCGCTCGCCACGAACCGCCTGCTGGCCGACGCAGCCGGCCATCTGCGTGAGGTTCAGCATCGACCCACGCGCGCCGGAGTCGGCCATCACGACCGCGGGGTTGTCCTCCGCGAAGTCGTCCTCCGCGACGTCGCCCGCGGAGTCCCGGGCCTTCCCGAGCGTCTGCATGATCTTCATCTCCAGGGTCTCGTCGACCGTGCGACCCGGCAGGGACTCGAGGTCGCCGTTCTCGTACGTCTCGATGAGTTCCTGCACGCGGTCGTAGGCGGAGTCGATCGCGTCGTCGATGCGCTCTCGGGCGTCCCCCGACACCGTCTCGTCGTCGATGCCGATGGAGAACCCGAAGTGCATGATCGAGCGCATCGCGAGCGCCGCGACCTCGTTGATGAAGATGCGGGCGCGGGTGTTCCCGTGAACCTTCGCGAGGGTGTCGACGATCTCGCCGCCGAATCCGCCGACCTCGTCCTCCGCGATGGTGCCCTCGAGGAGTTGACCGTCCTCGATGACGACCGGTTCGCCGACGGTGCCGGTGAACTCTAGATTGAGGTCGTCGGGCAGCAGTTCGGAGAACAGCTGGCGGCCCTCCCAGTAGGGGTCGCCGTCCTCGGTTCCCGCCGGCTCCGGCAGTTCGTCGATGCGGGTCTGGCGCAGGAGGTCCGACGCCTGCGTCTCGTTGAACTGCGGGTTCGTGTGCGTGAGCAGGTACGTCCCGCTGATGTGGTCCTGGATCGCGCCGATGATGTTCTCGCCGAAGCGCGGCGAGAGGATCTGCTCCTGGACGCGCATCAGCACGCGGGCCTCGGCGCGGGCCTCCTCGTTCTGGAGCGCGTGCATGTTCATCTCGTCGCCGTCGAAGTCCGCGTTGTACGGCGGACAGACGACCGTGTTCAGGCGGAACGTCTTGTACGGCATCACCACGACCTCGTGGGCCATGATGGACATCCGGTGGAGCGACGGCTGGCGGTTGAAGATGACGATGTCGCCGTCGATGAGGTGTCGCTGGACCTCCCAGCCAGGTTCGACGCGCTCGGCGAGTTCCTCACACACCTTCTCCGTGACGCGCACGCGGCGACCGTCAGGTCGCTTCACGTAGTTCGCGCCCGGATGCCCCTCGGGGCCGTTCCGGACGTACTGCTGGGCGCGTTCGATGTTCTGCTCGTTGACGACCATCGTCTGGGTCATCTCCGTCGCCACGCGGTCGGGAACCCCGACCTCGTTGAGCGAGAGCGTCGGGTCCGGGCTGATGACGGTTCGCGCGGAGAAGTTCACGCGCTTCCCGGAAAGACTGCCGCGGAACCGGCCCTCCTTGCCCTTCAGCCGCTGACTGAGCGTCTTCAGCGGGCGTCCGGAGCGGTGGCGGGCGGGCGGCGTGCCCGAGATTTCGTTGTCCATGAACGTCGTGACGTGGTACTGGAGCAGTTCCCAGAGGTCCTCGATGATGAGCTGTGGGGCACCCGCCTCGCGGTTCTCCATGAACCGCTGGTTGATGCGGATGATGTCCACGAGCTTGTGCGTGAGGTCGTCCTCACTGCGCTGGCCGTTGTCCAGCGTGATGGAGGGACGAGCCGTCACCGGCGGCACCGGCAGCACGGTGAGGATCATCCACTCGGGGCGCGAGCGCTCCGAGTTGACGCCCAGCACTTCGATGTCCTCGTCCGGGATGTCTTCGAACCAGTCCCGGATGTCCGAGGGCATCAGCTTGTTCATGTCCTCGGTGGTGAGGTCCGCGCCGAGGGCCGCCTCGATGGCCTCGCGGTCGTCGCGCCGCGGGCGGAACTCCCCGGAGAGGATGTCGTTCACGCGGTCGATCTCGATGCCCGAATCCTCCGCGAGTTCCTGGGGGCTGATACCGACGTCGTCCTCGTCGTCCGGGTCCGGCTGCATCGACGCCGCGATGCGCTCGGAGTAGTCCGACGCGAGGACCTGCTGGACCTCGTAGTACGTCGTCGGCTTCTCGTGTTTCACGTCGTACTGGACCTCCCCGCAGTGCGGGCAGTGGTCCTTCTTCCGGGCCTCCCGGATAGCCGCCTTCGTCACGTCCGAGACGTCCTCGCGGAGGCTGCGCGTGCGCTCTAAGTCACCGAGGTACTCGTCTTTCTCCTCCTCGGTGAGCAGGAGGCGCGCGCACTCCCGGCACGTCCCGCGGAGCAGGCGGCGGATGAGCTTCGAGAACCCGACGTGGATGACGGGCGCGGCGAGTTCGATGTGGCCGAAGTGGCCGTTACACGAACCCGAGCGCTGGCCACACGTCTTGCACTCCAGGCCGGGGTCGATGACGCCCAGCCGGGGGTCCATCAGCCCCATGTCGATGGGGAAGCCGTCGTCGTCGTACGTGTCCGCGGTGATGACCTTCGTCGCGGACATGTCCCGGTACTCCTCCGGGTCCATCAAGCCGAACTTGATCTCCCCGATCTCCTTTGGTGATTGTCCTGCACTCATACTGCGTCCTCCAGTTCGAGCCGCGGTGCGATTCCGAGCGCCTTCATCTCGTCGAGCAGGAGCTTGAACGCGTAACTCATCTCGAGTTCGTGGACGTCCGTCTCCTCCTCGCAGTTCGGACAGTAGACGCGGCGCTGGTCGTAGTTCTCCACTGCTGTCATCCCGCAGTTCCCACAGACGTGGACGCGTTCACGGTCAGAGGAGTCGAGCAACCGCTCCTTGAGCACCATCGCGGCGCCGTGCCCGATGACGGTGTCCCGCTCCATCTCCCCGACGCGCAGACCGCCCTCGCGGGCACGCCCCTCGGTGGGCTGGCGCGTGAGCACCTGCACTGGCCCCTTCGAGCGAGCGTGGATCTTGTTCGACACCATGTGGTAGAGCTTGTGGTAGAAGATGGTGCCGACGAAGATCTCGGCCTCGATCTTCTCGCCGGAGACCCCGGAGTACAGCACCTCCTTCCCCGAGGACTTGAAGCCGCGGTCCTCGAGGGTCGAACGGATCTCCTCCTCGTCGTCGCCGGTGAATGCCGTGCCGTCGACGGGCTTGCCCTCCATCGACCCGGCCTTTCCGCCGAGCATCTCCAGCACGTGGCCGACCGTCATCCGGGACGGGAGCGCGTGCGGGTTCAGGACGAGGTCCGGCACGACGCCGTCCTGCGTGAACGGCATGTCCTCGTGTGGAGCGAGGTGGCCGACGACGCCCTTCTGTCCGTGGCGGGACGCGAACTTGTCCCCGAGTTCGGGGATGCGTTCGTCGCGCACCGACACCTTCGCGAGCTTCGAGCCGTCCTCGCCCTCCATCAGCGTGACCGTGTCCACGACGCCGTCCTCGCCCGAGCGCATCGTGACGGAGGTCTCGCGTCGCTTCTGCGGGCTCAGGCCGCCCATGTCGTCGGGCTCTTCGAGGAACCGCGGCGGACTCGTCTTCCCGAGCAGCACGCTCGAGTCGTCGACTTTCGTCTCCGGGTTGACGAGGCCGTCCTCGTCGAGGTGCGTGTACGCCTCCTCGCCACGGCCGCCCCGAACGTCGTCGTCGGGGATCTCGAAGCGGTCCTCCTGACCGCCGGGGTAGCGCCGCTCCTCGCCCTCGTACGTGCGGAAGAAGTGCGAGCGAGAGAGCGCGCGTTCGACCGAGCCCTTGTTCATGACGAGTGCGTCCTCGATGTTGAACCCCTCGTAGCTCATCACGGCGACGACGAAGTTCTGGCCCGCCGGCCGGTCGTCGTAGCCGATCTGTTTGGTGGTCTGGGTGTTCACCATCGCCTTCTGCGGGTAGTGCAGGAGGTGCTGGCGGGTGTCCGGGCGGATGCGGTAGTTCGCCGCCGGCAGCCCCAGACTCTGTTTCATCATCCCCGCACCCATCGTAATGCGCGGGCTGGCGTTGTGCTCGGGGTACGGAACCATGCCTGCCCCGATGCCGAAGATGAGTTGCGGGTCGATCTCGAGGTGCGTGTGGTCCTCGGTAAGGTCCTCCTCGTCGACGCCGACGAGGACGTCCTCTTCTTCCTCGGCGTCGATGAACTCGATTTTCCCCGCGCGCACGAGGTCCTCGAAGTCGATGTCGCCGGACTCGATTGCGTCCATCTCCTCGTCGGTGACGAGCGTGTCGCCGGACTCGACGACGAGCAGCGGACGGCGGGCGCGCCCCGCGTCCGCGTTCACGATGACCTCGTTCGTTCGTTCCTTCACGGAGACGTTCACCATCTCGGAGACGTCGCCGTGTCGCCGTGCCTCTCGGATCTGTTCGGCGAGCTTCTCGGGACTCTCGTGGGTCCCGACGAGGCTGCCGTTGACGTACACTTTGGCTTCGCGTTCCGTGCTCATGTTAGTCGTCTGCGGACGTGGGTTCTGTGTTGATCCCGGGGACTCCCTCGACGCCCATCGAGGAGAGCTCCTGTTTCAGTTCGCGCTCGTCGTCGACGTTCTGGGAGAGCTCCATCGCTTGCGCGAAGTTCTTCACCAGACCGCAGTTCGGCCCCTCCGGCGTCTCGGACGGACAGATACGGCCCCACTGGGTCGCGTGCAAGTCACGCGCCTCGAAGTGGGGCTGGGAGCGCGAGAGCGGCGAGCGAAGCCGCCGCAGGTGGCTCAGCACGCCCATGAAGTCGGTCCGGTCGACGAGCTGGCTAACACCAGAGCGCCCGCCCACCCAGTTCCCGGTCGCAATCGGGTGTTCGAGGCGCTCGGTCAGCACGTCGGAGCGGACCACCGTGTTCACGGTGAGTTCACGGTTTCGCATGTTCGCGCGCTCCAGCTGGTACTTCACGTCGCGCGCGAGCTTGTTCAGCGCGGTGCGGAACAGGTCCTTCATGAGGTCGCCGCTGACCTTCAGGCGCTTGTTCGCGTAGTGGTCCTTGTCGTCGGATTCGCGGCGGTCGAGCGCGAGCTCGAAGCACGCCTCGGCCATCCGACAGAGGTAGTAGGCCTTGTTGATGCGCGTCTCCTCGTCCTCGATGCCCTCCTCGTGGAGGTGCGGGAGGAGGTAGCGGTCGATGACGTAGTTCGCGCGCTTGAGCTGGTAGTTCTTCCCCTGGCCGGACGCGACCCGCTGCCCGAGGTCCTCGATGGCTCCCTCCTGGGTCTGGACGTCGGCCTCCTCTAAGTTCTCCAGCATGAACTTCACGATCTCCGGGTCGTCGGAGACGCGGTGGACAATCTCCTCGTCGGACTCCAGGCCGAGCGCGCGAACGAGCGTGACGAAGTTGATCGAACCGGAGACGCTCGGGAACGACACTTCGAGCAGTCCCTCGCGGTTCCGCTCGACGAGCACGAGCGCGCGGTAGCCGCGTCGCTGGCTGAACGTCTTCGCGACCTGAATCTCGTCGCCGTACTTCGAGTCGTACTCCGCGAGGATCTTGTTCGGCGCGAGGTCCTCGCTTGTCATCAGCACGCGCTCGCTGCCGTTGATGACGAAGTAGCCGCCGGGGTCCGCGGGGTCCTCACCGATCTCGATGAGTTCCTCGTCGGAGAAGCCCGCGATGTTGCATTTCTCGGAGCCGACCATGATCGGCATCCGGCCGACCTTCGTCTCTGTGGTGTCGAGGACGCGCTCCTCTTCTTCCTCGCCGCCGCGGACGATGCTCATCTCCATGAACACCGGCGCGGAGTACGTGATGTTCCGCAGGCGCGCCTCCTGCGGGTAGAGCAGTTCCTCGGAGCCGTCCGCCTCGCGCACGCGTGGCGTGACGACGCGAACGTCGCCGAGTTCGACCCAGACCGGTTCCTCCTCTTCCTTGTCGCCGATGTCCGTCTCGATGCGCTCCTTCTCGGTGACGACGTCCTGCATGCCACGTTTCAGGAACGAGTTGTACGAGCGGTAGTGGTGCTCCGCGAGTCGTTCCTTCGAGAAGTACGCCTTCGAGAGTTCGCGTCGGTCTTCCGTTTGCATCTATTCGATCACCAGTCGGTATACGATGGCTACGTCGGTGGTTCGGGAGTCCCGTTCGACCTTGATGACGTCACCCTGCTCGGCGTCGTCCGGCAACGCTGGATCCTTGCGCTTGATTTTCGGCAGGTCAGTGCGTTCGATGTCGTAATCCTCCAGCACGTCCTCGACGTCCGCCTCGTCGAGAACCGTGTGCTCGGGGACGAGTTCGTGTTGGCTTACGTCTACCATGGGTGCACCTGCGTGGGGGCAGAAGTGGCTCTCACGAGATACTACAGGCCAGTAGACAGCCGATGCATTTAACTCTTACCAACTCGTTCGTAGTTCGGCGTCCACGACACCCCGAGGCACACGGCCACCCGATTGGAAAGTCTTAAGAACGAAAGCGGGTTACCGTGAATTGCAGCAAGCCCGGGTGGTGTAGTGGCCCATCATACAACCCTGTCACGGTTGTGACGCGGGTTCAAATCCCGCCTCGGGCGCTTTCTCTTTCGACGTAACCCGCCGAGGGACGGCTGTGTCCCGAGGCGGTTGCTCGCTGTCGTGAAAGCCGCCAGGGATTTGAACCCTGCCAGTCGCGCGCAGCGCTAGCGAGCACGTCTGGCTCCGGTTCAAATCCCGGAAGACGCGCAGCGTCTTCCGACTTCCCGCTCGCTCTGCTCGCGGGAATCCCGCCTCGGGCGCTTCTCTGAAGATTACGTGCGGAGCGATGCGTCTCGTGTTACGCTCTACAGCCAGACTCTGTGAACACCCAGAAAGCCCCGGCGTACTCGCGTCCGCTCGCTCGCTGTGCTCCTCGGTCGCTCCGCTCCCTGCGGTGCTTACGTCGCGAGCGAACAGGTAAACGCGAGCACGCCGCCCCTTTCAGTCCCACCCATAGGCCGAGTGACCAGCCGGTAGGTGGTGGGACTGAAAGGGGCGGCCGTCTCGACGAACCCGGACGATGCAAGCACGCGACCGTCGGGAGCGCACGTGGTTCGAAAGACGGCTTCGCCGTCTTTCGTCATCTCGGAAATCGAAGATTTCCGGCGACAGCGAGTCCCGGGAGTCGAGACGGCCGGGGCTTTCTGGGTGCTAACGAAGTAGAGTGACCGTCCAGCAGACGGGGATGCCTGGATCTCCGTAACGACAGCACCCACAGAGAGCCAGTCGAAAACCCAGGCAGTCTATCCTTTCGCGAAGCGCCGCGTGACCTCGTACTCGTTGCCGGTGGCGATGTACGCGACGTCCTCGACGACGCCGCCGAGTTCCGGGATGATGCGCAGGAGCGCGAACGTGAGCGCGACGAGCGCGACGACCGATAGCGTCTGCGCGAGGATGCGGTCCGCGAGCAGGTACGACACCATGTTGGCGTTCGCGCCGGTGAACAGCGAGAGGACGATATCGGTGACGAGCGCGCCGTCGAACCACTGGTTACCGTGTGCGAGCGCGATGAACGTGATGCGGATCACGTTCAGCACGTAGATGATAGGGAGCGCGATGGCGAGACCCTGGAGGCGGCGCTCCAGTGGGGCGTCGACGGCGAGTGCGAGCCCGCCGACGATGGCCATGCTGCCAACGCCCGTGCACGCGAGCACCACCGTCGTCGTGAACAGGTGGCCGGACTCGCCGGCGGCGTTCACACCCGTGAACACGAACTTCGCGCGGTAGCCGGCGTCGCTCTGCACGACCGGCGGCGTGTAGCCGAACTGCGCCATCAGCCACTCGGCGTGGTGTGTCACCGTTTCGATGGCGACGCGCTGGAGCGGCTCGAGCGTCTGGAACGGCAGATACAGCAGCCCCATGATGGCGACAGCCTGCGTGAGCGTCTCAAGGTCCTTCCGGTCGGCGGCGACGAGGTACGCGGTGTAGAGGCACGCGGGCACCGCCGCGGCGCTGAGCACGCCCTCGACGATGCTGCGCTGCTCGAACGCGAAGTGCGGGACGAGCAACCCCCAGAACACCGCGAACACCACCCAGGCCGCGACGCTCGCGTAGCGGCCGTACCGCCGCGACTGGCCGTAGAGGAGCGCGCTCGCGCCGAAGGACGCGATGACGACCCAGGCGAGTGCGTCAGTCAAGGCGGTCATCGTGTACGAAGTCGTCGGTGGCGGCCAAAGGCGTGTCGGTCGCCCACGGCGCGCAGTCACGTCGAGTCAAATTACTGCCACACGTCTGCGAAGTGCAGCGCTCGCTGCGGCGTCGTGTACGGTACAGCGCCGCCGCTGGGGAGCGTGGCGCGCGAAAGAAAATGCGAAATGTGGTTCGAACCGCGGAGCTCAGCGTGCGTTACTCGCGCAGGGCGAGGAGCGCAGCGCCGAGGACCGCGACGAGTGCGACACCGATGCCGAAGCCGGGCGTACTACCGCTCGACGAGCCATCGGAGGACGTGCCGTCGTCCTCGTTGTCCGTCGTGGACGGAGCGGACGTCGTGGACGTGCTGTCGTCCGTCGTGGACGTGCTGTCGTCCGTCGTGGACGTGCTGTCGTCCGTGGTCGGGTTGTCCGTGGTCGGGTTGTCCGTCGTGGACTTGACAACTTCACCCGTCACACCGGAGACGCTGGTGCCAGCGACCGTGCTGGTACCCTGGCTGACGGTGATGCTGAACGTGGAGTTCAGCGCCGCTTCCGTGGCGTCGAAGGAAGCCGTCCAGGTGCCGTCCTCCTGCACGACGACCGTCTCGTCGCGGAAGATGAACGGTTCACCGGACGTCTGCTGGGACTGCACGCGGACCATGAAGGACGTTCCCGGTGCAAGCGAGGACTCGCCCGTGATGGTCGCGTTCTTGCTGTTCGCGAGCGACACGACGTCACCCTCGTAGGTGATCGACGTGGTCGCCTTGACGACACTGAACTGCGCGGACGCAGTCTCGTTCGCGGACACGAGGCCGCTTTCCGTCGTGACCTTGAACGTCGCCGTGTAGACGTCACCGGCGACCGGGCCGGTGGCGTCGCCCTCGAACACGAAGCTCTCGGGCTGCGCGACGATCGAGACCGTGTCCGTGGTCTCGTTCGTCACGAAGTAGAACGAGTTGTTTGCGACGCTGGCGCTGATGTCAACGACCTTGGGGTCCTGGTTCGGACCGGTGGACGCCTTGGTCTGGTTGATCTCGAGCTCGAGACCGTTATCGAGAGCCTGCGTGAAGTTGCCCTTCTCTGCGATCAGGCCGTAGATGCCCGTGGCGCTGACTCGCTGGACGACGTAGTCGCCCTTCGCGATGGTGCTCTCCTCGGCCAGCGTACCGGAGAGAACCTTGTCGGCGCTGGTCGAACCGGGCGCCGTCCAGGTGGTCATGCTACCGGTCGAGCGCTTCGTGAGCGTGATCGAACCGAGCGCGTCGGCGCTGCCGGTCAGACCGTTCCGGACGCTGATGTCGTACGTGCCATCAGCGAGCGGCTCCGAGAGGTTGGACTCGGAGTTGACCGTGAGATCGTCACCGCTGCCAACGGAGAACGCAGCACCGCGCTGCGTGTCACCGGAGGCGTAGGTGTTGAACTTGAGAACGACGTAGCCGTCGCCGTTCTCGTCCGTGACCGTGACGTTCGCCTCGTAGTTCACGCCCTCACTACCGAGGAGGACCGTCGCCTCGTTCGCGTTGGTGAGGCTGACGTTGAGCGTGGCGATGTCGCCGCGGTCAACGGTAATCTGGCTGTCGGCGAAGCCAGCCGTCGCGTCTGAGGCGGTCGTCACGACAACCGTACTGGTCGTCGCGGTGACGCCAGTGTTGTCGTCCGTGACCTGCACCGTGTAGTTGCCCGCTGCGACTTCACCGAAGTCGATTGCAGCACTACCGTCACTGTCAATCTGGGCGTCCTGCGTGTCGACGACCTCGCCCTCAGCGTTGAGGAGCTCAGCGGTGAGGTCGCGGTCGATCGTGTCGGCCGTGACCGTCGCCGTCAGGGCGTCGGTCGTGGTGATCGACGTGTCGTCAGCCGCGATTTCGAGACCGAGGTCGCTCAGTTCGAGCGTAACCTCGCTATCTCCGTTGGTGATGTTGTAGTCACCAGCCTCGAAGTCGTTCGTGTTGAGCACGTAGACCTGGCTGTTGGCGCCAGTGCCACGCGTCAGGTCGGTACTCGGGCCAGTGATTTCGAAGGTGTCACCGACGGTGCCTTCGAGGGCAATCAGCGAGCCAGAGTAACCGGTGAAGGACTCGGCGTTGGCGGTCGTGTTGACCGTCGATGCAGCGAAGGTGACGGCGAAGTCGTCACCGCTCACAGCGTTGCCAGCGGTGTCCTCGATACCGCTGACGGAGATGTTCTGAATGTTGTTGTGGACCGTGGACGTGTTCACAACAACGCGCCCGTTACCGGAGAACTCGACGTCACTGACAGGCACAGTAGTGCCGTCCGTGAGGCCGATCTCAGCGGAGGCGGTACCGTTCTCCACTACGTCCCCCGTGTATGCAAGTTCGACAATCGAACCATTGTCGGAGTCGACATAGTGCGTGGCCTTGCGGAGAGTAGGCGCAGTGCCGTCGACGCTAAACGTCGCGTTCACTTCAGCTGAGGTCGTGCCTGCCGTGAGCGAGGAGGCCTCGGCAGCAGCGAGCGTGTACTCACCCTCGCTGGACGGGGCGGTAATCGAACCGCTCCACGTCGCACCGTCAGCGGTGGCCGAGTTACTGACGTTAGTTTCGCCAGAGTTGTAGACACCGTTGCCGTCAGCGTCAACCCACACGTGGATTGAGCCGTTATCGTTTGCCGAGCTGTTCGTTACGTCGAAGTTGACGCTGCCTCCAGGAGCCACCGGACCGTTGGTCACGGTGAGGTTGGAGGCGTCCGCAGCGGCGCCGCCTGTGAACGCGATGGTGCCCGCGAAAACGGAGAACACCATCAGCGCCGTCAGGAAGACCGCGCGGAATTTGCTTGTATTTTCTGTCATTGTTGATTGCTGAATCGCTTGGTCGGCACCGTCGTCCGTCGCGCCGCGGGTGCGGCGGTATCGAACGTTGGCACCATGGGTAGGGGTGTGTCTAACTGACCAACGGTATCGGTAAATACTTTGTGTTGTTTCCGGGTGTATTTGGACTGAAAACGTGCAACGCCTTCACACGGAATTGGGGGCTGTGGGCCGTGAGTCGGACGTTCGGGGGTTTCGCGTTCAGACCACCTTACCCCGAACCTTTAAGAGTGGTATCGGGGTGGCGGCGGAGCGGCCCGAGTGAGCGAGAGCGCGTGAACGCTCTCTAGGCCGGCATTACTCACGCAGACTCCGTGAGTGAGCATACAATCAACGGAACGGCGGACCGGCGAACCAGACTATGGGTGCTTACGAGCGTCCCGAGGACGCAGGTCATCGACGAAACCGTCAGTCGACGGACTAACCATGGCGGTGTCGCCCCGGAACAGCATCGCCGCGCAGACGAACCCGAATCTCTGGCGATGGATTCGACCCAGACTTACTCACCACCCCGACTCCCACTCGCTCTGGCGCTCCCGCCGCCGTGTTCCGTCCGGCGCTCGCGCACGCGAATCGTGCACGCTGACTCCGTCGCGTCGTCTACGACGAGCGCCTCGCCACGGTTCTCCGGGAGTCGCGACGCCAGCGACCTCTCCAGATACATCGGGCGGGTCGCCGCGAGCGCGTCGACGTCGTCGCCCGACGTGAGGCGATGGGCGACCACGAGGTCTGACTGCGAGACGGCCACGTCGGGGAGCGCGCTGGGGCGTTGGGTCGCAAGCACGACGCTCGCGCCGGGCGCTCGGCCGCGCGTGTACAGCGTCTCGATGGCGTCCGCTGCTACCCCGCTCGCGCACGCGTGCGCCTCGTCCACGAGTAGCCACGGGAGCGGCGACCCGTCGTCGCCCTCCGCGTGCTTCAGTGCCGACCGGTACAAGGACTCCGCGACGGCGAACACCACGGCGTGGAGCGCCCCACCCCGGAGTCGCGTGCAGTCGAACACCACCCCACTGTCAGGCACACCCGTTCCGGAGAGCACCGTCCCATTCGCGCCGTCCGCACCACCCGCGCCGTCCGCGTCGCCACCGCCGTCCACGCCGCCTGCGCCGCCCGCGTCGTCCACACCGAAGCACCCCCAGGACTCCGCGAGCGCGAGGTGATTCGACGCCGCTCGCCGCGCCGCGTCGGCGGCGTCGGCGCGTTCCACCCACGACCGCATGCCGGCGAGCGTCTCGCGTTCGTCGGCGGCACGCCACACGAGCGTCCCCGCAGGAGCCGACGGCTCCAGTCCCAGCACACGACACCACGCCCGCGGCGGAATCGCGTCCGCTCGCACCCGCGGCTCGACGACACGACAGCCACTCCCGGCGTCCGTCCCCGCCTCGGCCAGTCCGCGGAACGCCCCCATTGGGTCGACGACGACGGGGGCGACGCCCGGCGCCGCCGCCAACCCCTCCGCGAGTACGCCGAGCGTGTAGGACTTTCCCGCTCCTCGCTTTCCGACCACGACGCCCGCGTGCGGCCGCTCGAAGTCGACGCCGACGCGAGCGCCGAGACTGCCGTCTGTCGCGAGATAGCGCCCGAGCCGTCCGTGCACCCCGCTCCTCGTCGCCTGATCGATGGACCGCGCCGCTCGCCCCGGTTCGACCGCCGACCGTCCCAGTACGTCCATGCGCTCTGCGTCCACGCACTCTGAATCCATCCTCCCAGTGTCCATGCTCCTGCTGCCCGCGCCATCCCGGATGAACCCTCGCCCGAGTCACCAACAGAACCCCCGACCGTCGAACGAATCTTTATACCCGAGAGCGGGGCCACCCACTCCCGTGCTCACCATCGACCCCACGACTCTGCTCCGCGTCGACGAGTTCGCGAACGACGAGCGCGCAATCGAGGGACTCCCGGTCCGCCTCGTCGTCGCGTTCGTCGTCGGCGTCGCCACGCTCAGCGTCCTCCTGAACATGGTGTCGGGCGTCGACACGCTCGCGGTCAGCGAACTCGACGCGAAACCCAGCCCCGAGGTCGTCTCCCCCGGCGAACAGACGCTCACGGTGACCGCCGTCGACGCCGACGGCGCGCCGGTCGCCGACACCACGGTCGTCGTGAAATCCGGCACCGCCTCGCTCGACGGCGTCGCCACCGCGACGACCAACGAGCAGGGGGTAGCAACACTCCACGTCGATCCGTCCCTCGGCCCGAATCAGGCGGAGGGAACCCTCGAGATATCGCTGCAGCCGCCGGCCGCGTCGAACTACGAGGACCGCCGGCCGAACAGCGACGTGCTCGTGGTCCGCGACTGAACGGCGGCGTCTGGGGAGCGCTTACCGCCGTCGACCGCGTCAGCCATCCCAGTCGATCCACTCGTGCTCCCAGCCCCGACGCGATTCGGCCGCGCGGACAGCGTGCTCGCGGTCCTCGCGCACGGTCCGGTTGCGCTCGACGGCGCTCGCCTGCTCGCCGTCGACGAGCAGCGGCGCGAACGTCACGTCGGCGTAAGCCGCCACCACACCGCCGTCTTCGACGGCCACGAGGCGCTGGCTGCTCGCGCCTTTCGGAAACACGAGTCGGCCACCCGGTGTAAGCTGGTCGACCAGCGCCTCGGGCGACCGAACGGCGCCGGCTTCCACGAGTACGCGGTCGAACGGCGCGTACTCGGGTAGTCCACGCGCGCCGTCCTGGCAGTCCACGAGCACGTCGTCGTAGCCCGCGTCCGCGAGGTTCCCACGCGCCTCGTACACGATTCGTCGGTCGATGTCGAGCGCGTGGACGTGCTCTCCGCCGACGATCTCCGCAATTACGGCGGCGGTGTAGCCGACACCAGCGCCGACGACGAGCACATCGTCCCCGGGTTTCGGTGCAAGTGCCTCGACGAGCAACCCGACGGCCGAGGGCGACAGCACGCGAGTGCCGAGGCGCTCGAAGGACTGGTCGGTGTACGCGCGGTGCTCCGCGTCGACGAACTCGTGGCGGGGGACCGCGCGCATCGCGCGAGCGGTCTCGGTGGACTCCACGACGGCCTTCGTCTCGTGTTCGAGACTGGCGACCATCTCGTCGCGGAGGGCCGCGAACTCCATACGAAATCGAGGGCGCGAAGCCTATTGAATCGAGCGCCTGCGCCCCGCGACGAACCGCAGATCGGTCCCCGGGACGTCGCCCGCTCGGACGTCCGCGAACCCGGTGTCCGAGAACCACCCGCCGACGGTCTCCTCCCGGTAGCAGTCGCCGGCCTTCGTGCGGGCCAGTACCTCCGCGGCGAGCGCGGCGTCCGGGTCCCCGTTGCGGAACGCGTCCAGGTGGACCGCCATGCCGTCCTCTCGAAGCGCGTCGCGCGCACTCGAGAGCAACTGGCGGTTGTCCTCGGGCCCGTACTCTCGCGCGACCCGCGGATACACCACGAGGTCGAACTCACCGCTCTCGCCGACGCCGTCGAGCGGGTCCGCGGCCACGAGTGACACGCGCTCGTGTTCGAGCAGCGGGTCGATGGCGTCCACCACCTCGGGGTCGTCGAGCAGCGTCACGTCGAACCCGCGGCGCGCGAACTCGACGGCGTGCTGGCCGGGGCCGTCGGCCAACACGAGCACGTCGTCGGCGTCCGGACACACGCGTACGGCCGCGGTGACAGCGGCGCGAACGCTCGCGTCGTCCTCCGCGGCGCGCGCCCCGAGCCAGTTCCGCGTCCAGTCCGCGTTCAACAGTGGTGGGTCGCCGCTCTCCATCGTCTCGGGCAGCGCCAGGAGCGCGTCGAGTTGGTCGAGTTCGTGGGGCAGACTGCCGATCGAGCGCACGTCGGTCTTCGTGATGAATCCGAGCATCCGATTGGTCGGCTCGACGCCGTCGTCCACGCGCTCCAGGAAGCCCATGTCACAGAGCGCGTCGACGGTGAGGCGGGCGGCGCGCTCCGTGACGCCCGCGCTGTCCGCGACCTCCGCTGGCGTGTCGGCGTCGGAGACCAGGGCGTCCAGGATGCCGGTTTCGCGCGCGGCGCGGAACAACAACAGTTCCCGAGTGTCCATGCGTGGCGCTCGTCGCCCAGTCGGTTAAAGTCACTCGCCGTCTGTTCCAGGTTTCTACTCGGAACGTTTCGCTACCGTGAACAGGACTGCTTCTGTGGCCACCCAAAAAGCCCCCACCGGAGTGAATGATAGCACTCCTGTCGACATCCAGAAAGCCCCGGTGCGCTCGGCGCCTGCAACTCGCTGCGCGCGTCGCTCACTGCGTTCGCTTCCGTGCTTACGTCGTTTCGACTGCCGAGCGCACCGCCCCTTCCAGTCCTCCCGTTGGCCGGTTGCCCGGCCGGTGCGAGGTGGGACTGAAAGGGGCGTGGCGCTCGCGCCTGCGTGGTCGTCTCGCCGACCCCTATCGTGAGCGAAGCGAACGAGATGTCGGCGAGCGACCGCGAGCGCCACGGGGCTTTCTGGGTGTTCCCAAACGAGAATTACGGTGCGGCAGCCGGGACTTTTCGGGTGTCTGCAAAGTGGACCCAGTCTTCGAAACTGACAGAGAAGCACCAACCGACTAGCCGCGCATTCGGACGAACCGAACGCCACCCCTGTCCTCCCGGTCGATCGACCCGTCCGACCGTTTGGTCGCGCGGACGAGTCGCTGCCGGCCGTCGCCGACGGGTGCGAGCAGCACGCCGCCGCCCCGGACCTGCTCGACGACTGCGTCAGGGAAGTCGGGGACGGCACAGGTCGCGTACGCGGCGTCGAAGGGCGCGCGTTCCGGCCAGCCGTCGCGGCCGTCGCCGGTGCGGATCGAGACGTCGCCGTATCCGGCGTTCGTGAGTGTCTCGCGCGCATTCTCCGCGAGTTCTGAATCGTACTCGACGCTGTAGACGTTCTCGCTCCCGACCAGCTCGGCGGTGACCGCGGCGTGGTAGCCACACCCCGCCCCGATCTCGATCACGGAATCGCCGTCCTGAACGCCGAGGTCCGTCGCCATGATGGCAACCATGTGGGGCGCGCTGATGGTCTGGCCGTTCCCGATGGGGAGCGGGCGGTCGTCGTACGCGGCGTCCCGTTGCTCCGACGGGACGAACTCGTGGCGCGGCACCGCGCGAATCGCGTCGGCGGCGCGCTCGCTGACGTTCGGGCGCTCGGCGAGCGCGTCCGCTAGCGCCTCGCGCGCAGCGGCCGCGTCGTCGCGTCCGTCGTCTGTGCCACCGCGTCCGTCTGGCATACTACCACGCCGACCACGCGGCCATCGTCTCGTCCCGCCCGTACACCCGCTTGACGTCCTTCGCCACGACCGTGTCGCCGTCGTCGCCGAGTTTCGGGAACTTGTAGCCGTCCACGGCGTTCTCCCGGATGTGGATGCCCGTGATCTCGAACTTCTCGTCCCCGAACTCTACGGTCTCCCCGATGACGAACTCGTGGTCGCCGGGCACGTGCAGCGTCACGCCCTGCGTCTCGTCGTGCTCGCCGTCCTTCGGGTGGACGGTGACGTCCACGGAGACGTTGTCCACCGCGCGCGTCCAGAACGTCTCCACGTCCTCGACAGCGGCCCTGCTCTCGCGCTGCTCGGGCCCCGTCTCGATGCTCGTCACCCGCACCTGCATGATGGCCTCCTCCGTCTCCACGATGAACTCCCCGCCCTCGTAGACGGTCTCGTCGGCGGGCGCCTCCACCGTCGTCGTGAACGACTCGCCGTCCTGAGAGACGACGACGTCCGCTGCCGCCGTCTCCTCGGACTCGATTGGCTGCTTGTGGACGTGGCCACACTCCGTGCACTTGACCGTCGCCGTGCCGCCGCCGGTCGTCAACACCTCGTGAACTGTCTCGAGGTCCGGCGAACACGACGGACACTCGACGGGAACTCGCTCCCCTGCGTTCTCGCTCATGGGCGGGTGTACTCGGGCAGGACGTAAAAACGCGCGGAGTCGCTAGTGGTTCTCTGGTCGGAGCACTCCGCTACCAATCCTGCTGACAACGTCTCCTCGAAAGCCCCGCGTTCTCGGGTCGGGGGCCTCGCTGTGCACGTTCGCTCCGCTCACGTGCTTGCGTCGGCCGCCTTCCCCGAGAACGCGGCCCCTTTCAGTCCGCCCGCTGCCGGCTGGTCAATTGGCCGCAGATTAGTGGGTGTCAATCAGCCGGGACACTGCGGTTGGTCAGTCGGCCTCAGGCCTGGGGGAGGTCGATTTCCTCACCATCGGCGTAGACTGTTGGCTCGCGGATGATGCCGTCGAGGTGGAGAGGGGCGTCCGTGTCGCCGCCGATGCCGGCGTCGTCGCCGATGGCGATGTGGACGGTGCCGGCGGCCTTCTCGTCGAGCAGGACGCTGCCGACGAGGTCGGTGACCGCGACGTTCGTGCCGATGCCGAGTTCCGCGAGGTTGTACGCGTCCTGCCCGACTTCCTCACTCGCGGTTTCGACCTGCTCGCGCACGTCGTCGTCCGAGATGCTCGTGACGAACCCGTCCTCGACCTCGAATCGGAGTTCCTGGCCCTCGTCGAGCAGTTCGTGGGGCATCATCGTTCCGTCCACGACGAACGTGCCGTTCGCGTTCTCCGGGGAGACGAACACCTCGCCAGCGGGCAGATTCGAGAACGCGCCGGGGTCGTGGACGATGCCGGTGTCGTCGCGCCACTCGCGCTCGCCGGGTTCGAACGTGATGTCGGTGCCCGCTGGCGTCGTCACCTGAATCTCCTCGGCGTCCTCGACCTGCGCGAGCACGTCCTCGCAGTGCTCGCGGATGGTCTCGTAGTCCGCGTCGAGACCCGTCGTGAACACCTCCTCGGTGATGCCCGGGAGCGTCGCGCCACGCGCGCCGGCCTCGTTGGCCTCTCCGCGGGCGCGAGTGTGACTGATGCTCTTCGTCGTCGGCGCGACGAACACGTCTGAGTCCGCCATCGCGGCCGCCACCGGCGCCGGTGGCTCCTCGCCGTGCTGGTCGCCCGGCGGATACCGGATGATGGTGACGTCCTCGGTGACCTCGCTCGCCACCTCGTACAGCGCCTCGCCGATTGGCTGGCGCTTGTCGTCGGTCACGACCGCACAGGACTCCCCCGCCTCGACGCCGAGGCACTGCTCGATTGCCGTCTCCGCCGCGCTCCGTAGGTCGGCCATGTGTCGTCGTTCTCCCGGCGCGCGTTAGGTCTTTTTCATCCGAGCGGCGCGGCGGTACAGACGACACCGAGCGAGTTCACTCGGAACGGTGTAAATCGGGGCCTCGAAACCGTTATCCGCTATCGCGATGCACGCTTACGTACATGATTCGCGTCGGCATCAACGGCTACGGAACCATCGGCAAGCGGGTCGCGGACGCCGTACGCGACCAGCCGGACATGGACGTCGTCGGCGTCGCCAAGACCCGACCGAACTACGAGGCCGAGCAGGCCCGCAGGCGGGGGTACGACCTCTACGCCGCCATCGAGGACCGAGCCCACCAGTTCGCGGACGCAGGCCTCGAGACCGCGGGACTCGTCGACGAACTCGTCGCGCAGAGCGACGTCGTCGTGGACGCCACGCCCTCCGGCATCGGCGCGCAGAACCGCGAACTCTACGAGGAGTACGACACGCCCGCCATCTACCAGGGCGGCGAGGACGCGGACGTCGCGGACGTCTCGTTCAACGCGCGCTCGAACTTCGAGGAGAGCATCGGCGCGGACCACGTCCGCGTCGTCTCCTGTAACACCACGGGGCTCTCCCGTCTGCTCGCGCCGCTCCGCGAGGCGTACGGCGTGGAGAAGGCGCGCGCGACGCTGGTGCGCCGCGGTGGCGACCCGTCCCAGAGCGACCGCGGCCCGATCAACGACATCCTCCCGGACCCCATCTCGATTCCGAGCCACCACGGCCCGGACGTGAACACCATCTTCCCCGACCTCGACATCGACACGCTCGGGCTGAAGGTGCCCGCGACGCTGATGCACATGCACGCCGTGAACGTCACGCTCGGCGAGGACGTCGACGCGAGCGAGGTCCGAGACCTGCTCGCCGAGGAATCCCGGATCGCGGTCCTCGACGAGGACCTCGGCATCGAGAGCACGGGCGAACTCAAGGAGTACGCGATGGACATGGGCCGTCCGCGCGGTGACCTCTGGGAGAACCAGCTATGGGGGGAGTCCGTCACCACCGAGGGCCGGGACTTCTACTGCTTCCAGGCCATCCACCAGGAGTCCGACGTTGTCCCCGAGAACGTCGACGCGATCCGCGCCATCACGGACAGCGCGGACGCCGCCGAGAGCGTCGCCACGACGAACGACGCACTCGGCATCTGAGGGCTCGAAACGGCCGAATACCCGTCTTTCCGGCGCTGGTGATGGGTTGCGTATCTCTCGGAAACCGGTGGAGTCCGAACGCTTTTCCACGGTGCCTGCATACGCCCGCTACATGAGACGCGACGACCGGGACGACCCGTTCGGTGATATCTTCCGCGAGCTCGAACGGATGATGGAGGAGATGATGGGGGGTGCGGCCGCGTTCGACGGCGATCAGTCCGGATTCTCCTCGGAGACACACGTCGACGTCCACGAGACCGACGACGAGATCCGCGTCATCGCGGACCTCCCAGGCGTACAGAAGGGTGACATCTCCATCCAGTGCGACGGCGACGTCGTCACCATCAGCGCGCAGTCCGACCTCCGCGAGTACGACGAACGCATCCGCCTGCCGGGCAGCGTCGACGCGCGCTCCGGCGACGCCAGCTACAACAACGGCGTCCTCGAGGTCGGCTTCGAGCGCGTGGAGACGTCCACGAACATCGACGTGGAGTAGCGCGCCCACTGGCGCGATAACGCGACTGCTGGCGTCGGATAGCGCGCCCGCGGAATCAAGAAGCGACAAGAAGCGACGACAGCTATTCGTTCTCCGCCGTTCGCTCGACCAGCGCCGCGAGTCGGTCGTAGAAGTCCGCGTCGTACTTCGCTTCGTCGTCGATGGTCGGGCGCGCGTTCGTCTCGTTGACCACCGCGCGATTCTCGGTGACCAGGACGTCCACGCCGAGGAGGTCGACGCCGAGCGCCGCGGCCGTGTCCCGCGCGAGTTCCCGAAGCTCCGCGGGGAGGTCGACGGCGTCCGCGTCGGCGCCCCGGTGGACGTTGTGTTTCCAGCCCTCGGGCGCGCGCCGCTGGACCGCCCCCACGACCTCGCCGTCGAGCACCATCACGCGGTAGTCCGCGGCGTCCGCCACGTACTCCTGGACGAGGTAGGACTTGTCACCGGTCGCGCGATAGTCGTGCACGAGGTCGAGGTAGTCCGTCACCCCGGACAGCGAGTCCGCGTCGTGGACCTTCGTCACGCCGACCCCGCGCGTCGTCGAGTTCGGCTTCACCACCACGGGCGCGTCGAAGCGCTCGAACGCCGCGCGCACGTCGTCCTCGTCGGCGGGATTCGACACGTAGACGGTGTCCGGCACGGGGACGCCAGCGGCGTCGAGCGTGGCGAGCGCGCCAGCCTTGTTCCGCGAGCGCAGGACGTCCGCGCGGTCGTTCACCCACGGCACGTCCAGGAACGCGTCCACGACCCCGCCCTCCATCAGTCGACCAGGGTACACGAATCCGGCGTCGAAGCGCGCCGGGTCGAACGGCGGGTCGTCGAGCGGGGTGACGGACTCCCGGATGGAGACGTGTTCCGCCCGGACGCCGCGCTCCGCGAGCGGGTCGCGCATCCGCTGGAACGTCTCCGTGTCGTTGGCGACCGCCAGTCCGAGCATATCTGGTGGTTAGTTGCGCAGGTCTAAAAACCGCGGTTTGGGTACCGTCCCAACCGCGTACCCCAGCGCAACCGCTACAGACCACGAAAACCGAGAATGAAGTGAAGTCCGATTACCGAACGAGCAGTTCCTCGCCGCGCTCGACGTTGATCTTGCACGGCGGCGTGATCTTGTTGTACGCGCGTCGGAAGGCCTCCTTGACGGCTTCGGCCTGGTCGACGTCACACCACGCGGTGAACAGCTGCTGGTCCGGCCAGATGCGAGCGGCGGTGCCGACCGGGACGCCGAACGCCTGTCGCATCCCGTCGGAAACACGGTCTGCGCCAGCGCCGGTCGCCTGCTTGTTCTCCCGGATTATCTGGTGGGGGAACTTGCGGAGGGTCATCTTGTAGTTGCCCTCGCCGAGTTCCTTGATGAGGTGGCGGTTCGCGGAGAGGCGCGCGGCCTCCAGCGAGCCGTGGCGGAGCTGGCACTCCTCCTCGGGAGCGAGGCTGATCTGGACGGGGTAGTCGTCGGCGTCAGCCTGCAGGTCGCCCATATTGTGCTGTGCGATCTTCGAGCCCGGAATACCCGTAACGTAGTCGCGTCGGGTGTACGACGGCTTGTCGATCTTCCGGTACATGGAGGCCGGGTTCTCGGACATGGTTACTACTGTAGGCTCAGGCGTAGCGTTCGAATAAAGGCTTCGAACCAGATTCGTCTGTTCGTGCGTCAAACGGCGTCGCTGTCGCTTTCCATCGACGGCACCCCGAGTCGTTTTCTCGCGGACTGCTCCCCGGGGTTGTGGCCTCGCGTCGGTAGTAAACACTGCCGAGGACGGCGACCAGCGGATTCTCGTCGGGGAGACGGCAGACGGCGACCTGCTCGGCCCCCGACCCCTACGCGTCTCTCGGCCCTCCGTCTTCGATACCGGCGGGCCGCGCCGGGTATCCGTCCGTTTTAGCCACCGCAACTGGAACACGGTGTGTGACCTTCCTGGAGTTCGACGCGCTCCGCGACGCGCTCGCGGACGCCGACTTCGACCGACCGCCGGCGTTCGTCGCGAACGCCCACATCACCGGGCTGTCTGTGGCTCGCGCCCTCGACGCCCACGACGTGCCAGTCGTCGCGCTGGACCGCTCGGGCGACGGCGCCGCACCGCCGTCGGACGCGGTCGACTTCGCGGGCCGCGTCGCGTACCCGCTGGACGACCGCGAGCGGTTCCGCGAGAACGTCGAAACGCTCGCGGCGGAACTCGACCACGACCCCGTCGCGTTCGGCTGCATGGACGAGTGGGCGCTCGCGTTCGCCGAGACCGAACCCGAGGGCGTTCGCCTGCCGTTCGCGGACAGTGACGTACTCGACGCGGTGCTCGACAAGAGTTCGCTCTACCGGACCTGCGAGGAACTCGGCGTTCCCTACCCCGAAACTCACCGGCTCTCCGAGGTCGATGCTGACGAGGCCGCCGACGAACTCGGCTTCCCGCTGGTCGTCAAACCCGCTCGCAAGCGGGAGTTCGAGGAAGCCGTCGGCACGAACGTCATCGAGGTGGCGGACCGCGAGGAGTACCACGACGTCGTCGAGATGGCGAGGGAGACGGGCATCGAAATCATGGCCCAGGAGAAAGTACCAGTCGCTCGCGGCGAGGACTGCTCGCTCGCGTCCTACGTCCCCGAGGACGGTGCCCCGCTGGCCGTCGTCGGGAACGCTCGCGTCCGCGCACCGCTCGGATACGGAACGTCGTGTCTCGTCGAGCGCGTCGAACGCCCGACGGTCGAGGACCGCGCCCTCTCGGTCATCGAGGAAACCGGCTACCACGGCATCAGCGAGGCCGAGTTCGTCTACGACCGCGAGCGCGACGACTACGTGCTCCTCGACGTGAACACGCGCCCCTGGAAGTGGATCTCCATGCCCGTCGCGGCCGGCGCGAACCTCCCGATGGCGGCGTACGCCGACGCCACCGGTGCCGACTACGAGGCCGGCCCCATCACCGACGCGCGCTGGTGTTCCCTCGAGGACTACCTCCCGTTGCTCGCGAACGACGAACTCGCGGACGTGCTCTCGGCCGCTGACTGGCGGGCGCTGGCGTCCGGCGACTTCGAGCGGAGCGGCGACCTCACGACGGCGGTCTACCGACCGAGCGACCCGGCGCCGATTGCCCACCGTCTGGACGTGGAGTTCGGTGGTCGGGACTACTACTGTTCCTGCTGAACGCGCTCCGCGTGCTCCCCCGCTGAACCCACACCATCCCCCCTTCGCGTCACGTGTTGCCGGCGTCAGTGACAACACAACGACCCTGCCGGTAGCAGCCACGCTAAACGTCACCCCCGGGAAGGAAGACCAATGAGCGACCGGATGCGGCTCAACCTCTTCACGATGAACGCCGTGGAGCACGTCTCCGTAGGCTCCTGGCGGCTTCCCGGCGACCAGTCCCACCGCTACCACGACCGGGAGTACTGGACTGACGTCGCGCGGACCGCTGAACGCGGCGGCTTCGACGCCGTCTTCTTCGCCGACGTCCGCGGCATCTACGACGTCTTCGGAGACAGCCACGAACCCGCCATCGAGAAGGGCGTGCAGACGCCGTCGAACGACCCCGCGTACGTCGTTCCGGCGATGGCCGAAGTCACCGACAATCTCGGGTTCGCCGTCACGAAGTCGACGTCCTACAACCATCCCTATCAGCTGGCCCGCGAGTTCTCCACGCTCGACCACACCACGGACGGCCGCATCGCGTTCAACGTCGTCACCTCCTACCTCGAGTCGGCCGCCGACAATCTCGGCTACGACGAGCGCATGGACCACGACGAGCGCTACGACCGCGCCGACGAGTTCATGGACGTCTGCTACGCGCTCTGGGAGGACTCCTGGAACGACGACGCCGTCGTCCGCGACGCCGACGCCGGCGTCTACAGCGACCCCGAGAAGGTCGACCAGATAGACCACGAGGGCGAGTACTTCGACGTGCCCGGCCCGCACAGCGCCGAGCCGTCGCCCCAGCGCACGCCCGTCCTCTACCAGGCCGGCTCCTCGGACCGCGGCCGCGAGTTCGCGGCGGAGAACGCCGAGGCTGTCTTCGTCAGCCAGCCCACCGAAGAGGCCGTCGACGACTACGTGACGGACCTCCGTGAGCGCGCCGCCGACGCAGGCCGCGACCCTGACTCGCTGGCGTTCTTCCCCGGCATCGTTCCGATCGTGGGCGAGACCGAGGAGATTGCGAACGCGAAACACGAGGCGTACAAGGACCGCATCGACACCGAGGGCGTGCTCGCGCTCATCTCCGGCTTCGTCGACGTGGACCTCTCCGAACTCGACCCCGACCAGAAACTCGAACACATCGAGACGGAAGCCATCCAGGGCGTCGTGAACGCGTTCACGTCGAACGACGACCGCGAGTGGACGGTCCGCGAGGTGGCGGAGTTCGCCGGACTCGGCACCACCTCGCCGGTCGTCGTCGGCACCCCCGAGCAGGTGGCCGACGAGTTCGAACACTGGTTCCGGAACGTCGGCGTCGACGGCTTCAACGTCAAGGAAGTCGCGCGCCCGGACAGCCTGCAAGACTTCGTCGACCTCGTCGTGCCCGAACTCCGCGAACGCGGACTGCTCCGCGAATCCTACGAGGGCGATACGCTACGTGAAACGACGTTCGGCCGACGGCGACTCCCCGACGACCACCCCGCTAGACAGTAGTATCGCGCCAGGCAGTCGTCTTCGAGACAGTTCGAGGCGGGCAATCCGTGTCCGGGGGAAGGCAACCATTTTCCCCGTTCGCTGTGTCCCACCCACCGATGGCAGACACCGCCGAGGACGGCGACCAGCGGATTCCCGTCGGGGAGACGGCAGACGGCGACCCGCTATCCTTCCCCATCGTGGAGATGCTCACCGGGAGGGGGTTCGTCACGGGGAAGTCTGGGTCCGGGAAGTCGAACACTACGAGCGTCGTCGTGGAGGAGCTCCTGGAAGCCGGCTACCCCGTTCTCATCGTGGACACGGACGGCGAGTACTACGGCCTGAAAGAGGAGTACGAACTCCTGCACGCGGGCGCGGACGAGGAGTGTGACATCCAGGTCGGCACCGAGCACGCCCAGAAACTCGCGCACCTCGCCCTCGAGGAGAACGTTCCCATCATCCTCGACGTGTCGGGCTACCTCGACGAGGACGAGGCCGACGAGTTGCTCCGCGAGACGGCGCGTCACCTCTTCGCGAAGGAGAAGAAACTCAAGAAGCCGTTCCTGCTCGTGGTCGAGGAGTGCCACGAGTACATCCCGGAGGGTGGTGGGATGGGCGAGACGGGGAACCTCCTCATCAAGGTCGGGAAACGCGGACGCAAACACGGCCTCGGCGTCGTCGGCATCAGCCAGCGCCCCGCGGACGTCAAGAAGGACTTCATCACGCAGGCGAACTGGCTGGCCTGGCACCGCCTCACCTGGGAGAACGACACGAACGTCGTCAGGCGAATCGTCGGCAGCGACTACGCCGACGAGGTCGTCGAGTTGGACGACGGCGAGGCGTTCATCCAGACCGACTGGAGCGACGAGGCGGTGCGCCGCGTCCAGTTCAAGCGAAAGCGCACGTTCGACGCGGGCGCCACCCCGGGACTCGACGATTTCGAGCGCCCCGACCTCAAGTCAGTGAGCGGGTCGCTCACCGAGGACATCGAGGACATCACGAGTCGCAAGGAACAGGAGCGCGACCGAATCGCGGAACTCGAATCGAAGATTGAGAACCGCGAGGAGCGAATCGCGGACCTGGAGTCCCAACTCGAGACCGCACGCGACGTCTCCGCGGCAGCGCGGAAGATGGCGAACGCGCTCGCGCACGGCGACGGCGCGCCGCCCGAGGCCTACGAGTCCACGCTCCAGACGAAAAACGAGGAGATCGACCACCTCGAATCCCGCATCGAGGAACTCGAGGCGCGCGTCGACGGCGAACTCGGGACCGGTGGACCGGCGGACGACGACGCGAGCGGTGCCGACACGGAAGGAGACGGCAGCGTGGAAACCGACGACGGTACTTTGGGAGTGGGGGACGCGGAGGCGGACGGGAACGCGGAAGCGGACGGCGCTGCGGAGGCGGACAGCGCCGCGGAGGCGGACAGCGCCGCGGAAGCAGACGGCAACGCAGAATCAGACGACGGTACAGGGCCGGGCGGCGATGCGGAAACGGACGACGACACAGAAGCCGACGACGGCGACGCCTTCGTCTTCGACACCGACGACACGAGCGACGTCGTCGTCGACGCCGTCCAGGAACGCCTGCGGCGGCGTGGCGAGCGCGCGGCCTTGCAGAGCGGGGCCGCGGAAGGAGGAGCGAGCGAATCGAACGGCGAACGCGACGGCTACCCCGAACCGGAGACCGTCGTCGACCTGCTGCAGGCCGCGCCCGTCGTCTCGCGCGTGAACGCTGCGCGCCGCGACTCGAAGTGCAACGACGACGACGCGTGGACCCTCGTCTCCGACCTCGCCACCACCCCCGGCAGCGACGCCCACTCGCTCGCGGACACCGCCGACGTGGACATCGAAGCCGTGCACACCCTCCTCCGGGAACTCCGCACGCGCGACCTCGTCGTCCGCGACGGCGACCGCCAGTACTGGTTCGACGCCCAGGAGTTGCGGACGGTCGTCGAACGCGACGACCCCTCGAAGCCCCGCACGGAACTCAGAGACCAGTGGCGGACCTGACCCGGTTCGGTCGAAGGCAGTCACGTCCGGAGCCCCAACGCCTACCCTGCTCCCGACCGACGTCCCAGTATGGAGAACGAGAGCGGGACGTTCGACATCGGTGGCGAACTGTCCGTCAATCGACTCGGGTTCGGCGCGATGCGCATCACGGGCGAGGACATCATCGGAGCGCCCCAGGACGAGAACGAGGCCCACCGCGTGCTCCAGCGCGCGGTGGACCTCGGGGTGGACTTCATCGACACGGCTGACTCCTACGGGCCGGGCGTGAGCGAGCGCCTCATCGGGGAGGCGCTCGACGACGGGGACGCCGTCGTCGCGACGAAAGCCGGACTGCTGCGGAACGAGTCTGGGGACTGGCTCGCCCACGGCGACCCGGATTACATCCGAAACCAGGTGCTGTGTTCGCTCGACCGCCTCGACACCGACACCATCGACCTCTACCAGTTCCATCGCCCGGACCCGGACACGCCGTTCGAGGACTCCGTGCACGCGTTCGCGGAGTTGAAAGACGACGGCCTCGTGAACCACGTCGGCCTCAGCAACGTCTCCGTGGAGCAACTCGAGACGGCCCGCGACATCGTGGACGTGGCGACCGTGCAGAACTCGTACAACGTCGCTGACCGCGAACACGAGGACGTCCTCGAGGTCTGTGAGGAGAACGACATCGGGTTCATCCCCTACTTCCCGATGGGCGCGGGCGACCTCGGTGAAAAACGGGACACACTCGAGGACATCGCGGACGAACACGACGCGACCGTTCGGCAGGTCGCACTCGCGTGGCTGCTCGAGCACTCTCCGGTCACGCTCCCGATTCCCGGCACCGGCAGCGTCGACCACCTCGAATCGAACGTCGCCGCCAGCCAACTCGAACTGACGGACGACAACCTCGCGCGTCTCGACTGACGGACGACAACCTCGCGCGTCTCGACTGACAGCCGAGACCCGGCCCCGAGGTCTGTTTTATCTCCGAGGACTAGTTCGTTTCCGCGAGTGGCTCCCGTCGCCGACACCGGCTAGTGGCCGGCAAATCGTGCGACGGCACCAGCGATCAGCACCAGCGCACCGGTGATAAACGTCCCAGGAATCGGTAGCACGAACAGGAACGCACCGAAAGCCAACGCGAGCGTGGAAGCGCGCACACTCGGCCAAACGGCACATCGCCGGGTACGTCTTGTGGCCAACCAGTGCCGCGTTCCCCGGTATCCGGACGAAGCAGACGCGCCGAAGAGCGTCACCACTACGCGGAGAATATGGTTCCGCTGCGAGAACGGACGCGTCGCTGCGGAACGTGGAAAGTCAGAAAACTATACCTCCGCCGGCGCCCGAAGGCGCCGGGGGTTCACCAGATTACAGCCGCTCGAGGTTCGTCGCGCGCGGACCCTTGTCCGCTTCCTCGATGTCGAACTCGACTTCCTGACCCTCTTCTAGGTCAGGACCGCCGACGTCCTCCATGTGGAAGAACACGTCCTCGTCTGCGTCCTCAGTCTCGATGAATCCGTAACCGCCCGTGTCGTTGAAGAAGTCAACCTTACCGGTCGCCATTGCAACTGTACGAAGTGCCCCCACACTCATAACCTTTCCGAGGTTCGAATCGGACGCGGTGGCAGTCCGAGACGTGCTCTACTGACTTCTCTGTCGGTCTTTTCGGCCAAATTCTGCCGGCAGCCGCGAACAGCGCGGACAGCACGTCCCGCAGGTAGAGTGGACAGCACGCCCCGCGGATGGATCAGACAACACGCCACGCGAACGGAGTGAGCAGCCAACCACACGGACGGGCCGGCCGACGGACGGGGCGGCCGGGCTGCCCGCTCGCTACTCGACGTGGGACAGCACTTCCTCGCGGAGGTACTCGAGGTAGTCCTCGCGGCCGAACGTCTGTGGCCGGTAGAGTTCCACGTACCCGCTCCGGGACGCGGTCATCTTCACGTCCTCGCCGTCGTACTCGTACGTCAACCCGACCTGGTTCAGGTTCGAATCCGCAAGCATCCCATCGAGATCGTACTCGTTTCGCAGGTCCGACCCGTGAACCACGCCGGTCACCGGGTCGTCACCCGCGCCGTAGAACCCCGCCTGCCAGGGGCGCGCCGACCCGTGCGCTGTGAAGAACCCGTCCAGGTCGAGGGTCGCGCGCTCGACGTCCGTGTTCGTGTCCGCGCTAACGAGGTCGAACGCGAACTCGCCGTCGCCGCTCCCGACGACGACGAACTCGCCCGGCACGCCGACGAACTCCGTGTACCGCGTGCCCACCCGCGGGTCCTCTCGGACCTCGATTTCACCGTCCTCGATGGCGTGGGTCTCGCGCTCGCGAAGGTACTCCTCCGCCGCGCGCCCCGCGAACGCCATCTCGCCGGACGGCAGCGAGAACACGCCGCGTATCTCCAGTCGCCGCGCCAGTTCGCGGTCGCCGTCCGTCACCGAGTCCGAAAACGAGTCGACGACGTCGAAGTCGCCGTCGACGACGCCGAGTACTCCTGCTTGCACGGAGGGACGTATCCCCCCACGTAATTTAACAGTTAACTCTCGCCGGAACCGCGGTCCGCGAGCGCTCCTGCTGACTACTGCTGCATCATCCGCTGGACGCGCGTGACGACGCCGCTCGCCCCGTGTTTCATCGACTCCTGCATCTCTTGCTGTCGGAAGTAACTCGCGAACGCGAGCAGCGTCGGGGGCCACAGACCGACGAAGATTCCCTTCAAGCGCTCCCCGCGCACGTAGAAGTAGAACCACGAGAGCGCGACGGACGCCACCGACGCGAGGACTATCGGGTCCGTTCCAGTTCGTTTGGTCGCTTCCATCGTCTCCTCCCTGGCCCTGCTCTGCTGTGCCATGAACGTTGCGTCGACACCTGAACACTTCGTTATGAGGCGTCTGCGTGACGAAACCTCGTCCATCTCTGAGTAAGCCGGCGTGACAGCGCGTAAGCCAGTCGTACCGACGAACGAGGCGACAGCCCAATCACTCCTCTTGCTTCCACTTCCCGGCTTCGCCCTTACGGAACTCCCCCATCGCCTCCCGGTCCCGCGGCCAGAACGCCACCACGAACACGACCGCGTAGAACGCGCCGACAATGCCCACCACGACCAACCCGGAGAGGGACGCGATGGCCGCCGTCGAACGCCACGACTCACCCGGGACGAACGCCGTAATCCGGAACACCCAGGCCGCGAGCAGGACCACCAGCAACGCCAGATACACCCGCCGCAGGCGGTTCCCCACGGCCTCCACCATCGACACCTTCAGCGTCGGTTTCCGATAGTCGTGGCTGAGCTCCGCACGCCAGTCCTCGTGGACCACGCCCTGCGTTGGGTCGAGCGCGTTCGCGAGCAGGTTCTCCTGAAACAATCGCACGCGCGACCGGTACACGTCGTAGTCGCGGTACCGGCGGGACTCGATGAGGAGGAATATCGCGACCGCTGCCACGCCGACGAGGATGACGTAGTGGGGGTTGTCCGAACTCGAGAACGCCCACGTCAGAATGGCCGCCATCACCGTCACCGCCCACGTCGTCGTCTGGTCGAGGCGCGACCGCCACGTCGTCTCCCGGTCTAGCTCCCCGCGGTACGCGTGCCCCAGAATCGACGTCATGTCCCCGACGTCGCCGACGATGTCCTCACCAAGTTCCGCGTGCTCGGGCGACTCGGAGCCAGACTTCTCGCTCTCCCCAGCCATACTGTCCGTTCGCCAGCAATCGGCAAATCGGTTTGGGCGACGTGTGTGAAATGAAACTGCCTCAGAGACGGCCAGCGTACCACGGCGAGCGCGAGGTCGACCGAAGGGGAACTCGACTCACGCGAGCGGACCGCTGGCCCGCGAGCAGGTCGCATCGACGGCTGCTACACCGACAATCCGAACCAGCCGCTCACCGAAGTGACGAGTCGGTCGGCGCCTGCCAGCGCCACACAAGAGATGAAAGCGGTAGTGCCGAGTTTCCCGCCCGCGCCGACGAACGCCGGAGCGACGACGATGAAGACGAGGCCACACAGCGCCCCAGCGAGTCCGACCCAGACCTCTCTCCCCAGTCGCTCGCGCGTCGACATCCCGACGAAGGATGCACAGAAAGCAACGACCGCCAGCGGCCCGCCGACGTCCGGAACGACGACCGGCAACGCTAGCTCTGCCGCGAGGCCGACCAGCGCCGACCCGAGGACGGCGCCGAGCCCGCAGCGAATGCTCAGAACGGCGGTGACCACGGCAGCGACGGCAGCTACCGGCACTGTGAGCGCGGCGTCACTCCACTGAACCCCGGCTGTAGTGGCGTAATCGATACCCAACAGCAGTCCAGTCGTACTGCATCCGAACAGCGCAAGCGTGCCGAGTTTGCCGCCGAATCCGGCGAACGCCTCTTTTGCGGCGACGAACGCCACCCCCGAAACCAGGCCCGCTGCAAACACGAAGCCAACAGACGGGAACACCGCCGGCGACGTCATGCCGACGAACGACCCGCAGTACGCGGCGGTATCGACGTCGGGAGTTCCGAGGCCAGCAGCGACGCCAACCAGCGCCGACCCAAGAACGGGCCCGAAGCCTGCGTGAACACTCAAGACGTACGTAAGGCCAGCCGCGACTGTGACCGCAAAGGCGTCGGCAGCGTCACTCGACTCGAAGGGTGTCGCGTCGAGGCTATCGAACGTGCTCCGACGTTCGACGGTTGCAGTTACAGCACCGACTAACACCAGACCCCCACTAAACCCCACACCGGCGAACGAGACGTGCGTCGGTTCGACAACTGCATTCCCGAGCAGTACTGTCGCTGTGACGAGTAACACGACGTAACCGACGACTCGAACTGCCCGCTGCACGGCCCCTTCTCAACAGATGACGCGTGAAAACGTTGCGAATCGCGACAGCGTCAAGCAACTACCGTCGGTGATTCGATGGACGTCGTTCTCGAGATGCTGGACTGACCCGTAACCGACCAACTTCCGACGCCGCTCTCCGATACAGTAAGGGGGAATTGAACATCACCGCTATCGGCCATTCTCTTCGATGTGCTCGTCATCGTCGTTGATAGATACTCGAGGATACGCTCGTCCGCGATAACCACAACGGCTAGCATACCGCGGCGATCGAAGCAAGACGAGGTTTCACCGGGCGTGACCGAAGGGAGCGCCCGGGACGTTTTTCCCCAAGTTTTTGCGAGGAGTGGTTCTGAGCGAACGCAGTGAGCGAAGAGCCCGACGAGGAAAAAGTGGGTGAGTGCCGCCTCCCGGATTGTGAACTACGCCGAGACGTTCCGGGTCGCTCACTCCGTTCGCTTCCCGGGCTTGCGACTCGTCTCGTTCAAATCGCGGTCGGAACACGTTCTGGATTCGAACACTCCTCGCTACGCTCGTCGTTTAGAATCACAGAAGTGCCGCCTCCCGGATTTGAACCAGGGACAGCTCGATCTTCAGTCGAGTGCTCTCCCAGTCTGAGCTAAGGCGGCTCGCATCCCGACCGATGCGGACGACAGAAAAAAGGATTTCGAATCGCCAGCCGACTCACTCCATGGACTCGCCGCACGTCGGGCACGCTGATTCGCCGCCGGTGCTGTCGAGGTCTGCTGGCTGCCCAGTCCACCCGCAGATCGGACACTGGACGGGGTTGGACGCTGTCATCGTGGGATGGTGTCTCTCGCGCCGGAAAAGGGTGGTGTCGAGTGGCGGCTTCGACGGCTCCATGTCGAGACCCCGAACGGGGCTTGTTTTCCCCATCAAAACCACCACGGTATAAAGTCATAAAGGGCCGCAGATTCGAAGCGGTGTGATATGGCAGATGGTGACACGGACAGTGGTAGCCAGTCGCGTCGAGCGTTCCTGACCAGCGCCGGCGGAGCCGCTGTGACGACGATGATCGCGGGTTGCTCCACGCAACAGGGACAGACAGAGACGTCCGAACCGGAGACGAGTGAGGACGGAACCACGGACGGGGCCGACACCAGTGAACCAGCCGAGAACCAATCGCCGCCGGACGAGTTCCCGGTGAGCATCACGCAGGGGAAGATGCCGACCACGCTAGACCCGCACGACCACCGGGACATCCCGACGGACATCGTCATGCGGCAGTCCTACGAGGGCCTGTTGAGCCGTTCGCCGGAAGGGAAGATCATCCCGATGCTCGCGACCGAGTGGGAGCGCAAGGAGAAGGGGCGGGTGCGCTTTACGATCCGAGAGGGCCCGACGTTCCACAAGACTGGCAACGACCTCACACCCGACGACGTTGCGTACACCATCAATCGCATCGTGGACAACGACGTCGGCTTCACGAGCCCCCAGCAGGGGCAACTCGCCGGCGTCACGGGCGCCGAAGTGGTGGACGGCCAGCGCGCCGTGGACGTACACTCGGAGGGGTTCAACCCGCTCGTCTTCGCCGAGTTCGCCATCTACTGCGACGTGGTGGAGAAGTCGTGGGTGGAAGAAAAAGGGAAGTCCTACGTCGCACAGCACATGAACGGCACCGGGCCGTTCGTTCAGACCGACTTCGAGAAGAACGTGCGCGTCGTCTTCCAGCGCAACGAGGACTACTGGCGGGAGCCCGCTGCCGTCTCCAAGCTCACGATGAACAGCGCGTCGAAGCCGAGCGTGCGCGTGAACCAACTCGTCGCCGGCGAGACCGACCTCGTCGTGAACGTCCCGCCACAGTCCGTCTCCCGCGTCGAGAACTCCGACGCGTCGGTCTCCGCGGTCGGCAGCACGCGCGTCCTCTACAACGGGATGAAGTCGACCGTCGAGCCGTTCTCCTCCGCGAAGTTCCGGCGCGCGATGAACTACGCGGTCGACCTCCAGAGCATCGTGTCCAACGTCCTGCAGGACTTCGGCGCGAAAACCAGCCAACCCACGCTGAACTCGTTCTTCGGGCACGACTCCGACCTGGATCCGTTCCCGCACGACCCTGGGAAGGCCGAGCAACTGGTCGAGGAGAGCGGGCACGCCGGCGCGTCCATCACGCTCCACACGCCCGCCGGACGCTACCTGAAGGACGTCCAGATCGCTCGCGCCGTCGCGAACATGATCGATAAGCTCCCGAACGTCACCTGCGAGGTGAAACAGCGGAACTTCCAGTCGCTCGCGACGAGCCTCGTCGACTCGGACATCACGACCGGGCCGGACTTCTACCTCATCGGCTGGGGGAACGCGACGTTCGACGCGAGCCAGACCATCAACCCGACGCTGACCAGCGACGGCTCGCTCACGTCCTACAAGAACGAGGAGCTCGACCAACTCCTCGCGGACGCCAACAGCACCGCGAAGAAGGGCGAGCGGGAGGACCTCCTCCAGCAGGCGAACACGCTGTGCCGCGAGGAGGCGCCGTGGATATTCCTCAACCGCCAGTACAGCGTCTACGGCGCCTCGAGCCGGATTCAGTGGGAGCCCCGGAACGACGAGCGAATCGACGCGTACGCCATCACGCCAGCCCAGTGAACACCGATGGGATACGCACGCTTCCTGGCGAAACGAACGGTACAGGGCGTGCTCGTCGTGTGGACTGTCGTCACCGTCGTCTTCGCGCTGCGGTACGTCACGCCGGGCAGTCCCGTGACGTTCATCGCGCCCCTGGACGCCGGCCCCCAGTTGCGACACCAGATAGCCGTCGAGTACGGCCTGAACCGCCCCATCTACGTACAGTACCTGGACTACGTCTGGGGGCTGCTCCACTTCGACATGGGCCAGTCCTACGCCGCGAACACCGCCGTCTCGGCGCAGGTGCTCAACGCGCTCCCGGTGAGCGTCGAGCTCGCGGTGTCGGCCACCGTCGTCGCGATGGTGTTCTCGATTCCGCTCGGAGTGGTGAGCGCGACGAACCGCCACGAGCCGGCGGACTACGGCGCGACGGTGCTCTCGCTCGGCGGCATCTCGACGCCGAACTTCTGGCTCGGATTGATGCTGACGCTCCTGCTGGCCGTGCAGTTGAACGTCTTCCCGACCGGGACGATGGCGAAGATAAACGGCAACACCGTGCTGTTCGTGGACGCGCTCCGCCACCTGCTCGTCGGAGAGACCCGGTGGATGGTGGCGTGGCTCGCCCACATGACGCTGCCGGCGGTCACGCTCGGGACGTACTTCACGGCGCTCGTGACGCGGCTCACGCGCTCGGGGATGCTCGAGGAACTCGGGCAGGGGTACGTGAAGGCGCTGCGCGCGAAGGGCCTGCCGGAGTCGCTGGTCCGCTACCGACACGTCCTGAAGAACACGCTCATCCCCATCATCACGGTGCTCGGCCTCCAGCTCGGCACGCTCATCGGGGGCGCGGTCATCACGGAGCGGGTCTTCGACCTGCCGGGGCTGGGCAACCTCCTCATCAACGCCATCAAGTCCCAGCACTGGATGATACTCCAGGGCTGTCTCATCGTCATCAGCGCGGGCTTCGTGGTCGTGAACACCGCCGTCGACGTGCTGTACGCGTACGTCAGTCCGGAGGTGACCGTCGAATGACTCGACGACAAGCGCCAGCGCGACGTCCGTCGCCGGCGGGGTGGTCGCGGTGATCTCACCGCGCACCCGCCGGAACCTCGCGCGCGAGTTCCGACGGAGCGCGCTCGCGAAGGTCGGCGTCGGCCTGTTCGGGGCTATCCTCTTCGTCGCCGTGTTCGCGCCGTTCCTGGCGCCCCACGACCCGACCGCCCAGCACCTCCAGCGGAAACTCCTCCCGCCGATCGGGCTCAGCGCGGAGCGCGTGGTGACCTCGACGAAGATGGTGGACGGGTCCGTCCAGGTGGTCAAACAGACGAAGCAGATCGAGGCCACGTGGGCGTACCCGCTGGGCACGAACGCGCTCGGACAGGGCGTGCTCTCCCGCGTCATCTACGGCGCGCGCACCTCGCTGCTCGTCGGCCTGCTCGGCGTCGCTGTCGCCGCCATCATCGGCGTGCCGGTCGGCCTGGCCGCCGGCTTCTACGGCGGGAAGGCCGACGACGCGCTGATGCGCGCCGCGGACGTGATGCTTGCGTTCCCGTCGCTCGTGCTCGCCGTCTCGCTCGTCGGCCTGTTCGGCACCGCGACCGTCGAGATACCCGACCCGTGGGTGGCACTCGGCCTCGCGCCCGAAATGCCCGCGACGTTCACGCTCCCGGGAACGGTCGTGCTCGTCGTCGGCCTCGTGAACTGGGTGTGGCTCGCGCGCATCGCGCGCGGCGAAGCACTCACGGTCTCGGAGTCCGAGTACGTGAAGGCCGCGCGCAGCATCGGCGCGAGCGACCTGCGTGTGGTCGCGAAACACGTCCTCCCGAACGCAGTCACGCCCATCCTCGTGCTCGCGACGACGCAGGTCGCCGCCATCATCCTCCTCGAGAGTTCGCTGTCCTACCTCGGCTTCTCGGGCACCACGCTCTCCTGGGGCTTCAGCATCCAGAGCGGGCAGGAGTACCTCGCCGGTGCGTGGTGGATCGCCACCTTCTCCGGCGTCGGCATCGTGCTCGCGGTGATGAGCGTGAACTTCATCGGTGACTGGTTCCGCGACGCCCTCGACCCCGGCGTCGAGGGGGAGGGCGGCGTATGAGCCAGGACCTGCTCCGCGTCGAGAACCTCTCGACGCGCTTCTTCACGGAGGAGGGCCAGGTGAACGCCGTCGAGGACGTCTCCTTCTCCGTCCGTGACGGAGAGGTGTTCGGCGTCGTCGGCGAATCCGGGTCCGGAAAGAGCGTCACCGCGCTCTCCCTGCTCGACCTCGTGGAGAACCCGGGCCGCATCACGAGCGGCGAGATCTGGTACCGGAACCCCGAACTCGCTGACGCCTACGACGGCGAGTTCGTGGACGGCGACTACGTCGATGTCGTCCGACTCCCCGAGGAGGGCCGCCGGTCGCTCCGCGGTCCGTCGTTCTCGATGATATTCCAGGACCCCATGAGCAGCATGGACCCAGCAGTCACGGTCGGCGAACAGATCGCCGAAGCCGTGGAGGTCCAGCGCCGCGCGAGCGCGAACCCGCGGTCGACGCGCGCCAGAACCCAGGGGTACGGCCTCGGGTCACTGCTGCTGGACGGCGTGCTCCCTACCCGGGGGTACGTCTCCGAGGAGTCCTGGGACCGCGCGGTGTCGCTGCTCGACCAGGTCGGCATCCCGGACGCCGAGGAGCGCGCCCGCGAGCACCCCCACGAGTTCTCCGGCGGGATGCTCCAGCGCGCGATGATCGCGCAGGCGCTCGCCGGCGAACCAGACCTGCTGGTCGCCGACGAACCGACGACCGCGCTCGACGTCACCATCCAGGCCCAGATCCTCGACCTCCTGGGCGACATCCAGGCCGAACGCGACATGAGCATCGTGCTCATCACGCACAACCTCGGCGTCATCGCGCGGATGGCCGACCGCGTCGGCGTGATGTACGCCGGCGAGATCGTCGAACGCGGCACGCTCTCAGACGTGTTCGACGACCACGTCCACCCGTACACGCAGGGGCTCCTCGAAAGCGTCCCGGACCTCGACGACCCCGACGACCGCCTCGAACCCATCGAGGGGAACGTGCCGAGCCTCCTCGACTCGGAGATGGGCGACGGCTGTTACTTCGCGGACCGCTGCCCGAAGGCGATGGAAGAGTGCCTCGACAAGCCCCCGGAGTTCGACTGCGGCGGCAGCGAGGAGCACGCCGCGAAGTGCTACCTCGCGGACCACCCGTACGACGAGTCGCAGGCGCTGCACGACGACCCCGCGGCGGTGTCGGAGACGGTCGAGGATGCCGGGTCGACCGAGGACGGCGAGACGACCGAAGACGCAGACACAGCGGGAAGCCCGGAACCGGCCGCGGACAGCGAGGGGGTGTCGACCAGTGACTGACCCCCTACTGTGCGTCGAGGACCTCGAGAAACACTACTACGAACGCGGCTCCCTGCTCGACACCGTACTGCGCCGCGACGCGACCGCCGTGCAGGCCGTCGATGGCGTGAGCTTCGACGTCAACGAGGGCGAGACGCTCGGCCTCGTCGGCGAGTCCGGCTGTGGGAAATCCACCACGGGCGAGACCGTGCTCCGACTCCGCGAGCCGACCGGCGGCACCGTCGAGTTCGACGGCGAGGACGTCTCGGCCCTCTCGGGCGACGACATGACCGCGTTCCGGCAGCGTGCCGGCATCGTCTTCCAGGACCCACACGGGAGCCTCGACCCGCGCATGACCGCCGGCGAGATCGTTCGCGAACCGCTCGAGGTCCACGACGTGGGGACGCCCGCAGAGCGCGACGAGCGCGTCCGCAACCTGCTCGAACGCGTCGGCCTGTCCGCCGACCAGTTCGACCGCTACCCCCACGAGTTCTCCGGCGGCCAGCAGCAACGCGTCGGCATCGCCCGCGCGCTCGCGCTCGAACCTGACTTCCTCGTGCTCGACGAGCCCGTGAGCGCACTCGACGTGAGCGTGCAGGCCCAGATTCTGAACCTCCTCGACGACCTCCAGGAGGAGTTCGGACTGACGTATCTGTTCATCGCCCACGACCTCTCGGTCGTCCGCCACATCTGCGACCGCGTCGCCGTCATGTATCTCGGCGAAATCGTGGAGACGGCGCCCACGCGCCAGCTGTTCGACGACCCGAAGCACCCGTACACGCAGGCACTCTTAGAGAGCGTGCCACGGCCCGATACCGACGAAGCCGACCGCGACATCCACACGCTCGCCGGCGACGTCCCGTCGCCGCGCGACCCGCCCTCGGGCTGTCGGTTCCGGACGCGCTGCCCGAAGGTCATCCCGCCCGAAGACCTCGACATCGACCAGGAGGCGTTCCGCGACGTGATGGACGTCCGCGACCGCCTGACGCGCGGCGAACTCGACGCCGACGACGTCGAAGACAGCGACGCGTGGCACGACCACGTCTCCCGGGACGTGCCCGCCGCGGCCGCGGACGCGCTCTCCGAGGCGTTCGCCGCGCTCGCCGACGGCGACGAGGACGCCGCCCGCGACCGCCTCCGCGAGACCTTCGAGAGCGTCTGCGAGCGCTCGAACCCGGGCCTCGCCGGCGACAGCCGCGCCGCCTGCCACCTCCGCGAATAGCCGGTTACCGGCTTCGCTATGCGCTCGCTCGCGCCGACCGACGACTGGCTATCGAGGCCGAGCGCGGGGTTTCAAGTCCGCGCCGCTCATCGCTTGCACGCACCCGATGGCCGACAGCGATTCCGAGGGCGGACTGCTGCAGACGCCGCTGACGAAACTCCGGGGCTGGCTCGTCCCGCGACTCGAAGCCAGCGACCGGGTGTCGGCGGAGGCCACGGCGCTGCTGGACGAGTTACTGAGCGCCGACCGCGACCCGGAGCGAGCGACCGAGAAACTGGATGCGTGGGTCGAGAAGCGGAAGTGAGCGGCGTCCGGCGTAGGCACACTCGTTACGGTGACCTTTTACGCCGACGGCGTCTCCGGTCTCCCGTGGGGAATCGACCCCGCGTATGGTTTGGCGGTCCTCTTAATCACGGGACCGCGTTCACGGAGCGCGTGCCCACGTGCTCCGGCCTGCTACACTTGTGAGTGGTATCTACGGGCAGACGGATCCGCCAACGGCCACGGAGCAAACGTCTTTACACCGGACTCTGGAGGGAATAGACGAGAATGGCGAGACCGCAAGGTCGTAGCTCACTAGGGATGAGAACGTCGGCGCGCTGGGTGCAGCAGTTAGAGGAACGGATACTCGAACACCTGGCTGAAGATAGCTGGTCGACGCCGCGATGGATCGGCCGTATCCCGGCCACGTCCAGCACACGGCCGACCCGAAGTGGCCGATCATCTTCTCGATGTGGGTGGCGCAGCAACAGGAGGTTCAGCGGTTGCAGAATGAGGGAAAAGAGGACGAACCTGCGCTAGAATGAGAGTCAGAACCGGGCAACCCGCTTCTCTTTCGTCGATGATGACTTCACCCGATGGTCGCGCCGGGTACACTTCCAGATACCTGCTGCTAATTGCTCGAAACCTCTCCCGTAGTTCCGGCCTTGATAGGAATACCAGACGAATCCGCATTCCGGACACGCATCCGGACAGTATTTCATGCAAGGACCACCTCGAAAACGGCCCTGTAGTCGGCGTCATCGAAGTCTGCCAGCGCTCGCTCTAATGCCGCTTCCAGTTCGGCCAACTCCGAAATCACCTCGGTGTAGCGAACGGCCTCCTGTGAACCAGGGGTCAATGTTTTACTTTCGAGTGTGGCGCGCTCTCGGGCGAGAGTGTAGTACTCGCCGAGTAGTTTGTCGTACGTTGCCCGCCGGTGAAGCGATTCGACGGTGGAGCGAAAGTCCGCTTCCGCAATCGGACTCGCCAGCGTATCATCGAATACGGAACGTTTTCCAGCGGCTGATTGTGAGGGGTCCGTCCTCGTAGAGAGGATTTTCGTCGACGCTTCTGTGCCGCATATCTTGGCCGCCACTTCCTCCGCACAGCACTCGGCGAGCCCCTCGTCGAGAATCGCGACACTCGTTTCAGCAGTGTGTTTCTCGATAGCTTCGCGTCCACAGAGAGCAGACTGGGCTGTGCAGTAATCAGGCAACCATCCATCGTACTGCGACACGGTATCGCTGTCTGGATGTGCGATTAGCACCGGCCGCGCGGGAGGGTGCTGTTGGGCCGGTGTGGGCATGCTTTCGACGCCAAGTGTCATTGCTACTCATCTTACTCTTCGCGGCCCAGGTCCTGAGAAGATGCTAACTATTCCATTAACGCACTCGCTGGCGAGGCCCTAACTGTTTAAACGAGAGCAGAAACTAATCGAGAACGCTCGAAACGACCGTTTCGAGGGCTATTCGGAGGTGACGGTGGAAGGTCGGTGGCGAAACCCCGAGTGATTCAGCGATTTCTTCACCGGTTTTGTCTCGCGGCCACTCGAAGAATCCGCCCTCCAAGGCAACTTTGAGCGCCCTGTGCTGGGGGTCTGTTAGTTCACCGATCACCTGCTTGTTGAGACTATCCGTGTTCTCGTCCGCTACCTCCTTCCGGCTGAGAAGTTCCGCATTCGGATGGTTCGCTTCACACGTCTCCATAAACGACCGGACGTCCGTTGACTGTGGCAATTCGAGCGTGATTTCGGCTTCTGTGGATGTCGCGGTGAGGGCAGTAATCGTCGCGCCTTGTTCGCCAAGGAAACTCAGGCCGGAAAGTTCTGTCAGAACGAGTCCGAAGAGTTCTCCACCGTTAGACGACCGCATTCGTTCGATGGATTCGACAGTAGGGAATTCTTGCAGCGCTTCGACCACGGTTTCGGGGTCGCTGTTCGAGGCGACAAAATACACCAACCAATTCCCGTCTGCCCGAGGAAGAAGAGACTCGACACGAAGTTCACAGTCGGCTTTCGCCGCGGTGTGTGTGAAAACACCGTTCGAGCTCGGAATTTCGATTGTCAGTTCCAGATGGCTATTGGCAAGAAGAGCTTCTTTGCGTTGTATTGCGTTGATGGCGTTCCCAATCGTGTTGCTTAGTTCTCTCAAGACAGACCGTTCTTTGTCCGAGAAAGAATCGGGATAGGCAGCGTACACCTCGAGAACGCCGTATGTAGTTTCACGGAACTGAATGGGCAAGCTCACCAGTGAACGATATCCGGCATTGAGCGTTTCTTCTCGCCACTTCGTCTCGGGGAATCCCGTTAGAACATTCTCAGTGAATACCGGCTCGCCCGTCTGCACCGCCCGCTCAGCCGGAACGAGCGGGTCGGAATCTCGGTCAGCGGTGAGCAATTGATCGATGAACATCGAATCCTCGCCACTCGATGTGTTCATCGTGAGGGCATCCGTTTGCGGGTCGACTGCACCAAACCAGGCTAGACGGTAAGCTCCGGCATCGGTAAGCGCGTCACAAACAGCAGCCTCCACCTCTCTTCGGTGGGTCGATTGTACCAGTGCCTTGTCGACTTTCCGGATGGTTTTGGTTATGCGGTTGACCTCCGAGAGTTGCTCATTCGTGTGTTCCAGGTCTTCTTGTTTTTCGATGAATTCTCGTTCCCGCTTCACTCGATCGAGTGCCGCCTCGACGTTCGCTGTGAGGATTTCCAGTAGTTCGATGTAATCTTCAACAGTCCCATCGTTGGATTCAGTTGCTGCCAGAATGACCCCGTGGTCGCTGAGCGGAATGAAGACTCGAGTTTGGATCGACGAATCGGGGTTGTACATTTCCTGACGTGGTGGTGACTCATCGAACGTCCGCATCTCCCCCGAAATGAACACGTCCCACATCATACTTTCACCCCCGCCTAATGTCGGCAAGCCGTGGTCATAGCGGGCCGTTATAGATTCGGTGGCGTCACCAGGTCTGAGAACCCCAGTCTCCTCGTCCCAGAGGTAGAGGGCAACGTCGGAAAATCCGAGGACGCTGTTTGCACAGTCGACAGTAGTTGTAGCGATTTTGTCCGCTGTTTCGCTACGCATCAGGTCGCGAGTTGTTTCGTGAATCGTCTTGAGGCGGTTCTTGTACTTCTTGTCGTCCGTTATATCCCGAAAGTAGACGGACAGGCCCGTTTCAGAGGGGTATGCGTGGACGTAGAACCACGTGTCCATCGGGGGGAAGTACTCCTCGAACTCGACTGGTGACTGCGTCTCGACCGCACGTCGGTATTCTTTGTTGAATCTGAGGTCGGTCGCTTCCGAAAACTCCTCCCAGATATTTTTTCCAACGAGGCCGGTTTGGGACGGATCGAGTAGTTCGGTCGCTCGCGAGTTGAGGTACGTGAATTCCCAGTCCGAGTTTAGAACAAAGAACGCATCGGTCACTCGGTCTAGGGCCTGTTTAGTATCTTCGGGGACATCTGGGGAACCTGGACGCTCTCCAGAGTTTTCCTCATCAGGTGGAGCCATCCTCTATTCTATCCCGGTATAATCTTGCCCGGTTGTTAACTCCTTCTGGAAACTTAAGAATCCAAAGTTGTTCGGGACGCCAGCAGCTTTCTTGACTCCATCTCGGGAGTCACCTGCCTCGCGCAGTTTATCGCGTTCTGTTTAGTCACGTCGTACTCGACGTTACAGGTGAAGAATCACGGCGTCGCCGGTTCGTCCTCAGCGGTTCAATTGGGTTTTCTGCACGAATGCGATGGCTCCGGATTCAAATCTAGCTCCACTACAACCACACCACTTTCTCGCGCTCGCTGCTGGGCTGACACGGAATACTGGCCGAGGGAGTGCTCTCTGAAGGTGTGCCAGTCCTCCCAGCCGCCAAAGGTCATCACCAGGCCGGGCTCGACCTCCCGCTCGCGGAGTAGCGTCCCCCCAGGGTTCAAACCGTCCTCACGAATTCACACACGCGGCGCTCGCGGAGGAGTGCCGCGAGAAGTTCATGGGTCCGGGCGGATTCGAACCACCGACCTCGGCCTTGTAAAGGCCGCGTCATAACCAACTAGACCACAGACCCACGGCCGAATCCAGCCGATGCGCGGGCAAAACCGTTTCCCTTCGGCGGAACGACCAAACCCAAGCAGGCCGTACCGCCCAATATGGCGACGCGCGTGTTCGCGGTGCTCGGCCTCGCGTTCCTCGCAGCGGTGGCGTTCGTCACGGTCGGACTGACGCCAGACACGGGAGCGACAGTCGTCGTAGAAACCGACAGCGACGAACACGTCGTGGACGTGATGGTCGCGGACGACTCCCGGGAGCGCTACACGGGGCTGAGCGACACGGAGTCACTCGGGCCGAACGAGGGGATGTTGTTCGTCTACCCCGAAGCCGGGAATCACACGTACGTGATGCGCTCGATGTCGTTCCCCATCGACATCGTCTACATCGGGGCGGACGGCAACATCACGTCGATCCACCACGCGCCCGTGGAGGCGGACAACCAGAATCTGACGGGGTACTCGGGGTACGGGAAGTGGGTGCTGGAGGTGCCGTACAACTGGACGGTCGAGCACGGCGTCGAGGTCGGTGACGAAGTGCGCATCGAGAGACAGCAGAACGAAACGACCGGGTGAGCGAGCGCGAATGGGAGCCTCCGACGGAACAACACCGAGCGACCGCGTCCAGAGACGAGCGGCGAGTTTCAGGCATGTTTCGGTTCGTAGGAACATCTTTTTGACAGGGGGAAGCTTTTGCTGAGGGGATGAGTACAGCTATCGAAGACGACGACCCCTTCGAGGACCAGCGGGAAGCGGTCGACAACGCGATGTACCGCCTGTTCGACGAGTACGGGCGGGACAACTCTTTCGCGGCGGTGGTCAGCATCGTGGCGAGCATCGTTGCCCGCGTCCTCGACCTGGTTCCCGCGGTCATGCTGGGGTACGCCGTCGACGCGTTCACGCGTGGGCAGACGTTCCTGCCGTTCCTCCCGGCGTCCCTCCGTCCCGCGACGCGGACCGGCGAACTCTATCTGGCGGGGGGCCTCATCGCCGGGGCGTTCCTGGTGGGTGCAGGCTTCCACTGGCTCCGCAACTGGGGCTGGAACTCCTTCTCCCAGCACATCCAGCACGCTGTCCGAACCGACACGTACGACAAGATGCAGCGCCTGAACATGGACTTCTTCGCCACGAAGCAGACCGGCGAGATGATGTCCATCCTCTCGAACGACGTGAACCGCCTTGAGCGGTTCCTCAACGACGGCCTGAACTCCGCGTTCCGGCTGTCCGTGATGGTCGTCGCGGTCGGCGGCATCCTCTTTTACTTCAACTGGCAACTCGCCCTGATCACGATGCTGCCGGTGCCCGTCATCGCGGTGTTCACCTACCGCTTCGTGGACAAGATCCAGCCGAAGTACGCTGACGTCCGGTCTTCGGTCGGGCAGATGAACTCCCGCCTGGAGAACAACCTCGGCGGCATCCAGGTCATCAAGACGTCGAACACCGAGTCCTACGAGTCAGAGCGCGTGGGCGACGTCTCCAAGGGGTACTTCGACGCGAACTGGGGCGCGATTACGATTCGCATCAAGTTCTTCCCGGCGCTCCGCATCATCTCCGGCATCGGGTTCGTGCTGACGTTCCTCGTCGGCGGCTACTGGGTCATCGCGGGGCCGCCGCTGTTCATGTCCGGCACACTCACCGCCGGCGAGTTCGTCATCTTCATCCAGTTGAGCCAGCAGTTCATCTGGCCGATGGCGCAATTCGGCCAGATCATCAACATGTACCAGCGCGCTCGCGCGTCCAGCGAACGCATCTTCGGGTTGATGAACGAGCCCTCGCGCATCGAGGAGAACCCGGACGCGAGGGAACTCGAGGTGAACGAGGGGCGCGTGGAGTACGACGACGTCACCTTCGGCTACGACGAAGCCGAGACCATCGTCGAGGACGTCTCCTTCGACGTCGACGGCGGCGAGACGCTCGCGCTCGTCGGGCCGACGGGCGCGGGGAAGTCCACCGTCCTGAAACTCCTGATGCGGATGTACGACGTGGACGACGGCGAGATCCGCATCGACGGAACGAACATCTCGGACGTGACGCTGCCGAGCCTCCGACGACACATCGGCTACGTGAGTCAGGACACGTTCCTGTTCTACGGCACCGTCGTGGAGAACATCAAGTACGGCACGTTCGACGCCGACGAGGAAGCGGTCGTCGAGGCCGCGAAAGCCGCGGAAGCCCACGAGTTCATCCAGAACCTCCCGAACGGCTACGACACGAAGGTCGGCGAACGCGGTGTGAAACTCTCGGGCGGCCAGCGCCAGCGCATCGACATCGCGCGAGCCATCCTGAAGGACCCCGAGATTCTGGTGCTCGACGAGGCGACGTCGGACGTCGACACGGAGACGGAGATGCTCATCCAGCGCTCGCTGGACCGTCTCACGGAGGACCGCACGACGTTCGCCATCGCGCACCGACTCTCGACCATCAAGGACGCCGACCAGATCGTCGTCCTGGAGGGCGGCGAGATTGTCGAGCGCGGCACGCACGAGGACCTCTTGCACGCGGAAGGGCTGTACGCCAACCTCTGGGGCGTGCAGGCCGGCGAGATCGACGAACTCCCGGACGAGTTCATCGAGCGGGCCGCCGCGCGCTCTGCGCGCATGGACGGCATCGAGGAAGAGGAGGCCGAGGACTGACGCGCGACGCGGTGTCACCGCCCGGTCTTTTCGTCCACTCGTTCCCCGTCATTTCGTCCACTCGTTCCCCGTCATTTCGTCCACTCGTTCCGCCCGCTCTTTTCGTTCCGCGTCGATGCCAGGGGTGACACGCCGACACGAGCCACCACACGCTGACACTGTCGCGCTACACGTCGACCCCGGCGCGGATGTCCGTGAGGACGGTGGTCGCGTCGTGGAAGTAGTCGTCCTCGACGCGTTCGAGGACGGTCGCAACCGACTCCTCGCCGCCCGCCACGTCGATGGAGTAGTCGCCGTACTCCGCTAGCAGGTACTCCCGAGAGACCGGGTACGACTCCCCCTGGAGCTGTTCCTCCAGTTCCTCGATAGTGACACTTTTTGGCATGATAGGGCCGAGGATGGGTTCCGTGAAACGCGTTATGACAGAGTACAAGCCGGGTGAGTGCGTGGTGCCGGTATGCGACTCGCGGACGCGACGTGGACGGACGCCGACGCGACCGACGCGGACCTCGCCGTGCTCCCCGTCGGCAGCACCGAACAACACGGCCCGCACGCCCCACTCGGCACCGACGTGCTCACCGCCGAACGGGTCGCCGAGGCCGCCGCGGACGCCTACGACGACGAGGTCGTCGTCGCGCCCGCGCTCCCAGTGGGCGTCGCCGAGGAACACCGCCAGTTCACGGGGACGCTGTGGCTCCAGCCCGAGACGTTCCGAACGAACGTCCGGGAGGTCGTCGGAAGTCTCGCCAGCCACGGCTGGGACCGCGTCGTCGTCGTGAACGGCCACGGCGGCAACGTCCCCGCGCTCGGCGAGGTCTGTTCGACCATCACTCGCCACGACGACGCGTACGCCGTCCCGTTCACGTGGTTCGACGCGGTCGGCGACCACAGCGCGGACATGGGCCACGCCGGCCCCCTCGAAACCGCGTTCCTCCGCCACACTGACCCCGAACTGGTGCGCGAGGACCGCATCGAGGCCGCCCGTGACGGCGCGAGTGACCACTGGGGAGAGTGGACGGCGCACACGAATCTCGCCCACGACTCCGCGGAGTTCACGGAGAACGGCGTCGTCGGCGACCCCTCGGCGGGCGACGCGGAGCGCGGCGAGGAACTGCTCTCTCTCGCGACCGACTCGCTGTGTGACCTGCTCGGCGCGGTCGCGGAGCGGGACGTCTCCCGCCCGCCACACCGGTAACCGGCGAATCGCCGCAGCGAACCGCCGGCGCGAACCACTGCCGCGAACCGCCGCCGTCAGCCCTGTCGAGGCCCTCTACCGTTACCCGGTGGTCTCCACTGCTGTCGAACGCGGCGTACGCTACAGGAAGGGGTTCCAGCCGCGTTCAATGGGACTCGACGACGACGTCCTGTCGCCGCTCGGCGTCGAGGGCTGCCAGTCCCGTGCCGGCGAGCCACTCGAAGAGGTCGGCGACCTCCGACGGGTCATTGACGGCGTAGGGCGCGGCCGTCGCGTCCGTATCCTTCCCAACGGCCACGCCGACGCCCTCTCCCTGGAGCGTCTCGAAGGCCGCCTCGTCGGTGGTGTCGTCCCCGACGTACATCGTCACCCACTGCTCGCCCTCGGGCGTGAACCGGTCGCGGAGCAACTCGACTGCCTCGCCTTTCCCCCAGTCAGCGTCCGGGCGGACCTCGACGACGTCCTTCCCCTCGGTCACCCGGAGGTCGACGCCGCCCGCGTGCTCGTCGATGGCGGTGTGGACCGCAGTCACGACCTCGTCGCGGCCGCAGTCCGCCATCCGGTAGTGGACCGTCGCCGTCGCGCCCTTGTCCTCGACGTGGACGCCGTCGATGTCGCTCATCTCGTCGGTCACGGCCGCACAGACGTCCGGCAGCACTTCCTGGGCGCGCTCGCCGTCCGAGTGGACCGAGCGGGTGTCGCCGTCGTGGAACTCCAGACCGTGGTTGCCCGCCCAGCACGCCCCGTCGATGTCCGCGCGCTCCCGGACGTCCTCCAGCGCCCGGCCGCTGACGACGCCAACCTTCACTTGCGGGTGGGACGCCAGCGTCTCCAGAGCCAAACGCGTCCGGCCGCGCATCGATGCGCTCTCGGGGTCGTCGACGATCTCCGCCGCCGTCCCGTCGAAGTCGGTCACCACGAGCAGTCCGTCGGCGGCCCGGACGGTGTCGAGGAGACGCTGCTTGTGTCCCCAGATGGAGACGGGTGCGGACTGCCAGTTGGGCGACGCCGAGGCGGCGCCGTCACCGTGGTCGGCGGCAGCGACCGTTTCCAACTGGTCGGCCACCCAGGCGTCGTTGTCCTCGTCGTGCACCCGGCGGCGGAGCGCACGCATCCGCCGAGTGCGGGTGCGCTCGGGCATCGAGAGCGCCGCCTCGATGGTGGTGGCGAACTCCTCGACGTCGTTCGGGTTCACCACGAGCGCGTCGTCGCCGAGGGACTGCGTGGCGCCCGCGAACGCGGAGAGCACGAGCGCGCCGTCGTGCTCGACCTGCGAGGCCACGTACTCCTTGGCGACGAGATTCATCCCGTCGCGGAGCGGACTCACGAGCGCGACGTCCGCGTTGCGGTACAGCGCGGCCAACTCCGTGCGCGAGTAGTGGTCCGTCGTGTACACCACGGGCGTCCACTTCTCGGTCCCGAAGCGGTCGTTGAGTTCGCCGACGCGGCGCTCGACCTCGCACTGGAGTTCGCGGTACTCGTCGATCTGGCTGCGCGACTCGCTGGCCTTCTGGACGTACGTCAGTTCTCCCCGGCGCTCCGGCTGGCGCTCCCAGAGGCGCTCCAGCGCGTCGAGGCGCTGGAGGATGCCCTTCGTGTAGTCGAGGCGGTCGACCCCGACCGCGACCCGCTCGCCGAGGTCGTGATCGCCGGCGAACTCGGACCAGAACCCCGCCGATTCCTCCGATTCCGCCATCTCCGAGAACTGCTCGGCGTCGATCCCCAGCGGGTGGCACTCGATGCGCGTCGTGTGGCCGTCGTAGGTCACCGTGCCCGCGTCGACGTCCACGGTCGCGTCCTCGAAGGCGGCCTCGACGCACTCGCAGAACGCCTCGACGTACGCCTCGTCGTGGAACCCCAGCAGGTCGTTCGCGAGCAGTCCCTCCAGTAGTTCGCGGTGCTGGGGGCACGTCTGGAACGTGCTCCAGGACGGCCACGGGATGTGCCAGAACTGCGTGAGGAACGCGTCCGGGAGTTGCTCCCGGACCAGCCGCGGCGCCAGCGCCAGGTGGTAGTCCTGGAACCACACCACGGGGTCCTCGGCGTCCGCGCGGTCCACGAGCGCGTCCGCGAACGTCTCGTTGACCTGCTGGTAGAACCGCCAGAATTCGCCGTCGAAGTTCGCCCGCGACGGCATGCCGTGGCACAGCGGCCACAGCACCTGATTGCTGTACCCGTAGTAGTACCCCTCCACCTCGCGGTCGTTCAGGTGGAGACACTGGATGGTGTACTCGGGGTCCTCCGGGGGCACCTCGATGCAGCCGCGCTCGTCGGCCACGTCGAAGTCGGCGTCGCCGCTCCCCCACCCCACCCACGTTCCCGACAACCGCTGGACGATGGGGTCGAGCGCCGACGTGAGTCCGCCCGCTGGCTTGGACACCGTCACATCGCCGTCGTCGTCCCGGTCGAAACTGTACGGCTTCCGGTTCGACGCGACGAGCAACTCGCGGCCGTCTAACACGCTGGCGGGCGACGCGTCGTAGCTGACGTCTGTGCTGTCGTGACTGTCGTCCGCACTGCTCGCGCCTGGAGCGCCGTTCACGCTCGCGTTGGGCTGTTCATCGGCGTTCTTCACGCTCGCTCCAGACGGTTCACGGACGTTCGTTTCAGGCTGTTTTACGTCCGCTTCAGACTGTTCACCGCCGGTCGTATGGCTCGTGTCATCCTCTCCGTTCAAGCCGCCCTCGGCGCCCGCGTCACTGTCTCCGTTCGACTCGCCGTGGTCAGTCACGGTCGATCCACCCCCTTTCGTCCCAGGCAGGAGTGTCCCGCCTGGCCGCGAGTTGGCTCCGCTGATGGGTCACGCTTCCGCACCCGAGGGTGATTCCGCTCATGAACTATCTCGTCTCGAACGGGAGACAGCGGTATAACACCCGCGTCAGTTTCGACGATTTCACGGTCTTAGGCCGCCGAAAACGATGGATAAGCGGACGTTACGAACGGTAACACTTCGACACTCGCCACGCGAATCCGGAGACTGGCAGGAGCCTGAAACGAACCATCCCCAGGGCGAGCCGTCTGCAGAAACGCCGAAGCGGTATCGCCCCGGTACTCGTCGGGACTCAGCTCACGCCGCAGGTCGTCAGCCTCGATTCGTTACACGTCTACGCTTCGTTACGCGTCCGCGTTCCCGTTACTCGTCTGCGTCACCGTTGGCTTCCTCCAGTGCGGAGCGGAGCGACGGCACCGTCGACGCGAGTTCGCCGACCTGCTCGCTCGCCGACGAGAGGTCCTCGAGCACGGCCTCGACGTTCTCGATGTCCGCCTCGAGGTCCTCGGCGTCCTCGAAGGCGTCCGCGCGCTTCCCCATCACGAAGGCCTTCTTCGCGTCACGCAGGTGGTCCTCGACGCCCTCCGCGTCGAGTTCGGTCCGGAGCGCGTTCAGCACGCCGAGCGTGTTGTCGGCTTCGACCTCCCAGATCTCCGCGGCCTCCGGGAGCGCCTCGTGTGCCGCGTCGAGGTGTTCCTCCACGTCCGAGCGCATCTCCTCGGCGGCCTCGCCGAACAGTTCGTCGTCATCGAGTGACGTCTGACTCATACCAGAGGATTCGCGCCCGCCCCGTTTAAAAACACGCCCCGGAGCGAACGTGAAACCACGCCACAGGCCGCTCCGAACCCAGAATTCGGCGGCCTGCGAGACGCCGCCTCGGCAGGTCACGAAGCGTCTGTTCGCCGAGTCCACTGTGCTCGGTCAGCCGGTCACGAGGCGCGGTTATCGGGTTACGAGGCCCGGTCACCCGGTCACGAGACGTCAGCCAACCGCATCCGCGGGTAGTCGTCCTCCATCTCCATCACTGCGACCACGTTCGTTCCCTCGTGCTCCACGACCACCTCGACCTCCATGTACTCACCCGTCAACTCCGTATACCCGTGTTCCGTGTCGAGTCCCTCCGTGAGAATGTCCACGGTCACGGACTCGCAGAACGGCTGGTTCTCTATCGACTCCTCGATGGCCGTCTCCAGACTCGACGCGCTCTCCGGACTCACCGGCGTCCCGGCGAACTGGTGGTAGAGCGCGCCGAACTTGATGCCCGCCTCGAAGCACGCCTGCTCGGCGTCGGTCCCCGCGGTAGTGCCTGTTTCCATACCTGTTCTTCCGCCGGTGGCGGCTAAGGCGTGTCGCTCCAGACCAGTTGCGTGTCAGTTCGTTCGCCGTGCTCCCGCCAGTAACCACTCCCTAGACTGCTTGAACGGGCGTACAGCCACGGACAGGGAACGGCTGGCCGCGATTCGAACCGGTCCAGTGGTCGCGCGCGCAGTCGAACTCGATGGCGCGAAACGCGCCGACCGACACGCAACACCCGAACCGCATCCTTCATTGCGAACGGACGCGGAGACGTACTCGAATGGACGACCGCGTCCTCCTCACGGGCGCCTCCGGGCGCGTCGGACGAGCCATCCTCGAGGGCATCGGCGACCGGTACGAGTGGCGACTGCTCGACCGCGAACCGCCGACCGAGGACGCCGACCACGAGTTCGTCGTCGCGGACGTCACCGACGAGGACGCCATCCGCGACGCGGTCGCGGGCGTCGACGCGGTGATCCACCTGGCCGGCGACCCGCGCCCCGAGGCGCCGTGGGACAGCGTCCTCCGGAACAACATCGACGGCACGCGCACCATCCTCGAAGCCGCCGTCGACGAAGGCGTCGAGAAGTTCGCGTTCGCGTCCTCGAATCACGCCGTCGGCCACTACGAGACCGAGCGCAAACCCGACCTCTACCGCACGGACGACGACTTCCACCTCGACGGCACGGAACTCCCGCGCCCCGGCAACCTCTACGGCGTCTCGAAAGCCACAGGTGAGACGCTCGGCCGGTTCTACCACGACGAACACGACCTCTCGTTCGTCGCGGTGCGCATCGGCAACCTCACCGAGGGCCACCCGCCCATCGACTACGAGCGCGGGCAGGCAATGTGGCTCTCCCACCGGGACTGCGCGCACCTCTTCGACTGCTGTCTCAACGCGTCCTACGGCTACGAGATCGTCTACGGCATCTCGGACAACGACCGCAAGTACTACTCGCTGGAGCGCGCTCGCGAGGTGCTGGGGTACGACCCGCAGGACAACTCCGCCGAACACGACGAGTAAGACGCGGAACGAACCGATTACCGCGTTCCGGCGAACGCCGCCGCGTCGCCGACAAGTTGGGGATGGGTTTAAGCCTTTGAAGTGGTAACCTCAGGTCATGAGACACTTCGGACTCAAACTCCGGATGGCGGTCGTCGGTGCCATCCTCTTCGCGTTCTACTCACTCGCAGTCGGCGTCGCGTACCTCATGTTCGGCGCCAGCATCGTCCCGATCGCCATTCTCGGATCCGTCCTCCTGGTCGGCGTCCAGTACAAGGTCGGGAAGTACGCCGCGCTGAAGAGCGTCGGCGCAGAAGACCTCTCGGAGAGTCAGTACCCCGAGATTCACCGGCGCATCGACGAACTGTGTGCGGACATGGACATCGACAAACCCGACATGAAGGTCGCCAGCATGGGCGTCCCGAACGCGTTCGCCGTCGGGCGGAAGGGCGCGGGCGTCGTCGTCATCTCCACGGAACTCATCCAGACCCTGGAGATGGACGAACTCGAAGGCGTCGTCGCGCACGAACTCGCGCACATCAAGAACCGCGACGTCGTCACGATGATGATCGGGCAGGGCATCGCGTCCATCGTCGGCATCGCCGCGCAGTTCATCGTGCTGTTCACGGGCGACAACGACATCGCGGACTTCTTCCTCGCGATGATCGTCGGGAACCTCGTCCAGTTCTTCGTGATGATCTTCGTGCTCGCCATCTCCCGCTACCGCGAGTACGTCGCCGACGCCGACGCGAAGCAGTACACGGGAAGCGGCGAACCGCTCGCTCGCGCACTCGAGAAGATCCAGGCCGGCAACCAGCACGCTCAGAAGTCGAAGGTCGACGAGGACGTCGCGGCGCTCTGCATCTTCGGCGAAGGAAAGGGCTTCCTCGCCAAGATCGTCTCGACGCACCCGCCCGCCGAGAAGCGCATCCAGCGCCTCCGCGAGTAGATGACGGGCGTCCGGGAACTCCTCGCGATAGCCATCGGCGCGCTCCTCGGCGCGCTCTGTCTCGCCGCGCCCGCCGCCGTGTTTCGGCTCTCCGTACTCGGCGGTGCGAGTCCGACCCGGAACCCGGGCGGCGAGTACGGGAGCGACCCGGAGCCCTCGGACCGCGCGCTTCTCGCCGTGCGCGCTGTCGGCGTCGCCTGCCTCGCTGTCGCCGCGTTCGTCGCGTGGCAGGCGTTCGCCTGACCGCAGAAACAGGGTTCAGTCGAACAGTCCCGCGACGTCATCTTCTCGCTGTTGTCGCCGCTGGACGTGTTGTTCGAGGCGCGCAGCCACTAGCCCGCGCTGCTCGGGTTGGGCCGCAAAGTCACACAGCAGCGCGCCGAACTCGTTCAACTCGCCCTCGCGGAGCGCCTCGCGGGCGTACGTCGCCGCGCGCTCGAAGATGTCCTCGTCGTAGCCCGCGTGCTCCGCGAGCGCGAGCGTCGCCTCGACGCCCGCCGGCGGGTCGAGCGCCCCGAGATCGAGCTCCTCGCCGTTGTACGTGAGCGCGGGCGGGTCCGTTTTACCGACTTCCTCCGGGTCGCGTTCGAGCGCCGCGAGATAGGTCCGCACCGTCTCGACGTTCACCCCCCGGTAGTCCGCTGGCAGTCCCTCGAGGTAGCCACGCGCCGACCCACACAACCCGACGGCGCCTGTCTGGTTTCCCTCGCTGACGTGGTGGACCGCCGCGGAGAACTGGATGAGGCCGTGGAGCAACCGCTCGTCGTCGCCGTCCGGGAGGTCGAGCCACGCGTCCTCCCAGGCGTCGTGGGCCGCGTGGTAGTGTCCGGCGTCGAACACCGCGATGCCCGCGCGAAGCGCCGCGTCCATGTTCACGACTGGGGCGGCCACGCGCAAACGGCTTTCGACGGAAGAAGAGAGCGCTCCGCGTCTTCGGCCTACGATCGGCGCTTGACACGCTCGACCGCCGACTTCATCGTGGACCGCTGCTCGCTCTCGGTGTCGCCCGCCCGCGAGCGCTTGACGCGCCGGACCGCCGCGTCCACGGTGCTTCGCTTCTCGCCGACCGTCGCGCCCAGTAACGCCCCCAGGCCAGCGCCCGTGCTCGCGCCGTTCCGGCTGAACAGACCGCCGATTGCACCGCCAATCGCGCCGCCAACGGCGGCGTACTTTGCACGATTCATCCCGCGTCGTATCTTGCTCATAGTGACACAATGGTGCGTGTGCTGGATAAAAGTACTCGCCAGTAGCGGTCGCTCGCGGTCGTGGTTACGCGATAAGTAACGTCCGGACGGCGTCTGCGTGAGCGGAGCGAGCGCAGGCTCGTTCGGGCGTTTCGAGTGAAACGAGAAACGTCCGGACGGCGATTTGAACGCCGGTCCCTGGCTCCGCAAGCCAAGAGGATAGTCCACTACCCTATCCGGACTCGTTCCTTCGTAGCCCGACAGTACGTAAAGCGGTTACGATTCGGGGGCAAGGTTCTTGCAATCAGCAGCCGAAATCCAGGTATGCGACGGCGGCAAGTGCTCGCGGGAGCGTCAGTGGCACTGTTCGGTGGTTGTCTCTCGTATCCGAGTGGCACGCCGTCCGACGGCGAGACGACGTCGCCAGCAGGAACGACGACGGCGACGCCCGCAGTCGAGCGCACGGGGTTCGAACTCCGTCGTGCGGACTGCGGGATGGTTCGGGAGAGAGCGTCCGTCTCCGCGGACGAGGAAGCGCTGGCTGTCACTGTCGAGGGAACGACGAGTGCGCCGAACGCGTGTTACTCGGCGCGACTCGCGGACGCGACGTACAACGCGGACAGCAACGAACTGCGGGTCGTCGTCGAGACGTACGACGCGAGCGACGGCGGGGCGTGCACGCAGTGCATCACGGAACTCGACTACGCGACAACCATCACGCTCACTGGGGGACTGCCAGCGAGCGTGGTGGTCGTACACTGGAGTCGTGGCGAGGAGCGGACGGTCGCCTCGACGAGTCTGTAGTCGGGGGACTCGCCGGTCCGTAGGTTCAAACCGGAGGGCGACTCACCCCGGGTTGTGACCATCGAAACTCGCAGACTGCAGCGCCTCAATCCCCCAAGGACAACGCTTATGCGCGGCGTGTGCCTGGGGTGAACCACGTACTTATGGGCGAAATCGAGGACATCTACGAGGACCTCGACACCGACGTCTCCCTCGATGAGTTCGAGGAGGCCGTCGATTCGAAGGTCGAGCAGATGGGGGGACTGGCCGACGAGGAGACGGCCGCGATGCTCATCGCCCACGAACTCGACGACGGCGAGGTCAACGGCGTCGTCGACATCGAACCCGAGATGGACGAAGTGAAGTTCCTCGGGAAGGTGACGAGCGTCGGGGAGGTTCGGGAGTTCGAGCGCGACGGCGAGGACGAGCAGGACGGCCGCGTGGTGAACGTCGACGTCGCCGACGAGACCGGGAGCGTCCGCGTCTCGCTGTGGGACGAGCAGGCGGTCGCCGCGACCGACGAACTCGAGGCCGGCCAAGTTCTGCGCATCAAGGGCCGTCCGAAGTCGGGGTACAACGGCGTCGAGGTGAGCGTCGACGAGATGGAAATCGACGCGGACGAGGAGATCGACGTGCAGGTACAGGACGAGTACACCGTCGAGGACCTCTCGCTTGGCATCTCGGACGTGAACCTCGTCGGGGAGGTGCTCGCCGCGGAGGACGTGCGCACGTTCGACCGCGACGACGGCAGCGAGGGGAAGGTGTCGAATCTCGTGCTTGGCGACGAAACGGGGCGCGTTCGTATCACGCTCTGGGACGACCAGGCCGACACCGCGACCGAGTTCGACGCGGGCGAAGTCGTGGAGGTCGTCGACGGCTACGTGCGCGAGCGAGACGGGAGTCTCGAACTCCACGTCGGCGACCAGGGCGCCATCGAGGAGGTGGACGCGGATGTCGCGTACGAACCGACGGCGACTCCAATCGACACCCTCGAGATGGACGACACGGCGGACATCGCGGGCGTGATCCGCTCGGCCGACCCGAAGCGCACGTTCGACCGCGACGACGGCAGCGAGGGACAGGTCCGGAACATCCGCCTGCAGGACGACTCGGGCGACATCCGCGTGGCGCTCTGGGGCGAGAAGGCGGACCTCGACCTCGGGCCGGGCGACGAGGTGGCGTTCGTGGACGCCGACGTCCAGGACGGCTGGCAGGACGACATCGAGGCGTCCGCGGGATGGGGGACGACGGTCATCCCGCTCGCGGACGGGACGGCGACTGGAGCAGGTGGTTCAACGGGCGATAGCAGTGAGAGCGACGGAAGTGACACGACTGGGCTGTCGGCGTTCGGCGGCGACGACAGCAACGACGGTGGCGACGAACACAGCGAGAACGGCACTGCGTCGTCGACGAACGGTTCGACGGCCGCCGACGGCGAGGAGGTCGAGTTCACGGGCGTCGTCGTGCAGGCCCAGAACCCCGTCATCCTCGACGACGGCGAGGAGACGATGAGCGTAGACACGAACGCGGATGTGACGCTCGGTCAGGAGGTCACGGTCCGCGGCGAACTCCGCGACGGTCGCCTCACCGCGGACGAACTGAACTGAGCGAGAGATAGCTGTGGTCGACGGCTACCGGCGAGGGCGGCCAGGCGACCCTTCTTCCGGCCACGTAGTCGAGTATCTGCTCCCCAGTCGACCGGTTTCTTAGTCGAACGCCTGGTCGTCCTTTCGGTTGTTGACGTTCCGCTGCTCGGACTCCTTGGCCTCCTCGTTACGCATCTCGTCCTCGCGTTCTATCTTCCGCTCGTTCTCCTCCTCCTGTTCCTGTTCGATCTCGCGCTGCCGAGACGCTTCCGCGTCGGCCGACGTGTCCTCGTCGTCACTCGTCGCCTCGGGCTCGGTTTCGTCGTTCGATGGCATACGTGTGCGTTCGTTCGCCAGTCAAAAATGCGTAGTGGCGGGAAGACAGCGAGCTGTTCCGCCCGGTGCGAACGCGAGTACCTCCGAGCGGGAACACAGAGCGGGTGATACCGTAGTGGAAACAGTTAAGCGTGCGAGCGCCACGCATTGACGCATGAGCGTCGAACTCCCGTTCGCGCCGGTGGACACGATCATCCGGCGACACGCGGGTGACCTGCGGGTCAGTGCGGATGGGGCAGCAGAACTCGCTCGACGCATCCAGGAGCGTGGCGCGGCCCTCGCGATGGACGCAGCGGAGCAAGCGGCCTCGGAGGGGCGGAAGACGCTGATGGCCGAGGACTTCGGGATGAGTTCGGCTCCGGACGCGGAATCGCTCGTGCTCCCGGTCGCGCCGGTCGACCGCATCGCGCGCCTCGACATCGACGACCGGTTCCGCGTGTCGATGGACGCCCGGGTCGCGCTCGCCGCGCAACTCGAAGAGTACGCGACCGACGCCGCGGAGGCCGCGCGGATGCTCGCAGAGCACGCGGGACGACGAACCGTACAGGCCGAGGACATCGAGACGTACTTCCGGCTCGTGGAATGAGATTCGGGTTCAGCGAGACGTGCCTCGAACACGACCCAGGGCCGCGACACCCCGAGACACCTGACCGACTGCGGGCGATCAAACAGGAACTCGCGAAGCGCCACGGCGTCGCCTACGAAGACGCACCACCCGCCGAAGAGAGCGACGCCACGGCCGTCCACGACCCCGGGTACGTCGCGGAGGTCCAGGCGTTCTGTGACCGCGGCGGCGGGAACTGGGACCCCGACACCGTCGCCTCCGAGGAGACGTGGCCCGCCGCACTCGCCAGCGCGGGTCTCGCGATGGACGCCGCACGAGACGCGCTCGACGGCGTCGACGGCAGGGAGACGCGGTTCGCTCTCGGCCGACCTCCCGGCCACCACGCCGTGTCCGACGACGCGATGGGGTTTTGCTTCCTGAACAACGCCGCAATCGCCGCCCAGCACGCAATCGACGAGTGTGGCGCCGAACGCGTCGCCGTCTTCGACTGGGACGTCCACCACGGCAACGGCACCCAGGACATCTTCGAGGCGCGCGGCGACGTGTTCTACGGCTCAGTCCACGAGGACGGCCTCTACCCGGGGACGGGTGACGCCGACGAAGTCGGTGTCGGGGACGGCGAGGGAACCACGCTGAACGTCCCGCTTCCCGCGGGGGCCGAGGACGCCGACTACTGTGCGACGTTCGACGAACTGTTCGCGCCCGCGCTCCGCGAGTTCGACCCCGATCTGTTGCTCGTGAGCGCGGGGTTCGACGCGCACCGCCACGACCCGATCTCCCGGATGCACGTCTCTACGGAGGGGTACGCGCTGCTCACGGACCGTGTGCGCGCCGTCGCCAGGGAGGCCGACGCCGCGCTGGCGTTCGTGCTCGAAGGCGGGTACAGCCTCGACACGCTCGCGGACGGCATCGGCATGGTCCACGAGACGTTCGACGGCCGCGAACCGGTCGAACTGGAGGACGACGCGAGCGAGACCGACGAGGTCCGTGAACTCCTCGACGGCATCGCGGCGGACCATCCCGCCCTCGGCTGATTCTTTCGCTTACACCGCCGGATCGAAGTAGCGTGCGAGTTCGACGCCGAACTCGCTCGCGAGTCCGCTGACATCCTCGCCGACGAGCACGTCGTAGTCGCCGCGCTCCACGATGGATTCGACGTGCGCGCCAAGCGCCACCTCGTCGAGGTAGTCGGTGGCGAACTGGCGGGCAGTCTGCACCTCGCGCTCGCGCTCCACGACGTACCGCCCGTCCTCGACGAACGGCCCGTAGGCGTCGGCGTCCGCGTACTTCTCGTAGAACCCCTCGGCGTGTCCGGGGACGTGAACAGGTGGCCCTTCGTGGCGCTCGATACGGGGGAGTTCCGCGACGTCGAGTTCCACGAACAGGACCGCGCGCTCGTCGGCCCACGTCGCCGCGCGGAGTACCGAGAACCCGCGGGATTCGAGACCGCGGACGAGGCCGTCCCGCGAGCGGTAGAGCTGCGGGTAGAGCTGGTCGTCCACGAGGTCCGGGGCGTCGAACACCACCGCGAGCGGCGTCGCCCCTCGCCGGTCGAGGTGCTCGCGAACGCCGTCGACATCGACCGGTTCCGGGGTCTCCGCCTCGAACGCGTCCTCGCTGGGGGCTGCGAGGAACTCGCGGGCGTGGTGCTGGACGCGCGCGACGTTCGTCGCCGAGACGACCGCCGCGACGTTGCGCTCCGGGTCCGTCGGGTCGACGACCACGAGCGGGTCGTCGAACGTCGCTTCGGCGTGGTCCTCGGGGTCGAGCACGACGGGGCGCCCCCACTCCCGGATCGCTTCGAGCGTCTCCCGGAACCCGCTGTACGCCAGCACGAGCAGTTCCGTGAGGTAGCCCGAGAACCCCTGCGTCCGGAGGTCGCTGCCGTACGCGCCGATTCCCTTCAGGAACTGCTTGAACAGGCGGACGTCGCCCGCCAGGTCGTCGTCCAGCCTGGCTTCGAGGTACGCGTTGTGGAACGGCGTGCGGTCGACCGCCGACTGGATCTGGGTGGCGTCCTCGACCCGATAGCACGGCACCAGGTCGACATCGTACCCCTCGAAGGACCCCTTCACGTAGGGGTGTTCGGCGTACTCCTCGCGCCCCTCCGGCAGCACAGCGTTCCCGACCTCCAGACCGTACTCCTCGAGATCTCCCCGCGGCAGGTCCGCCGGAAACCGCACGAACAGGTCGATGTCGCGGTCGCCAGCCACCCACGTCCCGCGCGCCGTACTCCCGACCTGCACCACGTCCGCCTCCACCGGGAGGTCCGCGATGGCGGCGCGCGCTCGCTCGGCCAGCCGCTCGACCGCGCCAGCGAGCGCCCGCCGCTCTTCGGCCGTCGGGTCGACGCGCCCCCGAACGCGCTCGACGACCGCGTCGAAGTCGCTCATACCCGTGTTTCTCGCGGCCCGTCCTAAGCCGTGTCGATGCCCTGGCCTCCGTCGAAACGAAAGCCATATCAAAACGAGTCGAGTACCGTGATTTGCCAGCCGCCGTAGCTCAGTTGGTAGAGCACCTGGTTGTTACCCAGGTTGTCCCAGGTTCGAGCCCTGGCGGCGGCGTACATCCTCCTGCAATTGCGCGCGAAGCGACGGCTTCGCGCGGTTGCTCCGAATCAGTACCTCCAGTACTCCACGGTGTGGACGTCGATGCGGACGGACGTGTTCTCGGACCACGCGTCCTCGTCGGCGCCGTACTTCCGATTGATGCGGTGGAGTATCTCTCGGGCCGCCCCGTCGTCCTCGACGACAGACGCCGCCCCCTGGAGCGTCACGCCCCACTTCGGGTGGCCGTCCTCGGCCTTCTGCACGGAGAGCGCGACGCGCGGATTCCGCCGGAGGTTCGCCAGTTTGCGCCCGGTCGTCGCGATCTCGACGACGCCATCGGAGTAAGTGTACCACACCGGGGCAACGTGGGGCCGGTCGTCGTGGCACGTCCCGAGGTGCGCGACGAGCGGTTCGCTGGTGAGCAGTTCCTCTGCCGCCTCGGGCACAGTCTCGGCCATACGCCACGTACGAATTCCAGGACCCTCAGTTTGCTCCCAGGGCTTCCCCTCGCCGTCGGCAGCCCTGCAATCCCGACAGGCTAAAGGTTCGGCCACGGGAATCGTCTCGTGAGGGCCCTTAGCTTAGTTTGGTTCAAAGCCCCCGGCTCATAACGGCCGCTGTCACCGCGGGAGCGGGCGTGGGATACCGGGTGAGCGGTGGTTCAAATCCGCCAGGGCCCACTTCTCTGCTGCGCCGACCGCCGAGCGCGCCATGCGCGAGGCGTCGGCCAGCTGTGAATGGGTCAGGATTTGAACCAGGCGAGTCGCACGCCCGGGAAGCGAACGGAGTGAGCGACCCGGAACGTCTCGGCAGGGTTCATAATCCGCCAGGACCTACTTCTCCGTTGCGCCGACCGCCGCCCGTATCAACTACGCAGCGTCTAGTTAGGGCCAACACGACACGATTTCGGCCGCTGATTCCGGACCGGATTCAAACGGGAGTCGGAACGCTATCGAGTGTGTTTTTCGAGGGTGAAACGATGGACCCCCTCGCTTGACGACACCCGATGGCGGAGGAGAGTGTGAATGTTTTTCCGCGCGACGACGAATGAGGGGTGATGGCAGACGGCGAGCGCGTCACCCCACCGGAATGGTTCGTCGAGCAGGCGAACGTCCGCGAGTCCCCCCGAGAGGCGTTCGAGCGGGAGTGGCCGGACGCGTGGGAGCGGGCGGCGAACCTGCTCTCGTGGGACCGCGAGTACGACGACATCTTCGACGCAGGGCCACCGTACGCGTGGTTCCCCGGGGGGCGCCTGAACGCGTGTTACAACTGCGTCGACCGCCACCTCGAGGAGCGGAAGAACCAGGTCGCTATCGCGTGGGAGGGGCAACTCGGCGAGCGCCGGACGTACACGTACCTCGATCTGTACCGCGAGGTCAACGAGTTCGCGGCGGCGCTCCGCGACATCGGCGTCGAGGAGGACGACGTCGTGACGACGTACCTTCCGGTGGTTCCGGAACTCCCCATCGCGATGCTGGCGTGCGCTCGCATCGGTGCCGTGCACAACGTCGTGTTCGCGGATTTCTCGGCTGACGCGCTGGCGAACCGGATGCGTCGCGCGGACTCGGAGCACCTCGTCACGTGCGACGGCTACTACCCGGGGGGTGGGGCAGTCGACCAGAAGAGCAAGGCCGACAACGCCTGCCTCTCACTGGACGCGGACGTGGAGTCGGTCGTCGTGGACCGCCTCAGCAACGACACGCATCTCGGCGACTGTTACGCCTACGACGACCTCCTGGAGCGCCACGCCGGCGCGGAGGTCGAACCGGTGGCCAGGGAGGCGACCGACCGCCTGTTTCGCATCTACACCTCCGGCACGACGGGTCAGCCGAAGGCGGTCGACCACACGACGGGCGGGTATCTCGCGCAGGTGGCGTGGACGACTCGGTCAGTCCTCGACGTGAAACCCGGTGACACGTACTGGTGTGGGGCTGACGTGAGCTGGATCACGGGGCACTCCTACGTCGTCTACGGGCCGCTCGCGCTCGGGACGACGCCGCTGCTCGTGGAGGGAGCGATGGAGTCGCTCGGCCAGGGACGCCCGTGGGAACTCGTCGAACGGCACTCCGTGGACGTCCTCTACACGTCCCCGACGGCGATTCGCGCGTTCATGAAGCGGGGCACGGATGGGCCCGCGAACCACGACCTGTCGAGTCTCCGGTTGCTGGGCAGCGTCGGTGAGCCCCTCGATTCGACCGTCTGGGAGTGGTATCGCGAGCACGTCGGCGGGGGCGAGTGCCCCGTCGTGGACACGTGGTGGCAGACGGAGACGGGGGCGATTCTCCTCGCGACGCTTCCGGGCGTCGACGACATGGAACCGGGGGCTGTCGGGCCGCCGCTCCCGGGTGTGAACGTCGAGGTCGTCGACGACCGCGGGGAGACTGTCGGTCGCGGTGACAGCGGGTATCTCACCATCACGCGTCCGTGGCCGGCGATGCCGCAGTCCGTCCGCACGGGTGATGGGTGGGCCGACCGGCCGCCGGGCGCGGACTGGCGGTACTACCCGGACGACCGCGCTCGCGTGACCGACGACGGGTACGTCGCCGTGCTCGGGCGCACTGACGACGTCGTCAACGTCGGCGGCCGGCGGTTCTCGACGCTCGAGTTGGAGTCCGCCATCGTGGCGGTCGACGGCATCGCGGAGGCGGCGGTCATCGTCGGCAACCACTACGAGAAGGGGCGGGCGATCCACGCGTACGTCAGCCCCGAGCACGATTACCCCGTGGCAGCGGAGAACCTCCGCGAGCGCGCTCGTTCGGCCGTCGAGTCCGTCGTCGGCACGTCCGCTCCCGAGACGGTGGTGTTCACGCCCGAGTTGCCGAAGACGCGTTCGGGGAAGATCATGCGTCGACTGCTCATCTCGGTCGCTAACGGCGAGTCGCTGGGCGACACGTCGGCGCTCCGGAACCCGGAGGTCGTCGGTGAACTCCGGAACGACGCGACCGACGAATGATTTCGTAGATATCTATATTCCCGAAACTCAGTTCGGGGTTTCGCTCCCGCGTCGACCAACTTGAGCGGACAACCGTCGAGGGAGCCGTCAAGCACACCAGTAGGCTTATTTCGTTCATGTTCGATGTGGCGACAATGCCGGAGCGGCTGACCGGAGCGCAGTACGAGCGCGTTCGTCGCGCGGCCGAGACCCACCGCGAGGACCTCGTGGTGCGTCTGGGCGGCGAGGTCGGACTCCGTCCGACCGAGATGGCTCGCGCTCGACCGGGCGACGTGGTGTCCCACGGCGACCACTACTTGCTCCGTGTTCGGGAGGCCGACGGGACGCGGAACGCGTTCTTCCCGGTCTCGGTCGAACACGAGTTGCGGAAGTACGCCACCGCCGCGAACGTCGGGGATGACGAGGAGTTGTTCGACGTGACCGCGCGGCGACTCCAGATGCTCGTCCGGGAGGCCGGCGACCGAGCGGGGGTCGACGTCTCCTCCTACGACCTTCGGCGGCACTTCGCGCGCTCACACCTCGAGGACGGCGTGTCCCCGCACGTGGTCCAATCGGTCGGCGGGTGGGACCGACTCGAGAGCCTCGAATCGCTGCTCGACACCCCGGATCGCGGAGATGTTGTGGCCGCGTTCACTCGCGGCAGGTCGTCCGAGCGCGTCGAACGGGCGGTTCGGTCCGTCGCCGACGTGGGCGAGGCACTCACGGCGGCCGGCACCCGGGAGGCCGTCGAGCGGGCGGTCGTAGACACTCTGGTCGCTCGCGACGACTTCCGGTTCGCTGTGCTCGCGGGTTGCAACAGTGGATTCTCGCGTCGCGCTGTCGCAGGCATCTCGACGGAGCGTGCTGACGACCTGCTGGATGGCTACGACCGAGCGGTCGTCGACGACGACGACGTCCGCGTTCGTGAGGACGGTCCGGCACCCGCTGTCGTCCTCGTCCCGCTCGTGTACGGTGAGCGGGGACGAGACCTCCTCGTCGCTGGTGTCGAGACCGGAGTGAGTGACCTCGAGCGAGTGCTGGTCGACGCGCTCGGCACGCAGGTCGAGCAGGCGCTCGCCACCGCCGAACACCGCCGCCTGCTGTCCCCCGATACGGCCGTCGAACTGGAGTTCCGGGCGGGCGACGAGAGCAGCCTCGTGGCGGCGCTGTCCGGCGACGGCGACTGCCGGGTCTCGCTGTCCGGGACGGCCCCGACGAACGGAGCCGTCGTCTGTTTCCTCGTCGTCGAAGGTGGCGACGCCACCGACGCGATCGAGTTCCTCGACGGTCGGGACGCCGTCCGCGATACTCGACTGGTCGAGGATCACGGCGACGGCGGATTCCTCGAGGTGGTCGTCGCGGCCGGCCCCGTGTTGACAGTCGTCGAGCAGGGTGGCCTGGTGACGGGGGCGACTGCCGACAGCGGAACGGCGACGCTCACGGCCGAGGTTTCGGACGAAGGGGGCGTCCGCGAACTGGTTGACGGGGTGGTCGAGCGGTTCCCAGACGTGACCCTCGCTGCCAAACGCGAGGTGGAACAGCCGGTCGAGTCGGACGCGGCGTTCCGGGAGCGACTGGCCGACCGCCTGACTGACCGACAGGCGTCGGTGCTACAGGCGGCGTACTACGGTGGCTACTACGAGTGGCCTCGCGGTTCGACGGCCGAGGAACTCGCCGACGCGCTCGACGTCTCCTCCCCCACGCTCCACAACCACCTCCGGAAGGCCAACCAGAAACTGCTCACCGTCTTCTTCGACGAGCAACGCGGGGGCTAACTATTTAGCCCCGAATCCGGCTTCCCGTCACCGGTCGGTCGACGGCGAACCGAGGTATCGGCAGAATTTGCGTGCGTCGAGCGCTATCAACCCCGCTCCCGTTCGTATACGGACGTTTGTGATAATTAGCGCGTCGGCTTATTGTGGGTGCGTGATACGGCACGTGTAGGCATGTCACAACAGCCAGAACTCGAAGCACGACTGGAAGACCAGAACGAGTTCGAACCCCCCGAGTCATTCGTCGAGCAGGCGAACGTCTCGGACCCGAGCATCTACGAGGAGTTCGACGAGAACTGGCCCGAGTGCTGGGAGCAGGCCGCCGACCTGCTCGACTGGAGCGAGGAGTACGACCAGGTACTCGACGACTCGAACCCGCCGTTCTACGAGTGGTTCACGGGTGGCAGCCTGAACGCCAGTCAGAACTGCATCGACCGGCATCTCGAGGAGCGCGGCGACGAGGCCGCCATCGAGTGGGTCGGCGAACCCACCGGCGAGGAGAATCGCACGTACACGTACGAGGACCTCCACCGCGAGGTCAACGAGTTCGCGGCGGCACTCCGCGAGATGGGCGTCGGCGAGGACGACGTCGTGACGATGCACATGCCGATGATTCCCGAGTTGCCCATCGCGATGCTGGCGTGTGCCCGCATCGGCGCACCTCACTCCGTCGTGTTCGCGGGGTTCTCCGCATCCGCACTCGCCGAACGCATGAACGCCGCGGATTCGGAGTACCTCGTCACCGCGAACGGCTACTACCGGCGCGGCGACGCCCTCGACCACCTGGAGAAGGCCAACGAGGGCCTCGAGGGCGTCGAACACGAGGTCTCGGACGTGGTGGTCAAGGACCGTCTCGGCGACGACGCACACGGCCACGACCTCGCGGATAACCAACACGACTACGACGAACTCGTAGCTGAGCACGCGGGCGCCACGGTCGACCCCGTCGAACGGGACGCCGAAGACATGCTCTTCCTCATGTACACCTCCGGAACGACCGGAGAGCCGAAAGGAGTCAAACACACGACCGGCGGCTACCTCGCGTGGAACGCGTGGACGAGCCAGGCCGTCCTCGACATCAAGCCCGATGACACCTACTTCTGCTCGGCCGACATCGGCTGGATCACCGGGCACTCCTACATCGTCTACGGCCCGCTCTCCCTCGGCACCACGACCGTGATGTACGAGGGCACACCGGACCACCCCGAGCAGGACCGCTTCTGGGAGATCGTGGACGACCTCGACGTCACGCAGTTCTACACCGCGCCGACGGCCATCCGCGCGTTCATGAAGTGGGGCGCGGAGTACCCCGACGAACACGACCTCTCGAGTCTCCGCCTCTTGGGCACCGTCGGCGAACCCATCAATCCGAAGGCCTGGAAGTGGTACTACAAGCACATCGGGGACGAGAACTGCCCCATCGTCGACACCTGGTGGCAGACCGAGACCGGCGGCATGATGGTCACCACACTCCCAGGCGTCAACGACATGAAACCCGGGTCCGCTGGTCCGCCGATTCCCGGAAACGACGTCCGCGTGGTGGACGCCAGCGGCGACGAAGTGTCCGCGGGCGAGGCCGGCTACCTGACGGTAGAGAAACCGTGGCCGGGGATGTTGCGCACGCTCTATCAGAACGACGAGCGATTCATCCAGGAGTACTGGGCGGAGTACTCGGACACCGACAGCGACGACCCCGAGGACTGGGTGTACTTCCCCGAGGACGGCGCGAAAATCGACGACGACGGCTACATCACGGTCGTCGGCCGCGTCGACGACGTCGTCAACGTCTCCGGGCACCGCCTCGGCACCATGGAGATCGAATCAGCCGTCGTGGCCTCCGAGGGCGTCGCGGAGGCCGCGGTCGTCGGCGCTGACCACGAGGTGAAAGGTGAGGCCGTCCACGCGTACGTCATCACGGAAGACGGCTACGACGGCGGCCGGGAGATGCAGGACCAGATCGAGCAGTCCGTAGAGGACGCCATCGGCCCCATCGCGCGCCCGGAGAGCATCGTATTCACGCCCGAGTTGCCGAAGACCCGCTCCGGGAAAATCATGCGCCGTCTCCTCGAAGAGATTGCGAACGGCGAGGACCTCGGGGACACGTCGACGCTCCGCAACCCGGACGTCGTCGAGGACATCCAGCAGCAAGTGGGGAGTGAGTGACGATGCCTGCAGACACCGACACAGCCAACCCCGCCCCGCTCGGCCTCGTGGGCTTCGGTCTGACGACCGTGCTGTTGAGCGTCTACAACGCCGGCTTCCTCCAGCCCGACCTCGAACTGGTGGTCGTCCCGATGGCGATGGCCTTCGGCGGCACCATCCAGTTGTTCGCGGGCCTCCTGGAGTACCGTGAGGGGAACACCTTCGGGACCACCGCGTTCTGTAGTTACGGCGCGTTCTGGTGGTGGTTCGGCCTGCTCGTCGTCTTCATGCACAACGGCTGGATTCCGTCCGTGAGCGCCCAGGCGCTCGGCCTCGCGCTCATCATGTGGGGCGTCTTCACGACGTACATGTGGGTCGCCACGTTCAAGCTCAACTGGGGGCTCTGGAGCGTCTTCGGCCTGCTGTCGGTGACGTTCTTCCTGCTCGGCTTCGGTGACTTCCTCGGCATCGGGGGGCTCGTCGTCGCCGGCGGCTACGTCGGCATCCTCACCGGCCTCGACGCCATGTACGTGAGCTTCGCCGAAGTCACGAACTGGGCGTGGGACCGCGAGGTCGTCCCTCTCGGGAGCGCTCCGCTCGAGTCGACGACCACCGAAAACACCTCCGTGCAGCCCACCGACTGACCCAGGCGCGGCGATTCGGTGTTTCCTCCGTCCGCGGTTTTCGAGGGGCGAGATATCTGTCTGACCGACCCCCGAGCACAGTCAGAACTGGTCAAGAACTCGGTCGAGAACCGCCACCGTCGCCTCGGTGTGCAGGTACCGGTTCTGATTGCCACACTGCGAATCCATGATGCAGGCCGGACACCCGCCCGTTCCCTGACAGTCGCAGTCGTCGACGCGCTCGCGGGTCCGCCGAGCAATCTGTTCGGCCTGCTCGTAGATGCGTTTGCTGAATCCGAGTCCGCCCTCGACGGCGTCGTGGATGAACCACGTCGGAACGCCGGTTTCCTCGTGGACGGGCGTGCTCAGGCCGCCGAGGTCGGACTTGTCCATCCGGAGTTCGAGCGGCGTGAGCTTGATCATGCCGTGCTCGGCGCCGTGCAGTCCCCCACCGAACACCTCCATGACGTCGCCGTCCGTGAGCGACTCGGCGGTCTCGCCGGTGACCGCCTCGAGAACCGTGTTCTGGAGCGACGGCGGCATCTCGACCCACACGAGGTGCGTGTGGAGTTCGATCGGAGGGAGGCCAGTCGGCTGGAGTGACGTGCTCACGCGCCCCGACTGGATGTCCTTGCGCTGGTAGTGTGTGTAGTGAATCTCGACCGTCCCCGTCCCCCACGCCAGCCGGTAGCCGTTTCCGAGGTCGCGTGAATCCTCGACCTCGAGGCCCCGGACGGCCTTCTCGGAGTGGGTCTCGGTGTACTCGTTCGTCCGAACCGCCTGGACCGTGATGGACGGATTCGGCGCGCCCTCGTCGAACTCGACGACTTCGTACTGGGTGCCGTCGTGCAAGAAGAGCGCGCCCTCGTGGTGGTCGCGGTACGCGCGCTCCCGGTCGATCGGCTCCATGTCGATGTCGCCGTCCCGGCACCGCACGTCGAACTGCGTGGCCGACGACGTGTACATCGATATCTCGGACTGCGGCCGCGGAGCGCCCGTGTACCGGACACTCCGGGACAGGTCGCCGGTGAGTTCTCCTGCGTCCGTCCACATCTCGACGGCGCGGTCGAGTCGCTCCCCGTCGAACCACTCCCGGTCGTCCTCGGTCAGTGGTCGTTCGTGGGCGGCACACTGGACGTGCTGGGCGTACACGGGGTTGTTCTCGAGTCCGATGACCGCGTCCTCGATGGCGTCCCCGAGGACGTACTCGGGGTTGTCGAGGATGTACTGGTCGATGGCGTCCGCTCGCGCGACGAACACCGAGAGCGCGTCGGCGTTCCCGCGCCCGGAGCGCCCGACCTGCTGCCAGAACGACTGGCGCGTCCCCGGGTAGCCGGTGAGGATGGTGGCGTCCATCGACCCGATGTCGATGCCGAGTTCGAGCGCGTTCGTCGACGCGACGCCGTCGAGTCCGTCGCTCTTGAACTGGTACTCGGTGCCGCGGCGCGTCTGCTTCCCGAGGCCGGCGTGGTACGGTTCGACGCTCACGCGCCCGGATCGGGGGTGTTTGCTCGCCGCGTCGGTGGCGTACTTCGCGCCGAGTTCCGCGTTCTTCCGACTGCGCGTGAACAGAAGCGTCTGGACGTCGTGCAGTCCCAGGTGGGCGAGCACCGAACTCGCCTCCCGAACGGGGTTCGTCTGGGCCGCCCGGAAGTCCTCGAAGGCCGCCTCGGGGCCGAGTTCGGATTCGTCGACCGGCGGCTTCCAGAACGCGACGTCCCGCTTGCCGCGCGGCGACCCGTCATCGTCGACGACGGCGAAAGAGTGCCCCGTGAGGCGCTCGGAGTGCTCGCCCGGGTTCCCGATCGTCGCGGACGTACAGACCATCTGCGGGTCGGACTCGTAGTGGTCGAGGACGCGCCTGAGTCGGCGCATCGTCCACGCGACGTGCATCCCGTGGACGCCGGTGTAGGTGTGGGACTCGTCGATGGCGAGCAGTTCGCAGTTCGAGAAAAACGAATGCCAGCGCGGGTGATGCCCGAGGTAGACGTTCACGCCGACGAAGTTCGTGATGACGACGTCGGCCGTCTCCCGGATCTGCTTCCGGTTGTCCTGTGGCGTGTCGCCGTCGTACACGCGGACGGTGACGTCGAGTCCGAGGTCCCCGAAGAACGCGTTGAGTTCCTGCTCCTGGTCGCGGGAGAGGGCCTTCGTCGGGTACACCAGGAGCGCCGTCGACTCGGGGTCTGCGAGGTGGTTGCGAGCGATCTGGAGGGCGTACACGTAGGTCTTCCCCGACGCCGTCGACGTGGCGACGCAGACGTTCTCGCCCGAATCGAGGCGGTCGAGCGCCTCGGCCTGGTGCGTGAACAGGTCACCGACGGCGTCGCCGAATCGGTCGGCGAGCGTCGGGCGGAGCACCGTCTCCGGCGCGACGTAGTCGCCGTCGTCGGCGGAAACGGTTTCGGCGTGCCGGAGTTGGTCGTCGTACTCCGGGAACGTCTCCCGGAGACCCCGGGCCGTGATGGGTGCGTGCTCCGGCGGGTCGGAATCTGAGCTCATGGTGGTTACCAGTCTGAGAGACTGCCCTGCGTGGTCGTCTCCTCGAGGTCGCGGGACTGCTCGGTCGTCGAGACGATTCGGCTGCTCTCCTGGAGGGCCTCGTGGATGGTCGCGAGCGCTCGCACGTCGTCCTCGCAGTAAGCCACGAGTTGCTCCCAGTCGGGTTCGGTCTCCGGAGAGCGGTCGGCCATCCACGCCTGGTAGGCCCGCGCGACTGCCGCTCCCGTCAGCCCGGTTTCCGCGGGTTCGTGGCCGAGGGCTTCGGCCACGTCCCCGAGCTTGTTCGTTCGACCGGGGAGCACGGCGTTGCCGTTCGTGACCGCCCACTGGTAGGGGTCGAAGCGGTACGTGCTCGTCCAGTCGTCCTCGTACCGCGGGCAGTACTCGATGACGTGGTCGTGGATGACCGGGAAGTCGAACCGCCAGCCGTTGTAGGCGACGACCGGGCGGTGGCTCGCGTTCGCCGCGTACCAGGCCAGGAAGTCTTCGAGAGCGCGGCCGGGTTCGTCGGGGTTCCGCTGGACGAACGAGATGTAGGTTCCGTCCTCGGCCGACCCGTCGAGCACGCCGATCAGCCACGTGATGGTGGGGGCCAGGCCGTCCGTCTCGATGTCGACGTAGACGGGGTCGCCGTTCGGCAGTTGCTCGTCCGAGCTCCGAACGACCTCGCCGTCGGCGAGCGCTCGCGCGCTCTGCTGGATTCGTTCCGCCGTCGTCTCACCCAGCCCCTGGATTCCCCTGAGGTGTCGCTGCTCGGCGTCGGCAACTGCGTCCCTGCGCTGGAACCCGGCGTCCCGGAGTCGCTGTGCGCGAGTCCGACCGACGCCATCGAGAGCACGCAGACCGAGTTGGTCTCGCGTGAGCGTTCGCGTGAGCAGTTCTCCGTCGCTCCGGCAGTCGAGTGCCACCAGTGGCTCGCCCCTGGTGCCGGCGTCGGCGCCACCACCGACGACGGTGAGGTCGTTCCACTCGCGGCGGTACTCCTTCGGGAGGCGCGTCGAGACGTGCACGTACTCGCCGTCGAGGCGCTCGGGCGCGAGCGCGTCCCGGTACTGGTCGCCGCCGACGAGCGACGTCGAGAGCGTCGTCGTGTCCACGTCGACGTCGAGCAGATTGCTGAGCACGTACGTCGGTTGTTCACTGCGGAGTTCGTCCCCTTCTTTGCCTGCAACCGCCCGGAGGGCGTCTGTCGACGGTGCGAACACGAACTGGACGCCGTCGACCGTCTTAGCCCCCTCAACCCCTTGTCGGTGGGTTCCACTGGGATGGAAGCAGACTGTTTCCGTCTCGGTCTCACGCCGCAGGATGCGGACGGCCTGTGTGGCCGGTGAGTCGCCGGTGAGCAGGACGACATCCGGGTCGAAGTACGAGAGCCAGTCCGCGCGTGCTGGCTGTGGCGCTCGCTCGACGAACTCCGGGGCCACGGCGGCAATCCGAGTGGTAGCGGGCGACGGCATGCTAGATGCGATCGTCGCTACTCCGTTCTGGTCCCATCCGCTTGAGTGTGGGGAAACCAGGGTAAAACAGAAGCCGGCAGTCGTCCACCACGTCCCACACCGCGAGCGGATCAGCCGGACCGGAGCACTCGCGACGACGCGTCGATCAGGACGAGTCGGCGATCACGTACAGCGCGTCCCGATGGAAGAGAACTTAACTCAGCCTGGCCGGAACGTGTGACCAGCACCCATGCAGATAACGGACTACGAACTCTTCGAGGTCCCTCCGCGCTGGCTGTTCCTGAAACTGACCACGAGTGACGGAACCGTCGGCTGGGGGGAGCCAGTCGTCGAGGGGCGCGCGCACACGGTCCGCGCGGCCGTCGAAGAACTGCTGGACAACTACCTGCTCGGGGAGGACCCGACGCGCATCGAGGACCACTGGCAGGCCATGTACCGCGGCGGGTTCTACCGCGGCGGCCCGGTGTTGATGTCGGCCATCGCGGGCGTCGACCAGGCGCTCTGGGACGTCAAAGGGAAGCAACTCGACGCGCCCGTCCACGAACTGCTCGGCGGCCGCGCCCGCGACCGCATCCGGGTCTACCAGTGGATCGGCGGTGACCGCCCCGCCGACGTCGGCAAGGCGGCCCGCGAGAAGGTCGACGCCGGCTTCACCGCGCTCAAGATGAACGCCACCTCCGAACTCCGTCGCATCGACACGCCCGCGGCGGTGGAGGACGCCGTCGAACGGGTCGCGACCGTCCGCGACGCCGTTGGCAACGAGGTGGACATCGGGGTGGACTTCCACGGCCGGGTCTCCAAACCGATGGCCAAGCGCCTCGCCGCGGCGTTCGATCCGTACGACCCCTTCTTCCTCGAGGAGCCGGTGCTCCCCGAGCACAACGACGCGCTCCCGGAGATCGCGGCCCACACCTCGGCGCCGATCGCGACCGGGGAGCGAATGTACTCGCGGTGGGACTTCAAGGAGGTGCTCGAGCAGGGGAGCGTGGACGTCATCCAACCTGACCTCTCGCACGCCGGCGGCATCACGGAGGTCAAGAAGATCGCGAGCATGGCCGAAGCCTACGACGTCGCGCTCGCCCCGCACTGCCCGCTCGGCCCCATCGCGCTGGCCTCCTGCATCCAGGTCGACGCCTGCACGCCGAACGCGCTCATCCAGGAGCAGAGCCTCGACATCCACTACAACGACACCAACGACGTGCTCGACTACCTCGTCGACGACGGCGTCTTCGAGTACCGCGACGGCTACGTGGACATCCCGACCGCGCCCGGCCTCGGCATCGAGATCGACGAGGAGTACGTGCGAGAGCGCGCGGAACAGGACGTGAACTGGCACAACCCGGTGTGGCGACACGACGACGGCAGCGTCGCCGAGTGGTGACGACGATGGAAGAGCCAGTCAGCGGGCGCCGAGAGCGACGGTGGAGCGGCGATGCCGTTCAGTCGCCGGTTCGCGTGAACACGACGACGACGCGGTCGCCGATGTCGTCGAGGGGGTAGGTTTTGCTGGTGTAGGCGTCCCCGAGGCGCTCCGCGACGTTGTCCCGGAGCGCCGGTTGGGTGATGACGACGGGTGGCGTCTCGTTGCCGACACCGTCGACCCGTGGGACGCTGTCGACGTCCGCGCCGAGAGCTTCGGTGTACCACGGAAGCGGTATTCGAGCGTGCCACGCGCCCGTCCCGGGCGGGTAGTCCACCCGGGATTCGTTCATCGCGAGGCGGTCGCCGACGTACAGCACGTCGACGTCGTCGCCGCCGGTCGCGGTCGCGCGCTCGATGTCGTTCACGACCTGCCGGAGTTCGCCGGGGGCCTGGGCGTAGTAGATGACGTCGTTGCCGGGGTCGCCCCGCGGGCTCTCGTGGGGCTGCTGGTAGCTCGTCTGCGCGATGGTCGCGCCCGCAGAGGCGACGAGGAAGACGAGCAGGCCAGCGGCGACGGTGGCTCGTACGGCGTGCATCGGCGTGCGGTCCCGGAGGAGAGCGGGTTCGCGGGCGGGGAGTCGACTGCGGCCCCACTGGTAGACGGCGTACGCGCCGACGGCCGCGGGGATACAGAGCGGGACGATGGCGTGAACCGTCGACCACGGCACGGGGAGGTTGTTCGCGAGCGGGTAGCCGACGAGCGCGGCGACGCCGCTGTAGAAGTTGAACGCCACGAGGCCGCGCGGCGCGTCGCCGGCGTAGCGGTCGAAGAGGAAGCCGACGACAGCGAGCAGCGCGACGCCGAGCGCGCCCGCGAGGACGGTTTCGGCGGTGTCCGTGAAGTACGGGAGGTAGGGGTGTTCCTGGATGCTCCCGGACACCCAGTAGTCGATGGCCTTCTGGAGGGAGCCGAGCGTCGCCTCCCCGACGACGGCGGGGAGTGTCCCGAACTCGCCGCCGAGCGCTCGCCACAGACCGATCTGCTGGCCGGGACCGGCACGCGGCGCGTAGAAGTAGACGACGACGGCGAGGAAGACGGCGCTCGCGAGCACGGCGTGGGGCCACCACTCGCGGACGCCGGCGGCGGCGCGGTCGGCGCGGCCGCGGAGGAACTCGAAGGCGTCGCCATCCTGGTCCCGGGCGCGGAGGAGGTAGCGGTCGAAAACGAGTGCGCTCGCGCCGGCCCACGTCACCAGCCAGAGCAGGACGCTCTCCTTCGTGGCGAACGCGATACCGAGCGTGACCGCGGCACCGTAGAGGTAGCGCGGGCGCCGCGTGTCGGACGCGCGCACGAGCAGGCCGAGCGTGACGAGCATGAACGCGGCGAGCGGGAGGTCCTTGCGCATGAACCGCGAGTAGTAGAAGAGGACGGGGTTGAACGCGAGCGCGACGCCGAGCGCGACGACTTCGCCGTCCCGGAGGTGCTCCCGGAACAGCCACGCCGAGAGCGGGAGGAGCGCGCCGACGACCGCGACGAAGAGGCGCGCGGTGGCGTCGTTCGCGCCGAGCACGGGGAAGACAAGGGAGTTCACGCGAGCGAAGAGGGGGCCGTGGAGGATGGGGCGGTACTCCCAGGCGCCGTTCTCCATGAACCGCAGCACCCAGTAGCCGAACCAGGCTTCGTCGTAGTAGAAGACGCGCTCGCCGAGCTGGACGAGCCGCGAGACGAGTCCGAGGAGGGCGAGGCCGACGAGCGCGGCGGACACTCGCCGGTCGCGGAGATGTTCGAGACGGGTCACTGTCCGTTTCGTAGCGATAGCGCCGATATATTCTTTGTGTTGAACAGCCGTCGTGTCGGGTGATTCGGGTGCCTGGGTCGAACGCGTAGGTCGGACGGTCCGGATGCGTAGGTCGTGCGGTTCGGATGCGTAGACTGCACAGTCCGGATGCGTAGACCGCGCGATTCAGACGCGCGTGTCGCCGCCGTCCGGTCGTTCCGCGCAAGATGCAGAAGAACTAATCCGTCACTTCACCTGTCCAGTACTGTGCAACTCCTCCCGGTCCTCCACTGGGGAGTGGGTCTCCTGGTCGTCGGACTGCTCGCCCTCCCGCTGACCGCCCGCCTCCTCGACCCGCTGGAGACCCGCGGCGCCGGGTTCTCCTTTGTCGTCGGCACCGCGGTCGTCACCCTGGTCGCGTTCTGGACGGGACAGGTCGCGTTCGGCCCCTCCGCCGCCGCGTTCGGAGTGGGCGCGCTTGCGGCGCTCTCGGCGCTTGCGGTGCGCACTGGCGTCTCCCCGCCTTGGCGGCGGTTCGCCGAGAGCGCGTTCGTCTTCGCCGCCGCGTTCGTTCTGGCGGTGGTCGTCTCCGTCGACAGCCCCGGCCTCGAGGTGTGGGCCGAGGGGTTCCTCAACTTCGGCACCGTGAAGTCGCTGTTCCGGGCGTCGGCGCTCCCGCCGGCCGACTTCTGGTTCGCGGGCGCGCCGATGCAGTACTACTTCGGCGGCCACCTCACCGCCGTCCTCTGGGCGTTCCTCACCGACACGCCCGCCCGGTACGTTCCGACTCTCGCCGTGCCGACGTTCTACGCGATGGTCGTCGCCGGCGGCTACGACCTCGGTCGCTCGCTCGGCGCCGCACGCGGGATACACTCCCGGCTCTCCGGCGCGTTCGTCGCCGTCTTCCTCGGCATTGGCGGGAACCTCTACGAACCGCTCGGACTCGTCCTCGGGTCGCTCCCGGCGAGCGTCGACCGGGCGGTCCTGAGCGCGCTGTCGCTGCCCGCGAACGCCTTCGCCGGGTCGTTCTCGACGTTCGACGCGACGCACTTCGCATCGTTCCCGACTGACGTCCCGCTGTACTCGGTGCTCGTCGGGAGCCTCCACGCGCACGTGATGAGCCAGCCGTACACGCTCCTGGTCGCCGCGGTGCTGTTCGCGTACTACCAGACGAGCGCCGGCGACCGCGGCGCGCGCGTCGGCCGACTCGCGGCCGTCGTCCCACTCGCGGGCGTCGTCGCGGTCACGAACGTCTGGAGTCTCCCCACCGCGCTCGGCCTTGTCGCGCTCGCGGTCGCGTTTTCGCCCGAGCACCCCGCGGGTCTGCTCCCCGACGGCAGCAGTCGACTCGAGCGGGTCCACGGCGCGCTCCGGAACGAGGGCGGACGCTACACAATCGCGCTCGGCGTCGCCGCGGTCGTCGGCGCGCTCGGCGTCCTCGTGGTCGCGCCGTTCGTCTTCGGGACCGACACCACGCGGCCGCTCGCCTTTCTCCCGGAGCGCAGCGACGTCTCGCTGTACCTCCTCGAGTACGGGGCGTTCCTGCTCGCATTCGCGCTCTACCTCGGCCCCCGCCTCCGCCGGCACACCCCCACCCTCGCGCCGGTGGTCGTCGGGGCCATCCTCGTCGCCCTCGCAGTCGCACTCGAGTTCGTCGCGCTCGCGTTCGTCGCGCCGGTCCTGCTGGCCGCGTGGTGGCTCCTCCGGCGGACCCGCTCGGTCGGCTACGAGACCGTGCTCGTGCTCGCGGGCGCCGGACTCGTGTTGCTCGTGGAAGTCGCGTACGTGAACGGCGGCGCCGCGCCCGGCCGGTACAACACGATATACAAGATCCACAGCCAGGTGTGGTTGCTGTGGTCGGTCGCCGCCGGGACGGCGCTCGCGTCCGTCGTCGCTGCGTGGCTTCCGACGGACTCGTTCACCACGCCCGCCGTCGACCGCGACGCGGCGCGGGCGGTTGTCGCGGTCGCGCTGGTGCTCGCGACGTCGGTCTACGGCGCGCTCGCGCTCTCTGCGGTGGCGACGGAGGACCGCTCCGTGGTCGAGGGGCCGACACTCGACTCGACGGCGTTCGTCGGCGTCCTCCACCCCGACCACGACGCCGCCATCGAGTGGCTCGACGCGCGCGCCGGCCAACCCCACATCGTCGCCGCCGCGCCGACCGAACGCGCGATGTTCGGATTCCGCGCGAGTCCGGCGTCCAGCCTCACGGGACTCCCCACAATCGCGGGGTGGACACACGCCGCCGACTACCACTCCGAGGCAGCCTACAATCGGCGGGCGGCCGACGTCCGCGCGATATTCGAGGGGGACGCCGCGACGCGGGCCGCCCTCCTCGAGCGCTACGACGTCCAGTACGTCTACCTCGGTCCGTACGAACGCGAGCGATACGACGTCCGGCCGTTCGAGCGCGAACACGGGTTCCGGCCCGTCGAGTTCGGCAGTGTGACCGTGTACGTCGTGAACCAGACGGCGCTTCCGGACTCGTAGACCAAACGGCGCTCCCGAACCCGTGAATCAGACGACGCTCCCGGACTGACGGGCCAGGGCGGTCAGCCGGGAACTGGTGTGCATCCAGTAACCAGTGGGACAGGAGAGCAATCAGTCCGAGTGCCGTCTACCCGGGCATGGAAGAGTACGACTTCGTCGTCATTGGCTCCGGGTCGGGTCTCGAGGTGGCGAACGTGGCCGCGAACCAGGGGCAGTCGGTCGCCGTCGCGGAGAAGGGGCGGTTCGGCGGGACGTGCCTGAACCGGGGTTGCATCCCCTCGAAGATGCTGCTGTACCACGCCGACGTCCTGGAGACGGTCGAGCGCGCCGGCGAGTTCAACATCGACGTGACGGTCGAGGACGTCGCGTTCGCGGACATCGTCCGCAAGGTGAACGAGGACGTACACGAGGACGGCGAGTCGATCCGCCAGGGTCTCCACTCCTCGGACCAGCACACACTCTACGAGCACGAGGTGCGGTTCGTCGACGACCACACGCTCGAAGTCGTGGCGGGCGAGAACGAGGGCGCGCGATTCCGCGGCGACACCATCCTGGTCGCGGCGGGGACGCGACCGACGATTCCGCCCATCGACGGCATCGAGGACGTGGAGTACCTGACGAGCACGGAAGCCCTCCAGTTGGAAACGCCGCCGGACCATCTCGTGATAATTGGGGGTGGCTACATCGCGGCTGAACTGGGGCATTTCTTCGGGACGTTCGGCAGCGACGTGAGCGTCGTCGGGCGCCGGCCGTCGCTGCTCCCGCAGGCCGACGAGGCGGTGTCCGAGGCGTTCACGGACCGGTTCGCCGAGCGGTTCGACGTCCACACCGGCTGTGAGGCGATATCGGTCTCTCAGTCCGGCGACGGGTTCACCGTCGAAGCGCGCGAGTACGAGTACGACGACGGCGGCGACGGGGGCGGCGTCGTCGAGGACGGCGAGTCGGTGTCAGTCACGGGCGACGAACTCCTCGTCGCGGCCGGCCGGCGGCCGAACACCGACCAGTTGAACCTCGACGCGACGGGCGTGCAGACGGACGACCAGGGGTTCGTAGAGACCGACGAATACCTGCGGACGGACGTCGAGGGCGTGTGGGCGCTCGGCGACATCGTCGGCGAGTACCTGCTGAAGCACAGCGCGAACCACGAGGCCCAGGCGGTCGCTCGGAATCTCTTCGGGCCGGAGCTGCAGCCGGTCGACTATACGGCGATGCCGTTTGCAGTGTTCGCGTCCCCTGAGGTCGCTGGTGTGGGTGCACGCGAGGAAGAGTTGCGGGCGGACGACGTGGAGTACGCGGTGAACACGCACCAGTACGAGGACACCGCGCGTGGGGACGCGATGCACGCCGAGGGGTTCGTGAAGGCGATAATCGACACGGAGGGCGAGATTCTGGGTTGCCACATCATCGGCCCGGACGCCTCGACGCTGATCGAGGAGGTCGTCGTCGCGATGAAGGCAGGAACGGGCAGCGTACAGGACGTCCGGGAGTCCGTGCACATCCACCCGGCGCTCCCCGAGGTCGTCCAGCGCGCGTTCTCCGGGCAGTTCAGTCGTCCCGGCCACGAACACCACCATCACCACCACTGACGGCTGGTTTATGGGCGAACCCACTGACGGCTGGTTCACGGGCGAACTGTCGGGTCACGGTCCCCACCGGCGGTCACGTTTTTCCTCTTTGCCGGCGATGGTCGTCGTATGGCAGACGAACTTCCCGTCGAGGAGTACGAGGTGGTGGTCGTCGGCGGCGGTCCCGCCGGGCAGACGGCGGCGCTGTACACCACTCGTCTCGGCCACCAGACGGCGCTGGTCGACCGCGGCGGCGGTCGCGCCGCGATGATGCAGGAGGTCCACAACGTCCTCGGGGTTCGCGAGGAGACGAGCGGCCACGAGTATCTCGGCGTCGGCCGCGAACAACTCGAGGCGTACGGGTGTTCGATCCATCAGGACGCCATCTCATCCTGCCGATGGACTGACGACGACACCGTCGAGTTGTGCGGCGACGACGCGAACTACCGCGCGGAGCGCGTCGTCCTCGCCACCGGATTCAGCGACGTCCAGCCTGACCCGCCGCTCCCGCGGACGGGCCGCGGACTTCACTACTGCCTGCACTGTGACGCGTACATGTTCGTCGACGAGTCGGTGTACGTGATGGGCCACTCCGAGAGCGCCGCGCACGTCGCCGCCATCATGCTGAACTTCACCGACGACGTCGACCTGCTCACGCGCGGCGAGGACCCCGAGTGGAGCGAGGAGACCGCCGAGATGCTGGACACCCACCCCATCGGCGTGGTCCACGAGGACGTCACCGGCATCCAGAACGGCGACGACGGATGGCTGGAGGCCATGGAGTTCGCGGACGGCTCGACCCGCGAGTACCGGGGCGGGTTCGCGATGTACGGCGCCAAGTACAACAACGGCCTCGCGCGGAACCTCGGCTGCGACGTCAACGACGACGGCACGGTCGCGGTCGACGACCACGGCCAGACGAGCGTCGAGGACGTGTACGCCGTCGGGGACCTGACGCCGGGACACAATCAGGTGCCAATCGCGCTCGCGGACGGCGCGAAGGCCGGCATCTCGATACACTTCGCGCTCCGTGATTTCCCGCGGGACTCCGACGCCGTCGAGGCGGCGGGACCGGTTCGGTCCGGAGAGGTTCCAGGCATCCCCGACGACCTCCTCGAGCAGGCCGTCGACTTCCACACGTACGACTGAGCGTCGTCCCGAACGTGTCGGTTCGTCGCCTCCGACGGCCCCGTCGACCGGGGTACGTGTCGCCCCGAGTCCAACAAGACATATACCGGTGAAGAATAGAGCAATCGCTACCGGGTAGGGGTACCCGAGTTCTTTCGAGCACACAGTTCAAGAGCGGCGCGTCCATAGCGGGAGGTGAATCAGATGGCAAGCGACAGCGGAGCGGCCAGGGAGTCGAGAGCCACGCCGGAACGCGACGAGCGCGCCGACTACGACTACCGGGGAGGGGAGACGGAACGCCCGGGCCTCGAAGCGGCCCTCGACGAGCGCGTCGCGGGCGACGTGCGCTTCGACGACTACTCGCGGGAGCTGTACGCGACGGACGCGAGCGCCTACGAGGTGACGCCGGTCGGCGTGGTGTTCCCGGCGTCCACCGAGGACGTGTCGAGCGTCGTGTCCTACTGCGCGGCCCGCGAGATACCCGTGTTGCCCCGGGGCGGCGGGACGAGTCTCGCGGGGCAGGCGGTCAACGAGGCCGTAGTGCTGGATTTCACGCGCTACATGGACGCCGTCGAGGAAGTCGACGCAGAGGCGGCGACAGCGCGCGCAGAGGCGGGTGTCGTTCTGAGCGACCTGAACGAGGCGACCAGCGAGTTCGGCCTGAAGTTCGCGCCGGACCCCGCGGCGGGCGACCGGAGCGCGCTCGGCGGCGCCATCGGGAACAACTCCACCGGCGCGCATAGCCTCCAGTACGGGAAGACGGACGCCTACGTCGAGTCCTGTGAGGTGGTGCTCGCGGACGGCACCGTCACGACGCTCGGCGAGGTGACGCTCACGGAGCTCCGAGACGGTGCAAATCAGGATGGCGCGCTGCTAGAGCGCGTCTACGCCGAGGTCCTGCGCATCGTCGAGGAGGAGGCCGGTGAGGTCGAGGCCCAGTACCCCGACCTGAAGCGCAACGTCTCCGGGTACAACCTCGACGCGCTCGTCGAGGAGGCGCGCGAAGCACAACAGGACCCGGACGCTACCGTCAACCTCGCGCGATTGCTCGCCGGGAGCGAGGGGACGCTCGCAGTAATTACGGAGGCGACCGTCGCACTCGAACCCGTGCCGGAGACGACGAGTGCGGCGCTGCTCGCGTACGACAGCCTGGACGCCGCGATGCGGGACGTGCCGGCCATTCTCGACCACGACGCGGCGGCCGTCGAACTGGTCGACGACGTCCTGCTGGACCTCGCGCGGAACACTGCGGAGTTTGCGGACGTCGCGGCGATGCTGCCGGACGGGACCGAGGCCGCGCTGCTCGTGGAGTTCTACGCCGACAGCGAGGACGAGGGCGTGGCGAAGATAGACGAGTTGCTCGCGGATCGGGTTGGCGACCACGCCTTTGACGCCCTCGAAGCCCACGACGACGCCACCCAGGAGCGCTTCTGGAAACTCCGGAAGGCCGGCCTCCCCATCCTGCTCTCGCGCACGAGCGACGAGAAGCACATCTCGTTCATCGAGGACTGTGCGGTGCCACCGGAACACCTCGCCGACTACGTCGCGGACTTCCAGAAGATTCTCGCGGACCACGACACGTTCGCGTCGTTCTACGCGCACGCCGGCCCTGGCGTCCTGCACGTCCGCCCGCTCGTGAGCACGAAGGACGTCTCCGGCGTCGAGGCGATGCGGGACATCGCGGACCGCGTCACCGACCTCGTCGTCGAGTACGGCGGCAGCGTCTCCGGGGAGCACGGCGACGGCCGCGCGCGAACCCAGTGGAACCGGAAACTGTACGGCGACCGCCTCTGGGGCGTCTTCCGCGACCTCAAGACCGCCTTCGACCCGGACTGGCTGCTGAACCCGGGGCAGGTCTGCGGGGACGTCTCGATGACCGAGAACCTGCGCTTCGACCCGGGCTACGAGTTCGAGGCGGTCTCCGCGAGTAGCGCGAGCGGAGGCTCGTCGGGCGAGCGAAGCGAGTCCGACGGCGGCTTCGACCCGGCGCTGAACTGGCAGAACGACAACGGGATGCAGGGCATGGCGGAGCTCTGCCACGGCTGTGGCGGCTGTCGGACGAAGCAGTCTGAAGGCGGCGTGATGTGTCCGACCTATCGCGCCGCCGAGGAGGAGTCGCTGTCCACGCGGGGTCGCGCGAACGCGCTCCGGCAGGCGATGAGCGGCGACCTCCCGAACGAGCAGTTCACCGACGAATTCGCCGACGAAATCATGGACCTCTGCATCGGCTGCAAGGGCTGCGCGCGTGACTGCCCGAGCGAGGTGGACATGGCGAAACTCAAGACCGAGGTGAGTCACGCCCGCCACCAGCGCGACGGCGCGAATCTCCGTGAACGCGTGTTCGCGAACGTCGACGAACTCGCGAAGTGGGGAAGTCGCTTCGCCCCGCTCGCGAACCGGCTTCCGGACCTCCCGGGCGCTCGGGCGTTCTTAGAGCGCACGCTCGGCATCGCCCGGGAGCGCTCGCTTCCCGAGTTCGCTTCCGAATCCTTCCAGGACTGGTTCCGCGAGCGCGGTGCTGCGGTCGCTCGCGAGGACGCCGAGCGCCGCGTCGTCCTGTTCGCGGACACGTACACGAACTACGCCAACCCCGAGGTCGGGAAGGCCGTCGTGCGCGTACTCGAAGCCACGGGCGTCCACGTCCGCGTCGCCGACCGCACCGACAGCGGCCGCCCCGCCCACTCCAAGGGATTCGTCGAGCAGGCCCGGGACACCGCCAGGGCGAACGTCGCGGAACTCGCGCCGCGCGTCGCAGACGGCTGGGACGTCGTCGTGCCGGAGCCCTCGGACGCCGTGATGTTCCAGAGCGATCTGCTCGACCTCTGCTCCGGCGAGGACGTCGAGGTGGTCGCCGACAACACCTACGGAGTCTGCGAGTACCTCGACACGTTCCGCCTCGGCGACGACGTGGAGTGGGAAACACCAGGCGACTCGCTGACCTACCACGGCCACTGCCACCAGAAGGCGACGAAGAAGGACCACCACGCGGTCGGCGTGCTGCGGCGCGCGGGCTACGCCGTCGACCCCCTGGATTCGGGGTGTTGCGGGATGGCTGGCTCCTTCGGCTACGAGGCCGAACACTATTCGATGAGTCGCGCTATCGGCCGCCTGTTGTTCGAGCAAGTGGAAGATAGCGACGCCGACACCGTGGTCGCGCCGGGCGAGTCCTGCCGCACGCAACTGGGCGACCGCGAAGGGGAGGGACGGCCGCCGCATCCCGTGGAGAAGCTCGCGGACGCACTCGACTGAGCCAGCGATTCAGCCATCAATCCAATTTCTGCCGGCGACACAGCCGGTACCCCTGGCGGATTGAAAGGGCGAGGGCGTCTCGCGGGCGAAGCCCGTGCACGCATCACCGACCACTATCGCGAGCGTAGCGAGCGATATGCCGGTGAGCGTGCGCGAGAGGCCCGAGGGCTTTCAGACGGCTGTTTCGAGAGATTGTCGTCTCTCAGCTCCCACTCCAGTTCCTGCTGACGAAAACGCTTACCCGCGCTCGCTCCGTCTCTCCGCGTATGTCCGGGCTGGACCTCGACCCGGTGGAACTCGACCGCTACTCCCGCCACATCATCATGGACGGCGTCGGGCCGGAGGGCCAACAGCGCCTGCTCGATTCGGACGTGCTCGTGGTGGGCGCGGGCGGCCTCGGCGCGCCGGTCATCCAGTATCTCGCGGCGGCGGGCGTCGGCACGCTCCGCATCGTGGACGACGACGCAGTGGAGCGCTCGAACCTCCAGCGCCAGATCATTCACGCGGATTCGGATGTCGGCGTGCCGAAGGCCGAGAGCGCGAAGAGCTACGTGGAGAACCTGAATCCCGACATCGAGGTGCAGGCCCACGAGACGCGACTCGACCAGTCGAACGTCGCGGAGTTCCTGGAGGGCGTGGACTTCGTCGTGGACTGCTCGGACAACTTCGCGACGCGCTACCTCGTCAACGACGCCTGCGTGCTCCGCGGGATTCCGTTCAGTCACGCCGCCATCTACCGCTTCGAGGGGCAGGCCATCACGGTCACGCCCGACAGCGCGTGCTACCGGTGTCTGTTCCCCGAAGCGCCACCAGAAGGTACGATTCCAGACTGCGCGACGGCGGGCGTGCTCGGCGTACTCCCGGGGACGATGGGCTGCGTGCAGGCCACGGAGTGCGTGAAGTCGCTGCTCGACAGGGGCGACCTGTTGACGGGGCGCTTGCTGTTCTACGACGCCGACGCGATGACCTTCGAGGAGGTGCCCGTCCAGCGGAATCCAGCGTGTCCGGTTTGCGGCGAGGACCCCGCCATCGACTCCGTCGAGGACGTCGAGTACACCGAGGGGTGTGCGGTCGGCTCCGCTGACTGACTGCGCGTATCGAAGCCGGCCAGTTCGGTACAGCCGACGCTGGGGGCGACGATACGCACGAAGAAGAATGCGGATGACTCGTTCGTCAATCGCTCGCCGACTGCCCGAACCGCTGAATCGCCAACTGCTGAGTTGTCAACTGCTGAATCGTCCGCGCGTCGTTACTGTCGGCGGTAGGCGAGGAGCGCAGCGCCGAGCGCTGCGACGAGCGCGGCGCCGATGCCGAAGCCGGGCACGCTGCCGCCCGAGGAACCGCTGCTGCCGTCACTGCCGTCGCTCGTGTTGCCGGAATCGGCGTTGTCGCCGCTGCCGTTGCCGGACATCTTCACCGTCTTCGTCGAGAAGTGGTTGATGGCGACGTACACCTGCGCCTTCGCGGAGGCGCTGGACGCCTGCTTGACCATGTACGCAGAGGAGTCGCTACCGATAGCGCCCTTGAGTTTGCTGTACGAGGAGACCTTCGCGGCCGCCTCGCCGTCCACGGTCACGTTCATGTTCGAGGTCGAGCCGACCGCCGCCTCGGAGACGCTCGTGATGACGATCTTGCCCTTCGATGCGGACCGCTCGACGGTCATCTTCACCGTGCTCTCGGCGGACTGCTCGGCCTTCACGGAGGTCTTCTGGGTGTACGCGACGGTGTCGGTCACCATCTTGCCGTCCTGCTTTTCGACGTACACCTCGCCGGCGACCTTGCCGGACGCGATGAGCTTCTCGTTCTGCTCGGCCTGGTCGGACTTGCTGTCCGGGTACGCCCGGAAGACGAGTTTCGAGTTCGCCTGGAGTTTCGCGGACACGTTACCGTTCTCGTTGACGGTGACCGAGCCCTCGCCGACCACGATGAACGTGCCCTTCGTGCCGCTCTCCGTGGTCACGGACACCTGCTGGTCGGACTCCGCGGACGCCGACGCGCCCGAGGAGACGTTGGCGACCACGACCTGCTTGTTCTCGCCGGACTTCACGACGAGGATGCCGTGGCTGTTGTCGTGGGCCTTCATCTTCGCGGACCCGGAGGCGGAGATGGTCGCCTCCGCGTTCGCCGTCGCGTCGAGGCTGAGCGCACTCCCCTCGATGGACGTCACCGAGGAGAGCGAAAGACTCCCCCCGAAGAGTCCGCCGGTGTCACCGGACGACCCGGCCTGGACCTTCACGCTGTCCAGCATCGTCGTTCCGCCGACCTGGTAGTCGACGACCGCGTTCTGCTTGACGTCGAACTGGACGTGCGTTCCGGTGTACGCGGACGCCTCCTGTTTCTGCGCGTTACTAGCTGTCGCCATCGCTGCCGTCGGCACGGCACTGACGGCAATCAGTACCGTCAGCACCACCGCGATTGCTTTACGTGACATCGGTGTCCCTCACTTACCAAGCCCTTTGAAAACATTTTGTGGCCACCTGTTGGAAGCGGAACCGGATATCAACGGTCGATATCCGCAGTGTTACCGTCTAACACGGCGTCGACCTCCGCCGGCGTCACCAGTGCGACGTCGCCTGGAATCGTCCGCTTGAGTGCGGCCGTCGCCGCGCCCCACTCGAGTGCGTCAACGATGTCCCCGCCCTGCGCTCGCCGCGCGATGTAGCCGCCGACGAACGCGTCCCCGGTGCCGACCGCGTCGTGCGTCTCCGCCTCGAACACCGACTGTTCGACCGTCTCACCGCCGTGGAAGGCGACTGCACCGTCTTCACCGCGCGTCACCACCACCGTCCCGAAGTCGAAATCCTCGCTGAGACCGCGCGCGATCGCTGGCGCATCACCCTCGCGGTCCAGAACCCGTCGGGCGTCCCGTCTCGCGACGAACAACACGTCCACGTGCGGGAACAGCGACTCAAGTTCCGCTCGCGCCGTCGTCGAGTCCCACAGTTTCGACCGATAATTCACGTCGAGTGCCGTCGTCGCGCCCGACTCCCGGGCGCGCGCCAGCAGGTCCCGCGTGGTGTCCGCGAGCGTCGCGGACAGCGCGGGCGTGATGCCACTCGTGAAGAAGTAGTCCGCCGCCTCGACCCTCGACACGTCGAGATCCGCGGGCGTCGCCGTCGTCACCGCCGCGTCCGTACGGTCGTAGACGACGTTCGTCCCTCGCGGCTCGCCGGCCTGTTCGAGGAAGTAGACGCCCTGTCTGCCCGACTCGCTCCACGCGACCGCAGGTTCGGTGCCCTGCGCGCGCAGGGTCGCTGTCACCTTCCGACCGAGCGGACTGTCGGGGAGTTTCGACAGCCACGTCGTCTCGAGGCCGAGTCGACCCGCAGCGACCGCGACATTGCTCTCCGCGCCCGCCGCGCGGAACTCCAGTTCCGTCGCGCGCTCGAGGCGCTCCTGACCGGGCGGCGAGAGGCGAAGCATCGTCTCGCCGAACGTCACGAGGTCCATACGCCGGGATGGAACGGCGGCGGCTTAGTTCCCCGCATCCTCCCGCCGCCGCCCGCCGTGCCCGGGGTAGTCCCGCTCGAAGCGCGTGGCGAGTTCGTCGCCGTCCACGCGAACCACTGTCGGGCGCCCGTGCGGGCACGCGAACGGGTTCTCGCAGTCGTCCAGCGCGTCGAGCAGCGCGACGATTCGGCCCTCCGCGAGCGACGTGTTCCCGGTGACGGCGGGCCGGCACGCCATGTCGGAGAGCAGTTCGTCGGCGGCGTCCGCTACCAGGTCACCGCCGGCGTCGGCCACGAAATCTGCGAGCACGTCCCGAGCCAGTTCCGGGTCGAGCGCGTCCGCGATGACGGCCGGAACCGCCTCGACGATGGCAGTCCGCTCAGCCAAGGACGCCTCGAAGCCCAACTCCCGGAGCGCCGGCAGCGCGTCCTCGAACACCGCCGCTTCGCCCGCCGTCAGATTCAGTTCGACGGACTGCACGAGCGACTGCGAGGTGCCGTCGAGACGCTCCCGCAGGCGCTCGTACTGCACGCGCTCGTCCGCCGCGTGCTGGTCGACGAGCACCAGTCCGTCGTCGGTTTCCGCGACGACGTACGTGTCCTGTAACTGGCCGAGTACCCGAAGGTCGGGGAGGGATTCGAAGTCGTCGTCGGACTCGTGCCCGTCCGCGGGCGTCGACGCATCAGCAGGCTCCGACGCGCCCTCGTCGTCCACGAGGCGAGCGTTCTCCGTCGGTTCCGAGAACCGACTTCCCGACGTGTCGTGCTCGGCCTCGCTCGCACCGGTGGTCGTCTCGGTTGCGCCAGTGGATTCGCTGCTCGATGACGAACGCGTCTCCTCGGAACGCGAACTGCCGCGCCTCTCGCTCGCCACCTGCGCACGCGGGTCACCCGCTTCGTTCTGGTCGCTCACTCCGTCCGAGTCGCGCACGCCGCTGGAATCACGCCGTTCCGGCGAGACGGGCGCGTCACCGGGCTTGGACTTCCCGCGCGGGGCCTGCGAACGCACCAGCCCAGAGTCCAGGAGGGCGCCCCGGACGGCGTCGCGAACCGCGCGCTTCACGCCGGCTTCGTCCTCGAAGCGCACCTCCATCTTCCGGGGGTGGACGTTCGCGTCGACACCGTCCACCTCGACGAACAGCACCGCGAACGGGTAACGGTCGTTCGCGAGCTGGCCGCCGTAGCCGTCCAGCACGGCCTCTCGCAGGATGGAATCGCGGACGGAGCGCCCGTTCACGAACGTCGCGAGATACTCGCGAGTCGCCCGCGTGACCTCGGGGTCGGAGACATAGCCGTGAACGCGCTCGACGGCTCCATCGGTCTCGCCGCCACCGCCGGACGTGTCGCCCAGTTCCGCGTCGACGCGGCGGAGCGACTGCGCGACCTCCCGACCGTACACCGAGAGCGCAGCGTCCCGCACGTCCCCCGTGCCCGTCGTCGCGAACACCTCACGGCCGTCGTGGGTCAGCGACACCGCGACGTCGGGGTTCGCGAGCGCGTACCGCGTCACCGCGCGGTTGACGTGCGCGAACTCCGTCGCCTCCCGCTTCAGGTACTTCCGGCGCGCCGGCGTCTCCGCGAACAACTCCTGGACCTCGACGGTCGTGCCGGCGGGGCGTCCAGCGGACCGGACATCGCCAGCGTCGCCGTGGTCGACCGTCAGTTCGGCGCCCGCGTCGCCCGCATCCCGGCGGCGCGTGGAGACGGTCATCCGCGACACGGAGCCGATGGTGTAGAGTGCTTCGCCCCGGAACCCGAGGGTCGCGACGCCGTCCAGGTCCGATGCGTCGCCGAGTTTGCTCGTGGTGTGCTGGCGCACCGCCGAACGCAGGCCGTCGGCCGTCATGCCGTCGCCGTCGTCCGCGACCGTGATTCCCTCCGTGCCGCCGCTCTCGACGGTCACGTCGATGCGCGACGCGTCGGCGTCGAGGCTGTTCTCCACGAGTTCCTTCACCACGCTCGCCGGGCGCTCTACCACCTCGCCCGCCGCGATCTGCGCGACCGTCGCGTCGTCCAACTCGCGGATGCGGTCGCTTGCCGTCATTGCATCCAGCCACGAAGCGGCCGCGTATCAATCTCCCGCTACCCGGCGTCGCGAACAGCGCCCTGCTGTGGCAGGCGACGAACACGCGCTGTTGCTGTCGCGCGACGAGCAGCACGCGCCGAACTGCGTCCACTCGACAGCCAGTCGCGTACAGGGTGAAAGCCCAAGCCCACCCGGATTAATTCGTGTTAATTCGGTCGAGCGCCCCGGAAACCCAGGTTCAGCGCTTGCCCCGTTGAAGGGGCCGTGGGGCTACCCGTCTGGTACAATGAACGCAGAACGTCCCGCGCTCCTCGGCGTCGTCGGCCTGCTCGTCGCCGCGACGGCCGGCGTCGCCTTCGGTGTCCGACTCGGCCTGCCGGTGAGCGCACAGACCCTCTTCGTCGCGACGCTCTGGGGAACGACGATACTGTTCGCCGGCACCGCAGTCGTCTGGTTCGTCCTGACGTACGTCGTCGGCGCCGGCTACGAACCACCCGAAGCAGTACACGGCGGCGACGACGTGCAGGTCCGCATCCTCACGATCGACGCCGCGGACGTCGTCCAGCAGACCGTCGACTCGCTCCCCGCGGAACTCGACGACGTGCACGTCGTCGCGGAAGCCGACATCGACGTGGCGGGCGCGACGGTCCACGCCGTTCCCGACGACTTCGCCTGCGAGGCCGTGCGGAAGGGGCGCGCCATCGAGTGGGCGCGCCGGCACATCGACTGCGACCGCGAATACGCGCTCTACCTCGACGAGGACAGCATCGTCGAGCAGTTCGACGGCCTGCCGGACGCCGACGTCGTCCAGTTGCGCGAACAGCCACGCCACACGGGGTCGGTGTGGAGTTACCTCGCGGACGTCTACCGGATGGGCGTCCAGATCGAACAGCGCGCGTTCGCTCGCCTCTCGGTCCCGCTGTTCGCGTGGGGCGGCGGCATCGCCGTCCGCACGTCCCTCGAGGACGACGTGACGTGGGACCGCGAGACGCTCGTCGAGGACACCGCGTTCGTGTGGGCGGCCGCCCGGCAGTTCGACATCGACTTCGAACTCGGTCGCGTCACCTGCCGGAACGAGGCGCCGCCGACGCTCTACGAGATTCTCCAGCAGCGCCGCCGCTGGGCCGCGGGCAACCTGCAGGCAACCTCCCTGCTGCCGCTTCGCTACCGCGTGCTCACGCGAGTCCGAAACTACGCGTGGGCGCTCTCCCCCATCGTCACGCTCGTCGCCGTGCCGCTGTCCGTGCTCGGCGTCGGCGTCGTCTACGGCGGGGCGTTCACGCTCGCGTCACTCGGACTCGCGGCGTTCACCGCCTACTGGTACCTGCGCGGGATCACGTACTACGGGGCGCCGGAGTTCCACTGGGCGCTCGCGGTGCCGCTCGCGCCCGTCGTCACGCTCGTGCATTCGATGGGCACCGTCGCGGGCATCCTGAGTCCACCCGCAGAGTTCCGAGTCACGAAGAAAGTCGGCGGTCGGTAACTTCCGTCGCAGGGCCGCCGTCACCGCCGCCTACCTGTCGTCCTCGAGGCGCTCCTGCCACGCCTGCACCTTCGACAGCAGTTCGACGGGCGGCGTCTCGTTGACGTCGACGTCCCGGAGGTCCGCCAACACGTCCTCGGTCGCCGGGTCGAGCGCGTCGTCCCGGCCAGTGTCGTCGCCCTCACTCGCTCCGTCCGTCTCGGCACCTCTGTTCGACTCCGTGTACTCGCCGCTCTCGACGTCGAACACTGCCTGCACGGGCTCACTCGCGCTGCCGCGCGCTTCGACGGCCTGCTCGTCACGGAGGCGGGCGAGCACGTCACGAGAGCGGTCGACGACGGGGTCGGGAACCCCAGCTAAATCCGCGACGTGGACGCCGTACGAGCGGTCGGTCGAACCGTCGCGGACGGTCCGCAGGAAGGTGACGTCGTCTTCGGAACCCGAGTCCGGATCGCCGTCCACCGCGACGTGGACGTTCGCCACGTCGTCGAGGTGGTCGGCGAGACCCGTGAGTTCGTGGTAGTGGGTTGCGAACAGGGTCTTCGCGCGCACCTCGTTGTGGAGATACTCGGTCGCCGCCCACGCGATGCTGATACCGTCGTACGTCGCGGTGCCGCGGCCGACTTCGTCGAGGATCACGAGCGAGTCCTCGGTGGCGGCGTGGAGGATGCGGGAGAGTTCCTGCATCTCCACCATGAACGTCGAGCGGCCGCCCGCGAGTTCGTCGAGCGCGCCGACCCGGGTGTAGATGCCGTCTACGAGGCCGACGCGGGCGTGGTTGGCGGGCACGAAACTGCCGACCTGCGCGAGCAGGACGACGAGTGCGACCTGGCGCATGTACGTCGACTTCCCGCTCATGTTCGGCCCGGTGACGACGACGAACCGTCGGCTAGCGCCGAACGTCGCGTCGTTCGGCACGAACTCGGTGGTCTGCTCGACCACGGGATGACGACCAGCCTCGATCTCGAGGTCGTCGCCCTCTGTGAGTTCCGGGCGCGTCCAGCGGTTCACAGCGGCGTGCTCCGCGAAGCTGGCGAGCGCGTCGAGTTCCGCGAGTGCGCGCCCCACCTGCTGGAGGAGGTCCGCGCGCTCGCCCACCCAACTCCGCAGTTCCTCGAAGAGTCGGTACTCGAGGTCCGCGCGCGCCTCCTCCACTCGCACGATCGCGCGCTCGCGCTCCTCGAGTTCCTCCGTGGTGTAGCGTTTCGAGTTCTTCAGCGCCTTCACCTCGCGGTACTCGTCGGGCACCGCGTCGGTCTCCGAGCGACCCACCTGCACGTAGTAGCCGTCGGTCTTGTTGCGGTCGACCTGGAGGTGTGTGATTCCGAGTCGCTCCTTCTCACGGGCGGCGAGGCCCTCCAGCCACTCGGTGTGCTCGCGGTGCTCGACGAGCAACTCGTCGAGTTCCTCGTCGTACCCCTCCCGGAGCAGGCCGCCCTGTCGGAGCGTCTTCGGCGGGTCCTCGGCGAGCGCCGCGGCGAGTTTCTCGCGGACGTCCGCGGCCGCGTTCCGGTCCACGCGGGCCAGCACGTCTGCCGCGGGCGACTCCGCGAGTTCGGGGACTGTGGTCAGCGCGTCCGCGACGTCGGGGACGAGCGCGAGCGTGCGCCGCACCTGGAGCAGGTCGGTGGCGTCTGCGCGCCCGCCCGCCGCCCGACTCGCCAGTCGCTCGAGGTCGTACGCGTCGCCGAGCGCGTCGCGGAGTTCGTCGCGCGCGAGCGGCGAGTCGACGAGCGCCCCGACCGCTTCCTGCCGGCGCTCGAGTTCCCGTCGGTCGCGCACGGGGCGGGTGAGCCACGCCCGGAGCCGGCGTCCGCCCGCCGCCGAGGCCGTGTGGTCGAGCGTCTCGAACAGCGTCTGCCCGCCCGCATCCGTCATCGTGTCGGTGAGTTCGAGATTCCGTTGTGTGGTCGCGTCGAGTTCGACGTGCTCGTCCGCTCGGTAGGGCTGAAGGCGGGACAGCGAAGCGAGCACGCCCGCGTCGGTCTCCGCGACGTAGTCGAGGGCCGCGCCCGCCGCGCGGGCCGCCGGGCTCTCGGCGTCCACGCCGATGCTCCGGAGCGCGCTCTCCCCGAACTGCTCGCGCACGCTGTGTGTCGCCTTCCCGGGCGCGAACGCCCCCGACTCGTGGAGCGACACCGTGGCGTCGGTGCGCTCCCGGAGCGTCGCGAGGAAGTCGCCGTCACCGCGCAGGTCCGGGCCGGGCAGTATCTCGGTCGGGGCAAACCGGTAGAGTTCGGTGACAGCGTCCGCCCGGTCGCCGACGGTGGTGACGCGGAACCGGCCCGTCGTCACGTCCACGAACGCCACGCCCCAGTCGCCGTCCCGCACCACGCTGGCGAGGTAGCGCGCCTCGGCGTCCGTCGTCTCGAGGAGCGTTCCGGGCGTCACGACGCGCGTTATCTCGCGCTCGTGGCCGTCCTCGGTCTCGTTCTGGTCCGCGATAGCGACGCGGTAGCCGCGCTCGACGAGCGACTTTAGGTACGGCAAGAGGTCGTCGACCGGCACGCCCGCCATCGGGTACGAGGAGCCGTGACTCGACTTCTCGGAGACCTTCAGGTCGAGTTCCTCGCTCACCGTCTGTGCGTCCTCGCCGAAGCACTCGTAGAAGTCCCCGACCTGCATCGCCAGTACGTCGGCGTCCGTCCCCTCCTTCAACTCGAGGAACTCCTCGACGATGCTCACGGCGACCGCCTCGCGTCCATCGTGACTGCTCTCTGTGGGCGCCCACGACAAGAAGGCTCCGGGACGCCCCGCAAGCGGCGTGCGAATCGGGAACACGAACCGCCCGCGTTTCGTGGAAATCGGCGGTTTCGGGCGCCTCGAGCCTGCTACTGGAACCCTGCCGAAAGGTGAGATAAATTATACGTCAGCTGCGTGCGATAAGGTTCTTTGGTGGTGGGTGAGTCGCCCCTAGGACGAACGACGACAGCACCGAGAAGGACAGCTGGTAGGACACCTGTGCTTCTCACTCCGCCGGCATAAGCGTTTCCCGGCCAGTGGCGACGCTGTGCCGGACGGCGGCGGAGTGGCGCGCGGTTCGCCGGTGTGTCGACCCCCCGAACGACCCCCGAAGAGGTGACACGATGACACCGGGAACCACTCACGACGACACACAGTCGAGACGGCAGGACAGTGACACACGCTCGAGACGGCAGAACAGCGGCACGGCCACCGACCCAGCGGAGACAGGACAGTTCGCAGCGCTCGCGGTGCTCCCTGCGGCCGCCACGCTGGCCGGCGTCGCGCTCGGCAGCGTCGTCGGGTTCGGCGTCTTCGACACCCGGACGCCCGGCGCCGGGCGCGCCGTCGCGTACGCGCTCCTGGTCCCGTACTTCCTGCTCGGTGTCGCGGGCACCCGCTGGCTCTACGAGGACGCTACGCGGCTCCGCGCGTCCGGCGCGGACTGGCGGCCCAACCCCTGGCACTACGTGGGCGGCGGCGGCGCCGTCCTCGCGCTCTATTACCTCGTTCCGGTGGTGAACGGCGGCGGACCCGCGACGGGCGTGGTCGCGTACCTCGCTGGCGGATTCGTGCTCTCGCTCGCGCTCTCCTCGGTCGTCGCCGGCCCGGTCTACGTGCTCCGGCGGCAGCGCAACCTCGACGCCTTCCGACTGCGGGACACACTCCCCGCCGCACCGGCGTGGTTCACGGTGTCCCCGAACTCACGACAGTAGCGAACTCACGGCAGAAGCAAACTCACAGCAGAAGCGAACTCACGGCGATAGCGTAGCGGGGCGAGAGAAAACTTACGGCAGCAACGACGCCGGCCCGACGGTGGCTGCAACGGCGACAACTGCGACGGCCGCGACCGCCACGGCCAGCACGGCGCCACCGACCAGCAGGTCCGCGGTCGGTCGTTCGCGCTCCTCGCCCCCGTCGCTCCGCGGTTCGTCGGACTCGTCGCGGCCGCCGACGATGACGCGCGACCGGTCGTCACGCGGCCCGAACACGGCGTCTCGAGCTGTGCCCGCCGCACGGCGCGTCCGTCGACCGACCGCGCGCAGTCCGTTCGCCCCACGGCGAGCGGCGCGGCGGAGCACCGACCCCGACCGCTGGGCGCCCTCACGCGTCGCCGCCGTCGCGCGCCGGCCGTCCGACCGAACCGCCGCGACCGCTCGGTAGCCGAGGTAGCGGACGCCACCGGCGACGTAAGCCACGGCGACCAGAAGCGCGCCGACGACGTGCCGGACGACGTAGTAGAGCGCCGCGAACACGCCCCAGACGATCGCCTTCCCGACGAACGTCACCATCTCCCCGAGTTCCAGGGCGACCGACTGTGCGTCCCTCGGTGGCGCCCTCGTCCGCGTCACGCGCGGACTCCGCGAGTCGACCCAGTCGTCCATCGCGTCCAGACGCTCGGCGAGGTCCGCCGGGAACGCCGGCGAGAACGACCGCCGCGAGTCCCGGCTGTTCACGACGCGCCCGCCGCTCGTCGCGCGTCCCCTGTGGACGCCCGGGCCGTCGTGCTCCTGGATGATTCCGCGTCCCGCGTCCGTGGCGCCGCGACCGGCGGCGCCGTTGGATACCGCGTCGTCGTTCCGACCGCTCGACGACGCCGAACTGGCGGTACTCGTGGTCCCGCCTGCATCACTCGAATCCGCCGCGTCGTCGGAGGACGTCTCGCTCGCGTCCGCACTCGACGTGTCCCCGCTCGAAGATGCGTCCGCCGCCTGACCGCTGGCCGATTCCTCGACGTCGTCGAGCACGCCCGCGGACTCCTCCGGTTCCTCGTCGTCACCGCCGCGGTCCGGCGCCGCGTCGACGCCGTCCTCTACCCCTTCGGGGTCTTTCTTGAACTTCGTCGCCGCGAACGCGTCGAGCCAGGACTGCGGGACTGGCTTCAGGTCGGGGTCCCGCGTCTCCCCGAATCCGGGCGTCGCGCCCGCGTCGAACGTGTTCTTCTTCCGGAACTTCACGCGCCGGATGGACTCGTCCCAGTCAGTCACCAAAAACGACTCGCCGGTGTCCAGGGACTCGATCTCCTCGGCGTACTCGGGGCCGAGCACGCGCTTGACGACCTTCGTGTCGTTCGCCCAGGTGAGGCGATGCCACGCCAGCCAGTCGCACTGCGTGATGAAGTCCTTGTCCACCGCCGCGGGGCGCTGGGAGAGGCCACAGAGCCCCAGGCCGCGCTTGCGGCCGCGCTTCGCGATGCGCACCAGCATCTCGCCGACGTCGCCGAGGCCGCCCTGCTCGGGGATGTACTCGTGGCACTCCTCGACGAGCATCAGACACGGCTGGCGGATCGACCCCGCCGTCGCGAAGACGTGTTTCGCGACCTCGTACACCAGTTCGTTCGCTTCCTCTACCTCCAGGAACCCCGACACGTCGAGCACCACGGGAACGCCGTCGGCCAGCACCAGTTCGCTGACTATCTTGGCGTTCTCGGGTTTCACCTCGACGTCGCACTGGTCGCCCGCCCCGAGGTGTAACACCTCGTACCCCTCTTTGAGGCCGTAGTACTCGCCGTCCGTGTCGATGACGAGCAGGCGCGCGTCCAGGGAGAGTAGCTCCTCGGCGAACACGCTCACCGTGTTCGACTTTCCGCTGCCGGACTTCCCGGTGACGAACCCGCGACCTGTGAGCACCTCGGCGGCCGGGAGGCTGACGCCGTCCTCGGTCACCTCGAGCTCGTCGCCGGACTGAACCATCTTGGATGTACTCTCACAGCCCAGGGATATATGCTTCCTCGTTGGCTCCCAGATAGGTCCCCCGTTGCCACCACTCCGGAAGAAGCGCCGTCTGAGCGACTTGCACGGCGGCGACGAGCAGGGAAGTCGTTGAACTGGAGGGCGTCGACGCGTCCGGCGGCGACAGTGAACGGGGCGTCCGCGAGACCCACAGGCTTATCTCCTCGCCGGAAAAGCACTCGGACAGCATGGAACGTGAGTACCTCAGTCGAATCGCCGTGCTCGTCGCGGCCTCGACAGTCCTGCTGACCGCCGCGTTCGTCGGCGTCCGCTCGTTCCTCGCGGGGGCCGCTGTCGGCGTGTCCGGTCGGCTCCCGTACTACGTGTTCGGCGGCGCGGTCGTGTTCGTCGTCTCGATGGTCTACCTCGAGGACCCCACCCGTCGTGGCACCCAGGTCTTCACCTCGACGGCCAGTCTCTCGATCCTCGGGTTCACGCTCATCGCGCTCGGCGGCGAGGGCGTCGTCTACGCGTCCCGCCACCCCAGCGAACTGTTCGGCTCCCAGCTCGTCGTCTACTTCCTCGCCGCGGCGCTGGTCTGTACGGGCTCGGCGTACTGGAGCATCAACCACTGGCGGGAGCTGGCGGCCACCACCCGGAGCTAGCGGTCCGAACGTCGGCTTCCGTACGTATTCAGGGGCGTGCGACGGCACTGTTCAAATACAAGGCAGCGACCGGCTGTGTCGGCCAGTGACACAGCCGGTCGCCTGGTGGATTGCAAGGGCGAGGCTGGCTACGCGAACCCCGGCGTTGACGAGACGCCGTCGGCGTCTCGTTCGCACATCAGAAACGCTTCGCGTTTCTGAGGACGAAGCAAGCACGAGAGCGACCAACGGGAGCGAACGCGCACAGCGAGCCGCGGGAGCGTAGCCAGCCGAGGGCTTGCAGGCGTTGCCACTGACGAAATTAGTTACAACGGCTGATCTGAAGACTGCCCGTGAGACCGACCGCAACCAGTTAGTGAGCGCTCGCACAACGACGAGTATGACTAGCGGTCGCTTCGCGCCCGTCGCTCTCGCCGCGCTCCTCGTACTCGCCGGTTGTGCCGCGCCCGTCGGCAACGCTCCGGTCGCGCCAGGCGGCGGCTCGGCGGCCGTCGACGGCCCCGACGACGGCGCCACGGCTGACGCGAACGACCCGCCGGACGACACCGACTGGCAGAGCGCGGCGCCCGACGGCGTCGTCGTCCAGAACGGACATCTCGACGTGAACGCGAACCGGACGTTCGAGCGAACCCAGACGCTGCTCGGCGCGGAGTTCGCGGGCACCACCGTCACGGTGCGCGATCTCTCGGCGTACAAGTCCGCGGACGTGAGCAGCGTGGCGTTCTTCCGGCTGTTCGGCGTGGCGAACCCGAGCCTCGACCCGGACCAGCCGGCGGGACTCACGACGCTGACCGGGTCGGTGTACGTCTCGCCCGCGGGCGCGACCCCGCAGCGCGTCGAGCAGGTGCTCGCCCACGAGTTCGTGCACGTCGCGCAGGTCCGCACGGAGATGGTGCCGTGGTTCGGCGGCTTCTCGCTGTCCACCGTCCCCCTCGACGAGCGACTCGCGCACGGCGCACTCGTGGAGGGCGGCGCGGTGTACGCGACCGACGCGTACACCCGCGAGCACCTCCCGAACGCCACGCTCCAGTCCGAACGAATCGCCGCGCAGTACGCGAACGGGTCCTCGGGGGACCGCCTCTCGCTCGGCCAGTACCGCTTCGGCGCTCGGTACGTGAACGCCACCGTCGATAACCCGACCGAACTCGCGAGCGTCTACGACGACGCGCCCGACACCACCGAGGCGGTGCTCCACCCCGACGTTCGCGAGAAACCCGTGGCCCTGGACGTCGACGCGGAGACCGAGAACCACCGACGGGTTCGCTCGCTCACGGGGCGGGCCGGCGAACTCGTCACGCGGATTGTGCTCCGGGACCTGGTCGCGAGAGAGCGCGCCGTCGCCGCGAGCGAGGGGTGGGGGAACGACCGCGTGGTGCTGTTCGAACCCACCGACGCGGGCGCCACGTCCTGGGTCGAGCAGTCCGCCGCGTGGGTGACTCGCTGGGACTCGGCGACGGACGCCGACGAGTTCGCGGCCGTCGCGAGGAACGCCTCGTGGACGGACAACCCGGGGTACGCGTACCGCACGGTGCGCGTGGACGACCGCACCGTCGTCGTGCTCGCTGGCGGCGAGCGGTTCGTGGCGAACGCGACGGTTTCGGGGAACGTCACCGTCACGGCGTGACGCGACGGCCCGTACAGCGACGGTCCACGCCCTCCGAAAAGCGACGGCCTACGTCTTTCTGAATCGCTCCAGTCCGGTCTCGTAGGCGCCCCAGAGCGGGTCCGAGTCGGGTTCCGGAAGGGGGTCTCCATCGACTGTGACCGCAGCCAGCGCGCTGCCGGCGTCCCGGCGCTCCTCGACCGCTCCCACGTCGGCGGCACGGACGCCCTCCCCAGCGAGCGCGTCGAGGACGCCGGCGACGGCGTCCGGGTCGACGGCCATCACGACTGTTCCCTCGCTGGAAGCCGTCCACGGGTCGATGCCGAAGTAGTCACAGACCTCGCGGACGCCGTCGCCGACGGGCACCGCGTCGCGTTCGACCGCGAGGCGGACGCCGCTCGCCGCCGCGAGTTCGTGGAAGCCGTTGGCGAGGCCGCGCTCGGTCGCGTCGTGCATCGCGGTGACGCCGCCCGCGGCCGCTGCGGTGAGCGCGTCCCGGACCGGGCTCGCCTCCTCGAAGCGCTCGCGGGCGGCGTCGACGGTCGACCCGGCAAGCGGCAGGTCGTCGCCGAACAACACGGCGAGCATCCCCGCCGACTCGACTGCCGGTCCCTTCGTGACGACCACGCGGTCGCCGGGGCGCGCGCCAGTCGGGTAGACGACGTCCTCGGGGTCGCCGACCGCGAGCGCCGTCGCGCCGCCAACAGTCGGGAACGCACATCCCTCGTAGGTGCCCGTGTGGCCGGTGACGATGCTCGTCCCGAGGTTCCGGGCTTCACGGTCGAACACCGACCAGATGGCGTCGAACGTCTCGTCCGTGGTGTCGGGCGGGAGGTTCAGGTCGACCGCGAGGTGCGTCGGCGGCAGGCCGGAGAGTGCAACGTCGCTGACGCAGATGTGGAACGCGTACCACGCCGCGCGCTCGATTCCCAGGTCGCGGAGCACGAACACGGGGTCGCTGGCGAGCGCGACGACGCGCCCGCCGACGTCTATCGCGCCGAAATCCGCGCCGTAGGTCGGCCCGAGGCGGACGTCCTCGCGGTCCGCCCCCGTTCGCTGGAAGACGTGCTCCTCGAAGAACGAACGGTCGGCCTTGCCGGGGTCCATGGCGGTGCTTGGTGGCGGTCCCACAAGTAGCCCAGCCATCCACAACCATAACCAGAGTTACAGAACGGCCGTTCTGGAAACGGTTTAGGGCGCTGTCCGCCACGACGACGTATGGATCCGCGAGTCCGCCAGCACGCCGAGGTCATCGTCGAGCACTCCACCGAAATCGAAGAGGGCGACCACGTCGTCATCAACGCGCCTTCGGAGGCCGAGGAGCTCGTCACCGCCCTGTACCGACTCTGTGGAGAGCGCGACGCGAAGCCGGTGTGGGTGGGGACCAACCCCCGCGCGTCTCGCGAGCTCCTCCAGCACTCGGACCCCGAGAAGTTCAGCGTTCCCGAGCACGTGAAAGGCCTGTACGAGGGGATGGACGTCTACATCGGAGTCCGGAGCGCGACGAACGTCAACGAGATGGGTGACCTGTCGCCCGACATCATGGCCGAGTACGGGAAGGCCCAGAAGGAGGTTCAGGAGATCCGCCTGGGGAAGCGCTGGTGTGGCACCCAGTACCCCTCGCAGGGGTACGCCCAGAAGGCGGAGATGTCCACGGCGGCATACGAGGAGTTCGTCTACGACGCCGTGAACAAGGACTGGGCGGCCCAGCGCGAGTTCCAGGCCCAGATGGTCGAGATTCTCGACCCCGCAGAGGAGGTCCGCATCGTCTCCGGGGACACCACCGACATCACGATGAGCGTCGCCGGAATGAACACGGTCAACGACGACGGGAAGACGAACCTCCCCGGCGGCGAGGTGTTCACCGCGCCCGTTCCGGACAGCGTCGAGGGCGAAGTACTGTTCGACAAGCCGGTGATGACGCGGGGACGCGAGGTCCAGAACGCGTCCCTCGAGTTCGAGGACGGCGTGGTCGTCGATTACGACGCCGACCAGCACGCCGACGTGCTCGCCGCCGTCCTCGACACCGACGAGGGCGCGCGCAGACTCGGCGAACTCGGCATCGGGATGAACCGCGACATCGACGAGTTCACGTACAACATGCTGTTCGACGAGAAGATGGGCGACACCATCCACCTGGCAATCGGGAAGGCCATCGACGAGACGGTGCCCGAGGGCCAACCGAAGAACGAGTCCGCCACCCACCTCGACATGATCGTCGACATGGCGGAGGACTCGTACATCGAGGTCGACGGCGAGGTCGTCCAGCGCGACGGTACCTTCCGATTCGAGGACGGGTTCGAGGAGTAGCGTGGTTCGGAGCGAGTGAAACGAGCGAGAACCACGAAATCCGAACGGCGAACGCAGTGAGCCGTGAGGACGGGTCCGAGGAGTAGCCGTCGCGGTTTTTTAGCGTCCTGTTGAACGCAATGAAACAGGGCTCGGGAGACCATCGGCCTCCCGGCGTAGATTTTTGCGAGGCGAACGGAGTGAGCGGCGGAAAAAGGTACGCGAAGGTCGTGCAGCGTAACGGGACGTTCGTGTTCGAAGACGGGTTTGAACAGTAGATTTAGCGTAGCGGTGCGGTCTTTTTAGCGTAGATTTTTGCGGGCCGAGTGCAGCGAGGCCCGGAAAAAGGTACGCTGGAAAGGTACGTTGGCGTGCCGTCATGCCGAAACTCAAAGCCCTTTACGTCGGGGCGTGCTATGGAGCGCTAAGACACATGCAGGGCCAGAACCAGCAGCAGGCCTACGACCGTGGGATCACCATTTTCTCCCCGGACGGACGCCTCTATCAGGTCGAGTACGCGCGGGAAGCCGTCAAGCGCGGCACTGCGAGCATCGGCGTGCGCACCGAGGGCGGTGTGGTGCTCGTCGTGGACAAGCAGACGCGCTCGCCGCTCCTCGAGGGCTCCAGCGTCGAGAAACTCCACAAGGTCGACAACCACGTCGGCGTGGCGAGCGCGGGGCACGTCGCTGACGCCCGGCAACTCATCGACTTCGCGCGCCAGCAGGCGCAGGTGAACCGGGTGCGCTACGACGAACCCATCGGCGTGCGCACGCTCACGAAGGAGGTTACCGACCACATCCAGCAGTACACGCAGGTCGGTGGCGCGCGCCCGTTCGGCGTCGCGCTCCTCATCGGCGGCGTCGAGGACGGCGAACCCCGACTCTTCGAGACCGACCCTTCGGGCACCTCGAACGAGTGGAAGGCCGTCGCCATCGGCGCGGACCGCGCGGACATCCAGGACCACCTCGAGGAACAGTACGAGGAGTCCCTCTCGCTCGACGAGGGCGTCGAACTCGCACTCCGCGCGCTCGGCAAGGGCCGGGACGACCCGCTCGAGGCCGAAGCCGTCGGCGTCGCCACCGTGGACGCCGAGACGGGCGTCTACCGCAACCTCACTGCCGACGACGTACAGGCCTACCTCGACGAACTCGAGTAACCCGCAAACACGCTCGCGGTGGTCGCTGCACGCAGCGATTCACTTCCCAGCAGCCGCTGCCGGCCCGCCAGCACTTATCCGCTATCGGCACCTATGGAGCGACGTGACTGAACAGACGCAGAAACCGCTCCGCGTCGCCGACGGCGGCGAGTTGGAGGACGTACTCGCCACCCACGACCGCGTGCTCGTAGAGTTCTACACCAGAGGGTGTACAATGTGCCAGGCCATCGAGCCAGTGCTCGGGAACGTGGCACGCGAGACCGGCGTCCCCGTCGCGATGGTCAACCCAGGCGACGACGTATCGCTCGTCGAGGAGTGGAACGTTCGGAGTGTACCCACGCTCGTCCTCGTGGAGAATAGTGAGGAGGTCGCGCGACTCGCCGAGGGGTTCCAGGGCGGCGCGGCCATCGAGGCATTCCTGGACGAACACGCCGGGACAGAGCGCAGCGCGTCAGCGTAGCGCAGCACGCCAGGGCGTAGCAGAGAACGTGTTCGGCGTCAGTCGCTAGCTTCCGCCGGTACGTCGCGGTCCTCGAAACTCGGGAGGTTCGGGTCGCGGTGAGGATTCCGGCCGAGCGCCCGCCCGATGTCGTCGTCTAGTTGTTCTCGCTCCCGTAACTGTTCTTTGAGCACGCGCCGGAGTCGGTTCAGGTTCGTCACGTCGAGACCGTGGCGCTCCGCGAGGCGCTGGAACGTCTCCTCGTCGGTGACGTCGTGGGCCTTGTACTCCTCGAACAGCGACTCCATGCGGTCCTGGGAGAGCGCCGACGCGTCGACGTCGTCGAGACCGAAGTACTGCCGACGGTCGACGTCGACGACGTGCCGGAGCACCACGAGCGCGACCTTCGGGATGGCGCGCTGGCTCCCGAACTCCGTGAGGTCGATGTCGCCCATGATACCCAGCGCGAGGTCGCGCTGCCACGGCGTCACGTCGAGTGCGTTACATAGCGCCTGCGTGGTGCGCAGGCGGTCGAGGTAGTGCGCGCGTTTGCTGTGTCCTTCCGTCGCGGTGTGGCGTTCGTCGTGGAGGCGGCGCACGCTCTCCGAGAGGTCGGCCTCGGGCGACTCCGCGCGCCCGATTACCGTCGCACTCGGCGAGACGACGCCCCACTGCCGCACCGCGTTGTCCCGGCGAGCCTCCGCCCGCGAGAGCGCTCCCGCCCCGGGCCGGTCTTCGAGCCAGCGGTCGTCCGCGTCCGCGTCGTCCCGGTGCCTGGCCTCCGGCATCATTGTCTGTGGCCCAGTGGACGCATCGGTTTAAACTCTCGCCCGTACACCGACGGGACGCGTCGCTACGGGGCGTAGCGTCGCGAAGAAGTCCTTCGTATCTACTCCTTGTCGCCAGAGACACTTAAAGAACGATCGACCCACTCTGCGCTTCGGGCGCCCACCGAGAAACCGACCGTCGCTGGACACCCATTCGTCGCTGGGACCCACTCATCACTGATTTGGACGCATCCCTCGCTGATTTAGACTCACCCATCGCTAATCGGTCGAACACTCCCGCAGAAGCCCTTCGTATCTACTCCTTGTCGCCAGAAGCACTTAAAGGACGGTCGGCGACTGGCCGCGTTCACTGCCGTCCGTCGTGCGCCGACCTGCTCGGCGCTACTCGCCCTCGACCAGCCGGCGAAGCTGTGCAGGCGGGACCGCGCCGCGCGCCGCGTATCCGTCGTACGCGAACGTCGGAACCCCCGTGATGCCCATCTCGTGAGCCTCGTCGAACTGGTCGCGCACGCGCTCGCGCCACTCGTCGTCGCCGACCGCGTCCCGGACGTCCTCCGGGTCGACGCCGACGTCGTCTGCGATGTCCGCGAGCACGTCCACGTCGCCGATGTCGCGCTCGTCCTCCCAGAGCGCCTCGAAGACCGCCGCGTCGAAGTCGAGCCACGCGTCCGGGTGCTCGCGTTTCACGTACAGCGACGCCACCTGCGCGGCGAAGGAGTCCACGTCGCGGGAGATGTCCACGGTCATCTCGTCGGCGCCGTAGTTCTCCTTCAGGCGCTCGACGTTCTCTCTGGCCTGCTCGTAGTACTCTTCGTCTTTCCCGTTGTCCACGCTGTGGTCGATCTCCCCGTCGGGTCCGCGCTGCTGGGCGCGCAGGTCGAAGGGGCGCCAGTCGATGTCGAGTTCGTCCTCGCGCTCGTCCTGGTACTCTCGGAGGGACACACGGCCCAGGTAACAGAACGGGCAGACGTAGTCCGAATAGACGGTGATCTCGTCGGTGTCGCTCATCGGGCTGGTGTAGCCGCGGCAGGCCGAAAAAACCGGGGCTGGCGGGGAATCCCTCCGGTTGCAGGTCGCGATTTAGGGGCGACTCGAGCGCCGACGCAACCGCTGGGCAATCGAACACGCTCGCAGAAGTCCTTCGTATCTACTCCTTGTCGCCAGAAGCACTTAAAGAACGAACGTGGTGTAACGCTTTGCAGAGCTCTCGCTCGGCGGTCGAGTTCCCGCAGAGGTTCTTCGTATATACTCCTTGTCGCCAGAGATACTTAAACGAGCACGGGCGTGGTGGCCAAGCGTCTCGACTTACCGGCAGCCAGCGTGCGCCGAGCGATTCTTGTCGACCCGACGACTACGCCACGGCGTGACGCGCACCCTCACCGCACCCGACGCCGACCGGGCGGCCGCGTTCGTCTCGGACGCGCGCAGCGACGGCCTCGCCGTCTCGCTCGTCGGCATCTGCGGAACGTCGTTCGAGGGTCGCACGGAGCGCGCGCTCGAAGCAGGCACCAGACAGGTGCTCTGCAAGCCTGACGATACAGTGCTCGTGCACGGTGCGACCGGCCGAGATCCCGGCGCGTGGTCCACCAGCGGGAGCGTCAACGTGACGGCCGCCGAGGACGGCGATGCGCTCGAACTCCGGTGTGGTGACGACGACGGCCGAGGCGGCGACGCGGCGGCGGTGCTCGAGATCAGTTTCGACGACGTCCACCACGCGACGGCGTTCGACCCCGCGGAGACGACCGGCGACGGCGCGGGCGCGGAGGCCGACCTGAAAGAACGCGTGCTCGCGGACCCCGACCTCGTGGAGTCCGGGTTCCGCGCGCTCGCCACGGAGCGCGAGACGCCGGCCGGCCCGGTGGACGTCTACGGCCGCGGCGCTGATGGCGCGGTGGTCGTTGTGGAACTGAAGGCCAGGCGCGCCGGCCCATCGGCGGCCTCGCAACTAGAGCGCTACGTGAACGCACTGCGCCAAGACCTGCACGCCGACTCGGAGGTCCGGGGCGTACTCGTCGCACCCGAACTCACGGAGAAGACACACCGCCTGCTCGCCCAGAACGGGCTCTCGTTCTCGGCGGTCGAGTGACGCTACCCGGATTGTCCGGCTGCGGTCCCGCTCAGTCGATTTTTCGCTGGAGGTCGTGGAGCACGTTCAGCGCCTCGACGGGCGTGAGCTCCGCGACGTTCACGTCCTCGAGTTCGGCGGCGAGATCCGAGGACGCCGCGGGCGTCTCGTCCGTGTTCGGCGGTTCGTCCGTGTCCGCGTCCGACGACTGGACGTCCGTCGAAGCGCCGTCCTCACCGACGTCGGCACCATCGGCAGCACCCGCCGACTCGTCCAGCAACTCCCGCGCGCGCTCGACCACGTCGTCGGGGACGCCAGCGGTCTTCGCCACCTCCACGCCATAGGAGGCGGTGGCGGGGCCGCGCGCGACCTCGTGTTCGAATGCAACTCCATCCGGGCCTCGCGTCGCCGCGAAGTGGAGGTTCACGGCGTCGTCGAGGCGTTCGGCGTCCGCAGTGAGTTCGTGGTGGTGGGTCGCGAACAGCGTGGTCGCGCCGAGTTCGTCGTGGACGTGCTCGGTGACGGCGCGCGCGATGGCAAGACCGTCCGTCGTGGACGTGCCCCGACCGACCTCGTCCAGGAGGACGAGGGAGTCCTCGGTGGCCGCCCGGAGGATCGAGGCGAGTTCCGTCATCTCCACCATGAACGTCGAGCGCCCGCCCGCGATGTCGTCGCTCGCGCCGACGCGGGTGAAGATGCGGTCGACGATGCGGAGGGTCGCTCGCTCGGCGGGCACGAAACCCCCGGCCTGGGCCATCAGCACGGCGAGCGCGACCTGGCGCATGTACGTCGACTTCCCGCTCATGTTCGGACCCGTCACCACGGCGACGCGCTCGTCGGGCGTGAGGCGGGTATCGTTCGGCACGAACCCGGGTTCCGTGCGCTCCACGACGGGGTGGCGACCGCGGTCGATGTCGAGGCTGTCGCCACCCATCTCCGGGCGCGCGTAGTCGTGGGTCGCGGCGGCGGTGGCGAACGACGCGAGTGCGTCGAGTTCCGCGAGCGTCGCCGCGACTGCCTGCACGCGCTCGCTCTCGCTCGCAACGCGGTTCCGGACCTCACAGAACAGGTCGTACTCGAGGTCCTGGGCGCGCTGCTCCGCGCGCACGATGTCGTCCTCGCGGTCTTTCAATTCGGGCGTGACGAACCGCTCTGCGTTCTTCAGCGTCTGGCGGCGCTGGTACTCCTCGGGCACCGAATCGAGGTTCGGGTTCGTCACCTCGATGTAGTAGCCGTGGACCGCGTTGTGGCCGACCTTCAGGGAGTCGATGCCGGTGCGCTCGCGCTCCTCGGTCGCCAGGTCGTCGATCCACTCCTTGCCCGACTGCTCGGTCTCCCGGAGGTCGTCGAGCGTCTCGTCGTACCCCTCGCGGATGAGGCCGCCCTCGGTGAGTTCCTGTGGCGGGTCGGCGACGATAGCGCGGTCGAGCAGGTCACGAATCTCGGGGAGGTCGTCGAGGCCCGCGCGCAGGTCCCGGAGTTTCCCGCAACCCACGTCGGCGAGCAGACCCCGTACCTCCGGAACCACGTCGAGTGTGTCCTTCAGCGCGCGGAGGTCCCGGGCGTTCGCGCGACCCCGGGACACCCGCGAGACGAGGCGCTCGAGGTCGTAGACGTCCCGCAGGTGCTCGTGGAGTTCCTCGCGCACCATCGGGTCCGCGACGAGTTCGCCGACCGCGTCGTGGCGCGCCTCGATCTCCTCGCGGTCGGTGAGCGGGCGGCGGAGCCAGTCGGTGAGTTTCCGGCGGCCGAGCGCGCACGCCGTCTCGTCGAGCACGTCCACGAGCGCGGTGCCCTCCACGCCGTGGACGCTGCGCTGGTCGAACACCTCGAGGCTCCGCAGCGCCACGGCGTCCATCTGGAGGTAGTCCCGGGGGTCGTAGCGCGTCAGGTGGTTCAGGTACGCGAGTTTGTCCTGCGGTTCGTCCTCGTTGGTCGTCGACACGTCGGCGTGGGTCGAGTCCCCCCGCGAGGCGACGCTCCCCCGCGTGTACGCCGCGTAGTCGAGGAGCGCGCCACACGCCCGGATCTCGGCGTCGCCGGCGAGCGCGTCGACGCTCCCGAACTGCGTGCGGATGCGCTCGGCCGCCGCCCCGCGGTCGAACGCGTCGTCGTCGTACTCGGCGACGAACACCTCGCGCTCGAAGCGCTCGCCCGCCACCCCCGGGCCGGTGACCAGTTCCGCCGGCGCGAACCGCCCGAGTTCGTCGCGGACGCGCGCCGCGTCTGAGAGAGTGGTCGCGTAGAAGTCGCCCGTCGAGACGTCGAGCAGCGCGAGACCGAAGCCACCCGGACGTTCCACGTCGCTACCCGCCACGGTCGGGTCACTCGCTGCCAGCGCCGCCACGAAGTTGTTGTCGTCGCCCGCGAGCAGTTCGTCCTCCGTCAGCGTCCCCGGCGTCACGACCCGGGTGACCGCCCGGTCCACGACGCCCGACACCTCGTCGGGGTCCTGTACCTGGTCCGCGACTGCCACCCGGTAGCCCGCGTCGAGCAGGTCGTCGATGTAGGATTCGGCGTTGTCGATGGGGACGCCCGCCATCGGGTAGCTCCCCGTCGAGTCCTCGCGCGCGGTGAGCGTGATCTCGCAGATGCGGGCCGCGGTCTCCGCGGCCTCGCAGAACAACTCGTAGAAATCCCCGACCTGGAAGAGCACGAGCGCGTCCTCGTAGCGCCGCGTGAGCGCGAAGTACTGGCTCATCATCGGCGTGAGGTCGTCCTCGTTCTCGGCCATCGCGTCGGGTGGCCCGAGCGCGCCGTCCATGGACGACGGGAAGGGGTTCGGGGCTGTTATTCGCATCGGTTGGGCGGTCGTTCGAGAGATGATGGCTTGGAGATGGCTCTGTTGTGAGGCACTGGAACGTTCCGGCAGATAATAACTACTCTCGCGGGGTAACCACCCAGAAAGCCCCGGCGCACCGCCCCTTTCAGTCCCACCTACTACCGGTTGGTCAGCCGGCAGGGTGGGACTGAAAGGGGCGAGGCTGTAGACGAAGGCGGACGACGCAAGCAACGAAACGAAGTGAGGAGCGCAGCGAGTCCCCCGAGTCTACAGCCTCGGGGCTTTCCGGGTGTTTTCGGTCGTGTCGACGTTCACTGCGGCCGGGGCTTTCTGCGTGTCCACAGGTTCAGTATCGGTTACGAAAGCGTCTCCAGAAAAACAACCACACCGCTCACACGCCCCAGAAGACGACGATGCCAGCGACTGTCACGAACGAGAGCAACAACTGCAGCGGAACCCCGACCCTGGCGTAGTCGCCGAACGTGTAGCCGCCGGGGCCGTAGACGAAGAGGTTCGTCTGGTAGCCGACGGGCGTCATGAACGCCGTCGACGCGGCGAACGTCACTGCGAGCACGAACGCGAACGGGTTCGCGCCGATGTCGACGGCGGCCTCAACCGCGACGGGAATCATGAGCACGACGCTCGCGTTGTTGCTGATGACGCCCGTGATGAGGCCGGTGAAGAGGTAGAACACCCAGAGCACGCCGACCGCTGGGAGCACGGTGCCCGAGAGCGCGACCAGCGACCCGAGCAGGCCGGCGGCGTTCGTCTGCTCGAGTGCGATGCCTAGCGGGATGACGCCCGCGAGCAGGAAGATGACACTCCAATCCACTGACTCGTACAGTTCCCCGGGCCGCAGGACACCGGTGCCGACCATGGCGACGACGCCGCCGAGTGCTGTCGTCACGATGTTGAGTGGGGTGACCGTCGCTGCGAGCACGACGCCGATGATGGTGGCGACGGCGTGCGGGATCTTCTCCGTGCGGTAGTTGGGTTCCTCGGGTTCGTGGGCGACGATGAAGTCCGGGTTCACGGAGAGGCGGTCGATGCTGTCCTCGGGCGCCTGCACGAGGAGGGTGTCGCCGACGTGCATCTCGAGGTCGTCCAGGCGCTCGCGTAGCGTCTCCCCGCGCGTCCGGAACGCGAGGACGTTCGCGTTGTAGCGCTCCCGGAACGACGTCGTCGTGAGCGTTTCCCCGGCGAGCGACGACCCGGACTGGATGACGACCTCGACGAGCGCCTGTTCGTCCTGGGTCGTGGGTTCGAGTTCCTCCTCGGTCTCCGGCGTGCCGGACAACGAGAGGTCGTCGACGGCCGCGATCTGTCCGAGCGTGTCGCGGTCGGTGCGGACGGTGAGCACGTCGCCCGCCCGGATGACCTTCTGGCCGATCGGTTCGATGAACCGCTCCTCACCGCGCACGATCTGGAGAATGTCGGCGTCGAAGCGGCGTTCGTCGATGGCTTGCTCGACGGTCTTCCCAACGATGGGGGAGGTCCCGCGGACCACCACCTCGCTGAGGTAGTCCTGCATCTCGTACTCCTCGAGGACGTCGTCGTCCGGGGGGACGCGCTCTGGCAGCAGGCGGTGCCCAATCGTGAGCAGGTAGATGGACCCGACGACGAGCACGATGGCGCCGAGGCCGGTGAACTCGAACATCGAGAATCGGTGGAGGGCGGCGATGTTCTGGGTCTCTCCGAGGCGTCCGGCGACCTCGCTCGCGAGGAGGTTCGTGGAGGTGCCGATGAGTGTGAGCATCCCGCCGAGCATGGAGGCAAAGGAGAGCGGAATCAAGAGTTTCGACGGGCTGGTCTTGCCCTTGTGCGCGAGGTCCGAGACGACGGGAACGAGGATGGCGACGACGGGCGTGTTGTTGATGAATCCGGAGACGGGACCGCTCACGCCGATGGTGGCGGCGAGTTGTTTGGTCTGGCTGTCGCCCGCGAACGACGCCATCCGCCGCCCGATAATCTGGACGAGGCCGGTGCGGCTCACGCCCGTGCTGAGGATGAGCATCGCGAGCACAGCGATTGTCGCCTGGTTCGAGAACCCGGAGATTCCCTCAGTGGTCGAGACGTGGGTCCACGGTTCGAGGACCACCAGCACGACCATCACCAGGATCGCGGTGACGTCGATGGGCAGCCACTCCGTCACGAACAGGACGAGTGTGCCGAGGACGATGGCGAAGACGACGAGCATGTCCGTCGTCACCGCCGGTAGTTCGGCCGCAGCGAGCACGGAGAGAGAGAACACGACTGGTACAACGTACCCACCCCACTACAAGGTAACGGAAACCAATTCGTAACTTACCGCATCGTTATCCCTGTGGGAGAGAGGGCGACACCGGAACACCGCTGTCAGCTGCTAACCGCAAAAACAGCTGTCGCTCGCCGCGAACACCCGAAAAATGGAGTGGCTGTCGACGGCCCAGCAGCGGCAGTCCACCGTCGCTGGGCCCGGCGTCCTTCCCGCGTTACGCGCCCGCTTCCTCGAGGGCGTCCTCGAGTTGCTCGCGCTGGGTCACGCCGACGAAGCGCTCGACGACGCCGTCGTCGTTCTCCACGACGATGGTGGGAATCGATCGAACCTGGTACTCGTTCGCGACGTCCTCAGCCTCGTCGACGTCGATCTTCTCGAAGGCCACGCTCTCGTCCCAGTCCTCCTCCATCTCCTCGAGGATCGGGTCCTGGGTCTTGCACGGGCCACACCAGTCGGCGTAGAAGTCCTTCAGGGTGACAGTCATCGGTCTATCTTGACTTGCCGCGCCCCGCGCATAAGGGTTACTCACGAGACGGGGCTTGCCGCTGTTGAGGGGAAAGAGACGCGAGGGACTCGGTCCCGTCGGAACGCGCGCACACTCGAAACGTTTAGGCATCCGGAGAGAGGAAGACCGAGTATGAGCAGTGGACAGAACAGCGGCGGCCTGATGTCGAGCGCCGGGCTCGTTCGCTACTTCGACTCCGAGGACCCGAACTCCATCCAGATCGACCCGCGGAGCGTCGTCGCGACGGGCGCGATGTTCGGCGTCGTCGTTCTCCTCCTCCAGTTCTTCGCATAGACGATCTGGACGTTCGCCTGACGACCCTGGGCGCCGAACTGCCGGGTGGTTCTGTGCCGAGTGACGCCGCGCCGAGAGGCTTTTTCCCCACCACTCCCTACGACCAGTCATGACTGTCACCGCGGGCGTCGTGGCCGTGCAGGGCGACGTCGCCGAGCACGCCGACGCCATCCAGCGCGCCGCCGCCAGCCACGGCGAGGACGCCGATGTCCTCGAGGTTCGGAAGTCGGGCGTCGTCCCGGACTGCGACATTCTCCTGCTGCCGGGCGGCGAGTCCACGGCCATCTCGCGCTTGCTCGCCCGGGAGGGAATCGACGAGGAGATTCGCGCGCACGTCGACGCCGGTAAACCCGTATTGGCGACGTGTGCGGGCCTCATCGTCGCGTCGACGGACGCGAACGACGAGCGCGTCGAGACCCTGGACCTCGTGGACGTGACCGTCGACCGGAACGCGTTCGGGCGGCAGGTCGACTCCTTCGAGGCGCCCCTGGACGTGGACGGCCTCGACGAGCCGTTCCCATCGGTGTTCATCCGCGCGCCGACCATCGCGGACGTCGGCCCGGACGCCGAAGTGCTCGCGTCCTGGGACGGCCGGCCGGTCGCGGTGCGCGACGGCCCCGTCGTCGGCACCTCCTTCCACCCCGAGTTGACGAGCGACTCCCGCATCCACGACCTCGCGTTCTTCCGGACGGAGCGAGCGCCGGTCTGACTGCCAGGCACCGTCCCGGATTCTTGCCCGGACAAGCAGGCAACCTTTTGCCCGGGCCACCGAACGGTAGGGCATGAACGCGCACATCGAGGGCGTCCGCGTCGCCGGCACGCCCGAGGGCGCGCTGCCGGTCGTGCTCGTCGGCGTCGAGGACGAATCGGACGTGCTCCCCATCTTCATCGGCTTCGACGAGGCGACGAGCATCGCCCGCGGGCAGGACGCCACGGACATCGGGCGGCCGCTCACGCACGACCTCCTGCTCGACACCATCGAGGAACTCGGCGGCCGCGTCGACCGCGTCGTCGTGCGCGGCGTCGACGACGGCACCTACCTCGCGGACCTCCACCTCCAGACGCCGCGCGGGGAGGCCGTGGTGGACGCGCGCCCGAGTGACTCGCTCGCGCTCGCCACCCGCACCAACACCCCCGTCGAGGTCGAGGCGGACGTCTTCGAGGACGGACGCCGCGCCATCGAGGACTTCGAGGAACTGGAGGACATCCGCGAGGTGATGGAGCGATGAACGACGCGCTCCGTGAACTGTACGCGGTCATCGAGGACCGGAAGGAGACGCTCCCCGAGGACTCCTACACCGCGAGCCTGCTCACCCACGAGAAGGGTGAGAACGCCGCCCTCGAGAAGTTCGGCGAGGAGGCCACGGAGTTCGTCCTCGCCGCGAAGGACGGCGACGAAGACGAACTCGCCAACGAGGGCGCGGACGTCGTCTACCACATGCTGGTCGCGCTCGCCCAGCAGGACGTCGACGTGGACGCGCTGCTGGACGAACTGGAGGAACGGCGGTAGCTCCGCGTTCCCGAGCTAGTTCTCGTCGGCGAGCAGGCCGCCGATTGCGCCCGCGATGGCGCTGTCGAGCGCGAGCAGGCCGAACGCGAGGAGCGCAAACAGCGCGATGCCAACGCCGAAAATGGTCCCCGGAACGAACCCCGTGGCGGTGAGCAGCAGGCCGAACACGAGCGCGAAGACGGCGACGAGAATCCCGCCGAGCGCGCCCGCGAGGAAACCGTGCCACGCGCCACTCCAGGCGCCGCCGCCCGCCATCCACCCCGCGACGAACCCGCCGACGAGGCCCGCCGCGGCGTGTCCGATTCCCGGCAGCGCGAACGCGAACACGCCGAGTACGAACTCCACGGCGAAACCAACGAGGACCGCGCGCCAGTTGGTCATGCGGGGGAGACGGCTTGCAGGGCTAAAAGAGTCTGTGCGTGCAGACCTGCCTGTGTGCTTATCCGCGTTCGTCGCCCACAGTGTACATGAGCGTCGTCGGTAATTTCACGATTGTGGCGGAGTCGTTCGCCCTGGACCACGCGCTCTCGACGGCCCCGGACGTGACTGTCGAGGCGGATCGTCTGGCATCGCACAGCCCACAAGAGGTGTTCCCGTTCCTCTGGGCGGCGGACGGGGACCTAGAAGGCTTCCAGCGTGCGCTCGAGGACGACCCCACGACCACCAGCGTCAGCGTCGCCGAGGAGACCGAGAACGAACTGCTCTACCGATTGGAATGGAGCGAGGAGTTCCAGGACCTCATTCAGCAGATGGTGGACCACCACGCGGCGATCCTCGAAGCGAAGGCCCGCAGCGGCCGATGGCACCTGCGGTTGCGGTTCGCCGACGAGCAGATGGTGTCTACCTTCCGGTCTCACTTCCGGGAGGCGGGCCGCGAGTTCGAGGTGAACCAGCTGTACCACCCGACGGACCCCCGGCAGCGGACGTTCGGCCTGACGGCGGAACAGCACGAAGCTCTCGTCACGGCCGTCGACGAGGGGTACTTTGCCATCCCGCGGGAGACGTCGACGGCGGAGTTGAGCGAGGCACTTGACGTCTCGGCGAACGCCGTCTCCGAGCGGATCCGGCGGGGCTGTGAGACGCTCGTCCGCTCGGGGCTGGTCCGGGCCGAAGACACCAAGTAGGCGCGCCCAGCGACAGGTGTACATAAACAGCAGTACTGGTGAGGCCGTCGGCTGATTGAGGCTTCCGACCTACGAGTAGTCGATGACGACGAGTGAACAGAACACCTCCGCGAGCACAGCCCTCCAAGAGGCGGGAGCAAGCACCGTCGACATCTTCGACGCGTTGGCGGACCCACATCGGCGGGTCGTCCTTTCACATCTCGACGAGCACGATGGCCCGTTGCCGATGGAGAGAGTGGCAGACAGACTCGCGCAGTGGGAGTCGGACGAACAGGCAGACGAGTCCCTGGACGAACAGTCACGAGAGTTCTATCTGGCGCTATATCACGTACACGTCCCGAAGTTGGTCGACGCGGGGCTCGTCGAGCGCGACGAGGACGCCGGCACGATTTCGCTGGTCGACGAGTGCGACGAGATTTTGGTGGAACTGGACCTGTCGACCTCGGAGTAGCGGTGAGCCACGGCTCCAGGCCCGTGTTCTGTCGGGGGACCGAGTCGCGCGCAACGACCGCGTAGACAGTCACTGCGACCACTCTCGCGAACGGTGATACGTGGCCTTTTACGTGTCGCGCGTCTACTTGCGGGCATGATTTTCGAGAACCTGCCGACGACGCCCACGTCGGAGGAGCTCCTCGACAAGGCGTTCTCGCGGGCGGCCAGGGCGGGCCGCGCGAAACAGGGCGTGGAAGCCCAGGAGTCGATGCTCCAGACGTCCTCGAACATCCTCGGGGACAACCTCCACAACGTGGTGACGTCGTGGCCGGACTTCGACGACGCGAACGACTTCTACTACGACCTCGCCGACGCCGTGCTCCGCAAGGAACTCCACGAGGAGGGCGGCGTCGACGCGGTCCGCCAGCACCTCTCGGAGCTCTCGTGGGCGTCACGGAAGACCCACGACCTGGGCCGCGAGTACATGGGGAAACTCCCCCGTGGCGACGCCGACGCGGCGCGCAAGATCCGCAAACAGGGGTTCGCTCGGATGGGGTCGGTGATGGACCAGATCGCCGACGACCTCGCGACCGTGGGCAAGGCGCGGGACGCGCTGAAGGTGCTGCCGGACATCCGCCCGGACGAACCGACCATCGTGGTGGCGGGCTACCCGAACGTCGGGAAGTCGTCGTTCGTGAACACAGTGACGAACGCCCGGAACGAGACCGCGGAGTACCCGTTCACGACGAAGGGCGTCCGAGTCGGGCACTTCGATAACGACCGCGTGCGCTGGCAGATCGTGGACACGCCCGGCCTGCTCGACCGGCCCGCAGAGGAACGCAACGACATCGAGGGGCAGGCGGTGTCAGCGCTCGCGCACCTCGCTGACGTGATCCTCTTCTTCGTCGACGCCAGCGAGACGTGTGGCTACCCGCTCGACGACCAGCGAGCGCTCCGCGCCGAGGTCGCCGAGGAGTTCCCCGACACTCCGCTGGTCACCGTCTGCAACAAGGCCGACCTCTCCGAGGACGTCGAGACGGACTACTACATGAGCGTGGAGACCGGCGAGAACGTCGAGGAGACGCTCGACGAGGCGGTCGACGCGGCCGGCTACGAGCACGAACTCCCGTTCGAAGAGTAGCGTGGTTCGGAGCGAGCGACCACAGGGAGCGAGTGAGAACCACGAAAACGCGAGCGGCGTCAGCCGCGAGCAGTAGCGAGGGTCTGAGCGTGGCGAAGACCCTCGGAGAAGCGAACGGGGAACGAAGTGACCCGTGAGTGAGAAGCACGTCGAAGCGAAGGAGTGGGGCCGGCGCGGACGCTACTCGACGTGCTGGACGAACGTGTACCGAACCTGAAGTGACACCTCGCTGCCAGAGCGCTCCTCGACGCGCTCCTCGAGGCGCGCAGCGAGTTCCGGCAGGTCGGCGTCGGGCGGCACCCCAAGTGTGACCACCACCGTCTGTGGCTGACGGAACACGATGCCTGTGTCGTACCGGAACTGGGTCTCGAGCAGGGTGACGTTCTCGTACGTCGAGTTCGTGACGATGTCCGAGATGCCATCCGTGACCGCTTGCTCGGTCGTCGCGGTCTGGTAGGAGGAGTACGTAACGCCGCCGAGGAACGTCGACAGCACGAGGATGGCGGCGGCGAGGATGGCCGCGCGCTTCAGCAGCGCGGAGCGCGCGTTCGGGACGTGGAAGAAGCGCTCGGGCCGATAGCCCGAGTACCAGAGCACGATGAGCGCCGCCAGGTTGATGGAGAGCACGTTGACGAGCGTGAGCACCGCCGACCCGATGGCGAGCGACGGCAGGCCCCACGCGATGCCGATGCCGACTGTCGCCGCCGGCGGAATCAGCGCCACCGCGATGGCGACGCCGACGAGCGCCGACGAGACGCCGGTCATCAGGCTGAACACGCCCGCGATGCCCGCGCCCAGGGCCACGACGAGTGAGAGGAAGTCCGGGCGCAGTCGCTCCCGGACCTCCGAGAGCGACAACACGTCCAGACCAGGCGGAACGATGTGGACTTCCTTCAGGACGAACGCGAACACCGCTGCGCCCGCGACCGAAAGCACGAGACCCACGAACTGGAGGTAGACACCGCGCCGGAACAGGTCCTGGTCGTCCACGACGGTGCCGACGCTCGCCGCCATCGCGGGACCCAGCAGCGGCGCGATGACCATCGACCCGACGACCGTTGCCGGCGAATCCAGGAGGAGGCCTGCCGCCGCGATGACGGTACTCACGAGCGTCATCACGACGTACGTCGTCCGCGAAGGGGCGAGGTCTTCGGCGCGCGCGACGAGTTCCTCGCGCGCGATGCGGTCGGTGGTCTCCTCGTCCTCGGCGTACCTCGCCTCCAGTTCCTCGAACCGCCGCGAAATGACGGTCTCCGCGTCGACGACGACGGTGTACGCGTCCTCCGAGATGCCCGCCGACCGGATCGCGTCGAGGGCGTCCGAGACGGCTTCCGTCGGAACGGGGAAGTTCACGACCGCGGTGTACTCCCGGCCGCTGGTCTCGTCGGTCACCACGTAGTCGATGTCCCGCTCGTCGAGCGCCTCGAGGACTGCTTCGCGTTTGCCGCGGGGGACCGTCACCTGAACGAGTCGCACAACCGTCCCGTGGAACGGCGGCGAGAAATAAACACGGGTCCTCAGTCCGCTGTCGCGACCTGCACGGATTCGACCTCCACGCGCATCGAGCCGGACGCGTTCAGCCGGGCCGCGATGGCGTCGGCTAACCCGGGGACGGGTTCGGCGTCCGTTCGGCCGACGCGGACCACCACGCGAGTGGGCTGTGCGAACAGCGTCCCGGGCCCGTATTCGACCGTGACGTCCAACAGGACGGTGTCGCCGTACCGTGGTTCGTCGAGCAGCGACTCGATGTCGTCCCGGACCGACTGCTCGAACCCAGCCCTGGAGCGCGCGGCGTTCGTCGTGACGCCGATGAACGCCGCGAGCACGAGGATCAGGACGACGAGAACGGCACCGCGCTTCAGCGTCTCGCTCCGCGCCTCGTCCGTCTCCTTGAACTCCACGGGCCGGTAGCCGGCGCGCCAGAGCACGACGAGCGCCGCGAGGTTGATGGAGACCAAGTTCACGACGAGCAGGACGCCCGATTCGAGCGCGAGTCCGGGCGCCGTCCACGCGATACCGATGCCGACGGTCGCCGCCGGCGGGACGAGCGCCACCGCGATCGCCACCCCCACGAGCGCCGACGACACGCCCGTCATCAGGCTCACCGACCCCGCCACGCCCGCGCCCAGCGCCACCACGAGTGACAGCAGACTCGAGGACGACCCCTGGCGCACCTGCTCCAGCGTGAGCACGTCGGTGTCCGGCGGTAGCAGGCCGGTCACCCGGACGAACAGTGCGAACGCGCTCGCCGCAACCACCACCAGCGCGAGGCCGGCGAGTTGCCAGCGAACCCCGCGAGCGAACAGGTCGCGATCGCTCAGGACACTCCCGACGCTGGCCGCCATCGCGGGGTTCATCAGCGGAACGATGACGTTCGCGCCGACCATCACGATGGCCGAGTCAAGGAGCGCACCCGCCGTCGCCAGCACCGCACTCACCACGAGCATCACGACGAACGTCCGGCGACTCGACGTGAACTCCTCGACGGTCGCGACCAACTCCTCGCAGGCGATCTGATTGTGCTCGACCTCCGCCGCGTACTGCTGTTTGAGTTCCTCGAAGTTCCGCGACACCACCGTCTCTGCGTCCACCACGACCGTGTACGCTTCCTCCGAGAGCCCACTCGAACGTAGTTCCGACAGCACCTCCTCGACGGCCTCCGTCGGTAGCGGAAAGTTCACGACCGCGGTGTACTCCCGGCCGCTGGTCTCGTCGACCACCACGTAGTCGATGTCTCGCTCGTCGAGCACATCCAGGACTGCTTCGCGCTTCCCGCGGGGAACCGTCACCTGAACGAGTCGCACGTACGTTCGTTCACTTCCACCGACAAAAAGCGTTCAGGCGGTTCCGTGACGCCAGACGCATCGAGGAGCGGAAGCCCACGATGCGGTCTCTCCACAGGCGCGCGGAGAGTCCGGTACGCTGTCGCGGCGTGCGTTACGCTGACGTCGCGTTGTACGTCACCTGCACGCTCGCGGTGACCATCACCGGACCCGGCTGCACCGACGTGCTCGCCGAATCCCCGGCTGCGCTGGTCATCGCCGCGGTCTCGAGGGCGTACGGCCGGTAGTGCGTCTCCGAGGAGACGATGGTGTGGACGCCCGTGATGGAGATGTCGCCAGCCATGGCGAGCGTCTCCGCCTGCGTCCGCGCGTTCCCCATCGCCTTCGTCAGCGCCTCGTTGTAGAGTTGCGAGCGCTTCTCGTCGGAGAGCGTGAAGGAGACGCCGTCCACCTGGTCGGCGCCGTTCGACACGGCGACGTCGATGACCTCGCCAGCAGCGGACGTGTTGTTCACCGTCAACTCGAAGGCGTGCGTGCCACGGTACTCGCCCGCCTCCATCCCCTCGGGCGTCCGCTCGCGGACCTGGGAGATGTCGTAGTACGCCGTCCGGATGTCCGCCGAGGAGAGTCCGTACTCCTGTAGCGCCGCGCGGAGTGACTCCACGTCGGCGGCGATCTCCTGGCGCACCGCATTCGAATCGTTCCCGGTCGCCGTCACCGCGACCCGCACGATTGCCTGGTCTGCGGCCGCTTCGATCTCACCGGACGTCGACACAGTCACCGACTTGTCGCCGTTCGCTGACGCCGCTGCTGCGTTCCCCGCACCCAGCGTCAGACCGCCGACGACGCCCGCCGTGACCATCAGGGCAGCGCCCAGCACCGCCAACACGAGTGTTTGCTGTCGCATGACAGACACACGTACGCTGCGCAAGGTGTTTAATGTCACGCGGAGTGAAAAGCGCGTTTGAGCGTACACGGACCGCCGACTCGGACGCGAACACGCGTCACTTAACCCCGAGCGGCGGCAACAGACGAGTGTGTTCGAGAACCGCCCTAACCGGAGCGACGAGGTAGTGCTCGTCGGCCGGTCGAACGTCGGCAAATCCACGCTCATGCGCGAGCTCACCGGCCACAGCGTGCCGACCGGCCAGAAACCCGGCGTCACCCGCCAACCCAACCACTTCGACTGGGCGAGCGAGGACTTCGTGATTACCGACCTCCCCGGCTTCGGATTCATGTCCGGTGTCGAGGACGACCACCGCGAGACCATCAAGACGAGCATCGTGCGTTACCTCGAGGACAACGCCGACTCCATCATCGCGGGCGTGCTCGTCCTCGATGGGAAAGCCGCCGTCGACATCATCGACCGGCACTCCAGCGAGGACGAGATTCCGCACGTCGTCGAACTGTTCTACCTGCTCGAAGAGCTCGGCATCCCCCGCATCGCCGCCGTCAACAAGATGGACAAAGTCGAGGACCGCGACGAACGCCTTGACGACATCGCCGACCGCCTCGGCCTGCTGCCGCCGTGGAAACAGTGGCAGGACACTATCGCTCCCATCACCGCAAAACAGGGCCGCATCCAGACGCTCAACGACGCCGTCCGCGTCCGACTCGAGGACGAGAAGAAAGAACACCTCAAGCAGTTCTTCTGACGTACCTTTTTTCGCCTCGGGTTCGCGCGAAGCGCGAACCGCTCGGCCAAAAAATCTACGCTAAAAAAGCCGCGAACGCTTCGCGTTCGCGGGAATCGCGCGGCTTCGCCGCGCGAATGCTGGTGGCGGTCGAAGCAGGCGGATATCGCCACCGGCTGGCTGCGTAGGTTCAAGTACGAGAGCGGGACCAACCCCTCGCGTGATCTGACGAGTTGCCGCGGGTCGGCTGGATGCGGAACGGCAGTAACCCGACTCGTACGCTGATGTCGCTGCCTGCAAGCCAATTCTCCACGGTATAGCGATTGCGTCTCTGACAGCCCCGCCGCTCTCCGGGTCGAGGATGGGCGACTCGGGAGAAAGGCCTCGTCACAAGGGGCTCGGAGGGGGTAACTCCTCGTCACCGTCGCCCGATAGTGGGTACGCGACCGGGCGAAAAAGAGGCTTCGCACTCCGTCGCCAGCGCGTCGCGTCGCACCTGAACCCCCTCGAAGCTATTTGCCCCTCGGCGCACAAGAACAGGGTATGAGAAGCATAGCGCTCGTCAGCGACACCCACATCCCGTCACAGGCCGACGAACTCCCGGACTTCGCCGAGGTCGAGATCGAGGACGCCGACATCGTCGTGCACGCCGGTGACTTCGACAGCACGGACGCCTACGAAGCGATCCGCGACCTCGCGGACGAGGACTTCGTGGCAGTCAGCGGAAACGCTGACCCCACGCAAATCGGCCTGCCGAGAGTGGACTCGCTCTGGGTGGAGGACGTGCAGTTCGTCGTGACCCACGGCAACGGCTCGCTCGACAACTACGACGAACGCGTGGTGTCCGCGGTGAAGGACGCCCGTGACGACCCCGACGCCATCGGCATGTGCGGTCACACGCACGAACTGCGCGACCGGCGGGTCGACGGCGTGCGCCTCCTGAACCCGGGGAGTGCGACGGGCGCGGACCCCGCCGATTCAGCGTCGCTCCTGCTCGTCGACGTCGACGGGTCGGAGGTTTCGGTCGAAGCCCGGTGGCGGTGACGCGCTGGGTCTGTAGTGAGGACGCACAGACCCGGCGGCAGGGGCGCGCCGTGCCGGTGGAAGGACCGACCGGTACCGCCGGTGCTTTTGTCTGCGGGGTCGAAGCCCGGGTATGCACGCGTTCGCGGTACCGGACGTTCCGGAGGTTCGCGAGGGCGACGACCTCGCGGCGCTCGTCTCCGAGCGCGCCGACCTGGCCGACGGCGACGTGGTCTGTGTCGCCAGCACCGTGGTCTCGAAGGCCGAGGGGCGGAGCGCGCCGCTGTCGGCGTTCCCGCCCGGGGAGCTCGCCACGGAGATAGCCGACCGACTCGCCGACATCGCGGGCGAGGAGAAAGACCCCCGGTTCGCGCAGGCCGTCCTAGAGGAGTCTGCGGCAGTGTGGATGGACGCGCCGTTCCTGTTGACGGAGACGCGCTTCGGGCACGTCGGCGTGAACGCCGGCATCGACCGGTCGAACACCGGCGACGCCGACCTACTGTTGCTGCCGGAGCGACCGACCGAGAGCGCCGAACGCGTTCGCGACGGACTGGACGCGGACGTTGCGGTCATCGTCACGGACACGTCCGGCCGTCCGTTCCGTCACGGGCAGCGCGGCGTCGCACTCGGATGGGCGGGAATGCCGGCGTCGCGGGACTGGCGCGGCGAGACCGACCGCGACGGGAAGGAATTGGAGGTCACCGTCGAGAGCGTAGTGGACGAACTCGCGGCGACCGCGAACCTCGTGTCGGGCGAAGGTGACGACGGGACACCCGTGGTGGTCGTTCGGGACTTCGAGTTCGGCGACCACGATGGTAGCGACAACCTCTACCGCGACTTAGAGGGTGACTTCGTGCGGCAGGCACTCGACGAGTGGGAGTATGCGCGGGATTGAACTGACGCCCGAGCTACCGGTCGCGGAGGTGGCCGACCTCGGGGCAGTGGCCGAGAAAGCCGGGTTCGACGCGGTGTTTGCGTCGTGTCACTACAACAATCGCGACCCGTTCGTGGCGCTGGACCGGGTGGCTGCGGCGACCGAGACGGTCAGCGTGGGGCCAGGCGTGGCGAACCCCTACGACACGCATCCCGTAAAGCTCGCGTCCCAGGTCGCGACGCTGGACGAGGTGAGCGACGGGCGCGGAGTACTGGGTATCGGCGCGGGCGACAGGTCGACGCTGTCGAACCTGGGCGTGGAGCGCGACCGGCCGCTCCGCCGTGTGCTCGAGACGTTCAAGGTCGCACAGGACCTGTGGGCGGGCGAGCGCGTCGACCACGACGGGACGTTCGTCGCACGCGACGCAGGACTGAACTACGAACCCGAGGAGATTCCGGTGTACGTGGGCGCGCAAGGGCCACACATGCTCCGTATGGCGGGAAAGCACGCGGACGGCGTGCTGGTGAACGCAAGCCACCCCCGGGACCTGTCGTGGGCGCGCGAGCGCGTCGCGGAGGGTGAGGCGGATCGAGTGGTCGCGGGTGACGTCGACGTGGCGGCGTTCGCGTCGGTGTCGGTGGCCGAAGACGCGGCGGCGGCGCTCGACGCGGCGCGGCCGCCGGTGGCGTTCATCGCAGCGGGCGCGGCGACGCCGGTGCTCGACCGGCACGGCGTCGACAGCGAGCGCGCTCGGGAGATCGGAGAGAAAATCGAGTCTGGGGCGTTCTCAGCGGCGTTCGACCTGGTGACGGACGCGATGCTGGAGGGGTTCTGTATCGCGGGCGACCCGGGAATGGTGGCGTCACAGCTCGAGGCGGTCGGTGACCACGTCGACAGCGTGGTCGCGGGGTCGCCGCTGGGCCCTGACCGGGCGGCGGCGGTCGAGTTGCTCGCGGCGGCGTTCGACGACGCGGGCGTCTGAGCCGCTCGCGGCCGAACCGGGTGAGCTTCGTTACGTTCGCTCCCGGCGGGCGGGGTGGTCGAGGTGTTCGGGGGCGAGCGGTTCGAGCAGGCCGCCGAGCGCGAGGTAGCCGAAGATGGCGGAGCTGAACGCCACGAGCAGGCCGCCGAGCGCGAGCAGGACCGCCGAGAGCGGGTCGGTTCGTGCGACCGTTCCGAACAGGTCGACGGCAGTGGTGATGTTGTCGATGAGCCAGACCATACCGGACGTGTGGGTGCCGTGGCCTTAGATTCTCCGGGAGCGTTATGCCAGAGGCCGTGTAATGAGAGGACGTGACAGAGGACGCGACGCTGGACGCGTTCGCCGATACTGACGAATCGGGAGCGGAGAGCGAGGAGACGGCGGACGCGAGCGAGGGGGGCGAGGAGTCGCCGGCTTCCGGCGAAGGGAGTCGCGTCGCCCGCGAGGAGTCCGCGGACGACGCGCCAGCACCGTCGACGCTCACGAGTTCGTGGCGGCCCGGCGGCGAGTGCGCGGCGTGTGGGTCGCACGCCGCGCGTCGCTGGCGGGACGGTGACGAACACGTCTGCCGTGAGTGCGCGTCGTGGAGCGTGTGACCAGTAAGCATACAAGTATCTCAGCGCGTACCGTTCGACAGTTGACTGCCGCCGGCCCACAACCCACCCACTCATGACAGACACACAGGACACTCGTGCCGTGGCCGACGCTCGCACGCAGGAGAACGCCCCTGCGCCGCTCCCGGTCGCGGACGCGAGCGACGTCGCGCGACGCGTCGTGGAGAACATCGAGACGGTCATCGTCGGCAAGCAATCGGCCATCGAACAGGTCGTCACGGCGATCCTCGGCGGTGGACACGTGCTCTTGGAGGACGTTCCCGGCGTCGGGAAGACGATGCTCGCTCGCGCCGTCGCGCGGTCGTTCGACGGGAAGTTCCAGCGCGTGCAGTTCACGCCGGACCTCCTGCCGACGGACGTGACGGGCGTCAACGTGTTCAACGAGAAGAGCCGGGAGTTCGAGTTCCAGGCCGGGCCGGTGTTCGCGAACGTCGTGCTCGGGGACGAGATCAACCGCGCGCCGCCGAAGACCCAGTCCGCACTCCTGGAGGCTATGGAGGAAGAGCAGGTGACGACGGACGGGGCGACGCGGCGGCTTCCGGACCCGTTTACGGTCATCGCGACCCAGAACTCCGTCGACCGCGACCGAACGTACGAGTTGCCGGTCGCTGAACTCGACCGGTTCATGAAGAAACTGCGCCTCGGGTACCCCGGTCGCGAGGAGGAGGTCGACGTGCTCGACCGGGTCGTCGGCGGTCACCCCATCGACGACATCGAGTCGGTGGCGTCCGTCGAGGACCTGCGGCGCGCCCGCGCCACCACGGACACAGTCGAGGTGGCCCGGCCCGTGAAGGAGTACGTCACGGAACTCGCGCGCTACACTCGCGACCACGCCGCACTCGGCGTGAGTCCGCGGGGTTCGATATCACTGCTGCGGGCAGCGCAGGGCCGCGCCGTGCTCGACGGCCGAGAGTACGTGATTCCCGACGACGTGCAGGCCGAGGCGCGCACCGTGCTCCCACACCGAGTTCGCGCGGACACCGGCGGCACGCTGGGCGGAGACCCCGCGAGAACGCTCGTCGAGCGCGCACTCGACACCATACAACCGGAGTGAGATGCACCCCGAACCAACCCGCCGCGGGCTGGCGGTGCTCGCGGTCGCCCTCCTCGGTATCGTGCTCGGGTACGCGTTCGGTGGTCGGAGCCTGAACGCCGTCGTCGTCCCCGCGTTCGCGCTGCTCGCAGTCACCGCGCTGTACGTCCGTTCGTACCCCGACCCGGAGATACAGCGCGTCGCCCCGCGCGAGGGGCACCAGGGGGAGTGGCGGACGGTCGACGTGCGCGTGAACGCGTCACGGCCGTACCCGGTGACCATCCGGGACGACCTCTCGGCGGGACTGCGCGGCGAGAGCGAACACGCGGCGGAGACCGACGGCCGGTGGCTTGAGTACGAGGTGGAGTTCGCGTCGCGAGGCGTCCACTCCATCGGGCCGTGCCGCGTCGAGGCGACCGACCCCTTCGGCCTCTGGCGGACCGAACAGGCCGCCGGCGGGTCGAAGCGAGTGACGGTGTTCCCGCGCGTGCACTCCCTGGAGAGCACGGCGTCGCTGCTCACGGGGTACGTCGGACTGACTGACGAGCGCGAGCAGTTCGCGGGCGTCCGCGAGTACGAGCGCGGCGACCCGCTACGGGACGTGAACTGGAAGGCGAGCGCGAAGCGCCCGAACGAACTCGCCGTCACGGAGTTCGTCGGCGAGGGGTCGACCAACCGGGTGACGGTGGCCGCGGAAGCCCTCGGGCCGCGGGAGGACTCCGTCGCGGAGGCCACGGCGAGTATCGTCACACACCTCCTCGACGCGGGGGTGGCGGTCGGTGTGACCACCGCCGTCGGAGCGGTCGACCCGGCGCACGGCGACCCCCACCGCCGCCGCGTCCTCGAGATTCTGGCGCGCTTCGGCCGCGGGAAACTCCGCTCGCGGCGGAAGGACGAGGCCGACATCGTGGTCCACGCGCCCGAGAGCGGCGAGCACGTCTCCGTCACGGTGGGAGACACCGCGTACCGGTACGAGGAGTTCGTCGGCGGTCGCGCTGGCGCGAGCCAGCGGGTGAGCGTATGAGTGGAACTGTCGGGCACCGCCTCGGTGCGGGCGTTCGAGACGCCCTGATACGCGGACGCGACTCCGTGAGCGGGCGTGATGTCGCGGCGGGCGCGTTCGTCGCCGTGGTCGTCGGCGCGTACCTCTCCGTGCTGTACGAGGTCGTGACGGTGATCGGCGGGCCGACCCCGCTGGTCGCGGAGGTCGCCGCGGTGGTGGTGCTCGCCGCCGTGTTCCGCGCGCTGCCGTGGAAGTACGCCACCGTGCTAGCCGGAGTGCTCCTCGTCGGCGGACTGGCCGCCTACCTGACCACGGTGCCGCCCGCGTACCTCGACGCGCTCACGCCGATGCGCGTCGTAAAAGACGGCGTCGCGCTCCTCACGGGATACTCCGTGATGCGGATGCCCGCCGCCGGGACGTGGGCGCTCGCGGTCGCCCCGGCACCGACGTTCCTCGCGGCGTACCTCGTCTTCCGGCGGCAGTACGCGGCCGCCGCGAGCGTCGCCGCGCTGACACTCGGCTTCTTCGTGCTGACCGGCGACAGCACCACGACGACGACGCTCGTCGGCGTACTGGCGGCGGCGGGCGCGGTCGGTTTCGGCACGCTCGCCGGGCACGAGGCGAGTCGCCGCCAGGTCGAGGTGCTCGCCGCGGTGCTGGCCGTGATGGTGGTCGCGTCCGCAGGCGTGACCGCAGTGCCGGGCGGTCGCTCGCCGCTCGTGCCGGCGTCCGCGAGCACGGCGTCCGGGAGTCTCGTGAGCGCGGACGGCTACGTCGGCGTCGGCGGGAGCATCCGACTCAGCCCGAAAGTCCACTTCGTCGTCGAGTCGGACGCCGCGTCGTACTGGCGGGCGGGCGTCTACGACCGGTTCACGGGGGACGGCTGGGTTCGAACGTCCGGCGTCGGCACGGCCGAGAACACCCCGCCACCGACAGGGAGACACGTCACCCAACGCGTCACCGCCAAGCGGACGCTGAACCTCCTGCCGGCCGCGGCCGTGGTCCAGTCCGTCGACGGCGTGGAAGCGACCGTGACGGGGGGTGGATTACTGCAGTCCCAGGCGACGCTGCACAGCGGCGACAGCTACGTGGTCAGAAGTCGGGGACCGGTGAGCGACCCGGAGACGCTCGCGTCGGAGACGGGCACAGCGCCCGCCGAGATACGGGGTCGGTACCTCCAGACGCCGTCCAGCACGAGCTCCCGGGTGGTCGAACTCGCGTCCCGCATCACGAACGGGTCGACGTCGAACTACGCGAAGGCCGCCGCCATCGAGCGGTGGCTAGAGGGGAACAAGGAGTACTCACTGGACGCGCGTAACGGCCAGGGGAATCTCGTGAACGAGTTCATACTCGAGTACGAGGCGGGGTACTGCACGTACTACGCGAGTTCGATGGCGGTGATGCTCCGCACGCAGGGCGTGCCGACGCGCTTCGTCGTCGGGTACACGCCCGGGCAGCGCGTCAGCGAGGACACCTGGGTGGTCCGGGGCGTCGACTCGCACGCGTGGGTCGAGGTGTACGTCCCGGACCGCGGGTGGGTTCGCTTCGACCCGACGCCGGGCGGCGAGCGCGCGAGCACGGAAAACCAGCGAGTGACCTCGGCGCGCCAGTCCGGCGTCCCGGGCGTCGACGCCGCGGGCAGCCAGAACGGAACGTGGACGCCCCCGGCGCCGACGCTCCCGTCACCGTCCGAGAACAACACCTCCCAGCAGGGCGCACAGACCAGCACCGGCCCGCCGCTCGACAAGAAGGCCTACGGCGTCCAGCACATCGGGAACGAGACGGCGAACGTGTCCGGGGCCACTCCGCCGCAGGTTGGTGGCGCGGGCGGTGAGAGCGCTGGCGGGATGTCACTTCCCCCGGTCACGACGCTCGTCGTCTGGGGAGTCATGCTGGTCGGACTGACGGCCGGCGTCCGCTACGTCGGCCTCTCCGGGCGAGTGTACCGGAGTCTCTGGCTCCGGTGGCTGCCGCGGGGCGACCCCGACGAGGAGGTGGAGGGCGCCTTCGAGCGCGTGGAGTACGTACTCGAGAAGCGCCACCGGAAGCGGAGAGCGGGCGAGACGGTCCGCGAGTACCTCCGGGACGTGGGGTCGGACGAGCGCGCCGAACGCGTGGCGGCGCTCCGGGAGCGCTCCCGGTACGCTGGTGGCGTGAGCGGCGAGGACGCCGCCGAAGCGAAGCGTCTCGCGCGGTCGCTCGCCAGCGAATACAGCCGCCTACCCGGTCTTCGCCGCGGCGATAGTGTTTAATAGACGGATTTCGTAGCCCGAGGTGTAATGTCGGAAGTCTGCTCGACGTGTGGATTGCCCGATGAACTCTGCGTCTGCGAGGACGTCGCGAAAGAGTCTCAGCAAATCACAATCCGCATCGACGAGCGTCGCTACGGAAAGGAAGTGACCGTCATCGAAGGATTCGACCCGAAGGACGTCGACCTCGACAGCCTCTCATCGGACCTGAAATCGAAGTTCGCGTGCGGGGGCACCGTCGAGGACGGCGAGATCGAACTCCAGGGCAACCACTCCGGACGCGTGGAGGACTTCCTCCGCGACAAGGGCTACAACGTGGCCTGACACCCGACTGACGGTCACGACCCGCTTCTCTCTCGACGCGTGACGGCAGGGTAGCGACGGCGCCCCAGCGGTCGGAACGGAGACTCAGAACGGTGCGTCGGTCTCCGGTCCCTCGTCGTCCGCGCGCTCGCTGTCTGCCTGCTCACCGTCTGTCGCTGCAACCAGTTCGCCGTCCCAGCCGCTCAGTCCCTCTGTGAGACTCTCGACGCGCGCGCCGTCGGCGAGCCCCTCGTAGGACGCGACGAGGCGCGCGGCCTGCACGCTCGAGTGGCCGTGCGGGCAGACCGTGACGACGCGCTCGGCGCCCTCGAGTCGGTCGACGGAGCGCGGGAGTTCGGCGAACGGGATGTTCTCGCTGCCGGGGATGTGGCCGCGCGTGAATGCTTCGCGGGTGCGGATGTCCACGACGCGCACGCCGTCCGCCTCGAGCAGCGGTGGAAGGTCCTCGACGGAAACTTCGCCGTCCATGCGTGAGCGGAGGGCACCGCGGCGGTTACGGCTTGTGGTCGCGACAGTGCATCATTGCCTCGCCACTGCCAGAGGCTCCGTCGAGTCACGTTACGGTCAGAGGAAGCCGTCGGCTTTCGCGAGCAACAGTCCCTCGATGGTGGCGTCGTTCGCCGGCGGTTCGCGGGCGACGTCGAGTGCGTCCTCGGCAGGAATCCGCTCCACGGAGAGGAACTCGTTGTCGTCGAGGTCGCGGTCGGTCTCTGTGAGGTCGGTGGCGAACACGATGCCGCGCCGGTGCCGGAGCACGCCGGTCGCCACCCAGAACTCCTGGAGCAGGTGGAGTTCGCCCGCCTCGAAGCCGGCCTCCTCCCGGAGTTCGCGGCGCGCCGCCGCGACGTATGATTCACGCCCCAATTCGGGAGCCGTCTCGTCACCGGTGTCGGCGTCCTCGCCACCGCCATCGGACTCTTCGACGATCCCGGCCACCAGTTCCAGACACTGCTCGCGGACGACTGGTCGGTACTGGTCGACGAACACCACGTCGCCGTCGTCCTCGGCCACCACGACGACGGCCGGCGGGAGGTCAGCCCAGTAGTACTCCTTCGCCGAGCCGTCGGGCTGTTCGACGCGGTCGAACCCGCCAGCGTACCAGCCAGTGTCGTACTCCGTCTCGGAATCCAGCACCGGCCAGTCGTGGAGTGGGTCACGGTCGCTCATGCTCGCCGGTTGAACGGGAGGGCACTAAGCCCTGCCCGAACGCGGCGGGCGGCGCCTGTCACTCGATGTACGCGCGCTCGGCGCGGCTGACCGGTGAGGCGACAGCGGTGTTGCCGTCGCGTGGTCACTCGAAGACGATGGTCTCCTCGCGGGGGTCGACGGTGACCCGAGCGCCGAGCGGAACTGCGGCCGTCGGAATCGTGTGGCCGAACTCGAGGTCGAAGACCAGCGGGAGGTCGGGGTCGTAGCGCGCGGCGACACGCTCGACGGCGTCCCGCTGCCGGTCGCGGTACGCGGCGCGTTCCTCGGGCGGGCGGTCGACGACGTGGCTCCGGGCCTTCGCGCGACCCACCAACACCGCGCTCGCGCGCTCGAGCAGGCCGCGTTCGCCGAGCGCCGTGACCGTGCGTTCGACCGCGCCGGCGCCCGGGAGTTCCTCGGAGGTCTCGAGGCAGAGCACGAGGTCCTCGTCTCCTGCTTCGACGCTGGGTACGCAGCGGTCGCTCGCGAGCAGGAGGTCGATCACCTCGAGACAGCCACCCCACGTCCGCCCCGTCGCGGGCGCGTCGCCGCCGCGGAACGTCCACCCCGGCGACGGTTCGTACTCGGGGTCCGCCTCGACATCGGGGAACCCGCCCCAGTCGACGTCCTTGTCGGTGACCTCGTCGGCGGGGGAGAGGGCGCCATGTGACTCCTCGAAGAACGCGCGCCGGAGGTAGCGCTCGGCGTACTCGGGGATGCCGCCGTACGTCGCGAGGTCCGTGAGTAGCGCGCCGCCGTAGTAGGAGACGACTCCCTCGCGCCACAGCATCGCCGCGAGGTTCGTGTTGTCGCTCTGCCCGTAGAACCGCGTCGGGTGCTCGGCGAGCACGTCCGGGTCGACGTGCTCGAGGATGCGGATCTGGTCGTTCCCGCCGATGGTCGCTATCACGCCCTGAATGTCCGGGTCGCGGAACGCATCCATCACGTCGCGAGCGCGCTCCTCGGGGTGCTCACGGAGGTATTCGTCGTCGGCCGTCGCCGTCGGGTACTCCACGGGGTCGAGGTCGAACACCTCGCGGAGTCGCTCGAGGCCGAGTTCGTACACCTCGGGGTACGCCGCTGCGAGGCCGGACGCGGGCGCGATGACCGCGACCTGATCGCCGGGTTCGAGGGCGGGCGGCACGGTGAACTGCACACCCGGACGGAGGCAGTCGCCCGTGAAAGGCGTTTCCCGGGTGTGAAACTGCGTGGGGAGTTAGCGACTCGTCGGTTGTTGAGGCCAGCCAGAGATCTGTGGCTATCGCGAACTGATTCTCCTCTATGGCCACCCAGAAAGCCCCGACTGGAGGAAACTGAACTGCTTCTGCGGACACCCAGAAAGCCCCGGCTGTCTCGACTCCCGGGACTCGTTGCGCGCTTCGCTCACTTTGTTCGCTGCAGTGCTTACGTCGTCCAGGTTCGTCGAGATAGCCGCCCCTTTCAGTCCCACCCGATACCGGTTGGCCAGCCGGTATGGTGGGGCTGAAAGGGGCGGGGCGCTCGCTAGCCGAGACGACGTAAGCACCGCAGACCGAAGGTCAAGGCGCGCAGCGAGTCGCAGGCAGCGAGCGCCCCGGGGCTTTCTGGGTGGTCACAGGAATGGCCCAGTTTACGCCAGGCGGGGCTTTCTGGGTGTCGAAGAAGCTAGTTCCGTTTTCGCCAGCTGGACCGTTCCACGAAGTCCCAAACCAAACCCTAGACGCAACTACTCCAGAACGTCACGGTACACGCGCCCGAAGGCGATGCGGCGGAGCGTCGCCACCGCGGCGTCGGGTTTCTCCTGGAACGTGGTCGCGACGATGGCGTTCGCCGCGGGCGCGTGGTGCCACGCGACGCGGTCGACGTCCTCGGTCCCTTCCTGGATGACGTCGGCGTCGGGATGCTCGGATTTGGCGGCGTCGAACTCCTCGAAGGAGCCGAGTTCGACGCGGAGCAAGGACGCGAACAGGGCGTCGCGGGCGGTCTCGACGACGTCGCTGGTGACGCGGTCGTCGTACTCCGCTTTCTCGAACTCCATCGCGCGAGCGATCTCTCGCGTGACCGTCTGGGCGGCGGGTCCGGCGGCGTCGTACTGCTCGCGCGCCTCGGCCCCCGTCTCCGGCGACAGCAGTCCACGTGTCTCCGTCATGCCCCATCCAGTGCTCGCCACGCCCTACTCGTTTTCGGAGTCCGCGCCAGTTCCGGTGTCGTCGGTAGCGTTCTCGCCGCCAGCGTTCTCCTCGTCGGCGTCCTCGCCCTCGTGCATCTGTCGCGTCATCGCCTCGGCTTCCGCGAGAATCTCGGCGGCGTTCCCGGAGAGGTCGGCGTTCTCCGGGCGTTCGACGGCCGGTACGTCGTGGTCGTGTGACTCCGTGCTCGGTTCCGCGTCGGTCTCGGTGGCGTACCCCGTGACCTCGTTCGCGAGTCCGTCGGGGTCGCGGTCGGCCCAGTCCGGCACGCGCTCGTCGAGCCACGCCTCGTGGTCGCCGCCCCGGGTGAGCGCGGTGAACGCGAGGTGGTTCGCGAGGTGTTCACCGTCGGCTTCCTCGGTGCCACACACCGGACACTCGTAGCCCATGTCCGGGCCAACGCGGCGCTCGTTAAAACGCGTCACGGTCCGCGAAGTCCAGGACAAACAGTAGCGCGTCCTCGCCGTCCGCGTAGTACTCCGGAATCGTCCGATGGTGCTCGAACCCGAACGACCGGTAGAGGCCGATAGCGGGGTCGTTCCCCCGGCGAACCTCGAGTTTCACGCCGCGTACATCGCGGTTCGAGAGCACGGAGAGGGCCCGCGCGAGGAGCGCCGACCCGACGCCCTCGTGCTGGCAGTCCGGATGCACCGCGATGTTCTTGACGTGGCCGACCGGTCCACCGTCGTCCGAGCGCTCCGTCGCGACGACGTAGCCGGTTATCGTTTCGCCGTCCCCGGTCACGCTGTCGAGTGCGGCGGCCAGTCCGCCGCCCGAGTCACCGTTTCCCGTCGTCGCGTGGTCGGCCGCGTCGGCGGCGGGCCGACGCTGCAATCCGTCGGAGGAGTCCAGGGTTTCGTCCGGAGAGTCCAGAGCGTCGTCCGCGTCGGTGACACTCACGAGGAATCCCGGCGCGTCGACGTAGCGTTCGAACGCCGAGTACGGCCACGGCTGTGGGAACACCGACTTCTCGATGTGGAGGACGTCCAGCAGGTCGGCGCGCGTCACCGCCCGGATGGACGTGTCGCCGCGGGCGTGCTCGACGGGCGTCACGGCTGGAGGTAGGACGACGTCGGGTAAAGGAACTACGGCCGCTCAGCAGAGTTGCCAGAGCGCGCCCGCCGTCGTGAACGCCGCCACCGCGAGGGCGAGCGCGATCAGTCCCGCGACCGCGTTCGCGTTCGCGGGCGCGGCCAGCAGGCAAAGCGCGCCGATGCCGGCCGCGACGGTTGCGGGAACGCGTGTGACGTTCGCCATACCGGAGGCTGCTCGGTACGCCGGATAAAGCTGTGGATGCGTCGTCGTTTCGCCGAAATAAAATTGGGCGTTGTGAGCGGGGCGTTCGCCACCGCTCGGCGTCGGGTCGTCAGTCGTCGGCGGGTGCGGCGCCGCTGTCGCTGTGTTGCTGCTTCGTGAGCGACAGCTTGCCACCGGCGGCGAGGATGCGGCGCTCGCGCTCGGAGGCGTCGAGGGTCGCGGTCGCCTCCCAGTCGTCGTTCACGCGCACCGTGAACTCCTCCTGGCCGGACTCGACGGCCTCGTTGACGTCGTCGACGATCTCGACGTCGTCGCCCTGCTCGATGCGGTCGTAGGTGTCCTCGTCGATGTTCAGCGGGATGATGCCGAAGTTGAACAGGTTCGCCTTGTGGATGCGGGCGAAACTCTGGGCGAGGACGCCCTCGATACCGAGGTGCATCGGGCACATCGCCGCGTGCTCGCGGGAGGAACCCTGACCGTAGTTCTCGCCGGCGACGAGGAAGCCGCTGTCGGCCTCCTTCGCGCGCTCCGCGAACGTGTCGTCGACGCGGCTGAGCGTGAACTCGGAGAGGCGCTCGATGTTCGAGCGGTACTTCAGGATGTCCGAGGTCGCCGGGATGATGTGGTCGGTGGTGATGTTGTCCTCCATCTTCAGGAGGGCTTCACCGGAGATGTTGGACTCGAGCTGTTCCTTGACGGGCACGGAACTGATGTTCGGGCCCTTGATGAGGTCGTCGTCGATGGACTCCTCGGGCGTGATGATGTCGGCGTCGCCGGCACCGTAGCCGGCGGTGTACGACGTCCCCATCTCGAAGCCGGGGGCCTCGAGGTCGCCGAGTTCGTCGGCGAGGTCTCGCGGGTCGACGATCTCGCCCTTGATGGCGGACGCCGCCGCGACCTCCGGCGAGCAGAGGTAGACGGAGTCGTCCTCGATGCCCGAACGGCCCTCGAAGTTGCGGTTGAACGTGCGGAGGCTCACCGAGTCCGAAGCGGGCACGTGACCGATGCCGATACACGCACCGCAGGTCGCCTCGGAGAAGTTGACGCCGGCGGCCATCATCTCGGCCGTCCAGCCTTCGCGGGCGAGCATCTCGGAGGCCTGCTTCGAACCGGGCGCGACGATCATCTCGGCGTGGCGCGCGATCTGGCGGCCCTCGAGCATCTTCGCGGCCGGCAGCACGTCCTCGTAGGCGCCGTTCGTACAGGAGCCGACGATAACCTGCTCGACTTCCTGCCCGGCGACTTCGCGGACGGGCACGACGTTGTCGGGCATCGACGGCGTGGAGATGAGCGGTTCGAGGTCCGAGAGGTCGACGACGATCTCGTCGGCGTACTCGGCGTCCTCGTCGGGCTGGAGGTCGACGTACTCGTCCTCGCGGTCGAAGCGGGAGAGCCAGTCCTTGGTCTTCTCGTCGGTCGGGAAGATCGAGGACGTGGCGCCGAGCTCCGTGCCCATGTTCGTGATGGTGGTTCGCTCGGGAACCGAGAGCGATTCCGCGCCCGGGCCCGTGTACTCGAGCACTTTGCCGACGCCGCCTTTCACGGAGAGGCGACGGAGCATCTCGAGGATGACGTCCTTCGCGGTGGCCCACTCGGGAAGTTCACCCTCGAGGCGCACGTTGACGACCTCCGGCATCTCGACGTGGTACGCGCCGCCGCCCATGGCGACCGCGATGTCGATGCCGCCGGCGCCGATTGCGAGCTGGCCGAGGCCGCCCGGCGTCGGCGTGTGGCTGTCCGAGCCGAGCAGCGTCTTGCCCGGCGCGGCGAAGTTCTCCTTGTGGACGTTGTGGCAGATGCCGTTGCCCGGTCGGGAGAAGTACGCGCCGTACGTGCCGGCAGCAGAGCGCAGGAAGCGGTGGTCGTCGGTGTTCTTGAAGTCGAACTGGTAGGTCTGGTGGTCACAGTACTGCGCTGCGAGTTCGGTCTGAACTTCGTCCATGTCCAGGGCCTCGAACTGCAGCCAGACCATCGTCCCAGTGGTGTCCTGAGAGAGCGTCTGGTCGATCTCGATCCCGATTTCCTCACCGGGAACGAGGTCGCCCTCAACGAGGTGATCGTCGAGGATTTTCTCCGTAAGCGTCTGTCCCATAGCGTGCGGAAATGGACTGTCTACGATTATAAATCCCGCGTGTTTCAGGATTCGTGCTATCACCTAATACGTCCCCTCATTCCTTATTCGACACGTGCTCACGATGAACGTACGGTCGATTCCGGCCCCGAGTCAGCGGCGGAACGCGATGGCGTGGCGGACGCGAACCGGAACGGGAGGACCAGTCGGACGACAGACGGTGATTCCTGAACAGTGCCTCGCTCGCACGTGGTCGCTTACTGGTACTCGGTGATGGTGAGCGTGTAGCTACCGCTCCCGCTGTACGAGTCGGCGAGGACGTGGAGGTCCGTCGACGTGTCCGGGTTGTCGATGGTGATGGTCTCCTGGGAGTCCGTCGTCCACGACCGATAGTCGTAGCCCGAGGTGGTCGGACAGGCGCTCTCCCCCGTGTTCGCGTAGAGGTCGAAGTCGGCGTCCGACGGGCCGTCGAGTTCGATGACGACCTTGCTCGGCGAGGAGTACTCGAAGCCGTACGTCCAGCAGTCCGAGTCAGCGTAACTCGACAGCGAGTCGGACACCGACGACGTGGTCGACGACCCGCCGTCGCCACCATCGCCCGAACCCGGGTCCGTGTTGACGGCGTTCCCGGCGTCGACGCGGCCCGACCCCTGCTTGTCGCTCGAGAGGCCGACGTCCACCGCGGTCGATTTCAGGTGGCTCCGGAGTTCCGCGTTCGTGAGGTCGTGCTGAGCGAGCGTGAGACCGGCGACACCGGCGACCACCGGCGTCGCCATCGACGTGCCGGAGATCTTGTCGTAGCCGTCGTCAGTCCACGTCGAAAGCACGTTCGTCCCCGGCGCCGCGAGTTCGATGTCGCCGCCGTAGTTCGAGTACGACGCCAGCGTCTCGTCCGGGTCGAGTGCGCTGACCGCGAGACACTCGCTGTACGCCGCCGGATACGAGACGGAGCTCTGGCCGTCGTTGCCCGCCGCAGCGACGACGAGTACGCCGTTGTCCTGCGCGTACGAGACGGCGTTCTTCATCGTGTTCGTGTAGCCGCCACCCCCGAGGGACATGTTGATGACCGCGACGCCCTGGTCGGTCGCCCACGTGATGGCGTCCGCGATGTCGCTCGTGGAACCAGAGCCCTCCTCCGAGAGCGCGCGCCCGGAGAGCACACTGGAGTTCCCGATGCCGGTGACGCCCTCGCCGTTGTCGGTCTCGGCGGCGGCGATACCGGAGACGTGCGTGCCGTGGTACTCGTTGGACATGCTGTCCGGATACGGGTCCGGGTCGTCGTCCACGAAGTCGTAGCCGTAGTTCGACACAGACCCGTCCATGTTGCCGTCGAGGTCCGGGTGGTCGTACTTCACACCCTGGTCGACGACGCCGATGGAGACGGAGGCGTCCCCAAACGTGGTGTCCCACGCCTCGGGCGCGTTCACCTGCTGGTCGGCGTACTGGTCGCCGTACCGGGGGTCGTTCGGCACGACCTGCGCCGTGAGCGTCTCGTTGTCCTCTACGTACTTCACGCTGTCAGCGCTCTCCAGGCGCTCCACGAAGTTCTCGTGAGCGGGTTCGGTTGCGTTCTCCGGCAGGCCGACGACCACCGCGTTCAGCGTCTGGTTCGCTCCGACGGCCTCCTCTCCGCCCTTCAGGAACTGCTTCACGTAGCCCTTCGGGTCGGACTTCGTGCCGGTGACGCCGACGATGTACTCCCGGCGGTCGGTTCCGTTGCTGGGTGCACCGGACGCCGTACCGACCAGTGCGACTGTGCTCGCTGCTGCCGTTGCACCGAGGAAACCGCGCCTCGTCAGACTGGTATTGTCTCGCATACCATCCCGTAAACATCCCACCATAGACTTAAATTTTCTCTATAAGATAATATAATAAAATCCTAGAGAGGCGGATAGGAAAGGGCATCGCCAGTGCGTCGCAACACCCGAATGCCAGCCAGGCCGTGTGCGGAATCGACAGAGAGTTACCCAGCGAGTCCGACCCCACACGCAATGTACGCGAGCGGAGCGTTCGTCGCCGAACACGTCGAATCGGTTGCCGACGAGCAGGTCCAGCCGAACGGGGTCGACCTCACCGTCGAGACCGTCCTCGAACAGCGCGAACCCGGTCGCATCACTCGCGACGGGAAGACCATCGGGGAGCGACAGGCGCTCCAGCCCGAAGAACGGGACACACCACACGAGGACGGCGGCGAACAGTGGCGCGAGGACGCCGAGACGTTCTACCTGCCACCCGGCGGCTACATCCTGCAGTACGCCGAGACCATCTCCGTCCCCGACGACCACGTCGGCTTCCTCTACCCCCGGTCGTCGCTGATGCGGAACTCCTGTATGCTGAACACCGCCGTCTGGGACGCCGGCTACACGGGAAAAGGCGAGGGGCTGCTACAGGTCCACCACGACGTCGAACTGGAGCGGGGCGCTCGCGTCGCCCAGTTCGTGCTCGCGGAAGCCGACCACGACGAAGTGTACGATGGCGACTACCAGAACGAACGGACGGAGTGACAGCGCGACCGGTGCGTGCTTTTTTGAGCGGCCGCAGAGTGCGTCCGGTATGCATCGGACGCGGGCGCTCGGCGTGGCACTCACCACCCTCGGCGTCGCGGGCTACGTCGCCGGCGTCGCTACGCCGTATCCGGGTCGAGCGTTCAGCGTCACCGCAGTGATCGTCGGCCTCACACTGGTCGCCATCAACGGAGGGGTGTCGACCCCATGACCGTCGAAACCGTCGTGTACACGCCGGACACCATCGAGAATCGCGAGGACCCTATCGAGGCCCGGTACGCACCCGGCACCACGTGGGTTCGCGTCGCCGACCCGACCGGCGAAGAACTCGCCACCGTCGCGGACGCCTACGACGTCCACTCGCTCTCCGTCGAGGACGTGATGGGGGACGTTCGTCCGAAGGTCGAGGAGTTCCCCGAGCACACGTTCGTGCTCGTGAAGAGCGCGTCGCTGCGGCGCGGCGACGTCGCGTTCGCAGAGGAACTGGCCGTCCGTCAGGTCGGCATCTTCCTCGGCGACGACTGGGTTCTCACAGTCGAACCGCAGCGCGTCGACGCCCTCGACACCGTCTGGGAGCAGGTCGGGCGCGAGGAACCGCGCCTGCTCGCGCGCGGCCCGGACTTCACCGCGTACCGAATCATCGACCGCATCGTCGACGACTACTTCGGCATCCTCGACGCCATCGAGGACGACATCGAAACCGTCGAAGAAACCGTCGTGGCCGCCAGCGGGACGGACGTCCTCGAGCGACTCAACAGCGTTCGCCGGGACTTGCTGTCGGTGCGCCGGCTGCTGTGGCCGACGCGGGACGCTCTGGGAACGCTCGCGCGCGGTGACCCCGTCCAGGTCAGCGACGAGACCGAGAAATACTACCGGGACGTCTACGACCACGCCGTCCAACTCGTCGACCTCACGGAGACGTATCGAGACCTCGCGAGCGGTGCGCGGGACGTCTACCTGAACGCGCTCTCCATCTCCACGAACGACGTGATGAAGAAACTCACCGTCGTCGCCACCATCATCCTGCCGCTGACGTTCGTCGCCGGCGTCTACGGGATGAACTTCGCCGGTAGTCCGTTCAACATGCCGGAACTGGAGTGGCGGTACGGGTACCCGGCGGTGATGGCGGGAATGGCCGCGATGGCGGCCGTACTGGTCGGATACTTCCGGCGAGAAGGATGGCTCTGAACTCCGGATTCGCTATCGGCGTACGTCCTCGAAGAGCGCTTCGAACGTCCCGACGACGTGTGGCGCGTGCGCGTCGCCGTCCATGCTCACGACGACGCGAGCGTCAGTCGCGGTTGCGCGAGCGAGCAGCGCGTGTACGAACCGGAACGCCGTCTCCGCGGACACCGAATCGAGCAGCGTCGTCAGGTCGTCCACGTACACCGTGGTGTCACCGTCGCCGCGCCACTTCACGAGATACTCGTTGACCAGTTCCCCGACCACGCTCACGTCGCTCGTTTCCGGAACCGTCTCCACGGCGCCGGTCAGCTCCGCAACGACGTCGTCGCCGCCCGCGACACTCGCCGTCGTTCGCGAGCGCTCCCCAGCACTCACGACGGCGACGCGGTCCGCACCGGCCTGCCAGTTGCCGAGCCACTGCTCGGCGTCGACGCCGAACGTTACACCCAGCGAGTTCGGCGTTCGGGGTACGTCTGCCCCCATGGCAGTCACCCCGGATTCGGCGACGAGTACGTGGTTCGTCTGTTCCCGTCTCCCCCCGTGCATCGTCCTGCATCATTCATCATCCCCCTCCCACATAAACATTGACACTTGTGGTACAGGTGGTGACAAGCACACTTGCAGATGGGTGCAGGAAACCGGCCAGGAGTGACCAACATTCAAGCGTTCCCCGCCACACCTGGCACCATGGCCGTCCGCGCCAGGGGACGCGTCTGAATGCCGTCCGTCTCCGCAACCCACCTCGTGCTGTTCATCGCCGCCATCGTCGTGTCCGGCGCGCTCGCCGGCACGATGCTACAGAGTTCGGCGCGCGTCGGTGACGCGATCGAAGCGAACAGTCAGGCCCAGAGCGAGCAGGTGGACGCCGCAATCAGCGTCGTTAGCGACCCGGAGAGTCCGACCGCGGTCTACAACAACACCTCGAACACGCTCGAACTCTACGTCAAGAACGTCGGCGCCGACCCGCTTCCCCACGCCCCCGACGACGTCGCGGTGCTCGTAAACGGCACCTACCAGACCGACGTGCGGACCACGGTTCTCGGCGACGGCGACGAGTGGCACACCGGCGCGCTCCTCCGCGTTCGCACGAACGTCTCCCTGCCGTCGAACGAGACCACGCGCGTCTCCGTCGTCGTGACGGGCGCCCAGGACTACTTCACGTTCACCACGGCGTAACGCTCGCGTCGGCTGTCGACCGGACGACCGCAACCTACAGAACGGACCCGAACGCACGGAACGTATGGCGAAAACCGTCGACGACCTCCGCAACGAGATTCGACAGTCGGTGGGCCGATACGAACGCGTCGAGTCGACTGCGTTCACGAAGGAAGCCCTCGCGGCGATCTGTGACGCCGTGGACTACGACGTCGACGCGAACCACCTTCCCCCGAAGTCCGAGATGCGGGCGGGCGTCCTCTGGAAAATCGGCGTGCTGGACGAGGACGACCCCGAGCAGGCCGAGAGCGCCTTCCGGAAGGCCGAACTCCAGACCATCGCCGAGGAACTTCGGGACGAGTAGCGGACGCGTCGGCGCGGTTAGCGGCGAGGAACCGTCAGCATTCGCGCCGGAGGCGCGATTCACCGCGCGAACGGAGTGAGCGCGGGACGTTTTTAGCGTAGATTTTTACGAGGAGAGGTTCCCGCAGCGAGCGAAGCGAGTGAGGAAACCCGACGAAGTAAAAAGGTACACGGGCGCGAAGGGATTTGAACCCCTGACATCTTGGTCCGGAACCAAGTGCTCTGTCCACTGAGCTACGCGCCCACGCTGCAACCATGGGGCAGTGCCGGTAAAACGATTGCGAGTCAGTCGGTCGCTGGAGCGGGCGATTCGCGGTCGACGATGGCCTGTTTCCAGGTGCCGCGCTTGAACCACGCGGCGGCGACGATGGCGCCCGCGATGTTCCCGAGGGCCATGCCGACCCAGATGCCGGTGGCGCCCCACGCGAGCACGAACGCGAAGAAGTAGACGGTGGGGACGCGGCCGAGCCACAGCGTCACCATCGAGATGCCCATCGCGGTCTTGGTGTTGCCGGCGCCGCGGAACGCGCCGAGGAGCACCTGGAGCACGCCGATGAAGACGAACTCGACGGTGCGGATGCGAACGTACATAGCGCCGTACTCGACGACGAGCGCGGCGTTCTCGGTGTTCGGGCCGAGGAACACGGAGACGATGGGGCCGGCGAAGATGGCGGCGATGACGGCGATACAGAGCAACACGCCGGCGGCGACTTTCACCGCGATCCGGACGGCGCGCTCGGCCCGCGCTGCCTTCTCCGCGCCGAGGTTCTGGCCGACCATGGTGTTGGTGGCGCGCCCGAGCCCCATCGCTGGGAGGAACACGAGCGAGATGAGGCGGTTGCCGAGGCCGAACGCGGCGACGACGGCGGGCGGGAAGGAGGCGACCATCGCGGTCAGCGTGATCATGGCGAGCGCGCTCGTGGACTGCTCGGCGGCAGACGGGGTTCCGACGCGAACGATGCGCGAGACGAGCGAGAAGTCGGGGACGAAGTGCTCGAGTTCGACGTTCGGTCCCGCAGTCGTGAAGAACAGGACGTAGACGCCGATGAGCGCGGCGACGGCGCGAGCGAAGATGGTGGCGACGGCGGCGCCCTGGATGCCGAGTTGCGGGAACACCCACCAGCCAAAGATGAGGAACGGGTCGAGGACGACGTTCAGCAGGACGCTGACGAACATCACGAGCATCGGCGTGCGGGTGTTGCCGTAGCCGCGCATCAGCGAGGAGAACACGAAGAAGCCGAACAGCGCGGGCATCCCGAGGAAGAAGACGCTCATGTAGTCGGCGGCCATCGGGATGACCTGCAGTGCCGTCTCGGGGTTGGCGGGGAGGACGCCGAGCATCTCGTCAGCGATGAAGTGGCCGACGACGCCGAAGACGAGCGCGAGGGTGGTGACGAACCCCATCGTCTGCGCGGCGACTTTGCCCGCGGACTGCTCGCTGTCCGCGCCCGTGAACTGCGCGACGAGGATGGAACCGGCGGTAGTGAACCCGCCGCCGACGGAGATGAGGAAGAAGATGAGCGGGAACGCGATGCTGATCGCAGCGACCGCGTTACTGGAGTACCGGCCCAGCCAGAACGTGTCCGCGAGGTTGTACGCCACCTGGAGAAGCTGGATGACGATCATCGGCCAGGCTAGCCGGATCATCGGCTTCACGAGGTCGCCCTCCGTGATGCCGTCGGCCGACTGCGTTTCGGTCACTACGAATCGTCGGCACGCGGCCGTTTTGAAGCTGCCGACTTCAGAAAAACCGGCAAAGCGAACGTGTTACCGGGAATCAGGACACCAGAGAACGAAGCGACGGCCGGGTTACGGCGTCTCGTTCGTCTCGAGGGAGAAGTCCGTCGTCGGGTAGGCGGTGCAGGTGAGCATGTACCCCTTCTCCATCTCGTCGTCGCTCAGCGTCTCGTTGTTCGAGTGCTCGACGAAGTCGTGGGCGTCGCTGCCGTCGGCGACGCGGCCGCCACAGGAGAGGCACTGGCCCTGCCGGCAGGCGTAGGGGAGATCCCAATCCTCGTCCTCGCCGGCGTCGAGGAGGTTCTCGTTGTTCGCGACTTCGATGGTTTCGCCCTCCTTCACGAACTCGACGTCGAAGTACTCGACCTCGTCCTCCGGGATGGCTTCGGGGTCGAAGCCCTCGTCTTCCTCCTCGCCCCCCTCGAGTTCGCCCTCCGCACCGCCGCCAGCGATGGCACCCGCGCCGCCGCCACCGCCGATGGAGCGGTTGTAGGGTTCCGGAAAGTCCGTCTCCGAGACGGTGGAGGCGCGGTGTTCGAGCACCTCCTGGGCGATGTCCTCCGGGGTGGGCTTCTCGGTGCCCTTGAGGAAGTGGAGCGCGACGAACGTGAGCGCGCCGCCGAGACCGAGCACCAGTCCCAGTGTGTCTACCATGCTCGGCGGTACGGAAGGCCTGCTTAACAGTATTGTGATTGCACCCGACGGCGTCCCCGTCGCCGGCCCGTGGACGGTTACAGCGCACCCTCTTCTGGCTCTGCTGACGTGTTCTAAGTTCTCACTGGCGCGTTCCAAGTTCCGCTGACGCGTTCCAGGCCCACTGGCGCGTTCCAGTTGCCCCGCGGCCGCTTCGGGCGAGTTTTGAGGAGGGGTCCCGTCGCGCCGGTATGGACGTCGCCATCCTGCTCTACGAGGGGTTCGACGAACTCGACGCAATCGGCCCCTACGAGGTGCTCCGGACGGCCGCCGATTTCGGCGGTGATGTGGACACTGCCCTCCGAACGCTCGTGCCGTCGGAGTCAGTCACTGCGAGCCACGGCCTGCGCGTGGAACCCGACGACGTGTTGCTCGGCACGCCGGACCTCGTGCTGGTTCCCGGCGGCGGGTGGAACGACGAGAGCGACGCGGGCGCGTGGGCGGAAGTCCAGGACGGAACCCTCCCCGAGCGCCTCGCCACGCTCCACGACGCCGGCGCGAGAATCGCGACTGTCTGCACGGGCGCACTCATCGCGGCGGAAGGCGGCCTCCTCAACGGTCGTCCGGCGACAACGCACCACACCGCCCGTGACGACCTCGCGGACTACGGCGCCGACGTGCTCGAGGACCGCGTCGTCGACGACGGCGACGTGCTGACCGCGGGCGGCGTCACGGCGGGCATCGACCTGGCGCTCCACGTCGTCGAAGCGGAGTGCGGGAGCGAGATTGCCGACCAGGTGGCCGAAGAAATCGAGTACGAACAGAACTGACCGGTTCACCGGACCCACCACACCCGTCCGTCAAGCCGACTACTCCTGACGCTCCACTTCGTGCCGACCGAATCCGTACCGCAGCCGGTTCACCAGTCGCCGTGAGAACCGGCCCTCGCCATCGCCCGACGCCCGGGAGCCGAAGCGCTCCGCGAGCGCCTGGTAGATAAGCGGCAGCGGAACCTCCTGTTCGAGAGACTCCTGGACCGTCCACGTGCCCGTCGAACCGCCGGCGACGTGGTCCGCGACAGTGTCGAGGTCGCCGCCCTCCTCACGGAACGCCTCTTCGCAGAGTTCCAGCAGCCACGAGCGGATGACTGCGCCGTTGTTCCACGTTCGCGCGACAGCCTCGAGGTCGAGGTCGTAGCGGCCCTCGTGGAGCAACTCGAAGCCCTCGCCGTAGGTCTGCATGAGTGCGTACTCGACGCCGTTGTGGACCATCTTCACGTAGTGCCCCGAGCCCGCGGGACCCATTCGGTCGTGGCCGTCGGGTCCGGTGGCGACGGCGTCGAAGACGGGCGTCAGTTCGTCGTACCCCCACTCGGGACCGCCGACCATCAGCGAGAAGCCGAGTTCCGCGCCCGCGGGGCCGCCCGACGTCCCGCAGTCGAGGTAGGCCGCAGGGCAGGACGCCGCGCGCCGCGTCGACTCCTCGAAGTGACTGTTCCCGCCGTCCACGACCACGTCGTTCTCGGTCAGGTGGTCTTCGAGTTCGTCGAGCGCGGCGTCCACGGGGTCGCCCGCGGGCACCATCAGCCAGATGCGTTTCTTCTCGCCGAGTGCGTCGGCGAGCGCGGCGAGCGAGTCCGCGGTTCGCGCGCCGGCGTCCGCCGCCTCGTCGCGTGCGTCCGAATCGATGTCGAAGGCGACCACGTCGTGGCCGGCGTCGAGACACCGGTCGACGACGATGCGTCCCATGCGGCCGAGGCCGACGACTCCGAGTTCCATACGAGAGCGTCCGCGGCGTGGTAGGTAGGGGTTGCGGTTGGCGTGGCCGACCGCAGGGAGGCCACGTTATCGCGAGCGGGGAGCGTGCGGCCGATCAGGGAGAGGCCGCAGAACGGCGAGCGGAACGAGTCGTGAGCAGCGTACCCGCGAGGCAGTCCACGAAGGAAGTGGACGAGCGCAGAGCCACGGAAAACGAGCAGGCGTACCCAATCACGGAGAGTAAGCCGGCGTTTCACGGGAGTAACCGGAGTAAAACGCCGATGGTGCCCCGGCGAGTGCGAGTACGTCGACCGGGCGTTTGACACATGTTGAGCCGGAGAAACGACTCACAATCACTAAGTAATCCGCGCCTATTCACGGTATCCAGTGGAAGACCGCCGTACGACCGCGATCGAACTCGACGTTTCTGCCGACGCGGACCGACTGCTACAGGAGACGGTCGCGCAGTTCGAGTACTGCGCGAACGCCACGGCGGAGTGGTGCTGGGCCGACGATGGCGGCCACACCGTTACCCGAATCGCCGACGCCGAACGGCGACTGTTCCGCCGCTTCCGACGGGAGACAGCGCTACCACCGAACCTCGTCCAGCAGGCGGTTCGGCGCGGCGTCGAGGCCGTCAAGAGCAGTGTCGCGCGACTGAACGACGGGGAACGGGTCGGTCGGCCGGGTTTCGCGTCCGGACTAGCTGTGTACGACGAACGCGACGCGGACCTCGACCGGGAGGGCGCGTCGCTCGCGACGACGGACGGGCGCGCGTCGTGTGACTTCGTACACTCGACGAACGTCGAGGAGACCCTGGACCGCCTCGCAGACGAACGCTGCGAGTTCCGCGGCGGGCACCTCGAGTGCCGCGACGGTGACTGGTACCTGCACGCGTCGACCGTCCGCGTCGATGCGAGCGCTCTCGAGTCCGACGGCGAACACGGAACGGCGCTCGGCGTCGAAGTGGGCGAGGAGAACGTGGCAGTGGCGTCGGACGGGACGTTCTGGTCGACGGACGGGTTAGCCAACGGGTGCGTGGCACCGGCGGGAGACAGCCAATCGCCGACGGGTAGTGGCGTGAAATCGATGGACAGCGCGGTCGAGAATGAGACAAACGGTGCGGTCGAGGAGGCCAACAGTGCGGTCGAGAAGGGGACCAACGAGTATGGCCGGGCCGAGTTGTACCTCCATCGCGTCGGGAACGAACTCGTCACAGCGGCCGTCGAGCACGGCTGTTCGCACATCGTCTTCGAGGACGTAACCCACGACAGTGAGGCCGGCACCGGGGCGAGCGCTACGACGTCCAAGTTGTTGCGCCAGTACGTCGAGTACAGGGCCGCCGAGCACGGAGTCGAGGTCGCGCGGGTGACGTCCGAGAGCGCGGCACACCGGTGTTCGACGTGCGGGTTCGAGCACGAGGACAATCACGACGGCGAGCGCTTCGAATGCCTGGAGTGTGGGTTCCAGAATCACGCGGCGTACAACGCGTCACGGAACATCGGCGCGAGCTACCGGCGCCGACAGCAAAACGCCACCGAGACGAACGCGAACGCGGCGAAACAGTAGTTTAGCATCGGAAGCGGTTCTGCAAGGAGAGTGCGCGGTTGGGCGGAGTTACTGTTCGATGAGGCCGGCCTGCACGTTCCAGAGGTCGGCGTACCGCCCGTTCTTCTCGAGGAGGTCGTCGTGGGTGCCCCGCTCTGCGATGCGGCCGTCCTCCACGACGAGGATCTGGTCGGCATTCTGGACGGTGGAGAGGCGGTGGGCGATGACGACGGCGGTCCGGTCGGCCGCGAGGTCGTCGAGGCTCTCCTGGATGCGGAGTTCCGTCTCGGTGTCCACGTCGCTGGTGGCTTCGTCGAACACCAGTACCTCGGGGTCCTGGAGGATGGCGCGCGCGATGGCGATGCGCTGACGCTGGCCGCCCGACAGTTTCACGCCGCGCTCGCCGACCTCGGTGTCGTAGCCGTCGAACAACTCGTGGACGAACTCGTGGGCGTCGGCGGCCTTCGCGGCTTCGACGACGGCGTCGCGGGAAGCGTCGAACTGGCCGTACTTCACGTTCTCCGCGATGGTGCCGTCGAAGAGGAAGGTGTCCTGGCTGACGTAGCCGACGTGCTCGCGGAGACTGTCGAGCGTGACCTCGCGCACGTCGTGGCCGTCAACGCTGACGGCGCCCGAGTTCACGTCGTACATCCGCATCAGGAGTTTGCAGAGCGTGGACTTCCCGGCACCCGTCGGGCCGACGAGCGCGACGGTGTCACCGGATTCGGCCTCGAAGGAGACGTCGTGGATGACGTCTTCGTCGGACTCGTAGCCGAAGGTCACGTCGTCGTACTCGACGCGGCCCTCGACGTCCGTGAGTTCGGTGGCGTCGGGGGCGTCGGTGACCCTCGCGGGGACGTCCATCAGGCCGAACACGCGGGCCGAAGACGCCTTCGCGTTCTCGTACTGGTCGACGATGTTCGACACCTCCGCGAGCGGCGTGACGAAGCGCTGCGTGAGGAAGATGAACGTCACGAACGCGCCGGGCGAGAGGGTCCCGGTGAGCGGGCCGGGCGCGCCGTACAGCAGCCAGAACCCGCCGACGGCGAACGTCACGGCGAAGGAGATGCCGGCGAGCAGTTCCATCCCGGGGCGGTAGACGTAGCTCAGGCGGAGCACGTCCATCGTGTCCCGGAAGAACCGGTAGGACGCAGAGCGCACGCGCTCTGTTTCGTGGTCCTCGGCGGCGCTGGTCTTCACGAGTTCGACGCCCGAGAGGCTGTTCTCGAGGCGCGTGTTGAGGTTGCCGACGGCGGCGCGCTGGCGCTCGTACCGCGGTTCAGCGCGCTTCATGAACCAGCCGGTGAGGACGACCATCAGCGGAATCGCGCCGAGTGTGACGACCGCCAACTGCCAGTTCTCGTAGACGAGGATGGCGGTGATGCCCGCGACCATCACGACGAGGCGCGCGGAGTTCTGGAGCGCGTCGTCGAGGAACACCTCCAGGTTCGAGGCGTCGTTGTTCAGCACGGACATGACCTCACCGGTCTGCTTGTCGTCGAAGAAGGTCATGTCCAGGGACTGCATCTTCTCGAAGGAGTCCGTTCGCACCTCGTGCATCACGCGGTGGGCGAACAGGTTCGCGCTGACGCCGTAGAAGTAGGTGAAGACTGCGGTGACGACGAACGACGCGCCGATGACGAGCGCGGAGAACTCGAACTGCGCGGCGTCCGTTGCCGGCAGCCACCCCGCGGGGACGAGCGGCAGGTCGAACGGCGCGTCTCCCGTGAACACGCTGTCGATGGCCACCCCGAGGACGAGCGGTGGCAGTAGACTGGCCATGCGCGCGACGACGTTCGCCACCATCCCCGCCGCGAAGTACGGCCACTCCGGAACGCCGTACGCCCGGAACAGGCGCACGAGCGGCTTGTCGACGCGGTCACGATACTGGTCGAAGACGCTGTCCTCCGTCGCTCCCATTACGTTTCGAAATACCACCGCTGCCGAAGACGGTTACGGTCGCGGCCAGGCGCTGGGGCCGATTCGGACGACAGCCGGGAAGTTGTAGGCGGTTTCGGCAGTTCCCTCGCTCACTCCGGTCGGACCGGTGAGTCCGCCCCCAACCGGAACATTTCAGGGTTCTCCCCAGCACCCTGGAGGCATGCGTACCATCCCGCTCGTGGTCGTCCTCCTCGTGGCGAACGACGTGCTGCTGGCGTTCCTGCTGGACGCGCAATTGAACGGGTCGGCGGTCGTCATCCTCGCCGCGCTGGTGCTGTCCGGGACGGTGCTGGCGGTAGCCGCGTTCGCGGTCGAGGACGAGAACGAACCGCCGACGCGCCGGGAGTTACAGGAGGAAATCGAGTCGCTGCGGGCGCAGGTCGAGGAACGGGAGAACTAGTCGGCGACTGGATCCAGGAGTCAGTCCAGCGCTTCCCGCGGCACGATGCGGGGTTCGTCGTCGTAGCTGACGGCGGCGTCCACGTCGAAGACGTCCGCGAGCAGTTGCTCGGTGACGACGTCCTCGGGGGGCCCCCAGTCGTAGACCGAGCCGTCGTCGAGCGCGACGAGGTAGTCCGCGAAGCGGGCGGCCTGCTGGAGGTCGTGGAGGACGACGCAGACGGTGACGCCGCGCTCCTCGTTGAGCGTTCGGACGACCTCCATCACGCGGAGCTGGTGGTGCAGGTCGAGGTACGTCGTGGGTTCGTCGAGCAGCAGGACGTCGGTCTCCTGAGCGAGCGTCATGGCGACGAACGCGAGTTGCTTCTGGCCGCCGCTGAGGTCCGCGAGCGGCGTGTCCCGCATGGAGTCGACGCCCGCGAGTTCGATGGCGCGCTCGATGGCGCGCTCGTCGTCGTCGTCCATCGGGTCGAGGAACCCCCGGTGGGGGTAGCGGCCGTGACTAACGAGGGATTCGACGGTGAGACCGCCGGGCGCGTCGTTCTCCTGGTCGAGCAGGCCGAGTTCACGCGCGAGGTCCTTCGGCGCGCGTTGCTGGACCGACTCACCGTCGAGGAGGACGGTGCCGGCTTCGGGTTCGAGTTCCGCGGAGAAGCCCTTGAGGAGCGTGGACTTCCCGGAGCCGTTCGGGCCGACGAGCGCGGTGACCTCGCCCTCCGGGACGACGAGGTTCTCGCAGTCGACGACAACCTCCTCGCCGTAGCCCAACTGGAGGTCGGTGGCGAACAGCGCGGCGTCGTCGACCGGGTCGTCGCCGTGAACGCGGCCCTTGGCGCTGGCGGCGTCGCCGGTGGCGGGTTCGGTGACCGTGGTCAGGTTCTCGCTGTCCACGGAAGGCGGGTTCCTGCTGTCCGTGAGTGTCGTGTTCTCGCCGTCCGTGGGGGTCGGTTCGTCGGTGTCGTCGGTGAGCGGTTCTCGTGACATGGTCAGAACTCGTTGAACGAACCGGTGCGGCGGAGGAGCACCAGGAAGTACGGGCCGCCGATGAGTCCGGTGACGACGCCCACCGGAAGCTGGGTGCCGGGGAGGCCGAGGCGCGCTATCACGTCGGCGACGACGACGAGCGCTGGTCCGACGAACAGACAGCCGGTGACGAGGCGTCGGTAGTCGCTCCCGACGAACGTGCGCACGACGTGCGGAACGACGAGGCCGACGAAGCCGACGAGGCCGGCGACGGAGACGGCGGCAGCCGTCGCGAAGATGGCGAGCGCGGACAGCAGAAAGCGCATGCGTTCGACGGACATGCCCAGCGAGCGCGCGGTGCGTTCGCCGAGCAGGAGAACGTCGAGTTGGCGCGCGACGACGATCGCAGCGGGCGCGACGACGAGCGTGGGGATGGCGGCGATGCGGACCTGCGTCCAGTCGACGCCGATGAGCGACCCGGCGAGCCACGCGACCGCGGTGCGCATCACGCCGTTGCTGTCGATGAAGTAGAACAGCCCTGTTTGCAGGCTGTTGAAGACGGTGCCGACGACGACGCCGGCGAGCACGAGGCGCACCGGCGTGGTGCCGCCGCGCCACGCGACGGCGTACACGAGGACGAACGCGGCGGTGCCGCCGAGCGCGGCGGCGAGCGGGAGGAGGTACGCGCCGATGGAGAAGACGAGCGTGAAGACGACGGCGAGGCCGGCGCCGGAGGAAACACCCAGAATGTACGGGCTGGCGAGTTCGTTCCGCGTGATGGCCTGAAAGATGGCGCCGGCGACGGCGAGGTTGAGGCCGACGAAGGCGGCGACGAGGACGCGGGGAAGGCGGATGGTCCACACGACGATGGTGGGGTTCGAGAGGACGGAGAGGTCGGCGTAGATGCCGAGGAAGCGCGCGGCGTTCTCGCCGAGGACGATGGTGGCGAGGACGCGGGGGTTGGTCCAGACCGCCTGGTCGAAGAGCGCGCGGACGGCGGTCTCGAGGGGCATCTCGTAGCCGCCGTAGCGGACCTGGACGAGGCCGGCGAGGGCGGTGACGACGACGCTCGCGGCGACGATGCCGGTGAGTGTGGCGTCGAATTCGGGGGTGAGGACGTCTCGGACGGAGCGTTCGTCGGTCATCGGTAGTAAGTGGGCTGTTTCGGACTGCGTTCAGCGTTTAGGTCGGCCTAAGTATTCAAAAGGGTTGCGTCTACGCCGCGACGGGCGGGTCGTGAGACGTCACGCAGCCCTCGCGTTAGGGCGTGGTGGTGGAGCGCGCGCGTTACGACGCGACGGCCCAACCCCGCGTTAGGGCGTGATGGTGCAGTCCCCCCGCTACGACGTGATGATGCTCGCGAGTTCGCTCCGGTCGAACAGTTCCCCGGAGTACGTGTCGGGGTAGAGGTTGGTCGCGAAGCGCTCGGTCAGGAAGAGGTGCTGGATGGGGCCGAGGTAGATGGGGCCGCCGCGGAACACCTTCCCGTTCTCGACGGCGGTGAGTCGGCTCGCCGTCTCGTGGTCCTGCATGAACGAGACGACGGTGTCGAGGAACTCCTGGCGGGTCTTTTCCTCGTGGCCGCGCACGAACAGGGCGTCGGGGTCGACGTCGAGGAGTGTCTCGTAGTCGATCTTCGAGCGGTTACCCGTGCTGAGCGCCTGCACGTCGGCTTCGGCGAGCGCGTCGGAGACGCCGAGGTCGTGGAACGCCTTCTTGTTCGCGCCCTGGCCGCTGAGCAGGTACGGGGAGAAGGAGGTAGGCTGGTTCGAACCGCCCCAGACGAGCGCGGCGCCCGGGCGCTCGCTGGGGAGGTCCGCTGAGATGGACTGGATGGTGTCGTCGTGGAACGACTTGAACGACTCGTAGCGGTCGGTCTCCTTGAACGCCTGCGCGACCTTCTCGAAGGCGCCGTACATCGTGTAGTAGTCGTAGTCGTGCCACGCATCCGTGCGCCGGAAGATGGTGTTTCCGAAGAACGGACCGGTGCGTTCTGCGATCTGGTCGACGTCGTCCTGGTTCAGGTCGAAGACGTTCGTGAGCCAGTTCGGGTCGACGACGTTGACGTCGGCGCCGATGTCGAGGAACGTCTCCCGGGAGACGCCGCGCTGGACGAGGTCGACCATGCTGGATTTGTCGACGCTGACGCCGTCGAGTTCGTCGTAGCCGTCGGTGTGGTAGCGGGCTTTCTGGCCGATAGACGCGATGGCGTCGCCGTGGCCGAGCGCGACGAGCATGTCCGCGTACCCCGAACAGTACACCGCCGCCTTCTCGGGGACGCCGGAGAACTCGACGTCGCCCATCGGCGTCATCGAGACGGTGTACGTGTCGCCGCCGTTGCCGGTGTTCGAGACGGGGCTGGTACAGCCTGCGAGCAGTCCTGCGGCGGCCGCGGAGCCGCCGGCCTTGAGGAAACTTCGTCGGCGCATATCCGTTTAGGTGCCCCTAAAGAATTTAAACTCGTCGGTTTTTCGGGCAGCCTAAACTGTGTGATGGGTTAGCGAATTGTGGCGCGGCAACGACTGACAACGGTGGAGCGTGGTACGTACGGAGGGCGGTCACACGGTACGGGAACCTTTATCAGCGACCGACCGTTCTCCACAGGTATGCGCGTCGAGCTCGCGGTAGTACGTGCGTAAGTTCTGTTTTCACGCACAGCACCGCCGCCGCGACCGACGACCGAGGCAGCTATGACAGAGTTACCGGACAGCTACGACCCCGACCGCATCGAATCCGAGTGGCAGGCCGACTGGCAGGACAGCGACGTCTACGAGTTCGACCCGAGCGAGTCCGACACCCAGTACATCGTCGACACCCCACCGCCGTACCCGACCGGAAATCTCCACATCGGGAACGCGCTGGGCTGGTGTTACATGGACTTCGTCGCACGATTCCGCCGCCTCCAGGGCGACGCCGTGCTGTTCCCGCAGGGGTGGGACTGCCACGGCCTCCCGACCGAGGTGAAAGTCGAGGAGAACCACGGCATCCACCGCACGGACGTCTCCCGGCAGGAGTTCCGCGAGATGTGCGTCGAGCACACCGACGAACAGATCGCGTCGATGAAACAGACGATGCAGGAACTCGGCTTCTCTCAGGACTGGAACGCGGAGTTCCGCACGATGGACCCCGAGTACTGGGGAAAGACCCAGCGCTCGTTCGTGGAGATGGCCGGGAGCGACGCGGGAACCGACGGTGAGCAGACCGACGAAGGCTGGGTGTACCGGGACGAACACCCCGTGAACTGGTGTCCGCGTTGCGAGACCGCCATCGCGGACGCCGAGGTCGAGAACATCGACCGCGAGGGTACGCTGTACTACGTCACGTTCCCGGGAGTCGGCAACGACGACATCGAAATCGCGACCACGCGCCCGGAACTGCTCGCGGCGTGCGTCGGGATGGCCGTGAGTCCCGACGACGAACGCTTCGAGGGGCGAGTCGGCGACACCTTCGAGGTGCCGCTGTTCGGCCAGGAGGTCGAACTCATCGCGGACGACGACGTCGACCCCGAGTTCGGGACGGGCGCCGTCATGATCTGTACGTTCGGGGACAAACAGGACGTCGACTGGTGGGCCGAGTACGACCTCGACCTGCGCCCAGTGTTCACCGAGGACGGCCACCTCGGCGACCTCGCCGGCGAGTTCGCGGGCCTCTCCATCGACGAGGCGAAGGGCGAGATCGCCGAGGCCCTCGACGACGAGGGCTACCTGAACGACACCGAACCCATCGAACAGAGCGTCGGCGCGTGCTGGCGGTGTGACACCCCCATCGAGATCCTCTCGAAGGAACAGTGGTTCGTGGAGGTCGACCAGGACCTCGTGCTGTCGAAGGCCGAGGAGGTCGAGTGGGTTCCCGAGCACATGCACGACCGCCTCGTCGACTGGACCGAGAACATGGAGTGGGACTGGGTCATCTCCCGGCAGCGCGTGTTCGCCACGCCGATTCCCGCCTGGGAGTGCGACGACTGTGGCCACTGGCACATTGCGAGCACCGACGAGGTGCCCGTCGACCCGACCGAGGAGTCGCCCGCAGTCGGCGACTGCCCGGAGTGCGGGGGGTCGTCGTGGACCGGCGAAACGGACGTCATGGACACCTGGATGGACTCCTCGATCACGCCGCTGCACATCTCCGGGTGGCCCGAGGAGATCGACGCCGAGGAGTTCGAACCCGTCAGCCTGCGCCCGCAGGGCCACGACATCATCCGCACGTGGGCGTTCTACACGCTACTCCGCACGGGCGCGCTCACCGACGAGAAGCCCTGGGAGGACGTCCTCATCAACGGGATGGTGTTCGGCGAGGACGGCAACAAGATGAGCAAGTCCCGCGGGAACGTGGTCTCCCCAACGGAGGTCGTCGAGGAACACTCCGCGGATGCGTTCCGGCAGGCGATGGCGCTGGGCGGCCAACCCGGCAGCGACGTCCAGTTCCAGTGGAAGGAGGCCAAGTCCGCCTCGCGGTTCCTGACGAAGCTCTGGAACATCGCGAAGTTCGCTGGCGGCCACTTCGACGAGCGCACCGCGGACGTCCAGAATCCGGCGTACCGGGACGCCGACCGGTGGCTGCTCTCGGAGTTGACGCGCGTCACCGAGGAGGTCGAGACCGAGATGGAGAACTACCGGTTCGACAGCGCGCTGCGAACGCTCCGTGAGTTCGCGTGGGAGGACCTCGCCGACGACTACGTCGAACTCGTGAAGGGGCGCCTGTACAACGGCCGCCCGGGCGAGCGCGCCGCCGCCGAACACACACTGTACGTCGCCATCACGTCGGTGCTGCGGATGCTCTCGCCGTTCAGCCCGCACGCCACCGAGGAGATCTGGCACGCGCTCCCCGGCACCGAGGGGAGCGTCCACGAGGCGGAGTGGCCCACCGTCGACATGCTCGACGAGGACGCCGAGAGCGCCGGCGAGCACATCACCGAGACCGCGAGCGCGATCCGCGCGTGGAAGTCCGAGCGCGGCATGGCGCTGAACGCCGACCTCGAGCGCGTCGAATTGTACTTCGAGAACGGCGACGCCGCCCTCGACACGTACGACCTGAGCGAGGCCGTCAACGCCCCGATCAAACTCGTGGACGGTCGCCCGGACGTGGAACTCGTCCCGGTCGACGCGGACGCCGACGACGCGAAGGTCGGCCCCGAGTTCCGGAGCGACGCCGGCCTCGTCTTCCAGGCGCTCGAGGAGACCGACCCCGCCGAGATCCAGGCCCAGATGCACTCCGGGGACACCGTCACCGTTGAGGCCGACGGGCAGTCCTTCGACCTGGACGCCGACTGGCTCACCATCGAGGAGGAGTACCGAGCGCAGTCCGGCGAGGAAGTCGAAGTGCTCGAGACCGCCTTCGGCACCATCCTGGTCTACGAGTAGCGCTGCCACCCAACCGGTTTTCTAGCGCGCGAGCCAACTAGTAGCGATGGCCAACGGCCCCGAGTACGACACGGACTTCCGGGAACACCCCGAGGAGTACGAGGTCGGCCGCGGCGAGCAGGGCGTGTTCAAGGTCCAACCGTACAAGGACGAGCTTCTGTCGCTGTGGACCGTCGCGGACCTCGACGACGCCGAGGCGGCCGCCGCCGACATCTTCGAGCAGTACGAGACCTACCGGGACCGCGGCGAGTTCCCGGGGATGGATATGGCGCGCAAGTACCTCCAGATGGGGTGGACGCGTAGTCTGCGGTACGCGAAGTACCCCGGCGGCCGGAAGCACGACGACGACGGCACCGAGCGCGAACCCCAGAAGTGGTACGACGAGGAGAAACGCGAGATAGCCGCCATCTACAAGGAGTACCTCGACCGGGTGCGCGAGGACGACGCCTACCAGGACGCACGCGAGGCGTTCACCGACGGGAAGTGAGGGCGAGCAACGGCAGTGCGGATTCCGGGACCGATATTGCTTTTCGGATGGCCACGGGAGTGCGAGTATGGACCCCCGCACCGAGGAGCACGCCGAGGTGCTCGTCGACTGGAGCGCGCGCGTCGAAGAAGGAGACAACGTCGTATTGAGCGTCGGCCCGGACGCCCACGAACTCGCGGTCGCGGTCGCCGAGAAGGTCGGCGAACGTGGCGGTAATCTGGTGACGACGTACAGTTCGATGGAGGTCGGTCGCGCGTACACGATGGCCCACGACGGCGATTTCGACGAGAACCCCGAGCACAAACTCGCGCTCGTGGAGAACGCCGACGTCTTCCTCTCCATCGGTGGCGGACGGAACACGAGCGAGGGCACCGACATCCCGCCGGAGACGCGCCGCGCCGCGAGCGAGGCGAACCGAGATATCAGCGAAGCGCGCATGGACACTGACTGGGTGAGCACCGTCCACCCGACGCGCTCGCTCGCCCAGCAGGCCGGCATGTCCTACGAGGCGTACCGCGACTTCGTCTACGACGCGGTGCTCCGGGACTGGGAGGAACTCGCCGACGAGATGGCGAACATGAAGGAGACCCTCGACGACGCCAACGAGGTCCGCATCGTCAAAGAGCAGACAGACATCACGATGCAGGTGAAAGACCGCGTCGCCGTGAACTCCGCCGCTTCGGTCGCGTACGACTCCCACAACCTCCCGTCGGGCGAGGTGTTCACCGCGCCGTACGCCACCGAGGGTGAGGTGTTCTTCGACGTCCCGATGACCATCCGCGGGGAGCGCGTCCAGGACGTCCACCTCACGTTCGAGGACGGCGAGGTCGTCGACTACAGCGCCGGCCAGAACGAGGACGTCGTCGGCGAGATTCTGGACACCGACGACGGCGCGCGCCGCCTCGGCGAACTCGGCATCGGGATGAACCGCGGCATCCAGCAGTTCACGGACAACATCCTCTTCGACGAGAAGATGGGCGACACCGTCCACCTCGCACTCGGGCGCGCGTACGAGTCGAACATCCCCGAGGACAGCGACGACGAGGCCAACGACTCGAACGTCCACGTCGACATGATCACGGACATGAGCGAGGACTCGCACATCGAGGTCGACGGCGAAGTCGTCCAGCGCAACGGGACGTTCCGCTGGGAGGACGGATTCGAAGGCTGACGGTGCGGTCTTTTTAGCGTCCCGTCGAACGCAGTGAAGTGGTTCGAGAGAGTTTCACGCGCTCGTCATGCCGAAAATCGAAGATTTTCGATTACAGGGCTCGGGAGACCGCTGGTCTCCCGACATAAATTTTTGCGGGCTCGCTTCGCTTGAGCCGGAAACAGGCACTCAGGACCGACGGAACGCGAGCGCGAGCGCTGCGGCCAGCGCCACGAGCGGGAGGAGCGTTCCGAGTGGCGTCCGGATGGACGTGTCGAGGTCGGACGCGTCGGTAGTGGCGCCGGCGTCGTTCAACTGCGCGCTCTCCACGACGACAGTCGCCGTTACACCGTCGACAGCGGCGGTGTACTTGCCGGGCGCCTCGATTTCGCGCACGAACGTCACGGTGCGCGTCTCGCCGGCCGGAACGTCGACGTCGCGCACGGCGATGACCTCGCCGAACATGTGCAGTTCGAGCGTGAACGACCGGGACTCGCTGGCGGCGTTCGCGACCGTGGCGACGACGCCGACCGGCTTGCCAGCCTGGACGGTGCTCTTGTTGACTGTTACGTCGACGACGCCGTCGCCTGAGGCGGTGCTTGTGGGCGGTTCGTTCGTCGTCTGCGTCGTCGACTGCGTTGGTGGCGGCGCGGTCGCCGGCGGTGTAGTCGCCACGTCGTCAGTCGGCGATGCACCGCCACCGATGGCCGTGGTCGTCGGTGACGTTGCCGTCGTCCGTGGCGTAGTCGTCAGCGTCGCAGTTGGCGTTTCCGTCGGCGTCGGTGACGGAGTAGGGACCGAGGTAGGCGCCACAGTCGCCGTCGGCGGGGTCACTGTCACGGTGACAGGAGGGGTCGAAGGCGGCTTCTCGGGCCGGTCCGGAATGGGTGTTGGGACAGTGCCCGTAAAGTCCAACCACAACTCGTCCTCGTCGCCGCTGTCTTCGCCGTCACTCTCCTTCCACCACTTCTTCCGCTCCTCCTTCTCCTCTTCCCGCTCTTCCTTCCGCTCCTCCTTCTCCTCTTTCCGTTCCTCCTTCTCTTCCTTCCGCTCCTCCTTCTCGTCCCCCTCACTCTCCTCGTCTCCTTTCTCCTCTCCCTCTTCGTCTCCATTCTCCTCTCCCTCTTCGTCTCCATTCTCCTCGCCCTCCTCGTGGTCATCTTGCGCGTAGTCGAACGCGTCGTTCGTCGCGACTGCGTCGACGTCACGCGCGTCGCCAGGGTGAGAGACGTCCGCCGCCGCCCAGTCGAGCGGAACGACGGGACTGAGCGAGATAGCAGCGACGGTGGTGAGCACGACGATAACGCGAATCGCACGACGGCTAGTTCCCGGTTCGAGCGACACGTTGGGAGAACGTAACGAGATTGCTTCGGTTTGTTATACACAGGTGACCCAGAAGCCGTCGGCTGCCGGAATCGGTAGACTGCGTAAAGTAAACGCGCGTTACCGCGCGAGCTGAGGGGAGTAAGCCCCCTTCTGTTCGGCCCGGCATTCGGCTGAGCGTCCACGCGGCACCCTCGCGGGTGGCGTTCGGGCTACCTTGCGCGCGTGGACTTGCACCGGCGGAGATGGCCGTTCCATCGATCCCCTCTCGTCCTGGAGACTTCGAAGAAGCCTCCGAGCGGGCGGCGTTGCCGCTCGCTTCCGTCTGCGGGTTAGCTTCCTTCCCTTCCGGGTCGGGTCGCACGCTTCATCCGTCTGAGAGGGACGTGTCGTCTCTGTTCCAGTGCCGGCGGTCTCCCGCCCCGGACTTGTGTCCGGCCGCCTGCCCGAACGGGTGGGGGGACTTTCCTCATGCCTCGCGGCACGGGAGCCGGGCTCCCTCTGCCCACTCGGACTTGGGGCGCGCGAGCGTTAAGGCGTTCGGTTGCGCCAGTTCCGAACAGGGGTTCGACGAGCGCGTGAGCAGGCGTCGACGGTCGGCGGCAGTTTGCGTGGTCGAAACGTTTGATTATCGTGCGCGAACGACAGATAGTTTAGTAAATTTCCATTACCTGCTCGGCGTACCCTGGTTTTCTCGGGTCACAGCTCCGGAAGGTAGCGAGTGCTGACTCTCGGTCCCAAGGGAAGAGTTGAAGTTAATCCTCACCTTAATACTGTCTGTATGGCCGAGGCCGAGACAGTAGAACTCTCTTTCGAGGACGGCACTCGGGCCGTCGAACTGGCGCGTGAATCGGTCGAAGCGTTCGTACAGAACGGGCAGCGCGAACAACCCGGTAGTATGCGGGACGCGTTCTACAACCGGACGAGCGCGTTCGTGCGGCTCGAGTCGACGCGAGGACGGGAACAGCTCCGTGGATGTGCGGGCGCACACGAGAGCTCCCACGACCTCGGACACGGGAACCAGCAACTCGGGCACGCCATCGTCGAGGCATCCATCAAGGCCGCGAGCGACGCGTCGTGTAACTCCGAGGTCGAACCCGCGGAACTCCCGAACATCCGCGTGTCCGTCTGTACGGTATCGAATCTAGTGCTCACCGACGACCCGGTCGAGGACATCGAACTGGGCGTCCACGGCGTCGCCATCGACGGCGACGGCAAGCACGGCTGGATGTACCCGACGCTCCCCGTGGAGAACGACTGGAGCGTCTTCGAGTACCTCGACCGGACCTGCCGGAAGGCCGGTCTCCCGAACGGCGCGTGGGAGGACGACGACGTGATGGTCACGCTGTTCGAGGGACAGGTGTTCCAGGAGCGCGAACCCGGGTCAGCGACCGTCGAGAACCGCAACGACGAGGACGACGAGGAGGAGGACCGCGAGGCGTCGATCGTCGAACTCTAAACTGGCAAGCGCCAGTTCGGAATCGAGAGCTGCTATTCTGACGGAGAGCGGTCGTCCCGGAAGCCGACGCTGTCGGCGTCGTCTGCCGCCTGCGACGCAGCGTCTTCGATGTCGAACGAGCGCACCAGTTCGCCGTCCCGGAGCAGCGGTTCGAGTAGCGGCGTGCCGTCCGTGGGTCCGGGGCGTCCCGCGAGACCGACGTGATGGCCGCCGTCCCGCGTCCGATAGACGTCTTTCTTCCCGGAGAGTTTGCCGCGCTTGGCCGCGGGTTCGCCCTCGACTTCGACGATGTCGAGCGCGAAGTCCACGGGGTCGGCGTTCGAGACGTGGCCGCCGACACCGAAGCCGTCGGCGACGTCCCGGAGCTGCCGGAGGTCGTCGGGCCCGAGACCGCCACTGAGGAACACACCGACGTCGCCGTGGCCGCGCACGTCGAGTTCCCAGCGCACCTCGCGGACGATGTGCCGGAAGTCCCCGCGTCGCGACCCCGTAGTGTCGAGGCGCACGCTATCGAGGTCGTCGCCGAGCGCTTCGACGGCCCGAATCACCTCGTCCTTCTCGTCGGAGTACGTGTCACAGAGCGCGACCCGGGGGACGTCCTCGGGGGCGGCGTCGTCGAACGCGCGCCACGCGTCCTCCTGGTTCCCGCGCCCGAAGCAGATGAGCAACGCGTGGGGCATCGTGCCCGACGCCTCCCGGCCGATGAGTTCGCCGGCGGCGACGTGGCTGATGCCGTCGAGGCCGCCGACCAGTGCGGAGCGCTCGACCATCGCCGCGATGGCGGGGTGGACGTGGCGCGCGCCGAAACTCAACACCTCTGAGTCGGGCGCGGCGCGGCGCGCTTCGAGGGCCGCGGTCCCGACGCCAGAGGCGTGCGAGAGAAAGCCCAGCAGAGACGTCTCGTAGCGCGCGAAGTCGAGGTACTCCCCCTCGATGCGCAACACGGGGCCGCCGTCGAACAACGTTCCCTCGGGGAGCGCGTCCACGTCGACCGGCAGGCCCTCGAGGAGGTGAGCGGCGTCCTTCAGCCCCGCGAGCAGTTCGAACTCGCCTGTAGGGAACTGGTCTGCGGTCACCTCGGCGACGACGTGCGGGTTCTTCCCGGCGTGCTCGAGCGTTGTTTCGGTGCGCTGGAAGTACGCGTCGGTCGCGCTACCGTCGCGTATCGCGCTCTCGGAGATTACGTCGAAGGTCACCGTCGGACCCTCCGAGCAGAGTGCATACCGACCTCTACCGCCGCCCGGGCGAAAAAGCCTCGGCTACTTGGTCGAACGGAAGAATACGCTACGATACGTGAAGAGGGGCGCGTCAGGGGTTACGCCGACTCGGCGTGCACGTCGTCTAGCTGTTCGACGGTCGGCGCGTTCACGATGGTGACCGTATCCCCCTCGACGGTGACGCGGAACGCGTCCGCGAACTGGCTCTCGCCCTCGGGGATGCGCCACCGTGCCGTCTCCGCGTCGACGCGCTCACCGCCCCAGTACTGGAGCAGGTTGCGGTACGCGCTCGCGAACTCGCGGGCGTCGCGCTCGGAGTCCCACGCGAGCCGCCAGGTGTACGCCGCCTCGCCGGAGTCGCTCTCGTAGATGTACATCTTCTCGCCGTCCCAGCCGTCGACGGGCGTGGTCGTGTAGTTGAACGGGTCCGTCCTGTCGAGGTTCCCGTTCTGGTCGATGTTCAGGAACGCCCGCGGCCCGAGCACGTTGCCGGGCCGACCCTGATGGTAGTACGGGTATGCGAGCATCGCCGTGAGACCGCCGACGCCGACTTCACCGTAGGGCGCGCGCCCCTCGACGGTGACGCGGTCCCAGTTCGCGTCGGAGCGGTCGGGGAGGGTGACGTTCGTCGGCTGGTCCTCACCGTACTTCTCGGGCTGTGCGACCTGCTCGGAGGTGGTCGGCGGGTTCTCGTAGAGACTGGCGACGCGGTCCCAGCCGCCCTGCTCGTAGAAGTGCTCGACGAACTCGGAGCCGTCCGCGTACGGGAAGTACTTCATCATGTAGACGCCGAGGTGGAGACTACCACCGCCGCCGCCACCGGCGGCCGTGGCGGGCGCCACGCAACTCCAGTTCGTCCCACAGCGCTGGCTGTACTTGCTGTCGAGGAAGCTGGCTTCACCCTCGGTGAGGCCGCTGTGTGCGTTCGCGGCGTCACGCGTCGGCGACGAGAAGTTCGCCTCGAAGTTGCGGAACTGGAGGGCGTGCATCAACTCGTGGGCGAGCGTCGTCTCCTCGATGGTGGGCGTCGAGGACTCCGAGATGATGACGATGCGGTCGTCCCGCGGCGTGTAGAACCCGAGGACGTTCGACCCGCGGTTGGACTCCTGGACGGCGAGCGAACTGTTGTTCTCGCCGACGAGGAACAGCGCCTCGAACTTCGTGTCGTCGAAGGTCTGCAACGCGTCGCTCGCGTTCCCGCCGCCCGCGTACTCAGAGCGGTAGGTCTCCCGGGAGATGACCTCCACGGGCACCGGCTTCTCGAACTCGAGGCGGCGGATCTGTTCGACGCGCGCCATCGCGCGGTCGATGGTGGCGTTCCGCTCGGTCGCGTTCAAGCCGTCCTCGACGGTGACGTCGATGGACTCGTTGTACCAGAGCCCACCCTCCCATCCGAGCACGTCGCTCTCGGGGTCCGCGTAGTCGAACTCGGTTCCGTTCTGTCCGTCCGGCGTCGGCGCGTTCGTCGTCTCGTCCGGCGAAGTGGCCGGTCCCGTGCCCACGGGCGACTGACAGCCCGCGAGAAGGACGAGAGCGACGAGCGCCACCGCCGCGATTCGGCGTGCCATTGTGCCGTGTTCGACGGCAAACGGGTAAAGTCCTGTGGCGATTCTCGTGTACGGCGAACGGAGCGGCACACTCGCGTGGCGAGAGTTGGACCGAAGGCGCCACCCCCGCGCAACGAATTTGGGGTTGCCGACGAACCGTCACGCATGGGCTTCGACCCAGAACACACCGCCGTCGTCGTCGTGGACGTGCAGAACGGGTTCTGTCACCCCGACGGCAGCCTCTACGCGCCCGCCAGCGAGGACGTACTCGACCCTGTGACCGACCTCGTTTCCCGCGCCCGCGACGCCGGCGCGAGAATCGTCTACACGCGGGACGTTCACCCGCCCGAGCAGTTCGACGGGAACCACTACTACGACGAGTTCGAGCGCTGGGGCGACCACGTCACAGAGGGGTCCTGGGACGCCGAACTCCACGACGCGCTCGACGTACGCGGTGAGGACCACGTCGTCGAGAAACACACGTACGACGCGTTCTACCAGACCGAACTGGAGGGGTGGCTGGACGCCCGCGGCGTCCGGGACCTCCTCATCTGCGGGACGCTGGCGAACGTCTGCGTCCTCCACACTGCTGGCTCCGCGGGCCTCCGGGACTACCGGCCCGTGCTCGTCGAGGACGCCGTCGGATACATCGAGGAGGAACACCGGGAGTACGCCCTGGAGCACGCCGACTGGTTGTTCGGCGAACTCGTGGCGCGCGAGAACGTCGAGTTCGAGTAATCGGCCCGCTCGAATCGAGACGCGAACCGCTACTCCTCTCGAACGCCGACCTCGACGCGGTCGCCCGGCGAGAGGTCGTGACCGGGGGAGACGAGTTTGCTGCCGAGTCCCTCGACGCCGAGCCACAGCGATAGCCCGTGAATAGGCTCGCCGTTGGCGGTGACGGTGACGTCCCGCCACCGGACGGTGCGGTCGTCCACGCGGTCGCCGACGACCGTGCCGAACAGTGACACTGAGTCGCGGTCACCGTCAGCGATTCCCTCCTCGTAGTGCGGGATGCCGCCGTCGAGGACTGCGCCGTCGTCGCTCGCGAGTGCGGCGAACGTCTCGCCGGGCGCGGGGTGTTCGGGCGCGTCGAGGAGCGCCCACGTGTCGCCCGTCTCGAGGACGGCCCCCTCGCCGTCCCACGCGACTGGTTCGACGGCCGATTCGAGGTCGACAGGGAGCGACCCGGACGCTCGAACGGGGTTCTGGTCGCGTTCGCGGAAGCCGAGGTGGACGTGGTTGTCGACCCACGGCGCGAAAAAGCCCGAACGAACCATGCGCCCGAGGTCGTCGCCGACGGCGACGGAGTCGCCGGGTTCTACCGCGGGGTCGACGTGGAGCATTCGGGCGAGATATTCGCCCGTATCGACGACGATCAGGTGGTCGTTGTCCGCGGCGTAGGGTTTCTCGGGGCAGCGCACGGTCCGCGTCTCGACGACCTCGCCCGCGACGGGGCTGGGCGCGCGGTTGGCGGACATCCTGTCCGGATACAGGTCGACGGCACAGCCGGCGTCGTGGGAGGGATACGGCGAGTTGTACCGCGAGACGCGCGGATACCGGGCGAGCACGTCCCCCGAGAGCGTGACCATGCCCCCGGTTGGAACCGGGAAAAGTTACCCACGTCGGTCCCAATCGAGGGGTATGCGCGTGCTCCGCGGACGAGCGAGCGGTCGGGATGCCGACCGCGAGGCCACCCGCGACCTGCTCGAGTTCGTCCGCGAGTCCGGCGAGCTGGCGGTCCGCGTGTGGGCGCCCGGCAGGATGGTCGCGTTCGGCCGACGGGACGCCAACGAGGACGGCTACGACGCGGCCCGGGAGGCCGCCCGCGAGCACGACTTCCCCGCCGTCGAGCGCCAGGTCGGCGGGCGCGCGGTGGCGTACACGGACTCGACGCTGGCGTTCGCGCGATTCGAACCCACCGAGGACATCCGCACCGGCCTGAGTGAGCGCTACGACGCGATGGTCGCGGACGTGCTCGCGGCGCTCGAAGCGGTCGGCGTGAACGCCCGCGAGGGCGAACCCCCGGACTCGTTCTGCCCGGGCGACCACTCCGTGCAAGGGGACACCGGGAAGTTGGCGGGCGTCGCCCAGCGCGTCACGAAGGGCGCGGCGCTCACCTCGGGCGTCCTCGTCGTCGACGACCGCGCCGAAATCGCGAGCGTGCTCGACGACGTCTACGGCGCATTCGGCGTGCCGTTCAACCCGGACAGCGTCGGCAGCGTGGCAGCAGAAGGTGGTGACATCGGCTCGGTGCGCGACGAACTGGAGAGCGCGCTGGTCGGAAACGCGGATTTCGACGTCGAACAACTCTCTTGACTTCTCACACGTTTCTGCCGATGACACAGCCGGTAGCCCTGGCGGATTGAAAGGGCGAGGGCTGCTCGCGGGCGAAGCCCTCGTTCGCTCGACAGCCGCTATCACGAGCGAACCGAGTGATATGCTGTCGAGCGGACGCGAGCAGGCCGAGGGCTTTCTGGCGTCGTAGTCGTAGATACATCGCGTGTATAGCCGTCTACCCCCAGCGAGTCACAGCACTTACGCCCGAACCCCACGGAGACCAACCAACGATGAAGGTCATCCGGAACGCGGCGCTCGCGGACGGGCGGACGCGGGACGTGCGCGTCGGGCCGGACGGGAGAATCGACGCCGTCGGCGAGAGCTTGGACGACATCGTCGGCGAGAACCCAGACGACGGCTCCGAAATCATCGACGCGGGCGGGAAACTGCTTCTGCCGGGGATGATAGACGCGCACGTGCACTTCCGGCAGCCGGGGTACGGCCACAAGGAGACGTGGGCGTCGGGGTCGCGGAGCGCGGCGGCGGGGGGTGTGACGACGGTCGTCGACCAGCCGAACACGAGTCCGCCCACCGTCACGGGCGCGGCGTTCGACGAGAAACGGGAGTTCGCCGAGAACTCGGTCGTGGACTGGGGAATCAACGGCGGCGTCACGGCTGACTGGGACCCCGAATCGCTGTTCGACCGGCCACTGTTCGCGCTCGGGGAGGTGTTCCTCGCGGACTCCACGGGCGACATGGGCATCGAGGCCGAGTTGTTCGAGGACGCCTGCGAGCGCGCGGGGAGCGAGGACGTCGTCGTCACCGTGCACGCGGAAGACGCCGACCTGTTCGATCAGGACGCGAAGTCCCGGGACGACGCGGACGCGTGGAGCGCGTACCGCACCGCGGAAGCCGAGGCAGCGGCCGTGGAGCGTGCGGTCGAAGTCGGCGGGGAGACGGACGCGACAATCCACATCGCACACACGTCGACGCCGGAGGGCGTGGACGCCGCGAACGCGGGCGGCGCGACGTGCGAGGTGACGCCCCACCACCTCTTCCTCTCGCGCGACGACCTCCCCGAACTGGGGGCGTTCGGGCGGATGAACCCGCCGCTGCGTAGCGAGGAGCGCCGGGAGGCGGTCTTCGAGCGACTCGCGGACGGGCGGATCGACGTGGTGGCGACCGACCACGCCCCCCACACGCGGGCGGAGAAGGACGCGAGTATCTGGGACGCGCCCTCGGGCGTGCCGGGCGTCGAGACGGCGCTTCCGCTACTCTTGAACGCCGCGCGCGAGGGACGACTGAGCTACGAGCGCGTTCGGGACGTCACCGCCGCGAACCCCGCGTCGGTGTTCGGCCTGCCGCAGAAGGGGAGAGTCGAGGCGGGCCGGGACGCCGACCTCGTGCTCGTCGACCCCGAGGCCACGCGGGAGATTCGGGGCGACGACCTCCACACGAACTGCGAGTGGACGCCCTTCGAGGGGATGGACGGCGTGTTCCCGGAGTGGACGATGGTGCGCGGGACGATTGTCTGGGACGGCGTGTCGGTCGCGGAGAGCGTGCTGCCACGCAGCACGGAAACAGCGCACGGCGAGAACGTCCGCGAGTGACTGCCCGGGCAGACTGAACTCAGACGCCGTAGGGAGCGCCCGCCACCGCGGCGCCGACCATCCCGCCCGCACCGAACCAGGTGAGCAGCGCCATCGCCTGCCGGCCGCCTTCGGCCGTCCATCCCTCCGAGACGCCGATTTCCGTAGAGAAGCGCTCGAGGGCGTCACCGGACATCAGCACCGCCGGCCAGCCGAGCAGGCCCAGGGAAAACGGCAGCGCGGCCAGCGGGAACGCGATCTCGCTGGCGGCCCGCGGCGTGAACGCCGCGAAGAGAACGAGCGCGTAGAACAGCGCGAACGCAGCGACGGCGCCGGCGGCGGCCGCGCGGGCGAACAACCCCCAGTCGCGGCCGGTGTCCTCGACGCCCTGCATTCGTCAGTCGACTGTCTCCCGCATCCGGGGGTCGAGGGCGTCACGCATCCCGTCACCGAGGAGGTTGAACGCGAGTACCGTTATCGCGAGGAACAACCCGGGGAACACGGACATCCACCACTGGCCCGTGAGGAGGCCGTTCTCGACGCCGTTCGCGAGCATCTTCCCCCACGATGGCGTGCCGGCCTGGGCGCCGAACCCGAGGAAGGACAGCGCCGCCAGGTCGATGATGGCCAACCCGAAGTTCAGCGTCGACTGCACCGTGATGGGCGCAAGCGAGTTCGGGACGACGTGTTTGACGATGAGGCGGGGGTCTTTCGCGCCGAGTGCCTCGGTCGCCTCGATGTACTCGTCCTCGAGGACCTTCAGCGCGGCACCGCGCATGACGCGGGCGAACCGCGGCGTGTACACGAGCACGAGCGCGATGGTCGCCTTCCAGAGACCGGCGCCGAAGATGGCGACCAGCGCGAGCGCCAACAGCAGCGACGGGAACGCCAACAGGACGTCCATCGTCCGCATGATGACGTTGTCCGTGGCGTCGCTGTAGAACGCCGCGATCGTGCCGAGCGCGACGCCGGCGATGGTGGAGGCGACGACCGCGACGGTGCCGAACTTCATCGCAATCCAGGCGCCGTACAGCGTGCGCTTGAAGATGTCGCGGGCGGCGGCGTCGGTCCCGAACAGGTACGTGTCGAAGGGAGCGGGGCCGATCCAGCCAGGCGGCGCGCGGTCCGGAATCGGCGAGCTGAGTCGCGTGCCGGTGATCGCTCCGAGGTCGATGAACAGTCGGGCGTAGACGGCGATCGCGATGACGCCGAAGATGAGAATGATGCCGGCGAGGGCGATGCGGTTCGAGAGCAGTTCCGAGAGGAACTGCGAGGAACGCAGGCGCTCTACGAATCCGCGCTCGCCCAGTTCCGTCGAGGAGTCTGTCGTTTCAGTGCTCATGTTACTGTTGGATGCGGGGGTCGAGGTAGCTGTAGGTGATGTCGACGCCGAGGTTCACGAGCGTGAACAGCAGCGCGAACGTCAGGACTGTGCCCTGGACGAGCGGGTAGTCGGTGGCGCTGATGGCGGAGACGAGGGTGGTGCCGATGCCGTTGATGCTGAAGACGGTCTCGGTGAGGACGGCGCCGCCGAGCAGCGTCCCGAACTGGATGCCGATGACGGTGATGACGGGAATCAGGGCGTTCCGGAACCCGTGTTTCAACACGGTGATCTTCGAGCCCTGTCCCTTCGCGCGCGCGGTCCGCATGTAGTCCTGGCGCACGACTTCTAGCATCGACGAGCGCATCATCCGGGAGATGAGTGCGAGCGAGTAGATGCCGATGGTGGCTGCGGGCAAGAACAGGTGGTGGACCGCGGAGAACCACGCGTCTATCCGCCCGAGCAACAGCGTGTCGACGGTGACCATGCCGGTGAGCGGGAGTTCCATGCCTAACAGCGTCCAGTGGTCCGCGAGGAACACCGTCGAACCGAGGCGGCCGCTCGCGGGGAAGACGCCGAGGTACGTCGAGAACAGCAGGATGAGCATCGGACCCGACCAGTAGATGGGGATGGAGATGCCCGAGAGCGCGCCGACGCGGCCGAGGTGGTCGACGATGGAGTCCTGCTTGACCGCGGAGATGATGCCCAGCGGGAGGCCGACGAGGAGGCCGATGAACTGGCCGTACAGCGCGAGTTCGATGGTGACGGGGAGTCGGGTGAGCAGGACGCTCCGGACCGACTGACCCTGTGCGACCTTGTAGGACTGGCCGAACTCGAGTTGCGCGGCGTCCACGAGGAAGCGGCCGTACTGGACGTACAGCGGGTCGTTCAAGCCGAGTTCCTGGCGTAGCTGCATCACGCGCGCCTGTGAGGCGCGCTGGCCGAGGATGACGCGAGCAGGATCCCCACCGGAGAGGTGCAGGATGACGAAGACGAACGTCGCCACGCCGAAGAGAACCGGCACGAGCAACAACAGCCGTTTGAGAACGAATCGCTTCGATACCATGAGAGAGGTTGGCTATCAATTCGACCGCGTGTTCAAAAACCCCGCGACTCGTGTCAGTTCGGGCCGACGAGTGCCCGGGGGTTCGTGTCAGCTCGGGGCGGGGAATGGCCCCGGGAATCGTGTCAGTTCGAGGCGAGGAGTGCCCCGGTGGTTCGCGTCAGTTCAGGCTGACGAGCTCGAGGTACGGACCACCGACCGAGCTCACCGTGAACGTGTCCTCCTGGACCGACTGGTGGACGCCGCGCACGAGCTGGGCGTAGTCGATGAACACCCAGGGCGCCTGATCGTGAGCCATCTTCGTCGCTTGCTTGTAGATGGACTCGCGCTCGGACTTCTCGTACGTTTTCTGCCCCTGGGTGACCAGGTTCATGTAGTCCGTGTTCGCCCACGAGGTGATGTTCGACGCGTTGCCCTTGTTCTCCCAGCTCACGTAGTTCTGGCCGGACGGCACCTGGTCGGGGCTGACTCCGGGGTGGAGCAGCACGTACAGGAAGTTGTCCGGGTCGGCGTTGTCGGTGTACCAGCCGAGCAGCGCCGCGTCGTGCTTGCCCGCGTACGTGTAGTCGATGTACGGGCTGAACGAGGGGAACTGATTGATGGTGACCGAGATGCCGATGTCCTCCAGGTTGGTCTTGATCTGGTTCGCGGTCCGGATCGGACTCGGGTTGTACCCGCGTGGGTTCGAGAACGTCGCGAGCTCGAACTCCAGGTCCGACTCGCCTGCCTCCTCGAGGAGTGACTGAGCCTTCTCGGGGTCGTAGCTGTACGGGCTGAGGTCCTCGTTGTGGCCGAGCACGTCCGGCGGCAGCGGCTGGTCGGCGTCCGTGGCGAAGCCCTGGTAGATGGATTCCACGATGGCCTTCGTGTCGACGCCGTAACTGATTGCCCGGCGGACCTTCGGTTTGCGGAACGCCTCCTTCCGGGACTGGTTGAACGCCATGTAACCGACGTTGATGCCGTCCTTCTTCTTGATGGACGCCGAGTCGCTGTTCTGGACCTGCTTGATGGTCTCAGCGCCGAGGTTGTCCGTGATGTGACTGGACCCGCTGATGAGGTCGGAGGCGCGCGTCGAGTTCTTCTTGATGGTCTTGATGATGAGGGAGTCGACCTGCGGTCCCTCGCCCCAGTAGTCGCCGTACGCGCTGAAGCGGATCTTCTCGTTGGCGTTGTCGAGTTCCTCGAAGACGAACGGGCCGGTGCCCTTCGGGTCCTCTCCGAGTTTGGCCTGGGCTTCCGCGCCCGGACCCAGGCTCTCGATTTGCTCCTTCGAGAGGATGGCCGAGGCGAACATCGCGAGGTTCCGGAGGAACGGCGCGTACTTCTGGCTGAGGTTGATGGTGACCTCGTACTTGCTGGTCTCCTCGATGTTGTCGACCCAGTCACCGAAGGTGACCGAGGAGTAGCCCGAGCGCTTCTTGCCGAGGAAGAACTCGTACTCCTTGTCGATGAATCGGCGGATGGTCGCGCGGACGTCCGCGGACGTGAGTTCCTTGCCGCCGTGGAACGTCACGCCCTCCTTGAGCGTGAGCGTGACAGTCTTCCCGTCGAGACTCCACTCCTTGGCGAGCCCGTCGGTGAGTTCGCCGCCGGTGCCAGGTTTGAAGTCGATGGTGGTGTCGAACACCTGGTTCGTGACCTTCGCCACTTCCCCGCTGGTGGTCTGCTGGGGGTCGTAGTTCGTCGGGTGGTCGCCACGCGAGTAGACGAGGGTGCCGCCGCCCCCGCCACCGGTGAGACCGGTACATCCGGCAGTCGAGGTCGCTGCGACAGCAGCGGTCCCCGCGGCTTTCAGGAAGCTGCGCCGGCTTACGTTATCGCTTGCCATGGTTTCGTATGACTGCCTCCACCTCTTAAGGATGACGGTGAAAGACTGCGACGATATGCAAGAAAGAAAGGGGAAGGGTGTCTCCGGCCGGGGCGTCAAGCGACGTCCGAGTCGTAGAGGTGACACGCGACCGACTGCTCACCGCCCTCGAGAGGCGGTTCGACGCGCTCGCAGGGACTCTCGAAGCGCTCGCGGAGGACGTCCGCCGCGGCCTCCCAGTCCTCGGTCGCCAGCGCGTCGAAGGCCTCCTCGACGGTGGCACGCACCTCGCCGCTCGGCTCGGTGTCGAACTCGCGTTCCCACATCGCGTCCACGAACGCCCCCCGGCTGGCGTCCCGGCCGCCGTCAGCGGGCGTCTCCGGTGTCCCCGTCCCGCCCCCGGGTGACTGCTCGGCGGCGTCCTCCCACACCGCCTCGAGGGGTATCCCGCGGTCGTCTACGGTCTCCCGGAAGTCCATCACTTCCCGGAACACGTCCTGGTCGACGTCGAGGTCCTCGGGCGGGATGACCTCCGGGCAGCGCGTCCGGAACCGACACCCGGACGGCGGGTCGATGGGGCTCGGCACGTCGCCCTCCAGGATGATGCGGTCGTCCGTGTCCGCGTGCGGGTCGGGTTCCGGAATCGAGGAGAGCAACGCCTGCGTGTACGGGTGCTTCGGGTCGTCGAACAACTGGCGCGTGGGCGCCGTCTCCACGACCTTCCCGAGGTACATCACGGCGACGCGGTCACAGATGTGGCGGACGACCGAGAGGTCGTGGGCGATGAACAGGTACGTCAGCCCGAACTCCTCCTGGAGGTCCTCCATGAGGTTCAAGATCTGGGCCTGCACGCTCACGTCGAGTGCGCTCACGGGTTCGTCGGCGACGATGAAGTCGGGGTCGACAGCGAGCGCGCGGGCGATACCGACGCGCTGGCGCTGACCGCCCGACATCTCGTGGGGGTAGCGGTCGTACTGACCGCGCTCCAGGCCGACCGCGTCCATCAACTCGAACACGCGCTCCCGGCGCGCCTTCGCCGTCGACTGGTCGCCGACGTCCTCGGGGAGGTCGTGTATCTCCAGGGGCTCCTTGATGGTCTGCCCGACGGTCTGGCGGGGGTCCAGGGAGGACATCGGGTCCTGGAAGATCATCTGCATGTCGCGGCGCTTTCCGCGGAGTTCGTCGCTGTCGAGTCCGCCCAGGTCCTCGCCCGAGTACACCACGCGACCGTCCGTGGGTTCGAGCAACCGAAGAATGGTCCGGCCGGTCGTGGACTTCCCACAGCCGGATTCACCGACCAACCCCAGGGTCTCGCCCTCGTAGACGTCCATGGAGACGCCGTCGACGGCCTTCACGGTCTGTGGCTCGTCCGAGAGCCACTCGTCGAGCCAGCCCTCGGCGCGCGAGAAGTACTTGTGGAGGTCGTCGACCGCCAGCAACGGCTCCCCCGTGAACGACTTCGACTCGACCTCGACGCCCGCCTCGTCGGCACCGTACGAGGACTCGTCGAACTCCTCCATGACGCACTTCGAGCGGTGGTCCGTGTCCGGGCCGCCGTGCTGGAGGTACGGGATCTCGCCCTCCGTGCACTCAGGCATCGCCCACGGACACCGCGGCGCGAAGTGACACCCCTCGGGCAGGTCGATGAGGTCGGGGACGTTGCCCTCGATGGGCTGGAGGCGGTCGGTGTCCTCGCGCGGAATGGACTCGAGGAGCGTGTACGTGTACGGGTGACTCGGGTTGTGGAAGATCTCCTCGACCGGCCCCTCCTCGACGATCTCGCCGGCGTACATCACGGCGACGCGGTCACAGGTCTCCGCGATGACGCCGAGGTCGTGCGTGATGAACAGCACGGACATCCCGAACTCGTCCTGGAGGTCGTTGATGAGGTCGAGAATCTGGGCCTGGATGGTGACGTCGAGCGCCGTCGTCGGTTCGTCCGCGATGAGCAGCTGTGGACGGCACGCGAGCGCGATGGCGATGAGCACGCGCTGGCGCATCCCGCCGGAGAACTCGTGGGGGTAGTCCTCGAGGCGGCTCTCGGGCTCCGGGATGCCGACCGCGTCGAGTACGTCGACGACGTCCTCTAAGACCTCGCCCTCGACGTCGCCACTCGAGATGACCTCGCGGATGGCGTTCAGCCAGGTGTCGTCGGCCTTCTCGTCGTACCGGTGGAGTTGCAGGCTCTCGGCGACCTGCTCGCCGACGGTCATCGCGGGGTTCAGCGACGTCATCGGGTCCTGGAAGATCATACTCATCTCCCCGCCGCGGATCTCTCGCATCGCGGACTCTGGCGCCGCTGTGAAGTCCACGGCGGACCCGTGGAGACGGACGTGCTCGTGGCCGTCGTCGCGGTCCGCGAGAACTGCCCACGGGTCCGCGTCGGCGTCGACGTCGCTGTCGGGCGCGGGGTCGAGGCTGGCGTCCTCGACGTAGACGAATCCGTCGACGGCGTCGTCGAGCGCTGCATCGAGGTCGTCGCCAACGGCGTACTCGGAGTCCCCGGTCAATTCATCGGTGTCAGCCGGCTCTGCTCCGGGTTCGCCGTCGGCACCAGCGTCCTCGGCCGTGGCCGCGGTGCCGCCGTCTTCCGCGACCGCCGTTTCGTCGCTCTCGAGGGCGTCGAGGCGGTCCGCGAGCGCCTCGAGTTCCGGCGCGAGTCCACCGGGGTCCTCGTGGTCCGCGAGGTCTGCGGTGATGCCCCGAAGTTCGCTCGCCGCCGCCCCCGAGGGGTCGTCGTCCCGCAGGTCGACGGCGATCTCGCGGCACGCGTCGACGAGTTCGAAGGGGTAGGAGATGCGTGCGTCGTCGAACTTCGCGAGCAGTTTCGCCGCTACCTCGTCGTCCCGGAACGTGACGCGCCCGCCGACGACTTCGCCCGGGTCGTCGACCAACTGCATCGAGGAGAGCGCGGTGACGCTCTTCCCGGACCCGCTCTCGCCGACGAGCCCTACGGTCTCGCCCTCCTGGATGTCGAGGTCGACGCCGTCGACGGCCTTCACCGCGCCGCGCTCCGTGTCGAACTGCGTCCGGAGATCAGACAGGGACAGCAAGTCAGTCATTATCAAACGTTGGTGGACACAGAGGACAAATACCTTCCGACGCAGACCGGGCTGGCGCGCGTCGAAACGGGTCAGTTCCGCCACAGGAGAGGGTGCCACGCGGCGACTGGGTCGGGCCGCCGAATGACACGGAGAGGATTACTGTACTGAACCGAGTTACGGGATGACACGGAGAGGAACCCTTTTGCGCGTGGCAACCTCTTCGCCAACCATGCCGAACGAACAAGGGCCGCGTGGCGACCCCGCGAACCCCGCCGACGCCGCGATGCCGTACTGGGAGCAGGTCGTCGAGGACATGGCCGCGACCGCCGACGAGTACCGCGAGAAGGGCTGGGACGCACTCGAGATTCACCCCGGCGACGTGCAGGTTCGCGCCGGCGACGTAGAGCGCACGGGCTTCGAGTTGCTCGCGCCCGACAACGAGTTCGACCCCCTCTCCGAGGCCGTCGACGCCGGCGACGGCTTCGACAGCGCGAACGTGTTCCGGGCGAACCCCTCGGGCACCGTCTACGCCGTGGTCGCACTCGAGGACGACTCCACCGAGACGGCGCTGCTGTTCCCCGTCTACTACGCGCCCGGCGAACACGAGGACTTCGTGGAGATGATACAGGAAGAAGGCGAGGTCCGCACGCACGTCCGTCCGCTCGACGACCGCCGCATCTTCACGTTCACGCACGACGACCCGTCGCTGTTCCTGCCCGAGGAGAACTAGTCCTCGGCGGTCAGTTCGTGCCCGCAGTTCGGGCACTCCGCGTGGTCGTGTCGGAGTTCGTCGCTGGCCTGCCGCACGTCCCGCATCACCGAGGAGATGCGCTCCTCGGCGTCGAGTTCCTCCTCGACGGCGAGGTCGACGCCCTCCACTTCGAGGAGGAACTTCGCGACCTCCGTCACCTCGTACATCAGGTCGTCGAGTTCGTCAGCGGTGAAGAAATCGCACATCGCGCCGTAGAGGAACGTGGCGCCCGCCATCCGGACCTTCTCCTCGAACGCCGACCGGGCCTGGTTGACCGCCTGGGGGCTGTACGACCCCGTCATGAACGGGATGAGTTCGGGGAGGTTCTCCCCGATCTTCGTCATCTCGACGCCGGTCTCCGTGCGGAAGTCAGCGCAGAGACGCGCTATCGCCCACTCGCGAGCAGTGATGTACGTACGGTCGCGCATAAACTCGTTCACGCGCTCGTACTGCGCGCCGTCCATCTTCGAGAAGCGGTTGTACTCGCGGACGTCCTGCGGGACGTTCCGCTCGGGTTCGGGGTCGGGTTCCTCGAGCGGGCGGACGGCCGGCGAGAGGTCCCAGTCGTCGGGTGACGGGCGCGGCGCGTCGTGTTCGGGCATGGGCGTGGGTTACCGGTGGGTTCGCAAAAGCGTGTTGGGTGGGAGACTCCGAGTGAAACGAGGAGTCTCCGAACAAGCGAGCGGGGAGGAACGACCCGCGAGCACCGCGAGGGTTCGAACGTAGTGAGAACCCTCGTTATGGCGAACGGCGACCGAAGGGAGCCCGTGAGCTGCGTGGTTCGGAGCGACCGCAGAGGAACCACTCAGTTGGCCAGCCACGACCCGAAGAGGAGCGGCGCGAACAGGAGCGTGAGCGGGACGGCTATCCAGACCTGTCCCGCCAGGACGTCGTACTGGCCGAGGGTCACCGAGACGGGCGTCCCCTCGGCGTAGCCGACGAGAAACTCGAATCTCACCGTCAGCACCGTCCAGAGGACGCCGACGAGCAGCAGTTCTATCCGCGTGTACTCGGTGGCGGTGGTGGCGAAGTAGAGGGCCGAGATGACCAGAATCGCGGTGACGAGGAGCGCGGTGCTGATGACGTGGCCGGCGTACTCGCCGAGGTTCGGAACGAGGAACGTCTCCCGGAACGCGCCGTTCAGAACCGCAACGACCGCCATCAGCACCCAGACGCCGAGCGGGTACAGGAAGACGTGAGCGCGGATCAACGGGGCGTCTGTCGTCGGTGGCGTCGCCATCGTGACACTGTATCGTGTAACGCGAGTGACGACAAAAAGCGTTGCTGGGCCGTTCCGCCGGCCGGCGTTCAGAACCAACAGCCGAACGCTTTTGCCGGGAGCAAGCCACAGTCCGCGCATGAAGGTACTGCTGGGCATCGGGGGCACCGAGGACTCCATCTCCGCCCTCGAGAAGACCGTCTCGCGGGCGGTCGAGGCTGGCGACGAGTTGACGGTGGCGGTCGTGGAGAACCCGGAGAGCGACCGCGACCCCGAGGACGTCGTCGCGGCGGCCCGCGAGGAACTCGAGAACGCCGGACTCCCGGTCGACGTCAGACGACTCTCGGGCGACCCCGGGAGTAGCATCGTCGAACTCGCGGAGAGCGAGGGGTTCGAGCAGATCGTGCTCGGCGGTGGCGAGCGCAGTCCGATGGGGAAGATCCGCCTGGGCCACATCGCCGAGTTCGTCATCGTGAACTCCCAGGTGACGGTGACACTGGCCCGTTGACATGAACGAGCGCATCTATCCGGACGAGCCGACGAGGCCCTTCGACCCGCCGCCGCGGTCGTTCGAGGACGGGGATGGCCGCGCCATCGAGATCCGGGACCTCGCAGACAGCGACTTCGACCCGGTCGTGGCGATGTACGACGACTTCGACCCGGCTGACCGCGCGCAGGGCGTGCCGCCGGTTGGCGAGGAGCGCGTGCGCGAGTGGCTGGAGAAACTCCTCGAAGGTGACGGATACAACGTGGTGGCGTGGCACGGCGACCGGACGGTCGGGCACGCGACGCTCGTACCGGACGGCGGAGCGGCGTACGAACTCGCCATCTTCGTCCACCAGGACTACCAGGGCGCGGGCATCGGCACGGAACTCATCGAGGCGCTGCTGGGCGCGGGGCAGACCGACGGCGTCGAACTGGTGTGGCTTACGGTCGAGCGGTGGAACCGGGCGGCGGTCGCGCTGTACGAGAAGATGGGGTTCGAGACGGTGGCCGCCGAGAGCTTCGAACTGGAGATGGCGGTGCGGCTGAACGAGTCCGCGAACGACGCCGATTAGACCGAGAGAACCGGCTGGCTGGCGTACAGGAGGACGTACTCGGCGGATTTCTCGAGGACGTCGGCGGCGTCCCCGCGCATTCCCTCGCGCGGGACGACGAGGAAGTCGGCGTCGACGTCCTCTGCGGCGTCCAGGATGACGCTGCCCGGGTGATGGAGTTTCCGGGAGGTCGAGAAGCCGTACGCGATAGAGGAGTCGATGGGGACGCTCGGGGGCGCGAGCGCCTCGATGTCCGCGACGAACGCGCTCGTCTCGTCGGCGACGTCGTCCTCTGCCACGTCGCCCGCGTCGATGCCTCGCGCGACCGTCTCTCCGAGAACGTACAGCGCGTGGACGGCGGCGTCGTAGCGCTCTGCGACGGCGACGGCGTACTCGGTGGCCGAGACGGACGCCTCCGTGCCGTCCACGGGCACGAGGACGGTGTCCACTTCGAGGGGCATACTCAGGGCTGCGCGTCCGGGCTACTAAAGCGCTCCGCGTAGCCGAGCGAAGCGAGGCCACGCACCCGTTCCGAACCACGCAGGCGGGGTTTAAGGTCGCGGCCGCGGAACCATCGACTATGATAGAGACGGTTGTCATCGCGACCGACGGCTCGGAGAGCGTCGGTCGAGCGGTGGACGTGGCCCTCGACCTCGCGGGTCGCTTCGACGCGAGCGTGCACGCGCTGTACGTTCTCGAGGAGAGCGAAGTGGAAGGGGCGCCAGACGAAGTCCGTGACGACATGCGGACGGCCCTGGAGGAGCGCGGCGAGGAAGCGGTCGCGGCAGTTCGGGACACCAGCAGTGGCGACGTAGAGACGGCGGTTCGAGAGGGGCGACCGGCGGCCGAAATCGCGCAGTACGCCCGCGACGTCGACGCGAATGTGGTCGCCACGGGCACGCGAGGCCGCCACGGCGAGAATCGCTTTCTCATCGGGAGTGTCGCCGAACGCGTCGTCCGGACGTGTCCGGTGCCGGTGCTGACGGTTCGGCAACTCGACGAGGCGGCGTAACACGAGATTTTTACCGAGTCGCAGCGTCGATTGGCGACGATGCCCTCCACGAATCGACGACGCTTCCTCGCGACTGTCGGCGCGGCAGGCACAACGGCGCTCGCCGGGTGTTCCGCGTTCGGTGGCGGTCGGCCGGACGTCAATCCTGCAAGCGGATTGAGCGAGGACACGAGCCACGCACTCGAAGACGAGGCGGTGTACCTCGCAGGGGAGACAGCGGACCTGCCGGACCCACCAACGACGACGGACACCGTCGAGGACGCGGACGCCGTGCTTGCGACCGCGAGCGCCGACCGCGTAGAACTCGTGCGAGCGTTCCGCGCCGGGAAGCCGGTGGCCTTCGCCCGTGAAGGCGCCCAGAACGCCCTCCGGGGACTGCTCGAGCGCGTTCGGCAGGAGTACACGTTCGGTGTCGAGACCGTTGTCGGACGACCCGTCGAGACAGTCGTGGCAGTTCCCGGTGGCAACGGAACCGTCGAAACGTACACGTTCGTCGCCGAAGGCGGGTGGCCCGACCCCGTGCTCGACCCGTTCGGATGGGCGCTCGTCGGGCGTGTTCCCGAGTGCGACACGTTCGTCCCGGAGTCGTCGGCGGACAGCGAGTACGACTACGCGGGGTCGGCGCACGTCGCCGGACGCCTCGACACCGGAGAGACGTACGTGTCGCGGACGACCGGGAGCGTCCGCCGGTACGAGAACGACCAGCGTCACGTCCGCCTCCGGACGGCGATGCACGTTGCCGCGAACGATGGGTACGCCGTCGAGCGAGCGCAACGCGTCGCCGACTTCGCTAACGACGAGGAGACCACGAACTGGTTCCCGAACCCCCACACGCAGAACGGCGTGGAGGTGTCGAACCACTCTGACCCGGTAGACGAGACGGTCGACGTGACGTTTACGCCCGTAAGCGGCCGGACGCGGAGCGCGCTCACCGGGTGCTGTGGAGTCTCTATCGAGGAATCCGTCGCCTACGACCACGAGACCGACTTCGAGTGGAAACACGACAGACTGCTCGGGTCGGATGTGCACCACGGCGGTGGCACGGGCCGCGGCGAGTGGCACCTCGACGGCTAACCGCGGGGTTCTTGGCGCCCGCTTCCTTCCATTCGGTATGAAAGACTGGGTCATCGACGACGAGGACCTCCCCCTGGAGCGGAAATCGCTGCTCCCCGGGAAGGGCTTCTTCATCCCCGACGACATCGCTGAGGAGCGAAAGGACCGCGAAGTCGAGGCACGCGCCGAGGGCGCGAGCGTGCTCGTCGTCGCGGACCCCGACGCGGACGGACTGGCGTGCGCGGCCATCGTCCGCGAGGTGTACGGCGAAGCGGCGCTCGTTCCTGCCGGCCCGCACGAACTCGAGGATGGCCTTCGTCGCGCCGCCGAGTACGGCGAGGACGGCGCGCGCGTGTTCGTCTGTGACCTCTGCCCGGACGAGTTTCGGTACGTCGAGGACGAACTCGCGTACCTCGTCGAAGCGGCGGGCGAGGTGCGGTGGTTCGACCACCACCAGTGGACCGAGGAGACCGCCGAGGCCGTCCGCGAGGCGGGCGTCGACCTCGTCGTCGGCGACTCCGAGGAAGAGTGCACGGCGGACGTGGCGGTTCGCTCCATCGAGGAGGACGTGCCGCGACATCTGGAGGAACTCGCGGCCGTCACGCGCGACCACGACCTCTGGCTGAAGGAAGACCCGCGCAGCGACGACCTCGCGGACTACTCCTACTGGTCGGACGCCGACGAGTACATGGACGTCGTCCAGGAGCACGGCGCTGACCTCCCGGAGGACGTGATGGAGTATCTCGCAGAGCGCCGCGTCGAGAAAGAGGAACTCATCGAGCGCGCAGTCGACCGCGCGGCGTTGAAGGAAGTAGACGAGTGGACCGTCGGCGTGACGTACGGGCGCTGCTCACAGAACGAGGTCGCCGAAGCGCTCCGCGAGCAGGGCGCGGACGCGGCAGTCATCGTGAAGCCCTCGGGGAGCGCGAGCATCCGCGGCACGGAGACGTTCGAGCGCGCGCACGAGGTCGCACGCCAGGTCAGCGGCGGCGGCCACCCGAAGGCCGCTGGCTGCAAGCCCCACATCTACGAGGACATGATGGACTACGCGAACCACTGGACGACCCAGGGCGCAGTAACGAAACAGGTCATTCTCGACGCGTTCCGGAATCTGCCTGACGAACCCGCCGAAGAGTAGTCGTCACCAGCGCGTCGATTCTAGCGTTTTCTCAGCGCTCGCCCGCGATCCACTTGTCCGAGTACGTCTCCCCGCACGCGCAGTACGCGTACGCGTGGATGACGTCGCCCTCCGCGTAGAGCCCGCCGACGTCCTGATTCTCGGCTTCCGCGAACGAGAAGACGAACTCGACGTGGTGGTTTTCGTTTGCGTCGTCGGTCGCTGCCGGGCAGTCACCGCCGTCCAGCGCGGCGTTCACGTGTCCAGGGTTGTCCATTGCAGCAGAACTGAAATCCATCGCGGCCATGCCCGTGATGGACTGGAAGACGTTGCGGCCGCGCTCGCCGTCGACGACGAGCACGACACCATCGTCTACGCGCTCGGCGTCCTCGCGGTTCGCGAGGTCCGACACGTCCGAGACGTACGACTCGGAGAGGTAGAGTGCGACGTGGTCGGGCCGGTCGCCAGCGAGGTAGGCGTCGTAGTCGCTCACAGTGGGTCGTTGGCGGTCACCGCGAAAAAGCGTGGCGTTCGATTACTCCTCGTCGTCGTCCGCGTCCTGGGCTTCGTCCGCGTTCTCAGATTCGGCTTCGGCTTCCTGCTCGTCCGCGTCCTCGGTGTCCGCGTCGGCTTCTTCGTCGGTGTCCTCCTCCGCTTCCTCCTCGGGCTCCTCGAGCCCGTAGAGAACCGGGATGGAGGTGTCGCCACGGTCCGCGACGGCGACGTTGAGCTGCTCGGTGGCGTCCGAGACTTCGCGCCCGCGAACGCTGACGCGCTTGCGCTCGCCGTCGCGCTGGGGGTTGAAGCCGGCGCCGCCGTCGAGGAGCACGTCCGTCAGCCCGGAGCCGGAGACGTCGCCTCGCATCGGTCGGCCGGCGGCGTCGCTGCCACCGGTGATCTCGACGGTGTAGCCGTCGAGGCCGACGGCGGAGCCGTCGACTTCCTCGCCGATGTCGAGGCCGAGGAAGCGATTCGCGTCCTGTCCGTCTATCTCTCGCTGGTAGGTCTGCCCCGACTCGGGGTCGGCGACGACGACCTGAAACGTAGCCATGCGTGCAACGAGTCGGGCGCTGTTCAAAAACCCGTCGAAGCCACCGCCATAGCCACGTTGACGGCGCTCCCGGTGTCTGCAGGCAGCACCGACTCTGCCTGTATCCGTCGCTCGGGACGGTCTTACCACTCGACGCAGATTGCTCACGGGCGACGACTGCGTTCCGCGAGGCGGTGTCGCACTCACGCTACGGACAGCTGTCCGTGCGTACCGAGGCGCGCTGCCTCGAACCGCATTCGCCTCGCGGCCCTATTCAGGTCACGGACAGGGTTGGTCCCGTTCTGGTACTTGAACCTACGCAGCCGGCAGGTATCGGCAGTCGCAACAGTTGGTCGCCACTAGCATTCGCGGGCCGAGCGGTTCGTAAGAACCCGAGACGTGCGATTCACCGTTGAGCTTCGCTCAACGAGCCTTCACTCACTACGTTCGTGAAGACACCGAGCGCGAGCAACGCGAACGCTCGGGCCGACGACTGAACGGAGCAAGCGAAGCGCGTGAAGTGAAGGAGGAGTGCTTTTGGCCGAGCTTTTGCCGAGGGCGCGCGAAGCGCGCCCGCAGAGCAAAAGGTCGCTTTAGAAGGGATAGTCCCGATCTTCTCTCTGAATACTGATCCACTTCTGTTCGGTGAACTCCTCCATGACGGATTCACCGTTGTAGCGGCCCATGCCGGAGTCGCCGACGCCGCCGAAGGGGACGTGGGGTTCGTCGTTGATGGGCTGGTCGTTGATGTGAATCATCCCGGTGTCGATGCGGTCGGCGATGTCGCGTGCGCGGCCGAGGTCGCCGGCGTGGACGCTGCCGGAGAGTCCGTACTCCGTCGAGTTCGCCATCTCGATGGCTTCCTCGTCGTCGCTGAACGGGATGACGGGGGCGATGGGGCCGAAGTGTTCGTTGCACGCCGCGGACATGTCGTTGGTGGCGTTCGAGAGCACCGTGGGTTCGACGACGAGGCCGTCGTGGCCGCCGCCCGTCTCCAGCGTCGCGCCGGCGTCGACGGTCTCCTCGACGAACTCGAGCATCTGGTCGCGCTGTGATTCGTCGATGATGGGGCCGACGATGGTGTTGCCGTCGTGTGCGCTGCCGGTGGGGAGTTCCGCGGCGCGGTCGGCGAGGCGCTCGACGTACTCGTCGTAGACGTCCTCGTGGACGAGGTGGCGGTTGATGGAGATACAAACCTGTCCCGAGTGGAGGAACGAACCGAACACGCCGGCGTCGACCGCTTGGTCGAGGTCGGCGTCGTCGGTGACGACGTGGACGTTGTTCCCGCCGAGTTCCATTGCGGGCGTGGCGAGGTGCTCGGCTGCGGTGGACGCGACCTGGCGGCCGACCGCGGTCGAACCGGTGAACGCGACGACGTCGCTCTCGGGGTGGCCGGCGATGCGGTCGCCGACCTCGGAGCCCTTCCCGGTGACGACGTTGAGCACGCCCTCGGGGAGGCCCGCGGCTTCGAACAGTTTGGCGAGGAGCAGGCCGCCCGTGACGGGTGTGTTCGAGGCGGGCTTGAGGACGACGCTGTTCCCGGTGGCGAGCGCGGGCGCGACGGCGCGAATCGAGAGGTTCAGCGGGAAGTTCCACGGCGAGATGACGCCGACGACGCCCTTCGGCTCGCGGACGACGAGGTTCTCCTTGCCCTCGACGGTGGAGTCGCGGTGGTCACCGGAGATGCGCGTGGGGAACGAGGCGGCTTCGCCGGTGATGCCGACGGACGTGTAGAACTCCGCGAACCCCTTCGTGCGCGTGGTTCCGGATTCGGCGGCGAGCAGGTCCAAAATGTCGTCTCGGTGCTCCTTCAGAAGGTCGCGGGCACCTCGAACGACGGACGCTCGCTGCTGTGGTGGCTTCGCTGCCCACTCCGACTGGGCGTCGGCGGCGGCCTCGTAGGCGGCATCGACGTCGTCCTCGGTGCCGGCGGGGACGGTGGCGAACGTGTCCCGGGTCGAAGGGTCCTCGACGTCGATGGTGTCGCGGTCACCCAGTGGCACCCACTCGCCGTCGATGTACTGTACGTTCCAGTCGGCGTCCGTCAATTCGAGGTCGGACATCGCGTGTGAGTTGGGCCGCCCCCGTGGTAACGGTTCCCCCCGCACGCGACCACTCACTTCGTCCCAGACTCGGACCTTCACCCCCAGACTTGAAGCAACACCCGTGCGTACGAGCGCCACGGATGGACCGGGAAGTGCTGATGCTTCACCTGCGGCAGGCGTTCGAGGGGACGCCAGCGGAGCGCCGTACCGTCGCGCGTGCGGCGGGCGACCTCGCGGACTCTGGAGCGTTCGAGCGCGATTTCGATGCCGAACTCACGGCCGACGTGCTCCTCGAACACCTCGCGGACGCGCCCGGCGGCGGTCCGGCCGAGCGCTGGAACTGGTGGATGGGCGCCCTCGAAGCGTCACACGGCGGCTACCGGGAGTTCCGGATCACCGCGTGGGCGGAGTGAGGGCGTGGTTCGGAACGAGCGAACGAAGTGAGCGAGTGAGAACCACGGAACCGCGAGCGGCGAACAAAGTGAGCCGTGAGCCGCGTGGGCGGAGTAAATCGTCTCCCCCGCCAGCACAACGACGCACACAAGCCCCTCGCTCCACTACGACGACGCCATGGACCTGCGGTTCCTCGGCGGCGCGCGCGAAATCGGCCGGAGCGCCCTCCTCGTCGACGACTCCCTCCTCATCGACTACGGAATGGAGGGCGGCAACCCGCCGCGGTACCCCGCCGACGTCGACCCGGACGCCGTGGTCGTGAGCCACGGCCACCTCGACCACGCGGGACTGCTTCCCGCGCTCCTCGCGGGCGACAGCCGGCCGCCGATACACTGGACGCCGCCAACACGGGACCTCGCGCGCCTGCTCGCGAAGGACACACTCAAACTGCAGGGCGGGCGCTACGACTGCCCGTTCACGCACGCGGAACTCGCACGCCTCGGGGAGGTGTCCGAGACCCACGGCTACCGTGAGTCCTTCGAGGCAGCCGGCTACGAGGTGACGTTCTACGATGCCGGGCACATCCCCGGCAGCGCGCACGTCCTGATCGACGATGGCGACACCCGACTCCTCTACACGGGCGATTTCAACACCGCCGACCAGCGACTGCTCTCCGGCACCACTGCCCGCCCCGACGCCGACGTGGTCGTCTGCGAAGCCACGTACTCGGACGTCACGCGACCAGAGCGCGCGACGATAGAAGAGCAGTTCGCGCGCTCCGTCGAGCAGACGCTCCACGAGGGCGGCACTGTCGTCGTCCCCGCGTTCGCGGTCGGCCGCACCCAGGAAGCGATGATGGTGTGTGAAGCCTACGGCATCGACTGCTACGTCGACGGCATGGGCGTCGCCGTCACCGACCGGTTCAAACACACACCTGGATTCCTGCGCGACCCCGAGGCGTTTCGCCGAGCCTGCGGCCACGCGCGCTTCCTCGACAAGTCGACGCGGGACGAACAGCGGAAGCGGATCGCCGACCAGCACGCCGCCATCGTGACGACGGCGGGGATGCTCGCGGGCGGCCCTGCGATGACCTACATCCCCGCTATCGCGGGCAACCCCCAGCACAAGGTCGCATTCACGGGCCACCAGGTCGAGGGGACCCCCGGACACGACCTGCTGAAGACCGGGAGTGCCGAAATCGACGGGCGACACATGCGCGTCGCGGCGCGGGTCGAAGGCCACGACTTCTCCGCGCACGCTGACCGAGACGGCCTGCTCGACTTCCTCGACTCGTACCGGGACGCCGACGTGCTCGTGAACCACGGTGACCGCTGTCCGGCGTTCGCGGCGGAGTTACGCGACGCGGGGTTCGACGCGAGCGCGCCAGAGAACGGCACCGGCATCGAACTCTGAGAACGAGAGACGGCAGGCGCGACAGTTCTCCAACGGTCGTTCCGCGTTCAGAACGCGTCCACCGGTCAGAGCTGCTCGGCCGCATCGTCGAGCGCAGCAGCGAGCGTGCGGGCGTCGTCCGCATCGAGGCGGAGACGATCCGCGTGCGCGTCGAGGGAGGTGTCAGCCCCGTCTGCCTCGAGTTCGAGGATGACCTGGCCGTCCTCGGTTGCGACGTCGACGACGGCGTGGGACTCGTCGAGCCAGCCGTGACCCTCCGCCTCGTACGCCGCCAGGTCGAGGGTCGTGTACGCATTGACGGGGAGAACGCGCTCGGGCATCAGTCGTCACTCGTGACGGGGCTCGCGTCCATGTCGTCCTCTTCCGCGTACGGGTACCACGTCAACTTCGTGTTGTGCATGTAGGGGTCGTCGTAGTCGGTCTCCTCGGGTTCCGCGAGCGCCGCGAGTTCCTCCTCGGAGTGGCGCGCGGCGAACTCACGGAAGGATTCGCCATCGTCACGTTCGTCGCTGAACGCGTCGATGAGGTTCACGAGGTACCCCGGCACCTCGTCGACGGGAACGCGGTGGGTCACCCAGCGCGCGAACTGCGGCTCCTCTCCGAGTCCGCCGCCTAGACCGACGTCCAGGGCCTCGACGGCTTCGCCGTCCTTCCGGGTCTTCATCCCGCGGAGACTCACGTCGGCGATCTGGGGCTGCGCGCAGGACGCCGTGCAGCCCGAGAGGTGGATGTGGAAGTTCTCCACGTCGGCCGGGAGGTCAGCGTTCTCCTTGAGCCAACGCGCGTACCGCACCTGGCGATTCTTCGTCTCGACGATGGACAGCGAGCAGAACTCCGTTCCCGTGCACGCAATGGACCCGCGCATGAACGGACTCGGGTCGGGTGAGTAGTCGCCCAGCAGCTCTTCGTCGAGGAACTCGTCGAGGCGGTCCTCGGGTACGTCCGTGACGATGACGTTCTGGCGCTGCGTGAGTCGGACCTCGCCCGAGCCGTAGTCGTCCGCGAGGGCCGCGAGTTCGAACACGTCGTCGACGCCCATGCGGCCCACGAGCACGTTCAGGCCGACGTAGTAGCGGCCGTCGGGTTGTTCGTGGACGCCGACGTGGTCGCTGTGGCTGCCACCCGAGTTGTACGTGTACTCGTCGCGGAGGTCCTCGCCCGCCGTCCGAAGCTCCCAGTCGACGTACTCCTCCTGGAGGACGCGGCGAACCTTCTCCGGTCCCCACTCGTCCACGAGGAACTTCACGCGGGCGTTGAAGCGGTCGTCCCGGTCGCCGTGGTCGCGAAACAGCGCGGAGACGCCGCCCGCAACGTCGCTCACTCGCTCCGGGGGAACCCAGACGTCTACGTTCCGCGCGAAGCGCGGTTCCTTTCGAGCGAGGCCACCGCCGACGCGAACGTTGAAACCGAGCTCGCCGTCCTTCTCGGCGGGTTCGAACGCGAGGTCGTTGATGTCACCCTGGCCACAGCCCTGCTCGCAGCCCGTGACCGACACCTTCCACTTGCGGGGGAGGTTCGAGTGGTCGTCGCTTCCCTTGAACGTCTCGTTGAGTTCCTCTACAACCGGCCACGCGTCCACGTGCTCGTGGGTGTCCTTCCCGGCGACCGGACAGCCGACGATGTTCCGCCAGGAGTCACCGCAGGCCTGCTGGGTGGAGAGCCCGTTCGACTCCAGTTTTTCGAAGATATCGGGGACGTCCTCCAGGCGAATCCAGTGGAGCTGGACGGACTGGCGGGTCGTCCAGTCGCAGTACGCCTCCCCGAACTCGGGGTTCTCCACCGGGCCGCGCGCGTACTCGTCGGCGACCTCCGCGATCGTCCGGAGTTGCCCCGGTTCCAGAACACCGTTCGGCGTTCCGATGCGCATCATGAAGTACGACTCCTGGCCCTGCCGCTGGTGGTACAACCCCCACCACTTGAAGCGCTCGAACCAGGCGTCCTGTTCGTCCTCGGGAATGCTCTTCCAGCCCTGCTCGGCGAACTCGAACAGGTGCTCCCGTATCTCGTTGCCGTAGACCTCGTCTTTCCACTGCTCTACATCGGTCGCCATAGAGTGCGTATCGCAGGGAACGGTTACCAAAGTGGGTTTCCCGTCAAACCTCCCCGCGGCCACCGAAGACCGGAGAACGTTGCCGGTATCCGCGGGCACCCACGACAGACCGAAAGCCATCGTCAGTCATCCGACCCACGGGGAGCCAGCCCGTTTCTCCGGATTCACCACAGACCACACAGTGGCCGTGCACGCGGGCGTCTACACGCCGCCCGGTCACGCCAGCTTCGACGAACGCCTCCACGCCGAGCCACGTCAAGGGACACGAGCAGAACGCTCCCGCTACTGGCCACACCTCGCTCACGCCCGCCACTCGCGTGTCGTTCACGCTCACCCACGCGGCGTCGTCGAGCAACCGCACTCGCGTCGTCATACTCCCGTTAGGCGGGCACGGAAGGAGACCTCGTCGACGCTGGCAGCAGTTACTGCGTGTCCTCGATACCGTCAGTACCCGCCGCTTCCGGGGAGCGGTGGCGGGCGTTGCGGGCGAACGCGCAGTTATCCACTCTGCGTGTCTTTGGTTGCCATATGTCCGAGCAATCCCGGGACGGAGGCCGGCGCCAGCACGCGCCCGCCGACGTCGCCCCGGAACTGTTCGACGCGGAGGGCGAAGCATGAACGAGCGACGGGACGACGAGCACGAACGGGTGGACGGAAACGAAGCCGAGAACGAACGAGACGCCGACCACCTCACGGACGTCGAGCCCGGAGCCGGCTGTGTGGAGATCTGGGAACACCTCACCGAGTACCGCAACCAGTCCGAGGAGTAGGTGTTTTACCCGCCACACCACTACTCCGTCTATGACCGACGGTTCATCGCCGCCCAGCGGTCGAGAGTCCCCCGTCGGAGACCCGGTCGTACGGGGCGACGAACGCGTCACCGGCGAGCGCGCTAGCGACGCCGTCTCGTTCGACCCGGACGACCCTGAGCGCGTCGCTGACGCGAAAGACACCGTGAGCGCGTTCGCGAGCGGCGACCTCGGAGCGAGCGAACTCGACGTGCTCCGCGGCGCCGCCGCGTGTGGCGCGCTCGTCCGCGCGACCGGTTCGTACAGCGTCGCCGCCAGCGAAGCCGGCGACCACGTCGACGTGACCTTCGTCCGGAAGTGGGCGCGCGTCCACGACCTGCCGCGGCCCATCCGACAGCACGTCGCTCGCGGCACCATCCCGCCGAGCGCCGCCAAACACATCGCTCGCGTGAGCGGTGACGCGCGCTACGAACTGGCGTGGGCTGTCATCGACCACGACCTCACCGTCAGAAACGTTCGGAGTGCCGCCAGCGCCGTCAACGACGGCCAGGACCCCGACGACGCGCTCGCGGACCACGGTGTGACACCAGGCGAGCTCGCGGTCACGCTCCCCGCCGACGTCCACCGCGACCTCCACCAGCACACGTCCACCATCGACCGCGACGCCGACGACGTCGTCGCGGACGCGTTGCGGGAGTACCTCGACACCGCGTGACTACTCCGAGCGACGTTCCGGGAGGAACTCCCGGACGGCGGCCGCGAGCACGTCCACCGCCGCCTCCACCTCGCGGAAGTCGATGGTCTCGTCCGGGAAGTGCGCCTGCTCGATGCTCCCCGGCCCGAAGATGACCGCCGGAATCCCCGCCCCGACGTAGTGACGGGCGTCCGCGCCGTACGTCACGCCCCTCGGCTCGGTGTCCGCGAGTCCGTGCCGTTCCATCCCGCGCTGGACCGCGCGCACGACCGGTTCGTCCGGGTCGATCTCGGCTGGCTCGAACTGCACGGAGAACCGCTCGAACTCGGGCGGGTGTTCGCGAAGCCACTCGCGTTCCGACGCGACCTCGCGCAGTCGCGCCTCGAACTCGGCTTCGACGTCAGCCACCGACTCCCCGGGCGCGACACCGATTCGCCACTCAGCCGTGAGCGACGCCGGCACCGTCGACGGCCAGTCGCCCGCCTCGACGGTCCCGCAGACCACCGGCCACTTCGTCGGGAACTCCTCGTAGAGGTCGTGTGTGACGCGTTCTTCGCGCTCCGCGGCGAGGTCCGCGAACGCGTCCTCGATCGCCTCGAACTGCGGGAGCACCGACTCGCCGCGCCACGGCGTCGCGGCGTGGGCCGACCGCCCCGCGAGACGGAGTCGCTTCATCACGCAGCCTTCCGAGGCAACCACGGGCGTGAGTTCCGTCGGCTCCGCGACGATGGCGGCGTCCCGCTCGAACGAATACGGGTTGTCGAGAGCCGCGGCCGCCGCACCGACGCCGCCGGACTCCTCCCCCACGACGCCCTCGACGACCACTCGCCCGTCGAGTTCGTGCGTCGTTTCACCGTGTTGCTGGTCCGCGAGCTGTCGCGCCGCGAACACGCACGCCGCCAGGTCGGATTTCATGTCCGCCGCGCCACGCGCCGTCAACTCGTCGCTGTTCCACGTCGGTTCGAACGGGTCCGTCGTCCACACGTCGCGCTCCGCCGGCACGACGTCGAGGTGGCCGTTCAGCACCACCGTCTTCCCCGCGTCGGGGTCCCCGAACTCGAGAACGCCACCCACACTCGGTCGCCCCGCGACGTCGATGTCGCCGGGGTCGTCGGGGAACGACGGATGCCCGGCTAACCGGTCGGCGTCCGCCTCCCACTCGTGCGTCTCGAAGCCGAACTCGTCGAGTCGGTCGGCGAACCACGCCGCCGCCTCGCCCTCCTCACCCTCCGTGGACTCGAAGGAGACGAACTCCGCCACGAACTCCCGCAGGTCGTCCATGTGGAACCCAACCACGGACGGCGAGGTAAGCGTTCCGAGGATGGTAAACGTTTAACGTCGCGGCGACCCAGAACCCCACGAGGGCCGATAGCTCAGTCCGGCAGAGCGTCTGGCTTTTAACCAGACGGTCAGGGGTTCAAATCCCCTTCGGCCCGTGCAACGAGTCGCGTAGCCACGAGTGAACCGGCCGAGGGATTTGAAGTAGACCAGTCGCGCGCAACGAAGTGAGCACGTCTGGGTGTGGTTCAAATCCCCTTCGGCCCGCTTCTGCGACGTCGTAGAATGCGTATCGGTCTTGCCGCGCGTAGATCGGACGACGCTACGGGGAACGAACGCGAGGCGAGCGCTGATCCAGTGGAATATCTACTGGTGCGTGAGCCACGCCAGACCGACGCCGAGCGCGACAGTCGCTAGCGCGCCGAGAATCTGGAGCACCATCGTGACCGCGCCACTCGTGTACTGCCACGGCATCCCCACGAGCGTGCCGAGACCGGCAAGCGCGACGAACACACCGACGAGCACACCGAGCGCGTCCAACTTGTCAGCGAACACCTGCTGTTGCATGCACGACGCCTCGCCTCGGAACACCGTAACGCTGACGGAACGAACGCGCACCGACCAGCGAACAACAGAAAGCGCGAAACCAGGTCAGGACCGCGACGTCGAGTTCAGTACCGGGACGGCAAGTACGCGAGCATCGCGAGCAACGCCGCCGCGATGCTGCTCAGGATGACGATCCCCCAGAGGCCGCTCATGCGCTCGTGGAAGAACGTCTGTGCTTCCGTGTCCTCGTGGTAATCGCGGTACTTCGTCGTCAGCTTCAGGAGCGACTTGTCCTCCGACGGACCCTCCGCCGGGTCGAAGTGCGCGAGATAGTTCACGTCGCCGATCGTCGTGTTCTCACCCTCACTGAACTCGACGGACATCTGCTCGGGCGCGAACCACTCTAGGGTCACGGACGTGTTCGCCACGGACGCGACCGTCGTCGAATTGCCCTGGTACGGGAACTCGTCGCCGACCTGGAACGTGTGGACCGTCTGCTCCGGGAGATACTCTTCGCGGGGCACCAGCACGCGGTCGCCGTCCTCCTCGACGATCACGTACGTCGTCCCGTTCTGCTCGACCGTCGGCCGGTCGACAGTCTGGACCTCGCGGAGCTCGAACTCCGAGACGTTCGACGCGTTCGGGATGAACACGGAGTAGTTGTCCCCTTCGTACGTGACGTTCTGGCCCGCGTCCAGCGTCGCCGTCTGTCGAGCGGACTCGTTCGTCCACGTCGCCGTCGCCGAGTCAGAGCCGACCTCGGTGAAGGTGTACGTCGTTCCGCTGATCGTCCGCGACTCGTTCGCCGCGACCGAATAATCCGGGTTCTCGACGGTCACCGACGGTTGCTGAGCCGCCCCGATGAGCGAATACGAACCGGCCGCCAGCAGAAGGAAGATGGCGATGGACACCGCCGCAGCGCGTCGTTGCATATCCGGAGCCAAGAGCGGGCGGCGTATAATCGTTACTTTCCAGAGCAGAGCGCGGGCGCTGCTCCACCCACCGCCGCGGTGACGCATACCGGACGATAGGAGCCGGTAGAACGTTCTCTTGTGCTGGTTCGTTCGCCGAACCAATTCGGCGAGCGCCTCGTCGAGGAGTGTCAGGAACGCGTCGCGTGGCAACGTCTGCCACCTGGGGAAGACGTAAGTACACCCGGGAACTGGTGGGTGGTACGATGTCTCACAACGAGACGCCCGGTGTAAGTCCGGGGGAACGGGTTCTTCCAGGGCACATTAGCCCAGCGTAACGAGTTCGAATCGGTCCGAGTTTTCGACACGACGCTCCGCGACGGCGAGCAGACGCCACGCACGTCGTTCAGCTACGACGACAAGCGCGCCATAGCGGCCGCACTGGACGACGCCGACGTCGACGTCGTCGAAGCCGGATTCCCGGCGAACGGTGAGGCGGAAGCCGAGGCCGTGGCGGATGTCGCCGACGCGACAACCGCGACGACGTGCGGGCTCGCTCGCGTCGTAGAGTCGGACGTCGAGGCGGCGCTTTCCGCCGGCGTGGACATGATTCACGTGTTCGCGTCGACCAGCGACGTCCAGATCGAGGACTCGATGCACAGTACGAGAGCGGAGGTCGTCGAGCGCTCCGTCGCAGCGGTCGAGCGCGCGGCCGACGCCGGCGTCGAGGTGATGTTCTCGCCGATGGACGCGACGCGAACCGACCCAGCGTACCTCGCCGACGTCGTCGAGGCTGTCGACGAGGCGGGCGCGGACTGGGTGAACGTCACGGACACGTGCGGGGTCGCGACGCCGCGGCGATTCGCCGACCTCGTCGAGTACGTCGGCGAACGCGTGGCCGCCCGCATCGACGTGCACACGCACGACGACTTCGGGCTCGCGGCCGCGAACGCGCTCGCGGGCGTCGAGGCTGGCGCCGACCAGGTGCAGGTGTCGGTCAACGGCATCGGCGAGCGCGCCGGCAACGCGGCGTTCGAGGAGGTCGTGATGGCCGCCGAGAGCGTCTACGGTGCGGACACCGGCGTCGACACGACCGCTATCGCGGACGTCGCCGAGACCGTCGCCGAGCGCTCGTCGGTTCCGATTCCGGTGAACAAGCCCGTGGTGGGCGCGAACGCGTTCGTCCACGAATCCGGCATCCACGCCGCCGGCGTCATCGAGAACAGTGAAACGTTCGAGCCCGGCGTGATGACCCCGGAGATGGTGGGTGCCGAGCGCGAGGTCGTGCTCGGAAAACACTCGGGCACGCACGCAATCCGCCGACACCTCGAGGAGGCCGGCTTCGAACCGACCGACGACGAGGTGCGGGAGATCACGCGGAAGGTGAAAGCCCACGCCGCCGACGGCGACGTCGTCACGGACGCCGTGCTGCGAGCGTTCGCCGGCGAGGCAGGCGTCGAACGCGAGCGAGGTGAGGTGACGGCGTGACGCCTCGCAAGCCTTGCGCCACCAGCCACAGCTATATGCGTCGGCACGGTAGCGGGTGCTACGATGCAGCCCCACACCGCACGTTCGGTCGCCCTCGCGGCCAGCGGTGTGACTGTCGGTATCGGTATTGTAGGGGCGTAAGCTCCCCTACACTCACTTCTCCCCAACCCGGCCGGCAACGTATCCGACAGACAGCCACCGCAGCAGCATCCGTAATGACGAACGCAGCGCCAGACCACCGAGACACCACACCGAGCGAGGGGTATCGATGACAGACCAGGGCGCGGTGCCGGAGTTCGACGGCACCGAACGACCGAGCGAAGCGACGCCGGACGCCAACGCACCGACTCCCCCGTCCGACGCAAGCGACGAGGAACACGAACAGGAGGTCGAGTCCCCCACCGAGGGAGCAGAGCGGGAGGTCGAGTCCCCCACCGAGGGAGCAGAGCGGGAGGTCGAGTCCCCCACCGAGGGAGCAAAGCGAGCCTCGACCGGCGCCGACGCCGTCGTCGCGGCGCTGGAGGCGGCGGGCGTCGAGACGGTGTTCGGCGTGCAGGGCGGCGCCATCATGCCAGTCTACGATGCGCTGTACGACGTTGATGGCGTTTCGCACGTGACGATGGCCCACGAGCAGGGCGCGGCCCACGCCGCCGATGCCTACGGCGCCGTCACCGGCAATCCGGGCGTCTGCATGGCGACGTCCGGCCCCGGCGCAACGAACCTCGTGACAGGCGTCGCGGACGCCGACATGGACTCCGAACCGGTCGTCGCGCTCACCGGCCAGGTTCCCTCGGATCTGGTCGGGAACGACGCCTTCCAGGAGACTGACACGGTCGGCGTGACGACGCCCGTGACGAAGTCCACCACGTTCGCGTCGCACGTGGACGAGGTCGGCGACGACGTCTCGACGGCGTTCGCGCTCGCGGCCAGCGGCCGTCAGGGCCCGACGCTCGTCGACCTGCCGAAGGACGTGACGACCGCGGAGACGGCAGTCGACCCGAGCGAACCGTCAGTTCCCGACACGGTCTCTGTGCAAGAGCGAGCGGACGAAAGAGCCGTCGACGCGGCGGCGACGGTCATCGCCGCTGCCGACCGGCCGCTGATTCTCGCGGGCGGTGGCGTCGTGAAGGGCGACGCCACCGACGAGGTGCGGGCGTTCGCGAAGAACCACGAGATTCCGGTCGCGACGACGATGCCGGGTATCGGCGCGTTCCCGGAGAACCACGACCTCGCCCTGGAGATGGCGGGGATGCACGGCACCGGGTACGCGAACATGGCGGTGACGATGACCGACTGCCTGCTCGCGGTCGGTACGCGCTTCGACGACCGGTTGACCGGCGGCGTGGACTCGTTCGCGCCGGACGCGACGGTCGTCCACGTCGACATCGATCCGGCCGAATTGTCCAAGAACGTCGAGGCCGACCACCCCCTGGTCGGGGACGCAGCGACGGTCGTCGACCAACTCGACGACGCGTTGGAACGGTCCCCGACCACCACCGACTGGGTCGCGCAGTGCGCCGACTGGAAGGCCGAGTATCCGATGGACTACGCCGTCCCGGCCGCAGACAGCGGCGACGGCGCGCCCGACGCGTCGGCATTCCCCGAGGACGAGCCGGTGAAACCCCAGTTCGTCGTCGAAACCGTGGACGCCGCGACTGCTGACGACACCGTCGTCACGACCGGTGTCGGCCAGCACCAGATGTGGGCGTGCCAGTACTGGACGTACACCGAACCCCGGACGTGGGTGTCGAGCCACGGCCTCGGCACGATGGGGTACGGGCTACCGTCGGCCATCGGCGCCCGACTCGCCGCCGACGACGACCAGTCCGTCGTCTGCTTCGACGGGGACGGGTCCTTCATGATGACCTGCCAGGAGCTGGTGGTCGCTGCGCGCGAGAACCTCGACATCACCGTGTTCGTGCTGAACAACGAGGCCATCGGGATGGTCCGGCAGTGGCAGGACGCGTTCTTCGACGGTCGACGGATGGCGTCGGAGTACTCCTGGGTGCCCGAGTTCGACCGAGTGGCGGAGGCATTCGGCGTGGACGGCTTCCGCATCGAGGCGTACGACGACGTTCCCGACGTCGTGGAGGACGCACTGGCCGTCGACGGGCCGAGCGTGGTGGACGTCTACATCGACCCGACCGAGGACGTCTACCCGATGGTGCCCTCGGGCGGCGACAACGGCCAGTTCGCGCTCACGGAGGACCACCTATGAGCGAGCGAGGGGCCGCACGCGACGACGAACCGCGGACGCAGAACCTGCCGGGGCCGGCGCCCGAAGAGCGCCAGCAACCGAACGGACGGCGGAACGCCCAGGGCATCCGAATCGACCCGGAGGCGGAGGCCGAACACTCGCCGCGACGCACCGTCATCTCGGCGCTCGTGGAGCACGAACCGGGCGTGCTGGCGCGCATCTCCGGGCTGTTCAGCCGACGCCAGTTCAACATCGAGTCGCTGACCGTCGCGAACAGCCAGAACGACGACTGGGCGCGTGTCACGGTCGTCGTCGAGGAGCCCGACCCCGGAATCGACCAGCTCGAGAAGCAACTGGAGAAGGTCGTGCCCGTGATCCACGTCCGGGAACTCGAAGCCGACGCCGTGACCCGGGAGCTCGTGGTGGTGAAAGTCGACGCCGACCGCCCCCACGAAGTCCACGCGATCACGGAGATGTACAGCGGGAAGACCCTCGACGCAGGGCCGCGGACGATCACGGTCGAGTTGACCGGTGACGAACAGAAGATCGACGACGCCATCGACGCCTACAGCCAGTTCCGCATCCGAGAAATCGCGCGAACCGGCCAGACGGCGCTGGCGCGCGGCGAGACCAAGACAGCAGTCGTTCCTGACTACCTCAAATGACAGACCCAGACAACCAGTTCACGCAGCCAGTGTACCACGAATCGGACGCAGACCGACGCCACCTCGAGGACAAGACCGTTGCCGTCCTCGGCTACGGCAGCCAGGGCCACGCCCACGCGCAGAACCTCGCGGACAGCGGTGTCGACGTCGTCGTCGGCCTGCGAGAGAACTCCTCGTCGCGCGACGCGGCGGAAGCCGACGGCCTTCGCGTCGAGACGCCCGTGGACGCAGCCAGCGACGCGGACGTCGTGTCCGTACTGGTGCCGGACACCGTCCAGCCGGAGGTGTTCGAGGCCATCGAGCCCGAACTCGAGGCGGGTGACACGCTCCAGCTCGCGCACGGGTTCAACGTCCACTACGGGCAGGTCGAGCCGCCCGAGCGCGTCGACGTGACGATGGTCGCGCCGAAGTCCCCCGGCCACCTCGTGCGCCGGAACTACGAGGCCGGTCAGGGGACGCCGGCACTCCTCGCGGTCTACCAGAACGCCACCGGGGAGGCGCGCCAGGAAGGGCTGGCGTACGCCGACGCCATCGGCTGCGCCCGCGCGGGCGTCGTGGAGACGACGTTCCGCGAGGAGACGGAGACCGACCTGTTCGGCGAGCAGGCCGTCCTGTGTGGTGGCGTCGCCGAACTCACGAAGGCAGGCTACGAAACGCTCGTGGACGCGGGCTACAGCCCGGAGATGGCGTACTTCGAGTGCCTGAACGAACTCAAACTCATCGTCGACCTCATGTACGAGGATGGGCTGACCGCGATGTGGGACTCCGTCTCCGACACCGCGGAGTACGGTGGCCTCACGCGCGGCGAGGCGGTCATCGACGAGTCCGTCCGTGAGAACATGGAGGCGGTCTTAGAGCAGGTGCAGAACGGCGAGTTCGCCCGCGAGTGGATCGCCGAGAACCAGGCGAACCGGCCGGCCTACCGCCAGCGCCGGAACGCCGAGCAGAACCACGAGGTCGAGGCGGTCGGCGAACGCCTCCGGCAGCTGTTCGCGTGGGCCGACGAGGAGACCGCACAGGAGACCCAGCACGAGCAGGAGGTGTCCGCCGATGACTGAGCGGACGATGCGGGACGTCAGCCAGCGCAACCCCGCCGCGCCCGAGCACGCCACGAACGCCCTCGGCCGGTTGTTCCAGCGCGGCCCGAGCGTCGCGGCCGACGGCGGCGAACGCGGCGGCGCGACGTCAGCAGCCACAGGCGGCGACGACGAACCGGAGGAGGCCACTGAACGCACGATGCGGGACGTGGACAAGACGCCGTCGGGCGAGGGAGCTGACGCTAACCGCGTCTGGGAGCGTGGCGGCGAAGCGAGCGCACGTAGCAACGAGGGTAGCGACCGTAGCAACGAGAGTAGCGACCGTAGCAACGAGGATAGCGATGAGTGACGGCACGCTGTACGACAAGGTCTGGGACGAGCACGCGGTGACGGAGCTGCCGACCGGGCAGACACAGCTGTTCGTGGGCCTGCACCTGATCCACGAGGTCACGAGCCCGCAGGCGTTCGGGATGCTCGAAGAGCGCGGCATCGACGTCGCGTACCCCGAGCGCACGCACGCCACCGTCGACCACATCGTGCCGACCGCCGACCAGTCGCGGCCGTACAGTGACGAGGCCGCCGAGGAGATGATGTCCCGACTAGAGCAGAACGTGCGCGACGCGGACATCGACTTCGACGACCCGACGACCGGCCGACAGGGCATCGTCCACGTCGTCGGCCCCGAGCAAGGACTCACGCAACCCGGCACGACCATCGTCTGCGGGGACTCCCACACCGCGACGCACGGTGCGTTCGGCGCGCTCGCGTTCGGCGTCGGCACCTCCCAGATTCGGGACGTGCTCGCCACGGGGTGTGTCGCGATGGAGAAACAACGCGTCCGACGCATCGAGGTCACGGGCGAACTGGGAGACGGCGTCACGCCGAAAGACGTCATCCTGGCTGTCATCCGGAAACTGGGCACCGACGGCGGCGTCGGGTACGTCTACGAGTACGGCGGCGAGGCCGTCGAGGCGATGGACATGGCCGGCCGGATGAGCGTCTGCAACATGAGCATCGAGGGCGGCGCTCGCGCGGGCTACGTCAACCCCGACGACACCACCTACGACTACCTGGCGGGTCGCGACGAAGTCCCCGAGGGCGACGAGTTCGATGAGCTGAAACAGTACTGGGACTCCATCAAGAGCGACCCGGACGCCGAGTACGACGACGTCGTCACCGTCGACGGCGACAGCCTCGAACCCACGGTCACCTGGGGAACGACGCCCGGACAGAGCGTCGGCATCACCGAAGCCGTCCCCGCTCCCGAGGATCTGCCCGCGGACGAACGAGCCACCGCGCGGGACGCGCAACGACACATGGCGGTCGAACCCGGCGACACCATGGCCGGCTACCAGGTCGACGTCGCATTCCTGGGTAGCTGTACGAACGCCCGCCTCCCCGACCTCCGGGAAGCAGCAGACGTTGTCAGGGGCCGCGAAGTCCACGACGACGTCCGCGCGATGGTCGTCCCTGGGAGCCAGCGAGTGAAGGCCGCCGCCGAAGCGGCGGGCCTCGATGACGTGTTCACGGACGCCGGCTTCGACTGGCGGAACGCCGGCTGCTCGATGTGCCTCGGAATGAACGAAGACCAACTCGTCGGCGACGAGCGGTGTGCGTCCTCCTCGAATCGGAACTTCGTCGGCCGTCAGGGCTCGAAGGACGGCCGCACGGTGCTGATGAGTCCGCAGATGGTCGCCGCCGCGGCGATCACCGGCGAGGTGACGGACGTCCGCGAACTCGAACACGTCGAGGAGGTGCGCGCATGAACGCGGACACGTCCGGCGACGGCGTGCCCGCGGACACCGTCGAGGAAGTCGCGGGCACGGGCGTACCCGTGCGCGGGAACGACGTCGACACCGACCAGATCATTCCCGCGCGCTTCCTGAAGGTCGTCACCTTCGACGGCCTGGGGCAGTTCGCGTTCTTCGACGAACGGTTCGACGCCGACGACGAACCGCTGGAACACCCATTCAACGAGAAACGGTTCCAGAGCGCGAGCGTCCTCGTCGTAAACGCGAATTTCGGCTGCGGCTCCAGCCGCGAACACGCCCCACAGGCGCTGATGCGGTGGGGAATCGACGCCATCGTCGGTGAATCGTTCGCCGAGATATTCGCGGGGAACTGCCTCGCGCTCGGTATTCCGACCGTCACGGCGTCCCGCGAGGACGTCGAAGCGCTGCAGGACGCCATCGACGACACCCCCGACGCCGACGTCCACGTGGACATCGTCGACGAGGAGGTCAGGTGCGGCGACACGGTCGTCGACGCCGACGTCGACGACGCCCAGCAACGCGCGCTCGTGGACGGCGTCTGGGACACGACCGCACTGATGCGGGCGAACGCCGACACGGTGACAGAGACCGCGGCGCGCCTCCCCTACACCGATGTCTGAGGAGGTCGCCGTCGTCCCCGGGGACGGCATCGGGAGTGAGGTGACGCCGGTCGCCGTCGACGTACTGGACGCCGTCCGCGACTTCGAGTTCGTGCACGTCGACGCCGGCGACGCCGTCGCCGAGGAACGCGGAACGCCGCTGCCGGACGAGACCCGGGACGCGGTCGAGACAGCCGACGCGACACTGTTCGGCGCAGCGGGCGAAACGGCGGCGGACGTCATCCTCCCGCTGCGGGCGGCCGTCGACTCGTTCGTGAACGTCCGCCCCGCGCGAACGTACCCGGGCGTCGACGCCGTCCAACCAGCGACCGACCTAGTCTTCCTTCGGGAGAACACCGAGGGCGTCTACGCCGGCCACGAGGCCGAGATCTCGGACGGCGTCACGACCTGCACGCGCGTCGTCACCGAAGCCGCCAGCCGGCGACTCGCCGAGTACGCCTGCGAGTACGCACCCGACGGCTTCACCGTCGCGCACAAAGCCAACGTGATGCGCGTGACTGACGGCCTCTTCCGGGAGACCGTCGAAGACGTCGCCGCAGACCGCGGCGTCGAGACGGACGCGGCGCTGATGGACGCGCTCGCGATGCACCTCGTCGAACACCCAGAACAGTACGACGTGGTCGTCACCCCGAACCTCGCGGGCGACGTGCTCTCCGACCTCGCAGCGGGACTCGTCGGCGGCCTCGGCCTGCTGCCGTCGGCGAACATCGGCCCCGAACGTGGCGTCTTCGAACCCGTCCACGGCACCGCCCCGGACATCGCCGGCGACGGCACCGCGAACCCGACGGCGGCCGTGCTGTCGGCCGCGATGTTGCTGGACTTCCTCGGACACACCGACGCCGGCGACCGCGTCCGCGGTGCAGTCGAGGACGTCCTGGAACACGGGCCGACGACGCCCGACCTCGGCGGCGACGCGACGACACGAGAAATCGGCGACGCGATTCTCGAGGCGATCTGAATGCCGGAACCGACGCTCACACCCCCACGCCCGTCGAGACAGTTTCCCAGTTACGAACACGAGACACCACCATGACACAGGAGAAAGACCACGACCTGCCCAGCGCCGACGTCACGGAAGGACCCGAACGCGCCCCACACCGCGCAATGTTCCGCGCGATGGGGTACGACGACGCCGACCTCTCCTCGCCGATGGTCGGCGTCGCGAACCCCGCCGCAGACATCACGCCTTGCAACGTCCACCTCGACGACGTCGCCGAATCCGCCATCGGTGGCATCGAAGACGGTGACGGAATGCCCATCGAGTTCGGCACCATCACCATCTCCGACGCCATCTCGATGGGGACCGAAGGAATGCGAGCCTCGCTGATCTCCCGCGAAGTCATCGCCGACTCCGTGGAGCTCGTCGCGTTCGGCGAACGCATGGACGCGCTGGTGACGGTCGCGGGCTGTGACAAGAACCTCCCTGGGATGATGCTGGCCGCCATCCGCACCGACCTCCCGTCCGTGTTCGTCTACGGTGGCTCCATCATGCCCGGTGAACACGACGGCCGCGAAATCACCGTCCAGAACGTCTTCGAGGGCGTCGGCGCCGTCGCATCTGGCGACATGACCGAAGCCGAACTCGAAGAGATGGAACGGAACGCCTGCCCGGGCGCAGGCTCCTGTGGCGGGATGTTCACCGCGAATACCATGGCCGCCATCTCGGAAACCCTCGGACTCGCACCGCTCGGGTCAGCGAGCCCGCCAGCCGAATCCGAACAGCGCTACCGCGTCGCCGAACGCGCCGGCCAACTCGCCACCGAGTGCGTGCGCGAAGACCGCCGTCCCTCGGACATCCTCGACCGAAACAGCTTCGAGAACGCCATCGCCGTACAAGTCGCGCTCGGCGGTTCCACGAACGCCGTCCTCCACCTGCTCGCGCTCGCCGCCGAAGCAGGCATCGACCTCGACATCGAGGACTTCAACACCATCAGCGACCGCACGCCGAAGATCGCGAACCTCCAACCCGGCGGTTCACGCGTCATGAACGACCTCCACGAGGTCGGTGGCGTTCCGGTCGTCCTCGCCCGCCTCCTGGACGCCGGCCTGATTCACGGCGACGCGCTCACGGTCACCGGCCGCACCATCGCAGCCGAACTCGACCACCTCGGCGTCGACGGCACCATCGAGGACGGCGTCGACTTCCTCCGGCCGGTCGACGACCCGTTCCACGAGACCGGCGCTATCACCGTCCTCACCGGGAACCTCGCGCCGGACGGCGCCGTCCTCAAAGTCACCGGCGAGGACGAAACCCAACACACCGGCCCAGCGCGCGTCTTCGAATCCGAAGAAGCCGCCATGGCGTACGTCCAGGAAGGGCACATCGAATCCGGCGACGTCATCGCCATCAAAAACGAGGGTCCCCGGGGCGGCCCCGGAATGCGTGAGATGCTCGGTGTCACCGCCGCCGTCGTCGGCCAAGGCCACGAGGACGACGTCGCACTCCTCACGGACGGCCGATTCTCGGGCGCTACCCGCGGCCCGATGGTCGGACACGTCGCACCCGAAGCAGCCAACGGCGGCCCCATCGCGCTACTCGAGGACGGCGACGAAGTCACCGTCGACGTCCCCCGCCGCGAACTCTCCGTCGACGTCCCGGACGACGAACTCACCGCGCGCCGCGAAGACTGGAACGAACCCGACCCGCGCTACGACGGCGGCGTCCTCCGGAAGTACGGCGACCAATTCGGCTCCGCCGCCCACGGCGCCACCACCAACCCCGCCGCGAAACGCAACGACTGACGGCCCACGTACAGTCCCTTCTTCCGCATCCGTGGCAGACCACCAGCTGTAGCTGAATACGCTTCACTCGACGCTTCCCGTACAACTAGACCACGCTAGCCCACGTCGAACCCCAGCGATGCCTCTCAGGAACTCACAGCCATCGTGTGACTCGTGGCTCGTCTCGCTCGCCGTCAGTATTCGTTGAGGGCTTGCTGTCGGCATGCCTCTTCGATCAAATCGTTCGAGAAAAGCCACGGATCGAATACTGAACCTCGGTCACTCCGCTTCGTTTCCTGGTTCAAATCGCGGCCTGATGGCTCCCACCCATCGTTTCACTCAGTCAGAAGACGCCTCACGGCTCGCTTCGCTCGCTGTTCGGTAGCGGTCGAGGCCTCAGTGCGTTCGACCTCGAAAGCCAAGGGCCGGATTTGAACCGGCGGTGGGCGGCTCTGCAGGCCGCTGCGTTAGGCCGGACTCTGCCACCTTGGCGCGATTCACCGTAACCGGTTCTCCCGCATAAGCATAGCGACTCGGAACCACCCGCGGACTTCGTGGCGTTCGCAGTGCAATCCAACGCTCGCGATCGACCTGGAGCAAAGCGCGCTAATCGTCGAATGTCTGTAGGGTATCTCGTCGTCGAATACGGTTAGCAGCACCCCGTTGTCCAACGTAACCAGAACCGCGCTACGAGGACTGGAGCGTTGCCACTCCGCGTTACAAATGCAAAAAGCCCCGAACAGCATGGATGCTGTTCGAGGCTAATGAAGTATGAATGGTAGGCGGCGAACCGAATTTCCCAGAGGCTCGCGCACTCCAGTACTGACCGGAACGCAGGCGGGCTTATCTTCCGTGTTCGGGATGGGTACGGGAGTAACCCCACCGCTATGGCCGCCTTAATACCGACCAACGGAATCGAACCGTTGACCCGGAAGACTATCCGGGTACCAGTATCGGCGGACGATCATGTGTAAGTGCAATCCAGTTAACGCCTGGACTCGACCACGTATGTGGTGAGTGCATGAGTGTGTGGCATCGATCTGTTAGTACTTGCGGGCTAAACGCCTCGTTGCCTCGGCGCGTACACCCCAAGCCTATCGAACTCGTCTTCTACGAGAGATCTCAGCGGTGCTTCTTTTCCAGGTGGGTTTCGAGCTTAGATGCGTTCAGCTCTTACCCCGTAGTGCGTAGCTGCTCGGCACTTGCCCTCTCGGACAACCGATACACCAGTGGCACCCGTTCATAGTTCCTCTCGTACTATATGAACGTTCCTGTCAAGCACCAAAACACCCCCAATAGATAGCAGCCGACCTGTCTCACGACGGTCTAAACCCAGCTCACGACCTCCTTTAATAGGCGAACAACCTCACCCTTGCCCGCTTCTGCACGGGCAGGATGGAGGGAACCGACATCGAGGTAGCAAGCCACTCGGTCGATATGTGCTCTTGCGAGTGACGACTCTGTTATCCCTAAGGTAGCTTTTCTGTCAGCAATGGCCCGCATCGCGCAGGCTCATTGGTTCGCTAGACCACGCTTTCGCGTCAGCGTCCCGCGTTGTGTAGGACACTGTCAGCCCATCTTATGCTCTTGCGCTCTTCTCCGAGTCTCCGACTCGGATGAGATGGACTTAGGGCGCGCTCGATATCTTTTCGAGCGCGTACCGCCCCAGTCAAACTGCCCGGCTACCGGTGTCCTCCTCCCGGAGTGAGGGTCGCAGTCACTGACGGGTAGTATTTCACTGATGCCTCGGTGGCCCGCTAACGCGGGTACCTGTGTAACGGCTCCTACCTATGCTGCACATCAGCGACCACGTCCCAGCGACAGCCTGCAGTAAAGCTCTATAGGGTCTTCGCTTCCCCTTGGGGGTCTCCAGACTCCGCACTGGAACGTACAGTTCACCGGGCCCAACGTTGGGACAGTGAGGCTCTCGTTGATCCATTCATGCAAGCCGCTACTAAAGCGGCAAGGTACTACGCTACCTTAAGAGGGTCATAGTTACCCCCGCCGTTAACGGGTCCTTCGTCCTATTGTACTAGGTGTTCAGATACCCGCACTGGGCAGGATTCAGTGACCGTACGCGTCCTTTCGGATTTGCGGTCACCTATGTTGTTATTAGACAGTCGGAGCCTCCGAGACACTGCGACCTGCCCAATTGCTGGGCAGGCATCCCTTATCGCGAACTTACGGGACTAACTTGCCGAATTCCCTAACGTCGGTTGTTCCCGACAGACCTAGGCTTTCTCCGCCAGAGCACCTGTGTCGGATCTCGGTACGAATGCTGTACTCGTCTTTTCACGGGCCCTAAGTTGGACTGAGTTTCCCTATCTCGACTTTCGTCCGCTTCGTGCCATTACGGCTTCCACGGATTTCGACGATTCGACCGGGCGATGGCCCGGCTCAGTCTACCTCAAGGCGTCGACTTTCACTGTACAGCAGCACTGGAATATTAACCAGTTTCCCTTTTGATCCGCTCGAATTACGACGGACCTTAGGATCGGCTAACCCTCGGCTGATAAGCATTGCCGAGGAACCCTTGCTCTTTCGGTCGTCGGGATTCTTACCCGACTAACGCTGCTACTATGGCCAGGATTTTCTTCCCTATTCGGTCCACGTCGAGTTCTCACCCGAGCTTCCGCCCGAACAGAGTGCCAACCTACTGGATCGTGCTTTGACACACGCCGCCAGGTCTCGGTGACGAACTTGAGCCCCGATCATTTTGGGCGCCTCGAACCTCGGCCGGTAAGCTGTTACGCTTTTCTTAGCGGGTAGCTGCTTCTAAGCTCACCTCCCGGCTGTCTAGGGCTCGAGACCACCTTCAATCGCACTTAGCTCGTACTTTGGGACCTTAACCTAGCTCTGGGTTGTCTCCCTTACGGTGCACAGGCTTACCCCGCACACCGGATTCCCTGCGTCCACGGCGTTCGTAGGTTCGGAGTTTGACAGGGGGGCCAACTCCTCTCGGAGTTGGACTCCCCAATCGGTCGCTCTACCCCACGAACTACCTCGGCAGAGGTCATGCTTCGACATGTTTCGGTTGGAACCAGCTGTTGCCAGATTCGATGGGCCTTTCACCCCTACACGTAGGTCACGGGAGGGTGTTGTAAGACACCAGCCCTAACAGGCCTCCACATGGCTTTCGCCATGCTTCACCTTGCCCACGCGTAGATCATCTGGTTTCGGGTCGTACCCGTTTGACTCCCCGCGCTTGAACACGGCGACCCTGGCAATGCTGCGGTCATATCGGTTTCCCTACGCCTCCCCGGATACTCCGGTTAGACTCGTCAAACAGGTACACTCCCTGGCTCGTTTTTCAAAACGTACGACGGAACATCGGCTCCTCACAGGTCCTACTGCGGGCTTGCACCCGGTTCGTTCCCAGTGAGGCCTTTCATGCCCCGTCGCTCCATCGCCACCTGATTTCAAGCTCTATTTCACCCCCCTTTGTGGGGTGCTTTTCAGCGTTCGTTCACACTACTTGTTCACTATCGGTCTCGGAGAGTACTTAGTCTTAGCAGTCGATGCCTGCCATCTTCACGAGGAATTTCCAACCCCCGCTACTCTGGAACTGACGCACGCTGTACTGATTCACGGTACGGGGCTGTCACCCTGTATCGCGCTCCGTTTCAGGAGACTTCACGTGAATTGTCCAGCGATGAAAGTCAGTCCGAACACCACATTGCCCAGAAGGCTTCGGTTTGGACTGTGCCGCGTTCATTCGCCATTACTAACGGCGTCTCATTCGATTTCTCTTCCTGGCCGTACTGAGATGTTTCAATTCCGGCCGTTCCCTATTGCGCAAAGCAATTGTTGAAGGGATTCCCATTAGGAGATCCTGAGTTCTTAGCCTCCGTGCGGCTCCCTCAGGCTTATCGCAGCTTGGCACGTCCTTCGTCGGCATCCGAGCCGAGCTATCCACCAGGTGGCACAGTAGCCACGTTGGTGTTGACTGCAGAGCAGTCAACGAATATGGTACTCAACCACACGAAGTGGTCGAGATGTTGGCTGCAGAGCAGCCAACGACGATGAATGTTGGCTGTAGAACAGCCAACGATGCTCAACACATAATGGTTGAGCGCTGTTGAGTCACGGATGTGACCAACAGTCGGTACTCGACCACGGTGGTCGAGTCCAGTGAGCGCCTGGATTGCACTTACACACGGTCGTCATCGCACGTCCCCGTGGTGACCGGGGAGCGTACATCGACCCTTCCCACCCTCGCTCTCGCGGGGCGGTGCATCAGTCTTGCTTGGGAATCACCGTATCCCCGCGTCCCACTTAAGGGACACGGTTCGCGGTGACTCCCGAGCGGGATGGACCCACTGGGATTCGAACCCAGGGCATCCTCCTTGCAAAGGAGGCACTCTACCACTGAGCTATGGGCCCACCTCCCAACTGGGAGGTACGTCAGCCTTGATGGTTTGTAAGTGCCCAACTGGGCACGACGGTGTCGAGGTGTGTGGGCTGGGGCGACGCCCCAGTCCCGTACGTTAGGAGGTGATCCAGCCGCAGATTCCCCTACGGCTACCTTGTTACGACTTAATCCCCCTTGCGAAGCCCAGATTTGACCACCGGACGGTGGCCTCATCCGAACCTCACTCGGGTGATTTGACGGGCGGTGTGTGCAAGGAGCAGGGACGTATTCACCGCGCGCTTCTGACACGCGATTACTACCGAATCCAGCTTCATGAGGGCGAGTTTCAGCCCTCAATCCGAACTACGATCGAGTTTAGGAGATTAGCGCCTCCTCTCGGAGTGGCTTCCCATTGTCTCGACCATTGTAGCCCGCGTGTTGCCCGGCTCATTCGGGGCATACTGACCTACCGTTGCCCGTTCCTTCCTCCGCTTTGGCAGCGGCAGTCCCCCTAATGTACCCAGCTACCCAAAGGGTACTGCTGGCAATTAGGGGTGCGGGTCTCGCTCGTTGCCTGACTTAACAGGACGCCTCACGGTACGAGCTGACGGCGGCCATGCACCTCCTCTCAGTAGCGTCGGGTAAGGTCATCAACCTGACCGTCATTACTACTGTCGGAGCCGGTGAGATGTCCGGCGTTGAGTCCAATTAAACCGCAGGCTCCTCCGGTTGTAGTGCTCCCCCGCCAATTCCTTTAAGTTTCATCCTTGCAGACGTACTTCCCAGGCGGCTCGCTTCTCGGCTTCCCTACGGCACAGCGCAGGCTCGTAGCCTGCGCCACACCTAGCGAGCATCGTTTACAGCTAGGACTACCCGGGTATCTAATCCGGTTCGAGACCCTAGCTTTCGTCCCTCACTGTCGGATCCGTCTTCCTGAGGCGCTTTCGCCACCGGTGGTCCGTCCAGGATTACAGGATTTCACTCCTACCCCGGACGTACCCCTCAGGTCCTCCGGTCCCAAGCCAAGCAGTTTCCGCTGGACGCCTGCTCGTTAAGCGAGCAGATTTCCCAACGGACTTGCCTGGCCAGCTACGGACGCTTTAGGCCCAATAAGATCGGCCATCACTCGAGCTGCCGGTATTACCGCGGCGGCTGGCACCGGTCTTGCCCAGCTCTTATTCGTACACCACCTTACGGTGTACAAAAGCGAGGGCTCTATGCCCTCGCACTCGGAGTCCCCCTATCGCACTTTCGTACAGTGTAAAGGTTTCGCGCCTGCTGCGCCCCGTAGGGCCCGGAATCTTGTCTCAGATTCCGTCTCCGGGCTCTTGCTCTCACAACCCGTACCGATTATAGGCACGGTGGGCCGTTACCCCACCGTCTACCTAATCGACCGCAGCCGCATCCTGTGGCGCCGAAGCGTTTCCGACTCCAATCATTCCAGACATGGAGTGTTGTTGGGTATTAGCCTCAGTTTCCCGAGATTATTCCCATCCACAGGGTAGCTTGACCACGTGTTACTGAGCTTTCCGCTGCGAGTCTAAACTCGCGCAACTAGCATGGCTAAATCGGACTCCGATAGCAATGGCCTCCGGCAGGATCAACCGGAATTTGCTGGGCTGATGCCCAGCGACCAGAACTATAAGTCCTGGTTTGGCGGGAACACAAGGTGTGTTCCTCGAAAGCCACGACAACGCGTCGTGGCCAGTTGGATTTCACCAAACCATCAAGGCTAACATCAGATTCCATCTGTACGGCGGACCGCAGGTGTGGAATCCTCATTCCTTCGGACCTGAGTATAGTTAGCGACGGGTCATAAACCCATCGAACCAGACTCGGTCCGAGACGACGTTCGCATTCCTTCCGACGACCCGTTATTACTTAAGGGCATCGAACCAGACTCGTGAAAGCCTGGTTGCAGCCCAGAAACGGACCCGGAAGCATGCATCAATCGCCCGAGGAAACTCGGACGACCTCATTGTCGTTCGCATTAATCCGGAATGCCCGTTATTACTTAAGGGCATCGAACCAGACTCGTGAAAGCCTGGTTGCAGCCCAGAAACGGACCCGGATGCATGCATCAATCGCCCGGAGAGACCCGGGCGACCTCATTGTCGTTCGCATTAATCCGGAATGCCCGTTATTACTTAAGGGCATCGAACCGAGGTCGTCGAAGACGACCTGGACGACACCCCAATGGGGTCGAGGGAAGCGTCAATCAGTGGCGTCGGGAAGACCGAGCCACCTCACGTCGTTCGCATTCCATCCGAGTGCCGGGTTGCGTAAAAGCCCGTCGAACCGGTGGTGCCATCGGCACGGCACGGCATACCACCGGACGGAAGGGCGAACCATCAGCTGGCCACTGACTCTCGATGGATGGAAACCGATGAACGTAATCGGTCGGGGAGCAGCGGCAGATGAATGGTGTCGCGTGGGCGGAGGTCGACTCGTCGTCCCGCGCTGAGTGCGTGCGGTCGGGTCGAGTGGTACCCACGCGTCAGGCAGTAGACGAAGCGCTCTCAAATCAGTTGCGCGACGCTGTCGGCGGGCGACGAAAATAGTAGCTGCTGCGGCTCGCACTCAGACGTCGTCGATGTGGTCGATGCCCTGCTTGGAGACGTTCGCTTTCGTGATTCCCCCGGGCATCCAGTCTGGTTTGTCGCTCGGTGCGTCCTCGTGCCAGGCCCACGCGTCGTAGATGTGTACCTTGTCGGTCCCTTTCTCTCGGAGACGGATCTCCTCGTGGTCGGCGTTACTCTCGCTGTCGGCGACGTCGTCGAGTCGCCGTGCTGCCTTGAGTGCCGCCTGCCGTGGCGTGTTTCCACTGAAGACGCTTGATTCTGTGCCGTTGCCACTTCGGAGCGCGAAGTTGCGCTTACCGTCCTCACGTACCATGGTTTTCCACCATGCGAGTCAAACACAAGGCCCTGTTATAAATATACCGCCCGTTTCGACAACTTCTTTATAAGTACCCTGCAGTGAGCAGCGAGAGACCGGCCAGATAGCCGAGAATGCGCGCAGGTCGCCGGCCACGGGACACGGGGGGATTTCCGGTCGTGGTCGGAAGAACTTAAGTATGCCCTGTGGCGAAGGTTTGCCTAAGAAACCGCGATGGTTCGCAAGAAGAAGCTCAGCCCGAGTGGCGCGAGAGGCGAGGACGGGGAGTACCACAACGCGCACGTGAACCTCCACGAGGACGAACTCGCCGTCGCCGGCCTCGAGATCGGAGACGACGTGTTCGTTCGCGTCCGAGAGGACAAGATCATCATCCAGAAGGCGGACGCGGAGGACGTAGAACACGACTTCTGACGGGATGTACCGTCTTCTCAAGCCGCTACTGTTCCGTCTCCCACCGGAGACTGCACACGACGGCGTTCGGAGGCTCCTGCGAGCAGCACAGCAGTCGGGCCTCCACCGCGCGTACGCGAGAAACTACCTCGTCGAGGACGACCGCCTCACCACGGAGGCGTTCGGCCAGTCCTTCTCGAACCCCGTGGGAGTGGCGGCGGGCTTCGACAAGAACGCCGCCGTTCCGCGTGCACTCGCCGCCCTCGGCTTCGGACACGTCGAGGTGGGCGCGGTCACGGCAGAGTCCCAGCCTGGAAATCCGAAGCCGCGGTTGTTCCGTCTTCGGGAGGACGAGGCGCTCGTCAACCGGATGGGGTTCAACAACGCCGGCGCGGACGTCGTCGGCAGCCGTCTCGACGACGAACCACTGCCGGACGCCCCGGTGGGCGTGAACGTCGGGAAGTCGAAGGTCACGGCCCTCGAGGACGCGCCCGAGGACTACCGGTACACGTACGACCGCGTGGCCGACGCTGCCGACTACGTCGTGGTGAACGTCTCCAGTCCGAACACGCCGGGGCTCCGCGAGTTGCAGGGCCGCGAGCGCCTCGCAGCCATCCTCGAGGAGTTGCGGGACGCCGGCGAGACGCCGCTGTTAGTGAAACTCTCGCCGGACCTCCATCGGGACGCGGTGGCGGACGCCGTCGACCTGGCCGAGGAGGTGGGCCTGGACGGCGTCATCGCGACGAACACCACGACCGACCGTCCGGACGACCTCCGGAGTCCGGACGCCCCTCAGAAGGGCGGCCTCTCGGGCGCGCCCATTCGGGACCGCGCGACCGAGCAGGTCCGGTTCGTGGCGGAGCGGACCGACCTCCCCGTGGTGGGCGTCGGCGGCGTCGCCACCGCGGCGGACGCCTACGAGAAGATTCGCGCGGGCGCGTCCGTGGTGCAACTGTACACGAGCCTCGTCTACCGCGGTCCCGCCGTCGCACGCGACATCAACGAGGGACTGCTCGAGTTGCTGGAGCGGGACGGCTTCGACTCCGTGGCGGACGCCGTCGGCGCGGACCTCTGAATCGGCAGAGAATCGGCACTGACCACTGAGAGCAGAGAAAACGGTGTGGACTGTCGCAGGTTTGTTCTACTGGCTCTGTTGAAACCCCCTTCTTGAGACAGCAATTCCAGTAGAACAGCTGGCCAGTACAGGTGCGTCCCTACCATTCCTTTTTGGCCATGCCATTCAAGCGAATAGAGATTCTAGTGGTACAGTAGCGCTCAAAACAGTTCATGGTCGAGACAACCGCTGTCGTCTTAGGGGTGCTCGTCTCCTTCTCCATTGCTATCGGCGTTCGGTTTCTGGCGAACCGAACCTTGCTCCCATACACCGTTTTACTCGTCACAGTCGGGTTCGTATTGACGGTCTTTCCTCTTCAGACGTACCTCGGGTTCAGCCTCAACCCCCTCTTTACGCACGACGCGATTCTCTTCATATTTCTGCCAGCGATCGTGTTCCTTGGCGCTGCGGAGATTGATCACGATAGATTTCGACGAAACTTACCGATTGTTGTAATAACCGTTCTCGTTGGGCTGCCTGTCGCTGTTTTAGCAATCGGCTGGGTCGGCGCGAAGCTCTTCGAAATGCCGCTGTTGATCATGCTCCTGTTCGGAGCGATGGCCTATCCAATCGATCCCGTTGCCGTCCTCTCACTGTTTGAGGATGCGGGAGCTCCACCACGACTAGCAGTTCTTGTCGAGGGAGAGAGCCTGCTCGATGATGGTCTTGCGATCGTTGTGTTCTCGGCGTTGTTAGTACTCGTACGAGATGCTAGCCCCACGGAACTTACCGGAACGGGACTCTTCTCGTTAGCCCGGTTGGGGACGTTCGTGATCGAGTTCCTCGTTGTAAGTCTCGGCGGAACTCTCGTCGGAATCGGTATTGGATACGCCACGTACCGAGTGCAACGGGTAACGAAGGATCAAGCGAATCTTTTCATGACATCGTTCATGGCAGTCTACGGGGGTTTTTACGTCGCGGAACACGTGCTCCACGTAAGTGGGATTCTCGCCACGGTAGTTACAGGCCTCGTCTTGGGGACGTGGTCCAGAAACTACGCACTGAGCGAGGAGAACCTCGAGTTTCTGGTGGGGATTTGGGAGAGCATCGTCTTCCTGCTCGAAACGATGTTGTTCGTCGCCATCGGCATCCAGGTATCGTCGAGACAAGTGCTCAGCACGCTTCCCATCGTGCTAACTACGTTTATCCTCCTGATCGGTGTCCGTGCTGGCGTGATCTACGGAATCATGAATCTCCTGAACCAAGTGATCGAGGACCCCGTTCCCGTAAGCTACCAGCACGTTATCATCTGGGGTGGAATGCACGGCGTGATACCGATCGCTCTCGCACTCAGTCTCGGACCGGACGTCCCCTTCGAAGGCCAGCTCAGAACGGCGGTGTTTGGTGTTGTCGTCGCAAGCATGATCCTCCAGGGACTGTCGATGACAAGCGTGCTCGAAGCGACCGGTGTAACCTAATCCGGCTCTGTTGACATCCGCTTTGCGTCAGACGACAGATTTCTTAGCAGCCTCCGGGCAGACGAAATCCGCACACCAGTTCCATACGTCTGTCCCGAGTGACGTGGAGGAGTGTTCGATAAGTCGTGTCCTTCCGAACGTTGAGACACAGGACAACGGTGTGCTGACGGAGCGTGTAACGTTGTTTCGAGAACTTCGAGGAGCGGGAGCTACAGCACGTTGTGCTAACTGTAATGCTTCCTCGACAAATCTGAGTAACCGTGACTTCGGGAGAGTCTGCATTCGGTTACACTACTGACCAAACGGGTAACTCCTCGAGGAGTTCGACAGAGCCGTTCTACTGGAGCGCGTCGAGGTCGAACTCGAAGGCGGCGACCGGCACTTCGACGTCGTGGTCGACGATGACCTCGGGGTGAACTTCGCCGAGGACGCCGACCTGTTCGCCGTCCACGACGACGCTCGCGGCGCGCCCCTCGATGAACGACGGGTGTTCGGTTCGCGGCGTCTCCAGGTCGACGTGGAACTCGTCACAGAGCGCCTGCAGGCGCGCCTTCGCGTCCTCGTAGGAGGCGTCGTGGCTCGCGAGCACGCCGGCGACGGTGCGGCGCTCCGCGACCCCCGTCTCCGTCGAGTCGTCGACGTGCGCGGCGAACCCGATCTCCGCGAGATTCTGGGGGTACGAGCGGTGCGTGTTGTTCTCGAGGACGGTCAGAAGCGACGGGAGCGCCCACGTGCGGAGGATGGTGAAGTCCTCGCTGTACGGTTCTTCGATGGTCGCGGGGTCGGCTGCTCCCACTGCGGTGTCGCCAGTACCGTCTGGCGACTGACCGTCACCGGAATCGCCGGACGACCGACCGTCGTCGGTCGAGAGACGCATGCGCTCGAAGTTCTCGGCCTCGCTGGTCATGTTGAAGTTCAGCAGGTCCTCGAAGCCGGCGCCGACGAGCGCGGTGCGCGCGGCGGATTCGAGCCGCGAGGTCTCGGTGCGCCCACCGACGGTGCTGACGTCGGGGTACCGCGGCACGAGTTCGTTGAACCCGTACGCGCGCCCGATGTCGTCGACGACGTCGACCGGGTGGAGGACGTCCACGCGGTACGGCGGCACGTCGACGGCGTAGCTGAGTTCGTCGTCGCCCGTCTCCTCGAGTTCCGCGTCGAGCCCGGAGCGTTCCGCGAGGTCGACGACGTCGTCCACGTCGAGGTCGATGCCGAGCAGCGTCTCCACGCGCTCGTGGGCGACGTGCTTGGTGTCCACCTCGAAGTCCGGCCGCGGGAGTTCCCTGTCGGGGTACTCCACGGTGACCTCCTCTATGGTGCCGCCGCGCGCGTCGAGCGCGTAGCAGATGATGGCACACATCTTGTCGATGGTCCACTGGTCGGTCCCAGTGAGTTCGACGAACAGGTCCCGGGAGTCCGTGGTGACCTCGGTTCGCTTCCCGTTGATGACCGGCGGGAAACTGAACAACCCGATGTCGTCGTAGATGGCGGGGTAGCGCTCGTACCCGGAGAGCAGGTCGGCGAACTTCTCGCCGGTCGGGTGGTCGGTGAGCACCTCGGCGGGGGTCATGTCGGTGTCCGCGTCCAGCGGGACGAAGCGGTCGCCGTCCGGGTCGATGCCGCGGTACTCGATGGACGGCGCGGGTTCGCCGTCGCTGCCGGCTTCGTCACCCGGCCCGCCGAGCCCCCCACCTTTCAGCATCGTCAGGTCGTGGATGCCGATGGCGCCCTTCGCGCGCTTCCGTCCCATCGTCGCGTGGAGTTTCTCCTGGAGTTGAATGAGCGAGTCCAGGGCGTCCTCGTCCAGGTCCACGCCGCGGACGACCGCGCCGGTGACGTAGGGTCGTTCGTCGGGCACGCTCTCGTCGACCTCGATGGTCCAGTCGGCGGCATTCGTATCGGGGACGTAGACGCCGCGCGAGTCGCCGTACTGGTAGCGCAGACTGCGCGCGATGCCTTCGACGGAGAGGCGGTCGAGGCGGTCGGCCTCGAACTCGAGTTTGAACTCGCCGTCCTCGGTCTCCCCCTCGTACTCGACGCCGAGGTCGAAGAGGTCGTCCCTGAGTTCGTCGTCCGATTTCTCGCTGTGGCCCGTGAGCGTTCGGAGTTCGTCGGGGTCGATGTCGACGACCGGCATCAGTACACCACCTCCGCGTCGCGGAGGAACTCCAGGTCACCCATCGTCCCGTGTACGTCACGGATGTCCTCGAAGCCCGTGATGAGCATGAGCAGGCGCTCGAGCGCGAGGCCCCACGCCATCACGTCGGCCTCGATGCCGAGGGGTTCGAGCATCTCCGGGCGGAAGATACCGGAGTTCCCGATCTCGATGAGTTCGTCCGTCTCCGGGTGACGACCGAACAGCTCGAACGAGGGTTCGGTGTACGGGTTGTACGTCGGCTTGAACCGGATGTCGGTGATGCCGAACTCACCGTAGAACTCCCGGAACGTCCCCATGAGGTCCCGAACCGAGAGGTCGTCGGCCATCACCCACCCCTCGATCTGGAAGAACTCCAGGAGGTGCGTGGCGTCCAGGGTGTCGTTCCGGTAGGCCTTCTCGACGCTGAAGTACCGCTGCGGGGGTTCGACGTCCTCGCCTGCAACCCCGGAGAGGTAGCGGGCGGTGAGACTCGTCGTGTGCCCGCGGAGCGCGAGCGCACGCGCGAAGTCCTCGTCCCACGGCGAGTGATAGCCGTCGCCGTCCGACCCGACGCCCTCGCGGTGGGCGCGCTCGACGCGCTCCACGAGGTCCGCTGGCAGGCCGTCTATCTTCTCGGGGTTCGAGAGCGCGAACCGGTCCCAGTGGTTGCGCGCGGGGTGGTCCTGGGGCATGAACAGGCAGTCGTTGATGTAGAAGTCCGCGTCGACGTGCGGGCCCTCCATCTCCTGGAAGCCCATCCCGACGAGCACTTCCTTCACGCGCTCGGCGGCCTGCCGGAGCACGTGGACCTTCCCGGGCGTGTACTCACCGGCGTCGGCTTCGACGTTGTAGTCCGCGAACTCCGCGTCCCGCCACTCGCCCGACGCGAGCATCTCGGGGGTTAGCTGGCCGACCGCCTCGCTCGCCTCGACGCCCGCCATCAGTTCGTCGACGCCCGCGTCGGTCAACTGCACCGAGCGCACGGTGCGCTCTCGAACCTCGACGAGGTCGCGGCGATCCAGTTGGTCGAGCACGCCGTCCTCGGTCGTCTCGGCCTGGTCTCCAGACGCGAGCGCTGTGAGCGCCGCGGCCTCCGCGTCGCTTTCGGGGTCGGCGTCCGGGTCCGCAGTCAGTTCCCCGGAGTCGATGCTGCCATAGCCCTTCCGCGCGTAGTTCGAGAGCGCGATGTCGACCTGCGGGCCCTCGAGACCTGACGCGCCGATGACCTGCCCCATCGACACTGCATCGCCGTCCGCGCCCGCGTCGAGTGCGGCCTCGTAGAGGCGTACTTCCGGCAGCCCCGTCTCGGCGTACTCACGTCCCTCCTCGGTCAGTTCGACCTCCTCGGTTGTCTCCTCGAGAACCGTCACGAGGCCGGCGTCCTGGAGTTCGAACGCCGCGCCCGCGACCGTCTCCGGTGGCTCCTCGAGGTCCACCGCGAGGTCGTCGATCCGTCGTGGCTCGTCGGCGCTCGAGGACTCGAGCACCGCGAGTTGCTGTGCTGGCAGTTTCATTGCGTGAATTCCAGTGTGGCAGTCAGTTATCCGTTCCGAACCCGAACGAGCAGTTTCGGCGGCGTCGCGGCCTTCGCCGCGGCGTCGCGTCCACCGACTCACTCAGGCGAAGAAGAAACCGAACCCCGGGCCTGCGGCTGTCTCGCGGGTCGTGCGACCGGCGTGGGGTTCGGACGCCATGTGCGAAAGATTAGCGCGGGCCGGCAAAAGCGTTCCGTCACTGACGTGCCCGCGTGAGACTCAGCGCGCCCGCGCCGAGTCCAGTTCGACGTCCAGGTCGTCCAGCACCTCGCGGGCTTCCTCGCGTTTCTCCTGGTGGTCCGCGAGGAACTCCTCCATCAGTTCGGCTGCCTGCTCCTTACACCCGCCACAGAGTCGCTCCCCGCCGACGCACTCGGAGTACACTTCCTCGGCGAGGCCGTCGTCGTCCCCGGCGAGCAGGTAGGCGTACAGTTCGTACACCGGACAGTCGTCGGCTTCCCCACCGAGTTCGCGCTGCTTCTCGGCGGTTTCGCGGCCGCCAGTGGTCGCGGCCTTGACCTTGTCGTAGCCCTCCCCGGGGTCGTCGAGCAGGCTGATGTGGCTCGCGGGAATCGAGGAGGACATCTTCCCGCCCGTGAGGCCGGTCATGAAGCGGTGGTATATCGAGGACGGCGGCACGAAGCCGTAGCCGCCGTGGTCGACCTCGACGGCGACCGCGAGATCCTCGGCGGTCTCGCGGTCCATCTCGAAGACGTCGACGTGGCCCTCGAAGACGCGCTTCTCGCCGTCGATGGCGTCGACGAGCGCGTCGAACGCCTCGTCGGTCGCCCGGCGGTCGAAAAAGCGGAGTCGGGGGCGGAGCGGTTCCATCCCGCCGTTTTCGAGTTTCTCGATGGCGGATTCGACCGTCGAGTCGTCGTACGCGTCGAGCACGTCTGCGTCCGCGCTGCGGAGCCACTCGGCGGCCTCCTCGCAGCGCGGCGTGTCGGGGTCCTCGGCGTACTCGCCCCGGGCGTCGTGGGCGCGCGCCACCAGCGGGCGCTCGTCGTCGCCCAGTTCGAACGAGGCGAACGCTTCGGTCATCTTGAAGAAGCGCGTGCGTTCGGCGAGGTCGCGCGCGAGTCGCATGTGGGGGTCCTGGTCCGGACCGACCGGGATGACGGTGGGCTTGGGCTCCTCGAGTTGCGGGTAGAGGATGTCCGCCATCTGGGTGACGACGCTCTGCACGTGCGATACGTCGGTCTCGCCGTCGAAGCCGTAGATGGCCTCGAACTCGGAGAGGTTCGCGTCCGCGCCGAGTTCGAACGCGAGGTCCTGGAGCTCGCGGTTCGTGGACTGCCGGTAGAGCGTGCCCTCGTCGGCGTCGAAGCCGAGCGCCAGCAGGCTGAGCAGGTAGTCCTCGGCGTGCTCGTCGATCTCGTCCCAGGAGAGGCCGCGCGCGGCGTGGGCTTCGAGGTCCGCGATGAGGCCGTAGGCGTCCGCGCCCTGCTGCTGGTGCCAGATGATCTCGTCGAACACCATCTTGTGGCCGATGTGGGGGTCGCCCGTCGGCATGAACCCGGAGAGGGCGGCGAACGGTTCGTCCTCGCGCATCGCGTCGAGCACGCGGCGGTAGTCGCGGTGGCCGAAGATGATGGCCCGCCGCATCAGGTAGTGGGGCGCCGGCACCGACTCGAGGACGTCCTCGAAGGCCTCGATGCCGAACTCCTCGAAGAGGCTGCGGTAGTCCGAGATGGTCGAGGAGCCCCACGGGTCGAGGGCAACGCTGTCTGCACCCGGCGTCTCGTCGTGAGAGTCGTCGTTCATAGTCAAGGGGTGAGGCGGCTGACAGAGCGCCAGCGAATCGTATCGTCAGTGGTGTCGTCCAGCGCAAAAACCATTCGCTTGCGCACGCCGTGTGCGAGGCGCACGTCCAGCGAGAGGTCCCGCGGCGCGAACGTGTGGTCGGCGGGGAGCACGCGCACCAACAGCGAGGAGTGGCCGAGGTCGTCGACGGAGTCGACGTCGGCGTACACGCGGAAGTCCGCGCCGAACTTGAACCCCGTCTTGGGCACCATTCCGGCGTCCCTGAGCGCGCGGTACACCCGGAGCCGGCGGTCGAATCGCTCGCCCTCGACGGCGCGCCCGCGTTCCACGACGACCTCGATGCCGCCGCCCCCGACGAGCGCGAGGTCTCCCGAGGCGGCGAGGTACGCGGCCTCCACCAGTGACAGTTGGAGCGCGTCGTGTTCGGCCGCCCGGCCGCCCAGCGGTTGGCCGTAGAACGCCTGCTGGTGGAGGGAAGCGGGCGGGTTCCAGAGCAGCACGCGGTCGTCGAGCAACACGCCTTCGGCGGCGTCCACTGTCACCGAGTCGGTGCTCCCGTCGGGTTCGAGCGGTTCGACGTCGAGATACGTTATTTCGCTCTCCTCGTCGACCACCGCGAGCACGGCGTCGCCGAGTTCCGAGGCGGGAACGTCGGTGCGCTCGCCGACCACGCGGATCCGGTACTCGACCACGCCGTCGCCCGGCCCTTTCCCGCGCGGGAACACCACGAAGTCGGCGGGACTCGGGTTCTCGCGCCACGGTTCGCGGTCGGGCGCGAGGTAGAATCCGCGGTCCCGAAGGTCCGTGTAGACCAGAAAGCGCCCGCTGAACCCGGCGTCCCGGGTCGCGAGGAACTCCCGGAATCCCATCCCGTCGACGGCCTCGAGGTCGCCCCGGAACAGCAGGTGGGCGGCCTCGACGAGCGACAGCGAGATGGTGTCGCCCTCGAGGGGGTGGCCGTACCCGCGGGCGTCGTGGAAGCGCTGGCGCGCGTCCCCACCGACGCGCACCTCGTCGCCGCGAAGTTCGCCGTCCATACGGGGACGTGGCGGACCGACATTCAAAGCGACTGCGGTGCACGCGCGCCGCAGTCTCGACACCGCGGGCCGGATCCGCCGGCACCGCGAACGCCATCTCTCGTTTGCGTCGGGCCACCCGGGCGAGCGCGAGAGCGGTGTTCAGGTCGTGGTCTGCAGTTCGTGCTTGCAGCCGTCGTCGAGACAGCGCCGGTCGCCGTCGCCGGTGTCGAACGCGGGAAGCCCGCAATCGCAGTCGCCGTCGACGACGCCGCGCGGGAGTCGGTGGTCGGCCCCGCAGTGCGAACAGACCGCGCGCAGGCCGCGACTGGACTGGATCTCCAGGGGTTCGCCACAGCGACACGTCCAGACGCCCTCGACGTGGTTCCGGACCACGTCGGCGATCGAACAGCATTCGCGGTCGAGACACGCGGTCACCTCGACGCCGCGTTGCACGCGCAACTCCGGGAGTCCGCAGTCGGAGCACGCGTCGTCGGTGACGGCGGCGTCCCGGGGAATCGCGTACTGCGCGCGACAGTCCACGCAGACGACGCGCCCGCCGTCCCGGACGAGCGTCCCACTGCACTCACAGGTACCGACGGGCGGCCCCGCCGGCGAGGCGGGGTAGTGGGCGTCACCGTGCTCGGTCGCGCTCTCCACCACGAGGCGCTCGTCGCCGTCCGCCGCGTCGAGGCGGAACCCGCGTGCGTCTCGCGTGTAGCGCACGACGCCCGGGCGCGTGAGCCACGCCGCTGGCTGGTAGCCGTCGGCGTCGTGGACGAGCACGGTGTCGTCGGGTTTCACCACGACGACGACGTCGCCGCGGAGGTCGCGTTCTATCGTTCCGGCGGACTCGTAGCGCACGGCGCACTCGCCGGCGAGCACGCGGATTGCGTCCTGCATACCCCGGGTTGGTCCCGCTCTCGCACTTCAAGTTCCGGACTGGAACTCACAGCCTGGTCCGCAGCGCCTCCGCGGCGGCGAACCGGTCGCTCGGGCTGACCACGTCTGCGTCACGGTTCACCTCGACAACGTCGGCGTGTTGTAACTTCGGGATGTCGACGTGGATCAGCGAGACGAGCGCGTCCGTCTGAGCGTCCCGGCCGTCCCGGTCTGGTTCGGTCGCGGCGCTCGCGACGTGGTCGGCGAGGTCGTCGAGAGCGACCGGTTCCGAGCGCTCGGCGAGGCACTCGAGCACTGCGCGCCGACGCGCGTCCGCCAGACACGAGAACAGCGCGTCTGCCTCCCCCGACGAGATGTTCGTCGCGCCGTCCCCGGGGGTCGACTGTCCGACGTCCGCCGAAATATCGTCGAGTGACATCGTTCAATACGAACTACGGCGCTGTGACAGTTCAGGGCTGTTTTTGGCTATACAACCCGTTTTTACGTGGGTGGCGTCACGCCTCCAGCGCCGAGAGCGTGTCGCTGACGATTCGGCGGGTGGCGCGGCGCAGTCGGGACGCGACCGCCTGCTGGGAGATGCCGAGTTCGTCGCCGAGTTCCGCCATCGTGACGTCGCGCGGAGAGTTGAAGTACCCCCGCTCGTACGCCAGCGCCAGCACCTCCCGCTGTGCGTCAGTCATCTCGTTTTTCTCGTTGTTCTCGATTCGCGCGAGTGCACGAACTTCGGACAGTTGAATCGGGATGTCCAGTTCCTCGCAACGGGTACTGAACCGCGCGAGGTGGTCCCGGCTGTCGCCGCGTATCTGGAACGACCACTGCTCGTCCGTCCCGATGACCTCGATGATGGCTAGCTCCGCCTCCGCCAGCACGTCGAGGACTCCCTCGTGGTTCGGCACCCACTCGGCGCGCAGCAGGTGTTCGTTCGCCACCGAATCGACCAGTTGGATGTTCCGCACGCCCGGGTGTTCGGCGAACGCCTCGACGATGTCTCCCGTCTCGACGCCCCGAACCCAGAAGTACGGAACCACAGTGCTCGTGCTCGGAACGACGCGCTCCAGTTCGACTGTCACGTCCGGTAGTTCGTCGAAGATGGTGCCCAGCGGGAACTCCGACGCGGGCACCGTGAACGTCGCTTCCGTGGCCATCGGCCGGTACCTCGGCCCCCAGCCGAAAAGGTCTACCTCCGCTCTCGTCGTGGGACGCGGAATCGTCGCCAGGCACGGGCGGGTCCACGGGAGCGGTCGCCTCACTCGACGCGAACCGTCCGCGCGTCCGTCACTGGGAGAAGAGGAATGTCGGGGAACGTCACGGCCACCTCGAACTCGAGGCTGTCTGCGTTCGCGCCGAACACGCCGACCGGCACCGAGAGCGCGTCGTCGAGGTAGCCCGACGTGGTCGTCATCTCCACGTCGTTGACCGTCACGCGCACGCCCGCGCTCGCGTTACCGCCGTCGTTCTCCACGGTCACCTCGCACATCTCGTTCGTCCCCGCGGCGATGGCGTCCGGGAACTCCCCCCAGTCGACTCGGACGTCGGGCACTGTTTCGGCCTGCTCGCGGACGCTGTTCGCGACGCCTTCGGAGAGCCCCGCGTCGACGAGACCATCGGTTCCCGCCTCGCGCACGTCCGCCGGTGTCTCGATGCCCTCATCGTGGAGTTTGTGCGCGCGGCCCGCGGCAACGCCGTCGAGCGCGGTGAGGCCGACCGCGTCCTCGGGAACGCCGGTGTCGATGCGGGCCTCGAGGCGGCGCGCGGCGTTTGCGCCCGCGGGGGCGTCGTACCGGTCGAAGAACGCAGTGAGCGCAGCGAGCAGGCGGAGCGCGTTCTGCCGAATGACCCACGCGTCCGAGCGCAGTTCCGGCGGCAGCGACCCGTCCATGCTCGCGCGCAGGATGGCGAGCACCTTCCGGGGGCCGGAGTCCATCTCGCTTCCCTCGTTCCCCAGAACGGAGGTGATGGCGTCCTGCTCGGACTGGCGCGCGTTCACGCTGTCGAACTCCCCGGCCGCCGCGACCGCCCGGAGGATGTCGTCGCGGTCCGTGTCCGCGCCAGCGTCCTCGCCCTCCCCGTCGCCCGCGGCGATGCCGTGGAACTCGTGGGCGGTGTCGAGGCGCAGGTAGTACGTCGAGGCGAGCACGCCGAGGCCGGTCGCGTAGAGGCCGAGGTCGTCGTCAGTCTCCACGAAGCCGTCGTCGACGAGCGCGTCGAGGGTCTCGCGAACGCGCTCCCGGAGGTTCGGGAAGTCGTAGGCCTCGGGTTCTGACTGGGCGCGCTGGTAGTAGAACGTCGTCTCCAGCCACTCCATCACGTCGCCGAGGCCGCGGATCGTTCCCATCGCTATCTCCGCGTTCAGGTGCTCCGCGAGATTGCTCGCGATGGCGTGCTGGCCGTCGTCTCTCGCGCCGTCGGACGCACCCGCGAGTCGCGACTCGATCTCCTTGCCCTCGCTGAGCAGGCGGCGGTACTTGTCGGCGTCCGAGTCGTCACATACCACCCAGCCGTAGCCGACGTCGTCGTAGCCGGGGCGGCCCGCGCGCCCGAGCATCTGGAGGACGTCGAGGGGGCTCATGTCCACCTCGCCCTCGAGCGGGTCGTGGTACTTCGTGTCGCGGATGACGACACAGCGCGCGGGGAGGTTGACGCCCCACGCGAGCGTCGACGTGGAGAACAGGACGCGGATCTTCCCCTCGCGGAACCACTGCTCGACGTGGTTCTTGTCGTGCGTGGAGAGACCGGCGTGGTGGAACGCCACGCCGTCGAGCACGGACTTCCGGAGCGTGGAGTTGTCGAGGTCCTCGGCGTCCGTGTGGAACTCGTAGTCGCCCCGCGAGCCCACGGGGATGTCGCGCTCGGCGATCTCGTCTCTGGTCTTCTTGGCGGCCTGCACGGTGTCCTGGCGGGAGGAGACGAACACGAGCGACTGGCCGTCCTCCCGGAGGTGGGGTTCCGCGAGGTCGAGCGCGGTGAACAGCCGGCGGTACTTGTCCGCGAACGCGTTCTCGCCGTGGCGGTACGTCCGCACGTCAGCGTGCAGGTCGACGGGCCGGTACTCGTCGCCGAACTCGAACGTGGTTTCGGGCGTGGCGTCGAGCCACGCCGCGACGTCGTCGATGTTCGACATCGTCGCCGAGAGCGCGATGACTCGAGGGTCACACAGCCGCCGGAACCGCGACACGACGACCTCCAGGACGCTCCCGCGCTTCTCGGAGTCCAGCAGGTGAACCTCGTCGATGACGACGCAGTCGACGTCCGTGACGAACGAGTACCGCGGCGAGTCGTGTTTCCGGGTGGCGGAGTCGGCCTTCTCGGGCGTCATCACGAGCACGTCCGCGCGCTCGGCGCGCCGCGGATTCAGGTCGCGTTCGCCCGTAACGACGTAGACAGAGTACCCCAACTCCTCGAAGCGCTCCCACTCGGATTCCTTCTCGTTGGTGAGCGCGCGCAGCGGCGCGACGAACAGCGCGGTGCCGCCCTGTTCGAGCGTCTGGCAGATTGCGAGTTCCGCGAGCGCGGTCTTCCCGCTGCCCGTCGGCGCGGACGCGACGACGTTCGCGTCCGATTCGAGCATCGCGGGCACCGCCTCGCGTTGCATCTCGTTGAACTCGTCGAACGGGAACGCGTCGGCGAACTGCGGGACGATCTCCGCGACTTCCATCTGAGCGTGGGGAGACGGGCCGGTCGGATAGGCGTTTCCTTAGGAGCGTGGCTCGGAACGACCGCAGGGAGTGAGAGCCACGTTATGGCGAACGGTGAGCGTGCGGCCGAACGAAGGGAGGCCGCAAACTGGCGAGCGGTGACCGAAGGGAACCGTGAGCGAAGCGAACCGTGAGCGGCGTGGTTCGGAATGAACGAGCGAAGCGAGTGAGTGAGAACCACGCTCTCAGTCCGCTGCGTCAGCCGAGGCAGATTCTGCCGCGCGTTCGAGCATCCCGTCGTCCGTGGAGTGATAGAAGTAGATGGCGAGACCGACCGCTGCGGCGATGTTCGAGAGGGTGACACCCCAGAACGCCGCGAGCACGCCGTAGTCGAGGACGAACACACCGAGCGCGGCGATGGGGAGGCGCACGCCCCAGTACTGGACGAGCGTCGCGTACATGCTGACGTCCGTTTTGCTCGCGCCGTTGAACCCGGATTCGAGCGTGTAGATGGCGCCGAGCGCCCAGTAGCCGAGCGCGAGAATCTGGAGGTAGTCGACGGTGAACGCGAGCGCGTCGCCCTCGAAGGTGGGCGCAAACACCGACACGATGGCGGTAGGGAGCGCCCACTGCACCGCGCCGAGTGCGAGCAGGAAGACGACGGCGATGGCGACGCTGAGCCAGGTCGCGCGGCGCGCTCGGTCGGGGCGCTCCGCTCCGAGGTTCTGGCCGACGACGGTGGTCGAGGCGCTACCGAGTCCGGCCGCGGGAACGAACGCAAGTGTCGCTAACTGCGCGCCGACGTTGTACGCGGCGAGCGCAGCGGTCGACCCGGCGATGGAGATGATAGCGACCATGCCGAGGCGCGCGGCCTGCCGACCGACGTTCTGGAGTCCAATGGGGCCGCCGACCTCGATGACGTCACGGAAGAGCGACCGGCGGACGTCGAGGGCGTCCCACGAGAGCGAGAACTTCCGGCGACCGCTGACGGCGATGGCGGCGGCGAGCAACGCGCTGACCGTGATGGCGACGACGCTCGCCATCGCCGCGCCGAACACGCCCCACTCCGGGAACGGGCCGTAGCCGAAGATGAGGAACGGGTCGAGGACGGCGTTCACGAGGATGTTCGTGGCGTTGAGCGCGAACGCGGTGCCGGAGTCCCCCCAGCCGACGAATCCGCCCTCGAGACTGTCGCTGATGGCCATCCCGACGAACGTGAACGCGTACGTCGAGAGGTAGGTGACGGCGTACGGGTAGACGTCGCCGGTGGCGCCGAGAAGGGAGACGACGGTCGGCGCTAGGAGGATGGTGAGCGCGATGAGAGGAATCGCGAACGCGAGGCCGAGCAGCACCGCGTGGACCGGCGCGCGGGTGGCCCGGTCGTGGTCCTCCGCGCCGACGCTCTGGGACGCGATGATCTGACCACCGATGTGCGCGGCGATGACGGGAATCGCGATGAGCGCGTACACCGGGGTGACGAGGCCGACGGCGGCGACGGCGGCCTCGTTGAGGCGGCCAAGCCAGAAGATGTCGACGACGGCGCCGAGCGCGACGACAATCTGCTGTGCGACGAGCGGTGTGGCGAGCACGAGCAACGCCCGGGATAGCCGTCCGTCCGTGATCTCCTCTGATGAAACGTCAAACATTCTTATCCACTCAGTTGGATTTAACTCCCGCCCGCCCCCTCTTTAACCTACGGGAATTGCTGTCACTGCTATCGGTGGTCGGTCTCACCCCGCAGGCGGAGAGACGTCAGCGATCGTCGCGGGCGTCGGTGGCTGTCGGTGAACCCAGTTGTCGTCGCGCGCGTCGGTGGCTGTCGGTGAACCCAGTTGTCGTCGCGGCCGTCGGTGGCTGTCGGTGTACGCGGTGGTCATCGTGGATTCAGTGACGCTCGGCCGACTCGGTGGTCGCTGTGGGTCTCGGTAGTCGTCAGTGCCGATGCGTCTGACCAGGCGGTCGCAATCCGCACCGTTTTTGCGGTGGCCGCCGAAGGCGGGAATATGAGCGGTCGACGCAAGCCGGACTGGCTGAAGATGCGGCCGCCGTCCGGCGAGCGATTCGCGGACATCAAGAACACGCTCCGAGACCACGACCTCCACACGGTCTGCGAGGAGGCGTCCTGCCCCAACATGGGGGAGTGCTGGAGCGGGGAGAACGGCCCGGGCACGGCGACGTTCATGTTGATGGGCGACCGGTGCTCCCGTGGCTGTAACTTCTGTGACGTGGAGACCGGCGGGATGGACGCCCTCGACCCCGAGGAACCCGCGAACGTCGCGGACGCCGTCGCAGAGATCGGCCTGGACTACGTCGTGCTCACGTCCGTGGACCGCGACGACCTGCCGGACCAGGGCGCAGCGCACTTCGCGCAGACCATCCGGGAGATAAAGGACCGACATCCCGGCATCCTCGTGGAGGTGCTGATTCCGGACTTCCAGGGCGAGGAGGAACTCGTCCAGGAGATCATCGACGCGGACCCGGACGTCATCGCACACAACATCGAAACCGTCGAGCGCCGCCAGTTCCCGGTGCGGGACCGGCGCGCGGGCTACGAGCAGTCCCTCTCCGTGCTGGATTACGTGGACCGCGAGTCGGACGTGTACACGAAGACGAGCCTGATGTTGGGCGTCGGCGAGTACGACCACGAGGTGTACCAGACGCTCTCGGACCTCCGCGAGGTGGGGACGGACGTCGTCACGCTCGGCCAGTACCTCCAGCCGTCGCGCTCGCATCTCGACGTCGAGTCGTACGTCCACCCCCAGAAGTTCGAGACGTGGCGACGCGTGGCCGAGGAGGAGTTCGACTTCCTCTACTGCGCGTCGGGCGCGATGGTGCGGTCGTCGTACCGCGCTGGGGAACTGTTCGTCGACGCCGTGCTTCGCGACGAGAAGAGCGTGGAAGAGGCGCGCGAGGACGCCCGGAGAGCGGCCTCGGACTGACGATGAACACGTCCGAGGTGGCCATCCGGTGACCGTCCGTCCAGACGGTACTGTCTCTCCCGGCTATTATTTTACGCCCGGTTAGTTTTCGCTGTTTTTCTCGGTGTTCCATCGTCCCGTGTCTGAAACAGTGGACAGAAGCAATAGAAATCGGCGGCGCGGTAACTCTCCACAAAGACCGTTACGAAAACCATATGGTTGCAGGGCTTGACGTTTCGAACATGTCAGACGGGGGTACCCGTGACTGAAACCGTGCATCGAGACCCGGACAACATGGTCCGAGTCATCGACGAAGACGGCGAGCTCGTCGACGGAGCCGAGGTGCCGGACCTCACCGACGAGGAGTTCGTCGAGATGTACCGGCACATGAAACTCGCGCGGCACTTCGACGAGCGGGCCGTGAGCCTCCAGCGGCAGGGCCGCGTCGGGACGTACCCGCCGCTGTCCGGCCAAGAAGGCGCCCAGATCGGCTCTGCGATGGCGCTGGGCGACGACGACTGGATGGTGCCGAGTTACCGCGAGCACGGCGCCGCGCTGGTGCGTGGCCTCCCGCTCAAGCAGACCCTGCTGTACTGGATGGGCCACGAGGACGGGAACCTGATTCCCGAGGACGTGAACCTGTTCACCGTCGCGGTACCGATCGCGAGCCAGATCCCGCACGCGACCGGCCTCGCGTGGGCGTCGAAGCTCAAGCAGGAAGAAGACAAAGCGTTCCTCTGTTACTTCGGGGACGGTGCGACCTCCGAGGGCGACTTCCACGAAGGGATGAACTTCGCGGGCGTCTTCGACACGCCGAACGTCTTCTTCTGTAACAACAACCAGTGGGCGATATCGGTCCCGCGGGAGCGACAGACCGCGAGCGAGACCATCGCCCAGAAGGCCACCGCGTACGGCTTCGAGGGCGTGCAGGTCGACGGGATGGACCCGCTCGCCGTGTACAAGGTGACGAAGGAAGCCGTCGAGAAGGCCAAGGACGACGAGAGCGACGACCTGCGACCGACGCTCATCGAGGCGGTGCAGTACCGCTTCGGCGCGCACACCACCGCGGACGACCCCTCCGTCTATCGGGACGACGAGGAGGTCGAGAAGTGGCGAGCGAAGGACCCGCTCCCGCGCATGGAGAAGTTCCTGAAGAACACGGGTCGCGCGGACGAGGACGACATCGCGGATATCGAATCGGAGGTCGAGGAGATGGTCTCCGACGCCATCGAGGCGGCCGAGGAGATGCCGGAACCCGACCCCGAGGAGATGTTCCTGAACGTGTACGCGGAGATGCCAAAACGCCTCGAACAGCAACTCGAGTACTTCCGGTCCATCCGCGAAGAGTTCGGCGACGACGCGCTACTGGAGGACTAACATGAGCGAAAATCTCACTCTGGTGCAGGCGGTACGGGACGGCCTCCACGACGAGATGGCCGAAGACGACGACGTGCTCGTGATGGGGCAGGACGTCGGGAAGAACGGCGGCGTGTTCCGCGCCACCGAGGGACTGTACGACGAGTACGGTGCCGACCGCGTCATCGACACGCCGCTGGCCGAGTCCGGCATCATCGGCACCGCGGTCGGGATGGCCGCGTACGGACTGAAGCCGGTGTCGGAGATCCAGTTCTCCGGGTTCATGTACCCCGGCTTCGACCAGATCGTGAGCCACATGTCGCGGCTCCGCACCCGGAGTCGCGGCCGGTACACGTGCCCGATGGTGCTTCGCGCGCCGATGGGCGGCGGTATCCGCGCGCCCGAACACCACTCGGAGTCCAAGGAAGCGTTCTACGTGCACGAGGCCGGCCTGAAGGTCGCGATGCCGAGCACGCCCTACGACGCGAAGGGGATGCTCATTTCGGCCATCCGCGACCCGGACCCGGTAATTTTTCTGGAGCCGAAGAAGATCTACCGCGCGTTCCGCGAGGAGGTGCCCGACGACCCCTACGAGGTGGAACTCGGCGAGGCGGCAGTGCGCCGCGAGGGCACCGACGTCTCCGTGTTCACGTGGGGTGCGATGACGCGCCCGACCATCGAGGCGGCGGAGAACCTGGAGGGCGACGTCGACGTGGAGGTCGTCGACCTGCGCTCGCTCAGTCCGCTCGACTTCGACACCGTCGTCGAGTCGTTCAAGAAGACGGGCCGCGCGGCGATCGTCCACGAGGCCCCGAAGACGGGCGGCATCGGCGCGGAAATCGCGGCCACCATCCAGGAGGAGGCGCTGCTCTACCAGGAGGCGCCCGTCGAGCGCATCACGGGCTTCGACACGCCGTTCCCGCTGGCCGGACTGGAGGACTACTACCTGCCGGAGCCCGAGCGCATCGGGGCCGGCATCCGAGACGCGTTCGAGTTCTGAGATGCCACGCGAATTCAAACTTCCAGACGTCGGCGAGGGTGTCGCAGAGGGCGAACTCGTGCGCTGGCTGGTCGAGGAAGGAGACGCGGTCTCCGAGGACCAGCCGGTCGCCGAGGTCGAGACTGACAAGGCCCAGGTCGAGGTTCCGTCCCCCGTAAACGGCTCCGTGCAGACGCTCCACTGGAGCGAGGGCGACGTCGTCCCCGTCGGGGACGTGTTCGTCACGTTCGCGGTGGAGGGCGAGGCCGACGAGGGCGGCGACAGTGCCGAAGCAGACGATGCCGCCGCGGCTGACGAGGAGGAAGCGACGGCAGCCGACGACGGCGCCGAGTCCGCCACCGAAGAGAGCGGCGGGCGGACGTTCGCGCCGCCGAGCGTGCGGCGACTCGCGCGCGAACTCGACGTCGACCTCGATTCGGTCGAAGGGACGGGGCCATCGGGTCGCGTCACCGAGGGCGACGTGCGCGCCGCCGCAGAGGGCGGTTCGGACGCGGACGCCGCCGAGTCGACGACCACCGAACCCGAGTCGACCGTCGAACCAGCCGATTCGGGCGGTTCCGAAGCCGGCAGCGCGGCGCCGACCGGTGGATCGCAGCAGAGCGGCGCTGGCGCCCAGCAACCCGCTGGCCGCGACCGGACGCTCGCGGCGCCCGCGACGCGCGGAGTCGCGAAGAAACTCGACATCGACATCGACGACGTCCCCGAGGTCGAGCAACGCGACGGTGAGGCGTTCGTCACCGCGGAAGCCGTCCAGCAGTACGCCGAGGGCGGGCAGGCCGCGCAGGCCGCGGGCGAGCAGGCCCCCGGTCGGCAGTACGCCGAAGGCGGCGAGACCACCGAGCCGTACCGCGGTATCCGGCGCACCATCGGCGAGCAGATGGCCGAGTCGAAGTACACCGCACCCCACGTCACGCACCACGACACGACGACCATCGACTCGCTCGTGGAGACGCGCGCGAAACTCAAGGAGCGCGCCGCCGAGCAGGACGTGAAACTCACGTACATGCCGTTCGTGATGAAGGCCATCGTCGCCGCGCTCAGGGACTTCCCGATCCTGAACTCCGAACTCCGCGAGGAGGAAGAAGAGGTTGCCGTCAAGCACGACTACAACATCGGCATCGCGGTGGCGACCGACGCCGGCCTGATGGTGCCGGTCGTGAAACACGTCGACCAGAAGTCCATCCTCCAGATCGCCTCCGAGGTGAACGAACTCGCGGCGAAGGCCCGCGACCGCTCGATCTCCCGCGAGGAGATGCAGGGCGGCACGTTCACGGTGACGAACTTCGGCGCCATCGGCGGCGAGTACGCCACCCCGATCATCAACTACCCGGAGACCGCGATTCTGGGACTCGGCGCCATCGACGAGCGGCCGGTCGCCGAGGACGGCGAGGTGCGGGCGGCCCAGACGCTGCCGCTGTCGCTGTCCATCGACCACCGCGTCATCGACGGTGCTGAGGCCGCGCAGTTCACGAACCGCGTCATGGAGTATCTCAGCGACCCCGAACTACTGCTACTCGAATAATGGTTGTCGGAGACGTATCCACTGGAACGGAAGTTGCGGTCGTCGGGGCCGGTCCCGGCGGCTACGTCGCGGCCATCCGCGCCGGTCAACTCGGCCTGGACGTGACGCTCGTCGAGAAGGACGCCTACGGTGGCACCTGCTTGAACTACGGCTGCATCCCCTCGAAGGCGCTCATCTCGGCGACGGACGTCGCCCACGAGGCGGGCAACGCCGAGGAGATGGGCGTGTACGCCGACCCCGAGGTCGACGTGCCGGAGATGCTCGACTGGAAGGACGGCGTCGTCGACCAACTGACGGGCGGCGTCGAGAAGCTCTGCAAGGCCAACGGCGTGAATCTCGTCGAGGGCCGAGCGGAGTTCGCGGGCAGCGACAAACTCCGCGTCGTCCACGACGGCGACGGCCAGGGCTCGGAGACCATCGAGTACGAGCACTGCATCGTCGCCACCGGCTCCCGGGCCATCGAGGTGCCGGGCTTCGAGTACGACGGCGAGCACGTCCTGAACTCCCGGCAGTTGCTCGAACTCGAAGACCTTCCGGAGTCGATGGTTGTCGTCGGCGCGGGCTACATCGGGATGGAGCTCTCGACCGTGCTCGCGAAACTCGGCGTCGACGTGACGATCATCGAGATGCTCGACGAGGTGCTCGCGGGCTACCAGGACGACCTCGCGCGCCCCGTCAAACAGCACGCCGAGGAACTCGGCATCGACTTCCACTTCGGCCTCGCGGCTGACTCCTGGGAGGAGGACGGCGACGGCGTCGTCGTCACCGCCGAGGACGAGGACGGCGAGACCACGGAGTTCGAGACGGAGACGGTGTTCGTCGCGGTCGGCCGTCAACCCGTGCTCGACACGCTGAACCTCGAGGCCATCGGTCTCGAACCGAACGATAATGGTCGCCTCGACACGGACGACCAGGCGCGCACGGACGTCGACAACGTCTACGCCATCGGTGACGTCGCGCCCGGCCCGATGCTCGCGCACAAGGCCAGCAAGGAGGGGGAGGTCGCCGCGGAAGTTATCGCGGGCGAACCCGCCGCGCTCGACTACATGGCGGTGCCCGCAGCGGTGTTCACCGACCCCGAGATCGCGACCGTCGGCCTCACCGAGAGCGAGGCCGAAGACCAGGGCTTCGACCCCGCAGTCGGGAAGTTCCCGTTCAACGCCAGCGGCCGCGCGCTCACCACCGGCCACTCTGACGGGTTCGTGCGCGTCGTCGCGGACGACGACAGCGGCTTCCTGCTCGGCGCGCAGATCGTCGGCCCGGAAGCGAGCGAACTCATCGCGGAGTTCGCGCTCGCCATCGAGATGGGAGCCACGCTGGAGGACGTCGCCGCCACCATCCACACGCACCCGACGCTCGCGGAAGCCTCGATGGAAGCCGCCGAGCACGCGCTCGGCCACGCCATCCACACCGTCAACCGGTAGCGAGCCGACGCTCCCCCCGGTTTCTCGACTGGCAGCGAACCGCTTTTCTCCGCACCCTGTGACGCTCCGGGCATGACCGACTACGAGGGCGCGAAGACGATGCTCGTCGGCGTCCAACTCACACTGCTCGCGCTGTTCCTCCCGAGATGGATTCCGAGCGCGTTCGCGTTCGTGATGGTAGTGCTCGGCACAGCACTCGTCCTCGGCGGGTACGCGTTCGACTAACCTCGAACTAGGCGCCCGATCCGTCGGCTCGTCGACCCGCCGGCGAACCATCACCCCCGTCGTTTTCACAGTCCCCTCGGTACGTCCGACGATGAACGACGCACCGGACGCGAGCGAGGACCGCGGCGCGGACGTCGACGACCTCCTCGACCAACTTCAGGAGCTCCAGGAAACGGTTGACAGCCCGGACGAACAACGAGAGGTCGCGGAGGCGATGCACCTCGCCGCCGGTCTCTCGAGCGCCGGCGTCCTCGGGGAGCACATCCAGAAGTACACCACCCGGGACGTCGCGGAGGCGTTCGTCGGCGCGGTCATCTTCGCCGTGCCCCTACTCGTAGAGGACGGCGTCAACCAGATCGCGGCGCACTTCGTGAACACGCAGGTCGCTGGCGTCCCGCTGTTCTTCCTCGTGAACGCGGCGTTCGTCGCGACGATGACGTACGGCCTGGTGTACTGGGCTGACATCCAGAACGTCGAGAAGCGAAAGCCGTTGTTCGGCGTGCTGCCGCGGCGGCTCGTCGGCATCCTCACCGTCGCGTTCGGCACCGCGGCGCTGATGATGGTGCTGTGGGGGCGCATCGACGTCCAGGCCGACCCGTTCGTCTCGGTGGCGCGCGTGAGCGTCGTCTGGGCACTCGCAGCGTTCGGGGCAGCGCTCGGCGACATCCTCCCCGGGGAGAGCGAGGGCGAGAACATCGCCGACGTCGTGGACGAGTACACGTAACACGCGCCCGACGCGCTTTTCCCACGCCCCGGCCCTACGGGGAGGTATGCAGATGGTCACGCTCGGACCCTCGGGCACGTACTCCCACCGCGCGGCGCGTGCCGTCACGGACGGCGACATCGCGTTCACGGAATCCGTGCGCGGCATCGTCGACGCCGTCGCCGACGGGCGCGCCGACCGCGGCGTCGTCCCCATCGAGAACAGCATCGAGGGGTCGGTAACAGAGACCCTCGACGCGCTCGCGGAGACCGACCTCGCCGTCCTGAAGGAAGTCGTCACCCCCATCCAGCACGCGCTGCTCGCCCAGCAGTCCGGGTTCGACGCCGTGGCGAGCCACTCCCAGGCGCTCGCGCAGTGCCGTCGCTACCTCGACGAACACCACCCGGACGTCGACCGGCGCGCCGTCGCGTCCACCGCGCGCGGCGTCGAACTCGCGAGCGAGAACGACCGCGTCGCCGCCATCGCGCACCCCGACGCCGGCGGCGACGAACTCAACGTGCTCGCCGAGGACGTCCAGGACCAGACGAGCAACGCCACGCGCTTCTTCGTCGTCGCACCCCCCGAGGAGCGCTCGGACGCCGGCGGGAAGTCCTCGTTCGTCGTCTACCCGAACGCCAACTACCCCGGACTCCTTCTCGAACTCCTGGAGCCGTTCGCGGACCGCGGCATCAACCTCTCCCGGGTCGAGTCCCGCCCCTCCGGTGAACGCCTCGGCGACTACCTCTTCCACGTCGACGTCGCCGCCGGCCTCTACGAGGACCGCACTCAGGCCGCCATCGCCGACGTCGAAGCCCTCGCGGAGAACGGCTGGGTCCGGCGACTCGGGTCGTACGACACAGCGCACGTCACGTAGGGCGCTTTTGCGCTCCGGGCGCGCTCCGCGCGCCCTCGGCAAAAGCGACACCAAAAGCACTCCTCCACTCACTTCGCGCTACCGCGCTCCGTTCGGTCGTCGGCCTCCGCTCACTCACGTTGCTCACGGCTCGCTTCGCTTGCCGTTCGCGCATTCGGCGGTTCTCGCTTCGCTCCGAACCGCCCGCCGCTCGTTCGCGGATGCTATCGGTTTTCCGGCCCCGTAGTTCCGACGGCATTTGACCACCCTCTGGCCACAGAGTTTTCATCGTCTCAGGTCATCTGTTAGAGTATGGCACGAGGAAGCAGTCCGTTCGAGGAAGTCGAACGATTGTTCGACCGCATGGGAGAGATGAACCGAGGGAGCGGGCTCGCCGTGGACCTGGAGGACACTGGCGACGCGTTCGTCCTCACCGCCGACCTGCCCGGATTCGACCGAGAGGACATCGACGTGGAACTCCGGGAAGGGTCGCTTCGCATCTCGGCCAGCCGGGACGAGAGCGCGTCCCACGAGGACGAGAGCTACATCCACCGCGAGCGAACGAAACGCTCCATCAACCGCAGCGTCTCGCTGCCGGAACCGGTGGACAAAGAGGAGACGACTGCGACGTTCAAGAACGGCGTGCTCACCGTCCAGCTACCGAAATCGAGGGCGAGCGAGGACGCGACGAGCATCGACATCGAGTGACGAGCGCTCGAAGGTCGACGCGGGTCACTCGCCGAACGCGTCGACGTGGTCGGCGAGCGACCCACAAGTCGTGCTGACTGCAACGCGCCGTGCACCGAACCCGACCGGGTTCTCCGGGTGTCCGTCGCCGTGAAGCGCGTTCCTGAGCCAGTGGGTGACAAGCCACGGCGAGTGAACGCTCCGCGGCGCAACTTCGACACCAAGCACGCCGTCGACGCAATGAACAGCAGTGTCACCGAGATTCCACCGCTCCGCGGCCGTGTCGACGCGTTCTCTGGCGAGTTTCCGGTCGATGTCCCCGGGGAGCGCCCAGCAGACGGGTACGTCAAATCGACCGGGTACGTGGTGGCGTCGCTGGCACGAACCGTCTGAATCGCCGCCTCCGCACTCTGGTCGGCGGAGGCGACGCCGGCGGTTCGACTCGTCGGTGGGTGCTGTGAGTCATCCCACCGGTCGTCGTAGGCGTCCCGGGCAAGCCACCGGAGAAGGCAGGCGGCTTTTCGCGGCGAGAGCGTCGGCGGCGCCGTCAGGGTCACCGCGACGTACTGTCCGTCCACGGTAACGCCGGAAACCTCGACACCGCGGTAGCCGGACGTCGCCTCGTACGCTGCCGTCAGTCGGGTTTCTGGATTCGGCGGTACGTCGTCCGCGGAGTAGTACTCCCAGATGGCGTGGTAGGCCACGTCCCCGTGAAACGACTCTTGAGTGGTGGGTTCAGGACACTCCGTGACAACGTCCGCCGCATCGTCCCCCGGAGTGGCGGCGAGGTAGCCGAGGCTGTCGAAGTCGTGCTCGCGCTGGAGGACGGCGGCCGGGTGTTGCTTCCACGACGAGAACCACTCCGGGTCAGGAGGCACGTCGTCGCCGGCGGCGGGTGCGTACGTCTCGTACTTGGCGTCGGGACCGTCTTCGTCCGGCCACGCCTCCACGTCTCGCCGCGTCACCCACCTGCCGTGTTCGTCGCGCGCGTAGAGTCGCCCGGTCGCCGCGTCGGACGTGTCGTTGGCGGTGTACTTGACGTATCGCGGGACACCGAGGTACTCGCAAGCATGTTCGACGGCCGCGTCGTCGTGGCCGGCGTCCGCTCGAACGACAAGATTCCCGCCGAACACGGACGCGTCAGGGTCGCGCCGGCGGCGGAGACATCCCACGTACGCGAGCGCGTCGCTGGGCGTCACGCCCTCCGCTCGACTCGTCTCTAGCGTGTAGAGGAGGTAAGACGACACAAGCAAGGCTTTCCGGCGGACCGAGAAAACGTTTCGCGTCGTTCAGAGTAACTCGGCGATTTCGCCGGCGACGTCTTCGACGGCATCCCGCCAGTTCTCTGGTTCGCGCCTGCCACGCTTCGGCGGCGTGAACCGCAGATCGACGGCGTGGTAGTCGAAGCCGTCGACTGATTCTTCGGCGAGACAACCGACGAACGTCGCGTTCTCGCGCTTCGAGGAGACGCCGCCACTGTCCAGGTCGTAGTAGCCACTGAACACCTGAACGAGCAGCACTGGCGCGTCGAACTCGCCATCAGCGGCGTGCCGCGCCAGTTTCACGGGATTGTTCGCGGGATCAGCCCGACGCATCTCCACCTCCACGAACACGAGTGGCGAGTCGTCACCGGGAACGCCAGCAACATCCACGGGCGTCCGGTCGGCGTACCACTCCGTCCGCCAGTCGCGCGCAGTGTCGTGGCTGGCGAGGGCGTCGCGGAGCGCCGCGTGCACGTCGTCGGTGAACTCGCCCACGAGCTGGCCCAGCCACGGCGGTCACTTCAGTCTTCGTGGACGTGAATCGCGGGACGACCAGGCTCGGCCTTGCCCGCGAGGTCGTCGTCTGCCTCTTCGGCGTCGAGCACCCGGACCGGCGCGTCGAACTCCGATTCGAGGAGCCACGCGGCCCGCTCCAGCGTGTCGCGCTCTCGGTCGGGGCCGAGTGGCTCCGGAATCGCGGGTGCCTCGGCCGCGAGGTCCTTCGCGTAGTCGGCCGCCTCCTCACCCCGCTCGCGGAGGTCCTCGTCTCCCATCACCGCGCCGACCACGTCGCCGTCCGCGCCACGAGCGATCTCGAGCGCGTCGTACATCCAGTCGGGGGCGATGACCACGTCGACGCCGGTCGGCTCCTCGATGCCGGCGACGTCGACGATGTCCCGGACGTCCTCGCGGGTCCGGTCGACCAGCCGGGACGCCTGTCCGTGGTCGCTCACGTCCCGGTCCGGCGTCGGCCACGCGGCCTCTGCAACGAACCCGTCGCCGCCCATCTCGTCCCAGCACTCCTCGCAGACGTGGGGCGCCAGGGGCGCCAGGAGTTTCACGGCGACCTCGACGCCGCGCGCGAGAACGCCGGCGTCGGCCTCTTCGCGGTCGCGGTACCGGACCAGCAGCGACACCATCTCGTCGACCACCTGGACCGCCCGGTTGAACTCCATCTCCTCGAAGTGCTCGGTCGCCGTCTCTACGGTTGCGGCGACCTCACGGGCGACGTACTCGGCGGCCGGGTCAGTGTCGGCGGGCGTCGCGTCGGCGTCGACCCCGCGGGCCATCTCGAGCAGTCGTTCGAGGAACGCGTTACTCGACCGGACGCCCTCCTCGCTCCACGGGAAGTCCTTGTCTGGCCGAGCGGCACGGAGCACGAACAGTCGCGCGGTGTCGGCCCCGTACTCCTCGACGATGCGCTCGGGGGAAACGCCGTTGTCCTTGGACTTCGACATCTTCGTGCCGTCCTCGCCGAGCACCATCCCCTGCGTAGTGAGCGCCTCGAACGGTTCGCGGTGGTCGAGCAGATCCAGGTCGGCCAGCGCCTTCGTGACGAACCGCGAGTACAGCAGGTGCATCACGGCGTGCTCGACGCCGCCGACGTACTCGTCGACCGGCATCCAGTCGTTGGCTCGCTCGACGTCGAACGGCGCGTCGTCGAGGTCCGGCGCGACGAACCGCAGGAAGTACCACGACGAGTCGACGAACGTGTCCATCGTGTCGGTCTCCCGGACGGCGGGGCCGCCGCACTCCGGACAGTCCGTGTGCTTCCACTCCTCGGCGGCGTCCAGCGGGTTGCCGGTGGTGTGGACGAACTCGGGCAGTTCCACCGGCAGGTCCTCGTCGGGCACCGACACCGGTCCGCAGTCCTCGCAATGGACGACCGGAATCGGCGTCCCCCAGTACCGCTGGCGGGAGACGCCCCAGTCCCGGAGCTGGTACTGGACCGCCGACTCGGCGCTGTCGAGGTCCGCCGTCAGCTCCTGACGGGCCGTCTGGCTCGCCAGCCCCGAGTAGTCGCCGGAGTCCACCAGCACACCGTCGTCCGTGAACGCGGCTTCCTCGACGTCGACGTCCTCATCACTCTCGGGCGCAACCACCTGCCGGATCGGCAGGTCGTGGGACTGCGCGAAGGCGTGGTCGCGCTCGTCGTGGGCAGGGACAGCCATCAGCGCGCCGGTGCCGACGTCCGAAAGGACGAAGTCCGCGACGAAGACGGGAATGTCCTCGCCGGTCGCGGGGTTGGTCGCGGTCAGGTCGGTCCGGATTCCCTGTGGTTCGTCACCCTCGGGGTCGGCGACGTGGTCGACGAAGTGAGCGACCTCGTCGTCGCGCTCGGCAGCGGCCTCGGCCAGCGGGTGGTCGGGGGCCAGTGCGAAGTAAGTCGCTCCGTAGATGGTGTCGAGGCGCGTCGTGAACGCGACGACGTCCTCGTCACCGGCGGGCGTGTGGAGTGTGAACGGGACTTCTGCGCCCTCGGTCCGGCCGATCCAGTTGCGCTGCATGTCTCGAACGTTGGTCGGCCAGCCGTCCAAGTCGTCGATGGCGTCGAGCAGTTCGTCGGCGTATTCGGTGGTGCGGAAGAACCACTGGTCGAGGTCCCGCTCCTCGACGGGGGTACCACAGCGCCAGCACAGTTCCTCGTCGCCCTCTACCTGTTCGTCGGCCAGCACCGTCTCACAGGACGGACACCAGTTGACGGTCGCTGCCTGCCGGTCGACCAGTCCAGCCTCGCGGAACCGGTTGAAGATCCACTGGTTCCACCGATAGTAGTCGGGGTCACAGGTGGTGATTTCGCGGTCCCAGTCGTAGCCGAAGCCCAGCGACTCGAACTGCTCGCGCATCTGCTCGATGCAGCGCTCGGTCCACTCCCGTGGATTCGTGTCGCGTTCGTTTGCGGCGTTTTCGGCGGGCAGTCCGAACGAGTCCCACCCCATCGGGTGGAGCACCTCCTCTCCGTCCATCCGGCGGTATCGTGCGAAGGCATCAGTTATCGCGTAGTTCCGGACGTGACCCATGTGAAGCTGTCCGGAGGTGTACGGGAACATCGCCAGTACGTACTCCGGGTCGTCGGCATCGTCCGGCACCCGAAACACGTCGGCCTCGTCCCACTGGCGCTGCCAGCGTCGCTCTATGGCCTGATGGTCGTAGCCGTCATCCTGTCCCATGTGTGTCTCTTGAACGGGGGTAAGACGGGGAGGGGCAAAGGCCTTTCAATACGACAGTCGGCCCAGTTCGACCAGTGGCCCGCCAGCGAATAGTTCCGCGAGAAACACTTTTTCGCGTCGGCGTCGAATCTCCGGGTATGAGCGTCGCTCCCAAGCCCGTAAAGAAGGTTCTGCGTACGGTGACGCCGCCGTACCGCTCGCGTCCGGACGCCGAGATGACGACCATCGGCTGGCTGGTGTTCCTCGTGTTGCTGGTGCTCCTCGTGCCGCTGGCGCCGTTTATCGTCGCGCTGTGGGCCGTCACGAAGGTCTCAGACTACGTCTCGGACCAGACGAACAGCGACGCTACGGAGTAGGCCGAGGCGCCTACCCACAGATTGCTCACGGGCGACGACTGCTGCTCCGCGAGGCGGTGTCGCACTCACGCTCCGGCCGAGTGGCCGTGCGTACCGAGGCCCGCTGCCTCGAACCGCTGGCGCCTCGCGGTCCTGTTCAGGTCACGCGCAAGGTTGGCCCCGTTGTAGTACTTGAACCTACGCAGCCGATAGTGATCGGCAGTCGAATCAGCCAGTCCCGTCAGCAGCCGCCACAGCCGGTCGCCGCTAGTTCCGCGAGCGAACGGCTCGAAGAGCCTGAGTGAAGCGGTTTTCCGTCAACGCTACGCGTTGACGACGTCACGCTCGCTGTCGTCGCCGGCCTACGGCCGGCTTCCAGCGGGACCTTTGGTCCCGCCCGGCTCGCGTAACCACCGAGCGCGAGCAACGCGAGCGCTCGGGCCGACGACTGAGGGGAGTGAGCAACGCGAACGAACCGAAGAAGGAGTGCTTTTAGCGTAGCTTTTGCCAGCGAGCGAGGGCGCGACAGCGCCCGAGTGAGCGCAGCAAAAGGTACTATACGCCGAGCAGGTCGAATTCGTAGCCGTTGCCGTGTTCGTTGGCGTGTTCGTAGACGACGTGGGCGGCGGCGACGTCCTGGATGGCGAGGCCGGTGGAGTCGAAGACGCTGACGCCATCCTCGGGGGTTCGGGCGTCCGTCTTGTCGGTGACGAGTTCGCCGATCTGGCCGTGGATGTCGTCGTCGTCGAGGACGCCCTCGTGGTAGGGGACGTTGATTTCGCCGGAGTGAGTAGTTTGAGCGTGGTCGTCGATGACGAGTTTGGCATCGAGGAGAACGTCGTCGGCGAGTTCGTGTTTGCCTTCGGCGTCGGCACCCATGGCGTTGATGTGCGTGTCGTCGCCGACGTCGTCGGGGGAGACGACGGGGGATTCGACGGGCGTGACCGTGGAGAGGACGTCGCAGTGGCCGGCGTCGCTGATGGAACCGCCGCGGACGTCGAAGCGGTCGTCGAAGTGGTCGACGAACGCGTCGACAGCGTCGTCGTCGAGGTCTGAGACGACGACCTCCTCGATGTCTCGGACGGTGCTGATTGCCTCGAGTTGGGTGTAGGACTGGACGCCGGCGCCGACGACGCCGAAGCTCGTGGCGTCCTCGACGGCGAGGTAGTCGGTGGCCACTGCGGCCGCCGCGCCAGTGCGTTTCATGGTGAGTTCGGTGCCGTCCATGATGGCGAGCGGGTAGGCGTTCTCGGGGTCGGAGTACACCATCGTCCCCATGACGGTGGGGAGGTCGAACTTCTCGGGGTTGTCCGGGTGGACGTTCACCCACTTGATGCCGGCGGCGTCCCAGTCGCCGGCGTCGAGGTACGCGGGCATCGAACGGAAGTCGCCGTTGTACTGCGGGAGGTCGATGTAGGATTTCGCGGGCATCTGGGCGTCGCCGGTCTCGTACGCCTCGAAGGCGTCCTCGATGGCCGCGATGAGTTCCGGCATCGGTGTGTTCTCGTGTACGTCCTCCTTGTTGAGCAGGAGCGTCTCCATGCCCGCAATTCTTGCAGGCCGGCACTTAGAACCTCCTTTTGCGGGACGACAGCGGTCGTTTGGGTCAGGCGTCCGTGATTTCGACAGTACGTTTGAGTCGGTCGTCCGCCGTGATGAGCGCGAAGGAAACGGTGTCTGCCCGCTCAACCTCCTGGTGTGTCGTGACGAGCGTATTCCACTCCCGCGACTCGCCGGGTTCGAGGGCGAACGAGACGGGGTCAGACCAGTAGAGTGGTCCCGCCTGATTGAACGCTGCCCGGAACGTCCCCGCGCCGTCACCGCGGTTTTCGACGGTCGCGGAAACTGGAATCGATTCGTCACGGGGAACAGTGTCGGGCGCGCTGAACTCGGTGACGGAGAACACGGGTGGCGGTGCCTGAAGCGCGGCGACGGCGTCGTCGGGGAGTGACCAGTGCACCGCGCCCTCGGATTCGCCGCCGAACTGCACTCGGAACTGGGAAGCAGACACAGGGGCGGAGAGGTCGAACCGCAGCCAGCCAACTCGGGTGTCACGTTCGTACGGCTGCCCGTCGCGGGGGAGCCGGCGCGACGAGTCTCCGTCGGTCGTCCACGCCTGTACGGTCTCGTCCGTGATGACGGCGAAGTCCTCCGGTGCGGGTCGCGGATCATCGCCCTGGACGGTGACCGTGACGAACAGCGCCCGCCTGTTTCCGAACGAGAATACCCCGAGTGCGTCCGGGTACGCTTGATAGAATGCGGAGTGCTGGACGGTCGTGGCGCGCGGCGTCACCGCCGTGCCGTCGATGGTCGCGGTTTCGCCCCACGACAGCAGTGTTGGCTCGCGGATGGAGTCGACCGTCGTCGAGTCACCAGTCGTATCGGTCGGGGTGGTCGTGTTCGACCTGGTCGAGGAGGGTGCGTCGAGATTCGGGAACCGGCTACAGCCCGCGAGTGCGGCGAGGCCGACGCCGGCCGTCGCGAGCAAGTCGCGGCGGGTTCGCATACTGACGGCCACACCCAGCGGTGGTAAATGTCTTCTCCCGTTCGAAAAAAGTCGCAGAGTGGTGAGCGAGCGGTGCGGGAGACGGCAATCCGGAACGCCGGCGAGTTAGCATCCGGCGACCGAGCGGGCCGACAGGCCCCGGCAGGTCGCCGGTTCACCGCGCGACCGCAGGGAGCGCGGGCCGACGACCGACCATCGGGAGGGAGGAGTGCTTTTAGTGGAGGTTTTGCCGAGCGACGGCGCGCGAAGCGCGCCGAGCGCAGGGCAAAACGTCCTACATCGGCTACGTCAGAGCCCTGCTCTGACGGCCCATGGAAAGTAGGCGATCGCCTACTGTCACATGGCGCCGCCCATGCCGCCCATGCCGCCCATGCCGCCGCCCATGCCACCGCCGCCCGGCGGCATCTCGTCGTCGCCGCCACTGTCGGCGTCGACCTGGCCGCCCTTGAGGTCGCCGGCGGCGATGACGTCGTCGATGCGCAGGAGCATCGTCGCCGCTTCGGTGGCGGATTCGATGGCCTGGGTCTTCACGCGGAGGGGTTCGACGACGCCTTCGCCTTCCATGTCGATGGTTTCGCCGGTGTAGGCGTCGAGGCCGGCGCCGAGTTCGCCGCCGTCGTGGCGGGAACGCAGGTCGACGAGGGAGTCGATGGGGTCGTGCCCGGCGTTCTCTGCGAGGGTGCGCGGGACGACTTCGAGCGCGTCGGCGAACGCTTCGACGGCGAGCTGTTCGCGGCCGCCAACGGAGTCCGCGAAGTCACGGAGCTGCATCGCGAGTTCGGTCTCGGGCGCGCCGCCGCCGGGGAGGACCTTGCCGTCCTCGAGGGTGACGCGCACGACGCCGAGGGAGTCGTCGATGGCGCGTTCGACCTCGTCGACGACGTGCTCGGTGCCGCCGCGGAGGACGAGGGTCACACTTTTCGCTTCCTCGACGTCCTCGACGAAGATGCGCTCGTCGCCGCCGATGTCCTTCTGGGCGACGCTGCCGGCGTCGCCGAGGTCGTCGGCGTCGATCTCGTTGACGTTCGAGACCGGGGTGGCGCCGGTGGAGCGCGAGAGGCGAGTGAAGTCGTCGCTCTTGGCGCGGCGGACGGCCAGGATGCCCTCCTGAGCGAGGTAGTGCTGGGCCATGTCGTCGATGCCGCCGTCGACGAAGACGACGTTCGCGCCGGCCTCACTGAGCGATTCGACCATCTCGCGGAGCTGCTCTTCTTCCTGGTCGAGGAACTGCTGGAGCTGGTCGGGGTCGTTGACGTTGACTTCGGTGTCGATCTCGGTCTCCTTGACCTCGAGGCCGTCGTCGACGAGCGCGATCTTGGCGTCCTCGACGCCGTAGGGCATGTTGTCGTTGACGCGCTCCTTGTCGACGATGACGCCCTCGATGAGTTCGGAGTTCTCGGTGGCGCCGCCGGTGACTTTCTCGACCTTGATGTTGTCCGTGTCGACGGTGCCGTCGTCGGCGACGGACTGTGCGGCGCGAACGACGAGGTCCGAGAGGAGGTCCTTGGCGTTCTCCGCGCCCTTGCCGGTCATGGCGGTCGCGGCGATCTTCTCGAGTTCCTCGGTGTCGTCGGGGGAGACGTCGATGGCCTGCTCGTCGAGGAACTCCTTGGCCTTCGCGGCGGCCTGTCGGTAGCCCTGCGCGAGCGTGGTGGCGTGGATGTCCTGTTCGAGGAGGTCCTCGGCCTCGGAGAGGAGTTCGCCGGAGACGATGACGGCGGAGGTGGTGCCGTCGCCGACTTCGTTCTCCTGGGTCTCGGAGACTTCGACGATCATGTTGGCCGCGGGGTGCTCGATGTCCATCTCCTTGAGGATGGTGACGCCGTCGTTGGTGACGACGACACCGCCCGAGGAGTCGACGAGCATCTTGTCCATGCCCTTCGGGCCGAGTGTGGTGCGTACGGCCTCGGCGACGGCCTTGCCCGCAGTGATGTTCATCGACTGTGCGTCCTTTCCGGAGGTGCGCTGACTGTCGTCGGAGAGTACAATCAGCGGCTGGTTGCCCATCTGCTGCGCCATAATCACTCTCTGATTGAATGCGATTCTATTTAAAAGTTGTGAGCAAGTGAATGACACACCAACCGAGACGCGGCGAGGCGCCGGCTCGTCGGCGAAGCGTTACGTCGAAAGAAAGGGGTTTATCTGAACGAGAAGGTGGTGGTCGGGAGCGCGTTCGGCAGCGTCAGCCGGAGTAGTCGTGATACTCCATCCCCTGGTGTTTCAGTTCCTCGGTGCGCTTGCGCTCGAGGAACGAGTAGACGGTGCCGTGGGGCGCGCCGTCGAGGAGCATCTCGGCGGCCGAGCGCGCGATTTCGACCTCCTTCGGCTGGCCGATGACGCCGAACGTCGACCCGTAGATGACCACCGTCGCGCCCGTCAACTCCTCCATCAGCTCTCTCGTGCGACCACTCTCGCCGATGAGTCGCCCCTTCTTCCGGCGGAGGTCGTTGTCGTTGCGCGCGGCGCGCTCGATGTCGATACTCTCGTACATCCGCATGTCGTCGTCCAGCAGCGTCAGCGCCTCCTCGGGCTTGAACCCGCGCCCGATGGCCCGCACGATCTGGGGACCTTTCATCCCGCGCAGGGGGTCACCGGTCTTCTCGATGGCGACCGACCCGTTCTCGGAGTCGACGTCGAGGCGGACCTCCGCGGCCTGCTCGATGCGGCGGAGCGTCTCACCTCCTTCGCCGATGAGGACCCCGATTCGGTCCTGCGGAATCTTCACGTGTTGCATACACGGAGGTACTTTGCGAGCGGGTAAAAGCCTTCTTTCGGGCGTGTCGGGGAGCACAGCGAGCCGACAGAATGCGCGAACGGTGAACGGAGTGACCCGTGAACGCAGTGAGTGTCCGAGTCGGTCAGTCCCGCTGGAGGTCCACGGCGTCCCGTGCTCGCGCGCGTTCGTCCTCGGTCAGCCGGAATCGCTCGAGTTCCTCGCGCGTATCGCCGAGCGCCGCTCGTCGCTCCTGGTGGGCGTCGAGGAAGTCCGCAATCCGCTCGATGGCGAGGTTCTTCATCTCCCCGGAGAGCAGTTCGCCGCTTCGATACTCACGCTCGATGCGCGCGAGTTCCTCGTCGTCGTCCTCGAAGAACGCCGCGAGGTACTGGAACGGCACGTCCACGTCGGGGTCGCCGCCGTGCTCGCGGTGCTCCTCGAGGCTCGTCTTCCCGCCCGAGTACGCGTGTTCGTGAATCTTCTCCCGGACCGTCTCACGGTCGTCGGTCAAGCGAATCGTCGCGCCCTCGCTCGAACTCATCTTCCCCGGGCCCGTGAGCGCGGGGAGGAACTTCATCAGGAGTGCCCCCGGCTTCTGCACTGGGTAGCGGGCCTTCGCGGCGACGTCCCGGGAGACGCGGACGTGGGGGTCCTGGTCCACCGCGATGGGGACGAGCGTCGGGTGCTCGCCGTGGACGAGCTGGGGGAGCAGCAAGTGGGCGGTCTGTACCGCCGGGTAGAACCCCTGCCCGACGTTCTCGGGTTCCCCGTAGACGGCCTCGAGTGTGGAGTTCGTGATGTCCTTCGCGAACGCTGTGGCGAGCGGATACACGACGTCGGCGTCCTCGGTGTCCACGACGAAGCGCGTCAACTCGGGGTCGAAACCCACTGCGAGCAGGTCACGAAGGTTCGACTCGAGGTACTTGGACGTCTCCGCGAGCGTCTGGTCTTTGAACCAGTACTTCTCGTCGTCCGAGAGCGGGACGTAGACGCGCGCGCCGAGTTCCTCCTGCAGGCGCTTGGCGAAGTAGAACACGGGCGCGTGGCCGAGATGCATCGGTCCCGACGGGCCGATGCCCGTGACGATGGACGGGCGGTCGGCTGCCAGGAACTCGTCGACGTCGCGGCCCGCGTAGAACACGCGGCGGCGCACTAGCGGGTGGTCGGGGAAGCGACTGGTCTGGTCGTCGGTCAGTTCCTCCGCGCCGAAACGGGCGAGCAGTTCCTCGTAGTCGACGTCGCCCTCGACGGCGTCCGGTGTGACGGTGAATTCGGTCATGGTCGGGTGTTGATATCGGTATCGCGGTTGCTCGACGAGTGATATGCGGAAGAAGCGAAGGGAGCAACGCGCCCGACCCGAGCGAGTGACGCCCGTCAGGCCGCGAACGCGAGACTGTCCGCTTCCCGGTCGCACCAACGCCAGCAACGGGAAGCGGACTGCATACTCGATGGTAGCGGGTCAGCCGTCGAAAAACGTTGCGGTCAGTTCGCGTCCGACTGCTCGCCGTCGGCATCCACGTGTTCGCCGTCCGCATCTACTCGTTCACCGTCGGCATCCACTTGCTCGACGCCGCGCCCGTCGCCCTCGGTCGTTTCGGCGTCCGTCGACGGATCGGCGTGGGACGTGATGTAGTTGTAGAGGTCGTCGGCGTCCGCGTCCGCGCCCTGCCGCGAGAAGAACGCCGCGACGTTCTCACAGTCCCGCCGCAGGAAGTCGTCGCTGTTCGGATGGTGGGTGGTCATCGACTGCCCCACGTCGATGACCACGAGTTCGCCCTCGTAGACGACGATGTTGTACTCCGAGAGGTCGCCGTGCACGAGGCCCGCACTGTACAGGCGGCGCATGTACTCCCGGACCACCTCGAAGGCGGTCTGGGGGTTCTCCACGTCGACGTCGTTGAGCGTCGGCGCGTGGTCGTCCTCCCGGCCGATGAGTTCCATCACGAGGACGTTGCGCTGGACGGCGATCGGTTCCGGCACCCGGACGCCCGCCGCCCGGGCGCGCAGGAGGTTCGCGTACTCCTTCTGGGTCCACGCCAGTACCACCGTCTTCTTGTCGCCGCGGATCTCGTCGAGCCGCGGGTCGCCCTCCAGGTAGTCCCGCATGTGGCGGAAGTCGGAGGCGTTGATGCGATACACCTTCATCGCGACGTCGCCGTCGTCGCCGCCAAGCGCCTCGTAGACGTTCGCCTCCTTCCCCGTCGAAATCGGGCCGCCGACCGCGCCGAGGTGGCCGTCCTGCACGAGCTTGTAGATGGCGGCGTACGTCGCGTCGTCGAACGCGCCGGCCTCCACCTTGAACTGGTCGGCGTCCTTCAGTCGCTTCCGGAACTCCGAGAACTCGCGGTCCTGCGTCCTGGCGATGCGGTCGGCCTCCGTGTCCGAAACGTCGATCTCCTCGAACTCGTCGCCGGGAGCCCCCTCCGTCTCCTCGACGAGGCCGTAGTCGTCGGTCATCGCCGCCGCACGGTCATTCTGAGTGCTCCCTCGGTGTCATTGGATGTGTCCCTCCTCTCGCAGTTGGTCAGCTTCGGACTTCTCGTAGCGCCACGCCACGTCCGCCTTCTCGTCCTGCCAGTCCCAGGGCTCCACGAGCACGACGTCGCCTTCCCGGATCCAGATGCGCTTTTGCATCCGGCCGGGGATGCGCGCGGTCCGCTCCTCGCCGTCCGCACAGCGTACCTTCACGCGATTCGCCCCGAGCATGCTCGTTACCTCGGCGAACACCTCGTCCTCGTCGGGCATACGAAGGTTTCGGCGTCCGCCTCCGTCCTCGCTCATGCGTCGGAGTTGGCCCGGCAGCGGTTTAAACCCCACCGAATTCTCCAACGTGTGGCAGTCTCGGACTCCGCGGAGCGCACCGGGCGCTGTTTCCCGTCGGGGCGGCCGTCGACCAGACCAGTTCTCGACCAGTACGTTTACGGCGGTACTCCGATTCGCCACGAGCATGCTCGACAAACTCGGTCTCTCCGGCATCGTCGGCGCGCTCGTCTCGCTCGCCGGCGTCGGCATCGTCGCGTGGAAGGCGCCGGTCGTCGCCGGCGGCATCGTCCTCGTCCTGCTCGGCCTCGCGCTCGTCGTCCGCAGCCTCGCGAAGTCGCTGATGGGCGTCTTCGGTTTCTGAACGCGCTCTAATTCGACGGCTCCGAATGAGACTCGCACAAGACCTTTGGTCCAGAATGCGTACGCCCGGGCAATGGAGTTAGAGGCGATTCCGGGCGTCGGCGCGAAGACCGCCGAAGCCCTCCGGTCGCTGGAGGACCCGGAGGGAGCGCTGGAACGCGGCGACGTGGCGGCGGTAGCGGGTGCGCCGGGCGTCACGGAGGGCCGGGCCGCGCGCATCGTGCAGGGCGCAATCCAGGCCCGGCACGACGACGACGGCGGGTTTCTGGCGACCGACCGCGCGAGCGAAGTGTACGAGGCGGTGCTCGAGCGACTGCAGGAGCGCGCGGTGACGGAGTACGCGACCCAGCGCCTGCGGACGTTCTACCCGAGCGCCGTGGACTCCCGCATCGAGGAGGTGAACGCGTTCGCCGAGGGCGCGATGGCCCGCGACCCCGACCCCGAGGTACAGGAGGCACTCGAAGGGGTCGAACCGCTGTCGCCGCCGCGGAATCTGTCGGTCAGAGACCGGTGTCTCGCCACGACGGACGCCGAACGCTACAGTGAGGCGAAGGAGGCGTTCCCGGAGCTGTCCGTCGAAATCGTGGAGGACACGCGAGGCCTAGCGGAACTCGCGCGCGGATACTCCACTGTCGTCGCGCTCGACGAGGCGTTCGCGGGCGTGGAAGTCGAGGGCGACGTGCGCGTCGAACCGGACGCCATCGAGCGGCCGGAGGAGGTCGTCCCCGAGCGCGTGCTCGCGTTCTTCGCGACGAACCGCGAGCAGATCCGGGCCGCGGTCGCCGTCCACCAGACCGCCGGCATGGACGCCGGCGTCGACCTCGAAGAGTTGGACGACGCGCTCGCTGACCTCGACGCGGACGGGAGTGTCGTCGGCGACGAGGAACTCGACCGCCTCTCGACCGCCGCGGACGACCTGGACGCCGCCGTCTCCACCGCCGAATCGGTAGCGAACGACCGACTTCGGGAGGCCATCCAGGAACAGGACGTCACCATCGAGGGCGCCGACCTGCTGAGCCTGGTTGAGCGCGGCGCGGGCGCGGACAGCCTGCTCTCCCGTGAGTTGGCCGACGAGTACGCGGCCGCGGTCGACGCCGCACGCGACCACCTTGTTGACGCGCTGGACCTACAGGACGGCGAGGTTGACGCTGCACGGCGTACGTTCGGAGACGAACCCACGTTCCCCGTCGAGCACGAGGAACAGGCAGTTTCCCGCCTGCGAGAGGACCTCGCGGCAGCGCGTGACCGGCGAGCGGCCGAGCGAAAGCGCGACCTCGCGGCGACGCTCGCCGACCTCCGAGAGCCGACGCGAGAACTCGTGAACGACGCGCTAGACCTGGACGTGGAGCTGGCCGTCGCGCGGTTCGCCGAGGACTTCGACTGCGTGCTCGCGGAGCGCGGCGGCGCCGGCTTCGACGTCGAGGGCGGGCGCTCGCCGCTGCTGGACGTCGACTTCGCGGACGTGGAACCCGTGGACTACGGCGTCGACGGCGTGGCGCTGCTGTCGGGCGTGAACTCCGGCGGGAAGACGAGCACGCTCGACCTCGTCGCGGTCGTAGTGGTGCTCGCGCACATGGGCCTCCCCGTCCCCGCCGAGTCCGCGCGCGTCCCGGACGTCGAGGAACTCCACTACTACGCGAAGTCACAGGGCACACTCGACGCAGGCGCGTTCGAGGCGACGCTCCAGGACTTCGCGTCGCTGACGGCTGGTGCGAACGACCGACTGGTGCTCGTGGACGAACTCGAATCCATCACCGAACCGGGGGCGTCAGCGAAGATCATCGCTGGCATCCTCGAAGCGCTCCACGAGGCCGGCGCGTCGGGCGTCTTCGTCTCCCACCTCGCGGGCGAAATCCGCGACCAGTGTGGCTACGACGTAGCGGTCGACGGCATCCGCGCGGAGGGCCTGGAGGACGGCGAACTCGTCGTGGAGCGCTCGCCCGTCAAGGACCACCTCGCGCGCTCGACGCCCGAACTCATCGTGGAGAAACTGGCTGATTCGTCGGGCACGGAGTTCTACGGTCGACTGCTCGAGAAGTTCTGACCGTCGATTCCGGTTTCGGGGCGCTTTCGGGCTGTTTTCGGGACTCGTGGCGAAGCGTTAAGTACCTAGCCGAGCGTGGTGAAAGTGATGAGTGACGACCCCGAGGACGGAATGCTGGGCTGGGACGAATCCGTCTTTCGGGACGAACACGTCTTCGAAATCGACTACGTCCCCGAGGCGTTCGACCACCGCGAGTCACAACTCCAGACCCTGCAGTACGCGCTCCGTCCCGCTGTCCGCGGCTCACGCCCGCTGAACGTGATGGTGCGCGGGCCGCCCGGCACCGGGAAGACCACCGCCGTCCAGAAACTGTACGGCGAACTCGGCAACCAACCCGGCGTGCGGACGGTGCGCGTGAACTGCCAGGTCGACTCCACGCGGTACGCCGTCTTCTCCCGCGTCTTCGAGGAGATATTCGAGTACGAACCGCCCTCGTCGGGCATCTCCTTCAAGAAACTGTTCGGGCAGGTCGCCGAACGAATCGCGGACGAAGACGAGGTGCTGGTGGTCGCCCTCGACGACGTGAACTACCTCTTCTACGAGGGCGAAGCCAGCGACACGCTGTACTCGCTGCTGCGCGCCCACGAAGCCCACGAGGGCGCTCGCGTCGGCGTCATCGTCGTCTCCTCGGACCTCGACCTCGACGTCATCGAGGAACTCGACGGACGCGTGCAGTCCGTGTTCCGACCAGAGGAGGCGTACTTCCCCGCGTACGACCTCGGCGAGATAGTGGACATCCTCCAGAACCGAATCGACGTCGGCTTTCGCGAAGACGCCGTGTCCACGACCGTCCTCGACAAGGTCGCCGAACTCACCGACGAAGCGGGCGACCTCCGGGTCGGCATCGACGTGCTCCGTCGCGCCGGCCTGCACGCCGAATCTCGCGCGAGCAAGACCGTCGAACCCGAGGACGTCGACGCCGTCTACGAGGAAGCGAAACACATCCACCTCTCCCGGAGCCTCGGCGCGCTCGCGGAGAACGAGCGAACGCTCGTGGAGACAGTGGCGGAAAACGACGGCGACCAGGCCGGCGACGTCTACGACTCGTTCCACGACGAGACCGGCCTCGGTTACACGCGCTACACGGAGATCGTGAACAAACTCGACAAACTCGGCCTCATCGAAGCCGAGTACGAGGAACTCGAGGGACGCGGCCGCTCGCGCACACTCCGCCTCGCGCACGACCCCGACACGGTCAGAGAGCAACTCTAACACGCACGTTTTGCGCTGCGTGCCTGGCTTCGGCCGCGTCTGCTCACGGGCGCGTAGCGCCCGTTCGCATGGTTAGCGGGACCACAGATCCCGCTCAACTCGGCAAAACCTGCACTAAAAGCACTCCTCGCTCCCTGCGGTCACTCGTCGGCCTCTGCTCGCTCGCTCACGGCACTTCGTGCCGCTCGCGCATTCCGAGGCGCGTAGCGCCTCGCGACGTTCCCAGAGTGAATCGCCTCCTTCGGGCTCTTCGAGCCGCTCAGTCGGCGAATAGTGGCTTCGACCGGCTGGCCCTACTATCGACCACTACTGGCTGCGTAGGTTCAAGTAGGAGGACGGACCAACCCCGGCCATGAACTGACAGCCAGCGCAGGTCGACCGAGGCGGGAGCACGGCAACCCGGCCTGCGATAGCGTGGTTCGCACGAACCGTTTCGCCGTCTGTTCGCACTTACAGAGCGCAAGCGAGCGGTTCCGAGAACGAACTACTCGTCGACAGTGATGGCGCCGTCGAAGAGGCTGTCGAAGGAGCCACAGACCTGTTCGTCGTGGGCGTCCGGGTTGACGTGGCAGTGGATGCTACCGCCGGCGGCGCGGACGCGGTTCACGAGCACCTGGAGGAAGCGGAACGCGCGGGACTCGTCGACGTACTGGAGGAGCGTCGTGAGCGAGTCCAGGCAGACGCCGGGCGTGGTGTCCTCGGGGAGCGCGTCGAGACACTCCGAAACGGCGATGCCGAGACCCGTGAGGTCGCCGGGAGACGAGACGGTTCGCACGCAGTCGGCGTGATCGTGAGTGGCGACGAATCGCGTCGGCGGAATCGCGTCGGCGCCACGGGCGTCCAGCCACGAGGACGGCTGCCGACGGAGCGAGATTGCGAGCGCGGCGTCGGCGGATTCGAGCAGCGACTCGCAGGCGCGTTCGCGGCCGGGAGCGAACCCGGGGGCGTACACGAGCGTGGCGGCATCGGTTGCGGCGAGCGCGTCCGCCTGCACGGAACGTCCGACTGTCGTCATTGCCACCTCCGACAACTTCGCTACCCATAGTTAATGGCAGGCTAACGGTACGGGACTGGTACTCAGGGGTGAGAGTAGGGCACGAACGAAACGGTGAGACGAGCGAGGGCGTGGGTTTTTGGTGAGTCATTACCACCGTTCCCGCATGAAAAACGCGAGCGGAAGCAACGCTGCGAAACAACTCGCCGGTGAGGCCGCTGCCGAGGAAGTCGAGGACGGGATGGTCGTCGGACTCGGTACCGGGAGTACGACCGCGTACGCCGTCCGCGCGCTCGGCAACGCCGTCGACGCAGGACTCGACGTCGAGGGTGTGCCGACGTCGTTCCAGTCCCGCCAGCTCGCCATCGACTGCGGGATTCCGCTGACCACGCTCGAGGAGTCCTCGGTCGACCTCGCTATCGACGGCGCGGACCAGGTCGCGAGCGGCCGGACGGGGCCGGTGCTCGTGAAGGGCGGCGGGGCGGCCCACGCCAGCGAGAAGGTGGTGGACGCGAGCGCCGACCGCTTCGTGGTCGTCGCCGACCCATCGAAGGAGGCCGACACACTCGACCACCCGATACCGGTGGCGGTGCTGCCGGACGCGTACCCGGTTGTCGAGGAGGCCGTCCGCGGTCTCGGCGGCGACCCGGAGTTGCGCGCTGCCGAGTGCAAGGACGGCCCGGTCGTCACGGACGACGGCAACCTCGTACTGGATTGTGGTTTCGGCGAGATTTCGGATCCTGCGTCGCTCGCGTCGGAACTATCGGCGGTCCCCGGCGCCGTCGAGCACGGTCTGTTCGTAGACCTCGCAGACGCGGTCTACGTCGGCACGGACGACGACGTCCGCATCCGCGAGACGTAATTTCTGGCGGCATCCTGCCCGAGACCGTGTTTTGCGGTCGCTGTCGACAGTGCCACGCGTACTGGCGACGCTGAACACTGCTGTCGCTGGGACGTCGGAAAATAATGGAAAGAAGGTCGACCGAGTTTACAGGTCGCGCGGCTGGACCGTCTTGCGACCGTTGGACTCGGCGCGGCCAGCGGCGTCGTCGAGGAGATCCTCGACCTTGTCGTCGAGCGCCTCGTAGAAGTCGGAGGCGACGTTCTTGTCATCGAGTGCTTCCTTCACAGCGGCCTTGACGATGAGGTCTGCCATACAACTCGGGTTTTTCCCGCCCTGATTATAAGGCTTCCCATAATCACCCGCCTCAGCCACCCGTAGCCCTCGGTTCCTATTCGATTGGAGAACGAATAAAACGACCAGGAGTTGTAAAGTGTCGGCACACCCCCTGAAACCCCCGTCCGCGATACCACCCAGCTACGACCCAGATGATTACGACATCAACCGTCTCTCGTTCGCCATGGGGCAAATTATGTTTAGATTTGGGAAAACCCATTTAGGTGTGTGAAGGGTAAACACATCCGTCGGCGGTGACCCGTCGACTCCAGTACATGGCACGCTGTGACTACTGTGATGGCCACGTTTCGGACAACTTCGCGCGCGTCTTCTCGGACGAGGACGGCCGACTGCTGGCCTGTCCGAACTGCTCGGCCAACGTCGGCATCGCGGAGGTGTCACGGAACCGAGCGCGCGAAGCGTGACCGAACTCGCCACGACCGCCGCTGAATAGACTCCCCGACCACCGCGGAACCCGGCCACCGCGAAACGACCCTGCCCGTCGGCGCCCGCGCGGCAACGGAGGTCGCTCGCCACGCGAGCGATTGCCTCGACGTTCGGTACGGGTTTCCGCTCGCTCCGGCCATTCTGCTCGTCGTCCACGCAGTCGCTCTATCAGCGTCCACGCCAGCGGCGCGACCGGCTAGAGCGCTACCGAAACACACGTTTCCGCTGCAGCCAACACTCCGTTCGTGCACCACGTCTACGTCCTCGAGTGCAGCGACGACACCTACTACACGGGGTACACCACGGACGTCCAGCGGCGCGTCGCGGAACACGACGCGGGCGACGGTGCGAAGTACACGCGGGGCCGCACGCCGGTCGAACTGCGGCACACGGAGTCCTTCGAGTCGAAGTCGGCGGCGATGCGCCGCGAGCACGAGATAAAACAGCTCTCGCGGGCCGAGAAAGAGGGGCTGTTCTGAGGGAGACACCCGAGGTCGGCCGCGGGGAGCCGCCGGCCCGCGTCAGTCGTCCACCGACGCCGTTTCGGTCTGGTCGCGCGCTGCCATCCGGATGCGGGCTTCCTCGACGACGTCCTCGGCGAGCGCGTCGATTCGGTCCGCGATGTCCGAATCGATCATCGTGCCGTCGGCTTCGAACTTGCTAGAGGCGTTGCGGACGCCGACCTGCCCCGGGATGACGTGGGCGTGGACGCCGCGCATCGTGACGCGCATGTGGTCGAGCGTCGACGCGATGGTGCCGCCGCCCGCGACGACGAGCAGGCCGACGACGGTGTCCTCGTACTCGTCGAACCCGCAGTAGTCGTGGAAGTTCCGGAACGTCGAGGAGTAGCTCGCGTGGTACACCGGCGACCCGACGACGACGGCGTCGGCGGCGCGAACGCGCGCCAACAGGTCGACCGCGTCGCCGGAGTCCGCGGCGTCGCGGTCCGGGTGGTACAGCGGCAGGTCGACGTCGCCGAGGTCGATCAGGTCCGTCTCCGCGCCCTCGGCCTCGGCGGCGGCGAGCGCGAGTTTGATGCCCTTCAGTGTGTGACTGCCGTCGCGGCGACTGCCGGAGACGCCGACGACGAGCGGCGCATCTGTCATTACCGGCAATTTCGACCTGTTCTGTTAAACGCCTCTCGGTCCCCGACGCCGTTTCCGGCAGTTCGTTTCAGTCCGCTCGCCGACACGTCCGGGGGACCGCAGAGATTTTCACGAGACACAACGACGCTCAGGACATGGACGCCATCTCATTCGGGACCGACGGCTGGCGCGCCACGCTCGACACGTTCACGAGCGAGCGCGTCCGGATGGTCGCGCAGGCCGCCGCCGACCACCTGGCAGAGGAGAGTCGAGGCAGCGAGACGGTCGCGGTCGGCTACGACGCCCGCGAGACGTCCCGCGGGTTCGCGGAGGACGCCGCAGACGTGCTGGCGATCAACGGCTTCGACGTGGTGCTCCCGGAGCGGGACTGCCCGACGCCGCTCGTCGCCCACGCCATCGTGGAGCGGGACCTTGCGGGCGCGCTCGTCATCACGGCCTCCCACAACCCGCCGGAGTACAACGGCGTGAAGTTCATCCCCTCGGACGGCGCGCCCGCGCTCCCCGAGGTCACGGAGGCCATCGAGGCGAACCTGCGGGAACCCGAGACCGGCGAGCGGACCGGCGATGTCCGGGACGTGGATTTCGTGGAGTCTCACGCCGAACACTGCCTCGGTCTCGTGGATGCGGACCTCTCGGAGCTGACGGTCGTCTACGACGCGATGCACGGGAGCGGGCGCGGCGTCACAGACGCGCTCCTCGAACGGGCGGGCGCGGACGTAGTTCGCCGGCGCTGCGAGCGCGACCCCACGTTCGGCGGTACGCCCCCGGAACCCGACGAGGAGAACCTCCGCGGACTCGCTGACGCCGTCGAGGAGCACGACGCGGACTTCGGCGTGGCGAACGACGGCGACGCCGACCGCGTCGCGGTGGTCACGCCCGAACGCGGCGTACTCGACGGGAACCGATTCTACGCGCTCGCCTACGACTACCTGCTCGAGGATGACTCGGGGCCCGCCGTTCGCACCGTCTCGACGACGTTCCTCGTGGACAGACTCGCCGAAGCCCACGACTGCGAGGTGGTGGAGACGCCGGTCGGCTTCAAGTGGGTGGCGGCGGCGATGGGCGAGCACGACGCGCTGTTCGGCGGCGAGGAGTCCGGCGGCTACACGATGCGCGGCCACGTCCGGGAGAAGGACGGCGTGCTGATGGCGCTGCTCGCGGGCGCCGCGGCGAGCGAGCAGTCCCTCGACGCGCGCCTCGACGCCATCACCGCCGAGCACGGCGACATCCACCAGGACAAGGTGAGCGTGGACTGCCCGGACGACCGCAAACAGGCGGTACTCGACGACCTCGCGGACCGACTCCCGGACGCAGTCGCGGGCGTGGACGTCGAGCGCGTGAACGACGCGGACGGCTTCAAGATCTTGCTCGCGGACGGCACGTGGCTGCTCGTCCGGCCCTCTGGGACGGAGCCGAAGATGCGGGTCTACGCGGAGGCGGACAGCCCCGAGCGCGTCGAGACGCTGCTCGGCGCGGGCCGCGACCTGGTCGAACCGCTCATCTGAGCGCGAGCGCGTCTGACCGCTGTCAGTCCAGCACGCCTCGGAACCGCTCTCCCGTCGCTTCGCAGTCGAACCCCAGATTCTCGTAGAACGGCTTCACGTCGGGATCGAACTCGGCCGTGAGCGGCGTCCAGTGCTCCACGGCGGCCTCGACCAGTCGGGAGCCGATCCCGCTCGCTCGGCGGCGCCGCCGGACTGCGATTGCATCGACGTGTGCACCGGCGTCGTGTGGTTCCTCGTCCAGTTCACCGTCGTGTGGTTCCTCGTCCAGTTCACCGTCGCGTGGTTCCTCGTCCAGTTCGCTGTTTCGGGGGGCGGCGACGAGTGCTCCGACGACGCGCTCGCCGTCGACCGCAACGAGAACAGTTCCGGCGTCGATGCGCTCCTGGATCGCGTCGGCGTCGGTCTCGAGCATCGCGGCGTCGAGAATCCGCAGCGCGTCGAGGTGATCTGCTTCGGTAGCGCGACGAACGGTGGGGTCGCGCGCCGCGCTGTCGGCGTCCCAGTAGTCCGCCACGCTACCCACCCCGGATGAGGCGGAGGACGCGGACGTGTTCGGCGTCGACGGACTGGTTCTCGGGGACCGGGCGTCCGTCGACCATCACGGACACCTCGTGGGGGCTGAGGTCGACGCGCTCGAGGAGGTCCGCGTACGTCTCGTCGGTCACGTCGAACTCGTGGGTGTCCGCTCCGACCACCTCGACGGTCACGCGCATGGTTCCGAGTAGCGGACAGGCGGCCTTAGGCGGTGCGGTCGCGGTGTCGACGCAGTCAGACTCCGTTCTCGCGGCGCAGCGTGTCGTCCTCACGCCGTCGACGACCTGCGCGGTAGACGGCGACCCCGACGCCGCCGAGACCGAACAGGAGTACGACGAACGAGACGATGCCGCCGAGAATCGGCACGAGGCCGAGCAGGAAGACGACGAGCACACCGACGATCAGGGCAAGCCACCGGCTGTCGGTGTCAGCGAGGCCGAGCAGCCACGCGCCGATGGCGTACTGCCCCCAGACGAACGCGAGCCACAACAAGAGTGCGTACAGGAACGCGACGACGAACGCGATGGGGATGCCGACGACGGTGAGCAACAACACGACGACGAGCAGCGGCACGCCGACGAGCACGAGGATACCGAGGACGGCGGTTCGGACCGGCGAGTTCGCGGTCTCTCTGGCGACGGTGGCGCTGGTGCCGGGAAGCACGAGCAACAGGAGCGCGCCGACGAGGAGCGTGACGAGCAGGCTGTACAGCGACACCACCCAGGACGCGATGGACGGCACGCCGAACCCACCGCCAAGACTGGAGTCCTCACGCACCTGTCCGCCGACGGCTGACCCCTCCGCGCGGGTGAGGTCGCCGTCGTAGACGAGGTCACCCTGGACGACGGCCTGCGGGCCGAGCACGATAGTCCCTGCGCCGACGCGCACGGACCCCTGGACGGTACCGTCGAGCGTGAACGACCCGGTGGCCGCCTGGACGTCCCCGGTCACGACGGCGGACTCCGTGATGACGACGGTTCCGCTCGCGAGCTGGGCGTCACCCTCCACGCGACCGGCGATGCGGACCGACCCGCCGACGGCGGTGACGTCACCGGTGACGACCCCGCTTTCGGCGATCTCGATCGTGCCGGCGAACGCCTCCAGGTCGCCCTCGACGGTACCGCGCACGATGACGGTGCCGCCCGTAGCCTGGAGTCCGCCCGTGACCGTCTCGCCCTCCTCGACGATGATCGTGTCACCGGTGCGCTGGTCGGCGGCAGCGACGCCAGCGAACAGCGACGTAGCGAGAAGCACCACGAGCGTGACTGCGAGCGCGTGACGCCCGACACTGGTGGCCATAGCCGCACTGACAACGTCCACCGCCATAAACATATTTCCCATCCAACACTTGCGGTGGGGTTGCTCGCGGCTGGCTCCCGAGTGCCCGTAAACTGCGTCTGGTGCTCCAGGGTCGCTCCATCCCCCGCTCACTATTCCGAGGGTCCTCGCTGCGCTCGCACTCTCGCTGTTCGCGGTTCGCTCCGCTCCCCGCTCGCTGTAACGAGGCTCCCCACTCCGTTCGGAGCCTCGCTTCTCACGGCTCCCTCCGGTCGCCGTTCGCCATTCTGCGTCTTCTCGCTACGCTCGAAGACGCACTGTTCGGACGCTTTATGAACGCCCGGCCCCTGGCTGCGGACATGACAGACGACGCGGCTGGCCGACAGGAGATCTGGGTCGAGAAGTACCGACCCGAGCGTCTCGCGGACGTCATCGGCCACCCGGACATCACGGACCGACTCGAGAGCTACGTCGCCCGCGACGACCTCCCGCACCTCCTGTTCGCAGGGCCGGCAGGCGTCGGGAAGACGGCCTCGGCCGTGTCGATCGCCAAGGAGGTGTACGGCGACGACTGGCGGGACAACTTCCTCGAGTTGAACGCCAGCGACGAACGGGGCATCGACGTGGTCCGGGACCGCATCAAGAACTTCGCGCGCACCTCCTTCGGCGGCTACCCCTACCGCATCATCTTCCTCGACGAGGCCGACGCGCTCACCAGCGACGCGCAGTCCGCGCTCCGCCGGACGATGGAGCAGTTCACGAACAACACCCGCTTTATCCTCTCGTGTAACTACTCCAGTCAGATCATCGACCCCATCCAGTCCCGGTGTGCCGTGTTCCGCTTTTCCCCCATCTCGGACGAGGACGTCGCCACGCGCATCCGCGAAATCGCCGAGAACGAGGGACTCGACTACACCGAGGACGGCATCGACGCGCTCGTCTACGCCGCCGACGGCGACATGCGGAAGGCCCTGAACGCGCTCCAGGCCGCCTCGGCCACCGGCGACGCCGTCGACGAAGAGGTGGTGTACGCCATCACCGCGACCGCGCGCCCCGAAGAGATCGAAGGGATGGTGACCGAAGCCCTGGACGGCGACTTCACCGCCGCGCGCAGCGCGCTCGACGACCTGCTCACGAACCGCGGTCTCGCGGGCGGCGACATCATCGACCAGGTCCACCGCTCGGTGTGGAACTTCGACGTGGACGACGAGCACGCCGTCCGCCTGCTCGAACGCCTCGGCGAAGCCGACTACCGCATCGCGGAAGGCGCGAACGAACGCGTACAGTTGGAGGCGCTGCTGGCGTCCGTCGCGCTGCAGGCGGAGAACTGAGACACCCACCGCGAACGCTGCGCGTTCGCGGGAGGTTTTTGGTGCAGATTTTTACAACGGGGGTTCCCGCAGTGAGCGGCGCTGTGCGCCGCGAACGAGGAAACCCCCGCAGTAAAAAGGTGCGTGTCGAATGATAGGGTTCTTCCCGGCGCGTGTGTACAGTCCACGCATGGCAGACCTCACCGAGTACCAGGAGAAGGTCATCGAAACGATCTCGACGCTCGACGACGTGCCGATGGCGCTGCTCTACCACGGGCCGAACGGCCCGGAGATGTTCCTACAGAACGACCACCGGGACCGCGACGACTTCACGCCGCACCTGGGCCTGGTGTCGGCGTACGTCGTGCAACTCGCGCGGGCGGAGGACACCGAACCCGAGGAGGTGCTCATGGACATCGAGACGAAGATCAACGAGTGGGCGGAGGGGGAGGTCGGCATCGACGCCGAACAGCGCGGCGGCGAGGACGGCGTCGACAATCCCGGCGGGTTCGACGACGACACCGTCGAGAACGCCTAGTTCAGCGCCCAAAACGCGTAATTCAGGTACGTCGCGAAGCTCACCCACGCGAGGTACGGAACGAGCAGGAGGCCAGCAGTCCGGCGGACGCGCCAGAACGCCACGAGTCTGGCGGCGATGAGTATCCAGAGGACGGCGATGACGGCGAGTCCGCCGGCGATGCTCTCGCTCCCGAAGAACACCAGCGTCCACGCCACGTTGAACGCGAACTGGACGACGAACAGCGCCAGCGCCGTCGTTCGCTCCCGGCCGACGCCGCCCTGGTAGACGATGTATGCGGCGACACCCATGAGCACGAACAGCGTCGTCCACACGGGCGCGAACACCCAGTTCGGTGGTGCGAGCGCCGGGTCGGCGAGAGACCGGTACCACGAGTCCGACCCGGTCGCAGTGACGAACGCGGGCGCCGCACCGACGACGTTGCAGGCGACGATGGCGACGAGCAGACCGGGCGCGTCCTCGCGGGAGAGAGCCATACTCGACGTTCGACGCCAAGCGACTAAATCGTCACCCTGGGGTGTTCAGTCGCTCACTGCTGGAGCGACGCGGGCGGCCCGCCCGGCAGGTCCTCGCGACCGTGGGGCGCGTAGAAGTCCGGGTCCGGGCCGACCGGGACGATGCGCTTCGGATTCAGTTGGGCGTGGCTGCGGTAGTAGTGGTTCTTTACGTGGTCCATGTGGCAGGTTTCGGCGACGTGGGGGAGCTGGCAGAGTTCCCGGAGGTACGGCCAGAGGTTGTCGTAGTCAGTGATCTCGCGGCGGTTGCACTTGAAGTGCGTGTGGTACACTTCGTCGAAGCGGTAGAGCGTGGTGAACATCGCGACGTCCGCGAGCGTGAGTGCGTCCCCGGCGAGGTAGCGCTGGTCCGCGAGCACGTCGTCGTAGTGGTCGAGCGCGTCGAAGAGGTCCGCGACGGCGTCCTCGTAGGCGTCCTGGGTGTCCGCGAACCCGGCGCGGTAGACGCCGTTGTTGATGGGCGTGTAGATCTCCTCGGCGAGGCGGTCGACCTCGTCCTCGTAGCCCTCGGGGTAGAGGTCGACGTCACGCGTCGCGAACTCCTCGAACGCGCCGTCGAGCATCCGTATGATCTCCTCGCTCTCGTTGTTCACGATGGTGTCCGCCTCGGTGTCGTAGAGCACCGGCACGGTGACCCGCCCGGAGTAGTCCGGGTCGGCGCGCGCGTACACCTCGCGGAGGTACTCCGAGTCGAACAGGTGGTCGGGCGTGCTACCGGGCACGTCCGCATCGAACTCCCAGCCCTGGTCGTAGCGCACGGGGTCGACGACGCTCACCGAGACGGCGTCCTCGAGACCCTTCAGCGCGCGCACCAGGAGCGTGCGGTGCGCCCACGGGCAGGCGTACGACACGTAGAGGTGGTAACGCCCGGACTCGGCGGGGTAGTCCTCACCGACCCACTCCCGGAACGTCGTGGTTTCGCGCTCGAACTCCCCGTTCTCGCCGTGTTCGACCATCTCCTCGTCCGTGTGCCAGTCACCGTCGACCATTCGTCCCATGGACGAAGAAACGGGTTGCGCGCGTTTACGCGTTTCCGGAGTCGGAGTGGCTCGCTCCTTCCGAGACCCTCGCGTTTCCGTGGTTCTCACTCACTTCGTTCGTTCCGAACCACGCTATCGCTCGCTCCGACTCTCGCTACCCCGGAACTGTTTTACTCGTTCGTCGGCCACCTACTGGCAATGAGCGAACTCGAAGCCGAATACCGCCTCGACTACTTCGAGGAGGAGGGATTCGAGCGCCGGGAGTGCACCGAGTGTGGTGCCCACTTCTGGACGCGGGACCCCGACAGAACGACCTGCGGCGAACCGCCGTGTGAGGACTACCAGTTCATCGACAACCCGGGTCTCGACGAGGAACTCGAACTCGGGGAGATGCGCGAACGCATCCTCTCGTACTTCGAGGACAACGGCCACGAGCGCATCGACCCGTACCCGGTCGCGGCGAACCGGTGGCGCGACGACGTGCTGCTGACCCAGGCCTCTATCTACGACTTCCAGCCCCACGTCACGTCCGGGGAGACGCCGCCGCCCGCGAACCCGCTGGTGGTCTCCCAGCCCTGCATCCGGATGCAGGACATCGACAACGTCGGGAAGACCGGCCGCCACACGATGGCCTTCGAGATGCTCGGCCACCACGCGTTCAACGCCGACGAGGGCACCGACTACGCCTACTCGGGCGAGGTGTACTGGAAGGAGGAGACCGTGGAGTACTGCGAGGGCCTCTTCGCGGAGATGGGCGTCGACCTCGAGGACGTCACGTTCATCGAAGACCCCTGGGTGGGCGGCGGGAACGCCGGCCCCGCCTTCGAGGTCATCTACCGCGGCCTCGAACTCGCGACGCTCGTGTTCATGTCCCTCGAACTCGACCCCGACGGCGAGTACGAGATGAAGGACGGCAACACGTACTCGAAGATAGACCGCCGGGTCGTCGACACGGGGTACGGCGTGGAGCGCTGGACGTGGATGAGCCAGGGCACCGCAACCGTCTACGAGGCCATCTACCCGGACACCATCGAATTCCTGAAAGAGCAGGCCGGCATCGACTACACGGAGAAAGAGGAGGAACTCGTCCACCGCGCGGCGAAGCTCTCGGGCCACCTCGACATCGACGAGGCCGAGGACGTGGAGGCGGCGCGGGACAACATCGCGGACAAACTCGGCGTGGAGACCGAGCGACTCACCGAACTACTGCGCCCGCTCGAGGACATCTACGCCATCGCCGACCACTCCCGCGTCCTCGCGTACATGTTCGGGGACGGCATCGTGCCGTCGAACGTCGGCACGGGCTACCTCGCGCGGATGGTGCTGCGGCGCACCAAACGTCTCGTGGACAACGTCGGCGCCGACGTCCCTCTCGACGAACTCGTGGACATGCAGGCCGAACGCCTCGGCTACGAGAACCGCGACACCGTCCGGAGCATCGTCCGGTCGGAGGTCGAGAAGTACGCCGAGACGCTCGACCGCGGCGGACGAAAGGTACGCCAGCTCGCCGCCGAGTACGCCGAGCGCGGCGAGCCGATTCCCTCGGCCGAACTCATCGAACTGTACGACTCCCACGGCATCCAGCCGGACATGGTCGAGGAAATCGCCGCGGAGGAGGGTGCGAGCGTGGAGACGCCCGACGACTTCTACTCGCTGGTGGCCGACCGGCACGACGAGGGCGGCGCGCTCGGCGGCGACGGCGAGGGGGACGAACGACTCACGGACCTCCCGGAGACGGAGTCGCTGTACTACGACGACCAGTACCGCTCGGAGTTCGAGGCCGTGGTGCTCGACGTGTTCGAGCGCGAGGGCGAGGACGGCGACACCGTCTACGACGTCGTGCTCGACCAGACGATGTTCTACCCGGAGGGCGGCGGCCAGCCCGCCGACCGCGGTACGCTCTCGACGGACGACCGCACGGTGGACGTCGCGGACGTCCAGGAGCGGGACGGCGTCGTGCTCCACCGGACGCGCGTGAACCCCGGGAAGGGCGAGTTCGTGCGCGGCCAGATCGACGTGGACCGCCGCCGACGCCTGATGGCCCACCACACCGCGACCCACGTCGTCGTCCACGCCGCCCGGCAGGTGCTCGGCGAGCACGTCCGCCAGGCCGGCGCGCAGAAGGGCACGGGTAGCTCCCGCATCGACATCCAGCATTACGAGCGCCTCGACCGCGAGACGGTCGAGCGCATCGAGCGCGTCGCCAACGACATCGTCACCGAGAACACCTCCGTCCAGCAGGAGTGGCCGGACCGCCACCAGGCCGAGGAGAAGTACGGCTTCGACCTCTACCAGGGCGGCATCCCCACCGGGGAGAACATCCGCCTCATCCACGTCGGAGAGGACGTACAGGCCTGCGGCGGAACACACGTCAAGCGCACCGGCGAGATCGGCACCATCAAGATTCTGAACGCAGAGCGCGTGCAGGACGGCGTCGAGCGCCTGACGTTCGCTGCCGGCAAGGCCGCCATCGAGCACGTCCAGGAACTGGAGAACGACCTGTTCGCCGCGGCCGACGCGTTCGACGTCGCGCCCGACGAGGTTCCCGAGACCGCCGAGCGCTTCTTCACGGAGTGGAAAGAGCGCGGCAAGACCATCGAGGACCTCAAGGAACAGCTCGCAGCGGCCCGCGCCTCCGGCGGCGCTGGCGGCGAGGAGGTCGACGTCGCGGGCACCACCGCCGTCGTCCAGCGGGTCGACGGCGACATGGACGAACTCCGCGCGACCGCGAACGCGCTCGTCGACGACGGCAAGATAGCGGTCGTCGGGTCCGGCCGAGACAGTGCGCAGTTCGTCGTGGGCGTCCCCGACGGCGTGCCTGTGAACGCGGGCGAGGTCGTCGGCGAACTCGCGGGCATGGTCGGCGGCGGTGGCGGCGGCCCCGCGGACTTCGCGCAGGGCGGCGGCCCGAAGAGCGAGGAACTCGACGACGCGCTCGAACGAGCGCCGGACGTGCTGAAGGAAGTCGCGAGCGCATAGGCGTTCGTTTTCTGTTTCGCAGGTGTTTCTTCGGATTTTGGCGCAGGGGAATCTCCGTCTAACGCCACCTCGAAAGCCCCGGCTGGAGAACACGCTACCACAACCACCGCTAACACCCAGAAAGCCCCGGCCCTTTCAGTCCCGCCCGATGCCGGCTGGCCAACCAGCCACCGGGAGGACTGAAAGGGGCGGCGCGCTCGCGGGTGAAACCCAAGGCCGTCTCAGCGACCCCTGTCCGCGAGGGAGTGGCGCGACCGAGCGGATATGTCGTCCTCAGAAACGCGGAGCGTTTCTGATGTGCGAACGAGACGCCTCCGGCGTCTCGTTAACGCTGAGCGGGCGCGAGCGCGCCGGGGCTTTCTAGGTGTACGAGGGTGTACCGTCGTCTGCTGCAGTTGGGGCTTTCGAGGTGGTGTTTGAGGGAGGCGAACAGACGGATACGGACTCCCAGAACACCTACGGAATCGTCGACGCGTCGACGCGCACAGTCACGGACTCCACAACCTCGTCGCTGGCGTTCACGGCGAACAGCGTGTTCTCCGCGCCGACCGAGAGCAGGCCGCTCACGCTCGTCTGTCCCGCCACCACGCTGCCGGTCCAGACGTCGCTGCCGCCGCTGACGGCCACGATCTGCCGGACCTTCCGGTCGGTGGTCGCGGCGTCGGTGAGGCCGATTTCGGCAGCGATGGTGTTCGCACCCCAGGAGACCGACTGCGTCGGGGTGACCGAGGTGAACACCGGACCGGAGAGGTCGGCGTCGACGGTCGGACCGGTGGCGACACAGCCTGCGAGCGCGGTAGTGAGCGCGGCGCTGGCGGCGGTTGCGAGGAAGCGACGGCGCGAGGTAGGCATACAGAGAACGACGGTGACCGAATCCGTAAGCGTTCGTGCCGGTTCCACTGGCGCAGGCCCGCAGCGCGTCAGGCGTTCACGTCGCCTACGCCCGCGAGACCGAGTTCGCGTTCGGCGGCGGCGGCGACCTCGGGGGCGCAGTCGTCGGGCGCGTAGACACCGAAGCGCCACTGGACGCGCTGGGCTTCCTGCATCCCCTTCACGAGCGGGCTCTGCTCGTGGAGCGGGCGGACGTCCCCGTTGACCGCCACACGCACGGAGGATTCTGGCATCGACGGCTGACCGGGGTTGTCCACGAGAACGTGCTCCGGCGAGACGCCCGCGGTGGCGGCGATAGTGCGTTCGAACTCCTGGATTTCGTCGTGGTCCGCGGCGACGACGTCGTCGGGGACGGCGGCGCGTTCGGTCCAGACCGCGCGCTTGTAGAGGTCGCGTTCAGCGATGCGGCGCGCGGCCTCCGTGGTGGCGTCGTGGTCGTCGAGTGCGCCGAGCAACTGGCCGTCGGTCATGCGCGCGAACGTCTCCGTGTCGAGGTTACTCTCGTCGAGTAACCGGGTGCTCGCGCGTTCGAGCATCGAACCCGTGATTCGGGAGACGTGGTGGCGGTAGACGGTGGCGTTCATGAGGGCGCGTCCGACGAGTACGCTCTCGGCGGTCTGGACGTTGCCCTCGTCGAGCACCAGGTCGCCGTCGCGGAACGCGAGCGCGCGCAGCAGGCGGCCGTGGTCGATGGTGCCGTAAGGCACGCCGGTGTGGTGGGCGTCCCGCACCAGGTAGTCCATCCGGTCGACGTCGAGTTCCCCCGCGACGAGTTGGCCGAGGCGGCCCTCGCCCTCGACCATCGCGGCGACGCGCTGGGGGTCGAGTCCGTGGTCGCGGAGCACGTCCCCGACGGCGCCGGACGCGAGCAGGTCCTCGACCTCGTCGTGGTGGCGGTCGAGGCGGCGCTGGATGATGCCCTCGGTCTGGTGGCCGTACGGGCCGTGGCCGACGTCGTGGAGGAACGCAGCGGCGCGGACGGTGTCGGCGCGCGCACCGGTGACGTCGAGGTGGGAGAGCGCGCGGTCCGCGAGGTGGTAGACGCCCAGCGAGTGCTCGAAGCGCGTGTGGTTCGCCGAGGGGTAGACCAGGCGGACCGTGCTCAACTGCTTGATGTGGCGCAGACGCTGGACCGGCGGCGTGTCCAGTAGGGCCTCGGCGACGCCGTCGACCTCGATGTAGTCGTGGACGCTGTCCTTGATGGCGCGCATTCGTTCGGAGCACGCGCGGCGGCGTCAAAGGTGATTCGACCCGCGGCGAGGCCCCCGCAGGTGGCAGTGACTGCAGCGGAGTGACACCGAACGGGAACCGGGTTCGCCGTTCCGTAGAACTTTGTGCATAGAGAACTTTTGGCACACCGCGGTTGACGTCACGTGGAGTCCGACGGGAACGGAGGGGCACGTGTCATCCCCGCCCCTTCGATACGGGCCATCCACGGCGAACGGTGTCGCCGTCGAAACGGCTTTTCCGCTCCAGTGGCAACGAACACGCGATGAGTAGGCCGCGTCTCGCGCTGTTGAACGCCGCCCACGACCCGACGGACACGACGCGGAACTTCCGGCGGGAACTCGACGCCGACCTCGTAGAGTTCCACGTTGCCGAGGGCGAACTCCCCGACCACTTCGAGTTCGACGGGGTCTCCGCGAGCACAGCGAGCGGAGTCTCCGAAGATCGAAGATCTTCGGGATGTGGCGAATCTCCGATTCGCAACAGCTCGTCGGAGGAGCGAAGCGAGTTCGACGGTGTCGTCGTCACCGGCTCTCGGTCCTCCGTGTACTGGGACGAGGAGTGGATTCCGCCGCTCGTGGAGTACGTCGAGGACGCCCACGAGCGCGGCGTCCCCGTGCTCGGCGTCTGCTTCGGGCACCAGGTGCTCGCCGAGGCGCTCGGCGGCGACGTCGGCGACATGGGCGAGTACGAGATCGGCTACCGAGAGGTCACGCAGACCGCCGACTCGCCGCTCCTCGAGGACGTCCCGGAGACGTTCACGGCGTTCACGACGCACTCGGACGCGGTCACCGAACTGCCGCCGGACGCCGCCCTGCTCGCCGAGAACGACTACGGCGTCCACGCGTTCCGCGTCGATGACTCCTACGGCGTGCAGTTCCACCCCGAGTACGACACCGGTACCGCCGAGCGCGTGACCACGCGGAAGGACGACCTTCCCGAGGAGCGCGAGCGCGAGGTGCTCGCTGGCATCACGCCTGAGAACTACGAAGCGGCCTGCGAGACCAAGCGCCTGTTCGAGAACTTCACCGACCAGATCGCTAGCGGATAGAGACGACGACGGTTCTGTGAACCACTGGAATACCACGACTGGAGGATACTGTTCTGCGTTCGTGGACACCCAGGAAGCCCTGGCTGTTGTAGACCGGATTAGTTCTGCGACCACCCTGCAGGTTGCCCAACCGGTCAAGGCGTGGGACTGAAAGGGGCGTCTGGCTACGGGAATCCCGCGAGCACTGCGAGCGGGATGTCGAAGGACGAGCGCAGCGAGTCCTTCGGAAAGCACGACGAAGCAAGCACCGAGCGACCAGCAGGAGCGAGGCGCACAGCGAGGCGCGCGACCGTAGCCAGACGGGGCTTTCTGGGTGGTTACAGAAGTGGGTCAGTTCACGCCAATCGGAGCTTTCTGAGTACCGTCGCGAGCAAGTGACGGGATCTTCGAGTGGTCTCACCGTTGAACGTCTAGAAATCCAACCCTCGACTGCTGCAGTCGGGGCGTTTATCCCCCGTCCGGCCGACGACTCACACATGCACCGAGTCCGTCTCGCGGACCTCGAAACCCGGATGGGGCCCGCCGACCGCAGCCTCCCGCTGTCGGACGCGCTCGGCGCGGCGAACGTCGCGCTGAACCACTACGAACTCGCGCCCGGCGACAGTTTCGCGTACGGCTTCCACGCCCACGAGAACCAGGAGGAGGTGTTCTACGTGCAGGAGGGAACGGTCACGTTCCGCACGCTCGACGGGGACGTCGAGGTGAGCGCGGGTGAACTCGTCCGCTTCGGCCCGGGCGAGTTCCAGCGCGGCGTCAACGAGAGCGAGGAGCGCGTTCGCGCGCTCGCCATCGGCGCGCCCCAGGACCCCGGCGACACCGAGATCCTGCGCGCCTGCGAGGAGTGCGGCGAGGAGACGCCTCACGATCTCGAGCTTGCGGACGACCAGTCCGCCGTGCTCGCAGTGTGCGCGGAGTGTGGCACCACGACCGGTACGTTCGACTGACGCGACGAACGCTTACGCTTCCATCCAGACCACTCATGCCAGACCATCCACCGCGAGTCGTGTACGACGACGTCTGTGGCTTCTGTACGTGGTGTGCGGCGTTCGCCGCGCGCCACGGCGACGTCGAAGTCGTCGGCTTCTCGGACCTGACGGCGGACCAGCTCGCGCGCCTCCCCGACGACTACGAGGACTGCGCGCACTTCCTCACCGACGACGCCGTCTACTCCTGCGGGGAGAGCGTCGAACGAGCCCTGAAATACGACTTCCCCGCGCTCCGGTACGTCTTCGGCGCACTCCGTGCGATTCCGGGGTACGAAACTGCTCGCGAGAAGCTCTACCGGTGGGGCGCGGACCGCCGCGACTGGTGGGGGAAGTTCCTCCGGGAGTCGCCGCCCGCGCTGGAACAGTAGCTGTCGGACGCCGCTTCTATCGTTCGCTCGCCCACTCCAGCACCGGCTCCAGCCGAACGGCGAGCTCCCTGCCGTCGTCCGTGAGGTCGTACTCGACGCGGGGCGGAATTTCGTCGTACTGCTCGCGTTCGAGTAGCCCCGCCTCTGCGAGTTCGTCGAGGCGCGCGGAGAGCGTAGAACTGGAGGCGTCGAGCGCGTCCTCGATGTCGCGGTAGCGCGCGGGCCCCATGTGCGCCACACCGCACACCACCTGCATCGCGTGCGTTCGACTAAGCAACTCCATCACGTCCGTCAGTTCGCAGTAGCAGGCTTCGTCCATGGCTTCGAGCACTCGCAGTTGCTCCATTACTTCGGACTCGGCAGTATAAGCACTTCGGCTTTCAAAGTAGAGACGAGATGGACTGTGATTGCTGCGCCGCGACCGACGGCGGCACCGCCCGCGAGGAATCGACTGCCGACGCGACGTCGAAGTCGGCACCTGAATCGGCCGCCGGGACGCGACTGCCCGACAACGTCGTCGACGCGTTCGCCACCGCGTACGACCGGCCACCGGCCGACACGCTCGACGAGTGGGTGGCGATGCTCCCGGACCTGTTCCCGGACTGGCCGCCCGCCGCCGAGCAACTCTGTCACACCGAGGACGGCCCGCACCGCGCGAGCACGCCGGACGACGAGCACCGCTTCGTCTGCGTGCTGGACCCGATGCTACTCCCGTATCTCACCGGCGACCCGGTCACTATCCACTCGACACCCCCCGAGGGCGAGGACGTGACGCTCGACGTCGCGGCGGACGGCGCCGTCGAGGCACCGCCGGGCGCCGTCGTCTCCTTCGGCGCCATTCCGGAGGCCCCGGACGGCGACGTCACTCCCGAACACACGTACGCCGCTATCTGTCCGGCCATCCACGTCTTCCCGTCGCTCGCGGACTACGAGCGCTGGGACGCGGGCGCGAACGCCGAAACGACGCCGCTGTCCGTCGAGCGCGCGACGGCGCTCGTCGCGCAGATGGCCACCTCGTCGTCGCGAACGCCGACGTGCTCGGACGTCCACCAGCCGTGACAGCAGACGGCGTCGCCCGCGCCGGAGAACGCTTCGGGGTGTTCTGCGAGGTAGTCGAGGACGGCGTCCGCGACGTCGCCGTGTCCGTAATCGGCGAGCACCGGACGCCGCCGCCTGACGTACGCCAGCACTGCGGCGTGCCAGTCGTCCGCGCCGTCGACGCGAACGCCGTCTCCGGCAGCCACGAACTGACCGAACGCGTCAGTGTGCTCGGCTGTCTCTGCGTGGAGCGTGGCGAGACTCCGGCCTGCGGTCCGCCCCCACGTTTCGTCGGGGTCGCGCGGCGTGCCGTCACCGTCACCGCCGCTCGCATCGGGCTCCGGGGCGTTCGGGTGCCACCCGGCGACGTAGTAGTCGTCGCCAACTGCCAGCACCTCCGGGACCGGAACCGTCGTTTCCTCGCCGACGAACGCGGTCACGCGCCCCTCGACTGTGGCCTTCCCTGTCGGGCCGGTGTCGCGCTTGCAGACCGCGCGCCGGCCGTCGACGCAGACCTCCCAGACCTCGTGTGGCGGGACGTCGTGGAGTTGGCGGACGATGCCGTGTTCGTCGAACTGTGCGTCGAGCGCGTCGTGGATGTCTTCGCTCATCGTAACTCCGCCGCGTGTCGTGCGGCGGCCGGCCGCGACTGCGGTGCTGGCTGTGGCGGGACAGCACCGCAGCTACGGCCTCGAGAACACACTCATCAGCAGTCAGGCCTGGAACGTAACTGTTCGGGTTCGCTGTCGCGTCAGTCCCTCGGTCAGACCACGCCTGCGAGTTCCACCCTGGCGACGGCGGTGGTCGTGACGACGTAGTCGACGCCGTCGGACTCGCTCCGCTCGTCCGACGAGCTGTTGCGAATCGAAGACTCGCTACATCCCGAAGATCTCCGATCTTCGGAGACTCCGGTCGCTCCGCTCCCGGAGACGCCGTCGAGGTACGCCGCGAGTTCGTTGGGGCTGGCGACCGCCGTGCTGCCGTCCTCGACGGCGGCGGTGAAGGTGTCGCCGAACGACGCCCCGGGAGCGCGGTCTGCCACGGTCACGACCTGCGCGTCGTCGCCGGGACTCGCGGCGTCCATATCCAGCGTGTAGTGAGCAGCAGCGTCACCGACGACGGCTTGGACGCGGTAGGTCTCGTTCTGGACCCGGAGGTAGCTCTGTAGCTGGAACGTTCTAGCGGCTGCGGGCAGCGCTTCGTGGAAGCCGACGTCGTACGACCCGTTGACGAGCATCTCGTCGACGATCGCGCGCTCGCTCTCGTTCAGGTCTGCGTACTGGAGAACGTCGCCGCCGACCTCGCTTTCGGGGATCTGCTCGGCTGTGTAAGTGTAACTCGCTTCCTGCGCGAAGTGCGTGTACGTCGCGTTTGGCTCGTACGTCTCGCCCCGGAACCGGAGGTACGCGAACTGGCCGAGCGCGAGTGGCTCGTCGCCGCTCACGCCCCAGTTTTCCTGGAGGTCGACCCGTCCCTCGGCGGCCGCGGCGTCCGCGACGAGTGCGTGCAGTTCGAGCGTGGCGGGTACGACAACCGATCCGTCGGGGACCTCGCTCGCGTCGACGACAGTCGCGTACAGCGTCGGTTCGTCGGGCGTGGTCGTCCCGGCAGGTTCGCTCGTGGTCGGCCCGCCCGTCTTCGGCGAGCCGTCTCCGACTGCCTGACAGCCGGCGAGCACGGCGAGAAGCGCCGCGCTGCCCGCTCGGAGGGCCGCTCTACGGGTTGGCATATCGTCGGCTTCCCGAGGAGTCGGTAAGTGTCTTGTCGTGGTGCGTCGGTCAGAAGAAGGGTCTGTCCACAAGCATCGGCGAGCGAGTGGCTTGAAAAGCCCGAGCGAAGCGGTTCACTGCGCGAGCGACGCGAGGCGGCTTCGCCGCCTCGGAACGCGCGAACGGGGAGCGAAGCGACCCGTGAGCCGAGCGAGCGGAGGCCGACGACTGAGGGGAGCGAACGAAGTGAGCGAACCGAAGGAGGAGTGCTTTTTCCCCAAGTTTTTGCCGAGTGGGGCGCGCTGCGCGCGCCCCACGCAGAGCAAAAAGTGGGCTAGTCGTACGCGGGGATGCCGGTGAGGTCCTCGCCGAGAATCAGCGTGTGGATGTCGTGAGTGCCCTCGTAGGTGTAGACGGTCTCCATGTTCAGCATGTGGCGCATCGGCGAGTAGTCCGTGGTGATGCCGTTGCCGCCGAGCATCTCGCGGGCGGTGCGGGACTGGTCGCGGGCCATGCGGACGTTGTTGCGCTTGGCCATCGAGACGTGCTGCGGGCGGAGGTCGCCGCGCTCCTTGAGGTCGGCGAGGCGGTGGGCGAGCAACTGACTGGTCGTAATCTGGGTCGCCATCTCCGCGAGTTTCTCCTGTTGGATCTGAAAGCCACCGATGGGCTGGTCGAACTGCTCGCGGTCGGTGGCGTAGCCCCGAGCGGTCTCGAAGCAGTCGCGGGCGGCGCCGACCGCGCCCCACGCGATGCCGTAGCGCGCCTGCGTCAGGCAGGACAGCGGCCCCTTCATCCCCGAGACGCCCGGCAGCACGTCCGCCTCGGAGACCCGCACGTCCTGCAGACCGATTTCGCCCGTGATCGAGGCGCGCAGGCTGAGTTTCTCGTCTATCTTGTTCGTCGTCACGCCGTCGCGGTCGGTCTCCACGAGGAATCCACGGACGGGGTCGTCCTCGGCGGAGCGGTCGCGCGCCCAGACGACGGCGACGTCCGCGATTGGCGAGTTCGTGATCCACGTCTTCGAGCCGTTCAGCACGTACTCGTCGCCGTCCTTCTCCGCGTACGTCTCCATTCCCGAGGGGTTCGACCCGTGCTCGGGTTCCGTGAGACCGAAACAGCCGACGGCGTCGCCCGAACCCAGCTCCGGGAGCCAGCGCTCCTTCTGCTCGTCGCTCCCGAACGCGTGAATCGGGTACATGACGAGTGCGCCCTGCACGCTCGCCATCGAGCGCAGGCCCGAGTCACACGCTTCGAGTTCCTGCATCAGGAGGCCGTAGGCCGTCTCGCTCACGTTCGGCAGGCCATACCCCTCGAGGTTCGGCGCGTAGAATCCGAGTTCGCCCATCTCCGGGATGAGGTCGGTCGGGAACGTCCCCTCGATGAAGTGCTCGCCGACGTCCGGACGGACGTTGTCCTCGACGAACTCCCGGGCAGTGTCCCGGATGAGTCGCTCCTCCGAGGAGAGGTCCGCTTCCAGGTCCACGTAGTCCAGCATGGGGAATCGTCCGGGAGCGGTGATGAAAAACCCTGCTAGTTTCGCCCTGCGACCGACGGCCCGGCGTCAGCAGACCAGACGCTGTCGGCGAGTCGAGTCGTTGATACCCGCGGAGAGCGGAGCATCGCACATGGCCATCGATCCGCAGTTCGACGACAACCGGGAGCAGGTGGATTCGCACAGGGGCCACGACGTGTGGGGTCCCGTCGAGGAACCCGAGAAGTTAGGCATCCACGGCACCCACGTCGCCGTCGACTTCGACATCTGTATCGCCGACGGCGCCTGTCTCGAGGACTGCCCGGTCGACGTCTTCGAATGGGTCGACACCCCCGACCACCCCGAATCCGAACTGAAAGCCGACCCCGCCAACGAGGCTCAGTGTATCGACTGCATGCTCTGTGTCGACGTCTGTCCCGTCGACGCCATCGACGTCGACGCCGGGCGGAGCTGAACGCGGGACTGGGCGGGCGGGAGCAGAGAACGGAGAACGCGAGCGGAACTGAACGCGGGACGTGGGTGAGCGGAGAACGCGAGCGACGCGTCGTTGGTCCGCAATCGACGCGCGGTCAGTCCGCAATCAACGCGCAGTCGGTCCGCTGTGCGTCGTCGATTCACTCCCCGCGACCGCTCGCTACGCGCGGTCGATCTCGAACTGGTCCCGGAGGCGCTGGAGGGCTTCGTCGTCGGAGAACTCGTCCAGGCGCTCCTGGAAGTGCTCCTCGCAGAGGCCGACCTTGACGCCGTCCTTGTCGACGGTGAGGTCCGCGCTCCGGTCGCAGTAGTGACACTGCATGCGAGTTGTTTCGGGCCGAGGCTACCTGAACCCTACGGCGGCGGCACTCGTGGTACCGTGACTCGCGTGCAGTTCAGGAGAGGCGGACTTGCACGCGCTCGTACTCCTCACGGGAGAGTCCAGCCTTGCCGAGTGTGCGCTCGTGAGCGTCGCTGCCGCCCGTAGGAATCAGGTCGTGTTCCTCGATTGCGGCCTCCACGGCTGCGTGACCGCTCCCTTCGGCGTCGGGGTCGCTGCCGACGGGGCGGTCGTAGGGGTAGTGGAGTTCCACCGCGTCGAGGTCGGCACAGCGCGCGAGCGCCGCCTCCGGATCGTCGTAGCGGAGCGGGTGGGCGAGGCCGACGAGGCCGCAGGCGTCCTGGAGGAGCGCGACGCCCGTCTCGAAGCTAGGGACATCGCGGGCGACGAAGCACGGGCCGTCGTCCCCGATGAGGTCGTCGAAGACGGCCCCTAGCTCGTCGTACTCGGTGTCGGGGTGGGCGACCACGCTGCGCGCGACGTGCGGGCGACCGAGGCCCTCCCGGGGTTCGACGTCGAGCGTGACGCCGAGGTGGGCTTCGACGTTCTCGATTATCTTCGCGCCGCGCTCGACGCGGTCGCGCTGGATGCGCTCGCACTCCGCGACGAGGTCGTCGGTGGCGGTGACGCCGTAACCGAGCACGTCGATCCGCTGGTCGCCCGCGTCGACGCGCAACTCGATGCCGTGGACGAGTTCGACCCCTCCACGCTCCGCGACCGGTTCGTCGAGTTCGGGGTGGAGGCGGTCGTGGTCGGTGATGGCGACGACGGAGACGCCGGCGTCGCGGGCGGCGGCGGGGACATCCGCGAGCGAGAGCGTGCCGTCGGAGTTGTCGGTGTGGACGTGGAGGTCCGCGTAGACCATACCCCGACTGCGGGTTGCGGGGCCAAAACAACTCGGTAAGCTAGGTTCCTTTCTCGACTCACCGAACTCCTTCAGGACCTTAAACAATCATAATCATTCATGCACAACCGGTTTGTACGGCGTCCCCGATTCACTGTTCGATGACGCTCAGAGAGACCGGTGACCTGCTGGCCGCACAGAGCTACCCGCTGACCGCCGAGGAACTCGCCGACCGGTGTGGCGACCACCGACTCGACCACCCGAACGGGACCGAACAGTTGCGGGCGGTCATCGAGCGGACCGGCGAAGGACGCTTCGGGAGCGCGCTCGAGGCGCAACTCGCGGTGTTCGGTGCCGTGAGCGCGGAGGCCGTGGGCCGCGTCGGGTACACCGACCGCGACCCGGCGCCGATGGGGACCGACGGTCCGCGCCCGGTGTCGTTCTGAGCGGTCGACCGATCGGTCGCCACGACCGACTTATTCGGTCGTTTTCGGCGACCACACGCCGTCTAACTGGTGTCGTCTCACCGTCCGTTACATTCAAGCCCATCGACCGACAAGAGTGAGTGTAGTTGCCATGTCAATGGGTGCCTATGACGAGGACGAACACGAGCGCCGCGAGCAGAAGAACAGTTCCGTCGACATCGCGGACGACGACACGCGAACGGCCTACGAGGGGTCCGTAGAGTTCGACTCCGGCGAGTCGGCGGACGACCTGCTCGACCAGTTCCAGCAGATCAAATCCAACTAGTCGGCCTATCCTACTGCTCGTAGCAGCGCCGACGCCGCCGACCACGGTAGAGAGTGACAGCCATGAGAGCAGGAAGCGATGGCCGTAGTGGTGTGGCTGTCAGCCAGCCGCTACTGCTCCCAGCCCGGAGTCTCGGGTGCTCCTCGCTCCACTTCCACGCGCTCGGAGAGCCCCGAATCCGGGTCGTCGCTGTCGGCGCGTTCCTCCCACTCCCGAATCGACTGTCCGACCCAGGAGTCCGCTTCGAGCGCCGTCTGATAAGCCTCCTTGCGCTTCGTCGGTTCGACAGCGGTGGTTCCAGGCGCACTCGCGGCAGCGACGGCAACGAACCGCGCTCGGTCCTCGTCCGCGAGTTCGCCCACGGCGAGACGATCGAGGAGCGCCCCCTCGAGGTCCGCTGGCTCCGGGTACGCGAACACCGTCTCGCCGACCGCTTGCGGGCCAAACAGCAGCCCCGGGTCGTCTTCTGGTGGCGTGTCGTCGAGCAGTCGCTCGCCGCCGACGTGGCGCTCCACGCGTTCGCACTCCGTCTCCGCGTCGAGCGCGAGGTTGTGCCCAGGGTACGTCGCACACTCCTCGGGGTACTCGGGGTCGCCGTGGATGCGACACTGCAGCGTCTCGGGGTCGAGGAACGCGCACGTCGGCAGCCACGCGGGGTCGAAGCCGACGTCGGCGTCGCCGCTGGCCGTCGACTCGGCGTCGACCGTCGAATCGCCACCGGCTGTCGAACCGCCACCGGACGCCCCACCGAACGCCGCGACGGGCTTCGGTGGTTTGCGCAAGCCCACGAAGAACGCCGGCTTGCCGTTGATTGCGGCGACCTCGTGGTCGCCGACGGTGACGCTCGGGCCGTAGTCGGCTTCCCAGAGCCGCGGCGTCATCGCGTCCCCGAGTCCCGAATCGAGGAACGTCCGCACGTCCTCGCGCGTGAGCGGGACGAGATTGTACGCGTCGTCGAGTGGCTGCTGCGGGCCGCGGCCGTCGCGCTCGTGGTCGGACACGTCCGCCAGCGCGCGCCAGTCGACACAACAGCCCGCGCAGTTCGAGCAGTCCACCTCCATGCACACGGGTTGGAGCCGTGAGGCGAAAGTGTTTGTCCGCGCCGTTCCAAGCGGAGGCATGGGCGAACGCTGCGAGGGGTGTGGCGACGAGGTCCGACTCGCCGGCGGCATCGCGAACATCTGGACGACCGAGGGCACCGAGACCGGTGGGATGACCCTGGAGTTCGAGGACGGCAGCGAGCACTTCCTCTGCTTCGAGTGCATCGAGCAGTTGCCGGACTACCCGACCAGCGAGGACGTCAAGGAACTCGAGGACTGACGGGCATTCAGCGGAGAAGCCGGATTTCTCTCACTCGGCCGGTTCGAGGATGGTACCGGTCTTCCAGGGGTCCGGGCGGAGGACGTTCTTCTCGTCCCGGTCGCCGTCCCGTTCGGCGCGAACGACCAGCGAGTCGTCCACGTAGCACGTGACCAACATCCAGGGAGAGTGGCCGGCCGTGCGTTGCTCACTCCCGGCTTCTTTCTCTATCGTCGTGTACCGGTACTGGGTTCGAACGACGCAGGCTTCGCTAGAGACCGCGAGCGGCGTCGTGAACGCGAAATCGCTGTCGTGGGAGACGAGTTCGCCGCCCCGTCGCTCGAGAAGGGTGTTCCGGCGGTACGCTCGCTCGTACTGTTCGACGAACGACGCGGCGGACTGTTCGGTGTACGACGCTGGCTTCGCGGGGTAGTCGAGCGGTGGAGCCGTTTCGTCGGTCGCGTTTCGAGGCGGTTCAGCAGGAGGGCGCTCGGCCGTCAGCAACTCCCCCGTCGACGGCGGGTCGCGTCGCTGGAGGACCGACTGGCTGCCGCTGCAGCCAGCGAGGAGGACGGAACTGGCGGCGAGCGCCAGCACGCGGCGGCGATGCATGACTGGTCCGACACATGTACGTGGTAAATGCTTTCTCGTGGACGGGAGTCCGGCGGGAGCGGTGCGGTTATCCGGGGGGCGTGCGTGGCACCGGTAGTGAATCCAGAGCGCATCTCGTCGGCGTTCCCCGCCCCCGAGTTCCGGGGCGCACAGGAACAGGCGCTCCGGGACGTCCGTGCGGCCTTCGAGTCGGGCAACGACGTGGTCCTCGTGCGCGCGCCGACCGGCAGCGGGAAGTCCCTCATCGCTCGCGCCATCATGGGATGCGCGCGCACCGTCGACGAATCCGACCCGAGCGACGCCACCGGCGCGTACTACACCACACCGCAGGTGTCCCAGTTGGACGACGTCGCTGAAGACGACCTGCTGGAGGACCTCCAGGTCATCCGCGGGAAGCGCAACTACACGTGCATCCTGCCGGGCGAGGAGACGACGCCTGTGGACCGCGCGCCCTGCGTCCGCGAATCCGGCTACGACTGCGCGGTCAAACACCGCTGTCCGTACTTCTCGGACCGCGCCATCGCGTCGAGTCGTGAAAACGCCGCGATGACGCTCGCGTACTTCATGCGCACCGCGGGGTCGGAAGTGTTCCGACGCCGGGACGTCTGCGTCGTCGACGAAGCCCACGGCCTCGCGGAGTGGGCTGAGATGTACGCCACCATCGACCTGAACGAGCGCACCGTCCCCGTCTGGGAGGACGTCCGGGTGCCCGACGTGGACGGCGACCCGGAGGCCGCATCGCGCTTCGCCGAACACCTCTCGCGGGTCTGCGAGGGCGCGAAAGACGAACTCATCGGGCAGAACGAACTCACCGCCGAGGAAGTCGCCAGAAAGGACCGTCTGCAGGAACTGCTCTCGGAACTCGACTGGTTCGTCGAGGACTACGAGAATCCGGAGTCTGCAACTGAGTGGGTGGTCGACGCCAGCGAGCGCTCGGTGACGGTGAAGCCGATGAACCCGGAGCGCTACCTCAAGCACACGGTCTGGGACCGCGCGAACAACTTCGCGTTGCTGTCGGCGACCATCCTGAACAAGGAGGCGTTCTGCCGGAGCGTCGGCCTCGACCCGTCGAACGTCGCGCTCGTCGACGTCGAGCACACGTTCCCCGTGGAGAACCGGCCGCTGTACGACGTCACGAGGGGGAAGATGACCTACGAGGACCGCGACAGCACGCTCCCGAAACTCGCGGAGACCGTCGTGCAGGTGATGGCCAAGCATCCGGACGAGAAGGGGTTGATACACGCTCACTCCTACGACATCGCGGAGAAACTCGGAGCGGAGCTCGAGGCCCACGGGGTCGGTGACCGCGTCCGCACGCACGACTCGGACACCCGGGACGCCGAACTCGAGCGCTGGAAGGCAAGCGACGACCCCGAGGTGTTCGTCGCGGTGAAAATGGAGGAAGCCCTCGACCTGAAGTACGACCTCGCGCGCTGGCAGGTGCTGTGCAAGGCGCCGTTCCTGAACACCAGTGACTCCCGGGTGGCGTCCCGCCTCGCGGACGGCCAGTGGGCGTGGTACTACCGCTCGGCGATGCGGACCGTCATCCAGGCCGCGGGCCGCGTCGTGCGCGCACCCGACGACGAGGGCGCGACGTACGTCGCCGACGAGAGCATCCTCGACCTCTTCGAGCGCGCCCGCAGCGACACGCCGCCGTGGTTCCGCGACCAGATCGACCGGATGACGACGCCCGACCTCCCCGAGGTCGACTCCGAGGGTGCGCTCGGCGCGACGACAGACGGCGTCGACCAGGTGGAGTCCGTCGGTAGCGAATCAGAGAGTGGCAAGAACGCAGGTGGCGGCACGTCGAACGGACGTGCGGCGACAGACGCGAACGGAACCGCCACTGGAGGCCGAGAGCGGGACGGGAGTACGACGACCAGCGACCGAAGCGACAGGAGCGAGTCGTCGAGTCCCGTCGCGGACGCGTGGAACACCGAGTGACACGCCACCAGCGGGTCGCGGGGGGACTGCTGGACGCCGGAAGCACACGCGCCACTCGATGTTCACAGGATCGAGATGGTGTACACGACCGACGACCCGAACATCAGCAGCGTCAGGAACACCGCGAGCACCTGTTTCCGCGTCATGGCCGTGTTCTGTACGGGAAGCAACAAAATCGTACCGGTGGTCCCAGTGGGTCCGGTGACCGGTGCGTCCAATGAGTTCGGTGACCGGTGGGGGCCCGGTGACCGATGAGTCCAGTGACCGGTGAGGCCCGGTGCGTCCAGTGGCTTCGCGGTCAGTCGACTCTCGCGTCCAGCACGACGTGCCAGACGCCCTCGCTGTGGGACTTGACGCGCCGGCGGGCCTCGACGGTGAGGTCGCGACCGGCGCGCTCACAGCCCTCGCGGAGCGCCGACTCGGGGCGCTCCCAGAGTTCGGGTTCGGGCACCGCGCTGTGGACGTGGAGCACACCACCGGAAACGAGGTTGGCGAGCGCGGCATCGAGGTAGCCCGGGTCGTCCGGCGAATCGTCAGCGGACGCCTCGCCCACCGGGCCGCCGCCGAGCGCGTCGTAGTAGCCCATCACGACGCGCTCGGCGTCCGCGTCGACTTCCCGGCAGTCGCCGAGCACGCAGCTCACGCGGTCGCTCACGCCGTTGAGTTGGGCGTTCTCTGCGAGGTAGCGGAAGGCCTCGGGGTTGCGCTCGACGGCGGTCACGTCCGCTCCGGCGCGCGCCATCGGGAGCGCGAAGTAGCCGATGCCCGCGAACATGTCGAGAACGCGCTCGCCGTCGGCCACGGTATCGCCCATACGGGCGCGCTCGGCCTGGTTGCCGGGCGCGAACATCACTTGCGAGAGGTCGAGTGCGTACTTCGTGCCGTGCTCGGTGTGGACCGTTTCGGTCTCGCCGGCGCCCGCGACCACCGAGGTGTCGGGCTGGCGGTGCTCGCCGGCGACGCCGCCGCGGTCGAGCACCGTGTCGGCCTCGCGGTGCACCGCGAGGAGCGACTCGCCGACCTCTGCGGGGCGCGGACAGTCCATGAAGTCCGCGAGAATCACGCTGCCGACGACCGCCCACGAGGACGGTGCGCGCTCGACTTCCGCGTCGGTCCACCCCTGCTCGCGCAAGCGAGCGTCGAGGTCGGGGGCGCGGAGGTTCGGATTCTCCTGCTCGACGAGTCCGCGGACGGCCGTCTCGGTGGGTTCCCCGGTGACCGGCAACTCGACTGTCTCGTCGTCGCGCTCCCGGACCTTCCGGTCGTCGTCGTAGACGCCCTCCGCCTCGAGCGCGTCGATGCGGGCCTCCGCGTCGGCCTTCCCGACGACCGCGGCGAGCCTACGCATCGGGGAGCACGTGGAGTCCAGCGCGGGATTTCAGCGCAGGCACGGTGTCGGCGTCGGCGTCCACGTAGTCCGGCCGCGGCACGGTCTTGGCCTCGTAGGTCTCCGGGTCGAGCACCTGGATGGAGTTCTCGTCCTCGACGGTGACGACGGTGACGTCCTCGGCGTCCTCGTGCGTGCCGAGTTTCCGGCCCGGCGGGCTGTCGGCCTCCTCGTAACTCGCCTCGTAGGAGTCACCCGTGGCGAGCCTGACGCCCTTCAGGTTGCCGTGGTTCGAGCGCACGAGCACCGGACCCTGGTCGTCGTCGCGGAGGTCGACGACGTCACCGGGTCGGAACTCCGGAAGACGGACGATGAACGTCACGCGGTACACCTCGTTGCCGTCCTCGTCCTCCGTGACGAGCGTCTCGTGGTCCTCGAACCCGCCGCCGAACTCCTCGACGAGCTTCCTGGCGAGTTTGAGTCCGATCTTGTTCGTCGAGAGTTTGATGTCGATTCCCGACTCGGCCTCCGATATCTCGGTGACGAACGCGTTCCGGTCGCCCGTGTCCTCCATCTCGGAGACGATTCGGTGGGCGAGTTCCGTGGCGCGTTCGGTCTCCTCGCTCCCGGGATCCCGGCCGTCCGCCCGCACCTGCACCGTCGACGCGTAGTAGTCGCCCGCGATCCGGCCACAGCGAGTGCACGTCTGCCGGCTGATCTTCACGGGCACCGCCACCTCCTCGGTCTGGACGGTCCCGCGCACGACGCCCGTGAACGTGCAGTGCATCCGAATCGTGTTCTGGTCGAGTTGCTCCGGGCGCACGTGCCAGTCGACGTCCTCCGCGGCGACGTGCACGCCGAGCGCCTCGCTCGTCACGTCGACGGCGACGTCCGTGTAGTCCTCGGCGTCCACGTCCACCCAGCGATTCCCGCGGTGGACCGCCCCGCAGCGCGCGCACACCCGGACCTCGATGCGCTCGGGCGCGTCCACGAGGTCGAAGTCCGAGAAGTAGCAGGCGTCGCACAGCGACTGCTCGCGCCGATTAACGCCGTCGCTCTCCGCATCGATGGCGTCGCCGCAGCGCGGACAGAACGTCGTGCCTGCCTCAGTCATGTCCCCTCGTAAGCCGCGAGCGTTGTTAAGTCACCCGAGATGGAGACTGCAAACGCCACCGACCACCGCTCGTTTCTGCCGACGAAGCAGTCACTGCTTTTCGCCCACCTCGTCAGCCGGTAGCCTGGCGGATTGAAAGGGCGAGATGCGCGTGGCAGCGAAGCCGCCACGGAATGTGGCGGTCGGCAACGCCGACCGCCCGCTCGCGGGAGCGAAGCGACCGTGTGCGCGTCCGCGACCACTATCGCGAGTGAAACGAGCGATATGTCGCGGAGCGTGCGCGAGCGCACCGAGGGCTTTCGGGCGTTGTCGTCAACGATGTCGACGGAATCGACCACCCAAACAAATCCAGTCCGCGAAGGAAAACCTAGTTCCGGTCACCCCACGAACACACTCGGTATGAGAATTGCCGTGCCGAACAAGGGCCGACTCCACGAGCCAGCCCTCGAACTGCTGGACAGGGCAGGACTGGGCGTGGAGAACGGCGCGGACCGTCAGTTGTACGCGAACACCGTCGACCCCGACATCACGGTGTTGTTCGCGCGCGCCGCCGACATCCCGGAGTACGTGAGCGACGGCGCGGCGGACGTGGGCATCACGGGCTTCGACCAGCACCAGGAATCCGGCGTGGAGAACGTCGGGAGCGTACTGGATCTGGAGTTCGGCAAGTGCCGACTCGTGCTCGCGGCGCCGGAGGACGGGGACATCACGAACCCCGCGGATCTCGCCGGAAAGACCGTCGCGACGGAGTTCCCGCGGATCACGCGGAACTACTTCGATGACCTCGGCGTCGACCCGGAGGTCGTGGAGGTGACGGGCGCGACCGAACTCACGCCGCACGTGGAGATGGCAGACGCCATCGTGGACATCACGTCGACGGGGACGACGCTGCGGGTGAATCGACTCGCCGTCGTCGACGAGGTGCTGTCGAGTTCGGCGCGGCTGTTCGCCCGCGAGGACGTGCGTGGCGACGAGAAGGTCGGGCAAGTGGTGACGGCGCTCCGGTCGGTGCTGTCCGCGGAGGGGAAGCGCTACCTGATGTTGAACGCTCCGGAGGACGAACTCGACGCGGTCGAGGACGTGATTCCGGGACTGGGCGGTCCGACGGTGCTGGACGTGGACGAACCGGGGATGGTGGCGGTGCACGCGGTCGTGGCTGAGCGGGACGTCTTCGAGACGGTCGACGAACTGAAGCGAGTGGGCGCGTCGGGGATTCTCGTGACCGAGATAGAGCGCCTCGTGGAGTAGCCCCGCCGACGTTCGCAGAGCCGTCCGCCGACGCCCGTAGCGCAGTCAGTCGAGTCTCTCGCCGACGCGTTCGCCCCACGCGGCAGCGCGCGCGGTCACCGGATACGTGACGAGGCCGACGACGCCGAGCGACGCGAGTGCGAGCGCCGTCATCCGAAGGTCGCGTGCGGTCGCGCTCGCGACCGCGAGGACGGCGGCGACCGCGGGCACCGCCCACGCGCCGGCAATGGCGGACAGGCGGTTGAAGAGGTAGTAGACGGCGAGGAGGACGACGGCGGCGATGGCGAGTACCGCCGCGACGTCCTGCGTCGAGCGGGGAACGAACGACGCCGCGTAGGCGAGCGCGGCCGCGAGGAGCGTCACGACGCTCCCGCGGATGGCTTGCCGCTGGTAGTCGTTCATGTGCAGGCGTGGACGCGGAGCGACCAAAAGCGGCGCGGGCGTTCTCGCGGTCTGCGAAACCGGCGGTAGACCAGTCTTCTGTCCCGGCTAGTGTCGGCCGTGGTCGGCCTACACCGGCGCGGTGGAGAGCAACGCGAGTAGGTTCGCGGCGAGCAACACGAGCGCGAGCGAGACGACGTAGTGCATCACGACGACGAGTCCAGCCGTGCGGTACTTCAGGTGGTAGACGACGTGGACGGCGGCGAAGTCCGCGAGCAGGCCGACCGCAATGATGACCAGCGGGTTGTAGCGGACGAGCGCGACAGTGACGATGGCGGGGACGACGCCGACGACGAACGCGCGCTTCCACGGGACGTCCCCGAGGACGTACGTCGCGGCGACGTGCGCGGTAAAGGAAAACAGGAGCCAGCCGGCGACGAGCGTGCCGAGGAACTGCGTGAGCGTGCCGGCCCCTGGTTCGATCTGGAGGACGAACAGCGACTGGAGTTCGAGCAAGTGCGGGAGCGAGAGAGTGGTGGCAGACACAGTCGAAAGAGCGTGGGCGCTTATTCGAGCAGGCCGAGGTCTTCGAGTCGGGAGACGATCTTGTCGACGGCGTGCTCGGCGTCGACGGGCTGCTTGCCGCCAGTGATGACGAGTTTTCCGGAGCCGAACAGGAGCGCGACGACCTCGGGCTCGTCGAGGCGGTAGACGAGACCCGGGAACTGCTCGGGTTCGTATTCGATGTTCTCGAGGCCGAGGCCGATGGCGATGGCGTTGAGGTTGAGCTGGCGGCCGAGGTCCGCGCTCGTGACGATGTTCTGGACGACGATTTCGGGGTCGTCTTCGACCTGGATGTTGAGCTCTCGGAGCTTGTCGAAGACGATGCGCAGGGACTCGTGGACGTCGTCCGTGGACTTCGCGCCGGTGCAGACGATCTTCCCGGAGCGGAAGATGAGCGCGGCGCTCTTCGGGTCCTGAGTTCGGTAGACGAGGCCCGGGAACTGCTCGGGGTCGTAGTCGGCCCCCTCGAGGTCCATCGCGACGCTCTGCAGGTCGAGTTCCTGCCCGATGCCCGTCGACGCGACCACGTTTTCAATGTTGATGGTTTCCTTGGGGTCGGTCATGTACGACTTAAACGTCGTATTTAAGGTTTATAAACCTTGGTGGTCCGGCCCGTGGTGCCTCAAGTACCCTGCGGAGTAGTGGACGCACGGGAGCGGTCGGCAGTGAGCGACTGGTCGTCGTCCCGCCATCGGTACGCTGATTGGCGGCGGCGCCCCAGTCGGGGTGTGTACGTCCTCGAACTCGGCGGCGACGACGACGCGTTCGCCGCCGCGGAAGCCGGCGCCGCCGCCGAGAACGTCCGCGTCGTCGCCCCCGGTCTCGCGCTCGCGGACACCCTCGACGAGGAGCGGTTCGCCGGTCTCGCGTACGTCCACCGCGCCGGCGGGTACGTCGCGGACGTAGCTGCCACGGTCGGGGACTCGGTCGCCGCGCTCGAAACCGTCGACTTCGACCGCAACGGCTCCGTCGCCGTCCGCGCCCGCGACGTCCGGAAGACGGTGGGCCTGGACACTCAGCAGGCCGAACGCGAACTCGGCTCGGTGCTCGTCGACCACGGATTCACAGTGGACCTCGACAACCCCGACTACGAACTGCGGGCCACCTTCTCGGGAGACTCCTGTTACCTCTCCTGGCTCGCCGCCGAGTCCGTCCGCGACTACGGCGACCGCAAGCCCACCGACCGCCCCTTTTTCCAGCCGGGGAGCATGGACCCGCTGCTCGCCAGAGCGGTCTGCAACCTCGCCCGCGTCGAACCTGGCGACCGCGTGCTCGACCCGATGTGTGGCACCGGCGGCGTGCTCATCGAGGCTGGCCTGCTGGGCGCGCGACCGCTCGGCACGGACGCCCAGGCGAAGATGGTGCGGGGCGCCCGTCAGAACCTCGCGCACTTCCGCGAAGCGTTCGCTGCTGACGGATTCGACGTGGCGCGGGCGGATGGCACCCGCCTGCCGCTCCGCGACGACACCATCGACGCGGTGGTCTTCGACGCGCCGTACGGCCGGCAGTCGAAAATCGAGACCCACGACCTCGCGGACCTCGTCGGCGGCGCACTCGCGGAAGCCCGCCGCGTCGGCGACCGCTGCGTGCTCGTCGCGGACCGCGACTGGCGCGACGAAGCGACTGAGGCTGGCTGGACCGTCGAAACGCGATTCGAGCGTCGTGTCCACCGGTCGCTCACGCGGTACGTGCTCGTGCTCGCGTGAGTTCGGAGAACGAGGTTCGGGCGGGTTCGAACCACCAGTTCGTTCGCTTCCCGGCCCGCTAACTTGTCGTTCGAAGGGGAAATCGCATTCAACGATGGCTGTGTACGTGCACGTATGTCTCAGTCGCAAGCTTCGTCGCTTCCCCGCCGACTCGACCGTGCTGCCGACGCGGGCGTCTACGCGCTCGTCGCGGGTACCGTACTCGGACTGTTCGCGTTCGTCACGAACCCCATTCCCGACCCGTCGTTCCCGTGGGCGACGCTCCCCGCGTCGCTCCGCCTGCCGATCACGCAGCCGAGCATCGAACACTGGCCCGTGACGTACACACTCGGCATCTGGCTGTGGGTGTTCGGCCTGCCCTTCGCGCTGCTCGCCGCCTACCGGCGGTTAGAACCGCGGACCAGTGCAGGGCCGCGGGCGTGGCTGGTCGGGCTACCCGCCGGTCTGATGCTCGCGCTCACGACGTACTGCCGGTTCCTCTGGCCGAAACTCTATCCGGCGTCGTGGAACGCGCCATCCTACACGCTCGTCTGCTGGGGCTACTGCTCGTCGTACATCCCCGCGTGGAGCAACCTCTCGTACGCCGTCGCCGCGTTCGGGGTCGGCGCGTACCTGCTCACGAGAACTGACGTCGACCACGCGACCCTGGCCGCGGGCGCGTTCGGCGTACTATCGCTCCCGCTCGGCCTGCCGACGCTTTACTACGCCTACCGAAACTGGACCGAGGAGAACAGCTACCGGCCGAGTTCCGCGAGCAGTCGCCCGACCTGAATCCGGTCGCTGTTGCCCTGCGTCACGTCGAACTCCACGTCGCCGACGAGCTGGTGGAGGCGCGCGAGGTCGTCTCCAGAGTACCGGGCGCGACCGACGCGCAGAATCTCCCGGAGCACCTCCTCGCCGTCCATCCCCTCGTCCACGAGCAGGTCGTCGAGGGTCTTCCGGGCGTCCGTGAACTCGCCAGCCTCCGCGTCGTCCAGCATCGACTCGATCTCGTCCTTCGAGCGCACCTCCTGGAGGGCCTCGTAGGCCGCGCTCATCGTCACCTCGCCCTCCTGCTCGGCGGTGGTCTGGGCGCCCAGAATCGCCTTCCGGAGGTTCCCCTCCGCGAACCCGGCGACGAACTCCAAGCCCTCGTCGTCGTGCTCGACGCCCTCCGCCTCGACGATGTTGCGGAGCACGTCGATGACGGCGTCGTCGTCGGGCGCGGGAACAGGAACCGGGAAACAGCGCGAGCGAATCGGCGGGATGAGTTTCGTGGGTTGCCGGGTGGCGATGATGAACTGCGTGGCCTCGTGGTGGCGCTCCATCACGCGGCGCAGCGCCTGCTGGAAGTCCTCGCGGATGGCCTCCGCGTTGTCCAGCAGGATGGTGTTGTAGCTCCCGGACACCGGCGGGTAGCTCGCGGTCTCCTTGAGCACGTGGTTGACGAGGTCGGCCTTCGAGGAGTTCCGGCGGCGCTTCGAGTCGATGAACGACGCGAACCGGGGGTCCTCGCTGATCTCCTTTTTCGTCATCCCGAAGAAGTCCTTGACGTTCAACTCCACGAGGTCGTTCTCCGGGTCCTCGTGGGCCGCCTCGGCGAGCGCCCGCACCGCCGCCGTCTTCCCCGCGCCCTCTGGCCCGTGCAACACGAGGTTCACGGGTTCGTCGACGGCGTCCTGGAGGCGTTCGCGCACGTCGGCCTGCGGGAGGTCCGCGAGCGCCGGTGCGTGCGAGTCGGTCCACAGCGGCTCGTCCATTGGGTCAGCGTAGCCGCCCACCGGTCAAGAATCGGTCGGTTGGCGACTCGGCTCCGTGTGC